>NZ_CP113914.1:0-2236570 GCF_029395415.1 Bifidobacterium sp. ESL0798
CACCATGGCAGATGAGTCGAATGACCCGATAACCCAGGCCATACGGATTTGGGATGACGCCCTTGCGGTCTTGCGTCAGGATACTTCGATCACCCCGCGCAGCAAAGGATGGCTCGAGGGAGTCAGACCTGAAGGCGTGTTCGGACCGACCATCGTGCTTTGCGTCGCCAATAGCGCCACCCAGCAAGCCCTGCAAGGCGAACTCAACCATGCCCTGCTTGGGGCGCTGAAACTCGCGACAGGTCACGAGATGTTCCCCGCGTTCAAAATCGCGGAGCCGGAGGACGAAATCAATGATTCGACGGCAAACCCGGAAAACGCCCAGAATACGGCTTACTCCGCCCCGCAAAACCTTACGAACGGATCCGCTGATCCCAATCAGGCAAACGTAAGCCGCCCCGAGGCCAATGCGACCAGCGGAAACGGTTACGAAAACGTAGCGTCAGGGCAAGGCGACCAAATCGGCTCCTACTCTCAATACCGCCCCAATACCGGTGCCCCGCAGGCCCAAAACAACACTCCGCAGGCATCGCAGCTTTCATTTGATGAATCGGATCTTGTAGGGCACCAATCTTCCAGTGGCAATGAGAACCATGGTGGCGGTTCTTTCGCCAATCAGGCCGGGCGGGCGGCGAACGGCGAGACCGGACAGCGGTATGCACAGCCTTCCTATCCGCACCAATATCCGGATCATGATTTCAATGCGCAGCACACCGACAACGGAAAGCGCGACAACGAATCGCAAGGCCAGCCGTTCAGCAATGAAAAGGCCTACGCGGCCGAAACCGGGTTCCCCGCGTCCCGGCCTGCGCCTGAATCTCGGGGCGTTCAAAACAACCCGGAGTTCACCGGCGGCATCGGCAACCCTGCTAATCGAGCGAGCGCGACCAAGACAGCCACGCAGCCCTCACCATTTCCGACGCCCCAGACCGTTGGCCTCCAACCTTCGACGGCACAACCGGTTACGCAACCCGTTTCCCAACCGGTTTCCTCGTTTGAGGTGGACGACCAGAAAACCACGCGTGACCCCGAAACGCACTTGAACAAGAACGCGACCTTCGACACGTTCGTGCCCGGCGATTCCAACCGGTTCGCCCGCACGGTGGCGCTGGCCGTGGCCGAGGGCAGCGGCAAGGACTTCAACCCGCTCTGTATCTACGGCGGTTCCGGACTGGGCAAGACCCACCTCTTGAACGCCATCGGCAACTACGCGCTGGTCAAGGACAGCAGCCTCAAGGTCCGTTACGTCACCAGCGAGGAGTTCACCAACGAGTTCATCGAGGCGCTGCAGACCCCGAACCAGAGCCAGGGCCAGATCGCCGCGTTCAACCGCCGTTACCGTGAGGTCGACGTGCTGCTGATTGACGACATCCAGTTCCTGGGCGGCAAGGAAGCCACGCTCGAGCAGTTCTTCCACACCTTCAACGCGCTCTATCAGGCCGGCAAACGCATCGTCATCGCCTCCGACGTCGCGCCCAAGAATCTCAAGGGCTTCGAGGCCCGCCTGATCTCGCGCTTCGAATCGGGCCTGACCGTCGACGTCAAGCCGCCGGACCTCGAGACCCGTATCGCCATCCTGCGCATGATGGCCTCGATGAACCGCTCCAATATCCCCAACGACGTGCTCGACCTCATCGCCGAACGCTTCACCGAGAACATCCGCGAACTCGAAGGGGCGTTGACCCGTGTCACCGCCGTGGCGTCGCTCAGCAACCAGCCGGTTTCGCGTGCCTTGGCCGAGCAGACCCTGCAGGACTTCTTCACCACCGACGTCGAAATCAAGCCGACCGACATCATCGGTCAGGTGGCCAAGTACTTCCACCTGACCTTCGACGACCTCGTGGGCCGGGCACGCACCAAGAACGTCGCCCTGGCACGGCAGATCGCCATGTATCTGGCCCGTGAGATGACCAGCATGAGCTTGGTGGACATCGGCGAGGTCTTCGGCGGGCGCGACCACACCACCGTGATGCACGCCTACACCCGCATCTCCAACGAAATGCAGGAAAAGCAGGAGATCTACAACTACGTCATGGAACTGACGGTACGGCTGAAGCAACATCCCGAGGGTTAGTTTTTCGTCATTGAGTAGTTTAGGGATGACGTTGTCAAGATGTTTCGTTGGCTGGGCGCCCTTGCGCCCGCCTGTCATATCGGCATCATCATGCGTGATTATTCCAGACCGGTAGCTGGTGCGCAATGCGCGCGGAACAAGATTCGCATGCATTCGTTTTGTCGATAGACCTGATAGTTCAAATTCGGATTGGTGTTTTTAAAACGCTTTTCGAGAACGGCCGCGTTGGTTTCGGCGCCTCGATTCGCCTTTCAGCACGTTGGCTCTGAGACACGATTTTGCCGGTTTTTCAAGTTATTCACCCTGCGACACACCGGCTGTGGAAAAAAATATGGAAAACTTATCCACATAGTTATTCACAAATGTGGGGAAAGTCGGCGGATAAGCCGTGGATATTCACGATAAACGCGGTGGAAAAGTCGTGGATGAGTCTTCGAAAAGTGTGGATGAAAAATCGACAAAGCTCCGGCGGTGGATAACTTAGTGATTTATCCACAAATTCCCTCTTAGTTATCCACATGGCAACAACCTGTGGATAACGCTGTTCCTAAGCTATTTTGAAGGTTATCCACATATTCACCGTGCTTATTACCCTGATTACTACAGCAAACTTACGTTTCATCATGGTAAGCAAAGCGAGCAAGTTGAATCTGCATCTCACGATTAAAAGAAGCAACTAGAATAGAAGCCAGTTATCACCCAAAGTAGGAGCATTATGAAAGTCGAAATCAACTCCACCGCGCTTGCGGACGCAGTTGCCTGGACCACTCGTGTCATCGATACACGGCCAGCCAACCCGATTCTTGCCGGAATCAAACTTGAAGCCGCCGACGGAACATTGCAACTTTCCGCCTTCAATTACGAAATTTCCGCTCGTCACCACATCGAAGCCGGCGTCGATGAAGCAGGAAAAGTACTCGTCCAAGGCAAGCTTTTGGCCGATATCACCAAGGCTTTGCCCCAGGAAAAAGCGTATCTTTCCACTACCGATACCACGTTGACGATTTCGTCGGGAAAGTCGACATTCACGTTGCAGCTTATGCCGGAATCTGAATATCCTGATCTTCCTCAAGCCCCGGCCCTGCTGGGCCAGGTCGATGCCCCGACTTTTGTCCAATCGGTTTCCCAAGCTTCCGTCGCGGTTTCGCACGAAGAAAACCGTCCGGTCCTCACCGGCGTGCGCATCCAGTTCAATGGCGAAAAAGTCGTGATGACCTCGACCGATCGTTTCCGTCTTTCCCGGTCCAGCTTCACTTGGACTCCCCAGGACGCCAACCTTGAAACCGAGACGTTGGTTCGCGGTTCTCTGCTGCGCGATGTGGCTCGTGCCGTTGACGAACACCAGAACGTCATCATCGATTTCAACCCGGAAAGCCCGTCATTGCTCGGTTTTGAAAATGCCGGTCGCGTTTCGACCTCGCAGTTGATTGATGGCGAGTTCCCCGCGGTTGACAGGCTTTTCGCAGATGAATACCCGATTGAAGCCGTGATTTCCAAGGAATCTCTGCTTGGTGCCATCAAGCGTGTGGCGCTCGTTGCAGAACGTAATGCGCCGATTCGCATGGTTTTCGAAGGCCAGACATTGACACTTTCGGCCGGAACCGCCGATGAATCACAGGCCAAGGAAGTGCTCGATATCGACATGGACGGAGAAAACATCACGGTCGCGTTCAACCCGTCGTATCTGATTGAGGGTCTGAGTGCGATTACCGAACCGTTCGTACGCATGAAGATGACCACCGCAGTGAAACCAGTCGAGTTCAACGGGCAGCAGGAAGCCGATTCCGACGAATCACTGGATTATCGTTATCTGCTGGTGCCAATGCGGTTCAACTGATTGAAGGGAAACGAAATTTATCTTACGGTGTTCACTAAATTTGACAGACGCCGTAAGATATTTTTCTTTTCCGGTTTGTTATTATCCGAATATTTAAAGTAAGGGGTTCGGGTGTATATCTCACGACTGGCGCTTGACCATTTTCGGTCGTGGCCGCACCTTGTCGTTGATTTCACGCCAGGCGTGACTATCCTCAAAGGCGCGAACGGGTTGGGCAAAACCAACATCGTGGAGGCCGTCGAAGTCCTGTCCACCGGATCCAGTCACCGTGTCTCTGGCTCTTTGCCGCTGATTGAACGGGGTGAGACCAAGGCGACCATTCGTGCCAACGTCAATGAAGATGATGATGAGACCACCTATGAAGTGACCATCGCGGCTCGGGGAGCCAACCGTGGGCGTATCAATGGCGGGAATTCGCTGTATATGCGCAATATCGTCGGCAAAGTGCCGAGTGTTTCGTTCACGCCGGATGACCAACGATTGGTGGCCGGCGATCCGGCGGGAAGGCGCGGATTTCTTGACCAGGCTGGATCGCTGCTGATTCCCGGTTATGCCGCCAATCTTTCCAATGCCAACAAAATCGCCAAGCAAAGGGCCGCGCTTTTGAAGCAGCTTGGGCAACGCAGCGAACCCGCAGATGCTCAGAATGCCGCGCTTAACGGCTTGGAAATATGGACCGGACAGTTCATTGCCGTCGGCGTCGCACTGACCCGAGCACGCGCCGGATTGATTGAACGCCTGGCCGGGCCGTTTTCACGCATTTATGATGAGCTTGCCGGCAAGCCGCAGCATGCGGGCCTTGAATATGCGCCCTCATATGAGGAAGTGTTGGATTTCGATCAGCCCGAACCGGAAATCAGCAAGCATTATCAGCGGTTATATGCAGGTGAAATCGCACGCGGACGCAACCTGATCGGCCCGCACCGCGACGATATGGTATTGACGCTTGACGGGATGCCGGCCCGCGAATTCGCCTCGAATGGCGAGATGTGGACCATGGCGCTCGCCTTGAAAATGGCGCTGTTCAACGAGATCGCACAAGCTCAACAGGTCAAACCGATTGTCATCTTGGATGATGTTTTCGCACAGCTCGACGAGACCCGGCGCAGGCAGATCCTCGATTTTGCGATGCAGCAGGATCAAGTGCTCATCACTGTGGCCGCGGCCGGCGATATTCCGCCGGATGCCACTCGTGGTGGCGATACCAGCATCATCGACGTCGCCGAACTCAAGGCAGGTGCAGAAGATGAGAACGCGAATCTCGTGGCGCAATTGCAGGCCGCGAGGGAAAACAACACTGACGGTGACGGAGCACAATCATGAAGCCGCCGATTGCCGAACAACTGCATCTCGATCAGCGCAAGCTACCGGCCGAAGTTTTCAACCGGCTTTCCTCACGAGCCGGAGCACGAAAAGAGTGGAAAGAACGTGAGGAAAGCGCGTGGAACAACTTCGGCAAGCCAGGACGCGACCCGGGCAAGCTCGGCGGTGTCATGTCCGTTATCGCCGCCGACGGCGATTGGACCCCGCATCTGAAGCTCGCGCAACTGCGCAACCACTGGGATCAGGTGGTCGGTCCTGCCATCGCCAGTCATTCTGTGGTCACCGATTTCCGTGACGGCGTGCTCACCATCAACACCGAATCCAACACCTGGGCCACGCAGCTGACCTATCTCATCCCCCAGCTCACCGCGACCATCCGTCAGCGTCTCAACGGCTTGGAAATTCGCGAAATTCGCGTCACAGGCCCACAATCGCATAACTTCCGGCGTGGAGGTCGGTTCAACCGTCGGTTCGGTGGCGCTGGTCGTCGTTATTCGTAGGATATTCTTAAAAATCAGCCATCCGGCCTCATCGATTGTCACTGTTTTCTGGCTATTGCAAAATTATGTCAAATAAGGAATGCTGAAAATCATCGACTCGGCAATAGTGCTGAATGATGTCCATGTGGATGATCGATGGTGCAGTGGTCGTACCGGGTGCGGTATTCGCGTTGGAAACACCTGATTGCGGCGAAAGGGACGAAATCGTCGGTTTGATTCCATTGCGTGACAAAAATTTCATCTTTTGGGGGTAATGCCTTGAAAGTCCCCATATCCGAGTAAAATGACTGTTATATGGTTAAACCTCTAGAAGCCCCCGTTATTTGCTTTCTAGAGTGTATCGCCCCCGCAGGAAGCCTTTCGTGCGAGGGAACATGCAGGAAGGAACCTTGTGGCAGATTCAGCAATGAATAACGAGAATACCAATGCCGCCGATGAAGGTGACAACGAACTCAAAACCGAAGCGCAGATTGAGGCGGAAACCGACGATTTGGAAGATGCACAGCTTGATGATTCGCTCGCGCCTGAGCACTATGACGCCAGCGATCTGAGGGTGTTGGAAGGTCTGGAGGCCGTACGTATCCGTCCTGGTATGTACATCGGTTCCACAGGTCCGCGAGGTTTGCACCATCTGGTCTATGAAATCGTTGACAACTCCGTCGATGAAGCGCTCGCAGGCTACGCGACCCATATCGAAGTCACCATTTTGCCGGACAACGGCGTGCGCGTGGTCGACAACGGCCGCGGCATCCCCGTCGACGAAGTGCCCGGCGAGGGTGTTTCCGGCGTCGAGACGGTGATGACCAAGCTGCATGCCGGCGGCAAGTTCGGCGGCGGCGGTTACGCGGTTTCCGGCGGTCTGCACGGCGTCGGCATCTCCGTGGTCAACGCGCTCTCCACCGAAATCGACGTGGAAGTGCGCCGTCAGGGCTATCACTGGATGCAGAACTTCCACGACCAGCACGCGGTAGCCCCGTTGAAGCAGGGTGCCCCGATGGCCGAGGGCGAGTCCACCGGCACGTCGGTGACGTTCTGGGCCGATCCCAAGATCTTCGAAACCACCGAATACGATTTTGAAACCCTCCGCTCCCGCTTCCAGCAGATGGCGTTCCTTAACAAGGGACTTCGTATCACACTGACCGACGAGCGCAAGCACAACGTCGCCGGAGACGAGGTCGCAGGCGAGGACGACGTGACCGAGGAAAAGCCGGAAACCGTCTCCTATTGCTATCAGAACGGCATCAAGGATTATGTCGCCTATCTGGTGAAGTCGCGCAAGACCACGCCGATCGAAGACGAGGTCATCGATCTTGAGGCCGAGGATCTGAAGCTCGGCATCTCTGCCGAAATCGCGCTGCAGTGGACCACCGCCTATTCCGAGGCCGTGCACACCTTCGCCAACACAATTTCCACCACGGAAGGCGGCGCTCACGAAGAGGGCTTCCGCGCGGCGCTGACCAGCTTGGTCAATCGCTACGCGCGCGACAAGAACTTGCTGAAGGAGAAGGATGACAACCTCTCAGGCGACGATGTGCGCGAGGGTTTGACTGCCGTTGTCTCCGTCAAGCTCACCAACCCGCAGTTCGAAGGCCAGACCAAGACCAAGCTCGGCAATTCCGAGGCCAAGACCTTCGTGCAGCGCGTGATGACCGACCGCCTCGGCGATTGGTTCGACGCCCACCCCAGCGATGCCAAGAACATCATCCAGAAGGCGCTTGAAGCCTCGCATGCACGTATCGCCGCCAAGAAGGCCCGCGAGAACACGCGCCGCAAGTCCGTCTTCGAGACCGCCGGCATGCCCGACAAGCTGAAGGACTGCCAGTCCAACAACCCCGAGGAATGCGAGCTGTTCATCGTCGAGGGCGATTCCGCAGGCGGCTCCGCCATCCAGGGCCGCAACCCGATCACGCAGGCAATCCTGCCGCTTCGTGGCAAGATTTTGAACACCGAGCGTGCCTCCATCGACCGCATCATGAAGTCGGATACCATCGAGGCGCTGATTACGGCCGTCGGCGGCGGTTACGGCGAGGAGTTCGACCTGAACAAGGTTCGTTACCACAAGGTCATCATCATGGCCGATGCAGATGTCGACGGCGCCCATATCGCCACCCTCAACCTGACGCTCTTCTTCCGCTATATGCGCCCGATGATCTACGCCGGCTACGTCTACGTCGCCATGCCGCCGCTGTATCGCATCAAATGGACCAAGGGTGCGCACAGCTTCGTCTACACCGACGCCGAACGCGACCGTGTCTTGAAGGAAGGCCGTGAGGCTGGACGCCAGCTGCCGAAGGGCGAAGGCATCCAGCGCTACAAGGGCTTGGGCGAGATGAGCTACCAGGAGCTGTGGGGCACCACCATGGACCCCGAGCACCGCATTTTGAAGCAGGTGACGATCGAGGACGCGGCTCAGGCCGATGAGACCTTCTCCATGCTGATGGGCGACGAGGTAGGCCCGCGCCGCGAATTCATCCAGCGCAATGCCCCGAGTGCGAAGTTCATCGACGCGTAAGAGATGAACCGAATGATACAGCCATCGACGCGTAGTGTGCGGAGATGAACCTGTAAGCAAGATTCTCGGAAAATAATCGAATATCGAATGTGGTTATAGATACTAAAGAATGGATTATAGCCGCATTCGATACAACGATACCGATGGAACAACAGACTTAGTGAATCAATAAACATAAGGATTTACAGTGGCAGACGAAAACAACAATAACAACGACGACAGCGAGGGCGCACAGCCTTTGCCCGACGGCTCCCTTGAGCCGCTGAGCCCGCAGGAAGCCGACAACACCGATTACGGCCTGATGACCGGCGAACGCATCCAACCGATTGAAATCGGTCAGGAAATGCGCGAATCCTACCTCGCGTATTCACTTTCCGTAATCGTCGAACGTGCGCTCCCCGACGTGCGCGACGGCATGAAGCCCGTGCACCGCCGCGTGATCTACGCGATGTACGATGGCGGCTATCGTCCCGACCGCGGCTACAACAAGTGTTCCCGCGTCGTCGGCGATGTTATGGGCAAGTACCACCCGCACGGCGATTCCGCCATCTACGACACGTTGGTGCGTATGGCCCAGTCGTGGTCGATGCGCTACATGCTGGTCGACGGCCAGGGCAACTTCGGCTCCCCGGGCGACGATCCCGCAGCCGCCATGCGTTACACCGAGTGCCGTATGGCGCCGCTCGCGATGGAAATGGTGCGTGACATCGATAAGGACACCGTCGATTTCGTGCCGAACTACGACGGCAAGACGCAGGAGCCGACCGTGCTTCCCGCCCGCTTCCCCAACCTTCTGGTCAACGGTTCCTCCGGCATCGCCGTGGGCATGGCTACCAACATCCCGCCGCACAACATGCGCGAGGTGGCCGACGGCGTGCACTGGGCGCTGGACCACCCGGACGCCACCAAGGAAGAGCTGCTCGAGGCGCTGCTGCAGCGCATCAAGGGCCCGGACTTCCCCACCGGCGCCACGATTCTCGGCCACAAGGGCATCGAGAAGGCCTATCGCACCGGCCGTGGCCTCATCACCATGCGCGCCGTGGTCAACACCGAGGAGATCAAGGGCCGTATGTGCCTGGTGGTCACCGAGCTGCCGTATCAGGTCAACCCCGATCGCCTCGCCGCTTCGATTCGTGATGCGGTGCGCGACGGCAAGATCCAGGGCATCGCCGACATGCGCGACGAGACCTCCGGCCGCACCGGCCAGCGTTTGGTGCTCATCCTCAAGCGCGACGCCGTGCCGAAGGTCGTGCTGAACAACCTCTACAAGCACACCCAGCTGCAGGAGACGTTCGGCGCGAACATGCTCGCGTTGGTCGACAATGTGCCGCGCACACTGTCGCTTGACGCATTTGTCAGCCACTGGGTCGACCACCAGATGGAAGTCATCGACCGTCGTACCCGCTACTTGAAGCGTGAGGCCGAAGACCGCGACCACATCCTGCAGGGTTACCTGAAGGCGCTGGACATGATCGAAGAGGTCATCGCCCTGATTCGTGCCTCCAAGGATGTCGAAACCGCACGTACCGGTCTTGAAGACCTGCTTGATGTCGACGATGTGCAGGCCGACGCGATTCTGGCCATGCAGCTGCGTCGTCTCGCCGCCCTGGAACGCCAGAAGATCGTGGACGAGCACAACGAGCTGATGAAGAAGATCGCCGATTACAACGACATTCTCGCCAGCCCTGAACGCGAACGCAAGATCGTGGGCGACGAGCTCGACGAGATCGTGGCCAAGTACGGCGACGAACGTCGCACTAAGATCTTGCCGTTCTCCGGCGAGATGAGCGACGAAGACCTCATCGCCGACGAAAACGTGGTCGTCACCGTGACGCACTCCGGCTTCGTTAAGCGCACCAAGGCCGACGAATACCGCGCCCAGCACCGCGGCGGCAAGGGCATCAAGGGTGCCAAGCTGCGTCAGGACGACGTGGTCGACCACTTCTTCCTCACCTCCACGCACAACTGGATCCTCTTCTTCACCAACCGTGGTCGCGTCTTCCGCTTGAAGGCCTATGAGCTGCCGGAAGGTTCCCGCGATTCCAAGGGTCAGCATGTGGCCAACCTGCTGCAGCTCTCCCCCGACGAGTCCATCCAGGCCGTGCTGTCCATCCCGAACTACGAAGTCGCTAAGTACCTGGTGCTCGCCACCCGCTCCGGCAAGGTCAAGAAGACCCCGCTGGCGCAGTACGATTCCACCCGTCAGGGCGGGCTGATCGCCGTGCGCCTGATGGAGGATCCGGAGACCGGCGAGACGGCCGACGAACTGATCGGCGCCACGCTGTGCAACGCGGAAGACGACATCATCTTGGTTTCCAAGCACGGCATGAGCTTGAAGTTCAAGGCCGATGACGAGCAACTGCGTCCGATGGGCCGCCAGACCGCAGGCGTGCAGGGCATGAAGTTCCGCGAAGGCGACGAACTGCTGGCGATGGACGTGGTCCGCGCCGACATGGAAGACGATCTGAGCCTGCTCGTGGTCACCAACGAAGGCTTCGCCAAGCGTACCTCTATCAGCCAGTATCGTCTCCAGGGCCGTAATGGTTTTGGTGTCAAGGCGCTGCAGATGAACGAAGACCGCGGTGAGCTGGTGGGCGCGGTCATCGTCACCGACACCGACCAGATCATGGCCATCATGAAGTCCGGCAAGGTCATCCGTTCCGATGTCAGCGAGGTCAAGCGCACCGGCCGTAATACGCAAGGTGTGACGCTCGCCAAGCCTGACAAGAACGACGAGATCCTCTCCATCGCTCGCAACACCGACACCGATGACGACGAGGCCGAAGACAACGCGGAGAATAGCGAAGGCGCCGATAACGCCGATGCTTCTGATTCCGCCGATTCCGCTACCGCCACCCCAGCGAACGATGATTCGGCTTCGTCCGCCGACAACAGTGACGAGACAACCGAGTGATGCTCAATAGATAGCTGAGTCGTTCAACTGAACGACAGACAACGCCGCGGCCGCTGGTACCAATGAGGTACAGGCGGCCGCAGTGTTTCTATGAGATAATCGTGTGAAAGATACGCAACGATGATGTCGGCTAGGTGAACGATGAAAAAGATACGGATGGCGATATCCGGCTTTATCGGCTGTCTGGCCCTGGTTGACGTGGGGCTGACGATTTGTTTGGATTCCATTCCATTGCATGGTTCTGATCTTTCCCCTCTGACGCTGTGATCAAGCACAGCAATGAAAATCCGGATCCCGAATACTGGACCACTGAACGAATCCGGAATGCCAAGCCCGAACATATGCCGACTGTCGAATAGCCGAATATCCATCGCAGAAATTGCAGCAATGCGCATTATCTTTCGTCCCCAAAGACTGATAGCCTTTTAACAGGTTGTTTGCGCGGGAATAAGCGATTTTGAGCGGTCCGTGTGGTGGGTCAAGGAGTAATAATGAACGAAAACGTTGACGGTAATCAGTCGCGTCAGGTCAAGAACACGGCTGCAGGTGCTTCGGAATCCGAGCGCTCACCCCGTGTCGCCCGTTCCGTTCTTGGGGAAAGCTCCGGCTCCAAACCCGAATCCGCCTCGTGGCCGTTGAACAATCAGGGCGCCGGCAAGAAAAGTTCGCGTCCGCGTACGCCTCGTGCGCGTCGTATGAGCCTTTCGCTCACCCGCGTCGACGCGTGGTCTGTGGCCAAGGTGACGCTTCTGCTTTCGGTGGCGGCCGGCATCATCCAAATCGTTGCGGTTGCGCTTATCTGGGCGCTGTTGAACGTGGTCGGCGTTTTCGACCAGGTCACGCAGATCGTTTCTTCCACCGGCCTTGACACCGGCGGCTTCAACCTGGCAAGCATTTTCTCGCTGGGAACCGTACTCAGCGCCGTCACGATTCTATCCATCGTGGAAGTCGTTGTGGCAACGTTGTTCGCGGTCATCATCGCGGCTCTTTATAATGTAATCAGCCAGCTTGTCGGGGGCGTGCACGTCACTCTCGGCGATGACTGACAGGCGCAATTGGCGATTATGGGACGAAAATAAATGGAGAATAAACGGTCGAAGGGCAGATCAAAGCGACATGCTTTAGACAATAAGTCTTCCAAGAAAAAAAAGAGAAAAGGTCCCGAGCACGCGAAAGACGTTTCGGGGCAAATGCGGGTTGCGGACATTATTTCCACTCTTATCTACTGCATGGTTGCCGTCATTATCGTCAGTTTTTTGCGTATATTCGTGGTCGGTTTCTACGTCGTCCCTTCCCGTTCCATGGAAACGACGCTTGATATCGGCGATCACATCGTCACCAATCGTCTCGCCAAACCGATTTTGAAACTGCGGCGCGGAGATGTCGTGGTATTCAAGGATCCGGCGAATTGGCTGAAATCCGAAAATGCTTTCGCCTCCAACGATTTGGTCAAAAGACTGATCGGGCTGCCCGGCGATGTGGTGGCCTGCAAGGGCTACGGAGAACCGGTGACGATCAATGGTGTGCCCATCGACGAATCCTCGTATCTGAAAGCCGGGGAAAAACCAAGCAAATTCGCCTTCAAAGTGAAGGTCACGCCGGGTAATGTGTTCGTGCTTGGCGACAATCGTGGCAACTCGGCCGATTCCCGTTACCACCCCAATGACGGCAACCGCGGCCTCGTCCCGCTTGACCGTATCAAGGGCGTCGCCATGCTCACCTACATGCCCGCCGGCAGGTTCGGTGTGGTCCATGCCCACCATGATGTGTTTGCGAAGGTCGGCGGCGTCGCGCATTCGTAATGTTCAAGGATTTCGTAAACCGCGTCCGCTAAAGTGGCTGTTGTGATTGCCTATATCAGGACCTTCAGTACCTCGTTCATTCTCGCGATGGCGATTTGGCCGTTCCTCTCGGCTGTGCTGACCCTGCCGATTCTTGCCGGGATGTATCACCGCTACCACCGTCTGCGTTCCAGTGCGGTGCTGGCGGCATATCTGTGCGTGCTGTACGCGCTTGGGCTGGTCACGTTCACGCTCTACCCGATGCCCGACGATCCGGCGAAATACTGCCTGACGCATGCGCATCATCCGCAGCTTAATATCATGCGTTTTATGAGTGATCTGGCGTTTGGCGGCAAATCCGCGGTGTTGCAGCTGTTGCTCAATATTGCCTTCTTCGTTCCTCTTGGGTTCGCGCTTTCCCGCTGGGCGCGCTGGAAGTTCTACGCGGTGATTCCCGCCGGATTCCTGGTGTCCCTGTTTATCGAAACCTCTCAGCTTACGGGCGTTTGGCATATCTACCCTTGCGCTTACCGCCAGTTTGACGTCGATGATCTGCTGACCAATACGTTGGGCGCGATCATCGGCTGTTTCATCGCGTGGATATATGGGGCGCTGGTGCCGGTGCGCAAGGTCGAGGATCGCAACGAAGTCATCGAAAAGCCGGGACTGCTGCATCGCGCTGTCGCGCTGGTGATCGATCTGATATTTATCGCTGTCGTGGATGGGTCGTTGACGCTCGGCTCGATTTATCTCTTCCAGAAATCCTCCAGATACCTTCCCGATGGCACGTATCTCTTCCTTGGACACGCTTTCGGCACTGGCGTATCGGACGGGCTGGCGCAGTTCTTCACCCTGCTTTCGTTTGCCGTCTTCGAGATGCTCATTCCGATGACGCACCGTGGACAGACGCTTGGCGGTATGTTTACGCACATGAGCTGTGAGACTAAGGAACGCCACGGCTGGATGCGCGTGCTCTTTTACGTGGTGCGCTTGGTGGTGCTGATGCTCGCCACGATGCTGTTCGCATCTGCCACCCGCCAGCTCGGCATCATCGTTCTGGTGGCGCTGGTCGTTTTCTGGGTCTTCGCCCGCCAGATGCCCTATGATCTCATCCCCGGCCGTGAGTGGAATGAGGGCGATTACCGCGAAATGCCAATGTGAATGTGAGCGTGATTCTGGTTGGGAGCCTCAGGTTCGGTCAGCCATGGCAGGATTCCGTGGTTTTTAGTACTTGGCTTTAGTACCGTTCGGTATTGGCTACCAGCCATTCGTAGAGAAAAATGCTAAATAGTGTCAATGCCGTTGCGCATATTATTTGCGGCACAAACCTGCGCAGAAATATGGCTACGAGAATGGACAGGATAGCGAATAGGACGGAGAGATACATCGTGCCTTTTAAGCTACGAAGATATCTATAATCCGGGCGCAGATATATTCGATAACAGCAGACAAAAGTTGATATGATAAGTATACATTGTGTGATTGTCACCACCCATGATACTGATGAGAGAGCTTGAAATTCCGCTATCGCTTCCCAAACACTCACAAGAAAAATTGCCAATAAGGAAAAAATAACGATGTAAAGCAGCAAGCGTCGGCGGCCGAAATGTTTGTGTTGGGTTTTGGAATCCAGCTCATCAGGCCTAAAGCCAACGCCCGCGGATTCATCTTTGAAACGTAATCTTGCCCAAGTCTGTTGGGTTGTTGCTGGTGATTTTGGTATTGCCGATGCGTTGTTTTGCAGCAGCGCCTTTTTCTCGTCTAAAAATCGTTGGGCTTTATCGTCGACTTTGCGTTGCGAGATAATCGCGAAAAGAGCAGGGACCAATCCTATTACCGTGACCAAAAAGTGCCACGAACCATATAAAGGGGAAACGAATATGACCAACGGCAATAAAAGAAATGATGTGCCTGCGAGGGCGGTGGTAAGGTTGGCCATCATTGAGTACCATAATGCGTTTCTTTCAGTTTTCTTCCTGGCCCGCCTTATCTCTACAATTCCAAAGCATGCGAAGGGAATCGATTCCAACATGCACAGAAAAGCCAAAAGCTCTGTAATGGTAGTGGGGCTTGCGGTGAGCGATATAGAGAAACTTGTTACGAATATGAGGCATCCGACTACGAGTAGAATCCACCCCGCGTTACTGTGAAATCGGTTGACCTTTTTGTTGGTTATCGAAGTTAAGTATGCGAAATAAGACGAGGTTGGATCGTTCCCGTAGCGCTCATTTGGGTGTTCAACGTCTTCGGTTTCCGGTGTTCTATACACGTTGCGTTCCTCTCTTCGCGCCGATATGCAATCAATGGCTGTGAATTTCGGGTGTTTTCGCTTGTTTGTGACGGTGGTGTTTAGTCGCCAAAGATGTGGTGGTTTATAGGTTGTACCAGCCGTTTCTCTTTGCCGCAGGCGGCCAGTGGCAGGGTGGCGGCGAGTGCGGTCGTGATGGGAGTTATCACAATTCGAAGCGTACGGAGGTGTCTGCTTGTCATTTCGTGGTGTCCTCGGATGGTTCCGGTTCGGGGTTGGCTGGCGGGTCTGGTTCGATGAGCTGTATGGAGTCGGCGATGTGGTTGAATTCCATGGCTCGGGCGAGCAGGTGTTCGGTGGAGGAGGTCATGGAGATTATCGCCTCTTTGCCGTGTGCGGGCAGGATAATCGTGACGTTGTATTGAGAATCAGTTGTTTCGGGATTGGTAAGGTAACCAAGCATGCCGATGTCGTTGCCGTAGTATGTGCCGTCTTCTGTGAGATTGCTGTAGTGTTTGGTGGCGTACTGGATGATTGATGCGTCCGGGTTCTTTTCGATGAGTGTCTGGCGCAGGGCGGCGAGTCTGGCGTCGGTGTCTTTTTGCCAGGTCCGTTCGCTTGGCTGGGCGATGACGTAGGCCGTATCCGTCTTGCAGCGCAGGATGGTGATTTTCGATAGTGCGTCGAGCATGAGTCGGATGGTCTTGCCATCGGGTTTGCCGTTTGGTTCACTTGGCACTCCGCTGGCTTCCAGTTTGTCGTATATCGCTAGGTAATCGGCCATCCCCTCGTTGCCGGTCTGGATGGGCGGGCGCTGCTCATAGTTGTCCGACAGCGGTATCGCCACGGCTCCGTTGAGGATGGTCGTCATGGTGTCGGTGCTGATAATACTATCTGTTTCAGTGCTCATTTGTGTCGCTCTCTTTATGAGTGTTGTGTTGTTATAGGTTGTGCCAGCCGTTACCTCTGCCGTAGGGGTCTTGCGACCAGAGGTATTGCCGTGTGGGTTGGCCGGTGTGGCAGTCGTAGAGGTTGATCTGCATGTCCCATGGTCCGGTGCCGCCTTCCAGGTAGTAGAGGTCGCCGTTGATTTTTGGGATACTACCGAGTGTGGTGAGGTATTCTTTGTCGTTGACTTGGTTGTCGCACCATAGGGAGAGGGTTTTGCCGTCTTTACTGATTTGGAACCGATAGCCGTTGTGCTTTTCCTTGGCATCTTTGTCAAATGCTTGTTCGAATTCTTTTCGTTCTTTGAGGCCTTCGTTGATATTGTTTTTCAGCTGTTTTTCGGTTGCGGTGGCGATTATGTCGCCGTCGGGTGTGGCGTATGCGTCGGTGTATTTGTCATGTTGTTCCTTAAGTATTTGGGCTGTTTTTTCGGGGGAATCACCGTCTTTGTCAGAGAAATAGTATTTGATAAAGAATTTGTCGTAGGTGATGGTCTTGGTTTTTCCTTATCGGTCTGGTTTTCGCCGGGTGTTGTGTTCTGTGATTGTGTGGTCGGGTTTTCTGTACTTGGTGTGCTGGTGCCACATCCGGCAAGAGAAACAGATATGCACAAAACCGTAATCATTAAGGTGATGGTTGATCCTAGTCGTGTTTTTGTATGCATGGTGCCGTTCTTCCTAATTGCATTTCGTTCGGAACGATGGATATAACAAGATTCGCTGTCTTCTATCAATGAAGTAGATATGCTTCAGAATACTAATGAACATCAATTTGTGTTTATTTCGCCAGCCCGAGTATCCCGGCTCCGATGAGAGATGTAATAAGTAATGCCATGAGCGCGGCTCCAGATACTAAATCGCCAGAAGAAACTCTTCGGTATATTTATATCATATATAAATAGAAAATATTGCTTAATGATTATTTATACAAAGTGCGCTTTTTTGACGGTGGTGTGGGAAACATGCAATTTACTGAGGCTTAAGTGCACTTTTTTGACGGTAGTGTGGGAAACATGCAATTTATTGAGGCTTAAGTGCACTTTTTTGACGGCGGAGATGCGAAACCCGCCAACTGGTGTGAGGCTAGTGGCGGGTTGTAGTTTGCAGCCGCGCGGATGTGCTCAGTAATCGAACGCATCCACCCGGTTGAGCTCAGCAGACGCCTTGGGCAACCATGGCGTTGGCGACCTTCACGAAGCCGGCGGCATTGGCGCCGAGCATCAGGTCGCCCTCGTGGCCGTATTCCTTCGCAGCGGCGAGCGAAGTGGCGACGATGTTCTCCATGATGTCCTTGAGCTTGCTGTCGACCTCTTCGAAGGTCCAGCTCAAACGGTACGAATTCTGGCTCATCTCGAGACCGGAAACGGCAACACCGCCGGCGTTCGAGGCCTTGGCGGGCCCGTAGAGCAGGCCGGCCTTCTGATAAGTCTCGATGGCTTCGGGCGTGGACGGCATGTTCGCGCCTTCGCACACGACCTTGCAGCCATTAGCCACCAGCGCGGCTGCGGATTCGCCGTCGACCTCGTTCTGGGTGGCGCACGGCAGTGCGATGTCGCACTTCACGGTCCAGACGCCCTTGCTGCCTTCGTGGTATTCGGCACCTGGCACCCGGTCGGCGTACTCGCGGATCCGTCCGCGGTGGGTGAGCTTGATGTCCTTGACCACGTCGAGCTTGATGCCGTCCGGATCGTAGACGTAACCGTTGGAATCGGAGCAGGTAACGACCTTCGCGCCCATCTCCTGCGCCTTTTCGATGGCGAAGATGGCGACGTTGCCGGAGCCGGAGATCACGACGGTCTTGCCCTCGAACGAGTCGTTGCGAAGCGTGCGCAGCGCGGCGGCGGTGTAATAGCAGAGGCCGTAGCCGGTGGCCTCGGTGCGGGCCAGCGAACCGCCGTATTCCAGGCCTTTGCCGGTCAGCACGCCGGAATACTCGTTGCGGATGCGCTTGTACTGGCCGAAGAGGTAGCCGATCTCGCGCGCGCCCACGTTGATGTCGCCGGCGGGCACGTCGGTGAACTGGCCGATATGGCGCTGCAGCTCGGTCATGAAGGCCTGGCAGAAGCGCATGACTTCGCCATCCGAACGCCCCTTCGGGTTGAAATCAGAGCCGCCCTTCGCGCCGCCCATGGGCAGGCCGGTCAGCGAATTCTTTAGCACCTGCTCGAAGCCGAGGAACTTGATGACGGATTCGGTCACCGTCGGGTGCAGGCGAAGGCCGCCCTTATAAGGTCCGATGGCGGAGTTGAACTGGATGCGATAGCCGCGGTTGACCTGCACGTGGCCCTCGTCGTCGACCCAGGCGACGCGGAACTTGATGGCACGCTCGGGCTCGACCAAGCGCTCGAGGATGCCGTTCTTCTCGTACTCCGGATGCTTTTCGACAACCGGTTCCAAAGTCTCAAAGACCTCGCGGACGGCCTGCAGGAACTCGGGCTGGTCGCCGTCACGCTTTTCCACCTGCGCATAGACGCGCTTGACATACTCATTGGTCAGCATTGGTACTCCATTGTTGTGTTGATATTGCGGTTTTTATTCTAAGAATCTCAAAGGTTCGGCGAAAGGACGGGTTCAAAAAAATCGGATATTTTTTTGTGCCGTTAACGAAACGGAAACATAATGTGGCCATTGCCAACCCGCCCATCCGGATGTGAAACGGGGAATCCGCCATAGATAAGCCACTGATGCGTGCTCAGTGGCTTATCTATGGCGGATTCGTGGCGGAGGCATCGGGCGAAGGGGCGGGCGTCGGGAATGTATGGAGCGCTTTGCCGGTTGTTTGTTTAGTGGGAACGATATGACATACCGGGAGGGCAGCATGTTCAAGGGCTTTAAGCAATTCATTTCGCGTGGCAACATGATCGACATGGCCGTCGGTGTGGTTATGGGCGCCGCGGTGACCTCTGTGGTCAATTCGCTGGTCAAAAACCTCATCAATCCCCTGATCGCCGCGATCTTCGGCAAGCCTGACCTCGATAACGTCCTCACCTTTACCTTGAACCATCATGCCGTCATCTCCATCGGCGCGATTCTCGGGGCGCTGCTCAACTTCCTGTTGATTGCCATCGCCGTCTACTTCTGCATTCTCGTGCCGATCAACAAATTCCGCGATATGTCCGAAAAGCTTTTCAAGAAGGAGGACGAGCAGGACGAAAAGAAGGAAATCAGCACCGACCAACAGACTGTCGACCTGCTGAAGGAGATTTCCGCGGAGCTCAAGGACATCAAGGCCGGCAACAATGGCGCAGGCCAGATCGAGAAGGGCGATGCGGCCGAAACCGAAAGACAGTAGGTTTGCGATACGAAATTGTTTGTAATACGATAATCTTTGGCCGCAGGGGGTTACATTAGCCCGATTTGTTACTATGCTTGGTTGCACGGGTGTGATTCGGTAATTGAGTAAGGGACGGTAGGATTCAAGTATGTTTGTTCGTAACGATTCGCTGATGAACGGAAGGCCTGATAATGTGCGTTCCGTGAGACAAGGTACGGATGCGTTGCGCAACAATACCGCGAATGTCGCCGATTGCTCGTCTTCAGGTCAGGCTGCCAATTACGGCGACACCGCTGATTCCGTGGGTAGCGGGCATATTCGCATCGCCGGCGAACGCGGAAAGATCCCGGCCCGCTCCTCTGTTTTCCCGAAGTGAGTTTTTCGCACATCAATCTGCCGGCCACGGTGATGGATTGGAAACGTGAGAACTCCACTGCGGAAATGGCCACGATGACTTTCGTGATCCATGGCCATGTGGAAATCAGCACGCCTGACAACAAGATCCTGAAGCGGCATCCGGGCGTGTACCTTATTCCTCCGGAAACCGGCGATGTCGTTTACAAAACCACAGCGCCCGCCAATGAGCTTATCGGGGTGAGCCTTTCCTCGCGTCTGTTCGCCACGATTCTGCCTGATTACAAGACCTTTTTGATGATGGGGCAGAATTCGAAGCTCGATGTTGTTTCGTTGCAGCCGTTGCTCGCTTTCGTGGTCAGCGCCTGCAATCTCAACAACCCGCATTCTCAGATGGTCGATACGTTGGAAACCGTGGCGAATAATGTTGCGCGCTCGCTGCTGATCGCGTGTTTCGGACAAGGTATGAGCGTGATGCCGCTGATTGAGCGGGTGCGCAAGTATATTTCTCAAAACTATACGGATCCGACGTTGAGCGTCACCAAAACGGCCGAACATGAGAATGTTTCCGTGCGTACCGTTCAACTGGCGCTGCAGGAGGCGGATACCAATTTCACCGCGCTTGTGCGTCGTGCCCGCACCGATGCGGCACTTGAGCTGCGCAAGAGCCAGCCGTCGCTGACGCTGGTGGAGATTGGGGACCGTTGCGGGTTCGGTTCGGTTTCCTCGCTGCGTCGTGCGCTGAAGTTGTATGAGCAAATGGAAGACGAGGACGACGAAGAGTAATATCTGACCTTTTCGTTGGTCTCTTGGGCGTGTGTCGCCTATTGAGCCGTTTTGATCGTTTTGCTATTTTGGTGCTCGTTGCGTCTCTCGGCGTGTCGTTTTGTTTATGTAATTTAGATCACATCTTTTATTTGTCTATTGTATTGCGCAATGTAATACTGAAAAATACTTTTGTTATACATTTGTTGTATGTATGACTTCGCTAGGAGTATAATATTTATTTATTGTAATGCTGAACGAGTTCTTGTGACAAAGTTAAAAACAGCTGAAAATACTTCAAACAGCTTGCTTCTCACGAAATTCGTAAAAGCGTCAGGAGACGAAGAAGTGTCTAATCAACTAACTTCACACAAGATAAGCAATAAATTATTCATTAAAATCACTGCTATTGTCGGTACGATAGCCATGCTTCTGACGGGATTTGTGGCATTCACCAACACTGCCAACGCGATTCCTGCCACCGGTGGTAACGGTCGTATGGGCACGGCCATCAACTGGGTCGAATGGGGTGCGGAACACGACTCCATTTCCGGCTCGAAGGTGACGTGGACCAAGCCCGTTCAGGCAGGCCCGAGCAAGTGGATGGCGACCAGATGCTCCCTGGCGCCGACCGCCGGTGCAAGCGATGCGCTTTCGTCTTCCAATACGGTGACGGTCTACAAGCCGGGCAGCTACAGTGGCGACGGCTTGGGTCAGATGTACTTCGACGGTGCCCCCGGTTACGGCAACAATATGAAAATCGGCCTGGCCACCACCAACGACGCCGAAAAGGTGACGTTCGATTTCAGCTGTTCCGCGTATCTGATCGACTCCTCCACCGACCCGAACGGCAACCTCACCGATACGACCAACACCAGCGGCAGCGATTTCTTCAGTATCCCGCTGCAGGGCCTGGTTTTCGCCGATGCCGAGTCCAATAACTGGACGTATTACCAAAGCGAATACATCAAGGCCACTCCGAAGAACGGTACCAACCCGGCTTGGCGCCTGCTCGACAGTTACCGCACTCCCGGCTGCGACACCAATTCTGTGGCCGAACTCAAGGGCAGCACGATGCGCTTCCGCTCCGACGGCGGCCAGTGCTCCAATTCCGGCGGCACAGGCCCGTCCTCGACGATGTTCCTGCAGGGTTCCACCGACGCGACAGTGACGCTCAGGGGCGGCGGCAAGACGGCCGTGGCCTTGGGCAGCATCATCTCCTCCGATTTCGGCGACGCTCCCGAAAGTTTCGGTGTGGCTGGTTCCATGTTCCAGCCTTCTTGGCAGGGCGGTGAGCTTGGCAACGGCGACATCCCCGGCACCGATTACACCACCCAGGATCCTCACGATCCCGACACCAGCATGGTTGGCGGCAAGCTTTTCAACCTTTCCGCAGCCAGGGACGGGATGGGAAGCAACGCGAATCTGATTGCGCAGGCCGAGGCACCGAGCCCCCGACTTGGAGCTCACGAGGACGGCGAAGCCGGGCCGCATTTCGATGCCGATGCCGATTGGGATGACTTCAACGCTGACTCCGCCTTTGCGGTCGCCCCCGGTGACGTGGTCAACGATGAGGATGGCGTCGATATCCCGACCTCCACCCACGCCATCAAAGTATTGCCTGATGCGGACGGTACATTCACCCAGAAAGTTCGTTGCTACGGTTCCGGCGATGTGCGTGGCTGGATCGATTGGAACCACGACGGAATTTTCGAAACGGCACAGGCGACTGCGGCTGGTGAAAGAAAGGCCGAGGCCAGCAGCCAGGTGGCCTGTTCTGCCGATTCCAGTTCGTCCACTGGCTATTCGGCGACGTTGCATTGGTATTTGCCCGGCGACGCTAAGCGCCAGATTTCGGCGGAAGGCAAGCCTTCCTATATGCGTTTGCGTATTACGAATCAAAAGGCTCCCGGAAGCAGCAGTATCATGAACATGCAGCCGACCGGCATGACCAGCAGCTCCGGCGAGGTGGAGGACTACAAGGCCGATGTGCACGTCCCCACCCTGAGCGTTCGTACCAAGATCGCCGGCGACCGCAAGAGCCCGGACGACCAGGTGCGTATGGCCATCAATGTCGGCAACAGCGGCAGCGGCGGTCCGGAGATCAGCAATGCGACCACGACGGGCAATGTCAGCGGTTTGCAGCCGGCGATTATCGCGCCCCGCAGCGTGCGGCCGAGCTATGACTATACCGTCACCGCGCCGGTCACTTATGGCAGCGGCAGTGGTCCTTCGTATTACAATAAGACGGTCAAATGTGTTGATCTGAACAATGGCAGCGCCGACGTTCCGATAGATTCCAGCGGAAACCTGACTATGCCAAGCAATTTCGACACGAATGTACAATGTACCTATATTCTGACGCGCAACGGCGATCCGTCGCTGACGATGGCCACGGTGGTGCGCAACAGCCACGGCGGTACGAAAACCCCTGACGATTTCAGTTTCGGCGTTGTGGGTGATCGCTCGCCCGGCACGATCAACGATTTCCACAGCACCGGCGGCACCGGCAGCGATTCCCATTCGCTGGTTGATGACAATTATCTGGTCACGCCTTCCGCGCTTCCCGCGGGCTATGAGCAGGTCGGCAATGTGGTCTATACCGATGATTCCAACGGAAATACGATAACCCCTGATCCGGTGACCGGAAAGATCACCCTCGCCCCCGGCCAGCATGTCACCGGCAAGCGCATCGTGCGTGATATGCCCGGCAAGCTGAAGCTGGTCACGCAGGTCGACAATTCCAACGGCGGCACCGCCACCCCCAACGATTTCCAATTCGGCGTGACGCCCGTCGGCGGCAACGAAACCGATACGGTCGTCTATAACGAGGGCGATCAGAAAGAGGTCTCCGCGGCCAAGTACACGGTCGTTGGTTCCACACTTCCCGGCTATGCTCAAGTGGGCGATATTACGTATACCGATGACATCACCCATTTGCCGCTGACCCCGAGCGCCGCTCAGATCGCCATCGCCAACGGCCAGTCGGTGACGGGCGTGCGCAAGGTGGCCAGCAAACCGGCGAGCCTCACGATTAAGACCGTGGTACGCGGCGGCAGCGCGGTTCCTTCGGACTTCCCCGTGACCGTCACCCCGAACGGCGGTTCCGCGGTTTCGATGCCCGACAGCGTTTCCCATAACTTCCCCGGCAATCAATACGAGGTCGCTACGGATATGAGCGGACGGCCCGGTTACACCATCAGCAGCCCTCTGAGCTGTGTGCTCAACAACTCCGTGCAGGTGCCTTTGGCGAGTGGCAAGGTTCCGCTCAATTACGGACAGAACGTCGTCTGCACCCAGGAAGTCACACCGGGCGTGGCCCACCTGACCCTTTCGACGGTGGTTCAGGGCGACGGCACCGCCACTCCCAACGATTTCGACTTCACGGTCACCCCTGCCGGTGGCACCGGGGAAACCTTCAAGGAAGGCGTTTCTCAGAACGCCCCGACCGGCAACTTCACCGTCGTCGGCAGCGACAAGCCCGATTACGAGCAGGTCGGTGACATCGTCTACCACAAGGACAGCGACCCCAGCGTTACGCTGACCTTGGCCCAGGCGCAGGCCGCGATCGCGAATGGCGAGAGTGTTTCCGGCGTGAGAACCGTGAAAAGCCACCAGCCCGTCCTGACGGTCAAGCTCGTGCGCAACTACCGTTATGGTGGCACCGCCACGGGCGATGGCTCACATATCAGCCTGGTTCCGCAAAGCGGTTCTGCACAGGATGTCACGCTCGACACGGCCAAGCACGTCGCCTCCGGCACGTATTCCATCAAGCAGCTGCTGAGCGCGGGCTACAAGCAGGTCTCCATCGAGGTCAAGCTCGATAGCGGCACGCCGGTCACGGTCAACGGCGACGGCACATTCGTTGTGCCTCAAGACAAGAACGTCATCGCCACCATCAAGAACGAGGACGATCCGGGAACGGTGGAATGGTCCCGCTTCGACGAGGACGGCAAGACGCTCCTGCCCGGTTCGACCTGGCATCTGGACGGACCGAACGGCGCGAGCATCGACGTCACCGATTGCACGTCCGGTCCTTGCACCGGCGCCGATCAGGATCCGACGCCCGGCAAATTCAAGGTTCCGAACCTCCCATGGGGCGAATGGACGATCACCGAGGTCACTGCCCCGGCCGGCCATGAGCTCACCAAGCCGGCGCATCTGCCGCTGAACCCGACCGACGGGCTTTTCCAGCACACCGAGTTCCAGGACGGCAAGAAGCCGGTCGTCACTCCCGGCGCCCAGCAGCCGCCGGTTCAGGTCCAGCCACGGTCCCAGCCTGCTGCCACGCCGAAGCTTTCGTCAACCGGCTCGGCGGTCGCCATGATGGCCGTGTTCGCGCTGGCCGCATTGATGCTGGCATTCGGTATCGTGGCGGCCAAGGTGTCGCGAAAGGGACGTCACGCACGTCATGAGTGAGGTGAGGTGCTGAAGCGCTGTGATGCCGTGGGGCTGTTTCGCTGCGGCGTTACGGCGCTGAAACGCTGAGCGCTAAAGGATTTCGCAAGCCGGTTTGATTGCAAGGCCGGCCCGCGATTCTGGTGGGGCAACGGAAGTCGTTTTTCGTTGCCCCACCTAATTTTTGGGGAGCGTCAAGAAAATTCAGGGATGAATTTCGTCAATACGCGACAAATAAGACCGACCTCGCAAATAAGGGCATAATATTATAGCTTCAATATTTTCCCCTGTCCACCCGCAGATTGCTATGATGGCCAACATGAGGTATTTGTATTTCGTTTTAATACTTTTACGCAAATTCGCTTGATCTCATCGTTTCGTCAATGTTATATCGCTTGATGTTGAATTCTGCGATATCCGAATTACGCAATAAAAGTTTCTTCATTTGCATAATCTGATGCCGGCTATTGATTTATGACATTATTGAATTAGTACTTTTGTAATTCAAAGGCGAGTTTTTGGTACAGCGGTTACTCATCTACCGTTACTGGTCTTTTTGAAAGGAGACGAAGATGTTCAGACACAAAGGATTGGCAAAGTTGGCCGGTGTCGTCGGCGCATCTGCCATGGCGCTAACAGGCATGTTGGTGACCGGGACCGCGAACGCGGATCCGCCCAGCGGCAGCATGGTCGGCCCTCAGATTTCGGCCACCAGCGGTGATGGTCGTTTGAGCGCGGCCATTAATTGGGTGCAGTGGAACGATGTTGATGGTGTCGATATCAACGGCGCGACGGCGAAATGGATGGATGCCACCAATGCGGGTGACGGGTATTGGCTCAACACCCGCTGCGAAATCACTCCGGATGGCAGTGATCCGCTGAGTGGCACCAATCAGATGCAGTCGTACTTGCCAGGTGATTGGTTCGGCGACGGTTTGGTGCAGCTATATAACAACAAGTCCTCGAATCCTGCCGATGAGAACACTATGACCATTGGCTTGGCCAATAAGACCCAGGGTGCGAAAATCACCTTCAAGTATTCCTGCACGGCCTATCTCATTCAATCTCCTACAAGGCCGGTTTACACCACCGAGACAGTGCCGACTACCTCATATCAGGAAGTGCCGCTGCAAGGCATGGTCTTTGCCGATGCGGAGTCCAATAATTGGGAAACCGGCGGGCAGCATGAGTACATCAAGGCCACTCCTGTGCCAGAACCTGGCAAAACTCCGAAGTGGCGTTTGATTGATAGTTATCGTACGCCCTCATGCTCCACCAATTCTGTGGCGGATCGTAATGGAGATACTGTGCGTTTCCGTTCGGATGGCTCGCAGTGCGGCAATCACGGTCAGCAAGGACCATCGTCGGTTATGTTCCTCGAGAATTCCGAGCAAGCCGATGTGGAGATTAAAGGTGGCGGCAAGACGGCCATCGCGCTCGGTGTCGTGGCGGCTACCGATTTCGGTGATGCACCCGGTGTCAATCCCGGTGTGACCCCCTCGCCTGGCGCGGCCGACTATAAGGTCGGCAGCTCGCTCATGCAGCCGCAATGGGAGGGCGGCGAACTCGGCGGCACTGGCGCTGATGATATTTCATCCTCCGTCCCCACCCCGAGTGACACCGAAGACCCCGATTATCCTTTGGCCCCTGGATGGGTCACGTACAACCTTTCCCAGGCTCGCGACACCAACAAAGTGGCCGATATGGCCGCTTCCGTGCCCAGACTTGGCGTATGGGAGGATCCGGAATCCCGACGTCACTTCTCCACCAACGCCGATTGGGACGACCTGAATGGCAAGGCCGACCCGACCGACCCGACCAAGGCAGTGAGCGATGAGGACGGGTTGAAGGACGCGCCGCACAACAACACCCCGACCGATAAGAACGTCAAGATTCTGCCCACTGGCAACACGTTCACTCAGGCGGTAAGCTGCGCAACGGATACCGCTGCTGCGCGAGTGAAAGGGTGGATCGATTGGAACCACAACGGTGTCTTTGACGAGACTACCGAGGCCAGTGATCAGGTGCAATGCGTGGGTTCGGTTCCGTCTGGCGGTAATTATTCTCAAGGCACCGCCACATTGACTTGGACGATTCCGAGCGATGCCAAGCGCTCTGTGAAGGGTGAGACGGCGAGTGGCCAGACGTTCGAGCGCGTGCGTATCACTGGCGATACTGGGCCTCTCGGCACCGCTTCGGTTGGTACGCTTGCCGCTTCCGGCATCACCACCACCAACGGTGAGGTTGAGGATTACGCGGTCGACGTCTATATCCCCACGCTCAGTGTGCTGATGAATCTGCCTGACGGACGATATGCCGGCAGCGACCAGTTCGCAATGACCGTCAAGGATTCCACGGACGGCATCGTCGGCAGCGCCACGACCACAGGCGGCTTGCCTGGTGTGCAAACCGACCAGATTGCCCCTACAAGCGTCAAGTCGGGTTCGCAGTATACGCTTGCGGCTCCGCTCGATGCCGGTTCGGCCAGTGGCGAGAGCCGGTATTCCACAGAGCTTACCTGCGAGGATCTGGCCACCAACCCGGCCACGCCAGTGACGGTGACGGATGGCAAGATCACCACGCCGACAAGCTACGATTCCAATATCCAGTGCACCTATAAGAAGCTGATCCGTTCCAACCCGACCCTGACGGTGACCACGCATATCGCCGGTGGCGGCACGGCAACTACGGCCGATTTCCCGGTGACGGCGACCCCGACGGCTGGCGGGTCTGCGGTTGGTCTACCGGACGGCACTGGTTTGCCGCTTCCGGAAGGTTCCTACAAGATCAGCACCGACATGAGCAGCAAGCCCGGATACGAAGTGACCAGCCCGCTGGCCTGCACCTTGGGCGGCTCGCCGATCAGCCTCACTGATGCGACGGTGGCCATGGCCAATGGCGACAGCGTCGTCTGCGAGCAGACCGTGGCGCCCAAGACCCCGACCTTGACCCTCAAGACGGAAGTGGAACGCGGCAGCGCGACGCCCGGTGACTTCAACTTCACCGTCAACCCGACCACGGGCGACCCAGTGACGTATGCAGAGGGCGTGCCACAAGCCCCGCCGGCCGGTGGCATAGCCAGCGTGGTCGGCTCGGAGAAGGCCAACTATGTGGAATCCGCTGCGATTGTGTATTACAAGGATAGCGACGTCAACCATACCACCCCGCTGACGTTGGCCGAGGCGCAGACCGCGCTCAACAACGGCGAGAGCGTGACCGGCATCCGCAAGGTCACCACTCACCAGCCGAAGTTGACCGTCAAGCTCGACCGCGATTACCGGTTCGGCGGCACTGCCTCGGGCGACGGCTCCAAGATCACGCTGAACCAGCAGGGCGGCAGCGGCCAGGATGTGACCCTCGACCAACCCGAGTATGTTGCCGCTGGCACTTATTCGGTCTTCCAGCTGCTGAAAGCAGGCTATAAGCAGAGCGACATCAAGGTGACGCTCGCCGACGGCACGTCGGTCGCGATCAACCCCGACGGTACGTTCAATGTGCCCGATGACGCCGATGTGGTGATTGCGCTCAAGAACGTGGACGAGCCCGGCACGCTGGAATGGTCCCGTTTCGATCAGGATGGCAAGACGTTGCTTTCCGGCTCGAAGTGGAGGCTCAATGGCCCAGACGGGCAGTCGCTCGACATCGAGGATTGCACCGCCGAGGTCTGCACCGGCCTTGACAAGGATCCGACACCTGGCAAGTTCAGCGTTACCGGCCTCAAGTGGGGCGATTGGACGATTACGGAAACGATCGCACCGCTCGGTCACAGGCTCTCCAAGCCGCTGGCGTTGACCTTGAACCCGGCCGAAGGCCAGTATGGTCTGCTCAAGATGGGGGCATTCAAGGACGGCAAGTGCGCTAATGTCACGCCGGGTGTCAAGCTCGATCCTGATTTCAACGCCGAGCTTGGGCAGAGTGCAAAGGAACCTGGGCAGAATGTCAAGAAGCCAGGGCCGCGGCTTTCCGCCACGGGCTCCGATATCGCCGTCGTGGTGATGGTTGCCTTCGCGACATTGGCGCTTGGGCTTGTGCTCGCAACCGGTGCGACCAAGGTGCTGAGTCGCCGCGAGGAGTGAGGCGGCCTATGACACCGCGCTCGCGGTGACAGGCGGTTGAACGCATTCGGCCGGTTTCCTTCCGAACAATCGGAATGGGAACCGGCCGAATCGTATATAACGAACGATGTCTCGGATTTATCAAAAATTAATATGAAATTATAGACGAAATGTCTGGTTTGTCAAATTCTTACTTTTGAATAAGCAGGAATGCGTATTTCGTTTTCCGGCTTGAGCTCAGGAATAAAGCATTCATTGAGTTGCAGGCCATTATTAAACGATTAATCTAATTTCTTTATATTCACATCAATTGAATTTTCATATTCGTCGACTGCTTAATTAGAAAAATATTCTTAAAATGTGACATTATTGATAGTAGCTTTGTAATTCAAGTAGGAATCCAGAGACGGGTGTATTTTCTACGCGGTTCAAAGAGAGGAGCCGAAGATGGATGGGCGCAGGAGTCTTGCAAGGCTGGCCGGTATGGTCGGAGCGCTTGCCGTGGGTCTGGCCGGCATTGTTGTGTCGGGTACGGCGGTTGCAAACCCGCCGAGCGGCCATCCTTCCGTCGGCCCGCAGATCATCGCGACTGGCGGCAACGGGCGTATGCTCAACGCCATTGATTGGGTGCAATGGGGAAATACCGACGGGGATGAGATTACCGGTGACACAATTGTGTGGACGACTCCGTCGAAGATTGGCGACGGCCATTGGATCTCCACACGTTGTGCAGTGACTTCTCCCGGCGGCGTAAGCAATGCGCTTTCGGGAGCAAAACCGCTCAAGGCCTATAAATCGGGCGATTGGGGCGGTGATGGACTGTCTGATATGTATAACCAAGGTGGAACCGGCCACAGCAACACTATGATTACTGGTCTGGCAAACAAGGATGATGCGGAAAAGGTGACGTTTGATTTCGACTGTGCCACGTATCTGATCGATTCAGCAAGCTCTCCCTCGCTTACTCCTAGCACAAGCGTTGCCTCGTATACCAACGTACCCATGCAGGGCTTGGTGTTTGCTGACGCCGAATCCAATAACTGGTATGACGATGGTCCTGCAAGGCATCAGCAGGAATATATCAAAGCGAAGCCGAACACCCAGATTTCCAGCGCGGCCCCCATCTGGCGCCTGCTTGACGGTTACCGTTCTGCAGGCTGTTCCACGAATTCGGTGGCCGAACTGAAGAACAATACCATGCGTTTCCGGTCTGACGCGCCTCAGTGCTCCAATTCAGGTGGTGTTGGCCCGGCCTCGGTGATGTTTTTGCAAGGTTCGCAGAGTGCGCGTGTCACGCTTAAGGGTGGTGGCAATACCGCTGTGGCGCTGGGCAGTATCGCGCTCACCGATTTCGGCGATGCGCCGGAAAGCTATGGTGTGGGGAGTTCGCTGTTCCAGCCGCAATGGAACGGCGGTGAGCTTGGAACGGACATCGTTTCTACCGGAACCTATACCGGCGACGCGATTGACCCCGATCTCGGGGACCCTGCAGAAGGCATGGAAGGTGCCGCTTTATTCAACCTTTCTCAGGCCAAGATCGATTCCGCCACCGACTCCACCAAGCTTGCCAATTCCGACGAGCCGACACCGCGTCTGGGGGCGCATGAGGACACTGAGGCAGATATTCATTTTTCTACCAACGCCGATGGCGATGATATCCGTGGTGACGAGGTCTCCGGTTCCATCGAAAACGACGAAGACGGCGTGGCCCATGCCGTGAATACCAATGTGCAGATCAATCCCACCGCTGACGGCACCTTCACGCAGAAAGTGACCTGCAAGTCCACTGCGGACGCCGAAGTCAAGGGCTGGATCGATTGGGACCATGACGGTCATTTCGACGATGCCACCGAAGGCAGCAACCAACAGGGCTGCGTTGCTGACGCCGGTTCGTCCACCGGCTCTTCGGCCACGTTGACGTGGACTGTGCCCGGGGATGCCGTGCCAGCGGTGAAGGGCGAGGCGACACAGACGCAATCGTTCGAACGAGTGCGTATCACCGATGAAAAAGCGCCCATGAGCACTTCCATCATGCGGCTCACCCCGACCGGTGTGACCACGGGCGGCGAGGTCGAGGATTATGCGGTCGACGTGCATGTCTCGATGCTCAAGCTCCAAGTGAATTTGCCGGGCGGACGGCATGATCCTTCCGATCAGTTCAGGATGTCTGCCAAGGACTCTACCAGCACTGAGGTCGCCAACGCCACTACAGCTGGTCCATCGACAGGTATCCAGATCGACCATGTCGGCCCCAAATACCTTGCCCATGGCTCTGATTACACGATTTCCGCTCCGCTCGCGGGAGGCTCTGCCAGCACGGAGAGCCGATATTCCACGAGCCTGTCCTGCATCGATTTGGCCCACGGCGGCACGGCCGTGACTGTTGATTCCGACGGCAAATTCACCATGCCGGCCGACTCCAACGTGCAGTGCACGTTCAAGAAGCTGGTACGTTCGAACCCGACATTGAAGGTGATTACGCATATCACCCCAGGCGGAACAGCGACGCTTACCGACTTCCCGGTGACGGCGACGCCGACGCCAAGCGGAAGCGCGACTACGATGCCCGATAATGTGGGCGTACCTCTCTCTGAGGGCTCCTACAAGATTACGACCGATATGAGCAGCAAGCCGGGCTACCGGGTCACGAGCCCGTTGGCCTGCAGAATTGGTTCGACACCGGTGACCGTTACGGATGCAACTGTGGTGCTTACCAACGGCGACGACGTGGTTTGCGAGCAGACGGTAGCGCCGCAGACGGATGCGACGTTGACATTGAAGACGCAGGTGGAACGCGGCGACGCGCAGCCCGGCGACTTCAACTTCACGGTGACCCCGACCAGCGGTGGTCCTGCGACCTATACAGAAGGCGCGCCGCAGGTTTCCGCAGGTGACATCAGCACTGTAACCGGTTCCTCCAAGGACGGTTACGAGCAGGATGGTAACATTGTGTATTACAAAGATACTGATAACACCCATTCCACCCCGTTGACCTTGTCCCAGGCAAAGACGGCATTGAGCGATGGCGAAAGCGTGACCGGCATCCGCAAGGTCACTACCCACCGGCCAAGGCTCACCGTGAAGCGTGAACGTGACTACCGTTATGGCGGCACGGCGGCCGGTGACGGCTCTCGGGTCAAGCTGACCCCGCAAGGTAGCGCGGAACGTGACGTGACGCTCGATCAGCCCGAATATGTCGACGATGGCACCTATTCCGTGCGTCAGCTGCTCAACGACGGTTACCGGCAGGAGAGCATCAAGGTCGAGCTCGCCGATGGCACGCCGATCACCATCAATCCCGACGGTACGTTCCAAGTGCCTGCGGATGCTGACGTCATCGTCACCATCAGGGATGTGGACAAACCCGGTGTGTTGAAATGGTCGCGCTTCGATAAGGACGGCACGACTCTGCTGCGCGGTTCCAAGTGGCGGCTGACCGGCCCTGGAAACCAAAGCCTTGAAGTTGAGGATTGCACCGCCGTTGCCTGCACCGGGGCCGACCAGGACCCTACGCCGGGCAAATTCAGGGTTACCGGACGCCAATGGGGAGCATGGACGATCTCCGAGATCGTGGCTCCAGCGGGGCATAAGCTTTCTGAGCCCGTCCCTCTGACGCTGAATCCTGCCGAAGGAGAGAACGGATTGCTCAAGCAGACCCAGTTCCAGAATGGCAAGTCTTCTGAACCGGTGCTGGATCCGAACCCGGATCCAGATCCGAATCCCACACCGTCCCCCGAACAGAAACCCGCCTCGACACCAAAGCCCGCGTCCGATCCCACGTCGAATTCTGCGCCCAAGTCCGCGTCCGATTCCGCGTCGGGTCCTGCGCGCGACCCTGCCCTCGAACAACTTCCTGCTTCAGGCTCCGACGTGACCATTGTCATAGTGGTCGCCTTCATCTCATTGACACTTGCGGTGCCGCTTGTCTCTGTCGCTTTCAAGCAGCTGCGTCGTCGGGAGGAGTAGAAGAGCGATATAGCGGCAACGCGATGAATGCATTCGGCCGGTTCCGATAAAACGGAACCGGCCGAATGCGTTTTGCACCGGTGCGGATCTGAGGTTGCATCAATTGTCACCGGTGGTCTTGCCATTCAATGCCCTAAAATAGGGGTCTTCGGTGCTTTGGCGGCACCGGCCCGTCGTCGGCCATGTTTCTGGAAGGTTCCACCGGTGCTCAGGTGACGCTTCGCGGCGGCGGCAACGGCGGTCCTAATGCCAGTGGTTCTCATGGCCGAAACACTAAGGGGGCGAATGTCCGAAAGGGCAGCGGTGTTCTCTCAGAAACCGGTTCCAGCGTGACGCAGGTCGTGGCAGTCGCTGTGGCCACGCTGCTGTTAGACATGGCGCTCTCCGCCGTCATCAAGGGTTACGGTCGTCCGAAAGATGACGCCTGATAGCTGCTGCTAAAGGCAAGCGCTCATAAAACTAGAGCAACAAGACGCGCATCCTCTTGTTGCCCCGGTTTTCGTGTCTGATTTGGCCAAGTGCCGTTATTTGTGTAATGCTGCTTTGAGCCGGCCGAAGACGGACTGGCGCTGGCGGATGGCCTTTGGAAGAATCGGGCAACTGGCGCAGACCAAGGATTCCGGGTCGGGGTCGCAGCCTTCGCCGGTGGTGGAGTTGCAGGAACGCAGGTCGTAGATGTTGAGGCGGCCGGCGGTGCGCTCCTGCTCGATGACGAGATCGACGAAATCCAGCGGCAGACTAAGTTCGTTGGCGATCATGCGGGGTGTTTGGCCTTGGGTGAGCCCATCGATAATCTTTTTGGTTACCGTCGGTTGAGTGCTGTTTGAAACGTTGTTTTTAGACGTGGTTCGAGTATTTTTGAGACCGGCGCTGCTCCCGATGGTTTGGTTTTGCTTATTTCGCTTTGAAGTATCAGGATTTATCGGATTCGAGATTTTGTGAAACCCATCACCGTTGACGGATGCCGTATTCATAGCAATCGCCCGATTTGGAAGACGATGACGGCAAGGATATAGGCCACCACCAGCCCTGTCGCCACCGATTGCAGCGCGGTCTTCATGCCGTATTGCCGCTTCATTTCGGCCACTGTGGCCAGGCATGGCGTGTAGGCGAGGATGAAGATCATAAAGGCCGCGGCCGCAGCGTTGGGATGCCCGTTGCTGGACTTTTCGAAACTCTTATGCACCGCCTGACCGAGGCTCCCCTGGCCCTGCGCCTGCTCGGATTGGTCGCCGGAATCGTTGATGGCGTAGCTCTGCGAAAGCGAGCCGACCACGACCTCCTTGGCCACGAATCCGGTGACCAGTGCCGAGGTGGCGTGCCAATCGTTGAAACCGGCCGGCTTGAAGATGGGAGCGATGGCTGAGGAAGCTGCGCCGAACACGGAATTCTCGACTTCGTCGACATGGCCGAAGGAGTTGGGATTGGCCGCTCCCGCAGCGCCAGCGGAAATCGGGATGGCGGAAAGCACCCACACGACGATGAGCATGGAGACGATGACGGAGCTCGCGCCGGTGATGAACGACCAGAGGCGCTGCAGCACGGATTTCAGCAATTGCAGCAGACGCGGCATCTGGTAGGGCGGCAGTTCCATGGCGAACGGCTGGGTTTTGAGGTCCCTGAACTGCGTCTTGCGAAGCGCGAAGCCGACGACCAGGATGATGGCGATGGAGCTGACATACATCAGGAAAATGGCCAGTCCGGCGAACTTGCCGAAAAAGGCGTAGGCGAGCACCACGTAGACGCTCAGTCGCGCGGAACAGGAGGTGAAGGGAATCAAGAGGCCGGTCAGCAAGCGTTGGCGCGAATCCGGCAGGGTGCGTGTGGAGGCCAGCGCCGGCAAATTGCAGCCGAAGCCGACCACCAGCGGCAGGAAGGCCCTCCCGTCGAGGCCGACCATACGCATCGCGCGGTCCATCACGAACGCGGCGCGGGCCAGGTAGCCCGAATCCTCCAAGAGCGAGAGAATGATGAACATGATGCCCATTGGCGGGATGAACGTGCAGACCGTAATCGCGCCGTTCAGGAACCCGTCGACCACCAGTGAATACAGCCACCCGTCAAGCGCACCCTTGCCGGCGATGGCGGTGAAGATCCAGGCGATGCCGCTGGTGCACCAGCCGCGCAACGTGACGTCGAACCAGTCCTGCAGCGGGCCGGCCAGCGTGGTGGTCGCCTCGAAAACGAGGAACATGGTCACCAAAAAGACCACAATGCCGATGGCCGGGTGAAGCAGCACGCGGTCAAGTTTGTCCGAAAACGTCTCGCGGTTCGCTGTGGTCGCGGCGCCTTGAGGCAGATCTTTGCTGATTTCGCGCAGTTTTTTGGCAATCCATTCGAAACGTTCGTCCGAAGTTGCCCGCACCCACTGCGAGACTTCCTCCTGTGAGGCGCTGGCAGGCGGCGCGGGGATACTGGTGACGGGCGTCGGCGCCAGCTGGACGTGAATCTCGCGGGAAACATCCGCTCCGCCATCGTCCAGAAGAAATGCCGCATTATCCGCCTTGGCTAGAGCGGTCTCCACGGCTTCCGAGGCTTTGTGAGCGGCCTCATTCACTGCTTCTTTGGCTGTTTCCGGTAGGGTTTGCGAGACGGATTCATTGGCAACACGGTGTGTATTCTGGGCAATGTCTGGTTTCTTCGCGCTGCCTTTTTGCACATCCGCGGTTCCGGTCAAGTCTGCTTGAGCATTATTGTCTGGATTCGTCTCAATAGGATTGCGCTGAGAACCTTCTATTGTCACTGAACTTTGCGGTAATTTCCCATTGTTGTCTGTATTTGTGTTGGCTACAGGGTTCTCCGATGAATCAGCGCGCTCTGAACTTCGTTCTGCCTCCTGCGCCTTGATTTCGGTCAAAGTCGCTGAGAGGGTGTCTAATAACTCGGCCTTGCCGATGCCGGTGCGGCCGTCGACACGGATCATCGGAATACCTGGAAGGGTGCGTTTGAGACGTTGCAGGGTGATCGGAGAATCCTGCTTTTCCGCCAGATCGAGCATAGTCACCGCAATGATGATGGGGAATCCCAGGTCCATCAGCTGGCTCAAAAGATAATACGATTTTGAAGGTGAAGCCGCGTTGAACGTAAAGACAATGATGTCGGGCTTCGCATAGCTGCGACGGCCCATCGCCGCTTCCCCCGCGACCTGTTCGTCCGGACTGTAGGCATCGAGCGAGGCCGTGCCGGGGGTGTCGATGAAATCCCAGTGCTCGCCATTGCGTTCCAAACTGCCGGATTCCACCAAAACCGTGGTACCGGGTGCGTTCATAACGGTCGCGCTGGCGCCGAGCACCGCGTTGAACAGCGTTGATTTGCCGACGTTCGGATTGCCGACGAAAACGATGCGTGGGCTGGTGTGCTGGGGCTTGCCAGTGCCGCTGTCCGTCGATTCCATGCCGCTTATATCGTGGGTTTCGACGCTGTGATGCTGGTGACCATGGCGTTGAGGTAGCAGCACCGCGAGTCCGCGACGATGATGGTGCCCGCCGTGGCCGCCATGCCCTGCGTGGCACTCGTCGTTTCCGTCAGCTGCGCCATTTCCGCCTTCGGGGCTGCTGACGGAACCGCTTGCGCCGCAGGAATCCGCCGGTTCGGGCATCAGATCGGGGTCGTTGGGGTCTTTGACCTGCTGGTCATCGGTGGTTTCTCCGGATGCCGATATGTCGCCGAACTTTGAAGTCTGAGCGGGTGATGCACCCATATTCGTTTTGTTCATCAATCTGCCCGCCGAATCATGCGAATAAAACCATTCACCACTATAGCGTTACGATCAGCAATCGTTGCAAGCAACGTAATGAATTTCGAGATTAATGAAAATGAACCGACTGGATGAATTTGATATTTTCTCGCTGATGCATCGACCGGTCGGGCTGATAACGCCGTGAAAAATGTAAGCATATTGGTCATTGCCATTTTGCACGGTTTCATTGGAGTTATTTTGTTGCTTGTTGCCAGCTAGCCGATATTTGCGGTAGGTTTCTGTGTCTGCGTGCGAGGGGATACGAAAATATGGCGTGCAGTGGCTCCGTCGATGGCGATGCGTTCACCGCCGTGGGCAACCACGCATCCGCCGAACATCGCCTTTTGGATAACGCGAACCGGTTCGTGCACGCGGAACCCAAGCTCGTTCAGCCTAAAGCGGCTGCGGGCCTCGAAATCCATCCTGCATATCTCCACCTCAACACCGAGTGGGCAGGTTCGCAACGTTTCAGCCATACTTGGACAATAGCTCATCCCACCGCTGTGAGTAAAGCATTTTTCACAAATACATGAAAGCGATTCGTCGCGCTTTTGATACCATAGTCGTGCTGATAATAAATAAAAACGTTAACGACGACGAGAAGATTGAATCTTATGACTGAACAGACTGGTAACAATGCGGCGAACGCGGCAAGCGCGGCCGGCGATTCCGACATCGAAGATAACCGCGCGAACTGGGACGACCGTGCGGAGGTGCATTTCAACGGCGCCTATGGCGACATCGACGCGCTGATTGCCGACCCGCGCGCCCTGACGCCGGTGGTCAGGCGCGATCTGCGCGTGCTGAAACCGTTCCTGCCGAACGGTTCGCTGGCGGGCCAACGGCTGCTGCACCTGCAATGCCATATCGGCACGGATACCCTCTGCTGGGCGCGGCTCGGTGCCGAAGACGTGTGCGGGCTCGATTTTTCAGCCGTCTCCCTGCGGCACGCTCGCGACATCGCCGCGCGGGCCGGTCAGCACATCACGTATGTCGAGGGTGATGCGCGCAAGGCTGCGGAGGCGTTGCCGGGCAAGCAGTTCGACGTGATCGTCACCAGCGCCGGCACCGTGACGTGGCTGCCGAAATTGGATGAGTGGGCGCGGTCCATCGCCGCTTTGCTGGCCCCGGGCGGGGTGTTCATGATTCGCGACGACCACCCGCTGCATTTCGCGCTCGACGACTCCGGGCTGACGCTCGGCAACGACTATTTCTCCGGCACCGAGGACTCCTACGACACCGACCAAACGTATCATTTGGAAGTCGGCGCGGGGGCGGCAGTTAGTGCGGATGTGGCTAATGCCGCCGGCTCTGCGGAATTGCCTGATTCCGCTGCTCCCGTTGAGCCATCGAAAGCGACTTCCGTGCCCGGGAAGCCGCATATCACCCATACCCATAATCACAACTGGGCCCACGATTTCAGTGAGATGACGCAGGTGCTGCTGGACGCGGGGCTCGCGATCGAGCAGCTCGGCGAATACGACGAATCGGATTGGCAGTCGCTGCCGATGCTGGTGCTGGACGAGGCGACGCAGTCGTGGCACATGCCGCAAGGCTACCCGCGTGTCCCCCTCACCTTCTCGTTGGTCGCCCGCAAGCCAAGGGGCTGAACAGCTGAAGAATTATTCGTCGAAAAGAGAACAATTCAATGCAGGAGGTCTTATTGCCGCTTCCAGATCGTTACTTTGCCGTCTTGAGATACACCGACGATTGCGTATAAGCCTCGGAAGTAACGCGGGGTGTTATTGTCATTTTTCTTATTTTCTTTAGAGAAAATATAGCGCCTTTGACCAATATTATTGATATTGCGCGGCCATTTATTGTGCACGTCATATTCTATGAAGTAGGTGTAATCCGCGATGGAATAATCGCATGAATTGGGATTCCTCTCAGTGAAGAACACAATCTCTTCCGGTTTGATTGATTGAGGCACAGTAAATTTAACGTTATATGTTGAAATATTTTGCTGTTGTGGCCAAATAGGCCAGCCCGTTGTAACTCCACCTTTAATTAATTTTTCTATGCATTCCCGTTGTGTTGTGCCGGCAAACGTATCAAGCGCTGGCAGTGTGAAAATTCCGGTAGTTGTAACTTTGTCCCAGTTGTGCATAATAACTTCTTTGCTATTTACGAATGCTGCTGACTGAAGTGGAGCTAGCCGGGTTCGATATATTAGGTATTTTTCCGTTGCTATTTAAGAATTCTCATAAATAGTTAAAAGAAATTAACCGTATTTTTGCCCGTGAAAGATTCTTCTCGATATCTCAACATCCCATTAGCTGTCGAATTATCTGAGCCTTGTCATTAGGGATTCTCTGAGGGTTAAAACCGGCAAAGGAGCTTGGTCCGCTGCTGGCAAAATATCCGAGTTGCACCATTTTGGAGGTCAAGTCTTGAATTGATGAGGCGATTTCACGTGAAGTCGTTGCGTCAATAATCTCGCCGGAGTACTTGAAAAAGAAAGGTAGTTTCATATTTTCGACGAGCATCCGAGCTAATTCCGTACCAGTCGGTTTGCCGTATGTCGCTGCGTACCCCGCAACGACAGGGCAGACATCAAAAGCCTGTTCGCTGAAAGAAAGGTTATCAAAATCAGCCGCATTAATTTCTTTCAGCAATTGAATCCTCCGCGCGACCGAATCGCCGAGAATAGTATTCGTTTTCTTACTCAAATCTTGAAGCGAACCACAGAAATGAAAATACTCATATTTTTTAAGCCTAGTCAATATCTCGTAATGAGAATTCGCCGCTTCTCGTCCAGTGTGAATTTTATCGGCCCAGCCGTATTCTTCCAACATGTTCCGCAGCTCTTTTGCATAAGGGTTCCAGCTTTCAGAATCAAAACACTCATAACTGTTAAATTCAGCTCGCAACCGGATTATCTGTCTCTCTTTCTCCAGCTCACCTTCTTCGTCTTTGAAATAGGCCTGATCTTTTCGAACCGGAGCGATTCGGCTATCCCACCAACGTCGCATGTATTCCGTCATAATCTGGAGAATCGTGGGGTGCTGTTCTGCAGATACTGGAATAGCCGTGTCGCCAGCCAACATGATGCTGTTTCGCGATTGGAGTTCAGCAACTTTGTCAAAGACCACCGTTGACAGCCTCAGCTCGGTAGCTGCAAGCATGCTTATTGAGGTATCTCCCGAGTGATTCGTTACGGTACCATCAGCATATATATCTTTCGGAAGTTCCGAAAAGTCCCTCTCGTTGTATGGATTCTTGCGGAAACTACGCCACAGCATATTACAAGCTTGCACGATCTGCGAAAAGAGCTCCACTTCACTCTTATGCACATTTGCATAGAGCTTTATTTGAGTGAAAAAGCTATTTTTGCCTTTTATAAAAACATAAGGCGAACGACCGAATACAGATGCTAGCTGCACCGCTTCAGAGAACTGCATGGGCGCGGTTCCCCTAGTCAAGGTATCAATTCTAGTCAGCTTGATTCCGGTTCGTTGGGAAAGCTGTTCATGGGTCATGCCACTGTCCTTAAGTAGCAGACGAAGACGCACGGCCTCATATGGAAGGTCTTTTAAGCTTTTTCTTTTCCGTTTTTTCACTTCCATACGTTCATTTTATCAAGTTTGTAAATAAATGACAATGCATTTCTCAATGTGTTATCACTGGCTCGTCAACAAAAAACACAGTACAGAAAGGCAAAATCATGATACAGTTCCCTCTCCCCCAAGATGCGTTCGAGCTGCAGCTAACGAGGACGATCAGCGGCGATGCTGAGCCAAGTACAGGCCGCGACGGGACTATCAGCAAGACGGATGCACAAGGCCACCCACTGATACGCGTCCGAGTGTTGGCTAATCAGACTGGTTCGGACTGGGACACCACAGTAAACGTATGGGTGCGCAAGCCACCACAGTACGAAATCTCACGCGGAAGGATGATCAGGCCAGTCGGATCAGCTACCGTGACGCCATGGATCGACGAAAGGGGAGGCAGGGCCTCGGATCGCGTATTCGCTCATCGCCGACAGCATCGAGGAAGTGGCGGAAAGCTCGCAGGAGGTAGAAGAATGAGTGGCCTCATTGCGACGATTCCGGTGACGGTATGGCTCACCATTGTGGTCGTGCTCGTTGCTCTAGTTGCCATAGGCGTGATAGCGACGGGTAGGCGTAACAAGCTGCGCGTGATAGCCGCTCGGGTCAAGAACAAGCAGGACGTTACTCCAGATGACATTAAGCAAGTACGCTACGGGGGCTGTTTCGGCCACCATTGGATTTCATGGCCTACAACATGGACAGACATGGAGCAGGCGGCAGACCGTGGCGCAAAAACCGTCATGGAGCTGTGGCCGGAAGAGACTGCTGAACCGATTGACTCAAAACGGCACTCACGTTGGATTCAACGGTCAAGGAGGCTATGACATGGGTACACGATTTTTAGGACGCTGGTGGGGCAATCTTCCCTCTTCTAGTCTCAACAGCGTTTGTCTCGCGCTCGACACAACCGATTGGCCAGTCTTCATCGACTGGCGTTCACACAGCTTGCTGTGTATCGGTGAATCTGGCTCAGGAAAAAGCAACACAATTGCGAACTTGTTGTGCGAAGTAGAACCTTTCGTACAACAAGGGTTGGTTGAACTATATGGCATTGACTTGAAAGCAATGGAATTTTCCATGAGTAAGAATGTTTTCCATGCAGTTGCGACAGATGCTGAGTCGGCGTTGGCTTTGACAGACACCTTGCGTGAAGACATGTTGAAACGTGCACGTGAACTTGCCGGTACAGCTAGAGAACATGTTCCAAGCGTATCCTCCCCTCGAAGGGTAATCATCGTGGATGAGCTTGCGGAGTTGTTCAGACAGGACAGCAAGATCTCCAAACATTTTCAGCAGAACCTAACATCTCTTCTGAGTATGGGGCGCGCGACCGGAAACATCGTGTGGGGATTTTCTCAGAACCCGCGAAAAGAGTCGTTGCCGGTGAGGGACGACTTCAACGGACAGATGATTGCGCTTCGCATGGGTGAGACAGAGGCGAAGCTGATGCTTCCAAGTGCTGCTCTCCGTGCTGGTGCCGCTCCGTGGGCCATATCGGCTTCATCGCCTGGTGCTGGCTGGTTCTGGAATTCCGACACGAAGAAGGCCCAGTTATTCCGGACTGACTGGATCAGTGATGATGAGCTTCGTGCATTGACTGCGGTCTCGGACGCGTAGCTTCAGCGTAGCGTATGAGACCGCCTGCCGTTGCGTAGCGGCGGCAGATAAGAATGATCGTTAAAGGTGGGCTGAGTGTTACAGCCCACCTCTGTAGCAGAAAGCGATTCTGATGGACAAGAATAAGCAGAGCCGCGATTGGATGCTGACTATTCCCGCGAAAGAGCATCGCAAGGATGAGTTAGCGAAGTTCTTCAAGGAAATCGGTAAAGGCGCGGTTTTCCAAAAAGAAGAAGGCGGAAAGACTGGCTATCTTCACTATCAGTGCTTTTTGCAGTTGGAGTCACCTATGAGATGGGCAACGCTTAAAAGTCATCTCAAGAAGGCTGGTTATGATGACGCACATATCGAGCCTAGAGCTGCTTCTGTGGCGGATTGTGTGAATTACTGTACCAAAGATGAGACTAGTGTGGATGAGCCTGTCTATATCGGTGATATCAAGATGAACGACCATCAAGGTGAACGGACTGATCTCAGCGATTTGCGCGCGCAAGTTCTTGCCGGGAAATCGGTCAATGATGTTCTATTGGACGATGAAAGCTCCAAGGCGGCGAGATATACCAAGTGGTTGAATGAACTCGCTGCTGCCCGTGACCAGCGTGAATATGGGCAGAAAATGCGTGATGTTGATGTTCATTATCTGTGGGGTGCTCCTGGGGTTGGGAAAACACGATATGTGTATGAACGCTATCCGATTGGTGATATCTATCGGGTGACGGATTATCGTCATCCGTTTGATGAGTATGAGCGTCAGAAGATTCTGGTTCTTGACGAATACGATTCGCAATTCGAATGGGAGAAACTGCTGGTATATCTGGACCGTTACCCGCTTATGTTACCTGCCCGCTACCATAACCGTCAAGCCTGCTATAGAACGGTCTGGCTACTCAGTAATCTTCCGCTTGACGAACAATACATCGCAGTTCATGGAGAGCGCCGCAAAGCTTTAACAAGACGTATTGCGGAATCTCTTCACATGGTAGAAAACGGAAAGATTATTAGCCGTCAATCCAACGTCGTTGTCTAAAGGGCAACGTGATGTGCAACAAATCCACGAGTGTAAAGGAAAAATAATGATTGTCATTCCCGAAACATTGACGGTGAAGGAGGTGATGAAACTACTTCACATGAGCCGTAAGAGTGTGAACCATCTTTGCGACATAGGCAGATTACGCTACGCACGTCCGACACCCTATAAGGTTTTGATCTATGCAGAGGATGTGGAAAGCCTTCTCAAACCGGTAAATGTATAACCCATCTATTTGAATCGCAGCAGTTCTTTTCTGAGCTGGTTTAGCTTCTCCTCTGTTTGTTTAATCTCGTATTCTACTTGCTCGCGAGTCCGCTTGTTTGCCAGATAATCACCGTATAGATTGACGGCTTCTCTTTTCCTGTGCTCGTCTGCCCGCTGATAAAGTGCGTTGACGGTTGCGCTTGTATGGCCGGTAAGCTCCATGGTCTCTTTGAGCGTCGAATTGCCTTGGTGGATGATGCCGTTATTGAAGGTTGCTCGGAGGGTGTGAAAGTGCAGGTCTGGCCGTCCCGCTTTTACTCGGGCACGTTCAAATTGCGCCCGTAATGTATTCGGGTTCATGATTCCGCCATGTACTGCCTCTATGACAGTTGTTTCAGGTGTTTTAGGGCGTGTTCTGAGATGGGACGCGATAACCGGTACAAAGACGTCGGGAATGTCGATTGTGCGGTAACTTGTCGGCGTCTTAGGGGCTTTAAGGCGTAGAGAACCCACGTCACCTTCGCCACGCATAATGCCATGACGGATGAAGATAGTTTTGTTGGTAAGATCGATATCTTTACGCTGTAATGCACAGACTTCACTAATTCGTAAGCCGCAACCTGTAGCAAGATAGATTGCGATTTGAGTCCGCTCTGGCATCGCTTCTACAAGTTTTTTGAATTCTTCTGGTTTCGCGGTAGGTATCATTGCCTGCCGGCTTGGCGGAAGTTTTGGCGGTGCCATAGTCACTGGATTTCTAAGTATTTTTCCCTCATTTACTGCTTTTGTCATTATTGTCTTGCAGAGCTGATAAGCGCGTTTAAGGGCGTGCTGTCCTATGGTGCTGTGGGTATTAAGCCATATGTTTACATCTTCCGTAGTAATATCGGCTAAGGGTTTATCGGCCAGATTTCCGTCTAGAAGATGGGCAAGTGCTTCATCCTTCTTACGCTTGCTGTCAGGTACAAGCGTGCGACCATCTTTGGTGCGATAATTTTCGACAAAGTTATTGGCGTATTCCGCGAAAGAGAGTTTCTTACGAGCGGCCTCGGCTCTTCTGGCTTTTTCTCGATCTTGTGGCGGAATCCAATCTGCTTGCCCTCTCCAGTAAAGTTGAACTAAATCGTGTTCTCTGCTTAGCCAGCTTTCTGCGTCGCGTCTGATAGAGAAAGATTTGCTTACTTCGTGGCCGGGAGTTGCTTTGGGATTCTGATATGCAGCACGATAAAACGTCCGCGTCCCCTTCTTGGTCTTATAGCTTTTCTTACGGACCGTTCCCCAAGTATTTGCTGTTCTTGCCATAAACTCAGTATAGAAGCGTGCCCGTATTCTTGCCCGTATAAGTAGGAAATGGTTGCCAACTTTTGCTCAACTAAGAGTTGGAGCAAAATCGCTGTATTTGGCTTTATATCAACGTTTACGAATAATTAAAATGATTTTTAAAGACTGGAAAAACACCAAAGTGGAGCTAGCCGGGTTCGAACCGGCGACCCTCTGCTTGCAAAGCAGATGCGCTACCAGCTGCGCCATAGCCCCAGAAACACAACGATTCTTGAGCCGAAACCTTTGGGGATTTGAACTTGAGAATCTTGCGTGGGCCCGGGAGGACTTGAACCTCCGACCTCATCCTTATCAGGGATGCGCTCTAACCAGCTGAGCTACGGGCCCAATCAATACGTTTAAGACGTACAAGGAAACAGTTTACCATCCAAGTGCTCAGAGTCAACCCGATAATCATGCGTGTCGTGAACGTTTGTTGAAGATATTGCACGATAGAAATTTCGTATGCTGCGTGCCAAAGATACCCCGTGCCGCAATGTGCAGTTCCACCAAGCGATTTCGGTCAATCGGGCGCGAGACAATGCAGACATGCCTTATCGCCGCCGTTCGAAAGCCAGAATCGTTTCAAACACTACGTTGCGCGTCGACGGCCTCGATGTCAGTGTGACCCGCAAAACCATGCGTAATATGTACCTGCGCATCAAGCCGCCGACCGGCAAAATCGAAGTGAGCGCGCCGGCAAGAATGAGTGATGCGAAAATCGCGGCGTTCGTCAGGGAACGTCGGGACTGGATCGAACGGCAGCGGAAAGCGATGGTTGAGAAAGCCGTTTCTCCTTCATTCGAGTGGACGGATGAACGCAAACAATCAGCGCAAGCCGGCATCAACGCGCAGCTACCGGCCCTGTTGGAGCGCTGGGGGCCGGTTATAGGGCGCACGCCGACGCATATCACCCTGCGTCTGATGACCTCGCGTTGGGGGTCCTGCACGCCGGCGACGGGGCGCATTCGGCTCAATCTGCAGCTCGGGCTGATGGATTCGCGGTTTTTGGAGTATGTGTTGGTCCACGAGATGACGCATCTGTGGGCAAGCGGCCACGGAGCCGAATTTCAGCGGCGGATGGATGTTTATCTGCCGAATTGGCGGGTCTTGCGGCGCGATTTGAACCGCGAAATGGTGTGGTGATCGGAATCACGGGTGGATAATAGGGGATTTTTTCGTAGTATCTGTGCATTTTTGCATGTCTTGCTGAGGGATAAGCGACGTAATTTGGGGTAGCGTTAGTAATGAATTATCGCCGCATCGCCAACGCGGGCGACGCGATGGAAATGCGCTCGAAAGAGCGGCGAGGAGGTTTCGATGACGGGAACGTTGGCTGGCAACACAGCAGAAAATGAAGGAAAATCTGAGATTCGGCTAGGCAATACGGTCACATCAAAGCGGGCGGTGGTTACGGGCGCTTCCAGCGGGATCGGACGTGCGACCGCGATGCAACTGGCTTCGGCCGGCTGGAAGGTGGTGGCGCTCGCGCGGCGGCGGGACAAGCTCATCGAGCTTTCCGACCAGCTCGGCGACGCCTGCGAATACGTGGTGTGCGATGTCACCGACGAGGCTTCGACGCAGGCCGCGGTTGCGAGGATTTTGCGCGGTGGGCCGGTGAAGGCGTTGGTCAACTGCGCCGGTGGGGCCATCGGGCAGGATCCGATCGAGAGCTGTAACGTCGAAGACTGGCGCAAAATGTACGACGTCAATGTGCTCGGTACGTTGCGCATCACCCAGAAGCTGCTTCCTGCGCTGAAGAAGGCCCCGGGCGGCGGCACGGTTGTCGTTGTTTCCTCGACTGCGGGCATCGAACCTTACGAGGGTGGCGGCGGATATTGCGGCGTGAAGTCGGCCGAGCGGGTTTTGGCCCAGACGTTGCGCTTCGAGCAGGTCGGCCAGCCGTTGCGCGTCATCGACGTCTCCCCCGGCATGGTTGAGACCAAGGAATTCTCGCTTAACCGCTTCCACGGCGACCAGGCCAAGGCGGAAGCCGTGTATAAAGGTGTGCCAAACCCCTGAACGCCGACGATATCGCTGAGTGCATCGAGTGGGCGCTTGATCTTCCCGACGATATCAACATCGATTCGCTTGTGGTTCGTCCACGCGCGGAGGCCTCGGCCCAGCGGGTCTATCGCGAAAGCTGAGTTTTCCGAAAATTTCGCAGATACCTATTGTGCCTTCATCCAGATTAGTGGGTGAAGGCACAATGTTTGTTGTGCTGTACAACGCAAAATGCTTTGCCATTCAGGATGAGAGTGAATGGCAAAGCATTGATTGATGATTTGTGGTTTCAGGCGAACTCACGAATCGATTCGTCTCAAACCAAACAGCCCTAGAGCTCAGGCGTGCGGAGTCTCTTCGATCAGGTGGCTGTTCATGAACCAGTTGAAGTGCTCGAGTTCCTGCACATGGTCCTGCATGATGTTGGAGCTGATGACGTCAATATCGTCGAGCTCCTCGTAGGCCTTGCGCTCGGCGATAATGAAGTCGCTGTAGTAGTCGACCAGTGCCTTCAGATAATCCTGGGTGTTCTGGCGGCCCATGAGCTTGAATTCGCTCCAGGTGCGGTTGCTGATGATGGACTCCGGGGTGCCTTCGGCGCTGCCACCGAGGGTAGCGATACGTTCTGCGGTCTCGTCGGCCATGTTGCGCACGGCGTCAACCTCGGGATCAATCATTTCGTGCACGCCGATGAAGCTCGGTCCCGCGACGTTCCAGTGCGCGTGCTTCAAGATCAGCGAGGCCTCTTCTTCCTGCGCCAAACGGTTCTGCAGGATCGAGACGACCTTGTCGGATGCTGCCTGATCGATGCCAGGGCTCAAAAATTCATCTGCCATGGTAATTTTCCTTCCTTTGGTGAATATTGCTAATTACTATTCTAGTGAATTGTGGTGTGCGTCTCAGGGGTTCGTCTTTAGCCCAATCTTGTTAAAACCCTTGAAATGTAGCGGTTTTCGAAGTATTAAAGTAGGGTTACCGCCGGTTATCGAACCCAAAGTTTGCGTGTATTGAAAGGTTCGCCACGTCATCTGCAATTTTGTCTGACAAAACATCGACGAACGTCGAGATTTACGTTGCGTTTAGTGGTTTTCGTTTGCGCTGAATGGCAGGAAAGGTCTCGCGGCGCGGTTTTGCAACCTGATTATGTCGAATGTGTTACAGGATTTTATTTTGCTTTATAACTATCATCAGTTCAGCTGAAAATCATTCCAGCATAACTTCATCCTGATTTCGTCGAATAATCGTGTCGATGACTATTACTCCCCATCAATCGAGCGAAATGCTGCCGGAATGCAAATTGACATTCACCATCGGCGTTCCAGGTGGGCTGGCAAAATGCTTGTTTGCGGTGATTGGCTGACCGTCGATTGTAAGAGAGCCACTGTGGATTTCTGCGGAATAACCGAAGGTTCGCGGCAGGCCGATGATACGAGAGCCACTGCTGTGAGACTCGATATTAAGGCTATTGCGTACGGTCCCATTCCATTTCACGCTTCCGCTATGGGTTGTCAGGAAAGCGTCAGCAACGGAAATGTCATAGATTTTGACACCGCTGCTGTGCAGGTTGAGGTCGAGGTTTCGGCTGTCCAGCCCAGCGATGACAAAGCCCGAGCTTTCGATGACTGCACTGGTTTGCGTCAATGGTTGCGAGGCTGGGATAATGACTTCGACGTATGCGTTCCATTGAGCTGGATTGAAGATGTCTTTCAACGACATATGGTCCCAGGGTGTGCCGGTATTGGCGATGTGTAATGTCCCGGCGGTGTTTGCGATCTGGAAGTCCGAGGCCTTGCAATGATGGAATTTGATTTCAAACGCACCGGAATTACTTGGCTTGGTAGTGATCTGGCCGGCCATGGAGTGCAAATGGAAATCTAGTTTCGTAATCGGCAGTGAGCCAGTAAACCGCTGGTTCTTCACAATGACGGTTGGACTGTTTTGTGTGGTGTTTTCGCTTGCGCCAGTGTATGGCCGATCTTGGCTGGATGCTTGGTTGGCCGAGGCCTCTGAAGTCGTCGAAGCGATTGAGCCGTTGTTTGTTTCTGATTTGTCATTATTGAGTTTGTGGCTGGAAGTCGTTGCTTTGTTAGGTTCTTTGGCCGGCTCGTTTTCTCCCGATATTTCAGTTTCTTCTCTTGTCGAATCATTCTGGGACTGTGCTTGCTGCGAATTGACGATGACGAAATCGGTTGAGTCGTTTTGGGAATTCGTGTTTTCCGTAGTGCTGTCGTTCTCGTCATCAGGCTCGCTGGTATCGGCAGATTCCGAGTCATGATAGAAATTCTCTTGAAAATGATGCGCCCAGCGTGCGATGAGAGCGTAAGTATCGGCGCAAAGCAGCACGGTTTCGCTCGCTTCACTGAACGGCAGGTCAGCCACGGAACTGCGCATCCACTCGGCCACGCTGCGATGGTTGGTTTCGAGGGTCGTGAGCAGCCGACGACCGGTTGTTTCGTCGGTTTGATAGAGGTTGGTAACCATTGCAACGAAGTCGAAGGTGATATGGGGTGGTGCCGAGGCGATTTCATCCATGAGCTCGTCGAAATGCTGCGCGCCTTTTGGCGTTATGGAGTAGATGCGCTTTTGCGAGGAAGTTGCGGAATCGGTTGTATCAATTGAGGTATAGCCGTCATCGCAAAGCTTGATTGCGATTCGATAGACGGATTGCTCGCTGACCTGAACCCAGTTGCTCACGCCGCGCAAGGCGAGGAATTTATTGATGTCATAAGCGCTCATTGGATGATCTTTTAACGCTCCGAGCGTCATGAGTTCGATGGAAGGCAGCGCCATGATGCACCTCTACTCTAATTTACTCTAACTATTAGTACTCTTACTGAGAGTAAATAGTATCGTGTTGTCTTTATATGTCAAAACCGATCAGTGTCGATGTCCCTAATATGGAGTCCGGTTCTTCTTTTTGGAGACGATTCGACATGTTCCACGCCTGTTTCGGTCCGTTACGATGTGCAGACTCGAAGGATGATTATTCGCAGGTTGCTAGTTTTGCATTTGCTTTTTAAGTGTTCGGTATTTGCAAACTTAGACGTAGGTCGTTTGCTTTTTTGAACATCAAGCATTTGCAAACCTGGTAGTTAATCATTTGCTTTTTTGAACATAAGGTATAGGATTCATTGTAATAACAACCGATAGAAGGCCTAGGAGGGGTCGATGCGATTTGATGCGTCTAGATATCTTGACCGAGTCATCGACCGGCAATTGAATCAATATCTTCAGGCCTTCGGGGCAGTGTCGGTGGAGGGACCGAAATGGTGCGGGAAGACCACGACTTGCCTTAGCCAGGCGGGGACGAGCGTAGAGGTTTCTGATCCTGAAGGCAATTATGCCATTCGTGCCTTGGCGCGTTTAGACCCCTACCAGTTGTTCGATGGAACGCCACCCATTTTATTGGATGAATGGCAGGTTGTTCCTGGAATCTGGGATGCGGTGCGCCGTGATGTTGATGAAACCGGAGCGCGGGGAAAATTCTTGCTGTGCGGTTCGGCTGGGCCGAAAAAGAAGGCGTTGCATAGTGGTGTTGGCCGTATCGCACGGCTTAAAATGCGCACGATGACGCTTTTTGAGATGGGTGTTTCGTCGGCAACGGTCTCATTGCAAGGGTTGATGAACGGTGATAGAGCGTCTGGTACGGCAGTTCAGGGGGCGAATCTCAATGATCTCGTCGATTTGATATGCCGTGGAGGTTGGCCGGGGACGATTCATTCACGTTCCTTCGACAAAGCGGTGCTCACGCCGAGAGAATACATCAATCAAGTCTGTAATCTTCCGGATGAGGATGCTGAAATTACAGATGAGCGGTTCGATCCTGATCGTATGCGTGCGCTGCTTAACGCGATTGCGCGAAGTGTCGCGTCACCGGTACGTAAGGTGACGCTGATACAGGACACTGATGAAACGTATCGTCCGTCAGGAAAAGCCAGTGTTGAGACTTCATATAGAACACTTGAGCGCTATTACGGAATTTTGCGTCGGCTTTATCTTGTAGATGAGCAGCCTGCGTGGGCTCCAGCCTTACGTTCGCCGGTTCGCTTGCGGAGAGCTGCCAAGATTCATTTAACCGATCCCTCGCTGGCGGCTGCTGCCCTCGGAGCGACGCCACGTAGCCTCAAGTTAGATTTCAAAACACTTGGACTGCTTTTTGAATCGCTTACTTATCACGACCTTGACGTTTACGCTTCAAGTTTTGATGCTCGCGTTATGCACTATATCGACAATTCCGACCTTGAATGCGACGAAATTGTCGAATTGCCGGATGGCGGTTGGGGCGCCTTTGAGGTGAAGTTGAGCGCAGATAAGATTGATGCCGCAGCCGCTTCGCTGAATGCTGTCGAAGCGAAAATGGTCGCCGGCGGTCAGGAACCTCCGCGCTGCAAGTGCGTGATTGTAGGCACATTCAATCGCGCCTACAATCGTCCCGATGGTGTTCGTGTAGTGCCTTTGGCGACGTTACGTCCGTGAACGGAGAATTATCTGCATCATTTACTGCCTCATTTTGAGTTTTCTGCCTCACTTTTCATAGAAATGAGGCAGAAAAAGATAGGCAGGGCATTAAAAATGGTAAAAAATACCCAACTCTATTCGACGCACAATTGCACAGGAAAGGTAATTAAGCGGTAGTTAAATTCTCAGCTACTTGCTCTCTTCGGCTGAGGCAGCATCGTCAAGACCGCTTTTGCGTACCTCGATTGTCTCGATGCGGCGACCGTCGACCTTGGTGACCACCATGTCGTAGCCGTCGTCGGAGTGCAGGGTCTCGCCCACTTCGCCCATGCGGCCGGTATGCGCGAGGAAGTAGCCGGCGACCGTCTCGTAGGGGCCATCTTCCAGCTCGATGCCCGTCAAGTCGGCGAAGTCCTCGATGGTCATGCCACCGTCGACCGTGGCCACGCCGTCGACGAACGCGGATTCACCGTTGCGCCCGTCGCCTACGCCGTTGGCCGCGCCAGCGCCGTTCTTGTCGTCAGGAAGGTCGTATTCGTCGCGAATGTCGCCGATCAGCTCCTCGGTCATGTCCTCAAGGGTGACGATGCCGTCGGTGCCGCCGTATTCGTCGATGACGACGGCCAAGTGAATCCCGCGTTTGCGCAGCAAGGCCAGGCTGGGCAGGATTTTCGACGTACCGGGCAGCGAAATGCCCTCGCGGGTGACGTCGGCGACGGTCTTGGCGTTCGGATTGCGCACGTCGAGCAGATCGCGGACGTGGACGAAGCCGAGCACGTCATCGAAATCGCGTCCGGTGACCGGGTAGCGGGAATACGGCATATCGCGCACGTATTTCGCGGCCTCCTCAATCGGCTGCGAACCCTCCAAAAAGACCACGTCGGCGCGCGGCCGCATCACTTCCGCCACAATGGTTTCCGAGGCGTCGAACACGTCGTCCAAAATCGTGCGTTCGTCCTTGCTCAGGTTGGAGTTGGAATTGACCAACACGCGCAACTCCTTATCGCTGACCTCGCTTTCGGTCTGGCTCGGGTCGAAGCCCAGCAACCGCACGAGTCCGTTGGTGCTTTTGGCGATGAGCCAGATGATCGGCTTGCAGATTTTCGCGAAGATATCGATGGCGGGCACCGCGGCGCGCGCGATCTGCTCGGTGCGCTGCATGGCGATGCGCTTCGGCACCATTTCGGCGATGACGATGTCGCAGAAGGAGATGATTAGTGTCAATACGATGGTCGTACCTGGAGAGGCGATATGGTGCGGAACGCCCCAGCTTTCCACGACCGGCTCGACCCAGGGCGCGATGGCGGATTCGCCGAACGATGCCGAGAAGAAGCCCGAAAGTGTCACGCCGATCTGCACGGTGGAAAGGAACGTGTTCGGGTCGCGCCCGATCCGTGCCACTTTCGCCCCGCGTGCGTCCTCTTGCTCCATTTCGTCGAGCTGCGAGCCACGCAGGCTCACCAGCGCGAGTTCGGTGCACGCAAACACACCGCCGATAACGAGGAAGACGAAAACGAAGACGATATCCAGTGCCAATGACATGCCTATCAGTCTAGAAGGTCGGCGGGTCATTGATGCGTCCTTGGGTGGCCGGGTGCCGCATTACGCTCAAAGTAAAGCGCCTGGGACAGGAATGTCATGCACTGATTACGAGATATTCAAGTAATTTATGATAAGTTTTCTATTTAAAATAGACAAGAATGTTGAATATTGCGTCGATAGATATTACAATAATTTGCCATTGGGGGATTATTTGCTGAGAACGATTTTATGATTTCGTAATTTTAGCTATTGCCCACATCGCGAGTATAGCGCGTGTTCGAGTGGACACGGTTGGGGGCGCGATGCGTCAAGGCCGCCGAAAGGGGGATATTGTGCGGACGTGGATGCGTATATGGCTGTGGATCGTCATGGGAGCGTTGTTGCTGGCTTTGTGCTTTGGCGTATTCATCAGTGTTTTTCGGCCGAAAGCCGCTTTCGATGGTTATGCGGGTGCTGCGGCTGCGGGGGATGCGTCATCTGTTCTGTTCTCCCCGAAAAGCAAGGGCATCTTCGGGACTGATTCTTTGGCGACATATATCCGGCGTTCCGGGGTTCCGGCACCTCGGACGAGGACGAGGACAAGGACAAGGAATCACACCCCGTTCGGCGACGTCAGCCTTAAGGGCCATGTCGTCAATGGCACCGGTTTCAACCCCGATTATCTGTTGACGTACGATACGAACGGCGGCACGGAGGCATCGCCGACCGGCGCTAAAGCCACGCGTGAGGTCGCGACTTGCCCGTCCCAACATATTCCCGGCGAGATGGTTACGTTACCGACAAGTGCCGCGGATGATTGTCGGAGCAGTGACCCAACCCGAGACGGTATGGAGTTCGTGGGCTGGTCGACAGTGAAACTACCTCCGTTCGACTCGCTTTCGGAAGCTCAGGCCCACGTCGTAGATATGTTGACCATGCCGAAAGATGCCCAAACGGTGTATGCCGTATGGGTGAGGGACGGGGAAACCCCAACTTCTTATACGGTGACGTTCAAAACCCAGATGAATTCCGCTGGAATCGCTGCCGAAGTACCGGCTTTGACGACGGTGACGGTGACCCCTGGCGCTACGTTGCCCGCGTCTTCGATACCTTCACCGCCGGCCTCCTATAACCCGGGCATCAAGTTCATGGGTTGGGGCGTTCCGGCAGATGGTATTGGTAATGGCGAAGGCAAGATGACTTGGTTCGATGAGTCGGCGCCAATCACTGCTAATGAGACGGTGTGGACGTTGTGGGGTTATGAAGACACTGCGGCCGGCCACAAGTGCGTCTTGGGTATTGATACGGTTGCCACTTGCTTCCCTGACCCAACGTTGGCGCAGAAAGTAGCCAGTTCGCCCCCGCCGCTGGTGGGTGGTGCGCAGCCGGCGAACATCGTCCATAACGTCACGGATGTGTGGTCGCTGAGTGCCGCATTAAGCTTTGGAAGTCTGAATTATAATTCAGGAAACGAGACGGAAGATACTCCGCTGCGTGTCAGTGAGCTGGACGGTTTGCAGACGCTCACGGGTCTGGGGCAATTGCATATCAGCAATGTTGACGGACACACGCTTAATGCGCACAGCCGTGATTTGCACCAGCTGAAATATCTGGACAAAATGAACGACTTCTTCGCGAACGGCGACGGGATAACCGATGTGAGTGCACTTTCCGGTTTGTCGAGTTTGCAGACCTTGTATTTGGACGACAATAACGTTTCCGATGTGAGTGCACTTTCCGGTTTGTCGAGTTTGCAGACCTTGAACCTGAACCACAACAATGTTTCTAATTTGGCCGGTCTTTCCGGGTTGACGAAGCTGCAGACTCTGAATCTGGACGACAACGCGCGCGGCAGCACGATTCCCGATCTCTCAAGCCTGATTTCATCCCCCACTGTAGGGTTGACCAGTCTTCAATGGCTGTCTCTGAACAACGATAAGCTCGGCGATGTTTCGGCTTTGGCGCATCTGACCGCCTTGAATAAGTTGCAGCTTCAGCACAACAGGATTCGGTCCATTGATTCATGGACGTCATTTACGGGAATATATGCGCTGTATCTGGACAACAATCAGATTAGCGATATCAGCGTCATCAATCATGCGAATTTTCAATGGTTGGGTGTGCTCGGATTATCCAACAACCAGGTCAGTGACGTCAGTTCTTTGCGTGATATGACCACCCTCACGAAATTGTGGTTGCATTATAATAAGATTTCGGACGTGTCGCCGTTGGCGGGGCTGACGAATCTGACCATGCTTTATATCGGTAGCAATAATATCCTCGATATTTCGCCGCTGAAGAATCTGGCAGGCTTAAGTGGCGGCACCAGCAACAGTTGCAATGTCGGTAATTCCAGCTTCTGTGCCGACAACCAGAGCGTGACCTTACCGGAAGGAATCGCTGATCCGGGGCTGTCGATGTCGACGGCGGTGACGCTGAAGAAAGCAGCCGACGGATCGATTGCCGGCGCGTCCGTCGATTCGACATCCATCCACTCCACCACCCCTGGCGCCCGATTCGATGCCGAACACCGGCAGTTGACGTGGGACGGCCCGATGCAGTACAACAATGACGATTCGACGAAAGACCTGACCCAGACGTTCGACTCTGACGCGCAATTGCCCAACACCATCGGAAACTTTTCGGGTACCATCACCGAGCCGTACAAAGTCGCGTGGCACACGGTCACGTTCGATCCTGGCGCGGGCACTTTGCCATCCGGGCAACCGTCGTCAGTACAGGTGCATAGCGGCTACAAGATCGCGGCTCCGACTGCTGCTCCGACGCGTGCTGGATACCGTTTCGCCGGTTGGTACGTTCAGGTGAATCCGTCGGGATCGGGGGTTGGCAGCACGTTCGATTTCACGAATACGCCGGTGACCAAGGGCGCGACGCTGCATGCGGGTTGGATTGCCATGGCCGCAGCGCTTCCGTTTACCGGTGCTTCATACCGAAGTGATTTGTGGCGTACCGGGCTTGCCGTCATCGCCTTTGGTTTAGTTTTGGTCAGTGGATCAATGAAAAGACGGGTTTCTCAACGGTGAGGTTGATGTTCCGCTCCGTTATTTTTCGACGGTAACCAGAAAGCGTGCAAACGGAAATACCGAATGCACGCTTCCTTCTTATAAAGATGCTCGAGAATGCCGGAAAGGTTACTTTTGAGGCACCTGGATCTGGATCTTGACGTCCTCGGGATGGGCTTCGACAACGCGATCGAACGCGTCCTTCGCCTCATCCATCGGGTAGACCTTGGAGATGAAGGGCTTGAGGTTGATCTTGCCGGCCGAGACCAGGTCGATCGCCTTCTGATAGACATTGGCATAACGGAACACGTTTTCGATTCGCGTCTCGCGGGCCTGCGCTTCGGTGATGTCCATCGGAACCTGGCCGTCGGCCGGAATGCCGATGATCACGGACGTGTTTCCCGGCGCTCCGAGCTTCCAGAAGTTGTCATACGAACGCACGTTGCCGGACGCCTCAAATGCTCGGTCCGCGCCCCAGCCGTCGGTCTCCTTCTTGACGCGCTCAAGCAGGTCCTCCTTGGTGATGTCGACGGGAATAATCCCCGGAATCTTGGATGCGATATCGAGCTTGACGGCGGAAGTGTCGGAAATCAGCACCTTTGAGCAACCTCCGGCAAGCGCACAAGCCGCGGTGAGCATGCCGACGGTGCCGGCGCCGGTGACCACACCGATGTCTCCCGGTTTGATGGCGGCTTTCGTCGCGGCCCAGAGCCCTACCGAGAGCGGTTTCAAGCAGGGCGCCCTCTTCGTAACTCATGTTGTCGGGCAGCTTGTAGGTGAAGGCGGCCGGGTGGATGACCTCGTCGCACAGGCAACCGTCGACCGGCGGAGTGGCGAAGAAACGGACGCTCGGGTCGATGTTGTAGAGGCCGAGTTTGGTGGCGCGCGAGTTCATGTCGGGGATGCCGGGTTCCATCGCAATGCGGTCGCCGGGCTTGAAGCCTTTGACGCCGGGACCGACTTCCAGCACGGTGCCGGAGGCCTCGTGCCCGAGGATCATTGGCTTCTCGACGATGTATTTGCCCACGCGCCCGTGCGTGTAGTAATGGACATCGGAGCCGCAGATGCCGACGCTATGCGGGGCGATTTTCAGCTCGCTAGGCCCCGGTTTACCTGTATCCGGAACGTCACGGACGTTGATGATACCTTTTTCTCAAGGACCACAGCCTTCATTGTTGTGCCTTTCCGCTGATATTCGTTATATTCTTGACCAATATCAACTGACTAAAAGTAGCAAGAACTTTTCGAGTAAAACAACGGCCATTATCCGGAAAGTATACGTTTTATTATTTTATATGAAAGCGTTATTGTTTGCAAATCGTTATAGCGGCAGGAAAATATCAATTTCCGGCAATATTGAATGATTAAAAATATATGAAAACGATTGCACTAAAAAAGGAAAACTGTCAGTCGATTAAGGCATTGGTGTCGTAAAGACTGTCTAGAAAAGGCCTACTTTGTCATTTTCTGCTTGTTTTTATATGGCGAGTCTTTTCAAAGACTGTCTTAAAACGAAAGCACCTCGACCTTGCCGGTGTCGAGCTGATAGCGGGCGCCGACGATGGAGAGGCGTTGCGCGGCCAGCGCTTGCTGGATGACCGGCGAGCTGTCGACCAAAGCCTCGATGGTGCGGGCGATGTGAACGCGCTCGAAATCGTCGGTATCGTTCAATGCGGCTTCCTGTGCGGCCAGAATGGAGGCGCCGACCGAGCGCACGAGCACGGATTGTGAGGCCGCGACCAGCTCCTCCATCTTGTCGAAGACGTCATCGGAATCGATGCCTGTGCGTGCCTGTGAATCTCCGGCATCGTCGGCATCATTGGCGGCCGGATCAACCATTTCGGAATCCGTCACCTCTGCAGCGAAGGCTGCGCCCAGATCGATCCCCGCTCCGGCAGCGAGCCCGTCAAGTTCCGCGACGGCACTCGCCACGGCCCCGCAATGCTGGTGCCCGAGCACCACCAGAACGCTTACTCCCAGATGGGTCACGGCGTATTCCAGCGAGGCGATGACGGCATCGTCCAGCGTCTGTCCGGCGGTGCGCACGGTGAACATATCGCCCAAGCCCTGGTCGAAAATGATTTCCGGCGGCACGCGCGAATCCGAGCAGGACAGCACGGCCGCATCCGGATGCTGCTCGTCGATGAGCGATTCACGGGTTTCACGATCTTGCCAAGGATGCTCGGCCTGCCCGGAAGCGAAACGGGAATTGCCTTGCAGCATGCGGCTCCAAGTGGCGTTGGCAGTGGATTCGGCAGAATTCGGGTCGTTGTCTTGTGAGTCTTCCTTCCAAGCGAAAAGCGCTCGAGGGGTGAAGTCGTTTGTCTTCAAGGTTACCCTCTTGCCGGGTCACCTTGGGATTTTCGCAGTTTTCTTATGTGATAGTCTGAATAGATAGCTGTATTGCAAATAAGTATTTTTATATATGAAATAATTAAACCGTATGGAATAGATGTTCATAATTCGACATGCAATTTAATATTCGATACGGATATGTCTAATTAATCGGTGATTTTCAGGACATTGTGCCCGTATGCGTCTTTCTTTATTGCGGTTCACGAAAAGAAGTGCCTTCAGGCGCATGCGAACTGCCGATCTTGCTGTTTTCGGCGTTACGATAATATGGTCGCAACGACGAAAGGTTCCATAGGCGCTCCTGTAGGGTGCTGGATTATTGTCACAAACGTTCGTGAAGAGCGTCAGGCGGAATCATGACGGCCAGAGTCGCTCGTAGACATGTATGGCATTTTCGAGGTTAAAGGGGTACAAATTATGACCATGCTTCAGCATGAATTGACCGATTTCACGGCCAATATCTATCAGGACAACAAATTCAGCAAGCTCACCAAGGCGGATGTGCTCGGCCACTGGTCCCTGATTTTCTTCTATCCGAACGATTTCAGCTTCGTCTGCCCCACCGAGCTCGAGGATCTCGCCGATCACTACGACGAGTTCAAGAAGGCGGGCTGCGAGATCTACGGCGTCTCCCACGACACCGAGTTCGTTCACAAGGCTTGGCACGAGGCCAACGACAAGATCGCGAAGATTCAGTTCCCGATGGTCGCCGATCCGACCAACACGCTTTCTCGCGATCTCGACAGCTATGACCCGGTCAACGGCCAGGCCGAGCGTGGCGACTTCATCCTGAGCCCCGAAGGCAAGGTCGTGGCCTACGAGGTCATCTCCTCCAACGTCGGCCGCAACGCCGAAGAGATTCTGCGTCGCGTCGAGGCTTCGCAGTTCGTGTATGAGCACGGCGATCAAGTCTGCCCCGCGAAGTGGGAGCCGGGTGACGAAACCATCGCCCCGAGCCTCGATCTCGTCGGTCAGCTCTGATCTTAGGCGGTGTTGCCTGCATTTTTGGGTTGCGTCATATTTGGGCCTCTGAGAAAGTACAGGCCAAAATATGACGCAAAATTACAGGTTCCGCCATTTTGTAACGCCGGCGCGATGATATGCGACGGTAGCGGCGCACGAAGTCCGTATGGGGATTGCGCCGATGTGCGGATGCAGGTACTGATATAAAGGAAATTATGAAGCAGCAAGACGATTTGTACGATGTAGTGGTGATCGGCGGGGGCCCGGCTGGCCTGACTGCTGGTCTTTATCTTGCGCGTGCACGGTACCGTGTGCTCATTCTTGAGAAGGAAGAGTACGGTGGCCAGATCAACATCACCAATGAAGTGGTCAACTATCCTGGCATCGCCAAGACGGACGGCCGGTCATTGACCGAAACCATGCGTCAGCAAGCCGAGGATTTCGGTGCCGAATTCATGGCAGCCGATGCCACCGGACTTGACGTTAAAGGCGATATCAAGACCGTGCATACCAACCGCGGCGACCTCAAAACGTTCGGTATTCTCGTAGCTACCGGCGCAAATCCGCGCAAAATCGGCTTCCAGGGTGAGGCCGAGTACGCTGGTCGCGGCATTTCCTATTGTGCGACATGCGACGGCGAATTCTTCAACGATATGGAAGTCATCGTCGTTGGCGGCGGCTTCTCCGCGGCCGAGGAATCCGTATTCCTCACCAAATACGCCAGCAAGGTCACCATTCTGGCGCGCGATGACGATTTCACTTGCGACGCCTCCGTTTCCAACGAGGCCAAGAACGATCCCAACATCGAAATTCACTTCAACACCGAGATGAAGTCGGTTTCCGCCGGTGAAGGCGGTCTGGTCAGCGCCGTGTTCCACAACCGCAAAACCGGTGAGGACATCGAATGGAAACCGACCAAGAGCAAGAACTTCGGTGTTTTCGTCTTTGCGGGGTATGTGCCGCAAACCGAGATTCTCAAAGGCGTCATCGACCTTGACGACTACGGGTATGTCATCACGCACGATTATCTCGAAACCTCCGCCGCCGGGGTGTATGCCGCCGGCGATCTGCGCGAGAAGAACCTGCGTCAGGTGGTCACCGCCGTTTCCGACGGTGCCGTTGCAGGTGTGGAGCTTGAGCGTTATGCCAAGGACCTCAGCGAGAAGACCGGCCTTGTGCCGCCTCGCCCGACTAGCTCGAATTACGAACGACGTGAAGCCGAGCAAGCGAGGAAAGCCGCCAATTCCGGTACTTCCCCGGCTCCGGCCGCCGCTTCCGATGCTACCGGCGCTCAGGCCGCCGGACCGGTCAAGACCTCCGGGTTCTTTGACGACGCCATTCGCAAACAGCTCGATGTGGTCTTCGGCCGCATGAGCCGGCCGCTGGTGCTTGAGCTTTCGCTTGACAAAACCAAGCTTTCGCAGGAGCTCAAAGGCTTCATCGACGAGTTGGTTGACTTAAGCGGGGGCAAGCTTACTTCCGTCGTGGCTTCCGAGCCTGGTGAAGGCGAAGAGGACGCCGAAGGCCGCGCCAAGTTCGACGTCGAAGCAGTGATGCCGATGGCCCGTCCCTGCGTTCGCCTGTGCAAGGTGGGAGACGACGGCAAGCCGCAACCTACCGGACTTGCGTTCCACGGCGTCCCCAGCGGCCATGAGTTCAACTCGTTCGTTCTAGCGCTGTACAACGCGGCCGGCCCCGGTCAGTCCGTTGACAACGATACCCAGCAGCGCATCGATACGTTGGGCTCTGACGGCGGTTCTGCCGATGTGATGGTCCTCGTCTCGCTGACTTGCACGATGTGCCCGACCACGGTGCTTTCCGCGCAGCGCATTGCCGCCGATAACCCGAAGGTGCGGGCCGAAGCATACGACATCTCGCATTTCCCCGAGCTGCAGAAGCGGTACGGTGCGATGAGCGTGCCCTGCATCGTCGTCAACAAGACCGCTGCCGACGGCACGACCGCTCAAAAGGTCGAGTTCGGCAAGAAGTCGGTCCCGCAAATGCTCGATCTCATTAACGAGGCTTAGAGCGTAAGGCGCCGAGTCCCTCTTCTCAAGGCCTCCCCGGATGATTCCGGTGGAGGTCTTTTATGTTAATTGTGGAGTAGGGTTTATGTTAATTGGGTGGTAGCTCCTATGTTAATTGTGGAATAGACTTTATGTTAATTGTGGAGTAGAGTTTATGTTAATTGGGTAATAGACCTTATGTTAATTGTGGAATAGACAGTGATAATCGTTGGGAATAGGCCGATTATGAGTACAGTCAATACGAAGATGGTTCCTCGAAGAATCACGACAAAAATGCGGGAGCTGGCTGGGCAGTTTCCTGTCATTTCGCTTACCGGTGCCCGGCAGACCGGTAAAACCACTTTGCTGCGCGAAGTATTCAGCGATTACGTCTACGTTTCACTCGAAAATCCGAAAGTACGGGCGCTTGCCGAAACCGATCCTGAAACGTTTTTCGGCCAATACAGTAACCACGTCATTTTCGACGAAGCTCAGAGGGTGCCGGAACTGTTCTCGTATCTTCAGGGTATTGTCGACGAGCGTCATCAGGAGCCGGGGCAGTTCATTCTCTCCGGTTCACAGAATTTCCTGTTGATGAAGTCGATTTCGCAATCCCTTGCCGGCCGCGTAGCGTTGCTGTATCTCATGCCGTTCTCCCGTGCCGAACTCAAGGCCGCGGGCAGAGACACTGGGGCAATGGACGAATGGATGTGGCGAGGCGGATATCCCCGGCTTTACGATTCCAAAATCAAGCCAGCCGATTATTTCCCGAACTATATCAACACTTACCTTGAGCGTGACGTCCGTGCCGAGCTAGGCGTGCGCAAACTGGCGGCGTTCGAGAATTTTTTGGTGCAATGTGCAGTGCGTGACGGCGAACTTCTCAATTACACTGCGCTGGCCAAAGCCTGCGAAATCGACAGGAAAACCGTGGAAGAATGGCTTTCCGTGCTGGAATCCAGTTTCATCGTCTATCGGCTCTATCCGTATTATAAAAATTACGGCAAGCGCTTGGTCAAGACCCCGAAACTGTACTTTTACGACACTGGATTGGCCGCTTACCTGTTGGGTATTGAGTCGCCGGAAAGCCTTGCTTTGAGCAAGTACCGCGGGCCTCTGTTTGAGAATACGGTGATCAATGCAGTCGCCAAGGAATATTATGTGCATGGCCGCAAGCCGACTCTTTATTTTTGGCGCGACACCAACCAGAAGGAAGTTGACCTGATTATCGAAAAGGGCGGTGAAGTCCAGTACCTAGTAGAGGTCAAGGCTTCTGCCACTTATGATTTGCACGCCTTTACAAGGGTCGATGAACTGGGTGAAACCATTGGCCTGCCCACCGATCGGCGCATCGTTGTCTACGGCGGCGACCAGGCCCTCAACACCCGTTTCGGCCGTCTTCTTACGCTTGACGATGTCGCTCAGCTTGTGGTGTGAAACATCACAAGTTACGGTTGCGTACACGCTTTCACAGCACTTTTAAGCTATTTACTGCACACTTTCACTGCTGTTGAGGTCGTTTACTTACACATTTTCACTGGTTTTGATAGCTGGTTCTGACAGAGGTCTCAAAGAAAAGGATCATCAATGTCGATTTTGGTAGTTTTTGTACTTTAAAACAGATGGATTGTCTTTCTATTCATCAATTTCGAGTAAATACGACGAAGCCTCGCCGGAATCCTTAAAAATCGGGATTGCCGGCGAGGCTTCGTTTTACCGCTTATCGGCTGCGAATCAGCCGGTGTTCTGCAGGCCGGCGGCTACTCCGGAAACCGTGCAGAGGATGAGGTAGGTGAAGCCTCCGCGCTGTTGGTCGCGGGCCAGCTCCTCGTTGTCCGTCTTCTTGGGCGCAACGGCGCTCGCATCGGCAGCGGCCTTGCCGTTGGCCTTCGCCTTGGCGGCCTCGGCGTCCTGCTTCTTCTGCAGTTCACGCTGGCTGCGCAGGGCAAGCACCTGGATGACGGAAAGGATGTCGACGTACGGCGAACGCACGCGCACGGCCTGGCCGAGCACATGACGGTGCTGCAGCGGCCAATCGTCGCCGACGATGGCGAGTACCCACTTGCGGGTGAGCTCCATTTCGTTCAGGACCTTGTCGCGCAGGTCATCGCGGTCGCCCAGCGCCAGATACATCTTGGCGATGCGTTCGTCGGTCTTGGCCAGCGACATCTCGATGTTGTCGATGAACGTGGAGAACATCGGCAGCTCCTTGTAGGCGCCGCGCAGGGTCTCAAGGTCGCCGAACTCCTCGCATGCCGAGCCGAGGCCGTACCAGGCGGCCAGGTTGATGCGTGCCTGGGCCCAGGAGAAGACCCACGGAATCGTGCGAAGGTCATCGAGCGACTTGGCGCCGAGACCGCGCTTGGCCGGGCGTGAGCCGATCGGCAGCAGGCCGATTTCGGTCAGCGGGGTCACCGTGGAGAACCAAGGTGTGAAATCAGGCGTATTGAGCAGGTCAAGGAAGCGCTTGTGCGCGGATTCGTCGAGCTTCTGCGTCATCGGCGCGTACTTCTCGGTCATCTCAGTGGTGCGCTTCTCAACGCTCGGGGCGGATTGCAGAAGCGTCGCCGCAGCCACGGACTCGACGTGGCGGATGGCCAGCGCCTGATTGCCGTAGCGAGCGAAAATGCTCTCGCCCTGTTCGGTGAGCTTGAAGCGGCAGTTGACGGAACCGGCTGGCTGCGCAAGCACCGCACGGTTCGCTGGGCCGCCGCCACGACCGACAGCGCCGCCGCGCCCGTGGAAGAGCGTCAGGTCGATATCGTGCTCCTTGGCCCATTGCGCGATGCGCCATTGCGCCGAATGCAGCGCGAGCGTAGCGGTGGTGGGGCCGGCGTCCTTGGAAGAATCCGAGTAGCCAAGCATGACCTCGAGCTTGCCGCCGGTGGCCTTCAGGCGGGCCTGCACCTCGGGGATCTTGATCATTTCGTCAAGTACGTCGACGCAGTTGCGCAGATCCTGCAGCTGTTCGAACAGCGGGATGACGTCGATGGTCGGCACATCCTCGGGGTTCGAGAATGCCATGCGGTTGAGCTCGTAGACGTCGCGGATGTTCTGCGCGGACTTGGTGAACGAGATGATGTAGCGGCGGGCGGCCTTCTGGCCGTTGCGCTTCTGGATGGCGCCGAGTGCGCGGAAGGTGTCGAGCACCTCGTGGGTCATCGGCTGCAGTTCGCCGCGTTCGCCATGCAGGCCGTGCTCGCGGATATCCTCCAGGGCGCGGGAATGGACGAGTGAATGCTGGCGGAACTCCGTCTCGACGAGGTGGAATCCGAAGGTCTGCGCCTTCCAGATGACGTCCTGCACCGGACCGTAAGCCGCGCGCTTGTCGCCGGCAGCCGCCAGCGAACGCTGCACGATCTTGAGGTCGGCGATGAAGTCATCGCAGTTCTTGTACATCAGGTCGGCGTCGCGCACAATAGTGTAATGCAAGCGGTCGGCCATGACCAGCATGACCGCGCGATGCAGCTCGTGCGAGGAAGTGGAGGCGGCCTTGTCGGTCAGGCGCTCGCTCATTTCCTTCTGGTGACTCCAAAGATTGACGAGTTCGTCGCTCGGGGGTGTTGTGACGGCTTCCATCGTCAGGTTCGTGCCGGCGGTGCGGGTCGCCTTTTCCAGCGCTTCGATGGCGTGGTCGCTGAACTTGCGGGCCACGGCGCGGCTGACCTTGGCGGTGACGTTCGGGTTGCCGTCGCGATCGGTGCCGATCCAGGAACCGGGATGGAAGAATGCGGGGCATTGCGGCTCCGAGATTCCGGCCTGGTCGCCAAGGATCCAATCGTCGAAACGGCGATAGACCTGTGGAATGGTTTCGAAAAGCGTGTTGTCGAAAATGTCGATGATGGTGTCGGCTTCCTCGACGGGTGTCGGCTTCTTGGCGCCGATCGGCGAGGTGCGGAAGAGCGCGTCAATCTCGTTATACAGACGACGGTAGTTTTCCTTCTTGTCGGACCCGCCCAGCAGCTTGCCGGCGCCCAAAAGCGTAGCGATTCTGCGGATCTTTCCTTCGACGGCCTTGCGACGCGCTTCGGTGGGGTGGGCGGTGAAGACAGGGTGGAACTCGAGTTTGTTCAGAAGCTCCTTGGCCTTTGCCGGGCCCATTTCGCCGATGAGCTGATGGTAGGCGCCGGTCAGTTCGTTGACGGGATCGGTCGCCGCGTCTTCGCCCACATTCGCCTCGCGCTTGTGAAGCACCGAAACGCGGTAATTCTCCTCGCAGAGATTCGCCAGATGGAAGTAGGTGGTGAGCGCTCGCGCGAGCAGTTGCGCTTCGTGGACATTCAGGGCGTCGATGACCTTTTCGGCTTTTTCGAGGTTGTCTTCCTTGGGCTTTTCCTTGCCGATGGTTTCCGCGTAGTGTTCGGCACTCGCCTTGACGGCGTAGTCGCGTACGGTGTCGAACGTGGAAAGCAGATTCTTGTCGTACTCCCCCAGCACGGTGCGCAAAATCTCAAGGCAGAGTGCAAGGTCGTCTTTGAGCGACTGGGGAAGATCACGTTCCTCGGGGCCTTTGGTCCCGACTCCGGAAGTGAACAGTGCGGCATCAGGCTGCGTGATCGGTTGATTGTTGGCTGGCTTGTTGTTTTTGGTACTTGTAGCCATTCAGACCTCCTTCAAACCAAGTTCCGGTTGTTCGGTCTGTCGGCATTCCGCGGCTCCTCCGCAGTTGTGGTGCCATCTGTTGCGAACCCAAAGCCATTGCTTGGCGAGTACGCTTTGATTGTAGGGTGACCTAATCGACATTTATGTAATAGGAACTCGACAATGGCCATATGCCGGACGAATTGGTTGCGTCATTAGGACATTTGTATTGGTTTTGGTTTTTGCGGCGCAAAAGCAGGGCCTGGTCGTTTCGTGGTTATATCAGGGTTTTGAGATTTCGTTTCCAGAGTTGGACCATTTTTATTTCCAGAGTTGGCGGTCTAGAATCGGTAAGACTTCGTAATGTCCCATCAAGTGTGGTGCAAAATGCTCAATCAAAATGGCGCAAAATGTAAGATGCAATGCTGCGAGGGCATGAATTAGGCTTTAAATCAACGATATTAAGCTGGTTTCAAAAATTGCTAACTTCTGATGGGAAATAAAATTTAAATCGTTCAAATCATGATTGTTATGCATTGATGTTGCGAATAAGTTAGAGGCAGAGTGCTAGAAATGATGTATCAGGATATGCCAAAATTTTTGTGATTTGTCAACATCTGTTAGATTCCAATGAAGCTTGAACGTAGAGAACTCGGGCTATTGGCACTGGGTGCGAGAGACGCCTGAAAAGATGTGAGAAGATGCCGAAAGGCGATGGGGGAAGCCGATTTTATGTCGATGAAAAATGCAAACTCGATTGATGGCGACAAGGACGATGAAGTCGGTTTGGATGCGGTGGCCGAGGATATTGAGAAAACGGTGAACAGCAACGGCGACGAGGTCGAAGACAAGGGTGATTCCGGGCTAGAAGATATTTTCGGCGATTTGAACGAATCTGATTCCGAAGAATACCGGCGTGTGGCCAGGGCGGTGGCTTCCATTGACGATATTGAAGGCAGCCGCGATGATGCCGGCGATGAGGCCGGGGACAAAGCCCGCAGCGACCCAGCCAAGGTGCACGACCGGCTGACGCATTATATGCCGTTGGACACCGCCGATATCGAGCGTGACTGGGATACGCCGGTGGTCGACGCCGGCATTGCGGCGAAGGCGAGCATCATTGCTCGTGTGGGCCTGCTCGACCTGCGCGCCGGCACGGGAAGCTTCCGCATCCGCGAGTTGATGCACCGCATCGGCTATCCGCTTGGCGTGCATGTGCGGGCGAACATCAACCTCACCGATATGGGGGTCTCGTGCAGCGATGGCGTCAGCAGGATTACGCAAGTTGTCGATTTGCCGACGACCGGAGTCAATACGGAGCGTATCTGGCTGCTTGAGCATTTCGCCGATTGGTTCAGCGTCAACATCGGCGCGCCGGCGACCACCTACCACGCGCAGACCGCGGTGTCGCAAGAGATGGTGCAACAGCTCGACAACCCCGACGCCCAACGTTCCATGCTGCGTGCCACGCAAAAAGCCCATCGTGAGATCGAGCGACGCAAACGGGTCCACGAAAAGGCCATCAAACGTGCCAAAAAGCGCGGATTCCAGCCGCCGAAGGGCGAATATGCGGAGCATTTCGAGCACATTGGCAAGACACGCGAGGATATCGCGGCCGAACGCGAGACCGCCGCTGGCCAGAACGAGCCTGGCGTTTCGCTGAAGCAAGGCCCCGTGAATGGCACTCATCATGTGCCTGAACAGCACGATGGCGTCAGGGCCGGCCAATCCTCGGTTGCGACGGCGTCGGCAGGTCAGAAGCCCCAGCCTGCCAAGTCGAAGTCCAGCCGTGGCATCACGGTACGTCAGGCGCATGAACGGCTAAGCCTCATCCAGCATCGCAAGCCGCTTTACGCGCCGTGGTTCTCGGCGATCGCTTCCGCCGTGGCATGTGCATGCTTCGTTTTCCTGCTCGGCGGTGGCCCCTACGACATGATCGGCGCGTTCGTCGGCGCGGGCGTTGGCCATTGGGTGCGGCGGCGGATGTTCATCTATCACCTGAACCAGTTCTTCGTCACGTTCGTGGCGGTTGCGGTGGCTGCGTTCGCCTGTGTGGGCACCTTGCGTCTCATCGGCGTTTTCGACCCGGTGGCGCTGCGCCACGATACCGCCTACATCGGCGCGATGCTCTTTGTCATTCCCGGTTTCCCGCTTATCACCGGCGGTCTTGATATCGCCAAAATGGACCTTCCCAGCGGCATCCAACGCTTGGTCTACACGCTCGCGCTCATCCTCATGGCCACACTCGCAGGCTGGATGGTCGCGTCCATCGTCCATCTGAGCCCGCAAGGCTTCGAGCCGTTAGGCCTGAACCCGTGGGTCAATGCCGGCTTGCGTGCAATCTGCGCATTCGGCGGTGTCTGGGGATTCTCGGTGCTGTTCAACTCGCCTCAGCGGATGTGCTTCACCGCGGCCATCATCGGCGCCATCACCGATACCTTGCGCCTGACCATCGTCGATTTCGGTATGCCGCCGGAGGCCGCCGCGTTTCTGGGTGCGATGCTCGCCGGCCTGCTTGCCTCGGTATGGCGCTCGTCGGTGCGCCACGGCTTTCTGCCGCCTTATCTGGGCTATCCGCGCATCTGCTTGACTGTGCCGTCGATCGTCATCATGGTGCCCGGCCTCTATATGTACCGCGCGATGTTCTACTTGGGCCAGTTCGACACGGCCAACGCGCTCGATTGGGCCTTCCGCGCCTTCATGGTCATCCTCTGCCTGCCCATCGGTCTGGCGATGGCCCGCGTGATTACCGACAAGTCCTGGCGCTACGACGTGTGAGATTTCAGGTTTCGTCGGCAACAAGTGCTGCTTTTGTGACGCAAATCGGCGTTTATGCGTCACAAAAGCAATGAGAACGTAATGGACTGTTGCATTTGCGACGCAAGTTAAGGGTTTAGCGTCGTATTTGCAACAGTTTGCAATCGTTAGTTACGTTGGTGGCGCTAAGCGGATGCCAAGCGTCACCAATACGCTGAATCAGTACTTCATGCCCATAGCGTCGCGCACCTGGTCGAGCGTCTCCTCGGCGATCTCGTTGGCGCGCTTGTTGCCGTCGTGGATGATGTCGCGGACCGAATCCATGTCCTTCGCCAGCTCCTCGCGGCGCTCGCGGTGCGGGGCGAGGAATTCGTTGACGGCCTTGGTGACGTACTGCTTCAAGGCCCCTGCGCCTGCGTCGCCGATCTCCTCGGCAATGTCCCTCGGGTCGCGATTGGTGACCAGGCCGGCGGTGGTCAACAGCGCCGAAACCTGCGGACGCTTGACCGGGTCGAAAGTGATGCGGCGTTCGGAATCGGTCGGGCTCTTCTTAATGAGCTTGGCGGTTTCCTCCGCAGTGGCGCTGAGCATAATGGAATTGCCATAGGACTTGCTCATCTTACGGCCGTCTAAGCCCGGAATCTCGGGGGCGTCGGAGAGAATGGCCGTCGGCTCGGGGAAGACGGGGTTCTTCTTGGCATACCGTTCGTTGAAGCGGCGGGCGATGGTGCGCGTGATCTCAACGTGCGGCAGGTTGTCTTTGCCGATCGGCACGACGTTGGCCTTGCAGAAGAGGATGTCGCAGGCCTGATGGACCGGATAGGTCAGCAGCAGGCCGGTCAGCGCGTGGCCGCTCGCTTCGGCTTCGGACTTGACGGTCGGATTGCGCAGCAGCTCGGCTTCGGTGACCAGCGAAAGGAACGGCAGCATCAGCTGGTTTTCGCTCGGTACCGCGGAATGCGCGAAGATCATGGTCTTGTTCGGGTCGATGCCGGCGGCCAGATAGTCAAGCACCATGTTCAGCGTGTTCTCCTGAATATGCTCGGTGGTGTCGCGGTCGGTGATGACCTGATAGTCGGCGATGAGCACGTTGGTGTGCACGCCCTTGTTCTGCATCGCGACACGCTCGCGGATCGATCCGAAATAGTGACCGAGGTGCAGACGGCCGGTCGGTCGGTCGCCGGTGAGCATGGTGAACTTGCCTGGATCCTTCTCGAGCTTGGCCAAAACCGCGTCAGAACGCTTTTTCGCCTCGACAAAGCTTGCACTTATCTCATTGCCCGCCGCAGTGATCTGTTCTTTTTTCGCGTCGTTTTGTGTGTCCGCCATGACCTGCCCTTAATGTCTGGAAACCTTGAAAATCTTGTTTTTATGGTAAAAGTCTGAGCCGACAATGAAACGTAACAGATTGGGTGGTATCCTACTATATTGATGGATTAAATTGCGACTAAAAATTATTCAGGGGGTCAAATGGGCCGCGGACGTCAAAAGGCTAAACAAAAGAAAATGGCCCGTAAGCTTAAGTATTTGACAACCGATACCGATTATGACGAGCTGGCAAAGGAGCTTGGCGCGCAGGAACCGGGTAGCGGGTCGGCAGATCCGTTCGATGAAGTCGAGAAGGAATATTCAAAGACTCACGGCAAGCGACATGAAGATACGGCCGAGCAAGACGTAGACCGGCATGAGGATTCGCCGATTGTCGACGATGATTTGGACGATTACGCCAAGTGGGCTGCCGAGGCCGCAGCAAAGGCGGCAAGCGGTGACAATGCGAAATCTGCTTCCAGCGCCAAGAAAGCGCCGATGCCGAAGCCGCACAAGCCGATTCACATGCCTATTCCCAGCGCTTTGCGTAAGCCGAAGCCCAAGGCCAGCGAGGCCTAGCAGGTTTAGTTATTTGTATTGAGAGCTGTCAAGTGAAGGTGACTTGACAGCTCTCTTTTTAATAGTTGACACACGGTGTTGCTAAATAGCGGAATTGACATACTGATAAGCGGAATTTGCGTACTTGATAAGCGTGTTTATCAAGTACGTGAGTTGTATTAATCCAGTGGTAGAAGTGCGCTCAAATTATCGCGCTCGCCCACCGCGCTGATGTGGCCGGCGTTCTTTTCTTCATCCCACTTCGTCAGCCCGCAAGTCAAGCGCAGCCACACGTCCGGGTCGAGCTCGATGACGTCTGGCGGGGTGAGATTGTGCGGGTCCGACTTCGGCCCATCGAGAATCTTCACTGCTCCCCACGGTGCCACACGCACTTCGACGCCGGGACCAGGAGCCTTGTTTTCCAGCAGGTACAGGGAATAGCGCACGGCCATCGCCCAAGTATTGCGCGGCAGGCCGTCCGGCGAAAACGCAAGTCGTGCCTCAAGCGGTTCTCCGCGATGTGCGTCTGCCACTTTGCGCCACGCGTCCAGCGCCGCCATGCCCTTCGAAATGTCCTGTTCCCGTATCGCTGCCATAGCGCCATCGTCCCTCGCGTTGTGGACGGAAGCAGATATAACAAAACCGCCGCACTACCTCGAAAGCAATACGGCGGCTTTGAATAATGAAATAAATAAAGATCAGGCGGTAGCGGTTTCCGGGCCCTGCTCGGGCTTCGGATCGGCTTCCTTATCAAGACCCAAATCGACTGGTGAAGAGCTGTTTTCCCACGGCTCTTCCCACGGATCATAGTCGGGGTTCTGCTGCTTGTACATGTACAGACCGACGACTGCAGCGAGCAGACCGCCGAAGAGCAGTGCAAAGAACTTCCAACCGTTAGAAGACTTGTTCTCCATGACGGCTCCTTTCATAAGTGTCGACCTGTGCGTCCAAGCCGACGTTGCTTCTATCCTAGCCGATGTTCTGTGACAATTGGGTGGAAAAGTGAAAAATCAGAATTCTCGCATCCCTAAACAGCGGTATTCAAAATATGATTGGCTGCTTGGTGAGGTTTTGTTGGTCAATGTCCCTATCGGGGTGTGTGGGAAGATGGCCTGTTGGGAATGGTCATCGATAAAATGGAGTAATGACCAATCAGAGCGGCGACATTCAACGGTGGTTTCGAAGGCTGAGGTACGAGTGGCGATCCAATGGGCCGGTGGTCACGTGGGCGATTGTGGTTGCATGCGTAGCGGTATGGCTTGTGGAAGTGCTGTTCAAGTATGCCCTTCCCGCAACAGTTCAATACCCTGATTTTTAATGGCTCGTTCGCTTCAGGTTTGGCGGTTGTGAAGCCGTGGACGTGGTTCACGTCGATGTTTATGCATTCCCCAAATGTATTGCATGTCTTGGGCAACATGCTGACGCTGATTATCATCGGGCCGTACTTGGAAAAGCTGCTTGGGCACTGGTGCTTCCTCGCGGTTTATCTGATTTGTGGGCTCGGCGCTTCTGATGGCCTGATGGTCTACAGCTATGTCACTCACGATTGGGGCACGTCCGCATACGGCGCTTCCGGCGCGTTGTTCGGGCTTTTCGGCGTGGTGCTGCTTGTTTTCCAGCGTACGCACGCGGATATTCGTGGGATGGTGATTTGGATCGTCCTCGACTTGGCGATGCCATTGTTCATTCCGAACGTGGCGTGGCAGGCGCACATCGGCGGATTTGTGATTGGCTTGGTGCTGGGCTGGTTGCTGTTGGATGGGATTCCCGCACTGCGTCGCCGCCCGTTGTGGGTACGGATGTTGGTTTACGGTGCGGTTCTCGTCGTGCTGCTGGTCGTGTTGGCGGTGGTACTGACGCCGTCGTGGCTGATTCGCTTCGAGTTGCAAACTCCGCAGATTAATTTGCCGGACATGCCGTAAGGAATCGCTTTATTCCTGATTTGTTCCGTTTACCGGTGAAATTGTGTCTTTTTTACTTGCGATAAACGGTAAGCCAACTAAAAAGACACGAATGCAGCCACTAATTGTGCCTTTTACTTAGTGTCCATGAGCGAGCAAGTAAAAAGTGTCAATTGTAGAGCATAAGTTATGTAATACATAAAAATGTGCAACCTGCATGAAACAAGTTGCACATTGCGACGTGTACCACCCGTCGGAAGGCGGAGTGCGTCTGTCGACAGAAGGCCGCTATCTCAGACGGCGAGAAAACGGGAACGGTTCTTACTGATCGGCGCGATGCTGGCGTAGGACGGACTCCACCAGCTGCGAGTAGAGATCGGACAGACTGTAACCGGCGGCGATGGCGGCTTGCGGTAGCTGCGAGGTCGCGGTCATGCCGGGAGCCACGTTCGATTCGAGGAACTGCGGGATGCCGGACTCGTCGACGATGAAGTCGGTGCGGGAGATGTCGCGTAGACTCAGAGTGTTGTGCGCGGTGAGTGCCGCTTCCTGCGCCGCCTTGAGCACGGCTTCGGGCAAGCGCGCGGGAACGTAGAAATCGGTCGGGCCGGGGGTCACGCGGGCTTCGTAATCGTAATCGCCGTCAGGCGTGGCCACTTCGAGCGGCGGCAGAACGAGCGGTTCCCCGTCGATTTCCAGCAAGGAAACGGAAATCTCGGTACCGGTGACGGCTTGCTCCACCAGCGCAACATCGCCATATGCGAAGCTGTTGACCATGGCTTGCGGCAGCTCGGAGGCCTTGTCAACGCGGGTGCAGCCCATCGCCGATCCGCCTTGGGTCGGCTTGACGAACAGCGGCAGCTTAAGCGAGGAGACCAGCAGGTCCACCACCTTCTTCGCACCCAGCTCGCGGAACATCGATTCGGGCAGCGCCACCGAAACGGGCGTGGAAAGTCCGCCGAGTTTGCGCACCACGTTCTTGGCGATGGGCTTGCTCCAGGCGGTGCGCGACGCCTTGGCACGCGAACCGATATACGGCAGGCCCTCCAACTCGAGGATGTCGCGGATCGAGCCGTCCTCGCCATTGGCGCCGTGCAGCAGCGGCCAGACGATGTCGGGGCGGGTCTTGGGGTCGCTCAGGTAGGGCAGCAGCTCGCTGTCCATATCATGCGTGGCAACATTCCAGCCAGCCTTTTCGAGGTAGCCGGAGACGCGGTGGCCGCTGGCGAGCGAGACATCGCGCTCATGGCTCATGCCACCACAGATGACGAGCACCTTGGTCGCCGCTCGGTCGATGGGAGCAATGTCTTTCGTTGTGGTTGCACGCTTTGTGGCCTTGATATGCTTTGCCATAATTACGCTCCTTCAGTCTTTCTTGTCCGTGCCCGTGGTGCGGCGCGTGTCCGCATCGGCCGCAGCGGTGCCGAAGAGTTCGGCGGTCTTGAGCTCGCCGTCCATCACACTTGCAAGCCGCTTGATACCCAGCGTGATCTTGTCCGGCGTCGGATAGCAGAACGAAAGGCGCATGTGGTGCGTGCCGCTGCCGTCGAGATAGAAGCCGGTGCCGGCCACGTAGGCGACTTTCGCGGTGATGGCGCGAGGCAGCATTGCCTTGGAATTCAAGCCCTCGGGGATTTTCAGCCAGATATAGAAGCCGCCCTGGGGTTTGTTCCAGGAACAGTACGGCAGATACTTCTTGAGCGCCGCGTCCATGGTGTCGCATCGCTCCTTGTACATCCCGCGGTACTGGCTGATCTGCTTCTTCCAGTCGAAGTTGTCGAGATAGGTGGTGATGGTCAGCTGGCTCATGTTCGGCGGACAGAGAATCGACGCCTCGTTGGCCAGAACGAGCTTCTTGCGGATTCCCGGAGGCGCCACGATCCACGCGATGCGCATGCCCGGCCCGATGATCTTGGAGAAGCTGGAAAGGTAGACGACGTTCTCGGCGTCCATCGAACGCAGCGCGGGGTAGGTCTGGCCATTGAAACCGAGCAGGCCGTAAGGGTTGTCTTCCACGATGAGCACATGGTATTTGCGCGCGATCTCGATGATGCGCGGTCGGCGTTCGACGCTCATCGTCACGCCGGCGGGGTTGTGGAAATTGGGCACGGTGTAAAGGAATTTGACCTTTTTGCCGGCCTTGCGCAGGGCCTCGATGGTCTCCTCGAACGATTCGGGGATAAGGCCGTCTGCATCGGTCATCGCGTTGACCACTTCGACTTGGAAGGAGGCGAAAACACCCAGCGCGCCCACGTAATTCGGGGCTTCGGCGATCACCACGTCGCCCGGGTCGCACATGATGCGGGTAATCAGGTCGATGGCGTTCTGCGAACCGTTGGAGATGACCACGTCATCGGGCTGCACGTCCTTGATGCCTTCGAGCGCCATGATCTGCAGCACGTCCTCGCGCAGATGCGGATCGCCCTGCGCCGAGCCATACTGCCAGGCCACGTCGCCCTTGTCGACGAGCATCTTGGCGATGAGCTGCGAAAGCTCCTTGAACGGCAGGTAGTCGAGATAGGGCATGCCTCCGGCCAGCGAGACCACGTCCGGACGCGAGGCGGTGGCGAACAGGGCCCGGATCTCGGAGGCGCGCATATTGTCGGCGCGGGCTGCGTAGGAGTCGTACCATGGGTCGTTCTTGAAGACCTTGGATTCCGTGGTTTTCGTTTCGGCGCTCTCGGTTTTCGCGGCTGCAGCTCCTGCGATTATTTTGGAACCGTTGCCTTTGCCCTCGTTCGGTTTTCCGGAAATGTTCTTGGTCTCAGACATCAACCATCCCTTTCTTCGGTTGCGGCACCGCCTTAAACGAGCGCCGCCTTCCAAACAGATTTCGCGCGTTTAAAACAATATAGAAGAAGACTTTAGTCGTCATCAGTCGTGGCGTAAACACCCACGAAAAACCGGCACTGCTTCAACACGCTTCCGGCGGCTCGCCGAATCAAAAACCAAGAATCGGAAGTCTCTAGAATGCCGATTCTTAAAGCAACAGAATCCTTGGAATAGCCGGACGTTTTAGAACAGTTGGACGTGGTTGATGTAGAGGGAATGGTTCGGCAGGGAGTCCATGGGGACCCAGAGCATGAAGTCCTGGGACTTGACGGGTTTGGCCAGCTTGACCTCTGTGGTGCCGCTCTCGTCGAAGGTGAACTGCGCGACCTGCTGGCCGGCGTTCGGGTCCTGAGTGGTGTTGGCGATGAGATAGCCCGTACCGCCGGAAGTGCGGATCTGGACCACGAACCGGGTGACGGTCGCAGGATCGCTGACATGCATGTAATATGCAAGGCCGTTCTGCCCGGCAGGCTGACGGTAGAACTCCTGCTTGTCGATGGTCAGCGGCGTATTGTTCACCGGAATCGAGGGCGCGGGCACGGCGTTGGCGACCTTGTCGGAGGTAATGACTTTGGAGCTGGAGCTGGAGCTGGAACCCGCTTCAGACTTCGAAGTTGACCCGTTGGACGAGCCGTTCGAAGAATCACTGTTTTGCTTTTTGGAGCTTTCGGAACTGGCCGAGCCTTGTGCATCATTGCCCGCTCCGTTGCCTTGAGCGCCGAAGGGCACTTTGTTGAGGTTCATATCGGGCCATGGGTCGGAGCTGGATTGCTGGTAGCTGCCCGCGCCTCTGCTGTTATGGCCGGTGAGCACGAACGCGGCGACCCCTGCGGCCGCAAGAATCAGCACGATGACGGCGATGATGGCGACGGCTTTGGTGGTGAGTTTGCCGAGCAAGGGGGTGTCGGCGATATCGTCGCTGGTCGGGTTGGTGGATTGCTGATGGGCCCGCTGCTGAGGCGTGAAGCTGGGAGGCGTGATGACAGGGTTGGCGGCGTCGATGGCCTCTTGCTCCGCCTGCAGCGCCTGTGCGGACTCGTGCCCCGGCTCGATGAAATTCCCGTTGGCGTCAAGCAGCGGAATGCGGCCTGTGGCTTCAGTACGGTTTCCTGGGGTGACGTCGTGCGTGCCGTCGACATCACCCTTCATGGCGAAGTCAAATTGCATCGTCGGATTGGTGTTTTGCACGGCGTTCTGGTCGAAATCCGAGAAGATGGAGTCGTCGGCGGTCGAATCGAAGGATTTGAAAGCATCCGCCATTTCCGCGGCGGTCAGATCGTGCAGATCCATGCGCGGGGCTGCAGCGTTGGTCAAATCATCAGAAGCGCCGGGCTGATTGCTGCCGGACTTGCCGTGTTGACGCCACCATTTCGAGGATTTGTCTTGTGAGGATTTTGGATTCGGGCTCTGTGGGGCGTCGGGGTTGCTGTTCGCGTTGTTTGCGGAGCCGGAAGGAGTACCTTGTGCGGCGCTTGCTGGCAGCGGCAATGGTGCCGGGGTATGTTGTGATGAAGCGGACGGCGCCTTGTCGGGAGTTCGGTTGGTGCCGTCGGTTGGCTTTGAGGCTTTTGACTTGTTCGGTGAGCCGGCGTTTACCGGATTTGCGCCAGACTGGCTGGAAGCCGCAGATTTCCCCGAGACGGTGGAAGTGGCGGCTTTGGAAGCTGCCTTATCCCCTTGTTTTCGTGCCGCTGAGGCCAGAGCTCCGGCTCCGGCCGCGCCCGCAGCTGTGTTGGCGCCCTTTGTCGCCGCGGATTGTGCCTGACGCGCACGGAACTGCAACTGGTTGGTCGAAAGATTTTGTGGAAAATCAAGCAGGTTATTTGGCCGAGTCCTGCGAAGTGGAAGCCTCTGAATCGAAGCCTCACCATCGGAATTGGGTCGCTTTATTTCGCTTGCCGGAAGCGTTGCCAACGGTTTGGCCTCGCCCAGCAACGCCACAAGCTCGGACAGAGAAACCATCGAAAGGGTCGGACTGCCATCCGTATCGTTGATGGGCAGCCCACGTTCGCAGATGATACGCAATTCTTCCGGAGTGTCTTCCGGCAACGCAGAAAGGTCAAAATCCTTGATTTCCGAAGTCCATTTGCCGATGAGCATGGCGTAAATCAGCGACGCGAGTTCATGGATTGCGCGCATCTCCGGTTGGAGGCTTCTTTGCGCGGGGGTATCAGTGAACATCTCCTGAAGAGGGGCGTCGGCGATCTGGACACCCTTTGAGGTAATGCGAATGATGTCGGTGCTCAGAGACTTCATGCCCAAATCGTCACGCAGCAGTGTTTCGAGTCCGTCGGCGACTTCGGCGATGACGGAATGCATGGCTGTGTAGCTAAGCTTGCGCGTGCCGTGCCCGATGAAATCGTTGAGCGAAAGTCCTCGGTCCAGTTGCGTGATGAGCACGGGGACGTCATCGACGCGCTGCATCTGGATAACCGGTGTGAAATGAGGGTTGCGCGAAAGGGTGAGTGTCGAAGCGATGGCCTCGAAACTGGGGATGGCAGCCTTGTCGGTGACGATGAAGAGCTGGCAATCGCGCGCGAGGACGCGGTCATTGGCTTTCCACGCTTCGAGCCCAGGTACGCTACGCAGCGGCGACACCAACGTATATCTGCTGATGACGATATCTCCCAGCTGTGGCTTCATAATGTCCTCGACCCTATACGCAAACGAATGTAAACAATGTCAGGCGACAAACCGCCCCTTTCATTCTATCCATGTCGGTGGCCGGACGGGAAGGTTTTGTGGCAAGGTTTCGTGTCGATTTATAAAATGTCGTCTGCTTGACGGAGTTCAGATTCCCGCCGACTCAGCGTGCGCGGTGGCGGGCAGTCTTGGCGATCTCGCTTTCCAGGGCTATCCCGCTGTCTTCGGCGGCCGGCAGCAAACCCAGCGATTGTGGGGAAAGCCATGCAAAATCATCGGCATGGGCCGGAAGCCAGGTGCCGGATTCTACGCCGTCGTTTTTGGTTTCGTCGGACTCGGCGTCGGTTTGGCGTGTGGGCATGCCCGCAGCGTCGAAAAGTGGCTTGATCTGCGAAGGCGGGCGCTCGCCATAAGCCGAATCACCGGAATTGATGGGTGCGATCGGCAGGGCGGGGAGTTCCGTTTCGGTGGTATTTCTCGATTCCGAAGCCGGCGAAATGGAAGAAAATGTCAAATCGCCCGAAATTCCGAAATCCTGAAGCGGACTCCGTCCTTGGAGATGTGCGGAATCCGCCGACGGCTCGGCATCGCGCGGTGCCGGCGCGGACTCCGAGACGTTGCTTGACGTGTTATCGGCAGAATCAGCAGATGGATTTCCATGCGACGAAGCGTCATCCGCTGGATTGAGATCCAACGGATTGAAACCGACCGGGTCATAATGCCGCGGATGGCCTACACCGAAAGGAAGTCTGTCTGACAAAGTCTAAAAGCCCTTCTTTTCGGTATCGGAGGAATCGACATTTGTGGTGGGCATATCCTCTATTTTAGCGCCATGGGTTGCGCTAGGCGAGTCAGAAACCGTTGTTTCTTGCGACATATCGGGTTTTTTTGTTGAGGTCGCGGCCGAGCCGTTCGAGCCGTCGGTTTCATCGTTCTGTGGCACGTCCGGTTCGTCGGGAACGCCGAAATTGTCGGGAATGCCCGCATCCTCGATTTCCTCCGTCCGCGCGAAGCTGCGATCGGGCGAGACGGCGTTGGGCTGGGTGCCGTTGATGATTTGGCAGAAGCTGTCGTCGTTGCGCGGGCTGCTTTGCGCGGTCCGCTTGGTGGTGTTTTGGCTGACGTTACCGTCGGCGGTAGCCTTACTGTTACTATTCCCTCGACCGGCGGTGTCGGTGCCGCCGGGGAGTCTGATACCGAATTTGGCGGCGAGCGTTCGTGCAATCGGCATCAATTCGTGTGTGCGAAGTACCCACAACGTAGCGATATACAGCAGGATGATGATGATGGTCAGCACGCAGCAGACGCCCACTGCCTGCAGCCAGTTCATGTGCCCGCCGCGTACACCCGAACCCGGTTCGATGTCGGCGTGGAAGAGCGCGTAGGTCGGATAGCGCAGCAGCAGGCCACCCGCGATGGCGACCAGCGTGGCGATGATGCCTTTGGCATAGGTCGCGGTGATGCGTTTGCCGTCGATATCGCCGTTGAAACGTTTGCGGATCATGATCAGCAGGGTCGGGAACGAGAGGATGTAGCCGGCCGCGCTCGAGAACGCGAGCAGCGAAGCCCAATTCGAAGGCGAGATGAACAGGCAGCCGACCAGCAGGATGCCGATTTGTATGATGTTCTGGATGACAACGAACAGGAAGGGATGGTAGCCGTCCTCGAAGCCGTAGAAGGTGCGCTGGATAAGCAGGTAGGCCGAGGAAATCGGCAGGCTCAGCGAAAGCAGGCTCATCGGCGTGGCCATCAGCACGGCTTCCTTGACGCTGACGCTGGGCAGTAGGGCCAGCGCGATCGGCGTGGGCATCACCACGAAGGCGACGGTGAAGAAGCACATCATGAGCCATACGTTGCGCAGGGATTCGCTTAGGTCGCCGCGCGCGGCGTCGATGTTGTGGTCGGCGATGGCCTGGGCGATTTTCGGGAAGACGGCCGTCGCCACGGAGACGGCGATCAGTGAATACGGCAGGATGTAAATGGTGTAGGCGTTCTGGTACGAGGCGTTGCCGGCGACGTCGAACTGGCTTAAGTGCTGGGCCGCGGCGGCCTTTCCGGGGATGCTGGTCAGCACGCGGTTATTGACGATGTTCGAGATCTGCCCGGCCACGACGATGCCGAGACTCCAAGCCGCCACAGGGCCCATCGAGCGCAGGCCGATGCCGTGGATGCCCCAGCTCGGGCGGTAATGGATGCCGATACGGAAAAGCGGAATGAAGAGGATCAGCGCTTGGAAGGCCACGCCGAGCGTCCACGTGCCGGCCGTAAGCGCTATTTTGCCGGTGGTCCAGTAACCGAGCGGCTGGTGGCTGGAACGGCCGAACATCAGGATGAACACGGTGAAACCGATGCAGCTGATGACGTTCGCGCCCACCGAACTCCAGGAGTAGGCGCCGAAATGGTCTTTCGCCGCGAGGATTTGGCCGATGACCGTATAGAGCCCGTAGAAGAAGATCTGCGGGACGCACCAGAAGGTGAACGCGGTGGAAAGCGCGAGCATGTCCGGCCCGGCGTGGACGTAAAGGCGCACCAGCAGCGGGGTGAGCGCGGCCACCAGCGCAGTGACCCCGGCTAAGAGGACGATGGCGAAGGTGATGAGCTTGTTGAGCCGGTCTTCGGCGTCCTTGGCCTTGAGCGTGCGCACGATTTGCGGAACGAGCACTGCGTTGAAGATGCCGCCGGAAACCAGCGTGAAGATGACTTGCGGAATCGTGGAGCCGGCCTGATAGGCGTTCGCCGCAAGACCGGTGGTGCCCAAAGCCGCCGCCAGAAGGATGGTGCGTACCTGGCCGGTGACACGGCTCGCTGCCGTGCCCACGGCCATAACCATGGAATTATGACCTACAGAAGAACTCATTCGTCAGGATCTTTCTTGCGATTGAATTGGCGCCACAGGCCGAGCACACCCAGAACCAGCGCGATTGCAATGAAAATCATGCCGCTCATGTCGCTTAAGCGCAAGGTGCTGGTGATGCGTGTCGACTGCGGAGTGGAGAATTCGTCTCCCCTTCGGTCGGTGAGTGTGAGACGCGCCGTGGCGGTGCCGGAAGTCGAGACGCGCACGTTGAAGGTGGTCTGGGCCTCGCTGCGGGCGGGAATGGAAAGCGTGGCGAAACGTGTCGTGACGATTTCCATCGAATCGGAGAGCGACGAGATCTTGACCGTGACTGGGTAAGGGTGGTTGTTGCTCACGGTTACCGGCATTTTCGCGGATTCGCTCAAGACGGTGATGGATTCCGAAGGGGTGATTTTGATGCCGTTCATCAGTTGGGAGGCGAGGTTCTGGGCGCTCGCGACCATGTGTTTGGCGACGGTGTCGCTGCGGGAAAGCGCATGCAAGGCGATGGTGCTTTGCGTGCTTGAGATGGCGGCGATCCAGTCGCAGCCGTTCTTCGAGCGTTTCGCCGTGGCGTCGGCGTCTTGGCGTGCGAGCGATTGCGCGTCGCCCGTATCTACCTTGCCGCTGTTGCCGTTGGCCGCGTTGCCGTCGTTGGCATTTGAAGAGGACGAAGCATTTCCGGAATTATTTGTATTACTTGATTTGTCGGAACCGCCGGTTTTGGAGGAATCGCCGGACTGGCCTGAAGCGCCGTCTGAATTCGTGCTCGTGCTTGCTCCCGGAGCCGTCTCAGACCCTGATTTGGCGGTTGACGATCCGTTTTCCCCGCCTTGCGTCTTGAAATTCCCGGAATTATTCGAATCACCCGATGTTCCTGATGTTCCCGACGTTCCGGCGGATGATGAAGACGAATTGGCTGAAGCCGAGGACTCATCGAGAATGGAGGTATTGAATCGGTCGATGTCGTTTTTGCTTGCGGCGAGCGTGGCAAGCGTTTCCCGGATATTCTGCAAGGTGGAAGCGTGGATATTGGGTGAGCCGGGCACCAAAGCATTGGCCTTGTCCCCGGAAAGATAGGCTTTGGCCTGATTCAGATCGCCGATGTTGTTCAACTTGAGCCACGGTGCCTGCTCCACCGTCTGCATCAATGTGTCTGCATCCTGCGCGTTGCTCTCGGAATTCGCGGTGGCGGTATTGAAACAGATCAGCAGGTTGCGTGTGGCATAGGGGCTTTCCATCTGGTAGAAAGCGCTTTGTGCCATGAAACGTGCCAGACGGCCGGCAGGGCTTGATTCCCCGTCCACGGTTTTGTCTGTCGGTTTGCCTTGGGCGAGCCTGCTCAGCTCGTTCTGTGCGGTGAGTACGGTGATATCGCCCGCAGACGTGTGAACGGTGTATTTGCCGGTGCGGATGGTGGAATTGGTGTTGCCGTCATCCATGCCCGTGGCGTCCGGCTCGATGACGGTGGAATATCCCTGCGCTCTGGCTGTTTCCAGCGCGTTGATCGTCCAGTGCCCGCGCCCGGGCCAAGCGTAGGCCGGCATATTGGCTTTGGCGTCGCCCACGGCGTCACGATATTGCTTCAGCGCGGTTTCCGAATTCCAGTCTTTGGCTGCGATTCCGGCTTTTTCGTATGAGGTGCCGTCATTGATGGCGGAATATGCGGTGATGTCGAAATCGCCGGACTGCATGATTCCGCTGGATTTCGGGGGCACGGGAAGGCTTTGCGCCAGAGTCGGATCCGTGATCACCTGCAGGCCGGGATGTTTGCTGATCAATTGTTCGACGGGCTGCGAAAGCTTGTGTGCGTTGACGATTTTGGCGGTATCGCCCTCCCCCGCAGTCATGAACTGCGTGAGTTTTTGCCCGTCGACCTGCCATTCGTCACTGGTCAGCGGCATGGCGATGGTGATATCCATCGGAGGGGTGTTCGCGGTTTTGAGACCATCGCTGGAACGGGTCAGGAAGGTGTGGGTGGTGTTGAGATAGGTGCGGTTCGATTTTGCTGAGGTTTTGCCGCTGTCCGTCGAATCACGAGCGAAGGAATAATCGATGCGCAGAGGCTTTGGCCCCCACGAAAGCATGTTCTTCAGGCTTGGTTGGTCGGGATTCGCATCGATGGTGACGCTGGTTTTCTCGCCTTTGGCGATGGTCGGGACGTTGACCTGCCCGATCTGATTGGGCACCTGGATCCGCGAATTGCCCTGTGCCCATTGCTGCAGGTCCGAGCGTGAGGCGAACGTGTAGTAATCGTTGACGGCCACGGTGAGGGTGCCTGCAGGCAGTGCATCACTACCAGTGTTTTTGATGGCCACGTTCAAGTGATAGCCGGAATTCGACGTGACCACGGGCGTCGACGCGGCAATCGTCACCTCTGCATCCTTTCCCGCACTTTCGGTGTTGGAATCGGTGGAAGCCGAGTTGTCTTGAGCGCTGCTGTTGCCGGTGCTGCTCTGCGTTGAACGTCTTGAGGAAGACGCGGAATTATTTGAAGAGCGTGGGGCCGTGGTCGTTTGGGGTCTCGGCGTTTGTTCCTTTAAGGTTCCGTTTTGCTGCGATGGTGCAGGCTGGGCCGGTGTCGTGGGCTTGGTCGGTTCCGTATTGGTATTGCTGTTTGGCGCGGAAGGCGAGGCAGGGGTTTGCGGGGTACTGGACCCACCGGGTTCCGAAGTGCCGCTGGAAGGTGGGTTGGTTTCCGTGCCGTCCGCGGCAAATGCGGTATTCGGTGAGAGGATGAGGGCGGATGCGCACAACAAGGCTATGACAGAAGAAACAATCGCCGAAATCCGGGTGCGAATCAGCGATTGCTTATGGTGTGTATTGGTGTGAGCGATGCAGGGGTTCGAGTGGTTCAACCTTCTGCCTGCCTGTTCAGTTTCTTGGCATAAAGCCACACGATTTTACGTTCGTTAGGATAGCTCAGCACGTTGTCAAGGTCATCGAAATCTACCCAGATGGCGTCTTCGGCCTCATGGTCAGGGTCGCCTTCGACGGTAAGGAAACCGCCGGTCTGCCGTAGCGCGAAGTGATGGACGAGCTTGTGGACGCGTTCGGCCTGGCCGGTGAACCAATAATCGATGGTGGCGATGGAATCGATGATCTCGCCCAATATTCCGGTCTCTTCGTGTACTTCGCGCACGGCGGTCTGTTCGGGGGTCTCCCCTTTTTCGATATGGCCTTTCGGCAGGCACCATTCAAGATGGCCGCTGCGTGAATGGCGTGCGATGAGCGCGACGCGGTTGTGTGAATCGAAAATCAAGCCGCCGGCTGAATATTCACGGGCTACCGGCAGTTCTTGGGCGTCGAGCGTGGCGAATTTCGTGGGACCGTGGCCGGCACGGTGGTGCGGCATCATCTTTGGCGTCGGTGCGCCGTCAGGTTCGATGAAACGGACGATATGACGTTCGGATTGTGAGGTATAAAGCAATGTGTCTTCCCTGTCCTCGTTTTGGGTATGGTTGCCCGAGGAGTTGGCCATCATGCGGGCCAGGTCTGCGGGCGTTATCATACAACCCAGCTTACTCAACAGGGTGTGCAGGTGGGGTGACGGAATGCTTTTCGCGGTCATACAGCCGTACTAAGTCTGTTGGCGATTCTTGGCGGAAGCGTTGCCAATGCCATAAATAACATAAATAAGCTGTGCGATTATGTTGGATTTGCGGCGTGGTAAAGTATGGAACTTCGTTTAAGCAGAAAAATGACCTCTCTGCTATGTGTATTACGTTATTATAAATAAGAAATGATGAAATATCAACGAATCGTACTCTCGACCATCGTGCATCTGTAGCACTAAAGCGTTTTTATAAGGGTTTCTTGCTTCCCTGCTGTGATTGCTGTGCATATAAAATATAGAATGGCGTATTTTCAACGAATCGTATATTAATGAATGGCTGTTGGGCAGCACGGTTGGAGCCTTTACTGCTATGAATTGCTGAGGACACGGCCGAATTTTCGATTCTTATGTGTGCGGGCAACGGTGACGGTATGCTGGAAGGCGCGTGAAATTTGAACGTTGGAGGCAAATCGTGGAGTTTGAGGTGTGGCCTGAGGCCATTGAGCTGGGGCGTATGTTCGCCGAGCAGGGCTACGAGCTTTCGCTGGTGGGCGGACCTGTGCGCGACCTGTTGTTGCACCGCAAAAGCCATGACCTCGATTTCTGCTCTTCCGCCAGGCCTGAGCAGTTCGAGCCGATTCTGAAGCGTTTCGGCCACGACGGTTTCTGGGACATGGGCCGCAAATTCGGCACGTTGGGCGCGATGCGGCGTCGCAAGGACGGCACCGAAGTCAAGGTCGAGGTCACCACGTACCGCTCCGACAAATACGACCCCGATTCCCGCAAACCCGAGGTCAGCTACGGCGACTTGCTCGAGGGAGATCTTTCCCGGCGCGATTTCACCGTCAATGCGATGGCCCTGCGTGTGCCTGATCTGGAATTTGTCGACCCGTTCGGCGGCGCCAGCGATCTGGCCAAAGGTATTCTGCGCACGCCGGTCGACCCGCGACAGTCCTTCGAGGACGATCCGTTGCGCATGATGCGCGCGGTGCGGTTCGTGGCCCAGCTCGGTTTCCGCATCGAGCCGGACACCGCCGAAGCCATCACCGATATGGTCGACCGCATCTCCATCGTCTCCGCCGAGCGCGTGCGTGATGAGATTACCAAGTTGCTGCTTTCGCAGCGCCCGCACGAGGGTATCGAGGCGCTGTGCGATTCTGGTTTAGCCGATATCGTATTGCCTGAAATTCCGGCGCTGAAGCTGGAAATCGACGAACATCATCGTCACAAGGACGTTTTCGAGCATACGTTGATGGTGCTCGACCGCGCGATTGCTCTGGAAACCGGTCCCGACGGCCCGGTGCCCGCGCCTGATTTGACCTTGCGTCTGGCCGCGTTGCTGCACGACATCGGCAAGCCCGCCACGCGCCGCTTCGAACCGCACGGCAAGGTCAGCTTCCACCATCACGACGCGGTGGGCGCGAAACTGGTGCGCAAGCGGATGAAGGCGCTGCGTTTCGACAAGCATCTCATCCAGGACGTCAGCGAGCTGGTGAACCTGCATCTGCGCTTCCACGGCTACGTCGATGAACCTTGGACGGACTCCGCTGTTCGCCGGTATGTCAAGGATTCCGGCCATCTTTACGAGCGTCTGAACCGCTTGACCCGCGCCGACGCGACTACGCAGAACAAGCGCAAGGCGCTGATGTTCTCTGACGCGATGGACGAGCTGGAAGCCCGCGTCAAGGAGCTCAAACAGCAGGAGGACTTCGACGCGATTCGACCGGATGTCAACGGCAACGAAATCATCGAGATCTTGGGTATCAAGCCTGGCCCGGAGGTCGGCCGCGCCTACAAGCACATGCTTGATTTCCGCCTTGACCACGGCCCCGCTGACCACGACACCGCCGTCGCCGAACTCAAGCGTTGGGCCGCGGAAGAGGGACTAATCGGCTGATTGCAAGCTCGGCTGATTACAAGTATTTACTGCTTTTTCTGACGGAAATCCTTGGGAATCTTTTTGGCGTCGATTTTGTTCGGCGGCGTGCAACCCTTGATGTTCTTGATTTGGGTGCCGGCGGCGGGTATTGATTCTTTATCCGCCAGATCGGTGAATGTCGAGCCGATGACCACGCTTACGACCTTGTCCTGCCTGTTGTCCAGCACCAGTTTGGCGTCGGTGAAATTGCTATAGACCGTATAGGCCTGCGCAATGTTGTTCATTCCGAAATAAATGGTGGTCCGTTCCATTCTCCGTGAACCAAAATCGCCGACGCTGGACACGTTGAAATTACGGTTTTGCAGGGCTTCGCCGACTGCCTTGGCGAGGCCGACCGACTTCGTGCCGTTGAGGACGTTGACCTCGATGTTGCCATTTTGCATGTAGGTCGCGGGATTTTTGTCCGAATCGTTGGAAACGCAGACAAGTGGCGCGCCGAAGTTGGTTTGTGCCTGTGGCACCCCGGCATTGCTTTTGCCGATGGTGTGGAAGAAGACGAAGAACGAGGCCACCAGTGCCACGACCAAGACGGCCGAAATCGTTGAAAACACGCGCACCTGACGATGATGCACATATTCCTTGCGTGCCTTGCGCTCGTCGCTAAATTGCTGCATTGTCCATTCCTGTCAACCCGTGCCTGCGCCATTCCTATCAGCGCGTGGGTTCCCCGACGTGTTAAGGATTTGGCGAAATATCGACGTTTTCACTTTACCGTGAGAGTGTGACGCGCGAGGCGTGGCTACCGCTTGGCCGTTTTGCGCCATACATAAGTCGCTGAGTGACGCTGACCGGCTTAAATATGGCGGCTATTGTGGGTATCGCCAGATTTGGGCCGCTGAGGTCTGCTGAGTGGCTTATTTATGGCGCGATTCTTTATGCCTCGGGGTATGTGGCTTGCTCTGCTGCGGTCGCCAGAGCGGCGAATTCATTGACGGTCAGGGTCTCGCCGCGTCTGGTCGGGTCAATGCCGGCTTTGGCGAACGCTTCCGCGGGTACCAGCTTTTTCAGGGCTGCGTGAAGTGTTTTGCGGCGTTGGCCGAAAGCGGCGTCGATGAGTTGGAACACCTTCTCGCGACTGGCTTTTGAGGTTATGTTCCTGTCGTCATTTTCGGCATAGCGCGTAAACGAGACCAATGCGGAATCGACGTTCGGCGCGGGCCAGAAGACGTTGCGCCCCACCAGACCGACGCGCTCGGCCTGCCCGTACCATGCCAGTTTCACGCTCGGGGTGCCGTAGATCTTGGAGCCGGGCTTGGCCGCGAGTCGGTCGGCCACCTCCTTCTGCACCATGACAAGGAAATGATCGAGATTTTCGAACCGCTCGAGCAGCGTCAGCAATATCGGCGTCGCCACATTGTATGGCAAATTGGAAACCAGGGTGAACGGGTTGTTGCTGCTGGTAGCGCTGCTGGTAGCGTTCGGCGCGAAGTCCGGCAACGTCTTCGGGCTCAGGCTCATCGCGTCGGCGGTGACGACGGTAAGCCGATTGGCTGCTTCGGGCATGAATTGCGCGACGGTTTCCGGCAGGCGAGCGGCCAGGGCCGGGTCGATTTCCACCGCGGTGACGGCAGCTCCGGTTTCCAGCAATGCCAAGGTGAGTGAACCCAGCCCCGGACCGACTTCGAGCACGCGGGTATCGGCGGTGACCCTGGCCTCGCGCACAATGCGCCGCACCGTGCCCGGGTCGATGACGAAGTTCTGCCCGAATTTCTTGGTCGGGCTGATTCCGGCCTCGGCCGCGATGCGCCGGATATCCCCCGCTCCCAGCAGATGGCCTGTGTGGTCGGAGCCATCGTGATTCGTCGTGTGTTCGTTCATGCTTTCAACATACCCTCAGCTCAAGAATCGGAAATTTTCATAATCAAGTAACTCGTTGAAGACAACTGAGGTGGTGCGAGGTTTCATTTCTACTGAAAATCAGTACTTTTGGCAGAAAAGTTCCAGTTATACCTGACACTTTTGGATTCGGGACGATGAAGTTTTGGGTATGGTTAACGCTTGGAACGATAAGCAGAAGTCATTAATTATTGTCGGCACTTGAAACGGGTTATTGGGGATAGCGTTCTGCTGTCGTCGGCTCCGGAGACATTGCCGGGCTGAAAGATACTCCGGATATAGTTCGGATCCGAACGATTTAGTACCAGCCGCCGACGCCTGAATACGGCGGCTTGCAGCGGGAAAGCCATTTTTGCCATGTCGTGGACGGGTCGCCATAACCGTAGGTCGTTTTTATGTAGTTGAGACCCCAGTCAATTTGCGTTGCTGCATTATCGCGCCAATCGGATCCATAGAGGGCCATTTTATTGCCTGGAAGTGATTGGGGAATGCCATATGCTCCGGACGTTGGATTGCCAGCATTCCAACGCCAGCCGGATTCGTGATTCCACAGTGAGACGAGGTCTTGGAATTGTTGACCAGTCCAGCCATAACGTTGTGCGGCAGCGCCGGCTGCATAGGTTTGCGCGGCGGAGGAGCTTGCGTGCCAAGTGCTGCTGCTTGAGCTTGGCGGAGTCGGGGCCGGTGCAGGCGTTGGCGCAGGGGCTGGAGCCGGTGTGGGAGTTGAAGGCTTGGAAGGTTGCGATGGCTGCGCAGGAGCGGAAGGTGTGCTCGGTTGACTGGGTTGCTGTGACGGAGTCGAAGGGGCTGGCGTGGACGGAGTCGAATTGTTATTTGAGTTATTGTCTTTGCCGGAATCGTTGTTGTTTGAGCCGTTGTCTTTATCTGCCGCAGTGCCACTGTCGTTCCCGGTCGAAGGTGCGGGAGCAGCGGGCGCGGCAGGCCCTACGGCCACAACCTGGTCGAGGGCCACCTGCGTGACGGTTTCGGACTCCAATGTGGAGCTTTCGGCCTGGCCGTCGACGTAGGTGACGTCGTAGATCTGCCGTTTGTTGCCGTTTTGGCCTGCCTGACGAATTTCGGTCTGGCCGGGCTGCAGGCTGGAATCAACCACGGTGCGCGTGGCGAACGGCAAGCTGACGTCTTTCGTCTCCTGGCCGTGCGTGACGCGTTGGACGCGCAGGATGGTCTGCCCGTTCTCGACGCTCACGCTGACGCGATCGTCCTTGCCGACCGTGATGTTCTTGGAATCGAGAATCGAAGCGGCCGTAAGCTTGCCGTTGGGGGCGATCGAGGTCTTGCCGTCGGCGATGACGGTGACCGGGCCGGCCTTGTTGATCACGAACCCGCCGGTGAGCTGGTTGTAGACGTTGCCCACGTCGACCGACACCTTCGTGGCATTGCGCTCATTGGCCTTGAAGAACCCGAGCAACTGGTCGGCGCTGGTGGCGTACGTCCAGAAGGGGACTTCCTGGCCCTCGATGTTGATGGTGGTCTGGTAAGCGCTGCGCACGGTGACCACATCGTGGTTCTTGAGGCCCGCTTTCTCGTCGGTGGAGTCGATGAAATCGTGGGTTTTGGCTTTCACGCCTTGCGATTCAAGGAATCTGGGGACGGATGCGGAGTAGGTGGTCACGGTTTTGGTCGCGCCGTTGACCGTCAGGGCTACCGTCTTGCGTGCGGTGATGGCGAAGAAGACGATGCTGGCCAGCAGCACCACGCCCACGCAAACCGCCACGCGAACCCTGCGCAAGGTGACGAACCGCCGTGGAGTCCATCGACGTGCCATGAAAACCCCCTGAAGTAGTGTGCGGAATATGCCGCGTATTCCTGCTGCTCAATCTAGTCTACAGGCTATCGGTTTCGCTATGAGTGTGCCATGCGTGATCGGTCTGTTTGGTCGAGATTGTGCAAAGAAAGGGTGAATCAGGAAGAAAAGCGCCAAAACGGACCCAAAATAGTGCTTTTCTTCCTGACCGCTCTTTGCTCGCAGAAAAGGGAAAGGGGCGGGAGAGAAGGGGATATTCCCGCCCCTAAAGGGCGAAGCAAATTGGGGGAAGCTACGCCCTTGGACGTCGTCCCCCATATGAAGAGGAACAACGCTTACTTACTCGAGCGCGAGTAATATCGTCGGCGCCTCCTTCACGCCGGAACCGTTGGGCTTGGCTGGTGCCGTCACCGCAACGCACGCAAACCACTCTCGTGGCTCTTACAACAAATCCGTTACTACTTCAGCCGAAGCGAATTGCTTGCCTCAACTGCAAACATGTACAACACAAAAACAACATATGTCTTTCACCGCAACATTGCACCGGTGAGCCTCCTGTCGGGATCGAACCGACGACCTGCCGCTTACAAGGCGGCCGCTCTGGCCATCTGAGCTAAGGAGGCGTTGGTTTCAATCGTATCCGACAAAACCAGACAGCCTCTCACTTTAACAGCAAGGCTCGATTACTGAAACGTGCCTGCGTGGTATTGAGCGACATGGAATCGTATCGATATTTTGTGTCATTTAAACGGTTTGTGATGAAAGTTGCTTAAATCGAAATACATATACGTCAATTCAAAACATAAAACGTTTCAATATAATTTCGTTGATTCTCTGTAGAATCTATCGGAAGGAAATAATTGTTGATATTAATAGATTCTCAACCCTTGCTGCCGTTTGACGTCATGTAAAATGAAGTTGCGTTTTGCGCAAAACGCCTTCGCTAGACGAGAGAGAATTCGTCGGGTTTTGACTCGTGTTATATTGTAATAATGCTGCTTCTCGCACAGCTTGATTGGCGTTGCGTTTTTCGGCATAGGCCACATAGTTTGTTGGGGGGTAGAAATGGCAGGACATAAGCGGCCGGTATCCCTCAAAGATCCGGCAAATAGACAATGTTGCTAGCGCAAAGAGTATAGAGGACGGAGTATGGCTCGGCAGACAGGCAATGGCTACGCACAGGCGCCAGCAGATTTTTCTTGGTTTGATGGTGCAGACGCAGGCGATTTGTTGATTCAGGCACGGCGGGCACAGGAAGCCAAAGAACGTAAGCAGCGCCGTATCATCGGCTTTGTCGCGTTTATTCTTGTAGTAATTTTTATTGCGGTTATTGCCATGGTGAGTTACCGGTCTATTGTCAAGCGCAATGCGGCGCAGGATATTAGCGAGGACCAGGCATACAGGGCATTGCAGAACGTGAAAGTGAAGCCACAATACGCTAATGACAAAGGTGGCATACTTTTTTCGAAAGTCGGGTATGGCAAGAAGGCCGCCAACGCCCCCACGCTGGAAATCTACACCGATCCGATGTGCCCTGGTTGTGCCGTGCTGCATCAGCAGATGGATGCGACGTTGCGTACGCTGCTGGATTCCGGCCAGATCAATCTTGAAATTCATCCAGTGACATTCCTTGACAATATGTCGACGGATCATTATTCTTCGCGAGCCGATAACGGCTTGGCCTATATTGCTTCCCACGATCCCGATCCCGACCATCTTCTGGATTTCATCACCAACATTCATAGCGACTCCTTCCAGCCTGAAGAGGCCGCCAACTACAAGCCGGTGAATAATCGGCGATTGCAAGAGCAGGCCGAGGCGGCAGGGGTGCCTGCGGATATTGCGAGCAAAGCCTTCGGCGGTGAATACGATCCCTGGCTCTCCGCCGCTGCGCAATATACGTTGCGTCGCCCGGAACTTAAGGACGTCGCCGGCCAGTTCAAGGGCAAACTCACTACGCCGGTAGTGGTCATCAACGGCAAAATGCTTGATATCTCAGGAATTTCCGATATTGGACTCACCTATAAAGTGGCTATTCTTCAGTCCATAGGCCTCGCCAACGCGGATGTAGGCATAGTCGGCAAACAACCGGCGATCGGCAGCACAGGCAATCCTACGTTCCCCAAGACGCAGCCTTCCGTGTGAGTTCAGCGCATCAACAAAACAAAAACCGGCGGCAGATTGCGCACGAACGCGTGAATCTGCCGCCGGTCTTGAAGCTCATAATCAGACTGTCAGTTTAAGGGTTCGGGAGCTCCGGTGCCGATCTTCGGCAGGACCCCTTCCTCGCCGACCTGCGATTCCTTGATGCCAAGCTGCTTGAGCAAAGCCTAGCTTCTGGGTGATGCCCAGTTGCGAAATCTCAGACATGTCCATGAGCTTGCCGTTGATGGTGACGGCCGGGGTGCTCATCTGCCCGGAACTGTTGAGCAGATCCTTGCGCCGGACCGTGTAGTCGTAGGAGGCCTTGAGCCACTTGTTATAGGTGCCGTTGAACGCCTTGCTCATCACGTCCCGGGAAATCCCGGCGGAGACGGCCTGGGCCTGAATCTGGGCGTTGCTGGTCGGCTTGTATTCAGGACCTTCGGCAGGCTGATAGCCCTCCTTGTAAAGGTTGCTGACGAAATCAAGCAGGTGCTGGGCGTCCGGATCGTGGCTGGAGACGTAAAGCAGGGCTCCGGCGGCGCGGGTGGAGTACTGGTCGGTCGAATCCGCATCGAGGAAGTTCATGGGATGGTAAACCAGATTGATTTGGCCGGAGTTCACCAATTTATCGAGGTCGGTGTCAATCTGGCGGTGCAGCGAACCGCAGCCGGGGCAAAGCGGATCCATGTAGATCTCGACGGTCGGCACTTTGGCGATTTTCTTGTTGTAGCCGTCCTTGGAAATCAGAATGCCGCCCTTGTCGTCGGCGTATTTCGGTTTGGTCTTCACTTTTTGCAGGGCGGAGTATGAAGCGTTAGCGGTGACCTTGTTCGCTTCGTTCTTCTTGTGAATGGAACGGAAACTGACGATGGCGATGATGGCAACAAGGATGACGATGACGGCGACGACGATAGCGCCGATGATGGTCTGTTGCTTGCGTTCCTTGGCGGCAGCCTCTTCGAGCGCTTTCTGGCGCGCCGCTTCTTCGGCCTGGCGTCTGGCTCTCATCTTGCGCTTTTGCCTTTTATTGTTGCCCTGCTGTGCCATATGCCCTTCTTTGTGATTGCAAAATACTGTCAACCGCTGGTTGGCCCTTTGTCGTAGCGACTGAAGCACCAACGCATTGCAATAGACCTAATGTTCTTTATTTTGCACGTATGGGTGGATGAAATAGCTTTGGGGCGAACGCTGATTGCATTTTGTGACCGATGCGGATTCTGACCGTATGTTCGGATTGCGCGATCACAATTGAGGGGTGGGCAGAGGGACCCAGTTGATCTGATGGTTGCTGAGGGCCAACGCGAGCGCCGCAAGCGAGAGTATCAGCCAAATCGCTAAAAGTACCCAGTGCCCAGCCGAGTGACGTTTGGAAGACCCACTGCCATTCATGTCCACATCAGCGTCGATATCGCTGGCATTGTTTTCATAATTTAATAAATTATATCTGTATTCGTTGGAAGTTGGGGTTGGGGGAAGAGGTTGAGGCCCTGCCTGCATCGTATTGCCTGGCTTGGGATAAGCTGCACCGCGCAGTCTGCCGGCGCCGATACGCAACAGCGTACTCTTCGGGCCGAAAACGGCGGCAATCCAGGCGGCGGCCATGAATATCGCCAGCGAAGCGCTCGAATAGGAGAGGGAAAGATCCGCCGGCAAGGCAAGCGGAAGATGCAAGGGGCCGAGAGGCAAAGTAACCATGCGCATGGGAAGCCCCGAAACCAGATTGACGACCACCGGGCCCACGCCGGCGATGAAGATGAGCGCCAGCGCTCGCGGGACGGTGAACAGCAGAGCTTTGAGGGTATGCCAAGGCAGGCTTACCGTACGCAGCGCCGTGTCCCCGCCTTTGCGGATGCCGCCGTGACGACCCTCGCGCCCAAGTTGCCCCTCTTCGCTGTAACCCAACATCAGAAGGAACCAAAGCAGGGCCGTGGCGCAACAAATCGAGATGAGCGGTGCCGAAGCCGAAAGCAGCGCGAGCGGAATCGCCAGAAGCCAAAGCGGCAGGACGGAACGCGAAAGGAGCCTGCCGCGTCTGATATCTGCCGGGTTTACCGCTGGTTCGGATTCAAGCGGCTGAATCAGCGGTTGCGGTTGCGCTTGTTGAGGTATATAGCCAGGTTGCGTGTTCGGCTGACCGTATACATATGGTGCCGGGCATTGTGCGCCCGGGACTTGTTGCTGGCCTGGAGCCAGTGGGGCGATTGCCATAGGTACGGTCCCGGCTCCCGTCTGCTCAACGTCCTGTGGGTTCGCAGAGGTCAGAGTCGACGTCGGCTCCAGACTTTGCGTCATTTCTGTGCTCAGTGGCATTGTCCCGGTGAACGGGGCGAGCGGCATCGTTGCGGCAGTGCCACCGTCGCCTTTATTGTCTCCTTGCGGCATTGCTCGCGTGGAACCGCGTATTTGCCGACCTTGCGGGGTCATTGGCTTTGTTTCGACATTATTGGCATCGTGTTCAGAAGTCTCGTCCTCTGATACCGCCGGTGATAGGGGAATGTCATCGGTCCAATTGGTTCGGGGATTGCTTGTTGCCAGACTCCCCGAACCAGGGCCGGAATCAGGCCGAGGCGTTTGGCCAAAGGGGGCATCACCCCGTCAGAGCCGTTGGCATTGTTGCCAGTCGCGTTGTCGTCCTCATCATCCAGCTCGCCGTTTTCGAACGGGTTCAGGGCGTCGAGCGTGATGGCTTGCAGCAATTGGTCGGGGCTGCAGCGCTTGGCAGGGTCGGGGTTGAGCGCGCTTCGCAGTGCGTTCAACGTATTGGGCGGAAGGCCGGCGAGATTGGCGTTGCCACTCGCCTCGCGCTCGAGCACCGCCATCATCGGTTTGCTGCCGAAAACCGGTCTGCCAGTAGCGGCGAAGGCGATGACGCTGGCGAGCGACCACCAGTCGGTGGCTTCGTCGCTCTCCGCGCCGTCGATGATTTCGGGGGCGATGAAGCCGGGCGTGCCCATCACCAGACCGGTGCGGGTGACGTGGCTTTCCCCGGCACTCATGGCGATGCCGAAATCGACCAAGACCGGTCCCGAGGCGCTTACCATGACATTCGTGGGCTTGATGTCGCGGTGGATGATGCCTTGCGCGTGCACTGCGCGGACCGCGTCGATGAGCTTGGAAGCCAGACGCTGCAGATCGTCGCCGACATATCGGCCGTTCGCCGCCACGTCATCGCGCAGGTTCTTGCCCTCGATCAGTTCCGTGACGATGAAAGCGAGGGAATCGTCGAGTTCCATGTCGACGATGGCGCAGACACCTGGGTGGTTGATTTTGCGCATGGCCACTGCCTCGCGCCGCATGCGCTCGCGGGCCGTGACGTGCGGATCGTGGCTGCGGTGATGGCCCGTTGATTCGCCGTTGCCATCGGCAGCGGTGTTGCCGTAATCATCGGATCCATTGTTGCCTGAAGTACCGTTGTTTTGGTAATCCGGACTATCGGTTTCGCTCTCGTCCTTGAGTGAATCGCGCAGAATCTTCATGGCGTATATCTGCCCGCCGTCATCGCGCACCCGCCAGACCGAGCCCATCGCGCCGCCGCCCAGCCGTGAGATCAGCGTGTATCCGCCGACAATCTCCCCGGGTTCCAGGTCCAACGCGTTCAAGTCGCTCATATGGTCAATACTACTTGGGGCATGGCACGTTGCCGTTTGGCTGCCGCATCGTCCCTGGCCCGGCCCATATGAGCACTTTCCGGACGCTGCCGTCAAAAGCCGCAAGCCAGCTCAGCCAAAGTGCGTGTTCCCTGCACGCAGCATCAAAAAGTGCACTCCAGTAGCTCTGAAGTGCACTTTCTCGACAGTGGCGTAAGCCCGTTATGCCGCCTTTTTGCCGGCGTCGTAATATTTTAGGCTTCCGATGTCGCCGACCAGTGTGAACTTGCCGTTTTTGTAGGTGAGTTTGGTGACCGAATCATTTTTCAGCGGCCCTGCGTTGTTGAGAATCTTTTGCGCTTCCAGGAACAGGCTGATTGACATTCCCGAACTCACCACGAGGATGTTGCCGCCTTTGTCGGCCTGCTTCTTGGCGATTTGGGTCAGGGCTTCGCTCATTCTGTTTTCAACGGTTTCGGGCTTTTCGGCGCGCAATTCCGTCGGCAGGTCGGTTTTGAGGCTGTTGGCCTGGTCAAGTTCGTAGTATCCTTCCTGCATCTTGCTCATCAGCTGGCTCCCGGAGCCTTTCATGAAGTCTTGGGGAATTCGCGTAGCCGAAATGCTGGGCTATTGCAGGTATGGCCTCGTCTGTGTCTGGCACTCCCTCGTAACTGCCGTAGTTGCACTCCCTTAAACGCGGGTCTATTTTCAGATTGACGTTGTTGTTGCCCGAGGCCTTCAGCGCGCCGTCGGCTGTCTTTTCCTGCCTGGTCAAATCGCCGGAATAGGCTGCTGCGAATTTCACGTCTTTCAGCCCCTTGCCCAAGTATTTGGCGCCGTCGACGCCGTTTTGCGTCAGCGTGAAGTCGCTCCAACCTTGTGCGCGATGCATCACATTTGCTGCGGTTTCGCCGTGACGGACCAGGTAGATGGTGGTGGTCTGCGCGGCCGCATTCGTCTGGGCTGTATTATTTGCTTTCGTGTCGGATCCACATGCGCCGGCAAGGCAAATAAGCGCGATTGCCGCAGGCATGGCGATTGCTTTCGCTAGGACTTTGTTCATGATATCCCTTTCTCTTTGGGTTGCCTGCGTGACTTCGTCGTAAATAGCGCAGGCGGTGGTGAATCCAGCGTGGAAGACTATCGTTCATGTGCTCTGCAATGGGCCAACATGCACGTCCGGATTAAAGGAATATAGGTGCTCCGCTGTGACCTATTTGAATTATAATTTTTCTAAGATGATACCATGTGATTGAAATAGAGCATTTTAGCGTGTCTATTTTATTTAAATAGGTAAATTATCGTATGTTGACAGGACGTGGCAGATTCGTACGTAACGGCGCTGATGGCAGGATATCCGATACTGAAATGCGCGGAGCCCGTTACGCCATTTTGATGGCAAGGCTGGTTTCCAGTTTGCCGTCGGTGACGCTCAGGACTACCGGCGATGGTTCGGCGTCGGTTTTCGGGGTCTCTCCCGCAGTAGGCATTTCAATGATTGCCAATGCTTCACCGTAGTAGGTGTCGGTGCTGCCGATAACAAAACTGCCCGGGTTGAACGGTGCGGCGCAGCCGAAAGCGACCAGCCGGCCAGCGCTGATTCTGGCCCGTAAAATGCCGCGTTCCAGCGGTTTGGTGATTCCGACGGCATCGGTGTAGCGCACGCGCACGTATGCCAGATGTCCCGGACGGCAGATGCCGGATGAGGCCATGTGTTGCCTATGCTCCGTCGTATCCGCGTAAACGGATTGTGATTCCTCGAAACCGCTTTCGGGTTCCAGAGAAGCGGTGAGTCGGGTCGGGCCTTGGGCGCTGGTCAATGCACACCGGCCGATTTCCGCGCCGTTTGCATCGAAGCTTACGGCCTCAAGCGTTCCGGGTTGATATTCGCAGCTGAATCGCGCAAGGCAATCGTCGTGCAATGTCTTCCGTCCGATTTCCTGTCCGTTCAATATCAGGGCGACGCTGGCCGCACGCGCATAGACCTCCACGTTCGCCTTATGGCCTTCGCAGCCCGCCCAACTCCAGGAAGGCATGGCGTCGGTCATTCTCCAGGCGCTTGGGGAGTGCTTGTCGTTGGTATGATTCACTGGCTGCACCGCAAGGTAAGGGCCCTGGTCCTTTTCAAGAGCAACGCGGGTATAGAGAGCCTCGCCGGTCACCCTTCCCGTCAGATCGAGACGGCCTGAGCCCGCGGCGAGCCATCCGAACCCGCTTTCCGCTGGTGCATAATCCTCGTATTCCCAGGCTCCGATGCCGGTTTCGCCCAGGTAATCCATACCTGCCCATACGAAATCCCCGATAAGCCGCGGGTTCGCTTTAGCCATTTCGCGGAACCGGTAGGCATCGCTGCAGAACGTTTCGGAACCGAGGATGAGCCGATGTGGGTAGCGCTGCAGGTCCTTTCGGTAACGTTTGATGCCATAGTTGTAGCCGGCGATATCGAGCTGCGCGAAGGCGTCGCGGGTCTTGACGTCGCAGGCATGCAGTGTGGCTCCGGTTTTCATGAAATCGGCGCCCAAGATTCCCGCAAGATTATTGAAGAACTCGCTGCCCACGGCTTTGTGTCTGGATTTATCCTGCCGGTTTTCGGCGGTTGAACCCGCATGCTCCGGGTACGATGTCTTCTCGCGAAAGCTCGGGTGGGCGCTCGCCGGCTTCCGATTCGGCCTCTTTGTGCGCTTTCTTGTCGGAATAGACGCCGAAACCGATCGAGCTCAAGAAATTGAAAAAGATATTGATCCCGCAGGTCACCGGTCGGCTAGGGTCGAGGGTGTGCAGCAGATCGACCATGGATCGGGTCAGCGCGATGCCCTTCTTTTCGGCGGTTTCGCTCACTTCATTGCCGATCGAATACATGACGACGCTGGGATGGTTGCGGTCTTTTGAGACCATGGCCGCTAGGTCCCCGCGCCAATTGGCGGAGAAGTAATCGACATAGTCGTAGAGGGTTTTGTGAATGTACCAATGGTCGATGTATTCGTCCAGGACGAGCATCCCCAGCTCGTCACATGCATCGAGAAGGGCCTTGGAGCAAGGGTTATGGGCCGAGCGTATGGCATTGTAGCCTTGGGCCTTCAGCTCTTCGACTTTGCGCCGTTCGGCATCGGGGAACGCGGCGGCCCCCAGTATGCCGTTGGTGTGGTGGATGCAGGCGCCTTGCAGGATGGTACGTCTTGCGTTGATGAGGAATCCGCGCTCGCCCCAGGCAAGCGTACGCACACCGAACGTCGTGCTGGCCGTGTCGGCGGTGGTCTCGCCGTGTTCGGCTTGGTACCTTACTTGGCAGGTATAAAGATTGGGATGTTCCGGGCTCCACAATTGTGCATTGGGGATATCGAGCATGACGGTTGCGTTGCCTTGCTCGTCGGTTTCGCAGTTTGCGGATGCCACCGATGGCATTGACCCGGAAGCTTTTGATGTAATGCGTTCGGATGCCGGCGTATCGGTATCCTGTTTCCCCTCGAAGATCTCGATATACGCGCTGCCTGCTCCGGTGGTCTGCAGCGTGACTTCGATTCTTGCCGGGTCCGTCGATATCGTGCGCACCCCGATGCCTTCGAAGCGGATATGCTCGCGTGGCCCCGTCCAAAGCGTGACCGGACGGTAGATGCCCGCTCCTGAATACCAGCGGGAGTTGGGCTGGTCGGCGTTATGCGCTACCACCCGGATTTCGTTGTCCTTGCCGATGGCGACCAGCTCGGTGATGTCAACCGTGAATCCGCTGTACCCATAGTCGCAGGAACCGGCCTTTCGCCCGTTGACGAAGACTTCGGCAAGCCGGTAGACGCCCTCGAACTCGAGAATGATGGCGTCGTCGCGCAGGTCCTCGCCAGGTGTGAAGTGTCGGATGTATTCGTAATCGCGTCCGTCGAACCATCCGGTGTTGGTCCCTCCCGGAGCGTTCTCCAGACGGGGCTCGTAAAGCATGGCGTCATGCGGCAGCGTCACCGGCGTAAACGCTTCGTCGCTGTCCAAGTGCCGAACCTGCCAGTTCCCGTCGAATCCTGTTGACTGCATAGACGCTCTTTTCTACTATGTTTTGATACTACCGTCGTGCGTTGTCGAAAAGGATTTGACGTGGGATGGTTGCAAAACGTGCGTGGAAAATGACAGGCTGAGCCACAGTCTTGAGAATTCAGGATTGCCATTACACAATGAAGCTGTATGAATGTAGCATCGTCGCATGGCTTGGTTCAAAGTTGAGCGAGTAGATGTGGTGGTTACGTCAAATGAGACGTGACAGCCATTGTTCATTCATGATATGTGAAACATAAAGAGAGGACTTCTCATGTTGCAGATCAACATGGCTGATGTCGTCAACGTCATCAAGTCGCTGGTGCCCTACCTGGTAGTCATCGGCGTCTTGCTGGTTCTGGCCATTATCATCAGCGTCGCCGTCAACAAGAAGACGGTGCAAAATACCGGAACACGTAAGCTTGTGCACAGCGAGACGTGGCTGGTGGTGCTGGTCGCCATCGTCGCCGCTGTTTCGATGATGCTCACTGGCCCGATGTCCACGTTGCTCAACAACGTGACTTCCAAGAAATACGTGCTTTCGCAGGACACCATCAGCCGGGCCAACAAGCTCGCCGAAGAGGTGCAGGCCGAAGGCATCACCATGCTCAAGAACGATGATTCCAATCTGCCGTTGAACGGCAAGAAGGTCAACGTCTTCGGCTGGGCCTCGACCAACCCAATTTATTCCGGCACCGGTTCAGGCGCCATGAATACGCAGTACAAGACCGTGAGCGTTCTCGATGGCATGAAGAAGGCAGGTCTTCAGACCAACGCCGATCTGACCAAGGTCTACACCGACTACATGAAGCAGCGTCCGGTCATCAAGGGTGCCATGTTCGCGCCGAATTGGGAGCTTCCTGAGGCTCCGGTCGACAAGTATCCGGCCAACGCTATGGAGAACGCCAAGAAGTTCTCCGACAATGCCGTCGTGTTCCTGGCTCGCCAGGGCGGAGAGGGCAACGACCTGCCGACCAATATGAAGGCTCCGGGCGTCTCCTTCAACAACAACTCCAAGAGCTATGAGGACTTCAAGGACGGCCAGTCCTTCCTCGAACTCGATCAGACCGAGCGCAACATGCTCGACATGGTCACCAAGAACTTCAAGAACGTCACCGTCGTCTACAATGGCGGCAACGCCTTCCAGTTCAGCTTCCTCAAGGACTATCCGCAGATCAAGTCCGTGCTGTGGTGCCCGCCTGCCGGCCAGACCGGTTTCACGGCCCTCGGCAAGGTGCTCGCCGGCACGGTCAACCCGTCCGGCCGTACTTCCGACACGTTCCTGAAGGACCTCAAGAAGACCGTCAACATCAACAACTTCGGCAACTTCAAGTATGACAACGCTCAGAGCCTTGGTGTGGCCACCACCGGTTTCGATGGCAAGACCAAGGTCAAGACCCCGTCGTTCGTCAACTATTCCGAAGGCATCTACATGGGCTATAAGTTCTACGAGACCGCCGCCAAGGAGGGCCTCATCAACTATGACGATGTGGTTGAGTTCCCGTTCGGCTATGGCCTGAGCTACACCAAGTTCAGCCAGAAGATGGGCAAGATCAACCATGCCGATGGCAAGGTTTCCTTCGATGTGACCGTCAAGAACGACGGTGACAAGGCCGGTAAGGATGTCGTCGAGGCCTACTTCGATCCGCCATACACCAACGGCGGCATCGAAAGGCCAGCACCAACCTTGTGGCTCTCGGCAAGACCAAGACCCTCAAGCCCGGTGAATCCCAGGACGTCAAGATTTCCTTCACGGATGGCGACATGGCCTCTTACGATTCGAAGAACGCCAAGGCCTGGGTGCTGGAGAAGGGCGATTATTCCGTCTCCATCAACTCCGATTCGCATACGGCGATCGATCAGCAGAACGTCAACGTTCCAGAGACCATCACCTATAATTCCAAGTCCAAGACCCATAACGGCGACAAGACTCCGGCCACCAACCGGTTCGACGATGTCGAAGGCGATGTGACTTATCTGTCCCGCGCCAACCACTTCGCGAACTATGCGCAGGCTACTGCCGCTCCGAAGAGCCTTTCCATGAGCGACAAGGTGAAGTCCGAGTTCATTAACAACGGCAACTACAAGCCGACCGATCACGACAAGTCCAGCGACAAGATGCCGACCACAGGTGCGAAGAACAACGTGCGCTTGGCCCAGCTTCGCGGCAAGTCCATCGACGATCCGGAGTGGGACAAGCTGCTTGATCAGATGACCTTCAAGGACATGGACGACCTGATTGCTAACGCTGGTTATGGCACCGCAGCTGTGGATTCCGTCGGCAAGGTTCATACCACCGACGCTGACGGCCCGGCCGCTCTGAACAACAACTTCACCAAGGTCGGCTCCATCGGTTTCCCGGCTGAAGTCTCCTTCGCCTGCTCCTGGAACAAGGATCTCAACAAGGAATTCGGCAAGATGATCGGCGACATGGCTCACGACATGCACGTGGACGGCTGGTACGCCCCGGGCATGGATACGCACCGCAGCCCGTTCTCCGGCCGTAACTTTGAGTACTTCTCCGAGGACGGCGAGCTCGCCGGCGCTTTGGCCGCAAGCCAGGTGCAGGGTGCCCAGTCCAAGGGTGTCTACGCCTTCATCAAGCAGTTCGCGCTGAACGACCAGGAGACCAACCGTAACGACATGCTGGCCACCTGGGCCAATGAGCAGTCGATGCGCGAGATCTACTTGAAGCCGTTCGAGATGGGTGTCAAGACCGGCGGCGCAACCGCTGCGATGAGCGCCTTCAACTACCTCGGACCCACCTATGCGGGCGCCAGCGATGCGTTGCTCAACAAGGTGCTGCGTGACGAATGGGGCTTCCACGGCTTCGTGTTGACCGATTACTTCTCGGGCGATCCGATGCAGAATGCCGACCAGATCATCCGCAACGGCGGCGATGCGATGCTCGCCACCACCAAGGTGACCAACCACATTACCGACAAGTCCGCGACCTCCGTGATCGCGATGCGTCGTGCATCGAAGAACATCCTCTACACTGTGGTGAACGGCTGGGAGTACCAGAATGGTGAGCCCAAGGCTGCCACGCCGGTCTGGAAGACGGCCATGTACGTCGTCTGGGTTGTCGCCGCGGTGCTCTTCGTCGGCCTTGAAGTCGTAGCGGTCCGCCGTTACCTCCGTCGCCGCAACGAAGCCAAGGTCGTTGTCACCAGCGATTCGGCCGATGCCGCGACTCCTGACGAACAGTGATTGCTAAGCAATTCCACTGATACGGAATTGTAATACGGAATCACTGAGATAGAGCCTCGCCGCAACAACAGTTACAGCGAGGCTCCATCACCTTTTTATATAGCAGATATGTCCGTGCGCCAATCGTGCGAAAGAAATGACAGCTTAGCCTTTCATCAGGCAGGATATTGAAGATTATTGATTAAATAGACTTGCCGGTGGTGGATTTATGCGGTGTGGCACAAGCTTGCAGTGCCGCATAAATGTGCCAACCAACGTTCGTTCAGGGCATCGGCGACGAGACGGTGCGAACGGCAAGATGTTGTAAGGAGAATCATGAAACTCGAGGAACTTAGCGTTACCGAGAAGGCGGCATTGCTTTCCGGCGCGTCGGAGTGGACTTCGCGCGGCAATGAGCGGGCCGGAATTCCGAGCTTTGCGATGAGCGACGGCCCCAACGGGGTGCGCTGCCAACTTGGTGTGGGCGACCACTTGGGCATCGGTGTGTCCAAGCCCGCCACCTGTTTCCCGACAGCCGGCACGGTGGCCAATTCCTGGGATCCCGCGCTCGCGGAAGTTCTGGGTAAGGCTCTGGGGCGCGAGGCTCACGACCTCGGTGTCAACGTGCTGCTCGGCCCTGGCCTGAATATCAAACGCAACCCGCTTTGCGGCCGCAATTTCGAGTACTATTCCGAGGACCCTCAGGTCGCCGGGCGCATGGCGGCGGGCCTGGTCAAAGGTATCCAGAGCAATGGCGTGGCCGCGTGCCCGAAACATTTCGCGGTCAACAGCCAGGAGTTGCGGCGTCAGGCTTCCAATTCCGTGGTCGACGAACGGACGTTGCGCGAGCTGTACCTGACCGGTTTCGAGATTATGGTCCGTCAGGCGCGTCCTTGGGCCATTATGACGTCGTACAATCAGGTCAACGGCACGTATTCTCACGAAAACAAGCATCTGCTCACCGAAATCCTGCGTCAGGAGTGGGGTTTCGATGGCGCGGTCATCTCGGATTGGGGCGGTTCCAAGTCCGCTCTCGCCGCGGTGAAGGCCGGCGGAACGCTCGAGATGCCTTCTCCCGGTTACACTTCCGTGCGTGAGCTGGTTGCCGCGGTGAAGGCCGGAACGCTTTCCGAGGCGGATATCGACGCTCGTGCCGGTGAGGTCGCCAAACTTGCCAAACGGACGCATTTCGCAGGAGTTGGTCGCGATGACCTGCTTAGTGATGAGGTGGCGCAAGAACACCACAAGATCGCCCGTCAGGTCGCCGAAAACACCAGCGTATTGTTGAAAAACGGCAGTGTCGACGACAAGATTGCCCCGGCGCTCCCTCTGAAACCCGGCACTCGTGTCGCAGTCATCGGTGACATGGCGAAAACCGCACGATATCAAGGTTCCGGTTCCGCCAAAGTCAATGCAACGCAGGAAGAAAACCTGCTTGACGAGCTCAAGAAGATCGACGGTGTGGAAGTTGCGGGCTATCGGCAGGGCTATGAGCGTCACGGCGGCAAGAACGGCGTGCTGATTGATGGTGCCATAACGTTGGCCGCAGCCGATGACACCGACGTGGTGCTTGCCGTCATCGGTCTTGACGAGCGCAGCGAATCCGAAGGTCTCGACCGCTCCACTATGGCCCTCCCCGAGTGCCAGAACGAACTGGTGGAGGCGTTGGCGTCCACCGGCAAGCCCGTGGTCATCGTGCTCGTTGCCGGTTCCCCCGTTGAGCTGCCGTGGTTCGACAGCGTTGCCGCACTCCTTTATATAGGACTTTGTGGCCAGGCTGGTGCTTCCGCTGCCGCCCGTGTACTCACTGGCAAGGTCAATCCGTCCGGACACCTTGCCGAAACCTGGCCGCTCAAATACGAAGACGTCCCCAGTTCCGGCTGGTACCCGTCCCCCGGCCGCGATTCGATCTATCGCGAAGGTCCGTTCGTCGGTTACCGTTACTACGAAACGGCCGGGGTGCCGGTGCGCTTCCCGTTCGGTTACGGTCTGAGTTACAGCGCGTTCACCTATTCCGGTCTGGCCGGCGACAAGAACGGCATCGCGTTCACCGTGACCAACGATTCGGATGTCGCCGGTGCCACCGTCGCCCAGATGTATGTCCGCGGGCCTCGTGGTGGCGCGATGCGTCCCGACCGCGAGCTCAGGGGCTTCAAGAAGGTCTTCCTCGGCGCGCACGAGACCAAGACGGTCACGATCCCCTTCGATCGCTATACATTCCGCCATTACGACGTCGTTACCGGACAATGGAAAACCGAGACCGGCATGCGTGAGATTCTGGTCGGCGACAGCGTGGAGCATTTGCCGCTTTCCGTCACCCAGATGGTTCGGGGCGATAGCGATTTGTGCCCGCCGAACCCGGCTCTTGGCCACTATCTCAAAGGGCAGATCAAGGAAGTCTCCGACAGCGAGATGACGGCTCTCTTCGGTCACAGCGTTGCCGCGTCCGGCGAACCAACCGTTTTCGGCGAGAACGACCCGATTTCCTCGTGGGCGGATTCGCGCGGCTTTGTGGCTCGAACCATCGCCAAGGTATTGACCAATAAAGAGGTCAAAATTCGCCAGAAGACTGGCCAACCCGACCTCAGCATCCTCTTCGTGCTGAATATGCCGCCGCGTGCGATATGCAAAATGGCGCAAGGCATGATCGATTCCGCGATGGTGCAGGCCGTCGTCAAGATCGCGAACGGCCATACCTTCCGTGGCGCCGGTTCGTTCATCGCCGGTTATTTCCGCAATATTTCCGCCAACAAGCGCGTAGCAAAGGAGCTTGAAAACAAATGAGTGACACCAACAAGAACGAAAGCTCGCAGCAGGTCGAGGGCACGGGTTTCATCGCCGCGTGCAAGCGTCTGATCAATAAGTATCCGAACCTGTGGGAATTCATTAAGTTCAACGTGCTTTCGAATATCTCGACCATCACGCGTTTCGTGGCCGTGTGGATTCTGACTGCGCTGTTCGTGCACGCCATGCACCTGACCCAGCCGTTCAGCTTCCTCATCTTCAACTACTCGAAGCCCAGTACCAACGGCCTTGGCGGCTTCCTCACCTTCCTCATCGCGGAAATCTGCGCGCAGGCCGTTAACTTCGTGGTGCAGATGAAGTGGGTCTTCAAGTCCGACGCGAGCTTCAAGTCCGCGGCTTGGAAGTACGCGATCCTGGCCATCATCATCGTGGTCTGCGGCCTGTTGCTGCCAGGCTACATCACCACGCTGTGCAAGGGTTTCGGCTGGAATGACGCCGTTTCCTCCACCCTCGCTTCCGTGGTCAACACCGTCCTGGCCGTCATCATCAGCTACCCGCTTCTGAAGTGGTGGATCGCCCCCGCCAAGAAGGACGACGAAGCCGACAAGTAGAGGCAGTTTCGTCGGTATCGGCTAGGCGCGGTACCGACGTTATAAAGGGGTAAAAGGTCGGTCGATAGGAATACGTGATTGGCGGAATTCCGCCATTGCGGATAACCTATCGGCTGGCCTTTTGTTGTATGTGGTCTTTTATCGTGGGAGCAATACGGTCAGGGTGAACCAGTGGTCGCGGGCCTTGATGGTGACGTCGCCGTGATAGAGACCGGCGATATGCTTGATCGATTTCACGCCAAAGCCATGGACCCGCTGATCGGACTTGGTGGTACGCAGGTTGCCTTGATCGTCGGTTCGCAAAGCCGATTCGTAATAGTTTTCGACGCGAATGACGGTAAATTGACCGTGTTGATAAAGTGCGAGCTTGATCAGCCGGCGTTCCGGTTCTGTGACCTTGGAGGTCGCTTCGATGGCGTTGTCGAGAGCGTTGCCGAAAAGCGTGGCGATATCCATCGAGCTCATATCAGTCAGGAGCTTGCCGTCCGCAACGGTGGTGAGCGTAATGCCTTTTTCTCGCAGGCTTTCACTTTGGAAGTAAGGATGACATCGAGCACGGAATTGCCGGTATGCTCTTGCGCGCTATATTCCTTGACCGACGCCTCAAGCTGTTCGAAGCCGGCGGCCGCGTGTTCCGGGTCGACTTCGGCGCGCAGCGCGGTGATCTGGTGCTTCAGGTCGTGCGAAATGCGCCCAAGCGATTCGATGTTTTCCTTGGATTGCAGGTATTCCTGGTGCTCGCTCTGCAGCTTGGCATCGATGGAAGCGAGTTCGACATTGGCCCGCGCCACCCTCGCCTGCTCCTGCTGCGCGCCGAGAATCGCGTAACCGCACAGATCGACGAGCGTGCGGATATAGAAGATCTCCTGCCCCACGGAACCGGAGAAAGGCGTGTTGGTCGAAACAAAGCTCAGGTTGCTCATCGCAAAGGTGACGATGGTGATGATGATGGAACCCAATACCGCAGTGCGGCTTGGATTCATTGGCTTGTCACGCTCGAAATTACGGCGTTCGATGGCCCAAGCCAAGCCAAAGCCGACCAGATAGATCGCCGTGGCGAGTATGGCTGTGGACAGGCCCGTTTTGGAGAGTCGCCTATGCATATTAAATCCGATGAACGTCGCGATCTGCCAGTGCAGCGATGCGACGAGTTCCGCGAGCACGAACGCGCGCGCGGTGATATACAGCCCTTCGCGTGGCGTTGTTTGTGCGCCAAGAAAGATAATAAGGTACATTCCCGCTACGGCAAGTAGCATACCCAGAATCCAGAAATCAAGGCTCATCGTCCCGTCGAAATATTGGATGCCGATAATCGCCGGCAGCCCGATTCCGGCCACGAGCAGGCTCCGCCATTTCGGTGCCCTTCGGTAGATGACCAACAGGTAGACCACGCAGGCCAGCCATTCGCAGATGCCGGTGTAAAGTCGCGGAATGTTGGGCAGCGCATTGGTGATGGTGTTCATCGAGAGCCTCCCAGGTTACATCGGTGCGTGCCTGTTTGTTGCAGCCTGCGCTCCCGCCGAACGTTCCTCCAGCTGCCGTCGTAAAAGTGTGCTGAGAGGGGGCTAAGTTGTGTGTTTCTGACGGTGGTGTCGAAAACATGCATGATGACTGGGCTTGGATGCGCTTTTCTGACGGTGCAAGCGAACACGTTCATTGCAGGCCGCCGTTGATATAGCCGGTCAGCGCAGCGACGAAGGCTTTCTTGCGCGGGCGGCTGACGCGCAGGCGCTCGCCGGTGCTCATGATGCAGTCTTGGTCTTGGATGCCGGTGACATGCCGCAGATTGACCAGATAGCAGGAATTGGAGCGGAAGAAGTCATGCCCGTCCAGCTGCGTTTCGAGTTCCTTCAGCGTTGATGTGACGGAAAGTTTGCCGTCGAGCGTATGGATGATGATTGTATGACGAATTGATTCGATGTAGACGATGGATCTGAGCTCGATGCGCGTGCGCTGCGAACCGGTCTCGAAGAGCATCGAATCGTCGGCCTGCCGCCGCACCGTCTCGATTGAGCGCTTGATTTCCTGGCTGAATGCGAAGTAAGGCACTGGCTTCAGCAGGTAGGAGAGCGCCTGCACCTCATAGCCATTGATGGCGTATTGCGAGGCGTTGGTGATGAAGACGATGACGACGCTGTTGTCGATCTTGCGTATCCGCCGTGCCGCCTCCATTCCGTTCATCTGCTTCATTTCGATGTCAAGCAAAAGAATGTCATAGATCGGCCGGTAATTCTCGACGATTTTCGCACCGTCGTCGAAAACCGAAACGGTAAAGTTTTCGCCGTTTTCGGTTTGGTAACGGTTGAGATAATCCAGCACTTTCTGGCATGCGGCGGGCTCGTCTTCTACTACCCCAACTCTGATGCCGCGCATCGTCGCCGCCTTTCGCACAAGGTTCTTACCTCATAATATTCCTCTATAGCATGATTCTGCGGTTTTTCCGGAGATTCCGCTATGTTGTCGCTATCGGCTCCTGATTTGTTTACGTGAGCGATAAATGGTTAAACAATTTACGTCTATCTTATTATCGCATATGTCCGAACGTCTTTCGGCGTCAGCCGAAAATCGCCGTGTGGGAAAAATGACATAAGCGTGTCTCAATATTTTGTATGGCAACCGTTTGCCATATATGTTCATAGTCGATTGCAAGCGTGCCTAACAACCGGCTCGCTCGTCGCTAACGACAGTTTCGCTATAAAGGTCGGCCGACAGGTTCGCGGTTGGTATTGATTTCACCATTTCCGCAGCCTGTCGGCCGACCTTTATGCGTTCTGGGCTCAAGCCAACAGCAGCCATGTGGTCAATCCTGGCCGCAAGGTCATCGTCGGCTCGTAAGCCATATAAAAATGGGTTGGCAGCACATTGGTTGTCAACCCGATTGAAATTGATAAATTATCTAGGCGGTTTTTGTCTCAAGCGTCTCGCCGTCAACGTCATTCCCGCGTCCGACGATGTCTTTCAGTTGTGTTTTCTCGTTGTCGCGGCGAACGATTTCCTGCGCGATCGACTCAATGCTGCACAAGCGCAGCGCGTTGTCTCCTCGAACGCCTGAAGCCTCTTCGCTGCTGATGACGCCGGTTTTCACGAGTGCGTCAACGGGATTGATTCCATAGCTTCGTGCGATGGCGATAATTTCATCGGTCGCCAACTCTTTTGATTTGAAACGCTTGTAAAGGGTGGCATAGGGGATATCAGCCTCTTGCGAGATTCTATTGATCGAATCGTCATGTGTGATTACTCGTAGCCATTCAATATTATTATGTCGAATTATTTCCATGTTTTTATTTTCCGATAATTCAGATGAAAATGTAAGGGCTGATATTTCGTAAAGCGTTTGACGTTTTTAATGATTATCGGTTTTTGATGATATTTCTACAGAAGATTTTTGTGAATTTTATTTTGTCTAATATGTTGATAAAGCCTTGTATCTATAAGGAAATCAGACTAATATTTAATCTGTGAGCACATTTCATGTGTTTAAAATGTCAAAAAAATAACATAGATTTGGTTTCTTAGTACGTCAAAATCGTTTAACGAAATTTTTAAAAAAATTATATAAAACGTTCGAAATAGTATAGATTCAGTTATTAGCGTAATCCTAGCTATTTGTCTAACGCAAAATGGGTGTCTTGTCCCTCGTCGGCACCTAAACGTTTTGCACATCCAGGTGCCGCTCAGTCGGATTTCCTTCAGTTAAAAAGCGTTCGCATCGCTTTCGCGCCGGATAATCTCCTGGGTGATGTCGCTGATACTGGTGAGCCGCAGACCGTTGTTTCCTCGAACGGCGGTCGCTTCCTCCTTATTGATGACGTTGGTTTGAACCAATGCCTCCACAGGATTGATGTTGTAGCCTCGTGCAATGGCGATGATTTCATCGGTGGCGAGTGTGTCCAATTTGAAACGCTTATACAGAGTCGTATACGGAATCCTGCTCAATCGTGAAATCTTATTGATGGAGTCGTCGTGCGTGAGGCGTCTAAGCCATTCGATTGGGTTATTATTCGTATTTTTGGTCATTCACTTATTATGCGACACAGAATCTTAAAAAGGAATCACGATAAAACTTAAACGTTTGATGTAAAAGAGATGAATGTCATAAATGAAACGTTCTCATGTGATAAAAATTACCCTAAATAGTTTATTTTTTAAATTGTATTATCATTTTACTTTCCTTGTTTTTCCTAGATATAAAGCACTTTTATTTGCAATTTGAAGGGTTGTTTCGTTGTTTTTCGAACGATAAAATTATTTAGGCATAACGAATTCAGATATATGGTTTAGTGAATGTGAGATTTTTGGGATTCTGCTAAAGGCTAAATCTGTTTAGTCCAAAAATTGGACAGTATCTTTTTTGATTGTTCGCCGGGTTTATGTATATCAAACGTTTGCCTTCACTTTTTCGAAGAAATTATTCGATTTTGGGGATCAGAACTTTGCGCATCGCGTAGGTCGTTTGCGTCTTCTTTTTGGAAAAACAATTAAAGGATGGCAGCTTTCGATTATAATAAGAATTATCACGTCGTCGTGAAGGCTCTGCAGAACCGCGATTCGCCGATCGATTTGCTTTTTTATTTATCGATAACTATTATTACAGAATAATAGTATTGAGAGAAAGCCAAGGAATGAAAAAAACCACGACAAGTTGGCGTACTATGCTCGCCAAACTTTTGGCTGCCGTAGTCGCAGCTGGAACTGTTATTGGATTGGCTGTCGTAGGCGGTGCGAATGCTCAGAGCGCGCCTGCCGAGTCAGACGCCGGGTCTTCGCACACCGTTCAACCACTTTCGGCTAATATTGTCGGACACAAACCCTCATTGACCAAATTGATGGGCTACAACGCGAGCGGCTTGTGGACCACGCAAGGTCTTCATGCGGACTTTATGTTGCGTGTAGGCCACGGCGACGTCGCTCCGGAATGTGTCGGGCTTGCAACCGGCGCCCAAGGCGAGAAAGTGCGATCGGCCTCCAACAGTGGTCTCGACGAGCAGGGTAAATGCGGGTTGCAGCTCTTTGTCGGCGACGGCACGGATGCGCAGTCGAAGAACCTGATGCGTCCGTTGGCGTATATGAATACGTTGCGTGCCAGTAAAGAGGCTGACAACACGACGCAAAATCTCAACGCCGCCGAACAGGCCTTCAACGGTGCCGCCGGCAACTTCTTCACCATTCATTCCGTTGCAGCTTCTGCTGAGCAGGGTTACGACGACCTGACCATTGGTTTGAAAGCCGATGCGTTGAAGAGCTCGGATATCAACGATTTGAAGATTTATGCCGTGGTTAATGACGGCGACGCCCATGCCCCGATTACGCTTGGCGACACGAGCGTGGCGGGAGCCGATGCCGATGTGGCCGTTCCCGATAGTCTTGAAAATTCCGGTTATGCAGCTGAGCTTATCCAAGGACAGGCCTTGAATCCCGATGGCATGTCCTGGTGCGGCGACAAGTCCTCCATTACCTGTGCTGCCCCAGCTGCCAAGGCCGATACATCGGCAAAGAAGGAAGAGTCCGCCAAGTCGGCCAACGCCGAAGTGGGAACGCGATCCTCGGATTCCAAAATTTCATTGAAGACGATGCTGAACTACGTCAGCCGTGTCGAGGTGCCCGGTAGTTTCCTGCGTGCTGACTTTGTATTGCGTGTTCCGCATCGTTCCGTCAACGCTAACCTTGATAAGCCGGGAATCTCGTTCCTGTTCTCGAAAGACGGGAAAAAGGATTCCGCGCTGGTGCCCACCAAATATGTCAAGTCGATGGGTACTTCGAAAGGTGCTGCGGACTGGGCCAAGACCCCGAATGTCGCCAATGACGGCAGCTCCAATGCCTTCACCATCCACAGTGTCAACACGGAGCCTGCGGCAAGCGGAGACACTGAGTTTGATGATATTTCCGTTTCAATAAAGGGCAACCTTGACTATTCCGCGACTCGTGTGGACGAGAGCACGCCTGGCGGTGTGGACGCTCAACTTTATCTTTATGCCACACAAAGCGATAATGTCGCTTCTGATGTGACTGGCAACACTCTTGACATGACTAATTCCTCCGAGATTGCAGAACCGTTGAAGCTCTATTCGAGCGTAAACTGCACAGACACTACCAGCGGCTGCAACGGCCCACGCCTGGGCGTCGGCAAAGAAGGCGCCGTGGACACTTGGTGGGATATCAGCAAGTCTGGGTCTTGGAAGGGCAACAACGCCACCGATACCCCAGGGACCAAGGGTGATTCCGCCAACTGGGGTCTGGATACCTCTTCAGGACTGGCAACAGGAGGCCGTGGTCTCTCCAGCGATACCCCCACGGGTGTCGCCCCGAGCACGACATTCATGAACCTTTGGTATAACCCGGCAAGCCCCTATGATCCGCATGGGAACGTGCCCAAGGGAGACAAGCATGATTGCTCGCAAGTTGGCAAGTACCTCTTCCAGTGGGTTGGTCTTAACAGGGACAACAATTGGGTGCCCGTCAACGATCTGACCCCAACGGCTCAGGAGAACAACCAGGTGGTCGTCTCTTCGCCTGACAACAATGAGTATGGCTACTTTGCCGCGTTCAACAAGACCAATGGCTCCCCGTCTTACGGCGGACGCACCACCGATCCTCTTGTCGCCAAGAAACCCGGAAGTTCCGACCTTGCTGCGGCTCAGCTTCAGGATGGTTCCGTCGACTTCGCCAAGGCGCGCGTCGACCAGCCGGAACTTACCGGTTACTTCAAGCTGGTCGCTTGGCCTGAAACGACGAACCCGGATAACACCGCCTGCTCGGCTAACCAAGATGTCTACAATCCGCTGGCAGCTCAGAGCACCAGCAGTAAGGGCATTCTTTCGACCATGCAGCCTTCAGAGGCCAATGCATGGTTGGCCAAGGGATGGTCGGTCAACTCCGCGTTCTATAACTTCAACTCTTTCACGGAAGTCCCGACCATTGATACCCCGGCCGATAATTCCAAGCTTCCTGAGGTTTACAAGCCGTCGTTGACCGGACACGGCACTCCCGGCGACAAGGTCATGATCTATCGCCAGATTGACGGCAAGGGCTTCACTCAGCAGAATTCCAAGGATGTGCTCGTGGGCGCGAACGGGATGTGGGTGTTCAAGGACACCCAGACTCCGGATCCGGACGGCCAGCAGCACGTCTATCAGTATCGTGTGCAGCAGATTCCCACCACTTTGGGTGGTGGACGCGATATGCCTTCCGATTTCTCGGCGACCAAGTCTTTGACTATCACGCCGGTGGATCACAAGCCGATGCTCTTCAAGATGCTCAATTACTTCAACCGGATGGACACCGGCAACGACAAGCTCCGTATGGACTTCGTGGTCCGTGTGGCTCATGACGACGTTGATTACACCACTGATACGGGGTACCGTGTCGAAACGGATAAGGATGGTGTCCAGCACAATATTCAGGATGATAACGCCAGCCAGAAGTCGATTTCTGTGTATTACGATTTTAACGGCGGTTCAGGCCATGATAGTGCTTTGAAGAAGGTCAAGTACACCAGGACCATCGACGACTATCCCGCAGCTCAGTACTGGGCAAACGCCCAGAGCAGCGATCCGCGATTCACTATTAATAGTGTGTTGAATTCGGGTGTCTACGATTATCTGAACATCTCGATCAAGGCAGATGTTGACTATAGCAACGACGAACTGGAATGCTACGGAAGCGATACTAGCAAGGGCTGCGCGAATCCTACGGCTGACCAGATCAGCAAAGATACTCCCGGCGGCACGGATTACATGCAGTATGTGTATGTCACCGCTGGCGAGAAGGCTGTAGCTGCTACAGACGCCAAACCTACCCACGCTGGGTTCAAGAGCTCCGCTAACACGGTGGATGTCGCCAACACCTTTGATGCCGATCAGGACAAGGCCGGTGACCATACCATTCATCATTACACCACCAAGCTCTATGCTTCCAGCGACTGCGCTGATGAGAAGTCCGGCTGCAATGGCCCGAGAATCGCTGCAGGTCCTATTGCTACAAACGGCGATGCGGTAAACGTCGATCAGACATGGAACCACGGTGAGAGCAACTGGGCACTGGTAACTGACAATGGTTACAACCAGGCGCCGCAGAACAAATTGCCCAAGGGCGTCGCACCTATGAATTCCTTCTGGACGATGTGGTACGACATGTCGCTGCCGAAGAGCCGAGATGCAGACAACGACGGTGCCGACCGAAACCATCCGTGCTCTGAAGTCTCAGATTTCTACTTCCAGTGGCTGGGCCTTGACCACAACAACAACTGGGTGCCCGTCAAAGACTTGACGCCTACGGCACAGTTGCGCTCTCAGCAGCAACTTTCGCACTGGAGCAATACCAAGATCGGGTTCTACTCGTCAATGAACGGCGAACTCAACGCTGGTCATTTCAAGACCCAACCCAGTAATCTGCCATATCAGTCAAGCCAGAATCTAATGTCTTTGAGCGACACTCCAAACACTGTGGCACAGGTTGGCAAGGATCCTGCTAACGGTAATGGCGGCGACGGGCACAGGGATCACCGTAATCACACTGATTACCCGGTTATGTATGCTCCTGCACAATTGCAGAACAGTTTCGGCGGTCCTGCGGCGAACACCGCAAGCGGCGATATCGACTTTGCCAAGGCGAAGGCCGACCAGCCAGACCTGACCGGTTACTTCAAGATGGTGACCTGGCCGGTGACCACGAATCCTCAGGGATTGAAGCAGCCTGACAATGTCTCTTGCAGCACGCAGACACCTGCGGCGCAGGACATCTACAACCCGATCGATCGTACGGGTGACTCCAGCAACAAGGGCATCACCATGGACATGGTGAAGAACCATCCTGATCAGGTCAACAAGTTGCTTGATGAGAGCTGGACCAACAATTCGGCTTACTTCCGTTACGACGTGCCGCGTCCGAATGCCCTTACCGTCAACAAGATTGATGGCAGCCCATTCGATAGCCCGAGCGTAGCCAGGACCATTACCGGTTCGGGGGCCGAAAAGAACTCCACCGTGATGGTTTATCGCGAGCACAACGGCGCCAGCGGCGAGGACGTTTCCGAAGACGACCTGGTGGGCAATGCCACGGTGAATTCCGACGGTACCTGGTCGATTGTCGATTCCGATGCCAACTTGGACGTCTCCAACGCAGCAAACAGGACGATTCAATACCGCGCTCGGCAGACTCAGAACAGCGGTTATCACCTCACTTCGGCAATGTCAAACGCACAGACCGTCACCTTCAAGTCCCCGAAGCCGAGCGAACCGCCAGCCTTCAATGGCGACAATGGAGACAACGGTGTTGCTGCGATTACCGTGCAGCACACGGTCAACGGAAAACTGCCACAGGACGCCAAGCTCCATATTTCCGGAACATACATCTGGAATGAGGACGGTGCCTCTATCAAGGTTTGTGCGCAAGCCGCTGATGCCTCCTACCAGCCGGTCAACAAGCCGGGAAGCAGTGAACAGGTGGCTCCGGTATGCAATACCGTGCCAGTTACCGGCGGAACGTGGGCCGTTGACCTTGACGAGAACCAGTTCAATGCCGGTGTCGGCACTAACGGTAACGTCACGGACCAGCGTACGCACTATGTGCTTACCGCCGTGCTCGTCAACAAGGACGGCGTTGAGTCTGATCCCGCCTCGAAGAATGCGGTGCTCGATATGCGCGCCCCGCACACTGGTGCCACCTCTGCAGGCTGGAACGGCCTCTCAGGTATCGCCTGGCATAACTCCGACAGCAAGGACAACGATCCGTTGCCAGATGGGTTCACCGTTGAGGTGACATGGCCGACGGGCTCCGCTACGCAGAAGAGCAGCAAGGTTTTCACCGGTACTGATGGAAAGTGGTCCTTCGAAATACCTAACGGTACGAACCAGGGTGATGTTCAGGTTCGGGTCACCGACAAGGAGACCAACCAGTCAGCACTTGAGACCAAGCCGCTCAACCTGACGCGCACCAAGAACCTGCCGATTACAGGCGGCTGGTGGGCCCTGTTGGCTGCATTGCTGGCGGCAGTGGCACTTGCCTTTGCCTACTTCATGAGCCAAAAACGGCCTCAGAAAAAGCATTCGATGAAGTCCATCGGAGGGGAGGGTTCATCGCACTGATGAGGAAAAGTCAGATTAATCAATGTTGTACAGCGCTCGGGCCCTGAGGCCCTCGTGTTGTGGAAATCTAAACAAACACAAGAAGTAAAGGAAAACAATGAATAAGAAGAAAAAGCTAGGCGCGCTTTTGGGAGCGGTCGTATCCGCTGCCACATTGCTGTCGTTAGCGCCTTTCGGTGTAGCAAATGCAGATCCTGCAAGCCATGGTGACAATGACGGCTCGACGCCGCTCACCCTGGTTGATCCGGGTAAGAACGTAGGGGCGACCATCAAGGTGATGGCTTCTCCTCAGAACATTTCCGGACATACGTTCGCTGCGATTCGCTTGGGAACCTACAAAGCAGCTTCCGTTGACAACAACGGCGCTTTGACTGGTTTCATGCTCGACACCGATCCCGGTGTGCTGACTGGTGCGAAGACCGCGTTGAACAGCATCCCCGGTTTCACGCATGACAGCAACTACTCGACGGACAATCCTGTCGGTGAGCTGGCTTCGCAATACCTCGGCTTTACTGCTACGGACAATTCGACGAACAAGGATACGACCTCGTACGACCCGACCGCTCAGAGCAACAAGACGTCGATGTGGGCCGGCGGTGTCCGTGACTTCGTTACCTCGCTGACCAAGCAGAGCGACTTCGCGGCCAAGCAGCAAGCCGCTGCCGCCAACGCGAATGTCGCAAACTCTGGTATGAGGGCCCCTGTGAGCACCACCAACACCTCCTTCGATGTGCCGGTCAGCCAGCCTGGCCTGTACGCCATTGAGGATGTTACCGGTGGCAGCACCAACGGTGGTACGAATTCGATTCCGATGCTCGTGGGCACCGCTGTGTATTCGGACCTCGGCTCCGGCAATACAAAGGCCTACGCCGCCGTCGCCAATGGCGGTCAGGCTTTGGGACAGGTGAGCATGAAGAACGATCTGCCCACCATCGTCAAGGAACGTGCCGATAAGAACCAGGCACTGGGTGACAACAATGGCTACATCCAGTACTACATCAAGACTCAGGTGCCGCTGACCACTGGTTTCAAGCACTATGTCTTCAACGTACAGGATGATTCCACCGATCCGTTGACGTATGTCAGCGATAGCACCCACAAGACGCAGGTCTTCGTCAAGAACACAGCCCCGGATCCTGACACCGATACCGCCATTCCTTCCAATTCCTACAGCATTCTCAATAGTGATGTTGATGGTACGTCGGTGACCGGCGCTCCGACCAATGGTTATGCCCATCGCATTGTCTTCAACTTCTACGACACGTTTGTCGGACACTACAAGCATGGTGACCAGATCCTCATTTCCTATTGGATGAAGTTCGATGTGGATCACGGTGATCGTAAGAACGTCAAGAACATGGCGAAGATGGAATATTCCGACGATGTGAACAACCAGCCGACTGATAGCGGCAACGGTAACGCGAACAACTCCGGCAACAACGGTCATACCTCTGGTTCCGGCAGTTCCAGCAACAATAGCGGCAACTCGAACGGCGACAACGGCGGCTCTTCCGTCGTCGACAACACGCTCTATGGTGTCTCCCTGATCAACAAGCTCTATGGTGACAACGGTGCTAAGTTGGCCGGTTCGGAATTCAGGCTGTTCAGGTCCAGCGACACTAGCTTGAGCAATCCGCTTCATTTCGCTGCTGATCAGAACAACCCTGGTGTCTATTCGCTGTCGACCAAGCCAGGCGATACGTTGACCAACGTGACTCCTGCCTCCAGTGGTTCGAACATGGGTAAGATTCAGCTCAAGGATCTCGATGGCGGCGATTACGTCGTCAAGCAGGTCAAGGGTGCGACCGGTGTCCGTAGCCTGTTCCTGCCGCAGTTCAAGCTCACTGTAGGCAAGAATTCCGCCGGTGCTACGTACGTCAAGAACAGCGCCGATAACTGGAACCTTCAGCTCGTTTCCGCAAGCGACAATGCACCTAACGGCACGGTCACGGTCAACAACGTGACTGCAGTCTCCCAGCTGCCTCTTACCGGTAGCGCAGGAATTGCGCTGATCGTGCTCGCGATCGTCGCGCTCTCCTTGGTGGCAGCAGGCACTACGGTGCTCAAGCGCCGCCACGAAGCAGCTCGTCGCGCCAAGTGATTGCCAGCCTCTGACGCATGAATTTCAGAATGAATTTCCTGATTTTCTTACGTAAGAGGCCGAGGTAAGAACCTTGATATTACGTCTGCCGGAATAGGTTGATGCCTGTTCTGGCAGACGTTTTGTTTTCTAGACTGATATAATTTAGCGGAATATAAACTTTTAGCAGGTATATTTTGTCCGCTGACTCTAGCTTTCGGACAAATAGGGAATGGCGTACGTTAAATTGACTGAGACCTCGCATTATGAAGACGATTCAATGGTGAACCGCGCCTCAAACTCCTCTTCGGACACCGTTAATTACCCTTTTCCTGAATTTCAGGATTTCATCGATAAAGCAAAAGACGACGAAAGAGACGTCTACGGGTTGGTCATTCAGATCATCCACGATATCGTCGTCCTTGCGCTTATCGTCGCCGTGCTCTGGATACCGATCAACCGTGTCTACAGCTCCCAGCAGGAGAGCAAGGCGATTGCCATGTCGCAACGCGCAATCGGAAAATGGCCGCAGAGCGACGTTGTTGGCGAGCTTACCGCCGATCAGCAATACAATGCCAAAATCGCTCAGTCAGGGCAGCCCTTGCTCGGTGAGAAGATCGATCCGTTTTCCGACGACGACTCGCACAAGGACCTTCAATCGGCCAATGACAAGGAATACCAGGCCAGACTCAACACCGTCGAAGGCATTATGGGAACGATCAGGATTCCCAAGATATCGGTGAAGCTGCCGATTTATCACGGCACCTCCGATACGGCGCTTTCGCAAGGTGCCGGCCATCTTTATGGCACCAGCCTGCCAGTTGGAGGAACGTCAACCAACGCAGTGATTTCGGGGCATCGAGGCCTTGCCAATGCCACCATGTTCACGCGTCTTGACCAGCTGCGCGTCCACGACATCATCTATATCGATACACTTCAGCATACGATGGGTTATCGGGTCACCGGCATTCACGTCGTTGTGCCGGATGACATAGATTTTTATAAGGTCGTACCGGGCAAGGATCTGCTCACGTTGATGACCTGCACCCCGTATGGTGTCAATTCCCATCGTCTCGTCATCACCGCACAGCGTGGCAGGATCCCTGAAGACATTCCTTCCACGACGGCTGGCGACGCATTGTTGCGTGGCCTTCTAAGTGCGGCTGGCGTGCTTCTTGCCGGCGTCGTCATTGTCATGATTCGCCATGCTCGTTACGATTTCTCGCCGATTCCGTGGCACTTCTCGGGGAGTTCTCGCGCTGATACAGTCTGAAGATCCGGAGTTGCAGACAGGTTTTTGTTTTTGGTTTCGTCCCTGCGTCTGCTTCATTGCAGGAAACCAATTATTGAGTGGCTGCCGGTGACTGTTTTCTTCGACGCGGTGGAGTTGGGATACTGAAACGTTCATTTCAGGAACTAGCGCACTGGTAATTTTCGTTTTTAAATCGACGAGATGCAGCAAACAGTTTATTCAGGGGCTGGCACTGATAGCTTTCTGGAATAGGTTAGTCGGAGATGCCGGAACCTGTCAGGATGCAACAACGGTGAATTCCCGAACGGGAAAATGTTACTGATACTTAGTATCAGAAGTAAAAAGCCCAGATTCCACGGGCGGTATCGGGCTGTTGATCCCTGGTGTAATGTGAGCTGCAATGTTTTATTCTGATGCTCTTGCTTATGTGTGCGCCTAAAGTTCTGGCCTTGTTTCGGGCATAGTAAAAGGCCGGTCGCCTTCACAGCGACCGGCCTTTTACTTAGACAGGGAGAGAAATCCTAGTCCACGGCTCAGTAGGCTACGTGCTGAGAGCCCGCGGGCTGCTCGTTCTCTTCCTTGTTCTTCTCGTAGCGATGGTAGGCGTACAGCGCCACGAGAACGAGCAGGAGCAGAAGCAGCAGCCACCAGAGCCACATGAACGAATGGTGGGTCTTGCTCTGCGTGGCAGTCTGATTGGCCTGGACGCACCGTGGGTTCATCTTGGCCATTTGGACCGTACCGTTGGGGTTCTCGAAATAGGAGGACTGCTGCAGGACATAGCCTTCCGGGCAAACCGGTACAGCCTTCTTTTTCTTTTCGCTCTTCTTGTTCGAGGAGCTGTTATCCTGGCTCTGATCGCTCTGCGGTTGCTGCTGCTGCTGGGTTGGAGCAGGATTCGTGGCCGCATTGGGGGCGGCACCGACGTAACGGTTACGAACGATGGTCAGTGTCCTGACACCTGGATTGCCGATCGGCCTACGACTCGGGTTTAGAGCCGGGCCGGCAGGACCGACGGGGCCTGCCGAGCCAGGAGTCGGGGCAGCAGAATCGTTGTTCGGGCTTGGCATTGGCGTTGGCGTTGGCGTTGGCGTTGGAGTTGGTGTTGGCGTCGGCGTCGGTGTTGGTGTTGGCGTCGGCGTCGGTGTTGGCGTCGGCGTCGGTGTTGGCGTCGGCGTCGGCGTCGGTGTTGGCGTCGGCGTCGGTGTTGGCGTCGGTGTCAAATCCTTCCATTGCGCGTACAGAGTGATGTCCTCTGTAATCGGCGTGGTGAAGTCAAACTTGGGACCATCGTTCTTTTCCTTGGACCAGAAAGTGAACTCGAAACCACTTCTGGTCGGGTCCGCGGGTTGGGTCGCGGGCTTGCCATTATCTATGGTCTCCGTGTCCGTTCCGTCGGCCAGTTTACCGCCATGCGCGTCGAAGCTTACTGTGTGGGTTTCCAATTTGGTCCACTGTTCATGGACGGTGACGTTGCGGGTGATGGCTTGTGTGTTGAAATCGAACGGGGTCTTTGAATCCTGTTCGAACCAACCGTCGAACTTGTAATGTTCTCTCGCGGCGGGGGTTGGCACATTTGTGGCCTTGTCGCCGTCATAGACGGTTTCGCTGGAAATTTGTGGACCTGATTCGCTGGAAAGGTAACTCACCGTGTAGATGTTTTTGATACCTTGCCACTTGGCGTGCAATGTGACGGGGGCCTTTACCGGCTGGCTGAAATCATATTTGGTGCCGTCGGGCGTATACCATCCGAGTAGGGCGTGGGTGCCGCCCTTCTTGTCGGTGAGGACCGGAGCGTTGCCCTTGGAATCCGTGGGTTCCGTTGCCGTCTTGAAGCGCAGGACATGTTGTTTGGCTATGTCCGGCCCGCCATTCGAATCGAACGTCACGTCGTAGCTATCGCTGCTCCACAGAGCGAAAAGCGTCCAATCTTGGGTCATCACGGTATTCGTGTAGTCGAAGGGTTCGGCCTTGTCGAAGGTGCATTCATTCGTATATGGCGTACCTTGGCCAAGGCTGACGTCGTAGTCCGGATTGACTTTCAGGCTAGTGGGGCAACCGACCCATCCCTGGAACAGGTTGGTGGTCTCGTCCCTGGACCCATCGCTGTTGAACACACGGGTGCCACATTGCTGCCAGTTTGGTACCGTATGGCGCGCTTCGAGGCGCTGTCGTGGTGTTGTTTCCGTTCGGGGTTCTGCCCCCGCGGAAATCGAACGTGACCTGTGGATTGTGATAGTTCTGATTGTTGATGATCTCAAGAGTGCCGACATTCCTGCCATTGAGGATGATGGAGTTGCTGAGCGTATAGCTGAGCTGCTGGATGTTGGGGTCAATGGACGGGACCGTGAGGACGTGGTTGGCAGCGTCGTTCGTGTACTTGTCCGCCGGGATGGTTTGGTCGCCGATACCGGTAATCAAATAGGAGACCGAGGACAGAGAAGGTACGGTTCCATCGACGTTGTAGTTGTTGCCGTAGCTGAAGCTGGCGGATCCGTCCGCTCCAATTATGGGGGCGGCGCCAATTCGCGGTATCTCGTGGACCGCCTGGACCGATTCCAGCCCTGTCAAGGAGTTGAGTGGCCGCAGGTCGCTGATTTCGTTGTCGTTGAGATTCAAGGTCTTGAGATTGGTCATGCCCGACAGGAAGTCGAGGTTGTAGATGCTGTTGGAGCTCAGGTCGAGATCGCTGATCTGGTGAAGCTGCGAGATGTCCTTGAGGACCGGGTTCTGATAAAGGAACAGCCCCGTGAATCCGAATGACTTCAGATGCTGGAGGTTCTTCAACGCCAACAGGCTGTCCGGGTGAGACTTCAGGTTGTAGGCGTTCTCGAACGACAGGCTTTCCAGATCGGGGAAATGATCGACGATTGCCTGCACGTCCGACGTGCCGTTTCGCCCGAGGTCGGTGTTGCCCAATGACAGCGTCTTGAGGTGGGGAAGACCGTAGAACATGCTCGCGTCGGAGAAGGCGTGCGCGACGTCGTAGAGATAGATATTGGTCAGTTTCGGAGCCTTGGCCTCAGTGAAGCCCTTGCAGCTCTGCGCTACGGCATCGGTGAAGTCATTGAGTCTCAGGGTTTCCAGATTGGGCATGTTGGCTGACGTGAGGGGGCTGAAATCAGTGAGGTAGGCGAAGCCTGCCACAGAAGACGCCTGCTGGTGATCAGTGCTGTTGTCATAATACATATTGAAGGATTTGAGGTTTCGGAAAAGACCGATACCTCTGATGTCCATTATCTTTCTGGAAAGCGTGGTGCTGCCCGCGTTCGGGATTCCATCACTGGAGATGCTGGTTATCGAGTCGAGCCACGATTGCGTCACCGGGAAATCATCGGCGAAATTCGGGTTGGAGAACCTCCAGCCGGTTTCATGGTTGGGATTCTGGTATTGCGTGGTGTTGATGAACTTCGTGAGGTAGGCACGGAAGGATGCGTCGGGGAAGCAGCCTTTGAGCGTTCCACAGTCTACCGTAGCTTCGTCTCCTCCCTGGGCTGCGGGCTGCGGAGTGCTTTGTGCGCTTGGCGTCTGCGGCTGGGTGCTCTTGCTTTCGGGCTGCGTCTTGCCGGCTGTTCCCTTCGAGGCCGTACCTGACTTGGCGGCATTGCCGGAAGTGGGGCTTGCCCCTTCTTTCGAGGCCGAAGCAGCAGGGCTGTTAGGTGCAGGAGCCGGCGTGGCCGGCTTGTTTTCGCCGCTTGTCGGAGCCGCAGGTGCACTGGGGTTTTCAGCCTGTGGCGCCTGCGCGGTCCCGTTATTGGCGGCGGTTTGTGGTTGCTCACTTTGCGTAGTAGAGCTTTCTGGCACTGCGTTGGCTGAGATTGCCGGGCCCATCACCATGCAGGCTGAAGTTATTATCGTCGTAAGTGTAACGATTAACTTTCTATGCGGATTTCGCATTGAATTCTTCATGATCCTCTCTTTCCGGGTTGCGAACATAACTGAATGCATTCACAAACCATGGATAAAAAAATCCACTATTGGTGTCATTGTATGTCTTATAATATCACGAAGTAATAACTTTTTAATAAGAAGAGATGTTTTCTAGCTGATAATGATATAATTATATCAGGGTATGTTAGAACCGCAGATTTGTGCTGGACTTTTTGGGGAGAGGAATGAGATGGGTTATATCGATGTAATCCACGAGGTTAAACGATACAATACCGGTGGCAAAAGGCTGGTCGCAAATAACGATGTTACTTTTTCCATCGCGCAGGGCGAGCTGGTGATGATTCTTGGGGCCTCTGGCACCGGCAAGTCGACATTGCTCAATGTCATCGGCGGCATGGATAGTTGCGATGAGGGCGATGTGATTGTTGATGGGGAGAACATCGCCAAATATAACGCCAAGCAACTCACTGAGTATCGGCGGCTCGACGTCGGTTTCGTCTTCCAGTTCTATAATCTGGTTCCTAATCTGACCGCACTCGAGAACGTCGAGATGGCCTCCGAAATCGTCCCGTACGCCAATGATCCCATGGAGGCGTTGGCCAGCGTCGGGCTCGCCGATCGCTGCAACAACTTCCCGTCCCAGCTTTCCGGCGGCGAACAGCAACGTGTCGCCATCGCGCGCGCCGTGGCGAAAAGGCCGAAAATCCTCCTATGCGACGAACCGACCGGTGCCCTTGACTACAAAACCGGCAAGCAGGTGCTGCACATCCTTCAGGACATGAGCCAAAAGAACGGCGCCACGGTCATCATCGTGACCCATAATTCCGCCATTGCCCCTATGGCCAATCGCGTTATACGGATGCATGATTCGCGTATCGCTGAGGTCAAGCGCAATGTTAATCCTTGTAATGTCGATCAATTGGAGTGGTGATTTTGCAATTTCTAATTTCACACAACAAAACAGGGAAGCATTCGGCTTCCAGGCGTCTTGCCGAGACCAGGAATGCCGTAAGGCGATCTTCTGCCAATGGCATTGCCTCGGCGTCGGCTTCTCACAGCGAAACCGACAAGACGGGGGAATCCGTCGAAACGAAACTAGCCCGCATGAAGGCTTCCGAAACAAAGGCTTCCGGAACTCAGTCTGGTGAAGAAAGGGCCAGCTGGCAAGATGGCCAAAAGTGGGATTCCGGGCGAAAACCTCGTACGCAGGATAGTAATGGGTCGGCCCGGCCCCACGTCGGACTTCCGGCGGACCCGGCCTTACCCCATCTGCCGGCCAAGACGAAAGTGCACGGGCCATCGGATTCCGATTTTTCGAAAGCCGTTGCCCTCCCGCGTGGTCCAAGAACCAGCAGCGCTGATTCGATAGACGCCCAGTCGGCATCCCTTCCTTCCATACCGCCGCAAGCACGCCGGTCGCGCCAATCGGCACAGCCGCAGCAGCAGGTTCATGTCACCCATACCTGGGCGGAGCACGATCCTTGGGCCCTTGGCGGCGGCGAGATGGCCGGCGGTTCGGTTCCGCTGCCCAAACGTCACCATTTCTTTACCTTCCACCAGATTCCGCAGGCTGTGCCGGCGTCCCGTCCACGGGAAATTCCGCAGCAACCTGGGCGGTATGGCCAGCCGCAAGACCAGCAGTATGGGCAGCAATTCCGGCAATACGGACACCAACCCCAGCAGGTGCACGCCACCCATACCTGGGCGGAGTACGATCCGTGGATGGCTAGCGGCGGCGAGGTCGCCGGAGGCGCGGTCCCGCTGCCTCGCCCCAAGCAGGTGTCGCGGTTGTTGGGATTGAAAAATCCCCACGCTTCATCGGTTCCGCCTTTTCCGACACAATCCCGATCGGAGAACACCGCCAGTAGTTCTCCGGCCGCCGCGCTCTCGCTTTCCATGCCCCGAGTGGAGGCTTGGGATAATTTCCAATCAAGCGGCAAACACAAGATTTCGCATCGTATGCTTTGGCGTGATACCCGCCGTTCGCTGGGCAAGTCGCTGGGCTGCTTCATCTCGATCGTGTGCATGGTGGCGCTGGGTTCGTTCGCCCTCGTCGGTCTGAATGTGACCGGGCCGGATATGCGCAACACGGCCGACCAGTATTTCGAACAGCACCAGCTTGCCGATATTTCTGTGATCAGCAAAACCGGTTTCGACGATTCGCAGATCAAAGCGATTAAAAAGGCCTCCGGGGTCACGAAGGTCGAGTACGGCTTCTTCAAGGATGTCGCCGTTCGCCATCGCGATGAGAGCATGCGTATTTTCTCGAGTACCCACAGTATTTCCAGCTACGCCTTGCGCAGCGGCTCGATGCCGAAGAAAGCCAATGAGATCGCGATCGATGCTCAGCAGGCCAAAAAGCATCCGGTCGGTTCCACCGTGTCTTTCATGGAGAAACCCGGTCCGAACGGACAGACCATGCTCAAAGGCACCAAATATAAGGTGACCGGTGTGGTCGATTCCGTGGAAATCATCGGTTCGGTCAATCGTGGTCTTTCGGATTCAGGCTCGGGATCTCTCGACGGCTATGGCGTGGTCCTTCCGAAGGCGTTCGCCGCCTACACGTCATATAATATTGCGCGTTTGCGCTACAAGGCCCTTGACGATATGCCCAATCATATTTCAAGTGATTATGACAAAAAGGTCCAACAGGAAAAGGATCTGCTTGCCGATTCGCTCGACAACCGTGATGCCGAAGTCTCGCAGACTTCCGATTCCCACGCCGCGTCTTCCGCCAGTAGCGTTGTTCCTGCTTCCTACAGCAACGCCTCGGCAGCAGCCCAGACGCAGTCCGAATCTACGTCTGTGCTTCCTACTTACTCGATCGATTCAAGGCGCGATGTTCCTGGCGGTGCCGGATATGTGGCCTACGATTCCATTTCCCAAATCATCGATTCGCTCGGTGGTCTTTTCCCTATATTCATGTATCTGATAGCCGCTCTTCTGACGTTCACCTCCATGACGCGTTTCGTCGACGAGGGACGTGTGGGTGCAGGCACGCTCAAGGCGTTCGGCTATTCGGACTGGGATGTGATGAAGAAGTTCATCGCCTACGGTTTCATCGCTGGCCTGACCGGTGGCATTATCGGTGCCGCAGCAGGGCAATTGGGCATGCCGCGGATCGTCTATAACGCCTACAGCACGGGCTTTGATGTGCCGTCCTCACATCTGCGGCTTGGAGTCGTGGCCACGGTGGTTGCGCTCATCCTTGCCTTCGCGGCCACTGTGTTGCCGGCCTATATCGCGGCCAGCCGCCAGCTCAAGGAAAAAACGAGTGCGCTCCTTGCGCCGAAGCCTCCGACAGGAGGGGCTTCCATCGCTTTGGAGAAGGTTGATTGGTTCTGGAGCAAGCTTAACTTCAAGAACAAGATCACCTTGCGCAACATTTTCCGTTATAAGATTCGTACCATCACCACGATAATCGGCGTCGTCGGAGCACTTGCACTGCTTGTTGGGGGCGTCGGCGTGCAGCGTTCGGTCGATTCGATCAATAATCTGCAATACGGCAATGTCATTCAATATGACCTCATCGCCGGGCAGAGCAATCAGGTGACCAGCACTCAGCAAAAGCAGATATCCAAGGAATTGCACAGCAACAGTATCAAGCGGTTCACTTCGATTCGTTATGAGCAAGGCAACATGAACGCCGGCCCGTACCGCAACAATCAGGACCTGACGATTATCGCTGCCAAGAACGCAGGGGCTTTTGATGGTTATGTGGACCTGCACGAGAGGTCCAGCAAGCGTCATCTTGACCTTGATAATTATGGTGCTGTGATTTCCGAGCGGCTCGCGAAGCTCAACAATGTCAAAGCGGGCGACAACATGACCATTCAGGATGCGAACGGCCACAATCGCGTGATCCCCATCAGCGGGGTCTGCGAAATGTATATCGGCCATTTCATCTTCATGAATTCGCAGTCGTACAAAAAGATATTCCATCAGGACTACGTTCCCAACGCGAATATGATCGGACTGAAAAACCGCAGTTCCTCCAACGCGAAGCATGAGGCGGCAAAGTTCATGGCGCTCGACGGCATTACCCAGGTCTCGCAGAATTCGATGCTCGTGGACCAGACCAATATGCTCGTGCGTTCGCTGAGCCTTTTGATGCAGGTGCTGATTGCCGTATCGGTTCTGCTCAGTGTCGTCATTCTCTATAATCTGAACAATCTCGACATCTCCGAACGTTTGCGTGAGCTGAGCACCATCAAGGTGCTGGGTTATTACAACCGCGAAGCCACGATGTATATCTACAGGGAGACTCTCGGGCTCACCGTGATAGGTGTTCTGTTGGGTACGGGCGCCGGCATTTTGCTGCACGAACGCATCATCCGTCAGGTCGCTCCCGAGAACATGATGTTCTCGCCCGATCTTACTGGTGGACAATTCCTGTTCCCGGTTATCGTGATTGCAGTGGTGACTGTCATTCTGGCTTTCTATGTATCAGCGAGAATAGCAAAAATCGATATGCTCAAGGCGTTGCAGGCCAGAGAGTAGCGGCTTTGCTCTCAATCGTCGTGGACCGTGTTGACCGGAGCCGTGGCGCCTTCGTTGCTGCGCCGCACGATTTCCTTCGTCAAGGCCTCTATGCTGAACAGTCTTAGTGAGTTGTTGCCGCGTACCCCAGCGGCTTCGTCGATGCTGATGACGCCGGTGTCCACCAAGGCGTTGATGGGGTTGATTCCATAACAACGGGCTATGGTGATGATCTCGGAGGTCGCCAGCTCGTCGGATTGGAACCGCTTGTAAAGTGTCGCGTACGGGATATTGGTACGTTTGGCGATGCTATTGATGGAGTCGTCGTGGGTGATTCTGCGTAGCCAGGCAATCTGCTTGCCGGATGTGTTTGTTTTTTCCATATTCTTATTTTCCGATAATTGCGTAAAAAAAGTAAGACTTTAAAAATAGTGCTTACGTTTGACGTTTATATGTATTGCATTAAATCTGATTTCTGCTCTTTTACTGAAGTTTAGGTTGCGTTGTGCTGATGCTTGGAAAAAGCTTGAGAGCAGTGAGATTTACTGCCACTTACATTGCAAAAAATATTTCGTGAATGCGGCGTTGATAAAGCTATGTAAAACTGCAAAATCTGTGATTCAGGAATTGGCTTAAAAGTTTACGTCAATAGTTTTTTAAAAGTTTGCTAAAAAAATTATTAAAATAGAATGACGTTGACCGTTTACGTCGACGGCATAAAACGGGCGTGTCTTTCCTTGTTGTGTGCCCTGTCGCATGACGAACCAGGCGCCGGCCGCCTTTCTTACGACAAGCTTATACGATACGTGGCGTGTTGTGCGATATTTCGACATTGACCGTGTATAGTTGTTTTTGAGTCCGATGGGGAAGGAACCTCGAAAGGCTTCACTCATAATGAAATGAAAGTGCGGAAATTCGCTTGCCGAGGTTGGCTTGCGGGTGGATGCAAACCCCTTCACAACGGATCGTTCGGCACGTACCTGCCGATGAAAGGAATATTAAATTATGGCAAAAGTCGTATTTGACCATGTCACTCGTATCTACCCGGGCAATACGGAGCCCTCGGTATCCGATCTCTCGCTTGACATCAAAGATGGCGAATTCCTCGTGCTCGTCGGCCCCTCTGGCTGCGGCAAGTCAACGACCCTGCGTATGCTCGCGGGCCTCGAGGAAGTCAACAAGGGCAAGATTTTCATCGGCGATAAGGACGTCACCACGATGCAGCCGAAAGACCGCGACATCGCTATGGTCTTCCAGAACTACGCACTCTATCCGCACATGACCGTCGCCGACAACATGGGCTTCGCGCTGAAGATCGCCGGCGTTCCGAAGGATCAGATTCGCCAGCGCGTCGAAGAGGCCGCCAAGGTCCTCGATCTGACCGAGTTCCTCGACCGCAAGCCGAAGGCTCTCTCTGGTGGTCAGCGTCAGCGTGTCGCCATGGGCCGCGCAATCGTTCGTAAGCCTAAGGTCTTCCTGATGGATGAGCCGCTTTCCAACTTGGATGCAAAGCTCCGTGTGCAGACCCGTACGCAGATCGCCGCCCTGCAGCGTCAGCTCGGCGTCACCACCCTGTACGTCACCCACGATCAGACCGAGGCTCTGACGATGGGCGACCGCATCGCCGTCATCAAGCTGGGTATCCTCCAGCAGGTCGGCGCTCCGACCGAGCTCTATGACAAGCCGCAGAACGTCTTCGTCGCCGGCTTCATTGGCTCGCCGTCCATGAACATCAACACGCACCCTGTCGTTGACGGCAAGGCGAAGATCGGCAGCGACACCGTCGAGCTCGACAAGGACGCCGTCGCCAAGCTTACCCCAGAAGACAAGGGCCGCATCGTCGTCGGCTTCCGTCCCGAGGACGCAACGCTCGCCGCTCCTGACGAGGCCAACGCCTTCTCGCTGAAGGTTGAGAACGTCGAGGATCTGGGCAGCGACGGCTACATCTACGGCAACATCATCACCGATGGTTCCGCAGCCGAGTCCTCTGCCATGATGTCCGACCAGAACAAGCTGACCACGATTCGCGTGAACCCGCGTCAGCTGCCGAAGGTCGGTGACACCGTCAAGATCAAGATTGATCCGTCCAAGATGCATCTGTTCTCCCCGGCCACCGAGCTGCGCCTGAACTGATTCGCTGATATTTCAGCGTTTTAGCATCATTTAAAAGACCCGCACATTCGTGTGTGGGTCTTTTCATATTCTCTGGGTAATAACCTGAATTCGCTGTTTCACGCTTAAGCAGATATGGATGCAATCGGACGTGAGACGAATCGTGAGCTATCCTGCGCGGGCGGTAGATTGAGAGGTATGGAAATAAGTGGTGGGATGCAAGGAATGCAAATGGACCCAAGAGCGCTGAAAGCGACATCCGTAACTGCCTCCGAGGTGGGAGGCACCGATGTCGCCGAGCCGCATGCGCTGCAAATCACTGCCGCCAGCTCAAATCCGAAGATGTTCACCCTGCCTTGGGAGAAGCCGCTGGCGACCTGGCCCAAGGAACTGTTGGCCAACCTGCCGCGAGGCATCTCCAGGCACGTGGTCCGTTTCGTGCACGTCGGTGACGAAATCTATGCGATGAAGGAAATCACCAGCCGCGTCGCCGCACACGAATATGAGCTTTTGCGACGCCTGCAGAAGCTTGAGCTGCCTACCGTGCGTCCGATTGCCGTGGTCACCGGACGGCATACTCGTGAGGGCGAGCCGCTCGAATCCATGCTGGTGACCAAGCAACTCAAGTTCTCGCTGCCTTATCGTGCTTTGTTCGCCGGAAATCTGCGGCCGGACACTGCCGACCGTCTCATTGACGCGCTCGCCGTGCTGATGGTTCGTCTGCATCTTTCCGGTTTTTATTGGGGTGACGTTTCGCTTTCCAACGTTCTTTTCCTGCGCGACGCCGACGCGTTCTCGGCCTTCCTGGTCGACGCGGAAACCGGTGCGCTCTATACAACGCTGACCGAGGGCCAGCGCAACTACGACATGGATCTTGCCCGCACCAACATCATCGGCGAACTGATGGACCTGGCTTCCGGCAAATTGCTGCCTGACGAGGTGGACGAGGTCGGGGTCGGCGACAGGCTGATTGAGCGCTATGCCTCACTATGGGGTGCGTTGACCGATCAGGAGGACTTTGGTCCCGACGAGATGTGGAAGATCGAGAAGCGCGTCAACAAGCTCAACGATTTGGGCTTCGATGTCGATGAGCTTGAAGTCAAGACCGCTGATGACGGCAAGCGCGTGCTTGTCCGTCCGCGCGTGGTCGATGCGGGTTACGCTTCACGCAAGTTGTTGCGCTTGACAGGCCTCGACGTGCAGGAGAACCAGGCCCGTCGGTTGTTGAACGATTTGGACGCCTACCGCGCTTCCACTTGGCGTGACGGGGAAGAGCTGGAAATCGTGGCGACCGATTGGATGCGCGAGGTTTTCGAGCCCGTTGTTCGCATGATTCCTAAGGAATACCGCTCGAAGATCGAGCCGGCGCAGTTCTTCCATGAAGTCTTGCAGAATCGTTGGTTCATGGCCGAAAGGGCCGGACATGACGTATCTACGGCCGTGGCGGCAAGCGACTACATCAAGCACAATCTGCCTAAGTATAACCTCGATTCGAGGGCGCTTGCCGAAATCAACGAGGACGCCGATTCGGGCGTGGTCGACGATAGCTCGACGTATGACAATCCTGCTGGCGGAATCTCGGACGAGGAAAATGCGAACGTCGCGGATACCGTAGGTTCCGACAACGATGATGTCGACAGCATCGGACGTGGCGATTACAGCGTACTCGGCGACGGGCTCGGCAATCTAGGCGTAGGCGCCACGCAAACCACCAGCGACGATTTTAATCTCGATGCCGATTCGGACGTGCCGGAAGACATCTGGCCGACCCAGCCGGATCCCGCTACGGCTGCTGCTCATAATACGAACGGCAAGGCCGCGAGCGACGATGGCTCGGAAGCCGATTCCGCAAAGGAAAACGCGGATGCAGCCGGGAATGATGCTAACGATTTCGCTGCCGACAGCGGTACCGATGTTGACGCTGATACTGGTGATGACGATGACTACTACGATCCGGACGAATATGACCAGGACGCCGCTGTCTGGAGCCACTGAACGTTTCTGCATTCACATACGAAAATCTCCCACGGAATCGTTCCATGGGAGATTTTCGTTTATCGGGTTATTTGTGGATCCGATAGCAGTTATTTCTACCGGCTACTTGGTCTCGCTGTCGGCCTTTTCGCCGGCCTTGCTGCGGGCTCGGGAGACGGCGTAGAGGCTGATGCCCGCCGCTACCGAAGCGTTGAGTGACTCGACTTCGCTGGAAATCGGGATGCCGGCGATGGAATCGCAAGCCTCGCGCACCAAACGGCTCAGGCCCTTGCCTTCCGAACCGAGCACGACGACCAATGGATCGGTTTCGAAACCGGACTCGCCGACAATGGCGTTGCCGCCGCCGTCAAGCCCGACCACGTAGTAGCCGCGCTCTTTCAGCGCCTCGATGGCCTTGGTCAGATTGACCACGCGGGCCACGGGCAGATGTGCGGCGGCGCCGGCCGAAACCTTCCATGCAGCTGCGTTGACGGAAGCCGAGCGGCGTTCCGGCAAGATGACGCCATTGGCTCCGAATGCCGCCGCCGAACGGATGACGGCTCCGAGATTCTGCGGATCAGTGACGCCATCGAGGGCGATGAAGAGCGGGCGCGCGTTGATGCGGGCTCGCTGCGAATCGGCCTCTTCCATGGCATGCGATTTCTTGTCGGCCCTATCCGCCAGCTCCGCAAGCGTGTGGTATTGATAGGGCTGCACTTTCAGGACGATGCCCTGATGGTTGCGCGAATGCGCGATGCGATCCATCTCCAACCGGTCGGCCTCGAGCAGATTGAGCCCCTGCATACCGGCGAGCTTCACGATTTCGCGGGTGCGATCGTCGTGCTCGATGCGATTGGCGATATATAGCTGCGTGCTTGGTACGCCCACGCGCAGCGCCTCAAGCACCGCGTTGCGTCCGACCACCAAATCGTCAGAATCCGAAGTGTAGTGTGCCGCGCGACGGCGTGCTGCCAGCCGAGGGTCGGCGAAACGGCGCTTTTCGTTCTGCTTCTTGGCGCGATATGCCTTGTGATACACGCGGTCCTCGGCTTTGGGCGTCGGTCCGCGGCCCTTCAATGCGTTGCGATGTTTTCCGCCCGAACCTTTGACCGGGCCCTTCTTGTTAGTCATACTCCCAATTGTCCCAGCACCCCGCGCCAACGTGCTCGGCGAATGCAAGCTGCGAGCAAAATCAGGATAATCACGGCAAAATCTTGATTTTGCTCGCATCTTCAAAAAAACATGCGATGAAAATCAAGAAAATAAGCCCAGAATCCTGATTTTCATCGCATGCTCAATATGACAAGGCAGATGGATGTAGGCGGCAGCGGTGTGCCCTCGTCCGCTTTCAGTCCTTGATTTCGGCCTTATAGAAGTTGACGTATGAACGCGACGGAGTAGGGCCGCGCTGGCCTTGGTAGTGCGAGCCCACGCCGGTCGATCCGTAAGGGTGCGCTGCCGGCGAACTGAGCTCGAAGAAGCACATCTGCCCGATTTTCATTCCCGGCCAGAGCTTCACCGGCAGGGTGCTCACGTTGGAAAGTTCCAGGGTGATATGCCCTTCGAAGCCGGGATCGATGAAGCCGGCGGTGGAATGGGTCAGGATGCCGAGACGGCCCAGCGAGCTCTTGCCTTCCAGCCGTGCCGCGATGGTGCCATCGAGCTTGACGTATTCCCACGTCGAAGCCAGTGCGAATTCGCCCGGATGCATGATCCACGGTTCGTCCGGCCCGACCTCGAATTGTTCGGTGAGGTCGCCTTGATTTTCGGCCGGATCGACGTAAGTGTACGCATGATTGTTGAAAAGCCTGAAATACCGGTCGAGGCGCACGTCGATGGAAGCCGGCTGCACCATTTCGGGCGTCCACGGGTCCAGCGAGATATGGCCGTCGGCTTGGGCGGCGAGGATGTCGCTATCTGACAGCAGCATACGTTCCTCCAGAGGTCGAGTTGCGTGCCGCGTGCGACGAAGGTTGCTGAAACCGGATTCAAGCCAACGCGGCTATTGCGTGTTCTGCTCTAAGTGTAGACGTTGCGGCGGTCTGACGTTAGCTAAGGCGGCGGAGAAGGGCATTTTTCCGCCTAAATATCCGTCCGGACCCGGAAATAGGCAAAATAGTTCAAATTTTCAGGTAATTTTCAGGTAATCCGATTCTTGCGCCAAGGATAGTGTAGTTATATAAGAGTTGTCAGCAAGAGCTGACCGGTGATCTTGAGATTTTGGATCTTGCCGATAATTGAACCCTTTCTTCTTCTCTCTTCTCTTCCCCGGTACGTTCTAGTACCGGGGTTTCTCTTTCTATAGGTCATGGTTTTCTGCGAGTCTCGGTAGGCGTGACGGCGCGGTGTGCGGCAGATTGGTCCCGCGCGGGGTAGACTAAAACAAGCAGTTTATTTTTCAGGCAGATGAAGCCACAAGTCCGTTGTATGGAATCGTGGGTTGCATAACATGCCTATATATCACGAATGCGGATTCGGGCAGATGGGACACAAGGGGCTATGAAAGAAGATTCCGGCCATCATGGCAATCAGGGTAATGCTTCGCTCCGGCAATCCGGCGATGCGTCTCGAGCCGACAGCGGTCTGCGCTCCGGCGACGCCCGAAGCAATTCCCGGCCTGAAAATGCCCATACCTATAATGTCAACGAATTGCGCCGCCACGGTTCCGAGTCGTCGCGTATAGGTCGACATCGCAAGTCTTTTATCATTAGCGCGATCGTCGTCATCGTCGTTCTTATCCTGATTGCCGTTGCGTTGCTGATTTCTCTCAAAACGCTGAAACATAATACAAGTTCGTCAAGCGAAGACAATACGTCCAAGACGGTTCAGGGCAAGACCAAAGCGCCGGAAAACGATGCCAATCAAATGAAGCAGGGTATCGAGCAATTCGCCGGCACCTGCACAGGCGGTTGGATGGATGTTGACATTGCCAGCCAGCTGCCAGGCGTTGGCACCGCATCGTTCTGCAAGGCCACGCAGGTCGCGTTCGTTACGTTCCAGACGAAGGCCGCGGCATCGATGGACGGTGACATGGTGCGCTCGCAGGCGCCCAATCTCATCAGCCGATATGCGGGCGACAAGATTGACCAGAACGATTTGCGCGTGCTGAGCAACGACCAGTGGATGGCCGTTGGTAAGAAGGATGCAATGACGGCTTTGCAGCAGCAGTGGGGTGGCAAGCTCGAGGAAATCGGGTCTGGCGATTCTGACAAGTAGCTTTTATTGCCGATAGGTTGACGGTGCGGCTGGCGATATTGGCTGCATGTCAGAATGCTCTCGATTATTTCGCCAGATATTGGTCGGTTTAATTTCGTGAACCTGCTGCGAATCTGCCAGTGAACATTTTGGGCTTCTGTTGGGCTTGCTGCTTATCATGGGGACTATGACCGACGAAGCAGTGAACAGCGAATATTCCAATGAGGCTCGCAAGGGCGAAAACGGCTTAGTTGGCCGTCAATCCGATGCTATTCCCGGGCGTTTCGGCGACCCGATGGAGATTTCCCATGTCATCTATTCCCAAGGCGGCGGCAGGGCTCGGCCCACGCGGCCGATGTTCCTGTGCCTGCACGGCTGGGGTTCCAACGAACAGGATCTGGCCGGGATGATGCGTTACGTCGCTCCCGGCAACGATTACGTTTCGCTGCGTGCGCCACTGGTGCTGCAAGCCGAGGGGCCGGGCGAGTTCGGCAGCGGTTCCGGGGCCTACAGCTGGTTCCATGACGGCGTGCCCACCGGCGAGGATTTGGACAGGGACATTTTCGCTGCGGCCACCGCTGTCGACAACTGGGTCAACGAACATGTCGATGCCGATCGTGAGCTGGTGCCCATCGGATTCTCTCAGGGTGCGGCGCTCGCGATTCATCTGTTGCGCGTGCATCCCGAGCGTTACCGTGCGGTCGCAGCACTTTCCGGTTTTGTGGCTCCGGGGCAGGTTGCCGGGACGACTCCGGCCGACGATCGGCTTGCAGAGATGGAAAAGCCGGTTTTCTATGGTTACGGAGACCGCGACAACGTCTTGCCGAAGTATGAGATTTACGGCGCGACCGCCTGGCTTGAGGAACATACATGGCTGACGGTGAAGAATTATCACCAGCTCGACCATGCCGTAAGTCCAGCCGAATTCACCGACCTGACCCAATGGCTCCTGCTCAACAACATCTCATCGGGTGTGGTGTGATTTGTTGAACGTTTATTAGGAATTTGAGCGCGTTTTCGCGCGATTTTTATGCTTAAAATGCTTTCGAACGACTTTGATAGGAATTTAAGCATAATTTCACTCGTTTTTGTGCTTAAATTCCTATTTACAGTTCCGCTTCCGCGTCGACTTGCTGAGCCGCTGAGCCGTTAAGTAGAAAGTCCAGTGGACTTTCTGTAGGTGAACTGAGCGCGATGTATCGAGCGCGAAAGAGCGATAAGAGCTCAATTAGAGTATGTTTTTCAACGCCAACAGCCCTGTGGGCTCCGCGTAGGCGAGGTGAGCGCGTCTACACGCGCGAATGATGCAAGTTGAAATGAGTGCGGTTGTAGAACCGGATATCCTATTTACAGTTCCGCCTCAGCATCAACTTGCATCACATACACGTTCCTTCTCAGACGCTTCGCTTGGTTGCGTGAAATTTCTCCGGAATCAAGCATGTCCTGAATGACGCTGAGCTCGATGGAATAGCTTTCGTGCTTGACCTCGTCGATTTGTGGAGCGTTCTTGGCTGCGGCCACAATGTCCTTGCGGCTGCGTAGTTCGGCACGTGCGCGCTGGTAGTCGCGCAGCAACAGCGTGCAGTATTCCGATTTGTAGGTATCGCCGTGCATTTCCTTGTAGAGCCGGTTAATGACGTGGTCGATGGCATCGATTTGGGTGGCTCGCAGATAATAGTAAATTTCATGCTCGTTGAGCATCGGCGCTGAACGGCGGAACTTGTTGTTGGCTCGCCTTGCCAGCGTGGTGATCTGACGCCGTAGCGCATGCGCTCGCCCGCGAATCTGCGAGACTGCACGATGATGGGTCTTCTTGTCGGCCGTGTGCCGCAGCGTGTTCATGATCTGGTCCATCATGCGCTCGCACGCCTCGATCTGCAGCTTCTGATTGTGCTCATTCATTTGCGTGTCGGCCTGGGTGTTGGCGAGTCGGTCGCGTACGTAATCTTTCTCCCAGTGCAACGCATCGATCTGCAGAGTCTCGAATTCCTCGATGTCGAAGCCGCCGATGCGTTGGCGTAGGCGGGTGATGCGGCTGTTGTAGGAATCGATGACGGGCAGGATTACGCGGCGATTGTCATCGGTGACGCGGTTCGAAAGTTCCTGCACGGTGCGGGTCAATTCCTCGATGGTGATTTCGATGAGCTTTTCTGATTCGTCGGCATCGTCTTTGGCCGGTGCGAGCAGCGGCAGCATGAAATTGGCCAGCAGCAGCGTCAGCACGATCACACCGGAAGCAATGAAAATAAGCTCGTTGCGCATCGGGAACGCGTCGCCGGAGATGACGCTATACGGGATGGTGAACATCAAGGCAAGGGTGATGGTGCCCTTCGGCCCGCCGAATGTCATCACCGCCGCGTCGCGTAGGGAACGCGGTTTCAGAGGTACGCGTTTGCCGGTTTCGGGGTCGCGGGTCGGGGCGGCGATGAGCCAGACCCACAGGAATCGAATCGCGATGGCAACGACGGTGACGAGCAGGATGATGCTGATCAGCGCGGTATTGCTGACATTATGGCTCAGCCAACTGGCCCGCATGGCGCTCGGCAGCTGCATGCCGAGCAGAATAAATACAGTGCCGTTCAAAACGAACGAGAGTACGGCCCACACGCTGTTCGAAACGATATTGGTGCGCGCGACGTTCGGCCCTCCGATGCCGTTGCGGTCGAAATGAACGGTCAAGCCGAAAGCAACCACCGCAAGAATGCCGGAGATATGAAGTTCCTCGGCTCCTAGAAATACCAGGAATGGCAGGAAGAGCTCCATGAGAATGCGCGTGGTCATTGTCTCCCAGCCCAGCTGTCGCGCCAAGGCGAAAATCCAGTTGGCGAGGAAGCCCGCGACGATGCCGACGATAATCCCGCCGAAGAACGAGAGCAGGAAATCCTTGGTGGCGTTGGCCATCGAGAAGGAACCGGTGACCGCTGCCAGAATCGAGAACTGGAAGCCGATGACGCCGGAAGCGTCGTTAAAGAGCGATTCACCGGTCAGTATTCCGGCCTGTTGCTTGGTCAGTGTCGCTTCGCTGGAAAGCGAGGACACTGCCACGGCGTCGGTCGGCCCGAGCGCCGCGCCCAGCGCAAACGCCGCCGCCAATGGAATCACCGGCCATACGGCGTGCAGCATGAAGCCGACGACAGCCATGGTTCCCAGCGCCAGCCCGATGGCCATGGGCAGCGAGAATCTCAACGTTTTGAAGAGCATCCGTTTGTCGATTTCGTGCGCTTCGACGTAAAGCAGGGGAGCGATGAACAGCACCATGAACAGTTCGGGGTCAAGCTTGACGTGCGGGAAAACCGGCAGGAAGGCGAGGGCGATGCCGAGCGCGATTTGGACAAGCGGGGTCGATATTCGCGGAATAAAACGGCTGACGAACGACGAGAGCACAACGGCCCCCAGAATGCAGAGGATCAGCTCGAAAATTGCCACGGATTATCGATTCCTTTCTTGGTTTGGCTTCATTGCGGTTCGGCGGTTTAACGGTTCGGACATATGCGGACACTTCTTATATTCACTATAACGAATGGATGTTTCGGCATTATGCCTCAAGCTTTGCCGATTGCTTTTAGACTGGGAATCATGAACACTGCGAGTTTGTATAACGCGATGGGTGAGGCGCTGGGTTTGGCGCATGAGGCGGCGGATGCCGGCGAAGTCCCGGTTGGGGCGGTCGTGCTTGGCACTGACGGCACGATTATCGGTCGGGGCCGCAATCGGCGCGAGTCCGACGGCGATCCGCTCGCCCACGCCGAAGTGGTGGCGATGCGTGAGGCGGCTGAATCGCGGAAGAATGCTGAATGCGGGTTGGGAACAGTCGAAGAAGCTGCTGCCCGTGATGCAGGCAGCTCTTCAACGAAGACTTTAAACCCTTGGAATCTTGCCGATTGCACGCTGGTGGTCACACTTGAACCATGCCCGATGTGCACCGGTGCTGCATTACAGACTCATGTTGGCCGTATTGTTTTCGGTTCCTTGGGATGCCAAACTGGGTGCATGCGGTTCGGTTTGGGATATTCCGCGCGATCCGCACATCGGGGCCTGCCCGGAGGTCATCGGCGGTGTGCGGGAGAGCGAATGTGCGCAGCTGCTCACGGGGTTTTTCTCTGTAAAACGGTAGCGGTGGCGTCTTCGTTCATTGAATATGTGATGAATTTGTGAAGAGCAAGTCGTTTTTACAGTATTGAACGAACGGTGCGAATCTTTTGCCGTTCCCTGCTATGCCGGACTTGATGGTGAACTATCAAACCGTTGAAATTACGCCGTTCTGGGATTTTCGTTTCGATAAATGCTATATAAATGCAGCACCGAACTTTTATTTTGAGTATTTTAACTTTTAGCGCTGCGTACCACGTACAGTCGCACTTACCGATTGGTCGTGCTTCTTCATTGCCAAAATAAATATCCGGATATTCTATTTGTGCGGCAGCTTCGGCGCGATGCCGGGCGTGATCTTCAGGGCGGTCCAAGCGGAGCGCAGCATAATGACGAAAAGATAGGCCGCAAGCAGATATGAGCCTACTTTTGCCGAGACGAACGCGGCGACCCAAGCTCCCAGCGGCGTGGCACAAGCCGCTGCAATACCAATGATCAGGCCGTTCTTAAGATGCACCAATCCGCGCTTCCAATTGGCGATGGTGCCGGTGATGGCGCTGGGGAACATGGCCAGCAGCGAGGTGCCACGGGCGATGAGGTCGCTTGCCCCGAACAGCAGTGAAAGCGCCGGCACGGTGACGGCCCCGCCGCCGATGCCCAGCAGCGCTGAAAGTACGCCGATGAAAATGCCAAGCAGCACAAGCAGAATGCCCTTGATCGCGGTCAGATGGATACTGGAGTTGCGCGAAGGCGTCAGCACCAGTTGGCTGACTAAGACAAACGCCAGAAATACCACGAAGAACCAGCGCAGGAACACTTCGGAAAGCCGTGAAAGCAGCCAGCTGCCGATTTGTGAGCCGATAATCGTGCCGACGACCATCAACAGTGCCGCAATCCAATCGACGTGCCCGCTCATCGCGTAGGAAACCACGCCGGAAATCGAAAGCGGGATGATTGCGGCCAGCGAAGTCGCCGCTGCGTGGCGCTGGGTCATGCCGAGCCACACCAATACCGGCACGATGATCGATCCGCCGCCGATGCCGAAAAGTCCGGAGAAGAAGCCGGCGATCAGGCCGACGACAATCATGATGACTATCTGTTCCACAGGCCCTCGCGTAACGGGCATTTCCTCCTGAACTTCGTCCCCGGCTTCCACTTCGGCCTTAGCCCTGGCTTCGTTATCCGCCTTACCGTTCGTTACGGCAGCTGCTCCTTCGTTCGCCGTGTGTTCCTTCTCGCCCATGCCGTTCCCGCTTCTTTCTCGTTTTCCGCTGTCACTGCCTACCATGCTGCCTCCGGGTTTGTTTCCGGTTCTGTCGTTATTCAAGCCAAGCGGGCAACATTTCGGGTCAATAACCGTTCTCTTATATTCCACATATTGTATAACCGTTCTCTTATATTCCACATATTGTATGAAGCCCGCCAAAGATTCTGCCTCGATTCCCGTCGAAAGCTCATGATGTGGTCAAACGAGTTTCCTGATTTCTCCGCATGTCCATCCGTGGAGGTTCAGCCTTTGCGCAAACGATTCTCCCGTATGGGTTTTGTGAGCTAGAATACAAATATCGGTAGATGTCTGTGAGGGTGAGCTTGAATTTGCCTTTGCGAATAGCGATTCCAACGACGAAGGAGTAATTATGGCTCGTTTAATTATTGTTTCCAATAGACTTCCGGTGTCTCTGCATGCCAAACCCGATGGTACTTACGCCCTGAAGCAAAGCATCGGTGGTCTGGCCACGGCAATTGGCCCGTACCATAAGTCCCATAACGATTGTCTGTGGGTCGGCTGGAGCAGCATCGATCCCGAAACGCGCACGAAGGTCGAAATCGACAAGATTCGTGACGAATTCGCGCGTCGCCGCTGCGTTCCGATTTTCCTGACCCAGCGGGAGATCGACGGATATTACGCCGGATATTCCAACGATACGCTGTGGCCCCTGTTCCACGACTTCGCGCATGAGGCCAAGTTCGATTCGTCCACTTGGAAGATTTATCAAGAGGTCAACCAGAAGTTCGCCGATACCGTCGCTCAGCTCGTCAACCCTGACGATACCGTGTGGATTCAGGATTATCATCTTTTGCTGCTCCCGGCCATGCTACGTGCTAATTTCCCCAAGCTCAAAATCGGTTGGTTCCTTCATATTCCGTTCCCGAGCCCCGAGATTTTTCGCCAGCTTCCCAACGGCAAGGATTTGCTCGAAGGCCTGATGGGTGCGGATCTGCTGGGCTTCCACACCGAAGATTTCTGTGTGAATTTCCTGGCCTCTGTCCGCGCACTTCTAGGCATCGAGGTCGACAAGGATGGCCGCATTCCTGTCGGGAACGGCGCGTCGCAACGTTTCGTCACGGTCGACGCCTTCCCCATAGGCATCGATTACGGCCTTTACCGTCGCAACGCCCATTCCAGCCTCGCACAGGCCATGCGCCACGGCATCGAGGCCGTCAGCGGCAAGCGCACAAGGCGAGTCAGCACCTCGTTGACCGCAGAATCCCAGGCCGCAGCGGAGGCGAGCGATCAGGAAGAAAACTGGTGGAGCGCCCATACAGGTGACGAACTTCCCGAGGTCGAGCTTGCACAGTCGGCCGCGGCCAAACGCGGCACTGAAGACAACAAGGTGGTCGTCTCTGTCGACCGCCTCGATTACACGAAGGGCTTGCCGGAGCGTCTGCGTGCATTTGATTTGATGCTGAGCCGCTATCCCGAGTGGGTCGGCCACGTTACGTATTACCTTTTGGCGACGCCTACGCGCGAGGACGTGGAGACATATCGCAAGTTGAAAGATCAGGTCGATCAGCTCGTCGGTGAGATTAACGGCAAGTATTCGCTTCTTTCCTGGGAGCCGATCCATTACATCACCCGTTCCCTGCCCATCAAGCCGGTTTGCGGTATCTATACGGCAGGCGACGTGGCGCTGGTCACCCCGCTTCGAGACGGCATGAATCTGGTCGCCAAGGAATATCTGGCCGCCCGCGATGGCCGTGACGGTGCGCTGGTTCTTTCCGACGAATGCGGTGCCGCCCGTGAGTTGACGGACGCGTTCATCGTCAATCCTTATGACACCGAAGCGGTGTGCGAAGCGCTGCATTCGGCCTTGGAGATCAGTTCTAGTGAGGCCAAGCGCCGCAATGCCGCCATGCAGGCCCGTCTGAAGTATCGCACCGCAGGATTGTGGAGTGCGGAATTCCTGAGCACATTGCGTCAGGTCAGTGATCCGCGTATGGCCGACCATCGCCTGCAAAGTGCCCAACGCGACCATCTGGTTCGCGAGTGGGGTCAATCGAAGCACAAGCTTGTGCTGTGCGATTACGACGGCACCTTGACGCAAATCGTGCGTACGCCGGGCCGTGCCAAGCCGACGCATCGTTTGCTTGATTTGCTGCGCGAGGTTGGCTCCATCCCTGATGTCGATCTTTATCTGGTCTCCGGCCGTACCCGCGAGACGATGAATGAGTGGTTCGGCTGCTTGCCGATCGGTCTGATTGCCGAGCACGGGGCTTGGCACACCAAGCCGATTGCCGGGGAAACCGCCAAAAACGCGGACGGCAGGACGATTACTCCCAAGCGTTACTGGCGGCGTGCCGACGGCCTTCCCGACCCCGACGAGTGGCGTCCGATTATCGAGACCATCATGAACAAATCCGTCTCCCGCGTTCCGCAGTCGTTCATCGAATACAAGTCCACGGATCTGGCATGGCACTATCGCATGAGCGACCAGAAGCTGGCTCTGGAGCAGCGCGAACGTCTGGTTGACGAGCTGAACAAGGTCTGCCCGCAGTATGGCTTGACGGTCATGCGCAATGCCAAGGTCATCGAGGTCTGCCCGGCTAACGTCAGCAAGGGCGAGGCGGTAAAACCCCTGTTGGGAAGCGGTCGGTACGATTTCGTGCTCGCGTTGGGTGATGACACCACCGACGAAACCATGTTCGCTTCAGTCACCGATTGCGCTTGCGCCCGCGATGAGGCCGATGCGCTCAATGAGCTTGACGTCGACAATGCCGGCGTGGCCAAGATGGTCGATTCCATCGAGACGGTCACCGCGGTTGATGACGTGGCGTCTGCGGATGCAGGTTCGAAGCCTGCCTCAAAATCTCCCAGGTCTTCTGCAGCATGGACGATCAAGGTCGGTGCCGGCGAGACGAACGCCCGTTCGCGCATCGCCACCCCAACCGACACTGCTCGCCTGCTGGGTTACCTGGTGGCCGAGTCCGAGGCCGTTACTGCCGGCACCGCCCCTGTTGAAAAGCCGAAGCCTAGGCGCGCCTCAAAATCAAAGCCCGCGTCCAAGCCCAAGCGCGCGTCCAAGTCCAAGAAGTAATATTCGTATTTTGGGACATTGATGCAGGCAGCGCGTTTCAGAGCCGTACAATTCCGGTATGAAACAGGAAGACGTTGTCAAGGCACTGCAGCATGATCATGCGGCCGAGTTGAAGAAGGCTGCCGAGAGACTCAAAGGCACTGCGCGCCATACGCGTATCATGCCTTCACCCGTCCTTTCCGAGGCGACCGGTCATGAGATTCTTTTAAAGCCGGAGAATCTTCAGGTTACCGGTTCCTTCAAGATTCGTGGAGCATACAACAAGATTGCCTCTTTGTCGGAAGAGGAATTGGCCAAGGGCATCGTCACCGCCTCGGCAGGTAATCATGCGCAGGGTGTTGCTTATGCGGCCCGCGAGCGCCACGCGAAGGCGACCATCGTGATGCCCGAAAGCACCCCGCCCTTGAAGGTCGACGCCACGAAGTCCTACGGCGCCAACGTCGTGTTGCACGGCAACCTTTTCGACGATGCCGCCGAATACGCCTCCGAGCTTTCGCAGCGTGACGGATTGGTCTACGTCCATCCCTTCGATGATTACGAGGTACTTTGCGGGCAGGGCACCATCGGCCTTGAGATTCTTGAGGACGTCCCGAATGTCACCGATGTCGTGGTTCCGCTGGGTGGAGGCGGCTTGGGTGCCGGCGTGGCGCTCGCCATCAAGACGTTCAAGCCGGAGGTTCGCGTCATCGGCGCGACCCCAGAAGGTTCACCTGCTTTCAAGAATTCGTTCGCTGCTGGCACGGTCGTTCCGGCCGATAAAGTGGTCACTTCCGCCGAAGGCGTTGCCGTCGGCCATCCCGGCGACCTTACGTTCGCGATCTTGAACGAGTACCTTGATGATTTGATTACCGTATCCGAGCGTGACATCAATGAAATGATTCTCTTGATGATGGAGAAGCACAAGCTTGTGGTCGAGGCCGCCGGTGCGGTCTCGCTGGCCGCGCTCGAGCATCTGAGCCTGCGCTCGCGGGTTTTTGCGCAGGCCAAGGGCAAACATGTCATCGTTCCGATTATTTCCGGCGGCAACATCGACACGGTCACCATCGGAGCTGTCATACAAAAGGGTATGATCGCCCGCGGCCGCATCATGAACTTCGAGGTCGAACTGCCCGATACCCCGGGCCAGTTGGTCAAGGTCGCGCAGGTGCTTGCCGATGCCCGCGCCAACGTCATCGAGCTCAACCACGACCAGTTCAAGGCCTCCGGGCACTATACGGACTCGGTATCGCTCGGCGTCACCGTCGAGACGAACGGCCCCGATCATATCGCCCAGGTCCTCAAAGCCCTCAAGGCCGCCGGTTTCGACCCGAAGCGCATCTACTGATAATTTCGGTTTATCGTCGAATAGATGTGGCCTTGCGACAGTATTGAACTGCAGCAAGGCCACATCTTTATCGTTTTTATATTTGAGCTGCCACGTCTGAATTTCTAGTACTTTTGAAACTCACACGACCATATCAAGATCATCGTGCGATAGTGAAACTTATTTAATAGTATAGGTATCGATATTGCTAAGGTCCTTGGTCACGGTCACTGTGTCGAAACTGATGTCATACAACAGCAGGTTTAATAGTATAGGTATCGATATTGCTAAGGTCCTTGGTCACGGTCGCTGTGTCGAAACTGATTTCATACAACAGCAGGTTCCCGTCGGCCGCGCGCAGAGTATTCGCATAAGCCGGAATCTTGGCTACGAATTCGTCAGCAATCTCGTCGATGCTTTTCTTGCTTGGACGAGCAATGCCTTGTGCCTTTACATGCGCGTTGCCGTCATGGGGAATGGTCGTAAAAGCGACATGGGCATTTGCCGTTATTTCCTGTACCTTGTTATTGCCTTTAAAAGTCGCAAAGTAAAGGATGTTGTCGGCAGGGTCGAAGTAAAAATTGACGATTCGCGCATCAGGAATGTTGTCGACCGAAGTGGCCAGCGCCATCTCTGTTTGTTCTGCCAGGATCCGGTAGAATTCTTCTTTCGTATTCACTGTATATGCCCTTTTATTTTTCGGCTTCGGCGATGGTCTCGTCCACCAGCTCGGGCAGCGCTTTGGCGATGTCGTCGTCGTCGTATTGCGTATGCCCCATATTCATAATGAATAGCCTCGTGGCGATGTTGTCATATTGCGTGCGTCCCATATTCATAATGGTCATCGGCACTCCGGCCTGTACGGCGGTCGGCGCCAGCGATGCGGCAGGGAAGACCTCGAGCGTCGAGCCTATCACCCAGAACTCATCGGCCTTGGCCACCCGCGCCATCGATTTTCCCATCGCCCCGTCCGGCAGCATTTCACCGAAGTAGACCACGTCGGTTTTGATCAGCCCGTTGCAGGGCATGTTGCCGCTATACGGCAGCTTGCGGTGGCAATGTGGGTCCGGCTCGTTATCGAGGTTGTCCATAATATCGGCGGTTTTATATTCGGCATGGCATTTCATGCAGTGCGAGGTGCCGATGGTGCCGTGTAGGTTGACGATCAGATCGCTGGAATTACCGGCCTTCTCATGCAAAGCATCGAAGTTCTGCGTGGCCAGCAGCGTCAGCAGTCCTGCTTTCTCCAGCTTCACCAGTGCTTTGTGCGCTTCGCCGGGCTGCGCGTTCCACACCGGCGACGCCTTCTGCCAGGCCCAGGAATATTCGCGTGCCTTCTTGTCGCTTATGAACGCGTCGATGTCATAGACGCTCATTTGATCCGGGTGTTTGGTCCACACCCCGTCCGGTCCGCGAAAGTCAGGGATTCCTGCCGAAGTCGAAATGCCGGCACCAGTCAATACCGCAATTTTTTTAGCCATATAGAGTATTGTAATCAGGCTTGCGCAACTTCGCTTTGGCGGTCGCCAGCCCATTGCGGCAACAGTGGAATTGTTCCCGATTTCTTACGGAATTCGCTATTGCCGGCTTGCTATTGCAAGCAGAATAACGTTAGGAAAATCAGAAGCGCCACAACTGCTATGAAGACGAGAAATCTTGTCGGAATTTCAACGTGCATAGTAATGAATACCACCACTAAAATATTAAGGATGGATAGAAGACCGGCAACCGAATGATTGGAGTGTTCCTCTCCGGCTCGCTCGCCGGCCGAAATATAAAGACGCAATGCTTAAAGCCATACCCACCAACGACGCTATCGCATAGGGAATTTTATCAAATCGGTGGCTAAGCGCCAGAGTAGTTCCCCATTCCACGTCAAGCAGCAATGCCACCAGCAGATACGCCCACCAAGGCAAATGGAGTTTGTGCCGGTGTTTTCTGGGGCTCATAGCAGACAGTATAACCGTGCCATCTATCGTCGATTACCCGTTTGCCGCCAATGAGCCAAGTTCCTGTTGCCCCGCTTGATGAGGTGTCTTTATGAAGTAGATCTTTCTCCAGGGATGATTTGTCGGAACCATGCTGAGTCATGGCCGATGAAGGATGAATCGCAAGGGGCAGGGCGGAAAATGTATGTCTTGAAAACGGGGAGGAGCGCAATAAGGCAAGCGCTGGCGCTCTTGGCAGTTGATGCTGGTGAATCGACCGGTACCGTATCGATTGCGAATCCGGTGTACGGGAACACTGAATTGCTGTGAGTGGGTTTATCGCTGATCGAGCGGAAGTATGTTTCGGTGCCAGCTGGCTTATCTCAATATCCAAGACAGAGAGGAAAGGTTTTAAAAACATGTGGTTATTTGTTTTTGGCACTTTCGTTTTGACACGCCGTAAAAAGGAATTAAGTCGATTTGATTCTTGATAGTAAGGGTCTAAAATAACGCGTAAAGGTGCAGAGACACCTGAAGTGACACGCCGAAAGAACCGCATCATTGCAACGGTTCTTAAGGTTTTTGCGCCCTTCGACTTGCGCGATATCGGATTGTCGCGTATATTTACATCTTGCTGCTCAACACGACAGCTTCTCTTCCAAGAGTTAAGTTGTTTGTTGGTGTGGTGGTGGTTTGAGAACTCAAGAGTGTGTCTGTACTACTTTTTATATGTAAAGCTTTTTTTGATTGCCAGTCCGGCGCGTGCCTCGTTTTCGGGGTGTCCTAGGGGGCTTAATTCGTGTCGGGGTTTTTAGTGTGGACCATTCCCCCTTATGGAATGGTTCCGTCAATTATTATGAGAGTCGTTGAACGGCTTTCTGCAAGTTTTTTTGTGGAGGGTTCGATTCTGGCTCAGGATGAACGCTGGCGGCGTGCTTAACACATGCAAGTCGAACGGGATCCGGAGTGCTTGCACTCCGGTGAGAGTGGCGAACGGGAGAGTAATGCGTGACCAACCTGCCCCATGTTCCGGAATAGCTCCTGGAAACGGGTGGTAATGCCGGGTGTTCCGCGTGATCGCATGTGATCGCGGGAAAGGGTTACCGACATGGGATGGGGTCGCGTCCTATCAGCTTGTTGGCGGGGCAACGGCCCACCAAGGCTTTGACGGGTAGCCGGCCTGAGAGGGCGACCGGCCTCATTGGGACTGAGATACGGCCCAGACTCCTACGGGAGGCAGCAGTGGGGAATATTGCACAATGGGGGGAACCCTGATGCAGCGACGCCGCGTGCGGGATGAAGGCCTTCGGGTTGTAAACCGCTTTTGTTGGGGAGCAAGCGAGTGAGTGTACCCTTCGAATAAGCACCGGCTAACTACGTGCCAGCAGCCGCGGTAATACGTAGGGTGCAAGCGTTATCCGGATTTATTGGGCGTAAAGAGCTCGTAGGCGGTTCGTCGCGTCTGGTGTGAAAGCCCATCGCTTAACGATGGGTCTGCGCCGGATACGGGCGGGCTTGAGTGCAGTAGGGGAGACTGGAATTCCCGGTGTAACGGTGGAATGTGTAGATATCGGGAAGAACACCAATGGCGAAGGCAGGTCTCTGGGCTGTTACTGACGCTGAGGAGCGAAAGCGTGGGGAGCGAACAGGATTAGATACCCTGGTAGTCCACGCCGTAAACGGTGGATGCTGGATGTGGGGCCCATTCCACGGGTTCCGCGTCGGAGCTAACGCGTTAAGCATCCCGCCTGGGGAGTACGGCCGCAAGGCTAAAACTCAAAGAAATTGACGGGGGCCCGCACAAGCGGCGGAGCATGCGGATTAATTCGATGCAACGCGAAGAACCTTACCTGGGCTTGACATGTTCCGGATCGCGGCAGAGATGTCGTTTCCCTTCGGGGCCGGTTCACAGGTGGTGCATGGTCGTCGTCAGCTCGTGTCGTGAGATGTTGGGTTAAGTCCCGCAACGAGCGCAACCCTCGCCTTGTGTTGCCAGCACGTTATGGTGGGAACTCACAAGGGACCGCCGGGGTCAACTCGGAGGAAGGTGGGGATGACGTCAGATCATCATGCCCCTTACGTCCAGGGCTTCACGCATGCTACAATGGCCGGTACAACGGGATGCGACATGGCGACATGGAGCGGATCCCTTAAAACCGGTCTCAGTTCGGATTGGAGTCTGCAACCCGACTCCATGAAGGCGGAGTCGCTAGTAATCGCGGATCAGCAACGCCGCGGTGAATGCGTTCCCGGGCCTTGTACACACCGCCCGTCAAGTCATGAAAGTGGGCAGCACCCGAAGCCGGTGTCCGAACCCTTGTGGGCGGAGCCGTCTAAGGTGAGGCTCGTGATTGGGACTAAGTCGTAACAAGGTAGCCGTACCGGAAGGTGCGGCTGGATCACCTCCTTTCTACGGAGAATTCAGGATGCTGTTTGGCATCCGGTGTCGGACGCGCCGGGGATGTTCCCCGTCCGTGTCCTGCTGGTGTGGAAAAGATCAGGAAACATTCGGCTTTGCTTTTGGTGAGTGGTGCGGGCATGCTTTTGGGCTCCCGGATCGCCACCCCGACCTTTGGTCGGTGCGATTCGATGCCTTCCGCGGGTGGCGTTCCCTTGATGGGTCGTCGGATGCGGTCGTGCGTGGTGGCTTGAGAACTGGATAGTGGACGCGAGCAAGATATGATTCTTGCTTTGTTAGATGCAATTTTTAAGACCGGTCTCCGATTTTCTAATTGGGGATTTGGTCGATCGTTTTGTGATCATTTTAGTGTGATGATGTGTTGTCCAGAGTTTTTCGCAGTGGTCCTTGCGGCATGCATTCCTTGTGTGGGTGTGTGTTGCTGGTAAGGGCGTATGGTGGATGCCTTGGCAGACAGTACCGATGAAGGACGTGTGGGGCCGCGATAGGCCTCGGGGAGCCGCCGACAGGGCTTTGATCCGAGGATTTCCGAATGGGGGGACCCGCCGGCCGTATGGGCCGGCACCGCATTCGTGCGGGGGGTACGCAGGGAAGTGAAACATCTCAGTACCTGCAGGAAAGGATATTCCGTGAGTAGTGGCGAGCGAAAGCGGATCAGGCCAAACCGGCCGCGTGTGATAGCCTCCAGGCGTTGCGCGGCGGGTGTTGTGGGGCCTGGTGCCCGGATGCTGGAGCGTCCGGCGGAAGTCATAAAGCGGCGTGCTAGGCGAACGGGATTGAATTCCCGGCCGTAGAGGGTGATGGCCCCGTAGCCGGTCGCGCGCTGCCTTCCGATCCAGGTTCCCAAGTAGCACGGGACTCGTGGAATCCCGTGTGAATCCGCCCCGACCGTGGGGTAAGCCTAGATATGACTGTCTGACCGATAGCGAACGAGTACCGTGAGGGAAAGGTGAAAAGCACCCCGGGGGGGAATGAAATAGTTTCTGAAACCGTGCGCCTACGAACCGTCGGAGCCTCCTTGTGGGGTGACGGCGTGCCTATCGAAAAATGAGTCTGCGAGTCAGTGGCAAGTGGCGAGGCTAACCCGTCGTGGGGGAGCCGTAGCGAAGGCGAGTCTCAAAAGGCGTTTGAGTCGCTTGTCCTGGACCCGAAGCGGGATGATCTAGCCCTGAGCAGGTTGAAGCGCGGGTAAGACCGCGTGGAGGACCGGACCCACCTAGGTTGAAAACTGGGGGGGATGACTTGGGGCTAGGGGTGAAAGGCCAATCAAATTCCGTGATAGCTGGTTCTCTCCGAAATGCATTTAGGTGCAGCGTCGCGTGGTTCACCGGGGGGTAGAGCTACTGGATGCCTGAGGGCGCGTATCGCGTACCGACGGCAACCAAACTCCGAATACCCGTGCGCTATAGCGCGGCAGTGAGTCGGCGGGGGATAAGCTCCGTCGTCGAAAGGGAAACAGCCCAGATCGTCGTCTAAGGTCCCGAAGCGCGTGCTAAGTGGGAAAGGATGTGGAGTCGCATAGACAGCCAGGAGGTTGGCTCAGAAGCAGCCATCCTTGAAAGAGTGCGTAACAGCTCACTGGTCTAGTGGTTCCGCGCCGACAATGTAGCGGGGCTCAAGCACGCCACCGAAGACGCGGCAGTGCCTTTTGGCACTGGGTAGGAGAGCGTCCCGTACGGGGTGAAGCGGCAGCGTAAGCTCGCCGTGGACCGTGCGGGAGCGAGAATGCAGACATGAGTAGCGAGAGACGGGTGAGGATCCCGTCCGCTGGATGACCAAGGGTTCCGGGGCCACGTTCATCGTCCCCGGGTGAGTCGGGTCCTAAGGCGAGGCCGACAGGCGTAGTCGAATGGACGAACGGGTCGATATTCCCGTACCGGCGCAGGACCGTCAAGACCGAAAGTCGGGTACTAACCTCCCGCCTCATCATCATGGCTCCCTTCGGGGTGCCGGACGTGTGGTGGTTGGGACAGACCTTCCGGTAGGCCAGCGCAGGAGTGACGCAATGGAAGAGCCGGCCGCGGCGGTGGTAGTCCGTGGCCAAGCGTGCAGCCGGTGTCGTAGGCAAATCCGCGACACAATACGGCGAGGCGCGATGGTGGGGCCCGTTGGGGCCGAATCCGGTGGTTTCCGTTGCCGAGAAAAGCTTCGGCGCGAGGTGCTGCGGCGCCCGTACCGCAAACCGACACAGGTGGTCAGGTAGAGAATACCAAAGCGATCGAGCGAATCCTGGTCAAGGAACTCGGCAAATCACTCCCGTGCCTTCGGTATAAGGGAGACCCCTTGGGGTGAACCGCCTTGCGCGGGGAGCCTCGGGGGGTGGCACAGACCAGGGGGTAGCGACTGTTTACCAAAAACACAGGTGCATGCGAAGGCGCAAGCCGCTGTATATGCACTGACGCCTGCCCGGTGCCGGAAGGTTAAGAGGATCCGTCATCCCGCTTCGTGCGGGGGCAGCGGTGAATTCAAGCCCCGGTAAACGGCGGTGGTAACTATAACCATCCTAAGGTAGCGAAATTCCTTGTCGGGTAAGTTCCGACCTGCACGAATGGCGTAACGACTTCCCCACTGTCTCGACCAGGAGCTCGGCGAAATTGCAGTACGAGTAAAGATGCTCGTTAAGCGCAGAAGGACGAAAAGACCCCGGGACCTTTACTATACCTTGGTATTGTCATTAGGTGGAAACTGTGTAGCATAGGCGGGAGGCTTCGAAGCGGTGGCGCCAGCCATCGTGGAGCCGCAAGGTGAAATACCGCTCTGTCTCCATTTGATGTCTAACCTCGACACGTCATCCGTGTCAGGGACAGTGCCTGGCGGGTAGTTTAACTGGGGCGGTTGCCTCCCAAAGGATAACGGAGGCGCTCAAAGGTCCGCTCAGCCCGGTTGGCAATCGGGTGTTGAGTGCAATCGCACAAGCGGGCTTGACTGTGAGACTGACGGGTCGAGCAGGGACGAAAGTCGGAGATAGTGATCCGGTGCCGGCGCACGGGCGCGGCATCGCTCAACGGATAAAAGGTACCCCGGGGATAACAGGCTGATCATTCCCAAGAGTCCATATCGACGGGATGGTTTGGCACCTCGATGTCGGCTCGTCGCATCCTGGGGCTGTAGCAGGTCCCAAGGGTTCGGCCGTTCGCCGATTAAAGCGGCACGCGAGCTGGGTTCAGAACGTCGTGAGACAGTTTGGTCTCTATCCTCTGCGCTCGTTGGAATATTGAGGAGACCTGCCCATAGTACGAGAGGACCTGGGTGGACGAACCTCTGGTATGCCGGTTGTCGCGCCAGCGGCACGGCCGGTTGGCTACGTTCGGAAGGGATAACCGCTGAAAGCATCTAAGCGGGAAGCCTGCTCCGAGATCAGTATTCCTTGAGGCTTCGAGCCTCTGTAGGCCCCAGGTCAGAACACCTGGTTGATAGGCCGGACGTGGAAGCCCCGCGAGGGGTGGAGCCGACCGGTACTAACGGCCGAAAGGCAATCACACTCCAACCATGTTGGGGACGTGAGGCATCTTTCTGCGATAGACGAAGACGGCATTGAGCATTTCGATGTCACACTACGATACACATGCATCAGACACGCGTCCGCTTTCCGGTTCCCGAGCCGCCACATGCCGCGGTCCCCGGGACCGTGATAACATAAGATTTGCGGCGGCCATAGCCCAGGGGAGACGCCCGGTCCCATTCCGAACCCGGAAGCTAAGGCCTGGCACGGCGATGGTACTGCACCCGATAGGGTGTGGGAGAGTAGCCCGCCGCCGCATCACACGTAAACGAAGAACCCCGTGGTCGAGCCCCATCGCTCCCACGGGGTTCTTCGCGTACCCGGAGCCGCTCCCGTACCCCGGAAACCGCCACAGCCGCACACGGGATTCCGGAAAACAAGAGCTGTAAATGACACGGACAATGATGTTGTGCCCTACCGCCACTTATGAGGGACCGATACCTCGCGGGGTGGTGTATTCAACGGTGGAAGGACCCCAACCTGATCAGGTGTCATTCTTCTACAATTCCTATCAAGGATCCCTCGATGACGAAGGCGGGGACGTAAACGTTTGGAAAGGTGAGTTGGAAGGACTGTTCAACGGGCCTACGGAGCTTTATCTCCGAATGCTCGTTCCGGCCGGACGTTGGCGGTGAACTGGCCTCCATGATTCTCTGTACGGAATTCAAAGGCTTACCCTTGGTCGTCTATGTGGCGATGTTGCCGGAATTCCGGAATCGAGGCTATGCCCGATTCCTATTGAAGAAAGTACTCGACGCTGCGCAACGGCTGGGCTATGGCGAAGTGTCTTTAGTCGTGACCGATGGCAACGATGCCGCGATCAAGGCTTATCGGGATGTGGGCTTTAAGGCGGAAACCGGAATTTGATTCAGATTCTCGTATGACTGCGGCAGTCTCAGCAGCCTCAACAGTGCTAACTGGGACAGGATTCGAGACGCATATGTGCTGATATCTCAAATATGGCTAAAGTCAACCACGTCCTCATTTTGGTTTTCTAACTGTCAAAGTTTGCATCCCGCTTATGTCTTCTCAACCTGAATTATGGTTGTAATGTTCTTCAATGTTCGGATAACATCGAGTTATGACTGTACGACTGGGTGATATCGACGAATCGAACTTCTATCAGGTGCTGGACATGCACCGGCCCGAGGGCGAGGAATACGTGGCACCAAACAGTGTCTCGCTTGCTGAAGCTTGGCTCTACCGTGACGAGCATACCGTTCGTCCGCTGGCGGTCTACGATGACGACAAGCTGGTCGGTTTCACTATGACCCATGACGATCGGACGAAAAATATTCGAGATATATGGAGAATTTTGATACCGGAGGAATATGTCAATCACGGATACGGTTCCCAGGTGATTCAATTATTGGCCGAGCGGGCTCGAACGGATGGGTTCGTAGGCCTACGTTTGAGCTATGTTCCTGGGAACGCATTGGCGGAGCATGTTTACCGCAAGTCAGGGTTCTCCCCTACCGGTGCAATAGACGATGGCGAGATTGTGATGGAACGTCCTGTCTGCTGTTGATCCGGGCAATCTTTTAAACTCCATTTAGACCTTTAGCCTCTTCAGAGCTGAATTTTTTATTACTCATCGCAATTGTCAATTCCTTGGATTGAAAGTAATGCTTTAAAATTCCATAGGTGAAATAAAATATGCTATACTCATGATTAAGCGTACACGAATAGCGTACGTTAATGGAAACAAGATTTATTGCAGGTGAAAATATGGATACGTATACACCAACAGCGGCCAGGAAAAACCTCTATCAGATTCTCAAAGACGTTAATGTCCAGCGCAAGCCCGTGGTGATTTCTCCAGCGCGGGGAAACAAGGATGAGGAGGCTGTAGTCGTCAATCGAGCGGATTGGAACTCGATGATAGAGACGCTGTATCTGGAAAACACTGGTACGTTGGCTACTGCAGAAAATCGACGTGCGGATAACTCTGGAACCACGGATATCGACGATATCGATTGGGATATGCTGTGACCTACCGAGTAGCGATCAAAAATTCCGCCAAAACCGATCTCAAAAAACTCAAGCGTTCACATCTCCAGCAATCGTTCATGCAGGTGGTGGCGGATCTGAAATCCGACCCCTACCAGCCGACCCAATCATTTGAAAAGCTTCAGCCTGCCAGTAGAGGTTTGTATTCGCGTAGGATCAACAGCCAGCATCGTGTGGTCTATGATGTTGATGATCGGACCAAGACGGTGACGATTTATGCTGCTTGGAGCCATTACGAATAAAGTGTATAAGGGAAGTTTCAATAAGCCTATGGCTTTAAATTTGCAGTAGTCGAGAGGTCTATGCGTTCGAAACAGGACTACTGTCTATAAAAATATTTCCGATTTCTGCAATGAAGTAGATTTGTTTTGTCGTTGTTTGAGTAGCGAAGCTAATGATTAAAGAGCCTCGGTTAGAAATTCTGAAAACCTAGCGAACATAATGTCCATTATCGGTTTTGATGGTCACTAGCTTAGATGCCAAGGCTACGGATATCAAAACTTTGTTGATGTTGATTGTGGCTTGCTATACCCATAAAGGACTATGGCCGTTCCGCGCCCTTGCCAAGGATGACACGCCAGTAATGAAAATGGACCGACATATTTTCTGGTTATTTTTCAGAATTCTATACACAGCAAACAGTCTTAAAATGATTAATACCCGTAATTTCACACGCCGAAGAAACGTTGAAATTTCACCGAATATTGACCTTTTGTTCGAATGCGACTTGCGTAAGTGAGACACCTCGTGTAAGTTATCTACTTGCTGCCTGACGGCGACAACAAATCTTCGAGATTGATTGAAGTTGTTGGTGTGGTGGTGGTTTGAGAACTCAAGAGTGTGTCTGTACTACTTTTTATATGTAAAGCTTTTTTTGATTGCCAGTCCGGCGCGTGCCTCGTTTTCGGGGTGTCCTAGGGGGCTTAATTCGTGTCGGGGTTTTTAGTGTGGACCATTCCCCCTTATGGAATGGTTCCGTCAATTATTATGAGAGTCGTTGAACGGCTTTCTGCAAGTTTTTTTGTGGAGGGTTCGATTCTGGCTCAGGATGAACGCTGGCGGCGTGCTTAACACATGCAAGTCGAACGGGATCCGGAGTGCTTGCACTCCGGTGAGAGTGGCGAACGGGAGAGTAATGCGTGACCAACCTGCCCCATGTTCCGGAATAGCTCCTGGAAACGGGTGGTAATGCCGGGTGTTCCGCGTGATCGCATGTGATCGCGGGAAAGGGTTACCGACATGGGATGGGGTCGCGTCCTATCAGCTTGTTGGCGGGGCAACGGCCCACCAAGGCTTTGACGGGTAGCCGGCCTGAGAGGGCGACCGGCCTCATTGGGACTGAGATACGGCCCAGACTCCTACGGGAGGCAGCAGTGGGGAATATTGCACAATGGGGGGAACCCTGATGCAGCGACGCCGCGTGCGGGATGAAGGCCTTCGGGTTGTAAACCGCTTTTGTTGGGGAGCAAGCGAGAGTGAGTGTACCCTTCGAATAAGCACCGGCTAACTACGTGCCAGCAGCCGCGGTAATACGTAGGGTGCAAGCGTTATCCGGATTTATTGGGCGTAAAGAGCTCGTAGGCGGTTCGTCGCGTCTGGTGTGAAAGCCCATCGCTTAACGATGGGTCTGCGCCGGATACGGGCGGGCTTGAGTGCAGTAGGGGAGACTGGAATTCCCGGTGTAACGGTGGAATGTGTAGATATCGGGAAGAACACCAATGGCGAAGGCAGGTCTCTGGGCTGTTACTGACGCTGAGGAGCGAAAGCGTGGGGAGCGAACAGGATTAGATACCCTGGTAGTCCACGCCGTAAACGGTGGATGCTGGATGTGGGGCCCATTCCACGGGTTCCGCGTCGGAGCTAACGCGTTAAGCATCCCGCCTGGGGAGTACGGCCGCAAGGCTAAAACTCAAAGAAATTGACGGGGGCCCGCACAAGCGGCGGAGCATGCGGATTAATTCGATGCAACGCGAAGAACCTTACCTGGGCTTGACATGTTCCGGATCGCGGCAGAGATGTCGTTTCCCTTCGGGGCCGGTTCACAGGTGGTGCATGGTCGTCGTCAGCTCGTGTCGTGAGATGTTGGGTTAAGTCCCGCAACGAGCGCAACCCTCGCCTTGTGTTGCCAGCACGTTATGGTGGGAACTCACAAGGGACCGCCGGGGTCAACTCGGAGGAAGGTGGGGATGACGTCAGATCATCATGCCCCTTACGTCCAGGGCTTCACGCATGCTACAATGGCCGGTACAACGGGATGCGACATGGCGACATGGAGCGGATCCCTTAAAACCGGTCTCAGTTCGGATTGGAGTCTGCAACCCGACTCCATGAAGGCGGAGTCGCTAGTAATCGCGGATCAGCAACGCCGCGGTGAATGCGTTCCCGGGCCTTGTACACACCGCCCGTCAAGTCATGAAAGTGGGCAGCACCCGAAGCCGGTGTCCGAACCCTTGTGGGCGGAGCCGTCTAAGGTGAGGCTCGTGATTGGGACTAAGTCGTAACAAGGTAGCCGTACCGGAAGGTGCGGCTGGATCACCTCCTTTCTACGGAGAATTCAGGATGCTGTTTGGCATCCGGTGTCGGACGCGCCGGGGATGTTCCCCGTCCGTGTCCTGCTGGTGTGGAAAAGATCAGAAACATTCGGCTTTGCTTTTGGTGAGTGGTGCGGGCATGCTTTTGGGCTCCCGGATCGCCACCCCGACCTTTGGTCGGTGCGATTCGATGCCTTCCGCGGGTGGCGTTCCCTTGATGGGTCGTCGGATGCGGTCGTGCGTGGTGGCTTGAGAACTGGATAGTGGACGCGAGCAAGATATGATTCTTGCTTTGTTAGATGCAATTTTTAAGACCGGTCTCCGATTTTCTAATTGGGGATTTGGTCGATCGTTTTGTGATCATTTTAGTGTGATGATGTGTTGTCCAGAGTTTTTCGCAGTGGTCCTTGCGGCATGCATTCCTTGTGTGGGTGTGTGTTGCTGGTAAGGGCGTATGGTGGATGCCTTGGCAGACAGTACCGATGAAGGACGTGTGGGGCCGCGATAGGCCTCGGGGAGCCGCCGACAGGGCTTTGATCCGAGGATTTCCGAATGGGGGACCCGCCGGCCGTATGGGCCGGCACCGCATTCGTGCGGGGGGTACGCAGGGAAGTGAAACATCTCAGTACCTGCAGGAAAGGATATTCCGTGAGTAGTGGCGAGCGAAAGCGGATCAGGCCAAACCGGCCGCGTGTGATAGCCTCCAGGCGTTGCGCGGCGGGTGTTGTGGGGCCTGGTGCCCGGATGCTGGAGCGTCCGGCGGAAGTCATAAAGCGGCGTGCTAGGCGAACGGGATTGAATTCCCGGCCGTAGAGGGTGATGGCCCCGTAGCCGGTCGCGCGCTGCCTTCCGATCCAGGTTCCCAAGTAGCACGGGACTCGTGGAATCCCGTGTGAATCCGCCCCGACCGTGGGGTAAGCCTAGATATGACTGTCTGACCGATAGCGAACGAGTACCGTGAGGGAAAGGTGAAAAGCACCCCGGGAGGGGAATGAAATAGTTTCTGAAACCGTGCGCCTACGAACCGTCGGAGCCTCCTTGTGGGGTGACGGCGTGCCTATCGAAAAATGAGTCTGCGAGTCAGTGGCAAGTGGCGAGGCTAACCCGTCGTGGGGGAGCCGTAGCGAAGGCGAGTCTCAAAAGGCGTTTGAGTCGCTTGTCCTGGACCCGAAGCGGGATGATCTAGCCCTGAGCAGGTTGAAGCGCGGGTAAGACCGCGTGGAGGACCGGACCCACCTAGGTTGAAAACTGGGGGGATGACTTGGGGCTAGGGGTGAAAGGCCAATCAAATTCCGTGATAGCTGGTTCTCTCCGAAATGCATTTAGGTGCAGCGTCGCGTGGTTCCACCGGGGGGTAGAGCTACTGGATGCCTGAGGGCGCGTATCGCGTACCGACGGCAACCAAACTCCGAATACCCGTGTGGTAGAGCGCGGCAGTGAGTCGGCGGGGGATAAGCTCCGTCGTCGAAAGGGAAACAGCCCAGATCGTCGTCTAAGGTCCCGAAGCGCGTGCTAAGTGGGAAAGGATGTGGAGTCGCATAGACAGCCAGGAGGTTGGCTCAGAAGCAGCCATCCTTGAAAGAGTGCGTAACAGCTCACTGGTCTAGTGGTTCCGCGCCGACAATGTAGCGGGGCTCAAGCACGCCACCGAAGACGCGGCAGTGCCTTTTGGCACTGGGTAGGAGAGCGTCCCGTACGGGGTGAAGCGGCAGCGTAAGCTCGCCGTGGACCGTGCGGGAGCGAGAATGCAGACATGAGTAGCGAGAGACGGGTGAGGATCCCGTCCGCTGGATGACCAAGGGTTCCGGGGCCACGTTCATCGTCCCCGGGTGAGTCGGGTCCTAAGGCGAGGCCGACAGGCGTAGTCGAATGGACGAACGGGTCGATATTCCCGTACCGGCGCAGGACCGTCAAGACCGAAAGTCGGGTACTAACCTCCCGCTCCGCGGATGCCTCCCTTCGGGGTGGCTGATGCGGTGTGGTTGGGACAGACCTTCCGGTAGGCCAGCGCAGGAGTGACGCAATGGAAGAGCCGGCCGCGGCGGTGGTAGTCCGTGGCCAAGCGTGCAGCCGGTGTCGTAGGCAAATCCGCGACACAATACGGCGAGGCGCGATGGTGGGGCCCGTTGGGGCCGAATCCGGTGGTTTCCGTTGCCGAGAAAAGCTTCGGCGCGAGGTGCTGCGGCGCCCGTACCGCAAACCGACACAGGTGGTCAGGTAGAGAATACCAAAGCGATCGAGCGAATCCTGGTCAAGGAACTCGGCAAATCACTCCCGTGCCTTCGGTATAAGGGAGACCCCTTGGGGTGAACCGCCTTGCGCGGGGAGCCTCGGGGGGTGGCACAGACCAGGGGGTAGCGACTGTTTACCAAAAACACAGGTGCATGCGAAGGCGCAAGCCGCTGTATATGCACTGACGCCTGCCCGGTGCCGGAAGGTTAAGAGGATCCGTCATCCCGCTTCGTGCGGGGGCAGCGGTGAATTCAAGCCCCGGTAAACGGCGGTGGTAACTATAACCATCCTAAGGTAGCGAAATTCCTTGTCGGGTAAGTTCCGACCTGCACGAATGGCGTAACGACTTCCCCACTGTCTCGACCAGGAGCTCGGCGAAATTGCAGTACGAGTAAAGATGCTCGTTAAGCGCAGAAGGACGAAAAGACCCCGGGACCTTTACTATACCTTGGTATTGTCATTAGGTGGAAACTGTGTAGCATAGGCGGGAGGCTTCGAAGCGGTGGCGCCAGCCATCGTGGAGCCGCAAGGTGAAATACCGCTCTGTCTCCATTTGATGTCTAACCTCGACACGTCATCCGTGTCAGGGACAGTGCCTGGCGGGTAGTTTAACTGGGGCGGTTGCCTCCCAAAGGATAACGGAGGCGCTCAAAGGTCCGCTCAGCCCGGTTGGCAATCGGGTGTTGAGTGCAATCGCACAAGCGGGCTTGACTGTGAGACTGACGGGTCGAGCAGGGACGAAAGTCGGAGATAGTGATCCGGTGCCGGCGCACGGGCGCGGCATCGCTCAACGGATAAAAGGTACCCCGGGGATAACAGGCTGATCATTCCCAAGAGTCCATATCGACGGGATGGTTTGGCACCTCGATGTCGGCTCGTCGCATCCTGGGGCTGTAGCAGGTCCCAAGGGGGTTCGGCCGTTCGCCGATTAAAGCGGCACGCGAGCTGGGTTCAGAACGTCGTGAGACAGTTTGGTCTCTATCCTCTGCGCTCGTTGGAATATTGAGGAGACCTGCCCATAGTACGAGAGGACCTGGGTGGACGAACCTCTGGTATGCCGGTTGTCGCGCCAGCGGCACGGCCGGTTGGCTACGTTCGGAAGGGATAACCGCTGAAAGCATCTAAGCGGGAAGCCTGCTCCGAGATCAGTATTCCTTGAGGCTTCGAGCCTCTGTAGGCCCCAGGTCAGAACACCTGGTTGATAGGCCGGACGTGGAAGCCCCGCGAGGGGTGGAGCCGACCGGTACTAACGGCCGAAAGGCAATCACACTCCAACCATGTTGGGGACGTGAGGCATCTTTCTGCGATAGACGAAGACGGCATTGAGCATTTCGATGTCACACTACGATACACATGCATCAGACACGCGTCCGCTTTCCGGTTCCCGAGCCGCCACATGCCGCGGTCCCCGGGACCGTGATAACATAAGATTTGCGGCGGCCATAGCCCAGGGGAGACGCCCGGTCCCATTCCGAACCCGGAAGCTAAGGCCTGGCACGGCGATGGTACTGCACCCGATAGGGTGTGGGAGAGTAGCCCGCCGCCGCATCACACGTAAACGAAGAACCCCGTGGTCGAGCCCCATCGCTCCCACGGGGTTCTTCGCGTACCCGGAGCCGCTCCCGTACCCCCGGAAACCGCCACAGCCGCACACGGGATTCCGGAAAACAAGAGCTGTAAATGACACGGACAATGATGTTGTGCCCTACCGCCACTTATGAGGGACCGATACCTCGCGGGGTGGTGTATTCAACGGTGGAAGGACCCCAACCTGATCAGGTGTCATTCTTCTACAATTCCTATCAAGGATCCCTCGATGACGAAGGCGGGGACGTAAACGTTTGGAAAGGTGAGTTGGAAGGACTGTTCAACGGGCCTACGGAGCTTTATCAGGGCCCCGCACGCCCGGACCCATCGGGACGCCCGCCCCACAACAAAAACAAGCTGGGTTTAAAAAAGATATAGCTCTAAACGTCGAAATTTAGAAGTCGTTACCATAAAAAAATTTAAAAAACAAGTCTTTTTTTCTTTGTGGTTTTCCTTTACTCTGTAGTCATTGCGGCACAACACTGTCGCAGAACAGAGTGAAGCGGAGCGGCAATGCGTGTGAAGGCGGGACTGACCAAGTTTGTGGCACTGTTGCCATTGCTGGCGGTAATGGCGGTGATCGCATCGCTATTGGTGCCACAGAATTCTGCAATTGCAGCGGATAACAAAGCCTCAAATTCTGTAAGCTCGGATGCTTCTTATGATTCAGATAGCTTAGTCGAAGCAAGTCAGCTAGTACGAAGTAATCAAACAACTGAAGAACGTGCGTACTTCAATGAAAGAGCATCGAATCAGAATCAATCGCGCCCCTCTCATTCAGTGGTCGTTGCTGATATTTTGCGAAATGATGCGCGCATTACAGGATCGTTTAAGCATAGGAAAATCCGTTTCGCGAGTCCGACCTGTGGCTGATATGGCAGTTGCGGCCAATGATACGAATACGGTCGAGAAGTGGTCGCAATTTAGTGGGTCAGTTATGGGTCCTGACGCGTCGCTCGCTCAGATAAATGTCGAAAATCAGGGACATTCAGTGCGGCCTGTGGCGGATAGCGTTACGGCGGAAGATGACACCTGGAGCGGGGTGGCCAAAGAGCTTGGTAAGGGGCTTACACAGGTTGGCAGCACTTACGCTTCCGGGGATAAGGCTACGGCTGCCTCGCAGATGAGCGCGGTTTCCACCAAATACACTGCTTCCAATTTCGGCAGGGCTGTGCAGGAAACGCTTGGTGCTGATCGCCAGCAGGACGAGATGAGCCAGTTCCAGTCCGTACAGCAACTGACGTATGGCGATGGGCATGGTGCCGATCTTGGCTCGCAGATTGCCGCGCTTTCCAACGAACTTAATACGGCTGCCGCTCAACTCGACGCCAGCCCGAATCTCGCCAAGCCCAAGGCGTACGCGGCTCGGATTGAGCAGACGGTCAAGGCGCAGCGCAAAGTGCTGCAGAAGAACAAGAAGACCAAATTCTATGGCAAAGGGAACCGCACCTGGCTTGAGGTTGCCGGACAGATGGGCAAGGTCATCGATCAGGGTGTGGCCGCAGCCAAAGCCGGTGACGGCGAAAAAGGTTCCGACAAGGTGAACGTCGCCTATTACCAGTACTACGAAAAGCTCGGGTTCGAGAAAAACGTGATGAACGCGATTTCCGGCTCGCGCGTCTCCTATATGGAAAGCTGCTTCAAGGAACTGCGCAAGGCCATGATACGAGGGGACGCGCCCGCAGGTATCAAGAAGCAGGCTGATGAGCTCAAAGCCAATCTCGTTGTCGATGCTAAAAAACTCGACGGCGGAGCCGAGGCCCAAGTCAACGGCGCCACGAAATTTGCCACCAGCTCCATCGGCCAATCATTCCTGATCCTGGTACGCGAGGGGCTTGAAGCACTGCTCGTGGTCGCGGCCATTATCGCCTACATGCTTAAAAGTGGCAACAAGAAACTGGTGCGTTGGATCTATCTCGGCGTCGTTGTCGGGCTCATCGGTTCGGGGCTGATGGCGGTGCTCTTCGCGGTGTTCTTCAACGGCAACGGGCCGCAGCAGGAGATCATGGAGGGCGTGGTCGCGCTGATCGCGATGCTCATGCTCATCTACACCAGCAACTGGATGCTTTCGAAATCCGATACCGAGGCGTGGAAGTCTTATATCGGCAGCAAAACGAAGAAGGCGATTTCGAATGTCGCGGCGGCTGATTCACTGACGTTCGCCGGGGTGGTATCACTGGCCATGCTGAGCTTCCTGGCGGTCTTCCGCGAGGGCGCCGAGACGGTGATGTTCTATCAGAGCGTCTATTCGATGACGAAGGATTCACGCGGCATGTGGATCGGCGGCTTGGCTGCTGCGGTCGTGCTGATTATCGTCTTTGTACTGATTCGCTTCACTTCCGTCCATATTCCGTTGCATCCGTTCTTCCTGATTACGTCGGTGTTGTTGGCCGTCTTGGCCGTTACGTTCGCAGGCGGCGGCGTGCACTCGCTCATTGAAGGAGATGCCGTCAACGGAACGTATCTGGCAAGTATGCCGACCAACGAATGGCTCGGGCTCTATCCGTATACCGAAACCATCGTCGCGCAGATTATTGCCGCCGTGGTGATTATCGGGTTGTTCGTCGTTTTCGGTATTCGCAAGCACCGCGAAAAGGTGGTAAAGGCTGCTCAACCTTCTGATTGCAAGGAGGCGATGGTGAAATGAATAGAGAAAAGGCCATTCCTCACTTAGCAGGTGCCATGTGGTCCGTGATTTCCGAAGCCGCCGAGCGCCATGGGAAAGCGGCGAATATGACGGAAACCGCTGGTTCAATGGAAACACCTGCATAGAAATTTCCAAAATAGCGATTTGGGAAACGTGTTTGACGGCAAGGTTGATAAACGGATCGTAGATGAAGTCCGCATTGCAGGACTTCTGGTTTCGCTTGGTGTCTGTGTTTCAAGCCTCTGCTGAATCTATTCCGAACTTGTTTCAAAATTGCTGATGCCAAATCAAATGAAACGTAATAATAAATATTCCAAAATTAACAGGAGAAAACAATGAAGAAAAGCAAACTCACCGGCCTGCTGACCGCTGTGGTCGCCGGGGCGCTCGCGTTCTCGTTGGCCGCGTGTGGGTCGAACGGCTCGGGTTCCGCTTCCGGATCGGGCGACAAGGGCAAGGCCAGCTCGTCATCCTCGCAGAGCGCCCAGCAGAAGGCCAACAGCAACGGTGCGAAGTTCGAGGAGATTCCGATCGGACACGACCAGCAGATCTTCCCGCTCAACATCGCGACTGTCTACTTCCAGCCGGTCGATATGTACCCGCAGGGGATGGGACTTTCCGCGGCCGAGTCGAACCTGCACCTCGAGGCCGACATCCACGCGTTGAAGGACAACAACCTGGGCTACGGCACCGGCGACTTCATCCCGAAGCTCACCGTCAAGTACCAGATCCAGGACAAGAACGACCCGAACAACAAGCAGGACGGCACGTTCATGGAGATGAACGCCGACGACGGGCCGCACTACGGCGCGAACATCAAGCTCGACAAGGCCGGGCAGTACAAGCTCACCTACACCATCTACAGCCCCGAAACCAACGGCTGGACGCTGCACGTCGACCCGGATACCGGCGTCAAAGGGCGCTTCTGGACCAAGCCGATCGTGGCGAGCTTCGACTGGAACTACGTCGTGCATCAATGGTGACTGCTTCTGCAGATAACTAACTGACGTGGTGGGGCGATATGTATTGTGTTCAACACGCTCCGGGCTGAACCGTTAAGCAGATAGCCCTGTGGGCTGTCTGTAGGCGAGGTGAGCGCGATGTATCGAGCGCGAAGGCAAAATCTCTGATTTTGCTTAGGCCAAGCTTCATTAGCAAATGTCTTCTTCTGACTGCGATGGTAGCCATGCTTTAGACGATGGATGCATAAAATCTTTTGGAATGATTGACGCGGTGGAGGAAGGGGACATACTTGCTTCGGAACCCTCAAGGCCGGTAGGCCAAGCTTTACTCCTCAGCAAGCATGTCCCCTTCCTCCACCACTCAGGGAATTCAACTTATTCCGAGGTAAATGTTCGCCATATTGTAAAGCAACTGGTATGAACCGCATCATTGATCTCTTAATGATGAGTTGCAAACTGCCGAGTTGTGATGATTGGCAAGGATAAGGATTCGAGAAATGCTCGAGGAATTTGTGGGGGCGCTGCCGGGGATGGTGGCGCCGGCGCTGCTCGTGATGACGCTGAGCGTGCTGCTCGGTGTGGGCGAGGGACGCGATAGGCCCGTCAGCCGGCAGTGGCGACTTTATGGGCTGCTCGTCGGGATTGTGGCGGCGTTGATCTTTACGGTGTTGCGCGTGCTGGTCATCGTCGATCGGCGCTCCGGGGTCAATCTGCCGGTACTCATTGGCTGTGTGGTGTGTGACGTACTCATTCTGGCGATTATGGCCTGTTCGAAACGGCTTGTGCGCGACTGGCACAAGCATCCGGTTCGACTCCATGTGGCTAACGCGGTCTGCGCGATCGGCATCGCACTGACTACGTTCTTCGCCTCGCAGGACGTCTTCATGCAGCTGACCAGTTTTGTGGAGACCGGCGAATCTCCGTTCACTTCCAAGATGCTGCTGCGCGCGCTTGGCTTCGCCTTGGGTATTGCCGCAGCCGTTGTGGTGGCGGCCATTTTCCGCACCATGCGCACGACCGCCGTGCGCGGCGGTTTCCTGGTGGCTTCGATGCTGATGCTGCTGGTTTTGCTGATTCGCCACCTGACACAGCTCTGCTCGCTGCTGATGTCGATGATGTTCGTCGAATTCGACGGGACGGCGTTCAGCGCGCTGATCGTTGCGGCGAACAATGATATGAAACTGGTCATCGCTTCGGTATTGGTATTTATTATTCCCGTCATTGCCTCCATCGTTGCCGGGTTCCGCACGCCGTTGGCCGGTGCCAATGATGCCGTGGTCCGCGAACACAAAGCGTTCCGGCGTCGTGCCAAAGCCGCAGGAGTATGGAGCCTGATCGCCATGATTGTGGTGACGGTCGCGCTGACGGCCGGTGTCGCCAAAGTCCACGAACAGCCTTCGCTTTCGCCGCCGGAAGGGTATTCACAGCATAACGGCATCGCCACCATCGCCTTCAACAAGGTGGATGATGGCCATTTGCACCGCTTCCAGTACAAGGCCAAGGACGGCACGGTGATGCGTTTCATCATCATCAAGAAGAACGGCGGCTCCTACGGCGTCGGCCTTGACGCCTGCCTGACCTGCGGCGACGCGGGCTATTACGAAAAAGACGGCAAGATCATCTGCAAGCGCTGCGAAGTGGAGATGAACGTGGCGACCATCGGCTTCAAGGGCGGATGCAACCCGATTCCGTTCCCGTTCGAGGCATCGCACGGCAAGATCACCATACACACCTCCGACCTCGACGCGTTGTCGTCGCATTTCAAGGAATGAGGAATAGAGGCTAACAATGTTCCTGTTACGAATGGTGTTTCGCTCGTTTTCACGGCAGCTCAAGCGGCGGTTGCTGATTGCGGTGACCGTATGCCTGTCGGCCACAATCTGCGTGGCGATGCTCGGTGTCGTCTTCGATGTGGGCGACAAACTCAATGCCGAACTGTCGACGTACGGCTCGAATATTGTGGTGCGTCCCAAGGCCGACGCGGTGGTGTCGGACTTGTACAATACTGCCGACGCGGGTAATGGTGCCGAAACCGCGGACCCGACCTCGTTCCTCAAGGAATCGGACGTGCCCAGCATCAAGACGACGTTCTGGGCGTTCAATATCACCGATTTTGCGCCGGAACTCAACGTGAACGCCACGATCGACGGGCGCAATGTGCCGGTGACGGGGACGTGGTTTTCCAAGAAAGTGCCGCTGGCAACCGGTGAAAGCGTGGTCGCCGGGGTCAGGGGCATGCGCTCGTGGTGGAAGATCGACGGGGCCTGGGCCAAGGACGGAGCCGGAGTTGCGGGAACCGGCAAGGTCGTTGCGGCGGCTGATGCCGGTAAGACTGGTAGTGGCCAAGTGTCCGGGCAATCCGAAAACGACATGAATACGAATACGGACATGGATGACAATAGCGGAAAGCAAACCGTTACTGCCGATTCCCCAAATACGCAAAACAAGGGAAACAAATCTCATTCCGAGAATGCCAACGGTGTCGTTCAGGGGATGATGGGCAAGGAACTGGCCGGTGTTACCCATACCAAAGTCGGACAGACCGTTACGGTTTCCAAGGTCGCGGCCGACGGACAGCATCGCAGCCAGCGTGTGCGGGTTGTCGGGATTTTCGATTCGGGCGACAATGATTCGAGCGGTCTGTACATTCCCTCGTGGTCAGCTCAGAGGCTCTCCGATTTGCCGGATGCCATCGACAAAATCGAGGTCAAGGCGCTCACCACTCCCGAGAACGCGTTGGCTCGCAAGGCTGAGAAAGATCCGGCGGCGCTGAGCCAGGAGGAGTGGGAGACCTGGTATTGCACGGCCTATCCGTCTTCAATCGCCTATCAGATCGAGGAGGTCATGCCGGGAGCCGTTGCCAAGCAGGTGCGGCAGGTGGCGGCGCTGCAGGGCGACGTGCTGCACAAGACGCAGGCCGTGATGATACTGATGACCGCGTTGAGCCTCATCGCGGCGGCCATCGCCGTGGCCAATCTCATGGCGTCTTCAATCGGTGAGCGCGGTTCGGAACTGGCGCTCTTGAAAGCCATCGGCGCGACGGATGGTGCGGTTTCAAGGCTGATGCTCACCGAGACGGCCGTCATTTCACTGATTGGCGGATTGGTCGGTGCAGGGCTCGGTTCGTTGCTCGCACAAGTGATCGGGCATGTCGTTTTCGGCTCGGGGGTGGCGATGCGACCCATGGTATTCGTGCTGGTATTCGTGCTGTTGACCGTGACCATTCTGATTGCCTCGTTCTCCTCGATCCGTTCGATTCTGCACCTGCGTCCGGCGGAGGTGCTGCATGGTCGCTGATTGCAATGGGTGTGAGCGCACGCGCAAGTATCAATGCCAACGTCGGAATATGCGGGTGCGCTGTGCGCTATATGGCTTTATCGCAGGAAATGGCGGAAATGACGGGAATGACGGGAATGAAAGGAGGACGGCATGAGTGATGTGAAACGTGACCAGCATGATTCAGGTGTCGGTAGCAGCGTTGACAGGCGCGTCGCCCCGCCTGCTGAAGGCAGAGCAAGCACCGCCGCAAACGCCGTCGGTGTCTCCGATGGGCGGCCGATGACGAATCGTCGTATGTTTTTCCGTATGCTCTTGAGCGCGGTGTTCCGGCGGCGCTCGCGGGCTTTGATGGCTGTGGTCGCGTCTCTGGTGGGGGCGGCGACGCTTTTCTGTCTCGCGGCGATCTGTGTGGCGGTGCCGCAGCAGATGAACGAGGAGATGCGTGCTTACGGTGCCAATCTCATTGTGACCCCGACCCAGCGGACCGTCGGCGGAAAGGCCGTTGAAAGCGCTAACGGTGACAATGTGGCGGATTCCGGCTTTGACCGGAAATCCGTCGAAGCGCTGGATACGGCGGTTAAAAGTGTTGGTTCTGAACGTTCGGCTTCGTACCGATACGAAAATACGCGTATCAACTCGTTGCCGTTTGTGGTGGCGGGCATCGATCCGCACGAGGTGAAGGCGCTGAACCATCACTGGAGTGTGGAAGGTAAATGGCCATCGAACGGCGGGGTGATGCTCGGACGCGACGCGGCGACGAAACTCGACGCCAAGATTGGTTCGGTTATCACTATCAAGTACAGTCCTGGCAAGAACGTGGCCGCCGCGGCTGGCGGAACTGATGGTTCCAATGGTTCCAATGGTTCCGGCAACGCTGGTTCGGGCAGTGGAAGCTCAGGTTCGAACGGCTCGACCAGTGGTAGCAGTGACACTGATGGTTCCGGCACCGGCTCAGCCGCACCGGCAAACGGCAATTCGTCGGGTCATGACACGCAAAACATGAAGGGCATGAATATGTCCGATTCGTCGCATGCCGATGATGTGCGGCAGGGCATGGCCGACGCGACGGTGAAGGACAAGCTGGGCAAGGCGTTGGACGGCATATCGGCGGAGGACAAGACCCCCGATATGCCGGGTATGGATATGTCGGCTACAGGCGCACAAGGTATGAAGGGCGCACAGAGCATGCCGGGTATGAAGATGTCTGCCGCAAGCCCCGGTTCCGTCAACCTCGCGGTATGGGAATCGGTGGGTTCAAACGTCAAGAATGCCGAAAATTATTCCGGTTCGGTCGAGCCCGCTGAATGGAAGCCCACGGCTCCCAACGCGGGTGGGATGGAATTCCGGGTGGACGGCATCGTCGACACCGGCGGCAGCGAGGATGATATGGTCTATGCCAACAATCTTGACGTCAACAAGCTCACCGGCTTTGAGCGCGGTGCGGACGTCGTCGAATTCTCCGTCGACGCAAGCGATGCCGGGTTGAGTGACCTGACAAACGTGGTCAATAAGAAGGCTTCGCTCAACGCCAAGGCGCAGAAGGTCACGAAGATCACCTCGTCCAATGTCCGTATCATTACGATGCTGCAGATGCTGTTCTGGATTGTCACCGTGGTGGTGCTTGTGCTGACGCTCGTCGGGGTCGGCACCACGATTTCGTCCATCGTCTCCCAGCGGCGAAACGAAATCGGCTTACGCAAGGCGCTCGGTGCCTCGTCTGGCGATATCGCAGTGGAATTCACCGTCGAGGCGGCGCTTTACGGGCTGATCGGGGGGTTGCTTGGTACCGCCATCGGCTATGTGCTCGCCCGTGCGTTGAGTTCTGCCGTATTCGGGCAAAAGTTGTCGCTCAATTGGCCGCTGGCGCTCGCTTCTGTGTTGGTGGCGATGCTGGTCGCGGTGCTCGCTTCGTTGCCGCCTGTGCGCAACGCGGTACGGATCGACCCAGCTGTCGTGCTGCAGGAGGAGTGAGCATGAAAAATACCATGATACGGGAATACGGTTGGCCGTGAAAATCGACGGTAGTGCTGGTAAACGGATTCTGACACGTTCTAAGAGTCCGTTTACCAGCAGCAATGTGAATGGCTACTGATAAACGGATGAATCCGATGAATGTGTTAATCAGCGTAGGCAACAACGTAGATGCTGGTAAACGGACTTGTAAACGACGGTAGAGTCCGTTTACCAGCAGCGACGCAACAATTATTTGGTAATGAATGAAAGGAGTGGCTATGCTGCTCGAACTTGATCATATTTCGAAGATCTACGGCGACCTTCACGCGGTGGATGACCTCAGCCTCACCGTCCCGGCGGGGCAGTGGCTTGCGGTAGTCGGTTCGTCCGGTTCCGGCAAGACCACGTTGATGAACATCATCGGCTGCATGGATTCGCCCACCAAGGGTTCGGTGACGCTGGAAGGCCGCGAACTCAACGATCTGAACGCCACCCAGCTGGCCGATGTGCGCAAGAACGTCATCGGCTTGGTCTTCCAGAAGTTCTATCTCGTACCGCACCTCACCGCCGTCGAGAACGTGATGGTGGCGCAGTACTACCATTCGGTGGTCGACGAGCAAGAAGCGCTTGAAGCCCTTGACCACGTCGGGCTGAAGGACCGCGCGAAGCACCTACCAAGCGAGCTTTCCGGCGGCGAGCAGCAGCGTGTGTGCATCGCCCGTGCGCTGATCAATCACCCCAAGCTGATCCTGGCCGACGAGCCTACCGGCAACTTGGATGAGAAGAACGAGAAAATCGTGCTCGACCTCTTCCGCGAGCTGCACGCGCAGGGAACGACCATCATTGTGGTGACACATGATGCGCTGGTCGCCTCGTGTGCGCAGCGTGAGATTATGCTGAACCACGGCGTTCTGGTCGGTGAGCAGTGGAACGATGACAAGGCGCGCGAGGCTTACGAGGCAGCGGGTGGCAAGCCGGCTTCCACGGGTGCTCAGGTCGAAGGCGCACAGCAGGGTGACGCGCCGATTTCGTTCGTCAATCCGACCAAGGCCGCCAAGGTGCAAGGCTAAGCAAGAAGAGCAGTATTTGTTTTAAGAGTTTTAAAAACATAGCGGGTTGCAACTATCGGTTTCGATGATTGCAACCCGCTATGTTTTATTGTCAATCGCGTATCTCTCGTGGGTCTTGCCAGCGGATTTCAGTTAGATCAGCTTGGTGCGTTCCATTTGCTTGGAGAACCAGGTGTTGAATTTTGAAGGCTTTGGCATGAGCAGACCGATGATGAGCATCACGGCGGCGTAGATTAGGACGATACCCAGCTGGATCCAGAAATCGTTCTGATAGATGCCGGCGATGGCGGCGCGGGCGGCTTGGATCGAATGGGTGGCCGGTAGGAACGGGTTGATGACTGCCACGAATTTCGGCAGCACCTGCAACGGGTAGGTGCCGGAAGAACCGGAAATCTGCATGACAAGCACAATCACCGACATCGCTTTGCCGATGGTGCCGAAGCAAGCCACCAATGTGTAAATGACAAACGCATAGACCAGGCCGGAAATCCAGCCGGAAAGCATGAACAGCATCGGGTGAACCGCGTGGACGCGCAGGAAGAGCAACGTGCCGGCGCAGGAGAAGGTGCTTTGCAGTAGGGAAATGAAAGCGAAGATGCCGAAGCGTCCGAGGAAGAGCTGGTAGGACTTCGGTTCGGTGAACAGGCGTCCGGCGTCATCGATGGGGATGGACTCGTCATCCGGTGAGGCCGAGGTTGCGGCGGTCTTGGTCTCAATATGGGTATCGGCGGTATCTATGGGTTGTGTGGTCTCGTTATCGGCATCGATTGGATTGCTGAGAACGAGCGTATCCGCTTTGTCTGCAATGGCCGCATTTGTTTTCGTGCCGGGATTCTTTTGACGACGACGTCTGCGCAACCAGCTCCAGCCGGTTCCGGAACCGATCTCGCCCAGCCTGCGCCGAGACCCACGTGAAACGTCGGTTTTGATGGTCAGTGCGATTAGGAGCGAGCCGACCCATAGCGGAATGAACGTATAGAACGGGGTCAGCGACGTGCCGAAATTCTCGACCGGGAACACCGCGTTGCGTTTCAGCGCGACGGGTGCGGCGAGAGTGGCCGCGAGCTTGTCGGGATCGCCGGAAAGCAGTTTCTTGACTTTGGCCATGTCGCCGCTGTTGAGCGCTTCGGTCAATTGCTGGCTGAACGTGGCCAGTTTGCCGCTGGCGTGTGAAAGCGTTGCTGAGGTGTTGCTGAGTGTCGTTCGTGCCTGTTGGAGTTTGTCGCTGGCCTGATTGGCGGTGCCGTTGAGCGCCGTCACCGCGTTGTTGAGGTCGGCGGCCCCGGTGCCAAGAGTACCGGAAACGGATGAAAGCGACGAAGTGATGCTGGCAATCTGCGGCTTCAAGGTTGCTGAGAAGTTGGCGTTGAGCCCGTCGATGGCGGTTTTTGATTGATTGGTGAGGCTGACGATTTGCTCGCGTTGCCGCGCTGCGTCTCCGGTTTTCGTCTCCAAATCGCTGGCTGAAGTATTCAGAGCGGTTTGCAGGGCCTTTTGGTGCGCGATAATGTCGTCAAGGCTGGCAAGCGCTTCGTTCGGAACGGTCGGCAAGCCGGCCAACGTATCCCGGATTTTCTGGTATTGTGCCGCTTGCTCGCCGATGAGACCCGCCTGTTTACGCAGTGTCGCCGAAACGTCGGCGGAGGATTTGCCGGCGCTGTCGAAGGCGTTGCCGATGCTCGTGCCGATAGTCGCGTTGCCTGAGCTACTGGCCTTCAACGCTTGCGACAGCGCGGAAGCCGCGGTGGTGAGCGCACTCGAAACGTCGTTGATGCTGCCGCCGGCTTTGTGGAGCTGTCGCAACGATTCGCCGGTACCGTTCGAGGCGTTGCCAAGCAGGGCCGAGGAGCTCGAAAGCAGGGTCTGCGAGACGTCGATAAGACCCGCGTAGGCGTCTACACTCGTAGCGGAGTCATTGAGCTGGCTGGCCAGATCGTTGATATTACCGTTGAATGTGGTCAGACGATTACGGGCGTTGGAGGAATCGAGCTGCTTCGACAATCCGTTCGCCACGCTCAGTGCGGTGCCGGTGATGGTACGCGCGAACATCTCGTTGACCTCTTTGGAGATCTGGTCCGCGCCTTGCCCGGTGACCTTCGGCGCGACGGCGTTCTTCTTCTCGTTGGTGTAGTACTCAAGGGTGGCGTGCTTGGCGTTTGAGGAGAAGAAGGTCATCATGTTGCGGCTGAAATCCTTGGGGATGATGACCGCCGCGTAGTAGGTGCCCGCTTTGGTCCCCTCGATGGCCTTGTCGCGAGTGGTGAAGGTCCAATCGAGCTGGCTGTTGGCGCGCAACTGGCCGATGACCTGGTCGCCGAGTTTCATTTTCACGGGCATCAGATCGCTGGAATAGCCGGCATCCACGCTTGCGACCGCGAATTTGAGATTCTTCGTGTTGCCGAACGGGTCCCAGCTCGCGGTGACATTGAACCATGTAAAGAGCGCGGGGATGACGACCAGCCCCATCAGGATGATGATCGAGATGATGTTGCTGGTGATGCGTCGAACATCACCGCGGAAGAGTCTCCAGATTGTTCTCATCGCCGGTCACCTCCTTCCGTGTTCTTATGACCCGTTTTGGCTTTTGTCTTCTTGCGCGGCCGTTGACGGACGTAGAGCAACGAACGTACCGCATCGTCTTCAAGATTGCCCAGGCGGACCTGACGGGCGAGGCTGTCGCGGATCGACTCGACGGCAGCCAGGAAAATGATGGTGACCAAAAACCAGATGACCCATGCGGCCAGCGCAACCACCTTAGTGCCTGTGGTCAGGGAGAAGGTGATGGCCATGGCCGCGGGTATGGCAATGCCGCATGCCAATGCCCCGCGCATCAGCTTGGGGTAGAGCAAGGCGAATTTGCGGGCTCTTTCCTCGATGCCGGCGCGATATTCCTCTTTGTTGGCCAACATGCTCAGAGCCTGTGAAATCCGGTATTCGTGGGTCTTGTGCAACGCGGGTTCATTGGTGATGATGTCGCTGGCCTTGAGCTGACGGTCGACCAGGCTGTGCAGATTGCCCATATGCGGCTTGACCGCGAGGCCCAGGATAAAGAACAGGACGGCGAAAATCATCAGATGACCCATATTGATGAACCAGTCGGCATGGTAAAAGCCCGCGATGGTCTCGCGCAACGCGTTGATGGAATAGGTGAACGGGAAGTAGGGGTACATGTCGCGGAAGAACTTCGGCATCATCTCGATGGGGTACATGCCCGACGAACCTGGAATCTGAACGATGACCAAGGCCACGCACAGCGCCTTGCCGACGTGCATGAACGAGGTCGAGAGCGCGTAGGTGATGCTGACGTAGACCATCGAGGCGAGCATCGAGGTGATGAGGAAGATCGGCACATTGTGGCATTGCACGCCGATGACGAGCTCGCCTAGCACGGTGACGATGGCCTGTGTCGTCGCAATCAACGCGAGAAGAATCCAACGTCCCCAATAACGCTGCCCGGGCGTCGGCTCGTCTTCCAGCCCTTCGTCGTCCACTTCCAGCTTCATCAGCACCACCAGCATGAATGCCCCGACCCACAGCGTCAGGTTCGTGAATAGCGGTGCCATGCCGGAGCCGTAGGTGGTGACCGGATAGACCACTTTCGTGTTGAGGACGGTGGGTGAGAGCATGAAGTCCGCGATTTTTGCAGCGTCAAGCTTGCCGTCGCCACCCACGGATTTTGCCAGAATGCCGGAGCCGGAAAGCGTGGAGGAGCTGGAAAGCGCCGTGATGTCGGTGGTGAGCGTGGACAGATGCTGTTGCAGGTTCGCCAATCCTTTGTCGGTGCCGGCCAGCGCTTTGGCCGCGGTGGCTGCGGCCTGGTCGACCTGGTTCAAGACGAGCGAGGATTGCGTGATGAGCGAGCCTTGCGAAGCGAGGTTGGCCGAGGATGTGGCGGCTACCGTCGAAAGGCCGTTCAAGCCGTTGTTCAGCTGGGGCAATGCTCCGGTCGTGATGGTTTTCCTGGCATTCGCGGCGTTGCCCAAAGCCGATTGCGTGGCAGTGTCGATGCCGTTGGCCGCGGAAACGGTATTGGTCGTTGTCGCGCCGAGATTTTCGCTGGAATTGAGGTCGTTCAAGACGTTGATGGCATCGCCGAGGCGCTTGTTCTGCGCTTGGAGACCGGCGATGGCACTGGAGCTGCCGGGTATGCCGGCTTCCTCTAAAAGGCCGATGAGGCTATTGGTGTCGTTGTTGATCTGCTGGGCCGTCGAAAGCGCTGAGCCTACGTCTCCGTTGGCTTTTGTGAGGCCCGCCGCGACCGAATTGATGGCGATGTTCGCGTTCGAGCTGGCTTGTGAAAGCAGATTCGAGCTGTTGTTCAGGGTGCTGTCGGCGTTATTGCGCCAATCGTTGAGCGTGTTCTGTGTATTGTCGATTGCATCGGCGGCGCCCTTGAGCTGTCTGGAGGTCTGTGCTCCGGCTTTTTGCGTTTTGTCGAGTATTGTGCGCGCTGTCCTGGTCTTGCCGGGAACATCGTTGAGCGTGGCGGTGAGGTCGGTGATATCGCTGCGTATCTGGGCGACGGATTGCTGGGCTTTGTCCAGATCGGCGAGGGTATCGGCGGTGGCTGTGTCGGCTTTGGCGTTGATGTCGGCATCGGTTTTGTTGACGATGCCGGAAACCACCTTGCTTACCGTGGAAACGAACGTCTCGTTGACCTGGCTGTCGACCGTCGAAGCGCCGGTGTCCGTCATGCGGCTGGCCAGTGCGTTGGCCTTTTCGTTGACGTAATATTCCAGTGTCGGGCGTGCGCCGCGTCCCTCGATGACGCCGGCGACACGGTCACTGAAATTATCCGGGATGATGATGGAGGCATAGCTTTCCCCGGATTGAACGCGTTGCATGGCATCACGCTGGCCGGCGAATTTCCAGCCAAGCTGGTGGTTGCCTTTGAGCTGGCGCACGATCTGCGCGCCCATATTCATCTTGCCGATGGCTTTGGAATCGGTGCCGCGGTCGTTGTTGACCACGATCACTTCGATGCCGTTCGTGTTGCCGTAAGGATTCCAAAAACCTGCGATATTGAACCACGCATACAGCGGCGGGATGAACACGAGCCCGAACAGGACTACCCATGCGGCTGGTACACGCAACAGACGCACGATGTCGCGCCGTACGATGGCCAGCACATTGCTCATAAATGGGCTCCTTTGGGCTTGTCCTATCGGGGAGGGAATAACGACGTCGGACTCGATCTGACGATTCCCTGCTTGTATCTACTATTATCCCCGATGTATCACCCTATTTGATGCCCTGAATCTTCTGTTCAAAGCGAATAAATCTGACGGTTTTGCGGGCTGTGTGATTGCACGGTCGGAACGGTTGTTGCTGCGAGGTTATGAATGCGGCGAGAATGGAGCCGGTGCTTCCATTCCCGCCGTGTTGCGCGTGCTTCGTTGATTGGGATGGTTTTGTCTAGATCGATTGGCGGTCGACCGGGAACCTGCGCAAGGTTATGGCCAGACCGGTGAGCGTCAGGGTGACGGCGATGATGGCGAGGTGCAGGATGGGTGAGCCGGTCTGCGCCAGCCCGCTTTGCCGATGTGCGCCTCCTGTTTGCTGCTGGTCGGGTGCTTTGGGCGCTTCTGCGGGCTTTTGCGTGAAGGCTGCGGGCGATGGGATGCGGCCCGGAGTGGTCATCGGTGAGTGGCCGGGCGTTCCCGGCAACGTCGGCCCGGCGACGATTGGCTCGGTTTCCTCGTCTTCTGGCTCGACTTCACCTTCGTCGATGTCGGTTTCGCCTTCTTCGGATTCGACTTCGTCGATCTCGTTCTCTCCCTCGCTACCGCTGACTTCACCTTCACCGGGTGCGGTTTCTCCCTCGCCAATCTCGGTTCCGTCTTCGCCTCCCGAACGCTGCCACACCGCGTGCATCGTGGCATCGTCGTTATTGTTCGCAGTGAATACGGAACCAGCCAGATAATGGGGTTCCTGCGCATCCTGATCGTGTGCCCATCCCGCCAAGGTATGGTCCGCATTGATCATTTCGCCTTGTCCGGGCATCTCGAATTCGGCTGACGTGCCCGGCCAAGCGTCACGTGTCATCGTCGTCGGAGCGTTACCTTGCGCTCCGTTGGCGCTGAAGCTCACGGAAACCTCGGCCTTGCCGTACCAGGTCGTGCTCGGCGAATCCTGCCCGAAACCGAGGGCCGGATCACCTGTCCAATTACCGTCCTGGCTTTTCCATTTGGCGGAAGGTGCGTTCGCCGCGCCTCTGAACGCCGCATTGGCCCCGACATTGACGAAACGCAGATTGGTGCATCCTTCGAGCATATTGTCGATTCGGTCGTCACTGCTGATTTTGCTGGTGTTGAAGCCGGAAAGGTCGAGCCGTGTCAGCGCAGAGTCGCCCCGGAACATGGAAGCCATGGTGAACACGTTGCCCGTCGTGAACGAGGAGCCGAGATTGATTGATGTCGCGCTTTTCATTCCTCCGAACATTTGATCCATGTTGGTGACTTTGGACGTGTCGAATTTCTCTGACAAGTCGAGGTTTTTAAGTGTGGAATCCGAAGCAAACATATAGCTCATATCGGTAACATTGCTGGTGTCGAATTTATCGCCAAAAGTGATGCTGCCGAGCGATGGGTTCTTGTAGAACATTTGCTTCATGCTGGTAGCGTCGCTGGTGTCCAATCCCGTCAAATCGATGCTGGTCAGATACGGCATGTCATAAAACATCTGGGAGGAGTCGGCGTGGGCCTTGAGCGGCGTATCCACCGTCACCTGCTTGATCGAGTACCTCACGGAATACCATGGGCGGGTGTTCGGCAAGGTGCCGATGCGTCCTTCGTATCTGCTGCCAAGATGCAGCTGCGAGCAGTCCGAACTCAACTGCCAGTAAGCGTCGGTGCCGAACGAGCGTTTGCTGGCATCGCAGTGAGCTTGAGCAGCTGATGTCTGCTTGGTGTTCTCGGAGGATGGCTGATGCTCGCCGGCCATCGCAGTTTGCGGCACTATGGCAAGGGCGGCAGCGGCCAGGGAAGCGGCCGCAGTGGCTATTACGTTTCGTGTCTTCATTTGATTTCCTGATTATTCGTTAGTCGGACAGTCAGTTGTTTCTATATACTTGTCTAATTATGGATTTTGATTTTCCTGATTTTCATTTGTTCGCGTAGTCTGCAATCGGAAAGATTGCATGTTTAATTATGCGCGATGACGTCACGCCATCTTCGGTGTGATATATGAAATATCCCCAAATCCAACGTATCGGTTTTATGGGACAAATAAGAATATATTGATTAATTCATATTGATTCTTTTCAAATCGAATTTGAACCCGACCGCAGTGCAAGGTACCCTTGAGAGGATTACTGAGAAGATACGCTATGAAGAGGAGTAAGACTATGGGGACTGCTCCTGGTGACGAAGATTCGAGCGAACCGCTCACCCGCAAGGCCGGCAAAATCGGCAACGCCGGCAAGGCAGGATGGGCGAGTAAAGTCGGCGAGGCCGACAGCGCCGGAAATGCCGACAAAACTTTGCGTAATCCCGCGAAATCTCCGACGAATGCTCTGGACAGGGTGACGGTCTCGGCTAAATCCTCGGCAAACGGCAAACGTACTTGGCAAAGCGGCGAGCTCTGCCGCAGATGCTGTGGCGCATTCAGCCGCCCGCGCCGCCGAAGGCGTCAGTGACGCTTCCCGCAACCTCGCCAACCATGCGTCCGAGCATCTCACTTTGATTGGCCGTGTCTACGGTGTTTTGGTTCTGCTGGTCGGACTCGTCAGCGTGCCGTACGTCGGTTATGCGATTTTCTATGGCGCCCATGCATTCTTTACCGGCCGGCTTCACGCCGATCCGCTTGATCTCACGTTCCTGCTCACCTGTACGCGGACTGTCGTCTCGCTTGTCGACGCCGTCGTTCTGATTGTGTTCGGTGTCATGTTGCTGAGAGGCCTGCGCAAGCACGCGGCGCAATGGGCTTACGTGCTGATGGGCGTGACGGTGGCCCAGGGCATGCTCTCGCTGGCGTTGCAAGGGCTCGGTATTGGCGTGGGGCTTTCCGTGGTCCAGATTGCGATTTTGGTGGCGCTCGCGATCGCCCTTGACCCCGCGTTGATCGGCGAGCGTGCCGTTCAGCGCAAATTGAAGCGAATGGACGAGCGCGACGAGTATATCGAGGCCAAAGGCGCCGGTATGCTCGGTCGCGATCCAAGCGGCAAAGGGTATGTCAAACTCAATGTTTTCAACGTGTTCTGGCTTTTTGTCGTCGGTTGCGTCGGCGGGCTTATCGCCGAGGAAATCTACCATCTGATTTTCTTCAACGTTTGGCAGGACCGCGCAGGGTTGATTTGGGGGCCGTTCTCGCCGATATACGGGTTCGGCGCCGTGGTGCTGACCATGTGTCTGAATCGGCTTTGGCATGCCAACGCCGTCCTGATTTTCTTTTTCAGCGCGATTATCGGTGGCTTGTTTGAAGCGTTTGTCAGCTGGTTCTTGCAGGTCGCGTTCGGCATCGTCGCTTGGGATTATTCGAACGCCTGGCTGCCGCTTTTCGGCGGGCGGACCAGCGGCAAATACATGGTCTTTTGGGGGCTGGCAGGCCTGCTTTGGTTGCGGGAGTTGTTGCCGAGGATTCTGAAGTTCATCAATCTCATCCCGTGGAAGTGGCGTTACACCTTGACGGCGATTGCGCTGGTATTCATGCTTATCGATATCGTCGTCACCCTGATGGCGCTGGATTGCTGGTATGGCCGTATCGCCGGGCTGCCGCAAACCTCGCCGGTTGCCCAATTCTTTGGCGAGCATTTTGGCAATTCGGTGATGCAGCAGCGTTTCCAGACCATGAGCATCAACCCGAAGTGGTCCGGCCGCGGATGATCCCTCCAATACAGCCATAAACAAGCCACTGACGACCCATAGGTGGGGTAAAAATGGCGCAATTTCCCGGTTCAGCCATTTTCGAGTCGCTGAGGTGGACTTAGGGTCCAAATCTTCTGCAACTGTTTGGTTCCCGCCATATTTGGGCCGCTGAAGGGTAATCCAGGAGGTTGGTCAGTGGCTTGTTTTGGTGCAACCTTCAGTCGAAGGACGCGATGGGTCGGCATCAGAAGTCCCAGTCATCGTCGCTGGTTTCCTCGGCTTTGTTCGCGGAGGTGGCGCCCGTTGAAGTTGCGGTCGAGGAAGATGGCGTTCTGGTGGTGGCGCTCGCGGAAGCGGTTGACCCGAAACTGATGCCGCTGCCGCCGAACAGGCTGGCGGGTTTAAGCGCGGATGCCAGCGATTCCATATCGTTCAATTCGTCGGTGACGGCCGGGTTCGGCTGGCTGATCTCAGCGGGGAATAATGCCGGATATCCCAGATAGGAGAGGGCTTTGTTGGCGTTATAGCTCAGGAATTTTTCGATATCGTCCTCGAGGCCGAGGTCACCGTAGGGCAGCTCGTAGCTGTAGTCCTCCTCGGCGAAATACAGGTTGTTGGCCAGGTCGTAGACATACTGGCGCATGGATTCGCGGGTAATGTCGTCAAAGATCTCCAGTTTTTGCTGATAAACGGCGCCAAGATAGGAACCGGACGCTACGATGTCGCGGTTGATCAGGCGGATGATGTCGGCAGATTTCGTCATCGACCCGCGGCTGGAAAGCCACATCGGCAGATAGAAACCGGATTCCGCCAGCAGAGCCTCTGCCAGCACCGCCGCCGCGAGCCGTTTGAGTGCACCGAGGTCGGCGGCAGGGCTGGAATCTCGGCTGCTATTGCAAGCATGAGCGTCAGCGGAATCAGAAGCTGAGACATTTGGCGTGGCGATTTCCGTGGGCGAGGTAATGCTTGACGAATCAGCGGACGTGTCTTTGCTCTGGGTCGAGTCAACGGCCGGATTTATGGACAGATCGGCGGCGTTGTCTGTGCTATTGGGCGCAGTCGCATACACGTCATTGAGTAGCCGCAGTTTTTCCTGCATTGATTCGTTCTGTTGTACCCAAGCGAATGGGGATTGTGTGGAATCGTTGGCACGCCCGGTATGGGCAGCAGAATCTGTCGAGTTTACAGGTGCGTTGTTGGAGGCGTTTGTGCTGTCGGTGTTGTCGCTGGCGTTATCAAGCACGGCGATAAGCGCAGAATAAGCCTTCGTATGCATCGACTCGGCGAAGGCGATGGCGGTCAAAACGGCCTGCCTTGTCCCGGTGCAATCCCGTTCAGCGCCGCTACTCAAGGAGCGGGTCGCGCTGCCGGCCTGCAGTGATTCAATGGCGGAGAGCCCTGCGAAGACGCGGCTCAGTGCAATTTGCTCGGCGTCTTTCAACCCGTGTATATCCTCTGCGTCGTCGGCAAGTGAGACCTGCTCGGGTGTCCAGAGATTCGCGGTCATGGTGTTGAATGTGTCGCGGTCCGCATCGGCGTCCGCTCCGCCAAGATTCCAGTCCATCGCGGTAAAAGTCATGAAAGTTCCTTTATAAAGTATGTGATTATCTATCAGTATCGCACGGCTGCTCAATTTCGTAAGAGGCATCTATGCAAGTGCCCGCCAATATCAACGGATATTTGGCGGGCACTTGTGTTTTTCAGCTCGAGGCTTGAGCGCTGGATTTAGAGCATGCAGCTCACGCAGCCCTCGACTTCGGTGCCCTCAAGCGCCTGCTGGCGGATGCGGATGTAGTAGAGGGTCTTGATGCCCTTGCGCCAGGCGTAGATCTGCGCCTTGTTGAGCTCGCGGGTGGTCACGCCGGCGGGGAAGAACAGGGTCAGCGAAAGGCCCTGGTCGACGTGCTGGGTGGCCTCGGCGTAGGTGTCGACGATCTTCTTCCAGCCGATTTCGTAGGCATCCTCGAAGTACTCGAGGTTGTCGTTGGTCATGTACGGCGCCGGGTAGTAGACGCGGCCGACCTTGCCTTCCTTGCGGATCTCGATCTTCGAAGCGATTGGGTGGATCGAGGAGGTGGAGTGGTTGATGTAGGAGATCGAACCCGTCGGCGGCACGGCCTGCAGGTACTCGTTGTAGATGCCGTCCTTCAGGATCTCGTCGCGCAGCGTCTGCCAATCGGCGACGGTGGGGATGGCGATGCCGAAGCGCTCGAAGAGGTCCTTGACGATCTGGGTCTTGGGCTCCAGCGAGCGGCGGCCGTCGGTGTACTTGTCGAAGTAGTTGCCCGCTCCGGCCGGCTTGGCGTAATCGGACGTCTCGAAGGTCGCAAAGGCGTGGCCGCGCTCGACGGCCAGCTTGTGCGAGGCCTTGTAGGCGTGGTAGGCCACGGTCATGAAGTACATGTCGGTGAAGTCCAGCGCTTCTTCCGAGCCATAGAACATGTGCTCGCGTGCGAGGAAGCCGTGCAGGTTCATCTGGCCCAGGCCGATGGAGTGGCCCTCTTCGTTGCCGCGCTTGATGGACGGCACGGAGTCGATGTGGGTCTGCTCGGAGACAGAAGTCAGCGCGCGGATCGCGGTCTCGACCGGGTCGGCCAGGCCGCCGTCCATCGCCTTAGCGATGTTGAGCGAACCCAGGTTGCAGGAGATGTCCTTGCCGACGTGGTCGTAGCTCAGGTCGTCGTTGTAGGTCGACGGTTCCTGCACCTGCAGGATCTCGGAGCACAGGTTCGACATCGTGACGCGGCCATCGATCGGGTTGGCGCGGTTGACGGTGTCCTCGAAGAGGATGTAGGGGTAGCCAGACTCGAACTGCACTTCGCCCAAGGTCATGAAGAACTCACGGGCGTCGATGTAGGTCTTGTGGATGCGGTCGTCGTTGAGCATCTCGTCGTACTTTTCAGTAACCGAAATGTCGGCGAACGGCTTGCCGTAGACGCGCTCGACGTCGTAGGGGGAGAAGAGGGCCATCTTCTCCTTGCGCTTGGCCAGCTCGAAGGTGATGTCGGGGATCACGACGCCCAGGGAGAGCGACTTGATACGGGTCTTCTCGTCGGCGTTCTCGCGCTTGGTGTCGAGGAAGCGCAGGATGTCGGGATGGTGGGCGTTCAAGTACACCGCACCGGCGCCCTGGCGTGCGCCCAGCTGGTTGGCGTAGGAGAAGGAGTCCTCCAGAAGTTTCATGACCGGCACGACGCCGCTGGACTGATGCTCGATGTGCTTGATCGGAGCGCCCTGCTCACGCAGGTTCGTCAGTAGCAGAGCCACGCCGCCGCCGCGCTTGGAAAGCTGCAGGGCGGAGTTGATGCCGCGGGAGATGGACTCCATGTTGTCCTCGATGCGCACGAGGAAGCAGGAGACGGGCTCGCCGCGCTGGGCCTTGCCCAAGTTGAGGAAGGTCGGGGTGGCGGGCTGGAAGCGGCCGGAGAGGATCTCATCGACGTACTTCATGGCGAGCTTTTCGTCTCCGGCGGCCAGCTCGAGCGACACGGCGGCGCAGCGCTGCGGGAAGTCCTCGAGGTACTGCTTGCCGTCGAAGGTCTTCAGCGCGTAGGAGCGGTAGAACTTGAAGGCGCCCAGGAAGGTCTCGAACTCGAAGCCGAAGTCCTCGACGTGCTTATAGAAGGAGTCGAGGAACTCAGGGGTGTACTGGTCGAAGACGGCCTTCTCGTAGTAGAGGTTGTCTTCGAGGTACTTGATGCGTTCGGCAGTGGAGCCGAATTTCATGGTGTTCTGCGCGACGTGGCCGTTGACGTAGGCGCGCTCGGCCTCCTTGTCCTTGTCGAACTGGATCTTGCCGTCCTCATCGTAGAGATTGAGCATGGCATTGAGCGAATGGTAGTCGTGCTCCGGGTCGAAACCGGTGTCTTCGACGGTGTTGTCCATGCTCAGCGCGGAATCGTTGAGTCCCATATGTGGGTGTCCTTTCGGTTGGTTGTCGGCGGCTGGGCCGCGTCTGATAATGATGAATGGAAAATCTGACGGTTACAAAAGTGAAAGATACAAATTATCAATGGCGGAATTTCGCTATAAAAATTTCGTATCGCCGACTTTTGTAACTCTAGTTCTTCTGATTCAGGAAGAAATCCCTCACGCCTTCGCGCACTTGGCGCTGGTCGTCCTGGGTGCCCAAGAGTTCGAAATTATACATGAACGGTACATGGCACTTCTTGGAGATCACATCGCCGGCCGCGCAGTAGGCGGTGGCGAAGTTCCTGTTGCCGGAGCTGATGACGCCGCGGATGAAGCTGCGGTTCTTGTGGCCGTTCAGGAATTTGCGGATTTGGGGGAGCAGCGCCTTGGCGATGTTGCCGCCGCCGTAGGTCGGCACGATGAGCACGTAGGGTTCACGGACCTGAAGCGGTGTCTCTTTCGGGCGCAGTGGGATGCGGTAGACGTTGATGCCAACGTCCGGGAAACCGCAGCTTTCGATGAAGCGTGCGGTGTTGTTGGACACCGACGAGAAATAGACCACTGCGCCGATGTGCTCGCCCTCGGCCTTGGCTTCAGGGACGCTCGGCGTCACGCACTCGTCGTCATACGGCTGTGTAGCCGTGGTGGCGTCATCGGTATTCGCGTCCGCCATCGTCGCCTTCTCTCTCGATATTGATGTCGTTGGTTGGACTGGTCTGATTCATCATCAGGTCAGGCGAGAACGGTCTGCTGGGTGCCGGCGTCGGAGGATGCCTTGATGGTGCCGGCCGCGAGCTGTTTGATGAGATCCGGACGGTAGCCGCTCCATGAGGCGTCGGGCGTGATGACGACTGGGGCCTGGCGGAAGCCGGCCTGGGTGAGCTGCTCGAGGGTGGAGGGATTTTCAGCCAGGTTCACGGTCTCGAACGCGATGTTGGCTCGGGTGAGCTGACGCTTGGTCGCTTCGCACTGCGGGCAGCGTGGTTTGCTGAAAACGGTAACGGTCATCGTAACCTCCAAATCGATGTCTTGTAAGCTTTCAAATGTTCAGACTACATGGATGTGGTTCCAAACTGAACCCCAACTTCTAGTAGCGTGTCGTTAGAAGAACCACTAGATATAGTGCTTAAGGTCCGTAAAGGTAGACGCCGCAACGGGTGGCGCAAAGAGGCGTAACATTGTGTATTACATACGATGTGGGCTATTTCACAATACAAGCCGGCAAAAGAAAATAGACAAGTGAATTGATGTGGAAAAACGTGGATATGTCTGTGGATAAATACGCGATTTTCCAGATTCCGGATTATCAATTACGAGAATCGGAACAAGAATTATTCCTGTGCCGGCGAAAGCTGGTTGAGCGTGATGGAGTCGGCGATGGACATGAATTCCATAGCTCCTAAGACGGCATGGTCGAGCGTGCACAGCATGGTGAGCATGGCTTCATTGGAGGCGACCGGTAGGAGAATCGTACAGGCGAACCAGTCGCATGTCGGGGTCGCAAACGTGTATTGGAGCATGCCGATTTCCTGCGTTTTCTCGCCGCATGGGGCGGGGTGTGTTCCGATTTCAGCGTTGCGCACCATCGGCAGGCTACGCACGGCGGTTTGGTAATAGTCGTTAAGACGATCGCTGAGCTTGTCGGGTTGCCAAGGATTTTCACTTTTCATTCCGGTGACGTATGTGTCGGCATGCGCTTTGAACAAGCCGTTGGGCGCGAGGCTTTGGATGAATTGGGTGCTGTACGGATCATTGGCAGCACTGGTCTGCTGCGCCGCGTTTTCTGTGGTGTCATCAGATTGCTGTGTGTTCTCGTCCCAGCGTTTGTAGCTATCCGGAATCGTAAGCGTTACCGCCCCGTCGAAAATGTTTTCTTCCTTCATCTCTGCTCCTTATTCAAAGTATCTGTTTGTTCCATAACGTCTTTATCGCGCTCAGTCGCCGAAGGTGGAGGGGTTGAGGGTGAAGCCCTGTGTGGCTTTGAAGTGCCCGACTTGTTGGCTGGTGTGGCTGTTGCGTATGGTGATGTCCATGTCCCATGGGCCGGTGTGGCCTTTCAGGTAGTAGTTGTAGCCGCTGTAGCCGGGCACTGTGGTGAAGATGCCGATACTGGGGTTGGGGGTTAGACGCCTGTCGGTCCATACGGTCATGGTGGTGCCGTCCTGGTTGATTTGGTAGCGGTAGTCTGGGCTGCCTTTCCGGAAGTCCTTTTCTCCTTGTGCGATCCATTCGTTGTTGGCTTGGATGTTGGCTTGCCGTTGCCGCTCGGTGACGAGCGCGACGACGTCGCCGTTGTTATCGGCGTATGCTTTGGTCACGTACTTCTGGCCGGTGTCTTCCATGCTTTTGCCACGGCGGCAGGTGTTTTTATGTCATCGTGGTACCCGAAGGTACGTACGAATTGGGCGGGGTATACGATTTTTTCGGTCTTGGGCTGTGACTTGTCGGTTTGCTTCGTGTGGGCCGTGGGTGCGGATCCGCATGCAGTGACGAGGAGCATGGAGAGCACGGCGAGCAGCAGTGTGGCGGTTGTCTGTAGGCTGGTCTGCTGTTTCTTGCGCTGCCGGGAAGCGGCTGGTCTCGCTTCTTGGCGTGTGCGGTTTCCGTGTTGCATATTTGTCCTTAGATTAGTCGCCGAGTTGGTCAGCATTGAAACCCCAGCCTTGTGAGAATTGGTATTGGTGGATGAGCTGATCGGTGTGGCAGTTGCGGACTGTGATTGTCATATCCCAGATGCCGGTGTTGCCTTTCAAGTAGTAGTTGTAGCCGTATTCTATGGGCGTGACGGTGAGAATGTCCCCACCAGTAGGAGTGAGGTTTCTGTCTGTCCATATGGTCATGGCGGTCCCGTCGGAATTGATTTCATATCGATAATTGGAACTGACTTGCTGGAAATTTTCTTCTCCAGTTTCAATCCATTTGTCGTTTTTTTGTATCCGTTCTTGCCGTTGCTGTTCCGTGACTACGATAATGACGTCGCCGTTTTTCTTCACGTAGACATCCGTGAAATCGCCTGTCTCTTTGAATTTTTTAGCTGCTTTGCGCGATCCGTTAAGATTTTTCTCAAAGCCAAAGGTGTATAGGAATTGTGCTGGGTAAACAACTTGTTCGGTTTTGGGTCCCGGTCTTGGAGAAGGTGTCGGTGTGCTGGCCGGGGGTGCTGAACCGCATGCGGTGGCGAAGAGCATGGTGAGGGTGACGAGCAGCAGTGCGGTTGTTGTCTGCAAGCCGGTTTTCTGTCGTGACTGAGATTTTTCCATTCGGAGGTTCTTTCAGAGTGCGGGGACGAAGGGAGGGATTGGGAATGGGAGTAGCGGTACTGGCGAACGCCCTGGTACCGGCTCGCGTGCAGGCTCCCAATCCCAATGAGGTAGGCTTGGTACAGGAACTCTTACTGGGCCTTTGACCGGGTCGGGCTTACGGAAAAGATGCCAATGAGAATCTTTTGTGGCTTTAAGCCCTAGATCGGTAGAAACAGAGCCTCCTTCCACAGGTTGGGTGACTCCGGCAGACATCTCGAAAGACCCTCCAATTGGGTCAAAAATACGTGAATACGTCTGTGACTTTTCGCCGTGCTGTCTAGTAGCACTTTGTGTAAAGCTTCCGTCGCTATTGAAAACGGTTGGGTTGAGTTTCCAATCTCCGTATCCCTGGTTCTTTAGCTGTGGGTTATTGACCGGCTGTCCGTCGGCACTGACAACCAGTCCTTCTGGGTCAAAGGAGATGAGGCCCTTTAGCTCGTCTCTCTGGCCGTTGATGACGGAATTTGGAACGGTGATTTTAAGGCCGCGCGGTATTCGCTTTCAGTCGATATCGACAGGGTCATCACGAGTCCAGGCCCGAGCCCCATTTCGAATGTTTCGTTTGCTGCGAGTTCAGGCTCCAGTTGGAGGATGTTGTTGCCCATGGACTTAAGCACTCCGGCCGTCACGTCGGGCGATTGTGATGCCTCGGCCTCAGTCAGCCCTTTGCCTTCGATGTCCTTGTAGATTGCATCGAGCTTCTTATAGGAGGCGATGCTCGCGCTGAGCCCGCCATTGATGTAGTCGATGTCGAGCGTTCCGCTTCCCGTGCCATTGGACATGGTGTTCGCCAGCGCGTCGAGTTGCTGCTGAAACCCTTCAAGGTCGCCCCGAGTGGCAACGAATTTCGACAACGCTTGGTTGGCGGCATCGTTCACCTTCTGCCAGATCTGATTGATTTGCTGGACGGACATATTGTTCATGTCAATGATGTCGCGTTCGTAGCCTGCTGCGAGTTCAGTGCCCGCCTGTGCCGCGGCCACTTCTTGTTGTGAGAGTTCGTTGGCGAGGTATCCGTTTTTGATTGGGTCCCAGAATCGTTCCCAGTCGTTTTTCGGTTCCGCTTCCTTGGCCCATTGGAGAAACTGCTGCTTGGTATGATCCGTGAAATCTCTGAGTTCTTGCATCGTTGCTCTTTCGTTCGTTGCCTTGTCGGGAGGCTAAGCGTTGAATTGCCGGCCGGATAGCATGTCGTTGAATTCCATCAGCGTGCCGGCTTGTTCCAGAAAGTCCGCAGTGTTGTTGAACAACGTTTGCATCGATACCGCGAGCGCCGAGTATTCTTCTTCGGTCTGACGCAAAGCGGTCATCGAAGCGCCTTGCGCGCCCCGCATATCTGTGGTTCCTATCGCCTTACCTGCGCCGGATTTGTCGGTGCTGAGGTCCCTTATTTGCTTGATAAGGCTGTCCAGTTTCTCTTTATTGACCTTTATTTCTGTCATATCATGCCCCATTCAAAGACCGGAATTGGTCGTCGGCGTCCACTTCCGCGATGAAATCCTCGCAAGTGGTTTGCAATGTTTTTGATGTCTCTTTAAGCGTGCCGGTTTTCCCGCCGTAAAGTTGTCTCGCGACGTTCGTAAAGGCAACCAAAGCGTCGTGTTGCGCTCCGGACGGGATTGCCTCGGAGGCGACCTGGTCGAGTAACGACAGATAACTGTTCATGGCATCGTCAAGGTTGCCCCCTCGGTCCCGGCATGTGTTGCCGACTTCGTTGGTGTAATCATCGCTGATGATCAAATTCGGGTCGCTGTTCATTACCATTCCCCTCTTCTCCGCGCTTCCTCATGGAGGCGCTCCTGTTGTTGTTGCCATTGTTCTTCGGCGACGGCTCTATTGAGTTGTTGCTGTTGGTATTGGCGTTCTTCGGCAATGTTGTTCAGGGCGTTGCCGAAGTCTCTTATCTGAGCTTCGGCCTCTTCTATCTGGATTTCGAGTCGATGCAATGATTGCTGGAAGGCGTCCACGGCGTTCGCATGATTTGCGTTGTTCATCATCTGGGCGTTCATCATGTCCAGATAGCGTTCCACGGATCGGTTTTCCAGCATCGATTGCCCGAGGTTCTGCAACGCGAGTTGCCTGCTGGCATGTTGGTTTTCGAATGCTTTGGATTGATCGGTTACGTGGGCATGAAGCTGCTGCAGGCCTGCGAGTCTGCGTTGCATTCTTTCCCGTTCGACATTGATGTCGGACGCCCTGTGGTCGAGGCTCGCGATTTTGCCGCGAATGGTATCGGAATACGGCATTGGCTCATCTCCATGTTGAAATGATTCCATACTACTATAAAGAATGATAATTATCTTTTTATAATGACTTTAAGATCGCTACAAGTGCAAGGCGAGCTGTTTGATTCGGTGTGCAGGAATCTGCTGTGGTAGCGCGAACGTTTTGATATGGCGATTTCGGTTTTCTAAGAAACGGTATACCGCTACCTGGGGTTGCGAAAATGTCTGGTCGACTGCGAGTATTCGTGAGCCTACCGGTCTTCGCGCAGTTCCTTGACGATGGCGCGGATGGCGCGTTCGATGTCGTCGATTTCGGCTGCTTGCAGTTCTTCGGTCTGTTTTTTGCCGCTGAGCAATTTCATACCGCTGGAAACTAGGCCTTCGGTCGTCGCGATGCCGACTTGCGGGCTGGCCGGGCTCAATTGGCCCCAAGCTCTGACGATGGGGGCGTTTATGCGTTCGTGCAGGCTCGGTTGTGTCGGTTCGAGCGGTTGGTCGGTGGGGGCTTGTGCGTCGCCCTCGCGCAAGGCGGCCGATGATATGTCTATCGGGCACCGCGAAACGTTGCCTGTTACGTTCTCGTCATTTCCCGCTGATTGAGCGCAATTTGCTGCGGACCGGTCTTCTGTTTCGTGGTCATCGTCGTTGTCGTTGCCGGGCTTTGGCCAAAGATCTTTGTCGTCGCGATAGGTCTCGGCGTCGCTCAACGGTATCTGCGTCATCCAATCGTGCCCCTGCAGTATCGACTGCTCGAGATTGATCTTCACCCACTGCACGATGATTTCCGCGGGATCGGTGACGCCGCCCAGGCCCTTTTCCAGCGCCGCGACCCACTGCGGCATATGCCTTGCCATGAGCTGACGGCGCAGGTCCTTCATGTCTTTGACGTATCGATAGATCGAGTTGCGGGCGATGCCGGCCCCGCGGCTGACGTTGGCTGGTGTGAGGGCTTCGCCGCCCTGCTCGCGCATGATTGTTTCCGCCGAATCGAGCAGCGCGTTCATGGTGTGACGGCGATGTTCCTCAAGATTGGCCTCATTGATGCGTGGCATATCGTCCTCTCGTTTTCTGTAGCGTTGCTGCTGGCGGCATCGTTATATCCCATATTATCGAGGCACCTTGTCCGCACTGCGTTGCTCCTTGGTTTCTGGGCTTCCGGCTAAAACGAGGCTGCGAATTTGCGTGACGTATGGTTAAGGCGTATAGTCGCTCAAGGTTTGCGACATAGAGTCGCAAAACACGCATTCGTTGACGGTTTGTCTTATAAAGATTCGATGCATATCGCCGTCATTAGGAAAGACTACTTATGACTCAACGACAAGAAAGCCGAGCTGCTCAGGTCGACAAAGAGAAGGCCACCGCCGTCAAACCGCCGTGGAACGCCCTGTGGGTGCTGGCGCTCGCGCTGGCGATGATCGTGCTCGACGGCTCCATCGTCAACGTTTCCATACCGGTGATGATCCGCGAGATCGGCCTGAATCTGACCGACGCGCAGTGGGTCACCTCGCTGTACAACGTCATCTTGGCTGCCCTGTTGCTGCCGTTCGGCAAGCTCGGCGACCTCAAAGGCCGCAAGCTGACCCTGCAGGTCGGCGTGGTCATCTTCGTCGCCGGTTCGGTTCTGGCCGCCTCGTCCAACGGGGCAACGCTCCTGCTGAGCGCCCGTGCGGTGCAGGCCGTTGGTGGGGCATTGGTGATGCCCTCGACGCTTTCCATCGTTTCGGCCTCGTTCCGTGGCAAGAACCGCGCCATCGCGTTTGGCGTGTGGGGTTCGGTGATGAGTGCGGCTGCGGCCATCGGCCCGTTCCTCGGTGGTCTCTTTACCCAGACCATCGGTTGGCGCTGGATTTTCCTGGTCAATGTGCCGCTGGGCGTCATCGTCTTCATTTCCGCCATCTTCTTCGTGCCGCAGACCGGCGGTAAGGCCGGGGCCTCCGCGATGGGCGCCGCCGCGCAGAAACTGGCTGCGTCCGATTCCTCCAAGTCTGCCGCCAAACCCGACGGCTTCGACCCGCTGGGCGTCGTGCTTTCCGCGCTAGGTTCCGCGTTCCTGCTTTTCGGCCTCATCGAAGGCCAGACCTACGGCTGGTGGCGACCTAAGGGCGACTTCGGCATCGGTGGCTTCGAATGGCGTCACGAATGGCCGGTTTCGGTTATTCCGATCTGCATCGTGCTCGGCATCGTTTTCTTCGCGCTCTTCGTTTTCACCGAGACAAGCCGTGCTCGCCGTGCATTGCCGGTGATGCTCGATTTGTCGCTCTTTAAGATCCCGACCTTCGCGATGGGCAACATCGCTGCGGGCGCGATCCAGGCCGGCGAATTCGTGATCATGTTCGTGTTGCCGCTCTACCTTATTAATGTGCGCGGCCTCGATATGATCCCCACGGGTGCCCTCTTGGCCGTCATGGGCCTCGGCGCCATCGTCTCCGGTGGTCTCGCGCGTCCGGTCACCGCAAAAATCGGCGCACCACACACCGTACAGCTCGGCCTGATCGTCGAAATCCTGAGCGTGGTCATCCTGATGGCGATGATGCGGCCAAATCTGCCGGTCGCGTGGATGCTGGTGCCGTTCGTGCTCTACGGCCTTGGTCTCGGTTTCGCCGCCGCTCAGCTCACCAGTCTTGTGCTTTCCGAAGTGCCCGTTGCCCAGTCCGGAGAAGGGTCCGCGACGCAATCGACCATCCGCCAGCTCGGCACCGGCATCGGTGCGGCGCTCGCCGGCTTGGTGCTTTCCGTGATGGTCACGAATATCGCGCCGTCCGCGCTTTCCGGCGTACGCGGGTTGCCTTCACAGTTGGTTTCCGGCCTCACCAAGTCGCTCGACGCTTCGGCCGGTTCGGCCATCGTCGGCATCCGCGCACAGGGCAGCCATGGCAAGCTTGGCGCCCTTGGCCCGCAGGTGGTCGACGCGATGACCTCCGCCTTCACCCGCGCCGGTCAATGGACGCTGGTGGCCGCCATCGTCCTGCTCGCCATCGGCCTCCTTGCCTCCGTCTGGGTCGCCCGTGCCGCCAAACGCGACAAGGTGGAAGCGTAAAATACGAACCTAAAATCGTTGGAATTCCGCCATGTCAAAGACTTTTGACAGGGCTTTTTCGTGTTCTGGCTTGGAGTGTCCGGGCGTGGCGGGTTACGTTGAAATCGTCGGAATGATTCTTGCGGTTTGAGCAAGAGTATTCATTCGCAATTGCGGAAGCAAGGACGATTTGAAGTACTCTTGATTGAGCGCATGGCAGCGGAACGGTTGCAGGGTGGTAAGAAGGAAAGGCACAACGATGGCGGTCGAGATGAAGCTGGGCGGGCAGATTCGAGAGCATCGTGAGGCGATGGGCCTGTCGCAGGACGATCTGGCCGGCCGGATCTTCGTCTCGCGTCAGACGGTCTCGAACTGGGAGACCGGCCATACCTATCCCGATGTGCAGAATCTCCTGCTCCTTGGCAATCTTTTCGGCATCACACTGGACGAACTGGTCAAAGGAGACGTAGAAACCATGAGTGAGGAAATCAAACACAATCGGGAGCAAATGCTTCTTTGGTTTGCGGTCTCTTGGGTCTTGATTGCTATATCGGTGGTTTCGTATTGTATTTTCGCGATCGTGCCACATGCCAATGGCGAAAGCCCGGTAGGATGGCTTAGTGATTTGGGGTGTTTGATTGCGGCGTTGGGGATTGGTGCTTCGACGCGTCTCGGAAAATTGGAGAAAAACGTCGATGTCAAGACATTCCGTGAGCTTGTGCGGTATTCGACGGGTCAAAAAATCGACCGTACTCATCGAAATGACATCCTTCCTAAGGTCATCTCGGTCGTCATCGTTGTTCTCTATGCGGCCGTCCTGATTTTGAACGATATCGTCTGGAGATAGCTCGTCTGTTTTGTTATAGGTAACAGAAAAAGTTATGCAGATTGATCAATAGAACTTATGTAAATTGATCAGTAGGATTGATGGAAATTGTAAAATTCGAGGATCAGATGGTATATGTTGCGATGTCTTAGTGGTATTCGCTAGATTCAAACGAATTTTGATTTCCGAGTCTCTAAAAATAACATTACTGCTGTTTGTTTTTGGAGAAATCCTATACTTTTAAATGAATTGACCCCGGAGTTTCATGATGTTTCGCATGAGTGACTTTCACGGGGCCTTGCACTTGCTAGTATAAGTTACATGCTTAGGAACCGCGATAGATTTCAAACCCTTCTGACTTGGCAAGAAGCCGAATGAGATAGCTTGAGGGCGTAGTCATCTTTACGATTTCATAGGGTTCGTGGGGATAACTTTGGCCAGTAGTCCGAATCGTCATTCGGAAAAGTCAGTAGCGATGACAATCTTGCCTTGTGGATGTTGGGTGAGTGCGTATTCGAATGCTTGTTTGGCTTCGGAGGCCGGCCAGACGTGGTCAACATGAGGTGCCAGTTTGCCTGTGTCGGCGAGTTTGGTGGCCACTTTCAGATAATCCTTTTGCGGGGCCATTGGCTGCGAGTAGGTGGCGATGTGTTTGTTGAACGGCGCTCGCAGCAAGGCCTTGGTATAGTGCTGGCCGATGGGGATGAGCGTTCCGTCGGATTTGAGCATTCCCAGCAGGTCCTTGACGTCCGCTGAGCCGTTGACGGCGATGATGACGTCGAAACGAGTGTTGATTTTCCTGAAGTCCTGTGTTTTGTAATCGATGACTTGTGTGCAGCCCATCTCCTTGGCCAGTTCGACGTTTCTGGTGCTGCATACCCCTGTGACTTCCGCGCCCATGGCTTTGGCGATTTGAGCCGCATACTGTCCGACTCCGCCGGAGGCACCATAGATCAAGACCTGGTCGCCGCTTTTTACTTTTGCCTTGCGCAGTGCGCCTAAAGCCGTTTCGAACATGAGCGTGGCGGAAGCGGCTTGAGCAAATGACAGGTTTGCCGGTTTGAGTGCTACGTTGTTCTTGTCGAGCACGGCGTATTCCGCGAGGCCACCTGATGGTGTTGCTCCCGGCGTGACGCCGAACACGGCGTCACCCTTCTTAAGTCCCGTCACGTTTCCGCCTACCCGTTCGACGATGCCTGCGACTTCTCCTCCTAGAGGATGGCCCAGGGCTCCGGTCATTTTGTCGGTAAGTTTGCTGAATAGGCTTGGTTTCTTGTCCATATTCGCAAAATGGGTAAATTCGAGGACGTTCAGCGCGCATGCCTTGACTCTGATCAGCGCTTGGTCGTCGTTGGGTGTTGGGGTTGGCACATCTTGAATCTTCAGCCCATCCAAAGCGCCTGACTTCGTATAGATAATGGCCTTCATCCCGTATCCTCCTGGTTGAGTTCTTATTCGAACTCAACTACTATACCATGAATTCTAATTGGAATTCAAGGAAGGGGTAGAATGGCTGCCATGACTACTGTGCGCCCTACTCCGGAAGAAACTGATGGCTACGTTGCCCTCATGCGCTGCGCCAAGCTTCTCGGTCAGGCGTCCGAGCGCCAAGCCGCAACCGATGGTGGGCTCACTGCCATCCAGCTTGAGATTCTATATGCGCTTACTCAATCAAAGGGCGGCCTGCGTATGTATGATCTCGCTGCGCGTCTCAATCATTCACGCAACGGCATGACTTATCAGATAGGCCAGCTGGAGAAGGCTGGGCTTGTGAAGCGTGGTCATGCCGAAGGCAATCAGCGTGCCATCCTTGCCCGGATTACCGATAAAGGGCGTGAGGTATGCCAAGAGGCCGTTCGGAGTCACGTTGCATTTATCCATAGTGTGTTTACCGAACCTGTCGGCGATGACATGAAGACGCTTACCGCTGCTCTCAACCGGGTTGTTGCGGAGCTTGAGCGGACCCGTTGATGGCGCCTCGTACGCAGATTTCTTCCGAGTTTTCGGCGTGGGTCGGTGTTCAGCGGTGTGGATTTTGCTGTTTTGCTGTGGTCTGGTTGATTTAAACAATAAAGTTTTAGATATATTTTTCCGTTGATGGAATCTGAAGACTGTTGGAATATCAACGTTTTCATGCTGTTGAACTATCTTTTTCAAAAACTTGAGCCAAAAAGACTCAAGTTTTTTCTGTATTTTGGGAATATAATTTGCGATTAAAAGTTGAGTGTAGTAGGCTCAGGTTTTGGAACATGTAACAGGTGCGAACCTGGATGCGGGCCGCGAGCGACGAAACGAACGTCGCGTTGCGGGGCCGGACCCGAGCGAACAGATGTGAAACGTACGAATATAAGGAGAAACGAATATGGGACGTGCAGTAGGTATTGATCTTGGTACCACAAACTCTTGCATCGCAACGCTCGAAGGCGGCGAGCCCACGGTCATCGTGAACGCCGAGGGCGCCCGCACCACCCCGTCGGTGGTCGCGTTCAGCAAGTCCGGCGAGATCCTCGTCGGCGAGGTCGCCAAGCGTCAGGCCGTGACCAACGTTGACCGCACCATCAGCTCGGTCAAGCGCCACATGGGCACCGACTGGTCGGTGGACATCGACGGCAAGAAGTGGACCCCGCAGGAGATTTCCGCGCAGGTGCTGATGAAGCTCAAGCGCGATGCCGAGGCTTATTTGGGCGAGCCGGTGACCGATGCGGTCATCACCTGCCCTGCATACTTCAACGACGCACAGCGTCAGGCCACCAAGGACGCGGGCAAGATTGCGGGCCTGAACGTGCTGCGTATCATCAACGAGCCGACGGCTGCGGCTTTGGCTTACGGCCTTGAAAAGGGCAAGGAAGACGAGCGCATCCTGGTCTTCGACCTCGGCGGCGGCACCTTCGATGTGTCCCTGCTGGAGATCGGCAAGGACGACGACGGCTTCGCCACCATTCAGGTGCAGGCCACGAACGGCGACAACAAGCTCGGCGGCGACGATTGGGATCAGAAGATCATCGATTGGCTCGTCGGCGAAGTCAAGAACAAGTACGGCGTCGACCTGTCCAAGGACAAGATCGCGCTGCAGCGCCTGAAGGAAGCCGCTGAGCAGGCCAAGAAGGAGCTCTCCAGCTCCACCGAGACCTCGATTTCGATGCAGTACCTGGCCATGACCCCTGACGGCACGCCTGTCCACCTGGACGAGACGCTGACCCGCGCACACTTCGAGGAAATGACTTCCGACTTGCTCGGCCGTTGCCGCACGCCGTTCAACAACGTGCTGCACGATGCGAACATCTCGGTTTCCGACATCGACCACGTGGTCCTCGTCGGCGGCTCTACCCGCATGCCTGCCGTCAAGGAACTCGTCAAGGAGCTCACCGGTGGCAAGGCCGCAAGCCAGTCCGTCAACCCGGATGAGGTCGTGGCGGTCGGCGCTGCGGTGCAGTCCGGCGTCATCAAGGGCGACCGCAAGGACGTCCTGCTGATCGACGTCACCCCGCTTTCGCTGGGTATCGAGACCAAGGGCGGCATCATGACCAAGCTCATCGACCGCAACACCGCCATCCCGACCAAGCGCAGCGAGGTCTTCTCGACCGCTGAGGACAACCAGCCCTCCGTGCTGATTCAGGTCTATCAGGGTGAGCGCGAGTTCGCCCGTGACAACAAGCCGCTGGGCACCTTCGAGCTGACCGGCATCGCTCCGGCTCCTCGTGGCGTCCCGCAGATCGAGGTCACCTTCGACATCGACGCCAACGGCATCGTGCATGTCTCCGCCAAGGACAAGGGCACCGGCAAGGAACAGTCCATGACCATCACCGGCGGATCCGCTCTGCCGAAGGACGAGATCGACCGCATGGTCAAGGAAGCCGAAGCCCACGAGGCCGATGACAAGAAGCGTAAGGAAGACGCCGAGACCCGCAACACCGCCGAGTCCTTCGCCTACTCGATGGAGAAGATGGTCAACGACAACAAGGCCAAGCTCTCCGATGATGTGGTCAAGGAAGTCACTGACGATGTCAACGCGCTCAAGGAAGCTCTGAAGGGCGACGATATCGACAAGATCAAGTCCGCTCAGCAGAAGCTGACCACTTCCTCGCAGAAGATCGGTCAGGCGCTCTATGCGCAGCAGGGTGCCGAGGGTGCCGCTGGCGCCGCGGGTGCCGGTGCTGCTGCAGGCGCGGCCGGCGCGGCTGACTCTGCTTCGTCCTCGTCTGATGACGACGACGTGGTGGACGCCGAGGTCGTTGACGACAATGACGACAAGAAGGACAACAAGTAATCGTGTCCGGGTTCGATAAGGACGATTATCTGAAGGATCTGCCGGATCCCGATGACGCATGGCTCAACTCCATGGCTGGGTTCGATGCGTCGGCTGCGGGATTCGGCGGTCCGGCAGATGGTGCTGGTCCGGGCGAACCTGAACAGAACAATGCCGGCACAACCGGCGAAAAGGCGGGTGAAACAATGAGCTCCGAACAGTCGAATAATAAGGCCGACGACGAAGCGAAGCAGAGCCCACAGGGTGCTGCCGCCTCAGCTGCCAACAACGACAATACGAACGTGAATAGCGATTCCACGCAAGCGGCTGCGAATCAGGCCGACAATGGTCAGCCTGCTGCTGCAGATGGTACTTCCGGTAGTGCTCACACTAACGGAGACAACGCAGCGGAAGATGCAGACAAGGCCGATAATGCAGCCGATGCTGCCAATGGCAAAAGTGGCAAGGACAGCGAGAACACGCTGACCCCGCTCGGGCAGGCGAAGAAGGAAGCCGCGGATTATCTCGATGCGCTCCAACGTGAGCGTGCCGAATTCGTCAATTTCCGCAACCGCTCCAAGAAAGAGCAGGAGATCTTCCGCCAGCACGGCATCATCGACGTGCTGACCGCGTTGCTCCCCGCTCTCGACGATATCGACCGCATCCGTGAGCACAGCGAGATGGACGATTCGTTTACCGCCGTGGCCAACAAGATCGACAAGACGTTCGAGAAGTTCGGCGTGGAGAAGTTCGGCAAGAAGGGCGAAACCTTCGACCCGACCAAGCACGAGGCGATTCTTCACAAACCGGACGCCAACGCGACCGAAGAGATTGTGGACACCGTCGTAGAGGCGGGCTATCGCATCGGCGACCGCGTGATCCGAGCCGCCCGTGTGGTGGTGGCTTCCCCGAAGGCCTAGCGGCTATCTGCAATGACGTGATACGTAGAGTGCGATTCCCCGCGTGGCCGGAGGGTCGCACTTGTCGTTTGCAAGGTCGTTGCAGGTGATGTAAGCGGCTAAGAGCCCGAAAAGGAGGGCAGTGATATGGCTGAGAATGAATGGCTAGATAAAGATTTTTATAAGATGCTCGGCGTCTCCAAAGACGCGACGAGCGAGGAGATCACCAAGGCGTACCGCAAGCTGGCGCGCAAGTACCACCCTGATCTCAACAAGACCAAGGAGGCCGAGGAGAAGTTCAAGGACATCTCCGAGGCCTACGACGTGCTCAACAACGCCGATCAGCGGCGCAAGTACGACGCGATTCGCCAATTCGCGGGCGGCGGTGCACGATTCGCCGGCGGGAGCGGACAAGGCGGATTCGGTGGCGGCGCCTCCGACTTCTCCGATATCTTCTCGATGTTCGGTGGCGGTGCCGGCGGACCCGGTGGGGTGCGTTTCTCGACCTCCGGTGGCGGTCCGACCAACCTCAACGATATCTTCTCGATGTTCGGTAACGCTGCCGGTCAGGGTGCCGGCGGGTATGCCGGTGCGGGCTCGCCTTACGGCGGCGGATCGAGCACCTACCGCGAACCGCAGCGTCCGGTGCGTGGCGAGGACCGTAACTCGAAGATCACGCTGACCTTCCGTCAGGCCGTGAAAGGCGCGACCGTCTCCCTGAAGGCGGGCGGGCGCAAGTTCAAGACCCACATTCCGGCAGGTGTGAAGGACGGGCAGAAGATTCGGCTTCCCGGCAAGGGCAAGCTCGGTTCCAATGGCGGGTCGGCAGGCGATATGTACCTGCAGATCAGCGTGAAGAACGATACGAAGTTCAGCCTCGATGGCAACGACATCGTGATGCCGCTGCCGGTCACCATCGGCGAGGCCGTGGCAGGTGCCCGCGTCAAGGCGCTAGACTTCGACGGCAATGAAGTGACGTTCCGCGTGCCGGCCGGTACGTCGAGCGGCGCCGAGGTGCGTGTCGGCGGCAAGGGTGTTCCTGGCCATGATGGCGACTTGGTCGGACGCGTGGAGATTCGCGTGCCGTCGAGGCCCAGCATGGTGCAGAAGCACGATGCCAAGGAATTCGACAAGAATTCCGGCGAGTTCGTCGACGAGGTGGCCAAAGAACGCGAGTGATTCGCGTGGCTTGATTGGTCCATTCGTAATTCCGAAATAGGTACGGATGGGCCAATTAAGCGTTTCTGGGTTGGCTAGACAGTATGTATGGTATTGATGGATATTGCGGTCAATGCCATATGCGATGAATGAAGTGGTAGACAAGGACGAGCGGAGGTGAATGCGATGGCTCGGATTTCCCGTGAGGTGCAGGCTCTGTATGGATTGTGCGCCGTTGCGTTGGTCGAGCAACGTGCCGATCTGGACGGCGCCGATGACGTCGGTTTCGATATCGACCTACCTGTTTTCAGCGTGGGCCGTGCCGCGCAGCTGGCTGACATCCATCCGCAGACCCTACGTCAGTATGACCGCCAGGGGCTCATCGTCCCGCAACGCACGGAAGGCGGCGCCCGCCGTTATTCCCTGCGTGACGTACACAAGCTCGCTGTGGCCCAGCAGATGAGCCAGGAAGACGGCATCAACCTTGCCGGCATCTCGCGGATCCTCGAATTGCAGGAAGAGAACCGCCAGTTGCGGCGCGAGGTGAAGCGTCTCGAGCGTCCACGCGGTTCCAGCATTTTCGCGGCCGATTCCGACGGCGATATCACCGAGATTCAGCGTTCGCGTCAGGCCCGTCGCTGGCGGCATGAGGTGCAGACCCGTACCCGTGAGCTTCCGGGACGGCCATACTATGCCAGCGATGCCGCCGGCTCGTATGCATCGAGTGCGCAAACGGAGGGTGGTGACGCCGCTGGAGCCGATACTTCGCAGGGGCAGTCTGCCCACAAGCCTCGCCATGCCGCAAAATCCGCCGACGGTTCGTATGCCGATCCGTTCGTCGATCCACGTTCGTTGGTCGTCTGGGGCCATTATTTCGACTGACCTTGTTCTACGCCGATTTATCTGTTAAAACCGGTGGTCATGGCATGATGGAATATAGATTTTGTGTCAAGTGAAAACGGATAAGACGAGATGGAGTCACCTTTGGCCTTGCAACGTGAAAATGATGGAACGGGTTCTGATTGGATGCTGAAGGCCGTGCTCTGGGATATGGACGGTACGTTGATTGATTCCGAGCCCTACTGGCATCAGGTTGAGATGGATATCGCCGGCGAGCATGGCGGCTATTGGAGCGAGGAGATTGGCTGGACGTGCTCGGGCAAGCCCGTCCCGCAAGTCGCACAGCTCATGATTGATAAGGGTACAAAGTTGTCGGTTCCCGAAGTCGGGCGATTAATGATCGAAGGCGTGGCGCGCAAGGAAGCGGAACATATGCCTTGGATTCCAGGTGTCGAAGACGTGTTGCGCTCGCTGATTGCCGCCGGGATTCCGTCGGTTCTGGTCACGGCTTCGCCGAGGCGCATGGCCGAGAATCTGGTACGTCAGGCTCCTGAGGGCGCGTTCGTCGGCTATGTATGTGGCGAGGACGATCTGCCCAAAAAGCCGAATCCCGCGCCGTATCTCGCGGCTGCGAAGATTGTAGACATCAAGGTTCCGGAAGGGATTCTGACGGCAAACGGCATGGCGGCCCGGACGGACGATGGCGCTGCCAGCCATACCGGCATTTCATCTCGTATATCGGATTCCGATAGTCTCGTCAACGCAGATAATCGCAATGTCTCCGCTTCTCGTCGTTCTTCGGAATCCGCGGACGATACGCGATTGGTTGCTTTCCGCCAGGAAATGGCAAGATGCATCGCTATCGAGGATTCGATGACCGGCATCAAGTCGGCGGTCGCTTCCGGTGCGACGACCATCGCCCAGACCGGTTTCATCAAGACGGACACCTCCGCCGGCCCGCAATTCGCCTCGATCAACAGCTACGACGCTCTCACCGCTGAAGCCCTCAACCGCTTTGTCGAGCAGCGGCTGAAGAGCATGAAGTAACAAAAAAGGTTTCCAGAAAATCCCGGAAACCATGCTTGTGGAGCTGATGGTAATCGAAACCACGACCTCTTCGATGCGAACGAAGCGCTCTACCAACTGAGCTACAGCCCCATGTCTTCAAGCTTATCACTCAAGACAACGTTACATATTCTAGTACAACCCTGCCCCAAGTACAATTCGGCGGGTTGGGAAGCGGTGCCGGCCACGGATTGGCATGTTGGCGGCTTGAATATGGCGGGTTTTATGTTTTTGCGTCATGAATGGGCCGCTGGGCCGGTGTCGGTGGCTTGTTTATGGCGCAAACGGTGAACGGGATAGGCAGGCCTGATCCCCGTTTTATCAGGCCAGCAAGGCCTCGGCGGTTTTTTGGTCGGTGACAAGGGCGTCGATGAGATGCCCGACCAGACAGGCATGGATGGCATTGACCTTCGCTGCTCCCCAGGCCACCCCTATGACCATTGGTATTTTTTTGAGCCGGCCGAAATCGATGGAAATCGTTCGCTCGTAAAGGTCGGAATGGACGAGATTGCCTTCTGCGTCGATGAGATGGCCGCAGATGTGCCCCACGACACCGCGCTGGTGCAGGGTTCTGGCGGTGGCGGGGTCCACGTATTCGTCGAAAATGTGGCCCAGCCGCTCTTCGGTGGCGGCGCCGACGCCCACGATGGCGATATCGGCCCCGCCCCCGAGTGCCAGAACCGTGGCGATTTGCGGCTCCTTGCGCATGCTGTTGGCGATTTTCGCGTTTGAAAGAATCATCGGCACGGGCAGGGCGGTGAAAGTGCCTCCGAGCCTGCTGGCGAGCATGCGGCAGATGTCGGGGGAGTCGATCATCGGGTTGTCGGGGCTCAGAGCGCCGATCATCTGCGCGACGTTAGATTTTGGCCATTCGCAAATCGGCATTTCATGCACCGTCGCCGCCACGGCCCGCCCGTTGGAGACGGTGACCAGCGAATCAGGCTTGCAAAGTTCGCAGAATAGCGCCGCCGCATATCTCGGTACGACCTGCCCCGAGCTTTCGCCGTCGTTCACCGTTGCCACACGCACATGTTTGAGCCCGAATTTGTGTTCCAGCTTCTGCTCAAGCTCACGAATGCGTTCCAATTCATGGCCGATGGAGATATGGACCATCCCCGAGTCCCTTGATTCCTTGAGCAGCCGCGAGACGGTGGGGCGGGAGTAGCCGATGTCGCGGGCGATTTGGGCCTGCGTCTTGTCTTCCAGATAATAGGACCGCGCCACGCGCAGCACGAGTTCAATATGCTGCCGCGATGAGCTGGTTGCCAATGATTCGTCGCTGAACATATGTTCATCTTATCATATTTTAATAAGTTTTATATTGATTTTCGTGAGATTTTTAATATATTGAGAAATTTTTGTAGTACTTCTTGATGAACATATGTTCATGGGTGGGCGGGTTATTCCGTCGGTAATCGCATATCGTAAAAACCGAAACGCAGTGGACGAGATTGCAAAAGTTCCGTGGCCTCGATTTGTCGCTTTGAAAGTCTGCAATCCGGACCAGCCCGTTGCGTAAAAGGAATTGCGAGTGACCGGCAGCCGGCCGTGAATATTCGGCGGCAGACAGTCGGCAATCCACAAATCAACAGTTGGCGAATCAAACAAGGAGTTAACAATGTCGTTTGCACGTACGATTCTGGGCGATGTCGATCCGAACACCCTCGGTGTGGTCGACGCCCACGACCATCTCATCCGCGTCGGCGCCGGCGAGGTCTACATCGATGGCGATCATCAGCTCGATTCCGTCGAGAAGGCCGAAGAAGAGGCCACCCGCTTCGCGCAGGCCTCGAAGAAGTGGAGCAAGTACGGCGGCACCATCGTTGATATGTGCCCCATCAACTGCGGCCGTGACCCCGCCAAGCTCGTCGAGGTCGCCAAGAACGTCAAGGACCTGAAGGTCATCGGCGCCACCGGCTTCCACCGTGAGCACGTTTATCTGGAAACCCAGTCGCATTGGGTCAACCGCTATTCCGTCGACCAGATCACCGAACTCGTGATCGCCGACATCCGCGAGGGCGTCGACCAGAACGATTACACCGGACCGTTCGTCAACCGCACGCCATACAAGGCCGGCGTCATCAAGGTCGGCACCGCTTACGGCGCAATCACCCCGTTCGAGCACAAGTGCCTCGAAGCCGCTGCTGCCGCCGCCATCGAGACCGGCGCTCCGATCAACACGCACACCACTTACGGCACCTGCGGCCTTGAGCAGGCCCAGGAGTGCTTGCTGAAGCAGGGCGTGCCCGCCGACCAGATTGCCATCGGCCATATCCAGCGCAACGCCGATATCTATTACCTTGAGAAGATCCTCGACCTGGGCGTCTATCTCGAGATCGACGGTACCAACCGCATCAAGTACCAGCCGGATTCCAACCGTATGAAGGAACTCGCCGCGTTCAAGAAGGACGGCTTCGAAGACCGCATCCTGCTTGGCACCGATTCCGGCAAGCGCTCCTATCAGAAGGCCTACGGCTCCGTCTCCGGCGTGGATTACAACCCCGCCGTCGACGGCCCGCGCATGATCGACGAGGGCTTCGACCCTGAGTATGTCGACAAGCTGCTGATCAAGAACGCCGCCAAGTTCTTCACCTTCAAGAAGGAAGGCTGAGCGCGATGGCAGAGAAATTGCAACGTCCGAAGCTGCAGATCGCTCTCGACACCACCGATATGCCGAGCGCCTTGCGCCCGTTGAACCGGGCGGTAAGCCAGATCGACGTCATCGAATGCGGCACGATCCTCATCATCGCCGAAGGCCTCAAGGCCGTACGCGAGGTGCGTGCGCTCTATCCGAACAAGACGATCCTGGCCGACGTGCGTATCGCCGAGGCCGGTGCCCTGATCGCCCGCAACTGCTTCGAAGCCGGAGCCAACTGGGTTTCGGTGGTGGCCGGCGCTTCGATGACCACGGTCGAGCAGGTCGTCAAGGTCGCCAACGAGTTCGGCGGCGAAGTCCAGATCGAGCTCGGTGAGAAGTACGACCCGGAGCAGGCCCGTGAATGGCGTCGTTTGGGTGCCACACAGGTCATCGTGCACCGCTCGCGTGACGCGGAAGTCGCCGGAAAACTCACTTGGGGTCCCGACGACATCCAGCGCATCAAGGAACTGCATGACATGGGCTTCATGGTCACCGTCACCGGCGGCGTGAAGGCCGACGACCTGCCGTTCTTCAAGGGTGCGCCGGTCGGGGTCATCATCTCCGGGCGTGGCATCGTGAAGGCCGACGATCCGCTGGCCGCCGCGAAGCACCTGCAAGACACCATCAGCGAGGTGTGGCCGCAATGAGCACCGTCAGGCTTGGCATCTACGAGAAGGCGCTCAAGCACACCGACGACTGGGATTCGTTCTTCGTCCAGGTGCGCGACGGCGGGTTCATGTTCATGGACATCTCCGTCGATGAATCGCCCGAGCGTATGGCCCGTCTCGATTGGTCGCCGGCTCAGGCCCGTGAATTCCGCGCCGCGGCCGACCGCCAAGGCGTGCAGATCGGAGGCATGTGCCTGAGCTGCCATCGCAAGGTGGGCCCGGGGTCCGCCGATCCGAAAGTCCGCCAGGAAGCCGACGATATCTTCCGCAAGGCTATCGACCTTTGCCATGAGGCCGGTATCCCTGTGGTGCAGGTCGCCGGGTATTACGCCTATTACGAGGAGCCGGACGCCGGGCAGCGTGCCCGTTACGTCGATTCCCTGCGCCGAGCGGCCTCGTATGCCGCGCAGGCCGGTGTGATGCTGGGTATCGAGAACGTCGATGGCAACGATGTCACTTCGATCACCAAGGGTCTCGCGATTTGCGATGAGATTCATTCGCAATGGTTGACGATGTACCCCGATATCGGCAACCTCGCCGAGCAGCAGCTCGACACCACTTCGGAACTCAAGGCCGGGGAAGGTCGGATGCTTGCCATTCATGTCAAGGACGTGCTGCCAGGCCAGCCGCGCCGCATCCCGATGGGCACCGGCGTCACTGATTTCGCCGCCGCGTTCAAGGAGCTCAAGCGGCAGGATTGGTCCGGCCGGATGATGCTCGAGATGTGGAACGACGATGCTCCGAATTCCAGCGAGATCAGCTCCGCGGCCCGTCAGAAGGTCGCCGGTTGGCTGGCTGATGCCGGCATTGAGGTCGCTTCGCGCTGACGGTTTGCCGTTTCCTGCGTCGTGTGGCTCGAAGCAAAACGTTGCAGAGCATATCGCAATGGACGAATTAACATAATTGAATAATTATAATTAAATACAACTGATTGTGGTGATGAGTCTGTGGTCTGCTGTTTTAATGCCGCAAATTCATCACCGCGATTGGAAACAACGAAACAGGCGGCTTTCGCCTGGCGCTGATACCGGTGCCAAAGCAGGTCTGTTGCGCTAATACATAACTTCATGGTTCTGCATTCGTGATTGTGGTCGGATGCAGCTTCGCCGTTGTCTGCGTCAACTGAAGGATATAGGTCAACGGTTTTCGGCTCGGCTGTGTTTGCATGACGCGGTTGCAGCCCGAAATGACGGTTCGGAAGGTGTCGGTTTCCCGTTCCCTGCGCAAAACGCAAAATCCGGCAACGTCCGAATCGTCGTGATATCAGCCTGCCAGAAATTCGGCGGGAAAAGAGGCGTAACGCTCTCCAGGCGTTTCGTGGCATAAAGCAACTAGTTACAAGGAAGTGCTGATATGGCAACTTATGATCTTTCCACCATCGGTGAAGGCCAGATTCGTTTCACTGTCAATAGCGGGGAACGTCTCATGTTCACACGTTCGGTTGCGATGAACCCGGCGTGCTCCGAAGCGAACGTCGCCGGCTTGCTGGCGCAGCTCGGGCGCAAGACGCTGTGGACCAGCTCGCTGCCGGAAGGCGATCTCGGCGATTACATTTTGACCGAATACCGTTCCGTCGGCGTCGACATGAAGACCATGGTGCGCAAGCCCGGCGGCCGCACGGCCCTCTACTTCATGGAGCCGGGAGCCGGCCCGATGCCTGCGAACGTCATCTATGACCGCGATTGGACCTCGTTCCGTGACACCGGCATCGATGACTACGACTGGGACTCGATGCTCGATACCAAGCTCATGTTCGTCACCGGTATTACCGCCGCGCTTACCGACACCACCGCCGAAGTGGTGCGCTATGCCGCCGATCATGCCATCGAGCGCGGTGCCAAACTCGCGTTGGACGTCAATTTCCGCCACAAGCTGTGGAGTGGCGAACAGGCGCGCAAGGTGCTCACCCCCATTGCCGAGGAGTCCAATGTCATCTTCTGCTCGATTGCGGACGCCGAGAAGGTCTTCGGCATCACCGGCACGCCCGAAGAGGTGACCGCCGAACTCATGAGGCGCTTTGAGCCGGAGTACGTCGTTTCCACCAACCACATGGACGGCCCCTACCTGCGCACCCACGAAGGCTTCACCGAATACAAAACCACCCCGGTTCCGGTCATCGACCGCCCCGGCGCCGGCGATTCGTTCGTCGCCGCCACGCTGCATGGCTACCTTTCCGGCGACATCGCCGAAGGTGTCAAGTGGGGCCAGCGCGCGTCCAAGTTCGCCATCACCCACAAGGGCGACCTGACCCGTATCCGTCCCGACGAGCTGGACATCCCGCTTGGCAGCGATATCGACCGGTAGCCGTTGGTCTGTTAGTCCGTGGACCGTTAGTTCCTAAAGCCGTTCGTCTTTAAGCCCGCTGGTTCGTAAGGCCGCTGGTCTGGGCTTTCAAAACGACGGCATGTATTATTACAAAATATTAAAAAGAAACAAGGAAAAAGAATATGAGTACCACTACAAACGCTCCAGCGGCGTCGACCAAACCGGTCACGGCGTATGAACAGATGGATTCCAAGCCGCTGACCGGCCATCAGAAGAGCATCATCTCCCTGGTGATCCTGGGCAACGTCTCGGAGTTCTTCGACATGTTCCTCATCGGTTTCGTCGTCTCGCTGCTGACCACCGCCTGGAAGCTTACGGGCTTCGAAGCCGGCGTGATTCTGGCCTGCTCGGGCCTAGGCACCGTCATCGGCTCCATTCTCTGGGGACGTCTGGCCGACAAGTTCGGCCGTAAGCGCGCCTTCCAGTGGTGCGTGATCTGTTTCGTCATTTTCACCGTCCTTTCGGTGTTCCTGCCCGATCGCGCCTGGGCGCTGCTTGCCTTCCTGCGCGTCGGCGTGGGCGTGGGTGTCGGCGGTCTCAACATCACCTCCATCCCTTACGTCCAGGAGTTCGTCCCGAGCAAGAACCGCGGCAGCTTTCCGGCCTCGCTTCGGTCTTCATCCCGCTTGGCCTGCTGCTCGGCTCCCTCTCCCAGAGCATCGTCGGCGACAACTGGCGCATCCTCATCGCCATCGGCGCTCTGCCTGTGCTGCTGCTCGTCTGGCTGCACTATGTGCCTGAATCCCCTCGTTTCTATCAGACCAAGGGGCAGGACGATAAGGCCCGCGAAGCCCTCGCTTGGGCCATGGAGCTTCCGGTCAGCGAAGTCGGCACCCTGCCGGCTGTCGAGGTCGAGAAGAAAGTCGGCTACGGCGAGCTCTTCAGCAAGCACATGCGTCCGCTGGTCATCATCACCATCGGCTCCTTCTGCTTCATGATGGGCAGCTTCGCCATCCAGTCCTGGGGCCAGACGCTCTTGAAGGACGCGTTCCACTTCACTCCGCAGATGGTCGCCTACCTGTTCATGGGCGTTTCGGTAGCCGACTGCATCGGCCGCTTCGGCTCCGCCTGGCTTGCTGATGTCATCGGCCGTCGCTGGACGATGTTCATCTTCGGCATGGTCGGTGCTCTGGGTTGCTTCTACGCCGCGTTCTTCCACAGCTCCGGCTGGGCGTTCTACATCGCGATTCTCATCATCATGACCTTCGCCGACGGTGCCTTCGGCATCCTCAATGCCTTTGGCGGCGAGCAGTTCTCGAACGACGTGCGTTCCACCGGCCTCGGCCTGGGCTACGGCCTCGGCGCCATCGCCAAGGTCATCGGCCCGGCGCTCATGGGCGTGCTCGTCGGTGGCAGCTTCGTCGCTCAGCACATCGACATCTCCGTGATCACCAAGGCGTTCAGCTTCTTCGGTATCTGCCTGGTCATCGGCGCGATCACCTACCTGTTCGCGAAGGAGACCCGCGGCAAGGACCTCGAGAGCCTGTAAGGTCGGATGAGGTTGTTGTCAGGTTCCGCCATATTCAAGCCGCTTACTTGTTGTCGGCGGCCCAAATATGGCGGAATTTTTGGGTAGTGACATTTTGGGCCGCTTATGCGCTCGCAGTGGCTTGTTTACGGCGGGTTTCGACCGCGGGTCCTGTCGCGCTTATGTGAGCGGTAACATAGATACTGTATGTTAGAAATATCGAAAAGGAATAGTTGATTGCCGGTGCCGCGAGGTCACGTTCGCGTCGGCGGTGATCGCAACTGAAAGGAACAGCCATTATGACTACATTGGACGATTTCGGGCCCGAGGTCCGTGCCGAAGTCAAGCAGGTGCGCGAGGTTGTGGCCACTTTGCATGAGCAGCTTTTGAAGTGGAATCTTGTGGTGTGGACGGCGGGCAACGTTTCCCAGCGTCTGCGCACTGCCGATCTGATGGTGATCAAGCCTTCCGGCATGCGCTACGAAAGCCTGACCCCGGAGTCGATGGTGGTCTGCGATCTGAACGGCGATCCGGTCGACGGCTTGGCCGCTCCGAGCTCCGACACCAAGTCGCATGCTTATATCTATCGCAATATGCCTGATGTCTACGGCGTCGTGCATACGCATTCCACTTACGCGACCGCTTGGGCTGCCACGGGCCAGAACATTCCGTGCGGCCTGACGATGATGGGTGACGAGTTTGGCGGCCCGGTTCCGGTCGGTCCGTTTGAGCTGATCGGTTCGGAAGCCATCGGCAAGGGTGTGGTCGAGACCTTGAAGAAGTATCCGCATTCCCCGGCCGTTCTGATGCAGAATCACGGTCCATTCACCATTGGCAAGGATGCCGAGGCCGCTGTCAAGGCTGCGGCGATGACCGAGGAGGTGGCGCACACCATGTGGGCCGCCCGCCAGATCGGCGACATCATCCCGATTGCGCAGGAAGATATCGATAAGCTGAATGACCGCTACCAGAACGTCTACGGCCAGCACTGACGCGCTTACGTTATTTTAAATTTCGTTCATAATTAGGCCACTGAACAGTACTCAGTGGCCTAATTATGACGGAACATAAAAATTGCGCCATATCCGAGTCGCTGATTAAAGTTGAGCGGCTCAGATATGGCGCATCATAATAATTTGAAGGGTTACATGTCCTCGACGACCAGATAGGTCATATCGAGCGGGCCATGAACGCCAACGACCAGAACCATCTCGATGTCACCGGTTGAAGAGGTGCCGGAGATGAAGTTGATGTTGGAGGTCTTGAGCTCGCCGGACTTAAGACGCGGCTCATAGTAATCCATCGCCTGGCGGCTCCGTGCCACGATCCTCGACTTGCGAATGATGCTCAGATAGTGGACTGGCAGGAAGTGGAAGGCACGACCTTGGCCAGGTGTGGTCGGAGCCGTGATGGTGCACGATTCCGCACAGAGCATGTCGGCGAAACCGATGGCCGCTTCCGAGTGGTTCGCGGTGTCGATGTTGACTTCGCGTCCGGCACCCGGTATCCAGAACGAGGGCTTCGGATAGAGGCTATCGCGCCAGATCTCCAGTCCGAATGCCTGATAATTCTCGTCATCGGTCGGCAGTATGAGCTTTCCGTTTGCTTTGGCGGCGATGAACTTGTCAAGCGCTACAGGCAGCCCGGCCTTGTCGGTCGTTTGGAAATCGACGTGAACCGCGGACGCGTTCTTGCGTGCGATTTCAAGCAACTCATCCTGTGCGTGGCCGGAAAGCGTGCTTTCGGGAAGGTCATTGATCGGCTTGAGTGGATGGTCCTTGAGCTGATGACGCGGACGCCCGCTCTTGGCTGCCAGGTAATCAAGAAATACTTCGCGATCGGTCATTGCTCAGTCCTTCTTCCCATAGTTGCCGGTGCCGGCTTCCTCAATCGATCCCAGAGCCACTGGCACGGTCGCATCCGAAAGCGGTGCGGGCTCGGTAGTGCCGTTCTTCGCGGCCTTCCGCGCCGAAACACTGTTGTCATATGATCCGAAGTCAGGGGTGTTCGGGTTCTGCGCAAGAATCTTGGCTTGTTCCTTGTTGAACTCCACATCATTGCCCGCGTCCTTGTACTGCTTGGTCTTGCGCTGGTTGAACCAGGTGCGGAAGTTCTTGGAATGGGCCGGCGGTTCCGGCAGATCGCGGACCTTGGTCCATCCACCGAAGACGAATGGCATCCATTCCTCATGCTTGCCGTTCTCGTTCAAGTTCTTGGCGGTATCCGGTACGCGCGAACCCGTGGCCGGATTCTTGACGCCCTTCTTGGCGATGGTGTTCATCGCGACGTGATCGAAGGTGAGTGCGGTGCGGAAGAGCGAGGAATGGCCGGTGCCTATGCCGACGACCTTCATCACGGTGTCGGCGATCAGGTCGCCCATATGCTTGTCGTTCATCATGATTTCACGATGCTTCAGGATCAGCTCGTGCAGCGGAATCTTCACGGGGCAGGTCGCGGTGCAGGCCGAGCAGAGGGAGCAGGCGTACGGCAGGTCGTGGAACTCGTCGTAGTCGCCCTGCAGCAACGGGGAAAGCACAGCGCCGATTGGCCCCGGATAGACCGAGCCGTAGCCCTTGCCGCCGATGTTGCGGTAGATCGGGCAGACGTTGAGGCAGGAGGCGCAACGGATGCACTGCAGAATCGGCTCGAATTCGGTGCCGAGCGCGTTGGAACGCCCGTTGTCGACGATGACCACGTAGAAGTCCTCGGGGCCATCGGCCTCGTCGGGAAGCTTGGGGGAGACGAAGCTGCAGTAAGAGGTGAGCTTCGTACCTACTGCGGAACGCACGAGCATGTTGTCCATCGTCTCGGCCTCTTTCAAGGTCGGTACGAGGCGTTCCATACCCATGACGACGACCTGCGTGGGCGCGATGGCCATGGAGAGGTCGGCGTTGCCTTCGTTGGTGACGATGTTGACCATGCCTTGATCGGCAACGGCGAAGTTGCAGCCGGTGATGGACATATCAGATTCCAGGAAGCGTTCGCGCAGCACCTTGCGGGAGAAGCGCGCCTCATGCTGCGGGTCGTTGTCGCCGGTATAGCCGAGCTTGGCGAAGAGCTTCTGTACCTGGTCGCGGTTCTTGTGCAGAGCGGGGAAGACGAGGTGGGAAGGTTCGTCCCAATCATCGAGCTCCAAGATGAACTCGGCCAGATCGGTTTCAGTGACCTTGACGCCCGGTATCTTCAGCAGCGCTTTGTCGAGTCCGATCTCGGAGGTGACCATGGACTTCGGCTTGACGATGTTGTGCGCCTTCTTTTTCTTGACCAGATCGGTGATGAAATCGCGGGCCTCGATGTCGGTCTGCGCGAAGAAGACATGTCCGCCGCGCTTTTCGACGTTGTTGGAGAACTCCTCGAGATAATCGGGGAGGTAACGAATGACTTGCTGGCGAATCTGCTCGCTCAGGTCGCGCCATCCTTCCCAGTTACCGAGCTCGGCGCGAGCGGTTTCACGCTTGATCCACTGTGCGTCCTGAGCGCTGGTGATGGCGCCGCGTGCGAACTTGTCGGCCTTGCTCTGGTTGACGCGGTTCACGAAGTTCTTGTCGCCATATTGCAGCATCGTACCGGTAGATTTTCCGGTGCGCTTGAACATGGTGTCATCCATTTGTGTGGTGCTCATACCAGAGCCTCCTCATGTGCGTTGGAATGCTGCAAAGTCTGTTCGTCGATGGCCTTGCGCTCGGCTGCATCGACATACTTCACACGGCTCATATCGACATTGCTGTTGAGCACTTCCGCCAGATGCATGATGGTGATTTTCTTGCCCGTTCGATTGAAACGTCCGCCGATGTTCATCAGGCAGCCAGGGTCGCAGGAAATCAGTACCTTGGCGCCGGTGCTTTGCACGTCCGCGACCTTTTCGTTGACCATTTCCTGGGAGACTTCGGGCATCTTCATGGAGAACATGCCGCCGAAACCGCAGCAGTTCTCGATATGCGGCAGTTCACGAACCGTAAGTCCCTTGACGTGGTCCATAAGGATATAAGGGCTCTCGCGCTCACCAAGCAACCTGGTCATATGGCAGGAGCGGTGGTAGGTCGCCACGGTATTGAGCTCTGCGCCGGCGTCGAGCACGCCGAGCACGCGATAGAGGAACTGCGAGAACTCGTAGGTCTTGTTGGCCATCGCGTGGGCCTTGGCCTTGTATGCGTTGTCTCCCTTGGGCAGGTGGAACTGCAGCTCCTTGAGCATATTGACGCAGGAACCGGCAGGTCCGACGATGTAATCGGCGTCAACGCCCATCAGAGCGTCGATTTCGTTATGCATCACCTTTGTGGATTCCTTGACGTATCCGCTGTTGAACGTAATCTGTCCGCAGCAGATCTGCTGCATCGGCATATAAGTTTCACAGCCGAATCTTTCCAGAACTTCGACCATCGCTTTCCCGACATTGGGAAATATCAGATCGACCAGGCAAGTGGAGAAAATCACTACCTTCATCTTGACTCCTTCAAGTTGGCCTTAAGATGTCACTACTTTCAGGCTTCTGTCGATGGCTTCTTTGCGCATATATCAACGTTCGATGCCCATCAAAAAAATAACCTACATATATAACGATATACGTCCAGAATCAGAAAAAAGCCCATTTTTAATATAAATTGAGATTTGTCAATGTGATTTTGCTCACATTTCTCGATAAAATTAGATATTTATCGCATTATTGCAAATACAAGACTTGGAAAAGTCGATCAACCGAATGAACTGGCCGATTTAATAAGTATAGGCCAAACCCATACTTCTATCGGTTTGTGGCGTTTTTGAAGATGTCGAAACGCATTTTGCTTGATTTTGCTGTTTCTAACGAGCAATCTTTTTTATTATCTGTTAACCAATAAATGGTAGCTTTTAAGATGATAATAACGTTTGACATCTAATTTTACCGACGAGACGCCGCTCACTCGGAGGTTTCGCCTTCTTCGAGCGTGACGGAAGCGCCTGTGGCTTCGCTGTTGTCTTTTTCTTGCCGAACTTGGCCTTGGCGAGTCCGATGACCGTAGGCAAAACCGAAATAACGAGAATGGCGATGATGACCAGCTCGAAGTTGTTCTGGACGATGGGAATGCCGCCGAAGAAGTAACCGAGCAAGGTAAACAATGTCGACCATGTCAGCCCGCCAAGCATCGAGAACGGTGTGAAGCGGTGCCAGCGCATGCCCGAAAGGCCAGAAATGAACGGCATGAACGTGCGGATGAACGGGAAGAAACGGCCAAGGAAGACCGCGAGCGGGCCCCACTTGTCGATCATGGCTTCGGTTTTGGCAAGGCGCTGTGGCGTCATGACCTTGACTTTCCCGCTTTCGATGATCTTGCGTCCAAAGAAGCGACCGATGAAATAATTGCATTGATCGCCTGTAATCGGGGCAATCCAGACCACAGGTAACAACGCAATCAAAGGGAGCGCGGATTTGCCGGTCACGGCGTCCGGGGCGGCGAAGAACCCTGCCGCGAAAAGCAGGGAGTCGCCTGGAAGAAACGGGAAGAAGACCACGCCGGTTTCGATGAAGACGATAAGGAAGATGAAGCCAAGCGTCGGCGCCACCCCCATTGAGATCCAGCCGGCGATGATGGTTCGAGGGTCTTTCAGAAGCTCAATGAGGAAGTGAATGAAACCCATGGTGTCCCGTCTGTCGCTGAAATCTGTGGTGTCGCCTTCGCGCTTGAACCGCAATGGGAGGCGTTGCGTAAATCCGCTGTAGAGAAACTCGAAGAGCGGCGCGGGCTTCGACGTGCATCTCTATGTCGGACTGCCTGCCTGGGCTCCCAAGGTTCTTTAACCTTCGTCACTTTATCAGCCAAGGCATGGGTAAGGCTTGGCGTTAACTGAGTTTTCCATGAATCTGCACAAACTCAGAGGTGGAGTTTATTTTCGTTCTTGCGGACGTGGGAAGGCGCGGACCGGTCTTAAGCGGACACCGCCCCTGTCGGGTTCCGCCACCCGTTTGCTTCATAATTGGGCTGCTGGGGGTTAGCCAGTGGTTTGAATGTGGCAGGATTGATGGGTTGCGCCATATTCAAGCCACTGAAACCGGGCATCATAGTAATTGACGGCTTTTGGCGGCGAATCGTGAATTGGATAATAAGGTAAGAAACGTTCAAGAAATCAAAAAATTGACATTCTAATGAACTTTACTATAGACTAACAAAAGTCTCGAAACGTTTCGATAATATTAATCGAAATGGAAGCGGTTAGCGTGCAACCTGGCGACCAAGCGACTAAGTGGTCGTTTGCGCCAGCGCCGTGCAAGGAATGCAGAAGGAGATGAGCGCATGGCCGGCATCAAGGACGTTGCAAAGGCGGCGGGAGTGTCCGTTTCCACCGTTTCCTACGTGCTGTCCGGCAAGCGCCCCATATCCTCGAAAACCACCGACAAGGTTCTGAAGGCCATCGACGAGCTCGGCTATATCCCCGATGCCAGTGCGCAGAAGATGCGCGGCCGGTTGAACCACATCATCGCCATCAGTGAACCGATGCACGAAGGTATGAACCAGATGCAATACAGTGCCTACTTCATGCAGTCCGCTTGGCAGGCCAGAAGTGCCGGCTATGATGTGCTGTTTCTTACCGGTCCCGATGCCGTGGACGATATTGAACGCGTGACGCACAGCAACCTCGTCGACGGGGTGCTCCTGCTCGACGTGGAGGAGCGTGATGCGCGTGTGACGCATGCCGCCCGATATCGCAAGCCCTGCGTGGCCATCGGACTGCCGAAAAACCACAGGGATTGCGCCTGCATCGACATTGATTTTGCCAAGATGGGTCGGCGTAGCGCCGATCGGCTTTTTGCGTTGGGGCATCGTCGGGTCGTGTTGCTGCGCGCCCAGGAGATTGACTACGAGCGCCGTGCCGGTTATGTGCTTTTATTCCACGAGGCGTTCCTCGCGCGTGCAAGCGAAATCGGGCTTGAGGTATTCGAATCCGGCGCCGTCGACAACGCGACGTTCGACGCCAGAAAATTCGTGGCTGATATGCTCGTGCAGAGCCCGCGCCCGACGGCTTTGGTCAGTCAGGCCGGGGTCAATATTTTGAACCTGACGGTAACCGCTTTGATGTCCGCCGGGTTGAAGATTCCCGAGGATATCTCGGTGCTTTCCTGCGGCACTTTTCTGCGTGATGAACCGATGCGCCGACCGGTCAGCGAGGAACCGTTCGAACCGGAACACCTTTGCTCGATCGCCATGGGCTCGTTGGTTTCATCGATTGAAAAGCATCAGGGTATCGCCGGACAGGTAACGCTGATCGATCCAAAATTCATCGATCGCGGTTCGCTCGCTTCTGCACCGCAAAATGTTGGTGCTGGCGACGATGAGACTTCCGTTTCCGCGTCTTTTGACAGCAGGCGGACGGACCAGACCCAGCCGGAGGATTCGGCCCGCGCGAACGCCGGAACTTCGGCTTCGAAACCAATCGCTTCTGCTCTTCAAAGCAGTGATCTGGAAGGGGAGCCTATGGATTGACTTGACACCAAGCGTTGAGTTGAGTGAAGGACCGGTGGCCCGGTGGCCAGGCTTTCAGCGATGAGGGACCGGTGCGCCTGACGGCTTTTGACTCTGCCTTTCAATGAAGCAAGGAAACTGCACGAAAATAGAAAGAGCGGTTTTATTGTCCCGCAAATCGAAACGTTTCGATTATAAGTAGCTTGATTCCATTCATAAGTAAACATTCAAGGAGGAAAGATGAAGATAAGGAAGATTGTCGCGACAGCGCTCGCGGCGGTGCTCTCGTTGACGGCGCTTTCGGCCTGCGGGTCGAGCAATGCCCAGGACGACGCGCATCCGCAAAGCATCTCGTTCTGGTATTATGACCTGCCGACCGCAGCCCAGACCGAGGCTTGGAAGAAGGCGGCCGACCAGTTCACCAAACAGACTGGTGTCAAGGTGAAATTCGAGGTCAAGTCGTTCACGCAGATTGCGCAGAACTCCAGCCAGTTCCTCGACTCGAACCAGGCTCCGGACATCATGGAATCGAACCGTGGCAACGGCTCGGCCGGCATGCTTTCCTCGATGGAGCTTCTAAGCGATCTGAAGCCGTACGTCAAGAAATACGGCTGGGACAAGAAAATCACCAAGGCCGACGCCTCGATCGCCAAATACGATGCCATGGGCATCATGGACGGCACCAAGTGGGTCGGTCTGCCCAGCTACGCCGAATATCAGCGTGTCTATTACAACAAGACGATGTTCGACAAATACGGCATCAAGATTCCCACCACGATGGCCGAGTTCGAGCAGGCGTGCAGGGAATTCAAGTCGCACGGCATCACCCCGATTGCCGCGGACGCCCAGGAATACGGAGTGATGTGGCTCTGGTGGTCGCTGGTGGGTACGAAGGCCGACAAGAAATTCATTGCCGACTGGCAGATGTACAAGCACGATGTCAACTGGAACGCCGAACCGCTGACCTATGCCACCAACACCATCAACGATTGGGTCAAGGAGGGCTATATCTCGCGTAGCGCCACGGGCCTCAAGGCCGAAGACACCACGAACTCCTTCATCAAAGGCGGTCAATACCCGATCTACCAGACCGGAACGTGGAACCAAAGCCGTTTCATCGACCAGGTCAAGAACTTCGAATGGACTGCGGCCGCGCTGCCGGGCACCAAGATGCTGCAGGGCTGCACAGGCAATCTGCTGACGATCCCCACCAAATCGCATCACAAGGACCTCGCCGCGAAGCTCCTGAACAACGTCCTGTCCGTGGAGAACCAAGACGGCATCGGCAATGCCGGCGGCATCCCGTTGGCGGCCGATATGGGCAAGATCACCAACGTGAAGAACCAGGAGATGATCAAGGAATATTCGCAGTATTCCAAAAAGGGCGACCTTTCCTACTACCCGGATTATCCGGCTTCGAACCTGACCGACGACATCTCCGCGCAATTCCAGGAGCTCGTCAACGGCACCGAGACGCCCAAGCAGGTGCTCAACTCGCTTCACAAGTCCTACGACACCGGTGTGGTCGACATGGGCTTCAAGGACTGAGCGGCATTTTCGTTCTGTTCCGAGCTGCCCCAATCGGCGCAGTCATCAATTCAGTAGTTCATTACTTCCAAGGAGGTTGTAATGCAAAAGACAAAGCCAAGAGGCCCGCAATGTCGCGCCTTCCCGGCAATAAATCCTCGAAATTCATTCCCTACCTCATTCCCGGCGTGCTCGGGCTGGCGGTCATCATCATCGTCCCGTTCCTGTGGAATGTCTGCCTGAGCTTCACGCGTTGGCGCGGGGTGGGGCCGTTGAAGTTCGTCGGGACCAAGAACTGGATCCGGCTGATGGCCGACGCCACGTTCTGGAAATCGTTCCTCAATTCGTTCTGGATCATCGTGGCCATCGTGGTCATCCCGACCATCCTCGGCCTGCTGATTTCCTCGGTACTGACTGACGTCATCCAGAAGAAATTCGGCTCCAAGACGGCCTCGTTCATCCGCGCGCTCTACTATCTTCCGCAGCTGCTGCCGGTGGCCGTGGCCGCGATCATCATGGGCTGGATCTTCCGCCCGGACGACGGTGCCATCAACGCGCTCATCGCCAAATTCACCAGCGACCCGGTCGCCATCAACTGGCTCGGTAACCCGAAACTCGCCCTGCCAAGCCTGATGTTCATCCTTATCTGGATTCAGCTGGGCTATCCGATTGTGATATTCATGTCCGGCCTGCAGCGCGTGGACCCCGAGCTTTACGAAGCCGCAGGACTTGACGGCGCGAACTGGTGGCAGAAGTTCCGTGTGGTCACCTTGCCGTCGATCATGCCGGAGCTGATGGTCGTCATCCTCACCGCCACCATCGGCGCGCTGAAGACCTTCGGCCCGGTCTATCTGCTGACCAAAGGCGGCCCCGGCACCACAACGATCGTGCCGTCCTATTATTCCTACAACCAATTCTTCCAAATCCATCAGGTCGGCTACGGCGCCGCTATCTCGACTTCGCTGACTTTGGTCATCATCGTGTTCTCCGTGGTGTTCACGATTTTCCAGGGCCATGTCGAGAAGAACATGGACGACTGAGGGGAGTGCAACATGTCTGAAGCAACAATATCGGCTGCCGCTATGGGCGGTGCCCAATCCAGTGCCAAGTCAAGGGCCATCAAAACCGTACGGCGCAACGCGCGCAACGTGCGTAACGCGCAGATGAGGCAGGCCAGCGCTGCCGCAACAAAAAATAATGCAAAAACCGTTGTGGCCGAACAAAGTGGTGAGGTGAAAACCGCGCAGGTCAATCCCAAAGCCAAGCACATCAGGTCGTGGGGCGATTGGATGGCGCTGATCCTCCTGATTGTGGGTGCTGTGATCATGCTTTTCCCGATCATCATCCTGACCATGAACGCCTTCAAGACCATCGGCGACTACAACGCCACCGGTCCGCTTTCCCTGCCGGCGCACCCCACGATGAGCGGTATCGTCGGCTTCTGGAAGATGAGCGACTTCCCGGTGAAGCTGGGCAATTCCCTGCTGATCTCGCTGATCGTCGCCGTGCTAGGCGTGGTGCTTTCCGTGCTCAACTCCTTCGCGCTGGGCATCGGCAAGGTCAAGGGCAACCGTTGGATCATCCTGGCGATCATGCTCGCCAACATGATGCCGCAGGAAGCGCTGCTGTTCCCGCTTTACACGATGTTCAAGCATATCGGCCTCTACAACACGCAATGGGCGATCGTCGTCATCTTCACCATCATCCAAAGCGCGTACGGCACCTATCTGCTTTCCTCGGTATACGGCACGTTCCCGCAGGCCATCCTTGAGGCGGCCACGCTGGACGGCGCCACCCGCTGGGAGACGCTGCTGAAGGTCGTGCTGCCGATTTCATGGTCGACCATCAGCGTCCTGTTCGTCTTCTTCTTCGTATGGACCTGGAACGAATACATGATCCCGATGGCCTTCCTGATGGATGACAACGTGCAGACCGTCCCGCTGGCGCTCGCCACCCTGCAGGGCCAGCACACGATGGATGCGACCACTTTGGCCGCCGCGTCGTTGTTGAGCATCATCCCGACCATCATCTTCTTCATCATCTTCCAGCGTAAGCTCAACCAGGGCATCGTCGCCGGCGCGGTGAAGTAGCCGGCTTTCGGCCGGTCTCGCGGCTTGAATATGGCGCAAGTGCATGTTGTCGCCACATTCGAGCCGCTGAGAGAAGTTGAGTGGCTTAAAAATGGTGGGATTAAAATTTTGTGCCATTTTTGGGCCGCTGGAAGTGAATGAGTGGCTGATATATGGCGCAACCGGAGGTTTTTGGCATCGGATTCGATGTCATGCGAGTGTCATATGTGCCAGTAAGAATAATGATATATAAATCAAGGAAAGGCGAAATCGATGAACGATGTAACGACGGAGGCGGCCCAAGGGCTTGGAGGTTACGGGCTCGGCATAATGGACGGTCTGGCGATGGCCTCGCGCGGGCGCTCGCGTTGCATCAACGCCGAAAACCCGACCGGTGACAAGGGGGCGCGGCGCAAACCGCCAGCAAACTTGGCCCTTCTCGTAAGGGGACGCCTTGCCTTGGTTCTGTTCCGGCGGGCGAATCCGTGACCCTGATGGACGTCGACGGCCCGGGCGTGATCCGTCATATCTGGATGACCGTGACCGATAAGACCAGCCCTACCGGCCCGAACGTCTTGCGCAACCTCATCCTCGAGTTCTACTGGGACGGCGAAGAAAACCCGTCGGTTGTCTGCCCGATCGGCGACTTCTTCTGCTGCGGCCATGCGCAGGATTGCCGCGTCAACTCCATGCCCGTCGTGGTCGCGCCCAACCGCGGTTTCAACTGCTATTTCGCCATGCCTTTCGAACACGCGAAGATCGTCTTGCGCAGCGACCACAACGAAGACGTTCCGGCGTTCTTCTACCAGATCGATTACACCGAATACGACGCGCTGCCGGCTGATGCGATGCGCTTCCATGCCCAGTGGCGCCGCGAGCGGATCACCGAGGAACAGCGGGATTACACCATTCTCGACAACGTGCGTGGCCAGGGCACCTATGTTGGCACCTACCTGGCGTTGACGGCGTTGGAAAGCCGCTGGTGGGGCGAGGGCGAGGTCAAGTTCTATCTCGATGGCGACACCGATTTTCCGACGATTACCAGCACCGGCACCGAGGATTACTTCGGTGGGGCCTGGAGCTTCGCCGCTTTCGATGAAAATCATCGCATGCACGAGCAGACGTATTGCGCGCCCCGTTCGTCGGTTTCCCGTTCCGTTCGCAGAGCTTGGTCGGTCGCGAAAGCGACTATTGGGACCAGACCACGCCGGTGACGCGCGGCCTTTACCGTTGGCACATCCCTGATCCGATTTATTTTGAGGATGACCTGCGCGTGACCATACAGCAGATAGGTGCCGACGAGACTGGACTCTTCGAGCGCAGCGACGATGTGGCCAGCGTCGCCTATTGGTATCAGTGCGAGCCGCACGCACCCTTCCCGCCGATTGGCAGTCGCCGTTTCCGCCAGCCTAGGTAACTTTGGTGAGATTGCCGGCGATAAAAAGCTGGTGAGGGGGCTGGTCTTCGGAGTCGGCACAAAATCCGTGTCCGAGTCACCATGCTCTGGTCGGCGGCCAGCCTCCGCGCTTCTGGCAGGGCCTCCGCGCCGCCAATTCGAGCGTGCCTGCGCCATAAGCAAGCCGCTGAGCAGACCCCATGGCTTTGCCTATGGCGAGGCTGCCGGGTTGCGCCATTTTTGGGCCGCTGGGGGTTTGTCAGTGGCTTGTTTATGGCGCAAATTATGGATTTTTAAAGTTGTCTTCAGGCCGCGCCATTACTCCATATGGAGTATGCTTACCAACCGTGAGTAATATCGGCGGAGGCATCCGGTAGACGGCACGATATTAAAAATATTGGAGGAAAGCGTTGGACAGTAACGAGATCCGGAAACTGGATTTGCAAGGCGACCCGCTTGACGCTCGCCGTTATCCCATCGACCCATGGAAATTCACGGAATATGGCGAGCCGAGTGCCGAAAGCGCGACGCTGTTTTCCCTTTCCAACGGCACTATCGGCGTGCGCGGTGAGGCCAATGCGCCGCGAAATCTTGGCTCGGGTACGTTCCTGAGCGGGTTCCATGAGACGTTTGCCATCCGCCACGCCGAGGAGGCCTACGGTTTCGCGCGCGTGGGTCAGGTCGTGCAAGGTGTGCCCGACACAGTCGATTTCAAGTTCTCCGTTGACGGCAAGGAGCTCGGCCGCGCGCAGCAGGTTTCGCAGAGCTTCGATTTCAAGGATGGCACCGCGACGCGTTCCTATATATACGACATCGGCAATGGCGCGAGCCTCGAAGTCGATATCGTCACCATGGTCTGCCTGTTCCGTGCCGACCTTATGGCCACGGCTCTGACGTTCAAAGCTCACGGATGTGCGCTGAACGTTCATGTCGAAGGCAAAATGAACACCGATCAGCCGGTGGTGTCGCGCGATGTCGACCCGCGCAAGGCCGATTTGATCGCCGACGGCGGCCTGCGCAAGCTTGAGGTCGACGCGATTTCGCGTGGCGTGGCCGACGAGAGCTTCGGTGCTTTCCATTGCCTGCATTCCGAGCTGACGATGGGCGTCGGCTTCTGCCAGCAGGTTGACGGCGAGATGGTCCCCGCGGTCTTCGACGTCGCTGTGCCGGACGGCGGTGAGAAGCGGGTGCTGCGGTACGCCGCTTATAATACATATCGGATAAATCCTATCGGAATCGATGAAGGGTTACAGGTTGCCACCATCGAAACCCAGAATTCCGCAGAACTTATCAGGCTTTGCGCGCAAACCTTGCAATGGGCTGTCGCGCAAGGTTTTGAGGCGCTGCAGGAGCAGCAACGCGCATGGTTGGCCCGGTTCTGGCAGGAATCGGACGTCGAAGTCGATGACGGCGGTGATGGCCGTCTTCAGCAGACCCTGCATTGGGAGCTTTTCGAACTCGCGCAGGCAACGGCCACCGTTCCCAATGGCGTATCGGCCAAGGGCCTGAGCGGCACCGGCTATTCCGGCCACTATTTCTGGGACACCGAAACCTACATCGCTCCCTTCCTCATCTACACCAACCCGGCGCTGGCCCGCGACATCCTGTCCTACCGCTTCCGCATGTTGCCGGCGGCCCGCAAGCGTGCCCGCATCATGAGCGTGGAAGGCGCGCTTTTCCCGTGGCGCAGCATCAACGGCGAGGAGGCTTCGGCCTTCTTCGAGGCCGGAACCGCCCAATACCATATCGACGCGGACATCGCCTACGCCGTCTGCCAGTATGTTGCGGTGACCGGCGACCACGATTTTCTGGCGAGCGAAGGCATCGACATCCTGGTCGAGACCGCGAGGATGTGGGCGAGCCTGGGCTATATGGGCTGGGACGGCACCTTCCATATCAATACGGTCACCGGCCCAGACGAATACACCGCTTTGGTGGACGACAACTATTACACCAACGTCATGGCGCAATTCAACCTGCGCAAGGCCGCGGAGGCTTTGGAATCGCTGAGTGGCGACGAGCTCAACGCCGTGGTCCAGCGCCTTTCGGTCAAGCCCGGAGAGTCGATGCGTTGGCGTGAGATCGCCGAACTGATGAAGCTGCCGTACGACGAGAAGCTCGGCATCCATCTTCAGGACGATGACATCATGCGCCGCGAGCCGTGGGATTTCGAGCACGACACCGAGCGTCCGCTGCTCCTGCACTATCACCCGATGGTGATCTACCGCCGACGCGTCCTGAAGCAGACGGATACGGTGCTGGCGTTGTATCTGCTGTCCTCGAAGTTCGGGCTCGATGCCAAACGCCGAGATTTCGACTTCTATGATCCGCTGACCACTGGGGATTCTTCGCTTTCCGCGGCTTCCCAGTGCATTCTTGCCGCCGAGGTCGGCTATGGCGACCTGGCTATGCAGTACTTCCTGGAGTCGCTCTACGCCGACGTGGCCAACCTGCACAGCAACACGTCCGATGGCATCCATCTGGCTTCGGCCGGCGGCGTGTGGATGTCGGTGGTCGCCGGTTTCGGCGGCCTGCGCGATTCCGGCGGCGAAGAGCTTTCGATCGACCCGCACCTACCGAAAGATTGGGAGAGCCTCACCTACAGACTTACCGTCCGCGGCTCACGTCTGATCGTCAACGTCACCCACGGCGAGGTCTCGATCCATCGCCTTTCCGGCGACCCGGTGACCCTCAAAGTCAAAGGAGAGTCCCGTACGGTCTGAATTGTGACCAACACTTTCCGCGGCGTCTTTTCTCCGGGATGTTTGGTGCTCTTTGGTGGTTTCTGACGATATCGGCAGTGCGTATTTCTCGACATATATGTGATTGATGGTGGTATCGCTGGGCTTGCCTTATAGGGTATAATCTGTCGCTAAGCGGTTTATCGACTCCGATTCATTGGCGAAGGAAGTGCATCATGAACAGCAAAAAGAAGTTTTTGGGCGCGGCGTCTGCCTGTGTGGCGCTACTTGCTAGCGTGGCGTTTGTCAGCCCGGCCGTTGCTCTCGCCGCGCAACCTGCGCCGTCCTCGGATCACTCGCCAATAACGTGGCAGAGTGACGGTGCGAATTATCAAGCCCAACAGTTCTCCGATGGTTCGGTTTCCGTCTCGTTTACCAGGTCGAACTCCTCTGATGATGCTTCTCTCAAAGGTTCCATAACATTCTGGGGTGCCGACCCCAATGTTGCCGTTGCTCCTTCGGCGGTTAGCTGGCAGGAGGGAACGGCGGATGAGGCAACGACCAATGTCCTCACGTTCGATGGCGGCAACGGGTCCGGCGCGTCGCCGAGCGCCACTATCAATATTGAACATAGCGACGGCTCCGGTACGATCGGAAAGACGCAGTTGCGTGCCCGCAGCCTTGAAGGCTAACGCAAACAATTAAATTAAATATTTATGGGGAAACGGAATCCGCCGCCTGCAATTGATGTTGCTGGCGGCGGATTTTGTTTGTCGTTATTAGGTCGTTATTGGTGAGGGTATCGGCGCAGGCTATTTGACGCCTTGAACATAGCTTCGAGCGAGCACGGAATTTTTCCCACACAATAATTAAATGATTTGACATAATAGGGTCGGGCGGTTTACGATACAAGTGAAACGAATTAACCAATGTCGTCTGCAACGACGGCACGTGTGCAAAGGAGCAACCTATGGGGTTGTGGGATGTTGAAAAGATTCCGTATGTCGGACACGACAAGGGAGTCAAGGAAGAGCTTGGTTTCCATTACTATGACGCCGACCGCGTGGTCGCCGGCAAGAAGATGAAGGACTGGCTGCGCTTCGCCGTGGCTTGGTGGCACACCTTCGATCAGCAGCTCGTCGACCCGTTCGGCGACGGCACCGCCCATCGTCCTTATTACAAGTACAGCGATCCGATGGATCAGTCGCTTGCCAAGGTCGATTACGCCTTCGAGCTCTTCGAAAAGCTTGGCGTAGAGTACTTCGCTTTCCATGATCGTGACTTGGCACCGGAAGGTGACACCCTGCGCGAGACCAACGCCAACCTCGATCGTGTCGTTGACAAGATCGAAGAGAACATGAAGGCCACCGGCATCAAGCTGCTGTGGAACACCTCATCGCTCTTCACCAACCCGCGCTTCGTCGACGGCGCTTCGACTTCGCCGTTCGCCGACATTTTCGCTTATTCGGGTGCTCAGCTCAAGCACAGCCTCGAGATTGGCAAGCGCCTCGGCGCCGAGAACTACGTCTTCTGGGGCGGCCGTGAAGGCTACGAAAACCTCTGGAACACCGACATGGCCCGTGAAAAGGACCACATGGCCAAGTTCTTCCATATGTGCGTGGACTACGCCAAGGAAATCGGCATGAACGCTCAGTTCCTGATCGAGCCGAAGGCCAAGGAGCCCTGCAGCCTGCAGTATGACTTCGATGCCTCCACCGCCATCTCGTTCCTGCAGAAGTACGACCTGATGGGCACCTTCAAGCTGAACCTCGAAGGCAACCACGCCAACCTCGCCACCCACACCTATCAGCACGAGATCCGCATCGCGCGCGACGCCGGTGAGCTCGGCTCGCTCGACGCCAACCAGGGCGACAAGCTCATCGGCTGGGATATGGACGAGTTCCCGACCGACCTCTACGAGACCACCGCAGTGATGTGGGAGGTCCTCGCCGAAGGCCAGATCGGCCCCCACGGCGGCCTGAACTTCGACGCCAAGCCGCGTCGTAGCTCCTTTGAGGCCATCGACCTCTTCCGTACCCACATCGCGGGCATGGATTCCTTCGCTGCGGGCCTGCTGATCGCCGCGAAGATGCATGAGGACAAGTACATCGAGGATCTCGTCTCCCAGCGTTACAGCTCCTTCGACTCCGGCATCGGCAAGAGCGTCGAAGACGGCAGCGCCACGCTGGCCACGCTCGAGGACTATGCGATCGACAAGCCGCAGAGCGAGCTCGTCGCCTCCACGCACTCCGATCACCTCGAGAGCGTCAAGGCCACGATCAACAACTATATGATCGAAGCCCTGAGCGAGTAAGGCCAGGCAATCGCAGTCCCATTTCATACCTTTCTTTCTATAAATATTTGGCCGGTCACCTCTACAATCGAGTGACCGGCCAAATGTCGGTTATCGGCCAAAATGCCTTGTATGAAACGGGTATGCAGGCTCGAGTGCCGAATGAGAATCCGGCGACTGACTTTCTTGGATTTCAGGGAAACTTGCGCTTTGAGGTGGTATATTCCTCGGTGCGTATAGCGCGGAACGACAGGAACCGTGATTTTGGGCTTTAATGCTGCGTTTTGGTGGTCCGCACATTGAGCGTTATTCAGAAAACGGCATTATTGCGCGAATCTGTCCCTAAATGTTTTTGTGTTAAGTAGCATTGAAGCGTGAAACGAGTGTTTTCTGGCTTCAATGCTACGGATGTCCTGCTTTTAACGGCGGTCAGTTTTTAATGCTGCGGTTTTACCGTCAAAGGGCTGGTTTCTGCGTCATTGGACAAACCAGCCCTTCGATTTCGATACTTTATTTTGCGAAATTGCGCTTGATCCACGCGGCCCAAAGGCTCGGCCAGACCTGGGCGCTCGGCTCGATCTGCGCGGCGTTACCAGCGGCGGCCGTCTCGGTGGTAGCCAAGGCGAGGCTATGCGGACCTTGCGGGAAGAGATGCGCTTCGACGCTCACCCCGGCTTCGACGCAGGCGTTGATGAAGAGCAGCGAGTTCTGCACCGGCACCACGGCGTCGGTGATGGTCTGCCAGATGAAGGTCGGCGCGGTCTTGGCGTCGACGTGCTTCTCGCAGGAGATCTCGTCGAGCATCTTCTGGTCGCTCTTCTTGTCTCCAAGCAGCTTGGTGATGGTGCCTTCGTGGCGGTATTCGCCGGCAGTCAGCACCGGGTAGCCCAGCGCCAGACCGTTGGCGCGCACCGCGTCCGGATCGTAGCCGTTGGCGCGCATGACGTCATCGCCGGTGGTGGTGGCCATCGACGCGGCGAGCTGACCTCCGCAGGAGAAACCGATGACGGTGACGGCCTGTGGATCGACGTGCCATTCCTCGGCGTTGTCGCGGATGAGCTTCATGGCTTCGGCGCCCTCAAGCATCTGCACCGGATAGCGCGAAGGTGCGATGGAGTAGCGCAGCACGAACGCCTGCACACCGGCCCCAAGCGCCATCATTGCGATGGGCTCTGCCTCGCGGTCGGTGACCTTGTTGAAGCCACCACCGGGGAAGATGAGCACCGCCGGACGGCGTCGATCCGGGTCGATTTCCTTGGAATTGTCGATGATGTAGCCGGTCAGGCTTGCCTCACTGCCATCGATGCCCTTGATGGTCTTGGTGATGTATTGCATGATGTCCCTTCTTCCGTGGCCGATCGCCTGCGTATGTTGGTACTTCTCACGATGTATACGCGGTGCCGGCGTCTACCTTGGATTTTAGGAAGCTTGCCAGACGGTTCGACGTCCTGCGTCATCGCGGTGGTGGATACTTGAAGTATGCAGACTAGTGATATGGAATCCGAGGAATATGAAACCGTCGTCCGCGACGCGACGGAACACGAGGCCGGCGAGCAGAACATGGCGCAGAACGGCGTGATGGTCGAGATTCCGCGCGGAACGGTGGTGCTGGCGGCGACGCCGATCGGCAATGTCGGCGACGCTTCGGCTAGGCTGCGGGCGCTGATTGAGCGCGCGGATATCGTCGCTGCGGAAGACACGCGACGGCTTTACGATCTGGCGAACCGGCTCGGCGTGCATGTCGGCGGGCGTGTGGTGGCCAACCATGACCACAACGAACGTGCGAAGGCCGACGGTCTCTTGGACGAGGTCGAACGCGGGGCGACCGTCTTGGTGGTTTCGGACGCGGGCATGCCCACTGTCAACGACCCGGGCGTGGCCATCGTGCGCCGCGCCATCGAGCGCGACCTGCCGGTGACCTGCGCTCCCGGCCCGTCAGCGGTGCTTGACGCGCTCGCGCTTTCCGGCCTGCCGACCGACCGGTTCTGCTACGAGGGGTTCGTGCCTCGCAAGCGGGGCGAACGCATCCAGCGCTTCCGCTCCTTGCTGGGTGAGCGGCGCACGATCGTCTTCTACGAGACCCTGTACCGCATCGCCGAGACAATGGATGATTTGCTTGAAATGTTCGGCCCGAATCGCCCGATGGCCCTGTGCCGCGAGTTGACGAAGGACTACGAGCAGATCCGCCGCGGCACTATCGCCGAAATCCACCAGTCGGTGGTCGACGACCCGCCGCGCGGCGAAATCGTCTTGGTCATCGGCGGCGCGAGCGAGGAAGAAGCGTTGAAGGCGGGCGAAGCGACGGCGACGGTCCTGAGTGTCGATGATCTGGCTGCGCTCGCCGTCGAGCGTTCCGCCAAAACCGACGAGCGTATCAAGGACGCCATCGCCGAGGTGATTAAGGAACATCCGCTTCCTGATGGCTCGCTGCCGAACCGTAAGGCCATCTACACTGCCGCTCTCAAGCTGAAGTGAGTGGGCTGAGGCGTCGAGAGCGAAGTTAAAACGTATAGATGATGATATTTCGTTAATGTCCAGTCTTTTATGATATAAAACGGCGTGTTGTCGATTTAATGGAAGGAGGTGATTTTGATGTTCGGACCTATTGTTGGCCCTCTTATCGGTGCTTTTCACGCGATACTCGGCCCTTTGAACGGGTTGATTCCTTTCCTGGTGCATCTTTTCTTCTGATTGATGTACAGGTAAGATAAGAATCGGAGTAGGCATCGCGTTCGTTATGTGGAGCGATCGAGTAGACAACCTAGCAGCAGAAGCTGGTGCCTCTCCTTTGATTGGCAGCTTGAGTTCGGTACGAGGGTGTCCCGTAAAAATCTCCGCCAATTCGTTTTCAGTCATGGTTTCATTAACGTCGTGATGTTCGCGATTGGCTCGGTAGGTATCATTGAGCTATATTTCATCATCGCAGTGAGTTTTATGCTGTGCGTTGTGTTTTCTCTTTGTTGATTTTCCTAAAGCACAACTGGCAACGAACGTCTGAAAGTCACAGAATCGTTGGCTTTTGCTGGCGTGCTCTGTTACGGCTTTCACTAGACTTGGGCGGCATGGGCAAGAAACATCGGGATCGTAGTTGGGCGCCGGCGCCGGAGGCGTTGCCGGACGGGGTGCATGTGGTCGACGACCATACGCACGTGGCGAGTGTGGTGCCGTTCGCGCGTGAGATGAACCGGCAGGCGCTCGAGCGCGACCAGCCGCCGGTGCCGGTGTACAGCGTCGACGAGATTTTGGCCCAGGCCAGGGCGGTCGGCATCGAGGGCGTCATCGACGTGGGCTGTGAGCTGCCGAACCTGAAAGTCGCGGTCCAGATGGCGCTCGACCATCCCGGTACGGTGCACGCCGGTCTTGCGATTCACCCGAACGAGGCGGTGCTGCATGGCCATCGGGGAGTGCCGGGGCCGGACGGTCTGCCGTTGAAATACCAGCCCTGGCACGACGTGAGTTTCGAGGATGCGCTTGCCGAGGTTCACCGTTTGGCCGTGACATACCCCGAGCACGTGGTAGCCATCGGCGAGACCGGTATGGATCTTTTTCGCACCGGCGAGGCGGCGATGGGGATCCAGCGTGACGCTTTCCGCGCCCATATCGCGCTGGCCAAGGAACTCAATCTGCCGATGCAGATTCACGACCGCGATGCCCACAAAGAGGTCATCGAAACCCTCATCAGAGACGGCAGTCCCGAACGCACCGTTTTCCACAGCTGGTCCGGCGACACTGAGCTCGCCCAAATCGCGCGTGAGCAGGGCTGGTACCTGAGCTTTTCCGGTGCTTCCAGTTTCAAGGGCAACGAGGAGATCCGCAAGTCCGCCGCCGTCGTGGGCCTCGACCACATCATGGTCGAAACCGATGCCCCCTACCTCACGCCGATGCCGTATCGCGGCCGCACCAACGCCCCATATATGATTCCCTATACCTTGAAAGCGCTTGCGGATACTCTTGATTTGCCGGTAGGTAAAGTCGCCGAAGCGACGCGGCGCACCACAAAGACTGTGTATGGCGTCTGATTGGTTCCGACTGCGGGTTATATAGGGGGCAGCACGGATCCGCTTGTGTGTTAGTCTGTCCGTCCTGCCCCGAGTCCGACCGATCAAGCCCGTATCGCTGGATTGGTTCTACGGTAGATCGGTCAATTTCGCTGGAACCGGTCTATAACAATAAATGGCTTTATATGAGGCGGATAGTGAAGAACGAGTGGCAAGTGTAACCACTTTACGTCAGTAAGCGAGGTGTTGAGGTTATCAGTGCGCGAGCTTGATATGAGGCCATAATAATGGGCGATGTCAAATCCGGTTAGGCATCATCAGTACGATGCGGATACATGTTGAATCTTTTTCCGGGAAGCATCTATACGCTTTGGGCTGTAGGAAATTTGTCAGCGTATTGAGGGGCCTTGACCATAGCGGTTGATGAAGCGACTTGCGTCATGCGGGTTATGACAACAACAAGGGAGTCAATCATCACTGGGCTCGTTCTGATTCTCTTCATTTTCGATTAACTCGATGGAATTGGCTATGGCATTGAATTCCATGGCCCGTGCCAGTAAATGTTCGGAAGTACAGATCATATTGAGCGTGGCTTCGTGGCCTTGCGAGGGCAACAGCACCATGACATCGTAGCAATCCCGCTCTGCCGACGAGAACGTGCAGCGTATCATGCCGATATCCGCTGTGTGGTATTTACCGTTCTTGTCGAAATTGTCGTAGTGCTTGGTGGAGAAGCCGCTTATCTGTGCTTGGGGCAGAAGTGTCATAAACGAGCGGGCCATGGCGGTGAGGCTCGGTCTGATATCGTCCGGCCAAGGTTTGTCACTCGATGTGATGCTGACATACGCCTCATCGCGGTAATGGAAGAACTCGGCGCCGACGAAGGTGGCAAGTTGCTGTGCTATATCGCCAAGAGCGGTGCTGCTGACGGGTGTTTCCGTGGTGGTCTTTGTGTCTGTTGCCGCCTCTGTCTCAGTGGGAGCAGATGTCTCTGCAGTGATTGGCTCATATTCGTCTGGCAGTTCGATGGTTACTGTCCCATTGAGGGTTGTGGTAGTCTTGCGCGCTGATTCTTTCTTGGCTATGGTGCCGCTCATCGTTTGCCTTTCATTCGTTTGGGTGATAGTTGTTTTTACAGCGGGTATTTGGTGGTGGTGTTGGGTTGTCCGCTGCCGCAGGTGCTGAGTGTGGTGGTGGTCAGGGCGAGTGCTGTCAGCAGTCCGATGATACGGTTCCGTCGTTTGTGCATCGTACTGTCTTTCTGCCTTTGGGCCGTTTTAGGTATTTAGTCGCCGAAGTTGTCGGTGGTGGCGTCGAGGCCTTGGGTCGCCATGTGTTGGTTGACCATTTGTCCGCTGTGGCAGTTGTGTATAGTGATTTGCATGTCCCAGGGGCCGGTGCCACCGGTGAAGTAGTAAAGGTAACCCTCGTCGAGCGGGATCTCGATGAGGGAGGCGGTGTATGCTTCGACGGTCAGGTGTTTGTCGAGCCAGACTGACAAGCTTTTCCCGTTCTTGGCGAGGTTGAGTCGGTATCCGCAGGGTGTTCCGGTGGTGCATCCGGTGAGGAAGGTCTTGCGGCTACGGGCGATGTCGTCCTTTTCGCTCTTGATTTCTTTTTGGCGTTGTTGTTCGGTGACGGTGATGATGACGGCTCCGTCATCGCGTCCTTTTACTTTCAGGAAGTCATCGGGGACGCGGTTCTGCATGCCTGATGCCACTTGCTCCGCCGTGGTCGCGTTTTTGTAGGTCATGAAGTGTTGGACGAATGTGGGGTCCATGACGACGTCGGTGGTCTTGTTTCCATCCTTGTGCTGTTGCGGCTGGTTGGTGTTGGCGTGCGAGGACTGCGGGGTGACGGGTTGGGTGCCGCCGCAGGCTCCGAGTGTCGTGGTGGTCAGGGCGAGTGCGGCCAGCAGCCCGATGATACGGTTTCTTAGTCTGCTCATTGTTACCATTCCAACGCGTAAAGGGGGAATGCGGGAACTTTGATGTGGTAATAAATCTCGAAGATGATGCCGATATCCATCGCGGCAATGGCGCCCATGCGCACAAGTACTATGACACCAAGAATGAAGTCGGGATTGATTTGAGGGAATTGGTTCCTTAGTAGTTGGTACCACTCCTGAACTGCCGCTTCGTTTGCCACAGCATACGCGGGTGCGGGCAGGCGGGGATCTCGCCAACCCGAGTTTTCGACTGTTTCCAACGTTATGTCAGTGGAGGCGGAACCGTTTGTAACATCCTGCTTGACACCGGCTGTGGCCTTTACCTGTTGGTTTTTGACATTCAAATCAAGGGAGAGTGTCTCGGTGACGCCGTCTACTGTTTTGTGCCATGCTTCTGTAATGTGGCCATTATCTTTGAGTTCTTGCATTACCTTACTCATTGGTGTATCCAACACCCACCCCTCGGTGTCCATCACCCCGTCTTTGTTGACGTTCACGCCTTTCTCGTTCCATGACAGCATGTCCTTCAGCAGCGTTTTCTGCCCCTTGAACACGGACTCCGGAATCGTGATGGTCAGGTTGCCGTTGCCATCGGCCTCCTCGTGCAGAGCAATTGTCAACAGCAGCCCGGGGCCAATGGGCATTGACCATGAGCCGTTCGCTTTCAGGGTGGGTGCGTTGTCCAGTGCGAACTGGGCTACGGCCTTGAAAGCGTCGATTGCAGCGTTTGGATTCTTGCTGATTTCCTCGGCGGTGAGACCAGCGCCGGAAATATCTTCGTAATACTTGCTGATGGTATTGTAGGAGGCTATTTCTGCGGTGAGGTGAGTCTTGATGTTGTCCGTGTCGAACGTGCCCGAGCCCGTGACGGTGCTGGTCAGATTGGCCAGCTGCTGAGTAAAGCCTTCCAGATCAGCGCCGATTGCCGAGAATTTGGTCAGATAGGTATTCGCGTCCGTATTCACGTTCTCCCAGATTTTTCGTATCTGGTCTTTCGAGGTGTTGTTCATGTCCAGAAGATGCTTTTCGTAGGCGTCCTGACCGGCGAAGGTCTCGATTGCCTTGTTGAGCACCGGTTTGATGTCGCGTATGTTGCTGATATAGTCGGCGAAGTCATCGCCGTGATGGGGTCCCGTTCGCCGGTCCTGCCCCACTTCGTCGGCCATACGCATCAGTTTGTCTCTGGTTGAGGTTCGGAAATCTCGATAAACCATGTGTCACGTCCTTTCTGTCTTCGATTGCCGTCTAGGAATCCGCGTGGTGCTGCGGGGTTCATCCACGAAACTGCCAAGCGGCCTTGTCGTCGCTCTGCTTATAGGATTTTTTCGCTCGCTCAAAGAAATCGGCCGTGCCCGAGAACAACGCTTTCATTTGCCTGGCCAGATCGTGAAACGCCTTGTCGTCGCCATGCGCCGCATCGATGGATTGCCCCGATCCCTCCTTGTCGACGACCTTATAAGAGTCGCTGTAAGTGTCGCAGACCTTGGCAAGTCCTCGAAATTGACTGATTGACTTATCCATGGCAGCCATGTTCATGTGTATGCTCTTGCTCATATTTGTATTCCCTTCATGGGGTGGCGGTGTTTCCCGATATCAGTAGATGAATTTATCGTCATTGTCGACTGTGCCTATGAAATCGCGGCAGCTGTGGTCCAGTGATTTTCCCATTTCCGTGAGCTTGCCTGTGCCTTTGCCGCCGTATAGGCTGCTCACCGCGTCTCTGAATGCGACAATGGCGTCATGGAGCTTCCCCGATGGCAGAGCGTCGTTGGCGATGTTGTCAAGCTCCTTCAGATACTTATTTAGCAGATCGTTGAGTTGAACGCTGTATGTGGTGCATGTGTTGCCCACGTTGGTAAGGTAGTCGTCGACTACCACCAGGTTTGCGTCTTCCGCCATCACCAATCACCGTTCCTTCTCGCCTCGGCGCGTTCGCGATCTATCCGTTCGTCGGTCAGGGCCACTTGTCTTTTCTGCTCATAGATTTTGATGTCGTCGTTGATCAGGGAAATCTGACGACCATATTCCTGAATTTCCAGTTCTGCTTTGATGATTTCGTTATGGATGGCGTGCAGCGATTCCTGAAAACCGCTGACGACGTTCTCGTATGGCTCCTGGTTAGCTTGAATGTTCATCATGTCGCCGTACGACTCGACTGTTCTGCTGCGCAGTCCGCTTTGCTGGATGCGCCAAACAGCACGTTGCCGGTCGCGTTGCACTTCGTCGAAATTCTTGTATTTGTTGTTGGTATACGTCTGCAGGTCTTGTAGCTCCGCGAGACGTCGTTTGGCTGCGTCAAGCGATTCGAGGACCTTGTTTCTACGTCGGTTGAGTCCGTCGATATCAGTTGTGAGTTTTTCTGAATACAACATCGCCTTTACCTTTAAATGTCGCTATATTATTTCATATATACGAGTATAAACTATCAAGTTAGAATTATCTACATACGCGTACTGCAGTCGTTTGTATTACGTGAGTGATGGTCTATATCCGATCGCTGCCTTGCGTTCCATGTGAAGTCCGAATGCCATCGTCGCCAGTCAGCGATCGGTGTGGTGCCGGGTTCGGCGAAGGGCCGAATCCCAAAGGTTGTGTATGACGTTTGATCGGTTCCGACTGCGTTGCATGCAAGGGACGTATCGGTCCGTTTGCATGCTAGCCTGGCTAGTCTCGTCCTGAGCCGGCCGACCAGACTCGTGCCGCTGGGTTTGTCCTGTCGTAAACCGGTCGATTCTGTTATAAAACGTACGTTTGAAGGCTAAAAAGTATACGTCATCTAACAGAACTGACTGGTTTCCTGCGGTAAGCAGCTTCGTGCGGGACGGATTTGCGAAAATGGGGGGCGAATGTTTTGGACTATTTTGGTTGGTGAATGAGTCGAAATTGGTGCTGTACACCCTTGATTTGCCGGTAGGTGAAGTTGCAAAGGCGACGCGCCAAACAACGAGGGCCGTGTACGGAGTATAAAGCTAAGCTACAGCGATTTTTGCGCAACTTTGGTGAAAAATATGCAATTGCGGAACTTTATATGAATTTGGCCTGATTTTGCAAGTTTCCTCACGTTCTTTCTTCTGGGTTGATTTTGGTTTATTGAGGTGACAAGGCTAAACTTGCGCTTTGGTTTATAAACGAGAGCGCCCGCAAGCCGGGCTTCGGGAAGAAAGTACACGCGGGAAGGCTTCGGCTTTCCGCTTTGGAGGGCAGGTCATGGCGCAATCGCAGGATCGTGGGTCAAAGCAGCCTCAAAATCAAAGAATACGACGTCGCGGCAAGAATCAGACCGAGAATAGCGGCGTAGACAAACAGCCGGCGGAGAAGAAGGCCGTTCGTAAGCTCGTCCGGGAAACCGACAAGGCCAGCAAGGTCGTATCAAAGGCGGAGAAGCATGCCGCCAGCGCCGAAGAAAAGGCTCTTAAAGCCGAAAAACGTGCGGTAAGCGCAGAGAAGAAAGCGTTGCTTCGTGCTGATACCTTCACCAATGCCCCCAAGGTCGCGCGCGACACCTTGACCCGCGAAGAGCGCCAGGTCATCGCCAAACACGAGCAGGAGGAACAGGAAGAAGCCAAGAAGCTGACCGAAGCCTCCGCGCACGGCCCGATCGGCCGCTGGTGGCGTAAGATGCAGTCCAGCCAGGACAAGGTCTCGCTCGGCATGGCCATCGTCGCGCTCGGCGTGGTCTACGGCGACATCGGCACATCCCCGCTTTACACTTCGCAGACCTTCATCGCCGGTCAGGGCGGATTCGGCAATATCGATCGCCCTGCCATCCTTGGCCTGCTTTCTTTGGTATTCTGGTCGATTACGCTGATCACGACCGTCAAATACGTGCTGGTCGCCATGCGTATCGACAACAAGGGCGAGGGCGGCATTTTCGCGCTGTTCTCGCTGATTCGCCACCACGGCAAATGGCTGGTGATTCCCGCAATGCTGGGCGGCGCGGCGTTTCTTGCGGATTCGGTGCTGACGCCGGCCGTCTCGATCTCCTCGGCAGTGGAAGGTCTTAAGACCATTCCGCTGTTCGAGCCGGTGTTCCGTGAAAACTCCAGCCTGACACTCGTGATCACCGTCGTGATCATCGTTATCCTTTTCTGTGTCCAATCACGTGGCACCGAGCGCATCGGCAAGGTATTCGGCTCCGTGGTCATGGTCTGGTTCGCGTTCCTTGCGTTCACCGGCATCGTGAATATCAGCGGTGACTGGAGTATCTTCGAAGCCATCAATCCGGTCTATGGCATCGAGTTCCTCTTTAGCAAGCACAACCTCGCCGGTCTGGCCATCATGGGCACGGTCTTCCTTTCGACCACCGGCGCCGAGGCGCTCTATTCCGATATGGGCCACGTCGGCCGTGGCAATATCTACTTCACCTGGCCCTTCATTTTCGTGGCGCTTGTCTTCAATTACTTCGGACAGGGCGCGTGGATGTTGCGTAACCAGGGCAACACCGCACTCGGCAACGTCAACCCGTTCTTCGAGATGATGAACCCGAATGTCCGTTATGTTGGCGTCATTCTTTCCGTTGCGGCCGGCGTCATCGCCTCGCAGGCTTTGATCACCGGAGCGTTCACGATGGTATCCGAGGCCACGGGCCTCAACTGGATGCCGCATCTTCAGGTGCGCTACCCGGCCCGTACCCGTGGCCAGCTCTACATTCCTGTGGTCAACGTCGTGCTGTGCGTGGCGACGCTTTCGGTGCTGGCCCTGTTCAAGGATTCCGAGCATATTTCCGCCGCCTACGGTCTGGCGCTGACCGTCACGATGATTACCACGACGGTTCTCCTCACGGTTTATATCTGGTACAAGCACCATCGCGTGCTCGCCGGGATTTTCTTCGTGGTGTTCATCGCCATCCAGACGCTGTTCTTCGTTGCCTCCATGGCGAAGTTCCTGCACGGCGGCTGGTTCACAATGCTCTTGACCGCGATGATTCTGCTGATCATGATCACGTGGAACGATGGCACGAAGATTGAACGCAGCCAGCGTCGGCATATGAAGCCGCGCGATTTCAAGCCTGCGCTCGCCAAGCTGCATGACGATTTCCGCATTCCCTATTTCGCGGACAACATCGTCTACCTGACCAGCGATTGGGAGATGCGCCGGCTTGACACCGATATCTTCTTCTCGATTTTCGCCGACCATCCCAAGCGTGCGCGCGCTTGGTGGGCGGTGTCGGTGGTCACGACCGACGAGCCGTTCACGCGTGAGTACTCGGTTGAGAATTTCGGCACGGATTATATCTTCCGCGTGCGAATCAGGCTTGGTTTCAAAGTTTCACAGTCCATTCCGGCCTATATCCATCAGGTGATGCATGATTTGTCCGCTTCCGGCGAGTTGCCGGAGCAGAAGTCGGTCTATCCGAAGGTGGACGCCGATCCGGACATCGGCACCGTTCGTTACGTCTTGGTGCACAAGGCCCTGATGCCGGAGTCCAAGCTGACTGCTCGTGAAGCGCTGAGTCTGAAGATGAAGTACGCCATCCGTCATGTGGCCGGTTCGCCGGTCAAGTGGTTCGGCCTCGCTCCCTACAATCCGGTGGCCGAGGTGCAGCCGCTCTTCGTTTCCACTCGCCGACCCCCTCGCCTCAAGCGCGTCTCGCTGCGTGCCAGCACCGGCAAGCGTCGCGTCGAATCCAAGGATTCGCGTACTGATACGGCCATGAAAAACAAAAGGGCGAATCCGGCGCTTCCGCCAAAACCGCCAAGCGTGTGACGCTTAATGAAGTGAAGGCCAAAGCCGAAAACGAGACGTTGAGTGAAAGCGAAAAGGCCAAGGCATTGCGCGCCGCCAAAACGTTGAAGGCGGTCCGCGCGGTTCAGGCCGACAAGGCGTTGCGTGTCTCCCAGGTCGCGAAACAGGAGCTGGCCGATCTCGCCAAGAAAGGTACGGTGTCGATGGAAGATACCGGCGAGCAGACCAAGATTATGCAGTGTCCCGACACTTCCGGCACCGGATCCGAAAAGCAGTCATAGCTTGAGGTTGGGTAATTAAGCAGGCAACTAACAGGGGCACCATCCGTTTCAGTGCGGATGGTGCCCCTTGCTATTGCTGCAAAAACAATATGAGATAACCTGTTTCTGCCGATTGAACGACAGAAAAGAATGATACGAGACCTGTGCCAGGTGTCATTCTTCGTCGTGCGAGCCTTTCCCATTTGGTCTGTCATCGACGAGTTGAATAGATTCGGCGATGTCCATAAACTGACCTGCGCGGACAAAAGCGTTGTCCCAAGTGCAGTGCATGAAAAGTATGGCGGTAGAGCCGTGAACCGGGAAGACGAACAAATTGGCGAACCAGTCTTTGCGCACCGAGGTATAGGTGAATTGGAGGACACCGATGGTGCCGGTGGGTTTTGTGGTGTCAGTTCCAAAAAGTTTGCTGATCATAGCTGAATCCTTGTGAATTATAGAAACTAGTGATGAGTTGGTTGGTGTGGCAGTTGCGGATGGTGATGTGCATGTCCCAGTCGCCGTGCCCGCCCTTGAGATAGTGGTTGAGTCCGTAGTTCTGGGGGATGTTCAGCATCAAGTCGCCGAAGCCGGCGCTTGAGAGGTTTTTGTCGGCCCATATGGTCATTTCGCGCCCGTCGGGGTCGATCTCGCAACGGTAGGCGGGATCGAGGGCGAGGAACCTGTTGACGGTGTCCTTGGCATCCTGCTCATTGTCTTTGATACGGGTCTGAAGTTGCTTGTGGGTTACAACAATCACTTCGTTGCCGTCCTTCGTGGCATAGAAGTCCGTATACCATTCCGGCACTACGTTGTCTCTGTATTTCCTGACATATTGTTCAGTGGTTTGCCCTTCTTCGAGGAAGCCTTTCATGAACTTGGCAGGGAAGACGATCTTGACGGTTTCGGGCTTCGACTGGGGCTTGGGTTGAGTGTGTCGTGTCGCCCATATCGTTGCCAGTATGGCGATGGCCAAGCAGCAAAGGACGGCCGTGAGGACGAGCAACGGCCCGCGCCAAGCCTGCTTGTGGTTGCGAGTTGTCTTCCTCATGCGGCCCGTACCCAGACTAGTTTGGTTATTTCTTCTTTACTCACACCGTCTGCGGTGAGGATTGCTTCATCTGCTGCTATCACCTCTGGGGTATCGCTTTCCCTCCGGTGATGGAGTGTTGAGATCGTCTGTTTCTTTGTGCTCCTGACATCGTGTCGGGCTGACATCCGATGGCCATTGATGTCCTCCTTGCAGTGGTGCCCAAGCCATAGCACGGCAAATGATGAGAGTATTAATTATGCTTAAATTCATTCCAATATAATGACATTCTGAGCGATGATTATCGAGGTTGCGACATCAAGTGTCTGGTCACCATGGTTACCGGGGCTTTATCTGGCCGGTAATTAATACGTTTTTAATGATTTGTGTGATTCGATAATCGTTGAAATCTCGGTTGTTTCACGGTGTATCGTCTCGATTTTGGTTTTCACAAATAGATGGCTACACTTGCCCGTTGGTCTGTCAACGAGAGCACCTGGTATCGGGTTCGAGAAGAAGACAAAGCGCATCAAGGTTTCCGTTTCTGGAGGGCAAATCATGGCGCAATCGCAACATTGTGGGTCAAGTGAATCCCGAAATCGTCAAGAAGAGCAGAATCAGCAAAATAAGAAGGTTCATACAGGTTCCCAGCATGAGCACACAGCCGATGACACTGGGAAGACAGCGCGAGCCAAAACTCCGTTGGACGTGTCGGTTCAGGCCTCTTCGCAAACTCGCAAAACGGCTTCAAAAGTCGCGAAAGCCGCCGTTCACGCACAAAAGAAAGCAGTGAACGCCGATAAAAAGGTCTCCAGCGCGGAGCGCAAGGCCAAAGCCGCCGAAAGGAAGGTGGCCAGTGCGGAAAAGAAAGCGCTGACCGCCGAGCAACGGGCTGCGCAAGCTGAGAAAAGGGCGCTTTTGCGTGCGGACACCTTTACCAATGCGCCCAAGGTTTCGCGCGATACGCTGACCCGAGAGGAGCGCGAGGAAATCGCCAAGCATGCCAAGGAGGAGCGCGAGGAAGCCGAAAAGCTGACCAAGACCTCCCGCAGCCCGATCGGCCGTTGGTGGCGCAAGGTGCAGGCCAGCCCTGACAAGGTCTCGCTCGGCATGGCCATCGTCGCGCTCGGCGTGGTCTACGGCGACATCGGCACATCCCCGCTTTACACTTCGCAGACCTTCATCGCCGGTCAGGGCGGGCTTGCGAAAATCGACCGGCCTGCGGTTCTGGGTATGCTTTCGCTGATTTTCTGGACGTTACTGCTGATCACCACCGTCAAGTACGTACTGGTCGCCATGCATGCGGACAACAAAGGCGAGGGCGGCATCTTCGCGCTTTTCTCGCTGGTCAGGCGTTATGGCAAATGGTTGGTCGTGCCTGCTATGGTCGGCGGCGCCGCGTTTCTGGCTGATTCCGTGCTGACCCCAGCCGTCTCGATTTCCTCGGCAGTGGAAGGCCTTCAGACCATTCCCGCCTTTACCCACGCTTTTGAAGAGAACACGAGCCTGACGCTGATGATCACCATCGTCATCATCGTCGTGCTCTTCTCCGTCCAGGCGCGCGGCACCGAAAGCATCGGCAAGGTCTTCGGCTCGGTCGTGCTGGTTTGGTTCGCGTTCCTCGCACTGGTCGGCATCGTGAATCTGAGCGGTGACTGGACCATTTTCGAAGCCATCAACCCGGTTTATGGCGTCGAATTCCTCTTCAGCTCTCATAACGTCGCCGGTCTTTCCTTGATGGGCACGGTCTTCCTTTCGACCACCGGCGCCGAGGCGCTCTATTCCGATATGGGGCACGTCGGGCGTGGCAACATTTATTTCACCTGGCCCTTCATCAACGTCGCGCTCGTGCTCAACTACTTCGGGCAGGGCGCTTGGATGCTCAATAACCGTGGAGACAAGTCGTTGGCGAACGTCACCGTCAACCCGTTCTTCCAGATGATGAGCCCGAACGTCCGTTATGTTGGCGTCATTCTTTCCGTTGCGGCCGGCGTCATCGCCTCGCAGGCTTTGATCACCGGAGCGTTCACGATGGTATCCGAGGCCACGGGCCTCAACTGGATGCCGCATCTTCAGGTGCGCTACCCTTCACGTACGCGCGGCCAGCTTTATATTCCGACGGTCAACGTCGTGCTGTGTGTAGCAACCCTTACAGTGCTGGCTATTTTCAAGGATTCCGAGCACATTTCCGCCGCCTACGGCCTGGCACTGACCATCACCATGCTGGCCACGACGATCCTCCTGACCACATACGTCTGGCATCACCATCATCGCGTTGGCGCCGTGTGCTTCTTCGCGCTGTTCGTCACCACCGACTCGCTGTTCTTCGTTGCCTCCATGGCGAAGTTCCTGCACGGCGGCTGGTTCACAATGCTCTTGACCGCGATGATTCTGCTGATCATGATCACGTGGAACGATGGCACGAAGATTGAACGCAGCCAGCGTCGGCATATGAAGCCGCGCGATTTCAAGCCTGCGCTCGCGAAATTGCATGATGATTTCCGCATCCCCTATTTCGCGGATAACATCGTCTACCTCACTTCCGACTCCGAGTTGCGCCGGCTTGATACCGACATTTTCTTCTCGATTTTCGCCGACCATCCCAAGCGTGCGCGCGCTTGGTGGGCGGTGTCGGTGGTCACGACCGACGAGCCGTTCACGCGTGAGTACTCGGTTGAGAATTTCGGCACGGATTATATCTTCCGCGTGCGAATCAGGCTTGGTTTCAAAGTTTCACAGTCCATTCCGGCCTATATCCATCAGGTGATGCATGATTTGTCCGCTTCCGGCGAGTTGCCGGAGCAGAAGTCGGTCTATCCGAAGGTGGACGCAGACCCCGATATTGGCACTGTCCGTTACGTCCTCGTCCACAAGGCCTTGATGCCGGAGTCCAAGATCACCGGCCGTGAAGCGCTGAGTCTGAAGATGAAGTACGCCATCCGTCATGTGGCCGGTTCGCCGGTCAAGTGGTTCGGCCTCGCTCCCTACAATCCGGTGGCCGAGGTGCAGCCGCTCTTCGTTTCCACTCGCCGACCCCCTCGCCTCAAGCGCGTTGAGTTCCGTAAGCCTGTGCGCCGCAAGCCAACTTCTCCACAAGTGGCTGACAGCGAAAGCGCGAAACAGGCTCGGGATGCTTCGCGCCAGGCTCCCGCCAAGGCACCGAACGAGCTTGCCGGGCCTTCCGCGCGTACTTCCGCATAGATGGTAACGAAAGCTTCCTACAATGGAAACCATGACTGGATATATTCCTACGCTTGCTCAGACGGACGAGCTGCATCATACCATCGCGCCCTCCAAGGCCGCCTATGACCTGATCCATACCCATTGCGTCATCATCGCCACGATCACCCGACAGCTGGTTCGGCGGCAGAACGCCCTGTTTGTACGGCGCTGCACGCTGCCCAAAGACGCGCCGGAGCTCACAGGGAAATACGGGGTTGACGGCTCCTCTGCGGCCAGGGGAGAGAACGAAACCGCCGAAGCTGGACGCGTGGGCTTTTGCGATGCTGCTGGCGAGACTTCCGCGAGTTCTGGTAAAGGCGGAAACAAACGGTTCCCCCAAAGCCGTGATGTCGAAGACGGCTATGCCGGTGGCGGGAGTGATGCGGCCTGTGATACAGCGCATTCGGATAATGCGAGGCCAGCCCGAGATGGCCATGTCACGCCTGCCACACTCGCCCAGAAACGTAATAATTCCAACATCTTAGAGGCTATCCACGCAACTGTTCCGCCGAGCGATGGGGTGAACGGAGGCTTGGTGCCGCCTCGTCTGCTCGATGAGAACCTTGCGGTGGTAGGGGCCATGCTGCATGATATCGGCACCTACCTCGTGCTCAAACATGACGGTTCGGACGGCGAAAGGCTGCAATTCGACGGGCCGAACTATATCCTGCACGGGCTGCGCGGCTACGACTGGCTGATTGGTCAAGGCGTGGACGAGTCCATTGCGCAATTCGCGCGCAACCATACGGGCGTGGGGCTGACCCGTGAGCAGGTGGTGGCGCAGGGGCTTCCCTTGCCGCCGGCCGATTACGTGCCGATGAACCTGGAGCAGGAGGTGGTGATGGTAGCCGACAAATACAACAGCAAGTCGATTCCGCCGCGCTTCCTTACCGCTGAGGCCTACGCTCGCAAGGCACGGCGCTTTGGGGCCGACAACGAGCGGGCGTGGCTGGATCTCGTCAGGAAGTACGGCGTCCCGGACATTCCGGCGCTCGCCAAAAAGTTCGACATGAAGCTGGATGCGTAGTCGAGATTGTTGATTGTGCCGTTGCTTAGACACCATACAGGCAACGGTAAAATAGGAATTTAAGCACAAAAATGGTTGAATTTTATGCTTAAATTCCTATTGCTGACTTTCGACAGTATTTTAAGCATAAAAACGGACTGAAAATGTGCTTAAATTCCTAAATATAACCTGCGGCCACGCATCCTGAGATAACGGTAATTGCAAGAATCGGTCAGAACGAGTAGACCTTATCGGCCTTCGCCTCGTAGTCCGTTGCGCCGCTGTACTCGTCTGAATCCGCGTCCGCAACGGTGTCGGCTTTGGCTTTCGCGCCGCTGTCGTCCTCGTCGTAGGCATCTGCCGTGTCACCGCTGCTGTGGCCGCCGTCAGTATAGGGATTTTCAAAATCGGGAACCAGAACGATGACGCAACGCTTCGGATCCTGAGCGTGCGCGATACGCGAAAGCAGATCGAGGATGGTCTCGCGGTCATCGGCCCCGAGTCCGCCGACCGGATCGTCGGCGAGGATGACGGTGGCCTCGCAGCAGATGGCCCGCGCGATGGCCAGACGGCGTTGGTTGACCGGTTTGAGATCGGCTACCTTTACGCCCGTGGCCGCTTCGGCAAAATCGACATATTTCAATACATCGCGTGCCACTACGGGAATCGGCTTGAGGAACGTGCGTCCGGAGGCGCGCATGGTGAAGGTCAGATTGGTCAGCGCGTCAAGGTCGTCGCGCAGGCTGTAACGTTGGGTGATCAGGCCGATGCGGTGTCCGCGGATTTCGTTGGTTTCAAGCTCCAGAAGGCTCTGGCTTTTCACCATGACCTGGCCGCTATTCGGCCGATAGAATCCGGCGGCGACCTCCAGAAGCGTCCGTCGCTGCTCGTCATCGGCTCCGGTGATGGCGTAGAGCGATCCGGCGAAGAAGCCCCAATCGATATTGTCCAAGACGTTTCGTCCCGTCTTGTTATTGGTGAAGGTGACATGATCGAGCGCGAAGGTCGGATTCGGCTTCAGCAGGATGTCGACTTCGGCGATGGTCTCTTTGTCGAGGCGCGAGGAAAGCGCTGTGGCCGGTTCGACAACGGGGGACTTCGCAACGTGTGCGCTCAGTTCGTCTTCTTCCGCCACAGCCAGTCCGAGCGTCTCGTTGACGCGTTGGGCATTTGCGCGGGCGGCGATGTCGGGACTTGCCTTGTCGCTGCTATCGCCGCTTTCCTCGTCGGCGTCCGCTGAGCTTTCGTCATTCGAGGTTTTGTCCGGGGCTTTTAAGGCGTTGCTTTTTGGGGTTGTCGACGATTGCTCACCGATATGACCGGTTTTGCTCTCGTGTGCCTGTGGCGTTGCCGAGCCCGATTCTTTTGCGTTGCTTTTACCGTTTGCGCCGTCAGTATCGGCAGTACCTTCGGCATCTTCGGCTTCGTTATCGTCGCTGCCATTGGCGGGAACCTGGCCGGAAACCGCCAAACTGCTGAAATCAAGTGCGTCGTCGTCATCGTCAAAGACGACATCGTACTTGACCGTCGAGGTGTCTTTCGTGTTCTCCGGCTTCTTGTCTGGCATGTCGCTCAGGGCTTCATCGTTCGAATCGGTGTGCTTGCTCATGCTTGAGCCTCCGTATCGTCTTCGGATGCATGGTCATCGTGGATTTTGTCGGCGTTGGGTTTGCCGTCGTTGGATTTTCCGTTATCGGCGTCATTTGTGTTTGGCGCCTTTTGCTTGATTGTGTCTGCGAACAGGGATTGCGCCGCTTCAAGGTCTGCCCGGCGTTCATCGAAGACCCGTGAAGTCCTGGCGAACACGGCCCTGAAGAACGCGATGATGGCCAGCGCCGCCACTATGGCGATGGAGTACCACATCGCCATCCAGCAGGCGGATACGGCGGGTGTGGCAATTCCTCCGGCCAATGCCTTCCCCAAAGGTTTGGCGGCCAGTGCGCCGGCGATGCCGCCGATCAGCAGTCCCGGAATCGTCGGTAGCAAGGTCTCCAAAGAGAGCTGCCAGCCTATACGGGCACGGGTGACGCCGATGATCATGTCCATCTTGATCTCATCGCTTCTGTGGCGCAGCGCAAGTCCGAGGAGGAGCAGCAGGATGACTCCGCCGCCCGCATAGAGGCCGATACGAACTGTGCCCATCACGTTGTTGAGCGAGTCCAGCGGCTTGAGCCTGTCGTTGTAACGCTCGAGCGTGGGGGAGCTGATTTCGTAGCCCTTCGGCAGTTTCATCGATTTGGCCGCCTGCGCGAAAGCCTTGTACTGGTCGACGTTTTCGAGTTTGAAGCCGACATCATAGCGTGGATTCAGCCAGCCTTTGGGCTTTTCGTCGAGCAGCTTGTTCGAGGTAAGGACCGCCGGTTCGGCGTAGATGGCGTTGTCGCGATTGTCCTTGGCCAGCTTGGCGTCGCTGCCGTGGCCGGCCGGTGCGGGTTCGGTATACGTGTAGATGCCGCGCACCTTGAGTTGGTAGGTGTCGGCCGTTTCAGGATTGCCGAGTTTGAACGTGCTGCCGATATGCAGGTTGTTCTTGTGGGCGAAAGCCTCGGAAACCAGCACGCTCTTGCCGTCTTTGGCTTGGTAGTCCAAGGATTTCCCCTGTGCTGTCTTGAAGGTGCCCCAAGGGTTGATGGTGATGCCGTCTTTGTCGAAGTAGCCGTAAAGCGTGGTCTCTCCGCCGGTTTTCTTGGCGCTTTCGTCGTTGGTGCCTGCGATGGCCTTGACCGAGCCGGTCTGGCGCATCGGCAACGACACGCCTATGGAGAATTGCGGCTGCTGCACGCCGATTTGCTGCATCGACATCGCGTAAGTTCCGTATTCGTCGAAGGACATGTATTTCTTCACGCTGGAAACGTCGTCACCCTTGAGTCCGCTTTCCGTTGCGGCATTTGGCCGGATAACGGCGATCGGCGCCTGTGCCTGATACGTTTCACCATGTGCCTTGCCGCTGGCGGCGGATACGGCGGTGGCGAAGACGACGCCGAATATCATGATTCCGGCGACAAGGAGCATCATGATGCTGCGCCATTTATGACGTATCACTGAAGACCAAGCATTGGTAAGCACGAACATCTATTTCTCCTGTGTCTGAGGCCTGTAGTTTGCCGCGTTGAAAGCTATCCTGCCGAGCGCGACAATCAGGTACCACATGTTTCCTGCCGTTTTCAGGCTTGCACCTTTTCGATGCTAGGCCGCAGCATGGGCAACAGACACCAGTATATGTGACTAAGCTTGGATGAGACGAACGAAACCTAGAGAAATGTTGAAAGTTTTCTGGGAATTTTGCTTCGATAAAATCACTGTCACGCCGCTTCAGCGCGGATTGACGGGAATTCGCACGAGAGGATATTTGCGGACATGGCGTCGGCTAAAGCGACCCGCTGCGAAAGCTTCTCTGGTCATGTTGTGAATTTGGTATGTGTTGTGTCGCCTGTGGATAAACCGTTTGATATGCAGGTAGGATTACCGGTAATGAATACGAAATGGAAACAGCGCATAGGCCGTGCCGCATTGCCGATATGTTCGGTTCTGGGCGTGCTGGCGGCGTTCGGCATCGTCCTGGCATGGTTCCCGAAAACCTGGGACGCGTGGAACCTGCCGTTGCAGGAAATCGACGCGCCGGCCCACTACTATTTCATCCGCAAGCTGCTGCATCAGGGGGTCGGGGCGGCAACCAGATTGTGGCCGAACGATGCGTATTACCCGCCGCTGTTCCACCTTCTTGCGGCTGCGCTCGTTTCCCTCTGCAACGCCTGCATATCAGGATCAACATCTATGCCGCCTTCAACATCGTCTGGCTGGCGACTTCCGGGTTGGTCTGGCCTGCCGGGGTCTCGCTGTGGGCCAGTTATTTCACGCGCAAGGTCGATGGGGAATCGCCTTCCTGGCGGCCTTTTTCGTGTGCGATGATGCTGATGGTACCCGTGCTCGCGGTCGCTTCGGCCAGCCATCCTTTCCTGATGCTGGTCTCCGGCCCGCTGATTGCGTTCGGCCTGGCCACCACGCTTCTGCCGTTCTGGCTTTACGCGACGTTGCGTCTTTTCGACGCCATCGCCGGCCGCTGCCACATCCTGCCATGGCTGATTTGGACCGTACTGCTTGGCCTGCTCTGCATTTTCGCTCACCCCCGCATCGCTTTCACCTGGCTGCTGCTGATGGCCCCGTTCATGCTGGTGCGCCTGCCATGGAAAGCCATTCTTGGTATTCTTGCGGCTGTGGCGGTCTGCGCGGTCGCGTTCTTCTTCTATATGATTGGGCACTATCATTCCTCCCGCTATTTCGACCCGTCCAGCTGGTTCCATACCTACAAGCCCAACCGCACTGTGCCGGATGCCCTGCGCGTCTTGTTCACCGACAATGTCGGCGGCGTGTCCGGATGGTTCATGGCCGTTGCGGTCACGGTCTGTCTGGCTGTCGCGGTTGCCGTGATAGTTGGTTATCTCAGATCGAAGCTTGCGGTCACGAAGCTAGCCAAGCAAACCGGCAACGAAAACGTGCGGGATGTTTCCGAGGGCACCAAGGGGCCGATTGATGTTTCGTTCGGCGATGCCCTTGCGAAGGCATCGGCTTCAAGGCAAGCGCAGGTCGCCGGTGATGGTGATGGCGAAAAGGTCGCCGTCGATGTGAAGGCTTTCGCCCACCATCCAGCTCCCGGCGGCAAGTATGACCTTGCCCATGGCCACGCTCGAATATCGCGTTTCGCCACGCCGACGCCAATGATGGCCAAAGACGCCATGTCCCTGATTCTGGCCTTTGCGCTGGTCTGCTTGGTTTATGTCTGCTCGACTTCCTTGACCGGTTGGTTCCCCAACATCGTGGCGGCCGCGTGGTATCGCGCCGAAACCCGCCCATTGACTATGATTCCGTTTGCCGTTATACCGTTGCTGGTCTTTGCGGCATGTGCAACAGCTCACCTGGTCGATGGTATCGGTGAGGAACATATTGTTGCGTTCGAGGCACGAATCGGCTCTGAAGCGGGACGTATTGGCACTGATAGGACGCGCAAGTCTCGGCGACATGCCAAAGGCCGAAACGCACGGTCGGCAGTGCGTTTAAGGACTGTCTTTCACATAATGGCGGCAGGGCGGTTTCGGTTATCGTGCTGGCTGCGCTCGCGGTTTCCTGCCAGTTCGGTAACACCACGCGCGAAGTGTTGGAGCAATCGCTGGTGTCCAATACGACTTTGGCGGGCAAGCCCGAAAAGGAGCAGCTTACTCGAGCCAAGTATGACGTGCTCCGGCAGACCGTCAAGATTACCGGTGATGCCTCGGTGGTCATATCCGACCCGCTCAACGGCTCCATGTACGGTTCGGCGATGTTCGATGCCAATATGCTCTATCCGATTTACAACGCGATGCACGAAAAGAACGGCGCGATCTTCTCGGCTACCGAGGCGTCGTTCGAATCCGGTGATCCCGCGAAACTCACCGCCACCACCTGCCCCGTTGACGGCAAGGTGGCGAAATACTTCCTGGCGATGGGCCCGCAGGCGCCGAGCTTGCAGATGTTCACATTCCGTCAGCAGTACGATACGTTCCATCGGCAGGATCTGATTGACGGCTATGTGAAGGCCGGTACACTCGTCAAGGTGCGTGATTTCAGCTCTTATGGTCCTTATGCCAAAGGTTGGGCGCTTTACCGCATCAAATGCGGGCAATGAACGCGGATGGAGGCAGGATAATGAATTCTGCCTTCCGATTCGGTTCGGGTTCAGCGCTCTTTTCTATGCAATCTATACAATGAGAATGTTGATATTTGGCAGATATGCAGATATAAGGAGACGGCATTATGACTACATCGGTGAGCGATGCGAAAGTGCTGATTATTGTACGAAACTGGGGGATTGAGGAGACCGAGATGACCCGGCCGCTACGCGATTTGCGGGCTGCGGGGGCGCAGGTGACATTGGCTGCCTCGGAGCTCGCGCCGATCGAGACCGTGCGGCACGACCGGTATGTCGGCGAAATCGTCGAGCCCGATACCGTCTATTCTTCAGTTTCCGCCGACGATTTCGATATGCTCGTCGTGCCCGGCGGCACCTGCAACGTCGACCGTCTGCGCGTCGATCCGGCCGCGCAAAAGCTTGCGCAGGACTTTGCTGCCGCTGGTAAGCCCGTTGCCTCGATCTGCCACGGCGCGTGGCTTCTGGTTAATTCCGAGCTGCTGAAGGGCAAGACACTGACCGCCTGCCGCTATATCGCGGCGGACATCGAGAACGCCGGGGGCAAGTACGTCGACGAAGAGGTCCATGTCGACGATGCCAACGGTTTCAAGCTCATCACATCGCGCAAGCCCGCCGACCTCGACGCGTTCGTTGGCGCGATCAAGGATGCGCTGGGAGACTGAGCGTGAGGCGGTAGGTACGATTCCAAGAATGGTGGAATATCACCATTGCTGGAATGTGACTATTGGCTTGACTATTAGCGTGCTCGACTTGGCAGATGTGATTGCATAATAATGAAATCGGCATTTCTGAAGATTAAACCGCTGGATTGAGCCAGCGCCGGATATATAACGGCTGTGATGACGGATAGATGACGTCATCACAGCCGTTATTGCTATGTGCTGATTGATTAGGCGCTGGACTTGTGCGTTTAGAACAGCGCGCGGAGGATGTCGACGAACTCGATGACGAGGGCGACGAGCAGTACGCCGAAGGCCATCGTCGCGCCGTTTGCCGTGCCTGCCGCGATGTCGGAGGTGGCGGCCTGACCGGCGGCGAGGATGGCGGCGGCGATGGAGGTGCCGACCGCGCCCGCGAACTGCTGGGCGGTGTTGAAGATGGCGTTGCCCATGCTCTGCTCTTTGCCGCTCAAGTGCGAAAGGCCGGTGGTCATGATGTTGGCCGAGCTGATGCCGATGCCCAACATGTAAAGCAGATAGATGGCGGCGGCGACCGGAGCGGACAGATGGTGACCGAAAGCGAACATACAGATGACGGCGATAATGGCGCAGGCACCGCCGAAGATCAGCGGCGGCTTCGGGCCGATGGCGTCGAGGATGCGTCCGCCCAGAGGAGCGAACACGGCGCCGAGCGCGGCGCCCGGCAGCAGCGTAAGGCCTGCGACGAGTGCGGAGGAATGGTCGGCCAGCTGCAGGTAGTTCGGCAGGATGAACGAGAGGCCGAGCGAGACGACCTGCTGGAGGAAGAACGCGATGACGAAGCCGGAGAAGCGCAGATTGCGCAGGGTGCGGATATCGATGATCGGGGCCGTAATCTTCAACTGACGGGTGCAGAAGAGCACGAGCGCGACGAGCCCGACGACGATGGCGCCGCCGACCTGGATGCTCAGAATCGGCTTGGTGGTCATGGAGCTGAAGCCATAGATCAGGCCACCGAAGGTCAGCGCGATGAGGACGATGCTCGGAATATCGAAGGAGATCTTGCGGATTTCGCTGATTTGCTGGATGCAGGTGATGCCGAGAATCAGTGAGATGATGACGACGGGCATGAGGCATGCGAAGATGACGCGCCAGCTGGTGTTTGAGACAATGACGCCGCCGAAGGTCGGGCCGATGGCCGGGGCGACAGCGGTCAGCAGCGTGCCGAAGCCCATCATCAGGCCGATGCGCTGCGGTGGCACTGTCTCCAGGATGATGTTGAACATCAGTGGCAGTGCGATGCCGGCGCCGATGCCTTGGATGACCCGGCCCGTGACCAGAAGCGCGAAGTTCGGAGTGACGATTTCGAGAATCAGGCCGGCGAGGAACGAAAGGTTTGCGACCAGGAACAGCGACTTGGTGCGGAAGCGCGCCTTGAGCATCGCGCTTAGGGGCACGACGATGGCGATGGTCAGCAGGTTGGCCGTCGTCACCCATTGCACGGTTTCTGTGTTGATGCCGAATTCCTTCATAAGCGTCGGGAACGTGACGTTCATGGCGGTTTCGACGGTCACGCCGCTCAGCGAAAGCAGGCCGGCAGCGATGATGGCGCCGAAGACTTTGCCGGGGATCTTCCCCGACTGCTGTGGTGCAGCCGTTGATGTTGCTGTTTGCGAGGTCATTGCTTGTTGTAGTCCTTTTATTTCTTGTGTTGTTGACGGTTGATTGATATTGATTTCAGATTGAAGCTGCCCGACGAGCGGGAACTGGCGACTTGATTATCGCGGTGGTTGCTGCTCGGTGCCGGGGTCGCCGTCGCGCTCGCGGGCGAAGAACGCCAGCATTTCGCGAAATTCGCGATTTGTGTAGGTGAGAAGCGGCGCTCGAACTCGCGTTGCTCATGGTCGATGTAATTGTGGATGGCCTCGACGTCACGCGTGGCGCGGGCGGTGAGGCGAACGGTTTTGCGCCGTGCGTCATCCGGCGCCTGTTCGCGGGTGAGTAGTCCCCGCACCTCCATACGTTGCAAGGTGGCGGTGACGGTGGAGCGTTGGATGTGGAACTCCTCCTCGATGGCGTGCTGAGCCACTTGCCCGTCCGGCTGGGAGCTCATGAAGTTGATGACGGCCATTTGCACTTCCGTAAGCCCGTATCTTGCGGCGAATCTTCCGAGTTCCTGCCCCATACTGCTTGACGCTTGCTGCAGCAGACGTCCATAGTTCTCCGGGCGTCCGTCCGGTGTATCGGTCATTGTGTACTTGCCTTCTCAACGGTCGGATCTTGGAAACGACCCGAAAATTAATTCGTTAGCTAACTAACAAATACTATCGAAGGTAGGGACATTGGTAAGCAGATATTGCGATGGTGGCACACCCAAAGTGGGGTATTTAAAAAACAATGGCGGAAAATGGCGGTTCCTGTATTAAATACCCCGGTTCGGGTGTGTGAGGTTTACTTCCTCATCCACTTGTCGCCGCGGGCGCGCAGGCCGTTGAAGATGGAACGCCCGCCGATGAAGACGACGTTGAAGACGGCCCAGAGCAGCACCATGCGGATGACGGCACCAGGATTGCAGGTGCTGTCGATGAAATTCAGCACAAGGACGAGCGGCAGGTAAACGATGGTGACGATCGAGCAGGTGACGGCGAGGTACTTGTAGTCGCCGGCCCCGATGAGGATGCCGTCGAGTGCCCACATCCAGCCGGCAAGGGGCAGGAAAATCGCCACGACGATGGTTCCGATGACGATGAGGTGCTGGATGGCGGTGTTGGGGCTGAACATCGGGGCGGCAAGGAAGCCGAAAATGATGAGGACGACTCCGACGCCGATGCCGCCATAGAAACCGGCCTTGGCTGAAATCCGTGTCATCTCGCGGGCGCGGCCGTAACGTTTCGCTCCGATTTCCGTGGCGACCAGCGCCTGTCCGGAGATGCCGATGGCATCGAGGATGTTCAAAACGAAGTTCCAACTGGAGTTGACGGCCTGATAGGCGGCAAGCACCTGCGTGCCCATGTGCGTGGCGAGCACGACGGTGGCCACCAGGCAGATGCGTAGGGCAAGGGTGCGGATGAAAAGCGGCAGTCCGTCGGCTGCTGTGGCGGTGATGCCGGAAATACGCGGCGCGAGCGAGGCTCCCGCGTCGTGCGACCATTTGAGCGAGGGGATAACCAGGTAAATGCCCATGAACCATTGCGCGATCAGCGTCGCCAACCCGGAACCTCGGATGCCCATGCCGAGTCCGAAGACGAACAGAAAATCAAGTGCGGTATTGAGCGCTGCCCCCAGAACGGCGGCGACCAGCGTGATGCGCACTTTTTTGAGCCCTCGGAAGATGCCGTTGGCCGCGTAGACCAGCAGCATGCCGGGGAGCCCGAAAATGACGGCTTGTAGGTAGATGACGGCGTTGCTAAGCACGTCGCCGCTAGCCCCCATCAGCGAGCACAGCGGGCGGGCCGTGGCGAAGAATGCCGTCGAAATGATGACTCCGATGATCAGCGCCAGCCACAGACCGTCGACCCCGGTCTCGAGTCCCTCGCGTTTGCGCCCGGCTCCCATCAGCTGGCCGACGCGCGAAGTGGTGCCGTAGGCGAGGAAATTGCATAGCCCGGCTACGGTCAAGAGCACCGTGGAGCCGATAGAAAGTCCGGCCAGTGCGGTGTCGCCGATGTGGCCCACGATGGCCGTGTCGATCAGGACGAAAAGCGGGTCGGCGATAAGCTGTCCGAACGTCGGAATCGCCAGAGCCAATATCTGCCGATTGACGCGCCTGCGTTCGGCGCGGTCGCGTACGCCTCCGTTATCTGTGGTTTGGTCGTGCTCGGTTGTCGTTGGTGTTTCTGCCACTGTTTAATCTCTGATTTTCTGATTGTCTTTGCGTGTATTCGGTTGTTATTGTAACGAGATGGGGGATGGAACACTAGCAATCGTTCTCTGAATTATTTAAACGATGCCATTTGATGTAAATGATTATAAGAAAAGTGCGCCACAGTAAACAAATACCGTGGCGCACTTTTCTTTATTTTGTTGATTTATTGTTGGATATGTTTCGGCAGGTGCGCAGCGAGACGCTCATTCTTGCGTTTAATGACGGACGACATAGTAAGGATGATGATTGCGGCTGTAAGCAAAAGCAGCAAAGTCAACCATACCGGCGTCAACTCCGCACCAGTTGATGCCATTGCGGCTGGACGACGGTTGTAAGCTTCCTGAGAATCTCTTGCCGCATTGTGGCCGTTTACGTTCCCCTGCGGGTCAATGCTACCAACTGGACGTGATGCATTAGGCGTGCCCAGAGCTGGCGAGCTGGCGGAAACAGGCTGGATTGCGGTTCCAGGGGCTGACGACGGATTACTCGGGGCCGGTGCCGGCGTGCCGGAGGTGCCAGGGGTCGGCGAGGTGCCAGGGGTCGGCGAGGTGCCAGGGGTCGGCGAGGTGCCGGGAGTCGGCGAGGTGCCGGGAGTCGGCGAGGTGCCGGGAGTCGGCGAGGTGCCGGGAGTCGGCGAGGTGCCGGGAGTCGGCGAGGTGCCAGGGGTCGGGGTAGACGGGTTGCCCGGAGTCGGCAGAAGTGGCGAACCTGCTCTCCAGACTGCATAGAGGGTAGCGTCTCCTGTGGTGAGGTCCATGTCATCACCAGAAGCGTATAGGGTGCCAGTGCCGTCCGACAAAGTGTTCCAGCCCTGGAATGCAAAGTCGGTTACCGCGGAGCCGTCAGCATGCACGAGCTCGTATGGGTTGCTTGGCAAGCTGCTGCTGAGGGTGCTGATATCTTGTGGATTGGCTTCTCCTGCGATATGGACCCCTTTGGCTTCGCCGCCGGTAACGATATATTGCTTGGCGCTGTCATCCGTGACATGGGTGCCGCTCGGCAATGCTGTTCCGGGTTTGAGTGTCAGGCTTCGCTGCTGCTGCCAAACGTAGGTTCCGGCAAAGCCGGGATTTGTCGAGCACTGGGAACCGTGTGGTCCAGAGGCCTCTACGGTGCAGGTCAACCTTTGCAGTTGGTCGGACGTGTAGGTAGGTACGCTGCGGGTGCTGTTTCCTGCGATTTTGATCCATTTCCCAGTGTATGGGGCAGTCGTTGACGGATCATTATCGCCGAACGCGCTGTCGAATGTTCCTTGGTAACCCGAAAGCGGGGCGTCAGGGCCGACAGTGAGTTGTTGGATGTGAGTTCCTGCGAACGCATTGGGCATTGTCGGTGTCGCGCGGGTGTTGAATTTCTGTCCCAGGTCAAGGACGGACAGGCTTGCGTCGTTTTCGAACATGCTTCCCATGTCGTTAGCTTGGCTGGTATCCCAGCTGCTCAAATCAAGGTCGGTCAGTTTCGGATCATTGCTGAACGCATGATTGAGGTTGGTGGCGTTGGGCGAGGCGAGACCGTCGACATTTAGAGAGGTGAGTTTGGGCATATCGGAGAACATGCCTGACAAGTCAGTGGCTTGGGAAAGGTCGGCGTGGCTCATGTCGATTTTTTCAAAGCCGTCGCGTGTATGGTCGTCTGAGATAAACCGTGAGGAACCGAATAGATCTTTGACGTCGGTGGCATTCGGCGCGTTGAAGTTGCGCATGCTAATGCTTTTTATGGTCGACGCATTGATTAAGCCACTGAGTCTGGTGATTTGCGGCATGGAAATGTTATCGAGATTCAATGTCTCTAGCAGGTCATCACCGTCTATCGCATACAAGGAATTTTGGAGCTGACCATCTTGAAGGCTATCGAGCTTCCATCCGCTGAGGTCCAGAGTTTTGAGATTTTGTAAATAGCAGAATGCAGAGCCGATGTCGGTAACGTTTCTAACATCCCATCCGCTAAGATCCAGGTCTTCGAAATAACTGTCTTCGAACATTCCCGACATGCTGGTGACATAGCTGGCATCCACATTATTAGTGTGATGCAGATGCTTGAGGTTCAGAATCCCATCGAATAAGTGACTGCTGTCTGCTGGCAGTTGTGTCTTCCCGACGAAGTCAATATCGGTGACGGTGTCATGAAAAGATGTGTCTCGTTCAAAGAAGTGGGGTGGTATTTTGGCTTCCTCGTCGTTGAAAGCGTAGAAGGAGATCGTACACGTATTGTTTTGTGTGGTCAATTCCCAGCTGCCGCCATCTAAGACGCCGCTTATGGGCTGGTGACTAGGATTGCAGTTGACTGGATTGGACTTGACCAATGAAGATGCGCCGTCGCTCTGTGACCCCGCTGATGGTTGTTGCTGCCCTTTGTCCTGCTGCGTTGGGGACTGGCTTGTCTGATTTTGCGCGGTTTGCGAGCTGGCAATGTCGTCTGCGTTGGCGATGGTCGGTGTAACCATCATGGTTACAGCGAGTGCCGTGCCAATTGCAAGTTTTACGTTTGTCTGCATGGTTTTTTTCTTTTTTGTCTAATGATGGACATCCCTAACCAGATTTCTCTGTATTTTGTGTTGTATAAATTGCATAGTTATCATAACATGTCACCAAACAAATAAGTAACACGAATGTTGATTTTTCAACGTTATTAGACGTTTTTTCAATAAATATATAAATTAAATGACGTGAATAAAGTATATGTATAAATATATCGTGATAACTGTAGGAAATGAAAAGTGGTGGTTCGTGTTGTAGTAGGGCACGAGTGTTCGGTGCTGTCGTAGGTTTGTTCGCCGCGATCAACGGCTTGTTCCGAAGTCTGGGCGCTGTCTCTAGATTGCCCGTCAATTGACGTGTTGTCAGCAGTTTGGCTGTCGGTCGTCATCTCGTCTGTTGCCTGGCTGTATCGGTCAGTGCGGCTGTTCCGATCGTTTTTATTTGTCGATGGCGTTTTGATTACGATGCTGCTTCTCTGGATTCTTGGTTTTCGAGTGTTTCGATTGCCGTCGTAACGGTACAGAGAGGAAGCGTCACCGTTCATTCGGTTCTTTCTGGCACAATTATTAAAGAAAGGCCCCGCAGCGTCTGACGCCACGGGGCCCTCCTCTCGGATTATTGAGTTATGGCTCTTATTGGCAGCTCCTTTATTGGTTGGTACTTTGCGCGACCGGACTGTCTCGTTTCCTGCGTTGGTGGCCGTAAGTCATAACGGGGCAACGAGCTCAGTGAAGCAGGATGAACGGTCAAGTCGAGATGCATTCGCCGTGCCGGTTGGTACGGCTGTGCTCGACATGGCCTTTGTCTTGGATGTCGCACTTCTGATTGATGGGGATGTGGAACCTTCGAAGCCTGATTTTGTTTCGGTTTAGCCCTCGCCGGTGTCTTTGGCATTGGCATGCCTCGGCGTTATCGGAATCCTCGCAGCTGCGAGAATGCCGAACGTGGTTTTCATGTCCTTGCGCATCCTCTTCCCCCTCATTTTTGGAGTAATAAAAAATACGGCGATTAAGATATAAATGCCGTATTTATCCCCCAAAACAAAGACAATAATGCTCACATTGGACGGATAAATAAACGATTTAAGTATTGATAAATGTGGCTTCACCCGTTATTTTCTACCGTTTGGTCTGACGCATTGAATCTTCGTGCAAGAATAAAAAATCGTACATTGATGTTGCATTGCGTTTGTTGGGTGGTCGGCGCAAGCCATCATTCCGGACAAGTATTTTATTTTGCCGATTTGCGGGTTCTGTGTTAGTGCAGGATCGTTCTTTTTGATCTCAGCCAATATGGACCTGCTCCCAGTTTAAAGGGCTGGTACGGGTTTTATCTTTGCAATTGGTTTATGTTTGGATACTGCCAAAGATTTTCTGCTGTAGGCATAAGAAGCTCGGCAGATTTTTTCGATTGTATTGCCGGAACTTTGAAGCACTTGACCTCCACAATTTCAATACCAGCAACGTCAAGAACATGATTTTGTCGTTCGGCGACTGCAAGATGTTGGCGCGTAGCCGCGGCAACGATACGAGCTGTAGCGGTGTGCGTGCATTGATGCTCGCTGCGAATGCTCCTCAGGGTTACCGGAAAGCCCTAAAAGCTTGGAGAAAAAACAACGGGAGGAAGCACTTACTTTCGTAAGCCTGAATCACGGTTATCGATCAAATATTCTGGCCTATAACTCTAAAGGCATAAAGAGAGGCCGCACGCCAATAGATTGGTGTGCGGCCTCTCTGGAGATTGTTGAGCTACAGCGAGTGGTGCTCCTTTATGGTTATTGCTCGGCGCGGTGTTGCGAACTAATCGTGCCTTTTCTGCGTTCGTAGGCGTAAACCATCGCGCAAATGGCAATTACAACCAGCAGGATATAAGGCCAGACCGGTACGATTCCCTTCGAATTGGACTGTGCCATGGCGCTTGGAGCCTTATCTTGAGCATTGCACCTGTAAGCGACCGGAGAGCTAGAACCCTGAAGGTACGCGATTGGTTCACAAGCCCCTTGCGTCTTCTTCGGGCTTGTAGTCTTCGGATCATTGCTGCCATTGCCGAGTGCCTGATCGTTGGGCATCTGCAATTGCGGGCCGGCTACTGCCAGGCTGGAAGCGTTACGGCGGTTCGTGTTCGCTTTTGCATGGCGTGCAGAACCGGTTGCGTGAGTTTGGGCCGGAGCTTGAGCTGCGGGAGCATTCGGACCGGATGCAGACGGAGTAATGATGACAACGCCTGTCGTGCTTGAGGCCGCAGGAGTCTTGTGGCTTTCCTGCTTGTCCGGCTTGTTTTCTGGACGAGCCGAAGGACTCGAGGAGGGCGAAGCGGGCTTGCTTGGCTTCTGTACCGGCTTGCTGGGCTTCTGTACTGGCGTTGCAGGCTTGTTAGGCTTTTGCACGGGTTCTGAGGGTTGTGCGGGCTTGCTCGGCTGTGGTTGCGGCTTCGGCACAGCTTTCCATGTCGCATAGATTGTGGTATCGCCGCTGGCAAGATTGACGCTATCCGTCGGATCATAAGCGGTGCCGCTGCCGTCCGCCGCGGTGTTCCACTTGAACGTATAGTCCTTGGCGTTGGAACCGTCGGCATCCAGGAGCTTGTACGGGCTGTCAGGCAGAGTCTTTGCCAAGGTGCTGGCATCCTGGGGAGTGGACTTGCCGTCGACGTGAATGCCGGTGGCATGGCCTCCACTGAGGTGGTATTGTTTGGCGGTTGTGTCGGCGAGATGGGTGCCGGTAGGCATTGGCGTTCCGGGCTGGAGCGTCAACGTGCGGTTTTCCTGCCAAACGTAAGTTCCGGCAGCCTGGGCGCTATCGGTGCAGCTTTCGTTTTGGATATCGTTCCAATCGTAGGTAACGGCCGCCTCTTCGGCACTCAACGCGCTGCCCGGCTGATAGACCTTCACCCACTTGCCGGTGTACGGTGCATTGAACGAGGTGAATAGCGGAGGCTGCCAGCCACTCAATTGGGTATGCGGGCCGATGGATATTTGCTTGATAGCGAGGTCGCCTTCGAACAGATTATCCATATAGGTGCTGTTGTTGGTGATGAACGTGCTCATATCTATGGCGGAGAGCATGTCGTCACCGCTGAACAGCCTATCCATCATAGTCACGTTTCTGGTGTCCCAATTGTTCATATCGATGGAGGTCACATGCTGGCATTGGCGGAACATAGCGCTCATCTCTTGGACCGATTCGGTGTTCCAGCTGCTCAGATCGAGGCTGGTCAGGCTGGCACAGTTGTCGAACATGTGCGACATGTTCGTGACATTTTTAGTATCGAGTTTGAAAACGTTGAGATTCTTCAGGGCATACAGGTTTTCGAACAGGTAGCTCATGTCTGTGGCCTTCGGCGCGCTGAAATGGCTGATATCGAGCGTGGTGAGCTTGGGGCTTTCGGAGAACAGGCCCATCAGATCCGTGGCATTGGGGAAAGTGGCATGGCTCATGTCGATTTTCTCAAGGCTCTGACGCGGTGAATCGAACAAGTGCCGTATATCTGTGGCACTTGCCGCGCTGAAGTTGCGCATGCTGACAGTCTTCAGATTGGGCTCGTCGGTAATCAGAGACCTGAGACTGGTGAGCTGAGGCGCGGAGACGTCGTCGAGAATCAATGTTTCCAGCGAATCTCCTGCGTTTGTCAGTCCAAGCGTGGATTGGAGGCTGCTGAGCTTCCATCCGCCCAGATTCAGGCTCTTGCAGTTGCGCAGGTTACCGAATGCGTCTGCTTGTGTGACATTGCTGACATCCCAGCCGCTCAGATCGAGCTCCTCGAAATCGCTGTCTTTGAACATCTGGGACATGTTGGTGACATGACTCGCGTCCACATTATCCGTGTGGTGCAGATGCCTGAGACCGGAAATACCGTTGAACAGATTGCTGCTGTCTGCGGGTAGCTGGGTCTTGCCGGCAAAATCAACATCGGTGTATACGGCATGGCCTTCGGCATACATGTTCCTGAAGAACGCGTTGTCGGGTATCTGAGCCTCTTGGCCTGACTTGGCCTTGATGGTGAGGGTGCAGGTGCCGGAGGCCGTTGAAAGCTCCCAGCTGCCGCCTACCAGATTGCCCTGTGCTGCGCCATTGTCGTTGCAGGTGGATTCATCCTGCGGGCCGACGGTCGTCGCTGGCTTGGATGACGTTGGTGCCGGTGCAGCGGAGACGCTTGGCGCCGCCAAGGTCGACTTTGTTGCGGAACTTTGGTCTTGCGATTGCGGCGTCTGCGTTTTTTGGTCTGGCGCTGCTGAAGTTTGTGATGGAAGTTTTTGATTCTGATTCGTTTGGCTTGGCGTCGCAGTCTGTGATGTCTGATCCGTTTGCGGCTGGTTCTCGCTGGCGTCATCGGCGTTGGCAAGCACTGGTGCCATCAGCAGCGCAGCAGCCACGGCGATACCAAGCGCAGTTTTCATATCCTTGCGCATATTTTTCCCTCCATTTTTTAGCAAGCAAAAAAATACGGCAACTGAGACACAAGCGCCGTATTACGTTCCCTTCGACAAATACGGTAATACGTACATTAGACAAATAAATAACCGATTTAACCGACAGAAAAATTATTTTATCCATTAATTTCTATCGTTTGCTTTATCTGTCGAATGGTTCGAAAATGCGAGGAAGCTGAAAATCGGGGTACGGATGTTACATTGGTATCGGGCGAATTGCGATTGGAGATCTCGTGATATCCCTTGCAACGCCACTGTTTGGTGCGATGGTATGAATGCGGTATGGTAGTCCTTATTATTATGTTGTGCCACGCGCTACAGTGGTTGTCCGCTGTATGCTGTGGGTAGTATGTCAAACGTAACCTCGAAACGTGAAGGAGCGGTTATGGCGACTGGTAAGAAACTTGTCATCGTGGAATCCCCGACCAAAGCGAAGAAAATCGGCGGATATCTAGGCAAGGACTATACGGTCATGGCTTCCGTCGGCCATATTCGCGATCTGGCGCAACCCAGCCAGGTGCCGGCCAGCAAGAAAGAGAAATTCGGACGTTTCGGCGTGGACGTCGACAACGGTTTCGAGCCGTATTACATTGTGGGGCCAGAAAAAAAGAAAACCGTCGCGCAGCTCAAAAGCGCGCTGAAGGATGCCAATGAACTCTACCTGGCGACTGATGAGGACCGCGAGGGTGAGGCCATCGCTTGGCACCTGGTGCAGACGCTCAAGCCCAAGGTGCCGGTGCATCGCATGGTTTTCCACGAGATCACCCCCACCGCCATCAAGGCAGCCGTGGGCAAGACGCGCGACGTCGATGCGAATATGGTCGACGCCCAGGAGACGCGTCGCGTGCTCGACAGGCTTTACGGCTACGAGCTTTCGCCGGTGCTGTGGCGCAAGGTCGGCCCGGGGCTTTCGGCAGGGCGCGTGCAGTCTGTGGCCACGCGTCTGATCGTCGAGCGCGAACGGGAACGTATGGCGTTCGTGCGCTCGCCGTATTGGGACGTCATCGCTGAGCTTTCCGCTCCTGACGCGCAGGGTGAGTATGTCGATTTCGAATCGCGTATGGTCTCGCTGGGTGGTTCCCGCTTGGCTAATTCCCGCGATTTCACCACTACCGGTGAGCTGACCGCTGTCGCACAGAAAGATCATGTCTGCCGGCTTGACGAGGCGCAGACCAAGGCCATCGCGGCTGCGCTCGAGCATGCGCCGTTCACCGTGGTGTCGATGGAATCCAAGCCGTATCACCGTCGTCCGGTGCCGCCGTTCACCACCTCAACCATGCAGCAGGCCGCCGGCAACCGGCTTTCGATGAGCTCGCGTCAGACCATGAGGGCTGCGCAGGGACTCTACGAAAACGGCTTTATCACTTATATGCGTACCGATTCGGTGACGCTTTCACAGGAGGCCATCGCCGCCGCTCGCCAGTCGGTCGCCGAGCATTTCGGCTCCGAGTATCTTTCGGACAAACCCAAGCAGTATGCCACCAAGACGGCCGGTGCGCAGGAAGCGCACGAATGCATCCGTCCCGCAGGTTCGACGTTCCATGATCCGTCCGAACTGGCCGCCAAGGTGCCGCCGGACCAGCTGAAGCTTTATACGTTGATCTGGCAGCGCACGCTTGCCTCGCAGATGGCCGATGCCACCGGTTTCACCGCCACCGTGCGGCTTTCCGCACCTGCCGGTGAGCGCGGTGAAGCGATTTTCCAGGCTTCCGGCACCGTCATCGAATTCCCTGGATTCCTTAAGGCCTCCGGCTGGCCGCGTCGTTCTTCGGGATCGTCGTCGACTTCCGCTTCTGGCGCTTCGTCTGCTGCCACGGCGAAAGCCAAGACTTCCAAGGCTTCCGGCAAATCGGACAAGTCCGAAGAGAACGCGGCGCTGCCGCCGATGAAGACCGGTGAGGTGCTCAACGCCACGTCGGTGACCGCCGATGGCCACGAGACTCAGCCCCCTGCCCGCTATACCGAGGCATCGCTGGTCAAGACGCTCGAGGCCAAGGAGATCGGCCGTCCGTCAACGTATGCCAGCATCATCTCTACCATCATCGACCGCGGCTACGTCTACGAGCGCGGCCGCGCGCTGATTCCCTCTTGGCTGGCTTTTGCGGTGACCAAGCTGCTTGAAACGAATTTCCCGAAGTATGTGGACTATCAGTTCACCGCCGATATGGAAAACGGGCTTGACAAGATCGCCCAAGGCAAGGAAACCAGCAAGGAATGGCTTACCCGTTTCTATTTCGGTGACGGCAAGGGTACGGCGAAATCGCAGGACGAGGCGCATGAGGGCCTGCAACAGCAGGTCGCGCAGCTCGGCGACATCGACGCGCGCGCCATCAACACTATCGAGATCGGTGACGGCCTGCAGGTGCGCGTCGGACGTTACGGCCCCTATCTCGAGGATACGAAGAATCTGGACGCCGAGGGCAATTCCAAACGTGCCTCGATTCCGGAAACGATGGCTCCTGACGAGCTGACCGTCGAGTCCGGCCACGAGCTCATCAAGAACAATGCTGGTGGGCCGCGCGTGCTCGGGCGTGACCCCGCGACCGGCGGCACTGTTGAAGTTCGTACCGGCCGGTTCGGACCGTATGTCGCGCTGATTTCGCCGGAGGCCGAGGCGGAGATGAAGGCCGAACACGAGGCCAAGGCTGCTGCGGCGAAGGCTGCAAAGGCCGGGGATGCCGCTGATTCCGCCGATGGCAAGGGTTCCAAGACATCCAAGCCCGCTGCCAAGACCCGCGCCAAGAAGACCGCCAAGTCCACTGTTCCCAAGCCCAAGATGGCGTCGTTGTTCAAGACGATGAGCCCTGATACGGTCACGCTCGCCGATGCCTTGAAGCTGTTGAGCCTGCCGCGCGAAGTCGGCAAGTACGACGAGACCGATGCCAAAACCGGCGAGACCAGCGAGGCCGTGGTCACCGCGTCCAACGGGCGTTACGGCCCGTACCTCACCAAGAAGGGCGCGGACGGCAAATCCGAGACGCGTTCGCTCGGCAGCGAAGAGGAGCTGTTCACCGTCGACCTGGAGAAGGCCAAGGAACTGTTCGCCCAGCCCAAATATGGCCGCGGGCGTGGCAGGGGAGCGGCAAAACCGCCGCTGCGCGAGCTCGGCGCCGACCCGGAAAACGGCAAGAACGTGACCATCAAGGACGGTTTCTACGGCGCCTACATCACCGACGGCGAGACCAATCGCACGCTTCCCAAGCAGTACACCCCGGAGTCCATCGACCCGGCCACTGCCTTCCAGCTGTTGAGCGAGAAGCGCGCGGCCGGTCCGTCCAAGCGCCGTGGTCGTCGCAAGACGACAAAGACCGCTACCCGCAAAACCGGCGTCAAGAAGTCGACAACGCGTAGTGCGGGCGCTAAAAAGGCGACGGCTAAGAAGACCTCGGCCCACAAGATGGCTGCCAAGAAGTAGAAGGCCGTTCCGTATAACCGGTCAACGTTGCGTTTATCCCGTTTCTGTTCTGTGGAGACGGGATAAATCATTATGTAATTCATTTTGGCCCATGCCTGTCTGTCTCTTCTTCTTGGACGGATGCCGATGCGGGAATTTGTGATGCATTTGTTGCAAAGTCGGCCGGTTTCCCACGGTATCGGTATCGGAAAACGACGATGTATGTATCAGTGATTTGTGTTATTGAGCAATGCCATTGTGGATAAACGTTGGCCATGATTACTGATTGTGGACAACTGGCTGACGTAGCCGGTGACACGCCTCAAATGTGGATAACCCCTATCATTCGACCACAGTGCCCTGTTTTGCCGCGGTAATCTTGCGTTTTGTGCTTCTATGGAATCAAAGACGATTTCGAGTAAACGAAAGGAGCAGAATATGCCGGCTCGGTCTATGGCAGGTAACGGCAAACGCAAGCCTGCGAATATCAAGGTTCCTCGTTCCCGTCGCGCTCGCGCCACCTCGCGTCCTCCCGCTTTTCCGCTACAATTGGCGGTATTGCAGGAGGAAAGGAGGTGCGAAATGCGATGTGATGATTTCCTTGAAGAAGACGGCATTCGTTTGGGGTATAACACCGACACGGTGACCATTACCGAAATCGGGTATGGTAGAAAAGCGGTGCTCGATAATGAGGGGAATATTCTTTCGTCGACTTTTCCGAAAGATAGCTTGGATTTTGTTCATCGGTATTTCCGACAGAACTACGATATGATTGAGCGTGCCCGGTCGATAGATCGGAAGTATGGTCATGACTGAACTGTTTCGTGTGATGGGTTATTCCGTGTTTTTCAGCTCCCAAGATATGCACCATGGCGTTCACGTTCATGTCGGAAAAGGACGAAAACGCGACCTTGAAAATTTATTCTGACCAAAGACGGTCATGTTTCACTGGCGCATAATCGGGGCGGTCTTTCCGACTATGAGATTTCCAAGATTCAGGATGCGATCGAAGGCCGATACAAAAAGATTGTTGATCGTGGGACTTACCAATTTGGCAACGATTACCATTTTGATAAATAGACATGAATCATTGCTGGTCGTTTAGTAGTGTTGCTGTCTTTAAAGTATGGTCGTAACGGATAATTGAAGTGGTTGAGACAATCGTTAGTGGGGATTGAGGATTATGAGCGGGGTGTTTATTTCGTTTGAGGGCGTCGACGGGGTGGGTAAAACCACGCAGGTCGAGCGACTGAAGCACTATGTCGAGGAGCTGGGGCGCGAGGTTGTGGTCACCCGTGAGCCGGGAGGTACCGAGTTGGGGGTCGCTTTGCGACAGCTGTTGCTGCATGGCGGCGATATCGCACCGCGTACCGAGGCGCTGCTGTTCGCTGCCGACCGTGCCCAGCATGTGGCCGAAATCATCCGACCGGCACTCGCTCGTGGGGCCGTGGTCATTTCCGACCGCTATATCGATTCGTCGCTGGCCTATCAGGCCGGCGGACGCGAGCTGACGCAGGAGGAAGTGCGCAAGCTGAGTTTGTGGGCGACGAACAACCTGCTGCCGGAACGCACCTATCTGCTGGATATGGATCCTGCGGTTTCACACGACCGTCTTGATCACAGCGAGGATCGTATGGAATCGGCCGGCGACGGGTTTCAGCAGCGTACGCGTCAGGCGTTTCTTGATCTGGCGGCTGCCGAGCGCTCGCGTTTCAAGGTCATTGACGCGGCAAAGCCGATTGATGAGGTATGGAGCCAAATTCGGGCTGATGCCGATGGCCTGCTGGCGGATTGGTCGTGTGGGCTGTAAGGCAGGTGTGCAGGCTTGGCTATTGACGCGGCAATGCTTGATGTGTGGTTTACGCTTTGCAGGTGATTGACCAAGCTGAGCCGGTGCGCGGCAATTTGTCGTGTAGCGGCTATCGTGCAGACGATTACGTCGACTCCGAGCGGGGCATATGGGAGCTTGGCGTCATGCCGTCGTCGTCATCTATCGTTGCCGGGCAATAAGCTGAAGTCAAGAACGCAAGTGGAGGAACAATGAGCGTATGGGACTCGATCGTCGGCCAGGAGCAAGTGGTTGGGCAGCTGTGTGCCGTCGCGTCAGGCGATCCCAGGGCCATCGCCCAGTCGTGGCTGATTTGCGGCCCTCCCGGATCCGGCCGTTCCAACGTGGCGCGTGCGTTTGCGGCTGCTCTAGAAAGCCCAAGCCATGGACTGAGTGACGAACCGGAACGTTCCGACGAGCAGGTGTTGGCCGGAACGCATCCTGACGTAACCATATTGGCAACCAACAAGGTGACCATCGGCATCGACGAGGTCCGCGACCTGATTGAGACCTCTGAGCAGACCCCGAGCATCGCACCTTGGCGAATCATCATCATCGAAGATGTCGATCGCATGCTCGAACGCACCACTAACGTGCTCTTGAAGGAAATCGAGGAACCGAGCCCTCACACCATCTGGCTGTTGTGCGCACCGAGTGCCGAAGATGTGTTGCCGACCATCCGTTCGCGCACGCGCGTCATCAATCTTGCGGTGCCGACGACTGAATCGGTGGCGAAATTCTTGGAAACCGATGCGCATATCGAGCCCAAACTGGCCGCACAATGTGCACGTCTAGCCGAGGGGCATATCGGCGTGGCCAAGCTCTACGCCACCAACGAGCGCGTGCGCAGCGATCGAGCCGAGCTGGTCTCCGGTGTGCTCAATATGAGCAAAGCGTCGGACGCCGTACTACTCGCCGGCCAACTCATCGACAATGCCAAGGTCCAGGCACAAAACGACGTCGAGGAAAAGGCGGGGGAGCAGGAAGCCGAGTTTCGACGCGTCAATGGCTTGGGCGAGAAGGACCGGATTCCGCCGCAACTTCGCGGTGCCTTTAACCAGATCGGCAAAAAGGCCGACATCAAACGTCGGGCCACCAGACGCAGCCGCGACGTACTCGACCGTGACCTCAACACGATCGCCAGCATTTATCGTGATGTCTCCGTGATCCAAAACAATGCGGTCGAGTCGGCCGGGCTGATCAACAAGGAGAAGCGTTCGTCCCTGGTCAACCTCGCCGAGCACCTGACGCGGCAGGGTGTGGTTGATCGCCTCGAAGCTATATCGGTGGCCCGTCGCCGTCTCAATGGCAACGGCAACCAGACCCTGCTCTTCGAGGCCCTGCTTTGCGCGTTGCTGGTGTGATTCGACTGATTGGTTGTCGGCTTGCTGAGTGTCTGTCGCTACGTTCTGGGTTGTGGATTCATCGGCTATGTTTTCTGCTCGCCCATTGACACATCCTTCGTCACAAGCCCGAGCGATACTTGAAGCATGAAGATTTCAGCAGATTTTACGACTATTCCCGATGATTTCACCGGGGCGGCGGCGCCGGAAAACAAAGTCGACGGCACGCCGATCGTTTCATTCCCGTTCTACATCGATGAGTTGCGCGAAGGTATGCAATACCTGCATTGGCAAGTGACCGATCCGGATTCGATTCCGGTCTGCGGTTTCGAATGGATTCATTGGTCGGCGGCCAATGTGCCGGTCGACGCATTGATGTTCGACTTCAATGATTCCCACGCATTGCAGATTCCGCCGGACTTCTCACGCACGCTTCCGGCGATGATTCCGGAGGCAACGCAGGGCCGGACCAGCGCGGCCAGCAAATTCGTCGGTTCCGATAATCCTGCAGTCACTATGCGCTACAACGGTCCGACGCCGCCCGACAAGCCTCACGGCTACATTCTGCACGTCTGGGCCACACCTGAACCGTTGCCGGATATGCGGCAGGGCTTCTGGCTCAACGACTTGTACCATAAGGTCCTTGCATACAGCGGTCCCGTTGATGATGCCGAAATCACATTCGTCGGCAATCTTGCCAAGTGACTGTCGGTATTCGTATTTTTATCTTATTTTGATTAGTGATTGAGAGGAACTGTAAATATGGCATGCACCACCATTCTGGTCGGCAAGGATGCGAGCTATGACGGCTCGACCATCATCGCCCGCAACGAGGATTCGGCGAACGGGGAGTTCAACCCCAAGCGTTTCGTCGTCATCAAGCCCGAGGACCAGCCGCGCCATTACCGCAGCGTGCTGAGCCACGTCGAGGTCGAGCTTCCCAGCAACCCGATGCAATATACCTCCATGCCCAACGCCGACACCAAGGACGGCATCTGGGGCGAGGCCGGCGTCAACGAGGCGAATGTGGCCATGAGCGCCACCGAGACGCTGACCACCAACGAACGCGTGCTGGGCGCCGACCCGTTCGTAGAACTTGCCAAAGCCCAAGGCAAGGAGGGCGAAGACGGCTACGTGCCCGAAGTCGCCGGCGGCATCGGCGAAGAGGACTTCCTTACCATCGTCCTGCCCTATATCAAGACCGCCCGCGAAGGCGTCAAACGCTTGGGCTCCCTGCTTGAGCAGTATGGCACTTACGAGATGAACGGCGTCGCTTTCAGCGATTCGAACGAGATTTGGTGGCTTGAGACCGTAGGCGGCCACCATTGGATCGCCAAGCGTGTGCCGGACGAGGCCTACGTCACCATGCCGAACCAGCTGGGCATCGACGAATTCGATCTTGAGGATGCCTTGGGCGAGCAGGAGAACTGCATGTGCTCGGCCGACCTGAACGAGTTCATCGAGGCCAATCATCTCGACCTCGCCGTCGAGGCCACCACGCCGTTCAACCCACGCGACGCCTTCGGCTCGCACTCCGATTCCGACCACGTCTACAACACCCCGCGCGCCTGGTTCATGCAGCGTTTCCTCAACCCCTACGACGAGGTCTGGGACGGCCCCGAAGCCGACCATACCCCGGAGTCCGATGACATTCCGTGGGCGCGCCAGCCTGAGCGCAAGGTGACCATCGAGGATGTCAAGTACGTGCTGAGCTCGCACTATCAGGGCACGCCCTACGATCCGTACGGCCACCGCGGCGACGAGCACACGCGCCACATGTACCGCACCATCGGCATCAACCGCCAGTCGCAGCTTTCGGTGATTCAGATTCGCCCGTACCGTCCGCAGTCCGACCGCGCCATCCAGTGGATTTCCTACGGTTCCAATCCGTTCAACGCGCTGGTGCCGCTCTATCCGAACGTCGACACCACACCGGCCTATCTTGAGGCCACCACCACCCGCGTGACCAGTGAGAACTTCTACTGGGCCAACCGCATCATCGCGGCGCTTTGCGATTCCGCGTTCGCCAAGACCGCCAACGCCATCGAGCGCTATCAGGAGCTGACCGGCGGCATGGCGCATCGCATGGTCGCCGCCACCGACGAGCAGGTCGCCAAGCTCGGCGGAGACAAGGAGGCCACTGCCGAATCGATGGCCCAGGCCGAACTCAACGCCGGCAATCCGGACGGCGACGTCGAGCCGATGGAGCCCGACCAGGTCATCGCCGCCACCCGCAACGCCGAGGTGCGCGAGATCCTGTGCGCCGCCAACCAGTCGATGGCCGACCAGATCAAGAAGGAGACCGATTCGCTGTTGGACACGGTGCTCTACACGGTCTCGATGGGCATGTCCAACGGCTTCGACCGTTCCGACAACTGAGGCATCAGCCAAAGGTCGGTCGATAGAAATCGATGAACGGCATGAATCCGCCATTTTCGTTTTTCTATTGACCGACCTTTTTGTTATCTTCGAGGTCTCTGCTTTTGACGGCTCTGACATCTGCGGACGCGGTTGCTGATAGGCTTACAGTATTGGCTGCGGGTTTATCGGCACGGTTCATTGGTTGGTATAGCTGAAATAAGTAACGATACAATCTCGTAACTTGAGATAATCTATACGCGCATTGAAAGCAGGTATGGCATGGCATTGATTGATCAATTCACGACCCAGTACGGGCTGGTCCAGAAAATCGACGCGTTCGGGTACCTCGATTATTTGAAAAACCACGCCGACGAACCGCGCAAGCGCGGGCAGGTCATTCTCGTCACCGCCGACACCCCGTTGAAGGCCTCGCGCGGTGAAGGCAAGACCACCACCACCATCGCGTTGATCGATGCGCTGCGTGCCCGTGGCATCGATGCGACCGCCGTGCTGCGCCAGCCGAGCATGGGCATCACCGCGGCCGGTTCCAAAGGTGGGGCCTCAGGCGGCGGCAAGTCCTCGCTTTCGCACCCTGAGCTGATCGACTGGGGGCTGTGCGGGGAGATGGCCGCCATCGAAAACGCGCAGAACCTGCTGGTTTCCTTCGCGGAGAAGGCCGTGGACGAGGGACGCATCGACACGATTCTGGTCCCGCGCGTCTCCGAAGTGCCGTCGCGCTCGCTGCGCCAGATCACCGTCGACCGCAATAAGGGCAACGTACCTGAGCGCGTCGTTTTGACCCCGACCTGCGAGTTGATGCAGATCGTCGTGCTTTCGCATTCCATGGATGAGATCGCCGAACGCGTCTCCAAGATGGTCGCCGGTACCAAGGAAGGCAGCCCCGTTACCTTCGGAGAGTTCATCGATTTGTGGCGCATCACCGGCATCCTTGCCGACGCGGTGAAGCCCGCCAAGACCGAGACGGTCAACGGTTCGCCCGTCTACGTGCACTGCGGTCCGTTCGCCAACGTGTCGCTGGGCATCCCCAGCCTGATTTCCGTTGAGATGGCCTGCGCCCTGCATGACGTGGTGGTGGTTGAGGCCGGGTACGGTGCCGACGCCGGCGCACAAAAATGGCTCGATATCGCTTGTCGCGAGTATGGAGCGCAATGGCCCGCCGCCGCCGTGGTGGTCACCCGCGCCTCGACCTGGCGCGACGACCCGAAGCTCGCCTGGCGCTATCCCTTCCATGTCCATCGCCTTGAAAGCCTTGGCATCCCCACCTTCCCCTTGGTCAACCTCTGGGACGGCGAGGACGATCAGATCGCTTCACTGCGCGATACGGCCAAATCGCTCGACTTCCGTGAGCCCATCATCGGCAACCTCTTCCGCGACGGCGGCGAGGCGCTGGCCCCGCAGCTCGATGCGTTTGTAGGTGCGCTTGATGGCGCGAATGATGCCGCCGACGCGATCAACGCATCTGCCGATGCCAACGACCCTGAAGCGAGCAATAACCGTGCCAGCCACAAGGGCATGGGCCTGGTCGAGGACGTGAAGTGGATTGCCGACAACGCTTACGGCGTGCCGGCCGACCGTGTGTTGTTCAAAGAGGGTTTTGCCGAGTCCCTTGCCGCCGCGACCGAGCTTTGCAACGGCGTCGGCACGAGCGTCGACGACCTTGCGGTGGTGGCGGTGAAATCCCCGGCCACGATGACCGACAACGATTCCGCCGCAGCCGACGAGCGCACTGTCACGCTCAAAAAAGTCGAGCCGCATTTCGGCGCCGGCGTGGTGCAGGTCAATCTCACCACCTCGCTCACGACCCCGATGCCCAAGATCGTCTGAAGCCCTGTGCGGTCAGAGCCGTCATACAACAGAGATGGCAGAGACTGTCGTGTAGCCAGAAGCGATAAATACGACGGCGCCTAAAAGCGAAGCCAATAAAAAGGCGATAAACCGAATCCGATTGATGAAATCAGATGGGTTTATCGCCTTTGGTTTTTGTTGCCGGTAGCGTTAAGCTGCGGTGAAGCGTATCAGAAATTCCCGCCGTTCCATCCCCAGTCGCCGGTGGCCGTATAGCGGATGTAGGTGCGGTCTTCCGGGACGCCGAGCTCATCGTGAAGCGCGGTCATGATCTGCTTCGACATCGATTCCCAAACAGCGCGGTCGACGCTTCCCGGCTCTCCCATGACGTTGACCTCGACGTAGGCGGCCGGCAAGCTGCTGGTTCCGCCGAAATAGATCGGCATGTTGTCCTCGAACGGGCACATCAGCCAGCTCTCGGTCTTGCCGGGGACGGCGGTGATGGCCTTGCCGTACGCGGCCTTCAACGCCTCGCGCTGCTCGGGAGTGGTGGAAACGGAAACGTGGGTATGGATGACTGGCATGATGGCTCCTTCGTTCTGCGATGATTCATTATCGTCACTGGTATCTTATGACAGGTGCCGCGCAATGACCGGTCAGTATTCCATTTCCGGGTTTGGTTCGTTGCGTTTACGGCGCAATAGCTGTCGGTAATGTGGTGGTGCTGCGCAGATTATCGGGGTATTTGGTGCAGAGTATGCCCGCAGCGGCCATTTTCGGCCGTATTATGCGTACATTGAAGTTGTTGGCTTTGGATGGCATGTCGCAATGTACTGAAAAGCATCAATTGACGATATTCGAGCTTTGGAAGGCCAATTGCGCTGCAGGAACGCAGTCGACGAATGATGAGAGGAAGGAACGGCATAACGATGAGCGGTAGGCGAGCCCAGGAACCAGGCAGCAGCGTAGCGACGGCCCCTGGGAAGCTGTATATCGCCGGCGAATATGCCGTGGTCGAGCACGGCCATCCCGCAATCCTCATCGCCGTTAATCGGCTCCTGACCGCCCGCATCACCGAACACGACACTTCCGCCGCCCAGCTTCAGCCCTTCGGCGTCGATCCCGTCGGCCGTATCCATTCCGCGGGCCACCCCGAAGCGTCGGTGACGTGGCGGCGTCGGGCCGGACGCGCGGTGCCCGACGTGGAGCAGCCGGGTGCGGCGTTCGTGCTTTCCGTCATCCACGCGGTCGAGGAATTGGCACAACAACAGGGCAAAGACCTCAAAATCTACGACGTCAATATCGAAAGCGAGCTTGACGACGCTTCCGGCCGCAAGTATGGCCTCGGCTCGTCAGCCGCGGTCACGGTGGCCATGATGAAGGCGCTGACCGCGTTCTATGGACTTGAGCTCGAGCCGATGCAGCAATATAAACTCGCCTTTGTCTCGGCCAGCCGGGCGCAGAAAGTCGGCTCCGGCGGCGATTTGGCTGCGAGCCTGTTCGGTGGTTGCATCCGTTTCACAGCGGTCGACCGTCAGTGGGTCACCAATCGATTGCAGGACACGGCGTTGGGCGACCTGATTAACATGCCCTGGCCCGGGCTGAGCATTGCGCGGCTTCGTGCGTTCGAGCCCGGCAGCAACCTGCATCTGATGATCGGATGGACCGGGAACCCGGCTTCCACGCCGTCGCTGGTCGGTCATGTCCAGCAACAGAGCGCGGCCGAACATGAACGGTTGTATCAGGACTTTTTGAACGGCAGCGATGCGTGCGTCGACGCGTTGGCGAAGGCGTTGGTCGCCGATGATGAGCAGGCCGTCATCGCGCATGTGCGTCAGGCTCGCAAGCTGCTGCAGAACCTTTCATCGTTCACCGGCGTGACCATCGAGACGCCGGCCTTGCGTACTTTGGTCGAAGTGGCCGAAAACCATGGAGCTGCGGCGAAAAGCTCCGGTGCGGGCGGCGGCGACTGCGGCATCGCGATTGCTGGGCCCAGTGCTGACAGGGCCGCCGTCACGCGTGGTTGGCAGGAGCAAAGCATCGTTCCGCTGGATTTGTCGGTGCAGGCCCCCCGGATTCAGCTTGCCGATTGGATGGGTGGAGCCGGGGATTTCGTGCCTGGTGAAGGTGCCGGCGGTGTGGGGTCCTATCGAAATTTTCAAAGTAAAGTCGGCGTCAACCCGGGCGGCGACTGCGCAACAAGTGATTTGGCGGTTTCGAATTCGATTGCTGCCGGCGGTGTGGGCCGGTTGTTCGGTGCGGATTCGCGGGTTTCCGGTGCCGGCTCGAATCGCAAGGATGACCACGTTCGTCTCGCTCTCGCCGAGCACGGTGACAGCCAGCGCAACGCTTTCGACGATCTGGCCTTTGTCCATCACAGCCTGGGCAGTGTGGACGTCAGTGATGTCGACCTGTCCACGCGAGTTTGCGGCGCGACCTGGAACGTGCCGTTCTATATCAACGCGATGACCGGTGGGTCGGCGAAAACCGGTGTCATCAACGCGGCCTTCGCCGGTGCCGCTGCCGCGACCGGCTTGGCCATGGCCTCCGGTTCACAGCATGCCGCCATCCGTGACCCGCAGCTCGAGCCGACGTTCACTGCGATCCGCAAGCATGACCCCTCTGGCTTTGTCTTCGCCAATGTCGGGCTTTCCGTGAGCGTCGAGCAAGCTCTGCGTGCTATCGAGATGATTGGGGCTGATGCCCTGCAGGTTCATATCAATGCCGCCCAGGAGCTGGTGATGCCCGAGGGCGCACGCGATTTCGAGACATGGCCGGAGCGTATCGCCGCCATCGTCAAGGCCTCGCCGGTGCCGGTGATGGCCAAGGAGGTCGGCTTCGGCATGAGCGCACGAACTGTACAGCGGCTTGCTGAGCTGGGTGTAAAGACCGTTGACGTCAGTGGTCGCGGCGGCACCGATTTTGCGCGTATCGAAAACGCGCGTCGGCAGGGTCATGAATACAGCTATATGGCCGGTTGGGGTCAGTCGACGGCCTTATGCCTGCTAACGCTGTTGCCCGCTGAAAGCAATACATTAAATGCCGATAACGCGAATAACGCTGGAAATAAGCTAACTCATTTCAACGAGGCCGACGTAGCCGTGGTTGCTTCCGGCGGTGTGCGCAACCCGCTCGACGTGGTGAAGGCGCTCGCCTTGGGGGCGCGGGCTGTCGGTGTCTCCGGCCATTTCCTGCAGGTGCTCAACGCAGGCGGGAAAGACGGCTTGATCGCCGAAATCAACGGATGGAAGAGTCAGGTGCGCTCGCTGATGGCGTTGCTCGGCGCAAAAACCGTTGCGGATTTGCGGCATACCGGTTTGCTGGTCACCGGCAAAACCGCCGAAGAGGCGCGTTTGCTGGGGGTCGATTTGGCGGCTCTTGCGAACCGTTCGCTGTGATGGTGCAGAAGCATGTTTCCTGCATTTCTGAACGAGGACGCTGAAACCGTGGCGCGGCGGTTGCTCGGCTGCACGTTGGCGCGCGAGATCGACGGCGAGACTTTGACCGTTCGCATCGTCGAAACCGAGGCTTACGACCAGCTTGACCCCGCGAGCCATACGTTCCACGGGAAAAGCGAGCGAAATCGAGCGATGTTCGGTCCGTCCGGCCACGCCTATATCTACCTGGTCTATGGCACGAATCTGTGCATGAACGTCACCGCATTCGAGGAGGGTTTCGGCGCGGGTGCGCTTATCCGTGCCGCCGAACCGATGGATATGCGAACCGCTGAAATTATCGAAGAACGCCGTGGTGGAAGGCGCATCAAGGACTGCCTCAATGGGCCGGGCAAAATCTGCAAGTCGCTTGGCATCACCATGGATTTGTACGGCCACGACCTGCGCACGCCTCCGCTCAAGCTGGAAGCGGGCTCGTTGCGTTCCGGTGAACGTGTCGAGACCACACAGCGTATCGGCATCACCAAGGCCAAGGACCGGCCGCGTCGTTTCATCATCGCTGGCAACCCGTATCTTTCGCGCTAAACTGTCACTTACGCCAGTGCAACGGTGATGATGACGAGGTTCATCAGACTGGTGAAGGCCTCGATGCCGCCGACCTGCATGGCCTTCAGTCGCTTGAGGCGTGGGAAAACGATGGCAATTAGCAGCAGTATGGTGGCGGCGATGCCCCAAAGCAGGGTGGTGGCCGTCACGCCCCGAGCCGGTATGAATCCGGCGAAGTTTCGCAACGCTATGGGTGCGACGAAACCAAGCGCAGCAAGGGCGATGTGGTAGATAATCGATAGTGCATAATAGCGGGAATCGCCATATTTGCGGAACATGGTCTTGACGAAAACGACCGAAGCATATTCGGTGAGGATAAATGCGGCCGCGGCAACGACGCCGGCTTCCGGCAGCAATGGCGAATCCAGGAGATACCGTGACGAATATGGCGTCATCAAAGTAATGTGAAGGCCGGTTGGTGACAATCTGGACGCAAGGCTTTCCTGCGGGGTTGCTTCCACGAAGAACCTCGAGCCCAGCGAAGTGGCGAGCAGTGCCATCCCGCCCGCAGCAATGACTGAGACGGCGTTGCCCCAGAGCGTTCGTTCGCGTCTCAGCCACGCTGCGACGAACGAAAGCATGGCGAGTACGGCGTAGACCGGAATCCACCAGAGCAGTCTCGGTGCGAATATGAAAACGGGGATGCCGACGATTGCCGTGGCGAGCAAATAAACCGCCGCTGGAACGAAGTAGATATTCGAATGACGCTTTTTGCTACGAACCGAGCGCTGGGGGATACGGTCGGCAGATGAGCTGGATGATGACGAACCGGCCTTGACTTTTTCGTCGGCTTTTCGGGCGTCCTTGGCTTCGTGCGAGCGCACGCCGAGCCAGCGGGCGGCCGAGAATTGGAAGCAGTAGCATAGCGTCCAAGCCGCCAGCAGCCAGACATTGCGCCACGAAATCCCGCCGACCACGATTCCTCCGAGTGCCGGGAAGAGCGCCATAACCCAAGCCCCCGGCTGGTCCGGAAGCCAGAGTTTCGCGACGTTTTTATGCTTTTTAGTCTCAATCATACTTATAGCATAGTGGATTTTGCGCTTACTTGCAGTCAATGTGCTGGTTGTCCTGTACGGTCTGTTTGGTTACGCGCCTATATGCATCTGATTGTACAGCGAACCTACGCGTGAAGGTTTTCGACTTTGAAGGTTGGCGTCGGTGTGCTGATGTCATCGTATACGTTCCAAATATTATGTCCATACGATATAGGCCATACAGTATGTGGCTTTATATACATAAAGGTGTGCCCCGCCAGATGAGTAGCGGGGCACACCTTGTTTCTATTCAGGGAGCAATCAGACGATTACTTCTTCTGTGGTGCGACCGACTTCCTGAAGACGAGGAACAGGATGAAGGCGAGCAGCGCGGCCGCGGCCATGATCCAGAACATGTTCGAGGTTGCGGCGACGGCACCTGTACCGACATGGAAGAGGCTTCCCTTTGACAGTGCCGGGTTGGCCATCAGCGCGGAATACACGGCCATGCCGATGGATGCGGAGGTGTTCATCACCAGGTCGAGGATGCCCACGCCGCGGCCGTTCTCGTCAACCGGCAACGCATAAGAGGCGGCGTCGTAGAGCGGGGTGTAGACGGCGGTGATGCCGGCGATGAAGATGCAGGCCAGAGCGGTCAGCAGCCAGAAGCTCGTCTTGATGAAGATGGCGGAACCGGCGAAGCCGACAATGAGCATGATCGAGGCAATGGTCAGCGTGGTGGTGCGGCCGAGCTTGTTGATCACCGGGCCGGAGAACATACCCACGATGGTGGCGACCACGTAGACGATGGTCAGGCACAGCGAAATCGTGGTGAGCGGCATGTGATAGATCTTGTCGCCGATGATGTTATAGATCGGCACGCAGGCGAAGTTGAAGAAGTAGTAGACGAACTGCAGCAGCACGATGGACATGAACTTGCCATTGGTGATGAAGCTCTTGGACAGGAACGGGTGGCTGCTGAAAATGACCCAGCAGGCGAAGATCGCGGCGAAGACGACGATGCCCACGATGTACCAAACGCTCGGGAAGGAGAAGTAGATCGCGATGAGCGCCGCGAAGACGGCGAAGATGGCGATGCCGATGTAATCCATCTTTTCGCCCTTGGCGCTGATATCCGGGGTGTTCTTGATGATGAACGGCAGGCAGAAGATCGAGAGCGCGGGAACGAGGAAGAGGTACTTCCAGTCGAAGGAGGTGATGAAGCCGCCGGCAAAGACACCGATGGCCGCCGCAAGGTAATACACAGCGTTGAACAGGCCGAGATAGATGGCCTTTTCATTGTCCCTCAGGTACTTCATGGCCATCACGAGGAACACGGATCCTTCGACCTGTGCGCCGGCGACCTGGATCATACGTGCGATGAGGATGACCCAGAAGTTCGATGCGCCGAAGAAGCCAAGCAGACTGCCCAGGATGAGGGCGGTGACGCCGGCGATGGTGATGCGCTTGGGGGAGATGAAATCGCAGAGCGTGCCGTAAAGCATGCAGACCACGCCGAGCACAATGCCGGGCAGGGTGCTGATCAGCGAGGCGCTGGAAGACATATGCAGCGAGTCACCGATGTTCTGGAAGACCAGGTTGAAGGCCTGGATCATCAGGGTACCGAGGGTGAAGACGATCAGCAGGCTGGGCAGGGCCTTCTTGGTTTTTTGCCTGTTCTCCTCGAACAGGGCGTCCGCCTCGGCGGTCGCGGTTTGTGGGGTTGAATCGGTCATGATGATTTTTGTTCCTCTCTATTTCAGCCGATGGTGGTAACGAGTGAAAGCAGACGTTCCATGAAACGTTCCGTGAAACGCTTGGTATCCACTTCCAACGCGACTTTGGTGTTCTTGACCGGGGACAGCAGTCTGCTCGGGTCTCCGATGGTACGGCCGACGCTCACGCCTTCCGTCTCGACCTTGATGTTGATCGGGAAGGTCTTGACCAGCGTCGGGTCAAGGGCGACGGCCGCGGCAAGCGGGTCGTGCAGATTGCATACGTTTGGCAGAGCGCCTTCGTCCTTTTCGCTGACGCCGATGTAGTAATCGGTCATGTCGGCGAGGAACTTGCCGCTGGTGGTGCCGGTGTCGCGCAACTTCTGGGTGTCTTCACGGCTCATCAGCGCCTGGGTGGTGACATCAAGGCCGACCATGGTGATATCGGCATCGGTGGCGAACATCTTGTTCGAAGCGATGGGGTCCTGTCCCATATTGGCTTCCTGGAAAGGATTGCAGTTGCCCGGCTGGGTCAGCGATCCGCCCATGAGCACGATGTGGATCTTGTCGATGATGTCAGGCGCCTTTTCGAAGACCGCGGCAATGGTCGTGGAAGCTCCGGTGGGTACGACCACGAGGTCATCGCCATATTCGCGCACGGATTCGATGATGAAATCGACAGCTGATTTCTCTTCGGCTTTACGCGTCGCGGTCGCGGGGATGGTGATGTTGCCCGTGCCGTTCTCGCCGTGATAGACGAACCATTCGGGCTGGAAACTGGTGGCCCCGGTGGGGTAGGGCACGCCGCTGAAGACGGGGATGTCTTCCCGGTGGTACATCGCGAGGAGGTTCAGGTCGTTGGATACGCCCTGTTCGACGACGACGTTGCCATAGGTTCCGGTGATGCCGATAAGCTCAGCGTCCGGGGAACCCAGGATATACGACAGCGCGAGGGTGTCGTCGATGCCGGTATCAAGATCCAGGATAACCTTTTTCATAGAAAGTACCTTTCCAAATCGCTACGGTTCATCGTTGAGGCAGTGTCCAGAACGTCCCTGGGCGCTGTGCGCCTTTGCGTTACCGTTTCTTAATTTGTAAATATCGATAAAGCGTTTTATCAACATCAAGTCCCATGATAAAACGCTTTATTTCCTGAGTCAAATTACGCAAAAAGGATGGCTGTGTCAATTGCGTATCGCGTTTACGCCATCAAAGGAAAAGCGAACAGCGCACTTTGTACAGATTGTAGATTCCCCGGAGCTTTCGTGCCGTCCGTCAGCTATGTGGGCAGGTCACGGTCAATCGGTCGATCAACACGGGTTCGATGAAACGGCGTTCGGGAGTTCCCAGCCAAGGGCGTATCGAAATACGGTTGTTCGTCTGGTGCAGGCGGTGTGTCAGACAGTCATGGCAGGCTTGCGCCACAGCTTCGATGTTCTGGTCCACGGTGGTCAGTTGCGTGTCGAAGCCGAACCGTTCGGAGACATTGTCATACCCGATTACCGAGCAATCTTCGGGGCAGCGCAGCCCGCGTTCACTGAGGCGTTGCATGAAGCCCATCGCCATAAGGTCGTTGCCGCAGAAAACCGCTGTGACATTGGCGTCGATGAGGCTATCCGCCTGTTGGTACCCTCCGTCGAAGCGATAATTGCCCTTACGGCGTAGTGCCGGATCGAGCGATATGCCGGCCTGACGCAGACCTTCGGTGAAACCCGCCATGCGCTTGTCCGTATTGTCGCTGCGTTCGCCTCCGGAAATGCAACCGATTCGGACGTGCCCCTGCGAAACGAGGGTTTTCGCTGCCAGCATGCCGCCATTGAAATTATCCGACCCGACCGCATCGCACCAGCCTTCGCTGACCAGACGATCCGTGAGTATCACGGGAAAATCCAGATGGCTGACCGTTGTGCGCAACACGGTGGAATCTTCGGTGGATTCGCGTGAGGGAATCAGGAAGAGGCCGTCGACGCCACGCGAGGCGAACTGGTTGAGTAGACGCAATTCGGTTTGCTGCGAATCGTCCGAATTGGCGATGAGCAGGGAATATCCGTCTTCGCTGCTGACATCCTCCAGCGCCTTGGCGAGTGAGGCGAAGAACATGTTTTCGATATCCGGTACGAGCAATGCCAGAAGCATTGATCGGTTGGTGGCCAGACTGCGTGCCGCTTGGTTGGGAATGTAGTTCAAACGTTTGGCGGTGTCGAGGATCAGCTGTCGTTTTTCTTCTGTCATCCGTGTCGGACGGCCGTTGAGCACCAGGGAGACCGCAGTGATGGAGACGTCGGCGGCGTGGGCGATGTCTTTGAGGGTGACTTTGCGGTTCATCTTCTCTGGTTTCACCTTTCGTCGGCGTCTGGCTGTCAAGCGTCAACCATTTTATACAACCGGGAGTATAAGGAAAGGTGTGCCTCAAGCCGTCCCGTGCCGTCTGTGTTCCATCGCCGCCAAGCGGATGCCGCAGACAACGTTGCCTTACGGACATCCGCCTGATGGCGAAAACGATGGACTTTAGTCCTTAGTCCTTGAAGAAGGCCTCGATCTGATCGCTGGTGCCGTATGAGGCTTGCGCGCCGTAATCCGTCGCCGCGTAGGCCGCCACATAGGAAGCCAAAGAGGCGGAATCGTTCAGCGAGAATCCTGAGGACAGACCGGCCAGCAGCGTCCCCATGAAGGCGTCGCCGCAGCCGGTGGTGTCGACGGCATCGATTTTGGCGGCGTTGACATGATAGGTCCGATCGTTTTCGATGACCATGGCACCGTCGCCACCGAGCGTGACCACGGCTTCTTTGAAACCGAACTCGTGCATCGAGCGTGCGATGTAGTTCCAGTCCATTCCCAGCCAGTCTCCGTTGCCGGGTTCGGCGATGTTGAGCAGCTGCGCCATTTCGTGCTCGTTGACCAGCAGCACGTCGGAGTACTCGATCAGGTCGTCGGGCAGCTTATCGGTGAACGGCGAATCGTTCAGGAGCACTTTGATGCCTGCGTCGTGGCACATTTTCGCCGTTGCCGTGACGGTGTCGATGGGGCTTTCCAGGCACAGGCCGAGCACTGAGGACTGCAGCAGAACGTCTTTCTGGGCGTTGATGTAGTCGGTGCTTACCTTGCCGTTGGACCCTGCGGAGTAGACGATGGTGTTTTCGCCGTTATCGTCAACGGTGATCACCGTGGTGCCGCTGGCACCTTCGACGTGCAGGACGTGCGAGGTATCGACACCGGCGTCGTTGAGCTTGCCGAGCAGGAAGTCCGCGTTGTCATCGCTGCCTACGGCCCCGAACATATTGACTTTCGCACCGAGACGTGCGGCCGCTGCAGCCTGATTGCCGGACTTGCCGCCAGGCAGGATCCGCAACGGGCCGCCGTTGATGGTTTCGCCGGGCTTGGGCAGGCGTTCGGTTGTGACGGTGTAATCCGCGTTCATCGATCCGACAATGCTGATCGATCCGGAAATGCTGTCCAGCAGGGAAAGGGGTTTTGCGTTCATCTCATCCTCGTTTCGCGTCAAAATTTATAGGTTCATAAGCAACAACGTTTGACTTGTCTTATATGGTAAAACGCTTTATCAAAGAAGTCAAATGAAGTAACTATCAGGTTAATTTCCTAATATTTCGGGTTGTCGTAACCGCTGTTGTAAGAGGCGATTTCGGAATTTCAACAGACATGACAAATCTCTGGAAATTATTCCCTATCAATTCCACGCCATATTTGTTATCAACGAATCGGAGAGTCGGATAATGCGCTCACGCGTACATGTTGCGCGGGTGCATGTCTTCTGGCAGACCGTCCATCAGGCCCGAGACTGACCCGGATTCAAAGACCGAGCGGATGCCGGCCGCCAGGAGCGGGGCGATAGAAAGCACTGTCATATTCGGCAGACGCTTCTCCTCAGGAATCGGAACAGTGTCCATCAAGACGATTTCGCGGGCGCCGCAGTCGCGCAGCCGTTCTGTAGCCGGGCCGGACAAGAGTCCGTGGGTCGCCACGAGCGTCACGGATTTCGCGCCCGCTTCGCGCAGTGTGCGCACGGCCTCGCAGATGGTGCCAGCAGTGTCGATCATGTCGTCGACGACTACGCAGTCGCGCTCGCGCACCTCGCCGATAATGCCATGGGCCACGGCGTGGTTCGGACGCGTGACGTCGCGCGTCTTGTGGATAAAGGCTAGCGGCAGCCCGCCGAGCTTCGCGGCCCAACGCTCGGAGACCTTGATGCGTCCGGCGTCAGGGGAGACAATGGTCGCGTTTTCAAGCGGCATTGAGTTCTTGACATAGTCGAGCAGCACCGGCATCGCGGTCAGATGGTCGACAGGTCCGTCGAAGAAGCCTTGTTCCTGCGAGGCGTGCAGGTCGACGGTCATGATGCGGTCGGCACCGGCGGTCTGGAAGAGGTCGAACATCAGGCGGGCGGTGATGGGCTCGCGGCCCAGGCCCTTTTTATCCTGACGCGAATAGCCGAGGAATGGCGCCACGACGGTGATGGAACGGGCGGATGCGCGCTTCAGCGCGTCGATCATCAGCAGCTGCTCCATGATCCACTTGTTGATCGGGTCAGTGTGGCTTTGCAGCACGAAAACATCGGCGCCGCGTACCGGTTCGGTATAGCGCACGTACATCTCGCCGTTGGCAAAGTCATAGGCTGTGGTCTCCAGCGGTACGGTACCAAGACACTCGGCCGTAGCCGCCGCCTGCTCCGGGTATGCCCGACCTGTCACCAACGCCAGTCGTTTTTTGGACTTACCTTCGAGAATCGCCGACATATCTCGCCTTCCGATAGTTTTGCTTTGTCTTCGAACGTCGATTCCATATCTTACGTTTCGAGCGCATCGAGACAAAGGAAATACAAGAAACCGTCTCCATGATACAAGCAACCCCGAGCAAATTGCTCAAAGGCGGGTTGCGCAGGGTTGGAATCGATGGGCTTTGTCGGATCAGACCTAGATCAGTGCACCAACCTGCTTCGATCAGCAGACATGATCCGACGTCTTCAAGTCGTATGAACGCAAGGCCCATCAGTCAAAGTCGTCGAACTTCACATTCACCTTGTTGCCGTCGATACTGAACGTTCCGTTCATTTCGTAGATGCTTCGTTTGTCGTTATCCGATTGCCAATCGTCGCCAGAGAAGAAACGGTATTGATAATAGAGATCCATTTCGCCGCTGTCGGATGCGGTGGAGAATGATGAGTCGCTCATGTTGACGTCATCGACTTCCGGATAGGAACTTACACTCCACGAGAAGTTCGAATAATCCGAATTGTCCTCATAGAACGAATCGCCGAATGGGCAATCGGCAGGATCGGCATCTGTGGATGAGGAGCAATCGTCGACTTTCTTCTTGACCTCTTCGTTCAGGGCATTTTTGAGCTTGTCTGTCGCCTTGACCGTAATGGTGTTTTCGTAGCTTGAAACAGAAGACATGTCATTGGAAGAAATCGGTTCCAACGTCAAGGTATTGCCGGTCATATATTCGTTTGCCGCGGCTTTGACGGTGTAGGTTCCGGGGTACGCCTTGAAATTGTATGCCTTGATCGATTGTGAGTCCGAGCTTGAGCTGCCGGTGTCACTCGAGTTCTCTGCGGAGATGCCTATTCCGTTGATATTCAGTTCCTTGACCGCGCTCGGTCCGGAAACTCGTAGATTTGCGACCAGTGGTGTGGTGATCGTCCATTTGTTGAAAACGAGCAGTTCCCGGTTCTTGGCGGCCAGATTCAGCGTTTCGTTGTGCGTCTTGCCCGAAAGGGTATAGGTAATGGCCACCGACGTCGAGCCGTCGGAGTTCCTCGCGGTGGAGGTCACGCGTGCGTTGGAAATGGTCGAGCCTTGCTTGGCGGCCTTATTGGTGAGCAGCGCGGCTTTTTTGCCGCTTACCTGCGGATCGGCAATGGCGTTGGCATGATCGAAATCGCCGGCGGCGATGGCTGCGGTGTATTGGTCGACCACCGTTTTGGGGCTGAATACGGTCGCGTTCAGCACGCTGTAGATGATGCCGAGAAGCACGCATGCCCCGACGATGGCCGAGCCAATGATGATGATTCGCTTTTGTTTGGGATCCATCGGCTTTGCGGCGGCACCGGAGACAGGGGCGACGGGTGCCGTTACGTTGAAGTCTTCAAGATTGACCGCATTGTCAGGGCTTGCGTACGCCGGTGCGGAAGGATTCGTCGCAGGATATGCGCCTCCGGGCACCTCACCGGTGGCATAAGCCTGGGGATTGGCTCCGTTCTGGCCAGGTTGCGGGAACGGTTGGGCGCCACCGGCAGCGGCCTGACCGGGCATCGGAGCAGCCGAAGCCGGGGCTGCACCGGGCATCTCGTTCTGGCTTGGGGTTTGCAGCATCGGGGCACCCCGGTTGTACCGGCGCTGTTGGCGCTATTGCCGCCGATATGCCTGAACCGAGCCCCGCAGGCATCCACGTAGGCGTTGACGTTTTGTGGTGTCGGTTCCACGCAGCCTCCACGCACGAATTGCCAGAGGCCGGGGATGGAGGTGAGCATTGCCGGTCCGAAGGTCATGGCGACCACCTCGATGGCAAATGCCCAGACTGCGGCCAGCAGGGGATACCACGAAACGATGGTCACTGCTCCGGAGCTGGAGCCTGAACTTGAGGCGCCCATGCTGGTAAGCACGAAAGCGATCAGCAGCCAGAGGACGAGGGTGCCCACCGGAGCTTTCCAAGTGTGCTCCCAACGGGCGTAGTACTTGTCTTGCAGGGCGCGTGCCGAGGCCCTCAACGCGATATAGAGCGTGATGGCTATGAATATGACTGCCCCGAGGATGAAAACCCATGGCTTGGCGGCGAACAGGCTGCCGAAGGTGATGGGAATCGCGTTGTCACCTACGGTGGCAATTCCTCCGAACGAGGAGAAGGAGAGCAGCACAAACTGCAGATACGGCATAATAATAGGAATCAGCACAATGGCCGAAGGCACGTTGGCGGCAATTGAAACGATGATGAGGGCGATCAACGCGATGAGCGTATAGCTGACCATGTAGATGAAGAAAGCCTCTACGAAGGTGCGTGCCGGGCCGCGCAAACGGTGGCCCCAGCGCCAAGCGGCGACGAACACGTTGGTGCTGTCGGAGGCGTATTGTGCCAATGCAAGCCCAAGCAACGAGCCGATGGCGGAAATCAGGAAGGCCATGATGAAGGTGCGTGCCGTGGCCCCGTTGAGTGCGGTTTTGCCTTCCAGAATGCCTATGGAAGTCGAGGAATTCATGGGGAAAAGAGCTCCGAGGATCACGTAGATCAAGCCTGTGGCAAGTCCCACGACAGCCGCGCTTACCATACCGGTGAACTTGAAGCGGACGCCGACGCGGTGCGCGATGAAGTAGGCGCCGAACGCGGCCCCGACCAGAAGCGCGACGCCGGAAAGGCTCATCGGCAGCCACATCGAGATACTGGCTCCGAGGGCGTCGGTCGAGATTCCGAACGCCGAGGCCTTCAGGGAGAACGACCCCGAAACGCCTGCTATGAGCATGGTGATGATGGTATAGAAGAAATTGCTGGATTTGACATCGAGCAGCTGGGAGGCATTACCGAGATTGTTCATCATCGACGAGATCGCGTTGCTGCTGATGGCCGAGAGCATCGCCGCGTTGAGAGTGGCGAAGACGAATGCCGCGCCAATACCGAAGCCCAAGGATGATCCCATCGTCTTGAGACTTGCGGGAGTGACGATTTCCTTGTAAAGCCGTTGAACATGCGAGGGTTGGCCGGCTTTGGACATGGCCGCTGTAGGAATGCCGGCGGTCGGGATGCTGCCAGTGGGAATATTGCCCGTAGGCATGGTCCCCACCGGGACGTTGCCGGTGGCATTGGGTGTTGTGCCGTAAGGGGGAATGGCTCCTGTCGGCTGCCCGGAAGGCATCGCTTGCGGGCCTGAGTTCTGAGGCAAAGGCATTCCCGGGCCGCCCGTGGGAGTCCCGGTTGCCGCAGGAAAACCGGAAACCTTCCCGTTCGCGCCTGGCAAAGGAACCGAGGAGGAAGATGCCGGGGTACCGGGCGTCTGACCACTGGGAACCACGTTGCCCGTCGGAGCATTGGGATTCTGCGGCTGCCGTGAGCCGGCAGGTGCCGTGCTTTGCCCGCAACGCGGACAGAATTTGGCGTTTTCCGATATTGTTGCACCACAGTGAGGGCAAATCATTTTTCTCCCCGCTTCTGCTGTTCTTGACCCCATTGTCGGGGTATTACTTTTATTAGTCAACAATATGTCGCAGGGCCAACAACCATAGGGCTTTTCGGCCGTATTTATCGGAAAATGTGTGCTTATATCGGTTCGGATTGACTGGCCGGTGAAGTCGGCCGGAACCACTATTATAGAAAAGCTATGTCTGACGCGGTTTTGCGTCGTGATATGGCACGCATACACACTCCTGTCGCGGAAAGACCGCGGCCGACTGTAGTCCGAAGGAGGTGGGTGATGTCTGCACACAAGTATGAACTGATGTTCATTGCCGATCCGGAGCTTGACGAACGAGCCCTGAAGAAGCTGACCCAAGAATATATGGAAATCGTCACCAAAGAGGGCGGTTCCGTTTCCGACCCCGATATCTGGGGACGCCGCAAGCTTGCCTATGAAATCGATGGCAAGAACGAAGGCAACTACGTCGTGGTCAACTACAGCTGCGAGCCGGCGACGAGCGACGAGCTGGACCGTGTTCTGAACCTGAACGAGTCCGTAATCCGTACGAAGATTCTTCGCAAGGATGTCAAGTAAGTCCCTGCGCGGGAATATTGAATTTTAGTCTATTGGTTTTTGCTTCGAGCATTTGAGGCAAAGTTGGTGAGGAAGGCACGTCATGGCAGCAGGAGATACGGTTATCACGATTATCGGCAACCTTACGGCTGATCCGGAGCTACGTACCATCGGCAGCGGGGCATCGGTCGCGAGTTTCACGATCGCTTCGACGCCGCGTACGTTCAACCGCCAGACCCAGCAGTGGGAGGACGGCAACGCCCTGTTCATGCGCTGCTCGGCGTGGCGCGACATGGCGGACCATTGCGCGTCCAGCCTTGCCAAGGGCATGCGCGTGATCGCGCAGGGCCGTCTGCAGCAGCGCTCGTACACGGCCAACGACGGGAGCAACCGCACGGTCGTGGAGATGACGGTCGACGAGATCGGCCCGTCCCTGCGCTATGCCACCGCCCAGGTGCAACGCCAGTCCTCTTCGAACGGCGGGTTCCAGGGTAGTTCCCGCAACAACGGAGGCTATAACGGCGGTGCCGGCAACAATGGCGGCGGTTATAACCGTGGCGGCAACGGCGGATACCAAGGCGGTGCAGGTTACTCGGGAGGTGCCTCGGCTGGTCAATCCCAGCAAGGACAGTCCCCAGCCACCGGCAACGACCCATGGGGCAGTTCTGCCAACTCGGGCGATGGATTCTCGAGCTTCGGAGGCAGCTCCGATTTCGGCGGGGATTCCGACGAACCCGAGTTCTAGATAGCCGCTAGAAACGCGAAACCGCAAGAAGCCAAGCAATAGACGTTGAAACAAGTGTTAAGGAGACATTGATATGTCACGTAAAAGGCCAAAACCACCGGTAAAGCCGTTTAAGAAGAAGCCGAATCCACTCAAGGCTGCGAAGATCACCGAGATCGATTACAAGGACACCGCTCTGCTGCGCAAGTTCATCTCCGATCGCGGCAAGATCCGTTCTCGTCGTATCACCGGCGTGACCATCCAGGAGCAGCGCGAGATTTCCCGCGCCATCAAGAACGCGCGTGAGATGGCCCTGCTGCCTTACGCCACCAACGGTCGCTGATAGGAAAGGCAAGGAAAATGGCTGAAACTAAGGTTATTCTTACCAAGTCCGTCGCGAATCTCGGTCACTCGGGTGATGTTGTCGAGGTCAAGCCCGGCTATGCACGCAACTATCTGATCCCGCAGGGCCTCGCCTTCGCGTGGAGCAAGAACGCTGCCTCCCAGATCGAGGCGATGAAGCGCGCACGTCTGGCCAAGTCCGTAGCCACCCGTGAAGACGCCGTGGCCGCCAAGGCCGCCATCGACGGCACCGTCGTCGAGTTGAGCGCCAAGGTTTCCGAGTCCGGCAAGCTGTTCGGTGGCATTTCCACCATGGACATCGCAACCGCGCTCGAGTCCAAGGCCGCCGTCGATCCGAAGGCGATCAAGGTCGAGACCATCAAGACCACCGGCGAGTTCCCCGCCACCGTGGCCCTGCATCCCGAAATCTCCGCGAACTTCACCGTGAAGGTCGTTGCCGAGTAATTTCAAACACAGAAAGCTGTATGATTGTGACGCACAAACGCAGCACGACCATGTAGCTTGATTATTCTGGCTTAAGCAAGAGGCGGTTTCCAATCATGATGATTGGAAACCGCCTCTTTTCTATTGATTATCCGTTATGTACTTTTGTTCGGCGTTTGCCTGTGTTCAGTGAATTCGTTGCCATAAAACCTTAAATAGCCGTGTTATCGATTCAGACGTTCAACGTGGCAGTACTTTACCTGCTCTCAAGGAAGAGACGTGGAAACTTATTCGCGGGCCTGCAAGGCCTTCAACATGTCGACCTGGCGTATGCGTCGCATCACATAAAGTCCGAGAACGAAGGCCACCAGGACGATGATGATGAGGGGCACGATGAATTCCGAATAGGTGAACTTGGGGTCGAACATCATGGTATCTGGCGCCACTCGGCCGATGATGATGCGGTGGAGTCCCATGCCAAGGCCTATTCCCGTGACGATGCCGAGAACGGAAAGCATTATGGTTTCACGGTAAATGTACAGTGTCGTTTCGGCGTTCGAATAGCCCAGAACCTTGATGGTGCTCAATTCTCGCAATCGTTCGGAAAGATTCAGATTGTTGAGATTGTAAAGGATGACTACTTCCAGCAGTATCGAGGCCAGTGTCAGCACTTCCATCAGAATCGTCAGGGCATTGGCCAGCACCTGTGTCTGGTTGATGAACATCGAATTCTGGGCGACCGAAGCGATGCCGTCGATATGCATGAACTGTGCCGCCTCATGCCGTGCATTGTCCGGGCTACGGTCCTTCAGCTCGGTCATGGTCGCGTTCGTTGCGTACTTTTCGTGGAAGATCTTTTCATAGGCATTCGAACTCATGAAAATGAAATGTCCGATATACATCTCGCAGATTCCGCTGATCGGTATAACATGCGTGCTGCCTTCGCTGTCTTTGACGATGATGTCGTCGCCGACGCCTGCTCCGGTCATCTTGGAAAGGTGCTCGGAGATAACCGCACCCGTGTTTTTAAGTGCGAGTGGCGTGTGCCTGCTACGTTCCTGGAGCCTGACAAAGCCGTCGAGATTAGATTTCGGCGGTACTGCGATGAGGGTGATGTCCTGTTTGGAATCACGCGGGCCTGCATTCATCGTAGTGTGCTCGTAGTGGATGTCCTTGTAGTTTTTGACGGCGGTGCTATGGAGCTTTTTATTGATTGCCGTTTGTTGGTCTGGCTTGATATCGGGCCGCTGCGCCGCAATCAGATCATAATCGATGATGCCGTCTTTGTATTGCAGGTCGGTGATGGTGCCTATCGAATGCTGTACGCCGATACCGGCGACCAGAAGCGCTATCGACCCGCATACGCCGACGATGGTCATCAACGTGCGCATGCGGTAACGGAATATGTTGCGCATGGTGATTTTGTACTTGAAATTCAGAGCATTCCAGAGCCATTTGATTTTTTCCAACGCGATTGAGGAACCACTGACCGGTGGCTTGGGGGAGAGCAGGGTACGGGTATGTTCCTTCAATTCGCGATGGGCGGCGATATACGCAGGCAGTACGGTCACGGCCAGCGCGAGCACAAGGGAAAGTAGGGTGATTGTCCAGTTGAATTGCGGTGCGATGACCGGCACGGCGAAACCGACCCCGTAGGCCTTGTAGAAGATTTTCGGCATGGCGAATTCGCCGGCAAGAGCGCCTATCAAGCCGCCGATGATACCAGCAGTACAGCCATAGACGAGGAATTTCTTGATGACGTCTTTGTTGGTGTAGCCGAGAGCCTTGAGTGTACCAACGTTGATGCGGTCTTCCTCGACGAAACGGGTCATCGAAGTGAATGTCAGCAAAGCGGCGATCAGGTACATGAAGATCGGAAAGATGGTGGCCAATGAATCGATGACACGGGAAATCGTCTCATATGAGTTGTATCCGGTTCCGCCCGGTACTTCGGCGCGGGAAAACACACGGTAAAGCGCCGGGGACGGCTTGGTGACCGTCTGCTGCATCGGCGAATTGGGTTGGCTCACCGTTTGCGTTTGTTGGGAGGTACCTGTCGACAGGTCGGTATCACGGTTGTCAAGGTCATCGTTCAGGATATCTTTTTCCCGGTGCATTTTCTTGACGTAGGTATCGGAAAAATGGTCAGGTAGTGAATCGAGCACGTTGTAGCGTAGGCGGGCAATGTTGTATGGGCCTGGATTGAAGGCCTGCGGCACCACAACCGCGTATCCGTCCAACGAACCTGAACCGGAATCGGATTGGCCGTGGTTGACCGGACTGATGATTTCCGGGGAACGGACGATACCGGTGACTTTGTAGTCCATGTGTTTGAGCATCGTGTGACCGGCGGCGTCCGGTTTTTCGTCGAAAGATATTGTGGAACCGATGTGATGACTGTCGCCTATATGCTCGTCCAGAGCGATTTCGTCGGGCTTGTGCGGCATCCTGCCTTTACGTACCTCATAGCTTGAAATCGACTTGGTGGAGGAGAATATCCGTACGCTGTCGTCGTGATGTTTTACTGCGACATCCTTGAACGAGCCGTATTCCACTTTCGTTACGTCTTGTGTACTGTTGATGGCGTTGATGGCGGAATCGTCGAAACCGGTTTTGCCGATTACCGAAATGTCGGCCAGATGATGTTCGGAAAAATAGTGGTCGGCGGTCGAACGCATATCAGGGCCGGTGACGCTAAGCCCGACAAGCGCGAAAGAACCCAGGGCCACCATGCATACAATCGAGATGAAACGGCCGACGGATTTGCCGAGCGAACGTTTGATGTCGAGCCAGAGCATTTTGTGTGAGATCTTGTGCCGTTTCAGCGGTATGGCATTGCGGTATTCGATGGAGAGCGCAATGTTTTTTGCGGACCGGCGGCTACGGGATTGTGCGGTTGCCCCGTTACGGGTATGCTGCTGCGACATGTTCGCATGGCTGCGTGGCGGAAGGTCGATGTGGACCGGTGTGGTGCGGGCATTGCTCTCGTGTGAGATGTGCTGGGATGCCGAGGGCCGATGGGGCAAAGAAACGGACGGCAGGGAAGGCGAGGTTGTCGGGTATTCCTTGGCGTGTGCGGTGTGGTGCGCATGGCGTTCGGGGGCCGGTTTTTGTGGTAATCGGGGTGTTGACGGGTTGGCGTGATCAATTGTGGTTTTGGCTGCGCGAGAGGTTGTGTGACCATCTGTGGCTGAGCTGTCGGCTATCCTTTTCTCGGGGATCGCGATCTTGTGTTGGCCAATTGTTTGAGATGCAACTTTGCCGCGCAGCGGAAGTGAGACATGAAGCTGATGGTTTTGCGATGCCGAAGCATGGGCTATGGAATGCTTCGGGGTTGGCTGTTCTCGTTTTGACGGCTTCGTCGTGAAGGACTCTTCGAATTCATGATGGTCGTGTTGTTCGAGCTGGGTGGTGTCTAATGACGACTGGGCTGATTCTGGTGCCTGTGTACGGTCAATAGGTTCGGTGGCATCGGTTGATTCGGCGAGGTTGTGCAATGAGGAAGGCGGAATGGTGTTATGCGGGTTCAGGGATGACATCACCACTCCAAGGTGTCGATGTCAACCGGGTTGGGGTTTTCCTCGATGTTGGTGATTTTGGCATCGTGCATATGGATCACACGGTCGGACATGGGTGCGATGGCCGAGTTATGGGTCACGATAATCACGGTGGCATTGTATTTACGGCTCGTGTCCTGCAGAATGTGCAGCACCTGTTTGCCTGTCTGGTAATCAAGGGCGCCGGTGGGCTCGTCGCATAGCAGGATTTTCGGACGCTTGACGATGGCGCGGGCAATGGCGACGCGCTGCTGTTCACCGCCGGAAAGCTGGGAGGGGAAGTTGTTGGCTCGATCTTCCAGGCCCACGCTTTTCAGCACGCTCATGGGATCGCTCGCCCGTTCGACGATTTCGGAGGCAAGTTCGACGTTTTCCAGAGCCGTGAGATTGGGGACGAGATTATAGAATTGGAAGACGAAGCCCACTTCGTAGCGACGGTATTCTGAAAGTTCTTTGGCGTTGTATTCTGCGATGTTCTCCCCGTCGATGACGACTCTGCCGTCATCGCAGGAGTCCATCCCGCCCAGAATGTTGAGCAGAGTTGATTTGCCGGTACCGGAGGCGCCGAGAATCATGACCAATTCACCTTGGTTGATGGAGAAGCTGATGTCATTGTTGGCTATAAGCTTTGAGCCGCCGGAATCATATCGTTTGACTTCGTGCTCCACGTCAATATAGCTCATTACTTCCCCTCTTTTGAAAGTTTTCTCTTGCTCTGTTACAAGCGTCTGTTACACGAACTAGACGATAACATAATAGTCTCCCGGAAATGGATTCATCAACTTTGATTAGTTGGATATAGGGAATTCCTTCGAAACGCCGGATTTTGGCGGATTGGCCGGCTGTGTCCGTATTGCTCTTGGCTCAATGGACATTCTTCGGTTTTGCTGTCAGACGAATGTTGTTTTCCGTGAGGCCTAACGCTATGTTGCTTTAAAAAATCGCCGCTATTGGCGTATACTAGGTAAGTTGCGCGTTCGGTGGGGTCGGGGCGCGCCAACTGTTGCCACACCCCTGGAGTGCTTGGGACAGCAAAAGCATATTGAGGTTTGAAGAATTTGCAAGAAGAACGCGTATCTACACAGACAAAACTATCCATCGCCGCGGCGGCGTTGCTTTCGTTTACGGGCATCCTTACCGAGACGTCGTTGAACGTCACGTTCCCGACGATGACACGAGAATTCGGTCTGCCGCTTTCGACCATCCAGTTGCTGACTTCCGGCTACCTGCTGATGGTCACCATCGTGATGAGCACGTCGTCGTTCCTGCTCAAGCGTTTTGACACCCGCCTGCTCTTCCGTTGTGCGATCATCGTCAGCATCGTCGGCACCGTGCTGTGCTGTCTGCCGCTCAACTACTGGCTGTTGCTGCTTGGCCGTCTGCTTCAGGCGGCGGCTACGGGCGTTTCCACTCCTTTGATGATCAATGTCATTCTTGCGCTGGTGCCGGTGAGCCGACGCGGCACCTACGTCGGTGTGGCAAACATGGTCACGTCTTTCGCCCCCGCGCTCGGCCCCACCTACGGCGGCCTCATCAATTACTACTTCTCCTGGCGCATCATTTTCGTATTCACGCTGCCGCTGCTTATCGTCGCGTGGGTCTTGGGAGAGACGAACCTGCGGCTGAAGGCGCAGGGAGCCGGCAAGTCTTTCGATGGCATCGGATTGGTGCTGCTGAGCTTCTTCATGATCAGCTTCACCGAGATCTTCGACCAGTTCGGAGCCGACGGCGGTTGGTCGTACAAGGTGGCTGTCGCCATCTGCGTGGCGGTGGTGCTGCTCGCGCTGTTCATCTGGCGTTGTCTCGCCTCCAAGTCGCCGCTACTCAACCTGCGTCTGTTCAAGAACCCGATCGTGAGCCTGCGTGGCGCGAACTACGCCATTCTCCAGTTCATCAACATCGGCAGCTCCTTCCTTCTGCCGGTTTTCGCCGAAAACTTCCTTGGCATCGATTCGCTGGCCGCTGGGCTGATGCTCCTGCCCGGTTCGTTGCTTGGTGCCGCCATCGCCCCGTTCGTGGGCCGGCTCTACGACCGCCGCGGCCCGACGTTGGTGCTTCTGATCTCCAACATCTCGCTGATCGTCGGAGCCTCGGCTTTGTGGGCGATGACCGGCAAAGCGACCGTGGTGATTCTGACCCTGCTCTATATGTTCCTGCGTGCCGGTTTCAACTTCGGTTACGGCAACACGATGTCGGACGCCAGCAAATTTGTCGCCGGTCCGCAACAGACCGATTTCAACTCGCTGTTCAACGTGCTGCAGCAGTATGCCGGATCGTTGGGAACGACGGTGCTTTCCGCCTCGCTTTCCTTCAGCGAAGCCCGCATTCCGCACAACGTCAAAGCGGCGTCGGTGGCTGGAGCCAGCAATGCCTTCGCTCTGCTGATCGTGCTTTCGCTGGTGGCGCTCTGCATCACGCTTGTTTCCATCAAGGTTCGCAAAACTCCGTCCGTCGGAATGCAGGCTGTAGAGGTGTGACCGGTCGCTTCGTGCGAGGTCGCGCCTTCTCTGTCGCTTTTTACTTGCTTGTGTGGGGCTGCTAAGTAAAAGACACATTTACAGCCTCTATTTGTCGCTTTTTATTTGGATACCACAGCAAGCAAAAAGCGACAATTACGGCCATTAGCGGGAATGCAGTCGATGGAGGGGTGAGTGGTTTCTGCGCTTCATTAATCCTTACGGGTTATTTAGATCAGTCAGATCCGGTATGTGCCGCGTGGTTTGCTATTGATGCGGATACATTTAGGATACTTCGCATTATCGCGGAAATTGCCTCGAAAAATCAAAAATCCGCGGAACCTTGCGATTCTGCGGATTTCATCTGTGCCCCCACGGGGATTCGAACCCCGGACACGCTGATTAAGAGTCAGCTGCTCTAACCAGCTGAGCTATAGGGGCGCTGGTCTAAACTACAAGAGCCAAGAAAACAGTATACATACGCTTCCGATATTGTGCAAGGCGGTGTGTCGCCCCGGGTCTTGTCTTCATGGCCTTGGGAGAATCGTTCGGGTGTGCTCTTTCACGTGGGAAAAGCAATGGCGGTTTGGCCATCGTTGCTCGACGGATGGATTGTTGTATGTGGAATCGTATTTTCCTGATTATTGATTAAGAACGTTTGCCGGCTTTTATATGGTTCATCATTATCAGATAATTTAATATGGTTTGGATGGAGCGTCTTCCCTGATTGAGCGATAGCCATCTTCTTAATTCAGTAGAAGCGTCAGTGGAATTCGGAATAGTGCCGACGGGTTTTATGGGCAACGCATAGGTGATTTTTAGGCTAAATTTCAATAAATCGTTGAATTAAAAAGTGATTTATATAACAAAAATATGAAAAAGAATAAGAAATAACCAAAATCGGAATGTTGCAACGACTTGGCGAGATAGGATTCTTCCTATCGGATATGAATATGTTCAACGTTTGAGCATAGCATTTTCGAATAATGACTAAGAACGATAGATGTTCTGTGCCTAAGCTACGCGGTTGTGGCGATGGTGCATGCGTCGCACTCGAGAAGGAGGAATAATGGAATTCTCTCTTACGGCAAAATTGGCTGCCGAATTCATCGGCACCGCTTTTCTGATGATATTCGGCAACGGTGCGGTCGCCAACACCGAACTCAAAGGCACGAAGGGTCATGGTACCGGTTGGCTCAACATAGCGATGGGCTACGGTTTCGGCGTGATGTTCCCGGTCATGATGATTGGTTCCGTCTCAGGTGCGCATATCAACCCCGCGATGACCATCGGCCAGGCCGTCAATGGCCTGTTCCCATGGTCCGAGGTCATGCCGTATATCATCGCGCAGCTTCTTGGTGCTGCTCTGGGCCAGCTGATCATCTACATCACTTATCTCCCGTACTACAAGATGGAGACCAGCCCGGACGCCATTTTTGCGACGTTCAGCACCACTGAGGCCTCCGGCAACAAAGTCGTCTACTTCCTCAACGAGCTCTTCGGCACCCTCGTTCTCGTGCTCGGCGCCCTGTGCATGCTCTCTCTGCCTTGGGGCAAGAAGGACCCGGCGGCTGCAGCCATCGTCGTCGGCCTTATCGTTTGGGGCCTTGTGACCTCCATGGGCGGCTCCACTGGCCCCGGCCTCAATCCGGCTCGTGACCTTGTGCCGCGCTTCCTGCACTGGATCCTCCCCATCCCCAACAAGGGCACTTCTCGCTGGGGCGAGGCCTGGATCCCGGTCGTGGCCCCGATTGTCGGCGCCATCATCGGCGCGTGGATTTTCAAGGTCTGCTTCGGCTGATTCGCCCAAGGTTCCAAAGGCTTTATCTTTTATAGCTAACTATGACGGCGCGGTCTGTGATTCGCAGATTGTGCCGTTTTATTGGCTTTGGCACTTGGCTTGAGGCTTTTGTGGTTTGCGTTCTGGCCAGTCTGGGTTCTGACCGAGGAATACTGAAAACAGTTTTATCGAAAATTCCGCTACGAAAAGACCTCACATTTCGGTTATTCCTCGGTTATTTTCGTTTGCCATGATTATGAAAATTGGCGACATGCAGATTTTTCTCGTCATAAAGAATCTCTATTATTGACCCCGTAACGATTGAAGCCTTAGGCGGGAGACAATGTGAAACGTGGGGATCGGTCAGAGGCGAGGTCTCCGCGCCGCAAAAAACCGGTGAAGAAATCTCCGACGAACGCTGCGTTGGGAGAGTCCGGCAAGGTCGTTTCGGCTTTTTTGCGTTGGCTCGGCAGCACATTGCTTGCCGGTATTCGTTGGTGCAACCACTCCGTACGGCGCGGGTTTCGGGCGCTTCGCAGGTTTTGGGATTGGGCCCGGCAACAAAGGCTTCGCATAAATCACGCGACAAAACCGATACGGATTCGACGTCTCGTCGTGCCGCGGCCCACGGCGTCCAGAATTCCCGCGTAAGAATGCCGCGTCAGGATTCTGCGATATCGCAAGGCTTCATCGGCTCCGTTCTCGGAAACGACAGCGCCGGAAATTCAGCTCGAAAACCTGGTGCTGGGCGAAGGTTCGGCAATGCCTCGCCATCGCGGACGCGTCCTGTGCCGAAGTCCGTTTATCTTGTACGCCGCGTCGTCGTGGCTGTGGTGGCTTTGGTAGTGGTCGTCGCCATCGTCCTGGGCTGCAGGGCCGTGATATCGGCCGTCGGCCATCACAATGATTTGGCAAGCGGGCAAAACTCTTCTCAGGCTGCCAAGAAACAGAAGCGAACGAATCCATCAAAAGACACCGGTAGAAGGAAACCGCCGAAACCAGATACCAGCAAGGCGAGCGGGCAGGAGGCCCTGACCGACCATAGCCGCGCAGTGATCGCCGCGGCGGCGCAGAAAACCGCTGCTGCCAGCGGCAAGCAGGTTCGCCAGTACTCGTACTGTGTGAGCGGCAAGGGCGATGTCGGCGATGCCGGTGTGATCCAGAGTTTTGAAAACGTCGTGTTCCGTACGTTGAACGATCCGCGCGGATGGCCTCGTGCCGGCGCCACGTTTACGTATAACGCCGATTCAAGTCATTGCGATTTTACCGTCTATCTTGCCCAGGCCTCACAGATGCAGACGTTTTCAGCCAATTGTTCCAATAGCTACAGCTGTTGCGTAGGCGACAACGTCATCATCAATCAGGACCGCTACAACGAGGCGACGCCGCAATTGCTCTCAGCGGGCATGAGTCTTGACCGTTACCGCGAAATGGTTATCAACCACGAGACGGGCCACCGCCTCGGCCATCTTGACAACCAGCCTTCATGCCCAGCTTCGGGGTCGCCCGCGCCGCTGATGCAGGAGCAATCGATGAGCCTGCGCGGCTGCACGCCCAACGAATGGCCGTTGGATTCAGAGCTGTGGGTGAAATGACCGGGCGTACGGGTCGTTTCGCACCCACACCTTCCGGCCGGATGCATATTGGCAACGTTTACGCGATGCTTGCGGCTTGGCTTTCGGCGCATGCCGGCAACAGGGGCGGGCAATGCGGCAAAGTGCTGCTGCGTATCGAGGACGTCGACGGGCCTCGGGCGGTGAAGGATGCTGACAAGTGGATCATGGACGATTTGCATTGGCTCGGGTTGGACTGGGACGGTGAGCCGGTCTATCAGTCTCAGCGTACGGAAATCTACGAGGAGGCGCTACGCTCGCTGGAGTCGATGAGTCTTGGGGATGCTGAGTCTGCGGTCGTATTGCCATCCGATAATGACATTGAGTTCGATGGATATGTGCTATCCGATCGTCATTCGTCTCTGTCTGATTTCCCGCTCGTCTACCCGTGTTTCTGCTCGCGTGCCGATTTGCGCGCGGCCTCGGCGCCGCAGGAGGGCGACCGGTTCCTGATCTATCCCGGAACGTGCCGGAGGCTTCTGGCCGAGCGGCCTGACGTTGTGCGCTCGCGGTTGGAAGCCGGGAAGCGTCATTCGTGGCGTATAGCGGTCCCGGAAGCCGGGGTGCCGGGAAGTGTTGTCGAATTTGATGACGCGGTATTTGGCAAGCAGCGTTTCGATTTATCGCGTGAGGTCGGCGATACGGTGATTCGGCGTTCGGACGGCATCTTTTCCTACCAGCTGGCGGTGGTGGTCGATGATCTGTTGATGGGGGTCAACGACATCGTACGCGGCCGCGATTTGCTGCGTTCCACGGCCCTGCAGATTTGGATTCGACGTGCGTTGGTGGCCTCCGGTTTCGCCGCAAAATACGGGATTGACGGAAACGTCGATAGGATTTCTTCACCGGAAAATAGGTGTAATGCAGACAGTGATGATGGGGCAATCGCGCAAGGCTCAGGTGAACCGGCCGGCATGATTTCAGCGGTGAACCCCGCCTACGCCCATCTTCCGCTGATCGACGACCCTGCGGGTGTGCGTCTGGCCAAGCGCAAACATTCACTGGATATCGCAGCGTTGCGTGCCGATGGGGTCCGTCCGGAGCAGATTATCGGGTATTGTGCATGGTTGCTTGGCATTCGCACAACTGGGGCTGTCCACATTTCGGACACTTCCGCGCCGGTTGCGATGAGCGCACGAGAGGCCTTGGAATGCTTCACTTTTGACGATATTCGTGCGAACAAATCCGACCGCATTCTAAGCCCGGATTGGGCAGATGAAGTTGACAGGCCGAAAAACGGAAGTGTAGCCTAAGCATCAATAACTAAAAAACACTACAAACCGATGAAGCGGGGAAGTAGACGGAAACGCGCGATGAGCGAGCCTGGGATGGTGAGAGCCGGGACGAGATGCGAACCGTTGAGTGGGCCGCTGAGGGCGCACCGATTGGCTGGATTTTGGCCATGAGGCTGCGACGTAAGGCATACGTCAGTTGCCGGGGATGTGTTGGCATTCCGATAAGGGCACGGGAGACCGTGAACCAAGGTGGCACCGCGGGCATATATTCGCTCGTCCTTGGCTGTAATTGACAGCTGGGACGGGCTTTTTTAGTCCCTGAATGAGGCGAAAGCCTTCAGGAGGTGCCCATGATGAGCATGAGTGCGGAAGCTGGTGCGGGTTCGGACGGCGATGCGGCCGTGCGGGGCGTTGTCGGTAGCAAGAGCCGTTACGCTGGCATTCGGCCGACGCTTGATGAAGTGCGCGAGTTGGCTGGTACCGGCAAATACCGCCGTATCCCGGTGATGCGCGAGCTGCTTGCCGACCGTCTGACCACCATCGAGGCGATGCGCCGGGTGCGTGCCGCTTCCAATCACTGCTTCCTTCTGGAAAGCGCCGAAGCCGACCAGCGTATGGGACGCTACAGCTTCCTAGGGTTTGCGCCGACGCTGGAACTGACCTGCAAAGCCGGGGAGCTGAGCATCAAGCGCGTCGCTCCTGCCGGCTCGTCGGACGGCGACGTCGTGGTCGAGCGCAGGCATGTCAATCATCCGAGCGATGCGATTCGCAAGGTACTCGCCCAATATGCCAGCCCGCGGCTCGAAGGCTTCCCTCCGTTCGCCGGCGGCTTGGTGGGCTACTTCTCCTTCGGCTATTTCGCATATGCCGAGCCGACGTTGCGGCAGAAAACCCGGGACCCCAAGGCCTTGCCTGATGTCGATCTGATGCTCTTCGACCAGCTCATCTCCTTTGATTCCTACCGTCAGCGCCTCCAGCTGATCGCCGGGGTCGATACCGATGATGTGGACGCCTCCTACGAGCGCGCCGTCGCCCAGATCGAGGGAATGCAACAGATTCTCGAGAACGGTAAGCGCTACGATTTTAAGCCGCTGGAACTTCAGGGCGAATTGCAGCTCACGCTCAACCGCGAGCAGTACGGTTCGATGGTCAAGAAGGCGAAGGAGCACATCTACGCCGGCGATATCTTCCAGGTCGTGCTTTCCAATCCCAGCACTGCTCTGGCCTCGGGAAGCCTGTTCGACGCCTACCGTCTCATGCGGGCCGAAAACCCGAGTCCTTACATGGTCTTCATGTCCAGCGACGATATCGAAATCGCCGCCGCCTCGCCCGAGACGCTGGTACGGCTCGAAGACGGCAAGCTGCTGACTTATCCGCTGGCCGGCACCCGCCCGCGCGGTGCGACGCCGGAAGAGGACAAGCGCATCGAACAGGATTTGCTCAGCGACGAAAAGGAACTGGCCGAGCACAACATGCTGGTCGACCTCGGACGTAACGACATCGGCCGTGTCTCGCAGCTTGGCAGCGTCGAAGTGGAACGGCTGCACGATATCCTGCGCTTCTCGCATGTCATGCATATTGGTTCCACAGTCGCGGGCAAGCTCGCTGACGGTAAGGATGCGCTCGACGTCATCGACGCGGTGCTGCCGGCCGGCACGCTTTCCGGGGCCCCGAAAATCCGCGCCTGCCAGATCATCGCGGAACTTGAAAATTCCCCGCGCGACATCTACGGCGGGGCCATCGGCTACCTCGACTTCTCCGGCAATCTTGACACCTGCATCGGCATCCGCTTGGCGTTCAAGCACGATGGCAAGGTGACGGTGCAATCCGGCGCGGGCATTGTCGCCGATTCCGACCCGAACAAGGAATTCGAGGAATGCCGCAACAAGGCGCTCGCCGTCGTGGACGCCATCAACCAGGCGAACGGAGGCCTGAAATGATTACCATCGTCGACAATTACGACAGCTTCTCCTACAATCTCTACCAGCTCATCGGCTCCATCGATCCGAACATCAAGGTGGTGCGCAACGACGACCTCGACGTGGCCGGGCTTGCCGCGCTTGGCTCCGACGGTATCGTGCTTTCGCCTGGTCCGGGCAAGCCCGCAGATGCCGGAATCTGCGAAGACGTGGTGCGTGAACTGGGCGGGAAACTGCCGATTCTGGGCGTCTGCCTCGGTCATCAGGCCATCTGCGAGGCGCTGGGCGGCAAGGTCATCCCCGCCGCGGAACTCATGCACGGCAAGGCTTCGCCGGTCGAGCTGCGCGACGATTGCCAGCTGTTCGCAGGCATGCCGCGTGAAATCCAAGCCGCGCGTTACCACTCGCTTGAGGCCGACAAGGCGACGTTGCCGAAAACGTTGCGCGTCGTCGCCCGCACGCTCGGCACCGATGAAATCATGGCCGTGGCCCACGTTACGGACCCGACGTTCGGTGTCCAATTTCACCCCGAAAGCATCCTGACCCCGCTCGGCAAAGACATTCTCAGGAATTTCATCGATGTTGTCGAAAGGTTCGGCAATTGAGCATAAATCTTTAGTTTTCAATATTCAGCAATTATTCAATTAGTAATACAAGATTATCCATCAATCAATAACAAGGAAGTCATGATGATCAGTGAAGCCATCGTCAAAATCGTCAACAAGCACGACCTCACCTACGACGAGGCCTACCATGCGATGAAGGAGATCATGGGCGGCGAATCGACGCCGACCCAGAACGCGGCCTTCCTCGCGGCGCTTTCCACCAAATCGGCCGAGGCCGAGACCATCGACGAGATCGCGGGCTGCGCGGCCGCCATGCGCGAACTGGCCACCCCCGTGCCGCATCCCGGTATCGAGACCATCGATATCGTGGGCACCGGCGGCGATGGCGCCAACACCTTCAACATCTCCACCACCGCGGCCCTGATTTCGGCGGCGGCTGGTGCTCACGTCAGCAAGCACGGCAACCGCGCGGCCAGCTCGCAGTGTGGCACTGCCGACTGTCTCGAAGCCTTGGGCGCGAACATTTCGCTCTCTCCCGATGAAGCGCTCGACCTGCTCAAGGCCGACAACTTCACCTTCCTCTTCGCCCAGCGCTACCACACCGCGATGCGCTACGTCGGCCCGATTCGCAAGGAACTCGGCTTCCGCACCGTCTTCAACATTCTGGGGCCCCTGACCAACCCGGCGCGTCCCGAATATTTCCTGCTCGGCGTCTACGACGAATATCTCGTGGAGCCCATCGCCCATGTGCTCGAAAGCCTAGGCGTCAAGCGTGCGCTGGTTGTCTACGGCCGCGACAAGATGGACGAGGTCTCGCTTTCCGCCGAAACAGCCGCCTGCGAGCTGCGCGACGGCGAATACCACCCGATGACCCTGACACCCGAGGAATTCGGCCTGACCCGCTGTGAGAAGAAAGACCTGCTCGGTGGCACTCCGCCGCAGAACGCCGCCATCACCCGTGCCGTCCTTGGGGGCAAGGAGACCGGGCCGAAGCTGGAAGCCGCGCTTTTCAACGCCGCCTGTGCGCTCTATGTTTCGGGTGTTGCGGACTCGATCGGCGAAGGCGTGGAACTGGGCCGCGAGCAAATCGCCTCCGGTGCCGCGATGAAGACGCTCGAGGCGTTCGTCGCCGGCTCGCAGAAGTTCGCCAAGGCCGACGCCGAAAAGTGATGGGTGAAAAGTGGCGGGAAGTTTACGAATGGGTTGTCTCATGGCCGACATTGGTTTGTGCGTTCGTGAACTTCTCGCCCCTAACGGCGCCGATACAGAGTTGAATGGCAATAGATTCACCGCATATTGTTAAACGTATGACATTGGTTTGTGAATATGTGGCTGTCGATATCCGCAATAAGAAGGTGCAAAGGTAATGGCTGATTCCGAGAATATTCTGCAGCGTATCGCCGCGAAAACCCGCGAACGCGTGGCTGAGGAAAAGGCGCAGACTCCGCAGAGCGTGGTGGAGGTTCAGGCTCGTGAGGTCGCCGCACGAAAGGTAGCAGCGGGGGAGGTCGGCGACGCGGCGTTCCCGTTCGAACGTGCGTTGAAGGCTCCCGGCATGAGCTTCATCTGCGAGCTCAAGAAGGCCTCGCCCAGCAAGGGCCTCATCGCGCCGGATTATCCCTACCTCAGCATCGCCCGCGACTACGAAAAGGCCGGGGCGGCGGCCATCAGCTGCCTGACCGAACCGACGTGGTTCAAAGGTTCCAACGAGCATCTGCGGCAGGTCGCGGCGGCGGTCGATATCCCGGTGCTGCGCAAGGACTTCATCGTCGACGAATACATGATCTTTGAGGCCCGTGCGTGCGGCGCCTCGGCCGTTCTGCTCATCTGCTCGATTCTCGATGATAAGCAGATTGCGGATTACATCGCGCTCGCCCACGAACTCGGCATGAATGCCCTGGTAGAGGCCTACCAACCCGAAGAGGTGCCACGGGCGATGGATGCCGGTGCCAGGATCGTTGGCGTCAACAACCGTGACCTGCGCAATTTCGAAGTGGATTTCGAGCGCAGCATCAAGCTACGCCCGACTGTCGGTCTCGACCGTGTCTTCGTTTCGGAATCGGGTGTGCGTACCCGTGCCGACGTTGAGGAACTTGAGGCTGCTGGCGTCGATGCAGTGCTGATCGGCGAGACGCTGATGCGTTCTCCCGACAAGACCGCGGCTCTTGCCGAGCTTCGCGGTGGCCCTGCGAATAATCCCGTTGCGGCGCAGAAGTAAGAAGCGGGAATAATGGACAATCCAACTGCATCGGCTCGGGCTACGTCTGAGGAACCGTCCGATATCCACGTGCCGTTTGAAGACAACGCAAGTATTTGCAATGCCATTGAAGGACGTGAATCTTCATTAAACGGCGACGCAAGTGCGCAATCGTCAAACGCCTACAAAGTCAAGCTTTGCGGGCTGAAACGTGAGCAGGATATGGACGCCGCTTTGGCGGCCGGTAGCGATGCCGTCGGATTCATTATCGACTTCCCCAAATCGCACCGTTCGATTTCGCCCGAACGCGCGGCCGAGCTGGTCAAATATATGAAGGCCCAAGCCTGCGAAACCGGCGTGAATCCACCGGCTGCGGTAGGGGTGTTTGTTGACCAACCTGCCCGGCGCGTGGCGGAAATCGTGAGTGATGCAGACCTTGACGTGGTTCAGTTGCATGGCCATGAGAATGAGGATTATCTCTCCGAATTATGCGAGCTAGTAACCGTTCCAATCATGCAGGCTTTCAAGGTGCGCGAGGCGTTGGATGTGGCCGAGGCTCTCGAATCGTCGGCCGACATGGTGCTGCTTGACGCCGGAGCGGGCGATGGCAAGACCTTTGACTGGTCACTCGTTCGTGATGTGAATCGTCCGTTCATGTTGGCCGGCGGACTCACTCCGGACAATGTGGCCGAAGCCATCCGAGCGACGCACCCCTTCGGTGTCGATATGAGTTCTGGTGTTGAAACTGACCATCTCAAGGACCCTGACAAGATGTCTGCCGCAGTCAAGGCGGTGCGGGACGTTTCGAATAAGACGGAAACAGGCGATACCGATGATATGTAATGCGATAGCGAGGTTTACGGGGTAGACGTTTCGATGCTTTGGCCGCCAAATCCGGCTAATATCGCCGGTATCAACGACGTAATCAAATAATCAAAACCAACTGTATATAGTAAGGAGCAATCTCATGACGAATTCACCGAATTCAAAGGGGCGCTTCGGCATCCACGGGGGCCAGTACATCCCCGAGACGCTGATGGGCGCCGTGGGCGAGCTGGAGGAGGCCTACAATCATTACAAAAACGACCCCGATTTCCTCGCCGAACTCGACGACCTCGAGAAGAAGTACGCAGGCCGTCCGTCGCTGCTGTATTACGCAGAGAATATGACCCGCGACCTCGGCGGCGCGAAGGTCTATTTGAAGCGCGAGGACCTGAATCACACCGGCGCGCACAAGATCAACAACGTGCTCGGGCAGGCGCTGTTGGCCAAACGTATGGGCAAGACCCGGCTCATCGCCGAAACCGGCGCGGGCCAGCACGGCGTGGCCACCGCCACCGTTGCGGCGCTTTTCGGCATGGCGTGCGTGGTCTACATGGGCCAGGTCGATATGGAGCGTCAGGCGCTGAACGTCTACCGCATGCGTTTGCTCGGCGCGGAGGTGCGTGGGGTGACCACCGGCACCGGGACGCTCAAAGACGCGGTTTCCGAGACGTTCCGCGAATGGACGCGCCGCATCGACGACACCCATTACTGCCTCGGTTCGTGCATGGGTCCGCACCCCTTCCCGACCATGGTGCGCGACTTCCAGTCCGTCATTTCCAAGGAGGCCCGCGAGCAGATTCTCGAGGACGAAGGCAAGTTGCCCGCGGCCGTGATCGCGTGCGTCGGCGGCGGCTCCAACGCCATCGGCAGCTTCTACAACTTCATCGGAGACGAAGGAGTGAAACTCATCGGCTGCGAGGCTGCGGGTCGCGGCATCGACACCGACCGTACCGCCGCTACCATGAACACCGGCTCGCTTGGCATCTTCCACGGCATGAAAAGCTACTTCTGCCAGAACAAGTACGGCCAGATCGCGCCGGTCTATACCATTTCCGCCGGCCTCGACTACCCGGGCGTCGGCCCCGAGCATGCGGCGCTGAAGGATTCCGGCCGCGCCCAATACGTCGCCATCACTGACGACGAGGCCGTCGACGCCTTCGAATATCTGAGCCGTACCGAGGGCATCATCCCGGCCATCGAAAGCGCGCACGCCGTGGCCTACGCCGTGAAGCTCGTGCCGACGTTGTCCAAAGACCAAAATGTGATCGTCACTCTTTCCGGACGTGGCGACAAGGATGTGGCGGCCATCGCCCGCTACCGTGGGGAGGATCTTCATGACTGAAAACACCAATACCGCTTCCGCGCGCGCAGCAGCGGCCGAAGCGCGACTGTTTGCCAACAATGACGGCGATGCGCAGGGTTCGCGCCCGGCCGGCGACGCTGCGAAATCGCAACCCGTCGCGCCGCGCCGTTCCCGTATCGCGTCTGCATTCGCCAACCCTGACGGCAGCCGTCGCAAGGCCTTCATCCCGTTCGTCACGGTCGGCGATCCCTCGATTGCTCTGACCGAGAAACTGGTTCCGGCGATGATCGATGCCGGAGCGGACTTGATCGAGCTGGGCGTGCCCTTCTCCGACCCGACGGCCGAAGGTCCGGTCATCCAAGCGGCCAGCAACCGTGCGCTTTCCGCGGGCACCACCACCGACGACGCCTTCGCGCTGGTCGAGCGCCTGCGAGGCGAGCACAAGATCGAGACGCCGCTGGTCTTCATGACCTACGCCAACGTGCTCTATTCCTACGGTCTCGAGCGTTTCGCGCGCAGGGCGGCCGAAGTCGGGCTCGACGGCGTGATCCTGCCGGACGTGCCCCACGAGGAAAAGCCGGAGTTCGACGAGCCGTTGGCTGCCGCAGGGCTCGAGCTGGTCAGCCTCATCGCCCCGACTTCGCACGAGCGCATCCGCAGCATCGCCTCGGACGCCAAGGGCTTCATCTATTGCGTGAGCTCGCTGGGCGTCACCGGCGTGCGCAAGGAGATTACCGCCGATGTGGCCGGGATGGTGCGTGAGGTGCGCGCCGCCACCGACGTGCCGGCCGCCATCGGTTTCGGCATCTCCACCCCCGAGCAGGCCGCCGAGATGGCCGCCGATTCCGACGGTGCCATCGTCGGTTCGGCCATCGTGCGCATCGTCGGCAAGTACGGCGAGGACGCGGTGCCCTACGTCGCCGACTACGTCCGCTCGCTTGCCGGCGCGGTTCACGGTTTGAACTGAGGGTTTCGTAAGTAAAGTGCAACAGCATAAACGCGGACACATTCGTCATCCGACGGTGTGCCCGCATTTTGCTGCTGGTAAACGGTATCTGATTGATGGTCAGAGTTCGTTTTTCAACAGTAAATGTTGGGTTGCTGCGCTTGATAGTCGCCAAGAGCCCGTTTTATAGCATCGAGATGAATCGGGCGTGAATCATCGGTGGAATCGTGATTTGATTTTCAAATAATTTCTTCGCGATGACATGGGCATGCATAATATGGAGGCGGATAATCGAAGTGGGAAGCGGGGAATGATGACTGCTTATATGGATCACAAGGATCTCGCCAACGAGGTCATCGACGAGGCGCGGGTCAAGGAAATCACGGACGGCGTGCGTCGCGTGCTCGATGACATCGCGCAGGCCGAGTCCGCTTCCGGGCGTGAGTCCGGGTCGGTGCGTCTGCTTGCGGCTACGAAAACCCGTGATGTCGGCGAAATCATGGCGGCCATCGACGCCGGCGTACGCATGATCGGAGAGAATCGCCCTCAGGAGATTTCCGCCAAGGCCGAGGGGTTGATTCGTCAATGTGCCGAGCGCGGCTTCTCGCTGGGTGCCGCTACTTCCCAAGCTTCTCAGCCTACCCCGAACGGCCACATTCCCTTCCATCTCATCGGCCAGCTGCAATCCAACAAGATCGGCAAGGTGCTGCCTTACGTTGACACTATCGAGTCGGTCGGTTCGTTCGAGGAGGCGCAGAAAATCGCCCGTCGCGCGCTCGCCCGTCACCTCACGGTCGGTGTGCTGCTGGAGGTCAACGAATCCGGCGAGGTCTCGAAGTCCGGCTGCGAACCCGACGAGGCCGTAGATCTGGCCTGCCGGATCGGCACCTTGGAAGGGTTGCAATTGCAGGGTCTGATGACCATCGGTGCCCACGTCGACGACGAAAAGACGATTCGTGCCGGGTTCGCGCACCTGCGTGGCACCCGCGACACGATTCTGGACTCTGGCGAACCGGGAACAGCGCAATGCCGCGAACTTTCGATGGGCATGACCCACGATATGGACTACGCCGTGGCCGAAGGCTCGACCATCGTGCGCGTCGGCACCGCGATTTTCGGTGAGCGCGCCTTCATCTGAAACGTCGGTCTTCCGGGTTCGACGCAATTCTGAAGGCTCGGTAACCGATCCGGGCGGGCCCGTGGGCGTGCTCGCAGCCAACTGTTTTCGGCTTTTGGCCTACCGAAGACAGGGAAGTGGCGTAGGCTAAAGGCATGAGAATCGCACGCTACTCCTATAACGATGTTCCGCACTATGCCTTCGTACAGACCGACAAGAATGACAAGAAGGATTACTTGGTCGAGCTTGACGGCTACCCGTTCGGCTCCCAGCCGGTCGGGCCCACCGGCCAGCGCCACCTGATCGACGAGGACGGTGTTCGCCTGCTTGCTCCGGTCATTCCCTCCAAGGTCTACGGCCTGGCCAAAAACTACGAGGCCCATGCGCAATATATGCATTCGAAAGGCCAGTCGGCCGTCGAGCATGCTCCCAGTGAGATGGTCATCTTCATGAAGCCGTCCACCTCTGTCATCGGCCCCGACGATCCGATAGTCATTCCCGACTATTCCAACGATATGAATTTCGAGCCAGAAGTGGCCGTTGTGATGGGCCGCATCGCCAAGAACGTTTCGGTCGACAAAGCCATGGACTACGTGCTCGGCTTCACCTGCGTCAACGACGTGACGCTGCGCGACCTGCAGGGCAGCGACCCGATGTGGACGCGCGCCAAGGGTTTCGACACCTCTTGCCCACTGGGCCCGTGGATCGAGACCGACCTTGATTGGAAGGACGCGAAGATCTCCTTCACGCTGAACGGTGAAGACGTGCCCGCCGCTTCCGGCACCACCGCCGACCTGATTCATTCGATTCCCGAGCAGATCGCCGAAATCTCAAGCTTTGCGACGTTGCTGCCGGGCGATGTCATCATGACCGGCACCCCCAACGCTTCCGGTACGCTGAAGCCGCGCGACGAAGCCATCGTCAACATCGAGGGCATCGGATCCCTGCGCAACGTGGTCGTCAAGGGCTGATATGCGGAATTGATTGTGGTTTCATGAATATATGAAGGTATGTATCAGGCAGGCCGGCTGACGGGATTGAAGTTCCGTTGGCCGGCTTGCTTTTATTTGATGGCGTCAATCAGAAGATTTCATTCAAAGGATTCTTGTAGCGCCGCGCGGCCTATGGCTAACAGATATTTGAATTACATAACTAGACAATGAGGTCTAAAAGTTGAGTCGAAGAGACTCAAGTTTTGGGAATAGAACCCTTCCGTTTGTGGTTGTACTAATCAGAGATTGAACGATGCCTTGCCATTCCGCCGATTTGCGACGGAACAGGGCGAACAAACGGAGGAAAACATGGAACAACAATTTACGACCATGGCCCAGGAAGCCATCGGTGACGCGATTCAAAGCGCGTCGGCTGCGGGCAATCCGCAGGTCGACACCCTGCATCTGATGGATGCGCTGCTGCGTCAGGAAAACAGCGTGGTCACGGGGCTCATCAGCGCCGCGGGCGGAGATCCGAAAGCAATCGGAGCCGCGGTGCGCAACGCCTTGGTCGCGCTGCCGAGCGCCAGCGGTTCCTCGACCTCGCAACCACAGGCGAGCCGCCAGTTGACGGCCGCGTTGGCTCAAGCCGAAAAGGAAATGAAGCAGATGGGCGACGAATACGTCTCCACCGAACACCTGCTGATCGGCATCGCCGACGCCGCGCCGAACGAAAGCGCGACGATTCTAAAAAACAACGGCGTGACGCCGGAAGCCTTGCGCAAGGCCGTTCCGGGCGTGCGCGGCGGTGCGAAAGTGACCAGCCCGGACGCCGAAGGCAGCTACAAGGCGTTGGAGAAGTACTCCACCGACTTGACCGCGCAGGCGAAGGAAGGCAAGCTCGACCCGGTGATCGGCCGCGATCAGGAGATTCGCCGTGTTATGCAGATTCTCTCGCGCCGCACCAAGAACAACCCGGTGCTGATCGGCGAGCCTGGCGTCGGCAAGACCGCTGTCGTTGAAGGCTTGGCGGAACGTATCGTTGCCGGCGATGTGCCGACGACGCTTCAAAACAAGAAGCTCATCAGCCTCGATTTGGGATCGATGGTAGCCGGTTCGAAGTATCGTGGCGAGTTCGAGGAACGGCTGAAGGCCGTCTTGAACGAGATCAAGAGCGCGAACGGTGAGATTATCACCTTTATCGACGAGATTCACACCATCGTCGGCGCGGGTGCGGCCGAAGGCTCGATGGATGCGGGCAATATGTTGAAGCCTATGCTGGCGCGCGGCGAGCTTCGCCTGATCGGCGCGACCACGCTCGACGAATACCGCGAGAACATCGAGAAGGACCCGGCTCTGGAACGTCGTTTCCAGCAGGTCTTCGTCGGTGAGCCGAGCGTTGAGGATACCATTGCGATTCTGCGTGGCTTGAAGCAGCGTTACGAGGCGCACCACAAGGTGACCATCGGCGACGATGCGCTCGTAGCCGCGGCGACGCTTTCGAATCGCTACATTTCCGGCCGTCAGCTGCCCGACAAGGCCATCGACTTGGTCGACGAGGCGGCGGCGCACCTACGCATGGAGCTGGATAGTCAACCCGAGGAAATCGATGAGCTGCAGCGCCGCGAGACCCGCCTGGAAATGGAGGAGATGCAGCTGAAGAAGGCCGAGGACCCGGCCAGCAAGGACCGCTTGAAGAAGCTGCAAAGCGATCTGGCGGATACCCGTGAGAAGCTTTCGGGCCTGAAGTCGCGTTGGGACGCCGAGAAGGCCGGCCACAACAAGGTCGGCGACTTGCGTGCCCAGCTCGACGCCAAGAAGGTGCAGGCCGACAAGTTTACCCGCGAGGGCGATTTGGAGAAGGCCAGCAAGATTCTTTACGGTGAGATTCCGGCGATCCAGAAGCAGCTCGATCTGGCTGAGCAAGCCGCGGACGAGGAAAATGCGGACGGCCAGGAGACCGAGCCGATGGTGCCCGACCATGTGGATGCCGATTCGGTGGCGGGCATCGTCTCCGAATGGACCGGCATCCCCGTCGGCCGTCTGATGCAGGGCGAAAACGAGAAGCTGTTGAATATGGAGAAGTTCCTTGGGCGTCGCGTCATCGGCCAGAAGGAAGCCATTCAGGCGGTTTCGGATGCGGTGCGGCGCTCGCGTGCCGGTATTTCCGACCCGAATCGCCCGACCGGTTCGTTCCTCTTCCTCGGACCCACGGGCGTGGGCAAGACGGAGCTCGCCAAGGCGTTGGCGGACTTCCTCTTCGACGATGAGAAGGCCATGGTGCGTATCGACATGAGCGAATACATGGACAAGGGTTCCGTGACCCGCCTGATCGGTGCGGCCCCAGGCTATGTCGGCTACGAGGAAGGTGGTCAGCTCACCGAGGCCGTGCGGCGTCGCCCTTACTCCGTCGTGTTGTTCGACGAGGTGGAGAAGGCGAATCCCGAGGTCTTCGACATTCTGCTGCAGGTGCTTGACGACGGGCGTCTGACCGATGGACAGGGCCGGACCGTGGACTTCAAGAACACGATTCTGATCATGACCTCGAACCTCGGTTCGCAGTTCCTGGTGCAACCCGATCTGGATGACGAGGCGAAGAAGAACGCGGTGATGGACGCGGTGCACGCGCACTTCAAGCCCGAATTCATCAATCGTCTCGACGAGCTGGTCATCTTCCATCCGCTCACCCGCGAGGAGTTGGGTGACATCGTGGACATCCAGGTGCGTCAGGTCGCCTCGCGCCTGACCGACCGCCGCATCACGCTCGACGTCACCAAGGCCGCGAAGGAATGGCTCGCCAATGCCGGTTACGACCCGGCTTACGGCGCTCGTCCATTGCGTCGCTTGGTGCAGACCGAGGTTGGCGACCAGATGGCGAAGATGCTGCTTTCGGGTAAGGTTCATGACGGCGACACCGTTCTGGTCGACCAGACCGGCGGCGATCACCTTGAGCTGAGCACGATGCCGGAGGACCCGCTGGACGAGGACCGCGACGACGAGTGATTTGGAAGGTATGAATTTCGTTGCGGAACGCGAGTAGCCAAGCGTTCTGCAGCAGGTTTGCAGGTTGATCGATAACCGGTAGATAGCAATATCTGGCACAAGAGCTGGGCTGTCGCAGCAATGCGGCGGCTCGGCTCTTGTGCTGTTTCGAATTGTGTATCGTTACTAGGCGTACCGATTTGCAGCAGGGAACGTCTTGATCTGAAAAAAAAATCGGCTCAGTGCTTCGATAATTGATTGTATGGGATTTCTGAACATAAGAAACCGCGGAATACCAGCGATTCTACGAACGGATGATGTTCGACGCGTAGCAACGAACATCAGAAATGCGCGTGAAATTCTTCCGTGCTACGCAGGTTGTATGGATATGTCCGTTACAAGCCGGCAGTGCTTTCAGTTCGTTGTCTTAACCGATATTGTTGCGGCGCGCTTTTCTGCGTCCATTGATAATAAGGATAACCGCGAGAATAGCGAGGATAAGGCCGGCGATAACCAGTACCCCCACGCCGCCGAAAAGCGCGACGGCTAACCGTGGTTGCGGGCCGAACACTACCAGCAGCGCGAACGCCCAGACCGCGATGATGATGACAGTGATGACGAAAATGCGGCTGAAATGCGCCAGCTTTCTGATGCCGGAAATAAGCGTGTTGAACGCGCGATCGGCGATGGCGTGGGCTGCGGCACTTGCGTTTGTGGTTGCGGTATTGCTGGTGCTGGAACCGGTGTCTGAGACTTGAGACGGTGAGCCATCGTTGGCAGTAAAGGTTTTCGTTGCTGCAGACGTGGTCTGCGATGCTGATACGGAATTCATCGAATTCTGAGATTTTTCGACATCCCGAAGAATCAGGACCTCGACCAGCTCAATGGCCAACGCCAAGGTGATGATGAGATTGACCCCGCCGAAATACGCGTGCCGCGAGCCTTCCGGGAACTGGTTGCCGGCCACGCAAATCGCCAGACTGTAGATAAAGGCTCCCGTGGCTCCCAGCGAAATCAGCGAATTGACGTCCGGGGTGCGGCGGCCCAGTGCGTGCCAGCCTTCCCGATGAATCGGCGCGCCACACCAAAACATCGTCGGCGTGGTCAAAATGGCTTGCAGCCAAGGATTGACCATCCAGGTCGGTATCAGAGTTGTGGTGAAACGGCTGAGCAATGAGGGAATGAAGACGATTACGGTAAATACCATTGCGACAATCATCAGGCGTGAAATGCGAGAGATCTGAGCACCGGTCTGTTCGGTTTGGTCTGTTTCGCCGGTCTGACGGGTTTTGTCCGTCGGTGTCGATGTGTCGTTGGAAGAGGGGCTGCGCAGCCCCTGAAGCGCTGTTTCCGCCGAGGATTGCGGCAAAGTGGGCGAGCGGAAAAAGAGGATGATGAGCCAAGTGGCCAACGCTGCGGCCACCACTGCCAAACCGCCCATGAATAAGTCGAATCCCATGGCCCCTCCCTGGTTGTCTCTTCATCATCGCAGTTTTGTGTGCCGATATCTCTTGTGACACGCTGATTGACACGAGATATACGCACGCTTTACCTGGTTGCCAGACATACCGGACGCGTCTGTCTTGTGTCGGCATGCTATCGGTGGGGTCAAGTGGCTGTCTCATTGTCAAGATGCTGGCGAGAAGCCCCCGTTGCAGCAAGATCATTGGTTTTGATACTGGCGGTCTTGATTGCCGTTATTGCCATGCGGGTTTCGTCCATGGCATCCTGTGTAATAGAACATATGTTCGAAAATCCTGTAGTGGCAATCGTAATGGTCATCCTCGCAGCGGCGCTGGGGCTGGTGGCCGGATTTGTGCTGGGCAAATCCAAAGGGCAGGAGACCGCGAGAACCGTCAAAGACACCGGTGCCGAAGAGACGCAGGCGCAAAACGACCAGCTTCGGCGACAGGTAGGTGAGCTTACCACGCAGGCCGCGCAATATCGAACGCAGTGCGATGGGTTGAATCAGCAGCTGGCGTTCGTCAAATCGCAATTGGCGCAGGCCCAGCAGGCCGAACAGCTTCGTGTGCAACGACAGCAGGAGCAGGAGCGGCGGGAAGCCGAACGCAAACAGGCCGAGCAGGCCAAGGCGATGGCGGAGCAGAGCAAGGTGCTTTCCGCGCTCGCGCCTGTGCAGAAAAACCTTGATGCCCTGCAGCAGAAGGTCACCCAGATTGAAGAAGGCCGCAAGCATGAGATGGGCGCCTTGGGCCAGCAGCTCAAGGGATTGAATGAGCAACAGACCCGCTTGGACAAGGAGACCAGTTCGCTTTCGGCCGCGTTGCGCAACAACAAGGTGCGTGGCGCATGGGGTGAGGCGCAGCTGCGCAACATCGTAGAATCCGCAGGGCTTCTGGAGCATGTCGATTTTGATACGCAGGTGGTCGTGGCCGATCCGGAAGGTCGCATACAGCGGCCGGACATGGTGGTTTATCTTCCCGGCGGCAAGACGATTCCCATCGATGCCAAGGCACCGTATTCCGATTACCAGCGTGCCTGCGAGATTCCCGATACGGCTTCCGTTGACGAGCTCAAACGTCGTGATGAGTTGCTGCGGGCCCACGCCAAAGCGTTGCGCGAGCATGTCAAGACCTTGGGCGACAAGGCTTATTGGAATGCTTTCGAGACCACTCCCGATTTTGTTATCGCTTTCATTCCCAACGATGCCTTGCTTGAGGCGGCTTTGAAGGTCGACCCGACGTTGATGGACGATGCATTCGCGCGTAAGGTCGCGTTGACTTCGCCGGTCACCTTGTGGGCGGTGCTGAAATCGGTCGCTTTCGCGTGGCAACAGCAGAGCCTTACCGATGACGCCAAGATGCTTTTCGATCTTTCGCGTGAGCTGTATGAACGTTTTGCGGTTCTTGGCGACAAAGCCAACAAGCTTGGCCATTCCATTACCCGTACGGTTTCGGCATACAATGCTTTCGCTTCGTCGTTGGAGTCGCGTGTGTTGGTCACCGCGCGTAAAATGCAGAAGATTGATTCGAGCAAGGTTATCGAGCCGGTCGAGATGGCCGATTCCGAGAAAACTGATGTCCATGAGCTTACGGCTCCCGAGTTGGACCTTGAGCCGGAGGAGAAGTAATGAGTGCCGAACAAGCCGAGATCGACGTCGAAACCAAAAGCAAAGGCGAAGATAAGGGCAAAGGCCAAAATGCTAGGGAATTGCCGACGCTTCTGCGGTCGGCGGTGGCGAGGAAGCCGTTCAACGAGCTGTTTGCAGTGAGTCTTGATGCGCACGGCTTTGAGTTAATCGGTGACGCTTTGCTCGACGCGTTGGAGCAGCGCGGTTTCGCTCTTGGTGGCTTTGATGCGGTCGGCGCGTTGACCGCTGCCGCCGTGCCGATGGTGACTGCGGTGATGCACGCCGCTCGTGAGCGCGGACGTGAGCTTAACGGCTTTGTGATGGATTTCGTCTATCCGTCGATCAAAGGCCCTTCCATTTCAGGCAGGCGCGTGGTCTTGCTCGATTCGTGGCTTTCCGAAAAGTCGTATGTACAGACTTCGTCGCTGGTCACCTTGCGCAACGGCAATGAGCTGAGTCTTGATTTCAGCGTTGTGGAGCACGAGGGCGCAGAGGTCGTTGCCATCGCTTCATTGATCGGCGGGGTTAGTGGCGATGCCGACGCTGGCGGCATCAAAGTCATTAATCCCGTTTCCGGCGAGCAACGCAATCTGCCGTTTGTAACGGTTTTCGACGAGGACGGGTTGCGTGGTGGCGCGACTGAAGCAGAAAAGACCGATTGATATGGATGAGCCAACCCGCATGACCGCTGTTATAGTCGCTCGTGAGAGCAGCGAGCAACCGTATTTCGTGCGGCATAGGCGTTTGCAATCTATTGATAGTGCGAGCATGGTCGATGCCGACGTCAAGGCCATGATCGAAGGGAGTACTGATTATCGTGCGTGAGCCTAATCCCATAACCGCGGCGGCCCAGGCTTCGGGCGAGCCGGTTTTCCGCGAGATCGGTGTCGGTCCGTGGGCGCAGACCCATCCAGACGAACCTCGTCCCGACAATCCGCAGTCGCCGAATTTCGACGAACGCTACGATCCGGAACTGCTTGACAACGGTGACCGTCGTAATGTGCTCGATGGATTCCGCTATTGGTCGGTGGCCGCCATCAAGGCTGAGCTGGACAAGCGGGGCCGTCATGGTTTCGACGTGGCCGTCGAAAACTGGACGCATGATTTCAACATCGGATCGATGGTGCGTACGGCCAATGCCTTCGCCGCCCACAAGGTCCATATCGTCGGCCCGCACAAGTGGAACCGCAAGGGCGCGCTGATGACCGAGCTCTACCAGCACGTCGACCACCATCCCTCCATCGAAGAGCTGGTGACGAGCTGGAAGCAGGAAATCGCCGAGGAAATCAAGCAAGCCGAAGCAGACGAGGCCAAGGCCGAATTCCGTGTGGACAAGGCCCGTTATCACCGCATTGCCGAGGAGGCCAGGGCCTCCCGTATCATCGCACTCGACATCATCCCCGGCGCGGTTCCCATCGAAACCTACCGTTTCCCGAACCGTTGCCTGATGCTCTTCGGAGGCGAAGGGCCTGGTCTCTCTCAGCGGGCGCTGGAACTGGCCGATGATGTGGTCTATATTTCCCAGTTCGGCTCGGTGCGCTCGATTAATGCCGGTGCCGCCGCCGCAGTCTCCATGCACTGTTGGATTTCCCAGCATTTGGTCGATTGAACATTAATCGAACATTTGGGCAAGGTAGCGCGATAACTCAAAGGATCAACCCCTGATTTATCCCTGAACAGACCCTGAAACGTCCCTTAGACGGGTACTGGTCTTTTGCTTCGTCATGTTATATTCAAAACATGATCAAAATAACCAATTTGAGCAAGCGATTCGGGTCCAAGGTCGCGCTCGACAATGTCAGTTTTACGGCCGCCGACGGCAAAGTCACCGGCTTTCTCGGCCCCAACGGTGCCGGCAAATCCACTACGATGCGGGCGGCGCTTGGCCTGATTTCCTCGGACTCCGGGCAGGCGCTCATTGATGGCGGCGATTTCCGCAAATCCCGCGCCCCGATGACGAGTGTGGGCGCAGTACTCGACGCCAAGTCGGCTCACAAGAACCGTTCCGCATACAATCATCTGCTTTCTCTGGCGCTCACCAACGGCATTTCCAAGCGTCGCGTCAACGAGGTCATCAATTTCACCGGCTTGGAAAGCGTCAAGAAACGCAAAACCGGCGGCTTTTCGCTGGGTATGAGCCAACGGCTTTCCATCGCGGCGGCGCTGTTGGGCGACCCGCACAACCTCGTGCTCGACGAGCCGGTCAACGGCCTCGACCCTGAAGGTGTGAAATGGGTGCGTGAACTGTGCAGGTTCTACGCCAGCCAGGGCCGTGCGGTGCTGCTGAGCTCACACTTGATGAGCGAGGTCGCGCTGACCGCCGACAATCTGGTCATCATCGGGCAGGGCAAGGTCTTGGAAACGACCACGGTCAACGATTTCGTCGCCGAGCACTCCGCCCATTCGATTCGTGTGGTCACCCCGGAGCCGCAGAAACTCAGGGCCATTTTCGCCAGTGCCCCGGAGGTCCAGGTACATGTTGAACAACGCACAGCGTCCGACCCGCGTGAAGGCGAGGTCTTCCGCATCAACGGAGCCGACCTGAAGTCCGCCGCGCAGGTGTTCGCGCAGGCGCAGCTAGTGACCTACGAACTCGTCGAGGAAAAGGTGTCGCTCGAAGAGGCCTACCTGTCACTCACGCATTCCCAGGCGCAATATGCCACGCACGAATTGCCCGGCCAGCAGCCGATTCAATATACCAACGCGGCGCAGCAAAACGGCACTAACGCGGCGCAGCAGAACGGGGACAGGCACGATGATGACGAATACGATGACGGATCCGAACACAACAGCGATGATAAGCAGGACAAATATGATGGCGACAAATGCGACAACAAACGCCAAGGCCATGCAAAAGCAACAACCCACGACCGACCTCCACTCAACGTCCCGCGAATCTCAACCGCAACCGCAGCATGGCTCACGTGCATTTGAGCTTCTTCGGCAGCATTCGTTCTGAACTACTGAAACTGTCCAGCCTCGCTTCGACGCTTTGGCTTTCGGCCATTTCCTTGCTCACGACGGTCGGTTTCGCCGCGCTGTTTGCGTGGAGCATCAAGCAGGAGAGCCATTATGACGATAAGGGCAAGTGGATGGCGACGGCCATGCCGATTCCTCGTTCGGTCCTGTTTGAATGCGTCTCACAGAGTCTTATTGTTGCTATCATCCTGATCGGTGTCATCGCCATTCTCGTGGTCACCGGCGAATATGCCACGTCCTCGGTGCAGATGTCGCTGGTCGTCAACCCGCGGCGCGTGATGTTCATGAATGCCAAGGCCTTTGCGGTGGCCATTTATTCCTTTGTGCTTTCGCTGGTGACCTTGCTCATTTCATGGGGTGTGGTCGAAGCCATGCTTGCGGGCTCGAAGCAGACGCCGCTGACTGCCAAAGAGCATTGGCTACCGCTGATTGTCATTCTCGGGGGTGCGGCGATAACCACATTGGTCGCTGAATTTTCGCTCGGTCTGGGCGCTATCGCGCGCTCGACGGCCGGCGGTGTGGTCATTTTCGTCGTGATCTATATGATGGCCACTACGATTTTCGGCATCATCTCCAGCCTCTCCAAGCATATGCTTTGGGCCAACTGGTGCTCGCAGCTGATGCCCTCGAGCTTGGTCAATACGTTCCTGTCGGGGAAGAGCAACGAGCTTGAGGCCGGCATGGTGCCCAAGGGCTGGCCGGTTCCGGGCTGGTGGCAGAGCGGTCTGATCATGCTTGCATGGGCCGTCGTTTTCTACATTGTCGGGATGTTTATCGTCCGCAAACGTGACGTGAAGTGACGATTCGGTCCGATAACCGGTAGGTTGTGCTGGAAACGAGACAATCCTGCGAGGAAACGTATACTTTGGACCTCTGAAACGTACGTTTTCTAGCAGGATTGTCTCTTGTTAGTCGTAGAAGTTGCCAGAATACTGAGGTATTCGTTACTGGGATGAGGTTTTTGCCGTGGAATACTCGTCATCTGAACGTCACAGATGACTCATACAATTGAGGCTATGCCTACTTTCACAAGAGATACAGTCGAGCATCTGGGCCAACTTGCCCAGATCGCGCTCACCGACGAGGAAGCGACCCGCATGCAAGGCGAGTTGAACGTCATCGCCGATTCCATCAACAAGGTGCAGGAAGTCGCGTCCGATGACGTCGAACCTACTGCCAACCCGGTTCCGCTCGAGGCGTATCTGCGCCCCGACGTCCCCGAAAAGCCGTTGAGCCGCGAGGACGCGCTCGCCGGAGCCCCAGCCACGGAGAACGGTATGTTCGTAGCCCCGCGCATCCTCGGAGGTGAGGCCTGATGGCCGAAGCAAATGAATTGGTGAAGCTCACCGCCGCACAGATGGCGGAGAAGATTCGCAACAAGGAAGTCTCCAGCCGCGAGCTGGTCGATGCCGAGCTGAACGTCATCGATGCCGCCGAGCCGGACATTCATGCGTTCCTGCATATTTCCGCTGACGAGGCGCGCGCTCAGGCCGACGCCTTCGATAAGAAGAACGCCGCGGGCGAGACCGAGGGCTTGCCGGAGCTCGCCGGTGTGCCGATCGCCATCAAGGACATGATTGTCACCAAGGGTATCGAAACGACCGCCGCTTCGAAGATTCTCGAAGGCTGGATTCCGCCGTACGACGCCACGGTCATCACCAAGCTCAAGGCCGCTGGCATGCCGCTTTTGGGCAAGACCAACCTTGATGAGTTCGCACAGGGTTCCTCCACGGAGCATTCCGCGTTCGGCCCGACGCACAATCCTTGGGACACCTCCCGTGTCCCCGGTGGCTCCGGCGGTGGTTCCGCTTCCGCGGTCGCCGCATTCGAGGCCCCGCTTGCACTCGGCACCGATACCGGTGGTTCGATTCGCCAGCCCGGCAGCTTGACCGGTACGGTCGGCGTCAAGCCCACCTACGGCGGTGTCTCCCGTTTCGGCGCAATCGCCATGGCGAGCTCGCTCGACCAGATCGGCCCGGTCTCGCGCAACGTGCTTGATTCCGCGCTGCTGCAGGAGATCATCGGCGGCCACGACGTGCGTGATTCCACGTCCATTCCGATGGACGTTCCGCCAATCGTCAAGGCTGCTCGCGAAGGCTACAAGCGCGACCTCAAGGGTATGAAGGTCGGACTTGTCAAGCAACTCGGCGGCGATGGCTATCAGCCCGGTGTCGAGGCCCGTTTCAATGAAGCGGTCAAGCTTCTGCAAGACATGGGTGCCGAAGTGGTCGAGGTCGATTGCCCGCACTTCGATTACGCGCTCGCAGCCTACTACATCATCATGCCGTCCGAGGTCAGCTCCAACCTGGCCCGCTACGATGGCATGCGCTACGGCCTGCGTGTGATGCCGCCGGCAGGTGTGCCGCAGACGGCCGCCAACATGATGGCCTATACCCGCGAGGCCGGCTTCGGCGACGAGGTCAAGCGCCGTATCATCCTCGGCATCTACGCCCTTTCCGCCGGCTACTACGATGCATGGTACGGTTCGGCACAAAAGGTTCGCACCCTGATCATCGACGATTTCAACAAGGCGTTCGAGAAGGCCGACGTGCTGGTTGCGCCGACGAGCCCGACCACCGCGTTCAAGTTCGGTGAGAAGATGAACGACCCGCTGACGATGTACATGAGCGATATCGCCACGATTCCGGCGAACATGGCCGGCACCCCCGCGATGAGCATCCCCGCCGGGCTTTCCGACGATGGCCTGCCCGTGGGCTTCCAGTTCATGGCCCCGCAGAAGCACGACGAGCAGATGTACAAGCCCGCCGCCGCGCTTGAGGCGGCCCTGGAGGAGCAGTGGGGCGGCCCGGTCTGGCAGAACCTCAAGACCCCGTGGCTCAAGAGCGCAAAGTAATCGGACGGCAAGGAGAAACAAATCATGGCTGAAAAATTGATGAAGTATTCCGATGCCGTCAAGGAATTTGACCCGGTATTCGGTCTGGAAACCCACGTCGAGCTGTGCACGCAGACCAAGCTGTTCTGCCCGGCGCACGAGGAGTTCGGCGCGGAGCCGAACACGGAGCTCACCCCGGTGAGCCTCGGCCTGCCCGGAAGCCTGCCGGTGGTCAACAAGACCGCCGTCGACTTCGCGATCAAGCTGGGTCTGGCGTTGCACTGTGAGATCCACGAGTGGAGCCAGTTCGCCCGCAAGAACTACTTCTACCCGGATATGCCGCGCGACTATCAGATCTCGCAGTTCGACAAGCCGACCAACGGCAACGGCTATCTCGACGTCGAGCTCGACGATGGCACCACCTTCCGCGTGCCGATCGAGCGCGCCCACATCGAGGACGACGCCGGCAAGAACACCCACGTTGGTGGCGCCGACGGCCGTATCGAGGGCGCGGACCACTCGCTGGTCGATTACAACCGTGCCGGTGTTCCGCTCATCGAGATCGTCACCAAGCCTGTCGAGGGCGGCGGCGAGCGCGTCCCGGAGATTGCGGACGCCTACATGCGCGCCATCCGCGACATCGTGCGCGCCCTGGGCATTTCCCATGGCCGCATGGAGCAAGGCAACATGCGCGCCGACGTCAACATCTCACTGCGCAAGAAGGGCACTAAGGAGCTCGGCACTCGTTCGGAGACCAAGAACGTCAACACGTTCCGTGGCATCAAGAAGACCTTGCAGTACGAGATTCGCCGTCAGGCGGCCATCCTCGACGAGGGCGGCGAGATTCTGCAGGAGACCCGCCACTGGGACGAGGCCACGCAGACCACCGCTGGCGGCAGGGTAAAGTCCGATGCCAACGATTACCGTTACTTCCCCGATCCCGACCTCGTGATGCTGCACATCACGCAGGAGCACATCGACGAAATCGCCAAGACCATGCCGGAGATGCCGCGCGAGCGTCGTGCCCGCCTGCAGAAGGAATGGAACCTGACCGATCTGCAGATGCGCGACCTGATCAACGCCGACGCGCTCGACCTGGTCGAGGAGACCGTCAAGGACGGTGCCTCGGCTGCCGGCGCCCGCAAGTGGTGGCTCGGAGAGATTTCCCGCGTCGCCAACGAGCGCAGCGTCTCGCTTGAAGAGCTGCCGATCACCCCGGCCGACGTGGCCGAGGTCGAGAAGCTCGTCGCCGCGGGCAAGCTCAACGACAAGCTTGCCAAGCAGACCGTCACCGGCGTGCTGGACGGCGAAGGCACCCCTGATGAGGTCGTTAAGAAGCACAACTACCAGGTCGTTTCCGACGATGGTGCGCTCGACAAGGCCATTGATGAGGCACTTGCCGCCAACCCGGATGTGGCCGAGAAGCTCAAGAGCGGCAACATGAAGCCGATGGGCGCCATCATCGGCGCCGTCATGCGCGCCACCCACGGTCAGGCCGACGCCAAGGCCGTGAGCGCTCTGGTCATCAAAAAGATGAAAGGCTGACTCTTCTCGGCTGGGTAGTTACTGACGCCTGGCCGGAAGGATATACATTGTTCGACACGCTCCGGGCCGAACCGTTAAGCAGGGAGTCCTGTGGACTTCCTGTAGGTTCGGTGAGCGCGATGTACGAGCACGAAGGCAAAATCGTAAGATTTTGCTCAGGCCGAGTCTTTACGGTCGAACAACGCATATCCTTCCGGCCAGGCTTTCGTGTTTTGGGGTTCTGACGACGCCTCAACCGAAAAAAGAAGCGAATGCCAATAGTCAGGCGAACACGGTAATCTTAAAGAAGATTTCAAGCGCGTTGGAGGAATGAAAGCAAATGTCTGGAAACTCCGAAAACCCTACTGTTCAGGCGGATTTGCGTCAACTGCCGGAACGTATCGTCATACCGGAGATTCGTGGTGAGATGGTGCATCTGCGCCCCGCGACCCTTGACGATCTGCCGAAGCTCGATCAGCTTGAGGTTTATTTCAACGCTTCCGGCGACACCGGCAAAGACAAGCAGTCCGAGCGCGCCGTCGTCCAAGCTTGGGTCAAGCGTTCGGTGGCATGGGTCAACGGCATTGCCGCGTCTGAATCCGGAGTCGGCGATCCCGAGGCCCGGCGCACGATGGCCTGGACCATTCTGACCGATTCGGACCATGACGCCGACGGCAAAATCGATGCCGAGGAGACCGACAACGTCATCGGCATGATTTTCCTGATCGACATCGACGGCTGGGCGCGTTCGGCTCGTATCCAGGTGATGCTCGGCAAGGATTACCGTGGCCGCGGCTATTCGCGCGACGCGATGCCCCGAGTGATGACCTACGGGTTCGCTTCCACCCCGGTGGGTTTGGGAATGCATCGTATTTGGGTGGCGGTACCGGAGAAAAGCGCCCGCACCCTCTCGGTCTACCAGTCTCTGGGCTTCATCAAGTCAGGCACCTCCCGCGATTCGCTGTGGGACGCCTCTATCGGAAAGTATCAGGATTTGATAGTTCTTGATACGCTTGTCGATGAATATGACCCCATCCGTTCGCTCGACGCCTTCGGTATGCATGTCATCGAGGGCAATCCCGGTGTCAAGGAGGCTATGGCGGCGCGTGAGCATTCCATCGAAATCCAACAGCACAAGGCAAGAAAAGACAAAGACGGCGCCGCCGATACCAGCAGTGGCGAAACCGGGGGCAACGGTTCCGGCCAGGCCAATAGCCAAGCCGCCAGAAGCGGCGGACAAGACGGTGCGGAAAATGCCGAGGAACAGGCGGCTCGCGCTACTGGTTCAAACGGCGCTGGAACGGCGGGTAAGTCGCGTTCGGGCGAACTTCCATCCGCAGGCATTGATCACGAAGGTCGCAAGCACGATGCCGACGATGGTTCCGAAACGTCATGGCCCTTTTCCGCCACACAAAGCAAGAAATCCAAAAAGGCCTGGTGGCGTAATCTTGGGCATACCGGGCAGAAAAAAGGCGACGTCGACAAGACGGCCGGTTCCAAAAACGACAAAGCAGGGGGTAGCGTTCAGTGAGCGCTGAAGATCTCGACGATTACGAGATGAACGCCGAATTGGCGCTTTACAAGGAATATCGTGACGTTATCAAGCTGTTCACTTACGTTGTGGAGACAGAGCGTCGTTTCTATTTGGCCAACAAGGTCGATTTCAACGTGCGTTCCGCCGGTCAGGACGTTTATTTTGACGTACAGCTTACGGATGCGTGGGTCTGGGACGTCTATCGTTCCTCGCGATTCGTCAAGAACGTGCGGATTGTCACGTTCAAGGATGTCAACGTAGAGGAAGTGCAGAAGACCGACATCGATATTCCCGATTCTCTGACATGATTCTTTAGCGCTTATGACGGTTCGGGAGGGTGGGACATACATTGTTCGACACGCTCCGGGCTGAGCCGTTAAGCGGAAAGCCCTGTGGGCTTTTCGTAGGCGAAGTGAGCGCGATGTATCGAGCGCGAAGGCAAAATTTCCAATTTTGCACAGGCCAAGTCTTTACGCCCGAGCAAAGCATATCTTCCCCTTCCAGGCCTCAGCCTTAGAATCTGCTAGGAGTCGACTGGGCCGATGTCGGGGTTCTGAAGCGCTTTTAAGCGAATATTTTCAGCAAACATGCAGATGGTTCGTGTATGTTTTTAGACAATGATGGTGCTGGTTTGCGCGTTCGTGTAGGCTGGTTTTGATTTGTGTATGGGGCGTATTGGCTTCAAAATAAGTATTTTTTTGGGGAGGCTGTTGTGGCTGAGGGTGCTGACAAGAAGTCTGTGGTGATTATCGGCGGCGGGCCTGCGGGTCTGACTGCGGCTTGGGAACTGCTGAAGGACGGCGGAGCCAGCAAATATGATGTGACGGTGTTGGAGGCGACGCGCGAGTTCGGTGGTATTTCGCGCACGGTGAAGCACAACGGCAACCGCATGGATATCGGCGGTCATCGTTTCTTCTCCAAGGACGACCGCGTGATGGATTGGTGGAAGAACATCATGCCGTTGCAGGGCGCGCCATCGTACGATGACAAGAAGCTCGGACGACATCATGACCTCGAGCCGGGCGGCCCGGATCCGGAGAAGACGGATGTGGTGATGTTGAAGCGTCACCGTGTCTCCCGCATCTTCTGGAACCAGCATTTCCTGGATTATCCGATTTCGCTTTCCGCCGGCCTCTTCAAGGCGCTGGGTCTGAAGCTGACGCTGAAGGCCGGGTTCAGCTACCTCTGGTCCATGATTCACAAGCTTCCTGAAGACAATCTCGAGAACTTCTATATCAACCGTTTCGGCCGTCAACTCTATTCGATGTTCTTCGAGGGCTACACCACCAAGGTCTGGGGCCGTACGCCCGCCGAGATTTCGGCGGACTGGGGCGCCCAGCGCGTGCGCGGCCTGTCCGTGATCACGGTGCTGAAGAACGCGATTGCCAAGATGCGTCCGCAGAAGCGCGACTCCAGCAAGGTGGAGACCTCGCTGATCGAGGAATTCTGGTACCCGAAGCTCGGTCCGGGCCAGCTCTGGGAGATCGTCGAGGGACAGGTCGTTGACAATGGCGGCAAGGTCATCACCGATGCGAACGTAGTCGAGCTGCGTCAGAAGGATGACGGATCGATCGCCTCGGTCGTGTACGTCGATGACAAGGGTGCGCGCACCGAACTGGCGGCGGATGATTTCATCAGCTCCATGCCGGTTAAGGATCTGGTCAACGCCATCGATCGTGCCGCGAAAGAGGATGAAGGCGGAAAGGCCGTCGACGGTTCCGAAGCCGCGAATACTTCCGCATCCAAGGAAATCGCCACGACCTCCGAGGACGTGCCGGCAGACATGAAGCGCATCGCCAACGGCCTGCCGTACCGCGATTTCGTCACCGTGGGCCTCTTGGTGAAGCACTTGCGCTTGAAGAATACAACCGACATGAAGACGCTCGGCAACCCGCCGATCGTGCCGGACTGCTGGATCTACGTGCAGGATCCGGGCTACAAGGTCGGCCGCGTGCAGATCTTCAACAACTGGAGCCCTTACCTCGTCAAGGACGTCGACAACACGGTGTGGGTCGGCCTCGAGTACTTCTGCGAGGAGGGCGATGACTTCTGGAACCTCTCTGACGAGGAGGCCACCGCGTTCGCCATCAAGGAACTCACCCGCATGCGCGTGATCAACGGGCCGCAGGATGTGCTGGACTCGCACCGCGAGCACGTCAAGAAGGCGTATCCCGCCTACTTTGACACCTACGACGAGATGCCGCAGCTCATCGACTATCTGGATTCGTTCGGCAACCTCTACTGCGTGGGCCGCAACGGCCAGCACCGCTACAACAACCAGGACCATTCCATGGCCAGCGCGATGGAGGCCGTCGACAACATCAAGACCGGCCGCGCCGACAAGAAGAACGTCTGGTCGGTCAACACTGAAAAGTCCTATCATGAGGAAAAGTAGACGGCAATCGGTTTTAAAGCATAGTAACAAGGCGGATGCTCTTTGAAAGAGTGTTCGCCTTTTGCGTTTTCGACACGCTGCCTGTTGGCTCATGGCGAAGGTCTTGTATCGGTTGTAATCTAAAGAAAAGTTCGAAAACCACATGGTGGTATCGGATATTTCATAAGCGGTTTTACAATATGCCGTATCTTTTTCATATAGCTTCCGGGCAATGCCGTAGGAAGTCGAGGAAAGGCAACATTATAGTGGCAACTAGCCAGAATATTGAGGATATGAAGCTGCCTGAGCTGAAAGCGCTCGCCAGACAGATGGGGCTTCGTGGCACGTCAACGATGCGTAAGCCCGAGCTGCTCGCCACCCTTCAAGCTGCAAGAACAGGCGGGGAAGCGCCTAGTGGCGTTACGGTTCGTGCTCCCAAAGCCGCGCCGAAAAGGGCTGCGGAAAAGAACGGTGCCGAAAGCGATAAGTCCGGATCCGTGCAAGAGCAGGATTCTGCCTCCAAACATGTTGACGAGGCGGGTAACGATAAAAGCCAGGAGCCCGTTTCTGATCAAAAAACCGCAGATGCCGTATCGGGCAATGACGAAAACCGTGAAAAGACCGGGGCCAGGGCTATCCGACATTCTTCTGCAGAGGGGAACGTGAGACGTTCGCAAAAGCAGGAAAACGAGGAAGAACGAGCTGAGCAGGAGCCTGGGCTTTTTGATGACGTCGAGCCCCCGCATCGCAGGAACAGGTCGTTTGTCGCGCATCGTCGCGGTGAACGTGAAATGGAAGAAGGCGGCGAGGAACATACCCGCCGTCGCAACTATCGCGCCGAGCAGCAGTCCCGTCACGATACCGCTTCCAATGAGGTTCGCGACCTGGACGATATTCTTGCCACCTTGCCTGTTCCCGGCAATGACGAGGAACATGCCAACGACGCCAAAGAGGATGAACCCCGTCGCGAGTTCACCCGCCATGCGCGTCGCAGCGACCGCTACAACCGTGATGATCGCGGTAATGATCGGCATCAGCGCCGCTTGCGTGGGCGCGATCGTGGCAATAATTACGATTATAAGGACCGCGACAATCGCAACGACCGCAACGACCGTTACGGCAACGATGAAGCCGGCAATGTTGACAATGCGCACGAGCGTCGTGGCGACAACAAGGAGGGGCTGGTCCCCGTCGCAGGCATCGTCGACGTGCTTGATTCCTATGCGTTCATCCGCACTTCCGGCTATCTGCCGGGCCCCAACGACGTGTATGTTTCGATGGGCCAGATTCGCAAATACGGTCTGCGTAAGGGCGACGCCGTTCAGGGCTTCATCCGCGAACCGCGCGAAGGCGAACGCCGCAACCAGCGCCAGAAGTTCGTGCCGCTGCAATCCATCGAGACCATCAATGGCATGAGCGTCGAGGATGCGGCCAACCGCGCGCAGTTCTCCAAGCTCACCCCGCTCTATCCGCAGGAACGCCTCAAGCAGGAGACCACTCCGAACAAGATTCTCGGTCGCCTGATCGATCTGGTCGCGCCGATCGGCAAAGGCCAGCGCGGTCTGATCGTCTCCCCGCCGAAGGCCGGCAAGACCATCACCTTGCAGAACATCGCCAATTCCATCGCTACGAATAATCCAGAAGTGCATCTGATGGTGGTGCTCGTGGACGAACGCCCCGAGGAAGTCACCGACATGGAGCGCACCGTGCAGGGCGAGGTCATCTCCTCGACGTTCGATCGCCCGGCTTCCGACCACACCACTGTCGCCGAACTCGCCATCGAGCGTGCCAAGCGCTTGGTGGAGCTCGGCCAGGACGTGGTGGTGCTGCTCGATTCCATGACCAGGCTTGCCCGTGCCTACAACATCGCCGCTCCGGCTTCTGGTCGCGTGCTTTCCGGCGGTGTCGACGCGCAGGCGCTCTATCCGCCTAAGAAGTTCTTTGGCGCCGCCCGCAACATTGAAAACGGCGGATCGCTGACCATTATCTCTTCGGCGCTGGTGGAAACCGGCTCCAAGATGGACGAGGTCATTTTCGAGGAATTCAAGGGCACCGGCAATATGGAGCTTCGTCTTTCGCGAGATTTGGCCGATAAGCGACTCTTCCCTGCCATTGACATCAATGCTTCCGGCACGCGTCGTGAGGAGCTCATCACGGCGAAAGATGAGCTTGCGGTCATCTACAGCCTGCGTCGCTTGCTTGGTGGCATGGAGCCGGAGAAGGCATATCAGACCATTGTGCCGCGCTTGAAGAAGACGGCGACCAACCGTGACTTCCTGCAGGCCATCATCAAGCAGAACAGTGGTAACGCCTGATTGAATGGATTTCATTGAATCCCTGACGACGTCTGACTGTGGCCAGACGTCGTTCTGTTTTTCTTTCGAGCGGTAATTTTCGTTACCTCGCTGCAGATTGAAGCGTGTGCAAAGTGACAGTTCGGCGGTGATATGGATGTTTTGGCGCGCTTTGTCGTTTGGATTACAGGACAGTGGTGGGGTTCTTGTCGTAAGGTAAAGACATGACTGATTTTTCTGAAGATGCTGACACTATGCGGAATGCCGATACTCCGCAAAAAGACGGCTGGCGTGATACCACCATCGACGACGCGCAGGAGAGGGCCAACCCGCAAACCGCGCAGGCCGTCGAACGCATCAAGCGGTTGCGCCAGTCCATCGACAACGTGGATACGGCCATCGTCTCGTTGCTTGCGGAGCGCTTCAAATACACCGCTGAAGTCGGGGTTTTGAAGGCCCAGTCCGGGTTCGCTCCGGAAGATCGACAACGTGAAAGTCGGCAGGCCGAGCGGCTTACGAAGGTGGCTCTCGATGCCGGGCTCGATCCGAGCATTGAAGAGAGCTATCGTGAGTTCGTGGTCACGGAAGCCAAAAAACGTCATCAGCGCATCGCCGAAGCCGGCGGCGATCCTGGCGTGCTCGATATCTATGCGTGAAATGCATCAAGTATTTGTATGACGTTTTGTTGCTGATGTAAGCTCTCGCTTAAGGTGAATGCTGGCAAGTCAACGATGACTTCTGCCTTGTTATGTTGGGGAAACGAAACTTCCAAGAATGATAGTATTGCTTTGTAATGTGCTTTCGCATACGTTGGCAAGGAGGCTGGTATGAGCAAAAAGCATGGCAAGAAAATCGTCAGCAGAAAGAAATTCAAGGTCATCGACAATCTGGACACCGAGGAGAAGCGGCTTCAAGACCGGGTGTTGTTGATGCAGATGGCGATGGATGAATATGACGAATATCTGGGCGGAACGCTGGAACGCTCGGTTTCGTGGTATCTGATGTGCTCTTGGTATGGGCTTTCGACCATGCAAAGCGCGATTTTGATAGCGAGGCTTGCGACGCTGCTTGACGCCTCGCAAACCGGGGGCAAATGGAAGCCGTTCGTTCATGCGCGTCAAGGCAAGCACGGCTTGGAGATCTACGCCAGGAAGAACAAGTCGAAGCGGGAGAAGGGGCCTGCGTTTGACGTTGCGCATATCCGTATGGTCATGCGTTCGGTGATGACCAAGGAGAAGCTTGAAGCGATTACCGACGATCAGGTGATGCGTTTCGCCCGCACGTTGCAGGCCATCGCCGCGCGCGAGGAAGAGCGTGAGGCGAAGAACGACCGCAGGTTTGATGCCTCAGATTCTCCCGGGGCCGTCGCGTTCGAGGATGCCAAGGAATACGCCGATCCTGACGCGTTGGATGACGTTGATGATGAAGCCGGGGAGGCCGGTATCGGCATTGATGTCTTCGCTGATGAAGAAGCGGATTTCGAGGCATCAGACGATGAGGAAGACGCTGGAGTCCTGGCAGAAACCGGTCCGTTGAACGAATCCGCGGCGACCGAGGGATTGTCTGAGAATGCGGCCGATACTGATAGCAATGTCGGTGCACGGGGTAAGGAAGGCGAAGCCAGTTCCGACAGTAGCAACGACGTCAAAAACAACGATGTCCATGGAAAACATGCCCAAGGCAACAACTCGTTGAGTGATATCCCCGAACTCAAGCGGCTCGATTTGGGCAAGGGCGATAAAAACAAGTAAAACGGTGAGACGTAACGGTTAAAACATAAGCGTTAAAACGTCGTTCGCGCGAAGATCGTTGTTGACAGGAGCGCATAAGGGGCATAAGAATACGAGAGTGGGGCTGCACCGATTGAAAGTGCAGCCCCACTCGCGTATTCTTATTACCGGTTTTGCGACGGAAGGTTACTTCTTCTTGGGCTTCTTGGCCGGCGGCTCACCGAGTTCGGCGTCGCTGACACGAACGATAATCTCGTTGTCCGGGGTATCGTCGGAAGCGTCGACCGTAACCGAAAGCGGACCAGTGACCTTGCCGGCTTCGGCGATGTCGACGAGGCTCAAGTCGATGGCCGTCTTGCCGGCCTCGTTGGCCGCGTTGAGCGTGGCCTTCAAGATCGGGGTCTTCATTGAGACCTTGGCCTGCGACTTCAAACCGCGCAGCTCGGCCAGTGCCTTGCCTGCCCAAACGAGCATGTCCGGGTCGGCGTCGCCTGCGGCGGCCTCGTAAGGCTCGGCGGTCGGCCAGGAGGAGGTGTGCACGGATCCCTCGCCGGCGTGCATCCAGTGCCAGACCTCTTCGGTGGCGAACGGCATATACGGCGCGAGCAGACGTGCGAACGCCTCAAGGCCGAGGCCCAGCGTGGTGTGCGCGGACTTCACGGCGGCCTCAGATGGGGTCTTGCCGGTGGAATCTGCCGTGCCGTAAGCGCGGTTCTTCACCAGCTCGATGTAGTCGTCGCAGAACTGCCAGAAGAACGTCTCGATGAGTTCGAGCGCCTTGGAGTGCTCGTAGGCGTCCATCGACTTGGTGGCTTCGCGGATCACGGTTGCCAGGCGAGCCATCACCGCGCGGTCCAGCGGTTCGGTGACGTCGGCCGGATTCCAATCGGCGCTTGAGGCGGCACCAACGTGATGGTTGTCGTCCTCACGGCCGATGGCCAGCGCGAACTTGGTGGCGTTCAGCAGCTTGATGGCCAGACGGCGGCCGATCTTCATCTGCCCTTCGTCATAGGTGGCGTCGAGGCCGAGCTTGGCGGAAGCGGCCCAGTAGCGCACCGCGTCGGCGCCGTACTTCTCGATCGGCTCCTTGGGAACCACGACGTTGCCCTTGGACTTCGACATCTTCTTGTGGTCGGGGTCGAGGATCCAGCCGGACAGCGCGGTATGCGCCCACGGCAGGCAGTGGTTCTCGAGATGCGCGCGGTCCATCGTGGTGAAGAGCCAGGTGCGGATGATGTCCTGACCCTGCGGGCGCAGGTCCATCGGGAAGGTGGCCTTGAAGAGGTCCTTGCTCTCCTGATCCGGCTCTTCCCAGTGGGTGACGATCTGCGGGGTCAGCGACGAGGTGGCCCAGGTGTCCATGATGTCCTTTTCGGCCGTGAAGCCGCCGGGCACGTCGCGCTGGTCTTCCGTGTAACCTTCAGGCACGTCGTTGGTCGGATCGATCGGCAGCTGGTCTTCGCGCGGGGTGATCGGATGGTCGTAATCCGGCTCGCCGTCGGCGTTGACCGGATACCACAGCGGGAACGGCACGCCGAAGAAGCGCTGACGGCTGATGAGCCAGTCGCCGTTCAGGCCATTGACCCAGTTCTCATAGCGCACACGCATGAAGTCGGGATGGAATTGCAGCTCCTTGCCGCGCTCCAACAGCTCGGCGCGCAGCTTCATATCGGTACCGCCGTTTTTGAGGTACCACTGGCGTGAGGTGACGATTTCGAGCGGCTTGTCGCCCTTCTCGTAGAAGTTGGTCATACGCTTGGTGGGCTTCGGTTCGCCGTCGAGATCGCCGGACTCGCGCAGATGCTCCACGATGATCTTGCGGGCCGTGAAGGTGGTCTTGCCTTCGGTCTCCTCGAAGATCTTCTTGCCGCCTTCGTCGACGACCCAATCCGGCACGCTCATGATGATGCGGCCGTTGCGCTGGATGATCGGGCGAAGCGGAAGGTTCAGATCACGCCACCACTCGATATCGGTCTGGTCGCCGAAGGTGCAGCACATCGCGATGCCGGCGCCCTTGTCCATCTCGGCGGCCGGGTGCGCCATGATCGGCACCTTGACTTTGAAGAGCGGAGAGTAAACGTACTGCCCGAAATACTTCTGGTAACGTTCGTCGTCGGGGTTGGCGATCAGCGCGCCGCAGGCTGCCAGGAGCTCCGGTCGGGTGGTCTCGATGTAGATCGGCGTGCCGTCCTCGAAGCGGAAGGCGACGCGATGGTAGAAGCCGTCATATTCGCGGCTTTCCAGCTCGGCCTGCGCCACCGCGGTCTGGAAGGTGACGTCCCAAAGGCTCGGCGCATCCTTCTGATAGGCCTCGCCACGTGCAAGGTTACGCAGGAACGCTTTCTGTGCCACGCGCTGCGGATGCTCGCCGATGGTGTGGTAGGTCTGGCGCCAGTCGATGGACGTGCCCAAGGAACGCCACAGCGCCTCGAACTGCTTCTCGTCCTGCGCGGTCAGGCGCTCACACAGCTCCACGAAGTTCTTACGGCTGACCGGCACCTGGTCGCGGGCGCTGATCTTCTTGCCGTCCGTGCCCTCGAACGGCGGCTTGAAATCAGGATCGTATTTGAGCGACGTGTCAACGCGCACGCCGTAGTAGTTCTGCACGCGGCGCTCGGTGGGCAGGCCGTTGTCGTCCCAGCCCATCGGGTAGAAGACGTGCTTGCCGCGCATACGCTCGTAGCGGGCGATGACGTCGGTGTGGGTGTAGGAGAAGACGTGGCCCACATGGAGGCTGCCGGAAACGGTAGGTGGCGGGGTGTCGATGGAGTAGACGGACGCACGGTCGGGTGCGCCGTTGCCGTCGCGCGGAATCTCGAATTCGTAGGTGCCGTCGTTGTCCCATTCGGAACGCCATTTGTCTTCCAGGCCGTCGACGCCGACCCGGTCGGGCAGCGGCGAAAGGCTTGCGTGGATAATGCTATTGTCCTGATCAGTCATAACGACCAATTTTAGAAAGCAATGGTGACATCAGCGCCGCCGTGGTTGGCATGCGGGCGTTGGCGGGTTACTTTGTGCTCACATCGCGTAACGGCAGCAGTTCGTCGGTCATATTCCTGGGGTAGCCGGCGATGTTATTGTCCGCGGCCACCATGCTGCTTTCGTTATAGAACCAAGCGCTTCCGGCGTCCGAGCTCACGGTTTTGGCATAGGCGCGGAGATTCTGCTGATAATCGATATCGTTGGTGGAGGCCAGAGCGTTGCGGTAATCCTGCTGGGCCTCGCTGTTCTGATAGCCGAAGCGGCCTTCGGCGAAGGCGCCCAGATCGTCCGGCCCCTGCATGGCGACGATAGCCATTTTGTAATCGCCGTTGTCGAGCCGTTGCCTGAGCGTATCGTCATCGACGACTTGCATCACCAGATGGAGCTGCGTGGTCTTGAACTGGTCGAGCACCTGCTGGCCAAGCGACGCGTATTCGTCGGGTACCAGGAACGTGATGTCCCCGAAATACCCCGGCCGGGTGATCCAGTAGTTCAGATCGTTTTTTCCAGCGTCCAGATTGTGCGGGAATATCGCGGAAAGATCGTCGTAACCGGGTTCCAGCGGACTGATCGGTCCGTTGAGCACGGACGCCGCGTTGGGCTGGCTTTTGGTGATGGCCTCGTTGTCGAGGATATAGCGGACGGCCGAACGCGCGCGTTCGTCGGAGAAGATCGAATCGCTGCTGTTGTTGAGCGCCAGCGTCAACTTTGAAGTCGTCAATCCCTTCGAAACGCTGTATTTTTTGCTGCCTTGGAATGGCTTCGGGGAATCCGAGGGACGCAGCACCGCAAGCTGGACCGTTCCGTCTTTCATGGCTTTGCCAAGCGATTGAACGGAGTCGAAATAGCGCAGGGTCATCTGTGAACTGGCCGACTGTTGTTTCCAGTACAGGGGATTGCGTGTGAATACGATGGAATTGCCGGGGTCGAAACTGCGCACGGTGAACGGTCCGCTGCCGCCGGCCTGCTTGGCATAGTTGATGTTGGAAGTCGAATCATAGACGATTCCGGCACGTGAGGAAAGCGCCCGCAGAAGTCGCGGATTGGGTGAGGAAAGACTTATCTGCACCGTCGAGGTGTCAGGGTTTTTGACGGATTTGAGACCTGTGAGATCCTCGGAGCCCACGTAGTTCCTGTTGATGACCTGCTGAAGGGAGTAGACCACGTCGGTGGAATCCAGAGCGTCCCCGTTGGCGAAGCGCATATCCGCATTGAGCGTGAACGTATAGTTGAGGCCGTCTTTCGAGACATCCCAGCTTTTGGCGATGGACGGGACAAGTTTGTTGTCCTGGTCGCGGCCGACGAGGGTTTCGTATACATTGCCGAGCAACGCCTGGTCGAGCTCTTTGCCTTGCACTGTGCGGATGTCGAGAGACTGCGGGGCCGTGGCATCCAATCCGACGGTGACTTCCGAACCGGAATGAAGCAGGGTGGCGTCAACGGAGCGATGGTCGAAATGAGCCCAGCCGACACCTACAAGGGCGAAGAGCACCGCAGCAGCACCGAGGAAGACGAGACCCCTCATCGGCCCGCTCATTTGCTGCTTATGACGTGACATGACTCAACAGTTTACTATCCGGTGCTGAATGATTCCTGAAAACGGATAAAGCCTTGCGGCACAATGGATTTTGAGGCAGGCCGGGTCAGAGTGGATGGAAAGCGGAGGGGCAAGTGTCATTCAACAGGCAGGATTCGCAGTCGGGGTTGCGCGCGGTGCACACGTTACGGCCGAAGAGGATGAGACGGTGCGAAAGGTCAGACCATTCTTTCGGTTCGAAATACTGCGTAATTTCCTTTTCGACCTTGACCGGGTCGGGATGCTTGTTGCTCCAATCCGTACGCCAGCGCAGACGGCCAGTGACGCGGATGACATGCGTGTCGACCGGAAAGCCGGGCACGCCGAATGCGTCGCCCAAAACGACGTTCGCGGTTTTGCGGCCCACGCCGGAAAGCGTCGTGAGTTCCTCCATCGTCTGCGGCACCACGCCGTCGAAATCACGGACGATCTGGGCTGCAAGTTCGATGATATGTGCTGATTTCGTATGATAGAAGCCGACTGGATGGATGATGTCTTCGATGACTTCCGGGTTGGCCGCCGCGAGTCGTTCCGGTGTGCCGTAATCCTTGAAGAGCGTGGGGGTGACGCTGTTGACGCGCACGTCGGTGGTCTGGGCGCTTAGAACAGTGGCGACCAAAAGCTGGAACGGGGTTTCGTAATCGAGTGTGCACATCGCCTTGGGAAACATTTCGCACAGTACATCGTATTCGGCGTGGATGCGTTCTGCGCGTTGCGCTTTGGTTTCCCTAGGCATCGGCTTCCATTCCTTGTGTATAGACGTTTTCTGATTATCGAATCATATTGATAATCAGGTGATTCTTTGCCACTATAGGCGCGAAAAATTTCGTGTTGTCACCTATTTTGCGGATTTCAGGCGTTGTTTGCGCCATCGCCGATATTTTCGTCGTTATCGTCGTTTCCGTCAGTGTTGGCGCTGTCGTCATCCGGCGGATCGAAACGATAACCGACGTTGCGCACGGTGCCGATCATATGCTCGTATTCGCCGCCGAGCTTGGCGCGCAGGCGACGCACGTGGACGTCGACCGTGCGCGTGCCGCCGTAATAGTCGTAGCCCCACACTTCCTGTAGCAGCTGGGCGCGGGTGAAGACGCGGTGAGGGTGCGCGACAAGATATTTCAGCAGTTCGAATTCCTTATAGGCCAGGTTCACCGGTTCGCCGTTGAGCGTGGCCGTATAACCCTTGGTGTCCACCACCAGGTCACCGGAACGGATTTGCCCGTCATCGTTGTAATTGTCGCGTTCCACGGATGTGCGCGTAGTGGTCGGGGCGGTCTGGCCGCGCTCGCAGACCAGCCGCAGCCGGCCTTCCACCTCGGCGGGGGAGGCGTTGTTCACCACGACGTCGGCCACGCCCCACTGGATATTGATGGCGGTAAAGCCGCCTTCCGTAATAATGGGGATGATCGGAATGGAAAGACCGGAGGCGTGAATGAGATTGCACAGCGTCTTGGCGTTGGCGAGATCGTCGCGCGCATCGAGGAAAAGAATGGTGTTTTCGGGAAGCTTCACCAGGCTTGCGGCATCCATCGGTAGCACGCGCACGCGGTAGGAAAGCAGGGCGAGGCTGGGAAGCACGCTCGCAGGGTTGGGGGCCATCGTCATCAATGTCAAATCGGTCATCGAGCCCTCCCCTCCCGATCGTGCGCCCTGTTGCCTGTAGGCTTTGCCGTCTCCGGTCGAACGGCCTCAAGCACAACTCGACACCGTGTATACGACGTCATTGGGGTTTATGCGATTACCGTCATTGTACCTGCTGGTTGTGGACACTGGCAGCTACCATATTTCTTATAGAAAACCTTGTTGGTTTCGGCGGTGTTACGCCGGGGTTTGGTGGTTCGAAAGCCGGTAAGCGGCTAGGCGGCAAGGTTTTGGATGACCGGATTTCGTGCCTAGAATGGTGCGAAAAGCGAGTGACACGAGACGGAACGGGGTTACGGATGACTGCTGCGGCGAATGGCGACGGCAATGGTGGACAGCAATCTATGTCGATAGGTTCCCCCAAGGGGATGGTGGCGCTTGAGGTCGGCGCGTATGCGGTTATCGCTGTTCTCTTGGTCGTTGCCTGCTTTGTCGAAGGGCGTATGGAAGTCGCCATCTTTACGGCGGTTGCCGGGGCACTGGCGATTTTTGTGGGAGTTTCCTGGCCGTTGCACACCAGCATTTTTGATGCCTTGGTGGGAGCCTTTGGCGGATTCGGCATGATATATGCGACCGAAACGTCACTGGCGGAGGCGTTGCCGAATGCCGATGGCATGACGGGGCCGCGCAGGCTGCGTCGTCATGTGTCTGCCCGTTTCGATGCGATGTCTGGTGATGAATTGCTGCATTGGTGCACTCGCTGGGCGACCGCATTGCTGATTGTGCTGGCGGCGTTCGTCATCCTCGGTTTCCTGCATCAGATGCTGCGCCGCGAACGGACGAATATGGTGCTTTCCCTTTCGCACGGCCTGATGTTCGACGTCGCGATGGCAGGGGCTTCGGGCTGGGTGTTCGCTCCGGCTCTGCTGCGTTATTTCGGTGTCGGCGCGTTGGGTGCGCGCAAGCCGTATGTGGTCGCGATTGTCGCAGTGATTGCCGTGGCTCTGTTGGCGGCGCTGTCGTGGGCGTCGACCAGGTGGGCGAAGGATTATCGGGCTGCCGGAAGCCCCATTACACGCTTCAAGCAGGATACCTATGATTCCAAAGAGGTACAGAAGTTTCGTCGTTATGGCATGTATTCCTTTGGTCTGATGCCGATTATGTACGGCGGTTTTGTGGTATTCCTCGCGGTGGTTGCGCTGCTTGCTTTTGTTGGCTGATGGCTATGTCGCGATTCATAGCATGGAACGCGTGTAGATGCCGTGATTGTTCTTCAGCGCTGTGTCGTGTTTTGCTTGAGAATTGCAAAACGTTGAAATACCAATGATTCCGGTGACTGACAAATTGCTGTGATGAATATATTTGCAGCAGGGAAACCTTATTTCGATTGAAATTCCGTTCTCTGCTGTTCGATACAGCGGCGAACACATTTTTGAGTATCCTAGGTCTTCAGTGTTGCATCGAATTGGATTTAGACATCTGCTCGCTGTACATATGCATATGGCGGTCATGATTGCATATTTACCAAGCGATGATGCCGAGGTGTTCCAACAGGGTTTTCAGACCAATGAGAATCAGGATGATACCACCGATGATTTGGGCGGTCTGCTGCCAACGTACGCCGATGGTGTGGCCGAGGTAGAGGCCGGCGATGGAGAAGGCTCCCGTGATGACGCCGATGATGGCGGCGGCCCCCCAGATGTTGAGTGGCATGAACTGGAAGCTCACGCCCACCGCGAAGGCGTCGATGCTGCACGCCACGGCGAGCGGGGCCATGTGCCGCCAGTCGAATTGCGCGGTTTCCTTGGTGTCTTCCTCCGGCTCGCCGAAGGCCTCGCGAATCATGTTGCCGCCGATGAGCGCGAGCAGAGCGAAGATGATCCAATGGTCGACGGCCTCGACGTACTTGCCGAACAATGAAGCGAAGAAGTAGCCCAGGACGGGGAAGAGCGCCTGAAAACCACCGAACCAGAGTGCAGTTTTGATCGCATTGACCGGCCGGACATGTTTGGTGGCCAACCCCTTGCCGATGGCGATGGCGAAGGCATCCATCGAAACGGACACCGCGATAAGCAGGATTTCGACGATCATAAGCTTGACGGCTGCACTTTCGTGTTCATCCGCGGCGCCGACGTTGATGGCGGTGAGCCAGTCGGTTGTCACCGCAAGTCGCACGCGAATGGGCCTCGACGGTTACCCGCCTACGCCTTGTGTTTCGGCATTGAGAACTGCTGGCAACCCACCAATGTCCCGGCTTTGAATTCCCGATGTGAATACCGTTCGCATGCCACAATTGTTGACCTCAGTATAATACCCGGTCGATGACTTGACCGATGTTTCGTCGTTCTGCGAATTTGGCAAATAAAAACCGGAACGATGCGCGATGCATGTTCCGGTTTAGGTAATGGTGAATGCCGAATGGTTATCTCATCAATGGTCGTAATTGAGAACCAACGATATTCAAGATGAGCTATCGTCTCACTTCTTGGAAGCGGCGAGGCGCTCGCGGGAAGCCTTGATCTGCTTCTCGGCTTCGGCCACGTTGGTCCAGTAATCGCCGGGCTTGACTTCCTTGCCGGGCTCCAGGGCCTTGTACTGCTCGAAGAAGTGCTTGATTTCGGCCTTGTGATACTCGTTGACGTCATCGATGTCCTTGATGTCATCGAAACGCACATCGGCGGGCACGCACAGCACCTTGTCGTCGCCGCCCTCTTCATCTTCCATGTGGTAGAGGCCTACGGCGCGGCACTCGATGACGCAGCCCGGGAAGACCGAGTTCGGAATCATTACCAGGGCGTCGAGCGGATCGCCGTCTTCGCCGAGGGTGCCTTCGATGTAGCCGTAGTCATCCGGATATCCGAAGGAGGTGAAGAGGGTGCGGTCGAGCGTGATGCGGCCCGTCTCCTGGTCCACTTCGTACTTGTTCTTCGATCCGCGCGGGATCTCGACGAGGACATTGAACGTTTCAGCCATGTTTGCTCCTTTTGAACGTGCCTTGCGTACGTTGTGTGTACGGTTTTATTACCGAAACCAAGTCTAGCGCAGATACTCGCCGATGCGCTGATTTCCTTCATTTTGCCGTTGGCTGCGGTTGATTGCTATTCCTGGTCGGTTTGAACAAGACTGAATATGTAAGCCGGGCGTTCGGTGGGATTCAGAGTGACTTTGTTGTTGCTCGACCAGGTGAAGTTGCCGCCGCCAAGTTCGTCGTGGACATCGAAGGTGTGATCGCGAGGGAGGCCGAGCAGTGCCGGGTCGAAGTTGACCTCCGAGGTGTGGGCGGCCTTGCAGTCGAGGTTCACCACAACGATGAGGGTGTCGCCGAGGGTTGGGTCTGCTGTGGTGCTGCTTGCATTGGCGAGAGCTTGGCTTTCCGTGTCATTGTTGGTTTTATCGCTATGTTGCCCATCCGTTAAATCGGCTGACATCGGAGGAATATGACGGGCGAAAGCCACGACGTTCGGGTCGCTGGTCCACAGCATGATCAAATCGTGATAGCTGCGGCAGGAGGGATGAGCTCGGCGGATGCGGTTGAGGTCGGTGAGCAAAGTGGCGATGCCGTATGTATCCGCTTTGTTCCAATCGCGCACCTTGATCTCGTACTTCTCGTTGTCCGCCTGTTCCTCGCGTCCCTCTTGCTGATGGTTCTCCACCAGCTCATAGCCGTTGTAGATGCCCCATGAAGGCGAGCCCAAGGCGGCCAACACCGCGCGAACTTTGTGGCCAGCCGGCCCGTTGTCGCGCAGATAGTCGGTCAGGATATCAGGCGTGGTGGGCCAGAAGGTGTTGTGCTGGTAGTAGGCCTCGTCGCTGTTGGTGGTCTGCAGGTATTCGCTCACCTCGTCCTTGGTGTTTCGCCAAGGGAAGTAGCTGTGCGACTGGGTGAAGCCCGCGAGGCTCAGCGCGCGCATGATGGCCGGACGGGTGAAGGCCTCGGCGAGGAACAGAATTTCGGGGTGCCTGCGTTGCACGGCCTCGATGACGTCCTGCCAGAAACGTACCGGCTTGGTGTGCGGGTTGTCGATACGGAATATCGTAACGCCCGCCGCAATCCACAGGTCCATGATGCGTTCGGTCTCGTGTTCGATGCCCGGCATGTCGATGTCGAAATCGATGGGGTAGATGTCCTGATATTTCTTCGGCGGATTCTCGGCAAAGGCGATGGTGCCGTCAGGTTTGTGTCGGAACCAGTTCGGATGTTCCGTTACCCACGGGTGGTCGGGCGAGCATTGCAGCGCGAAGTCGAGCGCGATTTCCAGACCCAACTTGTGTGCGTAGGCGCAGAACGCCTTGAAATCGTCCATGGTGCCGAGCAGCGGGTCGACCGTATCGTGTCCGCCGAGCGACGAGCCGATGCCGAAGGGTGAGCCCGGGTCGTTTGGCCCTGCGACCAGAGCGTTGTTGCGACCTTTGCGGTTGGTAACGCCGATGGGGAAGATCGGCGGCAGATAGACCACGTCGAAGCCCTCGGCCTTGGCGCGGTCGAGTCCGGACAGCGCTGTTTTGAGCGTGCCTTGGACGATTTCGCCGGTTTCAGGATTCCTCGTTGCGCCCTCTGAACGCGGGAAGAACTGGTACCACGCGGTGAAGCTCGATTCGGGGCGTTCGACCTTGAATCGTTGCGGTGCGCTCGCGGTCAGGCCTTCACGTAGTGGGTTTGCGAGATGCAGCGCCTCGATGGCAGGATTGTCGGCGGCGGAAATCCGTTCCTCGATTTTCAGAGAATCGTCGGCAAGCTGTCGAGCGGCTTTTTGCAAGATGTCACGCTGAGCGTCATTGAGCCCGGCTTCCTCATCGTCCGCCCAACGTGCAAGGAGCTGCGAGCCTGAAATCAACGCGTTTTTTCGGCATCGTCGTTGACGTTGACCTTGATTCGTGCATCGGCCAGCCAGGAGTCGTATACGTCTTCCCAGCCCTCCAGCACGACTGTCCATTCGCCGAGCTGCTGCTGTATCTTACCGAAATCCTCGTCCCAGGGCTTGAGATTGCTGGGAGCCCCGGCGGCGAGATTTGCTTTCCACAGGTCAAGGCCGGGATTAACGCAGTCCATTGGAATCCGTTGCCTAATTTCGCCGTGCGGGTCGCGCAGAATCGCGGTGGCTCCCGTATGACTGCGGCCTTCGATGAAGATTCGGGCTGTGACGGTGAACATTTCTCCGAGTTCGACGCGTGCCGGAAAGGTTCCGCGCTCCTCGCCTGGCGTGACCGACATGATGACTATCCGTCCGAATTGGCGAGGCGCGCTTATGAGGAGTCTGGGCGTTGCCGGCTCCCTGAATTCATGGCTTGTTGTATTGGCTGACATCTTATTACCGCCTCGTTTTTCGCGTCGGTGACTTGTTCTGTAGTCATCATTGTAAAGGTAGGATTGATGGCCTTCGTTATTTTGAGCAAAATGATAGGATTTGTGTATAACTATTTTTTCGTATGACAAAATAGTTGATAAGCATGTGGACGAATCAGGCAAAGATGCCCTGTAAACGGCGAAATGTGGATAGTGGAAATCAAGTTATCCACAACACGCCGAGACCCCGATCATTCGACCACAGTGCCTGAAAACAACGCGGAAATTTGCGCAACTGTGCAACGATGGCAGTATCCGCTTGCAAAGAGAAAGTGAGAGAAAGATGAACGATGAGGTGGAATCGGGGCAGGTCGCCGACGAACGCGGAGAGAAGGGTGCGCCGCCTCCCGATGAGTTAGACGCGCAAGCAGCATCGCGAAACGCTGGCGATGAGCAGTCAGATGAAGGCGAGATTGCTTCCGGTGGCGATAAGCGGCCGTTATGGAGGCGACCAGCGGTGTGGATTGCCGCAATTTCCGTGATTGCTATCATTTGTGGCTGGCACTGCCGGTGTGGTGGCTTTCAACGTCCATACCAAGGATGAAGCGATCTCAGATTGTCGGCACTATACGGCGCAGATTCGAAAGCTTGCTGGAACACCTCTTGCCGGTACGGTGATTGAGGCGGCGAAAGTGGACAAGCAGGGTGTCGCCGATGGCAAAACCTGGGAAATGCTGCAAACGGATCAGAAGAAGCTCAGTGATTTGGCCCAAAAGAACGTACCTGCCTGTGACGCTACTTCGCGCTCGGCTGCGCAGAAGCAGGAAAGTGTTGCTGCTGCGTCGCTGAAATCGTTGAAGTCGGCGCGTAGGGATGTTGGAACGTCGGCGAAAGCAGTGCTGGTGAGCCGTGACGCGAAGACATTGAAAGATGTGCGCGATGCGTTAACTGCGAAGGCGGGGCAAGCCAAGCAGCTGTTGGATTCGTCGGCTGGCAATGTGGCTGACGACGCGACCCGCACGGCTCTTTCGCAACAGATTGATGCGGCAAATGGGCTGATTGGCAATCAACAATCCAAACTTGTCGATTTGCAACAGGCCGCGCAGACGCTTGATGGAGCGGTAAACGCAGTCAACGCGAGTGTGCAGGCGAAGGCTGTCGCCGATGCCGAGGCTGCTCAGGTCGCAGCGCAGGCTCCGGCTGAGGCTACGCAGAAGCGGGCTTCGGCACGTTTGAAGTCGTCTGGTTCGGCGCGTGGTGGCTCGTTTGGTTCTGGGGTACGGAGTTCCACAACATCTACTCCCCAAATACATGGTTTTGCGGGTAGCGCTGGTGAAGACCATGGCCCTGAAGGCGGTCATCATGACATTATGTGCTTCGGTCCGCATGACTGTCTCGACCGAAACGGCAATCAAGTCGACGGGAATGGCAACATAATTTCAGGTAATTAACAATCAAAGATTTTGTCGTGTTCCCCGCTGTTTATCTTGGCGGATTCGGGCAGAGAACGCGACTCCAATAGTTGGAAGAGAACCCGTGCGGGTGCTCTTCCTCCATCTTAACGAATGGAGGAGAAAGATGAAAAGGCATAACTGGTTGAAACCCGGAAGCATAAGACATTTGATTGCTTGCGGATTGGCGATGTTGACAGCATTTTCGATGCTTGTTCCTAGTGTGGCGAATGCTGGAATGGGCATCGGGGGCGGTGGTGTTGGCGGAGGCGGCAGTGTAGGTCCCAATAGTGATGCTCTTTGGTTGTTGGATAACAACAATTACGTTGGCACTCCGGCACAAGGCTGGGGCGAAGACTCGATTACCTATGCCTTGAGCCAGATTCATAGTCACTTTGCTGTGTCGAACCCCGGAACTCCGGTGGGCAACGATTTCGACGGTAGAGTCAAGCCGGTTTGTCGCAATGCGATTAGCAATGCCATCGCAGATGTCAGTGACGGTCCCGCAACCCAGGCGCGTGTGGTCGGGGTAATGATGGCGGTGGCGGCAACCCCTTCACTGGCAGGCGGCAACAAAATCAACTTATGGGGGACGAACGGTACGGATTTCATGAACCGGTTCCATGCTGACTGGGACGCGGCGAATCCTTCCGGAAGCCTGGTTGGTTGGGATTCGGGATGGCTTGCGCGAGGCAAGTCCATGTTCGAGGCTGGTATCAACGCGCAGGCGGCGGCAACTCCGGCCGGCGTACAGGTGGTGTGCTTGGCGGTCAACAACCAGCAGCCGCCACGCAATTACGATCTTGGCCTGACTTCCAGCCAACAGATGCCAGCTGGCGTCGTGGTCGGTGCCACGGATCCGGTCCGTGATCTCATCCATGCCACCGGCAACGGGTCGCCTATCACCGAGGATGTTAATGCCAATGTGACCCTGTATTATGGCGGCCAGCCTGACGGCTATGTGCCAGGAACTCGGGTTACGAAAACCATGGCGATTCATAACAACGGCGATTCATGGTCGCCGTCGTTCGTTCCCTCGGATTTGGGCATGAGCCATTGGCAAGAGGGCCCCTACTGGTTCGATGTGGGTGTATACAAGCAGGGAAGGATGAGCGCCGATGTCGGCCACATCGGCTATGCCGACGCTGCCGAACGTTGGGATATAGCTTCTTTGGCGCCTTCCGCACCCGCTAAATCCGTGCAGGAGGGAACGAGTGCGGATGGTATGTCGAACACGACCATCATCGAATCGGGTACTGGTCGGGGCGGTTACGAGCTGCATTTCAGGGATGTCATTGCTCCCAATGGTGTCGATTATGACGTGTCGGGCATGAAAGTCACGGATACTACTACAAATAGGGATATATCCGATCAATTCGCGATGAATTGGGACCGGTCCGCGAACACGGTCAGTGCCGATCGTTCGAAGGATATGGGTGAGATGCCCGTCGACCACGTTTTCCGCTTTGAGTTCAAGGTAGGGGTACACAATCCAAATACGAATCAGGTGGGGGACACGGCTTCGGTCTCGTGGAACAAAAAAGCCTTTGTGAACACCCCGCATTATGAATTCCCAACGCGCGGTCCTGACCCGAACAAGGCATGGACCACTGACCCCAATGAGTCCTTGTCCGTTTCTGATCCCAACCATACGAATCAGGTAGGTAGCGACGGCAGAGCGTTTGTTCCCGGCGACCGGGTCTCCAGCGTGGTCAACGGCATGTTGCCCAAGAATCTGATAGAGGATCTTTCTCAATATTCGTTGAGCGATGACTGGTCAGATGCCTCTCGTTATCTCGATTTCCCCAACGAAAACGCCAAAGTGTATGTGGATGGCGTCGATCGCACCGCCGATTTTGACATCACCACCACCGGTTTCAAGACAACGGCCGTAGCCCATCAGTCGATGCTTGCCGGCAGCGCGCATCAAGGCAATGATCGGGTGGTCAAGTTGGTACTCGACGGCAGTTTCAAGTCGGAGACGACGGCCGCCGATGCTGTGTCCATGAACAATTCCGGCACAGAGCGATTCAATGGGCAGAATGCAGATACGAACACACCGTCAGTGCTTGTGCGCAGCCCGAATCCAGACAAGGCATGGGTCATGGACCCAACGGAAGCCAAAAATACCGAGGACCCTGGGCATACCAACAATGTGGCGGCCGACAACAAAACATACATCACCGGCGACGATGTGACCGTCTTTGTTGGCGGAACGTTGCCCAAGAACCTGGCCAAGGATCTGGACCAATATGCCATTACGGATGATTGGTCGCAGGCCGCTCCATATGCCCACTTTTCCAGCGATCGGACCAATGTCTTCGTCGACGGCGTGGATCGCACCCGCGACTTCAACATCGAGACCAACGGGAATGTGACCACCGCCAAGGCAAAGCCGGCGATTCTCAACGGCAGTGGCAAGCAGGCCCGGGATCGCAAGGTTAAATTGGTGCTGATGGGACTCATGCCCAGAAACCTTGATGCGCACACGACCAAAACCCTCGTCAACAAAGGCAGCGAGCAGTGGAACGGGAAAACGGCTGCCGCGAACACACCACAAGTGCATGTGTGGAGCCCGAACCCCGACAAAAGCTGGGTGCGGCTGGATGGCGAAGGCAAGTGGAAGCTGGTCATTGACCCGAGCAAGAGCAATGCGACCGGTGCCGACAATCTCACGTTCCTTGACGGTGACCAATTGGGCGCCGTGGTCAATCTTCCGATAACTGACCCGAGCGTGCTGCAACATCGTATCAACCCACTTTCGTTGACCGATGACTACGCGAAGGTTGACTACTTGGTCGATCCGCAAGGGCTTTCCAAAGTGCGTGTTTACATGGCACCGGCCTCCTCAAGCAGCCAGTCAAGCGTTGATGCGATCAACGAAGTCGCAGGCTCCGATGTCACCGAGGAGTTTGACGTTTCTCAGTCGGGTAAAAAGATCACGGCCACTGCCAAGTACGAGTGGCTTGCGACGTTCTCGCGCCACGACGGCCCTGTCCAGATTACGATGTTCATACCGTTCCTGGCGAATTATGCCAATGGCAAGGGGGCCGCGAAAGTGCGCGAGGATTTCGGTAAAAATCCTGGTGACGAGCTTGCCTTCGGCACTGATCCCAACGGTTCTGATTTGCTAAATATTGGTTCGATCCGCGTCAATAGGCAGGGCAAAGACACCAATCTGCCGAAAATTTGCGGTTACATACCGGCTGTGAAGAAGGACGTGGTCAGTGAAGCCTCGCAAGGTGGCGATCAGGATTCCGTGGACGGCAAGGTGGTGTATCCCGGTCAGAAGGTCGAATACGATTTGGACGCCCAACTGCAATTGCCTTCTTTGGCCTATCCGGTGAAGACCATTGTGTTCACCGACCGTTATGATCGTTACCTCAAGCCCGACAAACAGACGCTCGAGCTTATGGACCTCAACAGCGGCCGCATGGTCCCCAAGTCGAAATACGCAACCAAGTGGGATGACGACGTTCATGAAGTGGCGGTGCGCATCACGGATATCGCTCTTATCTCGCAATGGCAGTCCGGAGGCACGCCACGTTTGCAGCTGCGATTCGAGGGAACCGTCTCCAATGATGCTCCGGCGGATCATAAGGTCGGCAATAAGTGGATGCTCACCTTGAACAATTCTGTGACTCCAAGCAATGAAGTGTTCAACGTTCCGCCTACCTTGAACCCGGTCAAGCACGATTTTCAGAGTTCAAAGCAGGGCGATCCCACCGTATCCATCGACGGGAGAACGTTGTTGCTTGGAGACTGCGGCAACTATGTCATTGACCTTGATGCCACGCAGACTGGGCAGGCCTATAACGTATGGAAACTCGGTGTCGTCGATGACTTTGACGAAGAATATCTCCAGGTCGATCCTACGGGCATTGTGGTCAGTGGCGATGATGGGAAGGACTACACCGGAAGATTCAACATCGGCATCCGCGACGGTGTTCTTTATGCTTTCGCTCGTCAGGTCGATACGTTCGTAGCGGCAACGGCGGTCACGCTGAAAGGCGACCCGCAGCCCGAAGATCTTCAGGCATACGCCGCCGATGATAGGCATGACCCGCTTTCCGATCCGGCAATCGACCAGTCATTGCTTGGCCAGTACTATCACATCGTGATGCCGTACAAAGTGCGGAAGGTCAGCGATGGGTATGTTGTGAAAAACAAGGCCATCCAGATTGAAAACACCATACGCAGGCAGACCAATGAGGTGAGCAATCCGCTCAAGCCCATCAATCCCAGCAAAGACGTGGTTGTCCGCGTCGGCGGTGAATCCGTGAGCGGTTCCAGCGTCTACAAGGACAGCGCGTTCCTCTATCAGTTGGATAGCTCCGTACTGCCGGCGAACCGAGCCTATCCCGAAGTCAATGAATGGAATATCGTCGACGATCTTAACCCGGATTACGATCAGTACACCGGTCAATGGGCCGTCTACGCGACGCGGGATCTGCGTGGCTCGGATGGCAACGTAATCGCCCACGAAGGTGAGAGGATCGCGGGCAACGGATTCGAGGCGATCGGTAAATTCGGCAGCGATCTGTTTACTCTTGTGGCCGATGATGGCGGTATTTCGCTTCGCGATTCCGCGGCCGGCGTTTCCAAACAAGTCGGGCATATGCGGATTACCGTAACCGCAACGCAATCCTATCGTCAACTCGTTTCGCGTGATATTGCGCACGAGCAAGGGTGGCGTGCCTATATCCAGGTGAAACGGATGAAGCCGACCGACCGTCATGAAAACAAGTTCACCGAGACCCTTAACGGTCGGGTGAACGAGTCCAATGTCGTGTGGACCCGAACGCCGGAGCTTGTTCCTTCGCTGCATATCGAAAAATGGGACAAGTCCAGTGGCTGGTCCGCAGGCGACCGTGACGATCCAAATGATGCGCTCAACGTGCAAGGAGACACCGAAATCGTCTTCACCATCACCAACACCAGTGACGACGAGGGCGGGCATGGAGCGTTGTTCAAGGCCAGCGACCTGAACATCAGTGACACGACTCTTGCCGGCGATGGTGCAGTGACCGGTTTCAGATATCCGGACGGATGGTCAAGCCTGGTGCTCAAACCTGGAGAGCATGTCGATGTGGTCGGCACGTTGAAAGACGTCACGGCAAGGCATATGGATCGGGCGAAAGTCACCGGTATTCCGCTCGTGCCTCTTCAGGACGTGGATACGAATCCTTGGGCGCATGGTTCCGAGGACGAGGGGACTGCCACTCATGGCGGCGAAGGTTCGGCTTCTTTGGCCGGCGAAACAGCCGAAGAAGGAAAAACCGGCGGGCCGACTTCGGGTGATGCCGATTCTTCCGGGATGGTGGCCGGCCAAGTACCCGGCATTGCCGAAACGTGGCTTCCGGGTTCGGGCGATTTGCATGCGAAGACCGTCAGAATCGGAGGTCAGACCATGAATGTGATGCAGCCGGTGTCCTCCAACCTTGACGATTGGAACGGTTTGCGCAAGATCGATAATCCTGCTTCCGCCCCTGCTCCCGTTCCCGCTGCTCTGGTCATCAGCGGGGCATCCATCACCCTGTTGCTGCTTGTCGCGGGCGCGTTCCTCTTCGGTGCACTTCTGTTGGAAGTGCTCAAGCGCGACCGATACTGCCCTCGGCATCGGTGACGTGAAGTGCCGGTACCGTTTGTTTCCGGGGTTTCCGAAAGTTTGGAATCCCCGGACTCCCGGTTCTGCAAATTAATCAAATTCAGCAACCATTCAGCTTACGTTCAAGAATATCTGCCGAAAGTAGCGGAATTTCTTGGGTTTCGCCACAGCGCCCGCCCATGATGACCTTGTTCAATATAACCAACCGACACGCAAAGGCGGAAAACAGACATCCGTTTCACCGCCCTTCGGCCGAGACGATACGGGCACTTGCGATTTGTGGGCTGCCGGTGTCCGTGTCGTCGATAGACAGTCATCCGATTCGTCTGGCGATACCGCTCAGGCGCATAAGAATATGAACAGGAACATCATTATGGACAAGAACACGAACGATAACAAGAATGTCGATACGACGAAGAACGAGAACGCAAATGGTGAAATGTACGTGAACGGTGAAGCCAAAAATGGCGAAAGCGATGCTAAGGCCCCAACTGACGCGACCATGAACATGCGCAGCGACAGGCCTGCGAATGCGAACGTCGGTGGGAACGATAGTGCGGATACTGCCGCCACTGCCGGATACCCGCCTTATCTGTCGATCAACGGTGAGGGATTCGGTCCAAACGGCCAGCCAGCCGGTGGCGAAAGTTTCGGTGCCAATGGTCAGTCGGTAGGTGGACCGAGTTTTGCCCCGAATGGCAATCCAGCCGGTGCCAGTGGTTTCGCCGCGAACGGGCAGCCAATGGGTGGCAATGGCTTCGCTGCCAATGGTCGGCCGGGCGGTACCGGGAGTTATACGGCTAACAACCCATTGGCCCACCTTGGTCAGAAGCCGAAGGGACATTCCGGCAAGATGTGGGGCGCGATTATCGGTATCGCCCTCGTTTGCGGCTTGGCGGGCGGTGCGATCGGAGGGTTCGCCACCGCGAAATCGGTGGTGCCTTCGCAAGGCCAGCAAATGGAACGCCAGATGCCTTCGGGCCAGGGCCGTCGAGGCATGGGACAGATGCCCGGTGCCAGCGGTCAATCCATGGAAGGAAGCGGTCAGTCCGGTCAGTCCGGGCAGGATGGTTCCGGATTGTCTGGAAATTCCAAGCAACCTGACGGCTCCGGATCGTCCGACGATTCGAATCAATCCGATTCAATGGGTTCGGCTGACGGCTCGGATATGTTCGGTGGTTCCGATTCTCAAAACAGCGGCAGCGGCAGTCACTCCGGAAAGTCCCGTAGCGGTATGTCCGATTCCTCCGGAAGCCGTTCCAGGGGGACAAGCTCATCACAAACGGATACTTCTTCCAGCTCCGGAAGCTCGGTGTCAGGTGTCGCCGGAAGCTCGGCTTCGGAAGACTCGGGCGCCTCGTTAACCATTGCCGATACGACGTTGCGGGAAGCATGAGGTGAGCGCGACTTTAAACAATAGAAGAATATGCGATTTGATAATGGCCCCGGTCTATTCCGGGGTCATTTTTCATGCTTTTTGCAGCGTCATTGCAACATTGGACGGGTGATATATAACAGTCGTTTCAACGACGAGCTACCGATTTATCTCATTCAGATAACGCTCAGCAAACTTCCATAGTATTGGCGACAGGTTTCGGGCTTCGTCCCACGATTGCCTGAGTGTATATCCAAAATCGTCGTGTGTACTGTCATTATGACAACACAACAGCAGCCGCAAATGGCACAACATGGTTTCCACTCCATCAACGTAACCGAGAAGACCGGGCGTAACCTGCCCAACCCTCCCAACCTTGTCCCCATCGCCGAGCGTGTGGGAAAGCCGGCGTATGTGGATGTCGATATCGTCATCCCCGTCTACAACGAGCGGGAGCAACTCGCCGACTCGGTTCTCGCCTTGATGAGGTTCCTTGCCTCGTCGCGTAATAGCCGGTTCTTGGCGCAATCCCAGCCGTCCTATTTCCCGCTATACAGCTGGAACATCGTCATCACCGACAACGCGAGCACTGATGATACCTGGCCGATTGCCGTCAATCTGGCCGGCAATATCCAAAATTCATTCGCGCGATCCGTATTCCTGCAAAGGGCCGAGGTCGGGCGCTGAAACTGGCGTGGGGCGAATCTCAAGCCAAAGTCCGGGCGTATATGGACGTCGACCTTTCCACCGATATCCGCCTGACCGACGTACTGGTCAACTCGATTTTGAGCGGTCAAGCCGAAGTGGCGAGCGGCTGCCGTCTGCTCGATGAGTCTCACGTCACACGCTCTGCCAAGCGAGAGTTCATCTCCCGGAGCTACAACGCCTTGTTGCGAACGGCCTTGGGCGTCACCTTCGAGGATGCGCAGTGCGGTTTCAAGGCAATCAGCGCGAATGCCGCCGAATTTCTGCTGCCGAGAATACAAGACAACGAGTGGTTCTTCGACACCGAGCTTCTGACGCTCGCCCAGACTTACAACCTACCTACCTATATATTCCCGGTGCGCTGGGTCGAGGACGCGGGCACGACGGTCGACATTCCCGACACCGTCCGCAAAGACCTTGTGGGCATCAAACGGATGCGGCGCGAACTTGCCGCTTCACTCATCTAATCGTATCAATAAAGGACACATCCATGAACGACATGCCAAACCAACCAGGCGATTCAGGCCTGAACGGTGCCGAGCGTGACCCCGGATTTTCTTCGGCCACGAGTAATTACGGCAATCCCAACGATTCTGCCAACTCAGCCGATTCGTCCAACTCGTCCAAAACCACGGACATGGCTCAGGCCGATTCCGGCCAACGTTCCGGTACTTTCGGCCGCATCAAATCGGCCTTCACCGGCATTCCCGGAGGCCGTTTCGTCTCCGCCGACCCGGTGCGCACGGTCCGGCATTCCATCGCCCAAAAACGCACTTGGGTCGATTGGCTCGCTTTCGGCATCATGATGGTGGTGAGCGTGGCGATCATGTTCGTCAACCTCACGGCCAACGGCTTTGCCAACGAGTTCTACGCGGCCGCAGCGCAAGCCGGCTCGAAAAACTGGGAGGCGTTCCTGTGGGGTTCGTCCGATGCTGCGAATTCCATCACGGTCGACAAACCGCCGGCCGCCCTGTGGCTGATGGCGCTTTCCATCAAGGCGTTCGGCCTGAACTCGTTCGCTCTGCTGCTGCCGGAAGCGCTATGCGGGGTGCTGAGCGTTTGGCTGCTATACGCTTCGGTTCGCCGGTATTGGGGCAATTGGGCTGGCATTATCGCCGGTTCGACGCTCGCGCTGACCCCTGTGGCCGCGCTGATGTTCCGTTTCGATAATCCTGATGCACTACTCGTCCTGCTGATGATTGCCGCTTCGGCTTTGGTGCTCCGCGCGTTGGAATACGATTCCGATCGCAAAGGCAATCGCAGACGCACCTTGTGGCTGGCGCTCGCCGGCGTATGCATCGGCCTCGGCTTCCTCACCAAGCAGATGCAGGTCTTCCTTGTTCTTCCGGGCTTTGCGCTCGCGATTTTGATTGCCTCGCCGACGAAATTCTGGCGGCGTTTGGTTGACAGCCTTGTTGCGCTCGCCTCGATGGTGGTCAGCGCCGGTTGGTGGGTCCTGCTCACCGTCATCGTTCCTGCCGGCTCCCGGCCGTATATCGGCGGCTCTCAGAACAATTCGTTCCTCGAACTCACCTTCGGCTACAACGGCTTCGGCCGCTTGACCGGCAACGAGACGGGTTCTGTGGTTCCCGGAGGTGGCGGCGGCCATGTAACCGGCCACGCGGGAACTGGAGCTAGCGGTGGCAAGATTTCCGAAACGCTCGGCAATGCTTATAGTGCGATGACCGGTATGGGTGGTGGTCCCGGCGGTGCTCCAAGTGCTGGCGGCGGCCAAAGTCACGGCGGCCGCGGTCAGGGTGGTGGTATGTGGGGAACAACCGGCATCACGCGCCTTTTCGATGGCGTCTATGGCACCCAGATTTCTTGGCTCGCGCCGATCGCCTTTGCCGGCATCCTTATTGGCCTTGCTGTTTCGATTCGCGTGCGCCGCACGGATATGCGCCGCGCAGGCGTGATGGTGTGGGGCGGCTGGCTCGCCGTCACTTGGCTGACGTTCAGTTTCATGAGCGGTATTTTCCATCAGTATTACACTGTGGCACTTGCTCCAGCGGTTGCCGTGATGGTCGCTGTGGCCGTGCAAAGTCTATGGGAACGGCGAGGCACCTTGTGGTCGCGTCTATTAGCGACGGTTCTGGTGCTCGTCAACACGTTGTGGGCCGCGCAATTGCTGTCCCGTTCGACTTGGCTGCCATGGTTGCGTCCCGCAGTGCTTGTTCTCGGAGGTCTGTCAACGCTTGCGCTGCTGGTTTCCGCCATCGCTTTGCTTCCGATACGTTCGCTGCACGCCCTGCGTTCCGGCGCTGGTGGCAAAGTGGTCGGCAAGATTGGTCTGATTGGTATTGCTTTGGCGATGCTCGCGCTCTACGCGGGCCCAACCGCCTGGGCGGGTTACACAGTCGCCACCGGTCATCACGGATCGATAGTCACTGCTGGTCCCGAGGTTTCCGGTTCGATGGGCGGACCCGGCGGCGGTCCCGCAGGCCAGGGCGGTCCCGGAGGCGGTATGCCCGGTCAAGGCCAGCAAGGTCAGGGTCAAGGTGGTTTCGGTGGTGCTATGCCTAGCCAGAACGACCAGAACAACCAGGGCGGCACCAACGGCGGAAACAGTGCCAACGGTGCCAACAGCGCGAACAATGCCAATGGCCTCGCTGCTCCCGGCAACCGTGGTTCCAGCCAGTTCGGTGGCCTATCCATGAATAATTCCAATAGTTCCACCGGTTCTAATAATTCCAGCGGAAACACCACCGGAGGAGTGCCTGGTACGAATGGCCAAACCGGCAAAAACAGCGGAAGTATACAGAGTGGTCAGGGCAGCCAGAATGGGCAAAACGGTTTCACGGGCTCTGGCAAGTCCGGTCGCAATCAGTTCGGTGGAAACCAAGGTGGCGCTCGTGGTGGTCACGGCGGCGCAGGCGGTCTGCTTGGCGGTGATGGCGCGAGTTCGGTCGGAACCAAACTTAAAAAGCTCCTGATGAAGGATGCCGACCAATATACATGGATTGCCGCGGCCACGGGTTCGCAGAGCGCGTCCGGCTACCAGTTAGCTACGCAGAAGCCGGTCATGCCGATCGGCGGCTTCAACGGCTCCGACCCGAGCCCGACGCTCGCGCAGTTCAAGCGTTATGTCAGGGAGGGCAAGATCCATTACTACATCGGCGGAGGCGGAATGGGCGGCGGCATGGGCGGCAACCAGATGGGCGGCTCGAACGCCTCCGGCCAGATCGTCACATGGGTCAAGGCCAATTTCAAGTCCCAAACGGTCGATGGCGTGACGATTTACGACCTGACTGCCACCAAAACCGCCAAATAGGAAGGAAAGCGATAACGGTTTTGTAGGATAAGCGGTCGGTTTGATTTGCTCAAAGGCCAATCAAACCGACCGCTTTTGTTTACGGTTCACGCGATGTTTTCGTCATAACCGTTGGCATGCGTGTTGAAGAATCACATTAATACTTCTTCTTGGATGCCGCATTGAACGGATTCCGGTTCTGGGGCAGGGGTGATGTGCCTTTGCAGCAGTCAGCACAGTTTGCTGCCTTCACCGTTTTCAATTTTCCTCATCCCATATCCGCAGTGCAGACTTATTGATCGTCCTTGTCGAAACGTGCCCCAGCCGGGTTCGGTGCAAGCGTCATAAGCACAATCCAAGAAACAGCAGCTATGAAATCAATGATTCCGGCGATGCCTACGGCAAAAGCGATACCGGAACCGGCATGCCCGGTATTCAAAACCAGCGTGCCGATACTTGCATTTGCAACAGAAGAGGCGGTGACGACAATGATGGCGCTGACGGCGATTAAAACCATCGGTAGCAATATCCACCATCCCGATTTGTTGGAGTCGTGGAGTCGACGAATGCTTACAGCGAGTATGGGCACGAAGATCGCAAGTATCCAGATGACATCGAGCAGACTCCCGTTCCTGCCGAGAACGGTTTTGTCAATGATAAGCAACGCGAGGCCGACAACCAAAATAAGCAAATCCGACCACCAATATTCGCTTCGGCTCGAACGACCAGAGAATCTCAGATATTTCGCGAAGAAACGTTTGATGGCTTTTGGCGGAGGGCAACGGTAATACGGCACCTGCAACGTGGTCTCGCCGGTGTTGTCGACCGATTCTTTTTTTCTTTTTGGTATTTGGCGTTTACCCGTGCGGCCCTGCGTTTGTTCGCGGGGAAGCCGAGCGGTGCAAACGGCTTTTTCGGGGTGTTGTTTGCAGGATCTCTTGAAATGCGGCTTTCCGGCTTTTCCTCGAGCGGAGGCTCGTTATCCTTGTCGGTTTTATTTTCGCGCGAGAGGCCGAAGAAGAGCAAGGCAAAAAGTAGGATCAGGACGACGATCGCAAACACGACGATTTCCGCAATGAATTTGAAGATTCGGCACACGGCGATGCCGACGATGGACACGACGATGAATAATATCCAGAAGATTCCCACGGCTGCTTGTCTCCTTTTATGTCATTGTGTGCAGCTCATTGTATTCCGCAGACATGTCGTATCGGCCGGTTATCTCGTTGTAGTGGCATTGTCGGATTGTCAGTTGTCGATTTTCGTCCTGGATTGGCTATCCCATAACCTGTATAGCTGTTTTATATTGGCTTTGCTTTTAATACTGTTCCCGGTTCTTCGCTAAATCGTCAATTTATAGTATGTCCTTAATCGGGTAACGCTAAAGGAGTCTTCGCCGACATGCTTTTTGGTGACTTTAAGCAATTTCTCTTTTTCCAACTCTTTAGTGCCCTTGGTGCGTGTAGCAGCCGAAATGGCGTATCTGATAACGAATGCATTATGGGGAAAGCTATATCCCAAATTATTGTTGTTCTCTTTACGATAAGCGCCCTCGGCAATGAAAATAAGCAGCATAGCTATCCCCGGGCTCCCGAGTTTCTGCATTTTTCCGTGAACCCATAGGCTGGTCGGAACCTTAAAATATAAATTTTCTTTATTTATACGATATTCATCGTAAGGTCGGCGATATGAACCTCCGGTTCCCCGGGAATCGAGAAGAACAATGTTAGCGATGTTGCCTCTTCCTCGATTGTCGGTTGAGATCAGCTTATTCTTTTCAAGTATCGCCATCGCATTGTAAATTCTCTTTGCGCCAGCGGTTTGAGGGTTGTCCAAACCAAGCAAACGAGCCCAGGCCGCCGCCGGAATTCCTTTTGTTTCATACGGGGGCTTAGTGCATCTCCACAGTAAGGCGAGATACAGCAACACAGGTACATTGCCTGCTTTCCTGCTTGCATTGATAAGATTTGCCAATGGTGGCATGTCTTTACTTTTGCGTTTTTCGTTAAGTGCGATTTTTAGTTTTTCCGCATCATTTATTTTCGATAATTTTTTCACTTCATCGTCATCGCGTCTGACGAAGTCTCTGGTGATAGGTATCTCTTTTCTCCCCGTTTCTTGTTCCATTCTTAGAGCCATTCCAGATGAGGTGGAATCAACCTGATAGGTAAATCTGCTTGGCATGTTTCATAAATCCAATCTCATTCAATGCATTACTAGATTATATTTTAGTATACACTATTTTAATTTCTCTAATATAGAGTAATATATTACTTTAATAATGTTTCATTGATTTAAGTGAACTAATTTTTTCAATTACGGTATCTTATTTTTAATAAAGGGAGAACTTTCCTAAATTTTTAAAAATTCAACCCAGTATTTGCAACAATTCATAGTCTAGCCTATTCATCTTTGAGATGAACTTGCTTTTCCTCTCGTACTTGCTAACTATACTGTCAATAGTAGCTGAGATTGGCACAGATAAGGCATACGAAGCGCGAGAGCGTGTGGTCGTCCTTGACTGTCGATGTAGGTTACTGCAAGCGCAGATGGCAAGCGGAGGATCGCCCTAGAGTCGGCTTCCGTTTAGTCGTTCAACTCGCTAAGCGACCATGGCGTCTGGCCACCGTCCACTTAACGAGCAGGGAGCAAACCTCCCCTGCAAGCTTAGGCGTGCCGTCCACTGAAGAGTGGATGACACGCCTTTTCTGATTCCCGCATGTAAGCCACCGTAGCTGTGGTCAGCGATCTGCGCTGAATATACCTCGGCTCCGATGCTCGTTTCCAAACATCAGGGCCGATGGCTCGTATAAAAGGCTGTTTATGCCTTGCCGGCTACGGCCCCTTCCGGTAAAAGCTTTATTGCTCGCCCAATGATCCAGAAGGTTTCAGGTCCGGAGGTCTCAGGTTGCGGCGTACATTTAAGTGCACTTCAGCGTTGTCGAAAAATGATTAAGCCCGAAATCGTTGAGATTCCGGGCTTTTGGTAGCGGGGTCAGGATTTGAACCTGAGACCTCTGGGTTGTAACATAGCTTTGTCACTGGTTGTAACTGGATGTCATGATTATACTAGAAAGTCAACAATATCAATGGTTTATATGGTGGATAACCATGGTTTAACGTCACTCTGTGTCACTGTAAGTCACGATATTATCGCTGACATTTACGCTGCTATTTTTTAGGCTATGGCGAGTTGGGTGAAGAGCTGGTTGAAGGACTTAAGCATCGGTGCGACATTAGTTGTGTCCGTGTATGAATCCCTGTTGACCTCTTGTGTATGTCCGAAGTAGGCCGCGCGGATTATTTCCGGTACTGATCCCAGAAGCATGGTGTTGAGGGTTGCCCTCCATACATGTGATCGTGCGGTTTCCAGTAGAGGTATACCGAGTTTTTGTGCAAGCTCGCGGTAGAGGCCTGCGACGGCTTTTGAGCGGTTCCGAGCGTCCCAGATTTTAGAGGCGTCAGTGGGTGCGCCGATGACGTGATCGGAATCATTTTTAGACGCAGCCTTGCGTGTTTGCAGCCGTTCGACAACAGCGGGTATGAGTACCGGCACGTCTCGCATTTTGTGGGTCTTGGACAATGCTTTCGAAACATGTACGTTAGCTTGCGAATCATGTCCGAAACTGATGTCCTGCCATGTAATCGCGTTCGCCTCGCCGACTCTCAGACCTGTTGCCGCCTGCAAAAGCGTAAGGTCTATTGTGTTCCGTCTCTTGGCAACACGGTCTTCCAGCCCGAATCTCCCTTGTTTGGGTTTGCTGATACCGTCTTCTGGCACCATTGGTGAGCAGCGTCTGCACAACGCTTGTGTATTGGGTGAGTGTGAGCGCATGTCCTCCTCGCGTGATTGCTCTATCGTCCTCGTCCTCCGGCAGATTCAGATCAATGCTTTCTTTGAGCAGCAGGTTGTTCTCCACAAGACCGTCCCTCACCATGCTTTGCAGAACGTACTTGCTGAGCACGGTTCTTGCGTGATGGGCGCTTTCCTTGCCGTGTTCCTGGGCTATGGATCTCAGAACGGTTTCGAGCGTCTTGAAGGTGGTTCCTCCCGCAATCGTGTACCCTTCGGTATTCTGATCTGTCTTATAGGCTATAAGAAGCTGCCGGGCTGCCGCGGTATAACGCAGTTTCGTGTTCTTGCGAAGGTTGGACGACTCTATTGCAGGGATGCTTACCTCACTGATGTAATCGTTCATCAGGTCAGTGGTCTTCCAGGTCTTTTGGCCTCCTGATCGCAACAGTTCGGCGGCACTCTCCCTGGCCCGTCGTCGTGCGATTCCAATGGTTTTGCCCCGGGAGCGTCGTGTCAACAGCCGCCCATCCATGAGTCGTATACGCCAATCGAACACATAAGAACCGTTCTCCTTGCGCATCTTCGCCCTGTCGATACTTGTTCCGCCTGGCTCTATTTTTGCCTTTGAAGCTGTCATGTCTTCATTCCTATCGCTGATAGTAGAAGTACAGCATGGTTCAATTAATAAAGAATGCTGAAGTGAAAAATATCGAGCTATTGAGGAATTGACAAATATATATAGTAATATAATACCGTATACAATATTAAGTTCGAATGAAAGGAATTGTTTTGAAGCAAGAAGAAGGCAGTTTGAAAAAGAATATGGTCGTAGTCACGGCGAGAATTGACATGGATCTTAAGAAAAGGCTTGACGATTATGTGAAACAGACAGGCAGCAACAGATCGGAGGTCATCATACGTTCATTAAACGAGTTGTTAGATGCCGAGAAGCCTCATAACGCTGCGGCATTGGATAAAGCCCGGAATGACGGAGAGCAGAAGATTGATGCGCAGGGCGATGTAGAGATGGAGGATTTTGTTCCGATTTACTCGCTTGATGTGCCTTCTCGTCTCATACTGAGCACACTGAACCGTATAGCGGCAGCTGTGGATAACCGGGATCAAGAGACTGGCGAAGTTCTGAAGGGGAATGATCTGAAGTGGCAGAGTGAAGTGTATGAGAAAGCTGCGAAGGCGCTTGAGCAGGGTTATGCGGCTGAATACACTAATAGTTTGCCGTTCCTGGCGCCAGAGCTGTCAGCACGGCAGACCAATGAGATCAATGACGTCATGGAAATGTTTAGAGATTTGCTTAGCAGTTATAATGCGTTGACCGACAAAGAGAAGAAGCAAATGCCCGAACAGTGTGAAATGACATACATTGCAGAGGTTTTGATTTAGCTGATCCGCGTGAAAACTATGCAATTGGCTACATTAAGTTCCTTAATGATAACGAGAGGTGGACGGATGTATACCAAGATATGATGGAACATTCAGACCATGGCAATTCTCACCATCGGTCGATGCCGTTTTACCGAGACATGCTGACCTTGTATAAACAGATACAAAACAAGAAACGTGGCCTTTCGTGGTCGCCACTTACTTCTAAAGAAATTGAGCAGATTACCACTCCATACGGGCCTTGGAAAAAGTAAGTGTGGCGCTTCCGTTCTGCATACATCATCTCTGTATTCACATTGTGGGCGTGGTATGCTAGCTGTGTGTTTCCTTGCTGACGCTTAGTGGGGAAAGTCTCACTTGCCTGTACCGCTTAGCGTGTGAAAGAAGACTGATGATGACGAACGAAACAGGCTCCTCAAATAAGGGCAGAACTGGCGAATGCCACGTGTGCGGCCAAAACAAGCTGCTGAGTTTCGAGCATATACCGCCACAGTCGGTCGGTAACAGGCATAAGGTGCTGGTCTATTCTGGCGAGGAGGCCATTGAGGCCGGTTCTTTCGGAACCGGCAACGTGGGAGGCCTGAAGTATCGGCAGCAACAGCGAGGTTTGGGCTTTCAGACGCTGTGTCGTGATTGTAACAGCTACCTCGGCAATCACTATGTTCGTCCGTTTGATAAATTCCTTCTGGCTTCTGTATACGGGATCCGTAACCCCGACAGACATCTTATTGCCATTGACCATGAGCACAGACTCTGCCAGATGACTGCCAGTAGTCTGCAGGCTCTGGCTTTTTCCAAACAGGTCGTTTCCAACTTCTGCACCGTAACAACGCCGGGCGGCATGTCCGACTGCAGAGACTACCTGCTTAACTGTGAAGACAATCGTTTCCCGGAGCGCTACCGCCTGCACATGTACCTGCTGCCCGACCTGACCGGCCCGAGCATCTTCTCCGATTGGATTACAGTAATCTACAAGGACAGGCAGTACTTGACCTTCGCCGTCGTCGCGTTCCCTCCTTTCGGTTTCATTTTGTGCGACCTTGATTATAGCGATGCCATCCCCGACAAGGCGGGCGACGTTACAGATCTGACAAGGACCCGATGGAGTGATGCCGTATCGGCGCAGTTCACTCTCCCAGTCATAGAGGGAGACCTTGCGAGAAGGCCGTTCTTTTGGATTCAAGAGAGGTAATCTAAAACCAGTGGCTCTATGAACAATCAGGAATGAGATCGAATGATACCGATGAGATCAACGAAGACGGCAAGGAAGAAGTATCAAGTGTTCGTCAGTTCGACATCAAAGGATTTGAAGGACCACAGAGCGAAGGTGCTCTCAGCCCTGCAGGGCCGTGACCTAATCCCTGTCGGTATGGAGCAGTTCAGCTCGTCTGGGACCCCGCAAGAGCAATACATCAGGCAACAGCTTCAGGACAGTGACTTGGTCGTGCTGATCCTTGCAGGGCGCTACGGTGATCCCGTCGGCCGTCTGAAGAACATGAGCTACACGGAATATGAGTACCGAATGGCCAAAAGTCTCGGCAAACCCGTGATTCCGTTCATCTGCAAGCTCGACAACATTCCCAACAGCCAGGTTGATCAACAGTACTTGGGATGCGGCAAGGAAAACGAGAAGCGCACACGGTTGGACTCATTGCGGGCTGAATTGTTGCATGAGGTGAATCTCAACGAGTGGAACTATAACGACATAGCCGGCCTAGCCACGATGGCAAGGAAGGCTGTTGATGAACTTATATCCGGCGTAGATGCGCCCACGAGGAGACACACTAGCGCAGACGACGGGGACGACGCGGTTGGCAATGCAAACGGCCTGCAGAATCAGATCGGTGCCCTTAGGAAAGAAATCGATGATCTGAGGGAACAGAACAAGGAGCTTTCCCGGCATGCGGCCGAGCTGGAGAAGGCCAACAAGGAGTTAAACGGAAAACTCAAGATCGAAACGGCGCAAAATGTCGGGACGGGGCGGAAACTGATTGCTGTCCAACCGCGTACGAAGCCCCAGTTCAACATCAACGAGGCCTCGTTGCTCAGTATTCACTTATTGCCCGTCGTAATCGACGGTGCGAATGGATCGCCGATAGCGCATACGGTCTCGTGTAATCTGAAAGAGTCGATTATCTTCCGCCTCTTGACAGACAGTCTCACTACCTCACCCGGTGACGAACGGAACATCCGGGAGGTCTTCTGTGCGTCCTTTGTAAAGAGACTAGGTTACGACGGAAGCGTCCATGTCACGGATCGCTGCTGGAATCGCATCAAGGACAAATTCAACGAGAAGAATCTGATAGAGGAATCTCTGGCCGCAAACGGGGCGCGCGTCAGCCTCGCGCTTACGGAGAAAGGTGAGGACACCCGCGACTGGCTCGAGGGAAGCGATCCAAGGCGCAACTACATGGACTCTGATCTCTTGGACGCATTCTCGTGACAGATTGTGCGGTTCATATTTGGGTAAAAGGCGAGACAATATAGTGGGAGGATCAGGTTCCGTACCATGCTCGGTTGTGGTTCCAGTTCTTGTAGATTTCGCTGTGGTGCAAGTAGGGGGAGTTGAACTCTATATTGGATTATTGGGGATCAGCGGTTTTAGCGTAGAAACGTTGAAATTCCAACGATTATGTGATTACTGCGATTTGCCGGGATTATTGTGTTTTTAATAAATTGTGGGCAATTTGTGGGCAAAAAGTGGGCAAGGATTTTAAGGAGGCCGGGTACACCTTGGCCCCGGTATTCGTTTCCGAACATCGGGGCCAGCGGCATACATTGAAAAGGACTTGCATCCCAATATCAGTTGTGACCCCTTCCGGTAAAAGCTTTATTGCCCGCCTAATGGTCCGGAAGGTTTCCGACGCCACAACCAATAGAGACATTATATCATCGAAGGTATGATATTCATCTTTCGCGGTAGGATGAGCCTGTTGCGTTCTGCTTTTGCAGGCGCAATCATGCGGTTTTCCGGGCATGACCTCGCCGCGTCCATCGTGGCGCGGCATACATTGAAAGGACATTCAATTATGTCCCATAAAAGGAAGGGCTCTGACGGGCCTGAGGCTATCCAGGCCATCGTGGCGCTGGTCGTCGTTCTGGCGGCCAACGCGGATAACGCGGTGGTGGACGTGCTGCTCGCGATCGTTGTCGGTTGCGGGCTGATCGTTATCTGGAGGTGGCTTAGCCGTTAGTTAGGGCCGGCCCGGCGTGGGGTGACCCGTGCCGGGTACTTCTTTGGTTCTAGTTGATTAAGATATCAATGTCATGTTGGATAGCAATTTTGTCGATAAAGTCTCGGAATTTTCAAGTAGTTTAGTTGAATGGAAACGTTGACTTCTGTTTTTACTTTGTCTTGTTTGTATATAATCAAAAGAACGAATTTGATATGTTCGCAGAGTAGCTTGCACTCAAATGGTGATGGTGACGTATAAAAGCAATGAGGGCCAATAATTTTGGTTATTGACCCTCACCGTTAACATCGATTATTGAATAATCAACGTAACTAGATAATTAGTTGATGATTAATATAGAAATAAATTCCACCATACGGTGTTATTTTTAAATATCTATATTTTTCTATCATATATTTTTTCTTATCTATATTTTTTCCTATATTTATCTATGCTACTTGCAGGACATAAGCCATGCCCTATTGAAATTGAGCACCATCGGAAATCAATCGGATATTATCTTCATGACTTCTAATAGTTGAGACCGCCAATTCCAACAGTTTTAGTATATATCATTTTTAAAAAATATGTGAAGTATACTGAAAATATCACAGTTTCCTTGAGATCGAAGCTGTGACTGGTTATTCGCACGATCCCGTGTGAACGACGACGAACAAATGCGAAAGCGAAAGGGCATCTTATGCAACAAAAAGATGACCATAAAAAGGATAAAGGAACTCCGACTATCTTGGAGTTGGCATCGATGGGCTTGCCACTGCTCATCGCTAGGTTGGACTCCGGTTCAGCATTAGCGGCGATTGCTATTCTTGTGGCATGCGTCTGGCTGTATGATTGGCTGGAGCATAGGTAGCTTGCCAAGCGCCCCATAATGATTGGGGCGCTTCCCGTTAAAATAGTTGTTGCCTAGTTGACTTTTGTTTTAGTTTTTACAATTTTAATTTAAGGTTTAATTGTTTTTGGTGTTGTCGAGTGCGCGGTAGATGGTGGTGCGTCCGACGTTGTATTGGCTGGCGATTTCGTTGACGGTGACGGCCTTGGAGTCGTACTGCTCGCGCACCCTCTTGATTTGGGCCGGGGTGAGTTTGGGCTTGCGCCCGCCTTTCCTGCCTCGACGTCTGGCGGCCTGGAGGCCCGCGTTGGTGCGCTCGCGGATCAGATCACGTTCGAACTGGGCCATGGCCGCGAAGATGTTGTAGACGAGCATCCCGCCCGAGGTGGTCGCGTCGATGTTCTCGGTCAGGCTTTTGAACCCCACGCCCATGTCGTTGAACTTGTTCATGAGGGTGACGAGGTTCTGGAGGCTGCGGCCCATGCGGTCGAGCTTCCAGACGATGACGGTGTCGCCCTTGCGAAGCGCTCTGAGCATCTCGTCGAGCTGAGGCCGGTGCTCCTTCGCGCCGCTGGCATGGTCGGTGTATATCTTCTCGCAGCCTGCTTTCTTGAGCGCGTCCACCTGGAGGTCTTCGTTCTGCTCCAGCGTGGAGACCCTGGCGTATCCGATCAGCATTTCGAATCCTTTCGTACCGAAACCCGTTACACTTCCATTATATCGGACATTGAATACGGTATGGGTTATGGTACGTCCAAAGCGTAACAAACTTGGTCGGAACCGGGATGGATCGGACTTGTTCCGTAAACGACCGTTTATGGAACACTCAGAAACAGTCGTTGAAAAGAAAAGGGAGCAACGCAACGGACTTGATCCGCTGTGCCGCTCCCTTTTCGAAGGTTTGAAGGCTATCGGTTCTTGGTGTTCGGGTCCTTGCTGACGGCCTTGGCGTGGTCGATGGCCGGGTTATAGGCCAGAATGTGGTGCTTAAGATCGGGGGTTGGCCTTGTGGGAGTAGGTGTTTCGTGCCGTTATTTTTCCCCGTGTTTTTAGGGGGCTTTTCCGGTAGTCCTGAACCGTGTGAGGACGAGATCGAAGAAAGCGAAACGGTGCCCGCGCTGCGGCGGGCAGATGATACGGCACGGCAGGACCGGGGCCGGCGCGCAGCTGTGGCGCTGCCCGGAATGCTCGGTCAACAGCGTCTGCCGCGACCCCAGGGGCCGGCGCGTGATGCTGCGGCAGCTTGATTCGTTCGTCACGCGCCTTTTGGGCGGTCATACCCTGGCCGAGGAGGGCCGTTCCTTTCGCCGCGGCCGCCGGTGGTGCTGGAAGGTCGCCCCGTGATCCCCATTGCCCGGGGCGAAGAGCCATGTCCTGGAGAGGACGGCACGTACGTCAACGGCCGGTGCCTGTTGGTGCTCATGGACGGCACGACGGGCCTGGTGGCCCGTATCCGCTGGTGCGCCCACGAGTCGATAGCCGAGTACCGTGCCCTGTTCTATGGGGTGCCGGCCCCGGACGTGCTGGTCAGAGACGGGATGCACGGCATGACGGCTGCGGCCGGCGCGGAGTGGCCGGAAACCCGTTTGCAGCGCTGCCTGGTGCACGTGCACCGCGACACGAACCGCGACCTCACCCACAGACCCGGGACCCAGGCCGCCAGGGAGCTGCGGAAGCTGTCGTCCCGGCTGTTCGGGGTGCGCACGGCCGAGGATGCGGCGAGGCGGGGCGAGACGCTCAACGCGTGGTACCAGCGGTGGAGGGGCATGGTCAGCGAACGCACCACCGCCAGGCAGGACCCCTCGCGCGCGGCGGGAAGGAAGTGGCGGTGGACGCACGAGCGGCTCCGCCTCTGCTACAAGAGGCTCGAAAGGCTGTTCCGGGACGGGAGCCTGTTCGCTCATACCGATCCCGAGCTCCTGGCCGGAGGGCCCGTGCCCCGCGACACCGACCGCCTCGAAGGGCGGCATCAACGCGCCCGTCAAGCGCGTGCTCGACGACCACCGCGGCATGCCCCGGCACCACATGATGCGCGCGTGCGAATGGAAATGCTACATGCGCAGTCCACGCCCCGATCTCGCGGCGGCGCTCGACGGCTACCTCGGGCATGCCAGACGGAAGGCCGAACGGGCTAAGGAAGCGGGGACGCGGGACGAGGCAAGGACCGGCGACGAGCCAGGTATCGGCACCAGCGTCGAATGGAACGAATTCCACACCCCGACCAGATACCCCAACGCTACCGACTAGAAAACGGATTCTAAAACACCACGAAATGGCCTATAACCCGATCTTATAAATCTATCGCTGATTGTTACGCTGCTATTTACCTCATTCAAAAAATAATTAAGCCCGGAATCGTTGAGATTCTGGGCTACGAGCCCGGCATCGGCACCGGCGTCGACTGGAACGAATTCCACACCCACGTCAGATATCCCGACGCATCTATCGCTGATTGTTACGCTGCTATTTACCTCATTCAAAAAATAATTAAGCCCGGAATCGTTGAGATTCTGGGCTATTGGTAGCGGGGTCAGGATTTGAACCTGAGACCTCTGGGTTATGAGCCCAGCGAGCTACCGAACTGCTCCACCCCGCGACGGCTGTTTAAGACAGCAGTTATCTACATTACGGATAATGACGCAAATGTCAAATCTTCGGCGAGTTTTTTGCTGTCAGGGCAGAAACTGGGCAGAAGTGCGGCCATAATGGAACCATGCCTATCAAGATTGCCAGTGGACTGCCTGCGCGTGAAATACTCGAGAGCGAACGGATCTTCGCCATCGAAAAGCCTGAAGCGGAACGGCAGAAAATCCGTCCCCTCAAGTTGGTCATTCTCAACCTCATGCCCAAGAAAATCGAGACGGAAACGCAGTTGCTGCGCCTGGTTTCCAAGTCCCCGCTGCAGGTCGACATCGATTTCATGAAGACCTCGACCCATGAGTCCACTCACGTCAGCGCCGATCACCTGCTCAAGTTCTATGAGAACTTCGACTCGTTCAAAGACAATTATTATGACGGCTTGGTGGTCACGGGCGCGCCGGTGGAGCAGCTGGATTTCGCACAGGTCGATTACTGGGACGAGTTGAAGCAGATTCTCGATTGGGCGCAGACCCATGTTTTCTCGACGATGTATCTGTGTTGGGGCGCGATGGCCGGCCTCAACTACCGTTACGGGATCCGCAAGCAAAATTTCAGGGAAAAGCTTTTCGGCGTGTTCCCGCAATATCTGCAGGATGAGTATTGCTTCATCACCAACGGATTCGACGAGATTTCGCTGCAGCCGCATTCGCGTGTCGCCGGTATGAACGAGGACGATATCGCGAAGAATCCAGACCTGCAGGTGCTCACCTGGGGGCCACAGGCCGGCTCGGGACTCATCGCGGCACGCGATTTTTCCGAGGTCTTCGTGCTCGGTCACTGGGAATACGGCAAATACACGTTGCGTGACGAATACGAGCGCGACAAGGCCAAAGGCCTGACGAACGTGCCCTTCCCGGCCAACTACTTCCCACACGACGACCCCACGATGGAACCGCTGTTCTCGTGGCGGGCCCATGCGAATCTGCTTTGGCGCAACTGGCTCAACTGGGTCTACGAAACCACGCCGTACGATCTCAAAGAGGTTCCCGAACTTCGCGCAGAGAAGAAATTGGGTACCGACCGCTCCATTCGGCACGAGCCCGGTGCTCCGCGTAACGATTGTTTCAAACCGCTTGAAAATGACGGATATGGCCTTATCCCCAACGCAGTTAAAGGCTGAAATATCTCGACATCAAACTGTCTATTGATGTTAATGATTATCCGTAAATACTGGTATTGGCCGTAATTGTGACCTGATTTACAATTTTTCGCAAAAGCGACGTACAATCATCACCGGTCATTCAAAGTCGAGAATCGTGCCGAGTGTGTCAAATTCAGCATAATTTCTTGTCACAGAAGACCCGAGAAGTGAGATTGTCAGCAATTTGCACCGATTTGTGGAACGCGACACTTTCATTTCCTTTAGATGGAATAGACTGGTAGCCTCAAGATAAATCGGGGAGGGCACATGATCGAAGCTGTTGGCGCGAATATGGTGTTGGCGTCGGCGTCCGGTGCGGATTTGCCGGGTGTCAACGACTTCCTGCCTCCGGAAATCCTTTTCCAGGGCACGCCATTTGCTATCAATCGCATCATTCTCATCCGCATCGTCGCTACGATTCTCTTGCTCATCATTTTGGGCCTGACCGCGGCCCGTGCCAAGCTCATTCCCGGCCGTTGGCAGGGTCTGATCGAATTCGGCATGGACTTCGTACGCAACAGCGTGGTCTACGAGACCATGGGCGAGTTGCGTGGCAAGCGTTACGTGCCGATGATCACCACTCTGTTCTTCACGATTTTCTTCTTCAACCTTTTCGGTGTCATCCCCGGGGCCAACATGGCCGCGACGGCCACCATCACCATGCCGTTGGTCTTTGCCATCTGGGTATTGGTGCAGTATTGGGTCACTGCGTGCCGTGAAAAGGGACTTTGGGGCTACATCCGCGATGAATGCTTCACCCCCGGAGTGCCGTGGCCGGTCTACATCCTTCTGGCTCCGATTCAGCTGCTCGAGTTGGTCATCATCCGCCCGGCGTCGCTGACGATTCGACTTTTCGCCAACATGATTTCCGGCCACCTTACGGTCGCTACCTGCCTGGCGTTCGCCCAGTTCTGGATGATCGAGTCCGCCAACAAGATGGTCGGCATTCCCGTGGGCGCCGCATGGTTCCTCGGTGGCATCGTAATGACGCTTTTCGAAGTGTTCGTAGCGTTCCTGCAGGCTTACGTCTTCTCGATTCTTGCAACGGTCTATATCAACCTGAGTTATCCGGACGAGTGAGAGGCCCTCGATAGTCCAACAACAAAACGTGACAAAAAGAATTCAAGTTTTTAACGTGAATCCATCCCGTTAGAAAGGAAAACAAATGGATATCATCACTCTCGCAGCGGTTTCTGGCAACCTGAGCGTTATCGGCTACGGTCTGGCGACATTGGGTCCTGGCCTCGGTCTGGGCATTCTCTTCGGCAAGGCCATGGAGTCCACGGCACGTCAGCCCGAAGTCAGCGGCAAGATCCAGATGATCATGTTCATCGGCTTGGCACTGGTCGAGGTTCTCGGCCTGCTCGGCTTCGTGGCTCTGCTTATCAAGTAGTCTCATAACTTGGCAAGAAAGTACAAACAGCAACAAAACGTGAAAGGAGGACTTCATGGTGACACTTGCAGACGGCGGTATTGATCTGTTTATTCCGAAGGTCTATGACATCGTATGGTCCCTGATCATTCTTGCCATAGTCGCCGTGTTCTTCTACAAATTCTTCATGCCGAAGTTCAACGCCATTTTCGACGAACGTGCCGAAAAGATCGAAGGCAACATCGCCAAGGCCAAAAAAGCCAAGGAAGATGCGGACTTGGCCAAGAAAAAGTATGAGGACCAGCTCAACCATGCCCGTGTCGATGCCTCCAAGATCACCGACAACGCCCGCGGCGAAGCGACGAAGATCATTTCCGACGCCCACACCCGTGCGGACAAGGAAGCCGAGCAGATCACCGCGAACGCCCAGCGTTCGATAGCCTCGCAGCAACAGCAGGCGATGGTGACGCTGAAGAGCGAGGTCGGCACATTGGCCACGGCTCTCGCCGGCAAGATTCTGGGCGCCAAGCTCGAGGACAGCGACGTGCAGACCAACATGCTCGACGGCATGATTGACGATCTCGACAAGAAAACAGACAGTACGAAGTGATATGTTCCGTCAACCATCGGAATATGTTGCGGCACATGGATTTGAAACAGTATTCATCCAAAGAAGGTGAGGTGAGCAATGCGAGGAGAAGCGTCACTCAGCGCTGATCGCACTTCGCGTGATTCCCTGGCTCCGAAATTGAAGGACAAGGGGGAGGGCGCGTGGCGAATCGGCGAGGAGCTGTTCGTCGTTACCAATCTGCTCGACCACGATGCACAGGTGGAGCGTTCACTTACCGACCCTTCCCGGCCCACTGCCGACAAGCAGGCACTTGTCAAGGCCATTCTTGCCGATCAGGCCGATCCTTTGACGGTGGAGATTCTCGATGATCTGGTCTCGCGCAATTGGAGCCGGGTTCGTGATATCGCCAACGCTGTTGAGGACTTTGCCGTCGACGGGATGATGTATTACGCCGATGCGACCGACAGCACACTTGCGGTCTCCATCGAATTGGCGGAAATGCGTTCCGCGTTGCTCAAGATGTCGGTGCTGCGTTCCAAGCTTTCCGACGAATTTGCACCGGCCAAGGCGCGTCTGGACCTTTTGCACGCGGTTTTCGCCGATTCGAAGCTCAACAAGGTGACCATGAGATTGGCCGAACATGCCGTTGCCAATCCGCGTCATCGTCGCTTCCTGGTGACTCTTGAGTGGCTTATCGCCAAATTCACCCATCATATGGGCGAATCGATGGTCACCGTCACCACGGCCACGCCGTTGAACAAGACCCAGATCAAGCGGCTCGCCGCAATCTACTCGGCCAGGCTTGGCCGTCCGGTGCATATCAATTCATCGGTCGACCCCTCGGTTTTGGGCGGGATGCGCGTGCAGATCGGGGCGGACGTCACGGATAACACCGTTGCCGCTCAGCTGTTGCAGCTACGCCGAAAAGTGAGTACGGAGATGTGAGCGGTACGCCGGACATCGAGAAAACAACAAGGTGCTTCAAACGGCACCTGTACCAAGACTTATCAGTCAACAAATTAATCAATAAGGAGTGATCATGGCAGAACTTACCATTGATCCTGCGAGTGTGCGAAAGGCCCTCGACGATTTCGTCGATTCGTACAAGCCCAGTGACACTCCCACCCAAGAGGTGGGGTTTGTCGCGACGGCCGGCGATGGCATCGCGCATGTAACGGGACTGCCTGGTTGCATGGCCAACGAGCTGCTGACGTTCGAAGACGGCACGCTCGGCCTGGCTTTCAACCTTGATCCCCGCGAGATCGGCGTGGTTATCCTCGGCGACTTCGCAGGTGTCGAGGAAGGCCAGGAGGTACGGCGCACCGGAGAGGTGCTTTCCGTGCCGGTCGGCGACGGCTACCTCGGGCGTACGGTTGACCCTCTGGGCAAACCGATCGATGGCTTGGGTGAAATCAAAAGCGAAGGCCGCAGGATTCTCGAGGCGCAGGCCCCGGATGTGATGCATCGTCAACCCGTTGTGGAACCGCTTTCCACGGGGTTGAAGGCCATTGACGCGATGACACCGATCGGCCGTGGTCAGCGCCAGCTCATCATCGGCGATCGCCAGACCGGCAAGACGGCCATCGCGATCGATGCGATTTTGAACCAGAAGAGCAACTGGGAGAGCGGTGACCCGAAGAAGCAGGTACGCTGCATCTATGTGGCCGTAGGCCAGAAGGGCTCCACCATCGCCTCCGTGCGTCAGAGCCTCGAAGAGGCCGGTGCCATGGAATACACCACCATCGTGGCCAGCCCGGCTTCCGATTCCGCAGGTTTCAAGTACATTGCCCCCTACACCGGCTCGGCCATCGGTCAGCACTGGATGTATCACGGCAAGCACGTCCTCATCGTCTTCGACGATCTGTCGAAGCAGGCCGAGGCCTACCGTTCGATTTCCCTGCTGCTGCGTCGCCCGCCGGGGCGTGAGGCCTACCCGGGCGATGTCTTCTATCTGCATTCCCGTCTGCTCGAACGTTGCGCCAAGCTCTCCGACGACCTTGGCGGCGGTTCGATGACCGGTCTGCCGATTGTGGAGACGAAGGCGAACGACGTGTCCGCCTACATCCCGACGAACGTCATTTCCATCACCGACGGCCAGATCTTCCTGCAGTCCGACCTGTTCAATGCCAACCAGCGCCCCGCAGTGGACGTCGGCATCTCGGTCTCCCGCGTCGGTGGCGCGGCCCAGACCAAGGCATTGAAAAAGGTTTCCGGCACGCTGAAGATTTCGCTGGCGCAGTACCGTTCGTTGCAGTCCTTCGCGATGTTCGCCTCCGATCTGGATGCGGCTTCCAAGGCGCAGTTGACACGTGGCGCGCGCCTGACCGAGCTGTTGAAGCAGCCGCAGTTCTCTCCGTATTCGATGGAGCAGGAGGTCGTCTCCGTGTGGGCCGGCACCCACGGCAAGCTCGATGATCTGGAAATCGTCGACGTGCTGCCTTTCGAGCACGGTCTGTTGGATTATCTCGAGCACAACACCGACATCCTCAAGACGATTCGTGACACCGAGAACTTCACCGCTGACACGGAGAAGGCTCTGGATGCGGCTGTCGAGAAATACCGTGAGAACTATGTGACCAAGGCCGGCAAGCCTTTGGTCGTAAAGTCGCCGGTCGCCACCACTCCTACCAAGATTGAGCAGGAAAAGATTGTGGCGGGTGATAAGTAACCCATGGCTTCGCAACTCGGATTGAAATCACGCATCACCTCCACCACGTCGTTGGGCAAGATCTTCAACGCACAGGAGATGATCGCTTCTTCGCATATCGCCAAGGCTCGTACTGTGGCGCTCAACGCGAAGCCATATAGCGACGCGATTTTCGATGCCGTCCAGGCGCTGGCCGCACATACCGATATCGATCATCCGATTGTCAAGTCTACGGAACACAACCCTCGGGTCGCCGTTCTCGCCTTGACGTCGGATCGCGGTATGGCCGGTGCCTATACCTCGTCGATCATCCGCGAGACGGAATCGTTGCTCGCTCGCCTCGACGAAGCGGGCAAGCAACCTCTGCTGTACGTTTATGGCCGTCGTGGGGTTTCCTACTACCAATACCGCAATCGCCAGATCGCGGCGACGTGGGAAGGCAACACCGATCAGCCGGGCGCGGATACCGCCAGGGAAATCGCCAACCGGCTGTTGGACGACTATATGAAAACGGCTGCGCAGGGCGGTGTTTCCGAGCTGTATATCGTCTTCACGGAATTTGTGAACATGGTGGTGCAGAAGGTTCGTGTGCTGCGCATGCTGCCGGTCGAACTGGTCAGAAGCGACGATCGCAAGCCTGATGCCAATGCCGCGGCTCAACCCGCCGATGACGTTAAGTCCGGAAACGGGCAGGCCGATTCTTCGGCGGCTACGGAAGCCGGGGATGTGACATCGGTGGCGAAAAGCGATCAGCTGTCGCCGCTCTATACGTTTGAGCCGAACGTCGACAAGGTCCTGGATGCGATTCTGCCGAAGTATGTGCAGTCGCGTATCCATGAATGCCTGTTGACCGCGGCCGCCTCCGAGACGGCATGCCGACAGAACGCCATGCACACAGCGACCGACAACGCCAACAACCTGATCGATACCCTTACGCACCAGCTCAATGCTTCGCGTCAGGCTTCGATCACCCAGGAACTTACTGAGATAATCAGCAGCGCAGATGCGCTGAACAAAGAGGAAGAGTAGGAACGCTTATGGCACAAAACGAGTCAACGGCTCAGTCCAGCGCGACCTCCGCCGACAAGGCGAACGATCTGAATGCCGGACGTGTGACGCGCGTCCAGGGTTCAGTGATCGACGCCGAGTTTCCGGCGGGGCACCTGCCCGACATCTACAATGCCCTGAAAGTCAAGATCGGCAACGAGGGAGACACCGAAGGCGAGACCGTCAAGGAGATCACCCTTGAGGTCGAGCAGCAGATCGGTGATTCCACGGTGCGTGCCGTCGCTTTGAAGCCTACCGATGGCCTCGTGCGCGGTGCGACGGTCACCGATACGGGCGGCCCCATCGAGGTGCCGGTCGGCGACGTGACCAAGGGACATGTATTCGATGTCACGGGCAATATCCTGAACGCAAAGCCCGACGAGCATATCGAGATCAAGCAGCGGTGGTCCATCCATCGCAATCCGCCGGCCTTCGACCAGCTCGAGAGCCGCACCAAGATGTTCGAGACGGGCATCAAGGTCATCGATTTGCTGACCCCGTACGTCGAGGGCGGCAAGATCGGCCTCTTCGGCGGCGCAGGCGTCGGCAAGACCGTGCTGATTCAGGAGATGATTCAGCGTGTGGCGCAGAACCACGGCGGTGTCTCCGTATTCGCAGGCGTCGGCGAACGTACCCGCGAGGGCAACGACCTGATTGGCGAGATGGGCGACGCAGGCGTTTTGGAGAAGACCGCGTTGGTCTTCGGCCAGATGGATGAGCCCCCGGGGACGCGTCTTCGCGTGCCGCTGACCGCTCTGACGATGGCCGAGTACTTCCGCGACGTCGAGAACCAGGACGTGTTGCTCTTCATCGACAACATCTTCCGCTTCACGCAGGCGGGTTCCGAGGTCTCCACGCTGCTCGGGCGTATGCCGTCTGCTGTGGGCTATCAGCCGAATCTGGCCGATGAGATGGGCTCACTGCAGGAGCGCATCACCTCGACCCGTGGCCACTCGATCACCTCGTTGCAGGCCATCTACGTGCCTGCCGACGATTACACCGATCCGGCCCCGGCCACTACCTTCGCCCATTTGGATGCGACCACCGAGCTCTCTCGTGACATCGCTTCCCAGGGCATCTACCCGGCCGTCGACCCGCTGTCGTCCACCTCGCGAATCCTCGATCCGCGCTACGTGGGCCAGGAACACTACGACACCGCGAACCGCGTCAAGGCGATTCTGCAGCGCAACAAGGAACTTCAGGACATCATCGCCCTGATCGGCATCGACGAGCTCGGTGAGGAAGACAAGACCACCGTCAACCGCGCCCGTAAGATCCAGCAGTTCCTGGGCCAGAACTTCTATGTCGCGAAGAAATTCACCGGCTTGGAAGGCTCCTATGTCAAGGCTGACGAGACGGTCGAGGCGTTCAAGCGCATCTGCGACGGCAAGTATGACGACGTGCCCGAGCAGGCGTTCAGCGGCATCGGCGGTATCGATGACCTCGAGCACAAGTGGCACGACATGCAGAAGGAATATGCGTGATGGCTGGCTCCACGATGAAGGTGAATATCGTCGCTTCCGACCGTCCCTTGTGGAGCGGCGTCGCGAAGTCCGTTTCCATCCCCGCCAGCGAGGGTGGTATGGGTCTTCTGCCCGACCACGAGCCGATTCTGACGGTTATCGACAAGGGCACGGTTTCGGCCATTGACGTTGACGGCAACCGTCACAGCTTCGAGGTGACCGACGGATTCGCGTCGTTCGATTCCAACTCTCTGACCGTCGCCGTGGAAACCGGCGTGGACACCAAGAAGGATCCGACGGCAACCAACGACTGATTGGCCAATGGGCTGTTTGTCGGCAACTTTCGTCAATAAAGTGGAGACATCGATACATTCGATGCCTCCACTTTTGCTATCCCTTCGCTGCCTGATGAGTGACTTGTCCAAAAGGTAACCGAATGTTTCCTCGGGTTATGATGAGTCGAACTTCCGGGTTTCGCCCAGAGGCTCGGGTAAGGTAGCCAACGTGCGAATTATTGTTGCTGACTGCTCTGCCGTCTATTCCGGGCGCCTCAACGCCTCATTGCCCATGGCCAAGCGTGTGCTCATGATCAAGGCCGACCAGAGCCTGCTGATCTTTTCCGAGCTCGGTTCCTACAAGCCGCTCAACTGGATGGCCGCGCCTTGCAGCATCCGTGAGGTGACCCCGGAACCCGAAACGAACAACAGAGACGATGTAATGGTGTCGTCAAGTCAAGAGGAAAATGTCGGAACAGTGCCAGGGGCGGAAGATGACATCGCCGCGAAGGATTCTGTTCAAACCGATATCGATGCCGATGCGAATGCCGAACCATTGCCCGAAAAGGTCTTTCGTGTCGCCTCGCAGAAATCGACCGACGTCCTAGAAGTGACGGTGCAGCACGTCTATTCCGACGAGACCTACGATTTGGGGGAGGACCCGGGGCTCATCAAGGACGGCGTGGAAGATCATCTTCAGTATTATCTGGCGGCTCAGATCGAGCGGATCGGCAAGGGCGCGAAACTGGTGCGCCGCGAATTTCCTACGCCCGTCGGCCCGGTCGATATCATGGCCATCGACGGCAACGGCCAGCACGTAGCCATCGAAATCAAGCGTCATGGCGGTATCGATGGTGTCGAACAGCTCACTCGTTACGTAAAACTGCTCAACAAAGATCCGTTGCTCGCCCCGGTCCGCGGTATGTTCGCCGCCCAGACCATCACCCCGCAGGCTCGTGTCCTGGCCACCGAGCGCGGTTTTGATTGCCTTATCCTCGATTACGAGGACATGAAGGGCACCGATGACGACAGTCTGCGCTTGTTCTGATGAAAATCAGCACTAAATAAAAACGTGCCGGACTTTTAATTCGATGTTCTGTTTCTGGGGTCTTGTTGCAGTTTATCTGTCTATCTAATTCGGCCGAATCGGGTTGCGGGCCAAAAGAGTTGGTATAACCGGGGTTTGGTCTATAGCCCCCAAAGCGAAATCTGTATGGAGTGAGGCAAGATACAAAATTCCCGGACAACATACAATGGCGAATGTCCGGGAATTTCTGTCCTGATTTAATTGTCGGATTCCTGCAACCAAATCACTGCTGGCCTTGCATTTGCCCGTAATCGTAGAGTATATCGACCACGAAGTAGAGCGTCGAATTGGCGGGAATCTTGGCCTGTGCGGTCTTGCCGTAACCCAAATCCGGGGGAACGACCAACAGCACCTGCGAGCCGACCGTCTGTCCGGCAAGGCCCTTCTTCCAACCATCGACGACCTGCTGCAGCGAGAATTGCGAGGACTTGCCGCGATCCCACGAGGAATCGAACTTCGACGGCTTGCCGTCCTTGTCCATCACCCAGCCGGTGTAATGCGCATCGATGGTGTCGGTGGCGGCCACCTTCTTGCCCTTGCCCTTGATCAGCGGCTGGACGACGAGGTCGTTGCCTGGTTTGTAACCGTTGAAATCGATGGAAGGTGCACCTTTTTCACCGAGCGTCACTTTCGGCAGGTTCGCGGGAACGTCCGTCACCTTGGTGCCTTCGGCCCGCGTTATCGGCTTGGATTGCGAGACGAGGGTGATCGCCATGATGTATGAGGTGCTGTTCTTGTTGTGGTCATTGATGCCGAAAGCGACGGTCGAGTTGATCTTCTGGTCTTTGAGCACGTTGTAATAGGTTTTGCCCGTACCGTCCTCGTTCATCACCATCGAGCAGTCGGGTGTGTTCTTCTCCCAGGTGCTCATCATCTCGCTGCCGTCCTTGGCGTTCAATGCGATGCCCTGGATGCAGACATGATTGTTTTTTTGAATGGCCGGGCCGTTGCCTTTTTGCAGCACGACATAGGAATTGTTGACCACGCTCATCGGGGTATGGAAGGTGATTTTCGGCTTTTTGCCAAGCGCACCGGTTGCCTTGACGCCGGCCATCTGTGTGCCGGCAGAGGTGTCTGAGGATTTGCTGTTGCCGCTGTTTGATTCGCAAGCTGCCAAGCCGAATGACAGGGCGATGGCGCAGGTTGCGGCGAGAATGCGGCCGAAAGTTCGGGTGTGTTTGTTGCTCATGGCTCACCACATTAGCCCTGAACCTTGATTTAGCGCATAGTCGGAGATGGCTGAGCGGATATCGCTGGCTGGCTGATGGTGATTGGCCGTGTTGGAGATGTGTTTTTTTCTGCAGCTGTCCCTGCGATGCAGAGTAAATCACAGAATTCGGCTCAAAAGTGTGATTTGCTTTGTATCCGTCGTGAGCTTACAGAGTAAATCACAGAATCGGGCCTAAAAGTGTGATTTACTCTGTATACAATGATGTAATACTGTGATAATCGTTCACAGAATTCTATCGGATAGACCTTGTAGAATATAAGGCAATATGACTTCAGAACAGGATAAAAAGACTAAACACAACGCAAAGCCGACTAAACACGCGGTGATCATGCGTGGCGTTGTCGCGCCGATTTTCGGCCTTCTCGCGGTGTTGTTCATCGTCTTGGGCGCCTTGAACATGACGGTTTGGAAACCTGCGCGTGAGGTCAGTGCGACCACCTCGATCTCCGGAGCCCGTTACGTTGTCACCGATTCCGGGATGTTGAACCTACTCGCCAAATCCGTCAATATAGAAGTGAGCGCTCACGGCGACCGGGCACAGGCCTCAGCCAAATCCGATAAAGCCCAAGCAACAAAGTCCCATAAAACCAAAACAGCAAAATCCGCAGCGCAGACTTGCGTGGCCTTGGGCAACGCCAAAGACGCCACCGGCTGGATCGCCGGTCAGCAATACGTACGAGTGACCGGTCTGGATGATTGGAAGAGGCTCTCCACCAAAACCGCTATGGGGCCCAAGATCGAGACCGTGGCAGGCGGCGACGAGATCGCTTTCAAGAATTCGGATATGTGGACGAGCGTGAAGTGCGGCGATTCCGCGATGAAGCTGAACCTCAATGACGTGAGAAGCGATCAGGTGATGGTCGTCGACATGGGCGCGTCTGCGAGGAAATCGGCGCGGCCGAGCGTCACCATCACCATGCATTGGTTGCGCGATCGTGTTCCCAATCATGCGGTGCCGTTCTTCGTCGCGTCCGGCGTGTGCGTGGTGCTGACCATATTATCCGCCTCGCTTTTCGCGATCATGGCCAACGAATCGTTCAAGCGCAAGCGTGCGAAGCGTCGTGAGAGGCGCAAGAAGGCGAAGGCCGAAGAAGTTTCGATTTCCGAGGCGATGACCGGAAGCATCGCCGTGCTCCGCAGAAGTCTGGTGCACTCGAGCCATAACCATCGTCCGTCTCATAAGATTCAACCTTCCGATCTCGCGGGTTCTGGGGCCTCGTCCTCGGCTGAAGATAGCGGGGCTGGTGCGGCGAGTAACGGATCGCTGCTATCTGCCGGTACAGGAGACGGGAATTCGGACGCCGAGGTCTCGGCACCCAGCATCATCGACCCGACCAGACGCAATCTTGTGGCCGATATGCAGATGAGCAACGACACGGACGAAGACGCTGAAGGCGAAACGGATACCACGGATACCGCAGAAGAAGCCGCGTCCGATTCTCATCAGGTTCTTGACGGCCCATCCGCCGGACAAACCGGCGAAACTGAAACTGAAACTGACCAACCTCAGAGTTCCGAAACGGAAGATTCCAGCGAGCCGGCTGCCACGGATGCGGCTTTCACGCAGGCGCACGAAGATGCTGATGCTGCAGATGCTGATGAAAATCATCAAGACATGAGCCGTTTCGCCCGGCACCGCGGCAAACCGGAACAGGAATCCGAATCGGATGCCACTGCGTCGTCGGCTTCGGTAGGCAGGCATTCGCGGCATGCCGCGGCCAGTGATACCAGTGATGATCATCTCCGTAGTGCCAATAGTGCCGATAATCGCGATGGCAGCGACAAGCGCAACGATGCTGGTGATCGAGATGACGCCAACAATGCCAATGGCCATGAAGAAAAGGATGCCGACTTCAGAACTGCCAGCGTGGCCGTGTCGCTTGAGCATCAGGAGGGCGACTCCGAATCCGGCAACGCCGAACATGCAAACACTCAAAATGGCGAGGCCCGCACGGCCTCAAGCGCTGACGAATTAATCGACAAGGACCACGCGCAGGCCGAGACCACGGTGATTTCGGCGGCCGATCTCCGTGACTATTTCGCTCGTTTCTCTTCCGAAACGTCAGACGGCGATACGACGAGCAGTGATACGAACGACGATACGACGAACGGCGAGGCCGGGCCCGCCCAGGCCGATTCGGAAGCAACCGGCGAAGCGTCAAATGCGCATGGGGACGGGGAAACGGAATGAGTACGAAGAAACTGTTGAGAGCATTGACCGCCGTGGCGATCGCTGCAGCCACTCTGGTCGGCGTTGCCGCGTGCGGCGAGCGGCCCCCGAAGCCGCAGGGGGCCGAATCGTCGACCCAGACACCGGATATCACCGAAGCGCAGGAAAAGGCGATACGCAAGGCGACGCTGGACGTTCTTGACGCTTCGGACAACGCCAAAAGCCCGGACGGACTATCGGCGCGGGTGACCGGCCCGGCCCTTGAAGTGCGTACCAGCGAGCTGTCGATTGCCCAGGCAACCGGTGCGATCGATCCCAAGGCCACTATTCCGAAGGACATCGCTCAGACGATCATTCCCACCCAGTCGGGTTGGCCGCGTTCGGTGTTCTCGATCACCACCACGACCCAGGACCAGCAGTCCAAGCGGCTTTTGGTGATGACGCAGCGTAGCCCGCGAACCAATTACAAACTGTGGGGCGTGGTGAGACTCTTCCAGGGCGCGAAGCTTCCGGAATTCGCCATCCCCTCGATCGGTGCCAATATGGGGACGCCGGATGATTCCGGATTGTCGATGACCCCGCAACAGGCGGTGGATGAGTATGCGGACGTTTTGACGCACGGGCAGCAGAGCAAGTTCGCGTCGAAATTCAACAACGATTATTTCCGTGACGATCTTGACAAATTGTCCGCAACGGTCCAGCAGGGCATGGAACGCAACCATGGCACGCAGACTCAGGCTTTCATGCCGATTAAAAACGGAATCGCGGTGATGCGTTCAAGCGAAGGCGGCGACCTGGTGGTCTCGCAGATCAATTCGGAATGGACACGCATCGCCGGTGAGGGCCGTGAATCGCAGCCTGCCAGCGACGCGGAGCGCGCGTTATTCGGCCAAGGCAAGGCCACCGGCACCATGAAGGTGACGTATGTCAACATTCTGGCTTTTTATGTTCCTCCAGCCAAATCGGGTAAAAAGGTGGTCGCGGTAGGCGCCGAACGTCAGCCGATCAAGGTCGAAGCGCTCTAGGCCGTCGATTCTGGCTCTTGTTGCGCTTGTCGGGTTGCGCGGAAGATAGTTGGAGAATCGTAGCCAGATGATTACAATCGGATAATTATCGGCATCGCTTTGTTTCCTTTATTGCCGCGATTTTCTTTATTCCTATGGTCCGCCGACAGACAAAGCAGCACTCTGCGGGTCGGGCGACAGGTAGATTAGACTTGTGCTTATATGCATATCGGGCAGATAGCGATTCCTGTGTCGAGCCGACGCAGCAAGAAAGAAGGCACTTTTGGCAGCAGCAAATAAGCCCCAGACGAATCCGGGCATTTCCTTGGCGGGCGCGGTCGATTTGAGTTCGATTAAGCATCAGGTGCAGTCTGAACCGGGCCAGGCAGGCGGCGCACCGAGCGCGGGTGGTTATGTCATCGACGTTACCGAGTCCACATTCCAGGCTGTATTACAGACTTCCGCCACCTATCCGGTGGTGCTCTTGCTGTGGATTTCCACCGACGATCGCCTGTTTGCCATGGCCAAGAAGCTCGGGGATACCGTCAATGCCATGAAGGGCCAGCTGCAACTTGCCCGCATCGACATCAATGCGGAGCCGGGTATCGCCCAAGCCTTCCAGATCAAGGGTGCGCCGGCGTTGTTCGCGCTTATCGGCGGGCGGCCCATGCCGATTCTCGAGGGGCTGCCGAGTAGCGAGGAACTGACGCAGATCACCGACACCCTGCTGCCGCAGATCGTGCAGTTGGCCCAGAAGGCCGGGGTTACCGGAACGGCGCCGTATTCTGGCGATCCTGACGCCGATGCTGCCGCTGCTGGCGAAGGCGGAGCGGATGCGGCCGAGCAGGTCCCGCCTGAGCACCAGCAGGCTCATCAGCTTGCGGCCGACGGCGACTACGCCGGTGCCGCCGAGGCCTATGCTCAAGTGCTCGAAGCCAACCCGAACGATACCTTGGCCGCCCGCGAACGTTCCAAGGCCTTGCTGCTGGCCCGTTCTGGCAGCGCTGACGTGCGAGAGGTACGTGCCGCCGCGGCCGAGCATCCTGAAGATGTGGATGCGCAGCTTGCCGTAGCCGATGTCGACATGATCGGCGGTCAGATCGAGGATGCGTTCTCGCGTCTTCTGGACTTCCTCGCCGCCGGCCACAAGGCCGACCTGGAGCCGGTGCGCAAGCGCCTGCTCGAGTACTTCGTCATCCCCGAGCCCGACGACCCGCGCCTCAAGGCCGCCCGCCGTCGCCTCTCGACGCTGATGTACTGAGACTGGCTATTCCTGATTCGGCAGAGTGCACTTTTCTGACGTTACCGCTAGAAAAGTGCACCTTACTTTTCATTAGTGTGAATGTTTGCGAAGCTGCCGTCAGAAGGTTGCTTCAGAAGTCGATGATTCGTGCCGGTTGCGGCCGTAGATCTGCTCGAAATGGGGACCTTGTTCGGCCAGCTCACGATCGAAGTCCCCGTTCCAGCTCGCAAATGGCCTGCTGGCAAGTCCATCGTTGGAGAAACGCACTTGGTCGGTGATTTCGGTGACGCAGAAATCGGGGATGATCAGGTTCGTCACCGGCCGGCTGCGCTTGGCTTCGGCCACCACAAGTGGCGCGTTGGACCCGCCGAACACATCGATGTCCCAGCCGTCCTCGCCGATCCACGCGGCGAAACGGTTCTTGATGATGACCTCCCCGCCGCGTTTGATCAGCTCCGCGGCGATGTTGACGTCGATTTCGCGCTCCGCCTCATAACGCGTGCCGCCCACGGATGGGCCTTTGACGGTGACGCTGGCTTCAGTGAAATCGTCGCGGTATCGGTCGAGCGCGGCCATCGCGTCGGTGTCGTCGTTCATTTCGATACGGGTTTTCCGGCTCGACAGACGCACGCGCAACGCATAGTTATCAGAGTGAACGTAGTAACTTTGCACGATAAGGGTCGGCGCGCTGCCATCGTCCAGTTCCTCGGGCATCTGACGGCAGAAGAACCGCCGATCGAATTCGAAGTCGTTCATTTCAGGGGCCATAGTCCAAGTCTAGACGAAATGGCGGCATCGTGCACTTGCCTGTGTATAAACGTGATTCTTTATGCCACGCCGTTGGTCGGCTACGGTGCTATGCTTTGAGTTGTTGTTTGGGTCCGTAGCTCAGCTGGATAGAGCGTCTGCCTCCGGAGCAGAAGGTCGTGGGTTCGAATCCCATCGGGCCCACAGATTCGCTAAAGTGCACTTAGTTTTATAATGTTTCTTAGTCTTTTATAATTAACGATGGGCTTCAGATATGAAACGGAGAGTTGCAAGTATAAGTGAAACTTTCCGTAGTACCGTTTCAAATTCTCAAAATTAATAAAGTGGGGATTTGCAAAGTAGCAATCAATATAAAATTTCGATTCCTTCGATAAGGCTCGAGTTATTTGGTCGAGACTCAGAAGGTTGCCGAGACACGCTAGACTGAGGTGCATGAATCCTGAAGCGTTGAGTGAACTTATTTCTGATATTGCACATGGGCTGGTTGAGGCCGGCCAAGCCGGCGATCTGACAGCCGAGCTGGTGCCGCCGGTCGAGAAGCTGGCCGTGATGCGGCCGAAAGACCGTGCACACGGCGACTGGTCGTCGAACGTGGCGATGCAGCTGGCCAAGAAGGCCGGTATGAAACCGCGCGACCTGGCCGAGGCGTTCGCCGCCAAGCTGCGTGACGCCGACGGCATCGCCTCCGTTGAGGTGGCCGGGCCCGGCTTCATCAACATCACGCTTGATTCCGCTTCCGCTGCCGCCGTAGTCTCGCAGATCCTGGACCAGTCTCTCGACGTCGATCCCGTCGATAAGGGCGTCGAGGTCTGGAAGGGCAAGGATAGCGATACCGATACCGCAACCACTGCGAAAACTGTACATTCCACCAAGTTCGGCCTGAACGACCACTTGGCCGGCAAGACCCTGAACCTCGAATTCGTCTCCGCGAACCCGACCGGCCCGATTCACATCGGCGGCGTGCGCTGGGCGGCGACCGGCGACTCCATGGCCCGCGTGCTCGAGGCCAACGGCGCCAAGGTCGTGCGCGAATACTACTTCAATGACCACGGCGAGCAGATCAATCGCTTCGCCAAGTCGCTGGTGGCTGCGGCCCACGGTGAGGAAACCCCGGCCGATGGCTACAAAGGCACGTATATCAACGAGATTGCCGACCGTGTGATCGCCGAAGCGAAGGCCGACGGCGTCGATGTGCTCGCCTTGCCCCGCGTCGACGGCGGCAAGGACAAGGACGGCAATGCGCTCGGCGAGGGCGATTCCGAGCAGCGCGAGGAGTTCCGCAAGCGCGCGGTGCCGATGATGTTCGCCGAGATCCAGCAGTCGATGAAGGATTTCCGCGTCAACTACGACGTCTGGTTCCATGAGAACAGCCTTTATCAGGACGGCGCCGTCGAAAAGGCCATCGCCTGGCTGCGCGACCACGGCGACATCTACGAAAAGGACGGGGCCACCTGGTTCGCCTCGACCAAGCACGGCGACGACAAGGACCGCGTCATTATCAAGTCCAACGGCGAGTATGCCTACTTCGCCGCCGACATCGCCTACTACTACGACAAGCGCCACCGTGAGATCAACCCTGCCGACGTGGCCATCTACATGCTCGGTGCCGACCACCACGGCTATATCGGCCGCATGATGGCGATGTGCGCCGCGTTCGGCGACAAGCAAAACGTCAACATGCAGATTCTCATCGGCCAGATGGTCAACGTGATGAAGGACGGCAAGGCCGTGCGTATGTCCAAGCGCGCCGGCAACGTCGTCACCATCGATGACCTCGTGGAGGCCGTGGGTGTGGACGCCGCGCGTTATTCGTTGGCCCGTACCGACTACAACACCAGCGTTGACATCGACCTTGATGTGCTCGCCTCGCACACCAACGAGAACCCGGTCTATTACGTCCAGTACGCGCACGCCCGTAGCTGCAACGTCGATCGCAACGCGCAAGCCGCGAAAATCGACGCCAGCGCTGCCGATCTGTCGTTGCTCGACACTCCTGCCGACGGCGAAGTGCTGGGCTCGCTGGCCCAGTGGCCGTCCGTCGTCACCGATGCCGGCGACCTGCGCGCCCCGCACAAGATCGCGCACTACCTCGAGTCGCTCGCCGGCACGTACCACAAGTGGTACAACCTCGAGCGCGTGGTGCCGATGGATCTGACCGGCTTGGATGAGCGCAAGATGGACGAGGCCGCGCGCGTCGCCAAGTGCCCGGAACCGGCCCGTGCCGCAGCTCGTTTGCAATTGAATGATGCTGTCCAGCGCGTCATCGCCTCCGGCCTGGCGATGCTCGGCGTCACCGCGCCCGACAAGATGTGATTGATAAATATGGCGAATCGGTCGCGTCTCTCGTTATGGGATGATGTGACCGATTTTTTTATGCATTATTTATCATTGTCTACAAGTCAATAGGCGATAGGGCAAATCAGAGGAGAGAATATGGTCGACGGAGACATCAGATTTACGGATGAGAAATGTTTCACGCAAGCGCAGGTCGAGCGTCTTTTCCTCTCTGTCGGCTGGGTTTCCGGAAAGTATCCGGAACGTTTGTACAAGGCCTTAATGGGTTCCTCCACGGTATTTTCCGCGTGGGACGGCGATCGGCTTGCCGGGCTGGTACGCGTTTTGGATGACGGGGCGATGATGGCCTATATGCATTACGTCCTGGTCGATCCCGAATATCAAGGCAGAGGCATCGCCGGCCACATGGTTGAGATGGTCAAGCAACGGTATGCGGATTATTTCTACATCGAAGTCATGCCGGAGGAAAGCAAGAACGCGGCGTTCTATCAAAAGCATGGGTTCGCAATCATGCAAGATGGCGTAGCCATGCAGATTTGCAATGGGTGAGTGAGCTTGTCGTTGGCCCTGTCGGCTACACGAGATATTGCAATTTTGGACTGATCTCTGTGCGAGCTCAATAGGTACATCACTGTGTTGAGATGATTCCACCATTTTCACCGCGTTTCGGTATCGTTAGGTACAGCTTGAAAATTGCGTGACAGACGAAGAATAGAGGGGACGAAATTATGGGCATCACTCCGATTTGGCCGGAAGCGACAGCGTTCAATGGCGACGGCGAACTGACTTTCCACGGGCACAGCGCCGCATCGTTGCTCGACGAGTTCGGCTCGCCGCTCTACCTGATCGATACCGACGAAGTGCGTGCCCGTGCGCGTAAATTCGTGCGTGCCGCCGCCGACGCGTTCAACACCTCGACCACCCACGTCAGCTTCGCGGGCAAGGCGTTCCTCTCCAAGGAGGTCGTGCGCATCGTCACCCAAGCCGGCATGTCCGTCGACACCTGCTCGATGGGGGAGATCGAGATCGCCCTTGCCGCAGGGGTGCCTGGGCGCCGGCTTGTGCTGCACGGCAACAACAAGTCCGACGAGGAGATCGAGCTGGCCGTGCGCGAAGGATTCTCGAAAATCGTCGTCGACTCGGCCGATGAACCCGCACGCATCGCCGCTATCGCGCACCGTCTCGGCAAGCGTGCCCGCGTCATGCTGCGCGTCACCTCCGGCATCCACGCCGGCGGTCACGAATACATCTCCACCGCGCACGAAGACCAGAAATTCGGCGTTCCGCTGCTGCCGGCCGGCGTCGGATCCGAAATACTTGATATTCTTGCCAAGCTTGGCGGCGCGACTGTAGGTGATAGTGCCCAGAATACCGCTGATTGTGCAAGTGGCAACGAGCTAGATTACTCGATCAAATACCCCTACGATATGAGCCATGTCAAGGTTTCCGACACCGAACGCGAACTGGCCGAAGCGATGAACGCCGTGGCGGACGGGCCGGCGCTCGCGGTGCTCAAAGACATCTACCAGCGCCAGGACGACCTCGAGCTGGTCGGCATCCATTCGCATATCGGCTCCCAGATCCACGACGCCAACGCGTTCATCGAAGCCGCGCGACGCATGATGCTCTTACGTAAGACCTTCTACGCCACCGACGCCTACACCCTGCCCGAGGTCGATTTGGGTGGCGGCTACTCCGTGGCTTACACCGATGCCGAGGATTCCATGGACATCGACGTCGAGCTTGGCAGGCTGGCCCAGGCCGTCACTTCGATCAACAAGGCGCTGGGCATGCCCGCCCCGGTCATTTCCTTCGAGCCCGGCCGCTGGATCGTCGCCCCCGCAGGCGTCACGCTCTACCGTGTCGGCACCATCAAGCGTGTGACGTTGCCGAAAGGCACGAAAGACCAAGCCGGCAATCCCATCGCCGAACGCACCTACGTTTCGGTCGACGGCGGCATGAGCGACAACATCCGTCCGGCGCTCTACGGTGCGGATTACACGGCCCTGCTCGCCAACCGCGATAGTGGCGGCGAAAAGGACGAAAACGGCAACCTCAAGGATTCCATGCTCGCCCGAGTGGTCGGCATGCACTGCGAGTCCGGCGACATCCTCGTTCACGAATGCCGCCTGCCGCGCGATCTCAAGCGTGGCGACATCCTCGCCATCCCGGTCACCGGCGCTTACGGCCGTACGATGGCCAGCAATTACAATCAGGCCCTGATTCCCGCCGTGATCGCCGTCAGCAGTAAAGACGCCCACCTTATGCTCCGTCGCCAGACCATCCAGGATCTGCTCGCCCTCGACGTGAGCTGACAATATTTGTCTTTCATCGCTGTCGAATTCATTTCCTAGGATTGGTAAGTCTATACAAGTGCGATGTAATAAAAGTGGTTGAAACGGGAGAGAGCATGGGTCAGGTGGAAGGTTCGTCGCGGCAGCAAGCGCAGGACGATGGCAGCGAGGCTGAAGTTCTACGCAAAGGCATTCACGACAGCTCGACTCCGATTCGTGTGGGTCTTTTGGGCGTGGGAACCGTCGGTTCTGAAGTCGCCAGGATTCTTTCGGAACAGAAGAACGAACTTCAGCAACGGATGGGCCAGCCGTTCGAGATTTCCGGCATAGCCTGCCGCGAACCCGAGAAGGTCGACTTTCCCTGGATCGACAAAACACTGCTCACCACAGACACCACATATGTTGCCAGTCACAGCGACATTCTGGTCGAGCTGATCGGCGGCCTTGAGCCCGCGCGAACGCTCGTGTTGAAGGCCCTCGAAAGCGGCGCTTCCGTGGTCACCGCGAACAAGGCGCTGCTGGCGAAATACGGTCCGGAAATCTATCGCACCGCCGAGGAGGACGGCGTCGATATCTACTTCGAGGCAGCCGTCGGCGGTGCGATTCCGCTGGTCCGCCCGTTGCGTGAATCGCTGGTCGGCGACAAGGTCACCAGCGTTCTGGGCATTCTCAACGGCACCACCAACTACATTCTTGACCAGATGACCACCAAGGGCCTCGATTTCGAGGTGGCGTTGAAGGACGCACAGGCCAAAGGCTACGCCGAAGCCGATCCGACCGGTGACATCGAAGGCGAGGACGCGGCGAACAAGGCGGCCATCGTAGCGTCTCTTGCGTTCCATACGCCGGTGAGCATCGATGACGTCACGACGGAGGGCATCACCAACATCACCGCCGATGACATCGCGCTGGCACGGGCCGAGCACAAGGTCATCAAGCTGCTTGCCGTCGTGGTCAACGGTGAACATGGCGTGTCCGCACGCGTCTACCCGGCGCTCATCCCCGACAATCATCCGCTCGCCAGCGTGCACGGCAGCTATAACGCGGCGTTCGTGCACGCGCAGGCGGCCGATGACCTGATGTTCTACGGTCGCGGCGCCGGTGGTGCGCCCACCGCTTCGGCGGTTATGGGCGATATCGTCACTGTTGCCCGTCATATCGTCCAAGGCGGCACCGGTCCGCAGATTTCGATGTACCAGAATCTGCCCAAAGCCCCGTTGAACGCCTCCCGCGCCGCGTTCGCCGTGCGTTTCCGTATTTGCGACCGCCCGGGTATCCTTGCCGCGATCTCCAAGACCTTCGCCGACCACAACGTCTCCATCAACGGCATCAATCAGGACCTGAAGCCGACCCCGCACGACCCCGGCTATTCGGGCGAGCAGCAGACCCTGCGCGTGGTGACCCACCAGTGCAACGAAACCAAGCTGCGCGAAACGGTGGAGGATGTCTGCAAGTTCGACTTCGTCATCGGCGAGCCCTCGATTTTGCGCGAGATGTAAGGTTCGGTTTCGTAAGGTCAGCGTTATCCTGTTGCTATCAGTTGGTAATAGTCGTTAGACGCGAGGCAAGGAGACGGATATGGCAGGAATGGCGCCGAAAGTTCGGCAGGTCAAGGTCCGTGTGCCCGCCACGAGTGCGAATCTCGGTTCCGGCTTCGACACTGTCGGCCTGGCGCTGGATTATCACGACGAGCTCACATTTACTATCAATGAAAATGAGCCAGTCGATAATCTGAATAACCCAAATAGTCAGGCCGGCCAATGCAATGGGGTCGATTTTTCAGATACCGCCGCGAAGGTAATCATCCACGGCGAGGGCGAGGACACGCTGCCCCGCGATGAGACGCATCTGGTAGTCTCGGCTTTCCGACGTGCCTGCGAGGCGTTCGGCCTATGGCGTTTCGGCTTCACCCTTGAGGCGCACAACAATATCCCGCAGGCTCGTGGCATGGGTTCGTCCGCTGAAGCCATTGTCGCAGGCATCGCCGCTGCGGCCGCTTTCGCTCAGGGAGACGCCGATTTCAACCGCGAAACGGTTTTCCAGCTGGCCGCCTCGATGGAAGGCCATCCCGACAACGTGGCTCCCGCGGTTTACGGCGGGCTTACGGTTTCGTGGAATTTTCAAACCGCAGAAGGTGTCGGGAGCGTAGGTATTCCCGGTGGCGAACCGCTGCGTGCCGGATTCCATACCGTCAACTATCCGGTCTCCAGCGCCATGACCGCTGCCGTCTTCGTTCCCGATTTCGAGCTTTCCACGCAAAAGGCGCGCGAGGCCCTGCCGCAGAAGCTGCCATACAAGGATGCGGTCTTCAACATCTCGCGGGTCGCGCTGCTCCCAGCTGCGATGAATCCGATGAGCCTTGTCAACGATTCCGTCAGCCAATCGGCAAATGATAATCTATCGGTTTCTGATAATATCGATAATCCCACCGTTGCCTCGCGTTCCAACGCCCTGCTGTTCGCCGCCACGCAAGACAGGCTTCACCAGCCCTATCGCAAGGGATTGATGCAACCGTCGTGGAAGCTGATCGAGACACTGCGCGCGCATGGTTTCGCCGCCGCAGTCTCCGGAGCCGGCCCGTGCGTGTTGGTGCTCCACTATGGCGACGCATCGGCGCAGATCGACGAGATCGCCGCCGCCCAGCTCTCGAGCGGTCACTGGCGCGTTCTCCATCTTCCCGTCAGCCCCCAAGGCGTTCAGGTCGAGCTCGAGTCGCGCTGACGCGTGGCGCGGGAATTGGGTAGGCTAGACGTAGATCTGTTCTTCTGCCGGCTGTGGCCGGTGAAATGTTTGGAGTGTTATGTCGATTCCCTTGGTTCTCGCCTCGCAGTCGCCGTCACGGCGCAATGTACTCAATGCCGCCGGCATTAGCCCGACCATCCACGTCTCGCATGTTGATGAACCTGCAGCGGTGGCCGCCGAGGCGAAGGCTCGTGGGGTGGCCGTCGAGGATTTGAGCTGCGAGCAGCGCGTGATGATTCTGGCGCGGGCCAAGGCGCAGAGCGTCTATCAGGCCTATCGGCAGGTTGCCGCTGCCGCACTCGGTGCCAGCGGCGAGCAGATGACCGCCTATCCTCTTGAAGCCGAGGGGAACGATGATAACGCCGGGCGCAATGCCGGTACGGCGAAACCCGCAAACGGTGATATAACAACGCTGACCCGCGATTTTTCAGCGGTCGAAGTGCCTGTCGAAGCCAAGCCGATGAAGCAGGCGTTGGCTGAGCATCCCGGATTCGCTGTGGCCGAGGTCGGCCCGCTGATCATCGGCTGCGATTCCATGTTCCTTTTCGAGGGTGTTGCGCTGGGCAAGCCGCACACCCCGGAAGTCGCCCGCGAACGGCTGAGTGCGATGCGTGGCAAGTCGGGCGAGTTGTGGACCGGCCATTGCCTGATCGATTTCGCCACCGGCCGGCAGAAGCTTGAATCCAGCCACGCCATAGTGCGTTTCGGCGATTATTCCGACCAAGATATCGAGGCGTACATCGCGTCCGGCGAGCCGTTGGAAGTGGCGGGATGCTTTACGTTGGAGGGGCTCGGCGGCGCTTTCATCGACGGTGTCGAGGGCGACCCGAGCGGCGTGCTCGGTCTGAGTCTGCCGTTGCTACGCCGCATGGTCGTGAGTATGGGCGTGGCGTGGACGGATCTTTGGAATACCGGTCTTGGCAAGGTGGCTGCAACAAGAATGCAATCGCAGGCTGCGTCGCAAGTTGCGGATGGCTTGAAAGTGCAGAATGATGCGGTTTCGGTATCGTTAAATGGCGAAAATGCTGATAACGATATCGAAACGTCATCAACAAAAACGAAACCGAATACCGAGAATATTGATACAGGTGAGCCATCACTATCTGCAAGGACTAAGGCAAAGGCCGCGGCCGCCAAAACGCAGTCCGATGCCGAGGCGCAGGCCGCGTCAATCGTGCCGCCGAAAGACAACGTTCACCAGCCCGGCGATGGCTGGGTACAGTGCGCCTGCGGACGTCGCCATTGGGGACTGAACGGTGCCGCCGGCGTGTTGCTCGCCCGGCGTAGCCAGGAAACCGGCGAAGTCACCGATATTGTCATGCAGCATCGTGCGATGTGGAGCGCGGAAGGCGGCACTTGGGGCATTCCCGGCGGTGCGCTCGCGGACGGCGAGAGCCCGATCGAGGGTGCGTTGCGCGAAAGTTACGAGGAGGCCAACATCACCCCGGAGGACATTGAGGTTGTCGGCACGCATCGTGAGGAGCACGGCCCGTGGGCCTACACCACGGTTTTCGCCTTCGAGAAGCCGGGGCATGAGGTCAACCCGCACCCCAACGACGACGAAAGCATGGAGATTGCGTGGATTCCGGTCGGCGAGGTGCCCGACCGCAAGCTGTTGACCGCGATGAACGCTGACTGGCCGCATTTCGTCGGGCGTCTCAACATTCTGGCTAACGATTATCGCAATAAGTAACGGTTTTCAGCTCAACAGTGCGGCGATGAGGGCTATGATGATGGGGCTGGAAATCGTGGAAATCAGCACACCGTCGCGGGCGAAGGTCATGCCGACGTTGTAGCGGGCCGCGTAATTGTAGACGTTCTGGCCGGCCGGCAGCGCCGCGAGCACGACGCAGGCGTAAAGCACTTTGCCGGTGAATCCCATGATGAACTTGGCGATGAGGAAGGCGATGAACGGCATCACCACGTTCTTCAAGATCGTCACCCCGATGACCGCGGAACGCGAGCTCTTGTTCTGCATCGGTTTGGTGCCGCGCAGCGACATGCCGAACGCCATCAGGATCATCGGAATCGCGGCCTGTCCGATCATGTTGACCGGGTCGTAGATGAATTTCGGAATGGGGTAGTAGCCGATCCATGCGGTGATGGCCGCGACGAGGATGCCGCCCAGCGAGCCGATCAGCAGCGGTTGATGCAGCGGCTGCATCAGCGCCTTCTTCACCGACATCTTGCCGGTGGTCGTGTAGTCCAGGACCGTCAGCGCGATGGGCGTGAAAATCGCCTGCTGCATCACCAGGATCGGTGCCACCAGCGCCCCATTTCCCAAAATGTAGGTGGCGATCGGCAGGCCGATGTTATTGGAGTTCAGGTACAGCGAGTTGAGCGCGCCAACCGTCGCGTCGGCCGGTCCCATGTGATAGAAGAATTTGTTCAGGATTAGAAACAGCAAGCCCACGGCCAGCGCGGAGAAGAACGCAACGATGATCGAAGGATGGAAGATTTCGAGAATCGGTTCCTTGGAAAGGATTGCGAACATCAAAAACGGGTTGGTGACGAAGAACGCGTAACGGTTCAGAACCATCTGCGCGCTCGGGCCGCCGATGTTGAAACGCGCCGCCACGTAGCCGGTTCCGATGATGACGGCGATGACCACAAATCCCTGCATCGCGCTCAGCAAACCCATGAATCTCTCTCCCTTGGCTGCGGCCTACATAAACCATGCCCTCCTTAATATAATCTCATGATCGGCGATTTGTGAAGACCCGTCTCAAGAACATAATCAGCAGGGAACCATCGTTCGATATATTTTGAGGACATTATAGGCCGACGACATCAAACAAAATTTGGCAAACGGTAGGGAATCTATTTGATTTCGCAATCGGGGGCTGACAATTAGAGAATGCTGGTCGTGTCCCGGATTTGGCGGATGTGTGAAATCTCGCCGCCGGTTCGCTAGGATAAAACCATGAGTCTGATGATAAAGCAGGGATCCACGCGCGAGGCCGCGCTGGATGGGCTGTTCGAGGAATTGATGGGGTCGTATTCCGTTTCCGACGACGAGACGGCGCTCGCGGATGAGGTCGAGGCGTTCTTCCGCGAGCAGTCGCATCTGACCGTTCATCGTTTGGGCGATACGGTGGTCGCGTCCACCTCGCTTGGGCGAGGGCAACGGGTCGTGCTTGCCGGCCACCTCGACACGGTTCCTGTCATCGACAATTTCCCACCGCTTTGGCTTGAGCCGGGGGACAAGCGTATCCGAGACGACGTGGCGAGCGCGAATCCCGGCCAGCGCGTGATGTTCGGCCGCGGAGCGACGGATATGAAGGCCAGCGACGCGGTGATGCTCTATCTTGCGGCCACGATGACCGCGCCGAAATATGACCTGACCTACGTTTTCTATGACCACGAGGAGGTCGTCGCCGAAAAGAACGGCCTTGGCAAGGTGGCGCGTGCCCATCCCGACTGGATACAAGGCGATTTCGCCATCATCGGCGAACCCACCGATTGCGGCATCGAAGGCGGGTGCAACGGCACCATGCGTTTCGACGTGGTCACCCACGGTGTCGCCGCGCATTCCGCCCGCGCCTGGATGGGGGAGAACGCGATTCACAAGGCCGCCGAAGTCCTCGGCCGGCTCGCCGCCTACGTGCCGCAGGATGTCGAGGTGGACGGCTTGACCTACCGCGAAGGCGTCAACGCCACCCTTATCTCCGGCGGCAAAGGCACCAACGTCATTCCCGACGAGTGCCGCATCCACGTCAACTATCGTTTCGCGCCTGACAAGGATCTGCCGGCCGCCAAGGCGTTGATGATGGGGACCGATGCCGGGGCCGAGATGGGCAACGGCGAGCACAGGGCCACCGGCGGCATGTTCGAAGGTTTCGATATCGAGATGAAGGACGAATCGCCGTCGGCACGTCCCGGCATGGACGCTCCGTTGGCGCGATCTCTGGCCGATTTGGTCGAGCAGAAAACGGGACTTGCCCCGCAGGCCAAACTCGGGTGGACCGATGTCGCCCGTTTCTCGTCCATCGGCGTCCCGGCCGTCAACCTCGGCGCCGGCTCCCCGCTTTTGGCGCACAAGGCCGATGAACAGATTCCGGAAAGCCAACTCGTGTTGCTTACCGACATCCTTGAGGATTGGTTGCGTTAGCGGGTCAATCGATTGTTTGGTGGAGGCTTCGCGGGCAATTTACGTGGTTTGCGTCCTATTGACGCGCGATGGACGTATAATAAAGGTTGGTGATTCTGCAAGTTGCCGAATTCCGATGGCGTTGATCCCCTCGCGTGCTAATCCGCGAGTGCCGGTGTCCGCCGTGACGAACGTAATGACTTTTAGATTGCCGACTACGAACGCAACTGTTGCGTGGCCGCGGTGAGAGCGTGGTGTGAGAGCCGTAGACGGCCAGAGAGCCGACATGTTGCAGCATGTCGACAAGGAGCATTGTGCCCAGAGTAACCCGAGGCGGGGTCGGTCAAGCCGATGACGCCACACAAAATGATACCAATTTACCTTCTTCGTCCTCATCCGCGGATAACGAGCCCGCGACGCGTCGTCGTACGGTTCGTCGTCGTGTAGTTCGTGGTGCCGGTGCCGCCGGTGCCGACGTCGCGTTGAAAGTCGAGGAACGCGAAAGCGCCAAATCGGCAAAAGACGAGGAAAATCCCGACGAAAACGGAACCGGTGCACGCGTAGAAGCGCCAGGCACGAGGGCCAGCGGAACGGTCTCTTCTTCGCGTGGCGGCGCGACTTCGGCATCCGGCACGAGAAGAACCCGTACACGTAGTCGTGTTCGTAGCGATGAAGACTCGAACGAGGAGTCGCAAACGCGCAGGAGAAATACAAGAAGCGGAGAATCCGAGGATGGATCGAACGAAGCTCCTTCCTCAAGCCGTAGCCGCCGCGCGAGCGGTGCAAGGTCACGTACCAGGTCTGCCGATTCCGTGTCATCCGGTGAACCCAAAACGCAAACCGGCATCGAAACTGCCGAGGATCGTGTCATTGACGCCGTCGAAGGACTGCCCAAAGGTCACGAAAGTCGTCACACTCCTCGCCCGATGACGTCGTTGCTTTTCCAGGAGCCTGTGCTTCCCGGCGTGGGTGAGGATGATGGGGAAAGCGAAGCGCCTCGCCGGCGTTCTCGTTCCCGCGCAGCTGCGGATGGTGAGGATGGCGAGAGCGGATCGCGTCGTTCCGGGCGTGGCAACCGTTCGCGGCGTGGTGCTGAGCGTGACGATGACCGTTTGGACGAAGAACGGGAAGAGCGTCGGGGCCGGTCAAGTTCAAGACGCGGCAAAGCCAATGGTCGCAATCGCGATTACGAGGATGACCATGAGAATTCCCCGCGTGTTTCCCGTCGTTCGCGCCGGTCGGATATTGATGACGATATTTATGATGAGGAAGCTGCCGAGCGCACCGAGCGCCGCACGCATCGCCGTCGTAGGCTCAATGCCGAAGAGCGTCATGCCGCCGACGAGGTTGAGCAGATTGAGGAAGACCTCGAAGACGATGACATCATCTATCGTCCGATTGATGACGTTGAAGCCGAACAGTCCGAAGCGCGTTCGCGCCGAGGGCGAGGCAGTGAACGTTCAAACGAGCGCAGTTCGCGTCGTACTCGAAGTGGACGCGGTTCCGGTCGCAGTGAGCGTGATGATGACGAGGATGAGGAAGACGAGAACGAAAGCCGCAGTAGTCGCTCTCGTGGCTCACGCGGCGAGCGCGATGAAGATTCGTCGAGTCGTGGCGAGACACGCCGTCGCAGGCGCGAATCCGACGAGGACAACGCCGAGCAGCCGCTGACCCGTCGCCGCCGTCGTCACCGTGGCTCCAAGGGTGACGATAGCGAAAGCGCTCGCGATTCGTCATCGCGCTCCACCTCGCGTCGCAGCCGCAAGCAGCAGTATATCGACGAAATCACCGACATCGAAGGTTCCACGCGTCTCGAGGCCAAGAAGCAACGTCGCCGCGACAACCGACGTGAACGCAGCCGCCAGAACCAGCTGATTGAGCAGGACTTCCTCGCCCGCCGCGAGAACGTCGACCGCTTGATGGTCGTGCGCGAGCGTGGCCAGCATACCCAGATTTCCGTAATCGAAGACAACGTGCTCGTCGAGCATTATGTCTCCGATATCCAGGAGGTCGCCACTGTCGGCAATATCTACCTGGGCCGCGTGCAGAACGTGCTACCCAGCATGGAGGCCGCGTTCGTCGACATCGGCCAGCCGCGCAACGGCGTGCTTTACGCCGGTGAGGTCAATTGGGATGCCACGCGTCTGGAAGGCCAGCCGCGCCGCATCGAACTCGCCTTCAAGTCCGGCGATCCGGTGCTCGTACAGGTCACCAAGGACCCGATCGGTCACAAGGGCGCGCGTCTGACCTCGCAGGTTACGCTTGCAGGTCGTTTCCTCGTGCTCGTTCCCTCCGGCGGCATGACCGGCGTGAGCCGTAAGCTGCCCGAGCGTGAACGCGGTCGCCTGAAGTCCATCGTTTCCAAGATCGCCCCGAAGGATATGGGCGTCATCATCCGCACCGCGGCCGAAGGGGCCAGCGAGGACGCGCTGAAGAAGGACCTCGAGAACCTCAAGCGCCAGTGGCAGAAGATCGAGGACAAGCGCAAGCTCTATCACAACGGCAAGCGCGCCAAGCTCCTGCAGGGCGAGCCCGACGTCGCCATCCGCGTGGTGCGCGACATCTTCAACGATGATTTCTCCAAGCTTATCGTCGAAGGCGACACCGTCTACGAACGCATCGAGGAATACCTCGACACTATGGCTCCCGACCTTAAAGATCGCCTCGAAAAGTGGGATCCCGAGGAGCATCAGGGCAAGGACGTGTTCGATAAGTGGCAGATCGACTCCCAGCTTCGCAAGGGCATGGAACGGCAGGTCTACCTCCCGAGCGGCGGTTCGATCGTCATCGACCGCACTGAGGCCATGACTACCATCGACGTCAACACCGGCCGGTTCATCGGCAAGGGCAAGTCGCTTGAGGAGACGGTCACCCGCTGCAATCTCGAGGCGAGCGAGGAAATCGCCCGTCAGCTGCGTCTGCGCGACATCGGCGGCATGATCATGATCGATTACGTCGACATGGTGATGCCCGCCAACCGCGACCTCGTGCTGCGCCGTCTGGTCGAGTGCCTCGCGCGCGACCGCACCAAGCATCAGGTCGCCGAGGTCACCTCGCTTGGGCTTGTGCAGATGACCCGCAAGCGCATCGGCCAGGGCTTGGTGGAAGCGTTCAGCGAGGAGTGCCCGACCTGCAAGGGCCGCGGCTTCATCCTCCATGACGAGCCCACGATTTCCGCAGATTTCGCCGATCCATATGCGATGAAGGGTGGCGACCCGTTCGTCCACACCAACAAACACGGCCACGGCAGTACTCCCGAGGTGCAGGCGCCGAAGGGTTCCAGCCCGGCGGTCAAGGCCAAACTCGCGCAGATCGCCGCGGCTGCGGTGGCGGCCAACGACGAGGAAAAGGAAGAAGGGTCCGATTCGGATTCGTCTGCTGATTCGTCTTCCGAATCTTCTGCTGATTCTTCGGCCGACAAAAGCTGAAATTACGCTGAAATAATACGGTAATAAAGCTACGTTCCCGGTTTCGCTTTCACTTGTCTTTTGTGAAATTGGGAACACAACACCCCAGGCCACGTGCAACGTAGGGACATACCGTTAGTATGGATTGACGTTAGTACGTGGGTCGGTGTACTCTAAAAGACTGGTGTCTGGCCGTGGAAGTCGAAGACGTGCTGGGCAGTTTAGCTTTCGAAATAGCAAGGAACGAGATATGTACGCGATTGTGAAGGCCGGTGGCCATCAGGAAAAGGTCGAGGTCGGTGACGTTATCCTGGTTAACCGTCTCAATGCGAAGAAGGGCGATACCGTGGAATTCCCGGTCGCGCTCGTGGTCGATGGCGCCAAGGTGACGCTGAACGCCAAGGATCTTGCCAAGGTTTCCGTCAAGGCTGAAGTCGTTGACGATGAGGCCAAGGGTCCGAAGATCAACATTCAGAAGTTCAAGAACAAGACTGGTGTCGCCCGTCGCAAGGGTCATCGTCAGCCGCTTTCCGTTGTCAAGATCACGGCAATCGCCTGATTTCGGTAGCGTAAGAGCAATCAAAGCCTGAAAGGAACAGACAATGGCACATAAGAAGGGCGCATCCGCTTCCCGCAACGGTCGCGATTCGAGCGCGCAATACCTTGGCGTCAAGAAGTTTGGTGGCGAGGCTGTCGTCGCCGGCAACATCATCGTTCGTCAGCGTGGCACCAAGTTCCACGCCGGCCAGAACGTCGGCACCGGCAAGGATCACACCTTGTTCGCGCTGTCCGACGGCAACGTGAAGTTCGGCGTTCGCCGCGATCGCAAGGTTGTCGACGTAGTCGCCGAGTGAGAAGCCAAGCTAAGTAGCTTTTTCATCAATAGGTCGTATCTCCAGAGGGGGTGCGGCCTTTTTGATTGTTGGTAGGATTATTGACGGTGTGTCGGCGGTCCAAGCGGCAATGGGCGTGCATCAAGCAATCGCTTCGAAGACTTCAAGATGTAATGCGTTTATGGCGTATCGGGTTATCGCTTGGCTTTTTGCCCAAAACGATAATTCCCCAGGTTCGTCGCCGGGGGTATGCGAAGATGAATACCCATCGGTAAGGTAAGGAACTATGACAGACTTTGTAGATAGAGTGACCGTCCATGTCAAGGGCGGCGACGGCGGCAACGGGTCCGCAGGCGTTAAGCGCGAGAAGTACAAGCCGCTGGCCGGGCCGAACGGCGGCAACGGCGGGGACGGCGGTTCCGTCATCTTCGTGGCCGACGCGAACGCGAACAACCTGCTCGACTATCGTTTCGTCCCGCATCGCAGGGCCGAGAGCGGCACGATGGGATTGGGCGACACCAAAGACGGCTCGAAAGGCGCCGACGTAGTGCTGCCGGTCCCGCCGGGAACCGTGATTTTCGAGGCCAAAGGTGCGCAGGGCAAGGCCAAGCACCCCGGCCGCGAGCTGGCTGATCTGCGTCATGCCGGTGACCGGTTCGTCGCCGCTGCGGGCGGCATGGGCGGTTTGGGCAACGCCGCGCTGGCCAACAAGACACGTCGTGCCCCCGGATTCGCGTTGCTCGGTGAACCGGGTGAGGAACGCGACGTGATTCTGGAGCTCAAATCCATCGCCGACGTGGCGTTGGTGGGCTTCCCCTCCGCAGGCAAATCCAGCCTGATCGCCGCGATGAGCGCTGCGAAACCGAAGATCGCTGATTATCCGTTCACCACGCTCGTACCGAACCTCGGTGTGGTGAAGCTCGAGGAATACCGCTATACCATCGCTGACGTGCCGGGTCTGATTCCCGGAGCCTCGGAGGGCAAGGGGCTCGGCCTCGAGTTCCTGCGCCATATCGAGCGCACCGAAATCATCGCGCACGTCATCGATTGCGCCACGTTGGAGCCGGACCGTGATCCGATTTCCGACTATCACGCCTTGGAAGACGAACTGGCGAAGTATGCCGCCAAGCTCAAACTGCCGCTTGGCGTCATCCCGATTCCCGAACGCCCGCGCGTCATCGTCCTCAACAAGGCCGACGTGCCTGAGGCCAAGGAACTCGCGGAATTCGTGCGCCCGGAGTTCGAGAAGTTGGGGCTGAAGACCTTCATCGTCTCCACCGCATCGCACGAGGGCTTGAAGGAACTCGGTTACGCTCTGGGCAAGATGGTGACCGAGCTGCGCGCAAAGCTGGCCCGCGAAGAAGCCGAGCGCGACGAAGAGCGTGTGGTCATCAAGCCGTTGGAGCAGCCGGCGCGTCGTCGCCGTCGTGCCGATGACGAGCGTGGCACCTCGCTTGATTTCGCCGTCGAGCGCGAAAGCAACCGCAGGGGAGCGGTGTGGTTCACCGTCACCGGTGCGAAGCCGGAACGTTGGGTGCGTCAGACCAATTTCGACAACGACGAGGCCGTGGGCTATCTCGCCGACCGTCTGGCCGGCTTGGGTGTCGAGGACGAGCTGCGTCGCCATGGAGCCAAGCCCGGCGACGAGGTACGCATCGGCAAGGGCGAGAATGCGGTCGCTTTCGATTGGGATCCGACCATCGCCGCCGGCGCGGAAATGCTGGATGGTGCCCAATTGGGTGCCCGTGGCAAGGATCTGCGTCTCGATGACGGATCCGACGGCAACCGTGTCCGTCGCCGCACCAACGCCGAACGCCGTCGCCAGTATCACGAGATGATGGACGCCAAAACCGCCGTGCGCGAGGCGATGCGTCAGGAACGAACGGCCGGTCACTGGGCCGATCCGAGCGTTGACGACGATCGGCACGACGAGCACGCGATTCTCGGTGGCCACGGCGACGACGATTTCGATGAGCAGGAAACCACTGAAAAATAAGCTTCATACGGCGGTTTTTGAGTGGTAATGGAAAGATGATAACGAAGCGTGGCTGAAATGTCGGAGACCGGAATGCAGACGGAAGCAAAGGTACGAGCTGCGGTGGCGAACGCGCGGACCGTGGTGGTCAAGGTCGGTTCCAGCTCGCTGACCAAGTCTTCCGGCCATCTTGACACAGGCAAGGTCGACGCATTGGTCGAGGTATTGGCCATGCGGCCAGCAAGGGCACGCGCGTGGTCCTGGTGTCTTCTGGCGCCATTGCCACCGGATTCGGACCGTTGGGTTTTTCGACGCGGCCCAAGGATGTTTCGACCCAGCAGGCGGCGGCGTCGGTTGGGCAGGGCATCCTGATGCAGCATTATGAGACGGGTTTCGCGCGTTTCGGTGTCCGTGTCGGTCAGATTCTGCTGACTGGCGACGATACGATGCACGCTTCGCGTTATCGTAACGCACAGCGCACGTTGCGCCGGCTGCTCGACCTTGACGTGGTGCCGATTGTCAACGAAAACGATGCGTTGGCGACCAATGAGATTCGTTTCGGCGACAACGATCGACTTTCCACGCTGGTGGCCAATCTGGTACGTGCGGACGCCTTGGTCCTGCTCACTGACATCGACGGCCTGTACACTGCTCCGCCTTCCAAGCCAAATGCCAGACGGGTCGGTTTCGTGCCAGACGTCGATGAGATCCTGGACGAGGTTTCCGTGGGTGGCAGCTCGTCCGGAGTGGGCAGTGGCGGTATGGTGACCAAGCTCGAGGCGGCACGGATAGCGGTCAGCTCCGGAATCCCCGTGGTGTTGACCAGCGCGGGGAATGTGGCCGATGCGTTGGGTGGCAAGCCGACCGGAACGGCCTTCGCACCGGCCGCTCACCGCGATTCCTCACGCCGCCTGTGGATTGGTTTTGCCGCGAATCCGCGCGGTTCGCTGGTTGGTGACAAAGGCGCAATCAAAGCGGTGCTCGGAGGCAAGGCCAGCCTGCTTGCCGCCGGCGTACTTGAAGTCCACGGCGAGTTTTCCTCCGGCGACCCCGTTTGGATCGACGACGAAGAAGGCAATCATATCGCCAAAGGCCTCTCCAGTTTCGATTCCGATGAGATTCCGCACACTCTCGGCCGCGACACCTCCCAGCTCAGGCGCCTGCTCGGCGAGGAATACGCCCATCCTTTGGTTCACCGCGATAATCTGGTCTTGCTGTAATCCTTCCCATTTCTCGTCTCAGTTTTTGTCTATCGGATACACCAATTCGCCACAGCGGTCTAGTCTGGTGGTGGGAAAACATACCGAGAAACGTGGGAGATAAAAATGGCAGAGTGGCAGACGTTGAGTGATCGTGTGAATTCCGTGGCACCGAGCGCCACGCTGGCCGTGGATTCCAAGGCGAAGGCGATGAAGGCCGCGGGCGTCAATGTCATCAGTTATGGTGCGGGCGAGCCGAATTTCCCGACTCCCGATTACGTCGTCGAGGCGGCCGCCGCGGCATGCCGCGATCCGAAGAACCATCGTTACACTCCGACCCCGGGCCTGCCGCAGTTGCGAAAGGCCATCGCCGAGAAGACGTTGCGCGATTCTGGCTATGAGGTTTCGCCCGACCAGGTAGTAGTGACCAATGGCGGCAAGCAGGCCGTGTATGAGGCGCTCCAGATCATTGTCAATCCCGGCGACGAAGTCATTATTCCTGCCCCCTATTGGACCACCTATCCCGAGGCCGTGAAACTTGCCGGCGGCAAGCCGGTCATCGTTTTCAGCGGTGCGGAGAACGGATTCGAACCAACCGTCGAGGCGCTTGAGGCCGCGCGCACCCCACGTACCAAGGCCATCTTCATCAACACCCCTTCGAATCCGACAGGTGCGGTTTGGGGCGAAGAAACGTTGCGGGCCGTGGGGCAGTGGGCTTTAGAGCATCACATCTGGATCCTGAGCGACGAAATCTACGAACACCTCACGTACGACGGCGAGAAGACCGCGTACATCGGCGCCGTGGTGCCGGAAGTCCGCGACCAGCTCATCGTTTTGAACGGTGTGGCCAAGACCTACGCCATGACCGGTTGGCGTGTCGGCTGGCTCATCGGTTCGGTTCCGGTGGCCAAGGCCGCCGCCAAGCTACAGGGCCACATGACCTCCAATGTCGCCGACGTCTGCCAGCAGGCAGCGTTTACGGCGGTTTCCGGTTCGCTTGACGCGGTCGCCATGATGCGCAAGGCGTTCGACAAGCGTCGCAAGGCCATCGTCGCCGGTCTCAACGCCGTCGACGGGGTGACCTGTCGCACTCCCAAAGGTGCGTTCTATGCGTTCGCCGATGTCACTGCGCTGCTCAATCGCCCGCTTGGCAAGAGCGGAAGCGTCGCCAAGACCTCTTCCGATCTGGCTGGGTTGTTGCTCGACGAAGCCCACGTCGCAGCCGTTCCCGGAGAAGGGTTCGGCGCTCCCGGTTTCCTGCGTTTCTCGTATGCGCTTGACGATGATGACTTGGCTGAGGGCATGCGCCGTTTCAAGCAATGGGTTGGCTGAAATCATATCGTTTTACGTGAGATCAGTTGAAAATCTGAATGGCTACCCGAGATTAGGCGGACCAGGACCTTCTTTGGGTGCGGCACAATTGGTCTTGCTGCGACACGAGGAGTGGACGAAACCACGAAAAAAGGCTACACTGTTTTTTCGGCGGTTTATGCCACGTGGTCTCGTGCTTCGAGTATCGTAGACAGAGTTCACCTAGGGAAGTGGCGCAATTGGTAGCGCAACGGTCTCCAAAACCGTAGGTTGTGGGTTCGAGTCCCGCCTTCCCTGCCAAGTAATCACAAGCCGAACGAAGGACGGATATGGCGAAGGCACAAGAGTCTGAAGAGAGCGTCAAGCCGAACATTTTCATGCGTATCGGTTTGTTCATCAAGCAGGTTATCGACGAGCTGCGTAAGGTTGTCACGCCTACTGCCAAAGAGCTGGCCGGCTGGTCGGTTGCAGTGTTTATCTTTGTGGTGCTGCTGATGGCTCTCGTCACGGGTATGGATTTTGGTCTCGGCAAATTGACTCTTTGGATCTTTGGCTGAGCGTAGACAATTTTAAAGGTGACTAAAAGCATGGATAATGAAGTAAATCTCGAGGGCTTGGATGCGTTGCCTGATTTGCCGGACGGCGATCAGGCTGCGGCGGCTTCCAGCGTTGATAGCGCGGCCGTTGACGCCGTTGCCGGTATCGAGAACGCGGGAGAAACCGAAAAGGCTTCCGACGATTCCGCAGACGTGGTTTCCACTGAAGGTTCTGAGGTGGCTGAAGGCGCTGCCGAAGCAACCGATGACACGGATAGCAAAGCGGATGCTGACACAGCGGCTACTGCTGAAGGCGAGGATGCTGACGATGCCGGTGCCAAGGCTGTCAAGGAATTCTCCAAGAGCTTGCGCGGTCTGGACGGAAAGTGGTATGTACTTCATACTTATTCGGGCTATGAAAAGCGCGTGAAGGCCAACGTCGAGTCCCGTATCCAGAGCTTCGGCCTTGAAGACCAGATCTTCCAGATTGAAGTGCCGATGGAAGAAGTCGAGAAGCATACCGACAAAGGCAAGAAAGTTGTCACCCGCGTGCGTGTGCCCGGTTATGTGCTCATCCGCATGTGGCCTGACGAGAACGCTCGCCGTATCGTCCGCGAGACGGAAGGCGTCACCGGATTCGTGGGACCCACCAAGGATCCTGCACCCTTGAGCCGCAAGGACGTCGTCAAGATGATGGCCCCGATGATTGCTTCCGAGGCGCTCAAGGAGGCGGGCGACAAGCCTGCCGCTGCCAAGAAGCGTACGGTCGAAGTCTCCTACAAGGTCGGCGATCAGGTCACCGTCATCGACGGACCATTCGCCACGATGGCCGGTGCGGTTTCCGACGTCGAGCCCACTACGCAGAAGCTCACCGTGCTGGTTTCCATCTTCGGCCGTGACACGCCGGTCGAGCTCGGTTTCAGCCAAGTCGAGAAGATTGTCTGATTTCGATTCATTGAGTTGTTAAGTATGATGCCGCAGGTCGCAAGATCTGCGGCATCGTTGTATCAGGGTTGTTGTTACTGATTTGAGTAATAATGATTACTGAATCAGCATCGTTATTGTCGGGCTTACTTGGGATAATAAGAAAGCTTGTGTCTGGAGGGGAGACCCGCTAGCACAGCAGAAGCAATATCAGTTGCGGGAGGAGACCCGTGACACTTGATATACCAAGGTTTTTCGATATATCGCAGGGTGTCGTGGGCGACCGTAAGTACCGCACGGACAATGAAAAGGAGCCATTTCTATGGCTGGAAAAAAGGTCACTGCGCTGATCAAGCTGCAGATTGAGGCCGGCAAGGCCAATCCTGCGCCGCCGCTCGGTCCTGCTCTCGGTTCGCATGGCGTCAACATCATGGACTTCTGCAAGTCCTACAACGAAGCGACGAAAGACAAGATGGGACAGGTTGTTCCTGTCGAAATCACCGTCTACGAGGATCGCTCGTTCGATTACGTTCTGAAGACCCCGCCGGCCGCAGCACTTCTGCTCAAGGCCGCTGGTTTGAAGAAGGGCACCGACAACCCGCTGACCCACAAGGTCGGAACTGTCACCTCGGCACAGGTCCGTGAGATCGCCGAGACCAAGATGGCCGATCTGTCCGCTCGTGACGTCGAGGCCGGAATGAAGATCATCGCGGGCACCGCCCGTTCGATGGGCATCACGGTCGAAGGCTGAGGGAGGCAAACAGATGGCTAACAAACATTCCAAGAAATATCGTGAATCGGCCGAAAAGGTCGACGGCAGCAATCTGTACACCGCTTCCGAGGCAATCGCTCTGCTGAAGAGCATGCCTGCACGCGGTTTCGATGAGACCATCGAAGCCACCTATCGCCTGGGCGTCGACCCTCGCAAGGCGGACCAGCTGGTCCGTGGCGTGGTCAACCTCCCGAACGGCACCGGCAAGACCGCAACGGTCCTCGTGTTCGCACGTGGCCCGAAGGCCACCGAAGCAGCCGAAGCCGGAGCCGACATGGTCGGTGACGACGACATGGTCGCCAAGGTGCAGGGCGGCTTCCTCGACTTTGATGCCGTGGTCGCAACCCCCGACATGATGGGCAAGGTCGGCCGTTTAGGCCGCGTGCTCGGCCCTCGTGGCCTCATGCCGAACCCGAAGACCGGCACCGTGACCATGGATGTGGCCAAGGCTGTCAAGGACATCAAGGGCGGCAAGATCGAGTTCCGCGTCGACAAGAACGGCAACCTGTCGTTCATCATCGGCAAGAAGTCCTTCGATCAGAAGGCTCTGGAAGAGAACTTCCAGGCTGTGGCCGCAGAGATCAAGCGTCTGCGTCCTTCCACCGTGAAGGGCCGCTACATCTCCAAGGCGACACTCACCTCGACGATGGGCCCCGGCGTTCCGCTGGACCTCGCTCCGCTTTCCTGAAGTGTGAAAAGCGCATAAAGCGTAGTTGAATCAATAAGTTGCCCGATACTTCGAAAGAGGTATCGGGCAACTTTGTTTTTGTGTATGCGTGCCTTTGTGCGTTGAGCACGTTTTAGCCCGTTTCCTTTTTATTGTTTTTTCTCGTTCCTTTTCATTGAAACGGAATATCAAGAAATCTTGATTTTTTGGGCAAAGTGGCCTTTGGCTCTTGCTTTTTCTTCCGTTTTCCTTTATTCCTGAATCATCGATGGCGTAAGTATTACGTTGTGTATCGACTGCAGGAGCAAATCGGGAAGGAGTCTGGCGAAGAATGATGATTTGGCATGTTGGAGGGGCGTTCCAGCCGATGCCCGACAACTACGGCCATCGGACTGTTCGACGTGGCAGAAGGGGTCGTAACGACCATTTTCGACGGCGATGGATCAATCGAGACAGTCTGCTGACGAGATTCCTGGTGTTGCTGTTGGCTGCCTGCCTTATCGGCGTCGGCTTCGGGCTCGTGCTGCCCAAAGTGAGCACGCCACTGGCGCAGATAACGGGTCAGTACGTCGCTACGGGGCCGGTGGCGCAGGCGTTGGCGACGCTACCTGTGGATGATCACCCCAGCACGCGTGGTTACGACAGGAATTCGTTCGGATACAACACCACCGATGATGACGGTGACGGCTGCACCATCCGCGACGACATTCTCAAAAGGGATATGACCGGGGTGAGGTACAAGAGGCCAAGTGCCTGCCAGGTCAAGACCGGCGTCTTGCAGGAACCGTATACTGGCAAGTCCGTCCGTTTCATACGTGGAAAGCATACGAGCGCGGCTGTGCAGATCGACCATGTGGTCGCCTTGGAGAACGCGTGGCAGTCGGGGGCGAGCAAGTGGGATGCGGCCACAAAACAGCGATACGGCAACGATGCCTATAATCTGCTGGCCGTCGACGGTCCTGCCAACCAGCAGAAGGGATCGGCATCCGCTGCCTACTGGTTGCCGTCGAATCGCAAGTTCCGCTGTACCTATGTCGCCCGTCAGGTCGGCGTCAAGCGAAAATATGGCCTTTCCGTCACCACTCCTGAAAAGCAAGCCATTTCCAAGGTTCTGCGAACCTGTCCCACTCAAGAGATCCCAAGGCAGTAGGAGAGGAAGCATTGCGAACCATGCGGGGAAAGCGGTGAAAACAGTGAGAAGGGAAGTCGGCTGTTGCCGTTGCCGTGATGAGTTTGATGTGAGTTGCAGATCTGGGAAATCTCGGATGATCGGTCAAATCCGCAAAATAGGAAAACGCGTAAAAGGAATCTTGGATTGGAAATTGAGCCAATCAGCATAACAAGCGAATATGAAAAGGCCGATGCATAATCCTCGTTTTTAAGGATAGGCATCGGCCTTTGCGAAGGGCAGATTAAATCATGCTTGCTTGGCGTGCGCGTGGAAGCGGGGGACGCGGACGTGACGCAGGGTACGGTTGGCGAGATCGCGGGCAGAGCCGGCGCCTTGGCCACGTACGCCGAAGAGCACGAGCAGCACCATACCCAGCGCGATGACCGAGCTGATGATGAGTGACATCCTGATACCCCAGACGTTGGCAAGAATGGCAGCATTATGACGGGAACCCATCAAAGGCTTAAAGACCTTGGTGAACTCCTCCATGAGGATGACCAGTACCGGTGCGCCGATGGCTCCGGATATCTGTCGCACCGTGTTGGTGACGGCCGATCCGGCGGACATCGAACGGACTTCCAGACAGTTGAGGGACCAGGTGGTCACCGGCATCAGCACGAAGCCCATGCCGATCTGGCGGATGAACTGGCAGATCGAGACCCACCAGATCGGGATACCGGTGCTGATGAAACTCATCATGATGGTGCCGATCATGAGGATGGTCGTACCGGCCAACGCCACCGGGCGAGCACCGTACTTGTCGAGGAAGCGGCCGCCGAAGAACTGCGCGATGCACTGGCCGATGGCACCGGGCAACATCACGAGTCCGGAGATGGTGGCCGAATAGCCACGGTCGTTCTGGATGAACAGCGGGATGATGACGGTGATGGAGCTGAAAGCGAAGAAGCTCATGGCCGCGGTGATGGTGCCCATCATGAAGCTGTGGTTCTTGAGCACCGTCAGATCGAGCAGCGGCGGCTGGATCTTCTTGATGCGGTCGATGATTGAACGGCTCTTGGAATTGGAGAAATGCTTCTTGAACTTGTTCGCGTTATCCGGATTGTCGGCGACTCGCTTGATCAGGGCGTGCACGGCCTCGATGCTTGTTGGGCAGGACGAATTGCCGCCGACTTGTGCAGCAGCCTCTGTCGCGTTTTGCTTGAGAGCTTGAAGCTCGCAGCTTTCGAGGTCGCTTATAGCCGCGTTGATTTCCTTCTTGTAGCGCTTGGCGCCCTTGAGCTGGCGGGTGACGAACCAGACGATGCCGACCAGGCCTACGGCCATCGGCAACCAGACCAGAGGATTGGTGAATGCGTAGGTTTCGATATTGGTGAAGCCGAAGAGCAGACCGCCGAAGCCGATGATCGACAGGCATACCGAGAAGAAGTCGGCTTTTGCGTCATCGTCGTTCTCGCCGAAGTTATGCAGGCCGAAAATGGCGAGCACCAAGGCGATGGCGCCCACGATGGTCAGCGAGACGAAGATGGAGCGCCAGCCGCTGGCATCGGTCTGCCAGCCGCCGAACGTCGGACCGATGGCAGGTGCGACGCTCATGGCCACGCCTACCGTGCCCATGGCCACGCCACGTTTGGACATGGGATAGACGGTGAAGACGATGATCTGCAAGACGGGCCACATCACCCCGGAGCCGATGGCCTCGAGCGTACGGCCGGCGAGCACGACGACGAAGGTGGGGCCGAACCAGGCCAGCACCGAGCCGATCGTGAAGACGACCATCGAGGTGATGACGATCTGACGCGTGGAGAAACGGCGGGTGAGGTAGGCGGTCAGCGGCACCATGACGCCCTGCACCAGCTGGATGACGGAGGTCAGCCACTGCCCGGTGGTCACGTTGATGTGGAACTCGGAGACGATGGTCGGCAATGCCGCGCTCAGCTGCAGCTGGGTGAAGTTGCCGACGAAGGTGATGAAGGTGAGGATGGCGATGGAGATGAAAGCCGCGTGGCTCAGGTGTCCGTCGATATAGGATTCCTCTTTGGTGAGGGCTTTCGACAAGGATGGTTTCGAAGGAGATTCTGCTGGTGTTTGCACGCGATCAGTCACGATCAGGTACTCCTTCTTTGTTGCGCTGACATTCCATTATTATTACCTGCATACATTTTCCACTATATTCAAAAATATATTCGAAAGCATTCGATTATAACTTCAGCGGAGAAGAAAAATACTTCACTACCGCCTTATTAACCCGGTTCAGATTACACCATCAGCCGGATGGTTGGGCGTAAAAGTGTCACGCGTCGAGCATAAGAAGTGTTAGATAAAAGACAAAGAAATGTCGAATTTCGAGTACAGCTAGTGAACATGACAAGCGCAGAAAGTCTCATAGGCCAGACGCAGCGAACATCATACGCCGGTGCCGCGGAAAACGGCGATGACGGTTTTGAGCAAAATGGCGATGTCGCCGGTAAACGACCAGTTCTCGACATAGGAGATGTCGAGCTGCTCGCTTTCCTCTTGGCTCAGTTCGTTGCGCCCGGAAATCTGCCAGGGCCCGGTGACACCGGGTTTGACCAGGAGACGAGCGGAATAGAGCGAGCCGTATTGGTCCACTTCGTACTGCTGCTGCGGACGCGGGCCGACGAGGCTCATATCGCCTTTGAATACATTGAAGAACTGCGGGAATTCGTCAAGTGAGGTCTTACGGATGAAATGACCGAATGTGGTGATGCGCGGATCGTCTTCGGCCTTGAAGAGAATGCCGTGCGCGTTGCCGGTTTCTTCGGCCACCGCTTCGTCGTATTGGTCAGCGTTCACGCGCATCGAACGGAACTTATAGAGCGTGAAGGGCTTGCCGTAGAGCCCGATGCGTTGCTGGGAATATATCGCGGGACCACCGTCCTGAGCCTTGACACGAAAAGCGACAAAAGCCATTACCGGTGAGGAAATGATGATGGCGAAAGCGGATCCGACGATGTCGAAGACGCGTTTGAGCACTCTGGTCAGTGTGGAATACTGCGGTAGGCGGGCCGTAAGCATCGGCATCGAAGGGTTGCTGCGCACGTGGAGTTGGGAAGAGGCGATATCGGCGACATTGGCCATGAATGCCAGCTCGATGCCCATGGACTCCACGGCCAGTGAGAAGGTGCGCATCGTCTCGGAATATCGGGACATGACATCGGCGATGAGGATCGCCTGAGAGCCGAGTTCCTTCGCCTTTTGCGGCAAGTGAGAATCCATCGGCAATATCCGCAGGCCTTTTTCCTCCGGATAGACAGCGCTGAACGGCACCGAAACGAGTTGCTGGGCGTCCGGCGAATTCTGGTTCTTGACGCTATTGGAGACGGAGACCACAGGGCAGACCGCGATGGGTTTGTACCCCATCCCGGGGTTTTTCTTCAGCTGCGCCATGACCTTGCGGATTCCTTCAGGCGACCCCACGATCACGGTGTCATACATAAACGTGTTTTTACGACGATGCCGATGCAGGGAACGACGCATGATCCAACGTTCCAGCAGCTCCAGCACGCAAGAGAAAAGCGGTATGAAGATGGTTAGGGAACGCGGGATGTTGAGCTTGAAGATATAGCTGAACATGCAGATGATGACGAAATCAACCAAAGCTGCGTTGATGATCTTGCTGTAAAGCTCGTAGCCCTCGCCCATGGCGTGGCGATGGTAGATTTGCTGCGAAGCAAGGCTTGCGATCCATGCCACACAGATGAGCGCCAAGAATACGTTCAGTCGTTCCGGGTCGCGGCCATAGCCGCGTAAATTCGCATAAGCACCGGTATCGAACAACAGCACCATCGCCGTCGCCAAAAGCGTCACGACGATATCGAGCACGATAAGGGTGGCGTTGAAGGCGAGACTCCATTTGGGAATGGAATAGCTCAGTAGCTGATGGTTGGCATCGGTGGCTTTGGAATGGAATTTGCCTGTGCTGTCCGAAAGAAAATACGAGCCGTCAAAGAAGCTGTTGCCTGCCGATTCGTCTGCGCGATGAGGAGGTGAGGAAGCCGTGCGTTTCCTGTGTTGGTTTGCAAAGCGAGTTTGTGGATTTTGTTCGATTCTCAAGGCATTATTGTCCATCTGAGTGGCATCAGAAGGCCGCGCAACCAGACCCGACTCGACTCTCTGTGCCACGATGTAACCTCTTCTGTCGTATGAAACCGCTCACACCATAATACATAGTGCATAGGCAAATAGGGCGTTTTTGTCCCTTTTCTGGCGTGTGCCTGTTTCACTACCTTGCATGGATATTTTATTGCCATGGCATCCTATATCCGCATCATTGCGCTCTACTTATACCGAATCTGTGCAGGATTCGCTCAAAATCCGCGAAATCCGCGGCGATAGTGCATAATGGTGCATTGTTATATAGGTGAAGGGAAATATCTTATGCGTCGACCACAAGGTAGGCATTTGGCGGCCGCGAGGCCTATGCGTCGGCATCGCGCCTGGTCGTGGGTACTGCTGGTGATATTCGTGCTGTTGGTTGCGATTGCAGGGATTGGTGGGTACGCCGCCAAGACCATGTACGAGCAGGCCAAAGAGGTCAAAGCGCACGAACAGAACGCGGTGTCGATGCTCAGCGGCTTTTCGGGCAAGAAAGACCTCAATTCTCTGGACCAGATTTCGCAGAAACTGCCGCAGGTGCAAAGCGAGACGCGGCAGGCCAACGACATTGCGCATGGCAGGCTGTGGAATCTGGCTGCCAAGGCCCCGTACATCGGTAACGACATCAAGACCGTGCAAGGCATGACATCAACCGTTGACGGGATTGTGCACGATTCGGTTCCGGGATTTTTGAATGTCGTAAATAATCTCAAAGGTGCACAGTTGAGTGAAGGTAACGGCCAGATTAACCTGCAGCCGATTCTCCAATCACAGCAGCAAATAAAAGTTGCAAACGCTGCTATGCAGACCCAAGTCGCGTATTATGATCAGTTGCCTGTTCAAAAAGCCCAGCTTAAAGTAGTTCGAGATGCCTACAGTACGTCCAAAACCAAACTTGATGGACTTGCCCAGAAATTTGACCAGATATCAAATGCATTTCAGATCTTGCCGGACTTTCTTGGAGCCAATCAGCAGCGTAACTATGCGGTTACAGCAATGACGACTTCAGAAGCCCGCTCTTCCGGTGGTTTGATTGGTTCGGTGGGTGTGCTGACTACTAATAATGGCAAGATTACGGTAGGTGCGTTCAGGCCTAATACTGAATATGTTCCTTACGGGATGGCCAAGGTGACATCAAGCGAAAAAGCCTTGTTTAAAGAGTGGGGCCCTATGCATCAATCTTTGATGATGCAGGATCTGGCTTCTTGCCCGGATACGCAACGGCTTGCCGAAAATGTGAATTCTGTTTGGAAGCGTACGCCGTGGGGTGCAAAACAGCCGATTGATGGTGTAATCACCATAGATCCTGTTTATTTGCAAGCCATGATTCGGATGAGTGGAAACGTCACCCTTGATGATGGACGTGTATTAACCGGTGATAATACGGCTCAATTCTTGTTGAACACTATATACAAGGAATACTCCCCAGCACAACAGGATTCGTACTTTGGACAGGTTGCTACCAAGGGAACTGATTCCTTGTTTGCCAATATGAATGTCAGCAAGATGATGGGACTTATGACTGTGTCCGGGCAGATGGCCACCGGTCGTCACCTCTCGATGTATGCATTCGATTCAAATATTGAATCTGAATTCCAATCATCAGAGCTTACAGCTCATACCCCCAATGATGAAACCAAGCCAACCGTCGGTGTTTATTCCAATGAGCAAAATGCGTCGAAAATGGATTGGTACATTCATAAGACTTCAAAGATTACCAGGACGAGTTCAAATTCTACTGGAGCTCGTACCTATCATGTGGATTACACGATGACCAATACTATGACCCAGACAGAGTTGCAATCCGTTCCTGACTACATCAGAGGCATGGGCGGAGTACCGCGCGGAAACGGCGTTGAAAAGACTCTGATTTATGCCCCAGCTGGCGGGTCCATCAGCAATCTTTCAGTAACTGGTTATGCAGAGAGGATGCAGCAAAAAACATTGAACGGGACATCGCTTTACGCAGGTGTCGTTCAAGTCGCCCCTGGCCAGTCTGTTACTTTCTCCTTCGATGTCACGACTTCGCCAAAGACGGTTTCGGATTTGCAAATGGATCAAAGCCCGATGGGCTGGGAAGATCCTGGTGTTACTAAAGTGAACTACTAATGGAGTGAACTACTAATGGAAAGACCTTTTAAAGAACAACGCTTCGACGGAATGTAGAAAGTGAGACGAGTAATCAGAGATGAGTGAGGATATCTGCATCGTGGTAGCGGCCCACAAACCGTATCGCATGCCTAGCGACGATATGTATCTGCCCATGCATGTAGGGGCTTCCTTACATCCAGAAGTGGATTTGGGCAAGCAATTCGTTACCGATAACACAGGGGACAACATTTCTGATCTCAACGCTTCATACTCTGAGGTCACCGCTTTATACTGGCTTTGGAAAAATTGTGAAGCGGATTATAAAGGCTTGGTACATTATCGTCGCCATTTTGCTACTACGAACACGATGAAGCGTTTATTTGCCAAAAATAGGTTCGACAGGATTGCAAAGCGAGAGGATGTTGAGACGGCTTTAAACAGGAAGGCTAAAGACGGGTCGAACATCGAGATTATTCTTCCTAAGAAGCGCAATTACTATATCGAGAGCGTCTATTCCCATTATGCGCATACCTTCCATGCCGAACAGTTCGATGAGACTCGGAAATTGCTGGCCGAAAGACTTCCGGAGTACGTTCCTGCCTTCGATGAGGTGATGGCCGGCAAAAGCGCCCACATATTCAATATGTTCGTGATGAGTCGACGTCGGCTTGACGAATATTGTTCCTGGCTTTTCCCGATTCTTGACGAACTGACCCGTCGTATCGATCCGGGGCGATACGACGCGTTCAACGCGCGTTACCCGGGCCGGGTGAGCGAGCGCCTGCTTGACGTGTGGCTGAAAACGCAGGGTTACGCATATACGGAGCTTCCCACCGTGAGCCCCGAGCCGGTAGATTGGTTCAAAAAGGGCGGCGGCTTCCTAATTTCGAAAATTTCAGATAAAAAGTATACGGAGAGTTTTTAATTTTGACGTTTTTAGATTTTTCGGAGAAACATAGTATAAGTTTTTTGACAATATCTTTCGAAGTTAAGCTATTTTGCAATTCAGCAAATTTAAAATGTTTTTCTGAAGAGTACATTATTAATGAAGGTTGAATATCTGAGGAAGCTTTCAATTATAAAAAGAAAGATTGCCTTTAGTTAGAGTAATTGGAGATATTGTTAATGACCAACTATTTATCTGTCAAAAGACGATCTGATGCTAATCAGATAAGTCAAGATAAAAAGTCATTTATATTTCATAAAATTATCGAATATGTCAATATAGCCGTATTGGTCCTGTGTTCCTATAGTGTTTATTTCAAGCATTCGCAAAAATCTTCGATGTTTCTCCAGATTCTACTTATTGCTTGTGCGGGTATCTGGCTATTTTCATTCTCAAAAAAATCAATAAAAACATACATGCAGCAACCTATTATTGTTGCTTTACTTTCTTTACTTTGTATAGGGCTTGTATATTTTTTAAATATAAATTCTTTTGCATATGTTTTACAGAAAATCGTAATATTGGTGATTCTATTACCTTTATACCTTGCAATTTTTAAAAAAATTGGTTTTGATTATTTAGTTGATAACTTTCTTGAAGAGTTTAGAGTATTTCTGACTTGGTTATGTGTTCTAGGCTTAGTCATCTGGTCTTTATCAGAGGTTTTTGGAAAGATATTCCCTTCTATTCATGTGACTTATATATGGGGTTCTCTAAACTCTGGTGATGGTTATTTTGGATTGGTATTTCCGCTGCAGGAGGCCAATCTGAAAAATATTCAGTTATATAGATTCACTTTGTTTTTTGTTGAAGGTCCTTTGGCGAATTTCGTTTTTTTGACGGCCTTAGCATCGGAGCTATTACTTAAATTACGCCCTAACTGGTTTTCTGCCTTTATTTTTAGCTTAAGTTCTTTGCTAACCTTCTCCACATTTGGGTTTATTCTATTGCCTTTGATTTGGGTTTGCTGGATTCTGTTTTCATCTTCGGGCCAAAGAATTCGCAAAAAAAAAATAAAAAAATGAATGTTATAATTTTATGCGTTTTTGGCTTTCTTATATTACTCTTCCCTGTTCTAAGTTATTTAATTGTAAAGCATAAAAGAAATGTTATTTCTCTTAATACTCATTTCAGCGATTTTTCGACAGGTCTAAAATCGTTTTTAAATAGTCCTATATGGGGGCACGGCATCGGGAATTATAAAGAATCTTTTGTTAACTTTGGTGGTGGTAATGGACAGACCAGTGGTTTGATCTCAGTAGCGGCTCAAGGAGGATTACTGCTTTTAATTCTCTATTTACTTCCTCTATTGCGATTGATTGTCATAGGGTTAAGCGAGAAAAAATGGGGTTGGACAGCATATTCAGTTATAATAATAGGTATGTTTTTGGTTGTTGTAATAGACAATAATCCTTTATTTGCAGTAATCCTTGCATTTTGTTATTCCATACCAAATGACTCAAAGATTGTTTTGAACCCTTCTTGGGGCAAGCATAAGCTTGAAACCTCAAAAGTGCATAAATGAGGATTTGTGTTACGCTTTGCATATTTTCGGTATCAAAGTTACGAGTCAGCGATAGCGCGAATGTTTTAACCTGTCGTCCCATGAATGGCTCTCTGCGAAATCGAGGATTATAGGTATTGAATCTACATCAGACCCGAAGTTTAAAGACTGTTATAAATTGCTGAATATTATCTGTAACTATTCATAAGTGTCTGAGAATCCGTGGCCACTTATAATCTAGTAATCAAATAGTCAATTGAGATTAGGAAAGTGATGCGAGAACAGACAAATCCATTAGTCAGCATTGTAATTCCAGTTTATAACGTGGAACATTATGTTATGGCGTGTGTGCACAGCGTTGTTTCTCAGACTTACAAGAATTTGGAAATAGTTTTAGTAGATGATGGCTCCACTGACTCATCTGGGAAAATTTGCGATGATTTACAGCATCAAGATTCTCGATTAAAAGTTATACACCAAATGAATAAAGGTTTGTCTGGTGCTCGGAATACAGGCACTTCGGCTTGCAAAGGTGATTGGATTCTTTATGTTGACAGCGATGATGTTTGTTACACCTCACTTTGTTGAGCATCTTTTGAAGGCAGCTGTTTCTTGTCATAGCGATGTTGCAATTTGTAAGGGAACAACTTTTACGAATGAAAGTGATTTTATAGCTGATGAACGGGATCAAGTAGAGTCTGTCAAACCTGAAGAAGCGGTTGTTGAGTTGTTCTCTGAAAAAAAAAAAAGCGAGTACTGCTGCTTGGGGGAAAATAGCAACTGCAGATTTATGGAAATCTCATTTATTCCCAGAAGGTCAGAACTTTGAGGATCTTCCGACTACATGGAGGCTTCTTGCTGATTCGCGAAATGTTTCGTTGCTTACAGGGGATTACTATGGATATCGTAAACGGAGTTCTTCAATCAGTTCTACGCCCAGCATGAGTTCACTTGTTGATTACGATAAGTCAATTCGTGAAGTTTGGTTCCAGGCACAAAAGCGATATCCGAAACAACAATCTGCAATTGCATTTCGCTGTTCTTTGGAATATTGTAGGCTACTTGAAATGATCAGTAAAGTTCAAAGTGTTGACCAGTCGGTAAAGAGCCTTTATGATGAGGCGTTGTCATTCCTTAAAAGTAATTCTATCTTGGCTTTTTCCGATAACTATGCTTCAACTTCACAACGTTTGAGGATTATTGTGACGAGTATTCTCCCACACCTGATTACCAATATTCGTTCGATTAAATAATTTTTTATTTCTCCTCGTGAATCTTAACTTTTTGCATAAAAGAAGATACATCAAAAAAGGAGGAAGCTACAAACGTTAAAATTATTGTAGACTGCAATTTGTACGGTATTCTATTATATCTCGTTTCGTAGGGATTTTTACTTATAGTGTCTGATCTCTGATTGCAGGAATGCTGTACCAGGTCGTTCGAAAGCCTTCGTTGCTGGTCGAATCTTCGCAATAAGATGAAACAATTACATTATGAGAATAGAAACCTTGGTCAAAGCCGATAAAAGAGCAAATATGGTAACAAATAAAAAAAAGAGATGTAGCCCTCGATTTCATAAGGTTTGTTGCAATATCATTGGTGGTAATTGTGCATGCGGCGACGATAACCGTACCAGATGCCCACGTGTCAGTTTTCCAGACGTTTGGTTCTTTTGGTGTCCCACTTTTTGTAATTCTTACTGGTTATCTCATGCTTGATAGACAGTATGATGCCCAATATTTACAGAAGTTTTTGAAGCGGAATTTGTTGCCGATGTTTGTGTGCCTTGAGGTGTGGAATGCTATTTGGTATGTCTTGGCTCGATTGTCCAGATCTCCTTTTTCGTTTAAGTATTCATTGAAGATCGCCCTATTCATGCAGGTTCCAGATGGACCGTTTTGGTTTTTACCGATGATTTTCTGTCTTTATATAGGTATTCCACTTGTTTCAGTGCTGTTAAATTATCTGTTGCGGTCAGGCAAACGAAATTATCTTTATATCCTTATTGGTTGTTTACTTTTAGCGGGTACCATAATTCCTACAGTTGAGAATGTACATATGCTCTTTACCGGAAGAGATGGAATTGTAAGTGTCCTGCAGATGAATATTTTCGGTTCAAGCTGTTGGTGTGATTCCGTGTGGATGCTTTATCTGATAATAGGTTTTGTTCTCAAGCGTTTTAGTGGCTTTATTCGTAAGAGATTGTCATCACTTGTGTGTTTACTAAGTTTTATCGTTTGCCTTGTGCTTCTTTTGGCTTTCCGCTTGCTTGCACGGCAACGACATCTGCAAGATCCTTATTTCTATTCTAATATTTTGGTGGTTGGATGTGCAACTTTCTTCTTTGTGCTTATGTACCGGTTCTGTAAGTTTGAGGGAAAGTATGCACGAAAATTCATTACACTGTTTACTCCGATTTCTCGATTTTCGTTTGGCATGTATATGATTCATACATGGATATTAGCTATCTGTGTTCGCTGGTTGACTGGTCCAAGTGCCAGCTTAGGTAAAGGGTATTTGCTTTTCTTTATTGTTTTCATTTTGTCTTATGCCGGCTCTGTCTTGTCGACATGGATTTTGTCTACTGTGCCTGGTCTTCGAAAATGGCTACTTTTGATGAAATGACATTTGTTTTTTAAAGAACTGGGTAAAGCAAAACAACATTAGATCTCTTGGTGTTAGAGGTGACTAACTATGATTAAAATTAGGAATTAGCCTACCTGATATGTGACCAAAATCATCTTTGAATGCAGTCTTAGTCAACTGATATAAAATTGAATCTATTCACGATAAGTCCGAACAGCTCTCACGTCGTAGCAGAACATTCCAAAGCCTATTCTGAGCACATTTTTTGCCATGCTGCTTGGGGTGTTTTGATAGTTAACCTCGCCGGAGCGCGTAGAGCCATATCCGAGTTTTCCACGCATCCTCAATTCACAACTTTCCTAATTCATTAATATAAAATTCTTGCAGTTTTTTTGCTTCGATTTCAATATCTAATTGAGCCTTTTGAGCGGCTGCTGATTGATTGCATCGATGAAAATTGCCTATTCCTTTTAGAACTTTATCAGCCCAAGTACTTGGAGATTCGTTAAGGGAAACAAAGGAAAGGTTGCCCGTGATATCACTTTCTTCAGGTATATTACTGGAAGCGTAACAAGGTAAGCCTGTAATTTGGGCTTCAGCTAATGCCATCGGGAATCCCTCATACAAAGATGGAAGTATAAAAGCATCCATTGCCATCATATAATTCCAATCATCTGCGACTGATCCCGTGAAACATACATTTTCTGTAAGTTGAAGTTTCTCTGCTAAACGAATTAGTTGTTCATGCAGACTACCTTCTCCTACAATGTAAAGAAGACTATTAGGATATCGTAATGTAATTTCTTTAAAAACGCGAATTAGGAATTCTTGATTCTTAACTGTTTCTAGTCTTCCAACGGTTCCAATTACTAGTTGATTATCTTTAACGCCAAGATTATGTCGTTGTGTCTCTCTTTTGGATATCGAATAATCGTATGAATTCAAATCTATAGCATTTCTGACAATCATGACTTTTCCAGATTCTACGGCTTTATTGCCAAAAAGCCACCTACCTGCTTCCTCGCCGCAAGCAAAATAATGAGTTGCATATTGGGGCACTCTATGCCGATAATAAGATCGAATTGGAACGAGGATATCTTTGGTAACCTTAGTGCTGTGCGCATGCGCAATTCTTATGGGTACTCCTTCTTCTTTAGCGATACGTAGTGGAATACAACTTCTTTCATCAATATTGGAATGGATAACTCTATATTCTGGATGATGCCGAAGGAAGTGATGAAAAACTTTGGTAAAGCTTGGGTAACGCATAGAAGGGAGATGAAAAATTTTCGCGCCCAAAGAAAGCGCTTCTTGGTCATATACTCCTTTACCTGCATTTCGGCTACTTATTAAAAAATCATATTGAATTTTTCTCGGTCAAAATGTCGCAAATAATTCATTGCCATAGTTTCCGCACCACCGCGATTTAGAGCGGATGATATAACTAACACACGTTCAGGATTGCTCATTCAGAAATTACCTTTTATTCAAAATAAAACAGCAACTAACACTAAATATACATATACGCCTTTGGCTTGACACGGTATATTCTCATATGTGATTGATTCAAAAAGAAAATGATGATTATCGAGTAAGGATTGATGGGTGATAACCATTCAAAAATATCCGTATATTATATAAAAATGAAGCTGAGTGGGGATGCGGACGTTTTCTTGGACTGGCTATGCGGCCAGTCCCTGGCTTTTCCTGTATTGTACCGGGCTGAGCTAACTCAGTGATTTCTTGATGCGGGTCTCGTTGTAGCAGATCATGTAGGTGTCCAGCCTCTTCTCGAACTCCTCGTAGGTGATTCCTTTCCAGCCATGGTGGTAATAGAACTCGTTCCTGGGCCTGCCGAAGAACCCCTCCATCGCGCTGTTTTCCGGACTGCATCCCTTCGTACTCATCGAACGTGTCAGGCCGCCCGCGTCGCAGATCGCGATCCATGCCGGCCAACGGTAATGGCAGTCCCGGTCCGAGTGGCTCACCGGCCGCTCACTCCCGGAGCGTGGCTATCGCCTTCTCGAACATGGTGTTCGCCGTCGTCTGGCCCGGATGCCGTGAGAGCGTCCAGGAGACGACCTTGCCGTCGTAGCAGTCGATGACCGGCGACAGGTCGTCTTGCACCCCGTCGAGCCTGAACTCGGTCACGTCGGTTCAGCCACAGCGCGTTCGGCGCCTCAGCGTGGAAGTCTCTGTTCACAAGGTTGCCCGGCGCCTCGGTGATCTCGCCCTCGTATGAGCTGTGCCGCCTGCGGCGTTTGGCCGAGGACGAGCTTCTCCTCGCTCATGATCCACAGCACGACCTTCTCCGAAACGACCAAAGGCTCGGCGTCGTCCACCCGCAGCATGCGGCAGGTGGACGACGCCCCCAGATCCGGCCGCCCGACTCGAACAGGCCGCGGATCCGGCCTCTCAGCTCATCGTATTTGTCGCCGGCGGCGACCACGGCCCGCTCGTAATAATACGTGCTGCGTCTCAGCCCCAGCATGGCAAGCAGCCGCCCCAAGCCGTATTCACCCCTCAGCTCCTCGACGACCTGCGTCTTCTCCCGGTTGCTCATCGCCTCGGGGCCTCGACCCGGAGGCGTCGGCTTTTAAACCCGCATCGCCTCCCTCAAGACCGCGTTCTCCAGCCGCAGCCGGTCGATCCCGCCGCGCTACACTGACACGTCATCGCCGACCTCGGGCTCCCCCCATCCAGAGTTGGTTACATCAAAGGCAGTCTAAAAGAGCTTTCTGTAAACTTTTTTGAAAAGATTTGTAACTTTCTTTGCTTCAGGCCACTGAACTACGACAAGAACTACAAATATTAAAATTTGAATAGGAATGGATACAAGACCCAGTTCAGAAACTAGAAGTTGAACGAGTAAGAGTATATATGAAGTAGCAATTCTTTTTGTTGAAACTTTCATATGGATATATTTGCGAACTAGGATAAGACGTGTACCATATACAATACTATATCCAATCAATGTCGCCACGGCCGCGCCTAACGCCCCCATTATTGGAATCAATAGAAAACTCAGGCCAACATTTACTACTGCTCCTATAATGGTCGTATATGAGATTGCCTTTGTATCTCGTGTAGCAGTAAAAACGCCTCCAATAAATTCAGTCATTGTGTCAAGCAGGACCGAGAAAAGAATAAAAGGTGTGTAGTGCCATGCCTCGAAAAAATCCTTTGCATAAAGGATTTTCGCCAATGGAATATTGCAAATCAAAATCATTGAACAAATGAGAACCATAACGAAATTCATGAGAGAAAACGTATTGCCAAAAAAGCCTTTGCTGTCCTCTGAGTCATACTCAACGATCGCAGATATCGACCATGCACGTGAAAAAACACTTCCGAAAGCAGACAAAATACTCGGAATTTTATAGGCTATCGCATAGAGACCGCTGACAGCAACACCACAGAGGGCAGTCAGTATATAACGGTCAGAAGCGTTATTTGCCCACCAAGAAATTCCCCAAAAACCAAGGGAAAGCTATAAAGATACATTTCTTTTCTTATCTTAGTGTTTATCCGTATCTTTATATATCTCCAGAGATGTGCTTCTATAAAAAGCCATACGACCGCTAAAAAAGATCCTATTGAATTTGCCCAGAGATAGCCAATTAGTCCCCATTTAAATTTAACCAAGAACAATATATTGCAAAGCAATGTAACACTTGCATTGACAATACTTGCGACAGCTATCGATTTAACTTCATCGATTCCTCTGGCAAAAAGCGATAAAGTTTCAAATCCACCCTGCAAAAAAACATAAGTACCACGAAGAAAAGATACTCATTTCTCCATCCTGGAATGCCGAACTGCGCCACCCCAAAAGCAAGAAGAGCTACCACGCCTGTACCAATGAGCAAAGTTTGGACACCAATACTAAGCACATCGCGATTGTCGTACTCCTTATCGAGCGCAAAGCGCATAACCGCTTGCTCAATATCAAGAGTTGCAATAGGCACAAGCAGCATGACCGTTGTGGAGATTAAATCAGAGATACCATAATCTGCCGTGGATAGGATGCTGGTATAAAGCGGCGTTAAAAAGAACGAAAGCGCCCTAGGAACAAATTCGCTAAGCGCAATCAAACCTAAATTCTTCGAAAGAAGTTTGTACGCCTTTTGCACCTATCTACCTCCCTGGCGGTTTGTTCTTTTGCGTCTCTTTGGGTAGCGTCCCGAATGTTGGTGTACGAAAGACATACACCCAGCCGCCGTTAGTGACTTACTTTTCTGAAGTTTACTGCTTCTTAGAGACCTGGTAGGGTCCGGGTTTTGCGCAAATGGGTTTTGGAATTTGAATAGGGCATGACGCCCTTGCCTATGTACGATTTTCAATCGTTGACATTGTCCATCGTTTGAAAAGCAGGTGGGTGCCATGCCCAATGCAATACTACGGTTCGACCATGCCAGCTTTGAGACCGAGCTCGACAGGCTGGTCGTCGAGAGGGCCGAGGAGCTCTTGAACGCAATGCTCAACATGGAGGCCGGCGGGCTCACGGCGTCGAAACGATACGAGCGAGGTCTGACGGTGAAGGCCGGCGATATGACTGTCAGGGGTGCCGAAGCTGAGGGTCGTTCTTCGACTCGCAGGTCATTGACCGCTGCCAGCGGCGCGAGAAGGGCGTCAATGAGGCCCTGATGAAGGGTCCGCCCAGCGTCGGCGACTCGCTCGCCACCAGCCACATGAGGTTTCACGATCGACAGCCGCGTCCGCAACGACGGGCAGAACCGGCGGGCCACGCCCGCCGCGCTTACACTCACCGCCGAGACATGCACCTCCTGATCGGGCCGGTAGCCCATCCACGAATACACCGTCGCTACGCACGGGCCGGGGATTCCTGGCACGCCTCCGCCGGCGAATGGCCCGCACACACGAACGCACGAACCCGCTCTTTAAACTCATCCGAATACCTCGACACCGATCAACCCTCCCTAATCAATGTCCAAGTTTTCCACTGCACCACCCAAATCCAATTTGCGCAAGCTATCAGACGCTACCTATACTTTATAGCATCTGGGCATGTTGCATGTTGGTTTTCAATTACCCCTTTGACGATTTAAACAGCTAGTGAAGTAAGGATTACAATCGTGAAACGTCTTATTCATTTTCCTATAAACGAAGTGCTTCCAATTGGCGGGCCTGCTGGCTATTTGAGTAATCTCAAAAGAGGACTCGACGAAATTGGTGCTCATGAATATGAGTTCTTACCTGCAGAAGGTGTCCACTTCAAAAAGAATAAAACCTTACGAAGAGTCGTTCCCAAGCGCCTTAAAGATTTAAGGAGGCTTTACAAATGTATAAATCTACCGCAAGTTTCAAAACCCGCGCCAGTGGATTATACACAGTACCGTTCAATTCATTTCCATTCAACACTCGACCTTTATACTTATCGAAACGCATTGGAAGCTTACAAAGGTAATGTCATTTTGACTTCTCATTCTCCTTGTGCAGCACATAAAGAACTCCTTGATTCTTTAGATTTACATGATGTCCAGCGACATGCCCAGGAGCTTAAACGACTTGCTATTATCGACGAATACGCTTTTAAACGCGCAGATACTATTATCTTTCCTTGTGCAGAAGCAGAAGAGCCCTACTTTCATACATGGAACGAATATGCCCAGATACGAGATAGCTCGAAGATACGCTATCTGCCCACCGGTATTTGTTCGCCTGTAATACGTGAGTCGCGCTCTGTAATTCGTAAGCGCTACGGTATTCCTGATGAGGCTTTTCTTATGTGTTATATAGGTCGACACAACTCAATAAAGGGCTACGATGCGCTTGTTCAGGCTACTGTTCCTTTACTCAAAAAAAATAATAACTACTGGATGCTCGTTGCCGGTAAAGAGGGCCCCCTTTACCGACCTAACCAGCAACATTGGGTTGAAGCAGGATGGACAAACGATCCGTATTCCATAATAGCGGCAGCAGATGTTTTCATCTTACCTAATCGCGAAACCTACTTTGATTTGATTTGATTCTGCTAGAAGTACTTGCACTTGGCCAACTTGCTGCTATAACCACCACAGGTGGTAACAAATATTTTAAACAATTTTCTGCACCAGGAATTTTCTATTTTGATACTGCTGAAGAATTAAGCACAGCTATAACCCAGATTCAGCATTTATCTCCGAAAGAGCGAAAGGAAGTATCAGATCAAAATACAGCACTCTACACATCTAACTTTACTTATTCCACTTTTGCGCAGAAGTATTGTTCTCTAATGGATAGTCTACGTTGAAAATGTATATAAATATGGTTCTTGTGCATTTGGTATAGGTGAGTGTGGGCGCCTCGGGTAGGATTCGATGTTGTCAGAGGTATCGGATCGTTCGGGAGACACCCCGTGTCCGTCAGTGTATCAAATCTGAAGAGGGTCCTCGGCCTGCGCCGCCCGTGTTCTCGATGGTGCCGCGGTAGTGTCCGGAGTTTTGCGCAAATTGGGTTTTGGGATTTGAGGTGGGCGTGACACCCTTTCCTGTGTAGGATTTTCAATCGCCGAGAAAGAACAATTCGATTGGGAAGCAGGTGGGTGCCATGCCCGATAATCAGATCGTACAGTTCGACCAGGCCAATTTCGAGACCGGGCTCGACAAACTGGTCTCCAAAAGGATTGAGGAGCTGTTGAACGTGGATTGTCGTCAGTTAGCTGAACTGTTTTGTATAGCGAACTAGGTCGAGCTCATGTAGCCGAGGGGCGAGTGTGGTCTTTGGCTGTTGTGTTGTCAGACGTACTGGCCGGTGTCGAACGTAATTATTCGCGATCACCGACGACATCTGGCTGCATATCAGGAAACAGAAATGGCTGATAGCCTCCAGTTGACCGAGACTGCGAGTTCTCGGATGAGGGCTTTTCGGAAACCGTCTTTTGCTCACTATCCAATTCATTGGTAGCTGTCTGCGGCCATGGAACCCAAACATCCAGATTCTTTTTGGTTTTCATATCGCCTAGGTTATATGCAACGTGTCATCAAAAACACAGTCGGATTAATCCCATTCAACATATCGATTTTGCTATTGTCGCCAAGACAATGTGACTCATCAACATGAACCCCATAGTGTCCCAATGTTCTTGCCATGCGCTCAATAGCAGGATTAGTTCTTGCCGTCACTATCTCTATCCTCATCAATCGAGTAACCTTGGAATTGCCAGATTAAGCTAATTCTTTTTGGATTTCATCGATTCTCTTCAAAAATGGAAGCAACGGACCAGGCTCGATTGGTTTGTAGATGTTTTTTGTTCAGAATCGTCATAAACTAATTCACCTTGGATTGCGTAAATTCGTTTTAGTCCAATGCCTGCGAGAATCCCGTCAAAATCGAATGCGATCCTAATCTGTCCTGAATCCCTTTCCGTGTCTCCTTGATAAGGTAACGCCAAACCGACCGGCAAACCTACACGTCTTGCCTTTGAAACTTCAGCTTTATCCGTTGTCGGGGAAAGCAACATCTTATAGGCTTCCATATACGGATACACGGGATCATCCGTAGTAAAACTCGCTTTTCTGATATTCAGGTTGTATTTCCTAATGCTCGCGTTAACGCGCGAAGAAGACTCGACACTGTTCTTGGAAAAACCACTACCTCAATTTTATTTTTCTTCAGATATTTATTTAGACTGAGCAAAGCGGTCACAAACTTAAATGCACGACTAGGCTTAAGAGGCTCATCAACATACTTGTCTTGGTATGCATCATAAGCGTGTTGGCCTTTTCTCTTAAAGATTCGCTGCTCTTTATGCAAATCAAAAAGAGCCGATGAGGAAACACCGACAACAAGCACCTGCTGTTCTGTTTGGTTCATGATCCCACACCTTTCATCAGCAAATCGTCAATGTAAAATTTACTTGCAATGCAAATATTGGCATTACAGCAATGCTATTTGGATTATTTGATATGTATTACTTTTACGGCTTAATTGCGTTTTGACTAAAAGGGTTGGTTATAATTTGTCTTTTGCGCTTGTGGGATTTGGAGGTATGGAAAACCTTCCAACTTTTCGTTCGTACTCCACAATTTTTGTAATAGAAGGCAATTATGTTCTTAACTGTCAATCTCCATCAGTTATCGGCAGATTTATCGGACTTGCCTTTTGCCATCATAAAACAACTCATTCCAATCCGAGGCTGCTAGAATCGTGCCGGCAAGGATGAGCAAGCAGAGCAGTATGGTCGCTAGGTTTGGCGTGGTGCCTTGCAGGAGGAATCCGAAGATTATGGCCCATGCGGAGTATGAGATGTTGAGAGCCATCGCTCGTGCGGCTCCGATGGTCTCGATACCTTTGTAATAACAGAGATATGATGCAGTTCCTGCGAGCGCCGCCAGGAGAATGACTGCCGTCGAGAAATGTGGTATCGCGTGTGCGGTGAATTCCCATGCACCGAAAATAGGCAGGGCGATTACGGCGTAGGCAAGGGCCGATGTGGTCTCTCTGATCTGCAGGGCGGTGTCGTTGTCGACGGCATCGTCGCGCATGCATGCCCCAGGCGCAGAGCACGGCTTCGGATCCCCATCCAGCGACGGCGAGCAGTGCGCCGATGAGCCCGAGTGCGGGATTCGTCAGTTTTGAGTCGCCTGAGGAGATGAAGCCAACAGTCATCACGCCGGTGAGGGCAAGCAGAAGCGCGCCTACCTGTCCTTTTCTCATTCGTTCCTTGAGAAAGAAGTAGGAGAGCAGGGCGCCGAGTGCGGGATAGGAGGCAGTGATGATAGCGGTATAGCCCGCCCCGATGTTGTTGATGGCGATGAGATAGCCGGTCATCCCGATGGGCCCTCCAAGTAGAGCGCCAGCCATCACCACTAACCCGCTGCGCGTCTTGAGCGCTTTAAGGGTGGCACTTAGACGCTTGCGGATGCCCATATAGACCACGAGCCATACGGCGCACAATGCGTCGTGAAGAAAGGCGCTCGCGATTGCTGCCACCGATGCCGCTTGGCTGGAGTCGGAAAACGGAAACATAGTGAGCGCGATACCGAGAACAACGGTGTCGAGTCCCCATAAAAGCCCGCTGAATACACCGAATTTCAAGACTCGTCCTTGTCTTTGTCTTCGTACAGCGCCAGCGTGCGGTCGAGATAGGTGGTTGCGTAACGGTAGTAGATGTAAAGCCATTCGTCCACGAAATCGCCTTCGGCCTGCTTGACCAGCGACCACAGGTACCAGCACCAGCCGGCCAGCTCGATATGTGCATAGTTGTGGCGCCGCTCGGCAGGAGTCGGGGTCCGGCCGAAGTAGGCGTCCAGGGCAGCGTCGGCCTCGTTTTCGTCGAGCTGGCAGCACACGCAGAAGGTGCCGTAGTCGTTGGCGTAGTCGCTCATACCGGCGTATTCCCAGTCGATGAGCGAATAGGAACCGTTCTGGTCGACAAGGAAGTTGCGGGAGAAGAAGTCGTTGTGGCACAGACAGGTCGGTGCCTTATCAGCGCGGACATACTCTTCGAGTCGTGCCACTTTTGTGGCCATTTCCTCGAAGCCGGGGATATCGATGGGTCCTTTTCGTCGCAGAATCTGTTCGTAACGTCGTGCCTCCTCAAAGAAATCGAACCGGCGTTTGACACTCGCGCCGCTTTCGTGCAGTGAACGTGCCATCTGCATCGCATGTGCCACTTGGTCGGGATTGTGGGCGTCGAGGTTGCGCGCATGGTCGATGAACTTTGAGATCTTCCAGCCGCGTTGGGGATCTTCATAAATGTACGTGGGGTCGAGGCCAAGCTCTTTGGCGGCTTCAAGCGCATCCACTTCGGCGTGACGGTCAATCAGCAGCTTCGTGCCTGCTCCCGGATGTCGATACACATACTGGCCGCTGCCGGTGGAGAAGTGGCATGACAGGTTGGTTAGGCCCTGTTTGAGTGGGTAGACGTCATGGATTTCGTCCTTGTCGCAGTGCAGCACGCTCGTAATGTTGTCAAATATGCTCGTGTCGACGTTCTGCAGGAAATGCGGGTCGAAGGCTCGTACCTCGTCCAGCGAATCAAATTCATTGATGACGCCCTCCTTATAAGGGCGTATCTCCATGTCGAGTTCTTTGATGTGCTCAATATAGAGAGATTCCCAGAGTTTGTCACGGGTTTCCGGCAAGTTATATTCGGCTTCAAGAATGGTCCGGAACTTTTTCGAGAAGGCCCGGTCGAAGTACACATGGCCGAGCATGAACCATGAGTTGCTGCCGCCTACCGTGACCGAAGTAATACGTCCGTGAGCTCCTGTAGTCATGCACCATTCCTTGGTGGGGCCTTTCGAATATTGTGCGGCATAGTAGGCCTTCCATACGTATGGCTCGAACGGGTTTTCGGTGAAGTAGTCGTCCGACGAGCAGATGTACGAGTTGGCCAGTCGATCTCGTACCTGCCACAGCGACCCATTGTTGTTGCGTGTCGCATATTCATCGTTGACCACAATGGATACGCCGAACTTCTGCTCAAGATAGAAAAAGAACTCCTTCTTGTAGCCCACAACGACGGTGATGTCTTGGATGCCAGCTGCCTGCAACTGCTTGATCTGCCGCTCGATGAGAATCTCACCGCGGACTTTCAAAAGACCTTTCGGCTTTTCGTACGAAATCGGGGCGAATCTGGAAGATAGGCCTGCTGCCAAAATGATGGCGTTATCTACTTTGTAAGGAGCGAGAGCTTTGGTCCCCGCAGGCGTGATACAAGATTCTCTAATATAACCTTTGTCGGCAAGCTCGCTCATAGCTGCATTCACGCTGCCCAACGAAAGTCCGGTCGATTCAGCGATAAGACGTTGCTGTGCGTCAGGATGCGCCTGCAAGTACGTGAGGGTTAAGAATTGTTTCTTCGAGAGCACCGGATCCCGCTTTCTTCCAAATACCGCGATGTTCAATTATATTATCATGTATTCAAGAAATGAACACCGAGGTTACAGTAAAAGCTTGTCTAAGTTTCCATTCACCCTGTGGTGTTTAAACTTACTTGATTTCTTCTAGACTTGGCAATATGAATAAATCTGAGCAAACGACGATGGTTGCGAATTTCGATTCCATGGAGCAGCTGAAGCAGTGGATGCGGATTGCCGAGGATCTTAAGATTTCGGCCAATGGGGTGCCGAAAGCCAAAAAATCAAGCCGAGCTCCGTCACTCGCTGACGGTCTGTGGGTGCAATCAGACGTGAAAAACAATTGTGAGAGTCTTCTTAATACGTACCCGCAGTTCGCCTCTTGCTTTGCCGGCATCATCCGCACCGCGTATCTGTATGCTCCGAAGATTGTCGTGACGGTCGCTGATCTGTTCGATGGGGTGTTCTTTGTGGCGTTGGGGCCGAAGGCGGTCAACGGCATTCTCGGGACTTCGTATAAGGATGGCGCGAAGCTTGTGGTTTCCGGTTGGGAGGACACGCTTGAAAAGAACCTGATTTCGTTTATTCTCGACAAAGACCGGCAGAAGATCAACAAGAAAACCTACTGTACATTGGATGGCAGATTGCTTGGGATTGACAAGCTGGAACGGGCTTTCCTGGGTCGGGGTACCCATCTCGAATCAATGGCATTTGAGGATTTGTCGCATCGGGAAGAGCACAGGCTGAAGGCTTTTGAACCTGAACCAGCGCAATCCGGGGAACAGGCATTGGGCGAGCATTGGCTGGGGTGCTTATGGAAGCGCTGTATCGGCAGTGTTTCGACGAGCTGTCTCGGTGCGGGATACCGCAGAAAGAATTGGATGTCCTCTCTTCGCGCGGCGCGGCGTTGCAGTGGTCCGAGTTTTTGGCGAGACGCTGGCAGGAATGGCTTGATGCCGAAAAACGCGGAGAGATCATATATCACAAGCAGAATGGCGCTTTGTCTGACGAAGAATTTCGGGATGTGGCGAAAACTACCGAAGGCATGGTTTCCGGCTTTGTTTTGCAAGGAAGTTCTGCCAGAGGCTCGGTGGATTGGAACGCTAGGAGAGAACCGCAAGATGTCAAAACGATTGTTGAAGAAATCAACGCGGCTGATCCTTCCGAGCGCTCGCTGATGGCGGTGAATAATGTGCTTGCCGAGCCTATAAAAGGGCGCAGCGATGCATTGGAGCTCTTTAAACGTATCAACTATCCCGACTCTCCTATCAATGAACGCGAGAGATTGGAAGGTTGGTATGAATACATATATCAGAAGAGCCTCGCAGAACATGTGGGTGCAAGCCTCAATGACGAAATCGTTGATGGCGTGGATGCCTCCGACTTCCCACGCTCTCCTGAAAAAGTTGACGAGAGTATGTTTAAAATCTGGGTTGATTCCTGGCGTTCCGAAAAAACGGATCCCGACGAAAGGGGATTTGGCAACCTGATTTATGTCAGTAATGGCGATGATTCAAACGGTCAGGAAAAAACTCAAACTCAGTGGGAAACGTGCTGAACCGGCAAAAGCAAGAACCAAAACCTTCTGAGGTGAAGCATAAAATCAAGAGGCTTTTCCATCTCGACCATGGTAACGAAGGCCAAAACGATGTTCTTGCGGGCAGGATCTATGTAGATAATTGCTTTATCGACGCCCTCCGGAAGTCCAAGGACAAGATTCGTCGCATTCGGTTCCACACTCTTTCCGGGCCGATAACGGATACGCTCAGGCAAATGCCGCACAGCAGGTTCGAGATATTTTGTTATGAATCCCGTAGTGCCATACGGCGTTGGCAGATCAACGGTTCCAAGCGCAACACGCGCAATGTCGGCTACTGTGTGATGAGAGCAGGAACGGAAAGTACTTTTGGCGCGGAAGCGAAATCGTTGCTGCACAATACCATTATTGCTGCCATCATCGCGGCTGTTTCGGTGGGTCTGGATCGTCTTATTCCTGATAATTTCATGCCGTTGCTGATGATGGTCATCCTTTCATGGGTGATATCGGTTATTCCAAATGTCATCGACGTCTATCATTGGCTCAAGGACGTACATACCAGCGGAAGTACGGTTCTTATCGATGACTAGCGGGAATATGCGGGCTGGGTGTAGACGATTTGGTATGCGATAATAGGCGAAGAAACTTGGCGATTTGTAAGGCAGTGCTGAAAAGGATGTGGCGTGATGGCGGGTTCTGTTCCCAAAGTGTTCAACGTAGTTGATGGCGAGATACCGCTTGAGTTGAGCAATGAGCGTCAGGTTTTTCGCGAGCAGGGCGGAGCGGATTTCACTGTGACGGCGGTGGACGCGGTGGCCAAGCGGACCGGAGAGAAGATGACGCTTCATTTCACTTCGGTCAAGGATGATCGGCCTGGGGCGGTATGCATCGTGGTGCTGAAGGCTGCGGAAGGCTCTGGCATTGAGGATTGTTATCTCGTCGCGCGTCACTGGCGGGCTTCGGTGGGAAAGTGGGAATGGGAATTTCCACGTGGAATGGGTGAACCCGGTGAAACGGTTGAGGAGACTTCCGTGCGCGAGCTACATGAAGAGACCGGGATTGCCGCCAAAATCGGGCAGGTTCAGGTTTTGCAGATCATCCATGCCGATACCGGCGTTTTACGTGACAATATTGCGGTGACTGCCACATTGAATTTTCCGATGACAAACAGCGTCGGGAAGCTTTGGCTAAAGTTCCCATGAAAACAAACGACGGTGAAATTCATTCATGCTCGCAGGTCTCACAGTCTGGGCTTGATTGGGAACTTTCGCACATGCGTTGGGTGACGGAAACTGACCTGAAAAGCTGTATCGCGCAAGGCGGTATCGTCGATGGAATTACGCTTTCATCGTTCTTCCTTTACTTATTATCCAAGTAAACTCGGTTGGAGGATATGCTTGCGTTCGAAAGGTTCGGTTTGTGTGATGGTTGCAACGTTATTTGCGCCTAAGAACATCATCGTCACCGGTGGCTGCGGTTTCATCGGTTCCAACTTCGTACATTACGTGGCGAAGAACCACCCGGAGACCCATGTCACCGTGCTCGACGCGCTGACCTACGCCGGCAACATCGAGAACATCAAAGGCCTGCCCGAAGACCAGGTCGAGTTCGTGCACGGCAACGTGTGTGACGCCGAGCTGCTCGACAGGATTGTTCCCGGCCACGACGCCATCGTGCACTATGCGGCCGAGTCGCACAACGACAACTCCATCATCGACCCTGAGCCGTTCATTCAGTCCAACATCGTGGGCACCTACCGCCTGCTCGAGGCCGCGCGCAAGTACGACGTGCGCTACCATCAGATCAGCACCGACGAGGTCTACGGCGACCTCGCGCTCGACGACCCGCACCGCTTCACTCCGGAGTCCCCGTACCGTCCGTCCAGCCCGTATTCCTCCTCCAAGGCCAGCGCCGACATGATGGTCCGCGCCTGGCACCGCACCTACGGCCTGCGGACCACGATCTCGAACTGCTCCAACAACTACGGCCCGTACCAGCATGTCGAGAAGTTCATCCCGCGCCAGGTCACCAACATTCTTGACGGTATCCGTCCGAAGCTCTACGGCAACGGCCTCAACGTGCGCGACTGGATCCACACCGAGGACCATTCCAGCGCCGTATGGACCATCCTGACCAAGGGCAGAATCGGCGAGACCTACCTGATCGGCGCCGACGGCGAACGCAACAACCTCGACGTGCTGCACGACATCCTGCGCGTCATGGGCCAGAGCGAGGACGCGTTCGACTGGGTGCGCGACCGCCCGGGCCACGACCGCCGCTACGCGATCGATCCGACCAAGCTGATGACCGAGCTGGGTTGGAAGCCGAAGCACACCGACTTCGCCGAAGGCCTCAAAGAGACCATCCAGTGGTACACCGACAACGAGAGCTGGTGGAGGCCCGCCAAGGCCGCCACCGAGGCCAAGTACAAGAAACAAGGCCAATGATTTTACCAAACATGAGTAATTATGTGCGGGGAACGAGGGTATTGTTTATTTCGCTCAATTGATCGCGTCTGGAATCTTCTCAAGGTTTTCCCATTTCCAGCTGATTGTGTAGTGTCTTGCTTAGGCGTTGAATGACGTTGAGTTGGCGAGGAGATTCGCGCCGGCAGATGGAAGGGAACAATGGCACGCAGGAGGAATAAGCGCAGGAAGCCTGTATCGGGCAAGGCCGCCGTCGCGCGCAATATCAAAGCCAATCCTGCTCGCGATGAATCCCACGGTGCCAAAAACGTTGCCGGCCATGACGAAGCAGTAAAAAATAAGTCTGATGCCAGCGACAAAGAAAAGATTAATGGCAAATCTGCCTCCAGGGATGATAAAGCACCCGAGAACAAAACGAAAACTGGTGGCCATGCTAATGGCAAGAATAAGAACGAAGCCGTTCAGGAAACAGGCGCAAAGAATAAAGACAAAGCCAGTCATAAAGCCGAAGCCGATAATGGCAGCGGAAGCCATGCGGATCATACAAAGGACGCGGACAACGCTGCGGGTAACGTCGACGATGCGGATAGTACGGATGGTGCGGCCGGTAACGTCGTGAATCCTGATGCTGCTGATGGAGATGTTGCTGCCGAAGCCGACGATAGCAGCGATGGTCATGATTCCAACAATGCCGATGGTCATGAAGAAGATGGCTATCCGCTAGAGCCAGGTCAAGAGGTGACGTCCGCCAAACCCGTTGCGAAACCTTCTTGTGAACCAGCTACGCCGCCCGAAGAAAGGCCCGTCGAAGAAGCGCCCATCGAGGAACTGTCGATCAAGACGACCAAAGTGCGCAGGGGAGCCAAGTTGGCGCGCATCTTGTTGATCATCCTTCTTGTGCTGGTCGTCGTGCTCGCGTTGACGGGTGTGGGCATGTGGGGCTACAACCAATTTCGCCCTATCACGGTGAGCGTCAACGGTGCCGAGCAGCGGGTGAGCGCCAATACATCGCTCGGCAAGTTAGCGGCTGATCATGATGATTTCGGCGCCAAACCCGGCAAGCTGCTTTCCGTCTCGGGCAAGGTGCTCAAGAGGGACGGCGGCGGTCCGGTAAGGTATACGCTCAATGGCAAGGGAATCGGGGATGCCGATGCAGCCAAGGATGCCGGGGCAGCCGGTTCTGCAAAAAGCGCAACGACGAGCAATAAAGGTTCCGCAGCATACGGAACCAACGCGCCCATAGACCTCAACAAGGTCAAGCTGCCCGAAAACGCGAAAATAACCGTAAAAGACGGCAAGAATCTGACCGAACAGCACGATGTCCGACGTACAATGGTTCCGTTTGGCGTCAGCGTCAACGGCCACGGCGTCATCCAAAAGCTTGTGCAAAGGGGCAAGCAGGGTGTCAAGGAAGTGTGGATCGGCAAGATTTCCGGTGAACAAGTGGACAAGGGCGTGGTCAAGGAGCCGAAGAACGTCATCGTCGATACGTTCTCGCCCAAGCCCGTAACGCACAAGGTCGTCGCTTTGACGTTTGACGATGGCCCCAGCCAATACAGCGGACCGATCCTTGACATCCTGAAAGAGAAAGGCGTCAAGGCCACGTTCTTCGATGTGGGCAACGGAGCCGCAGCGTGGCCGCAATTCGAGCAGCGCATGGTGGCCGAGGGGCATCAGGTCGCCAGCCACAGCTATTCGCATCCCGACATGTTCAAGCTCAATCCCGACCAGTTGCGTGACAACATCACCCAAGGTCTGGCCAATATCAAGGCGGCTTCCGGAGTGACCACCAAGATGCTGCGTGCGCCGTACGGCAATTTCGGCCCCAATCAGTGGCTGCAGACCAGCGATCTGATCGATTATAACGTGATATGGACCGTCGACACGGAGGATTGGAAGAAGCCCGGGGCTCCGGCGATCGCCAACGCCGCGCTGTCGAAAGCGTACAACGGCGCGGTGATTTTGATGCATGACGGTGGCGGCGACCGGAGCGAGGACATCGCGGCGCTTCCTGGAATCATCGACGGGCTCAAGGGGCAGGGCTATGAGTTTGTGACGATCGATCAGCTCATGGCGATGAACGGCAAGTGAAAGGTATGGCTTTTCTGGCTTGCGGCAAGGCTTTCCGGTTGAAACGTCGGTGAAGGCAATTTTCGTTTTGCCGGCCAAGTTTGGGCCGGTTTCGTATCGGCTGTTGGCATTTGCGTTTGTTCTGTCCAAGATGCTAGCATTATTGGATGTTGGACGGCATTTGCGTCCGAGTCGACAATATGCAAGCAGTCAAAATGTTGCAAATAGTCACAAAACCTGTGTACTATATGTGTGCTAATGTTAAGTTTTGTTAGGTTGCAACACGATGCAAGGAGCATACAATGACAACTGTGTTGGTTACCGGAGGAGCCGGATATATCGGCACTCATACTGATATCGAACTGCTGAACAAGGGCTATGACGTCATCAGCATCGACAATTACGTCAATTCGGTGCCGGAGGCGCTTGATCGCGTCAAGACCATCACCGGCAAGACCGTGAAGCGCTACGACGGCGATGTGCGCGATGAGGAGCTGATGAACCGCATCTTCGAAGAGAACGACGTCGACTGGGTCATCCACTTCGCCGGCCTCAAGGCCGTGGGCGAGTCCGTCGCCAAGCCGATCGAATACTACGACAACAACCTCACCGGCACCATGGTGCTCCTGAAGGCCATGCGCGACCACAACGTCAAGAAGTTCATCTTCTCTTCGTCCGCCACCGTCTACGGCGCGGCCGAGCACTTGCCGCTTACCGAGGAGAGTCCCGTCGGCGGCACCACCAACCCCTATGGCACCTCCAAGCTCTTCCAAGAGCAGATTCTGCGCGACGTCCATGTCGCCGACGATTCATGGACCATCGTGCTGCTGCGTTACTTCAACCCGGTCGGCGCGCACGAGTCTGGCTTGCTCGGCGAGGATCCGAAGGGCATTCCCGCCAACCTCACCCCGTACATCGCCAAGGTGGCGCTGGGCGAGCTCAAGGAGGTCCAGGTCTACGGCAACGATTACCCGACCCCTGATGGCACCGGCGTGCGCGACTACATCCACGTCGTCGATCTCGCCCGCGGGCATGTCGCGGTGATCGACCACATCAACAAGCCCGGCGTCTATACCTACAACCTCGGCACCGGCCACGGCTACTCGGTACTCGAGGTCATCAAGGCCTATGAAAAGGCCGCCGGCCATAAGATTCCGTACGTTATCAAGCCCCGTCGCCCCGGCGATATCGCGGCCTGCTATGCGGATTCCTCCAAGGCCGAGCGCGAGTTGGGCTGGAAGGCTGAGCTCGGCATCGACGAGATGGCCGCTTCTTCGCTGAACTGGCAGACCAAGAACCCAAAGGGCTTCCGTAAGGACTGAGTCTTTTCCACCTGATTGAAAGGCTGCCGCTGTGCTTCGCGCATGGTGGCAGCCTTTTTGATGGAATGGTTATCGCCAGATTGATATACATGTTGAATCTGCGTGTTGTTGTCGCGACAAAGCAGGGAGCCCCTGAATCCTTTGAGTCCGTTTATATCCATCAACAAATATTGACAAACCGGCGAGGATTTTCAATAACTCACGAGTGTGCGCTTACAGAACGAGTAGGGGCTTTAGACAAATACAAATTGAGGCTCCCGGTGTGTAACCGGAAGCCTCAATTCGAAGATTTACGCTACGTTGAATTTAGTAGCTGTGAGCCGTCAGCCAATGAGCATAGGCACCTTGCACGCCGCCGTACTTAGCGCAGTAGCCCCAGAACCACTTGAGCTGTGTCTGATAGTTGGTGGCCCAGTCCGCGCCGGCGCTCACCATCTTGCTGCCGGGCAATGCCTGGGGCAGGCCATAGGCGCCGGAAGGATTCTGCGCGTTGACGCGCCAGCCGGATTCGTGGCTGATGATGTAGACGGTGGCGGTGAAGTCCGCTTCCGACCCGCCCGTAGAGAGCAGGTAATCGTGTGCCCACTGCTGCATCTCGCCGACAGGAACAGTGGAACCGATGTTGGCGGCCGCGCTGGACACAGAAGTATTAGAGCCGGTGCCGACGAGGATGATCTTGTCGACCGGGGCCTGCTTTACAAATGAAGTGAATACGTTGGAGGAGATGGTCTTCTTGCCGGCCTTGGTGACCAGGCTTGTGGTCTCCATGACGCCTTCCTGGCCCTCGGATTCCACTTTTTGCTGGCCCTTGGGCAAGTCGGAGGTCTCCTTGGTCACGACGTTGAAACCGATGGGTGCATCCGAGGTTTCAAGATTCGCGTCGGCGCGCTCAATGGTGATGACGGTTGATTCGTTGACCTTGGTCTTCAGGCTTGGGGTGACAACGTCGCCGGTCTCGAGGGTGATGTCGCCCTGGTCGAGCACGGACTTGACGTTAGTGAAATGGGAGCCGACCACGGCGCGGTTCTTGCCGTTGATCCTGACGGTGACGTAGGTGTCTCCGGCCTTGCCGCCGCGAAGGTCCTCGCGGTCTGCGCCGCGGGAGACGCCAAGTGCATTAGTGTCTGTAGCGGAATATGAAGTGATTCGGTTGAGGGAATCCTGACTTGCATTATGCGAATGGATGACGACAGCGCTGCCGCCTATCAATGCCACAACCGCTAGTGCGCCGGCCGCGATCTTCGTCCACTGGCGTTTGCTCAGCGACCTCAAGGTCTTGGTTTGCTTACGGTGGTTAGCCATATGCTGTTAATGCTCCTAGGTAGTCCTACAGTTTCTGGCACATCGAATAAACGAGGTGCCGTTCGGTTTTCCTCTCAACTCTTTTCGCACGTCCCTAGCGTGCGAGATGCAACGCCGCAACTTACTTAATCCGCCTTGGCAGATACATCACTACATCACAAAACAATCATAATTATAACGCGGTGGCACGAAAAATCGTTTTATAAATGGTCAAAATATAGCAATTATTCATAAATAAATGGCGCTTTGCCCTGAAACGCCGTTATTTTGTCGCTTTATGACCGATATGCCGTTAGCCGAACATTGCCGGCTAACGGCATACCTCATTACGTGAAATTATGCGAAGATCATTCGAAAATTCTGTGAAGTCCGATCGAATTGACCGGCCTGAGCAGCTCGTCTAGATTCAGGCGTTGGCGCCTTGCTCAGCATCGACGTCAAGGGCGCGGGCCTGCTTGATGACCTCGTCCAGGTCGGAGGCGCGAAGGGCCCCGGCCTGCTTGAAGATGATCTGGCCTTTCTTGGCGATCATCAGCGTGGGGACGGCCTGGATCTCGGCCGCTGTGGCAAGCTCCTGGTTCTGGTCGATGTCGACCTTGCCGAAGACGATGTCGGTGTTGGCCTCGCTGGCCTTCTCGTAGACCGGACCGAACGCCTTGCACGGGCCGCACCAGGTGGCCCAGAAATCAACGAACACCAAGTCGTTGTTGGTGATGGTCTCTTCAAAGTTCTTTGCCGTCAAAGTCTGCGTTGCCATGATATGGCTCCTTCCGCTTGTGCGTTGCATCGTTGTGTGGTCGTTTGCCTTACGCGCGATGTATTATCCAGTCTCGCAGTAAACCCCAACAAAGCTACGCCAGTGACGAAACGGCGGTTCGATTTGCGCATTCGTCAGCCTGACACACGATAATGGAGCCATGGCAGTCTTGAATGATGAAGTGCCCGACGAGGGTGATTTCGATGCGGGGCGGCATCGTGGCGAATTCGATGGCATCACGCCCGAGGATTTTGTACGCGGCGGCAGCAATGGCAATCCTCCGGGATGGCTTTCGCCGCACGATATCGACGAAGCCCGTGCCAAACTGCCCATCGTCTACGCCGAGGTGGTTCCTGTGCGCACCGACGACATGGGGCGGATTTCGCAGGTCGGTTCCCTGTTGCGCGTGCGTGACAGCGGTTCCGTCGAACGCACGCTGATCACCGGCCGCATTCTTTTTCACGAGACCATCCGCGAGGCCATCGCACGCAATATCGCCAAGGATCTGGGCGATCTTGCCCTGCCGATCCTGCCCGCGAGCCTTCAGCCTTTTACCGTGGCCGAATTCTTCCCGACCCCGGGTATTTCCGAGTTCTACGATCCGCGCCAGCATGCCATCGCGCTGTGCTATGTGATTCAGATTTCCGGTGATTGCAAGCCGCTCGACCCCGCGCTGGACGTGGAATGGTGCGATGTCGAGGGCAAACAGCTCGATACGTTCATCGCCCAGATGTCAGGCGGGCACGGCCAGATCGTGCGTCGCGCGCTATCGTGGGCCGGCGTCGGCGCGTAAGTGTTTCGGCTGAGACTTCGGGCTGTGAAACGGGTGTATGGTATCGCGTTTCCGCAGTCTTCATTCGTTGATTTGGCATACAAGATATTGCATGGTTGAAAATCGATTGACGATGATGACCATGATGTCGGGTGCCGGGCAGAAAAGAGTGGCATGAATATTCGTATTGATAATAAGGTCTATCGTTCCGGCAAAGGCATACCGCTGATTCTGTTGCATGCATTCCCCGTGGATGCACGGATGTGGGACGATTGTGCGGCAAGTCTGATTCGGTTGGGCGGCGAGCGTGGGGTGGAGCCGTTCCCGATCTGGGCGCCGGATACGCCTGGTGCCGGCGACGCCTCGATACCTGATGCGCAAGCCAGCGGAGCGCTCGCCGATGACGGCGCTTACGCCGAGGCGATGGACAAAGTGGCCGAAGCCTACGTTTCGATGCTGCATGTTGCCGGCTATGAAAAGGCCGTTTGGGTAGGCCTTTCGATGGGCGGCTACCTGGCGATGGATATTCAGCGGCTGTTTCCCGGGTCTGTTGCCGGGCTTGCCCTGTGCGACACCACCACCTTTGCGGACAGTCCTCAGGCTCGTGCGAACCGTCTGAACGTCGCCAAAACCTGCGAGGAAGACAACACCGTGGATCCGGTGATGCATTTCGCTCGTCCGCAAGCAGGCGATTCGAGCATCAAGCGCAGCCCGCGTTTTGAGGAGCTGCTGGCCGGCTGGATACGTGACCAGCGGCCGGAAGGGCTTGCCTGGCGCGAGCGCATGGCCGCCGGACGCATCGACACTACCGACCAGCTGTCGCATATTGCCGTTCCGGCCGCGGTGGTCTGTGGACAGAACGATCCTTCGAGCCCGCCCGATAAGATGCGTCCGATTGCCGACGCCATGACCTCCACTTCCGTCGCGTTCACCGCGATCCCGGATTGCGGCCACTTCAGCGCCGTCGAACATCCCGACGCCGTTGCCAACGCCTTGCTTGACCTGGTTGAACGGGTACAGGCATCGTGAATTATCGTAAGATAATGAATACCAAATAATAAATCATCGAATTTGTCTGACCGCCCCGAAATCTTTTCGTAAGAGGCGTTACGTACGTGTCGATGACGGATTGCAGGGTTTGAAGCATTGATAAAAGAGGTTGACATGGCTGCTTCGTTCTCATCGCTGGCGTTGACGCAGATGCTGCCCTTCTTGCCGCTCGCGCAGGGCGATATCGATTACCAGGCCGAACGCAGAAGCGACCCCAGTCTGATTGCCGATGTGCTCTCGCGTCCCTCGACCACCGTCATCTTCGTGCGTGACGGGCTTGTGGCCGTTCCCGACGGGCAAGCGGCACGGGTTGATTTCGAAACCACGAAGATGCGTCTGGCTACGGTGCCGGGCCAATACGTATTGCGTGAGCTTGGCGACAAGCTTGGTGATTGTGAAGAAACCGGTATCATCCCGATATTCCTCGGTAGCTATGGAGTTGGCAGCGAACACCCTCAGGCGGTCGTCGCCCTCGACGTTTCAGGATTTGCACAGAAAGGCGGTGGCGGTGCCGTGCAAACCCAAGTGCTCGGGCGCGCCTTGCAGCGTTTCGACTGGGTATCGTTGATGGGCTTCGCCCCGCATGCCTCGGCCCGTGAAGCAGGTGAGGCCACCACCGCGGTTGCGCTGAGCCGCTGGCACGACAACCAGAGATATTGCCCGTGCTGTGGTTGCCCGGTTCGTCCTGCAATGGCGGGATGGGCCCAGCAATGCGGCAACGCCGACTGCAAGGCTCACGAGTCCCTGCTGTTCGCCCGTATCGAGCCGGCTGTCATCGTCTCCATTGTCGACGGACACGATCGTTTGCTGTTGCAGCATAACAAGGCGTGGAAAGATCCATCGCACTATTCGGTATGCGCGGGGTTCGTCGAGGCCGGAGAAAGTCTTGAGCATGCCGCCAGGCGCGAGGCCGCCGAGGAAACGGGGCTTGCGCTCGGCGAGGTGAGGTATCTGGGTTCCCAGCCGTGGCCTTTCCCGGGTTCGCTGATGGTCGCATTCAAGGCGAGGGCCCTTGGCACGGATGTCAAGGTGGACGGATGTGAGACGCTCGACGCCCGTTTCCTGACCAGAGACGAATTCACCGAAGCGCTGGCCCAAGGCACGATGGCGGCTCCAGGCAAGGTGACCGTCGCCCGCTACATGATCGAGGAGTGGTACGGGCGGGAATTGTAGTGCCGAAATTGGTTGTTCCCCTCACATTCACTATTTTCAATATTGAGACGTCTTTCGGCTATCTGTTGAGACGTTTTGTTTTCGCGATATGGCGAGTGGCTTCGTTTCGCGCTTTGCGCAATACCGGGACGTCATATCTCTGGGATAATCTTGTACTTCAGTACGCTGAGAAGGGGTATGTGGAGGAAGTAATGAACAACGTGAACAACTACGGTAACGAGCCTGAGGCCTTGACGAGCGAAATGAGTCAAGCTGATATCGCCGCGCTGGGTATCGAGGCTCGTGTGCAACCCAAGAAGCAGGGGAAGCACCGTCTGGCGATCATCATCGCCGCCGTGGTTCTTGCGGTGCTGGTCATTGCTGTGGTGGCATCGTTCTTCGGTGCACGTTGGTATTACAAGGATAAGGCAGCTCCGGGAGTCCGTCTCGGTAACGTGGCCGTGGCCGGTCAGAACGCAGCCCAGCTGGAAAAGACCGTTGACCAGCAGGTGAACAACTCGAAGGTCATCATCGCCGACGGACAAGGCAAGAAAGCCTCCGCTTCTTTCAAGGACCTGGGCGTGAAGGTCGACACCGACAGGACGGTGCAGGACCTGCTGGCGGCCAAGGGCGAGGGCGCGGGTCGCGTCGTTCCCTTCCAGAAGGCCGACGTCAAGCTTGCCGCGAATGTCACCGATCTGCCGATTGACACGTACCTGACCAACACGTTTGTCAAGGACCACGACAAGGCCGTGCCTTCCAGCGTCGTCTTCGACGCCAACTCCAACGCCTTCGTGGCCAATGCGGGGCATGGCGGGCGCTCGCCGGAAATGAGCGGTGTCAAGAATTCCGTCAATACCCTGATCGCCGACCCGGGGCAGACCGAGTCCGTCAAGATTTCCTACAAGACCATCGACACCCCCATCACGCAGGCCACGGCCCAGAGTGCCGCGGAGTCCGCCAACAAGATCCTTGCCAACAAGATCGTCATCGGCAACGGCGATGCCGGCAAGTTCGAAGTGCCGGTCTCGCAGCTCGCTGCGTGGATCAAGCCTGACGCCGATTTGGAGAAGGGATCCATCAAACTCGACATCGACAAGAACGCGATCGTCAATTACATGAACACCGAGATGCCCAAGCAGCTCAACCAGGACATGGTCAGCCAGCAGGACATCGTCGACGGCTCGGGCAACGTGCTCGTGACCATGTCCAAAGGCGTCGACGGCGTCAAGGTCAAGGACGGCGGTGCTGTGGCCGATCAGGTCTACAACGCCATGACCAGCGGTCAGCCGGCCACCATCCAGGCGGCGGCGGACATCACCAAATTCGATGTCAAGCAGACCAAGTCCGAAATGCGCATCGTCGTCGATCGCTCCACGCAGACGGCGACCATCTACAAGGACGACCAGCAGGTGCAGTCCTTCCCCGTATGCACGGGTAAACCGGGCCATGAGACCAGCCTGGGCAACTACGTCATCAACGTGCGCTACACCGTGCAGACCATGCGCGGGCCGGGCTACGTCACTCCCAACGTGCAGTGGGTCAGCTACTTCAACGGCGGGCAGGGCTTCCATGGCGCCCCTTGGAATCCTACGGGCATCGGCACGGGTGACCCGGCCGGCCACGGTTCGCACGGCTGCGTCAACATGAACATCTCGGATGCCAAGTGGATCTTCGACAACTGCCCGCAGGGCACGCTGGTCCAGGTCGTGGGTGCTCAGCCTGGCGGTCCGGTGCGGTAAACGCGGGTCCGTCCGATTTCCAATGGTTAGGCGCTCTGTTTGTTTCGGCAAGCGGAGCGTTTAATCAATTTAAGGGCATCCGGCTGTATTCGGGTATTGTCTGCATTCGACGACTGCCAGGATGGCTGCAAAATCTTGAACTTTGATTGAAGGCTACAGCGCAAAACGACGGGTTTCGCGAAATGCAAAAACGGAAAGTGATTGATGCTGTAGTCTGGCAGTATGAGCGAAAACAGTATCAATGATTTTGACGAGACCGAAGAGGCCGGCAAGGCCGATACCTCTGATTCTGCGATGGCCAGTGGGGCTTCCAAAGCCGTCTCCTTGGACGTGCCCGATCACCTGCAATATTCCGCCGATCACGTATGGGTCGAGGATGTCGACGGTCTCGCTGTCATCGGACTGACCGAATACGCGGCCTCGCAGATGGGTGAAATCGTCTATGTCGATCTGCCCGAGGCGGACACCCCGGTGCGTGCCGGCGACGAAATTGTGGAAATGGAAAGCGCGAAAACCGTGCAAAACCTCATCTCGCCGGTCGAAGGCACCATCAAATACGTCAACCAGGCCGTTTCCGACGATCCTCAGGTCATCACCAACGACCCGTACGGCGAAGGCTGGATTCTGAAAATCGAAATGGATGACGACGAGCCGGAGTTGATTGATGCGGACCAGTACGTCGCCATGGTCCGTCGTGCGGAGTAATCGGCCGGAAACGCGGGATAATCGATCACTGATATTTCATAATTGATAATTAATATTGTTTCGTGGTAAATTGATAACCGAGTGATTTCATCGATACAGTAAATACATCCAGCGCGAACGAACGGAAACGAATGGTACGCAAACGCGTCACACAGCACGTCGACCCGGTACAAGCCGGTGAAATGCCCACAGTGCCGATCGAGGTGCACCGAGCTTCCACATCGTTTGATTCCGCGAAGACCATCGGTGCCTCGCCGCGTCGGTTCGGCGAGCCTTGGATCCAGGGCAGCCGAAAGATCATCACCGAAGGTTTCGGCGTGTGGACGCGATTTTCGACCAGTCTGGTGCGCAGGTGGGGTTGGTATCCGAAGGTCGAGCCCTATGCCGGCTATGGCACCGACGATTATGCCAGGCTCGTCTGCAGGACGGTGATGGCGCCGGGCGGCGCGCGTTCCGGCAAGCTGATACGTGGTATCCGAGGCATGTTTGCGGTGCCGGCAGCCAAGGTGCGCGTCAAGATCGAAATCGACGGTGTGCCGGTCAATCAGGTGCAGGTCGGGGTTTCCGAGATATACGACCGATACGATTCCTCCCGGAAAACAAGCTCGGTATACGCCGTTTCCGACAGTTCCGGATATCTTGATCTGGTGGCCGAGCGCGGCAACACCCCGGGCGTTCATGTGGTCTCCTATGAGGTCGCCGGCCGCAAAAAAGTCACTTCGGAGCTTTTTGTGGTGCCTTCCGGCACAAAAGTAGGCATCATCACCGATGTCGACGATACCATCATGGTCACTCAGGCCCCAAGCCCGATGAAAGCGGCCTATAATCTGTTCTTGATCAACCCCGCGAAACGCAGCACCGTGCCGGGAATGAGCGCGCTGTTCACGCGGCTGGCCGACATGATGCCGGATGCGCCGTTCTTCTATCTGTCGACCTCGCCGTGGAACATCGAAAGTTCAATTCGCAATTTCATCGCCGAGCAGGGCTATCCGGCCGGTCCGTTGCTGTTGCGCGACCTCGACCCGCGGCCCAAGACCTTCGTTCCCTCCGGAGTCGAGCACAAGCTTCAGTTCGCCGAGCAGCTGATGGAGGATTTTCCGGATATGAAATTCATCCTCATCGGTGACGACGGGCAGAAGGACCCGATGACCTACGCCACAATCGCACGACGCCATCCCGGCAGGGTGCTGGCCATCGCCATCCGCGAGTTGAGCCCGAGCGAGTCTTCGGCGTTGGAGCAAATCGCGGGATTCACGGCTACACAGCCGATGCCGGTTACCGACGTTCCCGTTTTCATCGGCACCACAGGGGCCAACATCATGAAGACGATGCTGCCGTACTTGCGCCAGATATTGGGCATCCGCTAGATTTTGCCGTTCGTTCGATGAGTTATAGGCTTGATGCTTATGACTGATGAAACGAACATGGCGGCCTCGACGCGGCACGCCGATACCCCCGCTGTTCCGCAAGCCTTGTGCAGACCGCACGCGCGTAGCGTTCACGGCGATACGTTCATTGACCCCTACGAGTGGATGCGCGACAAGAATTCACCGGAATTGCAACGCTTTGTGCGTGAGGAAAACGAATATTACCAGGCCCGCACGGCCGGTTTCGACGGACTGAAACGCCGCCTGTTCGAAGAGCTCAAGTCACGGGTCGACGAGACGGACATGTCCGTGCCGACGCGGATGGATGGCTATTGGTATTTCGTGCGCACCCAGGAAGGCAAACAATACGGAGTGCAGTGCCGCCTGCCGATCGCAGGGCCGGATGATTGGGATCCGCCGCAAATCAAAGCCAGCGACGCTCCGGGGGCGAATCCCGGGGAGCAGGTCGTTTTCGATCCGAACGTCGAGGCGAAAGGCCATGATTTCTTCCGTCTGGGCGGGCTTGACCTGACCCGCGACGGCCGTTGGCTGCTCTACGGCACCGACACCGCAGGCAGCGAACGCTATGATTACCGCATCCGCAGCCTCGAGGACGGCCACGAGCTGCCCGAAATTTTCAAGAGTATTGCCGAGGCCTGCTTCACACCCGACGGCAAGTGGGTGTTCTACACGATGCTCGACCAATCCTGGCGGCCATATGCGGTTTGCCGGCACCGGGTCGGCACGCCTGTCGATGATGACGTTGAGGTGTTCCGCGAATCCGACGAACACTTCTGGATCGGCGTCGGGCTGAGCTTCGACGAACGCAACATGGTCATCGGCTGCTCGTCCAAGACCACCAGCGAGGTGCTGATGCTGCCGGTCAGCGACCCCGAAGGCGAGTTCCGGGCGTTCATCCCGCGGCAGGAAGGCGTCGAATACGATGTCAGTTTCGCCAGCTTCGAAGGCGCGGGCGTTGGCGGGACCGATATCCCGCTGGCACTGGTCTATCACAACGCAAACAACCCGAATTTCGAAGTGGATGTGCTCGATCTGAAGTTGCACGAGCCGCCATATCAGCTCGGTGAGGGAGTGGTCGTGGCCCAAGGGTCGCCGTATGGCTGCGAACGCGGCAACCTTGTGGAACCCGGGGCTTCCGGCAAGCGTGTGGATACTCCTTATTGGAATATAGTGAACCCGTCCATATTGCAAGGCGCTCGCGGGCTTGGTATCGAAGGCATCGCCATGTATCGCAATTTTGTGGTGCTGAGTTATCGCAAAGACAGTCTTCCGCACATCGCGGTGATGCCCAAAGACGAGGCTCTGCAGGACTTTCTGGCGCACCGTTCGTGGTGTTTCCGCGAGTTGCGGCCGGACGTGGAAGGCGGCAATGAATGCCTGTACTCCATCGGTGCCGGCGGCAACCCTTCTTATGACGTGCCGCGCCTGCGCTATTCGTTCTCGAGCTATACGCAGCCGGGCCAGCTTCGTGAACTCGATGTGGCCACCGGCAAAAGCAGGCTGCTCAAGCGGGCGAAGGTGCGCGGCGGCTTCAACGCGGCGGACTATCGAGAACGGCGTATCTGGGTGCGGGTGCGCGACGGCGAGCTGGTGCCGGTTTCCTTGGTCTGGCGGCCGGATCGATGCAAGGCCATGGCTGCGTTGGGCACGGATTTGACTGGCATTGATGTGCTGGATGCCGCCGGCGACAAGTCCGATGAGCACCGGTTCTCCTCTGCTGCCGCCGGCCCGATGTTCATCACCGGTTACGGGGCCTACGAGGCCGACAGCGACCCCGGTTTTTCCGTGGCGCGAGTGAGTATGCTCGACCGTGGCGTGCTCTACGCCGTGGTGCATGTGCGTGGCGGCGGCGAGATGGGCCGTGCCTGGTATGAGCAGGGAAGAAGGCTTCATAAACGTAATACGTTCAATGATTTCGTGGATGCCACCCGAGCCTTGCAGCGGGCCGGACTTGCCGATCCGAAACGCAGCGTCGCCAATGGTGGTTCAGCGGGAGGCCTCTTGATGGGTGCCGTGGCGAACATGGCTCCGGAATGCTACGCGGGCATCGAGGCCGACGTGCCGTTTGTGGACGCGCTCACCTCGATTCTCGACCCGTCGCTGCCCCTGACGGTCACCGAATGGGACGAGTGGGGCGATCCGCTTCACGACAAGGCCGTCTATGACTATATGAAGTCGTATTCCCCGTACGAAAACGCGCCGTTCGGCCATTGGCAGGGGGATACCGATTCGGAAAAGGAAAGCGGGAAACCTGCCAAGCGTTTCCCGAAGATTTTCGCCACCACTTCGCTGAACGATACCCGTGTGCTCTACGTCGAACCGCTGAAATGGATCGCCCGTCTGCAATCGCAGGGCGTCGACGCCATCGCGCGCATCGAGGTCGAGGCCGGTCACGGTGGGACTTCCGGGCGCTACAAGCAGTGGCAGGAAGTCAGCGACGAAAACGCCTGGTGTCTTCATACCATGGGAATTGACGAATAACCAAGATCCGGTGCGATTGAAAATTAATGCGCTTTGAGATAGACATAACCATGGTCTTGGCATGATTCGAGAGAATGTCCATTTGCTGGACCATATAGTGGACAGTGCCGAATTCGGTACTAACGTCGCGGCTATGAGCACTAAAAAAACATATCATATCGCCGTCATTCCAGGCGACGGCATTGGCAAGGAAATCATTCCTCCTGCCCAGCAGGTCATGGAGAAGGCTACGCAGGGTGTGGCCGATTTCGAGTATGAGGACTTCGACCTCGGCTCCCAGCGTTATGTGCGTGATGGGGCTGTGCTGCCTGACGAGGACCTCGAGCGTATCAAGAAAACCGACGCCATTCTGTTGGGGGCCATTGGCGACCCTCGGCTTGACGTACCGGCCGGCTTACTTGAACGTGGTTTGCTGTTGAAACTGCGTTTCGATCTTGACCAGTATGTCAACCTGCGCCCGTCCAAGCTCTACAAAGGTGTCGAGTCCCCGTTGAAGAACCCGGGCGACATCGATTTCGTCGTGGTGCGCGAAGGCACCGAAGGCCTCTATTGCGGCGCAGGCGGCGCGATCCGCAAGGGTACGCCCCACGAGGTGGCCACCGAGGTCTCCATCAACACGGCCTACGGCGTCGAGCGCGTGGTGCGTTACGCCTTCGACCTGGCGATGAAACGCAAGAAGCACGTCACGCTGGTGCACAAGAAGAACGTGCTGATCAACGCCGGCGATATGTGGCAGCGCATCGTTGACAAGGTGGGCGAGGAATACCCCGAGGTCAGCCACGATTACCTGCACATCGATGCGACCACCATCTTCATGGTCACCGAGCCGTCCCGCTTCGACGTGATCCTGACCGACAACCTCTTCGGCGACATTATCACCGACGAGGCCGGTAGCGTGGTCGGCGGCGTCGGCTATTCGGCGTCCGGCTGCATCAACGCAACGAACGAGTATCCTTCGATGTTCGAGCCGATCCACGGCTCCGCCCCTGACATCGCCGGCAAGGGCATCGCCAACCCGACCGCGACCATCCTCTCCACTGCGATGCTGCTGCGTCACCTTGGCATGGATGAGCCCGCCGCGCGTATCGAAACGGTCGTTGAGGACGATATCGCCGAAAACGCGCAGAAGACGCGCACCACCGCCGAAGTCGGACGGGATATTCTGGCGCGGCTGTGACGTCTCAAATAAAGTAAAAAATAATACAATATATTAAATAATAAGTTCGTAGAATATATTGATATTCATCGGTTTCGGGTGCTTTTCGCTAGTGGGAGCACCCGATTCTTTTTTAAAGAAAATGGTCTGAAAATGATAACGGCATCTTGATTTTTCAGTCGGTTTTCAGCGTTCTCGCATGATGGTTTCGACCGTTTGGGCTAGGCTTAAGACTATGAACAATACACCAGATCCACAAGGCGGCCAACCCGGGGCGCAAAACCCCCAGGGTCCTGACAATCAGCAAGGTTCCAACGTTTCGCAGGGCCAACAGGGCGGAGCTTACGGGCAATATCAAGGCCAGAGCGAGCAATATGGCCAGGCCGACTACGGCCAGGCCGGTGCTTCGCAATCCAGCCAGCAGCCGAATTATGCTCAGCCCAACTACGGACAGCCGCAGCAGTCGCCGTATAGCCAGCCGAATTACGGCCAGGCCGGTTATGCCCAGTCCGACTACGGACAGCCGAATTACGGTTATGCCCCTGGTGGCTACAGCGATCCATATTCTGCGCAGAACCAGAACGCCTACCCGCAAGGTCAGCCTTATGCCCCGCAATATGGCCAGCCGGAGCCGCTGCCTTACGGCTACCAGCCCAGAAGCAAGATGGCTGCGGGACTGTTGGGCATTTTCCTGGGATGGTTGGGCGTCCATAATTTCTATCTCGGTTTCTATGGCAAGGCCATCGCCCAGCTGCTGTTGACCCTGATCGGTTGGATACTCTTCGGGCTCGGTCCCATCGCGGCCTTCATCTGGGGGCTGATCGAAGGCGTGCTGATCCTCAGTTCAAACTACGGTTCGCCTTGGCACAGGGACGCCAAAGGAATGGAACTGCTGGAATAGCGCGCTTTAGCCGTTCATAGGCAAGGTTTGAGGAATCTGAACCTTGAGGTTGATCTGTTGTTTTGGTGCGGTGCGGAACGTGTTGTCGGCGTTTTCGCACCGCCTTTTGATATGGTGATGATTGATGCGAGGCGAATACAAGACCCCCGGTGGCAAGCTGGTTGGGGTCGATGTCGTGGTGGACGCGGCCGGTAAGCCGGTAACCTGTACGATTGACGGCGATTTTTTCGTCCTGGGCGACGACGATGACGCCGCACGGGCCATGCTTGCGGATCTCGGAGCAGCCCTTGTCGCAGGCTCGCCGTTGGACGACGTATTCCGTCGCTATCCGTCGCTCGGACTGGCAGGTGTCGACGCCGCCGCGATATCGAAGGCCTACCAAAGAGCTTTGCGGAAAGAAGAAAACGGTTCTTCAAGCGAAAAGGGCCGTTCAATTTGTGCAAATGTTGGCGTTGACGATGTTTCAGACATATTGACGTCAAATACCGACGCTTTTCATCAAATCCGTAAAAAGCGTTGGAGTTCGTTGCGCCCGCAGGTGGTGCATGACGTCACCCGCACTCCTGTCGAACAGATGGAGACGGATGAGGATTGGGCGCGGCAGGTGGCTGCCGGTCAGAGGGCTGCGACGTTGCGGTTTTGGCATTGGGCGGGGCCGGCCGTCGTGGTCGGCAGGTTCCAATCCATCGAGCGTGAGGTGGACATACGAGCCGCGCGGCAGGAGGGTTTTGACATCGTCCGTCGCAGCACGGGCGGTGGTGCGATGTTCATTAAACCGGGTGACGTCATCACCTATTCTCTCTATGCGCCCAAGGGGTTTGTCGCGAGCCTCCCCGTCGATGAATCGTTCCGTTTGTGCGACCAATGGCTGGTCGATGCGCTTCGGGATCTCGGCATTGACGCGTTTTTCAGCGGCACCAACGACATCGCTTCGGCACAGGGCAAGATCGGCGGCGCGGCACAGCGCCTCTTCCCTCCGGTCGGCGGCGGGCCGGGGGCATTGCTGCACCATGTCACCCTTGCCTACGACATCGACGAGGAGAATATGGGAAGGATGCTCAAAACCTCTTCGGAAAAGATGAGTGATAAATCCGTCAAATCGGCCGTCAAACGTGTTGCACCTATCAAACGGCAAAAAAATATTCCATTTGAAACACTTTTCTCTTACCTCGAAACGTATGCCAAACTGAGCTACAATTGAGATAGATTTGAGTTCGACCAGTTTCAAGGCAATGAGTTTCTGGTAATACGACGGTTAATATTTTTTTTGGAGGTGCATTCTCGTGGCAAGTCCGAATGGGGCAAATGAAGCGGACAATGAACTTCTGCAAACGACATTGTTCAAGCATGTCTCTCACGCCAATGCGGAGGAGCTCATGCCATTCATGAAGCGCGCGGAATTCGAGAAGGGTGATTACATCTTTCATGAAGGTTCCACCGATCAGCGCATGTATCTGCTGGAAAGCGGGAAAGTAAAGCTCACCCGTGAGGCCAGCGACAATCGTGTGCAGCTGTTGAGCATCCATACCCGCGGCGAGATTCTGGGAGAGATTCCGGTTTTCGATCCCGCCGGCGGCCCTCGCACGGCTTCGGCCATCGCGATGAACAACGGCACGCAGGTTGGCTGGCTCGAGCATGACACCCTCTTCGCGTGGCTCAACAAGTATCCGCGCGTGGCTGTGGATATGCTGCAGGTGATGGCCAACCGCATGCGCGCGAACAACGAGCAGATTTCCGACCTTGTATTCATGGATGTTCCCGCGCGACTGGCCAAGACGCTGCTCGATCTGGCTTCGCGTTTCGGCGAGCCCGTGGAATCCGGCGTGAAGGTGCCGCACGACCTGACGCAGGAAGAGATGGCCCAGCTGGTCGGTTCCTCGCGTGAGACGGTCAACAAGGCGCTGATGGACTTCGCCAATCGCGGATGGATCGCCCGTGAAGGCCGCGCCATCATCATCTACCAGCCCGGTGCGCTGATTCGTCGTTCCCGTCATTGATCATCGCTTCGTAATAGTTCTGAGATATATGTCGCGGCTCGTTGCCTCATGGCTCCGAGCCGCGATTTTTTTATGGTTCGTTCGGCCGATTTTCCGCAATCTCCCAGACTCTCCCGGATGAAGTACGCAATAGGCGATAAGGCTACGCAATTGGCCGTTTCGGTAGAGGCGATATCCTAGAATGAACACCATGCCTGAAATGAAGAACAACCTCACGGTGAGGCGCGTGATTGCTTTGCTGTTGACCTATGTGACCCTTTGCATCGCCGGTGGCGTCGTCGGTGGTATGTTCTTCATCCCCGGAGTGCTTGGACTCAACGGCATGGCCCGTACCGTCGCACCGACGCTGAAAACCGAGGACATCGATTTCGACGTCACCAGCCTGCCGCAGAAATCCACCATCTACGCGTCCGACGGCAAAACCGTCATCGCCTCCTTCTACGCGCAGAACCGCACCGTAGTCCCGTTGCGACAGGTCTCGCAGCCCATGCAGCAGGCCGTGGTCGCCCGTGAGGACCGCCGTTTCTTCGAGCATGCGGGCGTGGATATGCAGGGCGTGCTTCGAGCCTTCGTCCAGACATTCATCAAGCACGGCGATACGCAGGGTGGTTCATCGCTGACGCAGCAGTATGTCAAGAACGTACTGCTTATCCAGGCGAAGGAAAAGAACGATCCCATCGCCGAATACCACGCTTCGGAAGACACCATCGCCCGTAAGGTACGCGAGATGCTGATCGCCGTGCAGATGGAGAAGCAATACAGCAAGGCCGAGATTCTGCAGGGATACTTGAACATCGCCCAGTTCGGGCGCAACAACCTGTACGGCGTCGAAACCGCGGCGAAGCGCTACTTCAACGTCTCCGCCTCCAACCTCAACATCGGCCAGGCGGCCACCATCGCGGCCATCACCAAAAACCCGGCGAGGTACGATCCTTCGGTGGCCCAGAACCAGCCCGAAGCGCAGAAACAGCGCAACATCGTCCTCGATCTGATGCTGCAGCAGCATTTCATCTCGCAGTCCGACCACGACAAATTCCGCGCCCAGCCCATAGCCAGCACGCTGAACCTGCAGAACAACTCCACACAGGTCGGCTGCCAGGCCGCCGGTGATGCGGGGTTCTTCTGCGATTACGCTACCAAGCAGATTCTCAACTCCAAGGAGTTCGGCAAAACCGCCAAGGAGCGCACCAAGCTTCTGAACGAAGGCGGGCTCAGCATTTACACCACGATGGACATTCACGCCAATGCCGACGCCATGCAGGCCGCGCGCGACACGATTCCGCCGGCAGACCCCAGCGGCTTCGAGGTCTCGATAGCCGCCATCAAACCGGGAACCGGCGAGGTGCTCGGCTTCGGCATCAACCGCACTTATGACCCCACCGATGCCGCGAAAAGCGACCCCACACGCACGGCCATCAACTATGCCGTCGATCAGAAAGACGGGGGCGGTGCCGGCTGGGAAGTCGGTTCGACGTGGAAGCCCATCAACATGGTGGCGTGGATGCAGCAAGGCCGGTCCATCACCGACATCGTGCATCCCAAGGGCCTTTATCCCAAACATTCCTTCGCATGCCCGGGCTATTCCGGCACTGCCAACGGCTGGTCTCCAAAGAATTCGGAGGGCGGTGTCGGAGGCTCGGAATCCGTGCTCGACGGCCTTGTCCATTCGCACAACACCACACAGGCGGCCATGATCGATCAGATCGGGATGTGCCCGGTCATCGATGCTGCGAAGACCGTGGGCTATCATCAGGCACCGGTCGGGGACACGTTGTTCTCCTCCAAGAACTGGCCCGGCCCGCTGATCATCGGCACGGTCGCGGCCTCCCCGCTGACCATGGCCAACGTGTATGCCACCATCGCGGCCAACGGCGTGGAGTGCACGCCGATCGCCCTGAAGAAGGTCATCAACAAACAGGGCAAGTCCTTGAAGGTGCCCAGCGCCAACTGCCATCAGGCCATCGAACCGGCGATCGCACAGACCACGGCCTACGCGATGAACCAAGGCGTCATCCGTTCCGACGGCCAGGCCAAGAAGGCTCAGCTCGACAACGGACGCAAGACCTTCGCCAAGACCGGCACCAACGAGCAGACGCGTATGCTCACTTCCGGCTTCATTCCGGGCCAGGTGGCGACCTTCGTCTCCGTGGGCAACGCGGAATACAACGTCTCCTTCTCCGGTAAGACCATCAACGGCCGCTCCCACGGCTACTGGTACGGCGCCGACATCGCCACCCCGGCGTGGACGGAGTTCATGAACAAGTACCTTGCGGACATCAACGCGCCGATCGACAACAGCTACGGCAACCCGGACCCGAAGTACATGGGCGGTGCCAGCGTTTCCGCCGATGCCAGCAGTCAGGGCAATTCCGGCAACGGATATTCGTATAGACGTACCTACCAGAGGACCGAAACGCAGAATGAGGAGCAGCCGCAGGTCGAGCAGCAGGATCTCGACGAGGGGCAGGCCCAGCCTCAGACAGATGACGGGCAGTAAGCCAGAACGTTTGTGGTGTATTGTTCGCAGTTTGCAATACGTGGTTTTGTCGCGTTCTTGTTTGCATAGCGTTATCGTCTTTTGCCGTCCTCCGATATGGTTTTGATGGCTTCGCGCGTCCGTAACCCAATAGATTCGGGCGGATTTGATCCTTACGATTTGAACATTTTTGTTTTATTTGCTGTGGGAATATAGGGTTATCGTTGCTAAAATGTTCGATTTTGGTAAAACGACCGAATGAAACGCTCAGGCTGGTTTGTTTGATGCTCGTATTTGTGCGATAATGTTCATATGATTTCGTCACAACGGCAGCATTTGATCTTAAGCAGGCTTCGCACCCGAGGCGCTGTACGTATCACCGCCCTTTCCAAGGAGCTCGGCGTCTCGGCCATGACGGTGCGTCGTGATATCGCCGACCTCGCCGACAAGGGGTTGCTCAAGCGCGTCCATGGTGGGGCGGTGACTACGAGCACTCTGCTGAGCGAACCTCTGTTCTCCGTCAAATCGCAGATGGACATCGGGCTCAAGGACTCGATCGCGCAGGAAGCTGTCAAATACGTCTCGCCCGGTGACGTCATCGCCATCGGCGGCGGTACGACGTCATATATCTTCGCCCAGCATCTGCTGGAAAGCCAACGCGCGAGCAATATCACCATCCTCACCAACTCCATACCGGTGGCGGAACTGGTGCAGGCGCTGGAAAGCAAGGACGTCGAGGTCATCGTCACCGGCGGCGTGATCACCCGTTCGAACTCCCTGGTCGGCCCGATTTCCGACAAGGTCATCGAATCGCTTCGTGTCAACACCGTATTCCTGGGTACGCATTCCGTCTCGGTGCCACGCGGTTTCCTGATGCCGAATTCGCTCGAGGCCGCCACGGACATGGCCATGATGGATATCGCCGACAAGACCATCATCTTGACCGACCACACCAAATGGAGCTGCACCTCGCTTTCCCTCTTCGCACGTTTCGACCAGGTCGACACCCTCATCACCGACGACGGGCTCGACCCGACTTCGGCAGAGGAGACGCGCAAGTTGGTCAAACACCTGATCCTGACCAAAGGCCCGGGGCAGGTCGAGGACTGAATGGCCGTGATCGGCCGGTCGATATGTCGCAAGCAACAAGCTGCAAGGTTGCAAAAGAAGCATGGCGGCAATCGTCTGGCAGGTTCTGGCAAAACGCGAGGTCGACGGCAAACGTCGCGAACGGCGGAAACCGAAGGCTTGATGATATGGAAACCCATACAAAGGAACAGCAATGAAGCAGGAACAATTCAAGTATTATCGTCCCGGAACATATGCGTGTGAGCATATCCGCATCACACCCACCACGCTGGCGGACGGGCGCGATTTCTTCTATCTGGACGACGACCCGGAATATGTTTCCGGAGCCAAGACCCGTGAGCTCGTCGATCCGCGGCCGCTGGCCGACCGGTTCGCCCCGCATCTTGACGCCGACGGCAACGAAGTGCCGTACGCCGAGCCGATCATGCGCCGCGACCCGCTGACCGGAGACTGGATTCCGATGGCCGCGGCACGCATGAACCGGCCGATCACCGCCGGACCGGGGGCCACGGCCAAAGGCAACCCGCTGGCCGCACGCAAGCCCGGCGACCCCTACCAGGACGGGGAAGTGCCCGACACCGATTACGACGTGGTCATCTTCGAAAACCGTTTCCCTTCGATGGTGCAGGTACCCGGCGTGCCGGACGTGGTCACCGACGTCGACGGCAATGCGCTGTGGCAGCAGAAGCCTGCGTCCGGGCGTTGCGAGGTCATCTGCTTCGACCCCAACGAAAACGGACTGCCGGCCGACCTGCCGGTCTCCCGCCTGCGCACCGTCGTGGAGGCGTGGGCCTTCCGTACTTCCGAGATCTCGCATATGGACGGCATCGAGCAGATCTTCCCCTTTGAGAACCACGGCGCCGAAATCGGCGTCTCGCTGGCGCACCCGCACGGCCAGGTCTATTGCTACCCGTTCATCCCGCCAAAGATGGAAACCGAGCTGCAACACACGCAGGCCTACCACGAAAAGAACGGCGGCAACCTGCTGCGCGATATCATGAACGCCGAGCTTGAGGCCGGCACCCGCGTGGTGATGCGCAATTCCAGTTGGGTCGCCTACGTGCCGGCCGCCGCGCGCTGGCCATTGGAAGTGCACGTCGCCCCGGTGCGCGATGTCTTGACCCTCGACGAGCTCAACGATCAGGAACGCTGGGACTTGGCCTCGATGTATTCGCATCTGCTGCGCCGTGGCAACGCCTTCTTCGATAAGGGCGACGGCAAGGGCATGGACCTGCCCTACATTTCCGCATGGCATCAGGCGCCGATCCACGACTCGCGCCGCGAGAACTACCGGCTCAACCTGCAGTTCTTCTCCTTCCGCCGCGCCGCCAACAAGATCAAGTACCTGGCCGGAAGCGAATCGGGCATGGCCGCGTGGGTTAGCGACACGACGCCGGAACGCATCGCCGCCCGCTTCCACGAGCTCGGTCCGATCGATATCGACTGAGCCGGCCGGCTTCGCTGCTGCCGCGCCGCCTTCAGTATCGTTACCATCGTTACCACCATCATCTCCGTCATATTCATTCCATGGAGGAAATCAAATGAGCACTATCAGAGACGTCCAATACCTTGAGCCGTTTGATGCCAAGGAGGCTGTCGGCGAAGTCGCCGAGCTCTTTGTCGACACGTTCGGCGAGGCCCCCGCTGGCGTGTGGAGCGCGCCCGGGCGCGTGAACCTGATCGGCGAGCATACCGACTACAACGCCGGGCTCTGCCTGCCCATCGCCCTGCCGCACCGCACGTTCATCGCCGTGGCTCCCAAGGAAAGCGGCGTGGTGCGTGTCGTCTCCAGCTTTGGCGACCGCAAGCCCGTCGCCGTCGACCTTGACGGCCTCAAAGCCCGGGATGTCAAGGGTTGGGCCGCCTATCCGATCGGCGTGGCTTGGGCGCTGCGCGAGGCCGGATTCGACGCGGTGAAAGGCTTCGATGCCGCGTTCGTCTCCTGCGTTCCCGTCGGTGGCGGGCTGAGCTCGTCGGCCGCGATGACCTGTTGTACCGCGCTCGCACTCGATGACATTTACCATCTCGGCTTCGGCGGAAGCGACGAAGGCCGCGTCACGCTGATCCAGGCCGCGATGAAAGCCGAAAACGACATGGCCGGAGCCTCGACCGGCGGTCTTGATCAGAACGCTTCCATGCGTTGCACCCCTGACCATGCGCTGCTTCTGGATTGCCGTCCGGAGCTTGACGCTCTGCACAGCGTCTCGCAGCAGCCGTTCGACCTTGAATCGCTCGGGCTTGAGCTGCTCGTGGTCGACACCCAGGCCAAGCACCAGCTCAACGACGGCCAGTACGAGGCGCGTCGCAGTGCCTGCGAAGAAGCCGCGAAAGCGCTTGGCGTTGAAAACCTGCGGGTGATCGCCGACCGTATCTCGCAAGATGCCGGTGATGACGCCGATGCCGCCCAGGCCGCGTTGCGCGATGTGCTGGGCAAGCTCGGCGACGAGACGATGAAGAAGCGCGTGCGCCACGTCGTCACCGAAATCTGGCGTGTGCCGAAATTTGTCAAGGCATTCGCGGCGGGGAATGTCAAGGAGGCCGGACGCTTGTTCAACGCCTCGCACGATTCACTGGCCCAAGACTACGAGGTCACCGTCCCCGAGCTGGATGTGGCGGTCGACGTCGCCCGCAAACACGGTGCGTACGGTGCCCGCATGACCGGCGGCGGTTTCGGCGGATCCATCATCGCGCTGGTCGACAAGGGCCAGGGCCGTGCGGTGGCGCAGGCCATCGCCGACGAGTTCGCGCATCGTGGTTTCCATGCTCCGCGTGCTCTGGCGGCCGTGGCTTCCGATTCGGCACATAAGGAGTCATAAATACGAGAATCGAAAACAAATTGTAATGATATTGCAAGCATGAAACGACTTTTGACGGATAAAACGAGAATGATGACGCCGAAGTTGTGATGAACTTGCGATATCGGTAAAGGGGCTGTGAACGCTGGTGGAGATAGCGTCACAGCTCCTTTCGTATCCGTATGGTCCTCACTTAGTCTGGCAAGCGCTAGGGAGGATTGTGCGTATGTGCTTGTGTGATTGGGGTTTGGTTCGGAGTACGGGTGCCGTGATTCTCGGATTTGTCGGGGTGGGCCGATGAACGGGGCGCGGCTTCGAGGCAATGACGTGGTCATCGCCGCTTCGTGGCGTACGGCAACCGGAAGATTCCGCGGCGCGTTAAGCGATATGAGCGCGGTGGATATGGCCACCGACCTGACCAAGCGAGGATTGCGGCGTTCCGGTCTGTCCGCCGACATCTTCGATCAGGTGATTCTGGGCAACGTGCTCGGCACCGGCTTAAAACAGAACGTCGCGCGGCAGGTGCAGCTCGGCGCAGGCATGCCGATGTCCGGCACGGCCATGACCGTCAATCAGGTCTGCGGTTCCGGGCTCAAGGCCGTTCGTCTGGCCCAGAGCGCCGTTATGATGGGCGATGCGGACGTGGTGCTGGCGGGGGGCACTGAAAGCATGTCGAACGCGGCCGCCTTCGCACGTCGGATCGGCAAGAATGAATTCGACGTCGACCATTGGCATGACACCTTGCACTATGACGCGCTCAACGACGCCTTCGGCGATTACGCGATGGGGGTCACCGCCGAAAACCTCGCGCAACATTTCGGCGTAAGGCGGGACGAACTCGACCGCTACGCGTTCGACTCGCAGCGCAAGGCCGATGTGGCTTGGAACGCCGGCTGTTTCGACGGCGAAGTGCTGCCGGTCGGAGGTCTGGAGCGCGACGAGACCATGCGACCCGGCACGACCCTCGAGGGGCTCGCCAAACTCAGGCCGGTGTATCGCTCGGATGGCATGGTCACCGCGGGCAATGCTTCTCCGTTGAGCGACGGGGCAGCGGTGACGGTGGTCACTACGGCTGGGAAGGCACACGAACTCGGCCTGACGGCGCAAGCGGTGATTCGAGGGTACGCCGAGGTCGGTTATCGGCCCGATCAGATGGGCTACGCCACGATTCCGGCCATCGAAAAACTGCTGGAACGCTGCGGGCAAGAGGTTTCCGACATCGATTTGTATGAAGTCAACGAGGCGTTCGCCACCCAGGCGTGGCTGACGCGCGAAGTGCTGGGCATCGACCCCGGGCGTTACAACATCTCCGGTGGGGCGCTCGCGCTGGGGCATGCGCTCGGGGCGAGCGGCGCCAGGATCTTGACTACACTGGTGCATAACCTGCGTCGCACAGGCAAGCGTTTCGGCATCGCGGCGCTGTGCGTAGGCGGCGGGCAAGGCGTGGCCATGGAAGTGGAGAATATACGATGACGAAATTCTATGAGCTTTCCACAGCCGAGCGGCTTGCGCAACTACGCGACGAAGGTGCGATCGACGACGATGATTTGCCGGTGTTGACCGACGAGCCGGCGCTGCCGACTGGTGTGGCCGCCAATATGGTCGAAAACCAGATCGGCAATTTCCCCGTTCCGCTCGGTCTGGCCGATCATTTCGTCATCGATGGCGAGGCGTTGCGGGTGCCGATGGCCGTCGAGGAGCCTTCCGTCATTGCGGCCGCAGGCAATGCCGCGCATCGCATCGCCCGTGCCGGCGGTTTTCGCACGTCGGTGCATCGTGACGGCATCACCGCCCAGATAGTGTTTACCGGTATTCCTGAGGATTTCGAGGTTCTGCAAACATTTGTGCATGAGCGCGAGGCGGAAATCCGCAAGGTCGCGCACGACGCACACCCCAGTCTGCAAACGTATGGGGGAGGGTTGCGCAACATCAGTGTTTCGGTGGTGTGCGGCAAGGGTTTTTCCGAAATCGATTTGCTGATCGACCCGGGCGATGCGATGGGCGCGAACGTGGTCAACACCATTGCCGAAGCGGTCGCAAAGTATTGTGTCAAGCGGCTTGACGGGCTCGACCTCTTGATGGCCATCCTTTCCAACGATACCCAAAACCAGCGTGCGCGGGCGCAGGCGCGTATCGATTTCGACAGCTTGGCGACCCGCGATATGGACGGCTCAGAGGTCGCCCGGCGTATCGTTGCGGCAGCCCGTTTCGCCGAAATCTCGCCGTTGCGAGCGGCCACGCACAACAAAGGCATCATGAACGGCATCAACGCGGTGGTGCTCGCCACCGGCAACGACACCAGAAACATCAACGCCGCGGCCTATGCCGATCTGAATGACCAACGCAGGACCTGGACGAAATGGTCTGTCGACGAACAATGCCGACAACTGGTCGGAAGTATCGATATTCCGTTGCCTTTGGGCAGCGTCGGCGGCGCGATGTCAACGTTGCCGATGGCCAAGCTGAGCCTGAAACTGCTGCACCGGCCTGATGCATCGCGGCTCATGGGTATCGTCGCCAGCGTCGGTCTGGCCTCCAACTGTTCGGCGATGCGGGCGCTGGTGACCCGAGGCATTCAGGAAGGTCATATGAATCTTCAGTTCAAAAGCCTTGCGATGTCCGCAGGAGCGAGGCCGGAGGAGCTGGCGCCAGTGGTGTCGGGGCTTCGTGCCGATCCGGCACATGCCAGCTTGGAAACCGCGGCAAATCTGCTTACCCAACTACGTAATGCATTGAAGTAATCGCAGTAAAAACAAACACGAAACGGACGAGTCATGACACAGGAATCCAACCAGGCCGACAATGTCAAGGCCGGTATTGATAAAATCAACTTCTACACGCCCAACCACTATCTTGACCTGGTCGATCTGGCCGAAGCCCGCGGCGTGGATCCCAACAAATACCTCATCGGCATCGGGCAGAACAGGATGTCGGTGGCCGCGCTCGACCAGGACGTCGTCGCCATGGCCGCCAACGCCGCCGAGCCGATACTTTCCGATGACGATCGGCAGGAAATCGGCATGCTGATTGTCGCCACGGAAAGCGGCATTGACCAGTCCAAGGCCGCGGCGCTTTTCGTTCAGGATCTGCTGGGATTAACCGCCGATCTTCGTGCCATCGAAATCAAGGAAGCCTGCTACGGCGCGACCGCCGGCATCCAGCTCGCGTGTGATTATGTGCGCTGTCATCCCGGGCGCAAGGTTCTGGTCATTGCCTCCGACATCGCGCGTTACGGTCTTGATACGCCTGGCGAGGTGACGCAGGGGGCAGGAGCGGTGGCGATGCTTGTCACGCGTGACCCCGGCATCCTTGCCATTGAGCCGGAATCGCTGTACGCAAGCCGCAGCACCGGCGATTTCTGGCGTCCCAACTATTCCACCGAGGCTTTCGCCCGCGGCAAATTCTCCGAGGAAGTCTATGTCGGCATGTTCTCCGATCTTTGGGACAAGGCCCAGCAGCAGGGCTTGGCCGATCCGGAACATCTGCAGGCGCTGCTCTTCCACATCCCGTTTTCGAAAATGGGGCGCAAGGGCCTGCGAACGCTGGGCAATGGCAAGATTTCCGAGGCTAATTACAACCGGCTGACCGAGCGCTTCGAACGGAGCATCGTCTATGGCAAGGAGGTCGGCAACATCTATACCGGCTCGATCTATCTCGCTCTGCTTTCGCTGCTCGACAATGACGAAAGCCTCCAGGCGGGCGACCGCATCGGCCTGTTTTCCTACGGGTCCGGTTCTGTGGCGGAACTCTATTTCGGCACGCTGCAGCCCCGTTACCGAAATCGTTTGGATGCGCAGGGCCACCGCGCCTTGCTCGATGCACGCGAGCGTTTGAGCATGGCCGAATACGAGGCGATGTTCAGCGCCCGACTGGTGACGGACGGCTCCGAGCAGAATCTTGAACGCAGCGACTCGGCCGCAGGGGCCTCTCACTATCTGGCAGGCATGAAAAAGCACGAACGTCAGTATCGCTGAGATTGCGATGCTACTCATGGGCCTCCAAAGTCAGGGCAGGTAACCTACCGGTTTTCCATTAATTCTTCTCTGCCGTGCCGGTAGCGTTTGGGTTGGATTCCACTGTTACGCTTGCGGTTTCTTCCACCGTATCCCCGCTCGGGGATTGAACGACGGAGGATTCCATGGAGACCTCGGTTTCCGGCCTGAGCTTGGCCTCAAGCTTTTTCACGATTTCCTCGTGCCTGCCTTCCGTCAAGGTGACCTTCAGCGCGAAGACGATTGCCGAGATCACGATGAGGACCAGTGGCATATAGAGCATGAAACCTTTGAACTGGGTCACTCCGGTATTCGAGATATCGGCAGCTGTGGCCGAACCGGTCATACCCGCCGACACGGCGGCGAAGCTGACGACGGCCGTCGAGAATGATCCCGCAAGTTTGTCGATCAACGGGCGGACGGTGAGCGTGACGGATTCGTTGCGCGTTCCCAGTTTGAGCTGGCCGTATTCCACGCAGTCCGAGATGGTGTTGAGCACCACTAGGAACACCAGCGGTTGCGCCACATAGCACAGCCCTGTCGCCACCAAGGCCAGCGTGACGCTGCGTCCGGAGAAGATGAAGAGGATGTAGCCCACCACTTCGACGACGACGGAATACAGATAGACGCGCTTGCGGGTGACAAGCCGTTGCAGGGTGGGGAAGCTGACAACGGCGAGGATGCCCAGCACGGCTTCGACCACGCCCACCAGCGAATACGATTCCGGCTTGCCCAGAACGTAACGGAAGTAATAGACGATCATGGAATTGGTCGTGGAGAACCCGAAGGCGAAGAGCAGATAGGCCAGGGCCGTCCACATCAGCTGGTCGTTTTTGCCGATGATACGGAAGATGTCGCGGAACGAGGTCTTCTGGGTGTTCTCCTGATGGCGTCCTGCCCCTCTTGAGTGCCCCAGCAGGTGAGCAGCGCGCCGATCAGCGAGAGCGCGGCGATCACGATGGCGAATCCGATCCAGCCGGCGCGGGTCTGTTCGCTGCCTTGCGTATGTGCGAAAATGTGCGAGAACCAGACATTAAGCGGTACCAGAACCACGGCGACACCCGTGCCGCCCAAAGTCGAGCCGAAACGGGCGATGGAGCTGATGCTCGCGCGGGAATCGGAGTCCAGGCTCAGCGATGGCAGCAGGCCCCAGAACGCGACGTCAAGCACGGAATAGGAGAAGTCGGCGATGACGAACACGATGACGAACAGCACCAGATAGACAATGGGGTGGGTTGCGGTGAGTCCAAAGAAATTGAAGAAGATCAGCACCAAGGCGATGGAGCTGATGCTGGCCCCGCCCATGATCCACGGTTTGAACTTTCCCCATCGAGTGTGGGTGTTGTCGACCAAAGCGCCCAGAAACGGATCGAAGAAGATCTCTACGACACGAATGGTGACGACCAATGTGGTGATGATCCCGATCAGCCAGGCGTTGACCTGACCGCCGTTCGGCGTCTCCAGAAGCTGGCTGGTGACAAAAGTGATGAAATACGTCGTCAATGCCGCATAGAAGGCATCGTGCCCGAACGCGCCGAATGCGTAGGTGATGGATTGCTTTAATTTGCTCATGTTGTTCCCCTTCTTGTTCTGTCTGCGAAAGATGGTGCCACTACGCTCCCATGGCTTTCGAATAAGGTTGTCTTTCTTCTTGTGTCTTCGAGGGCATGCATTCCGGCACCTCTGCCTCATGCGGCCCTGCATGTCCGGGCAATCATGGATCGCCGGTTTTGGAGCCCATCCTGCCCATCGCTGTGTTCCTTTCGATCCGCGTTGACTGCCATATGTGCTTCGTTACAACAGCTTTCCTAAGTATTATGTGCCCGCAAAGCCGCGGCGATGCGGCAATGACGTGGGCTGATTGCGTGATTTTGTTGTTTGTTTGTGATGGTTCGTGGCACTTTGTAACGGCATAGACGCGCTTCAGACGGTTTGGCGGCGCCCTGTCCGGTCACAAAATCGAGGGAGGAAGACACCAATATCGCTTTCATCGACAGAGTTGGTATAGAACAATGCATAGTTGAGGCATTTTGTTTCGTCGTACACTCCGATAGGGTGAACGGCGGCAGGCCGATCAAAGGAGACAACGTATGCAATCCTCATATGGTGAGGCACGGGTGTTTGTTCATGACGATGGCAGACAGTTCCATCTGACCAATGGTCAGGTGAGCTACATCATCGCGGTGAACAGCGAAGGCAAACTCTTACAGTTGTATTATGGGGCCGCTGTGCGGGACCGGGATGATTTCGGCTATCTGATCGAGATGCAGCGTCGGTCCACAGCCTCGTGCCCGATCGAGGGCAATCTGGTCTATTCACTTGAGCACCTGCGGCAGGAATTTCCCGAATACGGTACCAGCGATTACCGCATGCCAGCCATCAGCATGGCCCAGCCCAACGGTTCGCGTATCACCGACTTCCGTTTCTCAAGCTACGGCATCGGCGAGGGCAAGCCGAAACTCGAGGGCCTGCCGGCCACCTATGTCAATCGGCAAGATGAGGCGGTGACGCTTTCGGTCGATCTTGTAGACGAACCTACGGGTGTGGTTGCAACGCTGATGTACACGATGTTTGCGGATCTGCCGGTGATGGCCCGCAGCGTAAGGTTGCGCAACGAAGGCAAGGATGACGTCGACATCGAACGGCTGATGAGTCTGAGCTTCGACCTGCCCGACGACGATTACGTTTTCACCCAGCTCACCGGCTCGTGGGCCCGCGAGCGCAGCATCGTAGCCAGCCGGCTGCACCCGGGCATCCAGCAGATAGGCTCGTTGCGCGGGTCGGCCTCGAGCCATATCCACAATCCAGCCTTCGCCCTGGCCAGTCCTGATGCCACGGAATCCCACGGCGAGGTCATCGGTGCCGCGTTCGTCTATTCCGGTAATTTCGAGGCGCACGTCGAGGTCGATCCCTTCGCCGTCTCAAGAGTGCAGATGGGCATCGCGGATTTCGGCTTCACCTGGCATCTTGAACCCGGTTCCAGCTTCCAGAGCCCCGAAGTGGTGTTTGTCTACACCTGCGAGGGTTACAACGGTATGAGCCATGCCTTCCACGACTTAGTGCGCCGCCATCTCGTGCGTGGCCCGTGGCGCGACAAGGAACGTCCGGTGCTCATCAACAACTGGGAGGCCACCTATTTCGATTTCGACGAAAAGGCGCTGCTTTCCATAGCCGGGCAGGCGCAGAAGCTCGGAGTGGAGCTGTTTGTGCTCGATGACGGCTGGTTCGGCAATCGGCACAACGACACCGCAGGACTTGGGGATTGGACGCCCAACCCTGAACGTCTGCCGCATGGGCTCAACGGACTCGCCGAGCGCATCAATGGGCTGGGCATGATGTTCGGTCTCTGGTTCGAGCCCGAGATGGTCAACAAGGACTCCGAGCTCTACCGTGCCCATCCGGAATGGATGCTTCACACGCCTGGCCGCAGGGCCAGCCACGGGCGCAACGAATACGTGCTCGACTTCACGAACCCGGACGTCGTCGACGAGATCTACCGCCAGATGCATACGGTGCTTTCCAGCGCGAACATCGGCTATATCAAGTGGGATATGAACCGTTACATCACCGAGGCATTTGACGCGACGCGCGGCGCCGAGCATCAGGGTGAGGTCTTCCACCGTTATATCCTCGGTGTCTATCAGCTGCACGAACGATTGCTGGAAGCCTTCCCGGACCTGATCATCGAAGGTTGTGCCTCAGGCGGCGGCCGTTTCGACATGGGCATGCTCTACTACGCACCGCAGATCTGGACGAGCGACGATACCGATGCGGTGGAGCGCATGTCCATCCAATACGGCACCAGCATGTTTTATCCGCTGAGCTCCATGGGGTCGCACGTCTCGATCGTTCCCAACCACCAGACCGGCCGCGAGGTCTCGATGAACACCTGCGCCAATGTCGCCATGTTCGGCACCTTCGGCTACGAACTTGACCCCGCGGCGTTGAGCGAGGAGGAGCTCAAGCAGGTTGCGGATGACGTGGCCTTCTTCAAGCAAAATCGTGAGCTGATCCATCAAGGTGACTTCTACCGCCTGGTTTCACCGTTCGAACGGGATTCGCGACGCAACGACTGTATGGCGTGGATGGTGGTTTCCAAGGATCGCAGGCAGGCCATCGTCGGGGACTACCGCATGCTCGAGCATCCGATGTCGCCGTTTACCCGCCTGTATCTTCAGGGCCTTGACCCCGCGCTTCGCTATCGGATTGCAGTCAGGGGAGGGGCGAGCACCATCAACGGCCTGACCTTCGGTGGCGACGAGCTGATGAGAATCGGCATGCTTTCCACCGATGCCTCGGCTTCCTCATCCGCCGAGGCGGGCGGTGTCAACAGCCTCGGCGACCCGCATGATTTCGACTCGAGGCTGTTCGTGTTGAGCGACTGCTGAGTTCCTATTGGGCTCAGCTGGGCCCGTGTTGAACGACTGTTGAACGACGCCTGCTGGGCTCATGCTGAGGGCGGCGACAGACAACCGCGCCAAGCGGCCGCCGGGCATCGGCATCGCTGTTTGGTTACCTTCAGTCGTCCTTGAGTCCGGCGTCGGCATTGAAGGCGGCACGGAGGAAATTGATGCCGATGCCCAAATTGTTGACGACTCCGTTGCGGGAACGTCTGAATTCGGTTGGCGTCATTGACTGGGTTTCGCGGAAACTGCGGGTGAGGGCCTCCTCGCTGTTGAACCCGCATTCCACGGCGATTTCCGCCACGCTCAGGTCGGTCATGCCGAGCAGGTCGCGCGCGTGCGAAAGCCGCATCCGATCGATGTAGTTTTTGAGCGTGATGTTCGTTTCCTTGTGGAAAAGACGCGAAAGATAACTGCGGTCAACGTTGATGCGTCTGGAGACCCAGCCCGCGGTGATACCCGGGTGCCATTCATTGTGGATAACCGATATCGCCCGTTTGACGATCTCGCTGAGTTGGTTGGGGAAACCGTTCTGATCGACGGAATTGAGATGCCGGCTCAAGGTTGAAAGGAAATGGTTGGCCAGCGCATTGAGTTCGAGCTGGTCGGCGATGTTGTCGGAGGTGTGGTACAGCGCCGAGGAAAGAACGCGCAGAAACGGTGTGCTCCGGTCCACCGAAAACGCGACGGTGTTGTGCGAGAATCCCATTGCATCAAGGTATTCGGGTATCGCGTCGCCTTTCATCGCGAACCAAAGGTAGGCCCAAGGCGTGTCCCGGGACGCCTGATAGCGGGTGATGTCGTTGGGATGGATCAGGAAACCGTCATCGGCGCCGAGCCGGTAGGTCTCGCTGGAGGTATGCACCTCGCCGGTGCCGCTCAGCACGATGTGGAACACCCAGCTGTCGGTCAGTGAAGGGCCATAGGAATGTCCTGCCTCGGTCTGCGATATCCCGCAATAGGAGAAGGCGAGGGAAGCCCCGTCGCGTTTGCTTTTCGTTCCCAGAAACAGCGAATGTTCCATGCCTGCTCCATCAGATGGTGCCAACTATCATCGTCTTGTCTATTATCCCAATCTATCATTATCGCAGGCGACCGCTATGGGTCAAAGCATCCGACGACGTCGGTTTTGTACGTTGCAGATGTCCGTTTATTGGCCGTTTCGCGTTTATTTGCGGACATCGTGACCGCCCGCATCTGGCATTCATTTATACTTGGTAATCGGTTGGCGCGCGTTTGCCACCGGCGGTTTCGAACATCGGTTTTAAGGAGTCCACATGGATAAAGCGGTCATTACGGTGGTCGGACAGGACGCGGTCGGCATTATCGCGCAGGTCTGCACCTATCTTTCCGAGCACAAGGTCAACGTTCTTGATATTTCGCAGACCATCATCGACGGATTCTTCAACATGATGATGATTGTCGATTACTCCAAGTCCGATGAAGAATTCTCGGCGTTGGTCGACGGACTCGAGGCGCTCGGCGACAAGATCGGCGTGCGCATTCGCTGTCAGCGCGAGGAAATCTTCACGAGTATGCATCGAATCTGATTGGGGAGCGAACAATGCTGAATATTATGGAGGTCCGCGAGACCAATGCGATGATCGAGCAGGAAAAGCTCGACGTGCGTACGATTACCATGGGTATTTCGCTGCTTGACTGTGCGGCGGCTGATGTGGAGGCGGTCTGCGACAACATCTACCGCAAAATTACCGACAAAGCGCGCGACCTCGTGAAGGTCGGCAAGGCCATCGAACGTGATTTCGGTATCCCCATCGTCAACAAGCGCATCACCGTCACCCCGATCGCGCTTGTAGGGGCCAGCTCCTGCCATTCGCCCGCTGATTTTGTCAAAATCGCCCATGCGCTCGACCGTGCGGCCAAGGAGGTCGGCGTCGACCTTATCGGTGGATACTCGGCACTGGTCTCCAAGTCGATGACTCCGGCGGAACGCATGCTCATCGAGTCGATTCCGCAGGCGTTATCGCAAACTGATATCGTCTGTTCCTCGGTCAACGTCGGTTCGACCAAAACCGGCATCGACATGGATGCCGTTGAGCTGCTTGGCCATGTCATCAAGGACACCGCCTATGCCACTCGGGAGACCGACAGCGACGGATGCACCAAATTCGTGGCGTTCTGCAACGCCCCCGACGACAACCCGTTCATGGCCGGCGGTTTCCACGGGGTGACCGAAGGAGACGTGGTCGTCAACGTCGGCGTTTCCGGGCCGGGCGTGGTCTCGCGTGCGCTTGATGCTGCGAAAGGCAAGGATTTCGAGTTTTTGTGTGAGACCATCAAACGCACCGCCTTCAAAATCACCCGCGTCGGCCAGTTGGTCGTGCAGGAAGCCTCGAGGCGGCTCGGCGTGCCATTCGGCATCATCGATCTGTCGCTGGCTCCGACGGCGGCCGTCGGGGACTCGGTGGGCGAGGTGCTGGAGAAGATCGGGCTTGAACAGGTCGGCGCGCCCGGCACCACCGCGGCGCTCGCGATGTTGAACGACCAGGTGAAAAAGGGCGGCATCATGGCCTCCTCCTACGTCGGCGGACTTTCCGGCGCGTTCATTCCGGTCTCCGAAGACAAGAACATGATCGATGCGGCCGCGTCCGGCTGTCTGAAGATCGAAAAGCTTGAGGCGATGACCTGCGTCTGCTCGGTCGGCCTTGACATGATTGCCATCCCGGGCGTCACCACGGCATCCACAATCTCCGGCATGATCGCCGACGAGGCCGCCATCGGCATGGTCAACCAAAAGACCACCGCCGTGCGTGTCATTCCGGTCTACGGCAAAGATGTCGGCGAGGTGGCCAACTTCGGCGGGCTGATGGGCTACGCGCCGATCATTCCCGTCAATCAGACCTCCTGCGAGGCCTTCGTCACCCGCGGCGGCCGCATCCCCGCTCCGATACACAGTTTCAAGAACTGAGTGTTGTGAATAGGGATAATACTTATCAATTACCGTAATTGATAAGTATTGGGCCGTTGAAAATTTTCAGCGGCCCAACTCCGTAACATAAGAGGACGAAAAATAATAAAAACGCCCTACCGGTGAAGCCCAACGGAGCGAAGCTTTGAAGACCCGGGCTGATGCTCCGAAGCGAACCGACTTCAACCGACATTCCGAACATATCACAACGGTGTTCTGTTCTCAAATTTTCTCAAGGTTTCTTGATTCCGGTATCAAGGAATCTTGATTTTTCCTTGATATAGCTGTTTTAATTTGCAATTCGTCCCTCAATGTGTCACGTTGGATGTGCCGCACGCACGCGGCACGGCAATCCCCGAACCGGAGAACCGAAAACGTGTGGGCGACCGGCCGGGACCAAATGGCCGGCTGACGTAACATGAGATGGGAGCCTATGATGGCATCCAATAATAATAAAAAGCCTGGGAACTCTGGGCTCTGCCGGCTCGCGACGGTGGTATTGCTCGCGATAGTATCCAGGGTAGATCCCCTCTGGGAAGCTACGATTCTTGCAGGTTGCCTGCTGTTGGTGATCTGGAAGTTGGAGTAGCGCCGGCACCGAGCTGCCCCTAACAAGGCAGCGCGGCAGGTACGGCGGTGGAGCAATATGCCGCCGTTTTTATAACCATTCCGTTGTTGGAGTTCTGCTTATTCCCCGCCCTTGAAGCCGAGCTGACGCCAGGCTTCGTAGATGGCAATGGAGGCGCAGTTGGTGAGATTGAGGCTGCGCAGGCTCGGACGCATCGGCAGGCGCACCTGCTCAGCGACGTGCGGGCCTTCCATGATGTCCATCGGATCGGGGATATTGCCGGGTTCCGGGCCGAAAAGCAGGATGTCGGTTGGCTTGTATTCGATATCCGTGTAAAGCTTGGTGGCGTGGGCGGTGAAGGCGATGATGCGGGAGTTGGGCATCGATTTCACCAAGTCATCGAAATCGGGATGAAGCACAACGTGTGCCATATCGTGGTAATCCAGCCCGGCACGGCGCAGCTTCGTGTCTTTGAGGTTGAAACCGAGCGGCTCGATCAGGTGCAGGATCGTGCCGGTCACGGCGCACAGGCGGATGGCCGAGCCCGTGTTGCCGGGAATGCGCGGAGAGTAGTAGCACAGATGCGGCGTCACCGTTTCGGCCTCGCTGGCGTCTTTGGCGCTCATCATCGCGTCGACCACGCTGATCGGGTTGCCGTGTGCGTCGGTCACAAGCTCGTCCGGCCCGTAATTGGACTTGCGGTAGCCGTATTCGTACATGTCGGTGACTTTGTTCTCGGGATTTCCGGCGTTTTCCGCCGTTTGCGCTGCGTCTGTCATGATTCAAAACTATCCCCGTGAAGCGACACCGCGCACTTTCACGGTTTTCGGTTATTCTCGGATTACCGCTGCGCCGCCGATGCCTTTGAGGGCGCATCGAATAGCAGGGAAGCCATATGGTGTTGTTTTATGCGTTCCCTGCTGCGGATCGCTGAAATAGGATCATGAAGAATGCTGGGATTCCGCCATTCTCTTTTCCGATGTTTCGCAAAACGCAGCAGGGAAGCGAAAATGCCATGAAAAAGGTGTTCTGTGCTGCGTGTTCACAGCATTCATACGCGGAACGCCGGGATTTTCTATTCCGTGCTGTAGGGGAGGTCCGGCCGCGGCGTTTCTGTGGCATCGGCGATTATGGATTGCGCGGATTACGCATTTCGCGCGACTGTAGCGGCTTCAGTGCAAAATGGTGCGGATGGTTGATAAGGAAATGAACATGACGAAAGCCCACGAAGACTCTCACGAAGTGGTCGAGGGTTTCAGTGCCGCCGAACTCGAAACGATGAAGCAGGAGCTGTTCGCATGGTGGGACGAAAACGCGCGCGACCTGCCATGGCGCAACGGCCGCACGACGCCATGGGGAATTCTCGTTTCCGAGGTGATGAGCCAGCAGACGCAGATGAGCCGCGTGGTGCAATACTGGAACAACTGGATGGGCGTCTGGCCGGATGCCGCAAGTCTCGCAGAGGCGAGCGCCGCCGAGGTCATCACCGCATGGGGCAGGCTCGGCTACCCGCGTCGTGCGTTGCGCCTTCAGGAATGTGCCAAGGTCGTCGCCGGGCAGTACCGCAATGAACTTCCGAAAACATACGATGAACTCGTGGCCCTGCCCGGCATCGGCGACTACACGGCCAGCGCGGTGATGAGCTTTGCGTTCGGGCGTCGTATCGCCGTGCTCGACACCAACGTTCGCCGTGTGCTTTGGCGTACGTTCAAGGGTGAGGAATCCTTCGGCGGCGCGACCAAGCCGGAGGAACGGCGACTGGCGAACGCGGTCTTGCCGCAGGATGCCAGGGAAAGCGTGATCTGGAACGAGGCGCTGATTGAGTTGGGCGCGCTGGTGTGCACCGCCAAGAACCCGAAGATCGACGAGGATCCGTGGGCCTCGCACAGCCGTTTCTATGCAGCCGGTTGCCCGGGGATGGGCCAAAAACGCACCCGTCCGCGCCAGAGTTTCAAGGGCACGAACCGTCAGGTGCGCGGTATTATCCTGAATGCGCTGCGTGCACTCGCGGTCGCGTTGCCGGAAGAGGTGTCGTCCGGTAACGATTCCGATATCGTCTCGCCGCATACGAAAAACGCAGACCATGACGTCATCGAAGCGGTATCGACAGTGAAACAAGGCAAGAATAGTCGGTCGGCTGGGAAAAATGCGACTGGTGAAGGTGCATCCCTTTCACGCGCCGATGTCGAAAAGCTCTGGCCCGACCACATCCAGCTCGACGCCTGCATCGCCAGCCTCGATGAGGACGGTCTGATCGAAATCGCCCCGGACGGTTCGCTGCGTCTGCCGCGATAAGATCCTTCGCTTCGGACGTTCAGTATGGCGCTTGCGAATCATTGCGCGACTTTCTCAATCCTCTGAGTTCCGATCCTCTGCGTTCCCGACAAAGTGTGTTCCAGAAAAAGGACCCTGTCTCGACTGCGTGCGCAGAAGAGACAGGGCCCAAGAAGGAAAGAAACCAGTGTTGAAGTCTATTCGGCGATGTTCTTGTCGAAACGATAGAAGATTTTCTTGAATCCGTGATCCTCGTAGAATTTGTGGCTGTCTTCGTGTTTGACCACGGAGCACATGCTGATCCTGCCGCATCCGCTTTCGCGAGCGACTTTCTCCGCCCATTCCAGGAGCTGATCGCGCACATCGTGGTCCTGATGAGCTTCATCGACGGCGAGATCCTTGATTTCCGCCACACGGTCGCCCATGTAAAGCTGCCAAGTGCATAGTACTCCGACGAAGCCCACCACTTCGCCGTTCTCTTCGCAAATACCGAGCTTGTGGTCAAAATTCTCGATCTGGCTGATATAGGTGCGAGCAAACATCTGAAAATCCAGTTTGCATGGACTCGTCTCGCTGATGATATGGTAAACGGCTTTTAGATCTGATGTTTCTGCTGGTCTTATCATAGGGAATCCTTCCCGAACATTGATTTTTTCGTCGTGGACTCATGGTGACGACGCTGTACCTTGGATGAAGCAACCCACCGCATCCTATTCCTAAGCATACGAATCCTCGTTCCTCTCATTACTGTTCCCTGTACCATTTTGCGTTGATACGGAATAAACTAATTTGTGCTTCAGACTCTTGAGAAAATAACAGATGTTTACGATTCTATTGTATAGAGAACGTTGCGAATTCAAAGTAGAAATACTAAGGGCTTATCGCGCTGCAGGCTATGGAGCGGCTGCCGATAAGTCGATGATTGGAAGGGTCAGTGCAGTGAATATTTGGTTGGCTATACTTGGCTTCGCAACGATGATTCTTATTACCGTTGTCCTATTGAAGAAGAAGATGAACATTCTTCTCGCATTTACGGTGATTCCTGTTATCGCCGGCTTCATTGCCATGGTGATTACCCATACGGCTTTCTTGGACATGGGCAAATGGATCACGTCCGGTATCGGCAAGACGTACAGCATCACGCTGATGATGATGTTCTCGTTGCCCTATTTCATGTTGATGTCGGATACCGGTCTGTTCGACGATATCGTCAAGGCGGTAATGCGTCACGTCAAGATCTCCGCGCCCATCATCTGCGTGCTGACGGTCATCGTCGCGTGCATCTGCGAGCTGGATGGCTCGGTCACCTCCGTCTTCCTCATCACGGTCCCGCTCATGCTGCCGCTTTTCGAGAAGTTCCATATCGATAAACGCATACTGCCGTTCCTTGTCTGCGTGGCTATCCTGGTGATGAGCAACACCCCTTGGAACCCGAAGATACTGAGGGCCGCAAGCCTGATGAGCGGTTCGGGAGTATCCACCAGGCTGTTCCTGAAATATGTTCCTGTCCAGATCTTCATGCTCGTTGTGCTGCTGATTCTCGCCGTCTATTTCGGTATCCGCGCACGCAAGAACACCACTGAGAAAGTCGAAATCAGCAATGAGGATCTGCTCAGCCAGTTCAAGGACACCGAGCTGACCCGCCACAACCGTTTCTGGTGGAATCTCCTGCTCACCGCGTTCCTCATCTTCGTGCTGATCGCCTTCCAAGGCATTCCGCAGTACTACGTCTTCGCGTTCGGCCTGGTGGTGGCGCTCGCCATCAACTTCCCCGATCAGGGTCAGCAGACCAAGCTGCTCAAGAAATATGCCTCTTCGCTATTCCCCGTGGCTCCGGCGGTGCTGCTTTCCGGTGTCGTCGTGGGTGTGATGCAGGAGAGTGGCATGCTCGATGCCATGGTCAAGGCGCTGATGGCCATCGTGCCTTCCGCCATCGGGCCTTACTTCTACATCATCATTGCGCTGTTTGCCACGCCGCTTATGCTCCTGTTCACCAACGATACGTGGTTCTACGCGTTGATTCCGCTTATCGGAGCGTTCTCGGCCAAGTACGGTGTGCCGATGGATGTCGTCATCGTCACGCTGTTCTCGAACTTCGGCGCCATGATTTCCGTAATCGCCCAGCCGCAGCTCTACATTGCCACTGACCTGACCGGCATCACCATTGACCAGCACATCAAGTTCACCTTCTGGAAGCTTTGGGCCATCAATATCATCATCGTGGCCTTCGGTGTGCTCTCCGGAGTGTTCCTGCCAAAGCCCCTGTGGGCCTAAGGCAACCTGGGATTTGCGGGTGAGGTGTTGCTCCGGGAATCCCTCTTGAGTCTATCGGGTCGTGCCTTCATTGTTGGCACGGCCCGATATTGCTGTTTTATACGGCCTTTTCCGAGCGGTAGGACGGGGATATTTGCTTAAGGTAGCTGCGAAGGGTGAAAGCGGTGTCGAGAACCGTGTAATCCTTGAGAATCCTTGGATTGTAGCCGGTAACCGACGCGATTTTGTTCAGACGGTTCTGCAGCGTGTTCTTATGCAGGAACAGCTTGTTCGCGGCGTGGATGATGCTGCCGTTGAAGTCCCGGTAGGCGGCGAAGGTCGTGTGGAAATCCTCGATCTGTTGCTCGTCCAGGCCGTTGAAGACATGATCGACGAATCGTTTTGCTTCTGCGGCCGGAATTGAGGCGATGAAGACGCCGTAGTCGAGATCATGGTAATAGGCGATGGATTGCTCGTGTGAGAACTGCAACCAGTTGGCCGCTTCGCACGCCTGTTCGTATTGATGCGGATACGCCTCGCACGATGAGGCCGGGTCGGCGATGCCGAATCTGAAGACGTCATGATCTGATTCCGCCAGTTTTTCCTGCGCTGTGCGTAGGAAACCGGTGAGGTCGTGGACGTCCTCTTTGTCGATTAGCATGCGGATTTCCTGGGTGTCCATCGAAAAAGGCTTTGCGGCATTTCGTGGAACAGCTCGCTTAAGGCGTTGAACCGGTTGTTCTGGGCGGTGATTGTGTCGTCGTGGGTCTGCCCGTGTCCGACGATGACGAATTTGGGACGGCCGAGATCGAGATGAAGTACGGAGGAGAGATAGTCGATCAGTCCGGGATCCTGGCTTGACGAGGTCAGTATGTTGATGAGGTTGGACATCATCATACGACGGTCGAATCGGGTGACCTGATCGATGTTTTCCCGGATGAGAATTTCCGTCATTTTCTTGATGATGTTGCCGAAAGGCTCCACTTCGCTGCGTTTGCCGGTGATGCCGATGACCGCCACCACGGAGCCGTTGATCATCACGGGAACGTTGATGCCGTTTTTCGCTCCTTCGAATTGATGCTCGTTGTCGATGGCGATGGTGTGTTTGAGCGCGACGGCAAGCCTGGCCCCGTCATGGCCTGTCCCGATCCGGGATTTGTCGGTGCTGGCGATGATGGTTCCGGAAGTGTCGAAAAGGTTGATTTCGTGTTTGAGCACGCCTTTGATGTTGGATACAATCGTTTCGGCGATTTTGGGATTGATGTCCATGAGGTCGTCCTCTCGGAGATTGAGAAATTATCTGGTTATATGGTACGCGGAACATGTTTCAAGAGAAACTGAATTTCTCATTTCGTCACATAGAATATGCCGTATCGGTGTGTACAGAGCTGATAATGATAACGCAACGTTTTCTGGATTTCATATAAATGGAATTTACTTTGTATCGAAGGAGAACAAAGATGGTACCGACAATTGAGCATATGGAGGTCGTTCCCGTAGCTGGGTACGACAGTATGCTCTTGAATTTGGCCGGCGCTCATGAGCCGTTCTTCACGCGTAACGTCGTGGTGATGACCGATAGCGATGGCTATACCGGTGTGGCCGAGGTGCCTGGTGGGGAAGTCATCGCCCAACGGCTTGAACTTTGCGTCCCTCTTGTCGAGGGAAAGCCAATCAGCCAGTGGAAAGGCGTCGTTCAGGATTGCGAGGAAATGCTCAAAAAATCTCGCAAGCGAAGCCGGATCCAACGGTGTCCAGACCGCACACGCCATGATCTTCAAGAAGCTCACCAATGTGTTGACCGGCGTCGAGACGCCGATGCTTGATTTGTTGGGCAAGCATATGGAGGTTCCGGTTGCCGTGTTGCTTGGCGATGGGCAGGTCCGGGACGAAGTGCGTTTCTTGGGTTACCTGTTCTATGTCGGGGATCCCGATAAAACCGATTTGCCTTACTTGCGTAACGACGATGATTCTGACGAGTGGGGTCGCATCCGTCGCGAGCCGGCGCTTGACCCGGACGCCATCGTCCATCAGGCCGAAGCGGCCCAGGAGCGGTTCGGCTTCCACGACTTCAAGCTCAAGGGCGGCGTTTTCCCCGGTGAAGAGGAGATCGAGGCCGTCAAGGCGTTGAAGAAGCGGTTCCCCAATGCGCGCATCACCATCGATCCGAATCAGGGTTGGTCGATGGAAGAGGCGCTCAGGCTGTGCCGTGACATGACCGGAATTCTGACTTACGTCGAGGATCCTGTCGGCGCCGAAGGCCGTTTCTCGGCCCGTGAGACGATGGCCGAGTTCCATCGCATCACCGGCCTGGCGACGGCGACGAACATGTGCGATACGGATTGGCGTGAGATGAAGGCGGCCATCCGTCTTGATTCCGTGACGATTCCGCTGGCCGACCCGCACTTCTGGACCATGGAAGGCGCGGTCCGTGTGGCCCAGCTTTGCAATGACCTTGATTTGACTTGGGGCGTGCATTCCAACAACCACTTCGACATCTCACTGGCCATGGTGGCGCAGACTGCCGCCGCGGCTCCCGGACGCATCAACGCCTGCGACACGCATTACATGTGGCAGGACGGCCAGCATCTGGGCAAGAAGGCACCTCACTTCGTGGACGGGTGCCTCAAGGTGCCACGTGATGTGCCGGGGCTCGGCATTGATCTTGACCGCGAGAAGCTGGACGCGGCCCATCGGCTCTACGTCGACAACGGCTGCTGCGCACACGAGATGATGCGAGAGGCATGCAGTACCTGATTCCGGGCTGGCAGTATGACCCGCACCGTCCGGCGTTGGTGCGCTGAGCGGGATACGAACAAGAGCAGAACGCGGAATCAACAATCTGATAATCAAATTTTTCAAGTTTTTTAGGAGGAAATAATTATGGTAGCGAAAATCGAGACAATGGAAGTGATTCCCGTAGCGGGCTATGACAGCATGCTGCTCAATCTCTCCGGGGCGCATAGCCCGTTCTTCACCAGAAACATCGTGATCATGACGGATACCGATGGCTATACAGGTGTCAGCGAGGTTCCGGGAACGAAGAAGGTCACCGACGTCCTCAATGAGGTCAAGCCGATGGTCGTCGGTCAGCCCTTGAGCCAGTGGAAGAACATCGTGCGCAATATTCACGACAAGTACGCGTCCCTTGACGCGGGCGGCCGTGGCAACCAGACCTTCGATCTGCGCACCACCGTCCACGTGCAGACCGCAGTGGAGACGCCGATGCTTGATTTGTTGGGAAAGCATATGGAGGTTCCGGTTGCCGCGCTGCTGGGCGAAGGTCAGGTCCGCGATCATGTTCGCTTCCTGAGCTATCTCTTCTACGTCGGCGACCGCACCAAGACGGATCTTCCTTATATCCATGACGACGACAATTCCGATGAGTGGGGTCGTATCCGTCGCGAGCCGGCGCTTGACCCGGACGCCATCGTCGAGCAGGCGAAGGCCACCACGGAGCGTTACGGCTTCCACGACTTCAAGCTCAAGGGCGGTGTCTTCGAAGGCAAGGAAGAGATCAAGGCCATCAAGGCCCTGAAGAAGGCCTTCCCCGACGCGCGCATCACGCTCGACCCGAACCAAGGCTGGTCGTTGGAGGAAGCCATTGACCTGTGCCGTGACATGACCGGCATACTCACCTATGTCGAGGATCCGTGCGGCGCCGAAGGTCGTTTCTCGGCCCGTGAGACGATGGCCGAGTTCCATCGCATCACCGGCTTGCCGACGGCGACGAACATGTGTGATACGGATTGGCGTGAGATGAAGGCGGCCATCCGTCTTGATTCAGTCACCATCCCGCTGGCCGACCCGCACTTCTGGACGATGGAGGGCTGCGTGCGTGTCGCCCAGCTCTGCCACGACATGGACCTCACCTGGGGCGTGCATTCCAACAACCACTTCGACATCTCCCTGGCCATGGTGGCACAATCCGCCGCCGCGGCTCCCGGCAAACTCAATGCTTGCGATACCCATTACATCTGGCAGGACGGTCAGTATCTCACCAAGAACCCGCCGAAGATCGAGAATGGCGAGATCGAAGTTCGCCGCGATGTGCCGGGTCTGGGCATCGAGGTCGACCGTGACGCCGTCGAAAAGGCGCACAAACTCTATGTCGACAACAATTGCGGCACTCGTGACGACGCCGTCGGCATGCAGTATCTCATTCCGGGCTGGAAGTTTGACCCGCATCGTCCTTCGATGGTGCGCTGAACAAGACCAAAATATGGCCATGGCGGCGTAGTGCCAGTGGATGGAGGCAAGCCGCCATGGTCGATGTCAAATCAGGAAGAATAGCTGAAAATCATGAGTGACAAGCAGACATTTAAAGGTATTTTCGTTCCGATTCTCACCCCGGTCGATGAGCATGAGAACATCGACGAGGCCAAGTTGCGCAAGCAGGTCGATCATGTCATCGAGCATGGCGTCGACGGCATCCTGGCTTTCGGCAGCAACTCGGAATTCTATATGTTCAATGATGACGAGATGCTCGCTGCGACCTCGATCATCAAGGATGAGGCCGCTGGCAGGGTGCCGGTCATGTTCGGTGTCGGCCATATACGTACGACCAAAGCCATCGAATTGGCGCAGAGGGCCACGCAACTTGGCGTCGCCGCGGTCTCCGTGTTGCAGCCGATGTTTATCGAGCCCACCGCGGAAGCGCTTTACCATCATTATTCCGCCATCGCGAAGGCGATTGCTCCGCAGCCCATGTTCATCTACAACAACCCGGGCCGTGCCGGTTATCCGGTTCCCGTCGACATCATGGTTCGTTTGGCCCATGACTGCAGCAACATCATCGGTGTCAAGGATTCAAGCGGCAATGTCACCAATATCGAGGAATTGGTGCGGCAGACGCGGGACATCGATTTCGCCGTGTTCGCCGGCAAGGACACCATCGTCTACCCGAGCCTGTGCGTGGGTGGCGCCGGAGCCGTATGCTCCACGGCCAACATCTATCCGGATCTGGTATGCGGCATCTACGACAAATTCGAGCAAGGGGACTATAAGGGCTCGCTGGAAGACCAGTTCAAGCTCAACCCCATCCGCAACTCGCAGGATGCGGCCAGCTTCCCGTCGCCAACCAAGGACATGGCCAATCTCATGGGCATGGATGTCGGTCCTTCCATCCGTCCCACCGAGGCTGCGACAGGCGCCGCCCTCGATGGGATGAAAAAGCCATGCGCGAAGCTGGATACCTATCCTGAGCTGTTTGAATATATTACGATAGGTAATCGGCAACAGGTAATGGTTTGCAGCCAATCAGGAGGAAGAATACGATGAACAGGTATTCGGTTCTTTTGGCGACGGATTCGTTTAAGGGCTCGGCTTCGAGCATAGAAGTGGAAAAGTTGCTTGAACGTGGAATACGTCGTGTCGTGCCGGATTGCACGGTTCTCGAATATCCCATCGCAGATGGCGGAGAAGGTACCGTCGAGGCGGTGATGGCGTCCAAAGGAGGGGACCTCCGTGATGTTCATGTTCGGGGGCCGCTTGGAGCGGATGTCGTTGCCAAGTACGTCCTTTCCGACGACGACGCCATCATCGAAATGGCGCAGGCCAGTGGCCTGACCCTCATCGAGCAGAACCGCGAAAACGCGCTGAACGCCTCCACGTTCGGTGTCGGGCAAATGATTCTCGATGCGTTGGATGCCGGTGCGAAGCGAATCTTCATCGGTTTGGGAGGCAGCGCGACCAGCGATGGCGGTGTTGGCATGGCCAAGGCGCTGGGCGTCCGGTTTTTCAATGCCGACGGCGAATACGTGCCCTGCGGTTTGGCAGGACTTGAGAACCTGACATCCATCGATTGGTCGGGTGCCGATCCGCGCATCCGCAAGACGGAATTCGTCGCGCTGACCGATGTCTCCAACACGCTGGTGGGTCCCGACGGTGCGGTGCACGTTTACGGTCCTCAAAAGGGGCTTGGCGCCCGTGACCTTGATCGTTTCGATCAGTGGATGAGCCAATATGCCAAGCTGCTTTTCAATGTCGCTGGCTTCGATGTCGCTTCCGTCGCCGGGTCAGGCGCGGCGGGCGGACTCGGCGCCGCGCTGGTCGCTTTCTGCGGCTCCGAGATCAAAAGCGGCATCGATACCGTCCTCGACATCATCGGCATTGAGAAAGTCATGCCGCATGTCGACCTGGTCATCACCGGCGAAGGCAGGATGGATTCGCAATCGGCCAATGGCAAGGCCCCAATCGGCGTGGCCCTGAGGGCCAAGAAATTCGGCGTGCCCGTTGTGGCTGTGGTGGGCAGTCGTGCCGATGATTTGGGCGGTGTCTATGAAGAAGGCATCGATCTGGTGCTTTCCTGCGTTTACGAACCGACATCTCTTAAGCAGTGTATGGCGCGTGTGACCGAAACGGTACCGATTGCAGGGGAGAGCGCGATGCGCGCTTTTCTGATGGCAAAAAGGGCCTGAAACAGACTTGTTCCTCGGTCGCTATGAACGGGGACATCAGAATCTCATTGATTTTGTATAGAAAGGAAAATAATGAAAGTTGGATTTGTAGGATTGGGAATCATGGGCAAGCCCATGGCAATCAACGTTCTGAAGGCCGGGCATCAAGTCGTCGGCTATGACCGCAATACGTCGAACATCGCTCCTGTCGTCGAAGCGGGCGGCGAAGAAGGAAAGAGCGGCAAGGACGTTGCACAGCGTTGTGATGTTGTCATTACCATGCTGCCGAATTCTCCGAACGTGGAAAGCGCGCTGTTCGATAAGGACGGCATCGCCGAAGGCCTGAGCGCAGGCAAGGCCGTCATCGACATGAGCTCCATCGCGCCTCTGGCCAGCCGTGATTTCGGCAAGCGCCTGGGCGAGATGGGCGTCGACTTTCTCGACGCACCGGTTTCCGGCGGCGAGCCCAAGGCCGTCGACGGCACCATCGCGGTGATGGTCGGCGGCGACGAGAAGGTCTTCGCCAAGTATGAGGGCCTGCTCAAGACGATGTCTTCGACAGTCACCCTGGTCGGTGAGGTCGGAGCTGGCAACATCACCAAGCTTGCCAACCAGATGATCGTGGCCATCAACATCGCGGGCATCTCCGAGGCGTATTCGCTGGCGAAAAAGGCCGGCGTCGACCCGGAGCGTGTCTATCAGGCCATCCGCAGCGGTCTGGCGGGCAGCGTGGTCATGGATCAGAAGTCCGAGAAGATCTTCTCCGGCAACTTCGATCCCGGTTTCCGTATCGAACTGCATATCAAGGATCTGCAGAACGTCATGGACACCTCGCATGGCATCAATGTCTCGGCGCCGTTCAGTGCGCTCGCCATGGAGATCATGCAGTCGCTCAAGGCCCATGGCCACGAAAAGGAAGACCACAGCGCCATCGCCGAATGGTACGAGATGGTCAATGATATGAAGCTTCAGAAGGACTGAAAGCTTTTAGAAAATCATTCGGATTCCACGAGATTCGGCGATTGACCTGCAATCAGGCATTGAGCTGGTTGCAGGTCGTCGTCGAATTTCGTTTTGTTCATAATATTACGGTTTTGCCGTTTTGATGTTGAAATGATGCGTGGCAACGTCGAATTCAGCAAAGTCGTTTACACTGGGAACTATGACCGCTCAGCAACCGAAAAAGCGCCAAAGCAAGCGCAAAACCAGCAAAGACATGCAGCGCGTCTATCTTCGCCGCCGCATAGTCGTTGGTGTGGTCGCGCTGGCGCTTCTGGCGCTGATCGGGTTCGGCGTATACACGCTTGCGACTAAGGTCATCGCCACTCATGGCGGGCAATCGTCTTCGAACTCCGTTTCCGAAAGCCGGAAAAAGACACTGGCCAAGAAACCCGGAAAGTCCGACAATAATAAAAACAATCAGGATGATAAAGCCAACCAGGGTGGCGTCAGAAAATGCGGCGCAAAGGACGTCAAGCTGGAACTGAGCCCCATTTCTCAGAGTGTAGAGCTCGGCGGCTCGCTCGATTTCAAGGCCACCATCCGTTATGAAGGCAACGATTCCTGCGTGGTCGACGCCTCCAATGCCTCGCGTATCCTTACCATTTACACGATTTCGGACGAAGGTTCGGCTTCAGGATCAGATTCGGATTCCGGTAACGGTTCCGCTTCAAAATCCGGTTCCGACACGAAGTCCAAATCGGATTCGTCTTCTAAATCGGACTCGAATTCCAAGTCGGGTTCGTCTTCCGGTACTTCCAACGATGGTTCGAATTCCGAGGCGAATGACGACGCCGACGCGGCCTCAAGCGAGCAAACCGGCGACACCATCTGGAGTTCGGCGGTATGCCCGGCGGATTCGCGAAAGCTGTTGATGGCCAAGGGTGACAAGGATGCGCAGAAAATCACTTGGCCGGCCGACAAGACCGGATCCACCTGTGTGCCCGACGAACAGCTTCCTCGCGTGAAGCGCGGTGTCTATCTGGCCCAGCTGAGCCTCAAAGACCATCCAAACGTGAAAAGCGAGAAAGTTCCGATTATCGTCAAATAACCGGTAATATATTTCGAATGCTTGGGGAAAGCGGAAACGCCGGAATCGCCGTATCCGCACGTCGGACAATCCGACAAGCCCAGATAGTCCGACACACCCCGATAACCGGGAAACGCCTGAAATCCGAACGATTCCTAAACGATGGCTTCTCTGAAGTATTTGTTCATCCTGCTGATCAGCAGCCGTACCTTGGCGCCCTTGAGCCGGGTGTATTTGCCCTTGGAATTCTCAAGCTGAGCGACGCCCGAATGCGGGCCGAGCGGCAGAATCGTGCCATACGGTTTGAAGACGAACCTGAACGTGCGTCCGCCGTGCAGCAGCGAGAGAACATTGCTGACGGCACAATCCGCCTGTTGGATCGCGAGCTGGGCGCTTGCCGGGTAGACGCGGCCGGTTTCGGGATTCGCGACGGCGGAAACGTCCCCGATCACGAATTCCCGTGGCCACCCGCCATCGGCCTCCACGACCGAAAGGTCATCGTTGACAATGACGCGGTTGAATTTCTGAACATAGCCGGAAACAGGAACGACCCGGCTGCCGCGGATTCCCGTCGCCCAGACGATGGTGTTGGCGTGGAAAGTCTGGTTGCCGATGAATACCGTGCCCGGCTCGATCCTCGTCACGCGCGAAGAACCATGGAAAATGACGCCGCTGCCGCCCAGATCCTCCATGATCCATTCGGTGAGTTTGGGGTCAAAACGGTAGAGGGGCCTGGGGTTGGAGGCGAAGCAATGGACTTCCATTTTTTTTGCAGGCACGTCGAATTTTTTCGCCAGCGCCGGGATCTCGTGCATCAGTGCGGCCATGAACGCAACGGCCGAGAATCCGTCTCCGCACACGGCGACGCGCAGATCGTAGGGGTTCTGGCTGAGTCGATAATCCGTCAGTACCTGTTCGACATGGCTCCGTGCGCGCATCGCGTCGTCAAGGGTAATCAGGGGCAGGACGTTGCCGGTGGCTCCCGGAACGTCGGGCGTGGAGGAAGCGCCGCCCAGTGCGTTGATTAGGTAGTCGTAGAAAATCAGTCCGTTCTTGCGCAGCTCGACGGCGCGTATGTCGTGGTCGATTCGCACCACCTCATCGATGACGAGGGTGACGCCCGGATTGATCTTTTCGCGCAGGTTGAAGCTGATTTCGGATGGGTCGGTTCTGCCGACGGCCACTTCATGAAGCCGTGCGGTGTCATAATGGTAAACGTCCTTGTTGATCAGCATTATTTCCGCGTCGGGGTTCTGGGCGACGAGCTGCTTTACGGCATGTAAGCCCGCATAGCCTGCGCCAAGTACCATGATTCTTCTCATGAGCTCTTCCGATGCAATCTAGAATTGTAATCCGATATTAAATCTAATCATACTATGATATGTGAAGTTGCCAAGGCGGTCATTCTTTGCATTTTTATAATATACATCACTTATTACATTTCTATAATATATATCATTTATTGGATATATTACATGAGTTTGTATGAATCTCCGAGGCCTGTTTCGTGACGCTTGATATTTCGTCTCAACGCCGTGTATAATAGATACTTTGCATAAGGTGTGTCATATTGCGGGCATGCTCTAACGATGAAGCGCCCGCGTAGTGTAGCCGTTTGCGGTGCGTTTCCTCGTAAAAGAATAGACAAAGATCAAGCGAGCGATAAGGAACGTCCATTGGCTGAAAATAAGCTCAAGACGAACACCACACAAGTCATCGCACGCGCCGATGAGCACGACATCAAGTTGCATAAGGCGTCGGACCGTGTGAATTTCGGTTCCATCAGGGAACCCATCGATGTGCCCTACCTTCTGGGGGTGCAGACCGATAGCTTCGATTGGCTCATCGGCAACGCACGCTGGAAGAAGAAGGCCGAAGCCGACATCAAGGCCGGCACCAACAACGTGGCCCATACTTCGGGCCTCGAAGAGGTCTTCAACGAGATTTCCCCGATCGAGAACTTCGCGCAGACCATGAGCCTGACCTTCTCCGACCCGTACTTCGAGGAACCGCGTCACACGGTCCAGGAGTGCAAGGAGAAGGATTACACCTATTCCGCACCGCTCTACGTCAACGCGGAATTCGAGAACGGCGACACCGGCGAGATCAAGAGCCAGACCGTCTTCATGGGCGACTTCCCGCTGCAGACCCCGCACGGCACCTTCATCATCGGCGGCACCGAGCGCGTCATCGTCTCGCAGCTCGTGCGTTCCCCGGGCGTCTACTTCGACCGCACCCCGGACCGCACCAGCGACAAGGAGGTCTTCGGCGCGAAGATCATCCCGTCACGCGGCGCATGGCTCGAGTTCGAAATCGACAAGCGCGACGTTTTGGGCGTGCGCGTCGACCGCAAGCGCAAGCAGTCTGCCATCGTCTTCCTCATGGCCATCGGCATGACCAAGGATGAGATCGCCAAGTCCTTCAAGGACTACCCGCTGGTGCTCGATGCTCTTGAAAAGGAGACCATCAACACGCAGGACGAGGCCCTGACCGACCTCTACCGCAAGATCCGTCCGGCCGACACCGCCACTCCGGAAGCCGGCAAGAACCTCTTGGAGTCCTTCTACTTCAACAACCATCGTTACGACCTCGCACGCGTCGGCCGCTACAAGATCAATCGTAAGCTGGGCCTCGAGGCCGAGCCGACCGATCGCAGCCTTTCGCGCGAGGACATCATCGCCACCATCAAGTACCTCGTGGCGCTGCATGCCGGCGACAAGACCTTCCCGGGACGTCGCAATGGCGAGGACGTCGACCTTCGCGTCGAGACCGACGATATCGACCACTTCGGCAACCGTCGTATCCGCCAGGTCGGCGAGCTTATCCAAAACCAGCTGCGCACCGGCCTGAGCCGTATGGAGCGCGTGGTTCGTGAGCGCATGACCACCCAGGACGCCGAGGCCATCACCCCGCAGTCCCTGATCAACATCCGCCCCGTCAACGCGACGATCAAGGAGTTCTTCGGAACCTCCCAGCTCTCGCAGTTCATGGACCAGAACAACCCGCTTTCCGGCGTGACCAACAAGCGTCGTCTCTCCGCTCTGGGCCCCGGCGGTCTGTCGCGCGACCGCGCCTCCATGGAGGTCCGTGACGTCCACCCGTCCCACTTCGGACGTATGTGCCCGATCGAATCCCCTGAAGGCCCGAACATCGGCCTTATCGGCTCGCTCGCGACCTTCGGGCGCGTCAACCCGTTCGGCTTCATCGAGACCCCGTACCGTAAGGTCGTCAACGGACATGTCACCAACGACATCGAGTACATGACCGCCGATCAGGACGCCGAGCACGTCATCGCCCAGGCCAACCAGAAGCTGGACAAGGACGGCAACTTCGTCGAGAAGACCGCACTCGTGCGTTCCGGCGAGGACGAAGCGGTCGATGTGCCGGTCAGCGACGTCGATTATATGGACGTCTCCCCGCGTCAGATGGTCTCCGTCGGCGCTTCGCTGATTCCGTTCCTGGAGCATGACGAGGGCCACCGTGCACTGATGGGCACCAACATGCAGCGTCAGGCCGTCCCGCTCGTGCAGTCCGAGCGCCCGCTGGTGGGCACCGGCGCCGAATGGCGCACCGCCTACGATTCCGGCGATACCATTCTCTCCGAGAAGGACGGTGTCGTCAGCTACGTCTCCGGCGACATCATCCGTGTGGCCAACGACGACGGAACCCAGTCGAGCTACAAGCTCGCCAAGTTCCAGCGTTCCAACCAGACCACCAACTACAACCAGCGTCCGCTGATCCATGACGGCGAGCGCGTCGAGCGCGGCAGCGTCCTGGCCGACGGACCGGCCACCGAAAAGGGCGACCTCGCGCTGGGCAAGAACGTGCTGGTCGCGTTCATGCCTTGGAACGGCTACAACTATGAGGACGCCGTCATCATCTCGCAGCGCCTGGTGAAAGACGACACCTATTCCTCCATCCACATCGAGGAGTACGAAATCGACGCCCGCGACACCAAGCTCGGTGCCGAGGAAATCACCCGCGACCTGCCGAACGTCGGCGAGGAAGCGGTGGCGAACCTCGACGAGCGCGGCATCATCCGCATCGGTGCCGAGGTCGAGGCCGGCGACATCCTGGTCGGCAAGGTCACCCCGAAGGGCGAGACCGAGCTCACCCCTGAAGAGCGTCTGCTGCGCGCCATCTTCGGCGAGAAGAGCCGCGAAGTGCGTGACACCTCGCTGCGTGTGCCTCACGGCGAGACCGGCACGGTCATCTCCATCAAGGAGATCACCCGCGACCAAGCCGAAGAGGACGGCGACGAGCTGCCCAATGGCGTCAATTCAATGATTCGCGTCTACATCGCCCAGCACCGTAAGATCACGGTGGGCGACAAGATGTCCGGCCGCCACGGCAACAAGGGCTGCATCTCCCGCATCCTTCCGGAAGAGGATATGCCGTTCCTGCCCGATGGCACCCCGATCGACATCATGCTCAACCCTCTGGGCGTCCCGTCCCGTATGAACCTGGGTCAGGTGCTGGAACTGCACCTGGGCTGGATCGCTCACGCGGGCTGGGATATCAAGCTCGACCCGGATCTCGAGGCCGAATGGAAGCAGTACGTGCCGCAGGGCGCCGAACACGGCGATCCGAACACCCCGGTGGCCACCCCCGTCTTCGACGGCGTGCGTCCCGACGTGATTCAGGGCCTGCTGCGCAGCACCCTTCCCAACCGCGACGGCGACAAGCTCGTGGGCGAGGACGGCAAGGCGACCCTCTTCGACGGCCGCACCGGCGAGCCCTTCCCGAAGCCGATTTCGGTGGGCTACATGTACATGCTCAAGCTGCATCACCTTGTGGACGACAAGATCCACGCGCGTTCCACCGGCCCGTACTCCATGATCACCCAGCAGCCGCTGGGCGGCAAGGCACAGTTCGGCGGCCAGCGCTTCGGTGAGATGGAGGTGTGGGCCCTCGAGGCCTACGGCGCCGCCTACACGCTGCACGAGATGATGACCACCAAGTCCGATGACGTCGACGGCCGCGTGCGCGCCTACGGTGCCATCGTGAAGGGCGAGAACCTGCCGCCGGCCGGCATTCCCGAGTCCTTCAAGGTGCTCTTGAAGGAGATGCAGTCGCTGTCGCTCAACGTCGAAGTGCTCAACGCCGACGGCGTGGCCATCGACCTGAACGACGCTGAGGATGACCCGGTGGGCAACTCCAACGATCTCGGCTTCAACATCGGCGCCCGTCCGGACGCCGCGGCCAAGGACGATCAGGCGGCACCTCAGCCGGAATACCGCTAGAGGCAACGCTTCAACCAACGGCTTGAAGAGCGTGGCTTGACGAATGAAAAGCGCCAAGCCACGGCAAGCCGGAGAAAAATAATCGTGATTGTTATCAATTGGAAGACAGGACAACATAGTGCTGGACGTCAACGCATTTGACAAACTGAGGATCGGACTCGCCACTACCGAGGACATCCACAAGTGGAGCTACGGCGAAGTCAAGAAGCCGGAAACCATCAACTATAGAACTTTGAAGCCCGAGAAGGACGGCCTGTTCGGAGAGCAGATCTTCGGACCGACCCGCGACTGGGAGTGCGCCTGCGGCAAATACAAGCGCGTGCGTTTCAAGGGCATCGTCTGCGAACGCTGCGGCGTGGAGGTCACCAAATCCCGCGTCCGCCGTGAGCGCATGGGCCACATCGAGCTGGCCGCGCCGGTCACCCACATCTGGTTCTTCAAGGGTGTGCCGAGCCGTTTGGGCTATTTGCTCGACATCGCGCCGAAGGATCTGGAGAAGGTCATCTACTTCGCGGCCTATATGGTTACGAGCGTCGATGAGGCGCAGCGCCAGCAGGATCTGCCGGATCTGCAGGACGAATTCGACACCGAGATCGCGCAGCTTTCCAAGCGCCGCGACAACGAGATCGAGGAACGCGCCAAGAAGCTTGAGGCCGATATGGCCGAGCTCGAGGCGAGCGGCGAAGCCAAGGGCAGCGCCAAATCCAAGATGCGCAACTCCGCCGAGCGTGAGATGGCGGCCATCCGCCAGCGTTACGACGATCAGGCCCAGCGTCTCGCCGCCGTGTTCGACCGCTTCAAGACCTTGAAGCCCGGCGACATGGAAGGCGACGTCGACCTGTGGCAGGAAATGTGCGACCGCTACGGCGACTATTTCGAAGGCTCCATGGGTGCCGAAGCTATTCAGAAGCGTCTGCGTGACTTCGACCTCGAAGGTGCCGCCAAGCAGCTTCGTGAAGAGATCGACACCGGCTCCGGCCAGCGCAAGGCCCGTGCCCTGAAGCGCCTGAAGGTCGTCAACGCCTTCCTTACCACGGACAACAAGCCCGAGGCGATGGTGCTTGAGGCCATTCCGGTCATCCCTCCGGATCTGCGCCCGATGGTGCAGCTTGACGGCGGCCGTTTCGCCACCTCCGACTTGAACGACCTCTATCGCCGCGTCATCAACCGCAACAACCGTTTGAAGAGGCTCATCGAGCTCGGCGCCCCCGAGATCATGCTCAACAACGAGAAGCGCATGCTGCAGGAAGCCGTCGACTCCCTGTTCGACAACGGCCGTCGAGGACGGCCGGTCACCGGCGCTTCCAACCGTCCGCTGAAGTCCCTGAGCGACATGCTCAAGGGCAAGCAGGGCCGTTTCCGTCAGAACCTGCTGGGCAAGCGTGTCGATTATTCCGGCCGTTCCGTGATCGTCGTCGGTCCGTCGCTGCGCATGCACCAGTGCGGTCTGCCCAAGCCGATGGCCCTGGAGCTCTTCAAGCCCTTCGTCATCAAGAAGCTTGTGGACCAGAACTACGCGCAGAACATGAAGAGCGCGAAGCGTCTGGTCGACCGTCAGGATTCATCCGTCTGGGATGTGCTCGAAGACGTCATCAGCGAGCATCCGGTGCTCCTCAACCGTGCGCCTACCCTGCACAGGCTCGGCATCCAGGCCTTCGAACCGATTCTGGTCGAGGGCAAGGCCATCCACCTGCCGCCGCTCGCTTGCGCCGCGTTCAACGCGGACTTCGATGGCGACCAGATGGCAGTCCACCTGCCGCTGAGCGTCGAGGCGCAGGCCGAGGCCCGTTCCTTGATGATGGCTTCCGACAACATCCTGAAGCCGGCGGACGGCCACACCGTCACGATGCCTTCTCAGGACATGATCCTGGGTCTCTACTTCCTCTCCACCGTCGTGGACGGCGCCAAGGGACAGGGCCGCGTGCTCGGTTCTCCCGAGGAACTGCGCATGGCCGTCGACCGTCATGATGTCGACGTGCAGGCCAAGGTGCTCGTGCGCCTGCCCGAGGACTTCGTGCTTCCCAAGGATTGGGAGCCGGCCGAGCTCAAAGTCGTCGACCCCGAGCCAGGCAGCCCCGACGTGGTCAAGGAAGAGCGTTTCAAGGACGGAACCGTCCTCTTCGCCACTTCCTACGGCCGCTTGAAGTTCAACCAGACCCTGCCTGTCGACTACCCGTTCATCAACGAGCAGGTCGCCAAGGGCAAGCTCTCCACGATCGTCGACGACATCGCCACGCGTTACTCCACCGCCCAGGTGGCCGCGACGCTGGATGCCCTGAAGGATCTCGGCTTCACCCGCGCCCCTTGGTCGGGCGTCACCATGTCCTTCTCCGACATCGTCGAGCCGCCGGAGCGTCTTTCGATCATCCATGACTACGAAGGCCAGGCCGACAAGGTCAACGACCAGTACGACATGGGTCTGTTGACCGAAGAGGAACGCCGTCAGGAGCTCATCAACCTGTGGACCGAATGCACCGACAAGGTCGCGGACGCCATGCGTGACAACTTCAAGGACGACAACAACGTCAACATCATGGTCCAGTCCGGAGCCCGAGGCAACTGGATGCAGATCCGCCAGATCTCCGGTATGCGTGGACTTGTGGCGAACCCGAAGGGCGAGATCATCTCCCGCCCGGTCAAGTCCAACTACCGCGAAGGCCTGTCCGTCTTGGAGTACTTCATCTCCCAGCACGGCGCCCGCAAGGGTCTGGCCGATACCGCACTTCGTACCGCGGAATCCGGCTACCTCACCCGTCGTCTCGTCGACGTGGCTCAGGAGGTCATCGTACGCGAAGAGGATTGCGGCACCAAGCGCGGACTGCCGATCAAGATCGCCGACCGCGACGAAGACGGTAATCTCGTACTCGTTAAGGCCGCCGATGGTGGCCCGTATTCGCGTCTGTTGGCCGATGACGTCATCGATCCCAAGGACGGCAAGACCGTGCTCTACAAGCGTGGAGACGCCATGAGCATGGACGTGTTGCGCGATATGGTCGCCCACGGTGTCGAAGAGGTCAAGGCGCGCAGCGTTTTGACCTGCGAGTCCAAGCGCGGCGTATGCGCGAAGTGCTACGGCTGGTCGCTGGCCACCAATCGCCTGGTGGATGTCGGCGAGGCCGTCGGCGTCGTCGCGGCACAGTCCATCGGCGAGCCTGGTACGCAGCTCACGCTTCGTTCCTTCCACTCCGGCGGTGTCGCTTCCGCTTCCGACATCACCCAGGGTCTTCCCCGTGTCACCGAGCTTTTCGAGGCGCGTACGCCTAAGGGCGAGGCGCCGATCACGGAGTACCCGGGCACCGTCAAGGTCGAGGATTCCGACCACGGCCGTACGGTCACGCTGACTCCAGACGATACCAGCATCGAGCCGATCACCTACCCGGTGACCCGTCGCGCTCCGCTGCTGGTCAAGGACGGCGACCACGTCGAGGTCGGCACCCAGCTGATCGAAGGCTCCGTCGACCCGAAGAAGATCCTTCGCATCCTCGGCCCCCGTGCGGCTCAGGTCAGTATCGTCGAGGGCGTGCACGATGTGTACCGCTCCCAGGGCGTGGATATTCACGACAAGCACCTCGAGGTCATCGTCCACCAGATGCTTCGCCGCATCACGGTGATCGATTCAGGCACCACCAATCTGCTGCCCGGACAGCTGGTCGATCAGGCGAAGTTCCGTGACGCCAACATGCAGGCGGTCAAGGAGGGCGGCAAGCCCGCTGCCGGCCGTCCCGAGATGCTCGGCATCACCAAGGCCTCGCTGGCCACCGATTCCTGGCTTTCCGCCGCTTCGTTCCAGGAGACCACCCGCGTGCTTACGGAGGCCGCGCTGGAGCAGAAGTCCGACGAGCTCAAGGGCTTGAAAGAGAACGTCATCATCGGCAAGCTCATCCCTGCCGGCACCGGCCTGGCGCGTTATCGCAACGCGACGGTCGAGCCCGACAAGGCCATCCGCGACACCATCTACCCGAACTTCGGCTTGGGTGGGGACGCGTCCTCCGAGTTCGGCGACGGCGGCATGGACGATATGGACTTCTCCAATATCGACTTCGGCGATCTGAAGCTCGGCGATGATTTCAATCCCGATGACTTCCTCAACGATCAGGGCGGAGCCAGCGATCTGAACGGCGACACCGATTTCACTTCAGGCGCAGATACTGGAGCCGACGATTCCGGCTCGCAGGTCTCTGGTTGATGTGAATGCAAGGCAGTCTGATAAGTAGCGTCTTTTCCTAAGTTTTAAAGGGTCTTGTTCTTTTACTTTTTTGCATACAAGTGGTAAAAGAACAAGACCCTTTAATCTCAGTTTGGTCTTTTAAAAGTTTTAGCCGATTTTCATATTCTCTTGAAGAAGATGACGGCTAGCCGGATAATGCGATGATATCAGTGTTGATTAATGATGTGAATGCCAGCTGTAGCAAATATTACATTAAAGATGACGACTGCAATCATCAATGATACTATAAGAATGATGCTTGGATGCATCAGACGAGTTATTGCCCAGAATACGATGAAAACAGTGAATAGATATGTTCCCCAAAAAATCGAGAGCCAACAAATGATTCTCAACTGTCTAAGGATGCCAGACTTGCTTTGATTTGTTAGTAATGCATAAAGAAGATTAAGCATTACTATCGACAAAGCGGCAGTTGCAACAGATATAACTAATAAGGAAATGCTAATTAAAATTCTGGTTTTTGCAACCTCTGTCCAAGCGTTTATCGATTCGGTGATTGAATCCTGTGCAATAGCTGTAAGTAGGATAATTATGCACACAAGGATCGCTTGAATTGCAGTCATTGCGATCCTTGTAATTTTATCGTATTTCATACTGTAGTTTTATAAGAATACTGGAAAACGGTTTTTTGCGCCCAAGGATTTAAACTATCGTTGACTGTTCTGCTCACGGTCTGACCTGGATAGAAGCCGGGACCAAGAGAAGCATTGGAACATTGCCAACCAAGCACATCATTTCCGCCTCTTGTGTATTTGAAGCAGACCTGAATGACTCGTCTGGGTGTCACATAATAAGGTGACCTATAATCTTTTCCCAGATGCATATGCTTTTCCGGTGTACCAGAGTTGCATCTGCTCATTACTGGATGCATAGCTTGAACCAAAACGGAAATTTGTCAGAGAGCGGGTCATGCCGTGAGGGTCAAGCTCGACTTTACCGCTATGGACTTCCACACCGTCTCCTGCTGTGACGCGTACCCCATCGGGAGAGACATACGTGGGAGATAGGACATATTGGTCAGTCAGAGGTGGTTGTGGCGCAGAATCAGCTGCATTGGCACTTGGGGAGCCGTACCGATAACAAGAAAGACGGCTGCAGTACCTGTTGTAATAAATTTTAAGATACTTTTTTAACATTACAATCTCCTTTGATATTTACGCAATTGTTTTAATTGCATTGCGTAAATAAACCTTATCATCTGATATTTTTTATTAATATTGCTTTTTCATTATCTTCACAAAGTATATTGAGTTAGCGATTAAAGGGCTAAGTTTGTTGAATTTCGGAGAGATTTAATGATAGTTCTATCGAGAATGTTGCGGTTCTGCGCTACCATGGCCTCTATGAGCACTTTGCCTTTTCCGCCACCACCGGAGCTTGGTTGGTATGACGATGACGCTACAGTTGTATCCGCGAACCAGGCTGCGGCCGATTGGTCTGCCAAGGATCCAGGCACGGCCCAGACCTCGCAGACGCTCGTAGACGACGCTGCCGCGACCAGCAGGCCTGCCGTCGACGATACCTGGACTTCGGCCGCCCCGCAGACCAACAGCGATGGCGATATCGAGGACTGGGACGGCACGGTGTTATCCGCCGCGTTCATGTCTGAAAAGCCCAAGAAACGCTATCGGCTGCACAACGACGCCACCGGTCAGGATATCCTGCTTGACAAGAGCGCCCTGCTCGGCCGCAATGTTTCGGCCACCGTGCCTGAAGGCGCGATGTCCATCAGGCTCGCCGATCCGACGCGCACGGTTTCACGCAACCATGCGGCCATCAGCTATGACAAGGACGGCACGTTGTGGCTTGAGGACTATGGTTCACTCAACGGCACGTATATCATCGCTGGCGACCACGAGCAGCAAGTCAAGAACAGCCCGGTTCAGCTTTCGGCTCCGGTGACGTTGCGTATCGGCGACCAGTTCTTCAAGCTCACCGAGGTCGAGGATTGATTGGCCCTTTAGGGTGATGAAGTCCGTTCTTGGGCTTCTGCAATATATTAAATAACGAATAATGGATGTCCCGCTACCTGACGATTCAGTAGGGTAGCGGGACATCCATTATTTAATAAGCCATAATCTGACTCACCTGTTGCCGGGCCGGCACAAACCGGCCGACCATAAGCGACTTGGCCGGATCGGCCACAAGCACTATTGCCGCGTGGCAAGGGCTGCGTCAATGGCCGGGTCGTGCAGCTGGGCCAGCCAGTTCAGAAGCTCCGGGTAGGTGTTGGGGTTGCGTGCGAGGCATGGACGCAGCTCGGGGGCATACTGGGCGATGCTGGCGATGGTCATCTGGTCGGTGTTCGGGTCCAGTGCCTGCTCGGCGGTGTAACCGTATGCGTTCGTGGCGACGGGCATCTGCTGGTTGTAGCCTGTGGTGGCAGCGGTCGGTTGCTGGGCCGCTGTGTACTGGTTGGCAGCGGTGGTGGCAGCATACTGTGTGTTGGGGGCGGCGTACTGCCCGCTCGCGACCTGCTGATCGGCGATATAAGGCGCTGAAGCCTGCGGCTGCGCCTGTTGGCCGCCATAATAAGACGTGGCCGAAGTCTGGGCCGACTGTTGTGCCGTGGTCTGTTGGGCCGGTGCCTCTTGGGGCGAAACGCCGGCTTCGGGAACCTCGAAGCCCATGGACTTGAGGGTTTCGCGGGCGCGGTCATCGCCGAACTGTGCCAGCCAGCGCTTCAGCCCAGGATAGGCACGTGGGTTTGCAGCCACGTTCGCACCAAAATCGGGGTTTTCGTAAGCGACTTTCGCCAGCATGACCGGATCCGCTTCGGAATCCTGAACAATGGCGACGGCGGTGTCATAATCAACCATCTGCTTCACTTCTCTTTCTTATTGGATGAATCGCTCGACGTTCATCTGGCTTGTTGTTATTGATAGTTTACTGCTTTACTAATAAATGATTATATCGGTTCGTTTTCGTTATGTCGCGCGAATGGCGCACGAATGAAATAAAAAACGAAGAATTGATGGAAATTTTATGTATACAGGCTGTCATGCAGACTGTCGAGTGTGACGTCTCCGATGGTCTCCAGTTCCTCTCCGTTGTCGAGTTTGCTGGCGTGCCAAGGCTCATCGTATGGAGTACCGGGCCACACGTCGACGACGATGATCGTGATGTTGTCGCTTCCGCCGGCGTGCAGAGCGGCACGAATCAATGCTTCAACGGCAAGTTGCGGGTCGGGGTTCGCCTGGCTGATCGCTGCGATTTTCTTGTCCGATACCTCGGAATACAGCCCGTCGGAGCATACGATGAACCGACCGGTCGGCACCACCGCGTAGAAATCCGGCCTGATGCCCTGCGGGGCGCCGATGCACTGGGTGATGACGTTGCGCGGAATGGTCGCGTTGGCCATTTGCGGCGACATCAGCCCGGTATCGATGGCCTGTTGGCGTTGGGAATGGTCCTTGGTGACATGGCTGATCGAAGAGGCGACGGCATGGCCCTCGGTGTCGATATCGAAATGATAGGTGCGGGAATCGCCGACATTGATCACATACCATAGCGGTGCCTGCTCGTCGCCGTTGTTGCCGGGTCGGGAGGGGAGGATGATGCCGTTGGTCGTTGTCCCGGCGACCCCGCCCAGCTCCCGGCCCAGGTCGCAGACATCGTGCTGGGAGGCATTCAGTGCGGATTCAATGATGTGCCTTGATCTGACCGGTTCATTGGCGACTGACCTGAAGTGTGCTGCGGTCAGAGCGCTGGCACGTTCGCCGCCGACACCGCCGCCCATGCCGTCGCAAACCATGTAGACGCCGGGCTCATTGATTCCGGTGTCCTGGTTGTTGCGGCGCTTTCTGCCGATGTCGCTGCCCATGGCCACACGGATATGTGGATGCTCAGACATGATCAGCGGCCTTTCTGTTTGGCGGATTTATGTTTCGAATGCACACCTTTGAGTATAGACGCGCTCTTTGTCGCATTCGTCTTCGAGGTTTTGCGTGGCTTGGCGCCCGAGGCGTTTGCGGAAGCCGCCTTCCTGAACCGTTTGAGGTCGAAGTGCGGCACTTGGAAGACGCCCTTGAGCGAAAGCCGGGTGCGCAGGCGGCGCATACGGGGCTGATCGGCAAGGATTGCCTTGCGCATGGCCTTGACCCGCTTCCAATAATCCTTACTGGCGGCCTCTTCCGGTTGCTTGCCGGAGAAGGCGACCCAATCGGCCTCGCGCGAGAGCAACCTCAGCTGCTCGAGATCGATCGGATGGCTCTTGGCCGATGTCTCCATCTTCCTGGCTTTGGCCGCTTTCCTGGCTGCCTTTTTCGCCGTTTTTTCGGCGGCTTTTCGGGCCTTGCGGCTCGTCGTCTGTCCTGCCTCGGGAGCCATCAACGCTGCGGCCGAAGTGGCTGCCGCGTTTTCGGTTGCGGCCTTCAGGGCCTCGTCGATCTGGGCCGCCTGATGCCTGCGGGTGCCGGAGGTCTTGATACCGCTCTGGTCGGCGAGCATATCGATGGCCTTCCAGCCGGAGGCGATGCGCTGAGTGGAACTGCCCCGACGGGCCATGACGGCCAGTTGGATGGCTTTGATGAGCAGAATCAGCCCGCAGAGGATAAGGATGATCCACAGCGGACTGCCGTAGACGGCTACCTTTTGCGCCACCATGAGAATTTTCATCAGTGTGGCATTGCCGTTCTTGTCGCCTGCATCCGCACCGTCAAGCGAGGACTGGTCGCGGGCCTGGTTCTGGTCGTGCAGAGGGTCGACGAGCGGTACCGGCGGCTGGCGGACGAGTGTCTTCGGGTTCGGCGGCGTCAGATCTTGGTTCTTGTTCGGGGTCTTGGTCTCCTTCGGTGTGGGATAGAAAGGAACCCAGCCGTAATCCTTGAAGTTGATCTCGACCCAGGCCTCGATGTCGTTGCCGGTGAAATCGGTCTGTGTCGCGCTGTTCCTGCCATGCGAGGTGCGGGACTTGGAGATGTTGCCGTCCTTGTCTTTCGGGATGAAACCAAGCACCACGCGGGAGGGGAGGTTCAGCTCCCGGGCCATCATCGCCATCGCCGAAGCATACTGCTCGCTGTCGCCGACCATCGCGGTGCCCCCGAGCATGGAATCGATGCGGAAATTGCCGTGGCCGGGCAGTGAAGGGTAATCGCCGGCAAGGCCGTGCGAGAACCAGCCTTTGGTCTTCAGGGCGGTGGCCAGCGTCTGTGCGGTCGCGCCGTCGCTGGACTGTTTGCCGGTCAGTGACGGAGCAAGTTTGCTGGCGCTGTCGGGGATGTCCTTCGCCTCGGGTTGCGTAATGCGTTGGGCCTGGGCGTGGGTGATCTGCTGTTGGGTGGGCATATCGGCGATGACGCCGGATTCGGTGTAGGTCTGCCCGCCAAGTGGGGCATTGGCAACGATGGCGGAATGGGTTCCCGTGTTGTAGTAGAAATCCTGGCCTTTCAAACTGATCGACGAGGCATCACCCGCCAACGGCAGCCATTGTTCGGAGAAGCCTTTTCGTATCGTGAAGGTGGCCTTGAAATGTTCGCCCTGGGTCGTGTTGGCGATGGCGCTGCCGACCTTGCGGTAATCGGAGGAATCGCTGGCGTCGGTGGAATCCGAAAGGTTCCAGACATTGCCGTCGAAGCGGTCCATGACGGCAAGACGCACTGGCGTGCCCGCAGGAAGCCCGGAAACCGAAAGCAGTGTTTCCTTCTTGTGGTATTTTACGTAGGATCGCATGCCGCTTAAAGGACTGGTGTATTGGTGCGGGTCGAGCGGCGGGTTGTAACGGTCGCGCAGGGTGAGGCGGTGCTGGGGGACGATGAGGGTCGCGCCGAAGGCGAGACCGATGGCAAGAAGGATGATGATGGCCATGCTTATTGCACGATGGATGTCCAGCGACTGCCAGCGCCAGGCCAGCCAGATGACCAGCGCCAGCATGGCGACGATCGCGCAAGCAGGGCGCAACGTGCCGTAGGCGGTTCCCAACAGCGCGCTGACCGCGAGGTTCAACGCCAGCGGGAAAACGGTGATGAGGTTGATGCGCTGGCTTTCCGAAACCGCGAAAACGCCCGCGAGGAACGCCGTCCACAGATTGAGCGTCCACAGCGCCATCAGGCTGCCGTTGGCGCTTCCGAGCGGAGGGACCACGGCGATGACATATTTGAACGAGCCGAAGGTCTGCGTTAGTCCTTGGCTCAAGGTCTGCAGGCTCGGCACGATATGGCCGATAGTGGTGCCGTTGAGTGCGACGACAGGGCCGACGAGGAACTGGGCAAGGGCCAGAAAGACGATTTGCCACCAGAGCTTCAGCGCCGGATTGACACCGGCCAAGGCGATCAACACGCCAAGTGCCGCTGCCGGGACCGCCGCCATCGCCCAGACCGGGATGTTGCCGTAGACATCGATGAGATTGGCGGCATTGAGACACACGGCGACCAGGACAAGCAGGGCGCCGATGGAGGCGGTGGTCCAAGGACGATGAACGGTGACGAATATCTGACGTTGGCCGTTGCCGGTGGCGGTCAGCGCGATCGGTGCCCGGGTCGTGCTCGCCCACGTGCCGGTGGTGCCGGTGAAATCGGGAAGGGAAGTCCGATCGGGGGTTTTCGACCGGCTTGCCGCATTGAAAGCATTGCGTATAGGATTGGTGCCGCTCATTTCAGCGCCTCCATAATCACCGGAAGGTCGTCTAGTGCTGAAAGCGTGGCCAGGGTGAAATCATCGTATTGATGGATGGCATTGCCGGCTATGGGGTCGATTTGCAGCATGACGCAGATGGATTCCCGGTTCAGTGCGGCCGCGATACGGCGGAGGCGTTCGAGTCTGGCGCCGGAACCGACCACGAAGAAATAGAACGAGGCCGCGGGGCTTGTCTTCAACGTGGTGAGCGCGAGATTCGGGTTTTCGTCCATATCCGGCTTGACCCCGCTCATCCAATCGAGGAACGGCATGGCCCCACGCGCAATCAGGGAATCGGAGGAGGCTTGTACGGCCAGCGGACGGCCTTCGACCAGGCATTCGGTGCCGATAGAGGCGGCGGTGCTGACGGCCAGCTCGAACTCGTCTTCGGTCGAATAGTCCGTAGGGTTGACGCCAAGGGTGATGGAGGTATCGGTGCGTTTGGTCGCTTCGTATTGGCGGACCATCAACGTGCCGGTTTTCGCCGATGAAAGCCAGTGGACGTTACGCATGTCATCGCCGGGCCGGTATTCGCGTAACCCGTAGAAATCGAGGTCATCGTCGACCACCTGGCCGGAAGGACTGCCCTCAAGGTCTCGGAAGATGCCCGAATCGAGGGTGTTGAGGAAGACGGTTTTCGGATGGATGAAGACCTGCACCGACTCGGAAAGCGACTGTTCGTGACGTACGATGCCGAAAGGATCGCCCTTGCTGATTTTCAGCGGGCCGACCGGGAGGATCGCGCGTGAAGTGGCGCGGAACTCGACCTGTTCGTCCCTGGATTTGCCGGGCATCAAGGCGGGGATGCGGAAGTGCTGGTGCATCTCGCCCATCGGCAGGTCGCCCTGAACGCTTACCGTCGGGCTTTTGCCGGGGTTGGCGATATTGACGTCGACCCTGACCGAGTCGCCGACGGTGATGCGGTTGTCGGAAACGGACAACGCCGCATGGAATTTTGTATTGCCAAGCGACATCGCGATGCCGAGTGCCAGCATGACCAGTCCGATGATGCCGCAGACCAGCAGCTCATGCCATCCCAACGCAGGGAATGCCACGAGGCAGACCACTGCCATGCCCGTCACCGACCAACCAAGCGGCGAAACGTACGCGGTAAGCCATTCGGGCAGTTTCCTGCGCAAGACAACCAGATGGTGTCGCACCTTGAGCGATAACAGCGCAAGGCGGGTATTGCCCTGTATCAAACTGGGTTTGCGGCCCTTGAGTCCTCGAAGGCCTTTTCGGCCGTTGGTACTTGCCGCCATGGCCCCGTTGCGGCGAAAAGCGGGGGAACCGGGTGGCGTTGTGGGCGTTTGGTGTTGGGTTTGGGAGTTGTGCATGGCGTTGCTTTCAGGCCCCCATGGCAGGTGCCGGGACGGAATCGACGATTTCTGCGACGACCTGTTCGGCCGTTTCGCCCTTGAACGCGGTTTCGGCGTTCAAGATGATGCGGTGGGCGAGCACTGGTACGGCGAGGTCTTGCACGTCGTCGGGAAGCACGTAGTCGCGTGCGTCGGCGGCGGCCCAGATGCGGGCGCAGCGGGTCAGCGCCAAGGCCCCGCGCATGGAGGAACCGACGCGGAGTTTCTCGCTCAGTCTGGTGGCCTCGATCAGGCGTTCGATGTATTCGAGGATGCGTTCGTCGACGCGTACGTCCTTGGCGGTTTTGCGCAGCCTGATGATGTCGTCGCCGCTCAAAACTGCGGAAACGGTGTCGGCGCGATCGGTGATATCGATGTCCTTCAAGATACGGATTGATACGTCGTGGCCGGGGGCGCCGACGGAGGTCTTGATCAGGAAGCGGTCCATCTGGGCCTCGGGCAGCTTGTAGGTGCCAAGCTGTTCCAGCGGGTTTTGGGTGGCGATGACGATGAACGGCTGTGGCATCTGGTAGGTCTTGCCGTCAACGGTGGTCTTCTGCTCTTCCATGACCTCCAGCAGTGCGGACTGAGTCTTCGGCGAGGCGCGGTTGATCTCGTCGGCCAGGACGATGGAGGCGAAGATCGGGCCCTGACGGAACTCGAATTCGCTGGATTTCTGGTCGTAGAAGGTCACGCCGACCACGTCGCTCGGGAGCAGATCGGGGGTGAACTGGATGCGCTTGAACGAGGTGGCGATGGAATTGGCCAGGCCTCGGGCGAGCTGGGTCTTGCCGGTGCCCGGGTTGTCTTCCAGCAGCACGTGGCCGCCGACCATCAGGGCCGTGACGCACAGTTTGATGGGCTCGCTCTTGCCGACGACGACCTTGCCGATGTTGTCGACCAAGGCGTCGAAGGAACGCTTGAAATCGAGGATGGAATCCTTCGGGGGTTGGATGATGCCTGAAACCGGGGAGGCCGAGGCGTAGGGAGCCGAGAGCGAATCCACGCTGGCCTGGGACTCGGGGAGGCCTGCAACTGAATGTCGTTGGCGGCGAGAACGGTGTAAGACGTTGCTGACGGTGCTTCATATCCGCTTTGCGGGGCGTCTGCCGTATTGCCAGTGACGGGCGCGGGGCTAGTGGCGGCGGCCTCGGAAGTGGCCGGAGCCGCCGTATAGCTGCCATCGGTTTGGCCGTCCAATGTCGTATCCGACGGCTGTTCGCCGGCAATATCGGGGACTTGGTACGGTCGCCCGGCATCGAGGTGCTCAGCACGGTTTCCTCGGAGATCTCCTCGTCTTCGCCGATGCTGTGAATGGACCCGAGCACGGTGCTGTCGTCGCTGAGATCGCCGATATGTTGGGACTCCGACTTGCCTTCGGACCTGGAGCGTTCCGGCAACGAGGGGAACGCGCTGTGATGGCTGTTCATGGTGTCGTCGTTATTGTTGAATCTCGACTGATGGGTGGTATCGGAGATGTGTGTGGCATCCGAGATCTGCGTCTCATCGTTTGACGGGTCTGCCTTGTGCGTGCTCATAGATTCTCCTTTATGATTGCTTGATGAGCCGATTGATGGTTGCTGCTGTATTGGTTATCTTGGACGCCGGGCCTTTTGGATGCCGCTATGGGGCCGCGAAAAGGCCCGGCCGGTTTAGCGCCTGTGCGCTTCATTGGTGTGCCTGCCGTCATCTCCTCGCCTCCTGTTGCCTGGCCGCGACGGCGAGATTGCGTTGCATGACCGTGCGCTGCAGGGTGGGGAAGGAGTCGACGAGGCTCTGCGATTTGGCCTTCCCGCCGCCAGGGTCGCTGGCGCTAACAGATGAGGAAGCGGAGGCTCTTGTGCCATAGACGCCTGTGCCGTTTCGGGTGGCGTTGTATTGGGTGTCGCTGCCCGCATCCGGGATGGTGGCATTGATCGCCCACGAGAAATCGCTATTGTTATGGTCCTCGTCGCCAAGGCCCGTGACGTCGCAGCTCATGGCCTGGCCCGGCTGCCAACCGGCGCAGGAAGTGCTTCTGCCGTCCACGCTGATGGTCAGGCTGTAGACGACATGGCCGTTGTAGGGGTCGCTGTTGCCTCCGGTCACATTGATCTTGTGGCGGTCGGCCGTATCCCAGGTCATTATCAGGTCCGAAGTGATTTCGGCCTGCTTCTTGTAGACGTCATTGGACTGGGCCGTTGCGCTCGGGCCCGGGGCGCCATTGAGGATCTGGGCAACGCTGACCCCGGCGCAGGTGCTCCACGGGCTGACCGTGCCGTATTGGGGCGATGTGTCGGTGGTCATGCCTCCGCCGTTGATCGAGAAGCCGTCGTATTCGCCTCTGCCATTGATATTGACGTAGCACCTGTTGTCGGCCCTGGAGACGGCGATGATGGGTTGCTTGATGGAATAGCCTGGGGTCGCCTCGGCGGTGGCCGCTGTGGTGGAGCGTGCGGAATGCTTCGGATTGACAACCACCGAGATCCTCTGCTTGACGTTGTATTGGTGCTTTTGGACCGCCACCGAATCGCTGAGGCTGCTGCAGGTGATGTTAGGTGAGAAATCGCCGCCTACGCTGATGCTTCCGCAGCCCGCGTTGCGCATATTGCCCAGGGTGACCTTGATGTCCATCCTGTCGCCGCTGGCGCTTTGGCTCATGTAGACCGTCGGCTGGTCCGGGTCGCCCCAGGCCACGTTGTTGCCGGCGGACACGGTCTCGCTTACCGGGCCGTCGCCCGCGCGGTTGTGTCCGCGCACGGTGGCGCTGAAGGTCGAGCCGTCGCTGATCTCGCCGTTGCCCAGGTCGAAGGTCTGGCTCAAGGTGCTCGTGTGCTTGACCTTGCCGTTCATCGTGACGGTGTAATCGTCGGGCTTGGTGCCGATGTAGCTTGCGGCGTCCCAGCTGACGGTGACCTTCTGGTAATCGCCGTCGACCTTGATGCCACTGGGGGCGTCGGGCACCTTGTCGGGCATGCTCTCCACGCTGTTCGAGGACTTCGACCAGCCGGCCTCGTTCTTCGCCTTGACGGTGAAACTGTAGGTCTTGCCGTTCGTCAGGCCCGTCACGTTGCAGGTGGTGACGGCACCGCACGACTTGCTCTGGCCGTCATACTCCACAACGTATTCGCTGATGGGGCTACCGTTGGCCGGGCCGGGCGTCCAGCTCAGGTTGACCGCGCTGTCGGCGGGAAGGCCGGCCACCGGAGAGAGCAGCGGCGGGTCGGGCTTGTCGATGATCGAGACGGTGATGGTGGCGCTGACTTCGCGTTCCTTGGTCTTGGTGGCGTCCTGGACGTTGACGACCACGGTGTTCGACGATGCGCCGATGTCGGCGGCTGCGTGGATGCCTATGGAGCCTTTCGAGCCGCAGTCGACCTTGAGTTTCGAGGTATCGTCGGCCTGGCAGCTCACCACGGTAAGCGACGAGTCGGGGAAGGGGTTGAACGCCCCGGAGAGGATATCCACGGTGGTGGAATCCCCGGCGTTCATCTTCTTGTTCACTCCGGAGATTTTGGCGAGCGGGCGTGTCGATTGCACCACTTGTGCCGTCAGTCCCGCCGAAACTGAGCCGGCGGAATATTTGATGGTGATGGGGATGCTCGACATCGATCCCACGGCGGCATCGGTCGGTGCCTTCACGGTCAGCTTGCCGTTTGAAGTGAGGTGCGATTCGATCGCGCCGGAAGCCTGGCCTCCGGAATAGGTGTATTCCTTTTCGTCTTCGTCCAGGCCGCTTGGCGCGTGGGTCAGGGCTGTCAAATCGATCGTCTTGGCGTCCTCGCCGGCCGCGACGCTGATGGTGGAGGCGGAGAAGGTCGGTGGCGGCACGTTGCGGCCGATGACGGTGATCGGCAACGTCAGCACCGAAGAGTTGATGATCTTGGCCTGTTTCGATCCGTTCTTGTCCTTGCTGTTGTCGTCCCGTTTGCCGTCCGAGACCGTGAACGTGATGGAGGCCGGGCCCGCATAGTCCTTGGGAGCGGTGAACTTCAGGGTCTGGTCGTTGACATAATAATCCGAATCGGCGCTTTTGGTGGCGCTGATCGAATCCTTGTCGACGTACGCGGTCTTGCCCGGTCCGACGCGCACATAATCGGCAAGGTTGATATTGACGCTGCGTTTCGCGTTGACCTTGATCGCAGGGGCCTTCGGGCGCAGCGTCGGCGGGAACACGCCATACTGCGGCACCTGCACGAAGGCTGTGGAGGTCACGTGATAGGTGGTGTTCGTCACCGTGTAAGGCACGCTTCTGGCTTCGCCGGTCAGATCGACTGTCACCGTGGTGGATTTCGCCCCGCCCTTGACCCGAGCATGGTTGGCGGCGGTCGGGTCGATGCCGACGGTGAGCTCCTGGGCGGTGCCGGAGGGGTTCGCGATCCATTGCGAGAGGTCGACGTCGACGGATTTCTTGTCGAGCGTCGCCGCGGAAGGCACGCGGTAATCGTAGGCGGTCGGCGGCTCGATGGGCGCGTTCGGATCGGTGGTCACGCTCAGCGTGGCCGTGTCGGAAAGTCCCGCCTTGTCTTTCACGCAATACACGATGTAGGACGTTCCTGCTGAAGCCGGGGTCTTGAAGGAGATCATGTTGTCGGCGACGCTGGCCCCGGTGATGCCTTGCATCTGTAGGTTCTTGTCGACGACGAGGTCGGTGTTGTCGCCGGAGATGTCGTTTTGCGCCACCGGCACGGTCGCCTCGGTGTTGGGTCGTAGCGTCACCTGGTCGTCGCGTGCGTACACGCCGGAATCCGAGGTGCCTTTGTAGACGCCCACGCGGATCTGGGCCTGGGCCCGCTGGCCGGTCCAATCCTCGACGGCGTAGGAGAAGGTATCGGTTCCTGACGAATCGCCATAGGCCTCATAGACCATGTAGTTCGCACCGACCTCGTCGATGCGTCCCATCTTCGGCGACTTGTCGCCAAGGCCGAGCAGGGTGTCGTCGTCGCCGTCGGTGTCGATGCCCGTCAGGGTGATCGGGATACGGACTTTCTGGCCGGCTGCCACCTGTGCCTGTGCGTCCTGCGGGGTGGGGGCCGGCTTGTTGTTGGCGTCCTTGGCGTGCACCGTGATGGTGATGATGCCGGAGGCCGCGTTGCCGAGATTGTCGCGCACGGTGTAGGTCACCGGGTAGACGCCGGGGGTGTTCGAAGCTTGGTAACGCACTTCGTCTCCGGAGACGAAGACCAGGCCCTTGAAGGTCTTCTTGCTGAACTGAAGGGTGTTCTGCAGCTTCACCGTCGTGCCGTCGGCATGGGAGACGTGGTCGATCACATCGACGCTGACGATGCCGCCCGTACGCACGTTTGCGGTGATGTTGGTGGCTTTGGGCGCTGCGTTGGCCGTGGTCAAAGCCGGCGGTTGAAGGATGATCGCGCCACGGGTCGAGCCTGCCGCGTTGGTGACGGTATAGGTGAGACGCACCGGTTTGGTCGGAATCTGCCGGGCGGTCATATAGACGCGCTTGTGGGCCACCAGACCGGTTTTGATGCCGAGTTTCGGATCGACGTTGACCGACGTGACGGAAAGGACGCCGCCCATCGGATCGGTGTCGTTGTTCAGCGGCTCCACGATGGCGGTGCGGTCGGCTCCCAGAAGCGCCACATCGTTGGCGGCTACGGGTTTGGCGGAATCGCCTGCGACCGGCTGCACTTCCATGCGTGCCAGGCCCTGTGCCTCGATGCTGCCTTGGCTGATGGTGTAGGGGACGTAATAGGTGCCTGGATTGTTGGCCTTGAAGGTGAAGGAGAGGTCGGCGGAATTGGTTGCGGTGGTGGCGCCGTTCGGGGTGTTGACCGAGGAAAGTACCGGCGGTTGTGCGCTGGTGCCGTGAACGTATTGCTTGAGCTCAACGGTGGTGGAGGTGTCGGGAGTGGTGTTCTTGGTCACGGCGTCGATCGTCGCCGGCAACGTGTTCGCCGGACGCACCGAGAAGTAGATGAGGCCGTTGCCGCTATGCTGGCCATCGGAGACCGTGACTTCCACGCCTACGCGGCCACCGGTCAGGGAGCCGGTGTTGAAGACGAGCTGGCCGTCGGCGCGGGTGGAGATGGCGACCTGGTTGTTGTTCTGCGCCACGGCGGAGACCAGCGTCATCGGGTCGCCTTCGGGGTCGGCGAAGCTGCCCAAGGCGTTGAGCGTGAAGGTGGCTCCTTGTTCGACATCGTATTCGGGAGGGGTGTCGACCTGAGCGGGGGGTCGGTTGGTGGTGTCGCCGATGATGTCGAGGTTGACCGTCGCGCTGCTGGATTGCCCGCGTCCGTCATTGATCTCGTAGGTGAAACTCGTTTTGCCGGCAGCGGCGCCGGTGGTGTCAAGTTGCAGGTAACGGCCGGAATAGATGGGAGAGACGGTGATGCCGCCGCCTGAGACCGGCCCCACTTTGCTGATGTGCAGCACCGAGCAATCGCTCTGTTCGTCGTTGCGCAGCACGTCGAGGATCTGCTGACCGCCCACGCGTGCGCCGAAGTTGTCGTCTTCGGCCTTGATTTCACCGGATTTGGCGGAGCAGGTCGGCTTGAACTGGGTCTGGTTATTGGCGGAATCGGAGTTCTTCTGCTGGTTGGTGGTCTTCTTCGTCTGAATCTGGCGCCATTGGATTTTGATGACCTTGTTGGACTGATCGGGGTTCCAGACGTTGCCGTTGGTCACGTCGTTCAAGACCACGAGCCGGTGATTGGTGCGGAATACGAGCTGCGAGGTCGGCGAGATGGACTGCAGGCTCTGCCATTGCGCCTGGGTGTTGTCGTCTTTGCCCTGATCGGCATTGGCGGCGCCGTCGGCGGAGCACAGGCGGATATAGTTGTGTGCCTGCTGTGACCAGGCGGCATATACGCAGCCCTTGGATGAGACCGGCTGCGCGTCCTCGGCCATGCCCTTGTTCATGAACGCGGCGGTTTTGTCGCCGTGCTTGAAATCAACGGTGAAGATGCCATTGCGTGCACTGGCCGCCAACCAGTCGCCTTGGGCGTTGTCGGTGGACGGGGCTTGCAGGGTCACCGGGCCTCGTGAGTCGATCTGCGCGCTTCCGCCCTGCCACATGATGCGTTGCTTGACGGCGATGACCGGGCGGTCGCCGATGACGGTGAAGCTGTCGGCGTTGGTCTCTTTGCCTCCGGTGATGGATTTGAGCGTCTTCGGCGCGCTGTGCGCATCGTCCATCTTGAGCACGGCTCCGTCTGCCGGGCGATATCCGTAGACTGCTCCGTTGCGGTCGAGAGCAAGCAGGCCATGGGTTCCGAGCTGCATCTGCGGGGCCGAGGTCTTGGGGGTGATGGAATCGAGATTGCCTGAATCCCCGACCCATACGTTGCCGGTTTTATGGTTGAGGAACGCCGCAGAGTTACCGCCGATGAAGGTCGAAGTGGAGTTTCTGATTTCGGCTTTGCCGTGGATGCCGAGATTCGAAGCCACGATGCCTTGCGCCTTTGCTCCGTCGGACAGGATCACGTCATCATTGTGCTGGCTGACGTCGAAGGTCGCAGTGGTCGGCGCGACCGCCCCGTTGGCCTGCTGGAGTTTGACGTTGAAACGTGCGGCCTTGCGGTCCTTGAGTGAGGTGACCCAGACCGTGCCATCATCGAGATGGACGTGGGTGCGGGTCAGGGTGTTGATGATGATGGCTCCGGCCACGATGCCCAGCAGCAGGAGCAGCACGAGTACCGGGGTGAGCCAGCGGCGGTTGGTCTGCGAATTCAGGCGTCTCAAGGCGAGACGGACGCTACGCTCACCCTGTGGTTTGCCAGATGCCTTCATCAGTTGCTTTCCTCCCTGTTATAGCCTCGAACGATTCACCCAAAAATCCTTTTATCCGCCGCTCGGCGATGACCTTGTCGTAGCGTTTACTGCTTTGTTACCGCACAGGCCATCGCGGGGCTGGCAGACATCCGTCCGTCGGCTCTTACAATACTAACCTGAATGCATGTCTGGGGTTTGCCGCCAGCAACATTGAGGGTGACCTTGGGCTCCTTGACGATCGAGGTCTGGGCGCCCGGTGCCGCAGACCCGTCCTCGACTTCCGCCCAGGCGTAGGTGTCCCCGGCTTTCGGGGCCGGGTTGCTCCAGGTGAACGTCACGTTCTGGCCGTCGGCGGTGCCCATGAGGTTCGTGGCTTGTGGCACCGCGGCCCCCGCGTCCTCGCTGGTGATGTCGTCCTTCTGGCCGTTGGCGTTGTTCTTGCCGTTCTTGTCATGCGACGAACCGCCGTCGCCCGAATGCGGGGTCTGCATTGTATCGATTTTCGTGCGTTCGTCGGATTTCTTGCTATCCATGCGTGGTATCACCACGAAAGCGAACGTGGTCACGATGATCGCCACTGCGGCTAGTGCGGCAAGGGTGATGACGAGCGGTTTCTTCGAGCGTTTCCGTTGGGGAGTGACTGTTTTTGCACCGAAACGGCTCTTGCCGGATTGCGGCAACGTATGATGCGCAGGGAATTCGTCGCAGTCCTCCGCCACGAATGGTGTCATGTTGTATCCGCAATCCTCCTGTGCCGTTTGCAAGGCTCTGCCGAATTGCTGCGCCGAAAGGTAGCGGGCATCCGGATCCTTGTTCATCGCCTTGAGAAGGATTTGCTCGATTTCCTTGGGCGCATCCGGGATGGTGTTTTTCGGCAATTGGTCCGAGACGATGTGCTGCGCCAGTTCGTTTTGCGTATGGGGGTGGAAGATGTATTCGAACGGCGATTTGCCGACCAGGAGGCCATAAAGCGTGGCAGCGAGCGAATAGATGTCGGAGGTTTCGCTGCCGCCGCTTTTGCCGGTCAGCACTTCCGGGGGCGCCCAGGGCACGGAGAAGCCGGTGCGTGATTTCGACTCGTAGATGCTTGTCGAGATGCCGAAATCGGAAAGGGCGGGCTGGTTGGCGGAAGTGATAAGGATATTGGCCGGTTTGATATCGCGGTGGATGATGCCGTGACGATGCGCGGTCTGCAAGGCTGCTGTGAGCTTGACGCCGAGGTCAAGCATTTCGGCGACGGTGAGCCTGCGGCTACGCATGATGTCCTTGTAAGAGCCATGCGGGGCGTACTCAAGGACAAGATACGGCAGGCGGCTTTGGGGGGTTAGTCCCGATCCGTAAATGGAAACGATGTAGGGGTGGGTCGAAAACTGGGCCATGATCTTCGCTTCTTTTTCGAAGGCTTCATCGAAGTCGCGGTCCTGCCTCGCCTTTCCTACTTTGACGGCGACCTCGCGATTGAGATTATGCTGACGATAGAGATACACGTCGGCGGTGGAGCCTGAGCCCAGTTCACGGATGAAATCACAATCTGGTATCATTGGCGCCATCGTGACTCTTTCTTCTCTCAAATCTCTTAAAAGAAACTGACTGCATTTTACCTTTTATGGCGAACTTTCCTATATTTTGCTCACTTATTGTACGATTTGCGCAGGCAAGGGGATATATCCATACAAAATCGGTTCGTTCGGATTGGCTTAGTGGCCGTTTCCCGGCATTCGTTTGTGCGGGTGCGATAAGTTGGTCGTTGATCTCGTCTCTTACTGACGTGCTTATCGCCTGAAGGTTTCAGGATGCGATAAATCGGTCGCTTTGGTTACGTAGGCTGGAGGCATCGATATAGAAACGCTGACAAAGGAGCAACATGGTATTACATCGTAATCTCGGCCCGTTCGACACCACGGCCATCGGTTTGGGCGAGATGCCGCTGACCATCGAAAACAACCTGGGCGAGGCCAAAGGCATCGAAACCATTCATGCCGCGCTCGACGCCGGATGCCGCCACATCGACACCGCATGGTCCTATTACTGCTCCGGCGGCGAGGAGCAGACCGGTGAAAAGCTGGTGCGCCGTGCCATGGCCAGCTGGGACGGGCCGAAGGACGAGGTGACCATCGCCACCAAGGTCGGTCATTTCCGCAATTTCGCCGACGACGGCACGACCCCGACCTGGGGCGTCAACGGACAGCCCGAGCACCTGATTGAGGCCGGCAAGCAGTCGGCGCTCGCACTCGGCGTCGACACTATCGATCTGCTCTATCTGCACCGTCCGGATCCACAGGTGCCCTATAACGAGTCCGTCGAAGCCATCAAGCAGCTGCTGGATGAAGGCGTGGCCAAGGTCGCCGGCATCTCCAACGCCTCGATCGAACAGATCGACATCGCCCGTGGCATTTTGGGCGACAAGCTGGTGGCGGTGCAGAACCAGTTCTCGCCGACCTACCAGTCCACCCGTGACACGCTGGATTATTGCGAGAAGCTGGGGCTGCCGTTCGTCTGCTGGAGCCCGCTCGGCGGCTACCGCAAGGCCAAGGACGAGACCAAGTACGACCCGTTCCGCGAGGTCGGGCAGGCCCATGGGGTGAGCCACCAGCAGGTCGTGCTCGCCTGGGAGCTGAGCCTTGGGCGTCACGTCTTCGTCATCCCCGGCGCCCATCGCCCTGAAACGATTCTCGACAGCCTCAAGGCCGGCGATCTGAAGCTCAGCGCCGAGGAGCTCGCCAAGCTCAACGCCTGAACAGGGGCTAGACTGGAACGGTGCAAACGGGCGGATACAAGAACGATCAAGGTGAAATGATGGCCGAAAGCAGCGAAAACAAGCCGATTCAGACGAAGATGGTCCGGCGGCGCAGGCCCGAGGTGTTGGCGCCGGCTGGCAGCCTACGAAGTCTCAAGACGGCCATCGATTTCGGCGCGGACGCCGTCTACTGCGGGGGCAAGGAATTCGGCATGCGTTCGGCGCCGAAGAACCTTTCCATGGATGATCTGAAGGTTGGCGCCGCCTACGCCCATGAGCGCGGGGCAAGGGTGTATGTGACCTGCAACGTCCTGCCACACAATGATGAGGTCGAGGATATCAAGACCTACATTGCCCACCTCGCCGCCACCGGCATCGACGCGCTGATCATCACCGACATCGGTGTGCTTATGGCGGCCCATTCCATCGCCCCGCAACTGGAATTGCACGTTTCCACCCAGGCGGGCGTGACCAATTATCTTGCCGCCAACGCCCTCTACGAACTGGGGGCGAGGCGTGTGGTGCTGGCCCGTGAACTCGATCTGCAGGCGATTGCCGACATCCGTGCCAACATCCCCGAGGATATGGATATCGAGACCTTCGTGCACGGCTCGATGTGCATGGCGTTCTCCGGCCGCTGCCTCATCTCCAACTACATGAACGGGCGCGACGCCAACCACGGCGAGTGCTCGCAGCCCTGTCGCTGGAAGTACAGCGTCGTCGAGCAGAAGCGTCCCGGACAGTTCTTCCCGGTCGAGGAAAACGACGAGGGCACCTTCCTCTTCAACTCGCAGGACATGTGCATGCTCGAACACATCGACGACATGATCGACGCCGGCGCTTCAAGCCTCAAGATCGAAGGACGGGCAAAAAGCGCGTACTATGTTGCGGCGATCACCAACGCCTACAAGTGCGCGGTCAATGAATATATGGTGCAGCGCGGATTCGAGGATGCGGACGGCAATCACTTGAAGCCGTTGCACGACATGGTGCGTCGTTCCGACGTCGTGCGGGCGACCCGCGCTGTAGGGGAGCTTGAATCCAGCGGATCCATTGGTTTCCGTGGCGTGCAGAATGCGGGCGCCGAGGCCGCGGCCAAGGCGACGATTTCCGCGAGCGTCCCGGCGTTGGTGGGTGCCGAGGCCACGAAAGCCCAGAACGCTGAACCAAAGCATGTCGAGCTGCCCCAATGGCTTAAGGACGAACCCTACAAGGTTTCGCACCGTGATTATTCCACCGGTTTCTACTACCCGGAGCACAAGGCCGGCCAGAACACCGATCGCGGCGGTTATTTCCGCGACTGGCTCGTGGTCGGCGAGGTCATCGGCTATGACGAGGCGACACAACGTCTCACCCTGATGAGCCGCAACAAGATCGAACCCGGTCAGCTCATCGAGTTCCTGATTCCGGGACGCGAGCCGATTGACTATACGGTCGCGGCAGGCGGCATGCAAGACGCCGACGGTCAGAGCGTCGAGGAAATCAACAACCCCGCGCATGTCTTTTCGATGCCGTTGCCATTCGCGATTGCCGAGCACTCGATGATTCGGTCGCGTGCCAAGCAGCGCACGCTCAAGGCTGAATGACAGGTAATCATAACCAGCTAAAGTTGAATGCATGAGCAATTCCGTGAATGAAACCTCCGAAAACGGCCAATACGATGACGAGATCATCGACAGCAATGCCATCGCGCCGACCGACGCGGAAGGCAATCCTATTCCCGTCACCATTCCCATCGATTTGGCACCTGGCATCAAGGTCGTCTACACGACGCGGCTTGGCGGCGTAAGTGCCGGCGATTGGGGAGACCTGAACCTTGGTGGCAAGTCGGGGGACAATCCGGCTGCGGTACGGGCGAACCGTGTGGCGCTTGCAAAGGCCGTGGGCGCCCCGCTTTCGTTGGTGGCTCAGGTTCATTCCGGCAGAGCGGTTGACGTTGACGAGATGTTCGAAACCAACGCACCATATGGCTGTGATTTTTCCGGCACGATTATCGAACCGGTCAATGAAGATGGGCCGGAGACGTATCCAAAACTCGAAGCGGACGCCGAGGTCACGGCGCAAACCGGCATCGCGCTTGGCATGTTCGCGGCCGATTGCCTGCCGGTGCTGCTGGCCGATGCGCAGGCGGGTGTGATCGGCGCGGCGCATTGCGGCCGGAAGGGGTTGCAGCGTGGGGTCATCGGGTCTGCGGTCGATCTGATGGTGGCCAAAGGCGCGAAGCCGAATCGTATCGTGGCCACGCTCGGCCCCTGCATCTGCGGCGACTGCTACGAGGTCGGTGATCAGATCGCCGACGAATTCGATGCGCAATTCCCGGCAACCTTTACCCTGACCCGTTTCGGAGGCCCCGGCATCGATATCGCCAAGGCCGCGCTGCAGGAACTCGCCAAGGCTGGCATACCGGCAGACAATGTCATCAGCTCGACCCCACGTGTCGGCGCCGCCACACAATACCTCGATCAGGATGCGGAACTTGCCGATTTGTGCGCCGCCGACGGCGAGGGCGAAGGCGTGGGCAGCCCCGACCTCAACGAGCGCATGGAAGAAATCCGCCACAGCCTCTGCACGCTGGAAAATCCGCTCTGGTATTCCCACCGCCGCTCGAGCCTGGCCAAAAAGCAGCACGAAGGCCGCCTGCTCGCCCTGATCGTGCGCGAATAGGCCGGTTCGTCCACGAAATAGGTGTGCGCGTCTGCCGCGCTCAGCGGAATGCACAATAACCGGCATCATTATCGGTCATTGTTAGCGTCCTTTCCCTGCCTGCGATTTCGTGCACTGTTCGCGCCACACTCCGCGCTAGACTGGGAACCATGGAACACTTGAACGTTGTCATCTCCGGCTTCGATCCCTACGAAGGAATCGAAAACAATCCCTCGCACGTCGTGCCGCACGCGCTGGCCGAAGAGGGCCTCGGCGCCACCACCGCCCTCGAAAGCGATGACCTCCTGCGCGACGTGGACATATCGATCAACGCCGTCGATCTGCCGGTCAACGTCGAGCAGTGCTGGCCCCAGCTCAGGGAAACGCTTGAAGCCACGCACCCCGACATCGTCATCGCCACCGGCCTCAAGGCCGCGGCCCGCGGAATCCTCCTGGAACGCTGCGCCAACAACATCATCGACACCACCCGTACGGCGATTTCCGGTGAGATGACCGGCGCTGCCGTTGAACTTCCCGAAGGCCGGCGCGTAAACCAATCGCTTCGAACGGTCCCGCCGCTTTTTGGACGAGGCTTCCTCTGCGTTCCATCCTCGATGATTTTGCCTCACAGGAGATTCCCTCGGCTTTGAGTTCGGACGCGGGCACGTTCGTCTGCAATTCTCTGTTCTACAATCTGATGAGATGGACGGCCGGCCAGAATAAAGTGCTTTCCGGATTCGTCAGCCTGCCGATGATCAACGAACAGCCGCATCCGCAGCATGGTTTGACGCTGGATCAGCAGGTGGAGGCATGCCGTGTGGTGGTGCGCCAGACCGCCCGTTACTTCCTCGAACCGACGTCGTCGAACATCCTCATCGCCTGAAGGTCGGGCGCCTTGCAAAGCTGCAGGTTCGCCCTTCTCGGCAAACGTTAGGGAAGGGACACTCCGAATCGCGTGGTGTCTGTGTGGATTAGACGCATTTCGGCATAGAACGCTTGAAAAATACACTACAATGAGGCAATAGTATGTATCGGCTTTCAGAAACTGCGACCGATGTCGCAAGGCGAAAGGAATCACTATGGCGGATGACCGCTTCACGACAGAATTGCGCGGGTATAACAAGGAGCAGGTAGACCAGGAGCTGGCTTCGTTGCAGCAGACGCTCAATCGTATGCGTGCGCAGGTCAATTCCAGCGACCAGACGATTCTGCAATTGCGTGCGCAGCTCGAAGAGGAAAAGAAAAATGCCAGGAAGGCGTCGCAGGGCAATTCATTCGCTTCGTTGGGAGCCAACGCCCAGCAGATGCTCGCCAGCGCCGAACAGACCAGTACGGAACTGGTCAACCGTGCCAAGCAGGATGCCGCCAGCACCCGTTCAGCGGCCCAGCATCAGGCGGAAACCCTGATCAACAATACGAAGCTTGATGCGCAGCATATCACCGACGAGGCCAATTCGAAGGCGGCCACCATTCTGGCCAAAGCGCAGACCGAGTCCGAATCGATTACGACTTCCGCTCGCCAGGATGCCACCAGACTCCGTGAGGAGACCGCCAAGAAAGTCACCGAGCAGCGCGACACCATCGAAATCGAATTGACCAATTCACGCGAGGAGCACAATAAGCGTCTCGCCAGCGAAAAGGCCAAGCAGGACCGCGAGATCGCCGAGCTCAAGGCCAAGGCCACTCAGCAGGTCGCCGAACAGCGCAAAGCCGCGAACGATGAGGTCGCCAAACTCAAAAGCGATGCCAGCGATCAGATCGAGACCGCGCTGGCCGAGGCCAACAAGAAACTCGCCAACGTGCGTGAGCAGGTTTCGCGCATGACCACCGAGGCGCAGCGCAAGGCTACGGAGATCACCGATGATGCGAAGGCCAAGGCCCAGGGCATCGCCGATGACGCCGAAGTTCAGCGCACCAAGACCATGAGCCAGGTCAATGCCGAGGTCGAGCAGATTCGCACCGACATCTCCAAGCAGCAGGAAGAGGCGACCAGCAAGGTCAACGATTTGCTCAAGCAGTTGGAGGAGAGCCGTTCCGCCGCGAAGAAGGAAGCGGACAGCCTGGTCTCCAAGGCCAAGGACCTGAGGGACGAGGCCGACAACTATGCGGTTTCAAAGCGTCAGGAAGCCGATGCGCAGGCCGAAGAGATCGTGGCCAAGGCCAAGAAGGATGCCGAGGCCCGCGTCGAAGAGCGCCGCAAGGCCGCGCAGGGCGAGCTTGATGGGCTCCAGAAGCGTATCAAGGATCTCCAGGAGCGCGAATCTACTATTACCCAACGCGTCACCGAGCTGCGTGCGATGTTCACCAATGCGTTCTCCGGATTCGGTTTTGCCGATGACAAGCGTTCCGAAATCAACGTGCCGGTGGTCAATGCCGTGGCCAATGATCTCGATGATGCCGCGCAAGCGGACAAGCAAAAAGATGAACGCGGCAAGGCCGAAGGCAGCGCCCAAGCCGAGCAGCCGGCACGCAGCAGCAACAACGCCGGCGCACAGCAGGCCCCGCAGGCTCCTCATACGTCCGCGCAGGCACCTCAGCAGATGCCGGCCTCCTTCACGCCCACTGGCAACGCCTCCAGGAAGACGGTGTCGCAGCCGGCGCAGCAGCAGTCCTCTCATCAGGACGCCCAAGCCGCTCATCAGCCGCAGGCGCAAGCGCAGAATGAATCTCACGCCCAGCAAGGCGGCGGCGCCTCCAAGGGCGGCATGCAGCAGCTCTCCAATCTGGTCAGCCACACGGAAAACAAGAATCCTGAAGCTGTCAACAAGGCAGCCGCTCCAGCTGTTCCGGCCGCCCAGAACGCGCCGGCCAACGGCGGGGTTCCGGCCAACGCAAAATTCGAGGCCAACAACAAGAACCGCGTCAATTACGATCATGTGATTTTCCCCGAGGGCGGCGAGCCTTCCGGTGGAGCACACGCGGATCGCTGATTCGGCCGGATCTGCAAGATCTGCAAGATCGCTAAAGTGCGCTGTGGCAAGTTGCCATGGCGCGCTTTCGTATTGCCGCCCCGCCGTCCGAGGGTTCCGGGTTCCGGGCTCAGAGCCCGCCGCCTCGCCTGCCCGCGCCCTGAGCGCGCGATACGGTGTATGGAATATGGTGGAAAGTAAACCAAGTAAAGGAGCATTGTCTAATGAGTGAAATGAAGCCGCTGAGTACCGAGCGTCTGGGGCAGTTGCAGGACGATTTCGAAGCGAAACCTGTCAACACGCTGGCCATGAACGCCGTCACCACTTCCGGTATCAATCCGGTCGCGCACAATTATGACAGGGCCCGCAGGCTTCAGCGCCGTTTCTCCGTGACCGTCGACAACGGTGAGGTCACCAACCAGAATCGTTCCGGGCGTTGCTGGCTCTTCAGCTCATTGAACGTCGCGCGTTTCGTGGCCAAGCAGAACCTCAAGCTTGAGCAGTTCGAGTTCTCGCAGAACTATGCGATGTACTTCGACAAGCTTGAGCGCATCAATTACTTCCTGCGTGACGTCGCGGATCTGGTGCGGGCAGGGGAGCCTGCGGATTCCCAGCTCATGCAGCATCTGCTCGCCGATGTGATGGGCGACGGCGGACAATGGACAATGGCGATGAACGTCTACAAGAAATACGGCGCCGTGCCCAAGGATTTCTTCCCGGAGACGGCCTCCTCGAAGAACACCGGCGAGATGAACACGCAGCTGCGTCGTATGCTGCACACCGCTGTGGCACATATGTACGCCGATCCGGCAGCGATCGACAAGATCGTTGACGAGGGCGTTGAGGCCGGTCATCGTATGCTCACCATCCACTTGGGCGAGCCGCCGAAGAGCTTCGATTGGGAGTGGACCGACAAGGACGGCGAGTTCCATCGCGATGGCGAGATCACGCCGGTCGAGTTCTGGAAGAAGTACGTCGGTCCGGCGCATCTCGAGGATTATGTCTGTCTCGTCGACGATCCGCGTGCCGAGCATGCCAAGGGCAAGAAGATCGGCATCGAGCACTTGGGCAACGTGGTAGGCGGCGACGCGACCGAATATCTGAACGTCCCCAACCAGTTCATGAAGGACTGCGTGCGTCGCATCCTGAGCGAGCAGGGCATGCCCGCTTGGTTCGGTGCGGATTGCCATCCGATGATGGACCGCGACAACGGCGCTTGGGCCACCGATCTCTTCGAGTACGGCAAGGTCTATGACGTCGACTTCGATATGAGCAAGGAAGACCGTGTGCGCTACGGCGACTCCGCGATGAACCATGCGATGGCGTTCGTCGGCGTGGACGTGGCCGATGACGGCAAGACCACCAACCGTTGGCGCGTCGAGAATTCGTGGGGCTGCAAGGTCGCCGACAAGGGCTACTTCACCATGGCCGACGACTGGTTCACCGAATACGTCTACGAGGTCGCCGTCCCGAAGTCCATGCTCCCCGCCGACTATCAAGCCGCCCTCACCGAGCCCGCCACGATGCTGCCGGCTTGGGATCCAATGGGCGCATTGGCCTGAAGAAAATAGCCCCGTGGGCTATTTTCGGCCAATACGCGCCTGAAACCGGCACCTGCCGGTTTCAGGAAACCAGTTGGCATCTGTTGAGTTAGAGATGATTGTCGACTCAATAAGGCGCACTCGCATAGTGCGAATTTCAATACACATTCGCTAATATTTTCGTTGCCCCGCCTTGAAGACGGGGCAACGTCATCATGATTGGACAAATGGCGGTATTACATCGTTCAATCGATTATAATGAGCCTCCTGTTGCGCTTCGAGCGTGCAGGGAGAAAATATCCGAATCAGGAAAGAGGAGGGGAATCATGGCGATTATGCGAGGGCCTGGAAGTTCTGAGGACGCACGGCGATTTGGCGAGGAAGCCGTTTATCCCGAAACCGTGGATGTCAATATCCGCCAGCTTGACCCGATTCCTGCGCCGAGGGCGTTTCTGAAGGAAACCCCGCTGACTAAGCCGATGAGTGATTTGGTCTTGAAGTCCCGTCAGGAGATCCGCGACATCCTGCACGGACGTGATGACCGACTGCTGGTCATCGTCGGTCCCTGCTCGATTCATGATCCGAAAGCCGCGAAGGATTACGCTGGACGTCTGGCCAAGGTAAACGATGAGCTCAAAGACCGTCTGATGATCGTCATGCGCGTCTATTTCGAGAAGCCGCGCACCACCATTGGGTGGAAGGGGCTGATCAACGATCCGGATCTTGACGGCGAATTCAATATCCGCAAGGGCATGGATCTGGCCCGCAAGGTCCTCGCCGACGTGCTGAACCAAGGTTTGCCCGCCGCCACCGAATGGCTCGACCCGATTACCCCGCAGTATATCTGTGACATGGTCAGCTGGGGCGCCATCGGGGCGCGCAATACCGAAAGCCAGGTCCATCGCGAGCTGGCCAGCGGCATGTCGATGCCCATCGGCTTCAAGAACTCCACCGACGGCTCAGTGAAAGTTGCCGCGGATTCCTGCTATGCGGTGTCCAGCGAGCATCATTTCCTTTCAATCAATCTTGACGGACGCGTGATTTCGGCGGAGACCAAGGGCAACCCCGATTGCCATATCGTCCTGCGCGGTTCGAATTCCGGGCCTAATTACGATGCCAAGTCCGTGGCCGAGGCGTTGGAAACATTGAAGCAATCCAAGGTCACCGGCCCCAGCGAGCACGGCCTGGTCATCGACGCCGCCCACGGCAATTGCGGCAAGGACGAGGTGCGCGAGGCCGAGGTGATCGAAGAGATCGCCGCTCGTCTGGCCAAGGGCGAGCCCGGCATCTTCGGCGTGATGATGGAAAGCAATATCCGCGGTGGCCATCAGTCGCCCGCGCCGCTCGACCAGCTGGTCTACGGCCGTTCGATCACCGATTCCTGCATCTCCTGGGATCGCACCGACGAGCTGCTGCACACCCTAGCCGACGCCGTCACCTCCCGCCGCAAGCTCGACTGATTCGACTGATCGGTGTTCACTGCTGGCTCGAGTGACGGGCGACGTGTGACTCGACTGATCGGCAGCATATCGGTGTCAATCATGTAGGAGCTATGTCGTCAGCGCGCAAAACTGTCAATGCGAGGAAAATCAGGTTTTATCGCCTATTTCCCTGATTTTCATCGCATTGAAGTGGCGACTTTGGCTGTGAACCGGTGTGACTCGTCGGCGCTATGATTGGTAAACGTCGGCAACTGTTGGCAACAGACTCTGGAGAAGGACTTGGTGATGGGGAACGCAGAAGGCAAACCGAACGGCAAGCTCGAAGGCGAGCAGGGCATCGATGACGCCAAAAACCGCGCGGCTTTCGAGAAGGCGCTGAAAAACGGCGAGAATCCGTTGAAAGTCAAAGGTATCAAGCGTTGGGAGGACGAGGCCGGGGTCAACCGCATCGTCAACCGCCGCGTCTTCGAGCTCGAGCCGTTGCCCACCCCGGCCGACGTGCTTTCGAGCATGCCGCTGAGCGTCGAGGCGACGGATTTGGTCGTCCGTTCCCGCGACGAGATACGCGATTGTCTGCGTGGCAAAGACGATAGGCTTCTGGTCATCACCGGCCCCTGCTCCGTTCACGATCCGAAGGCGGCGCTCGATTACGCCCACCGTCTGGCCAAAATGAAGGACGAGCTCGGCGACCGTCTCCTTATCGTCATGCGCGTCTATTTTGAGAAGCCGCGCACCACGGTGGGGTGGAAGGGCCTGATCAACGACCCGGATCTCGACGGTAGCCACAACATCAAGAAGGGCCTGTTGCTGGCTCGCAAGACCCTGCTCGGCGTGCTGAACGAAGGCGTGGCAGCGGCGACGGAATTCCTGGAGCCGACCAGTCCGCAATACATTTCCGACGCGGTGAGCTGGGGCGTGATCGGCGCTCGCAACACCGAGTCCCAGATTCATCGTCAGCTCGCCAGCGGGCTTTCGATGCCCATCGGCTTCAAAAACGCGACCGATGGATCGGTCAAGGCCGCCATCGACGGGTGCTATACCGCAACCCAGCAGCACACGTTCTTCGGTATCGACCACCTGGGCCGCGCCAGCGCCGTCGAGACGCTCGGCAACCCCGATTGCCACGTCGTGTTGCGCGGTTCCTCGCACGGTCCTAATTACGACACGGCTTCGGTGCAGCAGGCCATGCACTCCATCCGCAGCGAGATGCCGGCGGATTGTGCCGCTTGCCACGGCCTTATCATCGATTGCTCGCACGGCAATTCAGGCAAGGACGAGATTCGTCAGGCCGAGGTCGCGCGCGAGTTGGCCGGTCGAATCGCCACCGGCGAGCCGGATATCACCGGGCTCATGTTGGAAAGCAACATCCTCGGCGGTGCCCAGCCCGCGGCCCCGCTTTCGCAGCTGGAATACGGCAAGTCGATCACCGACAAGTGCATCGCCTGGCCAGAGACGGAGCGGTTGCTGCGTGAGCTTGCCAACGCCGTCGATGTCCGCCGCGGTGCCTGATCTTGCACGAGGACACGCGATTTTGCGACGTGGTGTTGTACCGGAAATGTCATATCCGAGTCTGAATATATGGTGAAGAGCCGTATTCTTATAAGGACTTTGGCAGCAATTTAGGAAAAACCAAGAAACGAGGAACTATGAAGACCGTCGCCATCATCGGAGCCATGGAAGAGGAAGTCGCGCTGATCGCCAAGTCTCTGGACGGCGTGAAGCACAACAAGACCGCGAGCCTTGACATCAACGTCGGCACGCTCACCTCCAAGTCCGGCGAGCAGATCACCGTCGCCGCCACGGTGGGTGGCATGGGCCTGGTCAACGCCGCGGCCACCACGCAGGTCCTTGTCGATGCCTACCATCCCGATGCCGTCATCTTCTCCGGAATCGCCGGATCGCTCAACAAGTCGATGCATATCGATGACATCGTGCTCGGAGGCACTCTGCGCTACCTCGATTCCGACATGCGCATGATCGCCCAGTGGAAGCCGGAAACCGAGGAATTCCACAGCGACCAGCATCTGCTCGACGTGGCCAGTGCCGCGCTTGACGAGATGGGCATCCACCACATGACCGGTGTGATCGCCTCGGGCAACAATTTCATCGGCACTCCCGAGGCTGCGGCCGTGGTCGCCGAAAAGACCCACGCCGACGCGGTGGAGATGGAAGGCGCGGCCGTGGCCCATGTCGCCGCCCGCAACGACGTGCCGGTGCTGGTCATCCGCGCGCTTTCCGACGAGGCCGATACCGAATACGAGCAGTTCAAGGAGTTCGACATCTCCGAATATGCCGATACCGCAGCACGCCTTGCCGTCGATATCGTGACCAGGCTGTAGGGCGTTTTCGCTCAATGAGAAACCTGAACCTTTCATGGTCGCGCACCAGCGCCGTTGCGGGGCCAAAAGGTCGGCGGCAGGGCGTGCGGTTGGTCGGCGGTGTCGGAGCCGTTCGTCCAGTATGTAATACAGAAAAAGCAATATAACACCAACATTTACAGGTCAATAAATCTCCACCGAAAAGCGAAAAGGTCGGCTGTGTTTTTCCGGCTTGGTCGGGGCCGAAATTGCCGATTGGTCGGCGGCGGCCCGCAAACGCAACCCGGAAACTAGGCGCTTGCTTGGTGGCTGGCGGCAGCCCATCTGTCATAATGAAACGGTGAGTACCATCATGCACAGCACCACATGTAAGCGCCTCATCGCCGTCGTCTCTTCGTTGGCGATGGTGGTGGCGCTTTCGGCCTGCGGCGACAATATCCCCTCCGGCGCCTTAAGAGGTGCTAAAGGCAGGGATACCGGTATTTCCGGTGAATTCCACGGTGCCGGCGCCTCTTCGCAGCAAGGGGCCGTGGAAGCGTGGATCGCCACCTACCAAGGCAAAAACCGCAACGCGCGGATAGCCTATAACCCCTCCGGTTCCGGAGCCGGGGTCTCTACGTTTCTGACCGGTGCCATCGCTTGGGCGGGCACCGACGCTCCGTTGAACGACCAGCAGATCGAGCTTTCCAAGTCCATCTGCAAATCGGGCAGCGCGTTCGACGTTCCGGTGTACGTTTCCCCGATTGCGGTGATATTCAATCTCAAAGACATTTCGGGGCAGGGCAAGCACCTGAATATGGACGCCGGAGTCATCGCGCGTATTTTCGACGGGAAGATCACGCAGTGGAACGACGAAGCCATCAAGGCCGAAAACCCCAAGGTGGACCTGCCTGCCACGCCGATTACCGTGATCCATCGTTCCGACAAGTCGGGCACGACCAATAATTTCACCTCATATCTCAAGGCTGCCGCACCGAACGACTGGGGTTACGATCCGCAGGAAAATTGGCCGAACGGAGTCGGTCAGGCCGCCAAAGGCACCGACGGTGTGGTCAGCAGCATCGGCCAGGCCGACGGCACCATCGGTTACGCGGATTTGGCCAAGGCCGGCAATTTCGGCACGGTTGCGGTGCGTGTCGGTTCCGACTATGTCGCGCCGGCTGCGGATGCGGCCGCGAAAACGGTCAATGCCTCGCCGTTGCGTCCGATGCCCAAGGGCAGCAAACGCGTGGTGGTAAACGTCAACTATGCCACGAATGCTGCTGGCGATTATCCGGTGGTTTCCTCCTCCTATGCCGTGGCGTGCCCGGCTTACAAAGATCGGCAGACCGGCCTGTTCGTGCGTGAATGGCTCGGTTATGTCTTAAGCGACAGCGGCCAGAAAGTGGCTGCGGACAACACCGGTTCGGCTCCTCTTGGGGGAGCGCTGACGCAGAAAGCCCTGAAATCCGTGAATGCAATACAAGCGAAATAATTAGATAATTGAATAATCGGAATAATTGAATAATCGGGAAACTGATAATTGTTTTAACGAGATAATCCGGTAAGTGAATAATCGAGTCGACAAGCTGACTGGAAGCGAAATGATTTGGCCAGCCAATTCGGCTGGTTCCGGGCTTTGAACTTCGAACGTTAACGTAAGGAAAAGCAAAAGCATGGCGAATACATCTGAAAGCGGCAGCGCGGTGCAAGCGATCCCCGCTGCGGCCGGCCAGATCGGCGCGGGTTCAGGCGCTCCGGCCGGTCAGGTCAGCGAGGGTTCTGCCCTTCTGACCGGTAGCGCTACGGGTTCAGACGCTCCCGCCGGCGGCAACGCAACCAATCGACGCGACGGCCTTGATTCCGCGAACGCCAAAGCGGGCTGGCGCAGTCAAGACAGGTTTTTTCGTGCCGTGGCCGTTGGCTGCGGTGCCTTGATTCTGGTGGTGTTGGGCGCTGTGGTCCTCTTCCTGCTGCTGCGTGCCTGGCCGATTTTCGCCGGTCCGCAAGCCCGGACTTCTGCGGTTTTTGCAACCTTGAGCGGAGGCAAGGCGCAGGGGTTCTGGCAATATGTCGGGCCTTTGGTCTTCGGTACGGTGGTGATTGCGGCGCTGGCGCTGGCGATCGCCTTTTTTGTCGCGCTCGGCGTCGCCCTGTTTATCACGTTTTATGCGCGCGAACGCATTCGTACCGTTCTCAATTACGTCATCGACCTGCTGGCCGCGATTCCTTCGGTCATTTACGGACTGTGGGGGGCGCTGGTACTCGTGCCGGCGATGTACCCGTTCTGGGACTGGGTTTCCGCGCATCTGGGTTGGATTCCGCTGTTCGCCGGTCCCGCTGCCAACCCGCCGCGCACCGTTGCCAGCGCTGCGGTGATTCTCGCCATCATGATCATGCCGATCATCACCTCGATGACCCGCGATGTTTTCGTGGCCACTCCGCGCCTCAACCAGGAGGCGGCGCTTGCACTTGGTGCCACGAAATGGGAGATGATCAAACTCACCGCGCTGCCGTTCGCGCGCTCCGGCATGGTGTCGGCCTCGATGCTTGCGCTCGGGCGCGCGCTGGGGGAGACAATGGCCGTGATGATGGTGCTTTCGCCGGGCATGACCTATTCGTGGCACTGGCTTGAGGCCTCGAAAAGCCAGACCATCGCCGCCAATATCGCCGCGCAATATCCTGAAGCCGATTCGCTTGGTGTCTCGGCGCTGATCGCCACCGGCCTGGTCCTGTTCGCCATCACGTTTGCGGTCAACCTTCTTGCCCGACGTATCACCAAGAAGGGAGGTGCGCGATGAAAGAAAACGATAAGGTTACCGCAACTTTGAAGGATGCTCAGGCCGGAACCGTTGCGCTCGATTCAGTAGCAAAAGCTTCGGATGCAATGGTCTCCAATGCCTCGCAATCGGTCGGCCCGACCCCTGATTTCTCGAAGTTCAAGCCTTCGAACGCTTTGCTCAAGCAACGCGAATTCAAGAGCCGGATCATGGCCGGTTTCATTGGTCTTGCCTTCCTTGTTGCGATGATACCGCTGGTTTCGCTGCTTTGGACCACCGTCGCGCGTGGTGTCACACGGCTGAACCTGAATTTCCTGACGTACAACATGTCCGGCGTCATCGGCGGCATGCCGACACCCTCCGGCGGCCACGGCGGCATCGAACACGCCATCATCGGTACGCTTGAGGTCACGCTTGGTGCGATGCTGATTTCCGTGCCGGTCGGCCTGATGTGCGCCATCTACTTGGTGGAATATGCGCGTGGCGGTAAATTCGCCAAGGCCATTACGCTGTTGGTCAATGTGATGAGCGGCATCCCCTCGATCGTCGCTGGCCTGTTCGCCTTTTCGCTGTTCGCGATTGTAATGGGTCCCGGTATTTCCAACGGTTTCGAAGGTTCTGTGGCGCTGTCGATCCTGATGATCCCCACCGTGGTCAATTCCAGCGTCGAGATGTTGCGGATCGTCCCCGATGACCTGCGTGAGGCTTCCTATGCGCTGGGTGTCACCAAATCACGAACCATCGTGAAGGTCGTCTTGCGCACCGCGCTTCCCGGCATCGTCTCCGGCGTCATCCTCGCCATCGCTCGTGTCATCGGCGAGACGGCGCCGCTTCTGATGACCGCAGGGTTCATCGCCACCACCAACTGGAACCTCTTCTCCGGGCAGATGACCACGCTGCCGGTGTTCGTCTATCAGGAATATAGCAAGATGTCTGTGACCTGCCCGCCGAGCGCCGGCCCGGGCTGCATCGCCTCCATTCCGTCCGAACGTTCGTGGGCGGCGGCATTGGTGCTGATTGCCATCGTGCTTGCTTTGAATCTCGTTGGCCGCTTGGTGCAGCGCCTGTTCAGCGCGGAGGCGAAATGAGAAAAACGTCGCTCGCTTACCTTGCAGCTGCGGGGTCAACGGTCAATCCGGTAGGTTATCGGCCGAATAATCGGGTAAGCGGTAATCAAGTAAATCAAAAATAACGAGTCTTATTCGAAATCGTAAAAATCAAAAGCATTATCAGAATGTAATTAACGAGAAAGCGAGACAACATGGGGCAACGCATCGATGTCGAACATTTGAACGTCTATTACGGCGATTTCCTGGCTGTCCAGGACGTCAACCTCAACATCCGGGCCAACAAGGTCACCGCGTTCATCGGGCCTTCCGGCTGCGGCAAATCCACGGTCCTGCGCACGCTCGACCGCATGCACGAGATCACGCCGGGCGCGCGCGTCGAGGGCAAGGTATTGCTCGATGGCCGCGACCTTTACGCGCGTGGCGTCGACCCGGTGGCTGTGCGTCGTGACGTCGGCATGGTCTTCCAGAAGGCCAACCCGTTTCCGACGATGTCCATTCGCGACAACGTCCTGGCAGGCATTCGCTTGAACAACCGCCGTATTTCCAAATCCGACGCCGACGAGCTGGTGGAATGGGCGCTGCGCGGCGCGAATCTGTGGAACGAGGTCAAGGACCGGCTCGATCGTCCGGGCATCGGCCTTTCCGGGGGCCAGCAGCAGCGCCTGTGCATCGCTCGCGCCGTCGCCGTCCACCCGCAGGTGCTCTTGATGGACGAGCCGTGCTCCGCCCTCGACCCGATCTCCACGCTCGCCGTCGAGGATCTGATCTGCGAGCTCAAACGCGACTACACCATCGTCATCGTCACCCACAACATGCAGCAGGCCGCCCGCGTGGCCGATTACACCGCCTTCTTCAACTTGAAGGCTGTCGGCAAACCCGGCCATCTTGAGTACTTCGCCGATACCACCACGATGTTCAACAACCCGCAAAACGAAGAGGCCGAGCGTTACATCTCCGGCCGTTTCGGGTGATTTATTTTTTTAAGTCAACAAGATATCAGACACGCTGGAACGGGCGTAGGGGAGTACCGGTGTTATATTCGAGATGTCCGCGGGAACGCGGGCGAGTCGCAGCAACCTCCGTATCGTCAATTCAACTATCAACAGCTAGTGAAGTCGTCGGTTTCGTAGTGGTAACGCCTTGAACGCCGACCGTCCCTTTCCTTGTAGCTCTGACTTGGCGGTGCTCAAACCAAGGAAGAGAGAATGATGGACAGGTTCTTCCATCTTAAAGAAAATCACACCACAGTATCCACTGAAATCACAGCGGGCATCACCACCTTCTTCGCGATGAGCTATATCATCGTGGTCAATCCGCAAGTGCTGAGCACCACCGGCATGCCGTGGGGCGCCGTGTTCCTCGCCACCATCATCGCCTCCATCGTCGGCACGCTGGTGATGGGCCTGTTTGCCAACGTTCCCTACGCTCAGTCCGCCAGCATGGGCTTGAATGCCTTCTTCGCCTACACGGTCTGCGCAGGTCTTGGCTTCTCGTGGCAGGAAACCCTGTGCATGACATTCCTGTGCGGCTTGATCAACATCCTGATCACCGTCACCTCCATTCGTAAGCTCGTCATCGCCTGTATCCCCGAGTCCCTGCAACACGCCATCGGCGGCGGCATCGGCCTGTTCGTGATGTATGTCGGCATGTTGAACGTCGGCTTTATCTCCTTTACTCCCGGCGACCCGAAGGCCGCGGCCAAGGGCGGCCCGATCAACGCGACCCCGGGTCTGGCCACGCTCAACACCCCGGCGCTTTGGGTCTTCCTCATCGGCTTGGTCATCGCCATCGTGCTCACTCTGCTCAAGGTCCGCGGGTCGCTGCTGATCGCGATCATCGCCGCCGCACTCATCGGCATTCCCTTCGGCATCACCAACATGAGCCACGCGGTCTCCATCTCCGACACGTTCGCCCAGTTGCCCACCACGTTCCTCGCGATCTTCAGCCCGCAAGGCTTCCCGTCGCTCTTCGGCAACCTCAGCCGCCTGCCGCTGGTGATCGTCACCATCTTCGCCTTCTCGATGTCCGACACCTTCGACACCATCGGCACCTTCGTGGGCACCGGCCGCAAGACCGGCATCTTCTCTGACCAGGACATTGCCAACATGGCCAACGGCAAGGGCTTCAGCTCCAAGATGGACAAGGCTCTCTTCGCTGACTCCATCGCCACCTCCATCGGCGGCCTGTTCGGCACCTCCAACGTCACCACCTACGTCGAGTCCTCCGCAGGCATCGCCGCCGGCGGTCGCACCGGTCTGACTTCCGTCACCGTCTCGGTGTGCTTCCTCATCTCGATGTTCCTTTCGCCGCTGGTCTCCGCCATTCCGTCCGCGGCAACCGCAGGTGTGCTGGTCGTGGTCGGCTGCATGATGGCCTCGAGCCTTAAGGAAGTGCAATGGAACGATCTCGCTGAAGCGATTCCGGCCCTGTTCGCGTCTGTGTTCATGGCGCTGTCCTACTCCATCTCCTATGGCATCGCCGCGGGCTTCATCATGTACTGCCTGGTGAAGATCTGCAAGAAGGAGATCAAGGAGATTCATCCGGTGATGTGGGTGGTCACTATCCTCTTCATCCTCGACTTCGCGCTGCAGGCCGTGCTCTGAGCCATCGTTGTCCGCTGCCTGCGTTGGAAAGCAGATTTTCAGGTCGATATTTCTGCTTTTCAACGCGAGTCCCCATCAGGATGCGTTGGAAAGCAGAATTTCGCCTCCGTTTTTCTGCTTTCCAACGCATTTCGTTGAGTAGGGGAGGCAGGCGTGTCGCATAGTCGGCCGTCTTCCGTATAGTATGTATCTGTAAACCACAGACTGTTGGTTAGAGGCCGCAAGGTCTCTCGAAGTTTGGTTCGCCAAGCCAGCATAGGTTGAACAAGATGAAGTTCCTTGCAAAAGGAAATATGCCATGAAAATGGCTTGATTGTTGCTCTGCCTGTGCGCAGGGCATTTTTTGTAGAAATACAGTTATTGCCGAATGCGTTCGTTGCATTCGCGATATTGCCCGAAACCGAAGCGTTCCGATTTCCAAATCAATGGTCGACTCAGGAAGGAACGCCATGAAAAGGCCCGATAAGGCAAAGGTGATCGAGGAGCTCACGGAGCAATTCCGTGACGCCGACGCGGTCTACCTGACCGAGTACCGCGGGCTTACCGTTCCGCAGATTTCCGATCTGCGCGAAAAGCTAGGCCGCGATACTTCCTACTCAGTGGCTAAGAACACGCTCGCTCGCATCGCCGCCAAAGAGGCTGGATACGAAGGCTTCGATGAAGTCCTCGCCGGCCCCTCCGCAATCACTTTCGTCAAGGGTGATTACGTCGAGGCTGCGAAGATCCTGCGTGACTTCGCCAAGAAAAACAAGGCCCTCGTCATCAAGGGTGGTTTCGCAGACGGAACCATGTACGACGCCGAAGGCTTCATGAAACTCGCGAGCCTCAAGTCCCGCGATACCCTGCTTGCCGAAATGGCCGGAGACCTCAAGGAATCCATGGCCAAGGCCGCTCGTACTTTCGCCGCTCTGCCTACCAAGGCCGTGCGCACGATCGACGCGCTGCGCGAAAAGCAGGAAAAGGCCGCTTGATTTTTGCGCGGTTTCGGCCGCGTGAATTACAGGCAGTCCAATAGCCAATAATTAAAGAAATTTTAAGAATTTAGGTGACGGAACCAATAAACATCCGTCATCAGAAAAGAAAGGAAGCCTATTATGGCTAAGCTCTCAAGCGATGAGCTCCTCGACGCGTTCAAGGAAATGACCCTGGTTGAACTCTCCGACTTCGTCAAGAAGTTCGAGGACGAGTTCGATGTCGAAGCTGCCGCTCCGGCCGTTGCCGTTGCCGCTGCTCCTGCCGCTGGCGCAGGCGATGGCGCTGAAGAGAAGACCGAGTTCGACGTCGTGCTCTCCTCCTTCGGCGAGAAGAAGATCCAGGTCATCAAGGCCGTCAAGAACATCACCGGCAAGGGCCTGGCTGACGCCAAGGCGCTCGTCGACGGTGCTCCTACCACCATCCTCGAGAAGGCCAAGAAGGATGACGCCGAGAAGGCCAAGTCCGAGATCGAAGAGGCCGGCGGCACCGTCGAACTCAAGTAGTTCCTTCTTGTTTGCGGGTCGAGACGGCTGTAGCTGTTTACAGCAGGTAGCCGTTTGAACCCCAAAGATGTTGCAAACCCTGTGTGCGGAATCTCCGTTCGCAGGGTTTGTTCATTTTGTCGGCTATCGTAGTATCTAAGGATGTCCTTCATGCAAAAGCGAAGGCAGGCTCGTGCGTGAGTGTTGTCAATATCTGTCATTTTCCTTCTTGGTTTCAAGATAAATATGACAGAATGGCATTAGCATGAATATGGTGTATAGGGGAGGCCGCAAGGTGTCTGATCCGCGAACGACAAAACATTGGGTCATCAAGGTCAATGGCTCTACAAAAGTCGATGTCGGTCCCGGCGAAAACGTTGAGATCGGCCGAAGGCCTTTGCGTCCGCTTGCCGATGACGGACATCGTCGTTTGGAGATTGACGACGATACGCGTTCGATGTCGAAGCGCCATGCGGTATTCACCGTGGCGGTCAATGGCGGGGCGTCGGTCACCGACTTGAGCTCGACCAACGGAACATACGTGGTCGATGAAAAGGGGCTGCGTCCGTTGACCCCGAATCAGGATTTCATCCTTCCCGATTCGCCGATGAGATTACAGTTCGGTGATGTTCCTGTTGATTTTGTGCGTGTCGAGGTGGATGAAAGCCACGAGGACGGCAACCAGGTTACCGATTTGTTCGACTATGCCGCTAGCGACGGGGGAAGCGCCGATGTCGAACCCGACCTCAATGAAATGTCCGTTGACGACATTCTGAACCTACGCGCGGGGGAGCCGACCACGGCTTTCAGCGCTGCGGATGTGGCCGATCGTATCGAGGCTTCGGCTGCCGCTAGGGCGCAGGGCAACGGTAACTCCCCGACTCCTGATGATCAGGCAGCCAAGGATGCCGCTACCAGCGCCGACGATATTGCCGTCGAAACCCCGTCGCCAACCGAAGCCGGCACCAGCCAAAAACCTGAAAGCCCGCAAACCGACCATGCCATCGACCAGATTTCGCTGAACGTGATGACACCCGATTCGCAGGTCGAGGATGCCAAGGCGCGCGATCTGTTCAAAGACGCCATGGAGAGCGAAGCCGAAGACAAGGATGCCGAGGCAATAAAGTCTGCCCGACCCTCCGCTACCGGCAACAAGTCCGCGAAACCGTCGGTGGCAGCAGCCACCCGCCCCGGCGAAAGCAAATCATCGCGGACCGGGGCAACGGTACAGCAGGTGTCGCTGCCTTCGCGTCAAAAGGATGAGCAGATTTCTCGGGATGCCTCCCGCGTGCAACAACCGATGAATTCGCCGGTGGCAACACAGGGTCAGGCCAACGTTGATGGTGGCAATGTGGCTGGTGGTAATGTGGCTGCCACCCAAACGCAGCAAGCTCGGACCGGGCAAGCGCAGCAAGCTCAGCAGCTCGGTCAGCAACAGGCTCAGCAACAGCAGCAATCACAGAGAGTCGCGGCGCAGCAGCAGGCTCGGGAGGTTGCCCAGCCACAGCAGCAGGCTCAGCAGCCACAGCAACTCTCGCAACAGCAACAAGCGAATCAGTTTGGCAGTGTAACGGGTGGTCAGGCTTCCGGTCAGACTTCAGCCGACCAGGACGCTCCGGTATTCGTCGCCATGGATGAAAGCCCCCGGCAGGGCGGCGGTGCCCGTTCCCGCTCGAATCTAATCGTTTCACAGGAACCGCAAAACGACGAGGCGAAACGCGAGGCGACCGAGGAACGCAACAAGTTCATGCCTCCGATCAGGGATGTTGCGGATTCCCCGACATTCGTCCAAAACCCGAATGCCAGTTGCGGTTCGTTCGATATGCAACAGACCTTCAAGCCGACCTTCGAACCCGGTTCGGTTTTCGAAAAGGTGTCGAATGGCGAATTCGACCAGCCGCAGCCCGAGGTCGAAGTGGGAGATATGAGTTCACTGGAAGCCAAGACGACCACGGACTTTTCGCGCCAGTTCGAAATGGCGAAGCAACCTGAGCTTCTGCCGTTTCTTGCGATGAATCCTTCGCTGTATGACGATTTGTATGCATGGCTTTCGGCAGTGGGCAACGATGATGTCGACGCCGCGCTTTCACAAAATTCAGGATATATCGAATATCGTAACGAGGTTGGGGAGGGACGTAGACAATGAGCGAAACGAACCAGACAATGAACGGCATCCAGCGGATGCGCAAATGGTATGACAGCTACCGCAACGGGCTCATGCCTTCGCCTTTGGAAGACGTCGGACAGCTTACTGCGCAGCTCGATCTGACCCACGCCCATCCTTCCGGCATCGCCCAGCTTTTCGCCAGCGGGCATACCACCCTTGATTCCATGTTCCGTGACGCCGGAATGTTGCGGGCGGCCGGACGCAGGCTCGAACGCGTTCTCGACGACAAGGCCGTAAAAACACGGTCCGCCGGGGTCGCCGAGCTTTCTCTGGTGGTCGGAGTGGCTACGTGGAAGGGCAATTCGGTTCCTGTTCTTCTCTATCCGGTTGAGGTGCGCCGCAAGCCGGGTGGCCGTGAGACCGATGCCGTCATCCGTTTCACCGGTCACGTCAGCATGAATCCTGCATTCACGACGGCCATGCACGATCAGCGCCTCGATATTGATGAAGTTGCTCTTTTCGATGGCAGGAACTATGCCAGCGGCACTCCTGATACTTCTTCCGTGTTCAGCGCCATCACCGATGAAATCAAACCGATGATTGCGGATTTCGATATCGAGCGCAATATCATCCTGGGCTGCTTCATGGATCCTGCCACCAAGATGCTTGCCGAAAGCCGTCATATCATCGATGCTCTGGCCGGCAAGCCAAGCGGCAACACCGCTCTTGACGCGTTGGCCGGCAACGCTGACGCCATCAGCGCTTTGAAGGACACCAGACTTCCGAGTTTCAGCCCCTTTGATGCCGATCCCCATAGCGAGCATGAAGCCGGGGATGTCGACAATGTTGTGCGTTATGCCGCGAATATGGCGGCACAGGGTCATTCGCTGTTTGTCGACGTTGCATCTGGCAACGATACGGCGCAGATATCCGCGGCCGTTGCCTCCCGCTGCATCAGTGCCGGCAGAACCGTGTTGTACGTGCCGGCAGTGGCGGGGCAGAAGAAGCGTTTCGTCCACGAAATGGAAACCTGCCATATGGGTGGCCGAGTGGTCGATATGGCTGATTCCCAAGCGGCGTCGCAAATCGATAAGGAATTGATCGCGGCCGTTGGATTCAAGCCGGGTGCCGCCGTCGCCCGATTCGACCAAGTTTCCGATGAACTCGTCGGAGTGCGCTCGCGTCTTACCCGTTATCTCGGAGATTTGCACGGGGTGAGCAGTCGGTGGGGCGTCTCCGCCTACCAGACCATTCAAAATCTCGCCAGCATTTCCGCGATGCCGACTCATCCGGCCACGCATGTCCGTCTTTCCAATGAAACCGCAAGAGCCATCGCCCCACACATGGACGAATGGATCAAGAAGCTTCGCAAGGCCGGCGAATACGGTGAATTTACCGTCGGCCCGCAGACCACCGCTTGGTATGGAGCCTCGCTTTTTACGCAAAGCGAGGCGGTAAACGCCTACCAGAAGGTTGAGAACCTGCTTCAACGTCTTCTTCCCGCCACGCGTGACCAGGTGGCGTCCGTCGCTGAAACCTGCGGTTTCCCGGTGCCGTCGACAGCTCAGGAATGGGGTCGTCAGGTCACGGTTTTGAAGAACCTGCGTCGCGTGCTCGACGTTTTCCAACCCAGGATTTTCGAGCGTGACATCGACTCGATGATCGAGGCAAGCAAGCCCAAGGCCCAGCGTAAGGCCGAGGGGACGAGCATGGGCTTCTGGGAACGTCGCCGCCATGTCAAAGAAGCCAAGAGCCTGCTTCGGGCCGGTTCCCAGGTGGAAGACCTGCACGAGGCTTTGCAGGTTGTCGATAAGCAATCGCAACAGTGGCATGACATCGTGCCTCATGGCGGTTGGCCCGTGCTTCCCGCAAAGTTGGATACGATAGTGGAAACGCAGGAAGCGCTGATGCGTGACATTACGGCGCTCGACACCGTACTGGCCACCACGGTCGAGGGCGGCGACCTGCAAAGCGTTGACTTGGCCAGGCTTGAGACCAGGCTCAAGGCTCTCTATTCCGATCGCAATGCGCTGGATACCTTGCCGGGGCGTGCCAGCCTTGAACGCGATTTCCATTCCATGGGACTTGATGCGTTGATTGAAGACATGCGCAACCGTCGCGTGTCCGTGGACGCCGTGGAAGGGGAGCTTCAGCTGTCTTGGTGGACGACGGTCTTTGAGGATATCGTGCGTTCTTCGGCGATTATCTCCAACCAGGACGGTTCTGCCTTGCAATCCGCGGCCGATCGGTTCGTGCAGGTCGATGTCGACCACGTCAACTCCGTGGGTCCCATGCTTGATCAGGAAGCCATGCGTCACCTCTGCGACATGCTGTTTTCGCACACGCAGGAGGCCAACCAGCTGCACACGTTGCTGGCCAGTAACAGGCATGTGCCGTTGAGCCGTATCGCCCATGAATACTCGCAGATTCTTGCGGCGGCGAAGCCGGTCATCATGGCCACTCCGTTCACGCTTGCCGTGTTGAGCGGCCCGGAACCTTTGGCCGACGTGGCCATCATCGATGCTGCCTCCCACCTTCCTTCCCTTGAGTTGCTGAGCATCTTGAGCCGTGCCAGGCGTGTTGTGGTCATCGCCCATCAATCCACCATCACCTCTGAATCGATGAATGCTCTGGTCGCCTTGTTGCCGAAGGTCACGCTCGAAACACGGCCGGTATGCCGCGATCCGCGTCTTTCGTTGTTCCTTTCTGCTCAAGGCTATGGTGGCGCCCGCAGGGATGTGGCCACGGAATCGATGCAGGGCAGGGTGCGTTTCCACAGGATCGAGGCCAACGGCGTGCCCGTGCTCGCCACGGGATTGGTGGAAAGCAGCCAGCAGGAAATCGATGAGGTCATTGCCGTGATCAAGCAGCGTGCCGGGGCCTTTACCGTGGTGCCGACCGGCTATCTGCTTGCGGTGGTCACTCTGACTCCGGTTTTCCGCACGCGGCTTGGCGCTGAACTGAAGTCGCTGTCGCTGAAGGATGAAGCCATGGGGCGTTTCCTTCGTCACGTACGTCTGGTCGATCTCGATGAGGCGGCCGGGGTGCGTGCCACTGATGTCATCCTTTCGCTGTGCTTCGCCAAGACGTCGCATGGCCGTCTGCTCCAACAGTTTGGAACCTTGGAAGGCGAGGGGGGCGGCGGCAAGCTGCTCGATGCCCTTGCTCTGGCCAATCGCAATGTCGACATCATTTCGGCATTCGGCTCCGAAGACATGGAAGACGACCGTCTCCATCAGCCAGGTCCAAAGCTGTTGAAGGTCATGCTCAAGTGGGCCGAGGGCCTGGGCAAGGAAGTGGTGCGTCCCTCGATGTCTCTTAAGGGCGACAACGTTCTGTTCAACGATTTGGCCGACCGCATTCGTGCACGTGGGCTCAAAGTCGCTGCCAATTACGGTTTCGATGGCGGTGCCTCCATTCCTTTGGTCGTCGGCCTGAAAGACAAGCCGTTCTCGCTGGCGGTGATGACCGATGACGCACATTTCATGGGCATCCAGTCAACCCGCAAGCGTCATCGTGTGCTGATGCAGGAATTGGCCACCCTGGGCTGGTCGGTGATGACGGTCTGGAGTGTGGCGGCATTCGTCAATCCGGACAAGGAAGTTGACCGGATTGTCAGTCGCATCAGCGATTTGTATCAAGAGGTCCGTTGATGGCGGCAGCGTATGATCCGAACCGTCGCTCGTCGCGTGTCCATCGGCGTGTGGTGCGCAAAGGCAGCGAACGTTTTGATGTCGACGGTGTCGAGCCTGATCCGTCAGATCGCCGTCCGAGGGGCAGCAAGCAGCAGGATGATGACAGTCGCATCCTGCGTGAGCTGCCCCCGCACTGGGGTATTTTCAGCGAACGAGACAAGTAGGGCTTAGCGTTTATCGCTAAGGGTGATGGTGATAGTAAAACCATCGCCCTTTGCTGTTTATGGGCTCGGATCGTTTTGTCGACCTGTTTTTCGTTCATGATCTCCTCCTTGTCTTTTTCGTTTATATATTGGGATTCCTGCCAGCTAGAGTTTGGCAGCCATAATGGGCATACGTTCCTGCATCGCCATGATGCGCGCGGCATCCTGCGGAGGCATGGCAAGCTGGGTGGTGACGTTGCCGCCATCGTCGTGATGTGGGCTGCCGGTGACCGTCGCAAGGCTTACTAACGTGCACGTTTGACCACCCGACGGCGTTGCCATTGCCTCGTTTGATGCCTGTGCGGCATCGTCATCCGCGCCATCGTCGCCTTTATCGTCGCTTTCAGAGGCATCCGACTGATTTTTTGACCCTTCCCCGTTTTCCGAATCGCTTCCGTCGGGAGGGCTTCTCGGTGTCGAATCGTCTTTAGGTTGCTGTTTCGTCGGAGGGGTTTGAGCCGGAAGATTCGGCACGGCTTCGCATCCGGCGCTGCCTACGAGCGAGACTTTGTCGCCGGGGATCAGCCCGTTTGCAGATCCGCTGATTTTGACGTCTATGGTGGTCAAACCGTGTCCGATCACCGGTGAGGCCCGTGCCATGGGGCGGGAGATGACGCTGCCGATTTCGATGTCCACTTGAGCTATGAGTCCTTGTACGTCGTCATCCGGGCCGAACACGTTTGCCAAAGCAGGGCTGTCGGCGATTTGTACGGTTTTGAGGTCATCGGCGCGGATGGTCTGCCCGCGTTTGATGGCACGGGTGGCGGTAACGGCGGTTTTAGTGGCAACGCTGCTGGAAATCGACTGCAAGGCAAAGAAAACGGCCAACCCGACACACAGTGCCGCGAGCACGGTACGCGTCTGACGCATGGTGCGCCGTTGCCTGAGCGTCGGTTGCTTTACGCTTAGACCTTGATGGTCTCCATGATGAAAAAGGTTCATGGTTCCATGATGGACCAAAACGCAAATTACCGAGGCAAAAACGGGTACTGTGGTCGGATGATACGGCTTATCAACATTCGGGGCGTGTCGCGGTGGAGTACGAAACGGGTTATCCACATCTGAAATCCATCAATCAATCGATGATTTCCAAAACACGAAAGCCGGCACTCGCATCAAAGCAAGTTACCGGCTTTCTGAAGATCTCTAAGGCTTAATCAGTCCGCAGTCACTTTTCGGACGAAGACGACGAACCTCCCTTATCGGTGCGGTAGAAGCCGTGTCCCTTGAACTCGATGGGGACCGCCGAATAGACCTTGCGCACCTGCTCTTCGCCGCATTTGGGGCAAACGGTAATGGGATCGTCGGAGAATGACTGCTGCTCGGTGAAATCGTATCCACAGTTCTTGCAACGATAGTGATAAGTAGGCAACGGTCCCTCCACAAAGATAAATGCTTAACAATTCAACTGTTCATATCCTAGTCCCAGCCTTGACGCTCGTTCGTTTCCGGTGAAGTTAAGGGGCGCTCGGCAACCAGCTGGCGAGGATTCAACTGATGGAAAATATCGGTTTCCGATATTCCGATATCCGGATTGCCGGCAGAGCGCTCAAAGTGTAATTATGCCTGCAATTGCATGGGTTGTGCTGAGACGCTCACGGTTTCGAGCCGGTTTTATGATTTGCCATGCGACAATCAGGCAGTCAAAGGCATTGGCCCCTTGGCGATCGGTGTCATATGGTGATAATTCGCTTATCCGTCATTATGATGTCGACCGGAATATCGTGCGTTTCACGAGGCACCGCGTGGTGACGATCGATGAATTCCCGGTCCCAGCAGACCCCGATTTTCAATGCATCCTCCCGGCAGAGCCCGAGAACCTGGTCGTACCAGCCACCTCCGCGACCCAGCCGTGTGCCGTCAAGGTCGATGGCGAAGGCAGGGATAAAGACGATTTTCGCGTCGGCAATGGCTTCAGGCCCTAAAATCTCGCCTCCCGGTTCCGCCGGCCGCAATCCACCCGTGGCGGTGTGCGGCATCTGACGGAGTCCGGATTTTCCGTCATATTCGCTCCATCCGATATCGCGTCCTTTGCCAAGTCGAGGCACCAGCACCCGCAACCCGCGTTCAACAAGCGCGTCCAATAATTCAAACGTCGGCACTTCCGTCCCCATCGAAACGTAAGCCGCCGCGCTGTCTCCGGGATTCAAATCGACTGCTGGCAGATTATTCACCAGCGACGTAGCCAGCTTCCCCAATCGTTTGCCGGCTTCCGCCCGCTCGCCTTCGCCGATTTCCTTGCGTCTGCCGATGGCTTCCCGTCGCATGTTCTGTTTCAGCGTATCGATATTTTCCGCTTTGTCGCCCATGCATTCATGGTAAACGTATGGACTGATAGAATTAGGAATATTAAGGCGGTATTGATGAACAAGGACGAAATAGAAAAGAAAAACAGGGAAATCGAAGAACTGTTTGGCTATACGCCCGAGCAATTAGACGAGATGGCCGAACCGTACGAAAATGGTACTTGGAGAGGAATTGCTGGCCCGGTTATTATTGGTTCTCCATCTTATCCTGAAGTGAGACGCCAGATGGCAGAGGTTGAACGTAAATTCGGCGTAAAGCCAAAGGTTTCCGTGAACATCTGAGCTCATATTTTCAGACAAACGCTTTCAGATTGAAGACATCTAGTGATGGGTATGATGGGGTATGTGTCAGTCTTTCGTTCGCTACGCAACGCGTTTGTCCCCAATCCCAACGCCATCACCATGCCGGTCGAGCTCGTGCCTCCCGAAGGCGCCATTCAGATTCGTCTGCGTCCGATGGTGGCGGAGGACGAGGCGGCGTGGAACGAAGCCAGACAACGCAACGCTGCCTGGCTTGCTCCCTGGGATTCCAACGATCCGATGCATGGACCCGCTTTGACGTTCAACACGTGGCTGCAACGGCAGCGTAGCGACGAAGCCTTTGGGGTCGGCGCGCTGTTCGTCATCGAATATCAGATGGACATCATCGGCCAGATTTCCGTGGGTGCCATCAGCTACGGATCGTCGCGTTGCGGCAATATCGGGTACTGGGTCGATCAGGGTCACGCCGGCCACGGCATCGCGCCATTGGCGGCGGCGATGTTGGCGGATTGGGCGATGTTCAGTCCAAACGGTCCGCGGCTTCATCGTTTGGAGATATCAATGCTGCCGGAAAACTGGCGTTCCCGCAGAGTGGCGCAGAAATTGCAGGCCCATCACGAGGGCACGCGCTTGAAAAGCATGTACATTCACCATCAATGGCGTGACCACGACGTCTATAGTCTGTTGGCGGAGGATGCGCCGCATGGTTTCACCCGACGACTGCTTGTATGACGCGCACGAATTACACGGGTGTAAAAAGTCACTAACTCTCTCTATTCTTGAAACCATGGATTATGCGTGGGTGAGCGGTGTTGTTGTGCTGGTCATTCTCGTTATCCTGTTACTCGGCTGGCTTCCGCGGCGCACCGTGGATAGTATGAAAAAGGTGGTCGAGCATCGTGAGGACAAGTACTCGCCGTCGTTGCATCTGGTGGATGCCGAAAGCGGTACTCGTTTTAGTGATGAACGCCAGTCTTCGGCGAAAGGGATTGTCATGCAATCGGAGCGAAAAGGTATTGTCGCGAGTCCATCGGGGGCATCGGTTGCACGAACCGCGAAAGCCATGAAGGAACGCGCCAGAGTCGCGCGTATCCGTAGGCTTCGCCGTGAGGCGGCGCGCAGGCGTGCCATCGTTTCGGCGGCGTTGCTTCTCGTCACGATTGTGGTTCTCGCCGTTTCCTTCCCGTTGAGGTTCAGTCCGCTGTTTGCCTTGATTCCCGCGGTATTGCTCGCGTTGGTCGTGGCGTTGGGCGTGCGTACGGCCAATCATGCCAGGGCTTGGGAACGTGACCTCAAGGTGAAACGTGCCGCGCAAGCCAAGGCCCATCAAGCCCACCGCGACGGTTCCGCTCCCGCCAACGCGCAATCGGCCAAAGCCAGTGCCGAAGTCGCCGGCAAGATTTCGCAAACCCCCGTATCCAGTGATGAGCAGCCCACCGGACTGATGGCCGAGCAGGAAATCGCGAAGGCAGTCAAACAGACTCGGGCCGAAAAAGAACGTATTGAGAACCGACGCGCCAAAGCGCAGGGCAAGGCCGGCCAGAAGGTTTCCGCCGCCAGCTCGGAGGCGAAGGGCGGAAAGTCGACGGTCGCAGCCAAGCAAACGGTTACGGGCAAGAAAGCGGAGACCAAGTCCGGCAATGCGGCGAAGCGTTCCGCCGCGGTTGAAGGGAAAACCGAATCCAAGCCCAATTCGTCATCGTCTTCCAAGCGCAGGCCGAATACGCAGGCTAAGGCCGCTCCGGCGTCGGCGAAGAAGCAGGCTCCCAATCCGGCAAACGAGCGTCACCAACATGCCGCTGCCAATGGTTTCGGCAAGGTGAATTCGGCCACCAAACAGCAGGCGGTCGAGCCGAGCGATGCCACCAATGAGCTGAAGCGGGTTCATCCGGCGCAGGCTTTGGATGTGGTCGATCTGGCTCCGAACCAGGATCTTATTTCGTTCTCGCTCGGTGCGCCACGCAATGGCGTGGACGTCAAAAGCGAAGAGCCGGAGAGTCTGGAAATCAAATCCACACGTCAGGTCGCCAAGGCAACTGCAAAAAGACAGAAGCTGGCTCTTCGGCGTCGAAGCATAAGAAGGAATCTGCCGATCAGGCCGCCGAGGATGTGCAAAAAGGTTCAAGTTCTTCGGTTTCCGCTACTTCCGAGTCCAAATCCGAAGCCGAACCGGTAAAAGGTTCCGTGGGCAGGCTGATTTCGAAGAAGAACCGCAAGCGGATTCGTGCCGCAGCCAAGCGTGGACATGCCTCCGCCGAGCGCAACGGCAAGGTGAAGGACGAGAGGCCGGTCTATATCAGCGATCCCGAGAAGTTCCACGCCGAGGAAGTCTCTGCGAATACGGAGGCGCCGGCGGTGTCGTCGGATTCGTTGGGAACCGGACTGGAAAAGATTCTCGAACGGCGCAACGTCTGAGCGGTACGTTCGGGTTTTATTTCTTCGCCTGTGCTGTAGTTGTTCGTTGGAAAATCAACGTTTGCTGTTTTCAAATGTGAAGGTTTCACTGAGAGCGTTAGCACTCGGGTTGGCAGAGTGCTAATTTTCGCGCTACGATAGACAGGTAAGCGCAAAGGGACGGTGCCGAAAGTGATCGTCAGCCTCTGAAAGCGGTGTCCTCGCGCGAGAAATAACACTCTCACTTAAGAAAGAGGAGGTCCACAGTGTCGATCTCACTTACACCGTTGGAAGACAAGATTATCGTGAAGCAAGCCGAAGCGGAGACGCAGACGTCATCCGGTCTCTACATTCCGGACAACGCCAAGGAGAAGCCGCAGCAGGGCGAGATTCTGGCCGTCGGCCCGGGTCGTCGTGACGACAACGGCAAGCGCATCCCGATGGATGTCAAGGTCGGGGACAAGGTGCTCTATTCCAAGTATGGCGGCACCGAAGTGCACTACAAGGGTGAGGATTACCTCATCGTCGGTGCCCGCGACGTACTCGCGATCCTGAACTGATTGCCGCTTTCGCATACATTTCATACGATGCGCCCCAACCCTTCTGCGGTTGGGGCGCATCGTTGTTTGAACAGGGCTGTTGCATAGGGTGTGCCGGCAAGGGCGACAGCATGGCTTGGACGTCAACGGCCAAAGCTCCCTTTCGTTTGCCGGAAATGTTCTGATAGGCGGATGGCCGGGCCTCCGTCTTCGTGCAAGGTTTTGGATTCGTGGCATTCCGTCTTGAAATAAAACGTAAAATGTGCAATATCTCTTGTTGCGACTTACAATGCCGTTATGACTTTCAAACATCGTGCCATCGTCGATACCATTCCCGCCTACAAGCAGGGCAAGCCGGCTCCAGCGGTTCCGGGCCAGCGTTCGTTCAAGATTTCCAGCAACGAGAATCCTTATCCGCCGCTGCCCAGCGTCCAGAAGGCCATCGAAGACCAGGCGCTCGACCGTATCAACCGCTATCCGGACATGTCCGGCTGGCAGGTCGTCAGCAGGCTTGCCAAGGATTATGAGGTCGATCCCGCCGAAATCGTGCTCGGTTGCGGATCCACCGAGGTCATCACCCAGCTGGTCGACCTGCTGGCCGGCCCCGGCGACGAGGTGATCTATCCGTGGCGCAGCTTCGAGGCGTATCCGATCATCGTTTCCGGCGCGGGTGCGACGAGCGTCCAGATCGCCAACCGTCCCGACGGCGGCCACGACATCGACGCGATGATCGCCGCGATCAACAGCAAGACCCGCATGATCATCGTCAACAACCCGAACAACCCGACTTCCTCGTCGGTTTCCGACGCCGACGCGCGCCGCCTGATGAAGGCGGTTCCCAGCGACGTCATCGTGCTTTTCGACGAAGCCTATATCCACTTCAACACCGATCCGGACACCAGCGTGGCGATGAAGCTCTATCGCGAATATCCGAACATCGTTGTGGCGCATACGTTCTCCAAGGCCTATGGTCTGGCCGGGCTGCGTATCGGCTATGGCATCGCGGCGCCGGACGTGGCTGCCGGCATGCGCAAGATGTCGATTCCGTTCGGCGTCACGCAGACCGCACAGGTCGCCGCCGTCGCCTCGCTTGAGGCCAAGGACGAGCTGATGGAACGCGTGCAGGCGCTGATCGGCGAACGTGGGCGTATCGTGCGTGCGCTGCGCGGGCAGGGCTGGGACTTCCCGGAGCCGTACGCGAACTTCTTCTGGCTGCCGCTTGGGTCCAAGACCGCCGAAGCCGAGGCTCGTTTCAAGGCTGCCGGTCTTTCGACCCGCGTCTTCGACGGCGAGGGCATCCGCATTTCCATCGGCGAGAAAGAGGCCAACGACAAGGTCATCGAAGTCTGCCAGACGCTGAAGGATGACGGCATCGCCTGAAAGAAGAACATAGTCTCAATAAATTATCCAAATGCGAAATAAGTGCCAAAATGCCGTCATTTCAACGTTTTGTTGATGTGGCGGTATTGTTTTCGACACACTAGGCGTGTCGCGGGCTTGCATCAGTCTCCGGTTCATGGCATTATAGTCAAGTTGCCTGCTTCAAGGCTTTTAAAGTTGCGAAGTAAGTAATGGCGGATTTCCCAAGCGGTCAAAGGGAGCTGACTGTAAATCAGCCGCTGATAGCTTCAGTGGTTCGAATCCACTATCCGCCACGCCTCGATAGCTCAGTGGTAGAGCACTTCCTTGGTAAGGAAGAGGTCGTGAGTCCGATTCTCACCCGAGGCTCTCTGGCGGGATAGCTCAGCTGGCTAGAGCGTACGACTCATAATCGTAAGGTCAAGAGTTCGAGTCTCTTTCCCGCTACAAACTACCGACAGAAGTCGGTAAGAAACAACACGCAGAAGGTGAACCAATGGCAAGCAAAAGCGCCGCAGTCCGTCCGGGCATCACGCTGGCATGCACGGTGTGCAAGGAGCGTAACTACATTACGACCAAGAACCGTCGCAATACCCCAGATCGTCTCGAGCTGAAGAAGTTCTGCTCTCGTTGTGGCAAAGAAACTGTGCATCGCGAGACTCGTTGAGTTTTAGCGGTATTCAAGCCTGACTTCGGTCGGGCTTTTTCATATTCGGACCGTGGAAATTGCGGGTGCAATGGCAAAGAAGCAACAATGATGCCTGCCGCGCAGATACGCGCAAACGGCTGATAAACGGGATAAACGGAAAGATTGGTGACGACGGCATGATGAGGCAGACGGATTCGCGACATTTCGGGATGTCAGCGTTGGAAACACCGACATTGGCGCAACTGACCACCATCGGTGTGGGCGGGCCTGTTGATCAGTTTGTTGAGCCGCAAACCGAAGAGGAATTCATTGCCGCGGTGTGTAGCGCCGATGCCGCGGGCCTTCCGCTGTTGGTTATCGGCGGCGGGTCGAATCTACTCATTTCTGATGAGCCCTTCCATGGTGTTGTCGTGCGCGACAAACGGCACGGTGTTTCGGCTCTGAAGACGGGGATTGCTCTAAATGAAACTGCAGGAGCGGTCAAAATCGTGGCCGGAGCTGGAGTGAATTGGGATGATTTCGTTGCGTTCTGCGTTTCCTCCGGTTTCTCCGGAGTGGAAGGCCTTTCGGGAGTGCCTGGAACTGTAGGTGCTTCGGTGGTGCAGAATATCGGTGCATATGGTCAGGAAGTGGCCTCGTCCGTGTCTTCGGTACGGGTTTTCGACCGTAAAAACGGCGATATTCAGAAGCTCAACCCTGCCGATATGCATTTCGGGTACCGCAGTTCGGCCCTCAAATCCAGTATGTATAGCGCTCCTGCAACGCCAGCGGACCACTATTTCCCGACGCCGCGTTACGTTGTGCTTTCCGTGTCCTTTATGTTGCAGCGCAGCGACGCCAACGAGGTGGCGTTCGGCCAGCTGGCCAAGGCGCTCGGTGTCTCAATGGGGGAGCGGATGCCGATCGTGGCGATTCGTCAGGCCGTGCTGCGGGTACGTGCCTCAAAGGGCATGCTGGAAGATCCCGGCAGATATGCCTCGCGATGGATGCAAGGCTGCAAAGACCAGAGCAATATCTCCCAAGCGGCGTTGCAGCGCATTTTGGCGAAGCTGGGGAATGGCGTCGTTGCCCGTGACATTGAAGAGGCCAAGCCGGACTTCGACAGGCACAGCTGCGGCAGTTTTTTCATGAACCCGATATTGACGCAGGCGCAGGCAGCAACGCTTCCTGAAGATGCGCCGCGCTTCGACGCGATGCTGTCTGATGGCAGGCCGGGTGTCAAGACCTCGGCCGCGTGGCTGATCGATCACGCGGGATTCCACAAAGGCCACAAAGTGCGCAAAGAGGCCAAAGCCGGCCTTTCAACGCTGCATACGCTCGCGCTGACCAATCGCGGCGGCGCCGATGCCGGCGATATCGCCGAACTTGCGAAAACGCTTCAAGACGGTGTCGAAGAACGCTTCGGCGTGCGCTTGGTTCCCGAGCCGGTGGTCGTGGGCATGAATCTGCGATAAGCGGCGGTTGCTGGATTTCAGGCATTCAGTCATTCAGACATTCAGGCAACGTGATGGGCACAATCGCAGGATATCGAGGATGCCGTTGCGCGCAGACGGTTCGCAACGATAACACGATAAGATAATTGTCTTGTTTTTCTGTAATACAATGTCGGGTATGCAATTGCGGTAACGTTCTCGTCATGTCATATCCCTATGGTGAAGTTGGCATTTTCGTAAGGCTTCAAGATGTGAAGGGTGAGGGTCGAATGAAGCTGTTCAGGACGAAATCGGTGGAACAGGCGCTTGCCGAAACCGCCACGGGCGATCGCAAACTCGTTCGCAGCCTTGGCGCTTGGGATCTGGCGATTATGGGTGTGGCCGTCGCCGTCGGCGCGGGCATCTTCTCCATCGGCGCGCAGGCGTCTGCCTATCACGCGGGTCCGGCCGCGATCCTGAGCTTCCTGATCGCCGGCATCATTTGCGGGGCCGCGGTGATGTGCTATGCGGAGTTCGCGTCGATGATTCCCGCGGCCGGCTCGGCCTATACGTTCACCTATACCACGGTCGGCGAGCTGATGGCGTGGGTCATCGGCTGGGACCTCATCCTCGAGATGCTGATGGCCAGCTCGGTCATTGCGAAGTACTGGAGCGTCTACCTCAACGACTTCCTGCATCTGATGGGTGTCAATTCCAGTACAGAGCTGCATTTCGGCGGCTTCACGTTTGATTGGGCGCCGCTGATCGTCGTCGCGTTCTTTACGGTCCTTCTGGTGCTCGGCACGAAGATCGGCGCGCGCGTGGACGGTGCGTTCACGATTCTGAAGATCGGCATCGTCGTCTTCGTGGTGGTCGTCGGATTCTTCTATGTCAAGGCCTCGAACTACACCCCGTTCATCCCGCCGTCCGAACCTGCCAGCAAAGTGCTCGGGCCGGCTTCCGGCGGGGTGATGACCCAGCCGCTTTTCCAGTGGGTCACCGGCCAGCAGCCCACTGTCTACGGCGTTTCCGGCATCGTTTCCGGCGCGGCTCTGGTCTTCTTCTCGTTCCTCGGTTTCGACGTGGTGGCCACCGCAAGCGAGGAGGCCAAGGACCCGAAGCGCAACGTGCCTTTGGGCATCGGCATGGGTATGGTGATGGTCGTCATCATGTACATGCTCGTCGCCATCGTCACCACCGGCATGGTCTCCTACAAGGACCTAGCCAACGCCAAGGACCCGTCGCTGGCCACCGGCTTCGAGCTGGCGGGCGCGACCTGGGCCGCCAAGATCATCTCCTTCGCCATTGTCATCGGCCTGACCACCGTGGTCATGGTGATGCTGCTCGGCCTGACCCGCGTGGTCTTCGCGATGAGCCGTGACGGCCTGCTGCCGCGCGGCCTCTCCAAGGTCGGCAAGCACGGTACCCCCGCCAAGCTGCAGATCGCCGTCGGTGTGCTTTTCGCCATCGTCGCGTCCTCGTTCGATGTCTCCATCCTGGCGGACATGGTCAATATCGGCACGCTTTCGGCCTTCACCTTGGTCGCGATTTCCATGCCGATCATGCGCAAGAAGCGCCCCGACCTACCGCGTTCGTTCAAGATTCCCGGCAACCCCTGGGTGCCGATCCTGATCGCCGTGGCCAACCTCTGGCTGATGGTCAATCTCTCAGTGCTGACGTGGATTCGTTTCGTGGTCTGGCTCTTGATCGGCTTCTGCATCTACTTCGGCTATTCCTACCGTCATTCGCGTTTGGGCACCGGAGAGCTTGACGCGGACGTGGAACAGGCAGAGGAAAACCTGGACCTGGCCGGTCTGACAGAAGAAAGCGCAGAGGCCCGAAGAGCGTAAGAACTTGTGGGTATGCCGATATAGTGGGCGGATTCGTGATGCGGACATGCTCGTTGAGCCTTGGGACGTGCGGAAAAGCCTACGGGAGCCTACAGAGTACTTGGCAGCAATAGCCGGCGACGGAACCGGCATCAGGCGCGTTGCCTTTAGTGCCAGTGGGAATTCTATGGCGTTTCCTTTGCGTCACGGGCGACGGTTCGGCCGTCGTTGCTTAATCGTAGGCTGATACTACTTGAAGCTTGTAAGGAGGCCTCCTCGATGGCTTATGTAATTGCTCAGCCCTGCATCGATGTCAAGGACAAAGCGTGCGTGGACGAATGCCCGGTCGACTGCATCTACGAGGGCGATCGTACGCTCTATATCAACCCCAATGAGTGCGTGGACTGCGGTGCCTGCGAGCCCGTATGTCCCACCGAGGCCATCTTCTACGAGGATGACGTGCCCGAGGAATGGGCGTGGTACAAGGACGCCGCGGTCACCTATTTCAACGATCTCGGTGATTTGGGCGGTGCCCAGGCCGCTGGCCCGTCTGGCAAGGACGAAGCCCGCATCGCCGCGCTTCCCCCGCAGAACCAGGACTGATTGTTTCTTTTCAGACCGTCGAACTTCGCTTTTTGCTATGGAGTTCGGCGGTTTTGTATTGTACGAGCACATACAGCGAAATGACGGCTGTTGTTCGGCGTCAACGCCGGTATCATCGATACAGTAGTTTTTATGGTTGAGTTGACGCGAAAGGCGACGGCAATGGGTTTTTACAGGTTTGATTCTCCCTACGATTGGAATCGCGTCGCGCCGTATAAAAAGATCGCGGCGCAGGCCGACGGCGGCATGATTGACCTTTCCGTTGGTTCGCCGGTTGATCCCGTGCCTGCGAGCGTGCAGCGGGCGCTCGCCGATGGTGCTGATGCGCCCAACGCCCACGGTTATCCGACCGTTGTGGGGACTGATGCCTTGCGCGAAGCCGTGCAGGAGTGGTTCCGGGCGAATCGTAGTGTTGATTTCGGAGCGATCGACGCCGATTTCGTGCCCACCGTCGGATCCAAGGAAGCCGTCGCGCTCATGGCCTCGCTGCTGCATTTCGGGCCGGGCGACGTCATCGTGCAGCCCGCCGTTTCCTATCCGACTTACGATATCGGCACCCAACTGGCCGGTGCCAAGACTTACAAGGCCGCCGATATCGCCGATGTGGACTCGTGGCGTTCCATTCCCGGTGTCAAGGCTGTCTGGGTCAATTCACCCTGCAACCCGACCGGCGAGGTGCTCTCGGCCGAGGAATTGCACGGCATCGTCGCCGCCGCCCGCGAGATCGGCGCCGTGGTCCTTTCCGACGAGTGCTACGGCCTGCTCACGTGGAAAGATGACAATGATACCGAGCCAAGCCCGGCTCCCTGCATGCTGCAGCCCGACGTTTGCGACGGCAGCGCCGAGGGCATCCTCGTGCTGTACTCGCTGAGCAAGCAGTCCAATATGGCCGGCTATCGCACCGCGCTCATCGCCGGTGACCCCGAGCTTGTCCGGCCGATGGTCGTCTACCGCAAGCAGATCGGTGAGATTATTCCCGGCCCGGTCCAGGCTGCGATGGCTGCGGCGTTGCACGATACCGATGCGGTTCGTACCCAGCACGTCCGCTATTGTCAGCGTCTTCATCAGCTGGTTGACGGCCTGCGTGCCGCCGGTTACGATGCGCATATGCCCCAAGGAGCGCTCTATGTCTGGGTGCGTGCGAAGTCCGGCGACTGCTGGCAGGATATGGATGCGCTCGCGCATCTCGGTATCGTCGCCAGCCCTGGGGAGTTCTACGGCGACCCCACTCACCTGCGCTTATCTGCCACCGCCTCGGACGTCATCATCGCCGAGACTGTCGCTCGTCTCCGTGGCTGAGGCCAGCTTCTTCCTGCTTGAGATGCGATGAAAATCAGTGTTTTACCCTGTAAATCCTGATTCCCATCGCATGTTCAATCGAGCATGCGAGCATACTCACGATTCCGGGCCTGATTCGCTGATTTTCCTCGCGTGCCCGTTACTGGTGCGCAAGTGGCCTTGCGCGTGGTAACCCTGCTGCGCTCAGTTTTTTCACCAACCGCTCGCGTTGCATCGTCTCGTTAAAATCGATTCTGATAATCTGCCTAATTGGTGTTTTGGTGAGTAAAAGGTTTTCCCGTTCCTTTTCTTCATGCACGACTTCACGGATGCTGCGTTGATTTGTCATCGTTGGGTTTACGTACTTGTCCATCCCGTCGAATTCAACCGCTATCAGCTCTTTTCCGGCCAAGTGGTAAAGCATGTCTACTCGGTAAGTCCGAACTGTAGCGTCTGAAATGGGAATCCGAAACTCACGTTGTAATTCGGGCTTGCCGAATCCCTTTTCAATCATCATGGCCCGGCATATTGATTCTCCGCCGTTTTCGCTTTTCGGATCCGTATAGTTGAGCAAATGCGCAACTTTCTTGTCAAAGCGATGTGATTTCTTGCTTATTGCTCGGATATCTTGTTCGCAGGTCAGTTGCTTTCTCAAGGCTGAATCAAACATCGGCAAAACCTCGTGAAATTTGTATCGCGCGGCGCAATCGCAAAGTGCCTGTGGTACGGAGGTCATGGAAATATTGGTCTGTCGGTACTTTGGGAAATTCTCTGTATGTACGTATTGAACGCCTTTTGACGAAAACGCACCAGAAAGTTTGTCGGTGGCAAGAAACACCTTTGCGTCGTTGTGCAACCAGTATGGATGTTCCACCTTGTATGCACTGATGACGCTGATGGCGGCGAAGACCCAATCCGGGTGCCATTCATGCAAGCCTCTGAGCATCCACAGATACTGTTCGTTGGCATCAAGGCTTTTCCAAATGGCCGTCCGTGCATAAAGTCCTTGTCGCACTCGCGTGACTTCACCGGATTTCACAAGCATGCTGAGTGTTTGTTGCTCGTTATGTTTACTTGTATGCAAGCAGCAATGTCGTGCTTCCGCTTCGGTCAGCCGTGTCAGTATGCGTGGATTGATTTTCATAATCCTACGTTACGGTGCACTATGGGGGCGACGTCAACTCAATCGGGGTTATGTGGTCGAATGATACCCTCTTTCGTGATTGCCCGGGCGTTTCGTGGATAAGTCTCATTGAAGAGCTACCCAATGTGCCCAACATTGTGGATAATCATCTGATAGGTGCTTGGCATGGCATTCTGCCGGATGGTTCACGCCATGATCCTGCGATGAAAATCAGCGTTTTGCCTTCCGAATCTTGATTTTCATCGCATGTTCGATTGAACATGCGATAGAAATCATGAAAATGCCTAGGAAATCTTGATTTTTATCGCAAGTTCAATCGTGTTGATGGGCGACGTGATAGTGGCGGATACAAAATCATGATGTCTCAATGTATGGGGTTTGGTGGCACCGATGAGCTCGCCGGGTTATCCTTGTAAACCATGCACGTCAGTCAGCGAATACGAACCAGCGATTTGCTCACGGAAGACCATCCAGAGCGCTTACAAAACGCAAAGACGGGAACGGCCGAACCTAGAAGGTTGAATCCGCTGCTGCGGGGACTCGTTTTTTGGGTGTGTTTGTCCTGTTGGAGATCGTTGCTTCCGTGATCATTGCTGTGGGGTGCGTTGTGGCGACCGGCAATTTGAAAATCTTCGAAACTGATGACATTCATTCTCTTGTAACGCTTTTTGATATGCTGGCTGAGGTCGCGGCCGCGATTATTGGCTATCTGGTCGTCGTTTACGGCATGGAGTACCGTTCCCATCCGTTTGAGTTTCGGCTTGGCAGATGGAAAGGGCTGATGGTTGGCATCGTCATAGGCTTTGTGGCGATTGGTCTTTGCGTAAGCGTTCTTGCGATTACCGGCAACTACAGGATCGTCGGGCTCAACACACATTACAATCCATGGATCGATATCATCTCCATGGGCATCTGTGTCGGCGTGGCCGAGGAGATCATGATGCGTGGCATGCTGCTTCGTCTGGTCGAGGAGTGGCTTGGCTCTTGGGGCGCGCTCGCGGTTTCGGCGCTGGTATTCGGGTTGATGCACCTGACCAATCAGGACGGCTCGCTGTGGGGCGGACTGGCCATTGCCATCGAAGACGGGATTCTTGCTGCGGCACTGTATTTTGTCACTCGTTCGTTGTGGGTGTGCATCGGTGAGCATGCGATGTGGAACATCGCCGAGGGGCCTATTTTCGGATCCATCGTTTCCGGCAATGGCAAGCAGGATTCGTGGCTTGTGGCTCAATGGTCTGGTCCCAACATCCTGACCGGTGGCAGTTTCGGCCTCGAAGCCAGTATCGTCCCGGTGATCCTGATGGGTGCCGCCGGCATCGCGCTGATGGTCTACGCCCAGCGCAAGGGGCTGTTGGTTCGACCGGCATGGGTGCGCAGGCGTATGAAGAATCGTTGAAGTTGCGATGGAAATCAGTATTTTGCCTGTGAAATCCTGATTTCCATCGCATGTTCAATCGAACATGCGAGCATACTCACGATTCCGGGCTTGATTCGCTGATTTTCATCGCATGTTCGATTGAACGTGACTGTAGGTAATCGGGCTGGACCCTGCAGCCGGGAATCTCCCGGCTAGGATTCCGGTTTGCTGTTGTTGGCGATTTGCTTGGCCTTCCAGTCGCCGTGTTCGAGGCCGAGGGTGGCCGCGCCGGTTCCGTAGCGTTCACGCACGGCATCGAGCACGGTTTCGGCGTTGCGAATGCGTTCTTCGCCATTGTTGCTGTTCCCACGGTCATCATTATTGCGATTGTCATTGCCGCGTTTACCGCTATCATCGCCTTGACCATTGTCGCTGTTGCTAGCAACGGGATTATCGCCGCTGTTGTTTTGGCCACCCCGATTGCCAGCCACAGAGTCATCGCCCAGCAAATCGTCGATCGTCAGCTGCACCGGCGTGGAATCCTTGGCGCTCAGCGAACTGGCGCTCACCCCGGCCAGACGGATTTCGCGCGGTAGGGCAGTGTCGTCCGAGGCGTCGGCCGGCATCTTGAGCATGGCTTTGAGCAACGCCACGGATTCGGGGTACATTGCCGCCGCGGTGTCGATGGGTCGCTCGAGCGTGTGCGCCTTGGTGGAATAGCTCATGTCGGCGAACCGCAGTTTCACGGTCACCGTCCGCGCGACGAGCCCTTTGGAACGCAACGTGTGCGTCACTTCGTTGCTGCAATGGTGCAACAGCTCGCGTACCTGCGAGGCGTCGCGCGTGTCCTGTTCAAACGTGATTTCCGCACCGATGGACTTTTCCGGTGCGTGAGTGACGATAGGACGTTCGTCCTGCCCGCGGGCCGCGAGATAGAGGTTGTGCGCGGTGATTTTCGAATGTGTCACCTGCAACATTGCCGATTCGTCCATTTTGGCGAGGTCGGCGACGGTTTTGACGCCCCATTCGTTGAGCCGTTTTTCAAGCGATGGCCCGATGCCGGGTATGCCACGCAACGGCATCATCTGCACGAACTGCGCATGCCGTGCCTTGGGTATGAGCAGCATCCCGTCCGGCTTGGCGTTGGTCGAGGCCATTTTCGCCACCAGTTTGTTGGCCGCGATACCTACTGAACACGTGATATGGAATCGCGCCGCGACCTGTGCCCGGATCCACGCCCCGATGACGCTCGGCGACTTCCAGCGCAGCAGCGCGCTTGAAACGTCCATATAGCCTTCATCGACGGAGACCTGCTCGATCTGGTCGGTGACCTGCCGGAACACGCTGTCGAAGATTTCTTTTGATTTTCCGCGGTAATAAGGCATGTCGACGTTGACGTATTCGCCGCGGGGGCAAAGCTGCCGTGCCCGCACCATCGGCATCGCCGAGTTGACCCCGTATTTTCGTGCCTCGTAATTGGCCGCCGACACCACGCTTCGCGGCCCCGGCCAGCCGATGATGACCGGTTTTCCGCTCAGTTCCGGATGCCGCGCGATTTCCAGCGAAGCGTAGAAGGCGTCCATATCGATATGCAGCACCGTGCAACCGGTCTCGTCGTGACCCCAGTCGCGTTTCGCGGCGGCGTTCCTTGGTGCTGTGCTCATGCTCCCATTGTAATTGTCGGGCTTACCGCGTTCTTGCCGGCTGTGAAATTCCTCGGGGCTTATCGGTGCAAGCAACCGAAATGGATTCAGGCGGAATCCGAACGTTGCTCCAAATGCTGTACCAAACGTAACTTCGGCCGTGATTTCGCATGCAGCCCGAACGTGGGCCGGGCGCAACGCCAGCGGTAAAACCCGATATGTCACCTTGCAAAAACACCCTTCAATTACTGGTCATTGTGGTGTAGTTTAGGTGGTTATGCCGTCTTCTTCACCTTCGCCGCAGACCTCTCCCGGCAACAAGTCCCAGAGCCAACCCGAACCCCGACGCAAGGCCGGGCCCAATCTCCAGCCCCAAAAGCCGCGTTTCGCACACATCGAACCACGCGGTTCTCGCTTGGATGCCATATTCAACCGCGTTCCGGTGGTGCTCATCATCATGGGTGAAGGACTGATGATCTATCTGGCTACGTCGGTCGCCAAATTGGCGTTCACCCAGCTCGATCCGTTGCTGGCCGCCTGGTATCGTGTCGGTTTCGTCGCCATTCTCATGCTGATCTGGCGCAGGCCGTTTGCAAAGGAGAAACGAGCTGGTTTGCCGCGCACCTCCCGCGATTGGTGGATTGTGGCGCTCGCGGGTATTTCGGTGATGCTGATGAACACGCTGTTCTACTTGGGCATGAGCAACATGGATATGGGCATCGCCGTTTCCATCGAGTTCGTCGGTCCGCTCGGCGTCGCTGTCATTACCGGCCACAGCTGGCGTGAGCGTGTCGGGATTGTGCTGGCGGCGGGCGGCGTGGTGCTGTTGGCCGGTGTGTCGTTCTCGAACCCCGCTCAATATCCTCATTTCCTGATCGGTCTCATCGCCATTCTCATCGACGGCGCGATGTGGGGATGCTACATCGTCTTCGGGCGTATGGTCGCGCAACGTGCCAATCCGCTTGATTCCCTGAGCGTGAGCATGCTGATCGGCTGGTTGGTACAATCCGTTGTTCTTGCGGTTCCGGCAATCAAAGGTGTCGTTGCCCCCAAGCCGAGTGCCACGTGGGCACGTGGTGCCTTCGGCGCCTGCAAGCTCTTGGGCGTGATGTTGGTGGTTGCCGTATTCGCTTCGTTCTTGCCGTATATCATCGACCAAATGATCATGCGTCGCGTCAGCTCGGCGCGTTATTCCGTCATTCAGGCCATCAATCCGGTCATGGCCCTGCTAGTCGGCTTGATTATCGGTGAGATTCCGACGCTGGGGGATTTGGCCGGCGTCGCGCTGGTCATCGTTGCGGTGGTGGTTACGTTCTCCGGTCATCGTCAGCCTGATCCGGAAACGATGTAAAGGTGGAATGTGCCTATCTTTTCTGGCCGTCCTCATCGCCGTTACCGTCTCTGAAACGACGGAAAAGCGAGGATGCCGTATGCATCGTTGGTCGTGTGTATGCCGCTGCCGGATCTAGGAACGGTATGAAGAAAAAATGAAGACACAGGCAAAATCGGAGTGGCGTGCGTCGCCGGATACTGCTATAGTTATGAAATGTTGCGCTCGCGTATGCGTGTGTAGCTCGGAGCTGTGCCTGAGTGGCCGATAGGGGCACCCTGCTAAGGTGTTAACTGCGCAAGCGGTTCGAGAGTTCGAATCTCTCCGGCTCCGCTTTAGAGGTATAAATGAAGATGCAGTCGGGAGTAGGCTTAGGCTTACTCCCGACTTGCGTTTCGGGGTGTCCGTCACCGTTGCCGACATCACGGTAAAACATGCTAAATCACTCCAAATAATCGCAACATGAACTCACGAATGCTTTGAATGCGGAATCTTTTTGTTTTGGGATAGCCTTTTATAACTTTCTTTTATAGAGTTTCATAGTTTTGATCCATAACGTTTACTCCCATTTGTATTGAATCTCACTAAGAAATTGCATAATGTACTTTTTATTTGTGTAGAGTAGTCACTGTCCTACGTAGTTAAGTTGCAAAGTCGAAGCCACTTTCGGCAATAGTACGAGATTATGTGACACCGGTTCTAAAGGTTTTCGACTGTGTCAATGTCAATGGTGCTTTGAAATGGTTTCGCAGTAGAAAGAGAGAGAAATATGTTGGAAGCCAAAATACAGCGATGGATCAAGATTTTCGTGGTCTTCATGTTCGCTTCGTTCGCGCTTTTCGTGGCGATGGGCAACTATATGGATTGGGGTTCGAACTACGCGTTCATCCACCACGTCATGATGATGGATGATCTGCCCGCCGCCAACACGGTCACGTGGCGTGCGATCAACGCCGTGCCTATCCATGTCATCGGCTACTGCTTCCTGATCCTGTGCGAGACCTTGACGTGCCTGACCGGTTATTATGGCACGTACAAGATGATTCGAGCGGTCAATAAGGATGAGGAGACGTTCGCGAAGTCCAAGACCTTCGGCTACGTCATGTTCATCATCGCCATCTGCATCTGGTACGGCGGCTTCTCGATCATCGGTTCGGAATGGTTCGATATGTGGCAGTCCAAGCATTGGAACGCCCAGATGACCGCCTACAACATCGTTGAGCACGCGGTGCTGTTCATGATCATCCTTTGGCTTCCCACGACCAAGAAGATCGGGGAGACGGCCGAAAAGATCGCCAAGGGCTAGTTTTCTAACGCGTATCTGAATAAATATCGGCCGGCAATGAGGTTGGAGCACCTATCTTCCATACCTTGTTGCCGGTTTTTCGTTGTTGCGTTCCCATTCCTCTTTCGTGATCACCCGCACCATGGCGTCGTGCCTTTGGTCGATCAGAGGGAAGTAGTCGCCGTCCTTGCGGCACACCGCTTGCATCCCGCAATGCTCCATCACCTTGCCGGAAGCCGGGTTTTCAACGTAGTGCCCGCCCCACACGGCGTTGCACCCCAGGTTTGCGAACGCGTGCCGGATCATCGCCCACAGTGCCTCGCTCATCATGCCCTGCCCCCAGAACGGCCGTCCGATCCAGTAGCCGAGCACGCGGTCGCCGTCGTAGTGGGCGAGTGCCCGTTTCGTTTCGTTTTCGTCGACACCCGCGAAGAGGTTGTGCCTGTCAATAGCTTCCCGCACGAATTCGCCAACGTGGTCGTCCGGTCCGGTTTTCTTCAGTTCGATGGCCCCGATCGGCCTGTCGTCGTCGCCGTTTCGCAATGTGATGGCATAGTTTTCGTCGCCGGTAAAGACGTTATCGAGGGTGTTCAGGCTTTCCTCGACGTTGCGATGCGGCATCCACCCGCAGCGGATCCCGATTTCCGGGTCTGAAGCGTAACGGAACAACGATTCGGCCTCGTGTCGGTCGCCGTGTTTCCAAGGCCGCAGAATAAGTCGTTCGGTGGTGATTCGCATAGCAATATGGTAGACGGCAAATATGACGTGCGTGCAAGGCCGGTATGTCCTGGTATGTTTCTTGTTTTTCAAATCGGCTCGGTTGAAGCGAATGGTGCGACTGCGGTCAAAGTCGTGGTAGACGGCGACAAGGATGGTGCGCGACTGGTAAAAGCTAGATAATTGAAAAGAGGGATTTCGGCGAAATCCGAGGCCTTGGCAGGTCATTAATTCGTTGTTTGGGATTTGTATGGGGAGCTGAGGAACGCCCTTGTCCTCTGCTCCTTACCCGGTAAGTATAGCAGACAAAACGGGATCAGCAGGTCAAAATTCCATTTTTTGATATTTTAGAATAAGAATTTTTACAATTGATTTTGGTGACGGCGTAGGAAATGAGGCGTACTCGAGGGAAATCGGCGGTTTGACGATGATGGTGACGTCATGTTCGTAGGATTTTGACGTGGTGCCCACGACCAAAAGTACAGTGGAAGTATCCAAAAGTTTTTGACATAGCTGGAAGGTGCATCGGTGGGCAGGGAACGCAACGACAGCATTGACGGTTTTTCCACGATTATCGACTCCGCCAGCGCGCCCGCGCAGGCTTCGTTTATCGAGAAGAAGTCCGAATTCATCGGTGACGCCTGTCATATCAAGACCATGGACGAGGCGCTCGCGTTCGTTCAATCCGTACGAGACCGAAATCCGAAAGCCCGTCACGTCGCCTTCGCGGCGATTTACGGCGCCGCTCTTGGGGCGGCCAAAGAGCGGATGAGCGATGACGGCGAACCGAGCGGCACTGCGGGCAAGCCGATCCTTGACGTGATTCGCATGGGCAGGCTCACTGATTGCGTCATCACCGTCACCCGATATTTCGGCGGGATACTTCTCGGTTCCGGCGGACTGATCCGTGCCTATTCCACGGCCGCTTCGATGGCGGTAAAGGCGGCCGATGTCGAGCGGATCGTGCCGATGCGGCATTATCGCGTGGTGCTTCAATACTCTTGGCTGGGCCGTTTCGAGCAGTTGCTTGCGCAAGTTGGAGGCAATGAGGAAGGCAGGGAATTCACCGATCGCGTCACCATACATCTCGCTGTTCCGTCGGCGAACGCGGGGGATTTCGAGACGCGCGTTCGTGAGGCGTTCAACGCCCGAGTGACGCTTTCCGCCGTTTGATGGCTTCGGAATGTCAGTTTTCCGTCAGTGCATCCATGTCTTAAAACCGCTGGGTAGATTTGATACGTGCAAAATCAATTTGATGTCTGCGGATTCTGGGTGTCGTGTCGGTGCGTAGCAGGGAAGCGGATTTTCTGAATTTTTGCTTCAGCGTGCTATGAATGCGGAAATACGAAAAATTAAAATGGCGGAATTGTGCGGATTCAAAATTAAGGTGCCTGGGTTCGGCAGCAGGGAAGCGGAAAACTTCACGTTTGTCTATTCGCTGCTGCGTCTTCACAGCATCGACACCGGGGAATTGCGTTTTTGCCGCTCAGTGCTTACGTGGCCGTGTATTGCCTTGTCCGTGATTCTTCGGCTCGCGTTAAGCTGGAACCATGAGCGAAACGGAACAGGATAAAACGAACCAGAATCAAGACGCCATGCCCGTCGACGCGGTGGCAGAAGGTGCTTCCAAGGCTGAAGTTTCCGATACCGCCCTTTCCAAGGGTGATGCAAACGGTGATGGCTCATCTGTTTCCGGCGCTGCTGCGGCTTCGGATGATTCCGGCAAAGCCGATCTTGGCTCCGGTAATGGCCTCGCCAATGATTCTGATAGTGGTTCCGACATTGATTCTGGTAACGCTTCTACCAATGATTCCAGTAGTGATTCCGCAAGCGATTCCAAGGGGTCGACCGATTCCGGCAATGATGATGAGGCCGGTGATGCCGACTTCGAACCGCTGACCAACACATACGAAGAGCTGAGGCATACCGAGGATTCCGCCGAATTGAGCGCGGCTGCTCGCAAGCCCCTGCCGCCGAAATCGGATCAGGCCGCTTTCTCGCGTGCGACTGCATTGCTAGAGGCGGTGGCCGGCAATGAGCACACCCCTGTGGAGGACCGTATTTTTCTGGCCTCGACCATGCCCTTCCCGAACATCCTGGTCAAGCTTTCCGAGGACGAGAACGATGAGGTGCGCAAGGCTGTCGCCTCCAACGCGGACGACAAGAACTGGTTGGTCGGCAGGCTTACCAAAGACAGGGTCATTGAGGTGCGGGAGGCCGCGCTGCACAACCCGCAGACTTCGTGGAAGATGCGTCTCGAGGGTGCCGAAAACCCGGAAACCACAGCCGATACGCTTGATTTTCTAAGCAAACTGGGCGTCGAATCCGAACCGAAGGCGCCGTCGATCCTTTCGGCGATGGTCCGTCGTGCCGTCGCGCTCAATCCCAACTGTTCGCAGGCTACTCTCACAAGGCTTTCCGAAGACGCTTCGACCGACGTTCAGCATGCCGCCGCAAACCGTCTGCGCTGATACTTGCGCCGGTAACAGACAATCCTGTTAGTTTTCGTATGTTTTGCGCCGATAAAGTGTACGTTTTCTAGCAGGATTGTCTTGTTGCTCGCATAATCAGAGGTGGAGGAGTCCGGATCGGTCCCCGTTTCGCAGCGTGCGCGCTTACCGTGGAGATTGTCGTGCGGTCGCCGGCCGTTTCGCCGCGTTGCGCTTAGTCAGGGGAGTAGGTACAATGGTGAGTTGTTGTGTTTCCCTAGAGGGGTCCTTCAAAGCGCTTTCCCACTCGCACTAGGACTTTCAGGGAGCCCACGGATAAAGCGGTCGGAAAGGCATCATCGTCAAGGTTTTGCCGATTTGGCCGGGAACACAATATAAAGAAAAGGTACACTCGTGAAAACTTTCACACCGAAGCCAGCTGATCTGACTCACGACTGGTACATCATTGACGCCACCGACGTGGTGCTGGGCAAGCTTGCGACCAGGGCAGCGCTTTTGCTGCGCGGCAAGAACAAGCCGACCTTCGCTCCCAACGCCGATTTGGGCGATCACGTGATCATCATCAACGCCGAAAAGATCGCGTTGACTGGTAAGAAGATGGACAAGGTGCTCTATGCGCACTCCGGTCGTCCCGGCGGCCTTCGCGCCGACAGCTACGCCGATCTCTTGAAGCACAATCCTGAGCGCATCATCCGCGAAGCAGTCAAGGGCATGATGCCGAAGAACCGTCTGTCCAAGGTCGAGCTCGATCGTCTCCACGTTTTCGCTGGTCCCGATCACCCGCACACCCCACAGAAGCCCCAGCCGATTGAGATCGCTGCGGTTTCGCAGCAGGCCAAGTGAACCGAGAGGAGATAACGAATCATGGCTGAAAATACCAATAACTCCGCGGCTCAAGAGACCGAAGAGGAACTTACAACATTCACTACCGAAACCAACGCCGGTGCTGGCACCGGTGCCTCGCAGATCGCCCCGGGCTACGGCACGGGTCGCCGCAAGGAAGCCATCGCCCGTGTGCGCTTGGTTCCCGGTTCCGGCAAGTGGACCATCAACGGCCGCACCCTGGAGGAGTTCTTCCCCTCCCGTCTGCAGCAGCGTGAGGTCAACTCCCCGATCGTTCTGCTGAAGCTTGAGAACAAGTTCGATGTCATCGTCCTCGTCGAGGGTGGCGGCACCACCGGTCAGGCCGGCGCCATCCGCCTCGGCGTGGCCCGCGCACTGAACGCCATCGATCGCGACGCCAACCGCGCCGCACTGAAGAAGGCCGGCTTCCTCACCCGCGACGCCCGCGTCGTGGAGCGCAAGAAGGCAGGTCTGCACAAGGCACGTCGCGCGCCTCAGTTCTCGAAGCGTTGATTTTCGCTTTCAAACTGTTGCAAAATCCCTCCCAACCAACTGGTTGCGGGGGGATTTTTCATATCCATTCGGCTCCGTACACACTGATCCTGGCAATGATGCGATGAAAATCAGGGTTTTGGCCCGGTTCTCTTGATTTCGCACGCATGTTCAATTGGACAAGCGATGAAAGTCAGGATTCGGCATCGATTTCCTTGATTTTCCTCGCAGATTCGGCGAATGCGCCGATGGCAAAGGTAAAAGAGAAAAGAATGCAAAACTTCTAGAAAGTCGATTTGCATAAGTTGTTCATGAGAGTTATAGTGAGCTTGTTGCGGGCCAAAGCCGATGTTGACTTTTCGTTGAGAATCAGCGCAGAACTCAGTGGCGGTCGGTCGCAAAGCCAGCAATAAAGCTTGGAAAGGAACAGCGATGAAGGCTCTTGTATTAACCGGTGTGAAGCAATTCGAAATCCAGGATCTGCCGACTCCTGAAGTCAAGGCAGGCGAGGTGCTGATCAATACCGCATATGCGGGCGTATGCGGCACCGACCACGATCTTTATGCCGGCCGTCCGGGCTCCGCCTCCGCCGTGCCGCCGATCGTGCTGGGCCACGAGAATTCTGGTGTGGTCGAAGCCGTCGGCGAGGGCGTCACCAACGTCAAGCCAAGCGACCGTGTGGCCGTCGACCCGAACATCTACTGCGGCCAGTGCGAATACTGCTTGACCCAACGCCCCGAACTCTGCGATTCCTTGAGTGCCGTCGGCGTGACGCGTGACGGCGGCCTCGAGGAGCAGTTCACCGCGCCGGCAACCGTGGTCTACAAGCTGCCCGACAGCGTTAGTCTCAAGGACGCCGCCACCATCGAGCCGATTTCCTGTGCGGTGCACGGCGTGGATCTGCTCGACATCCATCCCTATCAGAAGGCGTTGGTGATCGGCGACGGTTTCATGGGCCAGCTTTTCGTGCAGATATTGCAGGCTTACGGCGTCCACCAGGTCGATTTCGCCGGTCTGTTCGACGAAAAGCTCGAGCTCAACCAGCGTCTGTTCAATGTCAAGAACATCTACAACACCACAAAGGTCGCGATTCCCGAAAACAAATATGACATCGTCATCGAGGCCGTCGGTCTGCCGCAGACGCAGCATAGCGCGGTTCTGGCCACCAAGAAGGGCGCTCAGGTCCTGATGTTCGGCGTGGGTCCGCAGGAAGCGAGCTTCGAGATGAATACATATGACATCTACAAGAAGCAGCTGCGGATCCAAGGTTCCTTCATCAACCCGTTGACCTTTAAGGACGCCATCAGTCTGTTGGAAAGCGGCAAGGTGGACGTCGAGCCGCTGATCAGCCACGAGTTCAAGCTTGAAGACGTGCAGGACTTCCTTGACGGCAAGATCGAAGGCGTTTCCAAGGCCGTCGTCAAGGTCGGCAAGTAGATTTCGGCGTAACAGAGCTCGGCAAACTTACCATCCAGTATGTTTCCGATCCGTCAAACCGACAGTTCAAGGCACCCAAGACTTGGGTAGGCTTGCAGTCAGTAAATTTTAAAAAGGAGTACAGATGAAACCAATGTCCGATTTCACTACGGATTTCCAGCATTCCGGCATGCCCGCCAAGGACCTGGACGAGACCATCGAGTTCTACACCAAGAAGCTCGGCTTCGAGCTCGTGGGCCTCTTCCCGAACGGCAAGAACCGTTGCGCGTTCCTGCGTTACGGCCACTTGACCATCGAGACGTGGGAAGGCGATCCGGTGGCGATGAAGGACGGCGCCATCAATCATTGGGCGCTGGATACCCCGGATATCGAGGCCGCGTTCGAGAACGCGAAGGCGCTTGGGCTTGAGCTGAAAGACAAGGAGATCCAGTCCATCCCCGCTTTCTGGGACAATGGCATTCGTTACTTCAACATCTACGGCCCGAACCGCGAGACCATCGAGTTCTGCCAGATTGTCTGAGATTGGTTGATGGCCGCGTCCGTTTGAATGGACTGCAGACATGTGCGACGATAAGCATGATTGTGCGTGCTTATCGTCGCGTTTCTATATCGGCTACAACCAAAAGCACGCAAATAGGCCTTTAAACGTGCTTTTGGTCGCAGTTAGGCTTTTGTAGCTGGTCGCAAGTATGCAGTCGCAGTCGTTTACTTGCAGATGCCGCTGACGAATGGGTCGATATAGTGCAATGCCGCCCCCACGATTTCCTGGCCTTGGCCGCAGATGCTTTTGCGAATCTGGTACGTATCGGACCGGAAGGTATTGAGACCGTCGCATTTGGCTCTGAGCCTGGCGAAATCCTCTGCGGTGAGATATTGCGTCACCGGGCCGCCGATAATGATGTCACAGGCGAGTACGTTGCGTACGTTGTTGATGGTCTGCGCCAAATAGTCGAGCCATGAATCGAAACGTCGGCAGGCTTTTTCGTCTTCGGCGCGGACGTTTTTGAAGAAACCGTCCAAACTTTGCCCACCGTGATTGGTCAGAAAATCCGTGGAGCAGTAAGGGTCCATGCAGCCTTTGTTGCCGCAGTAGCAGGGCAGTCCGCCGGGCACCAGCGTCATGTGTTCGATGGTGCCGTTGCGCCGGTTTGGTCCGAGGCTGATCGCGCCGTCGGCGATGATGGCACCGCCGGGGCGTCGCCCCAGATACAGGCATATCGCGTCGTGAATGCTCTTGTCGAACCACAGCTCGGCCGATGCTGATGCCATGGAATCGTGGATCAGCGCGCATTTGAGGCCCGTCGCCGCTTCAAGCGCTTGGACTTTCAGACCGGTATCGTTCATGATATTGCCATAGATGACTTCGCCCCCGTCTTCGGAGATGAGACCTTTGATGGCGAATGCCGCGCCCAGGACGTGTGATCCTTTGCTTTCAAGGCCGGCGGCAAACCGTGATATTTTTTGGCCGATGTCCGCGATGAATTTCGGATCGGAGCAAAAGGTGACGTTGTAGTGTTCTGAGGCGATGACATCACCCTTGAGATCCACTGCGCAAAGCGTCACCTGATTGCTTGCCGTTCCCACGCCGATGGCACAACGTGTCTGCGGTTGAAAAACGTAAGTGCGGGCCCTTCGTCCGCCCGTCGAATCGAGCGTTTCGCCTCTGGCGATCAGCCCGCTTTGCTCGAGGGCACGAAGATTCTGGCTGATGGTGGGCAGACTGAGCCCCAGTGCTTGCTGGAGGTCCTGTTTGGTCACCGCTGTGCGCATGGATGTGCGCCGTGAGCGCATGCAGGCTGCGCGTTTTGATTGAAGCTGTGGTTGCTTTCGGCGGGGGCGTCTCCTGTAGGTTTTTTACATTGGGCAAAGAGATTGACAACAGTCGGTAGGAAGATGAGGCGGGTCTTGTTGACGTCTGACATTCTCCATTCGGTTCGTTAGCGCTAACGAAAATTCTTTTTGACTGCGTTCGATGTGAGGTTTTGTTCGGTTGAACATTCTTAACGTGCTTTGCGCACAAAAATGAGCAGGATTATTCGGTTTCATACTCCAAAAACGAACATGAAATGTCAGGTAAAGCCTCAAGCTAAAACAAAAGGAAAAACGTAGCGTTCCTCCATTATATTGTGACCTAAGTCACATTACAGCAATGATGTGTGACGGGATGATGGCATTGAACAGAAAGGGAAGTCATGACGGCACAACCTAAGAATGCTGGGACTCCACCCACGAAGGAAACCAAAAAACCAAAAAGCCTGACTTCAACCGGGAGGTCGACCAACTGGTCGCCCGTGGCGTCGAGGCTTTGAGGCAATTCGAGAAACTCGACCAGGAACAGGTCGACCGCATCGTCGCCAAGGCCTCGATCGCCGCACTCAACAAGCATCTGGTGCTGGCTGACATGGCGGTCAAAGAAACCGGACGCGGGCTGGTGGAAGACAAGGCCACCAAGAACATCTTCGCCTGCGAGCACGTCACCCATTACCTTGCCGGGCAGAAGACGGTCGGTGTCATCCATGAGGACGACGTGACGGGCATCGACGAGGTGGCGGAACCGGTCGGCGTGGTCGCGGGCGTCACCCCGGTTACCAACCCGACGTCCACCGCGATCTTCAAGTCGCTGATCGCGCTGAAGACCCGTTGTCCGATCGTTTTCGGCTTCCACCCCTATGCGCAGCGTTGCTCGGCCGAAGCCGCACGCATCGTGCGTGACGCAGCGGTGGCCGCCGGCGCTCCGAAAGACTGCATCCAGTGGATCGATCATCCCTCCACCGAAGCCACCGGGGCTTTGATGACCCACCCGGATATCGCCACGATTCTTGCCACCGGAGGTCCCGGGATGGTTCATGCCGCGTATTCCTCCGGCAAGCCCGCACTCGGCGTTGGTGCAGGCAACGCGCCGGCGTATGTCGACACGAACGTCGACGTCAAGCGTGTGGCCAACGACCTGGTGCTCTCGAAGCATTTCGATTACGGCATGATCTGTGCCACGGAACAGGGCATCATCGCCCACACCGACATCTACGACCCTCTTGTCGACGAACTGAAGCGCCGCAAGGCCTACTTCGTCAACGCCGATGAGAAGACCAAGCTCGAGCGTTACATGTTCGGCTGCACCGCGTACTCCGGCAAGACCCCGAAACTCAACTCCGTGGTGCCGGGCAAATCCCCGCAGTTCATCGCCCGCGAGGCCGGTTTCAGCGTTCCCGAAGACGCCACCATTCTCGTGGCCGAATGCAAGGAGGTGGGGGAGCAGGAGCCGTTGACGCTCGAAAAGCTCTGTCCGGTGCACGCCATGCTGCGTTTCGAGACCGAGGAACAGGGATTCAGCATGTGCGAAGGGATGCTCCGATTCGGGGCTGGCCACACCGCCGTCATTCATTCCGACGACCACGACTTGATCCGTCGCTACGGACTTCGCATGCACGCCTGCCGCATCATCGTCAACCAGCCCTCGGCGCTCGGCGGCATCGGCGATATCTACAACGCCATCGCCCCGTCCCTGACGCTCGGTTGCGGCTCCTACGGCGGCAATTCCGTCTCCGGCAACGTACAGGCCGTCAATCTGCTCAATATCAAGCGAATCGCGCGAAGGAACAACAATATGCAATGGTTCAAGGTTCCGCCGAAGACCTATTTCGAGCCCAACGCCATCCGTTATCTGCGCGACATGTACAACGTCCGCCGCGTGGTCATCGTCTGCGACAAGGTCATGGAGCAGCTCGGCGTGATCGACAAGGTCATCGACCAGTTGCGCAGCCGTCCGGAGCCGGCCACGTTCCGCATCATCGACTACATCGAACCTGAGCCGTCGGTCGAGACGGTGGAGCGTGGCGCGGCCATGATGCGTGACGAATTCCGCCCCGACACCATCGTCGCCGTGGGTGGCGGCTCGCCGATGGACGCCGCCAAGATCATGTGGCTGCTCTATGAGCACCCGGAGATTTCCTTCGACGATGTGCGCGAGAAGTTCTTCGACATCCGCAAGCGCGCCTTCCGCATTCCGCCGCTGGGAAGCTTGGCCAAGCTGGTGTGCATCCCCACTTCGTCGGGTACTGGTTCCGAGGTCACCCCGTTCGCCGTGATCACCGACCACAAAACCGGCTACAAGTACCCGATCACCGATTATGCACTGACTCCGTCGGTGGCCATCGTCGACCCGGTCCTGGCCCGCACCCAGCCGCGAACGCTCGCCAGCAACACCGGTTTCGATGCGCTGACGCACTGCATGGAGTCCTATGTCTCCGTCTATGCCAACGATTTCACGGATGGCATGGCCCTGCATGCCGCCAAGCTGATCTGGGACAACCTTGAGACCTCTGTGTGTGCCGGGCCGGGCGAGACCAAGATCAAAGCGCAGGAAAGGATGCACAACGCCGGCACGATGGCGGGCATGGCGTTCGGTTCCGCGTTCCTTGGGATGTGCCACGGCATGGCCCACACCATCGGTGCGCTGTGCGATGTGGCCCACGGACATGCCAACGCGATTCTGCTGCCGTATGTCATCCGCTACAACGGCTCGGTTCCCCAGGAGCCGACGAGCTGGCCGAAATACGACAAGTACATCGCCCCGCAACGCTACCAGGAATTCGCCCGCGTTCTGGGGATTGACCCGGGCCAGACGGCCGAGGAGGGCGTCGAGAACCTTGCGCTTGCCGTTGAGGACTATCGCGACAACAAACTCGGCATGGATTCCAGTTTCCAGCAATGCGGCGTCGATGAGGAGTATTTCTGGAGTATCCTGGACCAGATCGGCATGCGAGCCTACGAGGACCAGTGCACGCCCGCGAACCCACGGGTTCCGCAGATCGAGGATATGAAGGATATCGCCATCGCCGCCTATTACGGTGTTGCGCAAGCCGAAGGCCACGCCCGTCGTCTCGCGCGTGAAGGAGGAACCGCCGTCACGGAAGTGGAGATAGTCGAACGCTGAGGGCGAAAAACTCAACGTTGATGATGCCTGCCGTCTGCATGATGGTAGGCATCATTTAGTATTTTCAGCAATATTCGTATGATCGATCATCCGAAATTTGCATATTTTTGGGGCACTGTTTTTTAAAAAAATCGAAATGGTTTTCACACGGTGGGGACTACACGGAAGTGGTATAAAAAACACGCAAACGCAAGGAATGCCAACGACACGCCCGAATTTTCCTAGTAGCCCCCCGATGCTTTAATAGAACAGTTGCCTGTTTTAGGCTCGCAAATTGTAAGAAAAAGAGCGAGTGCAGCCCGGTGCCGTCCTCTCGAAGGCGCTGTAGTGCTGCACACTGATGTGGTCACGGCCACGGGATTTCCCGGGGGTCGTACGCGCCGGTGTCCTTAAATGGGTTGGTAATGTCAACAATCGCTAGAAAGGGCGGACGGCAATGGCGGGACAGAAAATCCGCATCAGGCTTAAGTCCTATGACCATGAGGTCATCGACCAATCGGCGAAGAAAATCGTCGAGACGGTCACGAACGCGGGTGCCACTGTGGTGGGCCCGGTTCCTCTGCCTACTGAGAAGAACGTCTTTGTGGTAATTCGTTCTCCTCATAAATACAAGGATTCTCGCGAGCATTTCGAGATGCGTACTCATAAGCGCCTCATCGACATCGTGGACCCGACCCCCAAGGCCGTGGATTCATTGATGCACATCGATTTGCCTGCGGATGTCAATATCGAGATCAAGCTGTAAAGGAGGGGAGAAGCATGTCGTTGCAGAAAGCAAATCGTTCTGCACTGCTGGGCCGCAAGCTTGGCATGTCGCAGGTTTGGGACGAACAAGGTTTCTTCGTTCCCGTGACGCTCGTTGATGTGTCCACGAACGTGGTCACTTGCGTCAAGACCGAAGAGAGCGACGGCTACAAGGCCGTTCAGCTCGGCTATGGCCAAATTGATCCCACTAAGGTGACCAAGCCCATGGCTGGTCATTTCGCGAAGGCGGGCGTTACCCCGCGTCGTCATCTGGTCGAGGTCCGTACGGACAACGTCGACGATTTCAAGCCCGGTCAGGAATTGACCGCCGACTTGTTCGCCGATGGTTCGGAAGTGGACGTCACCGGTACGACCAAGGGCAAGGGCTTCGCCGGAACCATCAAGCGTTGGGGCTTCAAGTCCTATCGTCGTACTCACGGCTCGCACAAGAACGAACGTCGCCCCGGCTCAGTCGGTGCATGCGCGACTCCGAGCCGTATCTTAAAGGGCAAGCGTATGGCCGGTCGTATGGGCCATGTCACTTCCACCGTGCAGAACCTTGAGGTCGTTTCCTCCGATACGGAGAACGGCGTCATCGCCATCAAGGGTGCTCTTCCAGGGCCCAAGGGTGGCATCGTCCTGCTTCGCTCGGCTGTGAAGGGAGCCTGATAAATCATGGCTAACGTAACACTCAATGTCACCGACGCCAAGGGCAAGTCCGCTGGCACCGTTGAGGCGCCGGTCGAGATCTTCGGCATCTCCAATGAAGAAGTCGAGGCTCACATTCCGCTGATTCATCAGGTCGTCATCGCTCAGCTCGCTGCTGCTCGTCAGGGTACGCACGCGGTCAAGAGCCGTGGCGATGTCTCCGGTGGCGGTAAGAAGCCGTGGAAGCAGAAGGGCACCGGTCGCGCTCGTCAGGGCTCGATTCGCGCTCCTCAGTGGGTTCACGGTGGTATCGCTCACGGCCCGGTGCCGCGCGATTACTCCCAGCGCACTCCCAAGAAGATGAAGGCCGGCGCACTGCGCTATGTGCTTTCCAACCGTGCGAATGCCGGTCACGTCGCCGTTGTCGACTTTGGTATCAAGGACACTCCGTCTACCAAAGCCGCTATCGCTGCGCTGACCCCGGTAAGCCAGAACGAGTTCACCACTGTCGTGCTTTCGCGCGACAACGTCAACGAGTGGCTTTCCGTTCGCAACATCCCGACGGTGCATGTGCTCTTCGCAGATCAGCTCAACACCTACGATGTGGTTACCGCTCAGTATGTCGTCTTCAGTAAGGAAGGCTTCGATGCCTTCGTTGCCGCCAAGACTGAGCCCAAGGAGGCCTGAACGATATGGTAGCTATTCACAATCCCGCCCACGATGTCATCATCAAGCCGGTTGTCTCTGAAAAGAGTTATGCCGCCGGTGACCGTGGTCAGTACACTTTCGTGGTCGCTCCTGATGCCAACAAGGTTCAGATCAAGCAGGCCATCGAAACAATCTTCAATGTCAAGGTGACGAACGTCAACACCCTCAACCGCGCCGGCAAGCGTCAGCGCACCCGCACCGGATTCGGTCGCCGCGTCAATGAAAAGCGCGCGATCGTGACCGTTGCCGAGGGCCAGTCGATCGACATCTTCGGCAACTGAAGCAATAGCCGAAAAAGTCAAAGGAAGAACTCATTATGGCTATCCGCGTTTATAAGCCGACGACTCCGGGCCGTCGTGGTGCGTCCGTGTCGGATTTCTCCGACCTTACGCGCTCCACGCCTGAGAAGTCGCTGGTACGCAAACTCAACAGCACCGGCGGTCGTAACTCTTACGGCCGTGTGACCTCTCGCCATCGCGGCGGCGGCCACAAGCGTCAGTACCGTCTCATCGATTTCAAGCGTTGGGACAAGGACGGCGTTCCTGCTCGTGTTGCTGAGATCGAATATGATCCGAACCGTTCCGCTCGTATCGCCCTCCTGCATTATGCAGATGGCGAGAAGCGCTATATCGTAGCGCCCAAGGGCATCAAGCAGGGTGACGTCATCGAGACCGGCGAAAATGCCGATATCAAGCCCGGCAATAATCTGCCGCTGCGCAACATCCCGACTGGTACGATCGTCCACGCTATCGAGCTTCGTCCTCTGGGCGGTGCCAAGATCGCGCGTTCCGCTGGTGCAGGCGTTCAGCTTGTCGCCAAGGACGGTGCTTACGCCCAGCTGCGTATGCCGTCCGGAGAAATCCGCAACGTCGACGCTCGCTGCCGCGCAACCATCGGTGAGGTCGGCAATTCCGACCACGCCAATGTGCAGCTCGGCAAGGCAGGTCGCGCTCGTTGGATGGGTCGTCGCCCGATCACTCGTGGTGAGTCCATGAACCCGGTCGACCACCCGCATGGTGGTACCACTCGCGGTGGTAAGCCGCCAGTGTCGCCGTGGGGCAAGGGCGAAGTTCGTACTCGCCGTCCGAAGAAGGCTTCGAACAAGATGATTGTTCGTCGTCGTCCCAATGGCAAGAACCGTAAGTAAGGAGCGTCGAATAGATGTCACGTAGCATCAAGAAGGGCCCCTTCGTCGACGCCCATTTACAGAAGAAAGTCGACGAACAGAACGAGAAAGGCACGAAGAACGTCATCAAGACGTGGTCGCGCCGTTCGATGATCACTCCGGACTTCATCGGTCACACCTTCGCTGTGCATGATGGTCGCAAGCATGTCCCGGTCTTCGTGACCGAGTCCATGGTGGGCCACAAGCTCGGTGAATTCGCACCGACGAAGACCTTCCGTGGTCATGTTCATGACGACAAAAAAGCTCGTCGCTAAAGGAAGAGAAAGATTATGGAAGCTAAAGCAATCGCACGTCACGTCCGTGTGACGCCGCGCAAGGCTCGCCGCATGGTCGACCTCATCCGAGGCAAAAAAGTGAGCGAAGCCGTCACCATTCTGAAATTCGCACCGCAGGATGCCTCCGAGCCAGTGCTCAAGGTACTGCGCAGCGCCACCGCGAACGCACGCGTCAAGGCCGACAAGGCTGGCGAGGCGTTCCGTGAGAACGATATGTATGTGAAAGAGACCTATGTGGACGAAGGCGTGACGCTCAAGCGTTTCCGTGCTCGTGCACAGGGCCGCGCCGGACGCATCAACAAGCGTACCAGCCACATCACCGTCGTTGTCGCCAGCAAGGAAGGAGCCCGCTAAAGATGGGTCAGAAGATCAATCCGTTAGGCTACCGCCTGGGTATCACTGAAGACCACCGTTCCAAGTGGTTCTCCGATTCCAACAAGCCTGGTGAGCGTTACAGCGACTTCGTCCTCGAGGACGACAAGATTCGCAAGGCCATGAACAAGGACCTCGAGCGTGCAGGCGTGTCCCGCATCATCATCGAGCGTACCCGTGACCGCGTGCGTGTGGATATCCACACCGCTCGTCCGGGCATTGTCATCGGCCGTCGTGGAGCAGAGGCCGAACGCGTTCGTGCCAAGCTCGAGAAGATTACGGGCAAGCAGGTTCAGCTCAACATCTTCGAAGTCAAGAACGCCGCTTTGGACGCCCAGCTTGTCGCTCAGTCCATCGCCGAGCAGCTGACCAACCGTGTCACGTTCCGTCGTGCCATGCGCAAGGCTCAGCAGGACGCGATGCGCGCTGGCGCCAAGGGTATCCGCATCAAGCTCTCCGGTCGCCTTGGAGGCGCCGAGATGAGCCGTTCCGAGTTCTATCGTGAGGGTCGCGTTCCGCTGCAGACCCTTCGCGCTCTCATTGATTACGGATTCTTCGAAGCCCGTACGACCTATGGCCGTATCGGTGTGAAGGTCTGGATCTACAAGGGCGACATGACCGAACGTCAGTTCGATGAGCAGCAGGCCCAGCAGGACAACAACCGTGGACGTCGTGGCGGCGATCGTCGCCCGCGTCGTGGTGGTCGTCCGTCCGGTGCTCGTGGTTCCAAGCCGGAAGCCAAGGCCCCTCAGGCCGCGGCCGAAGCCGCAGAGCCCGCAGCAGCCGCAGCACCTGCCGCCTCGGAAGCAAAGGAGTGAGCAGATATGCTTATCCCAAAGAGGACTAAGTACCGTAAACAGCAGCGTCCGAAGCGTCGCGGCATGTCCAAGGGCGGCAACGAGATCGCGTTCGGCGATTATGGCATCCAGGCTTTGGCCCCTGCCTATATCTCCAACCGTCAGATCGAGGCTGCTCGTATCGCCATGACCCGCTACATCAAGCGTGGCGGTCGTGTGTGGATCACGATTTTCCCTGATCGTCCTTTGACCAAGCACGCACTCGGAAGCCGAATGGGTTCCGGCAAGGGCACCCCGGAGTCTTGGATCGCCAACGTGCATCCTGGACGCGTGATGTTCGAAATCGGTGGCGTCGAGGAAGCGACTGCGAAGGAAGCCCTTCGCCGCGCTATCGACAAGCTGCCGATGAAGTGCCGCATTATCGCACGTGAAGGCGGTGATCTCTGATGGCAGTCGGAACAGCAGACTACAGCATCAAGAATCTCAACGAGAAGACCAATGGCGAGATCGAAGGCTTCCTCAAGAAGTCCAAGGAAGAGCTTTTCAACCTGCGCTTCCAGAACGCCACCGGTCAGCTTGACAACTCCGCTAGGCTCAAGGCCGTGAAGCACGATATCGCCAGGATGTACACCGTCCTGCGCGAGCGTGAACTCGGCATCAGCGAGGAGCCTGAGTCGGGCGACACGAAGACTGAGGAGAAGTAAGCATGGCTGAAAAGCAAGAGCGCAACTTCCGTAAGACTCGTAGCGGTTACGTCGTGTCCGACGCAATGGACAAGACCATCACCGTCGAGCTTGAGCAGCGTTCGACCCACCCGCTCTACGGCAAGGTCGTTCGTTCCACTCGTAAGGTCAAGGTTCATGACGAGCACAATGACGCCCACAACGGCGACTTCGTGCGTATCATGGAGACTCGGCCTTTGAGCAAGACCAAGCGTTGGCGTCTCGACTCCATCGTCGAACGCGCCAAGTAATAAGTTCGGCAAGGCTCCGCTGCTCACCTTCACGGGTGGCAGGGGAGAACCAGCGCGGCTAAGGAGAATCAATGATTCAGCAGGAAACGCGGCTTCATGTCGCCGACAACACGGGTGCCAAGGAGATCTTGGCCATCCGAGTGCTCGGCGGATCGAAGCGACGCTATGCCGGCATCGGCGACGTGATCGTCGCCTCCGTCAAGGACGCGATCCCTGGCGGGTCGGTCAAGAAGGGCGACGTGGTCAAGGCCGTTGTCGTCCGCACAGTAAAAGAGCATCGTCGCAAAGACGGCTCATACATCAAGTTCGACGAGAACGCTGCGGTTATTCTTGGCTCCGGCCATGAGCCCAAGGGCACTCGTATCTTCGGACCGGTCGGCCGTGAACTGCGCGACAAGCGCTTCATGAAGATCGTGTCCCTCGCCCCGGAGGTGATCTGAGATGGTAGCCAAGATCAAGACCGGCGATCAGGTGAAGGTCATCCGCGGCAAGGATCGCGGCAAAGAGGGCAAGGTTACGCGTGTGCTCCCCAATGATCGTCTGATCGTTGAGGGCGTGCAGATCGTCAAGAAGCATGTGCGCGCCACCCAGCAGGGTCAGCAGTCCGGCATCGTCTCCGTTGAGGCGCCGATTCATCGCTCCAATGTGATGGTCATCGACCCGGAGACCAAGGAACCGACCCGTGTTGGCGTCAAAGTCTCGACCAAGGCCGTTGACGGCAAGGTCAAGACTGTGCGTACGCGCGTCGCCAAGAAATCAGGAAAGGAGCTGGCATGAGCGATACAACAGTCGAAGCGCCGGCAACACCGCGCCTGAAGCAGCAGTACATCGACAAGATCGTGCCTGAGCTCGAGAAGGAATTCAAGTATTCCAACCCGATGCAGGTCGCCAAGGTCAAGAAGGTCGTCGTCTCCATGGGCGTCGGCGCCGCTGCCCGCGACTCCAAGCTCATCGAAGGCGCGGTCAAGGACCTCACCGCCATCACCGGCCAGAAGCCGAAGATCACCAAGGCCAAGAAGTCCGTCGCGCAGTTCCATCTGCGTGAGGGCCAGGCCATCGGTGCTTATGTGACGCTTCGCGGCGACCGCATGTGGGAGTTCCTCGATAGGCTGCTCGTTCTGGCCCTGCCGCGTATCCGCGATTTCCGCGGCATCAGCGACAAGCAATTCGATGGCCAAGGCAACTACAACTTCGGTCTCACGGAACAGTCCATGTTCCACGAAATCGATCCGGATGCGATCGATCATCAGCGTGGTATGGATATCACCGTGGTGACCAGCACCAAGGATGACAAGGAAGCCCGGGCATTGCTCAAGCACCTTGGATTCCCCTTCAAGGAGAACTGAAATGGCAAAAACCGCTCTTAGAAAAAAGGCTGCTGCCAAACCAAAGTTCAAGGTGCGTGCCTACACGCGCTGCCAGGTTTGCGGCCGTCCCCACTCCGTATATCGCAAGTTCGGCCTGTGCCGCATCTGCCTTCGTGAGAAGGCTCATCGTGGCGAGCTGCCCGGAGTTACGAAGTCCAGTTGGTAAACATCGACGCTGAAGGTCCTCGGCCGGAGCAGGTCGCAAATACCTGCTCCGGCGGAGGAAACCACGGCGAGAAAGGGCGTTAGCCCACATGACAATGACAGATCCAATCGCAGATATGCTTACGCGTCTGCGTAATGCGAGTGCGGCGAAGCATGAGACCGTTTCCATGCCGTACTCCAAGTTCAAGGCGGCGATTGCCGAGATCCTCAAGCGTGAAGGCTATATCAATGACTTCACCGCTACGGATGCCCGTGTCGGCCAGAACCTTGAGATCACGCTGAAGTACGGTCCCAATGGCGAGCGTGCCATTCAGGGCATCAAGCGCATCTCGAAGCCAGGCCTGCGTCGCTATGCAAAGTCGGACGCACTGCCGATGCCACTCGGTGGCATGGGTGTCGCGATTATTTCGACCAGTGCAGGATTGTTGACCCAGAAAGATTGCCTCGACCGGGGCATCGGCGGCGAAATCGTCGCCTTCGTATGGTGAGGAAGGAGAGCTAAACATGGCATCACATATTGGTAAGCTCCCCGTCGCCATCCCGGCAGGCGTGGAAGTCAAGATCGACGGACAGAACTTCAGCGTCAAGGGCGCCAAGGGTTCTGATTCCTACACTATTCCGGACGGCATCACCGCCCGGGTCGAAGACAACACCATTTACTTCGATCCGGTCGATGATCAGCTGCAGACCCGTGCAGACCACGGTCTGGCCCGTTCCATCGTCGCTTCGATGGTTGAGGGTGTCCACGTTGGTTTCACCAAGACGCTGGACATCGTCGGCACCGGTTATCGTGCGCAGATGAAGGGCCAGGGCATTGAGTTCTCGCTCGGCTATTCGCACACCATCACCGTCAACCCGCCCGAAGGCATCACCTTCGAGCTGCCGAATGCCAACCAGGTGGTCGTCAAGGGTATCGACAAGCAGGCGGTCGGTCAGGCCGCGGCCAATATCCGCGCACTTCGCAAGCCGGAACCCTACAAGGGCAAGGGCATCAAGTACTCCGACGAACACATCCTGCGCAAGGCTGGAAAGGCTGGTAAGTGATATGACAGTCAAGATTTTCGGTAAAGGCAAGAAAGTCGCAAGGCTTCGTCGTCACGCTCGTCTGCGCAAGCACCTCAGCGGCACTGCAGAGCGTCCGCGTCTCGTCGTCACCCGTTCGAACCGTCACATGGTCGCTCAGATCGTTGATGACACCAAGGGCATCACTTTGGTCAGCGAGTCCACCATCACCCATGATTTCGATGGGTTCAAGGGCACCAAGACCGAAGCGGCTCAGAAGGTCGGCGAGCTGATTGCCAAGAAGGCCAAGGACGCGGGCATCGATTCCGTCGTCTTCGACCGTGGCGGCAACAAGTATCATGGTCGCGTCGCAGCCGTTGCTGAAGGCGCCCGTCAGGGAGGTCTTGCACTGTGAGCGACAACGAAAAGGAAACCCAAGTGACTGAAGAAAATCAGAACACGCAGGCGTCCAACGACAATAAGCAAGGTCAGCGTACTGCCGGTGGCCGCGGCGAGGGTCGCAATGATGACCGCCGTGGTGGCCGTCGCGGAGGACGCGGCGAAGGACGTCGTGACGATCGTCGTGGTGGCCGTCGCGGTCGTCACGAGGAAAATCGTGGCGATGAGCTGCTTGATCGCGTCGTGACCATCAACCGCGTTTCCAAGACCCGTAAGGGTGGCCGCTCCATGAGCTTCGCCGCTCTGGTCGTGGTCGGAGACGGCAACGGCACCGTGGGTGTTGGCTATGGCAAGTCCCGTGAGGTTCCTGCCGCCATCGCCAAGGGCCAGCTTGACGCCAAGAAGCACATGTTCAGCGTTCCCCGCGTTCGTGGCACCGTGACCCATCCGGTCATCGGCCATGACGCCGCAGGCACTGTTCTGCTTCGTCCTGCCGCTCCAGGCACCGGTGTAATCGCCGGCGGTGCTGTTCGCGCCGTCATGGAGTGCGCCGGCATTTCCGATATCCTCACCAAGTCCATGGGCAGCGCCACCGCGGTCAACGTGGTTCGCGCCACTGTGGATGCTTTGAAGCAGCTTGAGGAGCCGGAAGAGATCGCGGCACGCCGTGGCCTGACCGTTGAGGAAGTCGCTCCCGACACTCTGCTTCGTGCTCGTGCCGAAGGCATCGCCGCGGCCCGCAAGGCCCGTGAGGACGCCAAGGCCGAGGAGAACCAAGCCAAGGAGGGTGAAGAGTAATGGCAGATCTGAAGATCACACTTACCAAAGGTCTGGTCAACCGCAAGCCTGCCCAGCGCGACACTGTTCGCACGCTTGGCCTGCACAAGATCGGTCAGACGGTTGTCCGTGAGGACACTCCTGCAACTCGCGGTCTGATCAATGCGGTTCGCCACTTGGTCACGGTTGAGGAGGCCTGATATGGCAGAACAAGAAGAAAACACGATTTTGCAGATGCACGATCTGCGTCCTGCGCCGGGTTCCAAAAAGAACCGTATCCGCGTGGGCCGTGGTGAGGGTTCCAAGGGTAAGACCTCGGGACGTGGCGCCAAGGGTACTTTGAAGCGTTATCAGGTTCGTCCTGGCTTCGAAGGTGGCCAGCTGCCGCTGTATATGCGTCTTCCGAAGCTTCGCGGCTTCAAGAGCCCCTTCAAGAAGGAGTTCCAGGTCGTCAACGTTTCCGCTCTCTCCGAGTTGTTCCCGAAGGGCGGAGAGGTCACGGTCGAGGATCTGGTCAAGGCCGGTGCGGTTCGCGCCGGATACCCTGTCAAGGTTCTGGGCGACGGCGAGACCAAGGTTGCGTTCACACTCAAGGGTGTGAAGGCTTCCAAGTCCGCACTTGCCAAGATTGAGGCTGCAGGCGGCTCCATTTCCGAAGAATAATTCGGATGTCTTTGCGTTTTGAAACGTAAGCTTCGAAACGCGTTATATCTGGTCCCCCTTGCAATCAGCGAGGGGGACCATTATTTGTATACGGCGTGGCATTGGATAAAACCAGTCGTTTCCGATTGGTTGAGCCACGTAGTAAGTGGCGTTTGGTAGATGCTTGACGCTAAGATTATCATTTAGTGTGTTTGCGTCGGTACATCAGTTGTGCCGAATAGGGAAGGAAATCCAGGTGAGGACGTTAATCCAGGCCCTGAAGACGAAGGAACTTCGCCATAAGATCCTCTTCGTGCTCGGCATCATTATCATCTACCGTATCGGTTCGTTCATACCGACACCGGGTGTGGACTATAAAGTAGTGCAGCAGTGCGTTGGTACAATGAAGACCACGCAGGAGAACTTCGTGGGGTTGGTCAACCTCTTCTCCGGCGGTGCCATGCTCCAGCTCTCCATCTTTGCATTGGGCGTGATGCCATATATCACGGCATCCATCGTCATTCAGCTGCTGCGTGTGGTTATTCCGCGTTTCGAGGCGTTGCATAAGGAAGGCCAGTCGGGCGAGACCAAGCTCACGCAGTATACGCGTTATCTGACCATTGGCCTGGCGATCCTGCAGTCCACCACTATTCTGGTCACTGCCCGCTCGGGCGCGCTGTTCAACTACCAGTGCGGTCAGGTCGTCCCCGACGGTTCTGTCTGGAACCTCGTGGTTATGGTGCTTATCATGACCGGCGGCACCGGCCTGATTATGTGGATGGCCGAGTTGATCACCGACAAGGGCATAGGCCAGGGCATGTCCGTCTTGATCTTCATGTCCATCTGCTCCGGCTTCCTGCCGCAGCTTTGGCAGATTGGCTGGGGCACCAACGGCAAGAACGGCAATTGGATCTACTTCGGCATCGTTGTCGCGGTCTTGGTCGTCATTCTCATCTTCGTCGATTTCGTCGAGCTTGCACAGCGCCGTATCCCGGTGCAGTACACGCGTCGTATGATCGGCCGCAAGATGTACGGTGGTTCCTCCACCTATCTTCCGCTGAAGATCAATATGTCCGGTGTTATCCCGCCGATCTTCGCCTCCTCGATTCTGGCGATTCCGACACTGATCGCGCAGTTCGGCAAGTCCGACCAGAAGTGGGTCAAGTGGATCAACACCAATCTGGCCAACACCACCTCGATCTGGTACATCGCGCTCTACGCTGTGATGATCGTGTTCTTCTGCTTCTTCTATACGTCGATTACCTTCAATCCCGATGAGACGGCAGACAACATGAAGCAGTACGGCGGCTTCATTCCCGGCATTCGTGCCGGCAGCGCCACCAGCCGTTACCTGAGCTATGTGATGAACAGGCTCAACACGGTCGGTGCCGTCTACCTGCTCTTCGTCGCATTGATTCCTACCATGCTCATCATGATGCTGAAGCTCAACAACAGGCTTCCGTTCGGTGGAACCACCATCCTGATTATCGCGGGCGTCGGCCTCGACACCCTGCGTCAGGCCAAGGCTCAGACCGAGCAGTTCCAGTACACTGGTTTCCTGCTTGAAGACACCGATCATGTCGAAGGTGCGGATGTAAGCACTTCCGAGAAGGTTACGAAAAAGGCCGCGCAAAGTGATAACGATCAGGTTGAGATAACCGATGAGGCGCTTGCCACTACAGAGGAAGTCAGGGATACCCCCACGCTCAAAGACTCCGAGGTTAAAGGCACTGAGACTATCGATTCCCAAGATTCGGCCGCACAAAGTGACGAGTCCGACGAAGAAAATTCGACCAGTGACGAGAAATCCTCTGAGGAGGATAGCGATTCAGACGATAAGTCCGAATGACCGCTAGATTGAGTCGTTGACAACAGCTGTAAAGAAAAAATAATGAATGGTGCTCATCTGTCTTTGAAACGGATGGGCATCATTTGATAACGACAACAATGAAAGAAAGTTGATGTGATATGCGTCTATTGATTATGGGCCCGCAAGGAGTGGGCAAAGGTACACAGGCCAAGCTGATTGCCGAACATTACGGCATTCCGCACATCTCCACCGGAGACATCTTCCGCTACAACATGAAGAACAATACCCCGCTTGGTAAGGAAGCCAAGAGCTATACCGACAAGGGACAGCTTGTTCCCGATGAGCTGACCAATAAGATTGTCAAGGACCGCCTGGCCATGGACGATGCCAAGAACGGCTGGATTCTTGACGGCTATCCGCGCAACGCCGCCCAGGTCGAGGCACTCGACAAGATGCTCGAAGAATTGGGCACGCCGCTCGACAAAGTAGTGGCGCTCGATGCCGACCGCGACATCCTGATGGGTCGCATCGCCAAGCGCGCCGCCGAAGAAGGCCGCGCCGATGACAACGCCGAGGCCATCGCCCAGCGTCTCAAGACCTATGACGAAGAGACCGCCCCGCTGCTCGATACCTACAAGTCACGTGGTTGCCTCGTCGCCATTGACGGGCAGGGCGAGATCGAAGACATTTCCAAGAACATCTTTGCAGCCCTGGATTGATGGAAGCCTTCGGTATATGACATGCTCGTTATTGGATAGTCAATTGAACCGATAACGTACAAATAGTCCATTACCACAAGAAGGGACCAAATGCAACACGCCGTGTCGCGCTTGGTCCCTTCTTTTGTTATAGTAAGAAGTTGGTGTGTTTTCGGATGCATCATACATGTAATATCAGCCAAAGAACGGAATGAGGCTCATGGCTAAAGACGGTGTGATTGAAGTTGAAGGTCAGGTAGTGGAAGCACTGCCGAACGCGATGTTTCGCGTCGAACTTGAAAACAAGCACATCGTGCTGGCCACCATTTCAGGCAAGATGCGCAAGAATTATATCCGCATCCTTCCGCAGGACCGTGTGGTCCTTGAAATGAGCCCTTACGATCTGAACCGCGGCCGAATTACGTACCGTTATAAGTAAAGGTACAGAAAAGGAAAACCATGAAGGTCAGCCCTAGTGTGAAGAGGATCTGCGAGAATTGCCGCGTGATCCGTCGTCACGGTCGCGTCATGGTGATCTGCTCCAACCCGCGCCATAAGCAGCGTCAAGGCTGAGCGGAAAACCTCCGACCAGATAAAAGGTATTGAGTCGCAGCGCAAATCGCTGAACCTCGGGTACGTAGGCCCGAGCCGGGAGACCGGATGACTTGGTACAAACCTACGGAACATAGAAGGAATCGCAATGGCACGTCTTGCCGGAGTCGACATCCCCAATGAGAAGCGCATCGAGATCGCCCTCACCTATATCTTTGGTGTCGGTCGTACTCGCGCGAAGGAAACGCTTGCCGCCACCGGAGTCAATCCGGATACCCGCGTCAAGGATCTGAGCGACGAGCAGCTTATTACGCTGCGTGACTATCTTGAGGCAAATTACAAGATTGAAGGCGATCTGCGTCGTGAAGTCGATGCGGATATTCGTCGCAAGATTCAGATCAACTGCTATCAGGGCCAGCGTCACCGCCATGGTCTGCCCGTGCGCGGTCAGCGCACCAAGACCAACGCCCGTACCCGCAAGGGTCCGAAGCGTACCGTCGCTGGAAAGAAAAAGGCCGTTAAGTAAGGCTTAAAGCAGTTATGAAGAGGGACGGGGCGTCGCAAGGTTCTTGCAGCGTTCCAGGCTCTTCGTGACGTAGGAATCATTCGTAATTAGGAAACGAGGATCAATGGCAGCTGCAAAGCAAGCCGCGCGCAAGCCACGTCGCCGTGACCGTAAATCGGTACCGGTCGGCCAAGCGCACATCAAGTCCACTTTCAATAACACCATCATCTCCATCACGGATCCTTCGGGCGCTGTAGTCGCTTGGGCTTCCGGTGGCGATGTCGGTTTCAAGGGCTCGCGTAAGTCCACTCCGTACGCCGCAGGCATGGCCGCTGAATCGGCCGCCCGCAAGGCGCAGGAGCACGGCGTCAAGAAGGTTGACGTCTACGTCAAGGGTCCGGGCAGCGGTCGTGAAACCGCCATCCGCTCCCTGCAGTCCGCAGGTCTCGAAGTCGGTTCCATCACCGATGTCACCCCGCAGGCTCATAACGGTGTGCGCCCTCCGAAGCGCCGCCGCGTCTGAAGCACTTCATTTAACCATCCGTCCAACCCGCTTATGACCAGTGAGTGCACCACGATCAAAAGCTGAAAGGATAACACAGTGCTTATTGCACAGCGTCCGCAACTTACTGAGGAATCACTGAATCCGCAGCGTTCTCGTTTCACTATCGAGCCGCTCGAGCCTGGATTTGGTTACACGCTTGGTAATTCGTTGCGTCGTACTCTGTTGAGTTCTATCCCTGGAGCCGCAGTCACTTCAGTGCGCATCTCCGGTGCCCTGCACGAGTTCACCACTCTGCCCGGCGTCGTCGAGGATGTCACTGAGATCCTGCTCAATATCAAGGGAATCGTACTCACCAGTGAATATGACGAACCGGTTGTCATGTATCTGCGTAAGAGCGGCAAGGGCGAGGCCACCGCGGGGGATATCACCCCTCCGGCCGGCGTCACCATCGCCAACCCGGATATGCATATCGCCACTCTCGCCGAGGACGGCGAACTCGAGATCGAGTTCACTGTCGAGCGTGGTCGTGGCTATGTCCCGGCGCAGATGAACAAGCAGGATGACGATGAGATTGGCCGTATTCCGGTCGATTCCATTTATTCGCCCGTTCTCAAGGTGAGCTATAAGGTCGAGGCCACCCGTGTCGAACAGCGCACGGATTTCGATAAGCTCATCCTCGATGTGGAGACCAAGCCGGCGATTTCGCCGCGCGATGCCGTCGCATCCGCCGGTTCCACTTTGGTTGAACTTTTCGGCCTTTGCCGTGAACTCAACACGCAAGCGGAAGGCGTCGAGGTCGGCCCGGCTCCGGTTGAGGAAGAAGTCAATCCGGAGATGTCGATTCCGATCGAGGAACTCAATCTCACCCAGCGCAGCTATAACTGCCTGAAGCGGGAGGGTATCCACACCGTCGGTGAATTGGTGTCCCACACCGAGCAGGATTTGCTCGACATCCGTAATTTCGGTATGAAGTCTATCGACGAGGTCAAGGAGAAGCTCGAAAGCATGGGTCTCTCGCTGAAGGCCTCTCCGCTGGGCTTCGATACCAACAACCTTGAAGGTGGCACCTTCTTCTCGCCTGAAGACGAGTAAGAGCCAACTTCATTTTAAGCTTCGGTATCCGTTCGGATGTTCGGGCGTATGCCCACCTGAACGGGTAATTCCGAGGCGTTAAGGAGTAATAATGCCTACACCTAGAAAAGGGCCGCACCTGGCTTCAAGCCCGGCTCATGAGCGTTTGATGCTCGCGAACATGGCGACCAGCCTGTTCGAGCACGGTCGCATCGTCACCACGCTGCCGAAGGCCAAGCGTCTTCGCCCCGTGGTCGAGCGCCTGATCACCTTCGCCAAGAAGGGTGACCTCGCTCATCGTCGTCGCGTGATGCGCGTCGTGCGCAACAAGTCCATCGTGCACAAGCTCTTCACGGAGATCGCCGAGCAGATGAAGCAGCGTGAGGGTGGCTATACCCGCATCGTTAAGATTGCCCCGTCCAAGGGCAACAACGCGCCGCGCGCCATCATCGAGCTCGTCACCGAGCCGGTCAGCGCCAAGCAGTCCGTGGTCAAGGAAGCCGAAGCCTCTGCTGCGGCTGCCGTTGACAAGGCCGAGGTCGAAGAGACCGAAGCGAAGGCTCAGAAGGGCACTGCCGAGACCGCCAAGACCAAGACGGATAAGGCCGTGGATGAAGCCGAGGCCAAGGAGACCGAAGTCAAGGCTGATGTCGCTGCCGATGAGGCCGAGGTCAAGAAGACCGAAGCCAAGGATGACGACAAGGAAGCCAAGAAGGCTGCGAAGGCCAAGAAGCCCGCTGCCAAGAAGGCTCCTGCGAAGAAGTCTGCCGCCAAGAAGGCTGACAAGGAAGAGAAGTGAACCGTTAGGCTTCACTGAGGTTTCTTCATCAAGAGGGTCGGAGATGCAAGTCTCCGGTCCTCTCGCGTATGTGGTCGGGTTTCTGGGCCTAGCAAGTGCATGGTCTGGTTCGTGCTGCCTGCTGGCCGATAGCCGATGCACATGCGAGGAAAATCAGGCTTACTCGTGAGTTTCCATGATTTTCATCGCATGTTCAATCGAACATGCGAGCGAACTCACGATTTTGTGGTGATTTTCCTGATTTTCATCGCATCTTTGATTCAGGAGTTTTGCAAACCAGCGAGGCACGTATACTGGCAACGATGAGATTACGAATTGATTTGGCATACGACGGCGGCGGTTTCCATGGTTGGGCGAAGCAGCCCGGCCTGCGTACCGTGCAAGGGGTCGTTGAGACCGCGTTGCATACTGTCATGCGCGTACCGGCCGACGATACCGATGAGCCCTTGCGTCTGGTGGTCGCCGGGCGCACCGATACTGGTGTGCATGCCGCCCATCAGGTCTGCCATCTGGACGTGGAGGAGCCTACCCTCGATCGTTGCGTGGGACACATGCAAGTGCCCGCTGTAGAGGCGTTGCGTCGTCGTCTGAGCCACGATTTGCCCGATGATATCGCACTGCACGGCGTGCAAGTGGCGCCGGACGGTTTCGACGCCCGTTTCTCGGCATTGGAACGCACATATGTATACCGGATTGCTGACGGAACAAGGTCTGCCGACCCCAGAATGCGTGGTTTCGTATGGAAGCTTGAAGATACACTCGATATACCCATAATGAACGAGGCTGCCGTCATGACCATTGGTCTGCACGATTTCGGTTCCTTCGCCACTCCGAACCCCGGCGGCACCACGATTCGTGAGGTTAAGCAGGCGATATGGCAACGAGTACCGATGACAGATATGTTTGGCAATGCTGGGAATGGAGAAGAGGCGGGAATTGTCGCTTGCGATGAAACCCAGCGCGGTGTATCAAAAAGGAATGCGGACAACGCAACGAATATGGGCTATACCGTCCCATCGCTGGAATCCGGATTGGTCTGTTTCACCATAGTGGCCGATGCTTTCGCGCACAACATGGTGCGTTCGCTGGTCAACGCGTGCGTACAGGTCGGTCGGCATCGCAAGTCTTTGGATTGGTTCGCGCGCAAGATGGCCGAACCCGTGCGTGAAGGCTCGACCGGGCCCATCGCCGCCTGCGGTCTAACACTGGAGCATGTCGCTTATCCGCCGGACACCGAGCTGGCAACCAGAGCACAATCCATACGTGCCCGCCGAACCCTTGACTGATTTGCGCGGTTGTTTGGCGGCAAATGGCTGATGAGCGTTGCTTGGTTTGCTGTATCCATCTCTTGATCGTTGACATACGAGTGGATTCGGAATTCGGCGCCCGTTCGCCTTCACAGCAGCTATGTTTTGGACGATGATGCACAATCTAGTGGCGCGTTTGTGGCGCGATTCTTGGGTTTCGAACAAGCCGCTGAGCCCGGGTAAGTGGCCCATTTATGGTGGAATTCGAACAATGGTTGAGTGCGCCACGCCCGGTTGCGATGGTTGGCACGTTGCCTTATACTAGAAAAGTTGCGTTTTCGTAACAAATGGATAAGTGTCCGAGCGGTCTAAGGAGCACGCCTCGAAAGCGTGTGAGGAGAAATCCTCCGCGAGTTCGAATCTCGCCTTATCCGCGTTAAGCCTCTGGAACTTCGGTTTCGGAGGCGTTTTCGTATCTGCAGCAGCCCCGAAGTGTCGAAATCTACTCATATAAGGCGGCGTCGAAGGCCGGATAGCCTAGGGACAACGCGAAATAAATGCGTGAAGAGATGAGATCGGCAAGCACCGCCAGCGTTTTGCCGCTGCTTTCGGTTTTGGAGTTTTTGGATGAAGTGTCATTGCCGACAGAGGAATCATCGCTTTTTGATACCGGCAGCGCCCGCGAGAGCGCAGCGAGCGATTCGCGGGCGCAATCCATCTCCACGACGCCGATGGTGGAAGTCTGCAATCCGGTGCTCGGATCGGTAATGGTCTCGGGGTGGGCGAGGAGATCGGTCACGTCGTAGACCTTCTTGCGCGGGTCGTTGGAGGCGGTGGCACTTGCGTTCTTGGTCTCCAAAGAGATAAGGCGCGAGGCGACGGCTTTGTGGCCATCGCTTAGACGCAGAGTGGCATTGCCGACGCCTTTTGCCGCAAGGACCGCGATTTCAAAACCGGCACGGTCCTCCGCCAAAGCCATGGAAGCGAGGGTGTCGCGGCTGACATGCAAGGCGAAGACGTTGTCGAGATTGGCCAGTGCCGCGTTGGGTTGTGTGGGTGTGACACCGACCTGTACAGAAAGACTGCGCTGAAGCCATTGCATCTGCGCGCTTTTTATGGTGTATATGCTGAATTGCGACGGGCAGAGAATAGCGGCCTCACGCCAGGATTGCGCTGCGTTTCCGGCGGATAGGTAACGGTCGATGAACGGATGGCCTGCGTCTGACTGTGAACTGTCGGAGACGGCATTGTCATAGGCGGTTCTGCAGGGCCCTGCCGATTCCACAGGAGATTCGATTCGCGGGGCGTTGCAGGCCGCCAAAGGAACGACAAGAGCGGCCACGGCAAGCGCTGGAACGACACGTCGTCTCAGGAAATTGCGCAAAGAGGAAAAAATACGACGTGTCTGCATAAACTACTAGAATACCGAATGATTATGACTTAATGGGGCTTTGAAAAGCTCGGCAGATAATTTCATATAGGAGGTCTTGCGACCATGGAACTGGACCTGACAGGTATTCATCAGCTCGCGGCAGGGCAGGGAATCGATTCTGAAACACTTGACAACGCACTTTCCGAAGCATTGCTATTGGCGTATGGCAAAACACCGCATGCGGCGAAGCACGCCCGCGTCGCACTCGACGATCGTGCAGGCACCTTCACCGTCTGGGCGAGGGACGAAAAGCCGGTGGAGCCCACCGAGGAGGACCCGCACCCGCGTCCGGAACTCGGCGAAGAATACGATGACACCCCGCATGATTTCGGACGTTTGGCGGCTTCGACCGCCCGTCAGGTGATTCGTCAGCTTTTCCGCGATGCGGAGGACGAACGAGTGCTCGGCGCCTTTGCCGGGCAGAAAGGCAAGCTCATCACCGGCGTCATCCAGCAGGATACGAAGGACCCGGCCAATGTGCATGTCGCGGTTGGCGACGTCGAGGCAATTCTGCCCAAACGCGAACAGGTGCCGGGCGAGCATTATCGTCATGGCGACCGTCTGCGCGTCTATGTCGTCACTGTCGGTCGTGGGCTGAAGGGCCCTGAAATCGTCGTGTCGCGTTCGCACCCTGAACTGGTGCGCAAACTCTTCGAGCGTGAGGTCCCGGAGTTGGTGAGCGGTGCCGTCTCGATCATGGCCATCGCCCGTGAGGCCGGCGCCCGCACCAAGATCGCGGTTCGTGCCAACACTGAAGGCGTCAACCCGAAGGGTGCCTTGATCGGTCCTGGCGGCGCTCGCGTGCGTGCGGTGATGGAGAATCTCGGACCGGAGAAGATCGACATCGTTGATTGGTCGAAGGACCCCGCAAAGTTCGTCGGCTCCGCGCTTTCGCCGGCGGTCGCAACCGGTGTCGATATCGTCAGCGAGAAGAACAAGACGGCCATCGCCTACATTCACGACGACCAGCTTTCGCTTGCCATCGGCAAAGAGGGGCAGAACGCCCGGCTTGCCGCCAAACTCACCGGTTGGAAGATCGGCATCGAGTCCAGCGAGGCCCATGCCGCCGCCCAGGCACAGGCTGCTGCGAAAGCCGCCGAAGAGGGTAAAACACTAGAAAACGAACAATAGTCTGCAATCCAGCATCACGAGTATGCTGGATTGCAGTAATCCGGTTACCGGCGCGAAGTGCGTCTGTACATCGGTCGGAGACGAGGTAACACAATCATGGTCGCACGATGAGTCTGGGTAAGCTCGCCGTAACAATACATTGACCGTGCATGTACGCGCGGTCACAATAGTAGGAGAAAACTGAGTGGCAAAACAGCGCGTATATGAACTCGCTAAAGAGTTTGGCGTAGACAGTAAAGCCGTCCTTCGGAAGTTGAAGGACATGGGGGAGTTCGTCAAATCCGCATCCTCAACAGTGGAGGCGCCGGTCGTCCGCAAGTTGCGGGCCGCGTTCCCGCAGAACGATAATTCCGGGGCCGATGGTGCTTCACCAAAATCCAAACCTTCCGCCCACAGTACGAAACCCGGCGCCGCTCATCCGCGTCAGGGCGCGAATGCGGCGAAACCGGGCGAGCAGTCTCGCTCGCATTTCCCGGCCAAGCCCGGCCAAGGCCAGCATCATGAATCTTCTCGTGGCGAGCAGACCCATGGTTCGCGTCAGGAAGGCGGGAACCATGAATATGAAGGTCGCAACCGCAATGAGCATGGTGGTCGCGATCATGGGCGCCGTCAGGGTGGCATGCCCGGGCCGCGCAACAACCAGCATTTCAATGGCAACAACGGTGGCGTGAAGCCAGGCGCGAACAGTTCGCGTAACGGTGGTGCCCCTCGTCCCGGCAATGGTGGTGCGCAGCCCGCGCCGCACGCTCAGCACGCAGGTTCCGGGCCTCGTCCGGGTAACAATCCATTCAGCCGCAAGCAGGGCATGCATGTGCCGATGCCCAGCGGCATCCCGCGCCCGCATCCGATGGCCCGTCCCACGGTCAACAACAGCCGTGGCGGCCGCAATGGAGGCCGTGGTGGCCGTGGTGGATTCCGCAACGGACGTCCCGGGCAGAATCAGGGCGCACGTCCTGGGCAGTGGGGGCACAATCGCCCTGGGCAGGCCCAAGGCGAATCCCAAAGCCGTGGCGGCAATCGCTTCGGTGGCGGATCCGGCGGCTATCAGGGTAGCGGCCCGTCGCGTGGCGGCGGTCGCGGTCGTGGCGGTGCCGCAGGTGCTTTCGGCCGTCAGGGCGGCAAATCTTCGAGGGCCCGCAAGAACAGGCTTGCGAAACGTCGTGATTACGAGGAGATCAAAGCTCCTACCATCGGCGGTGTTCGCATTCCCGCCGGTAATGGTCAGACCGTAAAGCTTCGTCAGGGAGCCACGCTCGCCGACCTCGCCGAAAAGATCAATGTCAATCCCGCCGCTTTGGTGACGGTCATGTTCCACTTGGGCGAGATGGCCACGGCCACCCAGTCCCTCGATGAAGCCACGTTCCAGATTCTGGGCGAGGAAATCGGCTGGAACGTCAAGATCGTTTCCGCCGAAGAGGAAGACAAGGAGATCCTGCAGCAGTTCGACATCAATCTTGATGAGGAAGAACTGCAGGATGATGAGGATCTGAAACCGCGTCCGCCGGTGGTCACCGTCATGGGCCACGTCGACCACGGCAAGACCCGCCTGCTCGACACCATCCGCAAGACCAATGTGTCCGCGCGAGAGGCCGGTGGCATCACCCAGCGTATCGGTGCCTATCAGGTCACTGTCAACTTGGAAGACAAACCGCGCAAGATCACCTTCCTCGATACCCCTGGCCACGAGGCGTTCACCGCCATGCGTGCCCGTGGTGCCGAACTGACCGATATCGCGGTGCTCGTCGTCGCGGCCGATGACGGCGTGATGCCGCAGACGGTCGAGGCCATCAACCACGCGCAGGCGGCCAAGGTGCCGATCGTGGTCGCGGTCAACAAGATCGATGTCGAAGGCGCGAATCCTGAAAAGGTACGCGGACAGCTCACTGAGTTCGGCCTGGTCCCCGAGGAATACGGCGGCGACACCATGTTCGTCGACATCTCCGCGAAACTGGGCACCAACGTCGACAAGCTGCTTGAAGCGATTCTCCTGACCGCCGATGCGGAACTCGATCTCAAGGCCAACCCCGATATGGACGCTCGTGGCGCGACCGTCGAGGCAAGGCTCGACAAGGGACGCGGCGCCGTGGCAACCGTGCTGGTGCAGCAGGGTACGCTCCATGTGGGCGACGCCATCGTGGCCGGCACTTCATACGGCCGCGTGCGTGCCATGCTCAACGAGGACGGCAAGACCATGAAGGCCGCAGCGCCTTCCACACCTGTCCAGGTGCTGGGCCTGACCAGCGTGCCGAGCGCCGGCGACCTCTTCCTGGTCGCACCCGACGACCGCACCGCCCGCCAGATCGCCGAAAAGCGTCAGGCCTCCGAACGCGCGGCCCAGCTGGCCAAGCGTCGCAAGGTCGTTTCGCTCGAGAGCCTGAAGGAGCAGTTCGCCAAGTCCGAGGTCGACATGCTCAACATCGTCATCAAGGGCGATTCCTCCGGTTCCGTCGAGGCGTTGGAAGATTCCCTGATGAAGATCGAGGTGTCCGACGAGGTCGGCATCCAGGTCATCCATCGCGGTGTCGGTGCGATCACCCAGAACGATGTCAATCTGGCCACGGTCGACAAGGCCGTCATCATCGGCTTCAACGTCCGTCCGAACCGTCAGGTCGCCGATCTTGCCGACCGCGAGGGCGTGGAGATCAAGTACTACTCCGTCATCTACAAGGCGATTGAAGATATCGAAGCCGCCTTGAAGGGCATGCTCAAGCCGGAGTACGAAGAGGTCACCACCTCCCATTCCGAGATTCGCCAGATCTTCCGTTCCTCCAAGTTCGGCAACATCGCCGGCGTCATGGTCCAGGACGGCGAGGTCAAGCGTGGCACCAAGGCGCGTATTCTGCGCAATGGCGTGGCCACGGTCAACGACCTGGAGATCTCCTCGCTGCGTCGTTTCAAGGACGACGTGCAGTCCGTCAAGGAAGGCTACGAGGCTGGCATCAACCTTGGTTCCTTCAACGACATCCAGGAAGGCGACATTATCGAGACCTTCGAGATGAAGGAGATCGAGCGCAAGGACGGTCAGCCTTCAAAGAAGGATGACAAGGGCTCCGGGAAGTCCGAAGGCGACCTCAAGGCACCCGAACCGAAAACTGATTCCAAGAAGAAGTGATTAATCGGTATTGATGGATTGCCATCTGCAGCGTCAAAGCGCAGCGGGTGGCAATTGTCATTTTTGCCGTTGGAGTGTCTACGCATTCTCTGTTGTGTCTGATTGAGTTAGTACGAAAACGTTTAGTGCTGGTAAACGGACTGTGACGTGAACTAAAAGTCCGTTTACCAGCATCAGAACAAGTGTTGTGCTGGTAAACGGCATATAGCAAGCGGCTAGAGTCCGTTTACCAGCATCAAGTCAATGGAGGTGCTGGAAAACGGACTCTCGTAAGAGTTTAGAATCCGTTTTCCAGCAGGAAAGTGTGGTTATGCTGGAAAACGGCTCATAATATGAGTCTGGAGTCCGTTTACCAGCAGCACAGTGATAATTCAGTAGGAGAACACGTATTCTCGTCAGTCTGTATCATGAAACGTAACAGTTAGAGTAAGTAATAAAAGGAAACGTTATGGCAGGAACCAATCCACGGGCCGCGCGTATCGCGGCGTTGATTCAGCGTGTCATCGCCTCGTCGATGGAACGCACATTGCACGACAAGCGCCTCAACGGCGTCACCATCACTGATGTGCGCGTCACCGGCGACCTTCAGATCGCACGCGTCTACTGGACCCAGCTTGGCCAGGAGGGTAAGGCGCAGGGTGAGCGCAAGCGTGCCGAGCAGGCGCTGAAGCAGGCCACCGGCAGGCTCCGTTCGCTGGTGGGCTCCAAGGCCGGGTTGCGGTTGACCCCGCAGCTGCAGTTCATCTATGACGAAGTGCCGAGCGAGGCACACGAGATCGAAGACATTCTGGTCACCGCCCACAGGCGCGACGAAGAGCTCGACAAGGCCCGCGAGACCGCGCAGTACGCCGGCGAGGCGAATCCGTACGTCGAGCCGCGCAAGAAGAAGACCGCCGCCGATTTTGAGGATGATGGTGTCGAAGAAGAATAAGCAGCCGGAACTTTCCGGACTTCTCGTGGTCGATAAGCCGCTCGGCGTGACCAGCCACGACGTGGTGGCAGCCGTACGCGGGGAACTGCACATGCGCCGCGTCGGCCACGCGGGCACGCTCGATCCGCAGGCCTCTGGCGTATTGGTCATCGGTTTTGGCCATGGTACGCGGCTTTTGAACTATATCGTCGATCATACCAAGACTTATGAGGCCACCATCCGTTTGGGGCAGACAAGTACTACAGACGATTCCGAAGGCGAGATCACGACGGTTGCGCCGGTGAGATTGGCGGATGGCGCTGAAGGCGAGACCGCAGAGATTGTATCTGCGCCATTAGCAGATGGCTCACGTCAGTTATCGGATTCTACTTCGGATTCTGATGGAAGCTCAGGCAGCGTCCGTGTGCTGACGATTGAGCAGATCGAGCAAACCATCGCGGAGCATCTGACCGGCGACATCGAGCAGGTGCCGAGTTCCTATTCCGCCGTTCGTGTCAACGGTCGTCACGCGTACGAGCTGGCCCGTCAGGGCAAGGCTGTAACACTCGATGCCCGTCCGGTCACCATCAGCGAGTTCACTGTGCTTGGCGCTCGCAATGTCGAAATTGTGGATAGTGAAGCAGTTGGGGAAAAATCGGAAACTCCGACGAATGCCAACGTGGCATCGGCTGGGGGCACCGATGAAACAGGGGAGAGGAAAGCTGTAAAGACGGCGGCTTCGTCTTCAGATACACAAACCGATACTTCTGATTTTGACGATAACGGGAATAAGCAGACGGCGGCTGCGACTTCCGTTGTCGACCTCGATGTACGTATCAGCTGCTCGACGGGCACGTATATCCGTTCGTTGGGCCGCGATTTGGGCCGACTTCTGGGGGTCGGCGGTTACTTGACAAAGCTGCGTCGCACGAGGGTCGGCAGATTTGACTTGGCAGATTCGCAACTGGCTGGGCGAGTGGTCACTGCCCATGCCAAGCCGCACACCTTCACCAATCGTGAGGGCGTGACGCTGACGTTGAACAAGGCCGTGCTTGACGTTGATGCCGAAGAACTGAAGCGTCGCTCTCTGACCATGCTTGAGGCCGCGCAACGTACGATGCCGACCATTCCCATAACCGATGCCGCTGCCCAGAACCTCCGTTTCGGCCGCAGACTGCCGATGCCGGTGGCGGACAATACAGACTCCAATACGATCCCCGGCGCCGATTCTTGTGCTCAGAACGACAGAAGCAACGGGACGAATACCATCGCTGCGGTATATCTGCCGCAAACCGGTGAGATTGTAGGCATCGTGGAACCGGCTAATGCCCATGAGCTCAAATCAGTGGTGGTTTTCCCGCCGACGGTTTAAAGGCTGAAAGAAAAGGGGCTTTCGCGCGGGTGGCTTGGCTGATAAGATGGCTTGCGGCAGACAAGACAAAGGATTTTGATGAAGATCACCAGGTTGACACCCGACGATAACGGATTGGTGGATTGGCCCACCCTGAGCTCGCACAAGCGCGTAGTGATGACGATTGGCGTGTTCGACGGCATGCACAAGGGGCATCAGGCGCTCGTGCGTCGCGTGGTGGAACTGGCGAAGAAGACCGATTCCTTGTCCGTGGCGATGATTCTCGACCCACGGCCGGCGCTCGCACATACCTACGCCAATGAGCATGACGGCATGGATTTGCCGGAGGGGTTCGTGGATACCCAGGCGTTGAGTTCGGTTGAGCAGCGGGCGCGGGTCATGGGCGAGCTCGGCGTGGACCGTGTGCTGGTGCTGCACTATACGATGGCGTTTGCGGCCAAATCATTCCGCTTCTTCCTGGGCCAGATGGTCGGCAAGCTGGGCATGCGTACGCTTGTGCTCGGCCAGGACGCGGCAATGGGCGCGAACCGCAAGGGCGATATCAAAGCCATCCAGGAGCTTTGCGAGGCCACGCGCGTGTTCGAGCTCGACGTGGTCGATGACCTGGGGCCGGGCTATACGTGGGTGCCGTCGCATTTCGAACCGAGGGTGCCGGAAGGCACCGGTGAACCGCAGGATCCACGAGAAACCATGAACAAGGCCGAACTGCGCGCATGGAGCAAACAGAACAATTGCCGCAAGGTACGCGTCTGGAGTTCGTCGAACGTGCGCTACCTGCTTTCGCAGGGGTGTGTGAAGGCCGCCGCCGAGATTCTCGGACGCGAGCATGCAGTTGAAGGTACCGTGGTGCACGGCGAGCAGCGTGGGCGCGAGATCGGCTTCCCGACCGCGAACCTGGCGCAGATGGTGGAAGGCTATGTGCCCGTCGACGGCGTATACGCCGGTTGGCTGGTTGATATGGGGCCGATTGATAATGGCGGAAGCGACCATAGCGGTAGTGGCGACGATAACGCGAAAGACGCTGCTAAAAGCACTGCATCCAGCGGTGTGAATGCCGCGAATCTGGCGTCTCCTTCGGCGCAGATGCGTATGGCCAAGGGCTCGCCGTGGCGTTGGCCTGCCGCGATTTCCATAGGCACCAAGCCGACGTATAGCGACGAGACCGGCATCAACGAGCGGGTCATCGAGCCGTATTGCGTCACCGACGATTGGCTGGATCTTTACGACCACAAGGTACGCGTGGAATTCACGCAATTCCTGCGCGGCCAGGTCAAGTTCAACGGCACCGACGAACTGAAGACCGCGTTGAAGGATTATGCCGATCAGACGCTGGAGATTACCGGCGCGAAGTGACGAACACGCTTGCAGGTCTGCCGACTTTGAGGCAGGGCAAGCCCGTCCATGAGGATACGGAAACGTCGTAATCATATCGCGATTTTGAGCGCTGATGTGATTACGACGTTTCCGTTATCGGTCTATAGAAATACCCGCGTAAATGGCTACGAATCCCGGCTGACTGTTCACACCTCGCGGAAATGGCTGAAGAATTCGCGTGTGTCGGGGTTCTGCGATTCTTCCATGACCTCTTTGGGCGTGCCGTTCTCGGCGATGACGCCCTGCCGGAGCAGGACCACGCGGTCGGCGGCGTGATGGGCGAATTCCATTTCGTGGGTGGCCATCAGGATGGTGGTGCCGCGGTCTTTCAGCTCGGTGACCATTTCCAGCACTTCGCCCACAAGCATCGGGTCAAGTGCCGAAGTGATCTCGTCGAGCAGGAGCAGCTCAGGGTCGGTCATCAGCGCACGGGCGATGGCGACGCGCTGCTGCTGACCGCCGGAAAGCTGATCGGGATAGGCCTTGGCCTTGCCGTCCATGCCGATGCGCTGCAGCAGCTCGTGCGCCTTGGTTTCGGCCTTTTCCTTGGGCCAGTGATGGACCTTGATGGCACCCAGCGTCACGTTCTTGATGACGCTCATGTGCGGGAACAGGTTGAATTGCTGGAACACCACGCCGATGCGTGCGCGCGACTTGTCCGCGTTGACGCGCGGGTCGGTGATGTCGGTGCCGTTGAGCCAGATCTGGCCGTCGTCGACGCGCTCAAGCAGGTTGATGCACTTCATCAGTGTCGATTTGCCGGAACCGGAAGGCCCCAGAAGCGCCACGACCTCGTGCGGGTTGACATCGAAGGAGATGCCTTTGAGCACTTGGTTTTCGACCTTGCCATTGCGGTAGGTCTTCTTCACATTGTCGAGGTGCAGTACGGGCTTGATGGTGTTGTTGGCGGGGGTGGTGGTGACTCCGGCCGTTGGCGTATCCTGCCGCTGCGATTGTACTGGAGCGCCTTGGCCTTGCGTCTGTATGTTGATCTCGCTCATTGGTGCCTGACTTTCAAAATTCGACGCCGAAACGGATTGATCGGATTGGTTGCCGTTTTTGCTCATACCACGCCCATGCCCTGCTCACGGCTGCGCAGTCGCTTGGAATACCAATCGTTGAGGAGGATGAAGGGCACGCTGGTGCAGATGAAGAGCACACTGGCCACGACGTAAGGGGTGAAGTTGTAGGTCTGCGCCACGCTGATCTGCGCCGCCCGCACCGCGTCGACCGCACCGAGTGTGGAGATCAGGCCCGCGTCCTTCTGCATGGAGATGAAGTCGTTCATCAGCGCCGGGGCAACGTTGCGCAGCGCTTGGGGGATGATGACCATGCGGATGGTCTGGCCGCTGGTAAGCCCCAGAGAGCGGGCGGAGGCGCGTTGCGAAGGGTGCACGTCCTGGAAGCCGGCGCGCAGCACCTCGCCCACGAAAGCCGCGTAATCAAGGGTGATGGCGATGGTACCGAGCACGGCCGCGGGGATGCGCCCGAAAATGTTGAGACCTGGGATGCCGAAACCGATCAGATAGAGCAGCACGATCATCGGGATGCCGCGCATGAACGTGGTGTACAGCGTCGCCAACGCACGAAGCGGGAAGAGCAACGGCGAGGTGCTGATGCGGATCATGGCCAGAAGGGTTCCCAGAATCGCCACGCCGATGGTGGCGAAGAACAACACTTCGAGGTTGAGCCACAGGCCTTTGAGCACTGTCGGGAAGGACTGGACGAAATACTTGCCCGAGAAGAACGATTCGCGCACGTTCGGCCAGCCGGGGAGACCTTAAGCCCGATGACGATCAGCGCGGCGAGAACAAGAGTACTAACGATGCTGATGCCGACGGAACGAAGGTTCTGGCGGCGTAGGTAGCCTTGGCGTTCAAGTTCGACGGCGCTAATGTTTTGTGTTGCAGTCTGCGTCATTCATGACCAATCTTGTATGAGGAATCGAGGGTCGACGGGACAATTATAGTGTGACCCTTTAACCGGCGAAAACGGCGGTGCCGAAGTCGGTTAAAGGGTCACATGAGTAGGAATTCGTTGAGATTTCCGGCAATCAGTTCTTGAGCATCGGAATGTCGGTGGTGTATTCCTTGAGCCACTCGTGCTGCAGCTTTTCGATGGTGCCGTCCTTCTGCAGGGCATTGACGGCCTTGGTGACGGCCGGTGTGAGCTTCGATCCCTTCGGCAGGACGATGCCCATGCCGTCCTTGTCTTCGGAACCGGGGATCTGGCCGATCACCTTGGCGTTCTTGACCTGCCCGCTCTGCACCATATAGACGGCATCGGGGGTGTCGACGACGAGCGCGTCGATCTGGTTGGAATCCAAGGCCTGGGCCAGCGCCGCATTGTCGTTGAAGGTCTTGATGTCCTTCTTGATCTTGGAGACGGTGAAGTCATAGCTGGTGGTGCCCACCATGGAGCCGATGGTCCCGTTTTTGAGGTCGGAAAGCGACTTGGTGTTGGCGTACTTGCCGTTTTTCAGGACGACGACGGCCTGTGTCTCGTTGTAATAGCTGGGGGAGAAGTCGACGGCGTTCTTGCGTTCGGGGGTGATGGAGAACTGCTGGATGTTCATATCCCAGTCCTTCTGTGCGCCCGGTGCGACGGCCTGGTCGAAGGTGGTGCGCGTCCACTTGACCTGCGACTTCTTGAAGCCCATCTTCTCGGCCACCGCGTAGGAGACCGCCGCTTCGTAGCCCTTGCCGGTCTCGGGCTTGTCACCGATGACCCAAGGTTCGTAGGTGGGCTGGCCGGTGCCGATCGTCAACGTTCCCGGCGTCATGGTCTGTTGGGTGATGTCGTTTGAATTGGCGGAGCTTGACGTATTGCCGGATTTTCCGGAACCGCAGCCTGCGGCGCCACGACCAGCATGGCGACGCTCAGCGTGGCGGTGAGACCGCGGACAAGGCGTTTGGAAAGTGGCGATGACATAGTTGATGACCTCTTGCTCTTGTGAGAATCTGAATACGATATAAACCATACCGACAAGCATGAATGTTGCCCTTGTGGCAGGCTCGACGTCTGTATCATAGCATTTATCAACTCTTTCAAAGATGCGGACACACGCCTTCATTATTTAGATATTTGATAACGTGTTATCGAATATTCGAAAGGGGCGGCAAGGGACTTTGAACATGACTGCCGAGGGTGGCTATATAAGTTAGAAAGCGTTGTCGTTATACGCAACTCTGCCGGAAATCACTGTCGCGCGATTGTGCCCAGCACCGTGTCGCACCAGCTCGTCAAGCGTGTGCTCGATTTCGCGCGGGGTGTGGGTTTCGACCGGCATATTGATGAAGGCGAGATCAGCCAGCGCACCGGCGTTGATCTGCCCGATGCGCTGGGCGCCGACGTGCATGCCCATCGATTCCGCCCCGCCCAGCGTCATCATGCGGATGATGCGGTGGCTCAGATCGTCCTTGGCGTAACCCTGCTCGCGGGCGATGGCATAAACCACCGCGGCTTCGTCGAAGAGGTCAAGGCTGGGGGAGCTGGAAAGCGAGTCGGTGCCGATCGAAAGGATGTTGCCCTCGTCCATATAGCGGCGGATGGGCGCGGCCTTGCCGGTATGCGTGATCTCGTTGGAACGCGGGCACAGGGCCGCGGCCACCCCGCGTTGGCGCAGGATACGCCGGTCTTCGCGGTTGGCCCAGACGCCGTGGGCGATATGCACGTCGGGCCCCAGCGAACCCAGGCTGTCGACGAACTGGATGGCCGAAGCCCCTCTGCCATGCTTCTTGAGCTCGAGGTAATTGGCCCAGCGCTCGTCGCTCCAGTCCTTGGCGGTGTAGGTAGTGAGAATCGCCGGATGCGAGCCGGCTTCCAGCGGCGTTTCGGCCAGGTGGATATGCAGACGCATGTTGAGGCGGCGGGCGATGTCGGGCAGGTCGATGAACGGCTCGGCATCGAGGGTGTAGGGCGCATGCGGGCTGATGCCGATATTCGGCAGGTTGAGCGCTTTGAGCTTGGTAAGGCTTTCCTTGAGTGCCTTCTTGCCGTGGTCCTCCCAGTCCTGGTTATGCCAGTTCATCACCTCCCAATAGGCGATGCCGTGCAGGCCCTGAGAGGCCAGCGCCCCTGCTGCCTCGATGTCGGTGACGATGTCGGCGGCCGCTGTGGTGCCGCTTTGAACCAGTTGCCGTGCCCCGGCATAGGCCCACTGCTGCCACGGCTTGGTCTGCTCGCCCTGAGCGTAGACTTTGTCGAACGCCAGCTCCCAGCCATGGAAGTCCTGGTAATGCCCCTGCCCGACGCTCGACATGCCGGTGTATTGCAAATGGGTGTGTGCGTTGACCAGTCCCGGCATCAACACGCCGTCGAAATGCCGCTCAACCACCTTGGTTGGATCGATGCCCTCTTCCTTGAGCTCACCAAGCACCCAACGCCGTGTGCCGACATGCAGGACCCGTTCGCCGAGGATGGCCACCGCGCCGTTCGGGATGACGGGCGCGGTCACGGGAATGACGAGTTTCGCCGAGTACAGGTAGACGGTCTTCTCGTCGGCTTGGCCGTTCTTGGTAATGCCGATGGAGGTGGGGGACAGGTTCATAAGTCGCTTTCTTGCTTTGACGCTGGCAACGATTATCTCATAGAAATCGTGGTGTCATTTCATGATTGCTTTCACTGCAGGGTGACAGACGATTTTCGTGGCCGTTACTGTGGGAGACTCAAGTTTTTCCGGGTCGGGAATCATCCTGCTTATTGGCCCAGAGACGTATCAGTCCTGCATCGCGTCGAAACGGGTGGTCTTCCAGCTGTAGCCGTTGTCGGCGATTGCGTGGCTGGCTTGGTGGCCGCGGACCTGCAAGGCGATACTGGCGATTTCACGGTCGGTGGCGGCATCGAGGCGGATGATTTGGTTCGGCAGATTCCCTCGGTTGCCGATGAGATGGGCGACCGCGCTCAGCTGGACGGCGAAGCTCAGATCCATGATCTCGATGGGATTGCCACCGCCGGCCGTGTAATTGACGCCGTCACCTTGTGCAAGCAGCCGGAGTTCAGGACCGTCGGGAACGCTGATTGTGGTGATGCTATTTCCGGGCTGGTGATGGAACGAGGGGATATCGTCCAGCGCGATTTCGTCGGCGATGCCGCCGATAACGGCAAGCACGGCGTTCGGCTTCATCAAATGCAAGTGTTCGAGCGCAAGCGTGTGCCGCACGCCGGTAGCGGAGACGGCCATGTCGGTGTCTGGCAGCGCCTCGCTGATATCGGTGGTGGGAAAACCTTCGAATACCGCCTTAAGACAGGCCACCGGATCGGTGTCGCAGATGGTGACGTGTGCGCCGAGCGCCCGTACGCGCAGGGCGAAGCCGCGTCCGACCGGCCCGTAGCCGATGACGGTGAGATTCTTGCCTGCAAACCATTGCGTGCCGAGGATTTCCTGGATGGTGGTCACGCAGGTCTCGCCGGTGCCGTGGGCATTGTCGAACTCGGTCTTGAGTGCGCTGTCGTTGACGGCGACGACGGGGTAAGGCAGCGCGTCGTCGCCCTGCATGGCCTGGAACGCGCGGACGCCACTGGTCGTCTCCTCGGCCACGCCGATGAGGTTCCTGACGATTTCCGGGCGCTCGCGGGCGGCGAGACGGGCGAAGCTGGCGCCGTCGTCGATGATGATGTTCGGCTTGAGCGTGTCCAGAAGCCGTAGCGCGCCGTCGTGGTACTGGGCGGAGGTCCAGTCGTTTTTGGCTTCCACCGTGATGTCTTCGGCACGCAGTTGTTCGGCCACTCGTTCGTCCACCCCTCCGGGTTCGCAGCACACGCCGACCTGCGCCCCCACTGCCTTGAGCTCACGCAGCAGCACGGCGGTTTTGGGCTCGAGAATCAGGCAGGTGGCGATGCGGATGCCATGGAAATCGACAGTCTTGGCGAGCCGCTCCATCAGTTTGTGTGTGACCGGCATGTGTTCTTGCGCGTAGTCCATCGCGTCAAGTCCACTGACCTTGCGCATGTCCTTAAAAGGCGCGGTGTTTCCTGCACCATCGTCATACTCATGGATTCCGGAGGCTGGAACATATGGATAGGCGAATGGGATATCGTCTCTCGTGGTGTCGCCTTTGACGACGTTCATGCCCCAAGCCGCGGCTTGACTGCGAAGCAGGGCGTTGTCTTTCTTGTTTTTGTCGTGCGACTCGTCAATCACCAGGCTTGCCCCGGCCAACGATTGATTGGTGTGCTGTGAAAACGTTTGTGCCCATGAAGCGAAATCACGGTAGGGATGATTGACAATGTTCATTTTCGTCCTATTCGAGTGTGAAGCCGTCGAAGGTGAAGCCGGGGCTTACCACGCAGGAGACCAGTGCGTCGCCTTTGCCGGGCACGGTGCGCTGCCAGCAGCCTTCGGGGATGACCACTTGGCCGATTGGTGCCGATGAGGCATCGGATGCTGGCGCATTGGCCTGGGGCGTGGTGCCGGTCGCAGCCGGATTGACCGATGCCATTGCCTGCCCGAGCGTATATAGCGTACGTCCGGATTCGTCGGCCGGGGCGTCGCCGTATCCGCCCAGCTCAAGGCCGACGGTGGCCGGTCCGTGCCAGAGCCAGATTTCCGTGGCATCCACCTTGTGCCAGGCGCTCGCATCACCCTGTGCCAAAAGAAAATAGATCAGCGAGGCCCAAGGCCGGCCCTCGGTTGCCTTCATCGATTCCAGGTCGGCCTCGGTTGCCGCATAGGTGTCATCGGAATCCGCCGGTGTGATGGTGATGCCGGTAGCGTCGGAATCCATCGATGCGCCTGTAGCGCCGATGCCGCGCTGTGCGTCTCCGCGTTCCGCGGCCTGTTTCGTCGCCGACCCCGCCGCGGCCTGCAAGCTCAGCCAGGTCTGCCGGTACCAGCCTCCCTCGGGATGTGCCTCAAGTCCCAGACTCTTGACCATCTGCTGTGCATATTCGCTCATATCCTCAAATGCGACGCTCATTGCCTTGTCCTTTGCGGAAGTCGAGTGGAGCCTGTTGAAGGCTTCACTCATATGGTTCAATTCCAATTTGCCGTTTGAGACGATTCTAGCAATTTGCCTTGGCATGAAGCGTGGCAAAAGCCGGAGGGTCCTATATTTTCTTGTCTTGTTACAGGGCGGAAGCGCATGGAAACGTCAAGGATTTTCGCCGATGGTCCTTGCCGTATCAGGATTTCGCGAACTCTTGTGCCGTGCCCGGCGAAGTCGCCATTGGTGTTGTTCCGGCTTTTGAAAACCGCTGAGACTATCTTCCTTTGGAAACGCCTAGCGCATCGAGGGCATCGCGCAGGGACGAGACCTCGATGATTTCCAAGCCCTTGACGGCTTTGAGTTTGCGGCGGCTGCGGTTGGTGGGCACCACAGCGCGGGTGAAGCCCAGGCGTGCGGCCTCGTTCAGGCGATGGCTCAGCTGGGGGACGGGGCGTACCTGGCCGGTGAGTGATATCTCTCCCATTGCACAGGTGGTGCGGGCGATGGGTTTGCTGGTGGCGGCGCTCGCCAATGCGGCGACGATGGCGAGATCGCAGGCCGGTTCTTTCGCCAGACCGCCGGCGATGGTGGAAACGTAGAGGTCATTGGCCAGAAGATTCACGCGGCCGTGGCGGTACAGTACTGCCGAAAGCATGGCCAGACGATTCGAATCGATGCCGTTGGTGTTGCGGCGCGGCGTCGGCAAAACGGATTTGGTGACCAGCGCCTGCACCTCGATCGGCAGGCTGCGGTGGCCGTCGAGCGTGAACGTGACGCACGTGCCTTCCACCGGTGCATCTTCGGTCGAAAGGAACAGGCCGGAGGGGTCGCTGACCTCTTCGATGCCCTCGCCGCTCATGTCGAAACAGCCCACCTCGTCGGTTGGGCCGAAACGGTTCTTGGCAGCGTGCAACAGGCGTAGCGCGGTGACGCGATCGCCCTCGAACTGGCAGACCACGTCGACCAGATGCTCGAGCGTGCGCGGGCCGGCGATCGATCCATCCTTGGTGACGTGGCCGACCAGCATGACCGGGATGTCGAGCGTTTTGGCGGTGTCAATCAGGGCGCTGGCAACCTCACGTACCTGCGTGGAGCCGCCGGAGATGCCATCGACGTCCTGCGAGACGATGGTCTGCGCCGAATCCACGATGGCGAGGCTTGGCTTCTCCTGTTCGATCAGACCAAGTACGGTCGCCAGGTCGGTGGTGGAGGCGAGCAGCAGATTGCTTTCAAGCGCGTTGATGCGCGAGGCCCGCATGCGCACCTGTGCCTGCGATTCCTCACCGGATATATAAAGAACGGATTTCTTGGAGTTGCCGCGTGCCACGTTTCCGGCCGTTTCGAGCAGCAGCGTCGACTTGCCGATGCCCGGTTCGCCGGCGACCAGTACGACCGACCCCGGTACGATGCCGCCGCCGAGCACGCGGTCGAATTCGCCGAAGCCTGTGGGGATGCGCTTCGCGCCTTCAGTCGAGATTTCGGTGATCGGCTTGGCCGCGGCACTGCCCGCGATGACGGCGGAGCTGGCCTGTGTGCGTGAGGTGCGTCCGGGCGCAGCCGTGCGTGATGCGGCGGCCGGACGTGCCTCGTGGAATTCCTCGATGGTGCCCCACGCGCCGCATTCTGGACAGCGCCCGTACCATTTCACGCCGTTCCATCCGCACTCCGAGCAGACATACTGTGTCGCATTCTTTGCCATGATGCCGACGCTAGCCAATTTTGCCGACAAGGGCAAGTCCTTTCAAGGTTTTGACGCGGGCGGTCGGCAGACACGAATGTTCTGTTTACCCTTAAAACGTTGTAATTCAAGCGAGACGAGACAGTCTGTCTGATAACGACAGCGTCAGTACACTGTGAAATAATTACGGCTATGTCAACTCAACAAAGGTATCCCTCTTCTTCTCATGGCAAATTGATCGCCGTTGTGGTCGCGGCCGCGGTGGTAATAGTACTAGCCTTGCTTTCCGCGTTTGTATGGCCGGGCTGGGCGATGAACAAAGGTGCCGGCGAGGAACAGAAGCAGCAGCAGATAACGACGGCCGCCAAGCCGGAGCCGACCACGCCGAGTATCAAGGCCAAGGAACTGCCGCAGGACGCCACGCCGCTGTTGAAGGCGATGCCCGATACCGTTGTCAATTTTGCGCGTACAGAAGCCGCTCCCAGCGCCAATTGGACATCGGCTTCGCCGCTGGAGGAGTACACGCTCACGTATTCGACAGGGAACATAGCCAAGGACGTCACGCTTGTGGTGGCTCAGTGGTCTGGCAATGATACGGCGAAAACGCAATATGACACGCTGACCGATGCGCTCAAAGGCACGGATCTGGCCAGTGGCGATGTCAAGGTTTCCGGCAATGCCACGGGCAAATATGTGGTCAAAGCCGACAGCGACAAGAGCAAGACCGCGACGGCGGTCTGGCAGAACGATACCGTTGTCTTTCAGGCCACAGGCCCCAAGGCCTCGATTCAGCGGTTCTATTCGAAATTCCCGCTCTAAACCGATTTCTCGCAACCATCGTGTTGAACGTTCGATGTAATTTGTTCGTTGCGTGATTTGTGCGCGATTGCCGAAAATTGGCTCCATGGCGTTTTAAGTCGGCAAGAGCGAGTAACATAGGTAAAGTTGCAAACTTATAGTCAAGGATTGGAGGCTTCAGATGGGTTCTGTCATCAAGAAGCGCCGCAAGCGGATGAGCAAGAAGAAGCACCGCAAACTGCTGCGTAAGACTCGTCATCAGCGCAAGTAGTAGTAAAGCTTTTCGTGCAAGGCTCGGGGTCGTTCGGCTCCGGGCCTTGTTGTTTTTTTCTTTTCGCAGGCATTGTCCGTGCGGGTGTCGCAATCGCGTCAGATAATGCCGGACGCTTGGCATAGAGCGCAAAAGACTGGCGTACCGGCCTTTGCCGTGGAACCATGAAAGCATGACACAAATAACTTTGGGTGGCGTGGCCACCAACACTGTAGGAAATCTCCCGGCCGTCGGATCCAAGGCCCCGGCTTTCACCCTCGCTGACGGCGACCTGAACGATTTCGACTCGTCCAAGTTCGCCGGCAAAAAGGTCGTCATCAACATCTTTCCGTCCGTCGATACGGATGTCTGCTCGATGTCGGTGCGCAAGTTCAATCAGATGGCCGATGAGCTTGAAGACACCGTCGTGGTCTGCGTCTCCAAGGATCTTCCGTTCGCTCAGGGGCGCTTCTGCGGCGCGGAGGGTATCAAGAACGTCATCACCGGTTCTGCGTTCCGCTCCTCGTTCGGCGAGGATTTTGGCGTCACCATCGCCGACGGCGGCATGAAGGGGCTGCTTTCCCGCGCTGTGGTCGTCGTTGACCGGGACGGTAACGTCGCTTACGCGCAGCAGGTGCCCGAAATCGGCACCGAGCCCGATTATGATGCCGCTCGCAAGGCGGTTGAGGCGCTCAAGTAGCGGGGAACAACTGAGACATGCGCTAAACGCGACACTGAGTGAGTCTGAGTGTCGCGTTTAGCCTTTCCTTTCGGATTATGCGCTAGCCGCGACGATGAATCAATCTGAGCGTCATATTGAGCGCATATTCCCCGTCAGCAGGTATGAATACGGTCTGACGAGGTGGAAATACAAAACCGGCACGCAATGCGAATCAAGCAAATTGCGTGCCGGTTGTTGTTTATCGGACCAGATCGGCCGAAGTCGGCCGAGGCTTTATCGAACTCAGTTCTCGGAAACGGTCAGCACACGCGGACCGTTGGGGTTGCCGACGATGACCTTGTCCACGCGGTTGAGGAAGAGGCCATGCTCCACCACGCCGACCGTGTTGATGAGGTCCTCGGCGAGATCCTGCGGATGGTCGATGCGCTCGAGGTGCAGGTCGACGACGTAGTTGTTCTCGTCGGTGCGCACCTCGGTGCCGTCGGCGTTCTTGCGCAGCACCGGCTTGTAGCCCTTGTCCTCGAACTTCTTGATGACGTGTGCGGAGCCGTAGGGGATGACCTCGACGGGCAGCGGGAACGCACCGATGGTGTCGACCACCTTGGAGGCATCGACGATCCAGATGTTGTAGTTGGCGTTCTCGTTGACGATCTTCTCCCAGAGCAGGGCCGCGCCGCCACCCTTGATGCCGTTGAAGTTCTTGTCCACTTCGTCGGCTCCGTCGATGGCGAGGTCGATGTGGTCCACGTCGTCGATGTCGACGATCTTGATGCCGTAGCCCTCGGCCTGCCTGGCGGTGCGGCGCGAAGTCGTCACGCCGGTGAACTTGAGGCCTTCCTCCTGCGTGCGGCGGCCGAGCTCATCGACCAGAAAACGTACGGTCGAACCGGTGCCGAGACCTGCGATCATACCGTCCTTGATGAACTTGGCACCTTCGATGCCGGCTGCCTTCTTAAGCGCGTCTTGTTGTTCCCTGTCCATTGATACTCCTTTTAACAGGTCTGGCTTCGTCATGTAGTGACGAGCGTCACTTTCCATAGTATCGGTGTTCCGATACTTTTGCTCTTGTTCATGTTTTGTTTGTTTTTGTCACTTTTTGTGATTCTCGTTCATGATGAGGAACGGGACATTGTTCAGCGTGATTGCACCGTTTCCGGCCACGTATCCGTCAATTGCGATGACGCCGCGGATGTGTCGCGGCCGACCGTTGTATGTCGGGCTGGTCTGCGGGGCGGGGAAAAGCGCAACGTACCGCTTACGCTCAGGCCGCTGGGCAGATATGAAGGTGTTGGATTTGTTTCTGCCTGCACGGCCTGCTTCGGCTCAGGCTTACCGGAGGTTTCCGGCGGTTTTGGTGCAATGGCGGTCGTCGCGTCATTGTTTGCCTGTCCGGATTCCTGTGTATTTGCGCAATCAGCGGATACGTCGTTTGTCACCTTGCTGTCAGCATCGTCGTCGGTGGAATCGTTTTTGCGTCCGCTGTCTGGTGTCGCGCTCGCCCTGTCCGTTTCATTGCTCTCTGCAATGGTGTCAGCCGTCGGTTGCTCGGATACGGAAGTGGGATTCACGGCAGGCGGTTCGGTTTGCCCAACGATGCCATCGCTTCTGTCGGCGGGAATGGTGATGTCATCGCCGACCGGGGACGCGCCGAAATCCGGATGGGAACGCACCGTCCGGCCGATGGTTGGGGATTCGCCTGCACGATGATTGTCTTCGCTCCGGCGATCGTCGCCATCCGAGGGTTTGTCGCTCTCGGCTGCGCGATGATGCGCGACTATTGGCTTGCGATCGCTGAAATCGTATTCGGGCACACCTTCAGGTTCCGCAAGTCGTTCGGCCAGTGTCGGTTTGTGGGAGGTTTGCTTTGCGGCTCTTCCATCACCTGCGATTTGCTTTCCGTTCGGTTCATTGCGGTTCGGCGTTGTGTTTTCGGTGTCTTCGGAATCGTCCCAATTATCGTTGTCTTCATCGCCCGACTCAGCCCCTCGTCCGAGATGATACTGTTCCTCGGTGATTTTGCCTTCGATGAGCATTTTCGCGTCGGCGGGAATATCCACTCCCTTGGCGTAAGTGGAAGCGAGCAGCGACTGCCAGCCTTCCAGCGGCAGATAGCCGTCTTTGACTCCGCTACGTGCATCGCCGGAATAGGTGTGGGCGAGATCGTCGACTTTTTCGTTGCCGGGATTGCCGTTGTGCCCCTTGACCCAGACGAACTTCACCGGTCCTTCGCGGCGTGCGATTTCGGCGTCGATGGCTTTGATGAGCGGCGCGTTCTTCACCGGTTTTTTCTGTGAGTTCTTCCAGCCGTTCTTTTTCCAGCCCTTGACCCAGGTGGTCGAGCAGTTGATGGCATACTGCGAATCGGTCTCGATGGTCAGCGGTTCCGCTCCACGGTGTGCCCGCAGCGCCTCGAGCACCGCGCACAGCTCGCCGATCTGGTTGGTGCCGTTGGTGGCGCCACCCGCGTCGCTGTCCCCATCGTGCTGGTGCCCGTTCGTCCGTGCCGCATTTGCCGCGTGATCGGCCCAAGCCCAGCCCATCGGCCCATTGGGGTTGCCAAGCGCGCTGCCGTCCGTAGAAACCGTAATAGTCATATCTCTAAGATTACGTTGCGGCGGCGAAATCGGGGCGGATGCTGCAAAGACCAGTCGAAAGTGCTTTCGACAATCGCGGAACCGCTGACGTTCCTGTTGCACTATCGGCCGGCCTTCGTGCCGCTTGCTATTCGCCCAACGCCTTGTCGACCACGTCGGTGGCTTCGGCGAGGACCTTGTCGAGCGCCTCGGGGGAGACGAACGATTCGGCATAGATCTTGTAGATGTTCTCGGTGCCGGAGGGGCGGGCGGCGAACCAGTTGTTCTTGGTGGTCACCTTGATGCCGCCGATCGGCGCGTCGTTGCCGGGCGCTTGCGTGAGCTTGGCGGTGATGTCCTCGCCGGCCAATGTCGTGGCGGACACGGATTGCGGGGTCAAGGCCGCGAACTTCTGCTTCTGTTCGAGCGTGGTCGGGGTGTCGACGCGCTTGTACCAGCTTTCGCCGAACTGCGCGACCTGCTCCTGATGCAGTTGGGCCGGGTTCTTGCCGGTTTGGGCGGTGATCTCCGCGGCCAGCAGGTCGGGGATGATGCCGTCCTTGTCGGTGGTCCATACGCGGCCGTCGCGACGCAGGAAGCTCATGCCGCTGCTTTCCTCGCCGCCGAAGGCGACCTTGCCGGTGAAGAGCGGGTCGACGAACCATTTGAAGCCGACCGGCACCTCGACCAGCGGCGCACCGATGGAGGCGGCCACGCGGTCGATCAGTGAGGAGGAGACGAGCGTCTTGCCGATGCCCGTGCCGTTGGGCCAGCCCGGGCGTGCGCCGCCGAAGAGATAGGCGATGCACACGGCGAGGTAGTGGTTCGGGTTCATGACCCCCCAGTCGGGGCAGACGATGCCGTGGCGGTCGGCGTCGGGGTCGGTGCCGCCCACGAGGTCGTACTTGCTCCAAGCTCCGGCGTTGAGTTCGTCGACCAGGCCCTTCATCGCATACTGCGAGCTCGGATCCATACGGATCTTGCCGTCGTGGTCGATGGTCATGAACCGCCAGGTCGGGTCGACTTCGGGGCGCACCACGCCGATATCGAGACCGTACTTCTCGTTGATCAGCGGCCAATAGTTCACGCTCGCGCCGCCCAGCGGGTCGATCCCCAGGCGCACGCCGGAGGAGCGGATGGCGTCGAAATCGATGACGTCACCCAAATCGGAAACGTAATGGTCGCGGTAATCAAAGCGTTCGACCAGCGGGGACTTGATGGCCTCGTTGTAGGGCACACGCTTGACATCACGGAAGTGGCCTAAGAGCTCGTTGGCGCGGTTGGCGATGGCTTCGGTCGCTTCGGCCGGGGCCGGACCGCCGGTGACCGGATCGTACTTGAAACCGCCGTCGGTGGGCGGGTTGTGCGAAGGGGTCACCACGATGCCGTCTGCCAGGCCCTCGCCTTCGAAGCGCTGTGAGCCGTCGGCGGCGCGGTTGTGGGTGAGGATGGCGTGCGAGACGACCGGGGTGGGCACGAAGTCGTTGCGCGAATCGATACGCACGGTTACGCCGTTGGCGACGAGCACTTCGATGGCTGTCTTCATCGCGGGGCCGGAAAGCGCATGCGTGTCGCGGCCGAGATAGAGCGGCCCGGTGACGTTGGCCTGCTTGCGGTATTCGGCGATGGCCTGGCTGATCGCGACGATGTGCGCCTCGTTGAACGAGGTCTTCAGCGATGAGCCGCGGTGTCCGGAGGTGCCGAAGGAGACGCGCTGTGCCGGGTCGGCCGGGTCGGGGATGGCGTCATAATATTTGCCGATGACCTCGTTGACGTCGATGAGGTCGGCTTGTGTGGCGGGTTTGCCCGCATTATTTGCAACCATGCCTCCATTGTGCCACAGTCATGCGGCGAAAGCGTGGATTTTGTGCGCTGTCACAATCAATCACACACCGGCGTTGTGAGGTTGCGCGACCCATCGGTGCCGGCAAACGAATGTTGACTTCTTTTTATACATGGTTTCCGACACTGATCTGTAGATTGGCAATAAACATTGTTGGAAATGCGAAGCGAAACGAGCGGGTCATTGCTAGGCGATTTGGTGCCTATAGCGGTCAGCGTGCTGGAAAATGTCATATAAATTCTTCTGTAAGCACCAAAAGGGACGTTACGTATTGCGACGCACTACGATGAAGCGGGAGAAATAACCTATCAACCTATGTTTGAGGCGTTTCCATGACATTTTACGGTATCAATTACCTGCAGAACCAGCACGGCATCAATCAGGTCATCCGATTCGTCGTCATCATCGCGTTGTGCGTGGCGCTGGTCGCGTTCTTCGTGTTGTATCTGCGGCACCGGCTCAAAACGAAATACCGCGACTTGGGCATCATCGCGTTGCTGCTGGTGGTGCTGGTGCTCGGCAGCGGCTATACGCAATTCCGGCAAAGCGAGACGGCCAGCGCGAAAAGCGAGCAGATGGTCAGTTTTGTGACACACGTCGCCAAGGAGCGGCACGTTTCGCAGGATGATGTGCTGGTCAATTCGAAATACCTGAACCAGGACGTCATCGTCAAAATCGGCGACAAGTACTATACGGTCAACCTCAACACGGACTATACCGCTTACAAACTCACCGAAACCCACATGCTCACCGACGTCAAGGAAGAAAAGTGAACGTATATCCGTCATGCTGTGGCACAAAGTGGTCGATACTGGTGCAAAGTGGTCATTTTGAGAGGGTGAAATGACCACTTTGCACCAGCTGTGACCACTTAGCAGCAGTATCGCGCCGTTAGCGCACGGCAAGCCTATCGTTCATTGTCTGCTTCAGAAAAAGGAGTCATCATGCTCATTAGCACCACACTCATCGTCAAACTCGTCGTGGGCATCGCCTTTCTGATCGTCCACATCAATCTTTTCGGCAAGTCCAACCTCGCGCCCACCAGCGCCATGGACCAGATCCAGAACTACGTGCTCGGCGCCATCATCGGCGGCGTGATCTACAACGAGCAGATCACTGTGCTTCAGTTCGTCTTCGTGCTGATCACGTGGATGCTGCTGTGTATGCTCATCAAGTTCGGCAAGGAGAACAGCCGACCGATCAAGAAACTCATCGACGGCAGCCCGGTTATGCTCATCTCGCACGGCAAGGTCGACGTCGCCACCTGCATGCGCAAAGGCGTTTCGGCCAGCGACCTGATGCTCAAATTGCGCGCGCAGGGTGTCTACGAGATCTCCAAGGTCCTGAAGGCCTACTTCGAGCAGAACGGCCAGCTGACGGTCATCTGCTATGGCGACGAGACGCTGCGACTGCCGCTGATCGTCGACGGGCAGGTCGACACGGACGTGCTGGAAGCCATCGGCCACGACAAGGACTGGCTTGAAAACGAGGTCAAAAAGCAGGGCTACGACGGCACCAACGGCGTGTATATCGGCGAGTACGTCTCCAGGAAGCTGGAACTGACCGGTTACGCGAAGTAGAAATTATTGTTCGAGTTCGGCCTTGGCCGGAACGCGTACACGCAGCGACTTGGGCTCGACACTGAAACGGATATGGCTGGTTGCGCCGAGCATATCGCCGTCGACTTGCGCCAGCGCGGGCTTTTCGAGCTTGATTTCTGCCTTGACCCCTTGGATCTGTTCCATGGTCGAATTGGTGGAAAGCGGGCTTTGCTGCGCACGTCCGGTGATGGTCTGGTGCATCACGTCGCCGAAGAGGTTCATCCATCCGAGAAGACCGCCTGAAGTGTCGATGACTTCGAAATCGAGCAGGCCATCGTCGAACGAGGCGTCCGGCATCAGCGAGAATACGGGGATCTGCCCGCAATTGCCGGCCATGAACGTGCGGAAATGCAACTCGCCGATGGTGTGTGAGCTGCCGTCGGCGCTGGTAACGGCGACGGCACCGCGGTATTTCGGAGCGAACAGGTGCTTCATGCCGCCGGAGAAATAGGCGAGCCAGCTGATGCTTTTCTTCAGTTCCGGATCGGTGTCGCTGATCATATCGGCGTCGAAACCGATGCCCGCGATGATGAGGAATGCGTGGGCGTGGTCCTCGTCGGGCCTGTCGAGCAGCGCCATACGTCCCATGTCGACCATCCGCTCGCCGTGCGAAGTAGCGATGGCCAGGGCCGCGTTGATGTCGTCGACCGGGATGCCCATGTTGCGTGCGAAGAGGTTGCCGGTGCCGATGGGGATGATGCCCAAGGTGTGCCCCGTACCGCTTACGGCGCTCGCGACGGTGCGCACGGTGCCGTCGCCGCCCACCGCCACCAGGACGTCGGCGCCATGTTCAAGCGCCTCCAACGCGCAAACCCGCCCGTCGCGTTGAAGCGTCGTTTCGATGAATTCGATCTCGGTGATGTTGTGGTCTTTGCAGAATTCCTCGATGTGCAGGCGTGAGCGTGCGGCCTGGGGTTTCGAGGGATTGATGATGAAGGCGTAACGGACCTGGTCATCGTCGCGCTTATTGAATCTCTGCACCCTTCGCCAGCGCCACCAGGAGCGCCATGCCAGCGCGGCGGCAACGGTGAGAACGCATACCGCAACCACGGCGATGACGATGAAAAGCACAGTTCGAGACATGGTCCTATTGTGTCGCAATACATTGACGTTGCGCCTGCGGTTGAAAAAGATGAACGAAGCCTGCACGTTGGCCCGTCGTGGCTTGCTTCGGTTGGTGTTCGATCGGGATGATTGGTTGTTGGCTGCCGGCACGGAGGCACGACGGCATTCCGGCGCCGAGGCGGCAGAACGGATGCGCCGCGAGGAAACATAAACGAAACAATGCCGTCTCATTATTTGTCATCGGGTGATCGGCCGTGGACCGGCTTCAATATACTTGGGAAACATGCTGGATAAAGGAATGGAAACAGGCGTCATGGCCAATGCCGTGTGCCGCTCCTTGATTGCCCTGAATACCAGCATTCTCGCTTCGATTCGTCGATCGTATTCGTCGTCGACCGTCGTTTGCAGCGATATTTCGGATTGATTTATCAGGTTTCGCAAAATTCAAATATTGCATTATCGAAACGGCATGATCTGCCCGTAACGTGTGGTGTTTTGCTTCGCAAAGGGCGGTGACCCATTCGAAGCGGTTTTAAAAATTCCGACAAAACATGAGGGAAAGTGGATTCATGACGAGTGAAGAAGGGCAACCACAAAAACAGACGGATAGCGCGCAAGTCGATGCAGCCGGAAAAGAGTGGACAACGAACAAGGATGATAAGGCCGACAGGGTCTCTGCGCTCAAATGGCACGGCCAGGACGTGCGTTGGATGCTGAGTCTTTTCGGCACCGCCATTGGTGCCGGCGTCCTGTTTCTGCCGATCGACGCCGGTGGGGCGGGCGTGGTCGGCATCGTGCTCATGCTGCTGATGGCCTATCCGCTGGCCTATTTCGCACACCGGGCGATGTGCCGGTTCGTGCTTTCGGCCCGTAACCCCGATGACGACATCACCGACGTGGTCGAGCAGCATTTCGGCTTCGGTTTCGGCATGGTCTTCACCGTCATCTACTTCGTCGAGGTGCTGGTCATCCTGCTGATGTATTCGGTCTCCATCACCAATACGGCCGAAAGCTTCATCGTCAACCAGCTGCATGTGCCCGCCCCGCCGCGCTGGCTGCTTTCCCTCGTGCTCGTCGCGGTTTTGATTCTCATCGTGGCCTGCGGCACCCGCGCCGTGACCCGTGTGATGAGCTGGCTGACCTGGCCGGTCATCGCAGTGCTGGTGATTTTCGCGCTCTACCTCATCCCTCGCTGGAACCCTTCCATGCTGACCAGTATCCCGCGTAACGCCGCCGGCAGTTTTGATTTCGGCACCCTTCTGCTTGATCTGTGGCTGCTTGTCCCCGTTATCGTGCTGACCTTCGATCATTCCGCCATCGTCTCGTCCTTCTCCGTCAACGTGCGCAGACGGTACGGCAAATATTCCGACGACAAGATCGGCAGGATTTTGAAGGTCGGGGAGCCCATGATGGTCACCGTCGTGCTCTTCTTCGTCTTAAGCAGCGATCTGGCGCTCACCCCCGGCGATTTGGCGCAGGCCAAGGCGCAGAACGTCTCCATTTTGAGCTATCTCGCCAATATGCTGGGCACCCCGGCCATCTCGTGGATTGCCTCGATTACCGCGTTCGTCTGCATCTTCAAGGCGTTCCTCGGCCATTATCTGGGCGTTGAGGAAGGGCTTGGCGGCATCATCCGCAAGGTCGCGCACGCCAAAGGTGTGGTGGTCGAGCGCAAAAAGCTCAACGTCATCGTCAGCGTTTTGATGTTCTTCGCCTGCTGGTTCGTGGCCTGGGCCAACCCCTCGGCCATCGGTATGATCGAGACCATGGCCGGTCCGCTGATTGCCTTCATCCTTCTGTTGCTGCCGATGTACGGCGTACACAAGGTGCCGGCGCTCAGGCAGTACTCCCGCAAGATCAGCAACGTGTTCATCGTGGTCGTCGGCGTCATTGCGGTCAGCGCGATTTTCTACAACATCGTTGGGCTGTTCCTATAAGTCGATTGTCTGATTGTTCTTTGTCTTGCTCCGACTTTGATTCCAAAACAAAGGCGGTGATCGGGCGATAATCGATAGAGGTAATTTCAATAAATAAAAACATCAATACCGGCGCTTATAGACGGGCCGCGATCCGCCCGTAGGTGTCCTTTTACGGAAGTAGGCTTGAGGATATGCTAGATATCCAATTTATTCGTGAACATCCCGACGTCGTGCGCGATTCCCAGCGCAAGCGCGGAGAATCCGTCGAACTCGTCGACGAGGTTTTGAAGCAGGACGAAACCCGTCGCGCCGCACTGAAATCGTACGAAGAGGCGCGTGCCAGCCAGAAGGCCATGGGCAAGAAGGTCGCTTCGGCCACCGGCGACGAAAAGGCCGCACTCATTGCGCAGACCAAGGATTTGGCGGGCAAGGTCGCGCAATACAAGAAGACGTCGGATGACGCCTCCGCGGCCTATACCAAGGCCATGTGGCAGTTCTCCAACATCGTCGAGCCCGAAGCGCCCGAAGGCGGCGAGGATGATTACGTGGTGGTCAAGAAGGTCGGCACGCCGCGCGACTTCAAGGCCGAGGGCTTCGAGCCCAAGGACCACCTGACGTTGGGCGTCGGCGTGGCAGGCATCGACATGCGCCGTGGTGTCAAGGTCTCCGGTTCGCGTTTCTACTTCCTGCGCGGCGCTGTGGCCCGCATGCAGATCGCGATGCTCACCATGGCCGTCGACCAGGCCGAGGAGAACGGCTTCACGCTCGCCATCACCCCGACGCTGGTGCGTCCCGAGGTCATGGCCGGAACCGGCTTCCTGAACTCGCACGCAGACGAGATCTACCGCCTGCGCGAACCCGATGACCAGTACCTGGTGGGCACCTCGGAAGTGGCGCTCGCGGGCATGCACGAAAACGAGATCCTTGATTTGTCTGACGGGCCGTTGAAGTACACCGGCTGGTCGAGCTGCTACCGCCGCGAGGCCGGGGCCGCGGGCAAGGATACCTCCGGCATCATCCGCGTCCACCAGTTCGACAAGGTGGAGATGTTCGTCTACTGCAAGCAGGAGGACTCCCGCGCCATGCACCAGCAGCTGCTCGGCATGGAAGAGCAGATGCTGGCCAAGGTCGAGGTGCCCTATCGCACCATCGATACCGCCGCTGGCGATCTTGGTTCCTCCGCCGCGCGTAAGTTCGACAACGAGGCCTGGGTGCCGACGCAGGGCCGTTACCGCGAGCTCACCTCCACCTCGAACTGCACCGAATATCAGGCCCGTCGCCTGAACATCCGCGAACGTTGCGAAGACGGCTCCACCCGCGCCGTCGCCACGCTCAACGGCACGCTGGCCACCACCCGTTGGCTCGTCGCCATCCTTGAAAACCATCAGCAGAAGGACGGGTCCATCGAGATTCCGAAGGCCATGCGCCCCTACATGGGCGGCCGCGAGGTCATCGAGCCCACCAAGTGGGAGGCGTGATCCGTTGCGTTTTTGGTGACGCGCCTGCTGTCTGTGGGCGGTTGCTATAATTCCATTCGTTGCGTTTGCGGTGCAAGCCGGATGCGCAGCATGGACAGGTGTCTGAGCGGTCGAAAGAGACGGTCTTGAAAACCGTTGAGGAGCAATCCTCCGCGAGTTCGAATCTCGCCCTGTCCGCAAACGGGGTTCCGAGCATGTGCTCGGAACCCTTTTGTTTTGCCGAAAAGCCAATGGTGGCAGCGGGTTTGGCGTTCTTTATTCGGAGTATTCTTTTGGTCTAGCAAGCTTTTGGCATATTGGCGAGTACTCTGCGTTCGAAGGCTTCTCTGCGTTTCGGGGTGTCTTTGGTTGAGTCCATGCGGCCAAGGACGTCAGTGTGGATGAGCTTGATGCCGCAGTTGCCAAGGATGAAGTACTTCCAGCGGGTGATGACGCCACCGGGCATTCGCACATAGGCGGCCGGGCCTTGGCAGCTGGTGGTGATGGAGGCCGTCCTGCCGCCGAGGAGACCCGTCTCCATGAGTTTGCCTTGCTCGTGGCGGTAGGCGAAGTGTGGGGTAAGTACTCGTTCGACCCATCCTTTGAGGATGGAAGGCTCGGCCGTCCACCAGATAGGGAAGAAGAACGCGAGGTGGTGGGCTTGCCTGATTTGCTCCTGCCATCGATTGGGCAGCGTCTCGTCGGCCATGTGCCTGCGGTAGCCGAATCGCAGGACCGGGTCGAAGTTGGGTTCGTGGCTCAGATCGATGGCCTCGACGTCATGGCCGGCCTGCCTCGCCTTGTCGGTATAGGCTTGCGCGAGTTTGGCGCTCATGCTTGCGGGGTCCGGGGAGCCTTGGATGACGAGGATGTTCATGGTTGTTCTTTCGTGGTTGGAGCATTGTCTGTGGAAAATGAATGCTCGGTCGATAATTCGATGACATGTCGTCTATTTGTGCGATATCGATTAGGTGATATGTCATGTTTATCGATCATATCAGTTAGGTGACATATCATGTATAATCGGTGTGTCATCATAATCGTGCAAATGAAAGGCCGTTATGGACAGCTCGGCTTGTCTGGATTTTGTTCGGGAGCTGCGCGCGTTGAACCACAGGCTTGACGCTCGTCTCAACGAGGGCTTGCGGCCGCTGGGCATATCGTGCGTGCAGGCGGATGCGCTCATGGCTCTGCAGGGCCTTCAGCCATGTGGTCTGAAGGATTTGTCAACTCACTTGATCGCGGAATCGGGCCATCCAAGCCGTCTCGTCGCCCGGATGCGCCGGAGCGGGCTGGTCGAGGTCGCGCCCTCGCCGGAAGACGGCCGTGCCATGCTCATCAGCCTCACTGCCAAGGGCGAGCGGCTTGCCAAGGAATCATGCAAGGTGCGGCAAAACATCATCGATTCACTTGTTCTGGATGACGGGGCTCTCGCAGATGCGACCGGGTTCGTGCAATCGATAATCCGGCAATTGTTCTGATTAAATCCGTAGGGTCGGCATCCGAATTGAATCGGATGCCGACCCGCAGCCCGATAGAAGAGAAATATAAATATTCCTGTCGTGCGGTACCGTTCGCTAGAGCTTTGTTTGCCCGACTTTATGATGCGGACAGATAATAGAACCCCCAACGTCATCCAGTTATAACCCATCTGTGGAGATTCGTCCTTTAGAGGTACGATGAGCTTACCTTGCGATGATTTTATTTTTTTATCTTTCCGTTGTCGTCAAAAGGTTGTTGATGGCATCGGCGGTGTCGCGTGGGTCGGCCACACCCAGTATGAGCCGGTCGAACTTCTCGTTGCGCAGCTGGATGACCAGCGGCTGCTCGGGTTGCTGGATGTTCCAGAACTCGGTGTCCCCGTCCTCGAATTTGAATGTGCCCGCGTGCTTGCCGGGTGTCGACAGTCCGGGCGTGCGGATTGCTCCTCGCTTGGCAAGGCGCATCCCGGGATCGACCGTCGCTCCCATCACATGCGCCAGCGGTATCTTCATGCCTTTGGTGAACGACCATAGCCTGTCAAGGCCGTTGACCGTTACCGTCAGGGTTGTGTCATCGACGGTCACGGTGTTGCTTGCTTTTGCCGTGTCGGTATTTCTGTCGGAAATTTCGGCATTGCCGATCTTGCTTCCGCCCATCGCCGTATCCTTTGGCTCTTCGCTGTTTGCGGTCATGTTTCCTCCTGATAATGGTTATTGTCACTGCTTATGAGGTCTTTGTGTTTCTTCGGGTTTATATATTGATGAGGTGCCGATTCCGGCCCGTTTGAGTAGGCACTGGCCAAGAGCCTCACCCAACCGTATTTTCTGTGGCAGGGCGAGCCGGGAAAACCAGTCTGTGAGAATGTTTCTTGCTTTTGCATCATGCGGTGCCAATTCCAGGCATGTGATGGCGACGAGCGTGAGGGCATCGTCGGAAAACATGCTGTTCGAAGGGGTCTGGATTTCAGATGATTTTTCTCCGTTGTCCTCTTCGGTAAAACCTGATTCCGAAGTTATGCTGGTTCGATTGGCCTTCGTCTTCGGCTCGTCGGCGTCGGACGTATCTATGGAAGCGTCTGCGGGAAGGTCCCGCAACGTGTCGTCTAGCATGTTCTGTAACACGCTTTGTAAAACAGTCAGAAACACGCCCTGCTTGCTTCCGAAAGCCTGATACAGGCTGCCGCGCTTCAATCCGGTCGCGGCGACCAAGTCGTCGACCGAAGTCGCTTCGTAGCCTTGGCGGCGGAACACCTCGCCGCACTGAGTGAGCACCTGTTGCTCGTCAAAACTTCTTGGTCTTGCCATGGCTATCACGATAACAGTTTTTGAACAAATAATCAAAAACTATGGAAACCGGATTTCTTCTCATTGTCGACCGTTGGATATTGATGACTGATTGTTGGATTTCGTGATGTCGATTTGACCATTCCCGGTAGGTTCTGTCATTATTCAGAGTGTCGTGTAGATCCGTATGTAGCCTTGAGGAAACATATGTAACAGAGTGAGATGCAGGGTGCAGCGGATACAGACGGAAAACAATAGAGTCAATGTTTTCCGCGAAACAGGACATGCTTTCACTAGAATCTCGCCCGGCCCGCTGCCAAAGGATTCGGGTTAGCGCCTGAAGCCTTTTGTTTTGAGGATATTGCAAACAATCCTGATATCTCAGACATTTTAACCCTTGTTTAATTTTCATGCCTCTGCCGTCTGTAACCCTCAACGTTGAATGGGATGTCTGGAGATGTGCAGAGGATGTGCAGTTCGACTGATTTTTATGAGTGAGTGGTGCAAAAAAGAGTTAGTCGAAAGTATTGCTAATAATTATTATACGATAGTCTGATATAACTTTTGTTTTTGTTTATGGATCGGAAGATATGGTATGGCCAAAGGGGAAATCAAATCGGGTGCTGTGGAAGCCCAAGAGGCAATCGGCGAACTGACGGGTCTTGATGCATCGCGTTTCGCGAACCAGTCGGTGACCATGGGGTCGGCCACGGTCGCGTCTATGAAGGCCGGGGCGAGTCTGTGCAACGCGTTGATGGGTGACGTTTCCGATGTAGTCTCTTGTGTTCTGTCTCAGGCCAACAAGTTTCCGCAGATCGCGCATGTCATCGAGGAACGAGACGAAGCCGCTGCACAGCGATGGAAGTGAGGTGAAACGCTATGGGAGATTATTCGAGGAATTCTGTCGTTCATTCGAAACCTTCCGATGATGAGGAAGAAGATCTGAAACGAGCTGAACGTCTTCGTCAGATCACTTCCGAACAGGAGGATCTGGAAAGTCTGCGCTGGCGTGAGAACGCTCGCGATGAGCAGTTTGTCGAGGAGTTCTCGACGCTTGCAGGGCGAACGCGGCAACTATACGAAAATGCTGGGGTTGCTCTTTCGCAACGTAAGCAGGAACAATTGGCCGTCATAGAGGATGTTGAACGAAACGTACGTGAGTCGGCGGAACGTCATAGCGATGAAGTCAACAAATACTGTTTGGACGCTTCGATGCGACTGGAGGAAGAGGCTGACGAACTCAAGAAGAAAAGAAGGGATTCGCGATGGTAGTCTATGATTCCGGTGACTCGGACGCCCTGATGAATGCCTTGCAAGCCAACCTGAAGGGTGCCAGCAAGGTGTTCGGACGGCTTTCAAAAGGCAGCGGTCATCTTGTGGATGCCGTCAACTCTGGAAAATTGAAGGGTGCAGCATACAATGCAGGAAGCCTGATGTTCGTCGCCTATATCGATCCGATGGTGCAGAAGTTCAACGAGGCCGTCGAAGACATACAGAACGATCTGAACGCATACCGCACCTCCGATGGGCAAATACGCGCGATCGACACCCACATCGACGGCGACTTGGTCCAGAAACAGCTCGACAACACAAACCATATGATCGATGTCGTGCAGCAAAAGATTAAGACGGATCAGGACAAGCTCAATTCGATGGGAACCGCTGGCTCTTCAGCGCAGGATGCAAAGGCTTTGGGGACGGACTACGGGAAGCTGCAGAAGCAACTTCACAATTTGCAGAAACTTAAAACCGAATATGATGAGGAATTGGCTGCGCTTCGGGCTTTCGCTGACGATACGGCTCCGTTGTTCAAGGACAGCTCGCAGGCGTTCAAGGACGCGATGCGGGGCGTGAAGGCTATCAACAGTACACGCGCCAACGCCGACGGGTCAATCATATTCCCGACCGGTGTAAATATGAGTTGGCTAGACGCTTTGCGGGGTGACAAACTGAAATCAGGCCTAGATCCGAATACTCTTCCTGTCTCCTACAGAGTCAAGGTCACGGAGATTCAAGATGATCCGAATCTCAAGCCTGAAGACAAAGCCCAAAAAATTGAGCAGTTCTACGAAGACTGGCTACATTCTCTGGCTCCTAGCGCTTTCGACGAATATGCCGAGGCCAGAAGGAAATATGACAAGGCAAAGGAGGAATACGAAAAGAAGTATGGCAAGAATAAATATCACCGTTTAGCTGACGATCCTGATGTCATCGCTGCCGACAAGAAGCTTTCCAAAGTGCTGCATAATACGCATGTCAATATTCGTGTTGCTGCACAGGGCCTCGGTGATGATGTCGCAAAGATTTCGTCCAAAAACGATTTAACGGAGTTTTACAACATGGTGCAAACCGGACATCCATTGGATTTAAAGTCTCATACCTACGGCAGAGACAATTATTCCATCTGGTCAAGAGGATGGGATGGCAATCCGCAAGATGAGAAAAACAAAGGTTATCCTTCGCCAGATTTCCTTGGGAACTATCTTTATGGTTACTACGGAAGTAGTGTAGGTATCGGTTCGGGAATGTTGCATACCGGTGCAGGTGGAGCACAGGTGATGTCGGATTTAGGTAGGTTCCAACTCAATTTCCACGGTGATAACCCGGGAGACTCTTCTGATATTGACGAAGGGATCGAGGACTATGGCAAAGCGCAAGATAAGAAACGCCATTAAACGACATAAGGTCGTTTCGACCGCTATTGGCATTCCTCTTGTTGCCATTGTGCTGGTTGTGGTTGTGGTTCTAGGACAATTTATTCAACAGAGAGTGATTGACCCGGTGTATTACCCCTACCAAGAGAAACGGTTCAGCGAAACGGTCGACCTCAAGGAGAATGAGTCTGCTGTTGCTGTCGATGTGAGCAGCAGCAGTCCGGATGTTACGGTCACGGTGCTAAGCGGAGATGGCTCCAATGTGGGTTCTTTCCGTGGTGTCAAGAAAGTTTTCAGAACCACCACTAATGGTCGTTACACGATTGTGGTCAAGAACGACACCGACCACTGGGTGCATGCCGATGTGGGATACTGGGGCGTCGCCTGTGTGTGCTGATGACCGTTGGATACGTGCCAATGTCGATTATTGGGATAATGCATGCTCTCCGTTGGGTTGCTAGCGTTTGCTGCTAGATTCGTTCCGGTATGTGCTGTAGCTGTGCCAAGGTGGCACGGATATCTGTGGAAAGTCGGAGACGATTAGAAATGCATGATAAGCAATGCGAGAAGAATGGAATCTGGATCGGGGTTAAGCGGCATAAGGCGGCTATTGTGGCCGTCGGTATTCCTCTTACCGCAATCCTGCTGGTTGTGCTTCTGGTTTTGGGGTTGATGCTGAAGTGGGATGTGATTGATCCGACCTACTGGCCGCATCAGGGGAAGACGGTGTCCAAGGTAGAGAATCGAGGTGACCCGGGTGATGACGGAACATTGACGGCTGTATGTAATGACAGTGCGGATATAAGGATCGCAATCTACAACGACAAAGGCCGTCAAATCCGGTCTTTCAACAGTGTCGGACATTTGCAGGTCGTTGTGCCTCCGGGGACGACATATACATTCGTTGCCAAGAATGCTACTGGCAATTGGATTCATGCTAACGTGCATGAATGCGACACTTACAGCTGAAGTATAAAACATAAAGGATTCGAGATATGGCCAAAAGTTATGGGAAGGCATGGGTTGTGAGCTGCTGTCAAGCGGCATAAGACCGTTATCGTAGAGCTGTCGGTATTCCTTTTACCATGATCTTATGACTCTACTATGGCAGCAGCGTCGGAATCGGATTGGGGACATTGCATAACGGGGAAGGTGATGCACAGATACTGTCGGATCTGTGCAATTTTAAATTCAATTTCCATGGCGATAACCAGGGGGATTCCGATGATATTGACAAAGGAATCAAAGACTATGGCAAAACACATGATAAAAAACGCCATTAAACGTCACAAGGTGGCGACCTCGATTATTGTTGTGCTTCTGGTTCCCGTTTTGCTGCTTGTGTTCTGGTTTTCTTTTGCGGCTATCAAGTACTATACGTTCGACGCCATATATTATCCGTATCAGGAGAAGCAGTTCAATGTGAAAAACCGTATTGAGCTGATTGAAGGTGTCTCTCTCTATGTGAGCAGTGACAGCCCTGACGTAACAGTGAAAGTTCAGAGCGATGATGGCGTTAGCTACGGGTCTTTCCGCGGCGTGAAGAAGAATTGGAAGACAGTGGTCGGTGAGCACTACACAATCGTTGTCAAGAACAATACCGACCGCTGGATCACTGCACATATCGATTATTCAGATGATACCTGTTCGCCGATTTGCTAGTAGGCTGCGCATGCCGGGCAATTCTGTCGACTTTGGTGTAATGATAAAGGGAATAATGTTATATGGAGGGCAATAGGAAAAGCCGAGAATTCGTATGGCCGTTAAACGGCATATGCCGCTAGTTGTTGCCATTGTCGGCCCTTCGGCGCGGGTCGTGTCGACCTGGCGGTTGTAGTCGTTTAAGATCTTCATCGGATCCTGGCTGAGGTGTTCGGTGAGGCGTTGTTGAAGGTTGATGGCGTCCATGTCGGCGTGCAGGTCGTCGGCGTTCATGCTGCCGTACGCGATGTCACCGCCCCAGGTAGCCCTTCGCAGTAGTTGCTAGGCGTCTTTACCGGCATCTTCGAATTCAGAGGGTTGGAGCTGGCTGGAGTGGCACAGTTCACCGGTGCCCGAGGTAATGAACTAATTTGCGGGCGTGGAGCCTTTCCGTAGCCTGAACCGAACGGAAGGTATTTTTAGCTGTTGTGACGTTTGCATACCAGCATTCCACAGGCGGCTGTCAGCAGAAGAGACATCAGACTCAGCGCGGGAAGTATCACCGTTCCTGTATCCGCAAGCGAATTGGTTTGGCTCGTTTGGCTCTGGCCCACAGGCGTCGGAACGGCTGAATAGACATATGTCACTTCCTGCGTCTGATTGGCAAAGGTCCCGTGTTCATTGCCTTGCACTTGTTGGAATACATATCCGTTAAAGCTCTTTTTATCAGTCGTATATGGATCGCCTATATTGCCGGTAAGGACAACGTCGTCTGACAGATGCTTCCCTGCTTGGTCTACATAATGAACATTCACGGTACCTAGTGATTTCATGCTGTTTTTTTGAATCGCGACAAATGAATTGTATATATTGTCGTTCGCATCAGCAAGCACGATTTTGATGTGGTTTGTTTTACCTTTGATCACTGGAGCTGTTACTGGCAGCACTTTGGTAAGTCCTCCGAATTGGGTTCCCGGAAGAGGTTTTATCGCGGAATTGGAATTATCGATAAAATATCCGCTGTTCTCGTTGGCGTTGACGGTATTGATACTCACGGGGTTATTCGATCCGGGAATCAACGCAACGTTCGCGCCATTTACCAAGAAAGCAAAAGTATCATTGTATTCGCTTCCCACGTAATCCGGATATTCCTCTGACCCAAATACATAGTTGAACGACAGCGTGGAGCCTTTGGGCACAAAATCGAATTCCAATGAGATCGCATCATGAGTCTCTGGGGCGCCAAGAATCGTATCCAAGTCGGAGTCGCCGGGAGTGCCTAGCGCCGAATGTCCTCCAGTGATGTCGCCTGTGGAAAAGAGGAGACCATTATCGATTCCCAATGTGGTTTGTCCGTGAGCAAAGGTTCCAGCCGCAAGAGGGGAACCCGTTAACTTCACATTCGAAGCCGCGAGGGAATCGTCGGCAAGCAAAACCTTCAATAATTCATCGGCGTTTGCCTGTGTCACGCTCACGTCAGACGGTGTGCTGTCTTGGGCGTTTACTTGTTGTGGTGCTTCTCGCAGCAGCGAATGTTGTGCCGAATCTCGAGCAACTTCCGCGCTTGCTGTAGAATCCTTTGCCTCTTGGGGAGCTGACGTTGCCGGTTCAACGGCCTGGGCGCAGGTTGGAACAAGCAGGAGCGTAGCCAAGATGGCCGTACTTGCGCTTGTTATGCCTTGTAAAGTCCACTTCCCAAACCGTTTTCTGTGCTGTTCCCGTGTCATCGTCAACCTTTTCTCTCTGAGATGTTGCTGATAGTAAACAATATTTTTAAGCGATAATAAATATCGCTAACTAAGGTAAGTATAGATGTTGTCCAATAATTTACGCAAATTAGGTTTTGGGGCTAGTTGAGAGACCTGGTCCCGTTTGGTTTTCGATCGACGGCATTCGAATTGGCAATAGGAAATCCTCCGTTCATTGAGCCGAGTCCCCATTCAAAAATCAGAACCCAATCTGGACAAGCTGTCGGATATTAACGGGTTCCGGAATCTGAAAGCATCTAGCCTGTCTTGTGGTTCCGCCACCAAGGTCTATTTGCTCGTCTTCGTGATGGGGACGGTTGATAGGGCCACCTGACAGCAATCGCCATAACTCATTCTTGAGATCTGTCCTTGCAATACACTGAACTTACTGTCAACGTCTTCGTGATGGAAGGTTGGGCTTCCTTTCAGCGTGGCCCCAGTTTCTGGGCTATGCCGCCATGGTGGGAGCACATACCTTGATAGTTCGGTGCTCCAGGCCGGGATACGGATTGTGAGCCGTCACGGCAGGTAGCATACAGTGAGCCTGTGCCGCCTTGGTTTTGAGGTTGAGCCTGTTGTTGTGCCTGGGCCTGCTGTTGTGCCTGCTGCGCGGCTTGGGCCGCAGCCGCATCATTCTGGCTCTTCTGATTGATGCTGTTCGTCACGGTAGCCATGGCTTTTTGTAACGAATCAGTCGCTTGATTGTATTCAGCCGAATTTGTGCCGGTAAATGCCGTGGCGGTATTAATGGCATTGGTGAGGTCAACACGTGTTTGAGGATCTGCGACGTTGTTGTCCGAGGAGTCGAGCAGGGAGCGCGCCTCGTCGATTTTGTCGTTTAACGCGGTTTTGGCGGTGTTGAGTTCCTGCTCTTCTTTGGCTTCCTGTTTTTCTTTTCCGCGGCCTTCTTCTTTGCTTCGGCATTTTGTTTGGATGAAGAAGACGTTGAAGCCGGGGCATCGTTACTCGTTGTTGATGATTCGGAACAGGCCGAAACGCCGAAAATCAGCAGCACGGATGTTATGGCGGCAAGTATCTTTCTGTTCATTATCGTTCCTTGTTCTTCGTTAAGAGCTTGATTTGGTTACATGCATGCTGTTTGGTTGTCAAGCGGCAAATATGCAACAGAGAGAACATATGAAATTATATATCATATTATGTTTAAAATTCTCTATTTATATCAATAATTTTCTGTTTGGTAAACGAATAGAGAGTGTTTTATTTAGCTGGGTCGTGTGAATCGTCTATAAGAATAGAGAAGTTAGGATTCCGATTGACGGCTTGTAAAGAGGTATGACGGTTGTGGCAACATCAATAACCGACGTGGTGTTTGGGCTCGATGGGGTGCTCATCGAGTGGGACGGGCGGCGGCCGATTACCGGGCAATATCCTCAAGGCATCGCCGATATGATGTTTGATCCGTGTGACGAGTGGGGAATGGAATTTTACCTGGCGATGCTTGAAAGCGGGTGGAGCGAAGAACGCGTGCTCGCTTCCTACAATAAACACCACGGGCCGGCCATTGCGTGGGTACTTAAGATGTACCTTGACCATGAAAAGGACGGGTTCGTTGGCATGATGCCGGGAATGCCTGAGTTGCTGGGAGATTTGGACGCTGCCGGAATTCGTCTATGGGGACTGGCGAACACGACGAGAAAACATCTGCAACTGGCGCTGCAACGTTTCTCCGAACTTCGTTTATTGCGTGATTTCGTGGTTTCGTCTGAGGAAAAGCTTCGGTTGCCTGATCCGGTTCCGGTGCGTCGCGCCATCGAACATTTTGGTATTGATTCAGGAACTACTTTGTTTGTCAACAACAATGAGCAGATTGTCAAGAGGATTGGGGAGCTTGGTTTCCAATCGGTCAAATTTAAAGATGCAGACAGCCTGCGAAACGTGATTCCAACAGTTGTCTGAAGCCCCGCGCTTTCATACAATCCGGCGATCGGCGGCCCAGCGGGTGAGCTCAGTGCGGTTGGAGAGCTGGAGCTTTTTCAGCACCGCGCTGACATGGGTCTCCACCGTCTTGATGGAGATGAACAGTTCCGCGGCGATCTCCTTGTAGGTGTAGCCGCGGGCGATGAGGCGCATGACCTCCTGCTCGCGCTGCGTGAGCTTGTCGAGTTCGTCGTCGTGCTTGGCGGCCCCCGCACCTTGGAAGGTCGAGAGCACGAATCCGGCCAGTTTCGGCGAGAAGACGGCATATCCTTCGTTCACTTGGATGATCGAGGAAATCAGGTCGTCGCCGCTGATGGTTTTGGTGACATAGCCGCGTGCGCCCGCGCGGATGACCGCGCCGACGTCCTTCGGTGAATCGGAGACGGAGAGTGCAAGAAACGCGGAATCGGGGGAGAGCGGGTGTGATTTGAGCAGTATTTCCGCGCCGCCGCCGCCTTCCCCGCCTGGCACGTGGACGTCGAGCAGCACTACGTCTGGCAATGTGGCAGCAATCATCGCCACCGAGCCTTCCACATCGGGCGCCTGACCGACGATGGTGAAATGCGGGCTCAACGTCGCAATCACCCCTGCGCGGAACATCTCATGATCGTCGACCACGGCCACGCGGATATCGCGATGGCCTGCGTCTGATTCGTTGCTGTGTTGCGCGTTGTCTCCATTCGTTTGACGAATGCCATTTGTGGTCTGATTTGAGCTGTCGCCGTTCATGTTCCCTCGCTGTAGATGTTTCCATTGTATTGGCGCTGTTGCCAATCATGTCCGCTTGTCTTTGTCAAAAACCTTGATAACCATCTATGATTATTTTTCGGATTTTGTATTTCTTTGTTTTCCTGTTTCCGGTTGCCTATCTTCTGTCGTTGTGCCATCAGCGCTGCCGTTTTCCTTCGGTATCGGCATGGTCATATGCACTTCTGTGCCCCAGCTCGGACGTGAGACGATTTTGACGTTGCCTCCGCGACGCTCGATGCGGCCGATGATGGATTGGCGGATGCCGAGCCGGTCCGGCGGAATGGCGTTCTGATCGAACCCGTCGCCGTGATCGCGCACGAAGACCTCGGCCTGTGCCGCTCCGACCTCGCAATAGACCGAGATCGGTTCCGCTCCATGCTGCACGGCGTTGAGCATCGCCTGCTCGCTGGCGTTCAAAAGCGCATCGGTCTGGGCGCTGGGTCGGGTGTCGCCCACACTCACCACGTCAATCGGCTCGCCGAATTCATCCTCGATATGCGCGGCTATCTCCTTCAGCCCCGAGCTCACCGATCGGTCGGAGGGGATGCGTTCCTGATACAGCCATCGGCGCAGCTCGCGTTCCTGCTTGCGGGCTAGCGTGAACACGGTTTTGGGCTCATCGCTGTGCAGCTGGATAAGCGCGAGGGTCTGCAGCACGCCGTCGTGCAGGTGGGCCGTCATGTCGGCGCGTTCCTCCTCGCGTTCCTTCAGTGCGTGCTCGTGGCTCAGTTCGTGGATGAACCGGTTGGCAAGTGGAATAATGGCCAGCGCCACCCCTGCCAGTAGCGCCACCCCGGCGATTGCGGCGGAAAACGGAAGGTGGTGGCTGAATGTCTCGGAATCGGCGCAAATGAAGTAGCCCAGAGCCATCAGCGCCACGCCGATTAGCAGGTACCGTATCTGTCCGTCCTCGGCGTTGAAACGGATCCAGGCCACACCGATGCCGCAAAGGGCCATGAAAATGCCGAATGTGAGGTCGCTGGGCAGCGGACTGTTTTCAAGAATTACGGCCAGTGCAATCAGTGCGATGCCGGTAAGCGCGATGATCGAGGGTTTTGAAGCGTTCTTGAATGCCTGGGCAAGGTTTTCCGGGCCGTTGCCTGCCTCGTCGCCTTCGGATGTATCGACGTTGGCCGCGTTCGACGGGGAGGAGAAACGTTGTGCTGTTCGTTGCCCGTCGGCATTGGCGGTTTCTGAATCGCCGGCTTGACCTGGTGCCATATTGTTGGCATTGCCATATGACAATGGTGCATGCGCGGCTTGCCAATCGTTCTCGCGCTGTTGCTGCACGGCGGTAAGCGGATCTCCTGCGGGAACGAATGCCCACAAGAAGATATAGGCCGCGATACCGGCGCCGAACAGGAACGTCATTGCTACGAAAGCCAGACGGATCCAAACCACCGGCATGCCCAGATGCAGGCTCAGCCCCCGGCATACCCCGCAGAAGACGCGTTTCTTTTTCGGGCGTAGCAGCGGCAGACGAAGCCTGGGAGTCACCGGGAAGCCACTGGCCGGTGCATACTGATTCCACGTGTAGGCTGGCTGATGCGGTCGGTCGTCTGGCCGGTGATTCGATGACTTCATACCTCCATTGTGCATGATTTTGCAAGGTTCAGGGTGCGTTCGGATAAAAATCAGGGTTAAATCAGGGTGTTCCCTGACCCTTTTGAGCGTTTCGGAATGCTGTAATGGAACCATGAGCAACAACACATACGGCAGCGGCCGCCAACAGCCGACCAACATGAACAATCCCGTGCCTCCCAGTCACGACAAGATCGACCGTTTCTTCGCATGGATTCGCGGCAGTGGCCTGATGCGAGGCAACAACCGCTGGATTGCTGGGGTCTGCGATGGTATTGCGGTGCGTTACGGGCTGAGTCCCGTTTTCGTCCGTGCAGTGGTTGCCGCCTCTACGTTGGCCTTCGGCTTTGGTGCGGCCTTCTACGCGGCGGCGTGGGTGTTGCTTCCCGATTGCCGAGACGGCAGGATTTCCGGCGAGGAGCTGGTGTACGGGCATTGGCAATGGTCATTGCTCGGCCCGATTGTTTTTATGGTCATTGCGTTCTGCTTCCCGGGCATCGGCGTTCTGCTGGCCATCGTCGCGGTGGCGGTGTTGCTGATTATGATCAACAGCCTCGCCAACAAGGCGCAACAGCAGCGTGGGGCCGCTTATTTCAATAACGCGCAACGGGGTCAGTTTCAAGGTCAGACACGTCAGCCGCAAGGCCAATATCAGGCTAGGCCGATGCCTTATAATCCAAGCGGCAACGCAAACCCGACTTTCTATGGGAGCGCGAATTGTGCGCCGTATGCTGCGCAATCCTGGCAGCAAACGCAGGGAAATCCGCAAGCCGGAGCCCAAGGAACGCAAGAAACTCAGAGGGCTAACGAGGCGACCTTTCGTCAACAGGACGGCGTGAATGCGGGCAATCGTTTCGGAGGCGACGATGCGAATATGCGTCAGGCTGATTCCAATCCGGAAGTGGATGGGTCGGACAACGATATCAATAACCCTGATTCCAACGATGCCGTAACCGGTCAGAACCGCTTTGACGATGGCAATCAGACATATTCCGCCGATACCCAAACCTCACAAAACGGGCCTTGGAATGGACGTCAGAACGCTTCCGGTTTCAATGACCGCCAGCCTTCCGGGCGGTCGTGGGCTTCGCCGTTTGCCACTGGCGCATCTCCGGCCTCAGCCGCTCCTCCCACTTATATGGCCGAACCGGCGCAGCCTTATCCGCAAGGCACGGCTCAGAGCGCGACGAAAACGTGGGGTCCGAGGCGCGCGCGGCGCAAACCCGCCGGATTCGTGCTCGTCTTGCTCGTGCTCGGTGCTATTCTTCTTTCGGGTGCGCTAGTTGCAATACAGTGCTTTGGTAACGGCGGCTATATGGGCACGATTCTTCAATATGGAACGTACTGGACTGGCGGGATTCTGATATTCCTAGGCGTGGTTATTGCCATACTCGGTTTGGCTGGGCATCGCGCCGGAGGGCTGCATCCCCTGGTGTGGATCGCGGCATTCATAGCGGTGGTCTTTATTATTAGCGATATCGGTTATTCCGTGGTTTTGACCGGTTTGGAACAGGAAAGTACGTCCTATAGCCAGGTCAACGTCAGCGGTTTCAAAGCCATCGATGCCGGTAACGACCAGCAGCTTAAAAAACTGACGCACGGGACCGCGATTAAAGGCCACAGGCTCGATGACGACGCGGTCAACATCGACTTCAGCGATTACGCCAAGACACACAGTACCCACGATGTCACGTTGAAGGACGGCAGCACCGTCAAGTCCGGTTGTCCGACCGGAACGATCCATTTGACAGACAGGAAGACGACGGTGTTCGTCACTTTGCCCGCAGGCTGCTCGTACCGGCTCAGCCACGGCACCAATGTGGATTTGCATGCCCAGAACCAGAAGCGTCGTGAAGACTCGAAAACCTCGAAGCCGGACACTTCCGCAAAGCACAGCAGGTCTGATGACGATGAATCCGACGATGATGATGAATGCGATGAAGCTGACGGTTGTGAAACAGATGACGATGACGATGATTACATCGGCGACGACGACAGCGACTATTATGACGGTACCGCTGACGGAAGTTGGGATTACCGATTCTGCTATGGCTTCTGCGATGGCAATCTCGTCATGGGTTCATGGGTTGGCGATGACCCGGCGACCGGCACGAAATCATTGGGCAGCGGATATGTTGCCATCAGTCGTGCCATGCAAGTCGGTTTTGGCGGGATGAGTTATCAGCGCATCGGCTACGGCAGCGGTTATGGCAACGATCAAGACTACCAATGGTATACGGAGACGAAGAAGATGCCGAAGAACGGGCCGGAGCTTACCGTTGACGCCCCCTATATCGTCGAAGGACGCGTGACGGTGCAGTATCCTGCCGAAAGCACGGTGCCGAGTTATGCGCAATTCGTCAAAGGCAAGACAACGGGAGCATGGAGGCGATGACGATGAGTGACGAATCGAATGAGGAGAACGAAATGACGAACCCTGCAACCGACAATGACATGATTGATACCGTCGCTATGCCGGCTCAAAATGGCAACGGCGATACTACTGAGACTATGCCAATTCAGAATATTGATACCGGCGACAGGACCGATATCGAGGCTGTTGCAGTTCAAAACGGTAATGATGACGCTACCGAGATCGTTTCGGTCCAGGACTCTGATGTCTTTGCCGATGATGCCGAAGATGATGATCTTGCGCAAAACAGTAATGCTGTAAGTGATTCGTCAGAAGCGGAAGAAAGCCGAGCCGAGACCGAAACGGGGTCGGAGAGCGAGTATGAAACCGGAGTTGGAACCGGCAGTACCACATCGGATGCACCCAATCAGGCCGGATATGTGTCGCCATCGAACTTTGCCAATGGGCCTGCCCCTTCCGGAGCCTACGTGCGTGTGCCGCGTGACGTGCCGCCGCGGATGCCGAAACCGCAACCGCCGGCCGGGCCCAGCAAAGCGACCATCGTGCTGAGCCTGCTGCCGCTGTTTCTGGGAGCATTGATGCTGTTCATCGGTTCGGCGTCCCCGATGGTCTTCGCGTCGATACCCGGTGGTGTCGATGTGCGCTCGCTGATTGCCATGGCCATCGTCATGCTGGGCGCGTTACTGATCGTGCTGGCGGCGTTGCTCGGTTTGGCGTCGCTGATTCAGAAGGGTACTGCGAAATGGAAGGCTAGAAGACGGCAATAAGCAGTTTGCGGAATAAATGGTGGTGTATCAACGATGCTTGCGTGACGATTATGGCGTTGCGCAGGCATCGTTTGGCTTGATGAACATTGTATTAAGCAAGTATAGAAACAGTGAGACTTGCTGCTTCCATTGCTTTGGTTCTTAAAGATTTTGCAAGTACCTTTTAGAGACTAAAGAGCCCGAAGAATGCCATCATCGTCAGTGAGATCACCGCTGCGATGATACACAGTACTGCGACGATGAAGTGTGCGGGAGTCCAGAAACCTTGGGATTGTTTGCCTTCTGAACTCCTGCTGCCGCGCGAACGCCAAAGTTCCATAATCAGCCAGGTCAGCAACGCGACGTTGATGAGCGCGATGACCTGCAAAAGCACCCAGCCCCAGTTGAGCAGAGTGCCGCGTGGAGTCAGCGTCAACGCGGATTTCGCCGCGATGATGACGTAGATGAAGAATGCCGCGATGCCAAGTACCGCGCAGCAGCCGTTTAGGGTCAGAGCTGTTGTGAGGTGGTGTGGGAATCGGTTTTGTGCAGCATCTCCCCAAGAGAGTCGGACTCTTGTAGTCTTTGCCGAAGATTGTCCATCAACATTCTTGTCGATTGAACTTGAGGAATCTTGATTCTTTTGTTTGGAGCGTTGTCGTAAATGTCCAATTGCGATACAAATACCGACGATTCCCGCCATCGCGGTGCACAGAGCAATCGAGACCAGCAGCGTCAATATTGTGCTCAGCGATCGAACCAGCCCGGGCCTGACGGCTGTGGGAACGCCGAATCGTTGGTGTGGCTGGCTCCCGGCGATTTGCGGCGTAACCCAATCGTCGGCTTTCGTGCCGTCGGCGATGGCGTTGGTCCAATTCTCGAGATTGTGGGTATAGTGCGAGTCGAGCGGCAGGCCAGGCGCGGAGGTGTGTGCGCCGACACGCATCTGGTGGTTGGCACGGTAATAGCGCACGAGCACGTTGTCGTTGCCGGATGAGCCGGCGCCATCGATGATATCGGTCGCGCCCTGCTCGATGGGCATGGAAAGGTCGTCGGTGCCGAAGCTGACCAACAGCGGCATCGTGAGGTCTTTCAGGTATTGTTGGCCCGGAAAATCCGCATATTGCAGCCCGAGCGGGGAGAAATCGAGTCCGACGAACTTGTCGATATCACGGTTGAGTCCTTTGGGTGCTCCGATGTAATCGACGTAGGTGTTGGCGGCCATGGTCATCTGCCGGCGCCCGGAAACCACCGGCGGCGAGGTCAGCATCATGAAGGGAATCGCCCCGGGGTGGCGGTACGCCATCGCCTCGGCGATCCATGTGCCCTCGGATTCCGCATAGATGCCGGTATGCGCCGGATCGACGTCGGGCTGCGCTTGCAGGGTGTGCAGCGAGGTCATGTAGTCTTCGGCCATCGCGTAATAGTTGCGGTGGAACGTGGTGTAGGTATCGAGCCGTTTGTCGGGCACGAGCGTGACGATGCCTGCCGAACTCAGGGCTGAGGCTATGTCGCCGTAGACCTCGCTGGCTTTGCCGGTGCCTGCCCCGTGGATGAATAATGTCGCAGGCCTTTTACCGGGCGCGCCGAGCGGAGATCGCAGGATGGCGTTGATGGTGACGTTCGCAGTGAGCCTGATCCGCAGGTTTTCCGCTTTCACCTGATAGGTGCCTTCCTGAGCGGTTTTCAGCACGCCTTTGGCGTTGGTGCCATTTCCATTTTTCCCGGCTTGAATACCTGTATTTCCTGCAGCTGCCGTGTCGCGGGCTTGGATGGCGGAATAGTCGGAAGCGACTTCGATATGGTGCGTCAGCGGTTCCACGTCCCATCCTGGCATCATCGCCGCGCTCAACGTCGCCAAAATGGCAACAAGGGTGACGAAGACAGCCACAGACGGCAGGAATCGTTTCAGGAATCGCATGCGTGCCACTCTATCTCATTCTCGATATTTTGCGTCCTCGATAGCAGGGAACGGGAATCTCGGGAAAATTGTGTAATAAAGCTGTAAATACGTAGCAGGGAAGGAGAAATAGGGTGGCCTTTCATGCTTCCGTGCTGTGAAACCAACATAAGCCAATCGCAAGAATGGCTTGTTTGCGCGGTAATGTATTTCAGGTCATCCTTCATTCGCAGAACGGAACACAGGATCTTGGATTTACGATGTTCAGTGCTGCATTGACGGATTTCGTGTCAGCATTCAGTGGTCTACGTTATAAAAATCACAGAACATACAACGATGGTCGTAGATTCATTGTTGCAACGCCTCGGCGTCATCGAGCGACTTGAATCCGCCGAGCAGCACGGTGTTGCGGATGGTCTCTTCGGTGAGGTTGCGATCGGCGTCGGCGAGCTGCGCGATGAAGTCCTGATACAGGCTAAACGTCTTATCGGAATACGTGCCGAGTTCGCCGCGCAGGTAGGTTTCGAACGACGTGTTTTCGTGGGTGTCCTCGCTGGTGTGCAGCACGCGCATCTCACGGCCGAGTTTGGGGTAGCGACCGCGAAAATCGTCGGCCCAAGCCACTTGCTGCGTAATCACCTTTTCCTGCGCCGCCACGCGTTCTGCGGAACGCGCCGGGACGTACGGCTCGATGTTGGCGTGGTATTCCTCCGGCCAGGTCGAGATCATCATGCGCCCGTATTTTTCGGTGATGAGGTTGCGGCCGATCCTGTCCGCCTCGTCGAGGTCGTCGGCATAGCTTTCCAGCAGCGGCACGGGCCAGGTGGCGAACTGGCTGAAGCGCATCTGGTGGAAGGTAGGCCAGTTGCCTTGGCAGGCCGCGCGTCCGCCCTCGTTGTCCGTCTTCTGGAACTGGTCCCATTCGTGCCTGACCACCCGTTCCATCAGGTCGATTCTCGCCTGATCTTCCGCCGAAACGTTTTCCGGTGTCTCTTGATTTGTTGTGTTTTCGGTCATTGTTGCTCTTTTCCTCGTTATGCCCGTTTCGCCCGCCGTTATTGGTTCGTTCGTTAATGTGCTGCTACCAACTCTAGTAGTGTCGGCAGGTCATTTTCGCTTTTTACGCGTTTACAGGCTGTGCAGCACCGGATTGTCACTGCCGATGTGCGCCTCGACGTACGGTCGCTGCCACTCCAGGAATTCCTCGTCACTGTTGGTCAGCCCCTCGGCCTTGAGCTCCGCGACGATTTCGGCGCAGATGTGCTCGATGGTGTCTTGTATCTGCTTCTGCGCCGGAGCGGAACCCTTGCCGCCCTCGCCGAATCCGGAGCCGCCGAAGCAGGCCGCCGAAGAAAGGCGCAGGACGGTTTCAAGCTGTTCGCAGACATCCGGCAGGACGGTCGACATGCGTCCGGAAAGCCGGCGAAGCGCCGCGAACTGCCATTTGTAGTAGGGCATGTATCCGGCGCGGATGGGTTCGTTCAACAGGAAGACGAACGAGCAGACGTTCGTGGTGAACTCGCGGATGGAGAGCCATGCCGCCGCCCCGTCGCCACGTTTGAGCATGCGGGGGAGGTTGTACTGGCCCGCCTGTGCGATCATGCCGAGTCGGCGGGAAATAAGGGAAAGCCGCACGTCGTCGGGCATCATTTTGAAGCCTTGTCGCGTTTTGGAGACGGCGCCGAGCGGGTCGGCGAAGATCTCGCCGTTGGTCGCCGCGGCGAGCGTGGATTCGTCCAGCAGCAGCCATTCGTGCGGTTTGTCGTTGCTGGGCGCTGCCGGGTAGCCGGTGATGCCGGCGAAGAAATCGCCGATGCGGAAAACGCCGGTACGTCGTGAGCCACCCTGTGCCCGTGCCGTGGATTGCCGCGGACCGAAGCCCATGAACTCCTGAGGCAGCGCCTCGTAATCGGCCTGCAGATGCTCGCCGATGGCGTCGTAATCCTCGTCGGTGAGCCACAGGCAGAAGCCGGGACCGAAGTCGTGGTCCTGCGAGTATCGGTCGTCGAAGCCATAACATTCCGAGCCATGTCCGACTAGACCCGCGGCGATGCGACCTTGATATTCTGGGTATTTCTCAGCAATCATCGGCTTGCCGTACTGTTCCCAGTAGGCGCGAGCGAGCTTGAGTCCAGAGATGGCCGGTTTGGTTTCTAAGGTTATATGGTTGGCCTCGGAATGGTCAGAAGTTGGAGAGACGTCATTTTTGCAGTGTTCAGGTGGGGCTGGAGATGTGGCATTATTGTCGGCTTCTTCAGTGTTTCCAATCTGAGTGGGGTTATTATCCGATTCTGATGTCTTGGAATTTCCGGCCGCTTCTTTGGCCGCGCGCGCAGTTTCCTCGACCTGAGCGAGATTCCCCGCGGTGATGCGGTAGTAATCGGTGTCGGTGCCGTAGCATTCCTTGATGACTTTGAGCGCCTGACGGTAGGAGTCGATGGACTTGTCGAACAGTCCTGCCGCGAAGCAGGTCTGCGCGTATCCGGCCAGTGCCGAGGCGAAGTGGGCGCTGTGCTCAAGATGCCCGTTCCGATAGATTTCCAGCGTTTTCAGGGAGTGCTTCATCGCCTGATCGAGCAAGGAGTCAACGGTTTCCGGAGAATCGGAATTTCCTGAATCTTGAGCTTGTCTGTTCTGCTTATTTTTCGCCGCTTCGCTCGCCCGTTGCAGCAGCACCAGCGCAAGGTTGGTATGCGTGGAGGCCACGTCGATATCGGTTTGTGGATTGGTGCTTGAAGCCTCGAGAATGGAAAGCGCCGTTTCCAGTTCGCGTTGCGCCGCCTCCAGCTTTCCGGTCTCGCTATACAACATGGAAATATTGTTGTGTAGCGCCGCCATGCGCCGGTCGGTGGGTTTGAGCGTCTTCTTGGCCGTTGCCAACGCCTGCTGGTACAGGTCTGCGGCCTGGTCGTACTGCTTGGCCGCACGCATCCCGGTCGCCGCGTTGATCAGCGTGGTGGTCCACGCTTCCGTGCCTTCGATGCCCATTTTCAACCCGAGTTCCAGCGCTCGCTGAATGACCCACTGGTTGTCCTTGTGTTTTCCGTGTGAACGGTAGAAGCCCATCGTCTCGTTCAAGACGGTCAAGAGTCCCGCGTCATCGCCGGCGTTCTCGGCGTCCGCCATCGCCTGTTTCAGGTACGGTTCGGCCTTGTCGCGGGCGACGTGGGCGTCGAAGAGGGCGTCGAGCCCCTTGAGGAATTCGTCGGTGTCGAAGGTCGTGTTGGTTGCGGGTGCGGCCGCGTTGTTCGGATCGCTGGCATCGTTTTCGGGTTCTTCGGAAACCGAGGAATGTGCCTTGCTGAAAGCCCTCAAAAGCTCTTCGGGCGTCTGGCCCTGCGCGTTGTCGTCCATGACTGCTCCTTTGTCGTTTGCTGGTTCCAAGTCTATTGCCGGCGATGATGTCCAGAGGTCTCATTTCCATGTGAGCTACATCACAGGATTTTGGTTTTCCCGATAAACCTTTGTATCCGGGAAACTTGTGCTATTTCGACGAACCGGCACGCTAGACTAACCGTAGAGATAGGAAACGGGTCTTGTACGGCGATTGCCGGCAATATGGCAGGGGAGCAGTGGTGGAGGATAAGCGAATTGGCCGGTCCGGCGATACGTCGGCGGTTCGGGAAGTGATTGCCGATATTCCGCTCAAATCGAGAGACACCAGCGTGTGGTTCAAGATTCGAAATTTCCTGCAGCCTTCGAAAGTCGGCTTGCTGATTCCCGCCGTGCTCGGCTTTATGGTTGCCTGCTCGAGTCAGGCCGCGCAGTTCGGCTGGGTTCCTTTTGACCACGTTTATCTCTATTTGCAGGCGGTCGGCTATGCAGTGTTGTTCGCCGTGCTGTATATGATCGCATACCGCGGTGTGGAATTCATGAGAACCCGCGTATTCGACGGTTCCAAGGCAACCGCAAGCAGGGAAACTACATCTGTCAATTCTGCCGTTTCGCCCCACAAGCGTTTCGCCGCAGTCCGCCGTTATTTCCACTTCCGCTATGTCGAACGTCCTTCCGCCATCGCCGCCGATGCATCGATATTGCTGTGTTGCTGGCTGCCGTATATTATTTTGCTGTTTCCCGGCGTGATTCATTTCGATACCGGCGACCAGATCGCGGAATATTACGGGATGCCGCTGTATGGCATGAACGCGGGCAAGATCTGGGACCATCACCCCTTCCTCGACACCTATCTTTACGGTTGGTTCGCCTCGATCGGCAAGACGCTGTTCGGCAATTACAACATTGGCATGTATATATACGCGCTTTTGCAGGCCGTAGGGTTCGCTTTCGGCGTCGCGTGGATGCTGGCGTACCTCGGCAGAACCGACCTCAATCGCAGGGTACTGCACGGTTGCGCCGCATTCTTCTGCTTCTTCCCGGTGGTGCCGATGTGCGTCATGTCCATCGCCAAAGACACGACCAGCGCGATGTTTTTCGTCCCTTGGGCGATTATGTATTGCAAATTGGTCGATACCAAGCTTCAATTATTACGTAACCCGTGGTTCGTCGTGGCGTTCGCATTTGACGGACTGCTGGTGGCGCTGACCCGCAAACTCGGTCTTTACATCATCGTGCTGTGTCTGCTGGCGCTGGTTGTCGGCAAGTTTCGGGCGTTGCTCAAAGCGGCCGCCGTCGCACTCGCTGTGGTGCTGTTCGTCATCGTTGATATGGCGATACCGAAATTCGCCTTTCAACGTATCAACGTGGTGCCGGGCACGCCGGAAGCCGCGCTCGCCTTGCCGATCCAGATGATGGCCCGTGCCGCGCACGACCATCCCGACGATATCAGCGCGTCGGACCGCGACGCCGTCGACAACTACATCGAATATTCGTGGGATGAGATCAGCCGGAACTACGACCCGTGGCTTGCGGTGCCTGCCATCGGCTGGACAGTCAAGGGCAAGGTCCCGATCTCCCGGTTTGCCAAGGCTTGGCTCGATGTCGGAATGCGCCATCCCGATTCGTATCTGCAGGGCTTCTTCTGCCTGGAAGCCGGATGGATGACTTTTGATGCCTTTAGTGTCAAATACCAGCCCATCCCCAAGCCGGTTTCCGTGGTGATGCTGCCGATGACCACTTCCGACACGGCCTCCTACACCTACGGCGTGCTCCAGCCTCATACGCCGCCCACCGAGGCCAGTGAGACAGTCAAACAGCTCTATCGCAGCGTCGTCGATACGCCGGGAATCAACATCCCGTTCTTCATGGCGTTGTGGACGTCGGTTCTGCCCGGATTCGTATTGTATTACTTGTGGAGGCGCAGGAAAGAACAGCGACGGGACATTCTGACCATGGGTGAAAGCGACAATGAGGCAAGCCGATTCAACCGAACCGATACCTATGGTCAAAGTCATCGGCCTTATGCCGCTTTTATGGTTCATGCCGTATCTGCCGGCCGAAGCCTACTGCTTAAATGTCTGCCGTGGCTCTTGACCGCCGCCAGTCTTTACGTTTGTGCAGAAAGCCTGTCGCGCCCAGGACGCCCTTCGCCCACGCGGTTTGTCTTCCAGCTGGTTTTGCTGACGCCTATGGTGATTGGATTCGTGTGCAGCGGCAGAGAACAGAAGCCTCATCAGTCCGAGCAATAACGCCTGTATGCCGCGACGGCGTCAACGGCCTCACCGTGCAAGTGCAGCCATAGAGTGGTCGTGCCTGCTTCAGATATGACGAAACCCCTTGCAAAACAAGGGGTTTCTAGTTGGTCGGGCTGGCGAGATTTGAACTCGCGGCCTCTTCGTCCCGAACGAAGCGCGCTACCAAGCTGCGCTACAGCCCGATGAACAACAGCAATCATGATACAACGAACCCATAGACGAGTCCAGTATGCGTGTCGTTGATGATGTGCTTCCTTAACGCAAATATGCCGGATTGCTATAAGGTGTATAACGCTATTGGTTGTAGTAATAATTATCATTCGATTTGAATAAAAACCTGAATGAGCGTCTTTTTGGGGATAAAAACGTGTATCGGCTGCTCGGTACACTCGTTAACTATGAGCGAAACCAAAGAAACCGGCGAAAACCGGAATGAAGAAGAGGCCGAGGCCCCGGTAATGTCCACCGTCGAGCGTGCAGAGCTGCGGCTTAAACAGGACGAGGCCATCGCTGAAAACATCAATGAAGGCAAGTCCTTCGACGAGGCCATCGACCCGAGCAACAAACAGTTCGGCCCGGAAGGTCAGCCCGAGCAGGTGCAGATGCGCGTGGCCAAGCGTGCCCAGATGTTGAAGGACGGCGTCAACCCCTATCCCGTCGTCGTGCGTCCGAGCGATACGATTCCCGCCGTTCGCGCCAAGTACGACGGCAAGCTCGAGGCCGGCCAGGAGACCGAGGATGTGGTTTCGATCGCCGGGCGCGTGCTGTTCCTGCGCAACGGCGGAGGACTCTGCTTCGTGCAGCTTTCCGCAGGCGACGGCACCAAGATCCAGGGCATGATTTCGAAAAAGGAGATCGGCGCGGATTCGCTGAAGGCGTTCAAGCAATTCGTCGACCTGGGCGACCACCTTTACTTGAAGGGGCGCGTGATTGCCTCCAAGACCGGCGAGCTTTCCATCTTCGCCAGCGAGTGGAAGATCGCGTCCAAGGCGTTGCAGCCCCTGCCGGCGCTTCACAAGGAGCTGACTGAGGACACCCGCACCCGCAAACCGTATATCGGCATGATCGCCGACGAGAAGATCCGCGACATGGTCCGTAAGCGTTCCAAGGTCGTCTCCTCGCTGCGCAACACCTTCGCGCAAGATGACTTCCTAGAGGTCGAGACCCCGATGCTGCAGACCGTGCACGGGGGAGCGGCGGCCCGTCCGTTCACCACCCACATGAACGCCTTTGACATCGACCTCTACCTGCGCATCGCCCCGGAACTGTTCTTGAAGCGCTGCCTGGTCGGTGGCATCGAGCGTGTGTTCGAGATCAACCGCGACTTCCGCAACGAGGGCGTCGACGGCACGCACGCCCCGGAGTTCACCATGCTCGAGGCCTACCAGTCCTACGGCAACTACGACACTATCGCTGATCTGACCAAGAAGCTCATCCAGCGTGCGGCCATCGACGCCTTCGGCTCCACCAAGGTCACCCTGCTCGACGGCAGCGAATACGACTTCGGCGGCGAATGGAAGAAGATCTCCATGTACGACTCGCTTTCCGAATCGCTGGGCGAGGAGATTACCCCGGAGACCAGCGTCGAGCACTTGGGCGCCATCGCCGACAAGCTCGGCGTGGAACGTGACGAGGTCGAGAACCACGGCAAGTTGATCGAGCACCTTTGGGAACACTTCTACGAGGCCGATCTGGGAGCCACGGTGCCGACCTTCGTGCGCGACTTCCCGGTGGAGACCAGCCCGCTGGTCAAGGCCCACCGCTCTAAGCCCGGCATGGTCGAGAAGTGGGACCTTTACGTGCGTGGCTTCGAGCTGGCCACCGGCTACTCCGAGCTCAACGACCCGGTGGTTCAGCGTCAGCGCCTGGTCGATCAGGCCAAGGACGCGCTCGCGGGCGACGTCGAGGCGATGGATATCGACGAGGACTTCCTCGAGGCACTCGGCGTGGGCATGCCTCCGACCGGCGGCATGGGCATGGGCATCGATCGCCTGCTGATCGCCCTGACCGGTGCGACGATCCGCGAGACCATCACCTTCCCGTTGGTGAAGCCGCTGAACTGAGCATCCAGTAGATAAAACAGACATTCGAGAATCGTCTATTCCACACAATGTGGGGTAGGCGATTTTTTAAAAAATAGTGAGAACAGGCGGGTGTTTTAAACCCGGCAAAAAGAATCTATTTTATAATATTACAGTGAAACGCAGAAAGATTGACGGCTGGCCCGTCAAGCTGGCGGTGCTCTCCATCTCGACGATACTGGTCAGCGCCCCCTCGGTCAATGGCGCGTTGCCGCAGATGCGTGATTCGTTGCACGTCACCCAGGCCCAGGTCGAGGCGCTGAGCGGGGAGCAAATCTGCAGGTTCCGTTCCCTGTTTTCGCCGTGCTCGACCTTATGCTTTTGAGCGCTTCGGCATTGATCAACCGCCGTACGCGGGTGTCTGCGGCCAAGGAACCGGAGAATGCTCACGATGACAATTGATGCTTGTTGATACATCTGTTTAATGCATCGATTGATGTGACTGGTTTCTCGCTTTCCGACAGCTCGGCAATCTTTGCATAAGCGGGAATGCAGTCAAATCTGCTATGATTTTACTGGTTAAACAAATTGTGCCGTCGCAATAAAACGCCGGTTTGCTTTTTAGGAAGTTGGGATTGCGTTGAAGAATCTGGATTTGTGGGTCAACGGGCTCCGCCCGAAAACATTGCCGGCATCCATCGCCCCAGTATTGGTCGGCGTCGCGGCAGGCTATCGTATGCTGAAATCTCAGCCGTCGGGTTGCGTTACCAGCAAAGAGCAGCTTGAGGCTTGTGCAGCGGGGCCAAGTCCCTTGAGCGTTCTGGCCGCGAACACGTCTTGGGGTATGTTCGCGTTGCTCGCCGTGCTTTGCGTCATCGTCGCGCTGTTCATCCAGATTGCCGCCAATTTCGCCAACGACTATTCCGACGGTATCCGTGGTACCGACGCGGGGCGAGGCGACACGGAGAGCAGAACCGCCAAACCGCAGCGTTTGACGGTCTCCGGCCAGGTCACTCCTCGGCAGGTGTTGGCCGCCGCCGGCGTCAATGCCTTCATCGCCTGTGTGGCGGGTCTTGCCATCACCATCCTCACCGGTCACTGGTGGCTTATCGCGCTCGGCGTGCTGTGCCTGCTTGCCGGATGGTTCTACGTCGGCGGCAAACATCCGTATGGCTATGCCGGTTTCGGCGAGGTCGGCGTCTTCGTCTTCTTCGGTCTGGTCGCGGTATTGGGTACGGAATATGTGCTCACTGGACGGTTCAACGCCGAAGGCGTTCTGGGAGCGGTGCTTTGCGGCCTCTTCTCCTGCGCCATTCTCATGGTCAACAACTTGCGTGACGTCGACGAAGACAAGATCAGCGGCAAGATGACGCTTGGCGTGCGTCTGGGACGCAAGAACGCACAGACCGTGCTGTTTATCACCTACCTTGTTCCGCTGGTGATTACAGTGGTCGGCGCTTTGGTTCCGTTGGCTATGCTTTTCCGTCATTTCAGCGTGGCCGGCATCGTTCTGGCCGTTCTCGCCGTCGTCTTCGCGCTGGTGTGCGTCAAAGCGGCAGCGGACTTGGTGCATAGCATCAACAGCGGCAACTTTGTGAAGGCTCTGCCGATGTGCAGCATGACGGTTTTGCTGTTTGCTATCGTCTTTATCGTTGTGGAGATTGCGTTGACGCTGTAGACGAAGGTCCGGCCACAAGGTCATGGGCGGCGTCAGGCCGATGGATCCCCATACGGTTCTGCCGATGGTCAGCGTTGATGCGTTGCTTTACTCGTTTGTAGTGTCTTCGCAGCCGTTGTGTTTGCTGCCTGACGATTAGTCGGTTTATTTAGTGAGGCAATTAACTTTAGTGTTATATTCGGATGATTGTTAGCGCTAACGATTTCTTATTACATTGTCCGTTTCTTCGACTAATATTGAATTATGTCTTATAGATTAGTTTTGCTCCGGCACGGCCAGAGCGCATGGAATAAAACAAACCAGTTCACCGGCTGGGTGGATGTTCCGCTCACCGATAAGGGCGTCGAAGAGGCCAAGCACGGTGGCCAGCTCTTGAAGGAGAAGAATGTTCTTCCCGACATCGTCTTCACCTCGCTGCTGCGTCGTGCAATCAACACCGCCAACTACGCACTGGACGAGGCCGATCGCCTGTGGATTCCGGTCAAGCGCAGCTGGAGGCTCAACGAGCGTCACTATGGCGCCCTGCAAGGCAAGAACAAGTCCGAGATCCGTGAGAAGTACGGCGATGAGAAGTTTATGATCTGGCGTCGTTCCTACGGCACCCCGCCGCCAGACATCGATCCGAACGACGAGTTCGCGCAGAACAACGACCCGCGTTATGCCGGCGATCCGGTGCCCGAGGCCGAGGCTCTGTCCAACGTCGTCAAGCGCGTCACTCCGTACTGGGAGTCCGACATCGTTCCCGAGCTCAAGAGCGGCAAGACCGTTCTGATCGCCGCGCACGGCAACTCGCTGCGCGCCATCGTCAAGATGCTTGACGGCTTGAGCGAAGAGGAGATCTCCAAGGTCAATATTCCGACAGGTATTCCGCTGGTCTATGAGCTTGATGAGGACATGAAGCCGATCAAGCCCCGTGGCGAGTATCTCGATCCCGAAGCCGCCAAGGCCGGTGCCGCCGCCGTGGCTGCCCAAGGCCAGGCCAAGAAGTAAGTCGCTGACTTTTTAAAAAGGACGGTCCATACGACATCGTGTCGTTGGCCGTCCTTTTGTTTTATCTAAAAGGACGGCAGTACCACGTATGGATGATTACTTACGAATCTGCGGCGAGTAACCGGTCAATTCTGTGAGTAACCGGCCAGCCCTGCTAACTTTCGTATGGCTTTGACGTTCAAAACGTATGTTTTCTCGCAGGATTGACCTGTTACTCGCACAAGCACATAACGGTCAGAGATAACGTGCATGCGTCCGGTTCCCAATCGAGCCGTTCAGCCCTCACCCCAATCGTGGATTCGTTATGCTTAGTCTTCGTCGAGGTCGCGTGGCTCCTTGCTTGGATCGAAGCCGGAAACGATGTAGACCACCTGGCGGGCCGTGGAAACGGCATGGTCGCCGAGGCGCTCCATGAACCGCGCGGTCAGTACTACGTCGATAAGCTGCTGTCTGGTGACTTTCCAAGAGTCATCGAGCACCAGTTCGAAACTTTGCCGATGCAGCTCGTCGAGTTTGTTGTCATCGGCGATGACACGCTGGGCCAACGTCGTGTCGCGGTCGGTGAGCATTTCCGGCAACCTGTCCGCGGTGACGTCAAGCAGGGCGCGCATGCTTTCGAAAATATGGCGTGTCTGCTCATCGTCCGGCAACGCCGAGGCGGGGTAAGCCCGGTACGCTGTTCGCGCGATGTGCTGTGCCAGATCGCCCATACGTTCGATGGTGGAGGCGAGCCGCAACGTGGCGACGACCACGCGCAGGTCTGTGGCCACGGGGCTTTGCTGGGCCAACAGCTTCACACACTGGTCAAGAACCTGCTTTTCCAGCGCATCGATAGTCGCATCGCCGTCGATAACGGCTTTGGCTGCGTCCTGGTCCTTGTCTATCAACGCTTTTCCGGCACCGTGAATCGCGTCGCAAACATTATTGGCCATGTGTTCCAGATCATCGGCGACTGCTTTGAGCTCTTCGTTGTAGATGACGCGCATATGAGCTTCTTTCATAGTGGTTGGATATGCCGGTTATGCGTTGTTGTTTTAAGGTTCTTGGTAGTTGCCGAGAACACGCGATCAGGAAATGGCCGAATCGCCGAGCACGTTCGCCTTTTTGAAGACGGGCGGGTCATTTTGCCGTCGCTTCAGTTGGCGCCGAGCCGACGATAGTCCCAGCGGTCAAAATGTTCCCAAATCAGCATCAGTGCGCCGATGACAACACCTGATGAGCATAGAATAATCGCTCCAACGACGTGGAACCCGCAGGCGAGCAATATGGCGCTGACCGCAAGGGCAATCAGCCACCAGCTGGTGATGATCAGGAACGTCTTGCGCAAATCGACCTGAACCGGCTTCGGTGCGGGCTTACAGACATCGGGGTTGATGATCGGTGCGAACTTCATGCATCTGATTTTAGTATCCGGGGTTAACCTTATGTTGGCTGTACGCTGATTTCGTTTGCGAATCGGTATGAGAGCCGTGAGAGCATAGAATCAACGCAGTCCATAAGGAGTCCTGGCAAGTGTATTCGATTCACCCGGTCGTCAAGCGGTATGCCTGGGGCTCCTATACCCGTTTGCAGACGATGTTCGCCTCCCAGCTGACCGCCCAGGCCGAGTCTTCGAGCCTTGCTGAAGGTGTAGGGAAGAGCAGTGAAGGGGAGGAGCGGTTCTCCTCAGGCGTAATTCAGAAGTCGCAAACCGAGTCTTCAACGGATAGGGGTGAAATCGCCTTTGCGGATATGCCGAGTACGCGTGGTCCCGTCGCCAGTGCCGCTGACGCCCCCATAGCGGAGATGTGGTTCAGCGGCCATGCTCAATGGCCTTCACAGGTGGATTTGGATTTGCGGCAGGCCGACGGAGAGCTTTCGAAAGATAAACGGCATAAATGGAACAGGGCGTTGGCGAGGTTGCACCATTCGCGTGTTCCTGGCCATGCAGAGTCCGGGAATCTCGATGTTTCGATGGCACTGACCGACCTTATCCGCGCCGATCCCGAAGACATGCTTGGCGCTCGCTGTTCCGATAAATTCGGTCCGGTTCTGCCATATCTTCTGAAAGTGATTTCCGCGCGTATCCCGCTTTCCCTGCAGGTCCATCCCATCGATTTTCAGGCACGTGCAGGCTTTAACGCCGAAAATGCATACCATGTGCCGATGGATGCGCCCGAGCGCTCATTCAAGGACGCGGTGGCGAAAAACGAGATGGTGGTCGCATTGGAACCCTTTGAGGCTTCCGTCGGCTTTGCGACGCCTGCTTTCATGCTTTCCAACCTGACCTTGGTGGATCATCCTCTCGCCGGACGCATGGTGGAGGCGCTGACGCCGCAAGCCCATCACGGCATGCACGTTGTCGATGGCATGTATGGGATGTTCAATGTATTGGCGCAGAACCAGGAACCGACAGACGAGGATTTCGCACAGGCCGATGCGCTGATGCCGATAGCCTCTGCCGTCTGGCAGCCTTCCCATAAACGGATTTTCCGCGCTTTTTATACGGCAGTCGCGGCTGGTCATGTTGAGGGCCTGCGCAAGGCTTTGCAAAAAGCGGCTTCCGAGGTTTCCGACGAACGCTCTCAGCTCGCTTTTCACCACGCTCTGGCCGCAGAAGAGGCTTTCCCGGGTGACCCCAGCGTATTGGCATTGCTGATGATGAATCCGCTTGAGTTGCAGGAGGGCGAGTCGGTCTTCATTCCGGCCGGCACGCCTCATGCCTATATTCATGGCACCGGTGTGGAGATCATGACCAATTCCGATAATGTGCTACGCGCCGGAATGACGGTGAAGCACAAGGACATCCCCGACTTTCTGCAAAGCCTCGATTGCGTTTCGTCTCTCCCTGTCGACCCGAGTGTCAGCTGGATGGCCGATTGGGGGGCCATGTTCGGCGACCGGGTCATCTACAGGCCGAAAATCGATGAATTCATGCTGAGTTACGGTAGGGTCGGCGCGGGGCAGCATCCTTGGGAAATGATGGAGCGGCTGTCTCGCCGATACGGCAGGCTCATGACCAAGGTCTCGCTCAACAACCGACATTTTGGCCCAAGGATCGTGGTGTGCGTCGAAGGGGCGGTAAAGGTCGTCTGTTCCCGCGAATCCAGGATTCTGCATCAGGGGGAGGCTGTTTTCGTTCCGGCCGCCGACGGCCGTGTGCAGCTGGAATCGGATGGCGAGGCAGGCACGTTCATTATGGCTTCCACGCAGGTATGAGACCCGTCGTTTCGTTGAATTCGCAGGAGTTTGCGGATGGGGCGATAGTGTCGCCGACATGCACGGATACGTCGGTATTCGGCCTGTTGCGTAGGTATGTTTTTTGTGAAGAAAATGTGACACGCCGACGAATCGAATGGATTCTGCGGTTTCTATAGCGCGGCGGTTGTCATGTGTGTAAAAAAATCAGGGCTTGAAGTATTCTAGTAGCAGAAATCAAGAATGGCAGATGCGTTTTACGATGTCTTATTGATACGGTGTTGTACCGGTAAAGTTCGTTAAGGCATTTTCTGTTGGAATGTTGTCCGCAAGGAGTTGGTTTATGGTTCACGCTGCGCACAAGGCTCGGGGAGGCACGAAGCGGTCTGCCGCTATATCGTCCCTCTTCTCTCCTGTAAAGGGGACGCATTCGCGCAACGCGATGCGGCAGGCGCAGGCTGTTGCAACCAGCGGAGCAATGGTGGGATTGGCCCCGGACGTCATCGACAAACTCAACGAAATCGCTCCTGAAACGCGCCGTTCCATCCGTTTGGCTCGTGAAGCCGAAAACCGTCGCCATGCAGTTGTCGTCTCGGCTTCCCTGGCTGCGTTGGTCGGTGCCACCGCCACTGCTGTCATGTCCGGCAATCCCGGCAAACCGAGCTTTAGCGCAAGTGCAGAAACCACGACTACCTCTACTTTGAGGCCGATCAATGCCGCTTCGCGCTCCGAGGACCGTGTTCCTCTGCAGTCTTCCGGCTCGAAAGGCACGTGGAGTCTTGGGGAATCGAATACTTCGCTCGACGTTTCGGCAATGTCGAAATCGATCGCCAACAATCCGCAGGTTGCGAATCTGATGGATCAGGACTACCAGACGTTGCCTGCAGGCTTCGATCCCAATCATGCCACGGGTGATTCCGGCAACAACTATGAGTTCAGCCAGTGCACTTGGTGGGTTTATGTGCGTAGGCATCAGCTTGGGCTTCCCGTGGGTTCCCAGATGGGTAACGGTGCCCAGTGGGCGGATTCGGCCCGTGCTTTGGGTTATTGGGTCGACCGCTCGGCGCGCCACGTCGGCGATATCATGGTCTTTGCGCCCGGTCAGGATGGTTCCAACCCGACCTGTGGCCATGTCGCCATCATCGAACAGATCAATCCCGACGGCTCCGTTGTCACTTCGGAGTGTGGCGCCGCCTATCAGGGTAAGACCTTCTCGAAGATCTATACCGCCGATCAGGTTGCAGCTCACCAGATTATTCATTACTGAGTTTGCGTTTTTCTTTTCGTCATTTTTGCTTTCACAGAAATTTGTGAAGGTTGTATTTGGCGGTGAACGTATTTCGGTTACCTATATTTGGCCTGAAATGCAAGGAATCTTGCGTTTGAAAACCAGGACAGGGGCCACTTGGAATCATCCTTCCGGAACCTCGTCGCCGGCCGATTATGTTGCTGCTCTATGATAGCCTGAATGACATGATGAAAGCTTCGAAGATTTGTGCATCCTTGGCCGCGCTGGCGTTGAGCGCCTCGGCCCTCCTTGCATTCTCTCCTGCCGCCTCCGCTGCCAATGAGGACAACGACCCGGTCACTTCCTCGCGTTCGTTCCGCAAGGTCAATACCGTGCGTAAAGACCTGCTGAAGGAATCCACCTCCACCGATGTCGACGCCAAGTCGAATTGGGGAGGCATCGAATCTCTTGATGTGCCTCAGACGCAATCGCAGGCCGAGAAGGACGCTGCTGCGGCAAAGGCTCGGGCCGATCAGGCCGCCGCAGATGCTGCTGCCGCTTCACGTTCTGCTGCAAGGAATTCGTTGGCTCAGAGTTCGCAGCCGCAGAATTTCACCGTCACGCCTCCCAATGGGCAGTCGGTTGCCAGTTTGTTGACCTTCGCCAATCAATTCGTCGGCGTGGTTCCTTATAAATATACCGGCAACACCCCGGCTGGTTGGGATTGCTCGGGTTTTGTGCAGTATGTGTTCGGTAACTTTGGCATTGCCCTTCCGCATGGTTCTGGCGCCCAGATGAGTGCAGGCAGGCCCGTCGCGGATATTTCACAGGCGATGCCTGGTGATTTGCTTGCAGGTCCCGGTCATTCCGCTATTTATGTCGGTAATGGTCAGGTGGTCAATGCGCTTAATCCTGCTGCCGGTACCACGTATAGCCCCATAGGCTATGCCTTCTCTTCAGGTAATTATGTTATTCGCAGGCTTCTTTGAGTTTTAATGGGTGAAACCAGATAAAAAAGTTTTATCGCCTAGATAAACATTGAAACGTGTCTCGAAAAAGGGGCACGTTTTCTTATATAACGAAGAATTTAGTGCTTTGCTCTCAAGACTGGTATTCTTGAGGTAGAACCGTTATCAACGGTGTCACGTACTTCAAGGAGGTAGTCATGGTAAACGACAAGGCTATTCTGGTAGGGGTGGATGGTTCGCAGGCCAGCTACAAGGCGACCTGGTGGGCGGCAAACTATGCCAAGCACGCAGGGCTGATGCTACAGATAGTGTGCGCTTATTCGCTGCCGAGCTATGCCGCGGTCTCGTTCGATTCCACCTACACTTCCATGGGTGACGACAACGCGGCCCATATCGACGCGCAGGAGATTCTTTCCAAGGCCAAGGCCATCGCCGACGAACAGGGTGTCGAGGCGCAGACGTTGATCGTCACCGGCGATCCCTCTTCTGTTTTCGTCGAACTTTCCCGCAACTACAACCTCATCGTCATCGGTAACCGCGGCAAGGGCGGCTTGGCCGAACGTCTTCTGGGAACCACCAGCTCGTCGTTGCCGGCATACGCCTATTGCCCGATCATCGTGGTGCCGTATACCGATGATGACGGCAAGACGATGCATTTGAACAACACCATCAAGCGTGTGGCCGTCGGCATCGACGCCAGTGCCTGGGGATTGAAGGCGTTGCAGATCGCGGCCGACCTCTCCGCCGACCGTGGCGCCGAGCTTGATGTCATCGATGCGGTCGCGGGTCTGCAGGGCGTCAGCGATGAGGACGGCGTTTACGATTCCTATATGGAAGACCTCGAAACGCAGATCGCTCCTGTCCGCAAGGCCCATCCGGATTTGAAGATCACCAAGACCATCGTTCCGGAATCCGCTGTCAGCGCTTTGACCAAGGCCAGCTACGACCACGATATCGTGGTGGTCGGTTCCCGTGGCAAGGGCGGGTTCACCGGTCTCCTGGTCGGTTCCACCAGCCAAGGCCTTATCCAGCACGCGGCCGGCCCGGTCTATGTGGTTCCACGCAAGTATGTCGAAGCCGAAAAGTCCCGCTCCGATGGTGCCATCGAGGGCATCGAAGGTGTCGAGCAGGTTTCGGTCAAGACGGCCGACAGCTCAGCAGCTGAAGCCATCGAGTCCTCCATTGATCCGGAGCACAAGGCCTGATTGCAGATTTCGCCTTTCAGACATTAAGGGCGGCGCCGATTCCCGTAAAGGATATCGGCACCGCCCTTTTTCGAATTGGAATGGATTACCTGCCAGAAAGTCTGTTCGGAATAAGCCTCAAAACATTCTTTCGTATAGTGCGAGACCGGAGAAGCTCCAGAACCATCCGCCGGTCTCGCAATGTCCCAAAGTAGGCTTCCGACACATTTCCAGCAATTACCCTATTGCGACAGGAACCACTACTTGGTGAGCACTTTGACTTCCATCGTCACCGGCGTGGCACGCTCATAGGTGTGCATCACCGTGCAGGACTTCTCGATGTGCTTTTCCACACGGTCCTTGAGCTTCTCGACATCCTCGCCGTGGATACCGGCGCTTTGCGCGTCAACGACCACCTGCTCGTGGAAAGCGGTGTAGACATTGGCATGCGGGTCGGAATCACCGTCGACGATAATCTTCGCGCCCTTGCCTTCGCCGAGCGAATTCTCGATGGTCATCTGGCTGGAAAGCGCGCCGCAGGCCGCCAGCGCCACCTTCATCAGGTCGCCGGGGTTGAACTGGCCCTTGCCGTGACCGAACTTGATGTGTGCGCCTTCGTCGCTGAATGCATCCCAGGAGCCGTCCTTATTGCGCTCCACCCACAGTTTCTTTGCCATTGTGTACCTCCTTGCGTTTATGCCTCGCTTTTCGCAGAGGCGTTTCCCTACCAATCTAACCCCAAGCCCCGTCGTTATGTGTATCCGGTGCAGGAGGTGGTGGACGAACAGGATACATCCGAATATGTTCCTTTTCTGTCAGTGAAATGGAAGTGGCGTGGCCGGTTGCGTAATTCGTCGGCCCATTTGTGCTTTTTACTTGCTTGCTGGGTAATCTTAAGTAAAAAACACAAATAGCGGCTCTAAATATAGCTTTTACTTAGTCGGTGTGAGTAAGCAAATAAAAAGACACAATTACGCTTTCTTGGATTATTCTCATGGATTCAGTGTCTTACGATAGACAGAAGTTCATCGTTTCGGTATCGACGTGGCCGATGCTGCTTGCTAGAATGGTTAGCTATGCTGAACCAAGAACAACTGCAAGAAATTCGTCAGAGCATTCCCGCGCGTCCGAACACCGACATCCCCATGCCTTACGAGGATTTGGTACGTGACATCCTCACCAACGGAACACTCAAAACCGACCGTACCGGCACGGGCACGATTTCGTTGTTCGGCCGACAGATGCGATTCGACCTTTCCAAGGGTTTCCCGCTGCTGACCACCAAGACGGTCTATTTCAAGGGCATCGCCTACGAACTGCTGTGGTTCCTCAAAGGCTCCAGCAACGTGCGTTGGCTGCAGGAACATAACGTGCATATCTGGGATGAGTGGGCCGATGAGAACGGTGATCTGGGGCCGGTTTACGGTGTGCAGTGGCGCAGCTGGCCGGCACCGACCGCCGACGATCCGAACCATACCATCGATCAGATTTCCAACGTGCTCAATCTCATCAAGACGCATCCGGATTCCCGTCGGATGATCGTCACCGCATGGAATCCCGCGGAGGTCGAAGAAATGGCTCTGCCGCCCTGCCATGCGCTCTTCCAGTTCTATGTGGCCGACGGCAAGCTTTCCTGCCAGCTCTACCAGCGTTCCTGCGACATGTTCCTGGGCGTCCCCTTCAACATTGCCTCGTATTCCTTGCTCACGTTGATGATGGCGCAGCAGACCGGGCTCGAGCCGGGGGAGTTCGTCTGGTCCGGCGGCGATTGCCACGTTTACGACAACCACATCGAGCAGGTCCTGACCCAGCTTTCACGCGATCCGTACCCTTACCCGCAAATCGAGATCAGGAAGGCCGATTCGATTTTCGATTATCACTACGAGGACTTCAACATCGTCAATTACCAGCACCATCCGGCCATCAAAGCGCCGGTGGCTGTCTGAATTCCAAGAATTCTTCGGCCACGGTTCAGGCGGGTTTCAGAGGGTGTGAAAACGCGTCTGAACCGTTGGTTAGACTAAAGAATTACTGCCTAATTCAAGGAGCACATGAAATGGAGCATGACAGTAGCCGAACTGGCTATCACGAACCCGAGCCCGGACCTGCCGGGCAAGAAGTCATCGAGGACTGGGGAGACGATGTCGTCAAGACGTTCTCGGTCAATCTCATCTGGGCGTGCGCGCAGGATATGCAGGGCCGTCCCGATGCGATGGGGTTCAATGGCGGGATGCCGTGGCATCTTGCCGAGGATATGAAGCGTTTCAAGGAACTGACCGTTTCACACCCGGTCATTATGGGGCGCAAGACCTGGGATTCGCTGAATCCGAAATATCGTCCTCTTCCCAACCGCGACAATATCGTCGTCTCGCACGATCCGAACTGGAGTGCGGTCGGAGCGACTACGGCCAACGATATCGACGCCGCGCTTGATTTCGCCCGTCAGGAGGCTATTCCCGACGATGGTCTCGATCGCAGCGAAATCTGGGTAATTGGGGGAGCGCAGCTGTTCCGATCCATTATGCCGTTTGCCAACAAGGCGTATGTCACCTATATCCGCGGCCGTTTCGACGCGGACACGTATGGGCCCGATATGGACGAGCTGGTGCGTGCCGGGGCCTGGCGTCTGCAGGAGGATGGGGTGTGGATGGCTCCTAAAAAGCGTGAGGGTGCCGTCGAAGCCTATCGCTTCGTCACCTATCAAAAGAATCAGTGAGATTGTTCTTTCAATTCGACGCAGATGTGGTTGCTTTCGCGATCCATCTGCGTCGTTTGCTATGTCGCTTTTTTTGAGCCTTCATCGTTACGGCTGATTCGTTATGATGGTAGCAATATCATTGAGTCTTACAAGAGGAAAGATACTTCAGCTATGTCCAATCATCCTTACACCGTCATGACCGTCTGCACCGGCAACATCTGCCGTTCCCCGATGGCCGAAATCATCCTGCGCGCCAACTTCGAGGAACGCGGTCTGGCCGATAAGGTACGTGTGATGTCCAGCGGGGTCAGCGACGAGGAGCACAGCCATCCCATCGACCCTCGTGCCGTGCGCGTGCTACGCCAGCGGGGCTACGAGATTCCCAAGCACCATTTCGCGCACCGCATCACGTCTGAAGAGATTGAGGAAAGCGATCTGTTCCTACCCATGACCGCCTCACATGAGAGGGGATTGCTGCGTCTGCTTCCTACAGACAAGAAGCCTGAAGTGCATCTCTATCGCAGCTTTGATCCGAATCTGCCCAAGCCTGCGCCTGGTCATGAGTCCGACATCGACCTGGTCGACCCATGGTACGGCGGCCCGCGCGATTTCGACATAGCCATCGACCAGATCGACGGCGTCGCCCCATACATCGTTGACTGGGTCGCCCAGCAGCTCTGAGAGCAGATATGCCTCGGCCCCGGTGTTCGTTTTCTGAGCATCGGGGCCGAGGCATGTTGAAAGTTAAGCTTACTCCTAGTGCTTGGTTACGGCCTCATCAGATAAAAGCTTTATTCGTCGGCTAGATTCCAGTGAGTCACCTTCACAACAAACATAACCAGTACACCATCCGAATCTACTGGGTAAACACTGGGTTTTGACTAGAATCTATACAACTGCAAGAAATGGAAAAGCCTCGAAACCGTTGCAATTACTTGGTTTCGAGACCTAAGTGGTGGCTCCGAGCGGCATCGATCCGCTGACCTAACGATTTTCAGTCGTTCGCTCTACCAACTGAGCTACAGAGCCATGAATAAATCAAAAACCCGGCGAACCGGGTTTTCAACCATTCGAGCGACTCCGGCCAGACTTGAACTGGTGACCTCCGCCGTGACAGGGCGGCGCTCTAACCAACTGAGCTACGGAGCCGTGGCTTGCTTTCATCAAGCAGCCGAGTGTTAATATTACTCAGAATCAGGAAAAGCGCAACCCGGAAGCAATTTCAGCGTGTCGCCCATGATGCCAATGATTAGGGACGCTACGAATCTTTTGTAATTCAAAATAGTTCACGTCCACTAAGCCAATCGGAGAGAATGACTGTAGACCGGGCTTTGTCAGGTGTAGTTCAGGCTGCGGTCGGCAACGTGCTCATATTCGTGATGGGGCTTCCTTGGCTGGAATCGTAAAGGTAATAGGCATAGTCCGTGTCCTCATTGTCGTCGTCGGGATCGTCGCCGTCGTCATCATCGTAGGGGTCGGAGCTGCAGTCCGAACCGTGGCAGCTTTGATCGTCGGTATCCGAATGGTTGATTGCATAGCCGAACGCCGAAACGAACACAATGATGATAATGATGTTCAGGACTGTCCTGACCGCACCGATGACGATTCCGGCTATGGACATTCCCTTGCTTTTTCGCCGCTGCGATTGATCTGAACGAGTGCGACCACGGAAAGCACCAAGCCGATAACCGGCATAAGGAAGGAAAGAACGAAGCCGATGATACACAGTGTGTTCCACTTCTGGTTCGGGGCCGGGGCATAGTAGACCTGAGGGCCCACAGGCGGCATTGAACCAGGGCCGGAAGGCGGCACCGACCCTGCATATGGCTGGTAGCTCGATGTCTGCTGCCCCGCATTTGGGTCTTGGAAGGGGGTTTGCCCCGACTGCTGCCTAGGTTGCGAGGCCGAGTCGCCATATTGGTAGGAAGACTGCCCCTGTGGCGGGGTCGCGTTGAAATCATTGTCGTTCATAGCCAACAGTCTACGCGTGCAAAGTGAAGTTTCCGGGTTTGCCTTCCGTTAGACTTGGGGGTCGTGCAGGAAAACGACAAAAGAATTCATCATGTGCTCTCATACGTCCGGAGGAAAGGGCGTCTTGACGACCGGTACAAGCGGGCCTGGCAGCGCTATGCGCCTGATTTCCTGCTTGACGTCAATGCGGGGGAGGGCTCGCTTGATCTGAAGGAGGGATTTGCCTTCGATGCTGGTTTCGTGCGCCGATCGTGGGGCAACGACCATCCGTTGGTCATCGAAATCGGCACGGGACAGGGCGAGAACATCATCGCTGCCGCAGAGGAGCACTCCGAGGTCAATTTCCTTGCGGTTGAGGTCTACGACCCCGGTGTGGCCCATACCATGCTGCGTGCCGGTAAACTCGGCCTGACCAATCTGCGGGTCGCCCAGATCAATGCCCCGGAGCTCTTCAGCGTGTGTGAGCCGGGTGTGGCTAACGAGGTGTGGACGTTCTTCCCCGACCCGTGGCCCAAAATGCGCCATCACAAGCGGCGTATCGTCCAGCCTGCGCTTGCGTCCGATATCCGCAAGTCGTTGGGCGAGGGGAAGGTGTGGAGGCTGGCCACCGATATCGAGGACTATGCGCTTCACGTTCACGAAGTGATGGATGGACGTGCGGATTTTGCCAATATCGGTACGTTGGCCGTTTCGTTGCCTACCGAACACGTCGGCAAGGGCACGGCGGACGAGGCCAAGTCATTGCCTCACGCCGATTTCAGAGAAGCGGAGCGCTATGACGGCCGAGTGCTCACCAATTTCGAGAAAAAGGGTTTGGCGGCAGGCCGTGTGATTCACGACCTTACCTATCGAGCCATTTGAGGCTGTGTGTAGTCCGATTGAGGCCGTTATGTTGAGCATATGGCTTTTTGCCTGTTCCTCAGTTGTGCGGCGGAGATATATCGGCAAGGTGATTGTATTGCGCGATGACGATAGGTGTGTTTGCCAAAGCATTGCAATCAATCGGCGTTGGTCAACACGCCGAGACTTGCTCGAGTCGAGTTCGTATTTTAATATGAATAGGTTGTTAGCCCCCCTCGTCTAACGGTTAGGACACCAGACTTTCAATCTGACAACAAGAGTTCGACTCTCTTGGGGGGTACTTCTTCTAGAGTTTTTCAAACATTCCTTTTAGTGCTTCCAGGATATATGCAATCGATATTTTCCTTCGGGACTGGATTTGTTTTCGATTACATTCATCTTTCTCGAAAAGTAGTACATTTTGTTCGCTGTGATGCAGGCCTAATTGTTTCGCCTGATTGGTGCAAACGCTTTTCTTTGGGTTTTGGATTTCGACATACATTTGTGAAATATGTCATATTGGCTATTCGGTTGGTGCAGAAAAGTATCTGATTGTGCAAATTCAATCGTTTTTTCTTAAGTAAAAGATATTTTAAGACTGTAATTACTAGACAAGAGCGATACACGGAATCGGATATGTATTTGCTCTTATACAATTCCCAACGAAGGGGGTTTACAATGGCTACGATTGTTATTCTTGGCGCAGGTTACGGCGGAATGCGTGCGGCGAAGCAACTTGCCAAGTCCAATGTCGATGCTGATATCATCATGGTCAACAAGAATCCGTATCACTATCAGTCCACTGAGCTGCATGAGGTCGCCGCAGGTACCAAGGAACCCGATCAGATCACGTTTGATATACGCAAGGCCGTGGATCCCAAGGTCAAGGTGATCATCGATGAGGTCACCAAGGTCGATCAGGACGCCAAAAAGGTCGAGCTGAAGGGTTCCAACCCGCTTGCCTACGATTATCTGATCAACGCTCTGGGCTTCGAGTCCGAGACGTTCGGTATCAAGGGAGCCGAGGAAAACGGCTGGCCGCTTATCGACATCGATACCGCCGTAGCCGCACGCAAGCATCTTGAGGACACCCTGAAGAACTACAAGACCAGCCACGACGAAAACGATTTGCATATCGTGGTCTGCGGTGCAGGGTTCACTTCCATCGAGTACTTGGGCGAGTTGGTCTACCGGCTGCCTGATCTGGCGAAGGAATATGATTTCCCGATTGATAAAGTGAAGATCGACTGCATCGAGGCGACGCCGAAGATCCTGCCGATGTTCGACCAGAAGCTGGCCGATTGGGGCGTCAAGTACCTCGAGGACCACGGCGTCACGTTCCATACGGCCACGCCGATCACCGAAGTCAAACCCGATGCCGTCATGAGCAACGACACCGCTTTCCCGGCCAATACCATCATCTGGACGACCGGCGTGCGCGGCAGCCACGTCATCGCCGATTCCGGTTACGATCAGAAGCGCAACCGCGTGGTCGTAGAGGACGATTTGTCGATTAAGGGCCATCCCGATCAGTTCCTCGTCGGCGACGTCTCCGGTGTTCCGAATCCGGACAATGGCCGTCTGTATCCGACCACCGCCCAGATTTCCATCGCACAGGCCGACACCGCCGCGGAGAACGTCATCGCGCGTATCAATGGCACGGATCCGAAGAAGTTCGTCTACAAGTCCCTTGGCACGCTTTGCTCGCTTGGACCCAAGACCGGCATCGCCGAGGTTGATATGGGCGGCCATTGGAAGCTCAAGGGCGCCAAGGCATCTGTCGCCAAGAAAGCTGTCGCCGATCGTTCGGTCACCGAGCTGACGGATATGCCCGGCATCATGAAGGGGTAGCCGGTCGTCTCGGCTTGCTTGTAAAGCGCCAAGCAGTTATTAAAAGCCAGGGTGTGTTCGGGAAGTGCCGATCTCCCCGCACGCCCTATTTTTGTTTTATGTTTTAGTTACAATTATCGATTGATGTTTGAATGTTCTTCAAAACTACTTGCATGTGTTCCTTTGTCGTAAAAGCCTAGTCGTACGAAGGTTTTGCGGCATAAAAGAATGACGTAAACGTGATACGCGCCATAAAAAAATCGTTTTTTGAATTCTTGCGGTTTTAGGCTTGATTTTAATCGTTTTTTGTTCAGCTTTTCATATATTGTTGAAGCGTATTGACAATGATGGAGTTTGACAAGAACCCATCCTTTTTTGTGATTGAGCTATAAGGAAAAGTGATCGGAATGAAGAGAATCGTCGTTCTTGGAGCAGGCTACGCAGGGATGCGTACCGTTAAGAAATTAGCCGGTTCAGACGTAGATGCGCAAATCGTACTGGTGAACAAAAATCCGTATCATTATCAGTCAACTCAGCTCCACGAAGTCGCCGCGGGAACCAAGGAACCTGCGGATATCACTTTCGACGTCAAACAGGTATTCGCCAGTAAGAAGAACGTCCAGGTGATCATCGACGAGGTGGTCCGCATCGACCAGGACGCCAAAAGCATCGAGCTTAAGAACAGCGAGCCGCTTCACTATGATTTTCTGGTCAACGCCCTGGGCTTCGAGTCCGAGACCTTCGGCATCGCGGGTGCCGAAGAGAACGGTTGGCCGATCATCGACATCGATACCGCGCTTGCGGCTCGCAAGCATCTTGAAGACACGTTGAAGCGTTACCAGACCAGTCACGATCCCAACGACCTGCGTATCATCGTATGCGGCGCGGGCTTCACCAGTATCGAATACATCGGCGAGCTCGTCTATCGCCTTCCACGCCTTGCCAAGGAATATGGTTTCCCTCTAAGTGAGGCCAAGATCGACTGCATCGAAGCCGGGCCGAAGATCCTCGGTATGTTCGAACCGAGTCTGGCCCAGTGGGGGGTCAAGTATCTTGAGAAAAAGGGCGTGACCTTCCATGTGTCCACCCCCATCACCGAGGTAAAGCCGAATGCCGTGATGAGCAACGACCAGGAATTCCCGGCCAATACCATCATCTGGACGACCGGCGTGCACGGCAGCCATGTCATCGCCGATTCCGGTTACGACGAGAAGCGCAACCGCGTGGTGGTCGCCGATGATCTGCGCGTCAACGGTCAGCCTGACCAATTCCTTATCGGCGATGTCTCCGCCGTCACGAACCCGTATAACGGCCGTCTGTACCCCACGACCGCCCAGATCTCCATCATCCAGGCCGATTGTGCAGCAGAAAATCTGGTCGCGCTGATGAACGGGCAGCCCACGAAGAAATTCGTTTTCAAGGCTCTCGGTACGGTATGCTCGTTGGGACCGACTGCGGGGATTGCATCGATTGACATGTTCGGACATTGGAACCTTAAGGGATGGATTGCCAGTGTTGCGAAAAAGCTCATCGCCGATCGTGCCGTCTTGGAGTTGACCAATATTGGTACTATGCTGAAAAGTGATTGATTCCATGCTTTTATAAGTAAGGAATAGTTGGGAAGAAAGGATAAAAATGACTGTTTTAGGGTTATCGCGATTCCAGTTCGCGATGACGACGGTCTTCCACTTCTTCTTCGTGCCGTTATCCATTGGCCTGGCATTTACAGTGGCGGTAATGGAAACGTTATACGTAGCGAAGCGGAAATACATTTATAAGCGTATGGCGCAGTTCTGGGGGAAGATTTTCCTTCTGAGCTTCGCTGTTGGCGTGGTGACCGGCATCATTCAGGAATTCCAGTTCGGTATGAACTGGTCGAACTACTCGCGTTTCATGGGCGACATCTTCGGGGCGCCGTTGGCCATTGAGGCTCTTCTGGCGTTCTTCATGGAATCCACGTTCATCGGCGTCTGGATGTTCACTTGGAACCGCTTCAAGCCAGGCGCACACGTTGTCTTCATCTGGCTGACCTGGTTGGGCTCCACGGTTTCGGCCATTTGGATTCTCGCGGCCAACAGCTTCATGCAGAACCCTGTGGGCTTCGGTATCAACAAGAAGACCGGACATGCCGAGATGACGAATTTCGCCGCTGTTGTCGGCAATCCCCAGCTCTGGCGTGAGTTCCCCCATATCGCTACGGGCGCGTTGATGCTCGGCGGTATGGTTGTGGTCGGCATGAGCGCTTTCGGCTTCATGCACAAGAATGCTGACCGCGCCTTCTTCACCCGTTCGATTCGTGTCGGCGCCATCATCGCGCTGATCGGCTCGATTCTCGTCATCATCACCGGCGACCTGCAGACCTTGGAGATCATCAAGGATCAGCCGATGAAGTTCGCGGCCACCGAGGGTATTTACAATGACCTCAAGAGCCCGGCGCCATGGATGGTCGTCGGCTTCATGAACGAAGGCAGCCATACCGCTGCCGGCCTCGAGATTCCTGGCATGCTCTCCCTGCTTGCTTTCCATAAGCTCTATGGCGGAACCATTCAGGGCATGAACACCCTGAATGAACTCTTCAAGAGCGAGAACGGCAAGATCATCAAGAACGGCATCGAGCATCCTGAGATTTCGAACTATTACGTGCCTGCCAATGTGCTGTTCTGGAGCTTCCGCTTCATGGCCGCCGTCGGGTTCGCCGTGTTGATCCTCGCCATCTGCGTGCTTTGGTTCACCCGCGCTTCCAAGAACACCCTGGCGGACAGCCGCTGGAAGCTCTGGGTGCTGGGTGTCTGCACCTATCTGCCGTTCATCGGCACCACCGGTGGCTGGCTCATCACCGAGCTCGGCCGTTATCCGTGGATCGTCTATGGCCTGCAGACCATCGCCGATGCTGTCTCTCCGACGGCTACGGTGGCCAGCTTGCTGATTACCAATATCGTCTACTTCCTGCTCTTCTGCCTCATGGGCGGCGTGATGATCTTCTATTCTCGTCGCGTGCTCCATCAAGGGCCGGAGCCGGAAGATGCTAAGACAGCTACCGCGGGTTCATATGTCGGAGCTCACGCGGCTAACAGAAAGGTGGCGTTGGCATGACTGAGTTTCTCGCTAAGCCATTGATCGATGGCAACAATTTCCTGCAATTGCTGTGGTTCTTTGTGATTGCTTTGGTGTTCGCCATCTTCCTGTTCCTCGACGGCATCGATTTCGGTGTCGGTATGGCCACTCGTGTGCTGGCCCATAACGGTGACGAACGTGCGCTGTACATGCGTGCGATCGGCCCGCACTGGGACGGCAATGAGGTCTGGCTCATCACCGGCGGCGGCGCCATGTTCGCGTCCTTCCCGCTGTGGTATGCAAGCCTCTTCTCCGGCTACTACCTGCTGCTCTTCATCGTGTTGGTCGGTCTGATCCTGCGCGGCGTCTCCTTCGAGTTCGCCGCACACGCCATCACCGAGCGTGAACGCAGCGTCTGGCAGTGGGCCAACTTCGCGGGCAGCGTCATCGCGCCGTTCGGACTCGGCATGATGCTCACCAGCGTCATCCAGGGCGTTCCGATGGATGCTCAGGGCAATGTTCACGCCGGTTTCTTCGACGTGGTTAATCTGCTCTCCATCGTCGGGGGCGTGGCTGTGGTGTTCTTCAGCTTCCTGCATGGTCTGCACTTCCTGAGCCTCAAGCTCGACGAGAATACGTCCGCGAGAATGCTCAACACCTCGAAGAAGGCCTACTGGATCGCCTATCCGGCGCTTGTGGTCTTCGTCATTCTGGCGTTCTTCTTCACTGATTTCTATCAGCGTCGCACCAAGTCCACACTGCTGATCACCGTGGTCATCCTGGCCGCGACGATCTGTGGTCATCTCGCAGCCAACAAGAAGCGCGGAGGCTTTGCCTTCCTCGCTTCGGGCGTCACCCTTGCCGGTATCATCGCCTTCATCTTCAACGGGCTTTTCCCGAACGTGATGATCGCGACCGATCCGTCCAAGAGCCTGGCCGTATCTGCGGCTTCGTCTTCGCAGTACACACTGGAAATCATGACCATCGTGCTTTGCTGCTTGCTGCCGATTGTCCTGATCTACTTCAGCTGGTCCTATTTCATCCAGCGCAAGCGTTTGCTCACGGACAATTCTCCGGAAGCCATCAAGGCGGCTTTGGCCGAGTGACGGACTGATGTTCGCTCTTTCGATTGAAAGTTAGCTCAATGCCCGATACTCTTATCCCGCAGCGATGAATGTGCAATAATATTCATTGGTGCGGGGGAGTATCGGGCTTTCTTTGTCTTAGGAATATTCGTTAGTAGTTGGGACTGGTCGTGATCGATAAAAGTCTATTCAGATTTGACGGGGTGCGGCAACGTATGGGGCTTTTGGCCCTGCTTTCGTTGGTGCAGGCGTTGTCCATCGTCGGGCAGGCCCATGGTTTGGCTCGGGGGCTGGTGGAGATATGGAAGCTCCACGCGGTTTCCACCCTCATAGGTCCGTCTTTGGAATTCATTGCCTTCTATGCGCTGCGTCATCTGTGTGATGTGGCCAAGCAACACATTTCCAGCAAGTACGGCAAATACGTGGCCGGGCAGATTCGTCCGCAGCTGCAACACAAGATCTTCAGGCTGGGGCCATCGGCTTTGGCCTCACGCGGCACCGGCTCAACGGTGACGATGCTGATTGACGGCCTCGATCAGGTCGAACACTATATCGAGATTCTTCTGCCGAAGATGACCGACATGATGCTGATCTCGCTGGTCATCCTGATTGCCGTCTGGTGGCAGGATTGGGTCAGTGGCCTGGTTCTGCTGCTGATGTATCCTCTGATTATTTTCTTCATGGTCATTCTGGGACTGGCCGCACGCGACCGTTCCAACAAACAGTATGACCAATTCAATATTCTCAACACCAAATTCGTCGACAGCATCCTCGGTCTGCCGACCTTGAAGATGCTCGGTGTCGACAAGGAATACGAAGGCGAGATCTACAGCGTCAGCGAACGCTTCCGCAAGCGTACCATCGACGTGCTCAAAGTGGCCATGACCTCGACCTTCGCTCTTGACTGGTTCACCACGCTCGGCATCGCCATCATGGCGGTTTTCCTTGGTCTGAGGCTGGTCAACGGCACCATGCCGCTTTTCCCGGCCATGTTCGCGCTGATCATGGCTCCCGACTATTTCCTGCCCGTGCGCCAGTTCGGCGACAACTACCACGCCACGCTCGACGGCAAGAACGCTCTGCACGACATCATGAGCTTCATCGACAGCCCGGAAACGCCGCAAGACACCGAAACCGAATGGGACGGATGGAAGGCAGACAGCGAACTCAAACTCGAAGATGTCGACTTTGCCTATCCTGCCGGTAGCAAGCCGAAAGGCGAGGACGAGGGCCAGAGCATGGCAAGTCACAATGTCGCGATGAACGCTGTGGAACAGCAGCGTGAGGGCGACAGCGATCAAGACGCAAATCCGGCTCAAGCCGAAACCGACACTTCTGAAACCCAAGCAGACGTCCAGCCGGATGCGTTGCACCATCTTTCGATGGACCTCAAGGGGTACGGCAAAATCGCCGTCATCGGCAAATCCGGTGCCGGCAAATCGACACTGGTCAATCTGCTCGCCGGATTCAATAGCCCTCATGCAGGGTCCATCGAACTTGACGGCAGGCCGCTCAAGAACTTCAATGCCGTGGCTTGGCAGCGCCACATCAGCTATATTCCCCAGACGCCTTATATCTTCAATGGATCGATCGCCGACAACATCCGTTTCTACGTCAACGACGCCAGCGAGCAGGACGTCCGGGCGGCCGCGCACGAAGCCGGGCTCGACGAGTGGTTGGATGAACTTGCCGATGGGTTAGGCACCTTGATCGGGGAAGGCAACCGGGGTATCAGCGGTGGCCAGGCCCAGCGCATCGCGCTTGCCCGGGTCCTGCTCGACAAGTCGCGTGAGGTCCTGCTTTTTGACGAGCCCACCGCACACCTCGATATCGAAACCGAATATGACTTGAAAAAGACCTTGCTGCCGATTATGGACAACCACTTGGTCATCCTGGCCACGCACCGCCTGCACTGGCTCGCCAACGTCGATCAGGTGCTGGTGCTCGACAAGGGCAAGGTGGTCGAATCCGGCTCACCAAAAGAACTCATCGGCTCAGGTGGTCCCCTCGACCGCCTCATCAGCGAGATGGGAGGCAACCAGATTGGCCAATACCTCGACTGAGAAGCTTACGGCATCAAGTATGAACCCATCAAAAAGCGGCAGCAAGAACGGCAACGAAATGAACAACATCGACGCATCGACAGCAGCCACGCATCCTGCAGCTACGGCCACGGCGGCACAAGGCGGAAAGACCACGCTACGCGACTACCTCAAGATCTGGGACAACGACCATTGGTTCTGGCCGTACTTGAGGGAAAACAAGCGCAAGCTCGCTCTGATCTTCTTCTTGGGGTCCATGACGTTCGTCTGCGCTGCGGCCCTGATGTTCACCGCCGGTTACCTCATCAACCGTTCGGCGCGCATGCCCTATAACATCCTTCTGGTCTATGTACCGATCGTCCTGACCCGTGCCTTCGGCATCGGCAGGCCCGTCTTCAAATACGTCGAACAGCTCAAAAGCCACGACTGGGTGCTTCACGTCATCTCCAAGCTGCGCGTACAGCTCTACCGCACACTTTCCAAAGACGCCGCCTTCCTCAACGAGCACGAGCGCACAGGTAGCGTTCTGAGCCTTCTGGCGGACGATCTCGACCACCTTGAGAACTTCTACCTGCGCACCATCTTCCCGACCGTAGTGGCCTATATCCTTTGGATTATCGTCACCATAGCCATGGGCGTCTTCTCGTGGGTCTCCTCGCTGTTGCTCTTCCTGATGCTGGCGTTGGTTCTGATCCTCATCCCGTTGGTTTCGCTGAGTTTCTCGACCGGTCATTTCGCGTTGGAGAAGCAGCAGCAGGCTCAGGAATACACCAAGGTCACCGAAAGCTACCTCGGCCTGAGCGACTGGGTCATCACCCACAAGGACAAGGATTTCGTCTCCATCGGAGCCGAGGAGTACCGGCGCATCCAGGAGAGCAAGGACCAGCAGAAGACCTTCGAACGCTGGCGCAACTTCGCCATCCAGGTTGTTTTCGGCATCATCGCCATCGGCCTGATGGTCGGTGCGGCAATGACGATGACCGGTTCCAAGTCCGTCGCCGACTGGTCCGCTTCCATCGTGCTTGCGGTCTTCCCGCTCGTCGACTGCTTCATCAACGTGGCCCAGGCCGCCGCCGAAGTGCCGCTGTACAGCGATTCGCTCGAACACCTGAACGACCTGACCGATCGTGTCGAGTCTCGTCAAGCGGAACCGGTCGAGCAGCGCAAGCTCAGCGGCCCGATCGAGGCGATCGATTTCGACCATGTCACCTTCGCCTATGGCCCCGGCCAGCCGACGTTGCTTGACGATTTCACCCTGCATATCAAGGCAGGTGAAAAGGTGGCGCTGCTTGGCCCCAGCGGCGAAGGCAAAACCACGATTCTCCAGCTGTTGCTGGGCGATCTGGTCCCGCAACAGGGCAGCATCACCATCAACGGCATTCCCGTCGCGGCGTTGCAGGACGAGCGTGCCCGCATCTTCGGCTACCTGAACCAGCAGGCGTTCCTTTTCAACTCCACCATCGCCGAAAACGTGCGTCTGGGCGCACCCGACGCCACCGATGAGGACGTATGGGCGGCGCTCAAGGCCGTGCAGCTTGATGAGACGGTCGCGGCTCTTCCCGATGGCATAGGCACGTCCGTGAATGAAGCCGGCCAGCGATTCTCCGGCGGCCAGCGCCAGCGCATCGCACTTGCACGTATCGTCTTGAAGGATACGCCGGTGATCCTGCTGGATGAGCCTACCATCGGCCTCGACCCGGTTACCGAGCGTGAGCTGATGTCGATGATTTTCTCCGCAGCAGGCGAGCGCACGATGCTCTGGGTCACCCACCATCTGCAAGGTCTGGAACAGTCCGACAAGGTCATCTTCCTCGACAACGGCAAAATCGCCATGCAGGGCGCCCCCACCGAGCTCTACCGCACCAACGAGCGTTTCCGCGAGCTCTACCGCATGGACGTCGGCGAGCTGGAAACAGTGCGCTGAGGATAATGAAAAACTGAATTTCAGTAATATGAATTGACGGGTGGATGGCTCAACTTGAGCATCCACCCGTCAATGATTTCGATATAGTTGAAGCGAAAGCCAATGCGATGTCGGAATAACCGGTTCGATACTGGCGTAAAGTGCCTAAAACTCAGAGTATCCTGATGTACTTGTCGATGACGGCGACCAAGGCTTTGACCGTGCCTGCGTTGATCGACGGATACCGGGTGTCGGTGATGATGCCTTTGGCGGCTTCAAGATGCTGCAATGCCTCGTCTTTGGCGCCTTTGATGAACTGCGGGTGGACCTTGAAATAGTCGAGCACCTGCAGCGGATCCTCGAGTTTGATGATATCCGCAAACGAGGAATCGTCCGCAAGCGCCAGGATGACGGGCAGTGTGTAGATGCCGTCGCGGATGTCTTCAAGCTTCGGCTTGCCGGTGTCGTGCGCGACGTTGAAATCCTCTACGTCATCGAGAATCTGGAAAGCCATGCCCAAATGCAAACCGAATGTCTTGGCTTGGTCCAGAGACAGCTGCGAGGGCTCGCTGACGCTCAGTTTGATGCCGGTGAGTGCGGCCAGGCGGAAAAGCGCCGCTGTTTTGCCGGCGATGGCCCGCTCATAGTATTCCTTGGTGGTGCTGGTGTCGTGTCGCGCACATTCCTGCAACAAATCGCCGGATACGATCTCGTTGACGGTGTGGGCCTGCTCGGAGATGAAGGCCTTGTCCGGAGAGATGATGGACATGATTTCCATATAGCGCGAAAGGATGAGGTCGCCAAGATAAATCGCGGCCTTGTTGCCACGTATCGTTTGCACCGTCGGCTGGTTGCGTCGCACCGAGGCGTTGTCAAGCACGTCATCGTGCACCAAGGTGGCCAGATGCAGCATCTCGATGGCCGCAGCGCCGGTGATTACTCTATCGCTGACGTGATGAGGTTCATCGTTTTGAACGACATAAGAGAAAAGCAATACCAGTGAGGCGCGAACCATTTTGCCATGGTTGTCGAGCAGGTGGCGGTAATCCTCCCGATAGGGAGTGACATTGTCCTCTTCTGAGTGCATCGTTTGCACCACGCGCTTCAAATCATCGCGCAACAGGAGTTCCTGTTGATTTGACATGCCTACCCGACCTCTCGAAAGTCTTCAGTACTCAGACGACGTACCTAATATAGCATGACTGACGATATTCGGTACGCTCACAGGTTTGAAGCCGTCCTTTCGGCAGGTAATTTGACCGATATTTGTATTATGTCAATCGTTATTATTAATTCTTGTGACAGAAATCACTCCGTCGATGTCGCTCAAGTCCCCGATAAGCTCTTTGCTGTCGCGCCCGCGTACTTCAAGGTCAGCGGAAACAACATGGCCTCGGCTGCCGGGTTCCTCGTCATCGTGATCTTTGGATTTCCTGGTCGAAAAGCCTTCGACGGAAACCCCGTGCTGGGCACAGACTGAAAGGATTGAACGTAGGATGCCATGCCCGTCTCGATACTTCAGCCGCAGCATGTCGTCGTTGCCAATGCCGGGGGCGATGAGCTTGGTGATGAACGGCAACAGCGTGACGGCCAGGAAGTAGAAGACCGTGCAGGCCAACGCCGGTACGAACAGGCCTGCCCCGCAAGCCGAACCGATGGCGGCAGTCATCCAGATGGAGGCTGCGGTGGTGAGTCCGCGGACGTGCGAGCGCTGGGTGAAGACGACGCCTGCACCGATGAAGCCGATACCGGAAACGATCTGAGCGGCCACGCGCGAGGGATCGACACGTACGTTGGCGGCAAGCACATCTATGAACCCGTATTTGCCGATGATGACGAACAGTGCAGAACCCACTCCCACCAAGGCGTGCGTGCGTGTGCCCGCATCCTTGTGCCTGGCCTGACGTTCGAGACCGATGAGGGTAGAGAGAACCAATGCCTCAAAAAGGTAAAGGGCCTGCCATCCCCACGTCACCAGCTGTGCTTCCATTTCCCGCTACTTTTCCTTTCCTGCCAAGGTCGGCGTTTGACCTGTTTTTATATTATGCTGTTCGCGGCTCCAGATGCGTCGAGCCGGATTGACGCATCTGTGATTGAGGTATTTCTGGTAGACCGGATAGAAGACGCGCACCGCCGGATAGAGCACGTACAGCGTGCGTTCGGTATCGTGCGCCCGCGTATGGTTCGGATGGGCGTCGAACGTGTTCTGGAAACGCTGCATGTACTTGCGGAATGAGGAGAAGGAGGAATCCATACGACGTGCGCTGACCCCGGTGATCATCTTTTCGCAGTAGACGGTTTTCAGCCCCTGGTCGAGCAGATGCAGGGAGATATCGATGTCCTCGTGCATGATATCGGGTTTGTCGCGGCACACCTTGTCCTTGATTTTCTCCCAGGCGCTGGCTCGAACCGCCATGTTGGAACCGAACAGCAGCACCTTGCCGTTGTCGGCGCGATAGGTGATCTTGCGTACCTTGTCGTCGCCTTTCAGGCCAAGGCGCCCTGCAGGCATGTCGTAATAGACCGCAGGGCCCGTGGCGCCCATGGCGTCGGGGTCTCGCTCGAAGATGTCGGTGACGACCTTGACCCAGTCGGGTTTGAGCATGCAGTCCGCATCGACGCGGCCGTATACGTCGCCACTCGCCACGGAGAAACCGAAATTGCGCGTGGGGACGAGCCCCTGTTCGTTATCCTGATGGACCAATTTGATCAGCGATGGATTAGACTGTTGGTCAATAAATCGTTGCACAAGTTCGCAGGTTCGATCGGTTGACTTATTGTCAACGACAATGATTTCGTAGGGTGCAACGGATTGACACACCGCATTCGCCAGACAGTTGACGATGCGGTCCTGTTCGTTGTACGCAGGTATCACAATGGATATTCTTATCATAATATAACAGGATATTCCCAGTCGTCTACACATGGGGCGGGGTAGGATTGAAGATCATGAAAGAACGTGGACAAAAGGCCGACGGTGCCGAAAGCCAGAAGATAGATTTTGCGTCGGTGTTCCCGCAGAAGGGTGATTCCCGCAGGCCTCCGGATTGGTGGGGGCGTGCCCTGCTGTATACCGCGATAGCGGTGTTCGTCTGTATCTTCCTCTTCAGGTCCTGGAGCAAGGTCGCGTTCATCGTCCTCGACATCGTCATTTCGGTTTTTGTGGCGCTCGCCATGGAACCCTTGGTCGTCCGCCTCGTGCGTCACGGATGGAAACGAGGGGCCGCAGCAGCCGTATGCCTGGTGGGCCTTATCGTTATCGTGCTTGCCTTGTTGGGGCTGTTCGGCAACATGTTCGTCGTGCAGATGATCTCGATGCTCAGGGGCATTCCCGATCTCTACGCACAGGCGCAGCATCTTGTGGCCCAATATACCGATTTCAAGCTTCCGAAGATATCCAATTTGGGCAGTGAGATCGCCAAGAATGTGCAGACCTCATGGGTCACCGATTTCGCCGGGCAGGCATTGAGCACCACCATGGGTGTGTTCAGCGCACTGCTCAACGTGCTGACTATTGTGATGGTCACCTATTATGTCTCCGCCGCCGGCCCCAAGATGCGCAGGAGCCTTTGCCAGTGGCTGGGCCCTGTGGCGCAGCGTCGCTTTCTGCTGGCTTGGACCATCGTGCAGGACCAGATTTCCGGTTTCCTTTTCTCACGTACGATTCTCGCCGCGTTCAACGCCTTCTTCACTTCGATATTCCTGATGGCCATCAAGGTGCCCAACTGGCTGCCGTTGGCCCTGTTCTGCGGCATCGTCTCGCAGTTCGTGCCGACCATCGGCACCTATATCGGCGGCGCGCTGCCGGTGATCTTCGCCTGGTCCTCGCGCGGCTTCTTCTACGGGGTGGCCGTGGTCGTTTTCATCATCATCTACCAGCAGATCGAGAACCTCATCATCTCTCCCAAGGTCTCGCAGCGCACGATGGACCTGAATCCAGCCATCGCCTTCTTGTCGGTATTGGTCCTGGGGGCGGTGTTCGGCGCGCTCGGCGCGTTCCTCGCCCTGCCCATCACCGCCAGCCTGCAGGCCCTGTTCAAGGTGTATACCAAGCGCTACGAGCTGGTGGAGTCCCCGCTGATGAGCGACCCGCAGCCGGTCAAGAAATCCAAGGTCGTCGCCGGGGCCGAGGCGTTCAACGAGCATGTGGTGCAACCGGTCGCCGAGCATATGCCGCGTGCCGCCAAAGGCTCGAGCGCACGTGTTCCCGTCGACGACAGCCTGCGCAACCTGCGCGACGAGGTCTATCGCATCTCGGCCGAGTCCAATGCCAGATCAACCGGCCACGACCTCGACGAGTCCGAGACCATCGCCATCCCCAAGGGGGTGCTTTCCGGCTCTGGGAACGCCACACGCAAGCCGCTCAAGGGCGGCGATTTGGACGGTTCCGGCGATTTCGACACTCAGGAGCTGCGGCAGGAGGCGGCCAAAGACGCCCGCGATGCAAAAGGCGGGGACCCTGTGACGAAAGGCAAGGGGGCTACCTCGGGTAGAGTGGTCACAGGCAACATGGAAGAAGAAAAGACGGATAACCCGAGAAGCAGGTGGCGCTGAAATGGTATTGCTTAATATCCTTGATATCCTGATGTTTATTTTGGGTGCTGTGAGTCTTGGCTACCAAGCGATCTGCATTGTCGCTTCATTGTTCCATCACCGTATCACGTTTCCCGAAGCCCCGATGGACAAGCGTTATGCCGTGCTGATTTCGGCACGCAACGAGGAAAACGTCATCCCGAATCTCATCGATTCCATCAGGGCGCAGACCTACCCCTCGCGTCTTGTCGATATCTGGCTGGTCGCTGACAACTGTACCGACAAAACCGCCGATGTGGTGCGCTCGATGGGATGCAAGGTCGTCGAACGCCATGATCTGCAACAGGTCGGGAAAGGATATGCGCTGACCTATCTGCTCAATGCGATGATCGATAAGGGCGTGGCCAACGACTATGACGCTTTCTTCGTTTTCGACGCTGACAACAAGCTCGACAAGCACTATCTTGAGGAGATGAACAAGGCCTTCCAATCAGGCTTCAAGATACTGACCAGCTACCGCAACTCCACCAACCTTTCCGACAATTGGGTCTCTTCCGGTTCCGCGTTGTGGTTCATCCGTGAATCCCGGTTCCTCAACAACTCCCGTATGGTTTTCGGCTCCAGTTGCCACGTCGGCGGCACCGGATTCATGTTCTCGCGCGAGGTGATGCAGCGCAACAACGGCTGGAAGTTCCATCTGTTGACTGAAGACCTCGAATTCACGATGGATTCCGTGCTGCACGGCGACCGCATCGGCTATTGCGGCACCGCCATCCTCTACGACGAACAGCCTGATTCGTTTATGCAAAGCTGGCGGCAGAGGCTTCGTTGGAGCAAAGGCTTCCTGCAGGTGTTCCGCTATTACGGTCCTCAGCTGATCAAGCGTGCGGTGCGCGAACGCGATTTCTCAGCAGTCGATTTCACCATGCTGATCTGCCCGTTTATGGTGCTCAGCGTCCTGCGCGTGGTGCTCGGTTTGCTTTTCGCCGCATTCGGTTTCGTCCCATGGTCAAGCCAACTCGGTTCGTTGTCCGGATGGCTGACAGGCGCAGGTACGGGCCTCTTGGGCATGATGCTTCTGGCAGCGCTCACGGTGTTTGCCGAACGCGGCCAGATCGGTGCCACCAACAAGGAGCTTCTGGCCTATGTGCTGAGCTTCCCCATCTACATGGCCAGCTACGTGCCGATTTCCTTCCAGGCCATTTTCTCGAAGGCGCAATGGAAGCCCATTGCGCACAAAGGCTAGATCAACTTTGTGAGGCATAGGGGAGCGGTTGACAGTGAATACAGCGGGATCATCGTATTGCGGTCATGGGGCGCACGCACGCAAGGTGAATCATGCGGCACGCAATCGTGCGTGGCGCATCGTCGTCTCCACATTGGTGACCCTGCTGCTTGCCGCAGGCTATTTCATGGCCGATATCAACGGGATGATGCCCGGTCCGCTGACGATACTTCCTGCAGGGAAAACGACGCCTGCCCTTGCGGGTTCGATTCACGCCGCCGGATCCGTTGCGGACTCGGCGGATATGGACAAGCCGATCGACAAAAACGCGACGGAGGCGGTGGTCAACGCCTTTGCCGCAACCCCCGGTCTGGGAGCTGATTTTTCGCTTGCCATTGCCGACGCCGACGGCAAAATCGTCGATTCACGCGCTCCGGACACACCCCGTGAGCCGGCTTCGACCATGAAGACCCTGACCGCCCTGGCTGTTTCTTCGACGCTTGATATGGGCTCGACTTTCCATACCAATGCCTTGCTCGAACCTGCGGCCGGCGCCACAGGGGAAGCGACGCTGACACTCAAATCGGACGGGGATATGCTGCTCGGCGCAGGGGCGAGCGATCCCAACCATATCAACGGCAGGGCCGGCCTTGCCACCCTTGCCGAGAACACCGCGGCGCAGCTGAAGAAAAGGAACATCAGCCAGGTTCGCCTCAACTACGACGACACGCTTTTCGGCGCCGTTCGTTCCCCGGCCGCCGTCGCTTCCAACAACGTCGGCAATACCAATTTCACCGGCATCTCCTCGTTGGCCATCGACGGAGGACGGCAATGGAAAGGCGTGGAACACGATCCGGATCTCTATAGCGCTTACCCGGAAATGTCCACCACGCCGGCGCATGATGCGGCGACGGTGTTCGGCTCCCTGCTCGCCCAACGAGGCATCGGCGTGGACGGCGATGCAGCCGCCGGAAAAGCCGCGGCAAACGCCAAACGTATCGCAACGGTCTCTTCGGCGACGCTGGCCGAGGTGATGGCTTTCACGCTGCGTCATTCCGACAACACTCTGATCGAAGAGTTCGGCAGGCTTCTGGCGCTCAAAACAGGCGAGGCCAACAGCCCGGTTGGTGCGACACAGGCGGTCAGGGCCAGACTGCGCAAGCTCGGCGTCGACACACCGAACCTCAAAATGGCCGATTGCTCTGGACTCTCGGAAGGCTCCGCGCTGGAGGTCAAAACTCTGGTCGAAGTGCAGAGCCACAACCTGAAAGCCGGTCCCGGAGCGGCGGCAGCCGAAGGATTGTCCATCCCCGGTTTGGTGGGCACTGCCAAGAACCGTCTTGCCGATTCGAGCGCTGCGGGGCTGATGCGTGTCAAAACCGGTTCCTTGGATCAGGTCACCTCCATGGCCGGCAATATTTCACGCAAGAACGGCGGGGTGCTCGCCTTCGCGGTCATCGTCAACCAACCGCAGGACTATCTGGCGGCCAGAAAAGCCGTGGACGCCTTCATCTCCGCGTTGGCCGGGCTGTAAGGGGCGAAAATTGGCATATTCGGCAACGATAAAAAAGGCTATCGGTTGCGTTCGCAACGCGCTTGCGGCAGCGGGAATCGAGCGGCAGGACCCACGCTTTGCCAAGCACGGCGAGCATGCCGCTCTTGCCGATGCCCCGACAATCCTGGTGGCATGCTCGGGCGGGCGGGACTCGATGGCGCTCGCGGCGATGAGCCACATCGTCTGCGGGATGTTGGGAATCCATTGTGCGGCCGTCATCGTCGACCACCAGCTTCAGGCCGGTTCCGGCCAAGTCGCGCACGTTGCGGCGTCGCGGTGCGAAGATCTGGGACTGGACCCAGTCATCGTGCGCGTCATCGATGTCAAAGGGACCGAAAACGGCAGAAGTGTCGAGGACGCCGCGCGACAGGCGCGCTACGAGGCCATCGGTAAAGCCGCACGCGATGTGGGTGCCACTGCGGTTTTGCTGGCCCACACCCGCGATGACCAGGCGGAGACGGTTCTGATGGATGTGCTGACCCGTTCCGCCGGCGTCGATGCGTTGGCGGGTATGCCGACAGCGTTCAGGCGTGACGGCATGCTCTTCCTCCGCCCCTTCCTTGGCCTTACCCGCGTCCAGACCACTGCTATCTGCCGTGAACTGAACCTGCCTTGGTGGGACGATCCGACCAATGGCGACAGTATCGCGGTGGACCGGCCCTTGCCGGCAAGCTATCCGTTGCGCTCTCGCGTGCGACATACCCTGATGCCTTATCTTTCGGACTTTTTCGACGGCGATGTCTCCGGTCATTTGGCCAAAGGGACGGTGATCGCTCGTGAAGATAGTGATTTTCTTGACATTTCGACTAACGATTTGTATCACAAGGCTGTACGTAGAAACAGCGACGAGGGTACAGCCATCATGCTTGTCAAGCCGCTTGGCGATGCCCATCCCGCGATTCGTCGCCGTGTCATCGCCCGCGTTCTCGCCGAACTGAACATAGGGTTGACTTTAGGACATGTGCTCTCGATAGAGGCGTTGATAACCGACTGGCACGGACAGGGCGATCTTTCACTTCCCAGAGGATATTCAGTCAATAGGCAGAAACACGTCATTCGCGTGTGTAAAAATGGTATCTATGCAAATTGCGGATGTACAGGATGAAATTGACCATGAACTCGTGTCAAAAGCACAGATCGAGCGCAAAATCAAAGAAGTGGCAGCGCAAGTGAGCAAAGACTACGCAGGCAAGGACCTCTTGCTTGTGGCCGTGCTCAAAGGTGCTGTGAACACGCTGGCCGCGTTCTCACAGGCGTTGAGCATCGACGCGCAGATGGATTTCATGAGCCTGTCCACCTACGGGGAAGGAACCCAAAGCAGCGGGAAAATCACCGTTCGCCAGGATTTGTCCTGTGACGTCAAAGGACGCAATATTCTGATCGTCGAAGACATCATCGATTCCGGTTTTACCCTTCATTGGTTGGTTCGCGAGCTCAAAGAGCGCGGAGCGGCGAGCGTTGAGGTGTTTGCGCTGCTGGAGAAACCATCCCGCCGTGAGGTCGAGGTGCCGCTGAAGTATAAGGGTTACGAAGTACCTGATGAATTCGTCGTCGGTTTCGGTCTTGACTATAACGAGCATTTCCGCAACCTTGATTCCATCGCAGTACTGAAGCCGTCTGTCTACCAAGGAGCAGCAGCATGAGCTATCCTCAGAATCCTCGCAACCCCATGGGGCCGATGGGCAACCCAAACGGATCGAACAACAATAACAACAATCCTTTCAACCCCTTCAACAGGGGCAACAATCCTGATAACGGCAACAAGAACAACAACCGCAACAACAATAAGGGCGATCGGAACCCCAACGACAAGCGTCCGCTCTGGCAGTCGCCGGTGCTGTGGATCGTGGTATTGGTGCTTTTGGTGTTCGCCGGTTTCGAGCTGTTCAATCTCAACGGCACACAGACCATCGATACCAAGGACGGCATGGAGCTGATCCAGCAGGGAAGTGCCAATCGTATCCAGATCATCGACAACAAGCAGATGGTCAAACTCAAACTCGACCAGAACTTCAACAAGATCGACCCGAACACCAGGTCCAACCATGATTACGGACGCGACGTCCAGTTCTATTACACCTTGGCCGAAGGTCCCGAGGTGCTGAAGGCCGTCAAGAAAGCCGACCCGAAGAACGGCTGGACATCGAACATGCAGTCCGATTCGATGATGGCATACCTGATTTCGACCCTGTTGCCGTTCGTGATTCTGCTGCTGCTGTGCTGGTGGCTGTTCAGCCGTATGAGCGGCGGTATGAACGGCATGCTCGGCATGGGTGGCAAGAAGGATAACGGCAAGCTTCTGGACGGCAAGACCCCGACCACCAAGTTCTCCGACGTGGCCGGCGAGGAAGCGGCCGTGGCCGAAGTCGAAGAGATCAAGGACTTTTTGAAGGATCCTTCAAAATACAAGGCGTTGGGCGCCCGCATTCCGCGTGGCGTGCTGCTCTATGGCCCTCCCGGAACCGGCAAGACCCTGCTGGCACGAGCCGTGGCAGGCGAGGCGGGCGTGCCGTTCTACTCCATGGCGGGTTCCGACTTCGTCGAGATGTTCGTCGGCCTCGGTGCCTCGCGTGTGCGTGACCTCTTCGACGAGGCCAAGAAGAACGCGCCGGCCATCATCTTCATCGATGAGATCGACGCCGTCGGCCGCAAGCGTGGATCGGGCATGAGCGGCGGACACGACGAACGCGAACAGACGCTGAACCAGCTGCTGGTCGAGATGGACGGTTTCGACAACGACACGAACCTCATCATCATCGCCGCCACCAACCGTCCGGACGTATTGGACGAGGCGTTGCTGCGTCCCGGCCGTTTCGACCGTCAGGTGGCCGTCGAAGCCCCGGATCTGGAAGGCCGCGAGGAAATTCTCAAGGTACACGCCAAGGGCAAGCCGTTCGTCCCCGATGTCGACCTGCATACCGTGGCCGTGCGTACTCCGGGCTTCACCGGCGCCGACCTGGCCAATGTCTTGAATGAGGCGGCGTTGCTGTGCGCCCGTGTGGGAGCCCAGCTGATCGACAATCGTGCCATCGACGAGGCCATCGACCGCGTCCAATCCGGTCCGAAACGCCAATCGCGTGGCATGGCCTTGGATGAGATGCGCAACACTGCCTACCACGAAGGTGGACACGCGTTGGTCGCCGCGGCTCTTCACCATACCGATCCGGTCACGAAGGTGACGATTCTGCCGCGAGGCCGTGCTTTGGGCTATACCGCCGTCATGCCTACCCAGGATCGCTATTCGCAGTCCCGCAACGAGCTCTTGGACCAGATCGCCTACGCCATGGGCGGACGCACCGCCGAGGAGATCGTCTTCCACGACCCGACCACCGGCGCCTCCAACGACATCGAGAAGGCGACGCAGATCGCCCGCAAGATGGTCATCGAATTCGGACTGTCCTCCAAGTTGGGAGCCGTCAAATGGGGCGATGCCGACCACGGCGAGGATTCCGCCAACAACTTCATCCACGATTACTCCGAGCGTACGCAGGATATCATCGACGAAGAAGTGCACGACATGCTTGAGACCGCACACACCGAGGCATGGAAGATCATCACCGCCAACCGCGATGTGCTCGATGAGCTGGTGCGTCAGCTGCTCGTCAAGGAAACCCTGAACGAGAAGGAGCTGAAGGTCATCTTCGCCAATCTGAAGATGTCTCCGGAACGCGGGCTTTGGCTTTCCGACGCGTCGCGCCCCGATTCCGATATCCCGCCGGTGCCGATTCCCGAATCGCTTAAGCGTTCCGTGGGCATGAAGGCAGAAGAGTCTGAGTGAGCTATGTCGAATCCGTTGATTGATGATTCGCAAGAGTCGAGGGGCGTGACAGCTGATGGCACGCCCCTCGGCGTAGGCGCGCGGCTTTCGCTTTCGTTCGATGAGACGACAAGCGAGGATGTCGCCGCCGGTGCCGAGGTGTGGCAGCGGGTGCTTCAGGCCGTTGCCGCCGGCAAGGTGCATGCGCAGGTCGTACTGAAATTCGATGATTCATTTGCTGCTCGCAACGATGATGGCAACGCTGCGGATTACGAGTCGGCAACGGGTCTTGCGTTCACCGATGTGCCGGTGACGATCGATAGAGGAGGCAACACCGACAGGCAGGGTGCGCAAACGTCCGGTTCGGCCGCAAGCGCCGCCCCCACCAAGGCTTCATTGGCCGGGGCTACGATAAGCGAGCAGCAGCGTCGGGACAAAGCGCAACAGGCACAGGCCCTGCAGCACGACCAAGCCGATGACGTCTATGCTGTACCGAGGCGCGCCATCATCGCCATGCGCAGCAAAACCGGCGACGCCGCCAAGCGGTTCCGTTCGGTCATCGTCTCGTTGGATGCCGTGCCGGGCAACCAGGTCGAAGGAATCTCGCCGCTCTATCACGTCATGGGCATCGACAGTGGCGACGCCAGTGCCGCCGTTATCCGGCTGACCACCAAACTGAAACCGCATGCCATCGTATCGTTGCTCGATTCCCTGTCGGTGTCACATGAAGGGGCCGTCACGCTGCGTCTGGTCGACGTCGAGGGTGAGGCCACAGGCGCGTTGGGTGCAGCCGGCAACGCGGATGGCAAGTCCTGTGCGGTCGGTGACGGTGTTATTGCCGGCGGCGCTGCCGAAGAGATGCCGGAGGATGCCGCCCCTGCCGTCGAGCTGCCGTTGGCTGCGGCTAAACAAGAGGCCGAGATCCTGGCGCCTTGGCTTGATATGGATCCCGATGCCCATCTTGACGGCGACCCGGTTTCCTTCCTGCTTGCCATGGCGCCCGATGCCGCACGTGTCGGTAAAGTCGACGACCGCTGGATCCTGGGAGAGACGCGATGAGTGCACGACGAACCCCCTGGTGGTATTACGTAATAGCGGCGTTGATCGGCCTGCTGTTCGGCGCGATATTGGTCAAATCCGATGAAATGAGCGGGCTTTCGCTGATTGGTGCTCCATGGTTCGTCGCTTTCATCCTGGTGCTGCTCGGCGCGGTGGTGCTGCTGTTGGCCTTGCAGGTTCACCAATACGCCATCACCGATCCCGCCAAGCGTAAAAGCTGGATCGATCCGACCAAAGCCGTCTACACGCTGGTGCTGTGCAAGGCGTTGGGCATCGCCGGTGCTGGGCTTGCCGGCTGGTATCTGGCTCAGGCGATGCTTGTCTTCGGCCATTGGGGCATCCCGTATTTCCAGAACGTGATCATCCAGTGCGTGGTGACTTGTTTCATCTGCATCGCCGATATGGTGGTGGGCATCGTCGGCGAATGGCTCTGCCAGCTGCCGCCGAGCGAAGGCGCGGAGAACCCGAAGATCAAGGCCGCCAAACGCCGCGAGCGCCAGCGCAAGCTCGCCGCCGGAGTCTAATCCTTCTGTTCCGGCACACGGATGGTGGCTTCCTGCGTCATCGCGGCGAGCATCCTGCCGTCGGCCGAATAGACCTTGGCGATGCCCAGTGCGCGGCCGTGACCGGCGACCGGGGCATCCTGGATGTAAAGGTGCCATTCGTTCATGTCGATGTTGTCGTAGAACCACATCGAGTGGTCGATCGAAGCGTAGAAAATGCCCGGCGTGGAAATGCTCAGACCTGCGCGGCGCAAGTCCGGCTCCATCATCACCTGGTCGCATTCCAGTGCCAGCAGTGCGCGATGAACATTGCGCGAGGCCGTGATCGGGCTGGCCATGCGCATCCAGACCATCTGTTTGCCGGAGTCCTTGTCGGCGCTCTGCGTATCTGGCTCGAGCATCACCGTCGAACCGATGTGGCGGATATCGAACGGCGATTGAGAGGCATAGTATTTGGCGAACCCGGACTTGTCGGTGTAGGGTTCCATCAGCTCTTTGGCGCTGGTCAACGTTTCCGGTGCAGGAAGGTTTTGGGGCATGCTGTCATTGAATTCGACGCCGGACTGGCCGGCTTTCTGCAGACTTACCGTGGCGGTGAACAGCAGCTGTTCACCCTGTTTGGCATCCACGCGGCGTGTGGAGAAGGAACGGCCGTCACGCAGCGATTCCACTTCGTAGCGGGTCTCTTCATCGAGCTTGCCGACCTTGATGAATGTGGCGTGGATGGAGTTGACGAGTTTGTCGTCATCGGCGGTATCGGCTGCGGCGATGATGGCCTGCGCGGTCATCTGGCCGCCGTAGATGCGTTCGGTGGGGTAGTAGAGGTTCGTGGCGTCATGGAAGACGGTGCGTCCGTCCCGCTCCTGTCCGGCTTCGAGTTCAAGCGCCTCAACCGCTTGCTGTGCCGGGTCGCCTGCCTTGACTTCCGCCATGTCACTCCTCATTTCCTGTTAAAAGTATCTTGGTCGAGTTTATCCGCGACGCCGAACTTTCCGGCCGGATTACGCCGTTATCTGAACCTGTTGGATTTTCATAGAGCTGTGATAAAAACAGTGCCCCGACCATAGAATCGGGGCACCGCCAATGTTTCTGTTATTCAGCTTAACGCGTCAGCTTGCGATGGATGCGGTGGGGGCGGGAGGCCTCCTCGCCCAAGCGCTTGACCTTGTCGTCCTGATACGCCTGGAAGTTGCCTTCGAACCAATGCCACTTGGCCGGATTGTCGTCATCGCCCTCCCACGCGAGGATATGCGTGGCGATGCGGTCGAGGAACCAGCGATCGTGGGAGATGACCACGGCGCAGCCCGGGAATTCGATCAGCGCGTTTTCCAGCGATTCCAACGTTTCGACATCAAGATCGTTGGTCGGCTCATCGAGCAGCAGCAGATTGCCGCCCTGCTTCAAGGTCAACGCGAGGTTCAGGCGGTTGCGTTCGCCGCCGGAAAGCATGCCGGTGAGCTTCTGCTGGTCGCTGCCCTTGAAGCCGAAGCTGGCGACGTAGGCGCGGGTCGGCACCTCGACGCCGGCGACTTCGATGAAGTCGTTGCCGTCCGAGACGGCCTCCCAGAGGTTCTTGTTGGGGTCGAGGCCCTCACGGTTCTGGTCGACATATGAGATCTTGACGGTATCGCCGATCGTCAGCTTGCCGCTGGTGAGCGGCTCCTTGCCGACGATGGTCTTGAACAGCGTGGACTTGCCGACGCCGTTGGGGCCGATGATGCCCACGATGCCGTTGCGCGGCAGGGTGAAGGAAAGGTCATCGATCAGCACGCGATCGCCGAAGGCCTTGTGAATATGCTCGGCCTCCAGCACCTGCGAGCCCAGACGCGGGCCGGCGGGGATGACGATCTCGGAGAAGTCGAGCTTCTTGGCGTTGCGCGCCTCGTTCTCCATCTCGTCGTAGCGTGCGAGCCTGGCCTTGTTCTTGGCCTGACGGGCCTTGGGGGAGCTCTTGACCCAGTCCAGCTCGTTTTTCAAGCGACGCGCGAGCTTGGCGTCCTTGGCGCCCTGGATCTCCATACGCTTTTCTTTGGTCTCCAGATAGGTGGAGTAGTTGCCCTTATAGGGGTAGAGGTGGCCGCGGTCGACCTCGCAGATCCACTCGGCCACGTTGTCCATGAAGTAGCGGTCGTGGGTCACGGCGATGACGGCGCCCTTGTAGGTGTGCAGGAACTGCTCCAGCCACAGGATCGACTCGGCGTCGAGGTGGTTGGTCGGCTCGTCCAAGAGCAGCAGGTCGGGAGCCTCGAGCAGCAGCTTGCACAGGGCCACGCGACGGCGCTCGCCGCCCGAGCAAACCTTCACGGGGGTGTCTGGGTCGGGGCACTGCAGAGCGTCCATCGCCTGCTCGAGCTGGGAGTCGATATCCCAGCCGTCGGCCGCGTCGATCTCTTCCTGCAGCTTGCCCATCTCGGCCATCAGCGCGTCGTAGTCGGCGTCCGGGTTGGCCATTTCCTCGCCGATTTGGTTGAAGCGGTCGACCTTGTCGGTGATCTCGCCGAAAGCGGCCTTGATGTTCTCGCCGACGGTCTTGGTGTCGTCCAGCGGCGGTTCCTGTTGCAGGATGCCAACGGAATAACCGGGGGTCAGCTTCGCTTCACCGTTCGAGACGGTCTCTTGACCTGCCATGATCTTCAAGAGGGTGGATTTGCCCATGCCGTTGGGGCCGACGACGCCGATTTTCGCGCCCGGCAAAAAGCTCAGGGTCACGTCGTCAAGGATCACACGGTCGCCATAGGCCTTGCGAGCATTGATCATCTGGAAAATAAACTCAGCCAAGTATTCGTTCCTTTGTTGTTAATGTGTGCTTTGTCTCATTGCGTTTCAACCATTCCGCCGGGTTTGACCAACCCGCGGATTCAAGCCAATTTTGGCATATCGAGTAGACGTTTCAAGGAATCTTTACCCTCGGTTTAATGTCCCTTTTGTGCGTTTTGTCAAGAAATGACGTGTAAGCGGGAACAAATGGCAGCGCTGATATGTTGGGTCTGGTAATGTGCTTGGTCCGGTCTAAATGTTGTGATGTCATACGATTAGAATGTTTGAGGAAAGACGGCTGTGACCGGCTGAGGTGAATGATACTGAGACTTATGAAGGGAGCGGCGCTATGGAACGGAGAATGTCGAATCTTCCGGCGAATCTGCCAGAGGCTTTGCCTGTTGAGAACCCGCTGAGCTCGACCGATGCCCGTGTACCCGTGGAGATTGAACAGTCCTCGGGAATGTTGCTGCAGGGCCGTCGCTTGCGTTCCTTCGCCTACACGACCGACGCCGCGGTGATTCACAATACGAACGCCGACGCCATTCTGGCGGTCTATCCGTTCACCGGCCAGCCGGTCATCAACCAGGCGGTGCTTTCCGTGGCTCAGGCCCCGGTGTTCGTGGGCGTCGGGGGAGGTACCACCACCGGCACACGCGTGCTCGAATTAGCGGTGTTTGCTGAAATGCAAGGAGTCGCCGGTGTCGTGCTCAACGCGCCCAGCGAGGTGGAGATCGTGCGCGAGGTGTCGATGACCGTTCATGTCCCGGTGATGGCGACGGTCGTGAAATGGGACGATACGGTGCAACGCAAGATCGAGGCCGGCGCAAAGATCATCAACGTCGCCGCCGGCAGGAACACCGCCGAGGTGGTGGCGCGCATCAAGGAGCGCTACCCGGAGATTCCAGTGGTGGCCAGCTCCGGCGGGTCGGCCGAATCGATTCGAGAAACCATCGCAGCCGGTGCCAACGCCCTGACATGGACGCCGCCGAGCGCCGCCGATCTGCAGAAGCGGATGATGGAACGTTACCGTCGAGGGGAGACCGGGCATCCCGACGGTGCCCCAAACGCTCCCAGCTCGCCGTTGCCCAATGTCAATGCGAACGGTACGACGAAAAGCTTCTATACATCCACGGCCAGCATGGGCCACCCTTATACGGATGTCCCCGCAGCCAAGCAGCCGAGCCCGCGCCACAAGAAGCAGACCCCGCCCAGCGCTGCCGTCGTGGAATCGGAGTGAACGCGACGGTTGGTTTTAGAGTGTTGGCCGGTAACTTCCGGCAGAGGTTTGCACGGCTGAGATAGGCTCAAATGACTATGCCATTGCAGTGGTCGATCTCATGCTGGATGATTTGCGCCGTCCATCCGTTGAAATTGGCGGTGCGCTCTTTGAACCGCCTGTCCTGATAACGCACCCGAATGGATGTGAACCGTGTCGTCTTTCTTTTGGATTCCAGACAAAGGCATCCTTCCTCGGTTTCGTATGGTTCGGCCTTTTCGATGATTTCGGGATTGAACATCGTCATGATGCGTCCGGTCAGATCATCGGAAAACACGATGATTCGTTTGTGTACGCCGATCATATTTGCGGCCATGCCGACGCAACGCTCGGCATTCGCCTCAAGCGTATCTTTCAGGTCAGCCGCGCACTTCAGATCCTCCGGCGTGGCAGGTGCGCTCGGCTTGGCGAGAAAGGCGGGTGAGGTGGTGATGGGTTGTTGCATGATGTCGTCCTCTGCGAATTGTCGGCGAAGTTTCTTTGATATTCAACGATAGTATTCGACATAGCTTTGATTTCGTGCGGTGCTATTGCGACGAGTGCGGCAATCGCTTATCTCGCTGTTGTGGGGCGTGTCTGATATACTGAATTGTCCATTACGAAGCCGGGGTCCGCAACTATAAACGACAGGTCGGCTTCAATCTTTTGAAAGGCTATTGTGCCGAGGCGTCGTACTTACGAAAATAATCCAGACAACTCTGCCGATTTTAGCGGCGAGCGGCATGCAGAATACGAAATGAATAATCCTGATTCCCATAATTTCAAATCCAAGAAGGCTGAAGAAGCGGCCGAAAGCGCGGCTGCATACGCCAAGTCCGGCGACCGGCCCGAGCGCACCTTCGCCGAGCTCGGTGTGCCGGGTCCGCTGGTAAGCGTATTGGCTCGTGACGGCAAGACCGTCGCGTTCCCAATTCAGGCCGATACGCTCGGCGATTCGCTGGCCGGGCGCGATGTGCTCGGCCGGGGCGAGACCGGAAGCGGCAAGACGCTTGCCTTCGCCATCCCGCTGGTCGCCAGGCTGGGCGAACAGGGTGAGGGCGAGGCGGTGATGCGCGACTTCGAGCGTATGGACCGCGGCGATCGCAATGCCCGAAAGCGTGCGATGCTGCCGCATCCGCATGGCATGATCCTCGCTCCCACGCGTGAACTGGTCAACCAGATCAACGAGGTCGTGGCTCCGCTCGCCGCCGCTTACGACATGCAGACCGCCACCATCTACGGTGGCGTCAAATACAGCCGTCAGATCAACGAGCTGAAGGCCGGCGCCGAAATCATCGTCGCCTGCCCCGGACGCTTGGAGGATCTGCTGCGCCAGGGTGCGCTGTCCATCGAGGATGTGGAAGTGGCCGTGCTGGACGAGGCCGATGAAATGGCCGATATGGGCTTCCTTCCGTCCGTGCAGCGTCTGCTTGAACAAGTCGACCCGAACGGCCAGCGTATGCTCTTCTCCGCCACGCTCGACCACGGTGTCGATAAGGTCGTGCGTCAATTCCTGCACGACCCGAAGATTCACGAGATCGCTCCCGCCGACGCGCAGGTCGACACGATGACCCACCACGTCTTCGAGGTTTCGCAGGGCAACAAATACGAGGTCATCCGCGAGCTCGCCAGCGGCAAGGGCAAGCGCATCCTCTTCACCCGCACCAAGTACCAGGCCAAGAAGATGGCCGACAAGCTGGTGCATGAAGGTATCCCGGCCGTCGATCTGCAAGGCAACCTTTCGCAGAACCAACGCGACCGCCATCTGGCCGCATTCACTTCCGGTGACGTCAACGTGCTGGTGGCCACCGATGTGGCCGCGCGTGGCATCGACGTCAGCGATGTGGAGATGGTCGTGCAGACCGAGCCGCCGGAGGACCCGAAGTCGTTCCTGCACCGTTCCGGCCGTACCGCTCGTGCCGGCGAATCCGGCGATGTGGTCACGCTGGTGCTACCCAATCAGCGTCGTGACGCGCGTCAGATGCTGCGTCGTGCCGGCATCAAGGCCAAGAGCCAGCAGATTGTTCCCGGAGCCCCGGAACTTGAGGAACTGGTGGGGGAGCACGCCCCGCTGGTCGAAGGCTGGACGCTGACGGTGCCGGTGGTCAACCGCAGGGCCGGACGCACTGGTCGTGGCGGACGCAATGAGGGCCGTGGCGGTCATGGCGGATATGGTCGCAAGGATCGTGGCGGACGGCGTGACCGCAACAACCGTCATGAAGGTTCCCGGCGTTCGTCGGGCCGGCACGGTCATGAAGACGGTGACGAGGGATTCAACGGTCGTGGTGGTCGTAACGGTGGCTTCGATTCCCGTGATTTCAACGATTCACGATCGAACGGCAATCGTCATGACGGCCACAAGAACCGCAACCCCCGTTATGATGACGGCCAAGGCCCCATTGACGGCCGTTCCTCGCGTGGACGTCGCGATGACCGACGTTCGCGTGATTTCTACGATGACGGCTACCGCAAGAACAGCGGCAAGCGCTCGCGCCATTCTGATTTTGACGATCGCGGCAAGCGTGGCGGCAAGGGCCGTTATGAGGGCAACCGTTCCGGCGGACGCAACGGCGGTTATTCCGAGGGTTATGGCGATTCCTACGGCTCCGGAAAGTCAAACCGTCACGGCGGCTATGGCAAGTCCGGCGGCCGTGGTCGCGGACGTGATGAGAGCTACGAAGGTCGCTCCGGCGGTCGCGGACGCGACGGCAACCGCAACCAGCGCTCCCGCAAGGCCGACGGCTTCCACCGTTCGCATGGCAAGCGCAACTCGACCCCGTTCCGTCGTTCCCACTGAAACTTGTAGTGACCGTCTGAGGTTCGGTACCAATTAGTGACAATTTGTCTCATCAAAGGTGCCATGGATTCCATGGCACCTTTTGCATTGCATATCTTCGAAAATTGCCGCTGAGTGCGAAACAAAGTAGGTGCGGCGAATAGAGTTGGCATAGTGAACGACAGCGGGAATGGAATATGTATGAAGAACGCGATTAACGGTGACAACGTAAGTGGGCATGTGATCGGACGGATTCCGAAGGTTTTTCTGTGCCGCAGGCCATCGAAGTGCGCGGTGCCCGCGTCCACAACCTGCGTGATATCGACGTTTCGATTCCGCTGAACGAGCTTGTCGGCATCGCCGGGGTTTCCGGTTCCGGCAAATCGTCGCTGGCGCTGGGCGTGCTTTACGCGGAAGGCTCGCGGCGCTATCTTGACGCGCTTTCGACCTACACCCGCCGACGTATGACACAGGCCGAGAAGCCGCAGGTCGATTCGGTGCGGTTCATTCCGCCGGCTTTGGCTTTGCGCCAGAGGCCAGGCGTCGGCGGGATGCGTTCGACCTTCGGCACCTCCACCGAGACGCTGAACGTGCTGAGGCTGATGTTCTCGCGCCTTGCCTCGCACCGTTGCCCCAACGGTCACTACCAGAAGCCGACGCTCGATGTAGCGGCAGAAATTCCCATCCATTGTGCGGCCTGCGGAGCTCTTGTCGAGCCTCCCAGCGCCGAAGAGCTCGCGTTCAACTCCACCGGCGCTTGCCCGAAATGCCAGGGGACCGGGACCATCCATGAGGTCAACGACGCCGCGCTGGTCCCCGACGAAAGCCTCACCATCGACGAAGGTGCCGTCGTGCCGTGGCGCACCTTCGGCTTCAACGTCCAGCCGGATATCGTCCGTGAATTCGGCGTGCGCACGGATGTCCCCTTCAAGGAACTTAGCGACAAAGAGCGTGACATCGTCTTCAACGGGCCGGAAGAGAAGAAGCCCATCACCATCACCTCGATCAAGGGTGTGCATCATCTTGATTTCACGTTCCGCAACGCGAGACTTACCGTGACCAAGGAACTCGATCGAGCCAGCGACGAGAAGCGTATGGCCAAAGTCTCGAAGTTCCTGGTCGAGCGCGTCTGCCCGGATTGCGGCGGATCAAGGCTGAACGCTGCCGCAAGGGCTCCGAAAATCGGGGAATACCATCTGGACGAGGTCACTTCCTGGCCGCTGCGCAAAGTGCTTGAATGGGCCAAGAGTGTGCCGGATTCATTGCCGGGCGATATGCGGCAGATGGCCGACAGTTTGGTCGATACGTTGGAGGATATGGGCCGTAGGCTCATTCAGCTTGGTCTGGGCTATCTGACGCTCGATCGTGCCAGCGCGACGCTCTCCACCGGCGAACGGCAGCGTGCCCAGCTTTCGCGTGCGGTACGCAACGAGACCACTGGCGTGCTCTACGTGCTCGACGAGCCTTCTACAGGCTTGCATCCGGCCAATATCGAAGGGCTGATCGGAGTGATGCGGGATCTCTTGGCTTCCGGCAATTCCGTGGTGTTCGTCGATCATGATGTTCATGTGCTTGCCGCCGCCGATTATTTTATCGAAATGGGCCCGGGTGCCGGCAGTCGGGGAGGGCGTATCCTCGCGCAAGGTGCACCGGGCGAGATATTGCGTAATCCGAAATCACGCATTGCGGGTTTCCTCGATGGTTCCCAGTCTGTGGTCATCCGCGAACGCCTTACGTTGCCGCCGATTTCGAAAGCCGACTGGATCAGTATGAAAACCGATGCCATCCATACCGTGCATTCGCTTCATGTTGCGATTCCGCGTGGGCGGATGACGGCCGTCACCGGTGTCTCCGGTTCCGGCAAGACCACGATGGTGTTGGAGTCATTGATCCCCGCTTTGCAGGCGCAGGAGAACCATATGCCGTTTCCGGCCCATGTCAGTTCTCTCGACGCCGCCGGCCTCACCCGCGTGCGGCTGGTCGATTCCACACCCATCGGCATCAACGTGCGATCGACGGTCGCCACCTACAGCGGCATCATGGATATGCTGCGCAAGGCCTTCGCCTCGACGGCCTCGGCCAAAAAGCGCAAGCTTAAGGTCTCGGCGTTCTCCTACAACACCGGAACGTTGCGTTGCCCGCAATGCGATGGCACCGGTCAGATCAGCTTCGATATCCAGTTCTTGCCTGATGTCACCATCACTTGTCCGACTTGCGTTGGTCGGCGATATCGAGCGGAAGTCAACGATATACGGTTGGTGACACCGACCCACCCGCAAGGACTGACGTTGCCCGAGGTGCTTGATCTGGAAGTGGATGACGCTCTCGATGTCTTCGCGCTGGATGATCTGAACGATGATTTTGGTCCGGCCTTCGTTTCCGATTCACACGGTTCTGCCAATCGTCAACAGTCCGATGTTCCGGCAGGTTCCGTGCGCCAGCATCGGTTCAGTGTCCTGGCGGATTCTGCAAAATCCAATGGACCATTAGACCCGCTTGAACCCGGCGATATGATCACTCCGACCTTACTCAAGCGCATTCATAGGGCACTTGAGACGTTACACGACCTTGGTCTCGGCTACCTCACGCTCGGGGAGGATACGCCGAACCTTTCCGGCGGAGAGGCGCAGCGCCTCAAGCTTTTCAACGAACTCGGCAAGAAGCAAAGCACATCGCTGTTCGTCCTCGACGAGCCGACCACCGGCCTCCACCCACTTGACGTGCGAACGCTGATTGACGTGCTCCAGCGGCTGATCGCCGGCGGCGCCACAGTGGTTTTCATCGAGCATGATCTCGACATGATCGCCAACGCCGACTACGTCATCGACATGGGTCCGGGCGGCGGTGAGGAAGGCGGCACCATCGTCGCCACCGGCACCCCGGACGAAATCGCGAGTAATTCCGCAAGTGTCACCGGCCGTTACTTGGCCAAGCATATGCAAGGCTAAAGGATATGCTTTGGCCGGCCGCGTTATAACGTGTCTGAAATCGTTGGAATAATACGGGTTCAGTGTTGAAGGGCGGTATGGATACAACAGTCATCCATACCGCCCTTCACGTATTAAAAGCTTCGGCTGCAATCAGGTGATGGCGACCGATTTGGGTTTACTTGCCTCTTGTCTGCCCGGCTTATTGAGCCTCGTCAAGCAACTTCAGATATTTGCCGTAGCCCTGTGCCTCCATCTTTTCGCGCGGCACGAAACGCAACGAGGCGGAGTTCATGCAGTAGCGCAGCCCGCCGCGATCGCGTGGTCCGTCATCGAAGACGTGACCCAGGTGGATCTGCGAGTCGGCGGTGCGGATTTCGATGCGCGGCCGTCCGGGAATCCTGGTGTCACGGTGCTCGGTCAGAGCCGAGTTGTCGATCGGCTTGGAGAACGCCGGCCATCCGCAGCCCGCGTCGAACTTGTCGGTGGAGAGAAACAGCGGTTCGCCGCTCACCACGTCCACATAGATGCCCGGTTCGAAGTTCTGGTCGTACTTGTTGGCGAACGGGCGCTCGGTGGCCGCCTCCTGCGTCACCGCGTACTGCTCCGGGTCGAGCCGCCAGATGCTCTCGATATAGCGTTGCCGCTTGCCCACGTTCATGAGCTTGGCCACCGGAATATGGCAGTATCCGCCCGGGTTCTTGTCGAGATAATCCTGGTGGTAGCCCTCGGCGGGGTAGAAGTTGTGCAGCGGCTCGACAATCACCGCCGCCTCACGGCCCTCGCGCGCGACAAGCTGCTGCAAAGCCTTGTCGTATATGGCTTTCTGCACCTCGTCGAGATAGAACATCGCGGTGCGGTATTGCCGTCCGGTGTCGTTGCCCTGACGGTCCACCGAGAACGGGTCGATGACGTCCAGGAACAGCAGCGTCAGCGTCCGCAGGGTCACGCGCTTCGTATCATAGTCGACGCGCACGGTTTCCGCCGCATCCGTCGCCCCGCTGCAGACCTCCTCGTAGCTCGGGTTCTCCTTGCGGGACTGCGCATAGCCGACCTGCGTGGCGGTCACTCCGTCGACACCTTGGAAATAGCGTTCGACGCCCCAGAAGCAGCCACCCGCAAAGTAGGCGGTCTGCGTTTCTGCGTTATCTGTGTTCGTCATGTCTCCTCCATATCCGTTTCCTGCCATGGCAATTATTCGTGCGTTGTTGACAGTGTCTCACAAACCGCGGCAAAAGGACACAATGCGTTCAATTTGGGCTTAAATACTGCGTTTTCCGCCGCTTTCTTGCACCTGTTTCAGGAAGACACAGGATTTCACCGAATTCCTAAGTGGAGTAGAATAGAAGTTTGCGGTCTTTGATATTTGACGATATCGAAGCCGACGGCACATAGGCTAGCGAAAAGAGGGACGCGATTTGGATTGGCATGCGTCGGTGTACGGGTCGAGAACCGGGAGCTCTGGGGGATTTGGGCTTGGTGCCGGTTCCGGCGACGATACGTTCGGCGGCATCGTTGACCCTGACGGCGGTGTGACCTTCGGAGCCAACGAACCGGCAGTGCCCGAAAAGGTTTTGCGGCAGCGCGGCGGCAGAAGCTTCTATCGTGCCTACGAAGTCATTTCCAGCGGTCGCATGCACAACCTCACCTGTACCCCCGGCGAAGACGGTACACTGCTGGCCGCGTCGGTCGAACCGGCCGACGAATTCGCCGACGATTACGCCGTGAGCGCTCGCATCGACGAAAATCATGGCGAAATCCTCGACTCGGACTGTAGCTGCCCGGCGTTCGGTCGCTTCGGCACGATTTGTAAGCATGTCATCGCGCTGATCATGCAATATAATGACACGCCGCAGAAGTTCGAGGAACTCGGCAACGGCGTGGCCGCCTCGGGTTCCCACGGCAATACGGGGCTCGGCGCTCGCCGGCAGAAGGTCGTTCGCCGTACCTCGCGGGTGCTGCGTTCGTTTATGGAGCAGGAGGATTCGGCGCTCGCCGAACAGGCCAAGAACCGTCAGCTCGACCTCTTGAAGGAGGTCAGCAGCCGCGCTTCCGGCGATATCGGCAGCGGGGTGGCCTTGAGCCGACACATGCCCATCGGTTCGGTCGTGCTGCGTCCGATGCTGGAGAATTCGGCGCGCGACTGGTACCTGCGTCTGCATATCGCGGTGCCGTCCAAGGGTATTTCCTACGTGGTCAAGGATGTGCGTGCGCTGGTCGAGGCCGTGCAGCGCCGCGAATTCGTCACCTATGGTAAAAAACTCGCGTTCGTGCATTCCCGTGATTCGTTCGACGAACGTTCCCGCTCGATTCTGGCCATTCTCGGCCGTGCCATCGAGATTCGCAAAAGCGTTTCCGGTGATTACGAGTTCTACCAGAGCAAGGCGGAAGCCCAGGAAATGCGCCTCTCCGACGACGAGACCGCGGAATTGCTCGATCTGTTCGTCGATGCCGACGCGACGCTGGACTATGTGCCGGTTCATGGCAATTTCGGTTCGGCCGTGCCCGTTCGCGTGGTTGACGGCGATCCTGATTTGGGCCTTGAGGTCGTTCGCGTCGATGACGAGGATGACGGCGCTGGAAATGGTGGGAATTCGCAGGCTTGGCAATCTTCGGGACGGAAAGATGATAAATCGTCTCAAAAATACGGTTATGTCATCCGTCATTCCCTCAATATACAAAAATTCATCATCGGCCGGGGTTCGTCGTTCGTGGTCGTCGGTTCGCCGGATGCCAGCCACGCCTTCGCTTTGGATACTCCCGAAATTCATCGCTGTTCCAGTGCGATGACCACGAACCGCAACCTGCTTGGAGTGCTTTGCGTGGGCGACGAGCGCGGGGATTTGTATTTGAGCAGCGACGATATCGAAGAGTTTTCGCGCACGGTGCTGCCCGCGCTCGATCCAGTCCGTGATGATGGTGATGGTGACACTTCCCACGAAGGTATTGCCGTCAAGCTGCCGCCCGAACTGATCCGCATGCGCCACGTGCCCTGCCACATCGAAACGTATCTCGACCGCGACCGCAAGGGCATCACCTGCGATGTGCAGGCCAGGTACGGCGACGAGCGCTTCCACGTTTTCTCCGGCATCGGTCCGAACGAACCGGTCGCGCGGGACCGCGAAACCGAGCGTCTGGCCGTGGAGGCTGTGCGTCAGTATTTCCCGATGCCCGACGGCCCGATAGCGCGCATCGACGAGGACAACGACAAAGCCATCTACAAGCTTTTGAACGAAGGCTTGCCGGTTTTGCGCGGGTTGGGCGAGGTGTTCTCCACGCCGAGTTTCGACGGGCTCACCTCTTCGCCGCATCCGGTCTTCAAAATCGGTTTGTCCATCAAATCCGGCTTGGTCGAGATCTCGCCGATCGCCGACGAAATCGACCCGTCCGAAGTGCCGGCATTGCTCAACAGCTATCGCAAGCGCCGCAAGTTCCACCGCCTGCGCAACGGTGCGTTCGTCAACATGGCCGACGTCGACACCAGCAAGCTGGACGAGGTCAGCGGCGACTTGGGGCTGAAACCCGTCGACCTTGATTCCGGAGCTGTCTCCGTACCTGCCTACGAGGCCTATTACCTTGATAACGAGGCCGATGACGAGGATAAGAGCGACGAATTCCGCAGCTACTTGAACGATTTGCGCGTCATCGACCCGAAGACCTACAAGGTGCCGAAGTCGCTGGCGTACGTCCTGCGGCCCTATCAGGTCGAGGGGTTCCGCTGGCTCAACGCCGTGGCCGACAAGGGTTTCGGCGGCATTCTGGCCGACGAGATGGGCTTGGGCAAAACCGTACAAATGCTTTCGTATCTGCTTACGCGGCGCGACGAGCAGCGGCGGGTCGGGCCGAACCTCATCGTCTGCCCGGCCTCCTTGGTCTACAACTGGGCCGCCGAATGCGCCAAATTCGCGCCGTCACTCAACGTGCAGGTGCTGGCTGGTTCCAAAGCCGCCCGTCGCGCGACGCTCAAGAACACCAAAGCTTGGTATGAAGGCAGGAAAGCGTCTGGAGCTGGAAGTTTTGGGTCGGCGACTGGGAAGCGGTACGGTAAAGCTGATTGTTCCGGTTTGAACGGCGGTCGGACCGAGCTTCTAACTGTCAATCAGAATGTTTCCGGAGCACAGCAGGCAAGTTTCGATATGGAGATGGATGATGTTGACCTTCTGAACCACAATCAGATGCTCGCTGAATCCGGCAGCGCGGAGTCGCTGACTTCTAACCAGCAGGTCATGGGGAAGCGTGCTGTCGATGGCTCCTCGGTTTCCGCGGCCCGCGTCGGTGGTCCTGTTGTATCCGCTTCGGGTGATGATGGCTGGCAGAGTGCCGACAGCCCGCAAGCGTTGGTTGACGATGATGACATTGCCGCTTCCCAATGGGTTGCGCCGGATGTGCTGATTACCTCGTACGACCTGTTGCGCCGTGATATCGACGATTACGACGGCCTCGAATGCTATTGCATGACGCTTGACGAGGCGCAGTATATCAAGAACCACGCCACCAAGTCCGCCCACGCCGTACGAACTGTCAACGCGCGTCACCGTTTCGCTCTGACTGGCACGCCGATCGAAAACCGGCTTTCCGAGCTGTGGAGCATCTTCGACTTCCTCATGCCGGGCATGCTCGGGGCCTACAAGCACTTCCGCGACCGCTTCGAAATGCCGATTCTCTCCGGCGACGAAAACGCGCAGGCCAAGCTGCAGGCGTTCGTCGGTCCGTTCATCCTGCGGCGGCTGAAGTCGCAGGTCTTGAAGGATTTGCCCGACAAGATCGAGAACGTCATCACCGTGCAGCTTGAGGGGGAGCAGCGCAGACTTTACGCCGCGCTCGAACAGCAGCTGCGCGCTACCTTGAACAAGCAGCGCGACATCGAATACAAGACCGGCAAGATTCAGATTCTGGCCCAGCTCACCCGTCTGCGCCAGGCTTGCTGCGACCCGCGGCTGCTGTTCAGCAATGTCGGCAGCAACGTCGTCAAGAAGGACGCACACGTCTGGGGTATGCCCAGCCGAGAGACCGAGCGCGCAGATGACGAGCCGATCGACGGGTATGTCGATGAGCTTAGCGAGACCGCCGATACGTCGGCGAACGCGATTGTGGGGAATGGGAGTCCAACAGGCCGTAACGTTTCGGACGTCTCGAAAGCCGGAACGTCAACCAAGCCGCGCAAGGTCACCTCGGCCAAGCTCGACGCCATCGAAGAGCTCGTCTCCAGCTGCCAGGACGCCGGCCGCAAGATGCTGATTTTCTCCCAGTTCACCAGCTTCCTCGACCTGATTGCCGAACGCCTGCGCAAGAACCATGTGACCTACAACGTCATCACTGGTGCCACCCCCAAGCGCAAGCGCCTCGAGCTAGTCGACCAGTTCAACGCCGACGATACCCCGGTGTTCCTGATTTCTCTGAAGGCCGGCAACACGGGCCTGAACCTCACCGGCGCGTGCGTGGTGGTGCACGCCGACCCGTGGTGGAACGCCGCCGCGCAGGAGCAGGCCACCGACCGCGCCCACCGCATCGGCCAGACCCAGGACGTCAACGTCTACCAGATCGTCGCCAAGGACACCATCGAGGAGCGCATCCTCAAGATGCAGCAGTCCAAGTCCGACCTGGCCCACCGTTTCGTAGACAAGGCCGGCACCGGCACTTCCGCCGGCATCTCGAACCTCACCAAGGACGATCTGTTGCAGTTGTTGGGGTAGGGATTATCTAAAGGTAATATTTTATTTATGACTGATTTCGGATACGGCGACAAGCTCATGCCAATATTGAAGACTTACGCGATTCCGCTGGTGATAGCTGTTGTCGGTATCATCCTGGTTGTCTTGTTGCTCCGTGAGCTTTGGCAGCTATGGCTGAAGGGGAGAATACGTAAAATCTGCAACGTCGAGGTGCCGAAAGGCGTCAGAATCGGCCATGCGCGAGATGTTGATGGAATCGGAACTTTCGTTTTGAATTACCCATACTGGCAATTCCCGAAGAAAGACGGCACCGCCGATCGACGTCATACGAACAATAAAATCTGCTGCAAGCCGAAAAGCACGCTCAAAGTAGCCGGATTCTCATTCAAGTCCAAGAACCCTCTGACTTTGTATAGCCTTGTTCTTGATATGCGGCATAACGGGAATCCAATCAGTTATTCTCGCATGGAATCGTTCAAACGCCAACGTGTGGTTCAACGGGCCAAGGCACACCAGCGTTCCTCATCCGTTCAGGAGATAGTGTCCAGTTTTTCGTCGAATCCCACCGATTTCGAACCATTCTGTGCCGACTTGTATCGTCGCTATGGCTACCAGGTTGCGGTCACGCCGTCCAACAACGATGGCGGCTTTGATCTGAAACTGACCAAAGCCGGCCGCACGTACATTGCGGAATGTAAGTGTTTCGAGCCTAATCGCCACGTCGGTCTGCCACTGTTGCGCAAGCTTGCCGGTGCCAATGAGATACAGCATGCGCAGGGGCTGATTTTCATTACCACCAGCACCTTTACCGCTCAGGCCGTCACTTACGCGCGCGAATGCAACATGCAGCTGGTTGACGGCAACACGCTAGTCCAGATGTGTCAAAGGTCTGGGGCAACGCTCTCACGCAGCAGACCGTAGACCCAAGAGCTTTCGAGCTAACAGAAGACGATCTGCTAGCTAATATTCCCGTGGATATGCAATATAAGTTTGTATCAGTTTAGACCTTAGCTGTTATTTTGTATGTTGAAATACGATGTCAGATTCCGAATATCGACAATATTAAAAAAGCGTCATCGGTGCTGTGCTGTTGAAAAATTGATTTAAAGATTCCTTTTCATCCGAACTCAAATCTACTAAGACAGGTAATAAAGTCTCAATGAATTCACGTAATTGTGGTTTTGAATTTGTAGGAGCTCCAGCCTCAGCTTCAGTAAAATGAACATCCATAGTTGGCCCATCACTTGGTAATTGAACTTTAGCATCAGTTACCCGTCCTTGTGAATCGAATAACTTTAAAGTATTACTGGATTTCGCATTATCATCTGGAATTTGAGAGATTACTACATTTTCGCCGTTTTCTACGGTGATTTCTCGAACGCGTCGACCTGAAGTTCGTTTTTCGAAATCATGAGTATCTAATCCATTCGTGATATTAAGGATGGATTCTTTATCTCCTACACTTTTTAATGATTGTATGGAGTCTGAAATCAATGCGATTAAATTATTTTTTACTAATGCAAGATGTTCTAAGTCGATTGTCCAATGCCAATCAGTGATATCTTCATAGTTTCCAGAATTAGTGATATCTGGTTGTGTACGAATGGCTTTGATGGCTTTAATTCTAATTGAGTCAGCTTTTGCTTTCACAAGATTATTGAAGTTTGTTGGATATTTTTTTGCCTCAAGTCGTGTAAGTTGTTCATAACTGATTGAGGGGCGTAAAGAGCGCCAAAAATCTTCTGTTAAAATTGAAACCGATAAAAGATAATTCCATAAAGTGTCATCTAATCTGTCATTCATACTGATTTCTTTGGGGAATTCTTCAATCTTTCCTTGATTACCGGTCCATAAAACTTGCAAAAAAGTTGAAATCATATTTGATGATTGGGGCTGTAATATTTCATCAACAATGTTTAATGCTTTTTTGACAGATTCAGAATTTGTTTTCACCGCGCCTTTCACACCTTGTTCAAAAGAGTAGAGATCTTCTTTGATTGAGTTAACTGTAATCAGACTTCTTCCGCTTTTTATGAGAGGTTTACTTAATAATGCTCCTGTAGAATTACTTGTAGAAGTTTCTTGTAATGTATTAACAGCATTTAAGCTACTTACCAGAGAATCAGAGTTTTTGCTACTTGTATTGAGAGCAGCGTTTTCGTTGTTCTCTTCTTGAAGTTTTTCGTTAACTTCGCTTCCTCGGATAGTGATGAAAATAGGAGAAAAGTCAGAAAGTGACTGAACATCTAGGCGCAGTGCCTTTAATGAATTAGTCGTTCTTAAATAAATATACCGCTCTTTATTGTTCGGCCATTCCAACACAAAATCTGGTAAAAAAGAATGATTGAAGTACCGTGTTGACGTAATTTTAGCGTCTCTGTTCCAATCATGGAGTTCTTCGTACAGAACCCTTTTTATGTAGTTAATTGTTTCTTCACCATTAAGCGCTACAGTGCTTTTAATGATTTCATCTTCTATGTCTGGACTCTTCATGATAGCGATGACCTTTACTTACTCTCTTTAGCGCGATTACCAATGATTAATGCTTTGTCTTCTTCAGATAAAGATAAGTATTTTATCTGTTCGTCAGATAATACGATAACCCAAATGTTTTTAGATAAATCTTTAATAATTTTCTGATTTTCTGATGTATCTAGAACTTTTTGAGCCATAGCTTCATCTGAAACTCCTAGGGCTTGTTCTCGGTACTTAATTAAAGCTTTTTGTATGGATTCAGACGAATGTAATTTTGACCAATTTGTTACTCCGAAAGCGGACCAAGTTATCCATAGAAAAACATGAGTGCTTCGTGGTGCCTCGATTCTGGCACAATAGCACTTTGCTAGAAACTCGGTGAATTGGGAATTTTGATCACGTCCAGAGGAATAGCGTTTGCATTCTGCTACAAATTGTTGTCCTTTTTTGGACTCCCCTTCATCTCCATCTCCACATAGAAGGCCTCCGAGATCAAATGAAAAATCTGGGCTTTTATTTTTATATTTTTTCTTCCATGGGAATGTTAATTGTGTTGGCAAGGAGCTGGGATTGACCCATGTGACTTGAGCTCGTGTGGTTTTGTCAAGCCAACGTTTAGCCCAATAAGCACCCATTTCTCCGAGTTCGTGGATTTGCTCTCCGGTAGTCATATTTTTTATTATACAATGTTAAAGCTCGATTTTATTATGAATTCATTTCCTTTTTAAGTTAACATAATTCAAAGGAAAGGTCGGTTTTTTAGTATGCTTGATGTCGCGTTGAGCTCGGCACAATAACTATTGTGAGCATTCTTGTTTGTCTATTTTTAAACTTTTGATTCTATTTTGCGTTTCTTGGGAGATACGAATCTTGATAGTTGTAATGATTAAAGCGATTAAAGCTCAGACTATATAAATAATTAATTCATGATCAGTAGATTTCAGATAACTGGAGTTACCTATAACCGTTCTCCGTTACAATATTTCTTAAGAAGTATGTGCCAGAATTAGGGAGTTTCGATGTCCAAAGAGGAATCGTACTTTTTAGATGATGCTCCAATCGAGTTTGAAAGCCAAGATCACTATAATCGCAGGAAATATGTTGCTCGGTTAGCAAGTTATCTATTGTCGACTAAAAATAATAATGGTCTTGTTGTAGGTGTGACTGGTCCTTGGGGTTCAGGGAAAACGTCGGTTAAAAATCTTCTACAGCGTGAGCTTAGAAAAGAGAAGAAAAACCAAGGGATTTTATAATTACGGATTTTAATCCGTGGATGTTTACTGGGACTTCGGATTTAGTTTCGCTCTTCTTCCAAAGCATCTCTTCCGAATTACATCCGCATGTCCAGAAAGCAAAAGAACGTGCGGTTGCGCAGGCTGATAAAGTAGAGTTCGTCTCGAATCTCATTCCCTCATCCAAGGTTCTTAAGCATTTGTCTCTGGCATTCGGTTACCTGTCTAATGCGCTGAAAATAGATGATTCTGTAGATGCACTTCGTAAAGCTCAGAAGAAAGTCAGAAAGGAACTGAACAAAGCAGAGAAACGTATTTTCGTTTTCATTGACGATATCGACAGACTTTCTGAAAAAGAAGTCGATGAGTTATTTTCAGCAATCAAAGCCTTGGGACAATTCCCTTACGTTACATATATACTTTTCTACGATCAGACTGTTGTTGAAAAGGCGCTAGAGCAGCGTGGACATATTGATGGTAAAGAGTACTTGAAGAGAATAGTGCAAGTGCCGGTTCGTTTGCCGGATCCTTCACCCGCGCAAATATTCGATGTTGCTGTAGACGAGTTATGTAAGGAATCGCCAGCGGAAGAATTTCCTCAGAACGACAATATTATCGGTCCTCGAGAAAAAGCAATCTTGGAAAATTGCTTACGGCCGTATATGGCTACCTCTCGAGATGTTAACCGATTCATGAATGAATTCCGCTTTAGATATTCTTTAGTAGGTGATGAAGTTGCATTTGGCGATTTAGTAGGTATAACGGCACTGGAAGTGTTTGATATGCCCTTGTGGAACTGGATTGCACAGCATAAACAATTACTTTCCTTTGTTCCGGAGAGTTCAGTCACAGAACTATTTTCCAAGCGACTGTCCGACGCACGGGTTGATCAACTTCAGTCACTTCTTGGGGATGATTCAGAATTAGCAAAAAATTCAGAATTGTGGGGCACCCGGAAAAATGCTTTATCCGTGTTATTCCCTGCTGTAGATCGTGCGTTAGATGAACATTCCTTAAAGAGTGTCGTGAAAGATGAGCAGTACAGATTTATTTGTTTTCCGAATTATGTAGATTCATATTTTGAGTTAGAGCCACCTGTCGATAGATTTACGCAGAAAGATTTGCACTCCTTGCTTTTTGATGTTGATTTGTCTGAATATTGTCAAACTAAAATTGTTGGGTCGGCGCAATTTGCTGATTATATTCTTACTCAAATTATGAATATGGATCAATCGCGTATTGCTGACTTTTTGAATTACTTTTTTACAGATTATGATGCAACTCTTGATACTTCCACGAGTATCCAAGAGGTAGAAAAAGTGATCCTTGCTTTGATTGCTTGTATTCAAGATAAACATGAAATATCCATAGAACTTGAGCAAGAGGTTTCATGTGATACAATTGCTGGCTTAATTCTTACTTCATTTCTTGGTGCTTCAGCTTATATATATAGCCCAACCAGATATGATCCACCCATTTTCGGTTCAAAAGACTATAGGGAAACACAGCGAGCGGCCTGGCCAACATATCAAACAGCAAGAATGGATTCCCAAATTTACTGCAAGGATGAGGAGGGTAAACAACTCTGCTTTGCAATGAAAAATATTTGTTTAAAGCATCTTAAGCTTGCGAATTTATCAATAACTGGTCAAATGAATGATGGTTTATTTCAGTCTTTTATTCGTTTATCTCGGACAGTGTTTTCTCAAGAAGCATTTATTGAGTTTATAAAACCAATAAATATAGTTGAGCCAATGAAAACCATAGCTTTTGTTGAAGGGCTAGTGACTAAAAGCGATTCATTAGATTATAAAACTTTTCGAGTAGACGCTGACGTGATAAATGGTGCTATTGGTTTCAAAGATTTCGATACGGTTTTGCAGGATTACCGATTGAGTAATTTGGAATGGAATGAGGACGAGGCATTAGCACTCGGCGCAGCATATTTAGCATTGCGAGATGATGAATATAGAGACAGAGAAATACCAGAAAGGAAAATTCGTGAGCTTTGGCAAAATGTTAATAAAGGATAAGCGATTTAAAAAGAATGACATATTCAAACTTTGTTCCATATATCGGCGATGTTGACCAATAGCCTCGTTAAAATTGAGTCCATGAGCACAACGGAGCAAAGAGCAGCAGTAGAATTCGCCAAGAAATGGCACGGTCGAGGCGATGAGAAGCAGGAAACCCAGAGGTTCTGGATTGAACTGCTCCAAGATGTTCTTGGCAGGCGAAATGCGCTTGATGAGACAGAGTTTGAACATCAGACGGCCAAGGGCGGTTATATCGATGTTCTATGCCCTAACGCTAAGTTTCTGGTGGAACAAAAAAGCTTGGGAATCGATCTCGACAAAGCAGAGCAGCGCCAAAATACTCAAGTGACACCTGTAGAACAAGCTTTGCGGTATGCGAACTACCTGCCAGCAGATCAGAAACCAACTGTCATCTGCACTTGCAACTTTGAGCGTTTTCGCTTCTACGATTTGAATGCCGACCCTGCTGCGGTTAAGCCTCCTATCGAAGAATTTACATTAGAGGAACTTCCGGATCATCTCTCGATTTTCGAACAGATTTTTGCTCCGGAGCATTCGCGTATAGTCGTTCAACAGCAGCTTTCTGAAAAAGCGGGAGTTTTGGTCGCCAACCTTCATAACGCTTTAGCCGCACAATATATTGATCCTGATGCTCCGCAGTCGCATCATGCTCTAGCTGTGCTTACTGTTCGCATTGTGTTTTGTCTTTATGCCGAGGATGCTGGTTTATTTAATCCTGCTGGCTCATTCACTTCCTATGTTAAGACCTTTGAGCCGACACGTTTGAGAACTGGTATTCTAGCGTTATTCGATGTGCTTAATACCGCATATGATGAGCGTGACCCATATCTTGATGATCAGTTGAAACTGTTCCCATATGTAAATGGTGGGCTGTTTGCTGAACAAATAGAGGTTCCTCAATTTAGTGGAGAAATTCAGACCGCCATTACTGATGCGGGAGATTCATTCGATTGGAAAGACATTAGCCCGGTCATCTTTGGCTCATTAATGGAAGAGACGCTTAGTCATGACCAGCGACGTGCCGGAGGAATGCACTATACAACGGTTGAGAACATCCACCGTGTCATCGATCCGCTTTTCCTTGATGATTTGAAGGCGGAGCTATCCCATATAGAAACAGAAAAGGTTTCAGAGCCTACACGAGAGAAGCATCTTCGTGCATTTCAAGACAAAATTGCTGGTTTGCAATTTCTTGACCCAGCTTGCGGATCTGGCAACTTTCTGACTGAGACATTTCTTGAGCTTCGTAAACTCGAGAACAGGGTGCTGGAACATCTGTTGCATCATCAAGGAATCATTGATTTTGGTGAGGGGACCGACGCTGGTTCGTTGGTTAAGGTTTCCATAGCGCAAATGCATGGTATCGAAATTAACGACTTCGCTGTTAGTGTTGCTAAGACTGCGCTGTGGATTGCACAGCAGCAGGCACTCGACGCCACTGAAAGTATTTCCGGACAAGCACTTGATCATCTACCGTTGCACGATGCTGGCAGCATCATTGAAGCAAATTCTCTGCGTTTCGATTGGAATGAGCTTCTACCTGGGACACAGTGTGATTATGTGATGGGAAACCCGCCATTCATTGGGCATATTAGCCGCAAATCTAATCCATCTTTGAGCGAAGATATGAAACTGATTTGGGGCAGAGATCTCGATATCGATTATGTGGCTTGCTGGTATATTAAGGCGGCAACTTACCTCGAGAATAATACTTCGGCATCTTTTGCCTTTGTGTCTACGAATTCAATTACCCAAGGCAAACAACCTGCAATTATATTTCCACAACTGATTTCCAACGGATGGCGTATCAAGTTTGCGCATCGAACGTTTGCATGGAATGCTCAATCAAGCGACACAGCACATGTACACGTTGTTATTATTGGTATGGATCAATCAAGCGATACTCTGAGTACGCCTGTGCTGTACCAGTATGGCTCAGTCAATAGTGAACCGGTAAGAACTCCTGTTAAGCACATTAATCCTTATTTGATTGAGACTCCGGATTGTCTGGTTATTTCACGGAGTAATAATAAAGGGCCGTTATCTCCTGAGCTTCAACCTGTATACGCTGGTTCGATGCCCAATGATGGCAAGGGCAATCTGATTCTGAATAATCAGGATGAACATGATGAAGCTATGTCTGATTCGATTGCTAAAAAATATGTTCGTAAATTCCTCATGGGTGATGAATTCATTAATGGACGAGATAGGTGGTGCTTGTGGATGCAAAATGCAGCAGTTGGCGAGTTGGAGCAATCGTCTTTTCTCAAGAGACGAATTGAGGCGGTACGAACAGCGCGGTTGAGCAGTTCTCGGTTGTCAACTCGCGAGAACCTGTCTCAGACCCCGCAGCTTTTTGGTGAAAATCATCAGCCTTCTGTACCTTATGTCGGTATTCCCAAAGTCTTTAGCGGCAATCGTCGTTGGGCAACATGCGCCCGATTGGAATCCAAAGTGATAGCAGGTGATATGGTCTACACCTGTATTGATCCTGACGGATTTATGTTTGCTGTAATTGAATCAAGCATGTTCATTACGTGGCAGAAAACTATAGGTGGTCGCCTCAAATCGGACTACCGATTTTCCAATACGGTTGTCTGGAATAATTTGCCATTACCGCAAGTAGAAAGTGGTTTACGTGAGAGCATCATTCAAGCTGGCCAACACATTGAGGGAGTGCGTGCTTGTTACCCCACAGAATCGTTAGCTAGCTTATACAGTCCATTAGGTATGCATCCTGATCTCATTAAAGTCCACGAAGCTCTTGATCGACTTGTCGATAAAGCCTTTGGTGCCGAAAAACCTTGCCATTCTGACGAAGACCGTCTGACAATTCTTTTTGCTCGTTACGCTGAGATGACGAAACAGGAGTAAAGAGACTAGTCAAATAATAGGAAGGTTGTAAAATATTACAAACCTAACAGTTAAGACAGTGATCGTTATATAAAAGATAAACCTGTTTTATCGTATTTTAAAATTATCTGGTGAAGACGCTTTTTTATTGTGCCTTGAAGGTGTATTTAAGAGTTAATATTTAGTAGGCTAAATAAGCTGTTTGCAGGGACAATTTCGGCAACGTAGATGAAAGGTACGATTGTGAGTACTGATAAGAGAAGTGTTGTAGACCATGAACAGTTATTTGCGATAACCCGAGGTACAGAACATGACGGGTTTACTATGGCCGAAATAAGGAACTTAGTACAAAACGTTCTGCGTGTTTCGGTTAATGTGTCTACATTGCTCGGCTCCGGCGCTTCCACGCCTGCTATACCTTTAATGGGGCAGACTTTTAAAGAATTCAGAACAAAATTAAAAGAAGGTGATCATTTATTCGAAAGCAGCCTAAAGGAAATACCGTCGCTACCGACAACTGTTGAGACTTATATCAGTCAACTTTGCGATGATGGGAAGCCCGAGGATTACGGAGATATAGAATCTTTTCTATCTATGATAAGGAGTCGTATTGATGGAGGTGTAGAAGAAACAAAGAAAGAAGATAAAGAAATTTGGAAACTTTTAGTTGACTATTTTGCCCATTCGATAACTAAAGCTGAAATAGACTCTACATTAGATAAAGTAGATTCAAGTAGTGGCTCTGTAAATAATTATGAACAAACAGCTGAAAATTATAAACGTATGATTCAGGGGCTTGGTGAGTCTCGTCAAGTCCTTGCTCTTGAGCAAAGACAAGGTTTGTTTAATGGCATTAATTTATTTACAACTAATTATGATTTGTTCCATGAGCATGCCATTGAGGAAAGTAGATACGCCTATACCGATGGATTCACTAATGGGACAGTAAATCGGTTTTCTTTACAAGAGTTCCATCGTAGACCAATAGACTTAGATGACCGTTTTCGTGATCATATACAGCCGGTCAATCCCTTCTTTAGATTGTATAAGCTTCATGGATCGATAAACTGGAGGAAAAATAAAGAGGGGAAAATACTTCGTATTATCATGGATTCTGTTCCAGATGATACTCAAGAAGTTTTGATAGCTCCTACTACCTCAAAATATGCTTTAACGCAAAATAGCCCTTATTCAGATTTATTTAGGGAATTCGTTGATATTCTTGGTAAACCGAATTCTGTGCTATTTACGAATGGATTTAGCTATGGTGATGAGCATATAGCTAATTTAATTAGTGAGGCACTAAATAGACCTGATTTTACGCTTTATGCTTTTATTAAAAAGCCGGAAGAAAACTCGACCATGCAAAAGTTTATCGAGAATAACAGGTCGATGAATGCATTTTTCATTTATCCGCAAGATACCGGATATTTTAGTTTTCAGGACTTTGCATCTTGTATACAACCGAATACCCTTCAAGAATCAACAAAAGATTCAACAAGTATGGATTCCGAAAAGGGAGAATAATGAATTTACAGGTGATTGTAAAAGTTAAATCGAAGTTGAGTGTCTTATGAAAGTTAATGAAAGTTGGCGCATCGGGACGATTTGTTACATCGATCAACAAATAATACGATTCCGGGCCGTAACTACAGACATATCAGACAGGTTATTTGCAGGAGATTTAAGACATATTAATAGTCTAAATCAATATTTATTTTCGTACTTAGATATGTCTGTTAAGGTCATTTTTAAGATTATTTCTGTTCAGGAAGACGAAAAACCGTACTCAAAGGATCTTGGCAGTAAACTTTCAAAGAAATATGTTTTTACCGCCATTCCATTGGGGGAGTTAGAAGGTAACCATTATAAGCCAGGTGTTACTGATTTGCCCATGGTCGGTTCAGACATCTTTGCATGTGATGATAGAGAGTTAAAATCAATTTTTGCTACAAAACAAAATAATACTGCAACTATCGGCAAACTCGCTGGATACAACGACGTACGTCCTGAAATTAATCTAGATGCATGTTTTCAAGGTCATATGGCGATCTTGGGGAATACCGGTTCTGGTAAATCTACGACTGCTCGACTGCTGTTAAGTAGAATCGCAGAAAAGCTGTGTGACAATACGGAGATAAAGGATTCTGCGCTATTTGTCGTATTTGATTTGCATGGAGATTATAAAGTTATATTTGATAAGTATCATCAGAAAGATGACGATAAGATTCATTATTATAAGGCTGAGGATTATTATCTTACCGCTGGGGAACTAAAAATTGAAGACTGGTCTTCTATAGTTCTACCTAGTGAAAGAATTCAAAAACCTCTTCTCGAACGGGCGCTTGAATACGCTAAATTAAGCGATACAGGCAAGAAGCAACTCTATGCTACATTTGCTTTTGAAGCTATACATGATACTAGTGTCGACAGTCATGCTGCTCGTCGTTTTCAACTTATGAAGTATATTCGTCTCATCGAGCCTGATTTGTCACCTCTTTGTGCACAACATGATTTCTCGATTACTAAAGGTTCAGGTTATAAACAGTACGAAGTGAAAGTTGAAAAATTTAAGGATCTTACCGATGCTTTTACTCTGAATTATGGTGAAATCGATTCAAAAGTAATTGACGCTTTAGAAACCCTCTTATCGGATTTTTTGACTGATGAATTTATGAAAGATGGTTATCCGGATAAGCAGAAAATTTTATCAGAATCTACAAAGGATATTCACGATATTACTATTTCGGATGTTGATAATGCTCTAGATTTTGTTTTCGATGAAGAAGAAGTTGGCGGCAATCGTCAGGCTCGTTCATATTCAACTGGGTTAGTAACGCAGCTTCATAATTTGAATGAAAGGTATCGTAATAATCTTTTTGATTCAAAAAAGGAAAATGCTTTAGCGATTACTAATATCCTTGAAAAGGATACAGGCTTATTGATTATCGATGTTTCTGGAATTTCTGATGATGATGGATTAAAATTATTGTCCACGTTTATAGCTCGACGCTTATTCAAGCGAAACATTGATTTAGGTGAATCAAGATCAGATAATCCGGTTTCACTGGTTTTTGATGAGGCACATAGGTATATTCGACAAGATGCTATGGAAAGCGATTCTATTTTTAACCAGATTGCACGTGAAGGCCGCAAGTTTGGCGTAAATTTGACGATAATAAGCCAGATACCCAATGAGTTATCTCGCGTTGTTTTATCTCAGACTAGTACTTTCATCATTCATCGTATCCAGAATTCAATAGATTTAGACTATATTAAACGTAATGTTCCTGCGATTTCTTCTGACCAAGTTGCTCGTTTATCTAGTTTTTCTCCCGGTACAGCAGTCATCTTGGGAAGTTCAATGGAAATGCCTATCGAAATACAAGTCGATGGAACTTATAAGTATTCCACTCCGCCCATTTCCTTTTTGAAAGAAAAAGAAATGAATGAGGAAATAGTTGTGGAATCTAATGATGATATTTCTGCTTCAAATACACAAACTCTTGTGTAATTTTCTCATGAAATAAGTTAAAGTCATTTTCTCAAAGGAGGCAACAACAATGAAAGCATGGAGATTTTACGGGACCAACAAGCCGCTGAAGCTGGAGGAGGTGCCGGAACCGCATGCCAAGGCCGGCGAGGTCATCGTCGACACGAAAGCGGTGGGGCTGTGCCACACGGACGTCGGGTTTCTCACCGATCCGGGCTGGATGAAGGGCCACACTGTTCCTTTCACGCTCGGTCATGAGGACGCGGGCGTCATCAGCGAGGTCGGCGAAGGCGTTGAAGGCTTCAAGGTCGGCGACCGCGTCGCTATCTGCCCGACCACTTCAGCTGGTACTCCTGGCGGTGGCTTCGACGGCGGCTATGGTGAGAAGATCGCGATCGGCGCGCAGGCGCTGGTGCCGATTCCCGATTCGGTCGACTTCGTCAAGGGTGCCGCGGCCACGGATGCGGGCATGACCTCGTACCACGCCGTCGCCACGCGCGCGGCCGTCAAGAAGGGCGAGAACGTCTGCATCATCGGCGTCGGCGGACTGGGTCAGATCGGCGCTCGCGTCGCGTATCTGCTCGGCGCGAATCTCTACGTCGCCGAGGTCAAGGAGTCCGCGTGGCCGATGGCCAAGGATTTGGGCGCCATCGACGTGAAGAAGTCCATCGACGAGTTCGCGGCCGAGGGCGTCAAGTTCGACAAGGTCATCGATTTCGCCGGCTTCGGCACCACCACAGCCCAGGCGGTCGAGGCGTGCAAGATGCACGGCACCGTCGTGCTCGTGGGCATGGGCCGTCTCGAAAGCACCATCAACACCAAGGCGCTCATCATGAGCCAGGTCAACTTGCTCGGCTCCAACGGCGGCACGAAGGAAGACATCGCCGGCGTCTATAAGCTCATGGAGTCCGGCGACCTCGACCCGGTCACCACCAAGATCTCTTTCGACGAGATTCCCGAGGGTTTGAAGAAGCTGCAGGCCGGTGACGTCCGTGGCCGCTTGGTTGCCGTCTATGAGTGATGAATGGCGCGTTTGTAACGTATACCGTTACAAACGCGGTATGTAACTGACGTCACCGAGTATTCGCCAGCAATTGTTAGCGGCCGTCTCCTACAATAAGAGGCATGACCAATTTCCTAGCATTTACCGCGAATCCGGATCCGGAATCGCTTACGCAAACCATCGGCAAGGCGTTCCTCGAGGGTGCGAAGGCCAAGGACCCGTCTGCGGGCACCGAGTTCGTCGACCTGCACGCCATCGGCTTCGACCCTACCTATCGCATGGCCGACCGCAAGCAGTACCTCAACGAGGCTCCGATGCCCGACGATGCCAAGGCGTTGCAGCAGAAGATTCTCGACGCCGACGTCATCGCACTGGTCTTCCCGGTCTACTGGTGCTCGATGCCCGCGATGATGAAAGGCTTCACCGAACGCGTGCTCTGCCGCCACTTCGGCTACAATCCGGACAAATCCAAGTCCGCCATCGCCGACAAGAAGTTCCGCGTCATCATGCTCACCGGCAGCTCGGAGAAGTGGTACCGCGACAGTGGTATCGATTTCGCGATCCGCCACCAGGTCATCTATTACATGTTCCACCATTACTGCGGTGTGGACGATGCCGAGCTGGTCTACGTCGACAACCTCGAGATGGGCGACAATTCGCCTGAGGCCCGCGCGGCCGCGTCCAAGCATATCGAGCGCATCAAGGAGCTCGGCGCCTCGCTGGCGTGAACAGGTAACCTTTAGGCCAACAAAGGTAACAATAAAAGGTCACGGAAAGTTGATTCTCATACTTTTCGTGACCTTTGCTTTTCAGCGGTTTTGTCGTTTAACCGCCTACTTATGCAGCTGTCTACTTATGTTCGTCGCTCAGCCGCCACTCGCGTACGACGTTGCTGTCGGCGCCCATCGAGTAGATGACGTCGTGGATGCGCTGCTCCTGCTTCGCGTCGGTCGCGGTGTCCCAACAGGTGCCGTCGGGGTGGTCGCTGGCAATCGGACACCATTGGTACTGCCCCTGCCGCATGTTGGCGGTGGGTACCCAGTCGATGCGGTTGACCCGCCACGAACCGGGCTTGCCGCGTTTGCCGGCGAACTGGATGCGCGCGCTGACACCCTGGTTGTTGGTCTCGTGGCCGGGAATGGTCGTGGTGACGGTCACCGCGTTGCCGAGCCCGTAGACGATCCACGTATTGTGATACTTCTCGATCGGCTGCGCGCAGTGGCATCCGGCCCCGTAGATCACGTCGAACGCGCCGGTGTCCGCCAGTTCGTGCGCCTCCGAGATCTGCCACGAATCGGCCTTCGTCAGATATTCCTGCACCGAGTGAATCGCCATCGCCACCACGTCCGCACCCTGCTGGCGAGCGGCTTTGGCCTTGTCGACGGCACGTTGGATATCGGAGTCGTGGTGCGGATCGCCGGCCTCGCGCAGCCGGTCGACGCGCCAATCCGCATCGGCCACCTCGCCGTTGAGCGAGACGGTGCCGGTTACCAGCCCGAGCTTGCCGCCGCCGGTCGGGGAGTTGATGACGAGAGGTTTCATCGAATCCTCTTCGGTCTTATACGAGCCGGTCTGCTTGATGCCGGCCTTGTCGAGTTCGTCCCACAGCCGCGTGATGCCCGCCGCGCCTTGGTCCCATGAGTGGTTCGTGCCGTGGGTGCAGGCGTTGTAGCCCACATGCTTGGCAGCGTCGACGACCTCCGGCGGGATGGCGAAGACGGGGTATCCGGTGTACGGGCCGCCGCGCGGCGCGATCGGCGTCTCGAACTCGCACACCGAAATGTCGGAAGCCTGGATATACGGCTTCATGTTGGTAAACAGCGGGTCGAAGTTGAACGCGGTGCCGTCGGTCGCGCTCGGGTTGTTTTGGAAATGCTGCCAAAGATGCGGGTGGAAGAGCAGGTCGCCGTTGACGAACAGGGCGATGCAGTCCTCGTCCGGGCAGTCGGGGGAGTTGCCGTGATGCGTCACGACGGGTTTCGGGGCGGTTTTCTTGGTGACCGCAACGTTCGAAGTCGCGGTACCGCTGGAAGCCGTCGGCGCGTTGTGATGCCTCATACCGAAGAACAATGCCACCCCCACAGCGACGAGGAGCGCCAGCAGGATGATGCCTGCACCCAAAAGTCGGGGTATCATCGAAGCGCCATGGACCGAGGTGCTGCCAGAAGCGTTGCTTGCATGCCGTGGGCCGTGCTTGGGATTGGACTTCATCGTAACTTCCTCTTTCGTCTATCTGTCATTTCGCCATTGCGGTGTTTCTCTAGTTTTTAAGGATACTCTTTACGTCCGTTTGCTTGGATTTCCGCAGTTTCGTGGTTTATGCTTATTTTTACCTATTTCGAAACATTGTGCTTGTCTGTGTGATTGTCTTGCGCTTTTTGAAGAACCGTTTTCTAAAACCGGTCATAGCGATGTGCGGCATGGCGAACCATCCACGGATCCGGAGTGTAGATATCGGCCTCCGCCACGCTTTGCCCGTTCCTTTTTCAAAAGTCCCGTCGTCGTTTCTGTATAACCGACAATCCGAAATCGCTTTCAAAAAGGCGTCGACTTCCTCGGCGGTTTGGTAGGGATAGGGAGCCGTGCACCAAACAGGATCGGCCTCGATGATCAGAGGTTGTGCTGCCGGCTTCGCCGCCAGGGGACCTTGTAAATCCGCATTCGATGGCTCTGATTCTTCTGTGGCATCGTCCGTTTCAGGCGATTGGCGAAATCCCACGATGATACTGGCATCATCCAGATGGCTCGTCCGCGCGGCCCGCGTCGCAAGGGATTCGGCGATACCGCGATAGGAATCATGGAACCGTGCCCCGTCGAATACGGTGAGGATATCGTGGCTGTTTTCATCCTGCGAGCGGTGAACGCAATAGCCGCTGGAAGCCACGGCTTTCCCGTGCTTTACGATGACGCACCATTCCTCGCTGATGCCGTCAAGATGCGTATTGATACTCATCAGCGAATCGTCAGGGGCTTGAGCCAGGTCACGTTGCAACTCATCAAGTTTCCGCCGCGCGGCCCTGAATTCCGGCACCCTTCCGCGGCTCAGCTGCGCCCATGGACGTTCGCCCAGACCTTCTGGCAGCTTGGTCCACGCACGAATCTGCGAGACCGGGGCGGTGATGGCACTGCGACGCGTCAATTCGCGGGGCAGCCTGGCAAGCCAATCGGCGGGCGGTGCTTCGAACAGCAATGTCGGAAGCCGCTTGCGTGCCCGCCATGCGTTATTGGCAATCAGCAAATCCGCGGTAATCCAGAGCGCGGCATCATCCTTGATTCCCCGGATCGGCTCGAATCCATAGTCATAGGTTCCGGTCAGGTGTGAGCTATCTGTCATGTGAGCTTTGTCGAAATAGTCCTTGAAGGCCTCCTGGACCCAGGAAAGCGGGCTGATGACGGTCAAATCGGTGCTCAATTGCTCTCGTTTCGGATAGGTTCCTTTCCCTGTTTCAAGTCTACCGACCGGCTCTGAAGAGGCAGGAAATGTTGCAAATACCGGGGTTTGTGCAGCGCCAGACGGGGAATAATATCAGTCAATAATTAGACAGATTTAAACCGACCAATTTATTCCCGCTTGCCTCCCAGCAAAATATGACACAGCAACAACTCCTGTTTAGTATTACTCTTACAAGTTCGCTTGTGAATGAAAAATGAATAAGCAAAAACAGACAACTTCAAGGAGCAAACATGACCAAGATTGCCGTTTTCGTCGGATCGCTGCGCAAGGATTCCTACAACCTGAACCTCGCCAAGAACATCGAGCGTCTTGCACCCGTTGGTGTTGAGTTCGACTATATCGACATGGACCTGCCGCTGTACAACCAGGACCTCGATGACAACCTGCCTGCCAAGGTCGTCGAGATGAAGCAGACCGTCGAAGCCGCCGACGGCGTGCTGTTCGTCACCCCGGAATACAACCGCAGCTTCTCCGGCGTCATCAAGAACGCCATCGACTGGGCCTCCCGTCCGTGGGGCAAGAGCTCCTTCGCCGGCAAGCCCGCCGCCATCATCGGCGCTTCCATGGGTGCCCTCGGCGCGACCCAGGCACAGCAGGCCCTGCGCAACGTCGTCCTCTTCCTCGACATGAAGCTCATGGGCCAGCCCGAGCTCTACTTCAACGCCATCACCGGCCTGGACGAGAACGGCAAGGTCGTGGAAGGTTCCGAGGACTTCCTGCGCGGTTTCGCCGAGACGTTCGCCAAGCACGTTGAGGCCAACAAGTAGGCAGTGTCGTAAGGTGCCGTTTTCGTCGCGATACCAAAGGTTTTGGTCGTTCGCGACGAAAACGGCGGACGTGGAAATGGCCGATAGGCGATTGTCAATAATCGTGATTGTCAATACGATTTTTTTAAAACGTTTGACGCTTCTTATATTCCTGTTTTTCTATTCGTGTAATGTGATTACAATCACGATTTCCTTGGTGTTGCCCTAAGGTTTCGGCCTCGCGTTGGACGTATGAACGTGGTACGTTTACAAGTAGTTGTCATGTATTTGGATACTTGGCGGTATGCCACAGTGGTGTGCCTACAGAGTTAAAGTATGTATCCAAAATTGTAGTTGTCAGGTGTAGGGAGGAAAACTGTGAGTCTAGAGGAGACGACAGACATTGTGGCGCTGGCCGCTAAGGCCGAGAACGGTGTGAAGCAATACCGCTTGACCGTGGTCAATGCCGGTATTTCGGAACCTTCCAGCACATGTCGGCTTGCCAAGGAAATCACAGACAAGGCTCGGACGTATCTTGAGGCCCGGGACAAGGCCGTTGTCGTTGAGATGGTCAATCTCAAGGGGATTGCCGAGGACATAGCGAAAGCCTCGGTGACCTTTGAATCCAGCGACCAGCTCGAGAAAGCCATCAGCGCGGTTACCGCTTCCGATGGGCTCGTCGTGGCCTCGCCGATTTACAAGGCCTCGTATTCCGGTCTGTTCAAGTCCTTCTGGGATCTCGTTCCCCGCGATGCCATCACCAACATGCCGCTGGTGTTGGCCGCGACCGGTGGCTCGAACCGCCATGCTTTGGTGCCTGACGTGGTGATGCGCGGTCTGTTCGCGTTCTTCCGCGCCGTGCCTACGGCTACGAGCCTTATGGCCACCAAGGAGGATTTCGATACTCCGGAACTCGAAAAGCGGGAACGTCGCGCTGCTACGGAGCTGGGTGCGTTGATGCTTTCCGGCGTGCGTCATGAACCCGTCGATCAGCCCAGCGAGGGCTTGAATTGGTGACTTCGACGTCTTCGGGGCTCTGATCTGAAGTTCCGATATTTCTTTATGGTGTTATCGGCCTGTTGTCTGTGGATGACGGGCCGATAATTTATTGGTGGTAGACTTTCGGCCTTTCGGCAGGTGATTGTTTTCTGCGTTTTGCGCATGGTCCGGGGCGGACGGATTTTTTCCGAAGGCGGCTTTGTAGTATGATGGACTATGCCTACAAGGAGGTAGTTATGGTTTACCAAACCGTCAATCCGTATACCAACGAATTGGTAAAGGAATATCCGTTCGCAACCGATGAGGAATTGCAGGACACGATCACGCTGGCCGACAAGACCTTCCACGACATGTTGAGTCAACCGATTGCCGAACGCGCCAAAATCCTGCACAAAGTTGCAGCGCTGTTCCGTGAGAAGTCCGACGAGCTTTCCAAGATCTGCACGGTCGATATGGGCAAGCTGGTGGGGGAGTCCGCCGGTGAGGTCGAGTTGTGCGCAATCATCGCCGACTGGTTCGCCGACCACAGCGAGGAACTTCTGAAGCCGGACAAGCTCGACAGCATCGTTGCCGGGGAGGCACGTGTGCTGCACCAGCCCGTCGGCGTCGTGGTGATGGTGGAGCCCTGGAACTTCCCGTACTACCAGATCATGCGTGTGTTTGCACCGAACTTCATGCTAGGCAACACAATGATTCTGAAGCATGCTTCCAACACCCCGACCTCGGCCAAGCGCTTCTGTGAGATCGTCGAGGAGGCCGGAGCTCCGAAGGGCGCGCTGACCAACATGTTCCTGACCTATGATCAGGTCACCGAAGCCATTGAAGACCCACGCGTCCAGGGTGCGGCACTCACCGGTTCCGAGCGTGGAGGCGTCGCCGTCGCCGGTGCCGCCGGAAAGGCGCTGAAGAAGAGCACCATGGAGCTGGGCGGCATGGATCCGTTCATCGTCCTGGGCGACGCTGATATGGATGCTCTCGCCGACATCGCGTGGCGCGTCCGCCTGTACAACGCCGGTCAGGTCTGCACCTCGGCCAAGCGCTTCATCGTCATGGACAATGTCTACGACCGCTTCGTCGACGACATGGTCGAGGCCTTCTCGCGTGTCACCCCGGGCGACCCGATGGACCCGGCAACCACCATCGCCCCGATGAATTCGAAGCGTGCCAAGGAGAAGCTGCAGAACCAGTTCGACGAGGCCGTGGCCGCCGGTGCGAAGATTGCCTACCAGTTCCCGGAGATTGACTCGGAGGGCCAGTTCTTCCGTCCGGCCGTCCTCACCGACATCACCCCCGACAATCCGGCCTACAAGACCGAGATGTTCGGCCCGGTGGCGGCGATCTACAAGGTTCACAGCGAGGAAGAGGCCATCGCGGTCGCCAACGACAACCCATACGGGCTCGGCGGCATGCTCTTCTGCGGCGACAAGGACCACGGCGCCGAGGTGGCCGCGAAGGTCTACACGGGCATGATGTTCGTCAACACCCCGCTCGCCTCGCTGCCCGACATTCCGTTCGGCGGCGTGAAGCTCTCCGGCTATGGCCGTGAGATGTCGAGGCTGGGCCAGATGGCGTTCACCAATGACAAGCTGCTTGTCACCGCCGACCACTTCGACAAGACCAACGCCCCGGGTGCGCTTTTCGCCGCACAGGATCTGTGAGGTAAAACAGGCCAATAAGGCTCTGATCTGATCAGTTGAAAATCGGGTATCGAGTGAATTCCGCTCGGTATCCGATTTTTATGGTTGACTTTGTTTGCCGAGGACAAGGAACACAATTCTGATAAAGTCTGCCCTTTATATAATTAATTCATTTGATTTATATGATCAAAGGCCATATCATATCTTTGGCGGCAAGCGAATGCTGTCTGTTGACCCGCGCGCAATGGTCGATGCGTCAGGGGCCAATTGCAAATAATGAATGTGAGGATTGAAGCGGATCATGGAAGATGAAGTGGAAGAGCTCAAGGCGAAATACCCGGATTTTGCGAAATTGTTCAACGACGAATGGCTGCAGTACCGCAAGTCCGAGATTCTGCCGAAACTGACCTGGCAATCGCAATCGACCTGCGCGAAGATCAACCGGATCTATTTCGATGATCCCGATGAAGCGATGCGTCTTTTCCGCGAACTCGTGCCGGGAGCGCAAGAAGGTGTTGATTTTCGGCCGCCGATTCATCTGGACTATGGGCTGGGGCTCAAGATTGGCGAGCGGACATTCATCAACATGGATCTGCTAATTGTGGGGGAGGGCCGATAACGATCGGTTCGGACTGCCTGATCGGCACGCGCTGCAGCATCTGCACGCCCAACCATGCGGTTCCCGTCAAGCCGCGTCTTCAAGGCTGGCAACATAACGAGGACGTAGTCATCGGCAACAATGTATGGCTTGGCAGCAACGTTGTGGTCTGCCCGGGCGTGACCATCGGCGACAATAGTGTCATCGGCGCCGGTTCGGTGGTCGTCCGCGACATCCCCGCCAACAGTGTCGCGGTTGGCAACCCCTGCAAAGTCATCCATGACGTGCCGGAAGACTGGAGTGCTGACGAGTGGAAGGCGGCAATGGGCGGGGTGTCTGAGATTTGATTAATCCTCAGCCACGCGCCCTGACGTAGGCCTCGTAGACCTGCGGGGTCGGATCGGCGGTTTCGGTGCCGTCGATCTTGAGATTCCATTGCGGGGGATTGTCTTCCCCGCTTAAGACCCATGCGGCCTGACGGGCGGCGCCGATGGCGACGTATTCGTCGGTGGCGGGACGGGTGACGCTCATGCCGAAAATCGCGGGAGCCAGAGTGCGTACGGCTTCGGATTTCGCGCCCCCGCCGATCAGGAGGATACGGTTGACACTGCCGCCGAGTCCCTTGATGATTTCCAGGCAATCGCGCTGCGAGCAAAGCAGACCTTCGACGAAAGCACGTGCGAAGTTCTGCTTGGTGGTGTTGGCCAGACTCATGCCGCTCAGCGTCGCATTAGCGTCCGGCCGGTTCGGGGTGCGCTCGCCGTCAAAATAGGGGACCAGGGTAAGGCCACCCGCGCCCGGTTCGGCGGCGAGGGCAAGCTGCCCCAGCTCGTCGTAGTCCACGCCCAATGCGGAGCAGCCGGCGTCGAGAATACGCGATCCGTTGATGGTGCAGGCGAGCGGCAGATAGTGCCCGGTGCAATCAGCGAAGCCGGAAACCGCACCGCTCAAATCGTATACCGGATTTTCGGCGATGGCCGCCGCCACTCCCGACGTGCCTAGCGAAACGCTCACATCGCCTACCGACATGCCCAATCCCAGGGAGGCCATGGCGTTGTCGCCGCCGCCGGGCCCGATGATGCAGCCACCGTCCACGGATGCGCCGGCGACGGCGGGGGAGGCCTTGACCGGCGCGCTGTCGCGGGGGCCGAGCACCTGGGGAAGGATGACGTCGTGACGGCCGAGAACCATGTCGATCAGATTGTAACGGTACGTGTTGCCGGCCGAGTCGAAGTAGATGGTGCCCGAAGCGTCGGAACGGTCGGTGAACAGGGCATCCAGATGTGCGTCCTCGCCTTCCTCGACCGGTCCAAAGCCCGCGATACGCCAGCTCAGCCAGTCGTGCGGCAGGCAGATCGCCGCGATTCTCGCCGCGTTCTCCGGCTCGTTCTCGGCCACCCAGGCCAGCTTGGTCAAGGTGTATGAGGCGACGGGCGACGAACCCACGGCTTTGACCCAACGTTGTCTGCCGCGTGCCGCCACGTCTTCCGGCTCGTCCTCGCCGGTGCGTTCGGGTGCGCCGAGGCGTGTGATGAGATTTTGCGCCTGTGGTGCCGAACGCGTGTCGTTCCAGAGCAGCGCGTCACGGATCACCCGTCCGCGTTGGTCGAGAAGCACCATGCCGTGCTGCTGCCCGCCGACCGCCAACGCTGAAACGTCCTCGAGGCCGCCGGCCTGCTTGGAGGCCTCGAGAAAGGCCTGCCACCAGTATTCCGGGTCGACGCTGGTGCCGTCGGGGTGTTTGGCCTGCCCGAAGCGAACGAGCTCGCCTGTGGCTGCGTCGGTGACGCGGACCTTGGTCGATTGCGTCGAGGTGTCGATTCCTGCCACCAATGTCGTGTGAGCGGAACCGCTTGGTGATTGTTGTTCGGTCATTGTTCCCGCCTTTCAAAATGCGCCGGGCACTGCCACGTGTCTGTACCGCCGCGTCTGAAATCAGTATACCTACTATTCATTATCCATATTAGTTAAATCAATGTATTATTGCAATGCCGCCGTGTGTTCCTTTGTTACGCGGTGTTTCGCCCCGACTGATAGAGTGAACATGTCTTTGAAAGTGGGCGGGCATGGCGCTGAAAAGTATCAATCAGGATGATTTGCGTAATCACAACCTTTCTGTGGTTCTCTCTACGCTGCTCCAATCGCCAAAACCGATGAGCCGTGCCAAACTTGCGAAATCCACGGGACTGACGAAGGCCACGATGTCGCTTCTGGTGCCCATGCTGATTGCTTCCGAGGCACTCGAGGAGGGGAAGCCGGTTGCCGCGGGCACGACCTATGGCAGGCCGAGCACCCCGCTGAATATTTCCGGGCGACGTTACTGCTCGATAGGACTGCAGATCAACACCGATGGATACGGTTTCACGATACTCGCGCTTGACGGGACCGTTGTAGACGAGCGTTGGGTGAGCCGATCCATGGTGGGCAGCGATCCCGATGAGGTCTTTGACCAGTTTGACGAACTGGTAAGCGCTGGTGAGCGGAAAATCAGCGAGAAGGGCTTGAAGGTTGTCGGCACGGTGTTGGCGCTTCCCGGCCTGGTCACCGACGATATGGTCCTGTTGTCCGCCAAAAATCTCGGCTGGAAGCAGCTGGAGCTTTCGCGCTTCAATGTCGTCAAACGTTTGGATGCGCTCGCCGATAATGAGGCGAATCTGGCTGCCTTGGCGCAGATACCCGGGTATGCCACGCCTAGAGGCGGGAAAAGCGTGATTGGTCCGACCGACTCGTTCATCTACATTTCCACGGATATCGGCATCGGCGGTGCCGTGGTTCGTCACGGGCAGGTCGACCGCGGCGACTCCGGGTTCGCCGGCGAGCTTGGTCATGTTTCCGTCGCGCTTGATGGTCCGCAATGCGCCTGCGGACGCTGCGGATGCCTGGAAATGTACGCCGGACGCAAGGCTTTGGTGGAAGCTTCGGGCGTCGCCGAACCCGGGGTTTCGACACGAATGGAGGAGGTCGACGAGGTTCTGGCCAGATACAAGGCGCACGACGACCGTACTGTGGCGGCGGTCGATCGGGCGGTTCGGGCCTTGGTGTCCGTGCTTGCGTCGGCCATCAATATCCTTGACATCGATACCGTCGTGTTGGGTGGCCTTTGGGACAGGTTCGGCAAGACGCTGACCCGTCGGATCAGGCATGAGCTTGAGTTGCAGATATTGAGCTATCCCGAAGTCCAGCCGCGTGTGCTGCTGCCCGACGTCAATACCAGGCCCGCGCTTTTGGGTGCGGCACAGGTGGGGTTGCGCAGGTTCATAGACAATCCGCTTGCGTTCATGAACTCCTGATTGTGGTTTCCGCTGTTCTGTCGTATTTCTGTAATGTCTCTTCTGCGTGAATACTTGATTTTTCAAGGATTTTGAAGGGGTATCAACGATTTGGCGTAGGCCATAACCAGCGTCGATAGCGCAGGGGGTGTGCCTGAAAACCCGATGCTGATAGAGTGGCGGTTGGCGTCTCCGCCCGAACTGTGCAGGTCAAGGGACGTCGAGGTCAACACGCTGTGCACAGTTTGAATGCAAGGAACCACTGTGGCCGAATCTGCCCAAAAACCAGAAACTTCACCAGACAATCAATCTTCTCCCGTTGATCGGAACAATCAAAACGGGGCAGCAGGGCGAAACCGCGGTTCTGATTCGTTCGTAAATCCGCCGGTAGTCAAAGTGTCGCGTTTGCGTTGGCGTGCTGCGGACATCGCCCTTGGCGCGGCGCTGGGTGTGGCTTGCGGCGTATTCTTCTGGGGATTCAATTTCGCCTATGCGTGGATTGCCCCGCTGCTTCGGGCTGTTCTTCCCGGCATCACAAGCCTGTTTCACGCATTCTGGTATTTCTCCGGCCCGTTGGCCTTGCTGATTATCCGCAAACCTGGTGCCGCGATGTACGTTGACATCATCGGCAGTCTGACGGAAACACTGTTCGGCAACCAGTATTCCTTCACGTTCGTCTTTCTTTCGGCGTTCCTGCAAGGCCTGTTCGCGGAGGTGCCGTTCGCGATTTTCCGTTACCGGAAGTTCAATCTTGGCCTGACCGTCGTTTCCGGTGCGCTGACGGCGGTGGAATACGGTTTTTATGTTCTGCTCACACGTTTGCAGGGTGTCGCCCTGGTCAGTGCGCGCGGTTTGACCCATATGACCTGCGAAATCATCGGCGGCATATTCATTGCCGGGGTGATGAGCTGGTTCCTGTATCTGGCCATCGCCAAAACCGGTGCGTTGGACCGTTTCGCTTCCGGTCGCGCGGTGAGAAGCAGAAAGCGGAATTGAACGCATCTGGTTTGCCTTGTCCCTGTGAGGTTGTGTTTTCGGTGACGGATAGCATGCTCGCTGTTTGACTGACTGCCTCGATAACGTCCGATATCGATTCCTGAACCCGCCGACGAGTCACTGGTCAGAGCGTTTGCTAAACTAACATCGTTGGCACTGGCCAATGTGGGGCTTTAGCTCAGTCGGTTAGAGCAGCGGACTCATAATCCGTCGGTCCAGGGTTCAAGCCCCTGAGGCCCCACTTATTTCATTACTGGTTTATCGGCGTCTGCATTTCAGTGGCTTGGCGCGCGACATTGAATCCGCTTTTTGTCTCCAGGAACTGCCAGTAGCTCCATTCCTTGGGATTGATGTAGAGCGTATAGGTCTTTTTGCCGACGACGATTTCAATGGGGAATATGCCGGACGGATTGGTCATGATGTCCGCTTCGATTTGCAGGGCACGTTCGTGGTTGGGCAGATACATCGTGTGGGTCTTGCCGTGCGTTTCAAAATACAGCATATCGGTCATTTCTGGCTCCTTTGCGTGGATTTGTCGATACCATCAAAGTATCAAGGGAATCCGACGGGTGTGCGATTGAATGTACGGTGTGCTGTAAAAGCCGGTAATCAGCCCAAAGACGAAATCGGGATGAAAGGCTGTCGATAATTGTTGTACATTTCGAGCGTCGTGTGACTGAGATCGTTCTTTTTCCCACCGGTGTTTTGGCAGGTTGAGAGCGAACCAAGTCAATGCTCGCTGATAGAATATCAAAGTTCCGGTTCACGTCTGGCCATCGGGGTTAGGCGACCCGGGTCACCTGAATTCCTTAGGAGACATTATGAAGCAGGGTATTCATCCCGATTATCACGCAGTGCAGGTTACCTGCTCTTGCGGCAATACTTTCGTTACGCGCAGCACCGCCAAGGGCGATCACATGACGGTTGATGTGTGCGCAAACTGCCACCCGTTCTACACGGGCAAGCAGAAGATTCTCGATACCGGCGGCCGCGTCGCCCGCTTCGAGAAGCGCTACGGCAAGAAGACCAAGTAGCATTCTTCATTCGCCAGCCACGCTGGTTCGGGTTTGCGGACCCGGATCCGGGCTGGCGTTTTTCATACCCAATTGCTGTATAGATAATCGTTACTATTTCGAATAGTGTATCAAAGGACTTTTGCATGGCAGACGAGCAATTCCCGGCAGCGCAGAGCGCGTTGGAGGAGTATCAAGACATCGAGCGGCAGATGAGTCAGCCCGAGGTCGCCTCCGACCCCAAGGCGATTCGCAAGCTGGGGCGTCGCCATGCTGAGCTCGGCAGCATCGTCGAGGCGTATCGTGCCTGGCAGCATGCCAAAGAGGACGCCGAAGCCGCCAAGGAAATGGCCGGTGAGGACGCCGACTTCGCCGAAGAGGCCAAACGGCTCGAGGCATTGGTGCCGCAAGCCGAAGAGAAACTGCGCAGCGCTCTGATTCCGCGCGATCCCGACGATGTGCGCGATACCATCATGGAAATCAAGGCCGGAACCGGTGGGGAAGAAGCCGCACTGTTCGCCGGCGATCTGCTGCGCATGTACACACGTTATGCCGAAAAACGCGGCTGGTCGACTACCATCCAAAGCGAGAACTCCACCGAGCTCGGCGGCGTCAAGGACGTGCAGGTCGCCATCCGGGCCAAAGGAAACCCGGCACCCGAGGACGGGGTGTGGGCCTCGCTCAAGTATGAGGGTGGCGTACACCGCGTGCAGCGCATCCCCGTCACCGAATCGCAGGGGCGCATCCAGACCTCGGCGGCCGGTGTCATCGTCTTCCCGGAGGCCGATGAGGACGACGATGAGATCGAGATCGACCCCAAAGACCTCAAAATCGACATTTTCATGAGTTCCGGCCCCGGCGGTCAGTCGGTCAATACCACGTATTCCGCGGTGCGTATGACCCATATCCCCACCGGCGTCGTGGTGAGCATGCAGGATGAGAAGTCGCAGATCCAGAATCGTGCGGCGGCTCTGCGTGTGCTCAAATCCCGCCTTTTAGCGATGAAACACGAAAAGGAAGCCGAGGAAGCGGCCGACATGCGCCATTCGCAGGTGCGTTCGCTCGACCGGTCCGAACGTATCCGCACCTACAATTTCCCTGAAAACCGTATCGTCGACCACCGCACCAACTACAAGGCCTACAACCTCGACCAGGTGCTCGATGGCGACCTGCAAGCCGTCATCGACAGCGACATCCAGGCCGACGAGGCCGCGCGTCTCGCCAAAGCCGACTGAGCAAGGGGCAGGGTAATGGCGGAATACGTGGCGCGTTCGACTTCCGAGACATTGCGCGAAGCCGCTGGCTGGTTGAAGGACGCCGGCATTGAAACGCCGCGAAATGACGCAAAACTGTTGCTCGCCGAGGCTTTCGGGGTGACGCCTAGCGATGTCGAAAAATCGATATTGCTGGATACACCATTGCATAGCGAAATAACAGATGATTCGACTCAAGGCGTCAACGTACAACGCATTGATGGCGACGATTCCGACAATAAGCCGAGTGAGGATAGCGCCGCTGCGGACTCAGACCCTGCGACCGGCAAGGTCTCTGATGCGCGCAATGCCGAACAAAGCAATGCATTGAGTGATGCCGACGATGCCGCAATCCGCCGTTTCGCGGTTATGCTGGCCAGGCGCAAACAACGCGAGCCATTGCAATATATCGTCGGTCACGCCCCCTTCCGCTATCTTGATCTTGAGGTCGGTCCGGGCGTCTTCATTCCACGTCCTGAAACCGAAACCGTGGTGCAGGCGGCTATCGACTGGCTGACGCGCGAACATATCAAGCCGAGCCGTCTGGTCGATCTGTGCGCAGGCAGCGGGGCGATTGGCCTCTCGCTGGTCACCGAGGTGTCGGGCAGCGAGGTCTGGGCCGTGGAAAAGGACGAAGAAGCCCTGAAATGGACGAAACGTAACGAGCAAAAGGTCTTCAAAGACCATTCGCTGGCGGGTTATAACTATCACCTCTTCCACGCCGATGCCACGAATGCCGTGATGCTTTCGCGATTGGACGGCACCGTTGATGCAGTGGTCACCAACCCGCCTTACGTGCCGCTCGACCAGATTCCCGAACAGCCTGAGGTGCGTGAGCACGAACCGAACATGGCTCTCTATGGCGGATCGGCGGACGGAACCGATATTCCCGAGCTGATCATCCTGCGAGCGGCGAAGCTGTTGCGCAGCGGCGGGGCGTTGGTGATGGAGCATGACATCTCGCAGGCCGGGTTGCTTGCCGACTTCGCCAGAGCCCACGGTTTCCGCACGGCGCATACCGGCGAAGACTTCACCGGCAGGCCCCGTTATCTTTTCGCCATCAAAGCATAGTTTTCTTCATTGCCCAGAGTCGCCATATCGGCGAATGCAGGAATCGATTCCGCGGCATCTGCAGAACGACACGGTAAAACGCTTGACGAATCCCTGCGGATTGGCGTCGACTTGTAGTGTTGTTGGTGAAGTCGGGGCGCAATGGTGCAATTAAGGCATACTTGATAAGGCGGAGGCAATATGAGTGACGTGCGTGCAATCGATGATGGATCCCTGGCTTTGGCGGCCCGAATCGTCAAAGACGGCGGGCTTGTCGTATTGCCGACCGATACGGTCTACGGGGTCGCCGCAAGTCCGTTCAGCGCTGAAGCCGTAAGCCGTATCTACGAGGCGAAGCGTCGCCCCCGCAACAAGGCCTTGCAGATATTGCTTTCGTCAACCGATGATCTCGAAGGACTCGATCTTTATCTGCCGGTTCCGCTGGACAGGCTCGCCAAGGCTTTTCTGCCCGGTGCGTTTTCGCCGATTGCTGTGGCGCAGGCGGGGTCGAAACTGGTCACGTTGCGCGATGAGATGAACGGCAGCAAAACCCAGGCCGTGCGTGTACCCGATTCCGACGCCTGTCTCAGAACCTTGCGTGCCACCGGGTCTTTGGCCTGTTCCAGCGCGAACCGCAGTGGTGGTCAAAGCCCGCAAAGTGTTGAGGAAGCCGTTGCGGCGCTTGGCGACGACGTCGATCTCTATCTTGACGGCGGGCCTACGGTGAGCCATGTCGCCAGCACTGTGGTCGCCGCCGATCCGAACGAACGTGACGGGATTTCGATCGTTCGTGAAGGTGTCATCAGGGCAGCCCAGGTGCGTGCCGTGCTCCAAGGCGCCGAAGGCGGGAGTCTGAACGCGTGAGAGTCTACCTGTTCATCGCCGCGATTGCGGGAGGAGCCACATGGCTGGTTACCCCCTTGGTTCGTCATCTGGCCATCGAGATCGGAGCGGTGGGGGAGGTCCGCGCCCGTGATGTGCACAAGGTGCCGACCCCACGCATGGGCGGGGTGGCGATGCTCATTGGGCTGGTGGTCTCGATTGTCTTCGCCAGCAAAATGCCTTTCATCTCAGGCCTTTTCGCCGGTTCGTATCAGGCGTGGGTCGTCCTTGCGGGAGCGGTGCTGATTTGCCTGTTGGGGGTGGCGGACGATTTATGGGACTTGGATTGGATGCTCAAACTTGCCGGGCAGCTTTTGATTTCCGTGTTCGTGGCGTGGGGCGGCGTACAGATCATCTTTCTGCCGTTCGGCTCGCTGGTCACCGCTTCCCCAAGCATTTCCATGGCCATCACGGCTTTTCTGATTGTCGCCTCGATCAATGCGGTCAATTTCGTCGACGGGCTTGACGGCCTCGCTTCCGGCATCGTCGCCATCGGCGGCATCGCGTTCGCCGTCTACTCCTATGTCATCGCCCGTGCCACACCGAGTTACGCGTCGATGGCCACGTTGCTCGACGTCGCTTTGGTCGGCATCTGCGTCGGCTTTTTGCTGCATAACTGGCATCCGGCCAAACTCTTCATGGGGGACTCCGGCTCGATGCTCTTGGGCTATATGATTACTTGCGCCTCGATCATCATGACCGGTCATCTCGACCCGGCTTCCGTGCATACCAGCCTCTATCTGCCGGCGTTCATGCCGATTCTGTTGCCGATTCTGGTGCTGTTCCTGCCCGTTCTCGACATGTGCCTGGCCATCGTCCGTCGCCTCAGCAAAGGCCAATCGCCGATGCATCCCGACCGTATGCATTTGCATCACCGGATGCTGCGTATCGGGCACAGCGTCCAAGGTGCCGTACTGATTCTTTGGGGATGGGCGGCGCTGATTTCCTTCGGTTCGATCATGATTCTGTTCCTGCGCTGGCAATATGTGGCCATCGGCATGATCGTCGCCGCCGTGATTCTGACGATCTGCACGCTGTCCCCGTACTTGATGCGGCGGTGGCTTGAACTGCAAAAGGAAGAGGATACGCACGCGCGAAACGCACGACATTCCCGGAAACAGCAGTAATCGCAACTCGTGGTGTCGCTCGTCACCCCGCGCCCATATAGTTGTGATATGGCTATTAACTCACAATCTGATATCCAGTCATCCTACAATCCTCTACCTCCTATCTTTGCGAAGATGGGTCTGGCATATGACGATGTCTTGTTGCTTCCCAACGAGACTGATGTCATTCCCTCGCAGGTCGATACGACTACGCATCTGACACGCGAAATCACCATGAAGGTCCCCGCCATCTCGGCGGCCATGGACACTGTCACCGAATCCGACATGGCCATTGCCATGGCGCGCAACGGCGGCATCGGCGTGCTGCACCGCAACCTTTCCATCGACGATCAGGCCTCGCAGGTCGATATCGTCAAGCGCAGCGAATCGGGTATGATCACCGACCCGCTCACCGTCAATCCCGAGGCCACCCTTGCCGATCTCGACAAGCTGTGTGGCCGTTTCCATATTTCAGGCCTTCCTGTCGTCGACAACGACAACAAGCTGCTCGGCATCATCACCAACCGTGACATGCGTTTCATTCCTGCTTCGGATTACGACAAGCTCAAGGTTCGTGACGTGATGACCAAGGAAGGGCTTATCACCGGTCCTGCCGACATCTCGCGTGAAGACGCGCACGATCTGCTCGCCAAGCACAAGGTCGAGAAGCTGCCATTGGTCGACAAGGACGGCAAGCTCGCCGGTCTGATCACCGTCAAGGACTTCGTGAAGACCGAACAGTACCCGGACGCCACCAAGGACGACCAGGGCCGTCTGCGCGTGGCCGCTGGCATCGGCTTCCTGGGCGATGCGTGGGCACGTGCCAGCGCCCTGATGGAGGCCGGCGTCGACGTGCTCGTTGTCGATACCGCCAACGGCGAAGCCCATCTTGCCCTTGACATGATCAAGCGCTTGAAGTCGGACCGCGCCTTCAACGGCGTGCAGATCATCGGCGGCAATGTGGCGACCGCCTCCGGCGCCCAGGCCATGATCGATGCCGGTGTCGATGCCGTCAAGGTCGGTGTCGGTCCAGGTTCCATCTGCACCACCCGCGTGGTCGCCGGTGTCGGCGTCCCGCAGCTCACCGCCGTCTATGACGCGGCTCAGGTCTGCCGTGCGGCCGGTGTGCCCTGCATCGCCGACGGTGGCATCCATTATTCCGGCGACATCGCCAAGGCTTTGGTGGCCGGTGCCTCGACGGTCATGCTTGGCGGCGCGCTCGCCGGCTGCGACGAGACCCCGGGCGAGAAGGTCTTCCTGCACGGCAAGCAGTACAAGCTCTACCGCGGCATGGGCTCGCTCGGCGCGATGGCCCCGCGCGGCAAGAAGTCCTACTCCAAGGACCGCTACTTCCAGGCCGACGTCACCAGCAACGACAAAGTCATCCCGGAGGGCGTCGAAGGCGAGGTGCCGTATCGCGGTTCCCTCAATGCGGTGCTCTACCAGCTCATCGGCGGCCTGCATCAGTCGATGTTCTACATCGGCGCGCACAACATCAAGGAGATGGCCGAGAAGGGCCGCTTCGTGCGTATCACCACGGCCGGCCTGCGCGAATCGCACCCGCACGACATCGTGATGACCGCCGAAGCCCCGAACTACAGCGGTTTCCACAACGAGTGATATCTATTATTTAAAGTGCTGAATTTCTTAATTAATTGAGGAATTATCATCACGATGGAGGAAGAGACATACTTCGCTCGGGACACTCAAGGCCGTTCGGCCAAGCTTATGCCCGAGCAAAGCATGCCTCTTCCTTCATCTTCAGCCTGTAACTGTTCGGAGTCATGACTTCTTATCGGTATTTATCGTTGAGTTGGGGGGGGCGGGGATATGCGATGTCAGACCGTAAAGACTTGGCCTGCAAAATCGAAGATTTTGCCTTCGCGCTCGATACATCGCGCTCACTTCGCCTACAGGAAGCCCACAGGGCTTCCCGCTTAACGGCTCAGCCCGGAGCGTGTCGAGCATTGTATACCCCGACCACCAACGTCAGTAAGTAAATAAACCAGATTAGTAGCTATCGGTCAGCCATGTGAGATAGTGTGTAGAGTTCTGTTAGTGGCAGTGAAAGGTCAATATTATGGTGAATGCTCAGGATGACGAGACGTATACGGCGGAGGGTTCCCGCCTGATCTGGATCGATTGCGAAATGACCGGCCTCGATATCTTCGGCGGCGACGAGCTGGTCGAGGTCTCCGTAGTGCCGACCGATTTCAATCTGAAAGTGCTCGATGAGGGTGTGGACTACGTCATCAAGCCGTCGCAGAAAGCTGTCGACCACATGGGTGACTTTGTGCGCGCGATGCACACCCGCTCCGGGCTGATCAAGGAATGGGAGCATGGCCTGAGCCTTGCCGATGCCGAAAAGAAGGTCACCGAGTACGTCGCCCGCTTCACGCCCGAAGGGGTCAAGCCGCTGCTCGCCGGCAACACCATCGGCAGCGACAAGAAGTACCTCGACCATTACATGCCGAACCTCATGAGCCATCTGCATTATCGCAGCGTGGATGTGAGTACTTTGAAGGAGCTGGCTCGTCGCTGGTATCCGGCGGTCTATATGAACCGTCCGCCCAAGAACGGCGGTCATCGCGCGCTTGACGACATCATAGAGTCGCTCGACGAACTGCGCTACTACCGCGAGGCCTTCATGGCTCCGGTTCCCGGCCCTGACGAGGCGCAGGCCAAGAAGATCGAAGCCGACATCGAGGCTACGAGCCTGATCAACAAGTAGAAACCAGGACTGCGTTGAAAAGCAGAAAAATCACCGTGATAATCTGCTTTTCAACGCATTTGAATGTGGACTTGCGTCAAAAAGCAGATTTGAGGGCTTGTTTTTCTGCTTTTCAACGCAATGTGGGTTGATGATACGACGGTAACATGATGAGGAAAGCAGGAACGGCATGAAACAGGCGGAAGCGCTGACGATTCTCGGCGCGGGGGCGAACGCGTTCATCACCGGTGCTCCTGGTGCCGGTAAGACCTATGTCTTGAACGAGTTCATTCGTTCGGCCCGTGCTCAAGGTGCTTCTGTTGCCGTAACCGCTTCGACCGGCATCGCCGCCACGCACATCAACGGCCAGACCATCCATTCCTGGAGTGGTGTCGGTGTCTCGCAGGTCATGACGCCGGCCTTGATGAAGCGCATCCGTGCGCGCCGCAAACGTAAGATCGAGGCAGCCGATATCCTCGTCATCGATGAGGTCTCGATGCTGCCCGCATGGCTGTTCGACATGGTCGATGACGTCTGCCGGGCGTTGCGGCACAGCCCGGAGCCGTTCGGCGGCCTGCAGGTCGTGCTCTCCGGTGATTTCTTCCAGTTGCCGCCGGTTCGTAAATCATTCCGTGGACGTGACGCATTGCCACCGAGCCCCGAATTCCTCATGTCCCGTCAGCGCTATGCCGATGCAGGCAAGGACGCCGATGGCTTCGTCACCGAATCGTTGGTCTGGGACGAACTTAACCCAGTGGTCTGCTATCTCACCGAACAGCACCGTCAGGACGATGGCCAATTGCTCACCGTCCTTACCGACATCCGTGAGGGCGGCGTCACCCAGGAAGATCACGATGTGCTCGCTGAGCGTATGGGCAAGTCGCCGGCTGACGGGGAAGTGGCCGTTCATCTGTTCCCTGTCAACAAGCAGGCCGACACGTTGAACGATCTGCGGCTTTCGCAGATTCACGATGAAACCCACGAATATGTTGCCGAGTCGGCGGGACCGGCGGACTTGGTCAAACGTCTCAAAAAGAACATGCTCGCTCCTGAAAAGCTTGAGCTCAAAACCGGTGCGGCCGTGATGGCCTTACGCAATGACGCCGATCATCAGTATGTCAACGGTTCGATCGGCAAAGTGGAGGGCTTCGTCTCGCAGGCCAAAGGCGGATGGCCCATCGTCGCCTTCGAAAACGGCAATACCGTGACCATGAAGCAGGCTTCGTGGGACATGATGGACGGCGAAACCATACTGGCCAGTGTCAAACAAGTGCCATTGCGCTGCGCGTGGGCCATCACCATCCACAAGTCACAGGGTATGACGCTCGACCGCGCCGTGATGAACCTGCGCCGCACCTTCGCGCCGGGCATGGGCTACGTTGCGCTTTCGCGAGTGGAGAATCTCGATGGGCTCTATCTTGATGACATCAGCGAACGCGCGTTCATGGTCTCGCCTGATGCCGTCTTGCTGGACGGTCAGTTGCGCGACAATTCCAAAGCCTCTTGCGCCCGCCTTGAAGCCGAGGGGGCCGAAGCCTTCACCAAGCAGGCATCCGGCCAATTGCCCGACGGCGACGATGAGTTCGCCCAGGACGAGTTGTTCTAAGTCGTTTCGACTCATAATCACTGATATCGAATGGCTAGCATCATATCCATTATTTGGTGGTCTGAAAATAACGGTTAATCACTGTGTCGTAACGTCGTCAATGTCGGCTCGCGCGAATAATTTAGGAACCATGACAAAAGCACTTCGTATGTCCACCATGTTCCTGCGCACGCTGCGTGAGGACCCCGCCGACGCCGACGTTGATTCGGCACGTCTTCTCCAACGCGCGGGCTATATCCGCAAGGCCGCGCCCGGCATCTGGACCTGGCTGCCGCTGGGTCTGAAAGTTCTCAATAAAATCGAGGCCGTGGTCCGTGAAGAGGTCGACGGCATCGGCGGCCAGGAAGTCCATTTCCCGGCTCTGCTGCCCAAAGAGCCGTACGAGGCCACGCACCGTTGGGAGGAATACGGCGAGAACATCTTCCGCCTGAAGGATCGCCACGAAGCCGATTATCTTCTGGCTCCGACACACGAGGAAATGTTCACCCTGCTAGTCAAGGACATGTATTCCTCGTACAAGGATCTGCCGGTCACCCTCTATCAGATCCAGACCAAGTACCGCGACGAGTTCCGCCCGCGTGCAGGGCTGGTGCGCGGCCGCGAGTTCATCATGGAGGACGGCTATTCCTTCACCATCGATGAGGACGGCTTGAAGAAGGCCTACGTCGAGGAGCGTGACGCGTACGAGCGCATCTTCCAGCGCCTCGACCTGGGCTACATCATGGTGCATGCGGTTTCCGGGCCGATGGGCGGCTTCGAATCGCAGGAGTTCCTTTCCCCGATGGCCATCGGCGAGGACACTTTCGCCAAGGCCCCGAGCGGCAAGGCGTGGAACGTCGAAGCGCTGACCACCCCTGAGGTGCCGGCTGTGGATTGCTCCAAGACCCCGGCGATGAGCCTCAAGGATTTGCCGGATGCAGGTAGTGTCGACGAGATGGTCGCACAGTGCAACAAGCTGTATCCGCGCGAGGATGGCCGCCAATGGGCCGCCACCGATATGCTCAAGAACGTGGTCATCGCGGTGAAACACCCCGGCGAACCCGATGACGAGAACGAAGAGCATCGCAAGCCTTGGCGCGAAGTCGTCGTCGTGGCGCTGCCCGGCGACCGCCAGGTCGATATGAAGAGGCTGGAGGCGCAGTTCGCCCCTGCCGAGATCGAAGAGGCCAACGAGGCCGATTTGAAGGCGCATCCGGAACTGGTCAAGGGCTATATCGGGCCGAACGTGCTTGGTCCGCAGGCGCGCGTTGAAGGTTCGACTATCAAGGATCCGGTGCGCTATCTGGTCGACGCGCATATCGCCAAGGGATCGGCGTGGGTCACCGGCGGCGACAAGCTCGGTGTGGATGCCTTCGACATGGTCTATGGCCGCGATTTCAAGGTCGATGGCACCGTCGAGGCGACTGAAGTTCGTGATGGCGACATGAGCCCGGACGGCTCAGGCCCGCTGAGCTTCGAGCGTGGCGTGGAGATCGGACAGGTATTCCAGCTCGGTCTCAAGTATTCCGAGGCGCTCGGCCTGAAGGTCTTGAACCAGAACGGCAAGGCGGTTCCGGTGTGGATGGGCAGCTATGGCATCGGCGTCTCGCGCGTCATGGCCTGCATCGCCGAAACCCATCACGATGAGAAGGGCCTGGCATGGCCGGTCAACATCGCTCCTGCCGCGGTGCACGTTGTGGCCACCGGCAAGAAAGATGAGGCGTTCGATGGTGCCGAGAAGCTGGTCGAAGCGCTTGAGGCCAAGGGGCTTGAGGTCATCTACGACGACCGCAAGAAGGTCTCGCCCGGCGTCAAGTTCAAGGATGCCGAGCTGCTCGGCGTGCCGCTGATCGCCGTGGTCGGCCGCGATTACCTGAACGACGGCACCATCGAGGTGCGCGATCGCAATGGCGATAACGCGGTGAAAGTTGAAGCGGATAAGGCTGCTGATACTTTGTCCGAACGATACCAGGCAATGCTCTGAATCGTGCCTGTTCGTAAATAGGTGTGGCTGTTTCCTATTGTTGGAGGCAGCCACATTTTCGTTTCAGCACTGATTGAACTCAATAAGTTATAATGAAATATATGAAATAGGGAACAATTCTAGCCAATCAGTGATCCAAATGTGATATTAGCCATATTCTCTGTAGCATAAAAGATGCGCATTTCTGTAGAATAAAAGATGTACGGATTCGGAGCGGCATCGAGGATTGATGCATTTGCCGAATATATAAGTCGCTGCGTATTGGTTACAAGGCAATCTGCGGCGATGACAACGAAAGAAGAAATCAATGCAGAATCTTACCGTTTTGGGCACAGGCGTCCTCGGCTCGCAGATTATTTTCCAGTCGGCATACAAGGGCAAGGATGTTGTCGCCTACGATATCAGTGACGAGATTTTGGCCGGCCTTCCCGAGCGCTGGGAATATCTGAAGAAGCAGTACAAACGCGATATTCCTGATGCGACCGATGAGAAGCTCGATGCCGCAGTCTCTCGTATCCGTACGACGGCCGACATCAAGGAGGCTCTCAAGGATGCCGATATCGTCATCGAAGCGGTTCCGGAGCGTCTTGACATCAAACAGGATACGTGGAAGAAGGTCAGCGAGAACGCGCCGGCCAAAACGATTTTCTGCACCAATTCCTCGACCTTGCCGCCGAGCAAGATCGCGCCGTTCACCGATCGTCCTGAGAAATTCCTGTGCCTGCATTTCGCCAATGAGGTGTGGAAGTACAATACCGGCGAGGTGATGGTGCAGCCTAAGACCGATCCGGCTGTCTTCGAGGAAGTCGCCAAGTTCGCCGAAGAGATCGGCATGGTCCCGATCCGCATCAAGAAGGAGCAGCCGGGCTATGTGCTCAACTCGTTGCTGGTGCCGCTGCTCGACGCCGCAGCCGACCTGTGGGTCCGCGACGTGGCCTCGTTCGAGGACATCGACAAGACCTGGCGTATCGCCACCGGTGCCCCCTCCGGCCCGTTCCAAATCTACGACACCGTCGGCATGATGACCCCCTACAACCTCAACAAGGACGCCACCGATCCGGTCAAGAAGGAGTTCGCTCGCCGTCTGAAGGAGGATTACATCGACAAGGGCCGCATGGGCAAGATCGCCGGTCACGGTTTCTATGACTATGACTGAGTGATTCGTCATCTTTTCGATGCCTTTGGCCTCAAAGTAGTATGTATTGGGATTCCTTGCTGCTTCAGGAATCCCAATACCTGTAGTTGTTCTCTCAATTGATATTTTCCTGAAATCCAGCTGTGGCGTTGTGCTTTTTGGCATGACGGCCTTGTTGTCTGTAATACTTACATTTTCATTATTCTTCGTTTGGTTTTGATACCTGACGATTGCGCCTGATTGTATTGTGCACATTTCGGATTTCGCTGTGGATACTGTCTTTTTCATCCACATTCCATCCACAACACGCCGGGACCCCGGACGTTCGACCACAGGACCCGTTTTGGCTTGCAAACCATTGGCTTCGTTGCGCATACTGGAAGAACCGCGGGGTGCGTCTTGAACCGATTTCAGCGCTGGAATCCGGTTGCGAATGCGGTTGGACTCCATTGTCGGTGACGTATCCCGCAGTCCACGATAATAAGCATTGCTTTTCAAGGGAGCAGAGCCGATGGCACAGCAAGGTACGGTGACGATTTCAGGATTCATGGGTGCAAACCCGCAGAGTTTCGGCAGGGAGGGAGGTCCGGCTGCCGCATCGTTCAGGATAGGTTGCACGACGAGATATTTCAATCCCGCAGTCAACGAATGGCGGGATAGGCCAACGACATGGATCAATGTCAAGGTGTTCCGCCAACTGGCCGAAAACGTGCTTTCCAGCCTCAAGAAGGGCGATCCGGTCATCGCCACCGGAAATCTGGCAACCGAGGAGTGGACCCGGGACGGCACCAAACACAGCAGAATGGTGATGGAAGCGACCAGCGTAGGCCATGACCTGAGCTTCGGCATTTCCGTTTTCCAGAGGGTGAGACCTGGCGTGAAGGAACAGGGGAATGCGCATGGCACCGAGTCCGCCGGGTCGGAGCCGCCGCAAGGCGAGACTGCTGTTCAGGAAGAGCATGGTGCTATGCCTGACGGTAATCAAGATGTTGCTGAAAGCCGCAATGGCGACCAAGACAATGCCATGACCGGTCGTGATTCAGGCAATAATCGGGAGTTTGAGGATGAACCCGGCGAAGACCCGTGGAATGCAAGCGAGGTGTTTGAAGGGCATACCGGCGCAGATCGATTGGTGGCATCGGTCGGATAATTGACGGGACGCAATAAGAAAGTGGCCGGAGCATGATGACGTGCTCCGGCCACAAATTTAAGGCCATATTCAAGCGTTTCCTTGCTAATCTGTTATCTGCAGTGAGGAAACGCTTGAATTATCGGCTACCAGATGGATACGCGCTGTTCAGGTGCCAGCCACAGCTTGTTTTCGGGCTTGACATCGAATGCCCGGTAATAGAGGTCGACGTTGCGCACGATGCCGTTGGTGCGGAATTCGGCGGGGGAGTGAGGATCGATCTGCAGATACTGTTCCGTAAGCTCCTCGCGTTGCGCGGTGCGCCAGATAGAGGCATAGCTTAGGAAGAAACGCTGCAGTCCGGTGTATCCCTCGATTTCCGGAGCGCTCGTCAGCGATGCCGCGACCGCTTCCGGCGAACCGTCGATGGCACGACCGGCGGCCTTGTCCAGTGCGAAAGCGTAGGCCTTGAGGCTGATGTTGACGCCGCTCAAATCACCGATGTTCTCGCCGATGGTCAACGCGCCGTTGACGTGTGGGGCTTGGCTCAGCTCATCGGCGTACTTCTCCTGAAGCTGAGAGGGGATGAATCCGTTGTACTGGTTGATCAGTGCCGTGGTGAGTTTCTGGAAGTTCGCCTTGTCGTCTGCGCTCCACCAGTCGTTGAGCTTGCCGTCGCCGTCGTACTGGCTGCCCTGGTCGTCGAATCCGTGCCCGATCTCGTGGCCGATGACCGCGCCGATGCCTCCGTAGTTTGCGGCGTCATCGGCATCCGGGTTGAAGAACGGCGGTTGCAGAATGGCTGCAGGGAAGACGATGACGTTCATGGACGGCTCGTAGTAGGCATTGACGGTCTGCGGGTTCATCAGCCATTCCTCACGGTCCACGACCTGGCCGATCTTCGAGAACTGGAAGCCCGTTTCATAGGCGACCGCCGCGTTGAGATCCTCCATCAGGCTCATTTCGGGCTTGATGTCAAGAGCGGTGTAGTCGCGCCAATGGTTGGTGTAGCCGATCATCGGGGTGAACTTCGAAAGCTTTTCAAGCGCCTTCGCCTTGGTTGCCTCGCCAAGCCAGCTGCTCCCGGAGATGGAGACGCGATAGCCTTCGATGATGTTGGAGACCAGCTGTTCCATCCGTTTCTTGGAGTTTTCGGGGAAGTGAAGACGGACGTATTCGCGTCCCACTTCTTCGCCGCAGATACCGTTGACCAGTGAGACGCCGCGCTTCCAACGGTCACGCTGCTGCTTGGCGCCTGAAAGCACGCGGCCGTAGAAATCGAACTGGGTCTTGTCGAAATCCCGGCTCAGCGTGCTCGCCGCTGCGCTGATCATCGTCACTCGTGCCCAAAGCTTCAGGTCCTCGAGCTCGCTGAGGTCCCAGAACTTGTCGAATCCGGAAAGGAAGCTCGGCTCATGCACGATGGTGCGCCTGAACGCGGCTTTGAGATCCAAGGGTTGGGTTTTTGAGGCCGGCAGAGCGTTGTAAGCTTCTTGCCATGCCTCAATCCATGCAACGATATCGTAGTGCGAGAGCGCCGAGGTGAGATCCGCGAAATCAGTGGGGTTATAGGTTTTCTGCGAGTCCCTGGTGGCTACGTTGTCCCAATGGTTCGAGGCGATCTTGGTCTCGACCTCCAGGAAGCGCTTGGCATCTGCCTCGGATTTCGCGCTGTCTCCATAGCCGGCGAGCATCAGGAGCTTCGCCACCATGTGCACGTATTGCTCGCGGATCGGCGCGTAATGGTCTTCGCGATAGTAGGCTTCGTCGGGCAGACCGATACCGCCCTGCTCGATGTGCAGGATGTTGTGCTCCGGGTCGCCGGGGTCGCCGTAGACGCCGCAATCGAAGAAGTCGGGGCCGCCGACCGTGCTCAAGCCACCTAGTGCTTTTGTCAGTTCCGACTTGTCGGCGGCATGGTCGATGCGGTCGAGCGCGTCCTTGATGGGGCTGATGCCAGCGGCTTCGATGGCATCGGTATCAAGGAATGCGTGGTAGAGGCTTTGGGACTTGTGCGCAGGGCAGTGCTCGTCTTCGAGAATGTCGCGAACCTGGCTTTCCGAGTCTTCGGCGAGCTTGTCGAAAGCGCCGTAGCGCGAACGGTCATCCGGTAGTTCGTAGGTGTCGATCCACGGGCCGTTGACGAAACGGAACAGGTCGTCGCCGGGGCTGATGGTGCTGGAGAATGAGGTCGTATCAAGGCCTGAAATCAAAGGTGTAGACATGGCTCTACTGTATCGGCGTTTGTTGACAAGAAGCTGCGCTGAATAAAAGAAAAACCGTTGGTCAGCCGGTTGGTTTTTATACCCGGTTGTGCCAAGTTCAGGGCCAAACCAATAGTCAAGGAATAGCTTTTGTCTTTCATCTGTTGAATGACATGGTAGTTAAAGTGAAGCGCCACTATATGATTTGATGGTGGCGACGACAAGTGGAAAAGGAGTCGATATGTCAGACGCCAATATGAATGACAATAATTCGAACGTGGGCGAAAACAGTGGCAGCGATCAGGGACAGTCGAACGGCCAACCGACCGGGCAACAGGAATATGGAGCCTATGCGCCGAATCCCAACGCCATGAATGGCAACCAGAGCCAGTCCGAAAACGAAAATGCCAATGCCCAAAATGCCAATCAGAACAACGCAGAGTTATGGCCAATACCAATACAATGGCAATCAGGCAGGCACTGCGCAGAGCGGTGTGAACGCCAATCCGTACGCGTACAACGGTCAGGGGCAGAATCCCAACCAAGGACCGTACAACGGGCAAGGCCAAAGCCCGAATCAGGCTTCCAACGGATATGGTCCGAACGGCTATGGCCCCTATGCCGCCGATCCGAACCAGTATGGTCAGCAATATCAGAACGGCAATCCTTACGTCAACGGCAACCCTTATGCCAACGTCAACCAGAACGGCCAGTACCAATACGGGCCGAACGGCGGGCAGACCAACAATGGCGGACCGAGGGCGGGCGCTCCCCGTTTCAACCAGCAGTCGGCCCAGCCGGGCAGCAATGAATGGTGGCGTCTGAACCCCTTCAAGCTGGCCGAGGATTGGCTGCCGAACCAGGCGAAGAAGACCATTCGTTTTGTCTACGGTGTGGTCGGCGTGGTCGCGCTGCTGCTTGGCCTGGCGCTGCTGATCTGGCCCGGCAAGACGCTGGTGGCCGTGGCCATCGCCCTGGGCATCTATTTCGTGGTTTCCGGCGTCATCCGTATCATCGGCGCGATTGCCGAAAACGGGCTGCCGGGCGGCTGGCGTGTGCTTGATATCATCGTCGGCATCATTCTGGTGATCGGCGGCGTGGTCATGCTCAAGAACACCGTTCTTTCGACGGCCATGTTGACGATTCTGGTCACCCTTACCGTCGGTATCGGCTGGATCATGGAAGGTGTGATGGCGTTGGTCGAAACCTGGCGTCTGCCGAAGTCCGGCTGGGCCATCTTCTACGCCATCATCTCCATTCTCGCCGGTATCGTCGTGCTCTTCTCGCCGTTCGCGTCGGTGATCATACTGGTCGTTTTCGCCGGCGTGGCCATGGCGGTCATGGGCATCCTGGCCATCATCCGCGCCTTCCGCTTCGGCAAACACTGACTGCAAGGATCGTTATAGAACCGTGCAGCACAACGTTTTTCACGAACGTTGACGACACCATAACGATGTGAAATCATGCCCTGGCCGGCTGAACCTCGATTCAGCCGGCCAGGGCATTGTCGTACAGCAAGATTTTGGAATTATTCCACATGGATTCGCCTTCTACTCAGACGCAAGGATTTCTCAAATATGTTTGAACGGCGAAGTAGGGTGAAGACATGATCGAATTGAAAACGCCAAAGGAAATCGCTTCGATGAAGGTGGCCGGCCGTTTCGTCGGCAGCATCTTGAAGGAGCTGCAGGAAACCACCAAGGTCGGCACCAACCTGCTGGAGATCGACGACCTCGTGCGCCGTCGCATCGAAAGCCGCAAGGGCGCCGAATCCTGCTACGTGGATTACGCCCCCGATTTCGGCACCGGCCCATTCAAGCATTACATCTGCACTTCGGTCAACGACGCCGTGCTGCACGGTGTTCCCTATGATTATGCACTTAAGGACGGCGACTTGGTGAGCCTCGACCTGGCCATCAGCGTCGACGGATGGTGCGGGGACTCCGCGGTGAGCTTCGTGGTCGGCAAGGATCCGAATCCTGAAGACATTGCGCTCATCAAATGCACCGAAGAGGCGCTCGCGGCCGGTATCGCGGCGGCGCAATCCGGCAACCGGCTTGGCGATGTGTCTGCAGCCGTCGGCGACGTGGCGCACGAGCATGGCTACACCGTCAACATGGAATTCGGCGGCCATGGCATCGGCCACGTCATGCACGGCGATCCCTTCGTCCCGAACGACGGCAAGGCAGGCCACGGCTATAAGCTTCGCCCGGGCCTGACGATCGCGATCGAACCATGGTTCATGAAGACCACCGACGAGATCTATCAGGACGCGAAGGACGGCTGGACGCTGCGCAGCTCCGACGGTTCCAACGGCGCCCACAGCGAGCACACCATCGCCATCACCGACAACGGCCCGGAGATCCTGACCGTTCGCGAGTAATCGCCGGCCCGGCTCGACGGTCCTTGTCGACAAGCCTTGTATGCCAAGCGGCATCCGCAATATAAAGCGCGGATGCCGTTTTTGTCTTTGAAGGTGCGGCAAGGCCTGCGTTCCCGCCTCAAGCGCCACCCCGAAATTGGCAATGTACGCAACGTGGACATTGGCTGCCGCAGTTTACATTGATGAAATAAGGTATGTTCAATCCCTGATCGGTTGCGGCAATGCTTTCGGATTTGTCTGTTGATGCAGAAAATCGAACGGTATCCGCGAATCAGAGCGGCAAAGGAAGGCGGAATGTCATGGTGGAGGCAAAACTCAATGTCGACGCGAGCAAGTTCGATTTGCCAGTGGTCAAAGCCACGGAAGGGGCGGACGGCATCGTGGTCTCCAGCCTTAAAAACGACGGGTTCGTCACCCTTGACCCCGGATTCTTGACCACAGCCCAATGCGAATCGAAAATCACCTTCATCGACGGTCAGAGGTCCATCCTGCGCTATCGTGGCTACCCGATCGAGCAGCTGTGCGAACAGTCTGATTTTCTCGAAGTGGCTTGGCTTTTGCAGCATGGCGAGTTGCCGAGTAAGGCGGAATACGAGCAGTTTTGCCTCGATCTGAACCACCGTACGATGGTGGGCGAGGATTTCCGCAGTTTCATGGCCGCGTTCCCGCGCACGGCCCAGCCCATGAGCGTGCTGGCATCCGCCATCAACGCACTGGCCGCCTTCTATCCGGACACCACCGACATCAGTGACCCGGATCAGCTGGACGAATCGGCGCGCATCATCATGGCCAAGGCCCGCACCATCGTCAGCTACATCTACCGTCGCCGTCGTGACGAACCGATGCTCTACCCGGATATCGCCCGCGGCTATGTCGACGATTTCCTGCGCATGTGTTTCGCCGTGCCTTACGAACCCTATGTTTCGGACGATCTGTCGATTCACGCGCTCGGACGCCTGCTTATCATCCATGCCGATCACGAGCAGAACTGCTCGACTTCCGTGGTGCGTATCGCAGGAAGCGCCCATGCCAACCTCTATTCGGCGGTGGCCGCCGGCGTCAACGCCCTGTCCGGCCCGCTTCACGGAGGAGCCAATGAGGCAGTGCTGAAGCAACTCGAGGTCATCCGCGATTCAGGCGAAAGCGTCGGCCGGTTTGTCGAAAAAGCGAAAGGCACTGGCGCCCGCATTTCCGGTTTCGGCCATCGCGTCTACAAATGCCATGATCCGCGGGCAGTGGTCGCCAAGCATTATCTTCAGCAGCTTATGGCGCGAGGCGACGTCGACAACCGTCTTCCGGCAGATGAACGCGCGTTGTTCGACATTGCCACACAGCTCGAGGACATCGCCACACACGACGATTATTTCGTTTCACGTCATTTGTATCCCAATGTCGATTTCTACACCGGCCTGCTGTATCGGATCATCGGCTTCGACGCTCCGATGTTCACCCCGCTTTTCGCGCTCGGACGCATTCCCGGCTGGATTGCGCAATACCGCGAGATGCTTGCCGATCCGCAGACCAAGATCGGCCGGCCGCGTCAGGTCTATACCGGCGAGGTCGAACGGGACTATGTGCCGATGGACCAGCGCTGAATAAAGCAACAAAAGGTCGGTCGATAGCTTCGTGACATCGTTGGAATACCAACGTTTCTCAGTGCTATCGACCGACCTTTATGCTACCGATCTGCAAAGCCTTAGTTCTTGTGCAGCTTCTCGTTCAAGGCGATGCCGACCTTGCGATAACGGGCTTCGATGGTGCCGGTCACCGAATTGCGGATGAAGAGGATATTGTCTTTGCCTGAAAGCTCGGAACCCTTGACGACTTCCAGCGGCTCACCCGCGGCGATCTTGGCCTTGTCGTGAATGGTGATCTTCGTGCCGGCGGTGACGTAAAGTCCCGCTTCCACCACGCAGTTGTCGCCCAGAGAAATGCCGATGCCGGCATTGGCGCCCAACAGGCTGTGCTCGCCGATGGAATTGCGCAGCTTGCCGCCGCCGGAAAGCGTGCCCATGATCGACGAGCCGCCGCCGACGTCCGACCCGTCGCCGACGGTGACGCCCTGCGAGACCCGTCCTTCGATCATGCAGGTGCCGAGCGTGCCGGCGTTGAAATTGACGAAGCCGGCGTGCATCACCGTCGTGCCGGCCGCCAGATGAGCGCCGAGACGTACGCGGTCCGCGTCGCCGATACGCACGCCTTCAGGCACCACGTAGTCGACCATGCGCGGGAACTTGTCGACGCCGAGCACGTTGACATCCACTCGGGGGGTAGGCATGCCGCCTGCCACGTTGCCTGCCTTCGCCACCGCGTTCATCACATCCAGTTTGCGCAGCGCGAAGTTTTCGGCGGCGAACGGCCCGTAGTTGGTCCACACGACGTTGGCGAGTACCGCGAAGATACCGTCGAGATTGATGGTGTTCGGTTCGACCATGCACATGCTCAGCAGGTGCAGGCGCAGGTAGGCGTCGGCCGCGTCGACGATAGGAGAGTCGAGCGAGGAGACGGTGAATACGGGCTGACGGCGCACGCCGCGGGCGTCCGGCCGGTCATAAGCCAAGGTCCCGAACCCATGCTTCGGTCGAGATGCCTCATCGGGTGCCGCGCCCATTCCCAACTGCGGATACCACACATCCAGCGTGTTGCCCGCCTCATCGATCGAGGCCAGGCCCCAGCCCCAAGCCGTCCGTTCATCACTCATACCTGCTCCTTCTAGCTACATCGGTGAAATGAATATGTTTCCAATCTAGCGCAAACCTGTATTTTTGTCCGCGTAAAGCTCAGAAGCCGAGGTCCAAGAACTAAATCCCGCATGCTCGATACAATGACACATTGTGAGTGATTACAGGAAAGAACGCGAACGCCGCGAAAGCCGTCGCCGCAACATCGTGCGGGCGATCTGCATCGTCGTGGCCGCAGCCATGCTGCTCGCTTTGGTCATTCCTGCTATATATGCGGGTCTTTGACGATTTTGCATTGATGATAACGGTGAGGTCTCGACAGTCAAAAGCGACTGGTTCCGCGGCGTACTATTGATTGGAAGCAATGAATATGCGCCTCGGCAAGCAGACAAGATACAAGGACTGGGAATCGGAATGGAATATCCGGTGGCCTTGCGGTGACGAGTGTCAGAGAATTTTCAGTGAATAACGATAAGGTGGAAAGCAATGGCAGAATTTGATTTTTCCCAGGCACTGGGCGAAGCGCGTACCAAATATGAGACGATCGAAAAGGCGTTGGACGTCGAGCGTCTCAAGTCCGAGGTCGACGAGTTGGAGCAGGAGGCGTCGCAGCCGAACCTGTGGGATGACGTCGAGAACGCGCAAAAGATCACCAGCAGACTGTCCAACAAACAGGGGCTGATCAAGAAGCTGAACGCGCTTTCACAGCGGCTCGATGACATCGAGACGCTTTACGAGTTGGGTCAGGAAGAAGGCGACACCGACTCGATGAAAGAGGCTCAGAAGGGCGTCGATGACTTGCAGAAGGATCTCGACGAGATGGAGATCCAGACGTTGCTCGACGGCGAATACGATGAGCGCAGCGCCGTGGTGACCATCCGAAGCGGTGCCGGCGGCGTGGATGCGGCCGACTTCGCGCAGATGCTGCTGCGTATGTATATGCGTTGGGCCGAGCGCAATGGCTACAAGGCCAAGGTGATGGACACCTCCTACGCCGAGGAAGCGGGTATCAAGTCGGCCACCTTCCAGGTCGATGCCCCTTACGCCTACGGTCGTCTGTCCGTCGAGGGCGGCACGCATCGTCTGGTCCGCATCTCGCCGTTCGACAACCAGGGCCGTCGCCAGACCAGTTTCGCCGCCGTCGAGGTGGTGCCGTTGGTCGAGGAAACCGATCATATCGACATTCCCGATTCCGATATCCGTGTGGACACCTATTGCTCGTCAGGCCCTGGCGGACAGGGCGTCAACACCACGTATTCCGCGGTACGCATCACCCATTTGCCCACCAACATCGTGGTGACCATGCAGGACGAACGCAGCCAGATACAGAACCGTGCCGCCGCCATGGCGGTGCTTCAGTCCCGCCTTCTGGTCCTCCGTCACGAGGCCGAAGCCAAGAAAAAGAAGGAGCTCGCCGGAGACATCAAGGCCAGCTGGGGCGACCAGATGCGTTCCTATGTTTTGCATCCTTATCAGATGGTCAAGGATCTGCGCACCGGTTACGAGACCAGCCAGACGCAGGCCGTTTTCGACGGTGACATCAACGGGTTCATCGATGCGGGCATCCGCTGGCGTCACGAGCAGCGCCGTCAGGCCGCGCTTGAGGCCGAACAGTCCGAGGGCAAAAACAACGAAAACGGTAAAAAGTAAAGAATTTCTGCTATTTCGGCACAATAGGGACAATCTGCGATAGTGATGTTCTTAGACTTGAATTCGAGCGGCAAACAGTAAGGAAACGGCATCATGGCGTTGATCACATTGGACAAGGTCTCCAAGATCTATCCCAAGGGCACACGGCCGGCCTTGGACCATATCAATCTCGACATCGAACGCGGCGATTTCGTCTTTTTGGTAGGTGCTTCGGGTTCCGGGAAAACGACATTGCTAAGCCTGCTGTTGCGTGAGGAAGAGGCTACGGACGGTGAAATCCGCGTGGCCGGCAACGACCTGCGTCGCCTGAACGCCCGTCAGATTCCGCAATATCGTCGTTCGATTGGGTTTATTTTCCAGGATTACAAGCTCCTCAACAACAAAACGGTCTGGCAGAACGTCGCGTTCGCGCTCGAAGTTATAGGCACCAGGCGGTCGACCATCAAGTCACTGGTGCCCAAAGTCCTTGAGACGGTAGGCCTTACCGGTAAGGAAAAGAACTACCCGCACGAGCTTTCCGGCGGTGAGGCGCAGCGTGTGGCCATAGCCCGAGCCTACGTCAACCATCCGCAGATTCTCTTGGCCGACGAACCGACCGGAAACCTTGATCCGACCACATCGCTCGGCATCATGGAAGTGCTCGACGCCATCAACCGCACCGGCACCACCATCGTCATGGCCACGCACAACGAGGAAATCGTCAACTCCATGCGCAAGCGCGTCGTCGAGCTGCATGCCGGCAAAATCGTACGCGACGAAGCCAAGGGCAGCTACGATTCCGCCAGATACTTCCCGGACGCCGAAGTCGAATCGAAGGCGAAACGGGTCATCGATCCTGCCGCCAGCAAATTCAAGCGATCGCAGAGACCCGTCAACGCCATATCGGCAACGTCAGAGCAAGCCGCCAATGCGCAACCCGTCGATGACCGTTCCGTGGTGGCCACGCAGGCCATGGACGCCGTCACCGATGCCGTAGCCAACGGAACCGGGGGAAACGAGGGCATCGCCCGCCTTGCCAATGCCATGCATTCCGGCAGGACAGGACGTTACGGCGAGGTGTTCCAACCGGCGGAAACCACGATGACGTGGGGCAAGGGCCTGACGCCTGAGGAAATGACCAGTGCGAACAAACCCGTATCTGATTCGAAACAGGACGGGCAAGCCGGAAAATCCGGACAGGCGAAACGCCCGGGGCGGGGCAATGCCTCTTCGTCTTCAGCGGCTGGGGAAAATACGCAGTCCAAGTCCTCGGCCTCGCGGATTTCGAAGACCTCAGACATCGCGAAGGCCGGCAATGCGGCACGCATTACGGGCAGGGCGTCCACTGCAGAACGGCAAGGCAGGCAATCAAAAGCCAATGCCACCAATACGCAGACGGCTGGAATTGCGAAAGGCTCGCAGAATATCAAAAATTCGGAAAATGCCGTAAAAAACACAAAGGCAAAGGCCAAAGCGCCTTCTCTGCCCGCGCCCCCGGTTCCGCCATCGCAGGCAAAATCGAAAGCGAAGCCTACCGCAGGCAAAAGCGAGCAAACAACACAGGTTCAGGACGCACAAGGCCGTAACAACAGCAAGATTGCGGGGGAGCGCAAATGAGAGCACGGTTTATCCTTTCGGAGACATGGACGAGTCTGAGACAGAATGTCTCGATGATTCTTTCCGTGCTTCTGGTCACGTTTATTTCCTTCCTTTTCATCGGTGCTTCAGGCCTGATGCAGGCGCAGATCACCCGCGCCAAAGGGGACTGGTACAAGGAGGTCGAAGTCGTAGTCTGGCTTTGCCCTGACGGCACCAGCCAGGCCGCCAATTGCTCGGCTGGCAAGGCTCCGACCCAGAAGGAGATCATCGCGCTGCAGAACAAGATTCATGACGAGCTGGGCAAGGTGGTCTCGAAGATTTCGTACGAAAGCCGTGAGGATTTCTATAAGAACACCTTCCTCAAGCAATATCCCAACGGCATCTACCAGGGCCGTACCCTGACGGCTGCGGATATGCAGGATTCATTGAGGCTCAAGCTCAAAGACCCCACCAAATACCAGGAGGTCTCGGAGACGCTTTCAGGAAGCCAAGGCGTTGAAGAGGTGCTCGATCAGCGGCAGATCTTCGACCCTGTTTTCGCGGTGCTCAACAAAGGCACTGCGGTCACGTTGGTTCTGGCAGGGGTGATGGTCGTCGTGGCTGTCCTGCTGACGGCGATCACCATACGTATGAGCGCGGCAAGCAGAAAAAACGAGACGGAGATCATGCGTTTGGTCGGAGCCTCGAATTGGACGATTCGATTGCCGTTCGTGCTTGAAGGGGTTTTGGCCTCGCTCTTGGGCTCGTTGCTCTCGTGTGTGGCATTGAGCGCCATCGTCAAATTGTTCATCACGGATTGGCTTGCCAAGACGGTGCAGTGGATGCCGTTCGTCAATCAGGCGACGGTGTGGCTGATGGCTCCGGCGCTGATTGTCGGCGCGATGCTGCTTTCCGCGATCGTCTCGACGGTATCCTTACGACGATATCTCCGGGTCTAGGATCCGGGGACCTGCTATTATACTGTGATAGACTCACTTCTTGCTTGGTGGCAGGTATTTGTCACAGTGGTTGTATTGCGTTACTGAAGAAAGGTGTTGTCTTGCTGAAAGTCACTCGACGTTTGCGTATGTTTGTGGGGATGGTGCTTGCCGTCGCCACGCTTCTGGCTGGCGCCGTTGCGGAGTTTAGTGTCAACTCGGAAACGGCCGAAGCTGCCACATGGGGGGATTATCGGCAGAAGCAGCAGGAGACCAACAATCTGCGCGCTCAGCTTGCCGGTGTCAATTCGGATCTGGCAAATAAGATTATCGAACTCAACGACCTGACCGATAACCAGATTCCGGCGGCACAGCAGGCGGCCGACGATGCGCAAGGCAACGCCACCCAGGCGCAGACCGCCGCTCAGTCCGCTACGGATCGTCTCAACGCCGCCATCAAAGACAAGGATGATCTCGAGGCCAAGATCAAGCAAACGGGTATCGACTACGATGACGCGAAGGCCGGCGTGGCCGAGGTCGCGCGCGACAGTTTCCACGCCACACAGGCCACGCAGGTCATGGATGTGGTCACCAAGTCGTCTACTACTCAGGCTTTCGTGGACAAGATGCAGTCCCAGGCCGCCGTCAAGCGCAGCGAGGCCAATGCCGCGGATGAAGACGCCAACACCTTGAACTCCTCCATGAACCGCAAGCAGCGCCTTGATGCGATCGAGGATCAGATCTCCAAGCTCAAGGTCCAGGCCGACAGCGACGCGGCCACGGCGCAACAGGCGGCACAGACCGCGCAGGCCAAGCAGAGCAGTCTGCAGTCCTTGCTCACCCAAGGCATGAGCCAGCGTGATTATCTGCAGAGCCAGCAGAGCCAACTGACCACCGATTCTGCAAGGGCGGCGGCGCAGATGGTCTCACTGAAGGCGCAGATCGATGCGCAATCCGCGGCGGCGGCTGCTGCCTACAACCAGAACTACAACGCGCATTCCACTGGTCAGACTTGGAACAACAGCCATTCCGGTGGCTCTTCGCATTCTTCAGGCGGCAACAGCGGTGGTTCGCGCCCCGCACCTGCTCCGGCCCCTGTTCCAGCGAGGCCTTCCACTGGTGGTGGTCGTGCCCCGTATCCGCCTCGTCAGTGCACGCTTTGGGCATGGATGCGCCGTAATCAACTCGGCAAGCCGGTCACGGGCTCCATGGGCAACGGCGGCCAATGGGCTGCTACCGCCCGCAGCATGGGCTGGGCAGTCGACAACTCGCCGCGCGTCGGTGATGCCATGGTCTTCACTCCTGGTTCGATCATCACCGGTTCCATGGGTTATCGTCCGGTAAGCGCCGCTTATGGCCACGTGGCCATTGTGGAACGTGTGAACGGCGACGGATCCGTGTTCATCTCCGAAGGCGGTACAGGTTTCGCGACCTTCCCGGCCTACGAGACGGTGTATGGTGCCAGTAAATACCAGTTCATCCACTGATTGATGAACCTCGATATATCAGTCAATTTCAGCAAGTAGAACATGCAAGCGCGCTGCCCCGCCGGGTGGCGCGTTTGTGCTATGGTCGGGCATATCGAATATCAAGGGAACAGGGCGAAAAGGGGAGAGGCATGGCAAAGGAACAAGGTACGAAGCTCATCTCGCAGAATCGCAAGGCGCGGCATAACTACACCATCGAAGACCATTATGAGGCCGGTCTGGTATTGACCGGCACCGAAGTCAAGTCGCTGCGCGAGGGGCGGGCATCGCTGGCCGAATCATTCGTCTCCATCGACCGTAACGGCGAGATGTGGCTGGAGGGCGCGAACATCCCCGAATATCTCAACGGTACTTGGAACAACCACGCTCCCAAGCGCAAGCGCAAGTTGCTCCTGCATGCCTCCCAGATCGCCAAGCTCAGCCGCCAGACCGAGGCCAAGGGTTACACCATCGTCCCGTTGAGCCTTTACTTCAAAGACGGCCGTGTGAAGGCCGAGATCGCCTTGGCGCGAGGCAAGAAGGAATACGACAAGCGTCAGGCTCTGCGCGAGGCGGAAGACAAGCGCGAGGCGTTGCGAGCGATGCGCTACAAGAACAAGCTGGTGCGCTGAGATTTAGCCAGGTTTTATTCTCATTCTGGATGTCCACTTACTGAGACGAGTTTTTGCATAAATACGTATGTTAGTATATTATGCAATTAGTCAAAGCGAGCGGGACATCCGGCCGGTCCGCCCCAGAGAGGACTCAAGATGTCATTGCATATTTCCCAAAAAGCAAAGGTCGTGTTGGCAGGGATCTGCGCCACTGCGATGCTGGCCAGCGTTGCCGCCTGCGGCACCACCGACGAAAGCGACCAGAGCGCGACCCCGAAGAGCAGCGCCTCCAACACCAGCTCGGTCAAGAAAGATGCCAAGATCGCCGCCATGTTGCCTGATTCCATCAAGAAGGACGGCAAATTCACCATCGGAGTTTCTCCGGATTATGCACCTGCCGAATTCCTCGACAAGGACGGCAAGACCCCGATCGGCTATGAAATGGACTTGGCCAAGTCAATTTCGGCCATTTTCGGGTTGAAGTTCGAGGCGACCACCGCCGAGTTCGATTCCATCCTGCCGGGCATCGGCTCGAAGTACGATGCCGGCATGTCCGGATTCACCGTCACTCCCGACCGTAAGGGAGCCGGCGAGTTCGTTTCGTTCCTCAACGTCGGTTCCTCCTTCGTCGTCCAGAAGGGCAATCCGAAGAAGCTCTCTACCGACAATCTCTGCGGCAGCAGCGTTGCGGTGCTGACCGGCACCGTCCAGGAGACCACGGTCAAGAAACTCAATTCCCAGTGCACCGCCTCCGGCAAGAAAGCCATCGATGTCCAATCGATGAAGGAGCAGACTGTGGTGGCCACGAACGTCTCAACTGGCAAGGCCGATGCGTTCCTCGCCGATTCTCCGGTTTCCGGCTACGCCGTCAAGAAGAGCGACGGTGGGCTTGAATTCCTTGGCAAGACCTTCAACCAGATTCCCGAGGCCGTGGTAGTCAAGAAGGGCGACATGCAGACCGCAAAGGCCGTTCAGGCCGCGATTCAGAAGCTGATCGATGATGGCACGTATATGAAGATCCTCAAGTCCTGGGGCAGCGAATCCGGGGCTGTCAAAGAGGCCAAGATCAACAACTACGACGACATCAAGTAGTTTAAGCTGGGCGTATGCAATCCGACCGATGCTTGTATTGGGCATCGGTCGGATTGTTGTATCGGCATTCCGGAGTCGACGGTTGCCGGCGAACGGTTGATCGATAACGGCAAAATCGCCATTGGTTCGCCGGTCGGAATGGCTTTCGAGTTTTTAGAATATGAGACGACCGTACGATTATGCGTAGTATCGTATATTATACATATAGGTTTGTTGACGTTCTGTAGTGGTAGTCGATGTCGGTTTGCCGGTGAAAAGGCAGTTACGGGAGAGGTGGAAACGTTATGGTACATAACAATGAATCGGATGGGCTTGACATCCCCAATCGGATCCATGCAAGGCCGGTCCATCGTCCCGGCTCCCTGATTGCAGGTATCATCGTCGCGTTCCTTGCGGTGCTGTTGGTGCATGGCATGATTACCAACGGCAACTTCGAGTGGCCGACCGTCTGGAAGTACCTGTTCAACGAGCATGTCCTGAACGGCATCGGCTGGACGCTCGTTTTGACGGTCACCTCCATGCTCATCGCCATCGTGCTGGCCGTGCTGCTGGCAGTGATGCGCAAGTCCGTCAATCCGGTGTTGCGCGGGGTCAGCTGGTTCTGGATCTGGTTCTTCCGTGGCACGCCTATCTACACGCAGCTGGTGTTCTGGGGGTTGTTCGCGGTACTGATTCCGACCCTTTCGCTCGGCATTCCCTTCACCAAGATCAATTTCTGGCAGATGAAGACCGAACAGCTCAACAACCTCATCGCCCCCGGATTCCTTGCGGCGATGCTGGGATTGGCGTTGAACGAATCCGCGTATCTGGCCGAGATCGTGCGCGCCGGCCTTGAAGCCGTCGACCCCGGTCAGAGCGAGGCCGCAGAGGCGCTCGGCATGCCACGGACCATGATCATGCGCCGGGTGATTCTGCCGCAGGCCATGCGTATCATCGTGCCGCCCACCGGCAACGAGGTCATCAGCATGTTGAAGACCACTTCATTGGTGTCGGCAGTGCCGTTCAGCCTTGAACTCCAGTTCGCCTCCGACGCCATCGCCCATCGCATCTACAAGCCGATTCCGTTGTTGATGGTGGCCTGCTTCTGGTATCTGATCATCACTTCCATCCTGATGGTGGTGCAGGCACGGATCGAGCGGTACTTCGGCAAGGGATTCAACGAAAGCTCGAGTGGCAATGTCACTGACAGCGGCGATGCCAAAGACGAAAAACCGTCGGCCAAAGTGGCCGAAGGCCATGAAGGCGCGACGACCTTCCTCGGATTGAACGCTTGAGGCACGAGACGGAGATGAACGATATGGTGACGAATGAAACGAAAACGCAAACCATGACAGGTCAGCAGAAGTCTGGCGGTGCCGCGAAAGCCGTGGATGGCAGCGCTACGGTACCTGCGGTCAAGGCGACGCAGGTGCACAAGGCGTTCGGCAGTCTGCACGTGCTCAAAGGCATCGACATGACGGTGATGCCGGGTACGGTGACGGTGATTCTGGGGCCTTCCGGTTCCGGAAAATCCACGTTCCTGAGACTGATCAACCAACTTGAAACCCTGACCGGCGGCAGCATCGAGGTCGACGGCGAGCTCATCGGCTATAAGCACGTCGAGCACGGCGGCAAAGACGAACTACAAACACTGAACGACAAGGAGATCGCCAAGCAGCGCGAAAAGCTCGGAATGGTGTTCCAGCGCTTCAACCTTTTCCCGCATCGCACGGTGATCGAAAACGTGATGGATGCTCCGGTGCATGTCGCCAAGGTCCCGAAGGCTAAGGCGAAGCAGGAGGCGATGGCTGAGCTAGAACGCGTCGGTATGGCCGATCGCGCGGATTATTATCCGATGCAGCTTTCGGGTGGCCAGCAGCAGCGTGTCGCCATCGCGCGCGCTTTGGCGATGCACCCTGACATCATGCTCTTCGACGAGCCGACTTCGGCACTTGACCCGGAGCTGGTGGGCGAGGTGCTCACGGTGATGCGTTCGTTGGCCGACGCCGGCATGACCATGATCGTGGTCACCCATGAAATCGGATTCGCCCGCGAAGTGGCCGACCAGGTCGTCTTCATGGACGGCGGCGTGGTCGTAGAGCATGGCGGTCCCGAAATCATCGACAATCCGCAAGAGCCCCGTTTCAAGGATTTCCTCAGCCACGTCCTCTAAGCGTTAAAGATAGTGAAACTTTCGCGGGGGTACTGTCGCGTTTAAGGGGCATCACGTAGACTGGAACGTTATGTGTGGAATTGTTGGATTTGCAGGAAATGAGACCGCTTGCGGGAAACCGTTGGAAGTGTGCATGCAGGGGCTTAAACGTCTTGAGTACCGCGGATATGACTCCGCCGGCGTCGCGTTGGCGGCACCCGGTATGGAAGCCGTAGCCGTGCGCAAGAAATCCGGTCGTCTGACCAATCTCGCCTCTGACCTTGAACGCAGTCCTATGCCGGCTGCGACCGTGGGCATCGGTCACACCCGTTGGGCCACCAACGGCGAGCCGAGCGACGTCAACGCGCACCCCCATACCAGCCAGGACGGCAAGATCGCCATCATCCATAACGGCATCATCGAGAACGCCGAAAAACTGCGGCTCGACCTGCAGGCCGAAGGCTGTACCTTCCTCTCCGCCACCGATACCGAAGTGGCCGCGAAGCTGCTGGGCAAGATCGCCAATATCATCATCAAGGAAACCGGCAAGCCCGACCTGTTCGAGGCGTTGCGACGGATGGCACGTATGCTTTCCGGGGCTTTTACCATTCTGGCCGTTGACGTCCGCCAACCCGAAATCGTCGTCGGCGCCCGCCATGATTCCCCGCTGGTCATCGGCCTCGGCGATGGTGAGAACTTCCTGGGGTCGGACGTCGCCGCGTTCGTCGCTTACACCAAAGAGGCGATGGAACTCGATCAGGACCAGGCGGTCTGCATTTCCGGCGATAGCGTCACCGTCACCGATTTCGACGGCAACCCAATCACCGATTCCAAGCGTTTTACCGTAGACTGGGACGCCAGTGCCTCCGAAAAAGGCGGCTGGGACTCATTCATGGACAAGGAAATCCATGAGGATCCTGCCGCGGTGCGCAATACGTTGCTTGGTCGTTTCAATGAATCCGGAGCGATCAAACTCGATGAGCTTCACGTCGACCCGGAAGCTTTCAAGCAGATCGACAAGATCATCGTCGTAGCCTGTGGCACCGCCAGTTATGCAGGAATGGTGGCCAAATACGCCATCGAGCATTGGGTGCGCATTCCCGTCGAGGTCGAGTTGGCGCATGAATTCCGCTACCGCGACCCGATCCTGACCCCACGTACGCTGGTGGTCGCCATTTCGCAGTCCGGCGAGACCATGGATACGCTGATGGCGTTGCGCCACGCTCGCGAGCAGGGTTCGCGCGTGCTGGCAATATGCAATACACAAGGTTCCACGATTCCGCGCGAATCCGATGCGGTGCTCTATACGCACGCCGGTCCCGAGATCGCGGTGGCTTCGACCAAGGCCTTTGTCGCTCAGATCGTGGCGGCATATCTGCTTGGGTTGTATTTCGCCCAGATCAAGAACACGCTCTACCGCGACGAAATCCATCAGATTCTGGACCAGCTCAAGGCCATGCCCGCAAAGATCCAGTGGGTGCTCGACAACCAGGCCGGCACTGTAGATGATGCCGCGAAAAAGCTGCTGAACGCCAAATCCTTCCTCTTCCTCGGCCGCCACGTCGGCTATCCGGTGGCGCTGGAAGGTGCGCTCAAACTCAAGGAAATCGCCTATACCTTCACCGAAGGTTTCGCCGCAGGCGAACTCAAGCACGGACCGATCGCACTGGTCGAGCCCGGTGAGCCGGTTGTCGTCATCGTCCCGTCTTCGCGTGGACGCAACGTGTTGCACAACAAGGTCATTTCCTCCATTGAAGAGGTCAAGGCGCGTGGTGCCTTCACCATCGCCGTGGCCGAGGTGGGTGACCCCGATGCCGAGAAATACGCGGATATCGTCTTCTGGCGCCCCGAATGCGCGACTTTGTTGAGCCCGTTGGTCGACGTGGTGCCGTTGCAGCTGTTCGCACTCGATGTGGCAAGGCTCAAAGGCTACGACGTCGACAAGCCGCGCAACCTCGCCAAGTCCGTCACTGTCGAGTAGACGAATTTGCAATCCAAGCATCGGTTTGTGCTCGATGAGCCGGAAGTGCCGTTCGAGCTGACGATTCTGTACGAGGACAACGACATCATCGTGGTCGACAAGCCGCATTTTCTCGCGACCACACCGCGGGGGATGTGGTACCGGCAGACGGCGCTTGTCCGCTTGCGCGAACGGTTTGGGGAATCTCAGATCACGCCGGCGCATCGGCTCGACCGCCAGACCGCGGGGGTGGTGCTGTTCGTGCGCAACCCTGAGCTGCGCGGGGCCTACCAGATGCTGTTTCAGGAGCATCGGGTTCAAAAGACCTATGAATGCCTCGCGCCGGCTTTGCCGATCGTGCGACCCAAAACAGGGACCATCGGAAGGCTCAATCCGCCTGCACTATTCCCGCTGAAACGGCGCTCGCATATCGTCAAGGATCGTGGCCGGCTGCAGGCTTACGAGATTCCAGGCGAGGTCAACGCCGAAACGGTTATCGAATTGGGAGAAACGGACGGCAATGTTGTCGCCCAGGGGTATCGGCGTTACATGCTTCATCCGAAAACCGGCAAAACCCATCAGCTGCGCGTCCATATGAATTCGCTTGGTCTGCCGATCAAGGGCGATGATTTGTACCCCGAAATCATCGAACCCGATTATACCGATTTCTCAAACCCTCTCCGGCTCGTGGCTCGGTCCATGAGTTTCATCGATCCGGTCAGCCATCGTCCTATGCTGTTTACTTCGCGCCTTCAATGATTGAGAGAAAGCGGCTGCCACGAGTTTCAGGGCAATAACAAAGCACTCGCTCTGAAACTCGTGGCAGCAATATGAACTATCGTTTCCTTATCTTAAAGGGTCACTCATAGATGTAATGAGATTCGATTCTCTTCTGGAACTTGAAGACGATAAGTACGACAACCATGACCACGGAAATGGCAAGCATGCACCAGAAGGTTCCGATCAGCGGATCGAGTCCGAAAGCTTCGGAAACGAGCTTGAAGAACCAGGTGGAAATGGTGAAGCCAAGACTGGTGATTGCGGAGAACAGACCCATTACGAACGGGTAGTGCTTCTTCTCGGTGATGTTGGAGAGCATGAAGGGCGTCCTGGTCATGATGATGGCGCTTCCGGAACCGATGAGGAAAGCAGCGAGGCAGACCAACGGGAAGAAACGCGTGAAGATGAAGAGGATTGCGCCGATACCCATCAGAGTAAAAGCGAATGGAATGGTGAAGTTCTTGAACAGCTTCTGGATTCGGTTGATCAACAGGCCGATGACCACGGATGAGCCTGTATTGAACATGAGTGCCATGCCTGCCGAATCCGAGCCCCCGAGGTGATAGGTGCTCACGTAAATCGAAAGTTTGTTATACATCACCGCTACCAGGAAGATGCTCAGGAAGCCCAGAATTTCGCAAGCGGCGATAGCCGGAATGCTTTGCTTGGCTCCTTCTTAAGATGGGCTTCGTCTTGGTCGTCCTCCACTTCATCACTGACGGAATCACTTGGGACGAAGACAACAACGAAGACAAGAGCGATGAGCGCTATGCCATAAAGCCAGTAATTGTGAACCCATCCCGACATTGCCAGTAAGCCGCCGAGATACATGATGATCATTGAGGAGCCATCCTGCATGGCGACGATTTTGCCCATCAGTCCGGAAAGTTGTTCTCCATGGAAGAAGTGTGAGGACAAGCTGGGCAATATTGTAGTGATAATGCCCGTTCCAAAACCAGCGACGATAGCGCAAATCAGCAGTTGATTGACGCTGCCATGCAGGAATATCGGAGTTAGGCCACCGACGGCAACGAACAGGCAGCCCGTTATTCCTACGGTTTTAAAGGAAAGTTTTTCCATCAGTTTGCCGAAAATGATGGCTGAAACCATTGCCGCGGAAGCACCGATGGAAACCACTGATTCGACTTTCGAAGGATCATCGTGGGGAAAACTTCTTTGGATTTCCGCCACAGAAGGGGAAATAATCGAATCGAACCTGGAAATGATGGCAAGGAACAGAATGCCGATCAAAATACCCGCTGTTTTTTTATTCAGAATTGATTTCTTCGCCATGATTATGACTCCTTTTGTGCGATGGCTTCGATTTCTATGTTCGCACCTTGGGCCAAGCCTGCCACTTGGAAGGCGCTACGAGCCGGATAGGGAGCGGCGAAGAAATCGGAATAAACCTTGTTGAATCGAGCGAAATCGGCGAAATCCCGCAGGAATACAGTTGTTTTGATAATGTCCGACCGCGTACAACCGAAATCGGCAAGAGTCGCTTCCAGGTTGTTCAGTGCCTTAGTGGTCTGATCTTCGATACTTGTCGGGTATTCGCCGGTTGCCGGATCCAGCGGAAGCTGTCCGGAAATATAGTACGTGTCGCCGGCCTTGCGCCAAGATGAATACGGAGTTGTTTGCGATGTCATATATATGCCTTTCGTTGTACGGGCAAGATGCTCTTAGCTGCGGACAAAGCATCTTTGCCACTGCCCTGTTCTAGTGTAAGGACAATAAAATAATAATAACTTATTATTAAAAAAACACAAAATCGGCATTTTTCTTCGAAAAACAAGAATATTTGCTTTTTTGAAGAAAAAATTATTATCATGATAATTTTGTGTTATGCTTAAACTGCAATGAAGCATCAATTGAAAGGATGTAAGTTATGAACTCTCTCGATACGGTAATCGATCGGAAGAATACCTATAGCATCAAATGGGATGGTATAGGGCTCGATTACAAGAATCTTGACCTTACTCCCATGTCCATCGCGGACATGGATTTCAAGGTCCCTCAGGAGGTCATAGATGCTGTTGTGGCTCAGGCCAAAGTCGGCATTTATGGGTATGCAATGCCTGCCGAAAGCTATACCAGTGTTTTCACCGGCTGGCTCAAGGAACGCAATGATTGGCAATTGCAAGAAGATAATATCGGGTTTGTCATTCGTGTCGTTGACGCAATTTCCATGGCCATTCGTTCGATGAGCAACGAGGGCGATGCTGTCATCGTCTTCACCCCGCTTTACGGCTTCTTCGAATCGGCCGTTGTTGGTGCGCGTCGCAAGTTGGTTGCCAATCGTATCAATTACACCGACCATGGCTATGAAGTCGATTTTGACGAGTTTGAACGGCAGATCGAGTCCGAGCATGTCCGTATGTTCATTCTCTGCAATCCTCACAACCCGACGGGAAGGGTGTGGACGCGAGAGGAATTGACGCGTATGGTGGAAATCTGCAAAGCGCACGATGTCATTATCATCTCTGATGACATTCACAGCGATTTGATTATGCCGGGATATCACTACACCCCGATTGCGAAGATTGCCAAGGAAATGGACTTCGACAAGGTCATCACCATGAAATCCGCTTCGAAGACGTTCAACGTGGCGGGGTTGCAGCTCGGCTATTATATTTCCGAGAATCCTGACATCATGAAGCATATGCAGGATGAGAAGGATTACACGACCTATCCTGATCTTCCCAATAACTTTGTGATTGCGGCAATAACCGCAGCCTATAAGCATGGTGTTCCGTGGCTTGAGAATGTCCTGCAGTATATCGAGGGAAATTATCAAATGCAGAAGAAGCTGATCGAGGAGAAATTCCCGAAGGCTCATCTCGCTGAATTGCAAGGCACCTATCTGACGTGGCTGGATGTCAGCTATTTGGGAATCGATGAGAAGACTTTGATGGACAGGCTTGACAAGTGTGGTGTCGGTGCTGAAACCACGTCAAGTTTTGGCATCAAAGACGGTTTGTATATTCGTATGAACATCGCCTGCCCGAAGGCTACCATGCAAACAGGGCTTGACGCGTTGGAAAAGGCGTTGTCGATGTAACTGGCAATTGAGAGTTTTGACGCAAAATGATATATAACGCGACAAACTTGATTTTACTTTTCCTCTTATTTTCAGTGTTTTAAGGCACTGACTTTCACGATGGTAGATGTCAGATTCGAAAGAAGTTTTCTGAGATCAACCATCGTGAAAGCTTTTTGTGGGACGTTGTGTGGCTGCTTCTAGTTGACGTTTTGCAGATATCTATACAGCGTCGATACGGAGCATCCCAATTCCGGTGCCACTACGTTGACCGCGCTTTTCATGAGGAAAACACCGTTGTTTTTCAGATCACGAACGATATTGATTCGTTCATCGGAAGTCATGCGGGTAGGAGAAACACCATATTGCGCCACGGTATCTCTGGTTATCCTGCGGATGGTCTCACTCCAGTTGCCTTGCAGGTTCTCGCCATGTCCGATAGCGGGAAGCATGTCGTGCAGATTCGAATCAGGAACCAATTTGGATAGCAGAGAGAGGGTGTCTTTGAATCCTGTGATATCCACGTTGATGCAAAGCAGGCCTATGAGCTCGCCTTTGCTGTTTTTTATGAATAATGTCGATGACCTGAACTCTTGGTTGTACGCCGCACCTTTATAGCCTGACACGTAGTCTCTGACGTTGGATTCACCTGTTTGGATCAGTTTCAATGCTTGGTCGGTAACTCCGTCACCAACTTTTCTGCCGGATAGATTGCCGTTCCTGATAAAGATGATTGATTTTTTGGGATTATTGACATCATGTATCAGAACTTCGGCTATTTCACCAAGGGCGTCTGCGATAAAATTCGCTAGTGGGAATGTGTCTTCCAAATGCTCAAATGATAATGTCATATGTATTTTCCTTGTTTTCCGAGATGATATCTATACTACTCGGTACTTGGCATGTGAGAAAAAAAAATATCTGTCTTTTGAATGGGGATGGCGGATGGCTTCCCAAGGTGAGGATAGACTTATCGTTGAACGAAACGGTGGATTGGCGACAGGGGTAGCATGAGCAAGGTTCGACGGCTGCTTGCAACAGTTTGCGCTTGTTTGCTGCTCGCCGCGACGGCAGCCTGCGGAACGCAGGACGACCGTACCGTCATCACGGTCTGGTCGTGGGAGCCCGGCATGCAGGCCGAGGCCCGCGATTTTGAAAAGGCCAACCCCGACATCCGTGTGGTCATCAAATCCACCAGCGGCTACGACAACCTCAACTCCGCCATCCAGGACGGCTACAACGTGCCCGACGTGGTGCAGCTCGAGTATTTCGCTCTGCCGCAGTATGCCGTAAGCGGTCAGCTGCGCGACATCACCGATGCCACGCAGGATTTTGGCGACAACTACACGCCCGGCACGTGGTCGAGCGTGCACACCAACGGCCGGGTCTACGGGGTGCCGATGGATTCCGGGCCGATGGCGTTCTTCTATAACGATGACGTCTTCCGTCAGGCGGGCGTCGACGCCTCGCAGATCCATACCTGGAACGATTACTATGAGGCGGCCAAAAAACTCAAGGCGATAGGCGTCTATATCGCCGCCGATTCCGGTGATGCGAGTTTTTATAATGCCATGATCTGGCTTAACGGCGGACGGCCGTTCCACACCACCGGTGACGGGAAAACCGTTACCGTTGATCTCGTTGACGATACGGGAACTCAGAATTTCAGCGCATTCTGGCAGAAAATGATTGATGAGGGCCTGATCAACACTCAGCTCAACACCTGGTCGGACGGATGGAAGAACGCGCTTGCCTGCGGCAGTGTCGCCTCCGTGTTCACAGGGGCGTGGATGCCGTCGCTGTTGCTTTCCGATGTGCCGGGCAGCGCTGGGCTCTGGCGTGTTGCGCCGATGCCGACGGCGGATGGCTCCCGCACTAATTCGGAAAATGGCGGGTCGGCGCTCGCCATCCTGCACCTGACCCGCAAGCCGGAAGCCGCGATGCGTTTCATCCGCTATGTCTGCCTCGACCGGTCCGGCATCGCCAAGCGTGTCGACGGCGGCGCGTTCCCCGCAGACAAGGCTACGCTGAACAGCCGTGATTTTCTGACGAAGACCACGATTCGGGATTCACGGGGGATCGATGTGCCGTATTTTGGCGGGCAGCAATTCAACCGCGTGCTTTCGCATGCCGCCGAAACCGTGTCGGTCGGTTACCAGTATCTGCCCTTCGAGGTCTATGCACGAGGTGATTTCAAGACGACGGTCGGACAGTCCTATAAATGGTCGACCGCAGCACGTTCTGTACAGAATGTCCAGGACCGCATCGATGCCGGACAGACCAATCCGGATGGCAGCTCGCTGACCTTGCCACAGGATCCCGGACCCAAGATCACGCTGATGGAAGGAATCGGGCTGTGGCAGAAGGACATCAAGGAATACGGCACTAATCAGGGCTTTAATCTGCAATGAGCGGCGTTATGTCTATCAATATGTGCTAAACGCGACGTTGAGAAAAACGGAGCGTCGTATTTAGCGCAAATTGACATGCGAAAGCAATACAGCGGACGCTGAGTCGTGATGAGCGTCGCGTTTAGCGCCATTCGATGCTGTGCGATGTGATTCGGCTCCGTCTGAAATGTTTTCAGGCGTTGAGGCGATAGATGACGGTCATGCCTTTGAAGATCAGGTCAGGGTCGTAGACATCGATGGCCTCGGTGTCGTCTTTGAAGACCGAGCCAAGGCCGCCGGTGGCCACCACCTTGAAATCCTCCTTGATCTCGTGACGGAATTGGCCGACCGTCCGTTCGATGCCGCCGAGGAAGTTGTAGTAGAGACCCGCCTGCATCGCGGTTTTCGTGCCTTTGGCGAGGATCGAATCCGGCCGGGTAATTTCCACTTCAGGCAGCTGGGCGGTTCCCGATACCAGGGAACTGATGGAGGTCTGCAGGCCCGGGCTGATCAACCCGGCGGTGATGGACTTGTTGCCGTCGACGTAATTGAAGGTGGTCGCCGTGCCGAAATCGGCCACCAGCACCGGGCCGCCGTAGACGTCATACGCTCCGACGCAATCCGCCAGACAGTCCGCCCCCAGTGATTTCGGATCGTCCATGCGGATGGACAGCCCCGATTTCACGCCGGGGCCGACGATGATCGGGTCGATATCCAGGAATTTGACGATGGAGGAGCGGAAGGAATGCATGATCTGCGGGACGACGGAAGCGATGATGACATCCTCGACGTCCTCGGGGTCGTATCCGCCGGTTTCGAGGAATTGGAGCAGCAGCAGGCCGTATTCGTCACTGGTCCTGAAGGTTTTGGTGGTGATGTGCCAGGTGTCGGTGATGGCGGCGACGGGGGTGCTGTCGTCCACGACGCCGATTTCGATGTTGGTGTTGCCGATATCGATCGCGAGTAGCATTTCGTCCGCCTTCCCGGTGTTTTTCGACATATATTCCAGCACTTTCAATCGTGCCGCGTTCTCGTTCCTATTGCGTTTCCATCATACGCTGCAGGTGTCGTAAATCTATCGGTATTCGTAAGATGGGAACTGCAGACGACCCGTGAGGGCGGCTAGCGAATTCATTGGATGTCTATCAAAGAGGAAAGTATGCCTACCAATCAAGGTGCGTACGGAGAAAACGACGCAACCGACAGCAAAACAACGGGCACCAACGAAAACGAGACTGCGGCGAACGTCGCCGGTTCTTCGGCGAATGTGAGCGATAACGCCACCAACACGGGTAGCGCTGACGCCAACGCGAACCATGATACCGAAGCGAAAAATGCAGGCAGCACCGACGAAACGCTGAATGCGCACGTCAAGGGCACATCCGTCGGCAATGTTTCCGGTGGCAAAGGCGGACATGGCAAGAAAAAGGGCTTGATCTGGGCGATTGTCGCTGCTGTCGTGGTGGTAGCACTTGTGGCCGCTTTCGTGGTGATTCGCAACAACCGGAAGGCCAGTATTGCGCCTGCCCAAGTCCATACGGCCGATTCCGTCACCATCGGGCTGAAGCTTGCGCCTACGAACCTCGACATCCGCAACCAATCCGGTTCCTCGCTCGACCAGGTGCTTGTCGGCAATGTCTACGAAGGAATCGTCGCCCGCGATTCTGAGAACAAGGTCGTGCCGGGTCTGGCCAAAAGCTGGGAGAAGAATGCCGATGGAACGAGCTATACGTTCCATCTGAATCATGGCATGGCCTTCTCCAACGGCGACAAACTCGATGCCGACGACGTGGCATGGTCCATTAACGAGCTGGTGGCCAAGCATTACCACGATTCCGAGGCGTTGATGAACTTCAAGTCGGTGACGGCAGTGGACGCCGATACCGTCAGGCTCGATCTGAGCGCGCCTTATGCGAATCTGCTGTGGGAGCTTGCCTGCAGGCCGGGGCTCGTGTTCGACCGTGACGCTCATTATGACATGAAAACGCAGGCGGTTGGCTCGGGACCGTACACGCTCGCCAAGTTCGTGCCGAACGATTCCATCACCCTGAAGGCCAATCCGCACTATTGGGGCGCGAACAAAGCCAAGACCCCGACCGTCGTGCTGCGCTATTTCGGCGATGACAACGCCGCCGTCAACGCTCTGAAATCCGGCGACGTTGAGGTGCTCGCTCCGGTCACCGAGAATCTCGCCGAGCCTTTCGTGCGTGACAGCGAGCACTATCGCGTGGCTGCGGGCGACGACACCGACAAATATGTGCTCGCCATGAATTCCAAGGGCGCCAAGACCTCGGATGTGCGTGTGCGCCAGGCCATCCGCTACGCCATCGACCACAAACAGCTCATCGCTTCCCGCGGCGGGGCCGACAAGGCACTGGGCGGGCCGATTTCCTCGCTCGACCCGGGCTATGAAGACCTGACCGGCCTGTACCCGCACAACGTCGGCAAAGCCAAGGAGCTGATGAAGGAGGCCGGCTTTACGCCAGACCGTCCGCTCGAGCTGCGGCTAACCTACGCCAACACCTACGGCACCGAACTCGGCGACCAGTTGCGCAGCCAGCTGAAGCCCATCGGCATCGATCTGAAAGTCAATGTGGTCGAGTTCTCGACGTGGTTGCAGGATGTGCTGAAAAACAAGGATTACGACCTCTCGCTGGTCGATCACAACGAAAGCCACGACTTCTCGCAGTGGGTCAACGACCAGTACTACTACAACTACAGCAACCAGAAGGTCAAGGACTACTACAACCAGGCGATGGCCGCTTCCAGCGACTCTGGGCGCGACGCATTGCTGGCTCGTGCCGCGCGGCTGGTCAGCCAGGACGCGCCGGCCGACTGGCTCTTCAACTACCGCATCACCACGGCGATGGAGAAGGGCGTGTCCGGCTTCCCGCTCAACCTGAACCAGACTCTGCTGCCCCTTTACAACGTGAGATATATGACACCGGCGGGCAGGTAGCGGACGGCGGTGGAATCAACAATGCGTTGAAAAGCAGAAAAATGTGGGTCGGAATCTGCTTTTCAACGCAAGCACGATGATTGTTGCGTGCAAAAGCAGAAAATCGAGGTCGAAAATCTGCTTCTCAACGCAAATGCGCAGATTGGAATGAGGTAAGGAATGTTGCGATTCGTCATTCGGCGCTTTCTGCTGTTTGTGGCGGCGCTGCTCGCCATTTCGGTGGTGATTTTCGCCGCGTTGCGCATTCTGCCGGGCGACGTGGCCAGTGTGATGGCCGGTCTCAACGCCCCGCCGGAGCGTGTGGCGCAGTTGCGCTCGCAAATGGGGCTCGACCGGCCGCTGGTGGTGCAGTACCTCAGTTGGATGGGTGGCCTGCTGCACGGCAACTTCGGCACCTCGCTTCTGACCGGCCGCTCGATTAGCTCGACCGTCGCCATGCGCGCCTCGGTGACCTTCCCGCTGATCGTGCTGGGGCTTGTCGTGGCGCTCGCCATCGGCCTGACGCTTGGGGTGGTGGCCACGTTGGCCACGCGCCCGATGGTGCGTTCCGCGTTTCATTTTCTCGCCATCGTCGGCGGTGCCATTCCCGCGCTGTGGGGCGGTTTGCTGCTGATTCTGCTCTTTGGGCGTGGCACGGGATTGTTGGGTGTCCTGCCTTCCCAAGGGTTTCCGGAGGCTGGTTGGGGCAGCTTCAGTTCGGCGCTGGCCTCGCTGGTGCTGCCGGCGTTGACGGTCGGGATCATCGACGGTGCAAGCCTGATGCGTTATACGCGCTCGGCGCTGGGGGACGTGATGCAAAGCGGTTACATCGACCAGGCGATGGCTTGTGGCTACACCCGTCGTCAGGCCGCGCTCAAAGTCGGTCTAAGGCTGGCGACACCTCAGTTGGTCAGTGTGGTCGGACTGATGTTCGCAGGCATGATCACCGGCGTCATGGTCATCGAGAACCTGTTCGCGCTGCCCGGCATCGGTACCGGTCTGGTCACCGACCTCGGCAACCGTGACCTGATCGCGGTGCAGAGCGAGCTCTTCATGCTGGCGGCCTTCTTCCTCTTTGTGGGCTTCCTGGTCGATCTGCTGCATCGCTTCCTCGACCCACGTCTGAAGCACGCCGTGCAGGGAGGTGCGCAATGACGAGTAAGGATGAATACAGCACGACAGATACGAATCAAGCCATCCACGAATCGACGAATATGCCGCAAGACATTGTCTCTTCTGTTGGAAGCAGCGTAATCCAGCCGTCGGGGAAAATATTCAAAAGCACGAAGGCTAAATCTTCAAATAAACTCACAATTGTATTGCGTTCACTCTGGCGGCGCGGCGAGGGCAAGTTCGCGCTGATTGTGCTGGCCTTGTGGGTAGCGGTTTCGCTGGTTTCGTTGGTCTGGACCCCGCAATCGCTGTGGAAGACCGACGGTTATCACGTCTGGGCCAAGCCGTCTGCCGCACACTGGCTTGGTACCGACGGCACCGGGGCAGACGTGTTCAGCTGGCTGATGGCCGGGGCGCGTACGAACCTTTTCATCGCGGTGTTGTCCGTCGTCTTCGCCGGAGCGTTGGGAATCTTGCTGATAAGTGCGATGGTTTCCCGCAATTCTGCGCTTTCGAACATCTCGGTGGTGGCCGTGGATGCGCTGATTTCCATCCCGACCGTGCTGATTGCCCTGATTCTGGCGGTTCCGATGGGGGCATCGGTCGCGGTCATCATCGTCGCCTGTGGCATCGGCTATGGTCTCAACCTGGCGCGTATAGCGCGTCCGCAGGCCTTGCTGGCGGCCAATTCCGACTATGTGGGTTCCGCGCTTTCATACGGCGCTTCGGGACTAGCGGTGATGCTGCACCATATCCTGCCCAACACGCTGCCGACCATCATGGTCCAGCTTTCGCTTTCCGCAGGCACTGCGGTGCTCGCCGAATCCGGCCTGACCTACCTTGGTGTCGGCGTGCCGAGCGGCGTGCCAAGCTGGGGCCATTCGCTGGCCACGTCGGTCAAGTTCATCAATGTCTATCCGCTGACTGTGCTCTGGCCGGGCCTCATCGTCACACTTGTGGTGGTGGCGCTGAACGTGTTCGGTGACGTACTGCGAGATGCTATTGATCCGGTTGCGAATCCGGAATTGCGGAGGTCGTAAGATGCCTGTTTCTTTATGGTCTGCAACGAAGTTGTGTCTTTCCGGCAACCAGGTATCTGTGAATTATGACAGGAATATATACGGATTCCATCGTGGAAGGGGAAGCCATGAGCGTTGAGGTGAAACAACTTGGTGTTTCCATCAGCGGCAAGCCGATTGTGCGCGGTGTCGATTTGCATATCGGCGACGGTGAACGTGTCGGGCTGATTGGTTCGTCAGGTTCCGGAAAGTCGATGATTTCCAAGGCCATGCTCGGTTTGCTGCCGGTCAATGCTCAGGTATCCGGTTCCGTCGTTCTTGGGGATTCACAGATCGTCGGGGCCGACGAAACCGCTCTTGCAAGTCTGCGTGGGCGTTACGTCGGGGCGGTGTTCCAGAATCCTGCGTCATCGTTGAATCCGGTGCTGAGCGTCGGCAAACAGGTCGAGCTGCCGCTGAGACTTCATTACGATTTGGATAAGGCGGATCGGCGGGCCCGTGTCGCCGCGATGCTTGCGAAGGTCGGGCTTGACGAGACGATGGCGAAAAAATATCCCAGTGAGCTTTCCGGAGGCCAGCAGCAGCGTGTCGGCATTGCCACGGCTTTGATCACCTCGCCTCGCCTGATCATCGCCGATGAGCCCACAACGGCGCTCGATTCCATCACGCAGCGCCAGATCGTCGACCTGCTCGTCTCGCTGGTGGACAAGGCCGGCGCCTCGATGCTCTTCATCACCCACGATTTCTCGGTGCTCGCCCGTGCCACGACGCGCTGCTATGTACTTGATAACGGAGAGATTATCGAATCGGGAAAGACCGCCGACTTGCTGGAAAACCCGCAAAATGGACAGACAAAGAAGCTGGTCGAGGCAGCGAGAGAGCTGACGTTGCAAAGGAAACGGGATAGCGATGACTGAACGACAGACGCTGCTGGCCGGCAAAGGAATCAGCCGAGTTTTTGGAAAAGGCAAGGAACGGCAAACTGCTCTCGATGGCGTAGACGTCGAGTTGTGTGCGGGGGAGTGCGTTGCTCTGATTGGCGGTTCCGGGTCGGGCAAATCCACACTGACCCGGATTCTGCTGGGACTTGACAAACCGAGCTCGGGGTCGGTAAGTTTTGAAGGCGAATCGGTTGACGGTCTAAAATCCGTTGGATACCAGGGTTTGCGACGTGAATCAAGTCTCGTGTTCCAAAGCCCGTTCACATCGCTCGATCCGCGTTGGACGGTAGTCAAGTCCGTTGCAGAGCCGCTTGATATTCAGCGCAAGCGCGCGAAAACCGGGAAAATTCGGATATCGCCCGGAAAGTGCGTGAGTCCCTGTCTTTGGTCGGTCTCGATCCCGACGAATTCCTGAATCGTTATCCCGCCGATCTTTCGGGCGGACAGGCCCAGCGCGTCGCCATCGCACGTGCGCTGGTCACCGATCCCAAACTCATCGTTGCCGATGAACCCATGAGTGCCATCGATGTGGCAGCCCGATTGCAGATTCTCGAGGCGTTTGCGGCCATTCGCAAGTCGCGTCCGGAAACGGCCATCATTATGATTTCGCATGATCTGGGCGTGGTGCAACACATCGCCGACCGCATCGTCGTGCTCCACGACGGCAAGGTGGTCGAAAGCGGTACCACCGACGAGGTGCTCAGCCGGCCGAAGAGCGCCTATACCCGCGAGCTGGTGGCGGCAGCGTCGTTGTAGTGGTTTATTCCACCACGTTGAAGCGATCGCCGTTGCAGAAGGCGAGAATCGAACGGGCGAGTTGGCGGGAAAGATCGCGATATGCGTCATCGGCTCGCCAGGCGACATGCGGGGTAAGAATGGTGCCGGGAACAGAACGCAGCGGATCGTCCGCGGGCAACGGCTCTTTGTCGTAGACATCGATGGCGGCCTTGATGTCGCCGCGCTTGAGCCTTTTGACCAGAGCGCCTGGCTCGATGAGCTCCGCTCGTGCCGTATTGATGAAGTAGCTGCCTGGCTTGAGCTGGTCCAGGTCAGCGGCGCTCACCACCCTTTGCGTCTCGTCGTTCAGCGGCAGATGGAGGCTCACGATATCCGAATGTGCCATAAGTTCGCCGATGCTGTCGATGCGGGTCGCCCTCAAAGAACGGGCGGTGGCGGCGTTGACGTGCGAGTTCCAGACCAAGGTGTGCATGCCGAAACCGTCGGCGATACGGGCCACGGTCTGGCCGATGCCGCCGAAGCCGATGAGCCCGATGGTCTTGTCCCTGAGCGAGGTGCCTTCCAGCCCGCTCCAGTTGCCGTCTCGGATGTTGCGGTCCATGGCGCCGATGGAACGTGCGAGTTCGAAAATCAGCGCAAACGTATATTCCGCAACCGTCTCGTCGCCGTAATGGACGGTGTTGCAGACGCGGATACCCAGTTCCCTCGTACGTTTCAGGTCGATGAAATTGGAGACGCCAGTGCCTCCGAAGACGAAGCAACGTACGTGGCCACCTAGCTCCTCGAGCAGCTTGCCGGTAACGTGGAAGCCGATGACCACGACGATATCGGCATCTTTGCAGCGTTCGACGATGGTTTCTGGCTCGATATTGAAATCGCGGTACATGCGCACGCGGGCGACGTTGCGCAGGATGCGCATGCTTGTGGCGATTGGCTGGTACATGGCCGCGAACATCGAGGGGATGACGACCAGCGGCAGTTCAGTGTGTTCGGATTGCGTTTCGATATACTCCATACCCCCAAGGATAATTCCGCCTCTGGCCTATGTATGGGGATGAATGCCTCGCTGGTTTGCGTTATGGGTTAAGGGTGCCCGTCTTCAGTCGGATCGCGCTTTGTTTTCCTTTGTTTGAATAATATATGATTCTTTCATAAGCTATCTCGTATAGCAGAGATTTTATTCATATTGACAGTTCTTTGAAGACGTTATGTTGCAACGCTTTCTGTTGCATTTGACTGTTGTTCTGTTGTACAGTAAGCTATATTGTATAGCAGTTAACGTTGGTGGATACGAGGTAAGGGGAGACTATGTCGATGGTGCAAATGAACGTCCGCATCGATGCCGACGTGAAGGACGACGTCGACGAGATACTCAAGCGTAAGGGAAAGACCCCGAGTTCCGTGATCCGCGAGCTGTGGGATTTCATCAAGGATTATGGCGATACTCCGGATTTGCAAACCAAAGCGGAAAAGGCGGATAGGGAAGCTGAAAAGCAACGCAGGCTCAAGGCGATAGAGGATGGGGCGACTTTGTGGTCACGGACCTTGAAAGAGGCCGGTTTATCCGATGACGGTCAGCATCCTTGGGCGAATATGTCTTATAAGGAAATGCGAGACGCTGCCTATGAAGATTTAGTCGATGAATATGCACATAAATAAGAGAGGTGACGATAATGATTGAAGAAAAACGAGTGGTTTTCGATACGAATGTGCTGCTGGACTATCTTCTTGGCTGGCGACTTGGTAACGCGAACGCGATGCAACTTCTTCGTGCCTGTTTGGATTCGGATATGATTAAGGTGCTTTGTATATCTCTTTCTCTGAAGGATGTCGACTATATCTCGAGGTCGTCGTTCAAAAAACAATTTGCAAACAGCGAATCTGTGGTGGTGCAGGCTACGGTTTCCAATATTGCTCCTAAGTTCGGTTGGCATTGCGTTGATGATTTATTGAAGATTATTGCGATGGTCGTTGCGGTCGATCAAGCGACCTGTAAGAATGCTCTCAAACTATGGGAGGTTCATCCCGACTACGAAGACGACCTGATTATCGCCGCCTCGCGTCAGGCCAACGCCGACATGGTGGTGACCGGTGATCAGGACATGATCAGGCACTTTCCGGATCTGTGCGTCAGCGTCGAGGACGCGCTGAAGCGGATTGATGGGATGGAGCAAGATTAAGCATAAAGTCGAATGGTATCTCGAAAGTTGTTAATCAGTGTTTCAGGCTGCATGTATCTGAGCCGTGATATTCGAGCGATTTTTGATTTGATTTTGTAGAGAGAGTACGGGAAAGCGGTCTTATAGACGATGAACCAGAATGACGGTTACCCAATCGATGAAAAGCCCTCTGCTGACGCAGACTTTCATGGTGGCGCGCTCGCAGCCCTGAAGCGCTATTTCGGTTACGATTCGTTCCGTGAGGGACAGGCTGATCTGGTCGATGCCATTCTTGCCGGCCATGACGTCTTAGGGGTTATGCCGACAGGGGCCGGCAAATCCATCTGCTATCAGGTGCCGGCCACGATGCTGCCGGGGCTTACCATCGTCATCTCCCCGTTGATCTCGCTGATGCGCGATCAGGTGGATGCCCTGAACGATGCAGGCATCAAGGCGGCGTTCATCAACACCACACAGGAAAGCGACGAGCAATCCATGGTCTTCGCCCAGGCCAAACGTGGGGAGGTGAAGATGCTGTACGTCGCTCCCGAACGTTTGGAAACAGGGCGTTTTCGCAGCTTCGCCGCGCAGGTCAGGATTTCGTTGATAACGGTGGATGAAGCGCATTGCGTCTCGCAATGGGGTCAGGATTTCCGCTCGTCATATCTGGGCATCGGCGAATTCATCGACTCGCTCCCGGTGCGTCCGACCGTCGCCGCGTTCACCGCGACGGCGACGCAAAAAGTACGGCGTGATATCGTTCGTTTGCTACGGCTGAAAGCCCCCAAGGTCACGGTTACGGGCTTCGACCGGCCGAACCTGTATTTCGACATCATCAATATGCCGACCAAACGCAAGAACGTGTGGATCACCGACTATGCAGCCAAGCATCCCGACGAATCAGGCATCGTCTACTGCGCCACCCGCAAGGAGACCGAGGCGCTTGCCGATGTGCTGAACCGTCACGGCATCGACGCCGCCGCCTATCACGGTGGCATGTCGGCCGAAGCACGCGAGGCGGCGCAGCGCGATTTCGTCACCGACCGGGTGCCGGTGGTGGTGGCCACCAACGCCTTCGGCATGGGCATCGACAAGTCGAACGTCCGTTATGTCATTCATCACAACATGCCGGAAAGCATCGAAGCCTATTATCAGGAGGCCGGACGAGCCGGCAGGGACGGCGAACCGGGGCGTTGCACGCTGCTGTGGAACGAATCCGACATCGTCACCCGCCGCAGGTTGCTGGATATGGATTCCGACAACGAACGCATGAGCCCGGAAGAGCAGGAAATCGTTCGGCAGAGCCATCGGCGTCTGTTGAACGCGATGATCGGCTACTGCCGCACCACCGAATGTCTGCACCGCTATATCATGCGCTATTTCGCCGATCCCAATGGCGTCAATCCTGCAGAAAACAGTCAAGCACAAGATGCTCCAGCAGATGGTGAAGTCTATAAATGCGGCAACTGCGCCAATTGCGAAAGCACCTTCGAGACCATTGACGTCTCCGACGTGGCCCGCTCCGTCAGCCGTTGCGTCCACGACCTGAACCAGAGCTTCGGTATGGGCAAGATCGTCTCGGTGCTACGAGGTTCGAAAGCTCAGGATCTCATCAGCCGACGCCTGGATCAGGTGCCGAGCTATGGGGCTTTGCACGACGTGCCGGATGCGCGAATCCGCGATGTCATCAACCAGATGGCCACCGACGGCTATCTCTTCGTTTCCGAAGGCAGATTGCCGATCGTTCGTTTCGGCGTGCGTGCAGGGGAGACAGTAAGCCCTGATTTCCACTATGAAATTAAACGTATCCAGCGCAAGAATCCGGTTGCCGCAACGTCGGGCTCTGCGTTCGGCTCCTACGATGTCGATGCTGCAAATGGCACCGACGGTTTCAGGTCGCAAAACGCCACTTATGGCGATTACGAACCCACCGAAGAGGACGAGGCGCTCTTCCAGAAATTCCGCGAGCTGCGCCGCACCATCGCCCAGGAGATCGGCAAACCGCCTTACATCGTCTTCTCCGACAAAACCCTGCGCGACATGGCTCGCATCAAGCCTGTCACCGACGCCCAGTTCCTCGCCGTCAATGGTGTGGGCGACAACAAGCTGCGGCTTTATGGCCCCCGTTTCATGGACGTGGTGCGCTCGCAGTAGGTGCGGTTGCGCGAATCGGAAAATGACTGAAAAGGAGAACGACAATGACGACTAATAGGGAAACGGACAATGATCACAATGCCGAAGCGGGAATCGACGCCATCGATGTGAGCGCCCTTGATCGCGATGAGTACGGTTTTCCCGGTCCTTTGCGTGATCGTCTGGTTGAAGCGATTCTCGACGGGCGTAAAACCAGGACAACTTCATTGCTTGTCGAATACCAGCATGACCATGAGCCGCTGCCCCAGGTCGGGAAACTGGCTGTGGTGCTCGACTCCGACGACAAAGCGGTGTGCATCACCCGGTTGGAGGAAGTCACGGTCTGCAACATCCGCGATATCACCGATGAACATGCTCGCGGCGAAGGCGAAGGATATGACGATGTTGCAGCATGGCGTAAGGCCCATGCGCAGTTTTGGGAAAGCCCGGAATTTCGCCAGGAGATAGGAGACGATACGTTTGCGGTCGATGATGATACCGAAGTCGTTTGTGAACGCTTCCGCGTGATCAGACGGCTGTGAGCAGAAGGAAGACGTTTCGTGCCTTGCCACTCAAGGAAAGGAAGAAAGGGGACAGCCGATCAAGAGAGAGGATGTGCCGCCGTCTCAAGGATGAATCGGTGTAGGGGCTGCCGCCGCTGCCCAAGGCTCGCGATATGGTGGACGCCGGATTTAATGTAGAGCAGTGTCCACCGGATGGTCATCCCGCTACTCGTGCGTGAAAACGTGATGACGGAACGTTGCGATGGACGGAGTAGGAGTTCGGTTGTCGAGCGAGCCACGATTGCAGGAGGAGCCACGAGAGGGCGTTCCCGAGGTCACCGATACGATCGACGGGTTTCATGAGGCCTGCGACAGGTTGGCGGCGGGTAGTGGCTCGCTGGCTGCCGACGCCGAACGTGCCTCGGGCTATCGCTATGGCCACGAAGACTGGCTGGTGCAGTTCAAACGCACCGGTTCCGGCATTGTCCTGTTCGATCCGATGGCCCTCAATGAAGCGGGTGCGGACTGGGAAGAATTCAATCGTGCGGTCGGCGACGCCACATGGATTATCCATGACTCGTTGCAGGATCTTCCCGGCTTCACCGACCTGGGCATGAAAGTCCACGATCTTTTCGATACCGAAATCGCCGCAAGGTTGCTCGGCCTCAAACGGTTCGGCTTGGCTGCGGTCACTGCACACTATCTCGGTATCACACTGGCCAAGGAACATTCCGCAGCCGACTGGTCGTATCGTCCGCTGCCGCGCGACTGGCGCAATTACGCCGCTCTTGACGTCGAGCTTCTTATCGAACTCGAGCAGAAAATGCGAGACGACTTGAAAAAGGCTGGCAAAGCACAATGGGCCGATGAGGAATTCAGCCATGCCCTTGAGGAGGGAATCGGTCCTCAGCACAAGCACCCGGTGCCATGGATGCGCATCTCCCATTTCACCGTGCTCGGCCACGACAGGCGCGGTCAGGCCGTAGCCAAGGCACTCTGGGAGAAGCGCGACCAGCTTGCGCGTCAGCACGATATCGCGCCGACTCTGCTGCTAAGCGATGCCGCCATTATCGAGGCCGCCCAGAAGAAGCCGCACAATGCCCGCCAGTTCCGTGCCATCCGCAGCTTGAACGAGCGGGTGCGTATTCACATGGGCAATGAGCAGGACAAGATGTTCGAGCGCTACGCTCCGATTCAGCGTTCCATCAAGCCCAGCGTGTGGAAAGATACCATCCAGGATGCTCTGAAATTGAAGCCGAAGGACTGGCCGGAGCCGCCCACGCCGTCCCAGGAGCCGCAGGCCAATGCGCCGCGTTCCATGAAATACTGGTCTGCGCATCAGCCGGAACGGTTCGCCCGTCTCAAGAGGGTGCGTGCGGTCATCGCCCAGATCGCCCAGGATACCAGGACCCCGCACGACGTGGTCATCAAGCCGCAGATCATCCGCAACCTATGCTGGCGTGACGATGCGGCCGAGCTCGATATTCCCGAATTTCTGCGTGAGCAAGGGGCGCGCGAATGGCAGATTGCGCTTATTTCCGAGTCCGTAAGTCGCGTTATCATATGAGGGTTGCCTAAAGGCAGAAGTAGTTGGAATAATCGTCAGGAGCACTAGCGTGAAAATCAGCGTGAGGAATCTCGAGCCCACCAAGGTGAAGCTCACCGTCACCGTCGACCCGGAAGAGTTCGACCCCTATCTTGATCAGGCCCGCAAGGAGATCGCCAAGCAGATCAGCGTCCCGGGCTTCCGCAAGGGCCATGTGCCCGGAAAGATCATCGACCAGCGCGTCGGTTTCGGCGCCGTCGCCGGTGAAGCCGTCAACAGCGCCGTCCCGGAGCTCTACTCCAAGGCCCTCGAGGAGAAGAAGATTCGCCCGATGGCCCAGCCCGAGCTCGATGTCAAGGAATTGCCGACCAGCGAGAAGGACGACACCAAGGTGAAGTTCATCGCCACCGTCGAGCGCCGCCCGGAAATCGAGCTGCCGAAGCTCGACGGCATGACCCTCGACGTTGCCAAGGCCGAGGTCACCGATGAGGACGTCGACAAGCGCCTCGACAACCTTCGTCAGCGTTTCGGTACCCTCGTGGGCGTCGATCGCCCGGCTAAGAAGGGTGATTTCGCCAATATCGACCTCACCGCCTCCATCGACGGCGAAGACGTCGATTCCCAGGAAGGCGTGAGCTACGAGCTCGGCAGCGGCAAGCTGCTCGACGGCATTGACGAAGCGCTCGACGGCCTGTCCGCAGGCGAGGAGACCACCTTCGAAGGCACGCTGGAAAGCGGCGACCATGAAGGCGAGAAGGCTCAGATCAAGGTCAAGGTCAATTCTGTCAAGACCGAAGAGCTGCCGGAGCTCGACGATGACTTCGCCCAGGAAGCCTCCGAGTTCGACACCCTTGATGAGCTCAAGGCCGACATCAAGAAGCAGTGCGAGCGTGACGGCGAAGGTAAGCAGGCCAACGAGGCTCGCGATGCGTTCCTCGACGCCCTGAAGAAGGACGTGGAGATCCCGCTGCCCAAGGGCGTTCGTGACGAGATGATCGAAGATCACTTGAAGCAGGTCACTGCCGATCCGAAGAAGGCTACCAAGGACCAGAAGAAGGAAGCCGAAGAGGCCACCGACAAGGAGCTCAAGGACCAGATTGTGCTCGATACCCTGGCCGAGCAGCTCGACGTCAAGGTCTCCCAGATGGATGTCACGAACTTCCTCGCCTCCATCGCCCAGCAGTACGGCATGGATCCGAGCGCTTTCATCAACGCGATCGTCCAGAACGGCCAGCTCGGCTCTGCCGTTCAGGAAGTCGGCCGTTCCAAGGGCCTCTTGGCCGGGATGCGCGCTGTCAAGTTCACCTGCGACGGCAAGGATCTCGATCTGACCCCGTTCCTTGGTGATGATGAAGTCGCCGAGGATGCCGAAGAGAACGAAAGCGTCGAGGCCGCGTCCGCCGCTGCAGCCGTAGCCGACGAGCTCAGCGACCACGACAAGGCCGAGTGATTTCGGAATAATAGTCAATCTCTGATTAAGATCCTAAAAGGGAGTACGAGGTTTGCCTCGACTCCTTTTTGTTCATCTATACTGATTTTCTTGGGGCCGATTATATTGGTTTGAAGAAAATAAACAGATGAATGAAGTCTAGGTGCCTAAAGCGCCTATATGAATCGTCGCAGAAAGCCGGAATCGCTGGTGGAACGAGAGAACGATAGCGGATGGAAACGGTTGGGCATGATTGCCGCCGTCATATTCCTGCTTGGCGGGGTCGTCGGCGTGAGCTCAGGGCTGCTCGGCCTGATGCTGAGCGGTGTCGAACGGCTCATGCTGGGATATGTCGAGAATCCGCTGGATCCCAGCCCCTACCAGGTGGCGGCGTGGCGGCGTATCGCGTCGATCGTCGGCGGATCCGTGTTTGCAGCTGTTGTTTGGTGGCTGTTGCGTGCCAAAACCGCCAAAGTGCCGTCGGTGAAGATTGCCGTGGCGGGGAGCGGATGCCGGTCTGGCAGACCACAGTCCATGTGCTGCTCCAGATTTTCATTGTGGGTTCCGGTTCGTCCATCGGCCGTGAAGTGGCGCCGCGTGAGTTTGGCGCGATGCTGGGCCAACGTTTCTCGCAGCTTGTCCATTTAAGCGATGAAAAAGACCGCAGAACCGTTGTGGCCGTAGCCGCAGCCGCCGGTCTTGCCGGTGTCTACAACGCCCCGCTTGCCGGCACGTTCTTTGCCATCGAGATTCTGCTCACCGACATCAGCATGGAAACCGTTACCGTGGCGCTCGGGACTTCGGCGATATCCGCTTACATTGCATCGATGATTCGTGGACGTGGCACGTTCTACGGGATGGCCGCCATGGGCAAAGCTGCGATTCCGACGCTGAGCCTGACCTTGTTCGCCGTCATTGCCGGAGCGATTTGCGGTGTCGGGGGTGCGATGTTTCGCAAGGGCTCGCAGTGGGCCGAAGGAAACAAACCCAAAGGTGCCGGCATTCTCTGGATGATGCCGCTGGCCGCCTTGGCGACGGGTGTCGTTGCGATATGGCTGCCGCAGATCATGGGCAACGGCCGTTCGGTGGCGCAATATGCTTTCGCCGCCACCGCCCGTGAAGCCAACGCCGTCGTGCCGATTCTGTTGGCGTTGCTTGTGGCCAAGGCGCTGCTGACGCTGGCCACCATCCGTTCCGGCGCTTCCGGCGGTGTGCTCCAGCCCGGAATTTCGATCGGTGCGACGCTGGGTGCGTTGCTCGGTTTTGTGTGGGTCATCGTTAGCCCCGGTGACACTGTCACCGCGTGCGCGTTGGTGGGGGCTTCGGCGTTGCTCGCCGCCTCACAGCAAGCGCCGCTGATGGCGATGTGCCTGGTGATGGAACTGACGGGCGCTCCGATGGCCTTCTTCGTGCCGGTCGGCATCGGAGTGGCCGTGTCGGCGCTGGTTTCGCGCGGTTTCAACGGTCTTCTTTCTCGTTCTCAGCGCAAAAAACAGTAGGCTGTCGTATAAGTGCGGGTAATATCGTTAACGGTAATAAACACGTGAATATCAAGGAGATACGGTGGCAGGATTGCTGACATCAATGCCGTCGATGGATGAGGGGGATTCGGCCCCCGCCATGACGGATCCGATTTTCAATAGGTTGCTCAAGGAACGCATCATCTGGCTTGGCGACGAGGTCAAGGATTCCAATGCCAACGTCATTTGCGCACAGATGCTGATGCTTGCGGCCGAGGATCCGAAGAAGGATATCTGGCTCTACATCAACTCGCCCGGCGGCTCGGTCACCGCGGGCATGGCCATCTACGACACCATGCAGTTGATTGAACCCGACGTGGCCACCGTGGCCGTCGGCATGGCGGCTTCCATGGCCCAGTTCCTGCTTTCCAGCGGTACTAAAGGCAAGCGTTTCGCTACCAGCCATACGCGTATCCTGATGCATCAGCCTTCGGGTGGTATCGGCGGCACGGCCACCGACGTACGCATCAACGCCGAGCTGATCATGGATATGAAGAAGACCATGTCGCAGCTCACCGCCGACCAGACCGGCCATACGCTGGAAGAGATCTACCGCGATAATGAATACGACCACTGGTTCACCGCCCAGCAGGCGTTGGATTACGGATTCTTCGACAAGATCGTGACCACGCCGGGCAGCATGCGTACGGCGAAGGCAGGGGAGTGAACAATATGGCAAGTGAAGAAGCGAAGTTCGTGGCTCGTGCCGAGCGACTCGCCGGCCCGCGTGGTGTGGCCGGGTTCGCCCCGCAGAACCGTTATGTGATGCCGCAGTTCAGCGAGAAGACGCCGTATGGCATGAAGACTCAGGACGCGTACAGCCGTCTTTTTGAGGATCGCATCATCTTCATGGGCGTGCAGGTCGACGACACCTCGGCCGATGACATCATGGCACAGCTGCTCGTTCTGGAAAGCCAGGATCCGAACCGCGACGTGATGATGTACATCAATTCTCCCGGTGGCTCTATGACCGCCATGACTGCGATTTACGACACGATGCAGTACATCAAGCCGGACGTGCAGACCGTCTGCCTGGGTCAGGCCGCCTCGGCCGCAGCCGTCATCCTTGCCGCCGGCACCAAGGGCAAGCGCCTGATGCTGCCGAACGCGCGTGTGCTCATTCATCAGCCCGCCATCGATCAGGGCGCCGGCAAGGCCACCGAGATCGAGATCCAGGCCAAGGAGATGCTGCGTATGCGTGAATGGCTTGAGAACACGCTGGCCAAGCACACCGGCCAGTCCGCCGAGCGTATCCGCAAGGACATCGAGGTCGATACCTTCCTGACGGCACCGGAGGCCAAGGAATACGGCATGGTCGACGAGGTGCTCACCAACCGTAAGTAGCGCTATGGTGCGATACGTCATCTAGGTTGACGTAAAAACAGGAACGGTACCCCTTGCGTTCGCGCGTGAGGGGTATCGTCGTAACTGGTATCGCTGCCGTTGAAGAGAGCGGTGGCAGACGGCTCTGCATCTGGATAAAGCCGAATGAAGCGTGCGTGACGCGGTAAGGAGAAGGCATGGGCGACGTAGTGGATTACAACGACTCCGTCCCGCGCTGCGGATTCTGTGGCAAAAGCGAGCGACAGGTACGTAAGCTCGTCACCGGTCAGGGCGCGGCGATCTGCGACGAGTGCATCGCCCAATGTGTCGAGCTCATCAACGACGACAACGACCAGGACGTCAAGATCAACGCGCTGAACCTTCCCAAGCCCTCCGAGATCTATGCCTATCTCGACCAGTACGTGGTCGGCCAGCCGCAGGCCAAGCGCACCCTTTCCGTGGCCGTCTACAACCATTACAAACGTGTCAACATGGAGATGGGCGAGGGCGCTCATGGTTCCGGGGCCGGCATGGGTATGGCCGCTGCCGCATCGGGCGCGTCACGGAAATCCGGAGCCGCCGGAGCCGCCAAGGCAAGTGCCGACAGACGTTCCGGCAAGCAGGGGGCCGATTCGCTTGCGGACGTGCAGGTGGCCAAATCCAATATCCTTCTGCTCGGGCCGACCGGTGTCGGCAAAACCTACCTGGCTCAGACGCTTGCACGGGTGATGAACGTACCGTTCGTCATCGTCGATGCCACCACCCTGACCGAGGCCGGCTATATCGGCGATGACGTGGAAAGCGTGCTGCAGCGTCTGTTGCAGGCCGCCGACGGCGATGTGGACCGCGCCCAGCACGGCATCGTCTATATCGACGAAATTGACAAGATCGCCCGCAAAAGCGGCGAAAACGCCTCGCTCACCCGCGACGTGAGCGGTGAAGGCGTGCAGCAGGCGTTGCTCAAGATTTTGGAAGGCACTATCGCCTCGGTGCCGTTGGAAGGCGAGGGCACGCGCAAGCACCGCGACCAGAACACCGTCAAGATGGACACGCGCGACATTCTCTTCATCTGCGGCGGCGCGTTCGTCGGTCTCGACGCCATCGTGCGCAAGAGGCTCGGGGCGCGTGAAAGCGGATTCACCGCGACCTTCGACGAGAGGGACGAAAGCAGGGCGGATCTGTTGCGGCAGGTCGACGCGGATGATCTGGGTGATTTCGGCCTGTTGCCGGAATTCATCGGGCGTCTGCCGGTGGTCAGCGTGCTCGACGAACTCACCGAGCAGAACCTGCGCGACATTCTCGTGCGCCCCGCCAACGCCTTGATCAAGCAGTACCGCAAGCTCTTTGCCGTCGACGGGGTCAGGCTGACGTTTACTGACCAGGCCGTTGCTGCCATCGCGGCCAAGGCCATCAGGGAAGGAACCGGCGCCCGCGGGCTGCGTTCGATCATCGAGAAGACTCTGGAGGAGACGATGTTCCAGCTGCCGGAGATGAACGATGTGGAACAGGTCATCGTCGACGAGACGGCGGTCAGTGGTGAGGACGTGCCGAAGATGGTGGTCTCTTCGTCCTTGTCCGGCCGTTCGTCTCGTCGCAGCAAGATACATGCGTTCGAGTAAGCAGAACTTGCCATTGTTGTGATTGCAGCATCATTCTGAAGTTCGATCGCTCTTTCAGCAAGGGTGTTGGGTTCAATAGGGCTTGTTTTAACGGTCTTCTCGACTGTGATGAGAATAGTTCATTCTCGTTTCCGTGGCGCTTTATGTTCTTTCGCGACACGCCATACTTGCGCGAATCGGCAACCTACGTTATATTAGATGAGTTGTCAAAAACAAGGTTCTTGACACTGCGCACGTAGCCCAATGGATTAGAGCAGCTGACTACGGATCAGCAGGTTACAGGTTCGAATCCTGCCGTGCGCACCATTCAAATCCGCAGAATTTCAACGATTCTGCGGATTTTTTGTTTTTCAGGTGTCCAATAGGTGTCCAGTCTGGCGCTCGGATATTCTTCTTGATTACCGTTAGCATTTATCTGTCTACCTAGGGGTACAGTTTTCCGCTTTGCGTTGCTGCCACACTTTGTCTCGTCTTGTATAGGAAGTGCACGAAGTACTTACCTGGAAAGGCGGAATAATGGCGGTGAACGGTTATGGTCATTCTGGAACGCAGATGAAATTGGCTGTCGCGACCCGGAATCTTGTCAAGGCGTATGACGATTTCAAGGCGGTGGATGGGCTGAATCTCAACGTACCGACGGGCGGCGTCTACGGTCTGCTTGGACCCAATGGCGCTGGAAAATCGACAACTATGAAACTGTTGTTGGGGCTTACCTCGCCGACCTCCGGTCAGATGTGGATGCTGGGGCAGGAGATTGACGGCAAACACGGTGCCAGACACCGTATCCAACCCGGTCGCGTCGGCTCGATGATTGAAGGACCGAGTTTCTATCCTGGACTGTCCGGCTTGGACAATTGCCGGATGGTCGCGGACTATCTTGGGCTTCCGACTACCGCAGCGACGCAGGTGCTGGCCCGGGTCGGCCTGAAAAGTCATGAGAATAAGAAGGCGAAGGACTATTCGCTGGGCATGAAGCAGCGCTTGGGCATTGCCATGGCATTGATTTCGAGGCCGGAGCTGCTGTTGCTCGACGAGCCTACGAACGGGTTGGACGCCGAGGCGGTGGTCGAGGTCCGTGAGATGATCATGGATCTGGCGGCTCGTGAGGGTGTCACCGTCATCATCAGCAGCCATATCCTCTCCGAAATCGAGAAGATGGCACCGGTGGTCGGCATCATCGCTTCCGGCCGTTTGCTCTATCAGGGTTCGTTGGATGATCTGCGTGAACAAGGGCACATCGATATCCGCGTCTCCGATTTGAAAGGTGCGGCGGACGTGCTCAACCAAAACGGCATCGCCTATCGGTCTATGTCGCAGAACGGCGAGTTGCAGATTCCGGAATGTTCGGATGGCCGAATTGCCGGCTTGGTTGTGCAAATGGTCAATAGAAATATCGCGGTTTATCGCGTCGCTTCGGAACGGAAAAGTCTTGAGGAAGCGTTTCTTGAGTTGGTGGAAAGTCCGGATGGTCAAAAGTTACAAGACGGCCAAGGTAATGCTGTCGATTGTATGAACCAACGTTCGATGGCAATGAAATATGGAAGTGTGCCGACATATAGCGGCAATATGCAAACTGTGACAAATCAGAGCGTTCCCGGATTCCAACCTAATCTCAATAATGCTCAGATGCCAGTTGCGGGAGGCGTGCGATGAGATCGAACACCATGGGTATCAGCCCATATGACAATCCGTATTGCAATCAACCGATTCAAAGCTCACAAGTAAACGCAACCGGTAATGCGATCGACAGGAGAGCTGGCCTGTTCACCGCGATCCGTATGGAGCTGCACAAACTCAAAGGTTCATCGTTCTGGTGGATGGCCTCGGGCATGGCATTGCTGACCTCGGCATGGTCGGGTGCGGCGTTCATGAAACGGGCCGGCGGCAATCCTGCGCTTCGTACTGTTTTGCTTGCCGATAACGAACCGTACAGCTTCATCAGTCTGATGGCTCCGATTCTGGCCGCGCTGCTGACCAGTCGTTTGGCGGTGATGGAAACTGGCGGGCGTATGAATCTCAAATGGCTGTCGTTAAGCCAATCGGAAGTGATGAGGTTCCTCGCCAAGTACGCAGTGGCGGGGTTGGCGCTTGCGATGTGCTTCATCATTCCTTTGGTGTGGATTCCGATGGCGGCGAAGGCGAAAGGTTTCGATTTCGCTGGAGGTTATGTGAGGCTGTTGGTGGTGACGTCGCTGATCGCGATGTTCTCGTCGTTGGCGGTCACGGCCGTCCAATTGCTGATTTCCATGGTCGTCGCCAAGCAGGCCGTGGGTCTTGGCGTCAGTGTCATCGCCGGTCTGATTGGTTCTGGCCTGATTGCGATGAGCAAGCCACAATTCGGCTGGCTGTTTCCCGCTGGCATCAGTTCAGCCGCCGACCCTTTCGTGAGCCTTGCCACGGCAGACGGATACGCCAATGTGACGATGGCCGGTAATCCCTGGATCTGCGTATTGACAAGTTTTGCCGCTTGTGTGATTTGGACGGTTGTTTCGGCGCTGATTATCAAGGTGAAGGAATCAAGACGATGAACGAAAACATGATGATAAACAAACCAGCGACCATGAACAAACCGATGAACGACTCTCAAAATACCCCCAATATGATCTCTATGAGATCTGCTGGCGACCCTGGAACAACAAGACGTCCATCCAAACCATCCGTGGCTGCGGCACTTCGTTGGGAGATACACAAGGCAGGCAACCTGTGGTATTGGATCGCGACAGTGCTGTTTGATCTCATCGGCATGTTCAACGGGTGGAGCCAGTATGTCGACTATCGCAAGGATTTCCAGGCCCAAGGCGTGACGTGGGCGGCGGTCTGGGGCCAGGCCATCCTGTTGCCGAGCATGGTGTTCATGCCGGTCCTCGTTGCGGCGTTCGCCGCTCAGATCGAATCCAACGAGCACGTCGGCCGCAACTGGCAGCGGCTCAACGCCAGCGGCACTGCATCCACGGCGATCATCGGGAAGATGCTGCACGGTCTGTTGGCCTCGCTGCTAACCGTGGCGATGTTCGAGGCCGAATTCATGGTGGTCGGCAAGGTGATACTCGGCTTCAGCCTGCGTGATGTCGGACCGTTCCTACTTCGTGGTATTCCGATGACGTTAGCGCTTTGGGCGATCATGACGCTGACACAGTCGATCTCGGCGAAATTCGAATCGTTCGCCGGCACGATGAGTGTCGTCCTGGTGCTCACTCTGCTTGGATGTGTGTTCACGCTGATTATCCCGCCTCTGACGCTGGTCTACCCTTTCTCGCTGGTTACCGGTGCTTCGGCTGCCCGAGATTTGGGCAATGTCGCCTCGCTTGGTTCCATTATGGCGGCGACGTTGATGGCTGCGTTCTGGGTTATCGTCGGCGGACTGATGTTCCGCAGGCTCACCCGTAAGGCCGTCTAAGCATCGACGATGTTATATAGCGGAATGACCATAATAAGATTAATGGCTATCAGGAAAGAGAATGATATGAGCAAGGTAAAACTGGTAGACACAATACGTTTGTTCTTCGGCAAAGTAAATAGTGCTCATATATTTGTGATTCTGCTTGCGTTGTATGAGAGCGTCATGATAACTCGTCTGCTTCTGGCTCCCAATATAGCGAATCCGACCTTGTATGTTTTGATGCAAGGCACCGGATGGGGAACTCAACTATTTGTAATGATCGTCGTTGGAGCGGTTATTGGCATATGGTTCTGCGATCGTTGGCCATTGTGGATTTTGATAGTGGAAACTACCATGCTTTTGATAACGGCAGCGCTGTTTGGCTCGGCATGTAGCTATTTGATGTTGATCTGGGCAGTCTCCGTATTCTTTGCTGCATCGAAAATTGAAAAGCGGCTGTTGCAAATTATCGCCGTTGTATGTGCCGGGTTGCTGGGATTGGTAAGTTTGCTATTGGCGACGTTGCTGCATCATGATGGCAATTTCCTTGAGTATTTATATCCTTTCACCTTGCTTTTCCTTCTGTTCGCAGGATTTGGCATACTTGCAGAGAATATTAGGGAACGTCGGCAGTCTGAGCGCGCGTTGCTTGGCGAACAAGAACGGGGTGAGAAACTTGCATGGCAGCGTGACCAAGCGCTAAAGCAATCCCGTATAGCAGCGGAACTCCACGACAGCGTTGGCCATGATCTGACTGCTATCATCGCCCTCTCCGAAGGATTGGATGGTGTTGGTGACAATCCCGAAACGAATGACGCCATATGCATGATCAACGATTTGGCGCGGCAAGGGCTCGCGGATACGAGAACAGCAGTAAAGGCATTGCAACCAGGCGGATTCGTTGACGGCGACAAGAACGCGAATCAGGAAAATAGTTATGGTTCTAAACAAAAGGCTGGTGGTGTGGCCGAAAATGGCATGCAGGGCGGCAATGCTCCTGTGTTGTCTGCACGGGTCGAGTTGCACGATTGGGACGACATCGAACCCATTCTCGGCCATTCACGACAAATCGGCATCACCACGGCCTTGACGGAAACTGGACGTCGACTGCAGGATCAGCGACAGGCGGACTTGAGTTTAACGTCACCCGCGAATCCATCACCAACGCGATACGGCATGGGCAGGGAGTCAATAGAATCGTCGTTTCCTGGGACCATGACGCGCAAGGCGGCATCGCCATTACGGTGCGGGACAACGGGAAACCAGTTGATGAATCTGGTCAAGATGGGGGAGATTCATCCACGTCTGATACAGAAAACGGCAGAAATGAGGCGAAGCCAGGCAAATACGGCGATGGTACTGGGTTGGTGCGGCTAAAGGAAAGTGTCGAACGAATAGGAGGTACGTTTGCCGCCGGGCCGGATTCCGATGGTTGGACGGTGAAGGCATACATCCCTTCTCTGTCCGAGCCTCTCAGCAAACAGTTACAGGGAAGTGAGCAGTCATGATTCGTGTGATGATCGTCGACGACCAGCGGCCGGCCAGAATGGGCTTCGCACTGATGGTCGCCAAAGACTGCGAACTTCAGGTGACGGTTCAGGCGGAAAACGGGCAAGCGGCGCTCGATATACTCGCTTCATTACAAGCGGCGGGTAAGCCATTGCCCGACGTCATACTGATGGATGTGCGGATGCCGGTCATGGACGGCATCGACGCGACCGCAGCCATCAAGCAGCAGTACCCGAATATCAGAATTCTGATACTGACCACCTACGACCAGGACGATTACGCGTTCGGGGTTCTGGGAGCGGGCGCGTCCGGCTTCCTGTTGAAGGACGTGCATACGACCGACCTGTGCCGAGCGATCCATTCCGTCTATAACGGCGACGCGATCCTCACGCCACGCATCACCGCCGAGGTGATCAGGCGAGGAATCCCCAAGACGCAAGCCGAAACCGAACAAGCCGAACTACTCGCACGCTTCGCAACGCTCGGCAGACGTGAGCTTGAGGTCGCTTCTCTGGTCAGCGAGGGACTGTCTAACGCCGAAATCGCCGAACGTCTGAGCATCCAACCCGATTCTGCCAAGAAGACCGTGAGCCGTATCCTCGCCAAGCTCGTCGTCCGGGAACGTGTCAACATAGCCGTCCTCTGGTACAAAGCCGGCATGGATAAATAAGTCTGAGTTTAATGACTAATCTGCAGGGTGTCCGGTATTCTGAAAGTACGAAGAAGTTGCGATGAGAAGGATAAAAATGATGAACGAGGCTGCTCCTGCTCCGGTCTATGCCCAGACTGTCAACAACGCCGGGCAGATTGCGGTATCAATACGGGGGCTGACGAAACGCTTCGGCGACAAAACCGCCGTCAACAACCTTTCGCTGGATATTCCCGTCGGTTCATTTTACGGGCTGGTCGGGCCCAACGGAGCGGGCAAGACCACGACGCTCAACATGGTCACCGGGCTTCTGGTGCCCGACGGCGGCGCGATCAGTGTGCTCGGGGCCGACGTGTGGAGCGATGTCAACCGTGCCAAACGTTCCATCGGTGTGATGCCGCAGGCTGACCAGATCTTCAATCGGCTTACCGGCCGGCAACTTCTGGTCTATTCGGGCATGTTGCGGGGAATGAAGCGTGCCGAAGTCGCCAAGCGTGCCGACGACCTGCTGCGTGCCTTTGACTTGGCCGAAGCGGGGGACAAGATGGTTTCGGATTATTCGGCCGGCATGACCAAGAAGATCTGCCTCGGGACGGCGATGATCGCCAGCCCGCGGATTCTGGTGCTCGACGAGCCGTTCGAGTCCGTCGACCCGGTTTCCAGCGCGAATCTGAAGGACGTGTTGGCCGAATACGCGGCTACGGGCGGCACGGTCATCATCTCCTCGCACGTCATGGCGCTGGTCGAGAAGATGTGCACGCACGTCGCCGTCATCGACCATGGGCGGGTTCGAGCGGCTGGTACGGTTGCCGAGGTCGCGGCTGGGGAAGATCTCGAAGACCGGTTCCTAGACTTGGTTGGCGGGCGCCATAGCGCTGCGCATCTCGATTGGCTCAACGGCGGCGGAACGGAAAGTGTGAATGCCACACAAGGCGTGAACGGCGGCAATTTCAACGGTTCCGCAGAAAATTCCTATAGTGCGTTTGATTCGGATAAATCAATCAATCCAACTCTGCTGACATACCAAGGCAATCAAGTTAATCGCACCGATTCCACTGATTTTGGCGATTCGGCCACTTATCCCTCCAATCCTTATCCGGAGGCGTGAACGATGGCTGAAATTGCAACCATAGTGCGTCTGAAGTGGGCGTTGATGTGGGCGACGATGCGCAAATCGGTCTGGCAGGCGGTGAATTTCGCCTTGACCGGCTTGATTGGTCTTGCGGTCGTTATCGGCATCGGCGTTTTCGCATGGAAATTCGGGCCTGACCCGCATATGCCCAAAGGTATCAATCTCACAGATGGAATGCGTTTCGTCATGGTGCTTTGGGCACTGTCCTGACCCTTCTGGTGCTGATGATTCAGATGATGCTGGTTGGGGGCGGAGCCGCGATGAGCGCCAAACGTTTCGCACTGTTCGGTATCGAAGACAAAACGTTGCAGACCGGCCTTATCGCCGCCAGCCTTGCCGGAATCCCGGCGATTGTAGGCATGGTCTCGCTTATCGAATGGGCGATGGCCTACCGCAGGCTCGGCGCGGGAGTGGTCGTAGCGGCGGTCGTGGCCGCCCCTCTGGCCGTCCTCACCATCTGCATGCTCGGCCGTATGGTCAATTCGCTGCTCGACACCTTGGTACGCACCAAACACGGCCAAACGGTGCTCTATATTGTCGTATTCCTGATTTTCCTGGCGATTATGGAGATACCCGCGATGCTCGGCGGCGCCATCGGTGGCAGCATGGCGGTGGATGGAAGTGCCGAATTCGTGGCTTCCGGGGCACAGGTTTCCAACGCGATGAGCTCGATATCCGGCGTGGTAACGGCTCTTTCCTTCACACCTCTGGCTGCAGCCTTTGCTCTGCCGCTCGATGTGGCGAGCGGATCCTGGGGCGCTTTGCTCATTCGTTTGCTGGTGCTTGTGGTGACGTGGGTGCTCTGCTTCGCCATCGGCCTGTGGTGCCTTAAATGCGAGCGGCTGATGGCCGGCAGCGAGGAGAACCATGCCGCCAAGGTCAAGGGTATCGGGGCGTTCGGCTGGATGCCGGATTCGCCGTCGGGAGCCGTGTCGGCGCGTCTGGTCACGTATTTCAAGCATGACCCCCGTCAGTTCTTCACGTTGCTTATGCCGTTGCTGTTCATGGTCATCGAGTTGCTTGGGGCCCGAGGCGAAGCCGATTTCGCATTCTCCTCCCTGATTTTGGGCGCGCTGTTCATGAACCTCGTCGAAAGCAACGGTCTGGCATACGACGGGCGAGGATTCACGATGCAGGTGCTTGCAGGGCTTCGAGGCCGAGATGACAGGCTTGGGCGGGTTCGTGTCTATGCCGTGTTTTCGCTGGCATACCTGGCCGTCATGGCCTTGGTGCTGATGGCGTTCACTTCCGGCTGGGGCAACGAATCTCATTGGATGCACTTATTCGCTTTCTTTGGCGCGGCCGTCGCGTTCGATCTCGTCGGATTGGGCATTGCCGAGTCCATGTCGTGTGTGGCCATCTATCCGGTGCCGTCCATCGAAAAGCCGTTCGCCACGCCACAAGGCCGCGGGCTGGCACAAGCGGTGATGCCGTTGGCCTATTTCGCGCTGATGCTTGTATTGGTGCTGCCCTTGGGCCTGGTGACAGCGCTGGTAGCGTTCAATCATTGGCCGTCTTGGCTTATCGGTCTGGGCGGCATCGTCAACGGTGTCGTCGTATTGGCCCTTGGCACATGGATAGGCGGCAAGTTGCTTGACAAACGTCAGCTCAGGATATTGGCGACGCTTGATTCCATGGCTGAGCTCCAGCAGTAGCGCTATTCGTCAAGGAGACAAAGCGACGAAGATAACGTATTGCTATTCAATGATTCGCTGGTAGTAGGCGCTATTCTGTCGCAAATTTGTTTTCTCAAGAAACCGAAAAGCCGTTCTTCCCGCATTTGTATTGGGAAGAACGGCTTAAACGGCTTGAATTGGGGGATAACGCTGAAATTTAATCTTGTAGCGCTTAAATCAGCGAGTCAGCGTGAGAAGCTCACGGCCTGATGGTTCGAATCCCGGTTTTCTGGATTGTTCACACTCACGGATGTTGAAGTAAGGCTGCTCTCCAAATTCCGCTCGAAATAGGCGCTGGCCTTGATGTCCCCGGACTTGCCGGAATCGTCCTTGCCGTCCTCGCCGATAGCCGGGCAGGTTTTCTGCGCCCCGTTGACCACGTCCACGCGGCATTGGAAGTTGGCCTTGGCCTCTTCTTCCCATTGATCATCCATTTTGGCGATGTCGTCGTTGGCCGCATCGACTTTGCTCTTGAGCTTCTGCTTCGAGGCCTGTGACGCTTCGCCGCCCCCGTTGCGATAATAGGCGCAGCCGGAATTGCCACAGAACGGCGTCTGGCCTTGGTTGGTTCCGATCCAGATGGGGATGATGCGGTCCTTTGACTGGTCCGTCGGATCGGCCATGGTCGTCACGTTGGAGGGAGCGACGTCGTTGAGCGCGGAATTCTTTTGCGCGATGATGAGTATCTCCTGCACGCTCGGCGATTCCTCGTTGTATTGGTAGGCACCTCCCTGCACCAGTTGGGCCTCGGTGGACGGGATGTCACCATAGCTCATGCACTGGCTTTCATAGCCCCCGCATTCCTGCAACGTATACGGAGGGGTGGTGCCGGCAAACGCGTTTTGCGGTGTGAGTTGGCCGTTGGTGATGGTCATCCACGCGCCGCCCGGATTGGTCCAGGTGCCGTTGAGGCTGGAATAATCGCCGCGTTTGATTTGTATCATATCGATGCCGCTGTTGGCGGCCTCTTGGTCGTTCGCCTTCTTCTGTTTTTCGGCGGCGGTCACCTCGCGTTCGATCGGCTTGAGGACGTCATCGGCGTCGGCTTTGGAATCGACCAGTTTTTTGGCGATATTGCTCATGTCTTTTGAGCTGTTGCTGACTTTGCTGGCAAGCTCGTTCAAGGATTGTGTGGCCTGTTTCAGATCGTTGGTGGAAGCGCTGGACGTATCGGCGATGGTATCGTTTGCCTTGATTGTGGACAGCTTTTTGGAGGCTTCCAGCTTCTTCTGGTAGTCGCCTAGTAGGTCGGGATTCTTGACCTGACCTTTATGAATGTCTTTGGTGTCGCTGTTCGCCTGCTTGATGGCGGCCTTCAGATCCGATTTGACATCGGCAAGATGATTGACGGCCTTGCCGTACTGTGAGACCGCGGCATCGTGGGAATTCGAGGAATAATAATAGAAACCGCCTGCACCGGCGGCTGCCAGCACGACCACTATGGCTGCGATGATGACGATCATGGTGGTTCTGCTTTTGTGGGGTTTGGCAGGCATCGCACCGCCGTTTTGCTGGGGCTGCATGCCACCGGGCAGCGGGACATTGACCGGGATGGGCGGGATGCTACTGGTCGGTGCGTTGTATATCCCGTTGTTGGCCTGCGGCGGGTATGCCGCATTCGCGCCAGGCTGGTTCCAAGGCTGATTACCACTCATTTGGCGTCCCTTCCTGCTTCAATGACAGTATTGAAGGCTTCTCCTGCTTAGGACAATAGCATATGGTGGGAATCATATTTGTCTTGCGTTCTGGAGAGATTGAAGCGGGATTCGGCAATAAGGGACGGCAGACATCATGATGACGAATGAAACGGGAAAATCTTACGGCATTAACGGCGGCACTACGGGCGGCGACGCTGACGACAGCGGTCTGATCGGAACTCAACGCGGTGTGGCACAGACGACTGATCGAATGGAAGACGTGCGCTCATGGGAGACGCATCGTAGCGGCTCGGTGCTGATGCGCGGGTCGATGATTCCCGCCCAGACCCCGGATCAGGCCTTGCTTGCATTTCCCGGCGAAGAAAGCGGCAATGCCGATACGGACGGCAACGCTTCTGCGGCTGAAGACGATGCAGCCTTGTCGGGGCGGTCGGCCGGAAATGCTGCAAAAGCTGCGGAAAATGCGCCAAAAGCCCGTGACGGCAAGGATTGGCGACATGGCGACCCTTGGCGCGTGCTGCGCATCCAATCGGAATTCGTTGAGGGTTTCGACGCGCTTGCCGATCTGGGCAGGGCATTGTGCGTGTTCGGTTCGGCACGCGTCAAAGAGAACGAGCCGGAATACCGTCAGGCCATGCGCATGGGCGAACTGGCGGCGCAAAGCGGCATCGCGGTCATTACCGGCGGCGGGCCGGGCATCATGGAGGCCGCGAATCGAGGGGCCGCCGAGGCCGGTGGTGTTTCGGTCGGGCTCGGCATCGAACTGCCGCACGAAGAAGGGCTCAACCAGTGGGTGAACCTCGGAATGGACTTCCGCTATTTCTTCGTACGCAAGATGATGTTCGTCAAGTACTCGTCGGCGTTGATCGTCTGCCCCGGCGGATTCGGGACTTTGGATGAGATGTTCGAGATTCTGACGCTGGTGCAGACCGGCAAGACCTCACCCAAGCCGGTGGTGCTTTTCGACACGCAGTATTGGAAGGGACTGTTCGACTGGGTTCGGGGCCCGATGCTCGATCGCGGGCTCATTTCAGAAGACGATCTGAACAAGGTCCAGTTCACCGATGACCCCGAAGAGGCGGTTCGGCTGGCGATCGGCGGTATGACGAAGTAGGCGGAATCCTTTTAGCGTTTTACGGCAATCAGTATGCCGGTTCCCGTCGGTGTGAGCGTTTGTTCGAAACGGTCGTCGTCTTCGACTTTGCTCAGCAGCGTGCGCATGGCGTTCGGCTTGTCGCCATCGGGGTAGGCAAGGCCGGACATGTCCGTGAAGATGATACGGCCCCCGGTTTTCAACAGGTTCGCCGCTTCAACGAATGAGGGCTCATAGTTGGAGGCCACACCGGAGACGACGATGAGATCGTAGGTTCCGGCGTTGAGCCGAGGCAGGAACACTGCCGGAGAAGTGTTGACGGCGCGAAGGGTGGTGCGGTTTTCGGCAGCGTCCGAGATGTCGTCGAACAGGCTGCGAATCATCGTGATGCCGCGGGCGGAGGAGTCGACGGCCGTCAGTTGTCCGGCACCGCCCAGTCCTTCCACCAGCTGTAGGGCCTCGACGATCGAACCGGTGCCGACGCTGATGATGGAGGTCGCGTTGAGCGACCGGGTGATGAAACGCAGCAGGTCGGCCTGGGCGGCGGAACCTTGCGGAAGTTTGGTTGTTTCGGCGTCGGCGCGGGCCTTGCGCAGCACGTCGTTTTCCTCTTCCAGCGCATGGGTTTCCGCGAATTGCCAAACCTTGGCCATGTTGGTGTATGTTGTCTTGTTCATCTTCCGTCCTGCAATTCTGCTGTCCAAAGCGCCTATAGCGTCATCGATTACCGGTTTTATGATACGGCCAGCAATCGCCAAAGCGGAATCCCGGTGAGACGGGAAGGGGATGGGTTATCGGTTCTGCAGGCTTTTGACGCGTTCGGTGAGTTGCCACATCTCTTCGCCGACGTCGATGCCGCGAGGGCATTCACGGCTGCAGGCACGCACGGATTGGCAGGCGGTGATGCCGTCGGCGGTGGCGATGGCATCGAGACGTTGGTCGGTCGCGTTGTCTCGTGAATCGTTGATGAATCGGGAGTCGGCGATCAGTGCCGCGGGGCCGATGAACGCCTCGCCGCCGGCGTAGACCGGGCAGCTACCTTCGCATATCCCGCAGGATATGCAGTTGCTCAATAGTTCATAACGCTTGAGTTCTTCGGGCTTTTGCAGGTATTCGAACATGTCGATCTGGCCGTCTGTGGTGGTGGCCAGCTTGCCGTCGGCTTTCAAGTACGGTTCGAGTTTCCTGATTTGGTTCATCATCTGGTCGATGTCGACGATGAGATCGCGTAGCACAGGGAATCCGGGCAACGGGGCGATTTCGATGATGCCGGATGCCGCCGCGGAGTCGCTATTGCCGGCATCGGCTTCATAGGCTGCAGGTGTGGTCTTGCGGAATCCATCGTTGGTCGAGCTATTCGCACCATTGGATTGGCTTGACGTCGGGTTGTTATAGTCCTCCACCTTGGCAGTGCAGAGCAGCGTCGGTGTGCCATTGATGGATACTGCATCGGAACCGCAAATGCCATGACCACACGAATAGCGGAAGGCCAGTGTCGGGTCGATGTTGCGTTTGATCTCGAGAAGGCAGTCGAGCACGGTCTGCCCGGCACGTGCCTCAATATGGTAATCCTGGGTGAAATGTTTGCCTCGGATGCGGCGACGTGACGATGAGGAACCGAATGGGCTGCCGCCTCGCGCCTTGCCTCCGAACGGACTGGAGGAATGGCGGCGGGCATGTTCGCGTTCCGGTACCGGTGTGAACCGTTGGATTCGTATGGTCACATTCATGCCGTGCACTGCATTTTCACTCATTGCTGCTGCCTTCGTTATGTGCTTCCCTGTCAGTCTGCCACGAACCGTGGCCTGTTGTCTCGTTAAGCTACCGAGGATTTTCTCCTGTTGTGCCGGATTTCCTCTCGACAGGCGCGTTTTGCCGAGCTGACTCTATTAGTATGCGCGTGATTTCGGCGGCATATCAACGATATGTACCGGCTGCCAGCTGACTGTTCCGTCGGCGGCGGCCATGGAATGCGTCAGGAAATGCTCGTCATCGCGTTTCGGAAAATCGGTACGGGCGAACGCTCCGCGCGACTCACGCCTTTCGACCGAGGCGTTGAGCATCGCCTGGGCCAGTTCGATGAGATTGCGGACCTCCCATATCGCTGTGAGCTCCTGGTTGAAGGCCGTGGCGCGCGAATGGGTGTGCAGGCTCGTGGCCCGGGGAAGCAGCTTTTCGTTGATGGTCTGCTGCGCTTTGGCGATGCTGTCGGCGTCGCATCGTACGGCGAGTGCATGTTCCATCGTCGTGCCGAGATCGGCCAGCAGCTGGTAGGGGTTGTCCCTGCCGGTATCCGGCGTGCTGTCGGCTGTGTCCTTTTCCGGAGATGAATCGGTTTCGCCGGAGGTCGGTTGAGCCGATGCTGATGCTGTTTCGCCGCTGCTGATGGCTTCGCTGTGGGAATCAGCGTCAGCGTTTTCGGCATCGGCATCATCGTCAATGGATGATGCCATTAAGGTTTTGATTGAAGCGTTGCGTTTATCCGTTGTCAGTCGTACCGTATTCTGGTTTTGGGCATCAGATGATTGCTCGTCGGCGGCTGCATCGTTCTGTTCTCCGGCGATGCGTCGTGCGATGGACTCGCCGGCTCGGGTGCCGAAGAGACAGGCGTCGAGCAGACTGTTGCCGCCCAGTCGGTTCGCGCCATGCACGCTGACGCAGGAGCATTCGCCGGCCGCGTAGAGCCCGCGCACGATCTGACGGTTGCCGTCCTGCCAACGATAGACCTCGCCGTCGGTGGTGATGGGAATGCCGCCCATAGTGTAATGCGCGGTGGGTTTGACGGGTACCCAATCCTTGCTCGGGTCAAGGCCTGCGTAATCGCGGATGGTCTCAACCACCTGCGGAAGGACCTCCAGCATATGAGCCTTGTCAATGCCGGTCATATCGAGCCACACACAGTCCTTGGGTCCGTTCGGCTCCTTGGGGTCGGCCACGCCGCGTCCTGCGTCGACTTCGGCCATGATGGAACGGCTGACCACGTCACGCGCCGCCAGATCCTTGTGTTCCGGGGCGTATCGGGCCATGAATGCCTCGCCGTCGGCGTTGCGAAGGATGCCTCCCTCGCCTCGTGAGGCTTCGGAAAGAAGGATGCCGGTGTGCGCCAGTCCGGTGGGGTGGAACTGCACGAACTCGCAATCCTCGAGTTGCAGCCCGGCCTTGAGCGCCAACGCCATGCCATCGCCGGTCAGATCCCAGGAGTTCGAGGTTGTGTGGAACAGCCGTCCGGCGCCGCCGGTCGCCATCAGGATGTTACGGGAGGCGATGGCATGGGTCTTGCCGGTGTGGGTGTCGAATGCGACCACGCCGCAAGCCCTGTCGCGTCTGTCGTCCAAGACCAGGTCGGTGACGTACCATTCCTCCGCGAACTGCACTCCTGCGCCGATGCACTGCTGCCACAGGGCGTAGAGAATTTGGTGGCCGATGCGGTCGGCCGCATACGCCGCGCGCCTCACGGGCGCCTTGCCGTAGTCTTTGGTGTGCCCGCCGAATTTGCGTTGGGCGATATGCCCGTCCGCCGTGCGCGAGAACGCCACGCCGCTGCGTTCGAGATTGACGACTGTCTGCGGAGCGTATTGCGCCAGTATCTTTGCCGCGTCCTGGTCGACCAGCCAATCGCCGCCCTTGACGGTGTCGTAATAATGCCAATGCCAGTCATCGTGTTCGACATTGCCGAGGCTGGCCGCGATGCCGCCTTCAGCTGAACCGGTATGCGAGCGAAGGGCCTGCAGTTTCGAGATCACCAGAAGTTTCGGGCGACGGCCTTCGGCGCTCATCTCCTTGATTTTCTCGGTTCTTAAGATTCCCAGTGCCGCAGACAATCCGGCCGCCCCCGCACCGATGATCACCGCGTCGTATATGTCTTCAACTTGCTCTGGACTCATACCCCCGATTATGGCACAAGGCCAGCAAGAGCGTATGCAGGAACGTGGTAGGTGAGCTCTTCCCGTTGTTGGGTGGGCGTTTGTACCATGGGGGATATGAGTGGAGCATTCAATGCACGTGTCTACGATGTCGTCCGGAAAATTCCCGAAGGCAAGGTGGCCACGTACGGCCAGGTGGCGGCGCTCGCGGGCAATCCGCGCAACGCGAGGTTTGTGGGGTATGCGCTGCATTGCAACCCTGAGCCCGGCGTGATTCCGTGCCACCGCGTCGTTTTCCGCGACGGTTCGTTGGCCCCGGGATTCGCGTTCGGCGGTCCTGACCGCCAGCGGGCGTTGCTTGAGGATGAAGGCGTGTCATTTCTGCCTCCCGCGCCCAAGCATGAAAACGCCGGTGAAGAGGGTTGGGTGGTCGATCTTCGGCGTTGCCAATGGCAATGCTGAGACGGCGTTGCCGGTTGCCCGGTTCGATTTTCATATAGCTTCTTTGCGGTTCTTGTGATTCATCCCGTGGTTGCCGACAATCTGAACGGTGCCTGATTTCGCTCGAATGATGCCATAAAGCTCCATTTCGCCGAGCTCGCTTTCCAGTTTGCCGATATTCCATGATTCGCCCCTTTGCTTTGCGGTGTCATTCGGATTCCGTGTTTCTGATTGATGCTTTCCGGCAGAACGCGGTGTGTTAAGCATCGAGAGGATGGCCTCATGGGTGGCCGCATTGCCTCGTCTTCGGCAGCAGCGAATCGCGGTCAGCACCTCCTGTTGCTTGGCGGTGGGTTTGCTCTTGGACGTTGACGGTTGCGGCAGCGGCAGCACGGACGCACGACGTTGGGTTGCCGTATCTCCTTGGGAAGGTTGCGAAGTCGTGTTGCCAAGCAAGGGGACTTGCAGGGTGGTATCGGTTCGTTCGGCATTTGAATCGTGAGGTTGCCGTTGCGGATGATCAAAGGATTCATCGTTTTCCTTTCCCGTGCTTACGGGCCGATGTGCAATCATCGGTTTCGTTTGGTTTTCTGCCGTTCCGCTATCTGGTTTCGACAATGCTTTATTGTCAATATGCATTGCTTTCGGTGCATGTCCTCATGGCAGATGTCTTCGATGGCATTGACCGAGGTGAGGATGATGGCCCGCTGATCGCGGATCAGCCAATTGCATCCCGTATTGCCGGGGATGTTGATATTGCCCGGAGCCGCATAGACCTGGCGTCCCAATTCCGCTGCCCAATTGGCTGTATTCAATGCTCCCGATCGGCTGCGCGCCTGCGCGACGACGACGGAGGAGGCCAGGGCCGCGATGATGCGGTTGCGCAAAAGGAACCGTCTCGCCTCAGGGATGGTGTCTGGACAAAGCTCACTGACGAGTGCGCCGCCGTTGGCTTTGATACGCTCGAACAAGGGCTGGTTGCGTTCGGGGCCGATATGGTTGAGTCCTCCGGCGAACACCGCTACGGTCCGTCCGCTTTGCTCTTCGCCGATGCCGCTCATGGTGTCGAGTGCGCCCCAATGTGCTGCGGCATCGATGCCGAACGCCCCTCCGGAAACCACGAGATGCCCTTGCTCCGCGGCTTTTTTGGCCACGGTTTTGGCCACGTATCGTCCGTAATCGTCGGCGCTTCGTGAGCCGACGACGGCCAACGGTTGCGGGCAGCTCGTCAACGCCGCCGGGTCGCCGATGCCCCATAGGCACAACGGTGAGGCCCAGTCTTTTCTGATGGAGAGGTCATCGAGCTGAGTCGGCCAGAAGGGGCTGGCCGGTCCGATGATCCATTGCGATCCGTTCTTGGTGAACCATGTTTTGAGCTCGTCCATGGCATCTGACGGCAATTGGTGGAGTCTCTCCCGCCAACGTTGCAAACGATGGTGAAACGAACCCATCCCGCGTGCGTTGACTTTTCTGCCCCATTTGGCCGTTCCTGCGGCGAAAACCTCGTCGAGCCGGTTGCGGTTGGCCGTACCTCCTTGTTCGTCGGCGATCAGGCGTAAAGCGGTGGTGGCGTCGCCGGCACCTTTGATGGTGGCAAAGAGCAGGGCGTCGGCGCTGTCGATGCAGAAGGTCAGGATGGCCCGTGCCAAGGTGTCGTCATCGATCAGCGGCTTGACGGCTGCTTCTTCGCTTGAAGCGGCCGTGTTCGATGGCCCGTAGGGCGATGATGCGGCGGACGGATTCATCGATGTCGTTGTTATCGGCCCGCCGGATATCGTGGCAATGGCTCCCGTTGCCGTGATTTGGCGGGGATCCGACGAATTCACGGTCTCGTTATGGTCACTCATTATGACTCCTTCGTTCGTAGGGCGATACCCTGCATCATCTCTTCGCGGCCTGGTGTCGTTTTGCCGCCCAGGTCTGCGAGAGTCCATGCCAATCTCAGCGTTCGGTCGGCTCCGCGCAGGCTCAGCCGTTCGTTTTTCAACGCTTGGTCGATGAGGACGAGAGCGGCCTTCGAGGTGTTCGCACGCAGCCATGTTCCGGAGGCCTGCGCGTTGCAGGTCCAGTGATAGGCGGCGAAGCGCTCCTGAGCGGTGCGTCGGGCGTCGGTGACCTTGTGCCGCATCTGTTCGCTGGTGGTCTGCGGCTGCGAGCTCTGTGTCATCAGGTGTTCCACCGGAGGCACTTCGACCTGGATATCGATGCGGTCGAGGATGGGCCCGGAAAGTCTGGAAAAATACCGGATGCGATCCTTTTCCTTGCAGGTGCAGCGCGAGCCGTCACCATACCCATAACCGCACGGGCAAGGGTTGGCGGCCATGATGAGCTGGAAATTGGCGGGGTAGTAGGTCGTTCCTTTGGAACGTGAAAGCGCCACGTATCCGCTTTCCAGAGGCTCGCGCAGGGTCTGCAGCGAACGAGGGGAGAATTCCGGCGCCTCATCCATGAACAGCACTCCGCGATGAGCCCGAGTGATGGCTCCCGGGGTGGCGATGCCGGATCCGCCGCCGACCAGCGACGCCGTGGAGGCGGTGTGATGCGGGGCTTCGAACGGCGGCACATCGCTGATGCCATAATTCGGCAGGGTTCCGCATAGCGAACGTATCGATGCCACTTCAAGCTGTTCCTGCTCGTTGAGCGGACACATGATGCCCGGCATACGTGAGGCGAGCATGGTTTTGCCTGAGCCGGGTGGCCCGGTCATCAGCAGATGATGACCGCCGGCGGCGGCCACTTCAAGTGCCCATTTCGTGCGTTCCTGCCCTATGACTTCCGCCATGTCGCCGACGGGCGGAGTGAGGCTCGATTCATCCTCGTTGGCTGTTTGACCGGCGGGGATGCTGGTTTCGCAGATTCGGTATTTCGCCTCGCCCCCCATCAGTTCAATGAGCTCGCCTAGATGGCGAATGCCGGTCACGTCGAGTCCTTCGACCAGTTCGGCTTCCTCGACATTGCGCTGCGGCACGATGATCTGGTCGATGCCGTGGTCCCGGGCGTAAAGGGCGATTGGCAGAACACCTTTGACCGGGAGCACCGAACCGTCGAGATTGAGTTCGCCGAGCACTATGGTGTCCGCCAGGCAATCGTGGGGAATGACGCCGGCCGCACTCAGCACGGAAACGGCGATGGCCGTGTCGTGCGACGAGCCGCGTTTGGGTAGGGAGGCCGGTGAGAGGTTGACCGTCACCCGGGTCTCCGGCCAACTGAATCCGCTGGCTTGGCAGGCGGACTTCACCCGTTCGCGAGCTTCGCTCAGTGAGGCATCCGGCAGGCCGATGATTGAGAAATACGGCAGTCCCGGTGAGATGAAGGCCTGCATTTGGATGGCATTGGCCTTCAACCCCACCAATCCGACCGACATTGCCGTCCCGATGGCCATCAGAACGCCCCCGGTATGTGTTGGATTCTCGGTCTGTTGCCTTGCAGCAGGATCGACATGGCGTCGAAGCGGATGCCGGTTCTCCGTATCGACTTGCCGGGCCCTGCAAGCCACAGTGCTGCCGCGTGGTGGAGGTTGGCCTGTTTGTGCGGGGTAATGGCCTCCTGTGGGGTGCCGTAACGTTGCGTTCGTCGGGTTTTCACCTCGACGAACACCACGATATGGTCCGGGGTCATCATAATGATGTCCAACTCGCCGAAGCGGGTACTCCAGTTTCTGGTCAGTACGTGCCAGCCGAGCTGCGTCAGCCATGCCGCCGCATACTGTTCGCCGATGGCGCCCAGTTGCTTGGACGAAAGGTCGGGCATAGCCAGTTGCTCTTCGAGCTGTGCCAGCAGACCTTCCGAAGCCACGTCGCTCAGGTCGATGCCGCCGCCGAAGGATGCAGCGGACCTGTATTTTTGTACTGTCGAAATGTTTGTGTCCATGTATTTCAGTGTTGCATGGTTCGCGTTTTTAGCGTGTAAAAAACGGGCACGGTGGTCGAATGATAGGCCTTTTCATTTTTCTCGGCGTTTCTGTGGGTAACTCAACATGACGTAATGCGATTGTGGCTAACGTTGTGGACGATTTCGGGAGCGTGTGCGTAAGTCGTGGTCCAAGCGGTGGAAAAGTCTGCCGGCAATCATCCTCTTTGTGGAGAACCCTGTGCAGGAGATCAAAAGCATGCACGAATCCATCCACACCTTGGAATCATCGGTCGTTGATAATCAAAGATCACCGTTGAATGTCGTCGTGAAAACAGGTGCCTCGTTTGAGACTTGATAGTGAAATCGTCTTGGCGATTTGACGAAATAACAGAAATGAGGAAGTCGGGGAATGCGATATCCGTTTTCGGATATTCTGTCGCCGAATAAAACGACATAAAAATTGTCCCCATATTCCGGCGGAGCAATAAAAGACTGCCGAAATATGGGGACAATATCAATTCCAAACCGGTCAAGCTGCGAATTTCGAAATCAAAGCCGAAATGTGCAACGGACTAACCGGCGATTAATGTCGAAATCGAAGTTCAGCCGACGAGCCCGGTGAGCTCACCCAGATCAAGTTCGAAGCTCACGCCGCGATTCTCGAAATCGGGCTGGTTGCGGGTGGACTCCATGGCGTGACGCACGAATTCGCCGGCCACCTGAGCCGACTCGCCAAGCGTCTTGCCGGCCATCACCGCGCCGCACAACGCCGAGGCGAAGGCGTCGCCGGTGCCGTGGATCATGTAGGGCAGCTTGTCGTGGGCGAGTTCGACGCGTGCCGAAGCCCCGGTGCTGGCGCTGCCCACGAAATTGCGCAGCTTGCCGTCGCCGCGGTCGATGCCCTTCAATACGACGTTCTTCGCTCCCATATCAAGCAGTGCGCCGACCCAATCGGTCGCCTCGTCATCGCTCAGGTTCTGGCCCGGGTAGTCGCGTCCGGTGAGGATGGATGCCTCGGTGAGGTTCGGCATCAGCACGTCGGCGCCGTCCGCCAGCGTCTTGACGGCATCGCACATCTCGGTGGAGTAGGTCGGGTACATCTGCCCGCCGTCGCCCATCACCGGGTCGACCAGCCGCAGCGCTTTCGGGTATTCGCGGTACAAGCGCTTGATGAGGTCCACTTGTTCGGCCGAACCGAGGAAGCCGGAATAGATGCCGTCAAGATCGACGTTGACCTTCTGCCAGGCGTCGAGATAGTCGGAAAGAATATCGGTGGTGTCGTGGAAGGTGTAGACCGGGAACTTGGTGTGTGCCGAAAACAGGGCCGTCGGCACCGGGCACACGTCGCAACCGCACGCCGAAAGAATCGGAATCGCGGCGGTCAGCGAACATTTGCCGTAGCCGCACATATCGTGCACGGCAGCCACGCGGGGGATGTATTTGGGGTCGCGCTCATAGAGCGTCGTATCTTCTTGCATTTCATGACCTTTCAGAAAGTCTATGAATAATATCGGCGTCCGTCGCGGGCGGGATTGCCTGTGACGTCGCTGGTAACGACTCTAGCGCTTGTGGCGACGGACACGCCCCGTTTCGTCCGCAAGATGATGTGATGGATGGAAGTTTGCCGGGGAATAGCCATCGATTTTGCGCAGAACGGGTTACTTGGCGTCAAGATCAGGAGAAACTGATTTGATGTTGATGCCATCTAAGGCGGGAACGGGGTAAAGCACGGCATATCGTCAACGATGGTAAATGGTCGATTTTTGACTAATCTGTTGTGCAAAGAATGGCGGAATTCCTAAGAGTTTCAAGGCGTTATAGATTACCGGGATAGCGTCGCGCTTGCCGTGCGTGTCCTGCCGGTTTACGCTCAAACTTGGGATAACCATATTGTGCATTCGCGTATATCAAAGGAGCCGTTATGAGCGACGAGACCGCACCGAAGAAGTATCATTTCGAGACACTGCAGCTGCATGTGGGCCAGGAGGAGGCCGACCCCGCCACCGATGCGCGCGCGGTGCCGATCTACGCCACCACCAGCTACGTTTTCCATGATTTCGACCATGCCGAGGCGCGCTTCGCGCTTGAGGATCCGGGCAATATCTACGGGCGCCTGACCAATTCGACCGAGGATGTCTTCGAACGTCGCATGGCCGCGCTCGAAGGCGGCACCGCGGCGCTCGCACTGGCCAGCGGGGCGGCCGCGGTCGAAGCGGCGCTGCGCAACATCACGCAGACCGGCGACCACATCGTCTCCTCCTCGCACATCTACGGCGGCACCTTCAACCTGATGCGCCACACCCTGCCGCGCGACGGCATCACCACCACCTTCGTCGACCCGGCCGATCCGCAGAACTTCGAAGACGCTATTCAGGACAACACGAAGCTCGTCTACTTCGAGACCTTCGGCAACCCCAACGCCGACCTGCCTGATTTCGAGGCCATCTCCAAGATCGCGCATGCCCATCATCTTCCCGTCTTCGTCGACAACACCTTCGCCACCCCGTATCTCTTCCGCCCACTCGAGCATGGCGCGGACATCGTGGTGGAATCGGCCACCAAGTTCATCGGCGGACACGGCACGACCTTGGGCGGCCTGATCGTCGAGGGCGGCCACTTCAACTGGGCCGAGGTGCCGGGCAAATTCCCGACACTTACCGAGCCGGACCCCTCCTATCACGGCATGAATTTCTACGAGGCGCTGGGCTCCACGGCCTTCGTCACCCGCGCCCGCGCCATCTTCCTGCGCGACACCGGCGCCTGCATCAGCCCGTTCGCCGCGTGGCTGTTGCTGCAGGGCACCGAGACGCTGTCGCTGCGCGTCGAGCGTCACGTTCAGAACGCCCTCAAGGTGGTCGAATACCTGCGCACCGTCCCCGAGGTCGAATCCGTCTCGCACCCCTCGATTCCCGGCCGCATCGACCATGAGCTCTATGAGAAGTACTTCCCGAACGGAGCCGGCTCGATCTTCACCTTCGACATCAAAGGCGGCAAGGACGCGGCACGCGTGTTCATCAACAATCTGCATCTGTTCAGCCTGCTGGCCAATGTCGCCGACGTCAAGAGCCTTGTGGTCCATCCGGCCTCCACCACCCACGCCCAGGAGACGCGCGAGGAGCTGGAGAGCCAAGGCATCCACCCAGGCACCATTCGCCTGTCGATCGGCACCGAATACATCGATGACATCCTCGACGATCTGAGGGGTGGCTTCGAGGCGGTTCGTGCCTCCGGCCTGGCCAAATAAGGCGGTTGAGATACCAAGGGCGGATACCGAATGATTCCGGTATTCGCCCTTTCGCATGTTCATTTCTTCACTCGTCTCATCCTTTCGAACGATGGTGTTCAAATCCTGCGGACACGGCTATACGCTGAAAATTCATTCCTGCGCACGATGGGGGATGCGGGCGGATTCTTTTAGAATCTGAGGTATCAGACAAGCAGTGACCTCAACAAAGGAGTCCACATGAACCCCAACAGCTTCTACGGCGGCAATGCCGGCAACGAGTTCCTGAACATCATCAATCCGGACTTGGGCGGCGGCACAAACCAAGATAACCCTGCAGCCGCGCCGAATACCGACGTTCCAACACCTTCTTTCGTCCCGCCGCAAACGCAGCAGCGTCTACAACAGACAGAGGCTCAGCCCCAGCAGTATCCGCCGGTGTACCAGCAGCCTTCACAGCCAGCGCAACAGCAACAGTCGCAATTCCAACAAGTACAGCCTCAGTCGCCGTTGTTCCCGCCGACGCAGGCCCAAACTCAGCCTCAGCAGCCGGTGCAGCAGAGCCCAGTCCAGCCCCAATCTCAGCCCCAGCAGCGCAAGGAATTCGCGGTCGAAGCCATCGACCTGGTCAAGGACTACGGCAAGGGCGAGAACGTGGTGCACGCGTTGCGCAATGTCAACGTCGGTTTCGAAAAGGGCAAGTTCACCGCCATCATGGGCCCCTCCGGTTCCGGCAAATCGACGATGATGCATACGCTCGCAGGCCTTGATTCGGTGACCAGCGGTCGCGTCATCTTAGGCGGCCAAGACATCACCAAGATGAACGACAACCAGCTCACCATGCTGCGTCGCAACGAGATCGGCTTCATCTTCCAAAGCTTCAACCTGTTGCCAATGTTCACCGCCGAGCAGAACATCGTGATGCCCCTGACGCTGGCCGGTGACAAGGTCGACAGGAAATGGTTCGACACGTTGGTCGAAACCCTCGGTTTGACACAACGTCTTAAGCACCGTCCGAACGAGCTTTCCGGCGGTCAGCAGCAGCGCGTCGCCATCGCCCGTGCGCTGATCTCCAAGCCGCAGGTGGTCTTCGCCGACGAACCGACCGGCAACCTCGATTCCGTTTCCAGCGCCGAGGTCCTGAGCTTCCTCAAGCGCAGCGTGCGCGAGTTCGGGCAGACCGTGGTCATGGTCACCCATGACGCGGTGGCCGCCTCCTATGCCGACCGCGCCATCGTCTTCGCAGACGGTCGCATCGTCGCCGACGTTGAGCACCCGACCGCCGAACACATGAGCGAGTTGCTGATGGAGGAAAGCGAACGCGCCGCCCGGCAGGGGGCGGCTCCCACGATGAGCCAGTTGATGGATGGCAAGCCGAAGCACGCGCAAGTCGCCAGGTGAATCCGGAGAGTCGGCGTCGTTGAGTTTTGTATGGTCTTTTGGATTCGTTTCGATATCATGACGTCCTCGTCAAATGGCGGTAATCATGGCCGCAACATATTCAAGCAACGATTAAACCACAATCGAAACGCAGCGAACGTCCTCTTCTAAAAATACCGGCAAACGAACTTGTAGAACGAAAGCAAAAGGAACCAAAGATGTTCTCAGTAACACTTAAACTTATGAAAAAGAACGGGAAGATGCTCATTCCCGCCGGCATCGCCATCCTGATCGGCACCGCCTTCATCGCCGCGACCTTCCTGTTCGGCAACGCGATGGACGACTCGCTGCGCACGCAGCTGACCTCGCGTTTCATGCAGGCCGACTACGTGGCGATGCTCAAAGACACGAACGGCGGCGACAGCAGCACCTACAGCGATGACGACCCACCGGTCGTCGGCACTTTCAAGACCGACGAGATTGAGAAGGTGAACGGTGTCACGGCAACCCAGCCCTTGGTCTATGGCGATGGTCATGTCAAGAAGGGCGATGATTCGTCCACCACTATGTACGGTCTGGGCTCCACCAGCGACAGGCTTCAGCCGGTTGAGGTGGTAAAAGGCCATAATCCCGTCAAATCCGACGAGGCCGCCATCCCCGAGAAGATGGCCGATAAAATGCACCTGAAGATTGGTGATACGTTCAAACTTACCCTTTCTGAGGGCGGTTCCAGCAATGCGCCTAGCGCCAAGGCGACCTTGGTGGGCCTTACCAGAGACGAGAGCGGCAGCTACACCACGTATGGTGGAGTGACGCTGGTCTCTCCACAGGTGCTGACGGATCTCTACCATGTCGATTCCTTCAATGACGTTCCCTCCAATGGTCTGCTGTTCAATGTGGATTCGTCCAAGGCTTCGACGGCCATTCCGCAAGCCAAGCAGGTCCTCGGCAAGAAGTTCGCCGTCGATACCCGTCAGCATCTGGGCGACGAGGAGCTGAAGCAGCTGAGTTCCAACGGAAGCTCGCCGGTGAAGATCTTCCTTCTGGTCTTCGGCATCCTTGCCATGTTCGTGGCCGCCTTGGTCATCGCCAACACCTTCCAGGTGCTGATCGCCCAGCGTCGCCGCACGCTTGCCCTGCTGCGCACCATCGGCGCAAAGAAGGGGCAGCTTTACCGTTCCGTGCTTTTTGAGGCCGGCACTTTGGGCCTGATTGCCTCAGCGCTCGGCGTGGTCGTGGCCATCGGATTGATGGGCGCGATGAGCAAGTTCGGCGTGGCGCTGGGAGATATGGGTGCCACGATGAAACTCATCATCTCATGGCCGGTCATCGTAGTGCCGCTCGCCTTCGGCATTATCATGACGGTGCTCGCCTCCATCGGCTCCGCGCGCTCCGCCACGGCCGTGACCCCGCTTGAGGCGCTGCGCCCGATCGAGGTCACCGATACCCGCAAGGCCGGAAGGGTGCGCGGCGTGCTCGGTACCTTGATGATCGTTGTCGGTGTCGTCTGTTGCGCGCTCGGTGCCAGCAAAATTCCTGAGGTATTGACCCACACAGCCCGCAACGGCAACGATACCGAGTATGAATTTGCGTTGCTCTCCGCCATGGGCGGCTGTGCTCTGCTCTTCATCGGTCTGGCCGTCACCGCCACGTTCTGGCTGCCGGTGCTGATGCGCGGCATCGGTGCGCTGGTCGCCCACGTCGGCCCGTCCGCCAAGATAGCCGACGGCAATATCCAGAAGAACCCGCGTCGCGTCGCCGCCACCGGCGTCGCCCTGCTGATCGGCGTCACCTTGGTTTCGACCATCGCCACCGGCGCGGCCTGCGGCAAACAGACCATGGATTCCACGCTCGACGCCCACTACAGCGTCGACATGGCGGCGGAAGGCAATGGACTGAGCCAGCGCACCGCCGACAAGGTCGCCAAGATCAAGGGCATTTCGGACACGTTCTACGCGCCCACCGCCACGGCGAACATCAAGAACGAGGGCGCTGATCACGATTTCAGCGTATTGCTGGTCGCGGTCAACGACAAGCAGGCCCTGCAGAAGGTGCTGCGTACGGATATCTCTTCCGGCACCATCGCCCCGGGCACCGTCCTTGCTCCGCTTTACAACGCCCAAACCGGCAAGAAGCTCAACTTTGCCAACAACTCCGTTACCCTTCGACAACGTCGGCAAGGATGGTTCCAAGAACCATGTCGATTTGCCTGCGATGAAGGTCAAGCAAGTTGATTTCCGCAGTATCACCAGCATGTATTCCATGGTCGTTTTCGTCGACCAGTCGACGCTTACCGGCAGCAACGTCAAAAGCGACGGACACATGCTTTTGACGAAATTCGACATGAACGCGTCAAGCGTTGCGGATACGTTCGCAGCGGTGCAGGATGCGTTGGGATCCACCGATGGCGTCAACATCTCCGGCCCGATTTCCGAGCGCGTCACCTGGGACACGCAGATCGACACCATCATGAGGGTGCTGGTCGCCCTGCTCGCCGTCGCCGTGCTCATCGCGCTGATCGGCGTGGCCAACACGCTGAGCCTGTCGGTGATCGAGCGCACCCGCGAATCGGCCACCCTGCGTGCCATCGGCATGACACGCGGCCAGCTGCGTCGCTCACTGGCCTGCGAGGCGCTCCTGATCGCGCTGGTCTCCGGCGTGGTCGGCGTCATCCTCGGCACCGCCTTCGGCTGGCTCGGTTCCTACATGGTCTTCAGCCTCTACGGCAAGACGGCCTACCTCTTCGACTGGAAGTTCAACGGCATCGTCCTGCTGATCGCCGCCCTGGCTGCGTTGGCTTCGAGCATCTTGCCGGCCAGACGTGCGGTGAAGACCCCGCCGGTCGAGGCGCTCGCCGAAGCATAGACATCTGGCGAGTGCGACAGGCATCCGCCTCGTAACAGTCGCGGTCCGTTCGATACTGGTATTCCAGTCTCGGGCGGACCGCTTTTTCGTTGGAAGAGCTTGCGAACGATAGCGTAAAAATGCTGACGGGAGCACGGAATGGCAATCATCGATAGATTGTGTGTAATGCTGTGCTCTTGCGGGACGGAAACGAATTCCGCATCTAAAAAGTGTCCCGTGCTGTGATTTCGTTCCGTGCGTATGGAAGGAATGGCGGAATTCGGGGATTCTCGAATCTGGAGTCGTTGATTTGAGTAGTACGGAAACCTGATTTCGTGGAATAAGATTTTCCGTGCTAACAGTCAGACGAGCTTGTTGTCGTAGGCGAAGACGACGGCCTGAACGCGGTCGCGCGAATAGGTTTTCTGCAAGATATGAGCGACGTGAGTCTTGACGGTGGGCAGGCTGATGCACAGTTTGTCGGCGATCTCCTGGTTGGACAGGCCATGCGCGATTTCGACCAGGACCTCGCGTTCGCGGTCGGTCAGTGTATCGGCCGCTGGGTCGTGGTAGGGAAGCGGTGTGTTGCTGGTGTCTTGCTGCGAAACCTGGGTGTTAAGGTTGTCGCCATTCAAACCATTGAAGTAATCGCTGCCGTTCGGTTCTGAGGCGGAACCGATGTTGGTTGTATTATTATTGCTTCCGCTGTGGTAACCTCCGACATTGTTTGTATTGCCGTTATTTTGAGCATTTCCGCCATTGTCGGCATTGACGGACCTTTTGCCGCCGCGCGCGTTGCTCCCAACTCGCCGTCGACCATCTTCTCGATAAGCCGTTTGGTGGCTGTCGGGGCGATGATGGCGTTGCCTTGATAAACCGTTCGGATCGAGGAAAGCAGTGTCTCCGGTTCGGTGTCTTTCAACAGAAACCCTGAGGCTCCGGCGTCGATGGCGCTCATCACGTATTCGTCGAGATCGAAGGTCGTCAAGATGATGACGTGCGTTTTGGGGACGTCGTTGCCTGCCTCGCGTTCCGCATCGATGATGAGCCTGGTTGCCTCGATGCCGTCGGTGCCGGGCATGCGCACATCCATCAGCACCACATCCGGCTGGAGATCAAGACTCAGCGACACCGCTTCGGCGCCGTTGGAAGCCTGCCCGACCACCTGCATATCGTCCTGTGAATCGATGACCATGGCGAAACCCGCCCTCACCAGCTCCTGATCGTCGGCGATAAGGACTTGGATAGGCGCTGTTTCACTCATACTTGCAAGGTTAGCAAGACGCGGCGGCAAAGCTTGAGGCTATATGATCAATAATGCTACGAAATATCACCGCAGATGACTTCTTATTTCGATGATTTTTTGATCACGAATAATGGTCAATGGTGATAAATGAAGGAAGTCTTGCCTAGTCTTCTTTGCTTTTCATCCCTGTGATAGGGTGCAGCAGCGGTTGGGAGACGGCCGGGTTGTCGTCGCTGCCGCCGGTTTCGCGCAGCACGCGCAGCAGTGAGCGCATGTGGGCCAGCGACTCGCGTCCCTGCTCGCCGATGGAACGGAACGCCTCGACGATGGCCTCCGAGGAGGTAGCGACGCCTGCCGCCGCGTCCCGGTCGAGCATGGCGATGCCCGCGTCGGCCTTGTCGATGACCACGGCCAACGTTTCGCTGACCTCGCCACGGATCTGCGCCCCGATGCGCTCGCGTTCGTGGTTGGCCGCCCGAACCTGCGTTTTGATTCCGCTTCCAACGCCTGGTGTCGGGCCTCGAGCACCATGGCATTTGTGCCGCTGGCCCGCACCCAAAGTGCGGCTCCGATGGCCACTGCGCATATCGCCAGCGCAAGGAATATGAACCCGACGATTTCGTGAGGATAGCTGCCTCGTGTCCCGTAAACCCCGGGGTATTGCTGCCGGTTCATTACCCAATCGACCAGCGTCGGATAGCCGACGAACGAACCGCTGAAGCGGATACCGAACATCACCGATCCCGCCACTGCGGCTATGCTTGCCCAGCGGCGGGAATGCCCCTTGCCGTACAGGCACACCGAATAGAGCGATATCGGTGCGTAGAACACGGCGGATGGTATGTCCTCGCAGAAAGCACAGCGAGAATGTCGCCGCAACGACCATGACGGCTGCCGCGGTTTGTGGGAAACGCCGGCGAAGCGCCAGGGTTGCAAACACGACCAAGCTGACGACGATATCCGCGATATTCAGCACAAGTGTGGAAGCGTGGGCCGAGGTGCCGAGCATCATGATGTGGCTGCCGTCGTCGTATCGGAACGTCATCACGCTCCAAGAGAAGATGATGGCCATCAGCGCCAACGCGATGATGGCGTCGGAGAGTACATAATGTCTCGCGAAGAATTCCGATAGGCGTTCAGCCCAGTTGAGGCGAGCCGCAGCCTGCTGGGTTGCCGGTTCCGCAGTGGAGCCGTTTGCGTGTGCCTGGAGATTGAAGCGGCGGGAACGGTGATGGACCTCGATGCCGTTTGGTTGTTGTTCGTTTGCTTCGAGGCTTTGAATCCCATATGGTTCTGCATTACGTTTGGTGGGTGTCGCATTGCATGGTTCGTCGTCGGCGAGTCCGGAATCCAGTGGTTTCCTGTAAACCGAACTCGTAACTGCCTCGGCGGAAATGCGGCCGGCGGATTTTTTTCTCTGCTTGTGACTGCGATACTGCTTGGGATAATGGTTTTGCCGGCGACGGGGATGCTGTTTGAAACGAAGGGTCTGCCTGCGACGTTGGTGTCGTTTGAGGCAAAGACCTGGTTTGCGATGACTGCGCTGTGTCGGTCGGTGATGTCGCTTTGGACGGCGATGCCGTTTCGGATGATGCCTTTGAGGTTCTGTCAAACGGCAAATCTATGTCGACCTCGAAGCCGCCTCCCACGCGAGGTCCGGCGGCAACTATTCCGCCCACGGCCTCGATGCGTTCGCGCATGCCGGTGATCCCGTAGCCGGGTCGATGCCCGTCAAGCGTTGCCGCGGCGCCATTGCCGTTGTCGCGCACGGTCAAATGCAGACCGTTATCGCTCCAAGTCTCCTTGACTTCAACGGTAACGCCTTTGCCGGCGTATTTGCGGGCGTTGGTCAGCGCCTCCAGCACGGCATGGTAGATGGCGGATTGCGCCTTATCGCCCAGTCGTTCCGGTTGCGGGCTGGTGTTGCCGCCGACAGTGTGTATTACGTTTCCGTTGGTGGTCTGTGCGGTTACATTGGCTTGCTTGACAAGCCCCGCAATATCGCCATACCCGGCGTGCGAGATTCCGCCGAACGCGCTTAAAAGCCCGTCCATATCATGCTGGGCGCGTTGCGATTCATGTCGAATGGTCTCCATGATTTCCCGCGCTTTTGCCGGGTCTTTCGCGCCTGCGTACCTGCCGCCGTCCGACTGGATGATGATGGTGGAAAGCGTGTGGGCCACCATGTCATGCATGTCGCGGGCGATGCGCGCGCGTTCGGCGGTGCGTGCGATGTCGAGATTCTCCTGTTCGCGTGCGGCCAACGCCTCGTTACGTTCGCGCAGCAGGACGCGGTGGCGAGCCTTATCCGTGAGCGATAGCCCATGAAGCAGGCGGCGACCAGTACGGTGACGATGCAGACGAATAGGAAAAGTGCGGTGCCGAAAAGGTTTGCGCCGCACGAGGGGGTAAGGCCGGAAGTATAGGCGGTATGGCAGGAATAATAGACCCAACTTTCCGAATCGCCTGCATGCATGGGATTGTACAGAGGGCCGATCTCCATGCCCCAAGCGATGATCGGAGCCGCCGCGCCGCCGATGACGAACGCCAGAACGATGAAGGCCTTGCTGTGCGACGGGTCGCCGTAGACGATGACCGAATACAGCATCACCACGGCGAGAATGTCGCCGAAGACGTAGCCCGGCCCGGTGAGCAGCTGCAGGACGGCGAGACCCGCGAATGCCAGGGCGGCGCCCTGTGGGTAACGGCGGCGGAAGACGATCGGCACGATCAGCGCGCACGACCATACGAACTGCCAGCCCTCGCTATAGCTGACCCACAGCCCGCCTTCATCGGTGGTGGTGCTGACAAGCGCGAAAAACAACGCGACGAGCGCCAGCAGCACATCCCCGACCAACGGGTTATGCGCCAGCCACTTGCCGAACCGCCGTATCTTGTTCATGGTTCCAAGACTATCGCAGGACAATCGCCTTCGGTATCGTACTCGGGAATGACGTTTGGTTTTAAGCCTGAGAAATCTCAGGGTGAACGTATTTCGAGGGTTTGAAACCGATGAACGCAACCTTCCTTTTGGGTTTTATGTTGAAAGGCTATTCCAATCAAGGAGAACTATGTATAATGACAGCGAAGTGTATTTCATATATGATATTTATTAGTCGAATAATGGATGTTTGTATGGAATACGAAACATGGTCGTTGTACAGTACACCCGAAGGGTTGCCGAAGTTCAAGGGAGAGATATGACTTTACTGGCAAAATATTATGTACCTGGACTTGCTGTGGAAGACCATTCCCTCAAGGTGCCGCTTGACTGGCGTGGCAATGAACCTGGCAAAGGATTCACGGGCGAGTCGCTGAGCCTGTTTTATCGCGTGGTCACCGCTCCGGAGCATGTCCATGACGATTTGCCGCTGCTGATTTTCCTGCAGGGTGGTCCCGGCGGTGCCGGCCCGCGTCCGTTGAACCCGTCGAGCGACGGATGGATTGCCGAGGCCATCAAGCATTTCCGTGTCATCCTTCCTGATCAGCGGGGCACGGGGCGTTCCTCATGCGTCGATTCGAACGCAATGCAACGTATCGATGGTGCGCGCGCCCAGGCGGAATATCTCAAATGTTTCCTGGCAGGCTCCATCGTCCGCGATTTCGAGCACCTTCGCCTCACGGAGTTCGGGGGCAGGAAATGGGTGACGTTGGGGCAAAGCTACGGAGGGTTTCTCACTCTTGCCTATCTTTCTTCGTGTTCCGAAGGGGCGATCGCGAGCTTTACCATGGGCGGTATCCCGCACATTCCGGCCAACGCCCGCGAGGTCTATGAACACACATTCCCGAGGATGGCCAGCAAAACGCATATATATTATAGCCGCTATCCGCAGGATATCGAGCGTGTGGCAGCTGTGGCCGACCATATCATTGCGGCTAAAAGGAATTCCCCGGTCACTCTGCCCAATGGCGATCCGTTGACCGTCGAGCGCCTGCAGACCCTGGGCAGCGATTTCGGTATGCAGCCCAGCCCGGAGCGCCTGCACTGGTTGGTGGACATTGCGTTCGCCGCCGGAGACGGGACGGCCAACAGCCATTCCCCGCTGTCTGACCAGTTCCTTGAATCCGTGATGGAAGCGACATCCTCCACCCCTCTGTATTGGCCGTTGCAGGAGTTCATCTATGCTGATGGCGAACTCGAGAAGCCAATCGGATGGGCGGCTCAGCAGGTGCGTGACGAGCATCCTGAGTTCGATGTCGATCGTCGGCCGCTGTTGTTTACCGGCGAGGCGATGTTCCCGTGGATGTACGACCAGGAGCGTGCGTTGCGTCCGTTCAAGCCCGCGGTCGAGGAGCTGATGGGCGATACCCGTTTCGGCAAGGTCTACGACGCCACCCAGCTGGGTCGTAACGAGGTCCCGCTTCAGGCCGCGGTCTATTTCGATGACATGTACGTCGATTCCGGCATGCAGCTCGACACGCTTTCGCGCGTGGGCAACTCGCACGCCTGGGTTACCAATGAGTATCAGCACGACGGCATCCACCATGGCGGAGCGGTGTTCGACCATCTTTACCACGAGGCCCTCGACCGAGGGGATTTGCAGGGGCTGTTCTAGAACCGTCGTTCCATGTGCTGTGGCACCCTGAAAACAGCTGTATCCTACAGAAAAGAAATATATGGAACCATCGTTGACATGGCTTGACGAGCCGCAGACGTTCAGGATCAATGAATTACCCGCGCATTCCGATCACTGCTGTTACGCCAATATTCAGGAGGCGGATGAAGGCCGGTCGAGCCTTGTCCGCGTTCTTGACGGCCAATGGCGATTCTCGTACGTGGACAATCCCGCGCTTATCCCGGATGGGTTCTATCTGCCGGATGCCTCGAGCGAGGGGTTCGGGCTTATCGAGGTTCCCGGGCATATTGAACTTTCCGGTTATGCGCAAGTCGAATACACCAACACCGCTTATCCGTGGGAAGGTTCCGTTTTCAGGCGTCCTGCGTACACGACCCCGCCGGAAGATCCGCAGGCAGGCAGTTTTTCGCAGGCGAAAGACAACCCGGTAGGTCTCTATCGTAATATATTCATCCTTGACGGAAGCTGGGCCGAGCGTCCGCTGCATATCCGTTTCGAGGGGGTGGAACGTGCGTTTTACCTGTGGTGCAACGGGCAATTCGTAGGGTATGCCGAGGATTCGTTCACTCCCAGCACTTTCGATCTGAGTCCGTATGCCCATGTCGGTGAGAACCTCATCGCCGTGGCGGTTTTCCGGCATTGCACGGCCAGCTGGATCGAGGATCAGGATTTCTTCCGTTTCTTCGGCATCTTCCGTCCGGTGAGCCTGTTGTCGCTTCCTGAAACGCATGTCGAGGATCTGGACGTCAGGCCGGTCCTGAAAGACGATGACCATACCGGCGTGCTCAACGTCGGTGCCAGGCTAACGCCGGTGCAAAACGGGTCCAAGGTGACGATGCAACTGGCCGATTGCGACGGCAACGTCATCGTCGACGAAACCATCGACGCGCAAGGGGAAACCAACTGGCCGGCTTGCATCGTTAAAAACCCGCATCTGTGGTCGCACGCCAATCCCTACCTGTATCGTCTCACGCTCACCGTGTTCAATGCCGAAGGCGAGATTGTGGAGGTTGTGCCGCAGGCCGTGGGGTTCCGGCGCATCGAGATCGGCGCCGATAAGGTCGTTCGTCTCAACGGCAAACGCCTGCTCCTGCTCGGCGTCAACCGCCACGAATGGAGCGCCACGCGAGGCCGTGCCATCACGCAGGCGGATATGGACGCCGATATGGCCGCCATCAGGGCGAACCATATCAACGCCGTGCGCACCTGCCATTACCCCGACCGGCTTGAATGGTACCGGATGTGCGACGAGGCCGGAATCTACGTGATGGCCGAAACGAATATGGAATCGCATGGCACCTGGCAGAAGCTCGGCGGCGAGGACGGCTCCTACAATGTGCCCGGCAGCTTCCCACAATGGCGTGAGATGGTCATCGACCGCGCCCGCACCCAGTACGAGACGCTCAAGAACCATCCTTCGATTCTCTTTTGGTCGCTCGGTAACGAATCCTACGCCGGCGAGAACATCGCGGCGATGAACGAGTATTACAAAAAGACCGATCCGACCCGACCGGTGCACTATGAAGGGGTCGTTCACAATCGCAAGTACGAGGACCGGATATCCGATTTCGAAAGCAGGATGTACGCGACGCCCACGGACGCGGCCAAATATCTCGAAAGCGACCCGAAAAAGCCGTTCGTCCTTTGCGAATACATGCACAGCATGGGCAATTCCGTCGGCGGTCTTCGCGCGTATATGGATCTGTTCGACCGCTACCCGCAATATGCCGGCGGCTTCATCTGGGACTTCAAGGACCAGGCCATCGAGGTTACCGATAGCGTCACCGGGCGCAAGGTGATGCGCTACGGCGGTGATTTCGACGATCGGCCCACCGAACGCCAGTTCTCCGGCGACGGGTTGCTGTTCGCCGATGGAAACGAAAAGCCCGCGATGCAGGAAGTGAACGAGGAGTATGGCAGATATGACCGATAACGTACGCATTGTCATCGATGAAGAGATGATCGGCCTGCATGCCTGCGGCCGCGATTGCCTGTTCGATTACCGCACCGGCCTGGTCTCGTTGAAAACCGGAGGCAAGGAATGGCTGTATAGCGCCCCGCGTCCGGCGTTCTGGAGAGCGACGACCGACAACGACCGAGGCAACGGGTTCTCATGCCGTTCGGCGCAATGGGTCGGTGCCGACCTGTTCAGCACGGCCGGACGCCCCAGCCTCGAAGTCGACGGCAAACCGGTCGTCATTCCCTACACCCCTGCGGACGGAAGCACGGGAGGACAGCTGTATGCCTCTGTTGCCTCGCTGTGCTATACGTTCACCACGCCGACCGTTCCGGCCACGACGGTGGATGTCCGCTATACGCTTGATGCTGCGGGGAATCTGACGGTGGCCGCGCACTACCACGGCCAAAAAGGGCTGCCGGAACTGCCGGCTTTCGGGCTGCGTATGGTCATGCCGACGCCGGCCACCGGTTTCACCTACTTCGGCCTGCCGGGCGAGACCTATCCCGATCGGCTCGGTGCAGGCAAGAAACAGCTTGTCGCCGTCGTTGGCCTGCCCGTCACCCCATATCTGGTGCCCCAGGAATGCGGCATGCATATGGATACCGACTGGGTGCGTGTCGAACGGGAAACGACGCTCAACAACGCCGACGCCGCCATCGCGCCGTTCAGTCTCACCTTCGCCTGCCTTGACAGGCCTTTCGCGTTCAGCTGCCTGCCGTATACCCCGCTGGAACTCGAGAACGCCACCCATCAGGAGGAACTGCCTCCGGCAAGGCGGACGGTGATGACGATATACGGAGCCGTCCGAGGCGTAGGCGGTATCGACAGTTGGGGTGCGCCTGTTGGCGAAAAGCATTCGATAAGCGGCAAGAAGGACATCGACTTTTCCTTCGTTATGCGACCGTAATCCCGTGCGGATGCAGGCCTGCGGGTTCCGCTTGCTTTTCAGGCTTTACCGTGGGGTGCGGCGAGGCCATTCATGCCCTTCGACGTATAATATCGACATCATCATCGAAAGGTTTGGATATGAAAGACTTGAACAGCGTAACGGTAGGATTCATCGGCTTCGGCAACATGGCGCAAGGCATCGCCAAAGGTCTGGTCAACGGGGGAGTGATCGACGGATCGCAGATCGTCGCCAACTCCGGCCATTTCGACAAGGCGCAGACCGCCGCATCAGCCATTGGTGCCAAGGCCACCCATAGCGCCGTGGAAACGGTCGCAGCCGCCGATGTCGTCATCGTCGCCGTCAAGCCCGGTCAGATTGAAACGGCGCTCGCCGATGTTCTGGATGAGCTCAAAGGCGCAAACAAATTCGTCATTTCCATTGCCGCTGGCCGCAACCTTGATTACTATCAAAGGCTTCTGGGCGATGATGCCCATGTGCAATGCGTGATTCCCAACACGCCCATCGAAGTCGGTCAGGGCATCCTCGTCACCGAAAACGCGAACACGCTCGCCGATTCCCAGCGTGAGACTTTCGAGGCGCTGTTCTCGTCGATCGCCTTGATCGAACGGGTCGACACCCCGCTGATGGACATCGGCTCGTCCGTGGCCGGCTGCGCGCCCGCCTTCACCGCCATCTACATCGAGGCGCTTGCCGACGCCGGCGTGAAATACGGCCTGAAGCGCGAGACCGCCTACCGTCTCGCCGCGAAGATGACCGAAGGTGTCGGGGCGCTTTACATGGCCACCGGCACCAATCCCGGTGCGATGAAGGATGCGGTCTGCTCGCCGGGCGGCACCACCATCAAAGGCGTCACCGAGCTGGAAAAGCAGGGCTTCCGCGGAGCGGTGATTTCCGGGGTCGACGCCATCCAGAACGGCTGAATAAGCCGGGACCGTGCTTGTCGATTCCTTAAGATTGCGACATTGTCGGTTTGAATCATGTTTTATTGCATGACTGGTATTAATTGTGCAATAAATCTCATGGAATATCTCTATGTCTCTGTTTGTAGCGTTAAAATGAAATAAATCGGCAATCGACGGCAACCGGCAAAAGCGCGACAGAAATCGAGGGCGAAACAGCATGGGCAGAATACTTCTGGCATCAAGTGCGATGCCTGCCCTGCGTTCGTTGCTCAATACGTTGCCATCGCAACATGTCCTGCATTCTGGGTTGCGTATCGCCTATATTCCCACGGCTGACAAACGGGGAATCTCTCGTTATGCGCGACCGTTGATTCGTCGTATGCTGCGTTTCGCTGGGTTTCGCGTGCACATGCTTGAGGTTGCCGGCGCCAGCTATGAGGAGATTCGCTATATCCTTTCGACCTGCGACATCATCTGGGTGGGCGGTGGCAACACCTTCTTCCTGCTGCATGAGTTGAAGCGTTCGGGTGCTGCCGACCTCATCGTCGAACAGGTGGCCGCAGGCAAGACCTACGTCGGGGTTTCCGCCGGAGCCGTTGTCGCCGGGCCTGATATTGATTACATTGGCAAAATGGATGAGCGAAGCGCGGCGCCTTCGCTGAAGGACGTCGCGGGCCTCAACCTGGTCGATTTCCGTGTGGTTCCGCATCTCGACAACCCGGTCATGGGCCGTGCCGCTCGAGCCATCGCCGCCGCCGAGCGTGAGGAAGGCCATCTCATCCACGCACTGGGCGATGCCTGGACGCTCGTGGTCAAAGGCAAAAACGTTCGTACCCATTTTCATCACTCGTTGCGTCATCATTCTCTGTGAATTGTCGGGTTCGTTGTGGGGGTCTGGCGATTATTGGCTTGTCCGTTTTCCTTTTGCTCTGGTATGTCACGATCGTGGCAATCATCCGATTTTGTTTTGCCCATATGTGATGGGTACGGTATAAAGCCGCCTCAACAGACAGAATAAATAGGGCATCCGGCATTTTGCACTGCCGGATGCCCTATTTTGTTGGGCGGTGAAAGCGCCTGATGCTTTTTGGCTTAGGCCTCCGTCCCTGGGTGTCCTTTTGACAGGTCGGAGGGGGAGACGTCCACTTCGTCCAGCGGGATGATGTGAGTATGGTACTTGATCTTATAACCGATGTAGAGGATGAGTACCAACGGCAAGCCGATGTAGGTGATGCCGATTTGTTGCCAGTCCCAATGGACGAACGCGTCGATGTTCTGCCCGCCGATGACCACGATGCACAGAATGAGCGCGATGATCGGGCCGAGCGGGAAGAGCTTCGCGTGGTACTTCAGCTCCGAAAGCTGGTGGCCTTGCTTGATGAACGCGCGACGGAAACGGAAATGGCTGATGGCGATGCCGACCCAGGCGATGAAACCGGTCAGTCCGGAGGCCGCCACAAGCCACATGTAGATCTTCTGGCCGAAAATCGAGGCGGCGAACGTGGCTAGCGAAATGATGGTCGTAACGATGAGCGCCGCCAGCGGAATGCCGTGCTTGGTCGTGCGTGAGAAGAACTTCGGGGCGTAGCCGTCATCGGCCAGCGAGTAGAGCATGCGGGTCGAGGCGTACATGCCCGAGTTGGCCGCCGAAAGCACTGCGGTCAGCACGATGGCGTTCATCAGGCTTGCGGCGAAGGCGAGGCCAGCCCGCTTGAAGACCAACGTGAAGGGGGACATCGCGATGTTGCCGTCGGCCGCCGAAAGCAGGTTCGGGCTGGTGTAGGGGATGAGCGCGGCGATCACGAAGATCGAGAGGACATAGAAGAGCAGGATGCGCCAGAATACGCTGTTGATGGCCTTGGGCACCGCATGCTCCGGGTCGGCCGACTCGCCTGCGGTCACGCCGATGAGCTCCGTGCCCTGGAACGAGAAGCCGGCGATGAGGAAGACGCTCAGGATAGCCGGGAAACCGCCGACGAACGGGGCGTCCTTGTAGGTGAAGTTGCCGAAGCCGACTGCCGGATGGAACATGATGCCGAAGATCATGGCGAAACCGAGTACGAGGAAGACGATGACGGTGATGACCTTGATCAGCGACAACCAATACTCCGTCTCGCCGAATGCGGAGACGGTCAGGGCGTTGATCAGGAAGATGACCACCAAGACGATGAGGCTCCATATCCAGCCCGGGGTGTTCGGCAGCCAATATTGGATGAGCAGGGCTGCCGTGGAGATGTCGACGGCGACGGTGATGGCCCAGTTGAACCAATAGTTCCAGCCCATGGCGAATCCGAGCGCCGGGTCGACGTATTTGGCGTTATACGTGGCGAAGGAGCCAGAGACCGGCTGGTTGGTCGCGAGCTCCCCGAGGCTGGTCATCAGGAAGTAGACCATGATGCCCATGGCGATGTAGGCCACCAGTCCGCCGCCTGGGCCGGCCTTGGAGATGGTGGAGCCCGAGGTCATGAACAGGCCGGTGCCGATGCATCCGCCGAGCGCGATCATCGAGACGTGACGAGTCTTCAAGTTGCGCTGCACGCCTCCCGACTTGCCCTTGTTGCCGATCGGCGGGATGGGATGTGTCGCCGCGGTGTTGACTCCGGCTGTGGTTGATTGACTTGCCGCTTTGCCTGTCGTTGCCCTGCTCGCCGAAGACGACGCTGATGTGCTGGGCGTGTTTTCGGTATGGTCGGTTTGTGCCGACATACTGCTTTCCTTCCGGTAGGGAAGAAGCCTACAGATGATGCGAATTGTCGTTGTGGTACTCGCCTGATGAGGACCGGGTTGATCAATAAAGCCACGCCTCATCGCGAAAAAGCCTCACAACGATTCTCATCGATAGCGCTCCGCGGTGTTGTCCGCGACAGTTCTGGATTTCTTGGACCCAGACCCAACTTCCCATCTCGGAGGCGACAGGAAATTTCGGCTGAATGCCCTTTCACCGACCTTCATGGGCGCCACCGCGTCTCTGGCCGGTTACTGATGGATTCAGCGACCTCTTCTGTGATTGATGATATGTGCGACTATAGGTGGTTTTCGAGACAAATGATGAGTATTGTATGCTGATAACCACCATGATGTCGTATTTGGTTCATTGGTTTGTTTCCTTCTTCATCGGCTGATTACAGATTTCGTACGATTCCGATGAACAGTGGGACTCCGTCAGGCGTGTCGTATTCATAGAGGAACGGATGGTCAACAATGAATGGTTCAGATCTGTCTATTCCTGGATTTGGTGCGGTTCTCCATATCGATTTTGGTGTATGCGGCAGCTTTGACACCGGTTTCGCTCACGTCAATGCTGGTGCCTTGGATGATTTGACCGATGTAGAGGGAATCTTGGTTGTTGGTCATTTTGGAAAAATTCGCGCGTGATGCGTTGAAAGCGGAACGAATGCCAAGCTTTTTTAAAATCGATATCGAATCATCGAACGTATTGTCTATTTTGAACTTCGGAAGTCTGAGATCGACTTCGGTTGGTTCGCTTTTCGCGTTGAACATGGCGCGTAGCGAGTCGGTTTCTCCTGCCAGGTCTTTTGCCGCTGTTTTTGGTCGGGCAGCACGATTTTCAGTTCGGATCCGTCGTCGAATGCTTTGTCGAGGCGCCTGAACCCGTTGCCTCTGGCCATATCCATCGTTCCGCTCTGGCTCATCATGGAGACCTTCGAGTCTCCTTTCTCTCCGTGGAACGGTTGGTCGGATGTGTCGTCCGCGTCGAATGGGTCTTGCCATTTCCCGTTGCATACACGGTGTTGAGGAGCGTCAGGATTGCATCGTCAGGAGTGAAATTAGGCTTGAGAATCCCGTGAGTTTTCCTATACACCCATGAGCTCATTTGCTCAGAGGCATCGCCTGAGAACATTTTCATCTCAGCGTCGAAGCCATGTTTCATATCCTTCTTGAAATCCTTGTCGAGGGGATATCCTTTCTGAATCCATATCGAATTGTCGGTCTGCATCTTTGATTTGCCATCACGTCTGCCGTTGATGGAGAGCATCAGTGAGTGATAATCGTCTGTGTTGGGCTGTCTATCGTCGTTGAGGGCAGTCTGCATTTCGTTTTTCGTAGTGCCGGCAGATCCCTGTTCGGCCATGGAAAGTGCCGTCCACATCGAAGCGGGGGAATAGTTGGTATTGCCTTTGTCATCAGACAAGTCTTGGCCCGTAAGAAAAAGCGGAGAGCTGCTGTACGCAAATTGTTGGACGCTGGCTTTGGCGGTTTTACTCGGTGGCGTTGCTTTGGGGTGGAGGATTAGCACCCATGTCCCGTATGCTGCTGCGATGAGGAGAGCCACGATGACGCACACGCTCACTATTCGGTTCGTGTTGTGTGAAAACCGGTGTCGGCGTTGTGATCTTATACCTTCTGGTCCGTATGATGCTGAGGGAGAATCCGTTGATTCGAGGGTCTGTTGTATGTTGGGGCTTTTCTTGCTGTGATGTTTCATTGCGTTGTGCCCCCTCCTGTCGGGAATGTCGTGTTTTCTCATCTGCATCTTTCTGTCGTCGGTGATGCTGCCGTTGCTTGCCGATAACGATTGATCTCTATTTTAATAGACATCGTTTCGATCTGATAGTCCAATTCCCCTGTGTCGAGTCTTCGAATAAACGACATCGAGGCTGTTTTGATTGATTCTTCTGTCGCCATCGCAGATCATTGTCGATGTTTGACGCGATGGCACTGTCAATGTTCTTCTTTATTAAGACAACTGAATGATTTGAGATGCCGGTGGTCTGTCATCATTTTGATTCGCATCTGAGATTGTTTATTGCAATTTTCGAGAAATATATAAGGGGTATAATTTCTGCCTTTGGAGCGTGGAACTATCTTTTGGCAAACTGGCGTTTGCGTACTGTGCAGAGCGAATCGCTTTCGTCCGTCTTGACGCTAGACTTGAGGTATGTCTTTAACTATCGGAATCGTCGGTCTGCCGAATGTCGGCAAGTCCACCATGTTCAACGCCCTGACCCGCAACAACGTGCTTGCGGAAAACTATCCCTTCGCCACCATCGAGCCCAACACGGGTATCGTGCCGCTGCCCGACAAGCGGCTTCCCGTGCTGGCCAAGCTGGTGGGCACCGAAAAGATCGTGCCCGCCACCGTCACCTTCGTCGACATTGCCGGCATCGTCAAGGGTGCTTCCGAGGGCGAGGGTTTGGGCAACAAGTTCTTGGCCAACATTCGCGAAGCCGACGCGATCTGCGAGGTCGTGCGTGCGTTCAAGGATGACGACATCGTCCACGTCAACGGTCGTGTCGATCCTGCCGATGACATCGACACCATCAACACCGAGCTGATGCTTGCCGACCTGCAGACCATCGAGAACGCGCTGCCGAAGCTTGAGAAGGAGCTGCGTGGCAAGAAGGTCACGCAGGAATATATGGACGCGGTCAAGAAAGCGCAGTCGATTCTTTCGGAAGGCGAGACCATCGATCACGCCGCTTCCGCAGGCAAGATCGACAAGGCCGACATCTACGACCTGCATCTGATGACCGCCAAGCCGTTCATCTACGTCTTCAATGTTGATGACAATGAGCTGACCGACTTGGACCTGCAGAAGAAGCTCGCCGATTCCGTGGCGCCCGCGCAGTCGATTTTCCTCAACGCGCAGTTCGAGTCCGACCTGACCGACCTCGACGAGGCCGATGCCCGCGAGATGCTTGAAGACGCCGGTTTGAAGGAATCTGGCCTCGACCAGCTGGCCCGAGTCGGTTTCGACGTGCTCGGTCTGCAGACCTTCCTCACCGCAGGCGTCAAAGAGGTGCGCGCCTGGCAGATTCATCAGGGCTGGACCGCCCCGCAGGCCGCCGGCGTCATCCACAGTGATTTCGAACGCGGCTTCATCAAGGCCGATATCGTCTCCTACGACGATTTCGTCGCCGCGAAGGGCAGCATGAACGAGATCAAGGAGGAGGGCAAGCTCCGTCAGGAAGGCCGTGACTACGTGATGCAGGACGGCGACATCGTAGACTTCAAGTTCAACGTGTGAGCTGAGAAATTAAATTATATTTTCAAGGCGGTTCATTGCATTCGAGTAATGAACCGCCTTGTTGTATCTTAAAGATAATTATCGTAATGCTTTAGATTGGAGAGTGGAATGATTGATGAAGAAGTTTGGAGACCCTTAGGAGTGGACTCCGAAGAAGAAATAGCAAAATATAATGCTTTACATGATGGTGTTCCTGACTGGATGAGTGCTGCTTTTTGGTCTTGGATTGAGGATTCAATCACAGTTGAAAGAACTTTGTACGGAATTCCTGCATGGATATTAAAACTCGATGAGACAGAAGAAATGTACCAAACACTTCATATCCCTCACACGAATTTAGAGATGGAAATTTCGGGTTCAGTTGGTGCGCAGCAGCAAGTCGACGATGCAATGTCATGGTTGAAAAGATGGCCTAAACCATTACAAATTGCTGATTATATTTTAGCTAAGTTTTCGGGAATTGATTATGAAGATGTGCGAGAACTTGATGGCATATTGCAAAGAAGCGGTTCATTATGGCAAGTTTCAGACAAAGCTAGAGCTGGTAGGCGTGGACTTGTACGGCGTGTTCCTAAAGGAGTTCAACAAGTTGCCGATACTGTTATGGCGCGGTCTGGAAATGCTGGAGTCGAACTGTCCAAAGCTTGGGAATGCCTTTATGGAATAAATCCAAAACCCGGTGAGGCTTATTCCCATGCAATTAAATCTGTGGAAGATGTTGCAATTCCTGTGGTCTCTCCAAATAACTTGAATGCGACTCTTGGAACTGTTTTAACTCAAATGAGAGATCAAAACAATTGGCGATTACCGATGCTACGTGAGGATAGTAATTCCACTTCTCAGGAAACGTTGCTGGACATGATTGGTTTACTTTGGCGCGGTCAACATGATAGACATGGCGGTGTCGAATCTCAACCGGTCACCGTTGAGGAAGCAACGGTTGCGGTCGGTCTTGCAACGTCACTAGTGCAATTCTTCGATGCTGGTCTTGTACAACAAGTAAATCAGGAGTAAACCAATTGTTCTATTAAACTGATTCTAAGTTTAAAAATAACGTATGATGATTTTGTTGCTTTTCTGATTTGAAATGAAAGTGGAATGGCTAAAAAAAGAAAAAAGCAGAAACTTAATTACGATCCGGTAAATGTTGTGGCTGCTGTTCGTATGGCTACAGAGGACCTCACACGGTGCCTTGAGAGTTTTGATTTGTTGAATAAAGCACCTGCAGAAATTAATTCTACTCTGATAATGGTTGTTTTACCTCATTATATGAGGGTTTTAGTCGAAGCTGACAAACTCAGAAAGTCATTGTTGCGGGATAATCGTTCATCTAAATTTCAGTTACCTCATACTGATGAGGCAGATCAGTTTGAGCAACGAATGCGGAATCGTCTTAAACTTATTGATGACACAAGTTTTGATGTTTCAAAAATGGAGAATTCTTTAGAATCTATAGTCGGTGAATTTTATCGACAATTTCGGCAAGAAAATACTGGTCTGAAAAAGCTGTTTCAAACAGATTTAGGAATTTATCTTGTTGATAAGCATCCTGTAGGTGCAAACTTTACAGTGACTTTTCATTTGGGCTATGACAGTACGCAAGACATGGAAAGCAAACATCTGGAAAAGCTCTCCGCTGATTATGGGCGTGATCTTGTTGTATTGTTCGGTATATTTTCTAATCAATTGGAGGTGCCAACGGCTCCAAAAGGGTTGGGAATTCATTGTCAAGTTGAGGGCAAAGATTATAAGTCTGAACGTTATTTCGGTCATCGATATACATGTGATTTACCGTTAAAGAGCAAGCTGCTTCTTTTTGTCACGGAATGCGGAGTAAATGAACTGCTCTATGTTTTGCCTCAGTTTTCTTCGCGTTTTTGCGGGACTTACTTTCGACAGTTAGTTGTTACTGCTTATCATTCTTTACACACGCTTAAAGCAGTCATTCCAGTTGAAACTGAAAACTCTAGGTTAGAGGAGTTTCGAGATTTAATTGCGAATGATGCCGTCACTTTATTCTTAGAATCGAAGCAAGGAAAAATTCTTCGAGATAGATGCATGCATTATCTGAATAGGGATCCGCGGTATTCTCTAGATCCAAATAATCCCGAAAATAGCGCATTGTCTTTTTTGTGGCCGGGACAAAATATGAATACCGCACAGGCTGCAATTAGCTCATATCTACAGAAGATATCTCTGGCGTTAAGCCGGCTTTAGGACAACAATGGATAAATGCAATAAGTGAGGTCTGGATAGCTCACTAGTTTAGTTGCTAAAAGCATTGTTCTTAATTTCATTGTCTTAAATAGATGAATATAAACTTCTTTGCACGAGTGAAACTATTACTCAGTCGGCCGGATTTCTACGGTTCCATTCCGCAAGCCAGCTGATCACAGATGAGTCATCATCCATATACCAAGCGCTCAGCTTGTCATTGAATGTTTCGCGATCCGGCGGTTCAACTGGCACGGCGAGCACATCGGGTGAGCTGAGTTTGAGCAGTAATCCATTAGCGGCGAGCAGAGCCGTACGTTTGTTACCGTCACCGAATGGCTGCATTTTTGCCAAAGTTGCGAAAAGGTGGGATGCGCGATTGAGCGGTTGCGAAACTTGCAAAGGTGCTTTGCTGTTGGTTGTATTTAGAGATGCTACAGTCTCGTTATCCGAGACTTGATCCAGTTCCTGTTCGATTGCCGCAGCTGAGGGCACCGGCGGAGTGTAGGTGCCGCGGCGAGTGGAGACGATGACATTCTCCGCCGTTCTCAGTACACCTGGTTCCATTGCTGCCGTACGGGTCATTTTCGCGTTGATGCCGATGAACCAAGCCAAATCCATAGGGCGAATCGTGTAATCGTATTCGATGGTATATGACGAGGCGTCTTTCAAATCGCACAGCAGCGCATAGTCGTTGCGTGAACCGACAACGTTGGGATTGCCGGTGCGTAGGAATTCCTCGGTGGCCATGCGCGAGGTATTGAGCCCGTCAAAGGTGCGTCCCATTCGGTACAGCAGCCCGGCAAGTCCCTTGACGGTCATCAAAGGAGAAACGTTATGCTTTGCCACCATAATCTTGTTCTCCTTATCTGATGCTGTGTATAAAGGTTCCATTGTGAAACCTAAGCCTAAGATTTGCAAGGGCTCTTCGATTATAGAGGATATCGAGAACGATATTTTCTCAATGGTATAGATTTCCTCTACAATGAGCATTACAAGCAGCTGTGAACTTGGTTAATGTTGTATGAACATGAATGGCATGGTCTAGCGAGGAGCTAGTGAGCCTCTGTCTGCTCGAATAAGCTGAGTCGCTTTCGTAAGGAGATATCCAGTGTTTGAGAAAGATGGCATTGTTTATGCAGATAATTATGCCAAGGAGCTTGAGGTCGAATCCGTACGTGTGACCGATGACCACATTATGCTGGTCACCTTTTCCACCGGTGAAACACGCCTCTGTGACTTCACGGAGCTCTTTGACAAAGTCCCAGCTTTTGAACCATTGCGAGACGAAAAAGTGTTTGAAACTGTAAAGGTCATGCATGGCATCCCGATGTGGCAAAACGGTACCATTGATATTTCGCCGACTTACTTATACGATCATTCTTATGAATATGACAATCATGGGAAAATAGTTTCAGTGTAATCAAATGATAACTTTGTATTGATTAAAAGTAAGTGTTGTTTTTAACTTTAGCGTTAGTTTGTTGTAGTATAATTTATTTAATCAGTAGAATACTAATGGTTAAATCGTCAGGTGAAGGATGAAATATACGCCGACTACTACGAAACGGGACTTGCGGATTATCGGGGAGTACTTTGCGACGCAACGGAAACTGCTTGGGCTGCGAGTCAGTGACGTGGCCAAGCGTGCGGGAATTAGCGAGACTACGGTGACCAATCTCGAGCACGGCAGGCCGGTGCGTTCTGATGCGCTGATTACCGTTGCGCGCATACTGCAGTTGGCTGATTACATGGTCAAGGCTGCTGACCCGTATTCGCATGATTTGGGTATGGTCCGTGCCGCCCAGATTCTGCCCAAGCGTGTGAGGCAATGAAAAGTGTGGTGATTGAGCTGAGTTTGTAGCAGTAAGCCCTATACAAAAAATATTAAAAACGAATATCGAAACCAGCGTTTCAAGCTTTGTTTTATTCAAATTAGCGAACCACCCAAGTCGGGGTTGCTTAAACAGCGCAATACATGGGTGCATAAAACTCGCATTTATTGATAATAACTAATTGTGACGAGCGCTTGGTTACAATGGCTGAGGCAATTGATAATGGCTTTCGAAAGGTAATGCAATGAAGCGTAACATGATGTTCTCGGGCGGAATCCCTGCCGACGGACCGGAAAAGGTCTTCGAGCTCCTGAACGAGACGGTCGGGGACCGCGCTCTGTGTTGGCCGGACGGGGAGACCAACCCCGAACGCCGTGGCTGGATCGCCGGGGTGGCCGAGAACGTGCTCGCCGTCGCGCCTTGTTTCGAGCCTGATGAGGTGATTGTCGATCGTCCTGACGGCGGCCATTATCAGCAGGACAAGATGCTTCGCATCAAGCCCGGTGCCACGGTCGACCTCAAAGGTCGTCTGCCATACGCCAAGGACGCCATCGCCTCCTATAAAATCTTCAAGCGCATGCAGTCAGAGGGACGTATTCCGCAGAACATCCGCTTCCAGGTCGCCATTCCGGGCGCCCACGACGTCATCACCATCTGCTTCGCCCGTACCGAGGAGTGGCCTGTGCTGTTCAAAGCGTGGCAGGAAGCCGTGCAGGAGGAGTGCCGTCGTATGCTCGAGGTCATTCCGGCCGACGAGTTGTGCGTGCAGATCGACTTCTGTACCGAGATGTGCCATATCGGCGGCGCGTGGGCGAAACTGCTGAGCTGGGTTCCGGACAATCCTGAGCAGGAGCTGTTCGACGAACTGACCTCGCCGGAATACATTCAGGGGCATATCGCCGCTTTGCCCGAGGAAGTGCGGTTGGGATTCCATATCTGCTGCGGTACGTCTCCGCATTTTCCCGTGCAACCGTTGGACGATATCTCGCTTCCGGTTCGTTTGACCAACGCCATCCAGAAGTCGGCAGACGGGCGAGTGGACTATTTCCATCTGCCGGCGATGCATGATTCCGATGAGGCATATTTTGCTCCGCTTGCCGATTTGAACATAGGAAATGCCGACATTTATCTGGGTGTCGAGTGCAATGACGGCGTCGAGCTGATGGACCGTCGTGTCGCAGCCGCCCACAAGTATCTGTCGGATTTCGGTGTGGCCCATTATTGCGGGTATTTCTGGAACAAGGCCATTATGCCCGATCTTCTCCGTACCCTTGCGCAGGGTTCCGATGACGCGCGTGAGCTGATGGGTGACTGATTACTGCATAGTCATGCTCTAAATTCTGCAATTGTGTGGTCAATTATTCGCTCTTTGCGCGTAACGGCATTTTTATGGCATGATAAAGGTGGTTATAGTTCATCAATAACGATGGATGTTCAAACTTTCGAAAGGAATCGATATGGGCAATCAGCGACGTGTGGTGATTTTGGGCGGGCATGGCAAGGTGGCGTTGCTCGCCGAGCCGAAGCTTAAGGAAGCAGGGTTCAGCGTTGACGCGGTTATCCGCAACCCGGCGCAGTCCGATGATGTGCGGGCCGCTGGCGCGAACCCGGTGGTTTTCGATATGGAGCACGCCAATGTCGACAGTTTCGCCGGCTTGTTCGAAGGCGCCGTCGCCGTCGTGTTCTCGGCCGGAGCAGGCGGTGGGGATGCCGTCCGTACGCACGCCGTCGATTATCAGGCCGCGGTCAATGCGATGGATGCCGCGCAAAAGGCCGGTGTGCGCAGATTCGTGATGGTCTCTTACGACACCGCCGACCGCGCCCCGAAAGAAATGGGTTGGCCGGAATCGTTCGTACCGTATGCGCAGGCCAAGCACGATGCCGACGCACATCTGCTCGATTCCTCGCTTGAATATACGATTCTCGGCCCAGGCATGCTTACGCTCGAGCCGGAAACCGACAGGATTGTCCTGACCGATGACCATACGATGATTGACGGCAAGCCTGCCACGCCCGAGCAGCGCAAGACCTCGCGCGGCAACGTCGCGGCGGTTATCGCCCGCGTGCTCTCGGCGGATGTCGCCAAGCGCAAGACCCTCGCCTTCTACGACGGTGAAAAGCCGATCGATGAGGTGCTCGTCTGAGCCCCTAATCTTTTCGGCTCTATGTATCGCTGTTTCCAATGGAGTAAACGTTGGAAACAGCGATTTTTTATGCAGTGTTGTATTTAGACTACAAGGAGATGTTTGAATAGATAGGAAGGCCCCCGATGGAACAGAAACAGTACGTATGCGAAAAGTGCGGTTGCCGGCACTACACTTCCGACCAGTTCCAGGCGACCGGCGGGGAGTTCGCCAAGCTGTTCAACGTGCAGAACAAGAAGTTCATCACCGTCAGCTGCACGCAATGCGGATACACCGAGCTGTATCGTGCCGAGACGGACGCCGGCATGAATATTCTCGATTTTCTGATGAGCTGAGGGTTTCGGCTTTTCCTGTTTGACATTCGTATCAGGATTTCTTGATTACGGTTATTGATTGAAATACGTGTCGAAAGTCTCGGTTTCCATATCAGGGAATCTTGAATTTTTCGCTAGTACCCGCTTGCTCTGTTGTTCCTGCCCTCTCTGCGCTACGCTGAGGCATAGAAGCCAAAGGAGCAGAACATGACGATTGCGTTGAAACGGGTATATGAGGCGGCCGAGGATTCCGACGGCTATCGCGTGTTGGTCGACAGGCTTTGGCCGCGCGGTATTTCGAAGGTCAACGCGAAGCTTGATTTGTGGTTGAAGGAGATCAGTCCGACCACACAGCTGCGCAAATGGTTCGGCCATGATCCGGCCAAATTCGACGAGTTTGCGGATAAATACCGCAAGGAACTGGATGGTAATACGGAAGTGGTTGACAAGCTGGTTTCGATATGCCGCGAGCAACCCAAGGTTACGTTGTTATACGGGGCCAAGGATCCGGAGCGCAACCAAACGGTGGTATTGAAAGACTATCTCGAAGCTTGTCTTTCGTGATGGGTTTCTTGTCGATGCTGATTATCATTCGATAATGAAAGATAATTGAGCGTATATCGGTATGGGTTTCGCCCATAGTATCTCGATGTCATAAATTTCACGGGAAAATTCTGTATTTAGGCCGTGTAACACGGGTTGTATAGCGTATGATAATGGTTATGGCGACAGTGACGTTATCGATACCGAGGGCACGTAAGCGTGAGCGTGCCGTTTCCGACTACTTCAACATGTGGGTAACGCGAGACTTCGACAAGCTCGATGCGTATTTCGCCCCTGATTGTGTCTATGAGGAAAGCAACGGCCATATCTATGAGAACCGCAGCCAGATTCATCGCTGGATTGAGGATTCGATGGAACATCAGGCCGTCTCGATGTGGAAGATAGCCAATTTCACCCACGCCCGCGGCCGTGAGGGGCAGCCGTCGATTACCGTGTTCTGGACGTTTGCGGCGCGGAAAAGCGGTGGCGAATCCGAGGATTTCGACGGGGTCTCGGTCATCGAATTCAACCGCCAGAACAAGATCAAGCGGGTTCGTGAGTTTCGCGCCAAGCGTCGCCGCGACTATCCCTATAGGGATGAATGAGCGGCCGCGAGCTTCGGCTTGGTGAAATCTTGATGGCGTGATCAACGCAAGAGGACGGGTTATTGCTGACCGCAATGACCCGTTTTGATGTTTCCGCAGCGGTGAGCTGTTACTATGTGTGGTTTTCAAAACTTGAGTCGAAGTGACTCAAGTTTTGTTCACTGCAGGTTAAATTCGGGAAGCAGGAGCGGGAATAACGGTTGGACATAGTGACACGATAAAGACTTGGAGCCGCAAGGTTCCGGAGCGTCTCGTCACCTGGCCGGTTCTTCCGGCCGCAGGCGTCACGGCTTGCCTCAGATGCTTAGGAGTATTGATTATGGCTATGTTTCCGGCTTTGATGCATGATGCGTTCTCTGATTTGTTCGACGATCCGTTCTTCGCCGGTTGGGGCGATTCCAGCAACCGTATGGGCAACCCGATTTCCTCGGCCAATATGATGAAGACCGATGTGCGTGAGACCGACAAGGCTTACGACGTCTCCATCGATATGCCCGGCTTCAACAAGGACGACATCGCCCTTGAATTGCACGACGGCTACTTGACCGTCTCGGCCAAGCGCGACGAGAGCCATGACGAGAAGAATGATGAGGGCAAGTGGCTGCGCCGCGAACGTTACGCCGGCACCTGCTCGCGCAGCTTCTACGTCGGCGACGAGGTCAAGGAATCGGATATCCATGCCGGTTATAAGAACGGCACGTTGAGCCTTGAAATCGCCAAGGTGCAGCCAGCCCCGAAGGTCGAGGCCAAGCACCAGATCGCCATCGAAGGCTGATTGACCGACAGGTCGTTGTAATCGATAAATGCAGGCCGTTTGGTTGGGAATGCCAGCCAAACGGTTTTTCATATGCAAATGGTGGATGAACCGTGGGCGCAGTGAACATGGTTGCACTGTAACGGCGAGTCGTTTTTGAGGCAGTCATTGTTTGCCTATTGTCCCGCTAACGTATGTGTACGTATGAGTGCGTTAAACGCGATGCTAGTTGGCGTCATTGTCGTGTTTAGCGCATTTGTGTGGTGGGCGCAAGAAGCGCGACGCTGGGCGGGTCTTATCGTCGCCTTTGTTGCATATGCATTATGAAATGCAGGAAAGGCGATGCTTGGCTTGCAGACATGACGGCACTCGGCATCTGAGATTGTTCCGCGCCTATATCTGAATGTGTTACTTGGTGATTTTCGCGTATTCGGGCAGTCCCATGTAATTGAAATCGACGTGCTTGATGTTTTTGGAACTGCCGGCTGCGACGTTCGCATACCAGAGCGGTATCACCGGCAGGTCGCGCAATAGCGTTTCTTCAGCCTGCTGATAGGTTGAGATCGAGTTCGATAGCGAGGCTGCGCTGCGGCCTTATCAATCAAGGAATCGAATTCCTGACTCTTGTAATCGCCGTTGTTGAGACCCTTCCCGTCGGCGGCAGAGGAGTCATAGGCTTGGACTAGGTAGCCTTCCGGATGCGGATAATCCGACTGAAGCCCCTGTACGAAAGCCGCATTGATGGTCCTATTGTGGACGGCTCCGCTGAATTCCTTCTGGGTGGGCAGCGCATAGGGTGCGGCGTCGATTCCCAATGTGTTCTTGATGGAATTGACGATGGACTCCACCCAGGGCTTGAAGCCGCTGTCGGCGCTGTAGGCCAGGCGGAATTGTCCGTCGAAGGGGAGATGGCATCGGCCTTTTCCAAAGCTCCTTGGCTTCTTTGGGGTTGTAGCCGATGACGTCGGAGCCGGCGAGTTTGGTGGTATAGCCCTCGATGGTCGGGGCGGTGAAATCCGTGGCCACCGTGGCGGTGCCGTGTAATACCTTGGTCGTAATGTCCTTGCGATCGATGGACAGCGAAATCGCCTCACGACGTAAACGACCTTCCTCCCCGCTGAAATGTTTGAGCTTCTGCGGAATGGTGAAGGATTTGAAGGCCGGGCCGGGCTTGATGTAAGGGGTCACGTCCTTGTCTGAGCGGAACGTGGTCAGCGCGGAGTTGGGGATGGTGTCGAGCACATCGAGATTGCCTCCTTCGAGATCCGAATATGCCGAATCGGCGTTGGTGTAGAGCTTGAAGGTAAGGCCTTGATTGGTCGGTTTGCGAGGGCCCTTGTAGCTCTTGTTGGGGGTCAGCCGTATCTCACGGTCGTGGGTCCAGGACGCGAGTTTGTATGGGCCGTTGCCGACGGGATGTTCCCCGAACGCCTTGATATTGTTGTAGGCGCTGGAGGGCATCGGCAGGAACGCCACGTCGCCCACTTTATAACCGAATGATGAATCGTGGCCGTTGATATCGACCTTGAGCGTGTTGTCGTCCACGGCGTGCAGACCGGAAAGCTGGGCCTTGGGGTCGCCCTTTTCGTTTTGCAGCGCATCGTAGCCCGCGATGGTGGAGAAAATGGAGGCTCCCATCATCCCGTTGGCTGCGTTGGCCGCAAATGACCACGATTTGGCATAGGTCTCGGCCGTGATGCGCTCGCCGTTCGAGAAGGTGAGACCAGGCTTTAACGCGATTGTATATTGGGAGGCGTCGGCATTGGGAGTGATTGATTGCGCACCGGCGTTGACGACCTTCCCGTTCTTGCCGAAGGTGACCAGTCCTTCGAACAGTTGCGTGACGACCTTCCATCCGGCAGTGTCGTCGGTATCAGAGGGAATAAGCCCCGCGGCGGGTTCGACATTGTTGACCACCACCGGTTGCCCCGAGCCGGATGGGGGGTCGGTCTGCTCGGGGTTGCCGCTCGAAGCGCCGCAGCCGGCCATGACCATGCTGATGCTCAGAGTTAGAGCCAGGCCCATGATGGCGGTTTTAACGGTGCTTCGAGTGGACATATGGACGACCTTTTCTCGCTGGGGTTTTACAGCTTCAAGTTGTGTATTATCAACCATATCGGCTTCATCCCTGTTAGCGAAGCGTTTCTGGCGTAACTTTTGCGGATAGGTGAACGTGAGATTATCGGCGTTGTTTATGACAGCCTATCAAACTCTGATAGATGTTACCGGCCGCGATAACGGAATAATCCTTTGCTTTTTACAAATATCGCCGGGTTCGGTTCGATTGCGATTTACGTTTCCGCTTGGCCGCTGAACATGGGATTATGATTGATGACAGTATTTATTTATGAGGTCCATGTAGGGAATTGAGGTGGGCACATGGGCATGCCTTTGGATTTGTATGTGATCAGACACGGGGAGTCGGAGGCGAACGTCATCGTCAAGGCGGGGGAGCACGGCGACAATTCGCTCTTTACACAAGACAACGTCACCGTTCCCGACCGTTCGTGGCGGCTCACGGCGACGGGACGCAAGCAGGCCTATTGCATCGGCCGCTGGCTCGTCGAGCAACAGCAGCTCTTCGACCGTTATCTGGTGTCCCCTTACGTTCGTACCCGTGAGACCGCGGCGACCATGGCGCTGCCCAAAGCCAAATGGGAGGAGACTCGCGTGCTGCGTGAACGTTCGTGGGGTGAGATCAGCACCGTGACCCAGGAGGTGTTCAAGACCAACTATGAGCGCAACTGGATGTTCAAGAAAACCGACCCGCTCTACTGGCGTCCGCCGGCCGGCGAATCCATTGCCGATGTGGCCGAGAACCGAGCCCACAACCTGTTGACCTCACTCAACCGCCGCGCCGAGGCCCAGTCCGTCATCGCGGTGACGCACGGCGACTTCATGCTTTCGCTGATGCTGACCCTCGAAGACCTTTCCGACGAGGAATTCCTGCGCCGTGCCGACAGCGACCATTGGAAGATTACCAACTGCACCTGCCTGCATTATTCGCGCCGCGATCCCGATACCGGGCGCACCGACGAACGGATCCACTTCGAGCAGACCGCCCGCCCGGTTTACGACAAGGACACCGGACGTTGGACGGTCAAAGTCGATCCATGGCGCGAGTTCCAGCGCCCGCTGCTCTCCAACGGCGATCTGGTGGACGTGGTGCAGTCCGTCACCCCTCACCTCTAAATCGCGTTCAGTGGTGATACGTATCTTCCCAGCTATTTAGCGATTTAATAATTGAGAACTGTCATAAGTTTGGTTGAGTGGTGGGGCTGGGATATGCGATGCTTGACCGTAAAGACTTGGCCTGAGCGGCCCGGAGCGTGTCAAGCATTGTATATCCCAGCCCCACCACGTCAGTTGGAGTCTGCGAAGATAGTTATTGCTTTCGTTCATGTATTCTGTCATGTTCATCAGATGAGCGCGACACGCCGAATGTCCAAAGGTGCATTAAACTATCCCAAAGCGCGTGACGAACTCAAAGCCGCGCGGTAAATCCCGTATTTCCAATTCGTGGTAGAAGTATGCCCAAAAGGAGGGTCAAGGATGAGCAACATGTTCACCTGGAAATTGCATGGTGACGGCAAGACGTTGAATCCGGGAGAGGTGATCGACCCTGACGAGCGCATGACGTGGGGCCGAACGGCTGGTATTGGCGCCCAGCACGTGATCGCGATGTTCGGTGCGACGTTCCTCGTTCCGATACTGACGCATTTCGATCCGTCGACGACATTGTTCTTTACGGCGATGTCCACCGCGTTGTTCCTGTTGATCAATACCAATAAGCTACCCAGTTATCTGGGTAGCTCTTTTGGTTTTATAGCCCCTATTACGGCCGTCGAGACTGAAAAGGGGCTCGGTGCCGGTATCCCGGCTGCGGGCTTCGGCATCATGTGCACCGGCATCCTGTTGGCATTGGTCGGCATCCTCGTCTACTTCGCCGGCGCCAAGTGGATCGACCTGATCATGCCTCCGGTGGTCAACGGCGCCATCGTCGCCATCATCGGCTTCAACCTGGCTCCCTCGGTCTGGTCCAACTTCCAGAAGGCTCCTGACACCGCGGCGGTGACGCTGGTAGCGGTCCTCTTGATCGCGGTGCTTTTCAAGGGGCTGCTCGGCCGCCTGAACATTCTGCTCGGTGTCTTGGTCGGCTACGCCTACGCCTGCTTCCGCGGTCAGGTCGATTTCGCCGCGGTCGCCAAGGCCTCGTGGATCGGCTTCCCTCAATTCCACATGCCGCAGGCCGACTTCTCGGTGCTGCCCATGTTCATCCCGGTGGTCATGGTCCTGATCGCCGAGAACGTCGGCCACGTCAAGTCGGTCGCCCAGATGACCGGCCGTGACTATGACGATCAGATCGGCACCGCGCTCTTCGCAGACGGTCTCGGCACCACGATCGCCGGCTTCGGCGGCGGCTCCGGCACCACCACCTACGGCGAGAACATCGGCGTGATGGCCGCCACCCGCGTCTATTCCACCGCCGCCTACTGGTGTGCGGCCGCTTTCGCCCTGATCCTGAGCCTGTGCCCGAAGTTCGGCGCGGTCATCAACACGATTCCCTCCGGCGTCTTGGGTGGCGTGACCACGCTGCTCTACGGCATGATCGGCATGGTCGGCGTGCGCATCTGGGTCGACAACCACGTCGACTTCGGCAAGCCGTTGAACAACATGACCGCCGCGGTCACGATGATCATCGGCATCGCCGACTTCGGCTTCGCCATCAGCGGTGTCAAGTTCAACGGCATCGCCATCGGCACCGTCGCGGTGCTGGTGATGTACCACGGCCTCAAGGCCATCGGCCGCGCCACCGGTGCTATTCCTAAGGATGATGACGAGTGAACATCCGATAATCTGGTCGAATATGAATGAACATATTTCGACTGCAAATAATCAGCTGGATGGCGAAACTGTTATCCAGCTGATTGCGTTTTTGGCGGCTTGAGAATACTGCAGTCGGTGAATGTGTCCGTCTTGATTCATGCGTGATCATATGTCTGAGATGGACGCCATTCGAAACATGTCCGGTTCGGCGACGCCGGCATAGATGCTGTGATTTATATAATAGATACTACCTTTATAAAAATGGGTCATTCTTTTGACAAAACAAGTTTATCGTCATATAGTAACCTTCGTCAATTGTTTAATGCAAGGACGCAGGAGGTTAGTATGAGCATTCATGTTGTCATCATGGGAGTTGCCGGATGCGGCAAAACCACTGTGGCGCAGGCTGTCCGAGACCGTTTGGGCTTTGTCATGGCTGAAGGCGATGACTTCCACCCGAAGGCCAATGTCGACAAAATGAGCCACGGCATACCGCTTACCGATGAGGACCGTTGGCCGTGGCTGGAGACCATCAGCCAATGGATGACCGATCAGGACAAGCAGGGCAACTCCACCGTGGTTTCATGCTCGGCGTTGAAGAAGGAGTACCGCGAAGTGCTCCATAAGCATGTCGACGTTCTCTTCGTTCATCTTTCCGGAACCCAGGAGCTCATCGGTGATCGTCTGGCCAAGCGTAAGGGGCATTATATGCCGCCGTCGCTTCTCCCCAGTCAGTTCGCCGATCTTGAGCCTCTTCAGGAAGACGAAAACGGCGTGACGGTTTCGGTGGAAGGTGATCCCGCTACGGTTGAAAGCCGCGCCATCGATGCCATCAAGCATTATGAGGAAACCGGCAAGCTCGCGTAGTGGGAAAGTGCCACAGCGAAGGCAAGGTTGTCGCCGCTGCGGCACTTTTCTCAATAGTGTTTTCGTGTTGTACCAAACCTTTAAAGGTGAAGGAAAGGATGAAAGATGGCAGAATTTTCAATTCACAGTTTTGAACTGACGGATAAAGTCGTGCTCATCACCGGAGGGGCAAGCGGACTGGGGAAGTACTATACCCAAGCCGTCAGCGCCGTCGGGGCCGATGTCTGCGTCGTCAGCGCCACCGAGAACGGCTGGGACGAGACCAGAGCAATCGTCGAGGGCAACGGCCGCAAAATCGTGTTCATCAAGCAGGACATCACCGCTGACGGGGCCGCGAAACACATTGTCGACGAGGCGATCGAACAATTCGGGCGCATCGATGTGCTGATCAATAATGCTGGCATCCAGCTTCGCCACGACCTGGCGGATTTTCCAGACGAGGATTGGCGCAGGGTGATCGACGTCAATCTCAACGCGCTGTATTATCTTTCCCATGAAGTCGCGAAAGTGATGATGCAGCAGAAGAGCGGCAAGATCGTCAATATCGGCTCCATGCAGTCCTACCGCGCCGGCAAGAGGATTTTCCCCTATGCCGCAAGCAAGCATGCCGTCGCGGGCCTGACCAAGGCCTATGCCGATGCGCTCGCTCCGTATAACGTACAGGTCAATGGTCTGGCTCCCGGCTATATCAACACGCCGATGACCCTCGCGTTGCAGAACGACCCCGTTCGCAGCGTCGAGATTGGCGACCATATTCCCGCGGGCCATTGGGGGGACCCGAGCGAGCTCATGGGCGCGATGGTGTTTCTGTGCTCTTCCGCTTCCGACTATGTCACCGGTGTGATGCTCCCCGTCGACGGTGGATATCTGCTGCGCTGACCCGAGGTCGACGAAGGCCTGTAACCAAGTTGTTTCCTTGTCGAAAGATGCGGAAAATTATCAAAAACAATAGAGAGGTAAAAAGGAATGCCATTAGTAATCGTAGCCTGCGCGGTAGCAGTGCTGATATTCCTTATTGCGAAATGCAAGCTCAACACGTTTGTTTCGCTCGTGATCACTTCCATTCTGGCGGCGCTCGTCCTTCAGATTCCGATCGCCAAGATCCCGACGACCATCGAAACCGGTATCGGAGGCCAGCTGGGCCATCTTGCGGTCATCTTCGGCTTTGGCTCGATGCTGGGCAAGCTTGTTTCCGACTCCGGTGGCGGCCATCGTATTGCGATGACGCTGATCGACAAATTCGGGCGCAAGCACATTCAGATCGCTGTCGTTCTGGCATCTTTCATCGTCGGCATCGCCCTGTTCTTCGAGGTCGGCCTCGTCGTCCTGCTTCCGATCATCTTTGTGATCGCCCGCGAGATCGATATGCCGTTCATGGAACTCGGCCTCTCCGCAGCCGTCACCTTGAATGTCGCCCATGCGTTCCTGCCCCCGCACCCGGCACCCACCGCAATCGTGGGCACGCTCGGTGCCGACATGGGCCAGGTGATGATCTATGGCATCATCGTCGCCATTCCGACGGTCATCATTTCCGGACCGCTGTTCAACCACCTGCTGCACAAGCTGCGTCCGGGGCTGTACCGCAAGGACATCGACATCACCGTCCTCGGCGAATACAAGGAATTCAAGACCGAGGACACTCCGGGCTTCGGCATCTCCGTGTTCACCTCGTTGCTGCCGGTCATCCTGATCGCCTTCGCTACCATCTGCTCCTTCATCATTCCCAAGAAGAACGTCGTCAACGAGGCCATCCAGTTCATCGGCGCTCCCGATATCGCCATGCTGCTCTCGATGCTCTTCGCCATGTGGTCGATGGGCTTCCATCAGAAGAGGAAGATGGGCGAGATCACCGCTTCCATGGAGCAGTCCGTCAAGCAGATCGCTATGATGCTTCTGATCATCGGCGGCGGCGGGGCCTTCAAGCAGGTCCTCGTCGACGGCGGTGTCTCGACGTATGTCTCCCATCTGTTCACCAACATCAGCATGCCGCCGCTGATCGCCGCCTGGCTTATCACGGCTATCCTGCGTGTCTGCGTCGGCTCTTCGACCGTTGCCTCCCTGACCGGTGCAGGTCTGGTACTGCCGTTGATTGCCTCCACCGGTGCCAATCCCGCCTTGATGGTGTTGGCGGTCGGGGCCGGTTCCGTCTTCTGCGACCACGTCAATGACGCCGGTTTCTGGATGATCAAGGAATACTTCGGTCTTTCGCTGAAGGACACCCTGTCGTCCTGGACGGTGGCCACGGCGGTGATTTCGGTTGTGGGCTTGCTCTCGGTGCTCTGTCTGTCGCTATTCGTCTGATATACGGCTTGATTGGTGGCCATGTGGCTGAGCTGATATTGAACAATCAGTCATGCGGCCACTGATCAGTAATCGATATATCACTTATCGACAATGAATCGGGCCCTGTTTCGTCTTTTCAGATGAAGCAGGGCCCGATTTTGTATGAGATTGTTGACTTCTATTCAGGAATTCTGCGTGGTGGTGCGTACCTCGTTAACGATATGGGTCATGGCCTCGTGAGCGAGTTGCGCATCGCCTTTCCAAATCCCCTCTGCCACTTTTTCATGCGCTTTCAGGGCATCGGGACGTGGCTTGGCGGGGTAGAGCCCCTGTTCCACGCGACTTTTCAGCACGATATCAACCAATGGCGAAAGAGCAGCAAACAATTCGTTGCCACTGTTGGTCAGTATTTCGTTATGGAAGCGGGCATCGAGCTTATGAAATTCTTCAAGATTGTCGGATTCTCCGTTTTTCCGCATTTCACTGGCTAGAACAGGCATCAACGCCCTGATTTCCATCGGTGCATGCAAGGCGGCGTCGCCGGCTGCGACAGGCTCAACGGCGAGACGCAACTCGGTTAGTGTCAGCAGCTGTTGCTTTCGATAACTCGAGTGGAGCTTCCACTTGATGACCTGGGTGTCCAACGACAGCCATTTGTTCAGTTCCTGCGCAATGAGCCCTACGCGTTTACGAACGATAATCGCTTTTGCGGATTGCAGCGCATGGGCCGCTTCTCTCGCTACCGTTCGTGAAATGGAAAAACGTTCCTGAATGTCGTTAAGGGTGATACTGGTTCCCGGTTTCCACCGATTTTCGATGATGTCGACGGCGAGCTGCTCGGCTACCGCGTGGTGCATGGGAAGCGGGCTTTGTTGCAAGGCGGGTGAGTCTATCGAATCCGATTTGTTGGCGGATAAGGATTGCTGTTCGGAGTTGCTGCCTTTTGCAGATGAATAGAGAGCAGAACTGACCGTTGATCCTGTGCGTTTGCTAACCATGGTCTCAGGGTAGCAAACAAGCTGCATAAAAATGATGTTTACAAGTAAAAAATCAAAAATGTAAGATAAGAAATTTTATAAAAAATAAAAGTAATCTCTTTAAAATATATGGTACTCTTTCTTTGATAGTAAAAAGATCTTTCTCAAGGAGGACATGATGCAGCTGGGCATGATTGGCCTTGGACGCATGGGCGGCAACATGGCCAAAAGGATTCGCGAGGCAGGCCATGAGGTCGTGGGATACGATCTGAGCCCTGAGTCCGGTCGTGATGTCTCAAGTCTCAAGGAACTGGTCTCGCGCCTTGACGCGCCGCGCATCATCTGGATTATGGTACCCGCAGGCAAGGCGACGGACAGTACGCTCGACGAGCTGATGGACCTGCTCGAGTCGGGCGATATGGTGATCAACGGCGGCAACTGCCGGTATACCGACGACAAGACCAACGCCGAAAAGCTGGCGAAAAAGGGTATCGAATACATGGATTGCGGCGTCTCCGGCGGTGTCTGGGGCGAGGAACGCGGCTACGCCCTGATGGCTGGTGGCACCGATGAGGAATATCAGCGCGCTCTGCCGATTCTCGAGGCGTTGAAACCGGAAGGCAAGGACGGCCTCGTGCATGCCGGACCGGTGGGCGGCGGTCACTTCGCCAAGATGGTGCACAACGGCATCGAATACGGCATGATGCAGGCGTTCGGCGAAGGTTTTGCAACGATGGAACGCAGCGAGTATATCGATGATCCCGCCGAAGTCATGGCTTCCTGGCGCGCTGGCAGCGTGGTCGATTCCTGGCTGCTCGACCTGGTGGTGCGGGCGATGAAGGACGATCCGGATCTGAAGAGCATGCCGCCGGTGGCCGATGAGACCGGCGAGGCGCGATGGACGATCGAGGCTGCGGCCGAGCTCGGCGTGCCGACCCCGGCCATCAGCGCAGGCCTGTTCACCCGTCAGGCTTCGCGCGGCGGCGCCGATGACGTATTGCGCGTCGTCACCGCGATGCGCAACCAGTTCGGCGGGCATATCACCAAGGCCTGAGCTAGGAATGCTTCGGGCATAAGTTGCTGACGAAGTGGTATTAACATTTTGGGGTTCCGTTTGTTAAAACGGAACCCCAAAAATATATGTGATGGAACGATTTAGCAGTTTCGACGAATCGGGCTGTCGACGATTCCAATGATGATGCCGGCAGCTGCGGGGATAAGCCAGGTCAGCTGCGCGTTGTAGAGCGGCAAATGAGCCAGCATGCTGCTTACAGAAGTCATCGGAAGCCCGAAAACGGCAAGCAGTTTGACGATGCAATCGAAGATGGTGAAGAGCGCCACCAGCAGCACCGTCCAGAAATAAACGCGTGGGAACTTCGACGAGAACGGCTTCTCGACAAGATTGAGCAGCACCAGGATGATGGCGATGGGATAGAGCGCGCCCAGCACCGGCAATGAGACGGTGATGATGGCGCTCAGGCCCGCGTTCGAGACGATGAAACTGAAGACGGCGAAGAAAACGCTCCATGCGCGGTATTTGACTGGATGCCCGAAAACGGTGGGGAAGGTGTTCTCGAAATACGTCGCGCATGTGGAGATAAGACCGGTGCACACGTTGAAACAGGCGAGTACGAAGATCAAACCGACGAATGCGGTGCCGATCGAGCCGAAAGCCGAGGTGGTGAGGTTGGTCAGCACCGTCGCCCCGGTGTCATCCTTGCCGTTCGCGGATTTGATGGAACCGCTCACCGCCCCGATGAACGACAGCGCAGCGTATATCAGGATGAGCAAGATGCCGGCGCCTGCGCCTGCGATGCCGGTTTCGTGTCGGTTCGCTTTGGTGTCGGTGACGCCGAACTGGGAGATATTGGCCGAGATGACGATACCGAAATACAGCGCGGCCAGCAGGTCCATCGTCTGGTAGCCGTTGACGAACCCGTAAACCAGCGAGCCGTTCGCATAGTCGCCGAACGGTTTGCCCAACGCCCCGTGGCCGATGAAGATGCAGGAGACGAACATGACCGCGATCAGCACCAGGAGCAACGGCCCCATGAAGCGTCCCAGCGATTTCGAGAGTTTTTCGGGATGTTGGCTCAACAGGAACGACAAAGCGAAAAAGACGATGGAATAGAGCAGCAGCGCCAAACGGTTGTTTTCGCCGACGAAGGGGGTTATCGCCATTTCATAGGAAGTCGTGGCGGTGCGGGGAATGGCGAAGCAGGGTCCGATGGCCATGATGATGACGAATGCCAGCATGGCGGCGAACTTGGGGGAGACGCGCGATGCAAGGTGCTCGAAGCCGCCTGCCGAGGCCACCGCCAGCACGCCCAGAATCGGCAGACCTACCGCCGAGATGATGAAGCCGATGGTGGCGGGCAGCGCCGCGCTTTGCGCTTGGGCCCCCATCAGCGGCGGGAAGATGAGGTTGCCCGCCCCGAAGAACATGGAGAAGAAGGTGAAGGCAATGACCAGACGATGTTTGCCCGGCAGTCTTATCGATTCCGGTTTGGGGCTCACCTGTTGTGGGCTGCCGTCTGCTTGTGGCCGGGCGGTTTCTCTCGCTGTTTGGGACATACTGGCTCCTGAGTATTTTGTACTGCAAAATATCGTTGCATGATCCATGCTGGCGACCCTCACTAATATAACATGCGACGATTGGATATGGGGTGTGGGATTTTCTGGGTAATTTTGATACTGTTTGGTCGGTGATGGTCTTCCGGGTGCTTCCGTTTCTTCGTCGTCCGAAACATGACGGTTTCCTGTCAATTTCTGCGTGGATTAGGTGGCAGGCGGTATTGGTGCAGCTGGTTTTATCTGAATTTTGTTAACGGTAAGAATTATTGATTTTGGTGGATAAATACCATTGCGTACAAAGGTAATCCGGTCAAAAGTGACGGGCGACACCTTTCGCTACGATTGAGACATGTCCTTCTTTGACTTTTTCGGCGGGTTCCCGGGGCCGAGCAATGGCCCCCATCCTTATCGTGGCGACGACGATGACGATGACCCTACAATCCTGCATATCCACACCGACGGCGATGACGACGCCCACGATGGTAACAGGCGCCAGAACTTCTCCGCAGGCGATTTCTGGCCGCCCCGCAACGGCAACCCGCGTCTGACGAGACGTGCGAACTACCAGCCCGAAGGCATGTCCAAAGGGACGAAGGTCTTCATCGGTGTAGTGGTGGTCGTGGCGCTGATTCTGGCGTTGCTGTTCGGTCTCGATCATTTTGTCACCGATCTCATGTGGTTCGGCCAGCTTGGATTCCAATCGGTGGTGTGGACTCAGCTGTGGACGAAGGTCGGTCTGTGGGTCGCGTTCGCGGTATTGATGGCTTTGGTGAGCTATTTCGCCGCCACCAGGGCCATTCGCAAGCGTCCGGATTCCGCGGACGGTTCCAAGATTCGCGTCAAGGGCGATGTCATCGAGGTCGGCAAGTCCGTCAGCTCCAAGACGGCCAGGCGCGTGGCGGTCATCATCTCGCTGATCGTCGGGCTTATTTTCGGTGCCCAGTTCAATTCGAACTGGTCCGAGGTTCTGCTGATGTTCCACGCTCAGCGCTTCGGCGTGAGCGACCCGCAATTCGGCATCGACAATGGCTTCTACGTTTTCATTCTTCCCGGTCTCAATCTCATGCTTTCGGCGTTGAGCATGCTGCTCTTCTTCGGACTGCTCTTCTCGGTGGTCACGCATTTCGCCATGGGCGGCATCCGCATCACCATGCCGGTCAACGGGCACGGCATCATGACGATGACCAAGTACGCGCGTCGTCAGATCAGCGTCTGGTTCATCTTGAACATGCTCGCTTGGGCCGCGCGCCAGGTCATCGGCGTCTTCAACACGCTCACCCAAAGCAGTAACCGCTTCACCGGTGCCGATTACACCACGGTGCATGCCAACGTTCCGGTCACCTTCATCCTCGCGGCTCTCACGGCGATTCTCGGGCTCCTGCTGGGTATCTGGCTCATGCGCTCCCATTCCTTCGATGGTCCGGCCTCGCCGAATGTTCGTGTGGTGGCGGCAGTGAAGGCCTGGCGTGTGCCGATGATCGCCGTCGCCGCCGTTGTGGTCGTGGCCATCGTGCTCGGCATGCTCTGGCCGATGCTCCTGCAGCGTTTCAAGGTCAGCCCCAACGAGCAGGAGATGGAGTCCTCCTATATCGCCCGCAACATCAAGGCGACGCAGCAGGCCTACGGTCTCGACAAGGTCAAGGTAGGCGGCTACAACGCCACCACCGAAGGCAAGTCCGGGGCTTTGGCCAACGATCCCGAGACCACGGCGCAGATTCGTCTGCTCGACCCGGAGGTCATCTCGCCGACGTTCAAGCAGCTGCAGCAGTCCAAGCAGTATTATCAGTTCGCCGATTCCCTGGCGGTCGATAAATACGACATCGATGGCAAGAGCCAGGACACCGTCATCGCCGCCCGCGAGCTCAACATCAACGGCAACGACAATCGCAACTGGGTCAATGACCACACCGTCTTCACTCATGGCTACGGCGTCGTCGCCGCTTACGGCAACAAGGTGACCAGCGACGGCAATCCTGAGTTCTTCGAGTCCGGCATCCCCACCCAGGGCAAGCTGACGAAGTCGCAGCACTACCAGCCGCGCATCTACTTCTCGCCGAACTCACCGGAATACTCCATCGTCGGTTCGCCCAAAGGCACCGCGCCGTGGGAGTTCGATTACCCGAAGGGATCCACAGGCGCTTCCAACACATTCAACGGCAATGGCGGTCCGAAGGTCAACAACATGCTGACCCGTCTGCTCTACGCCATCCGTTTCGGCAGCGATCAGATCTTCTTCTCCGACCGTGTCACCTCCGACTCGCAGATTCTTTACGATCGCAGCCCGCGTGACCGCGTGGCCAAGGTCGCCCCGTACCTGACGCTTGACGGACGTGTCTACCCGGCGGTGGTCAATGGCCGGGTGAAATGGATCGTCGACGGCTACACGACCTCGGACGCCTATCCGTATTCGCAGATGACCGATCTCGGCGTCGCCACCCAGGATTCGACCACGATCACTTCCAAGACCGTGCAGGGGCTCAATTCGCAGCCTGCCAACTACATCCGCAACTCGGTGAAGGCCACGGTCGACGCCTATGACGGTTCGGTCGATCTCTATACCTGGGACACGAAGGACCCGATCATCAAGGCCTGGCAGAAGATCTTCCCGGGCCAGTACCATCCGATTTCCGATATCTCGGGAGACCTGATGAGCCATCTGCGCTATCCGGAAAGCCTCTTCAAGGTGCAGCGCCAGTTGCTTTCGAAGTACCATGTCACCAGCCCGGGCCAGTTCTTCTCGGGCGAGGATTTCTGGCAGACCCCGGTCGACCCGACCGAGGCCAAGGACGCCCAGCAACGCGATGTGCTGCAGCCGCCGTACTATCTGACGCTGAAGACTGGTGGCTCCAAGCGGCCGCTGTTCTCATTGACCTCCACCTACATCCCCGCAGGCAGCTCCACGCGTGAGATTCTGACCGGATTCCTTTCCGTCGATTCGGACGCCGGGAACACCAAGGGCAAGATAGGGCCGAATTACGGCACCATACGATTGCAGGAGTTGCCGAAGGACGCTAATGTGCCCGGACCGGGTCAGGCGCAGAACAACTTCAACTCCAACGCGGACGTCTCCAAGGAACTGAACCTCTTGGAAGCCGGATCCACCAAGGTGGTGCGCGGCAATCTCCTGACGTTGCCTCTCGGCGGCGGACTGGTCTATGTCGAGCCCGTCTACGTCAAATCCAGCGGCGCCACCAGCTTCCCGCTCCTGAAGAAGGTCCTGGTGGCCTTCGGCGATCAGGTAGGTTTCGCCGACACCCTGGATGAGGCGCTCGATCAGGTCTTCGGAGGGGACTCCGGCGCATCGGCCGGCGACGCCGAAAACAAGGGCGGTGCCGCAGCCGGTGATTCGTCCTCATCCGACAATTCTGCCGCACAAGGCGATACCTCCGGTAAGACCACCGGCAAGAACGGCAGTACCGGCACGTCCGGCTCTTCAGGCGCAGCTACCAACAATCCTGATTTGAAAGATGCCTTGAACAAGGCGGGGCAGGCCATGAAGGATTCCGATGCCGCCATGAAGAAGGGCGACTGGGCGGCCTACGGCAAGGCCCAGCAGGAGCTCAACGACCAGCTGAATCGTGCCCTGCAGCTGGAAGGCCAGCAGCAATAGCGCCCGTGTAAATGGCCCGACGAGGAAATCCCTCGTCGGGCCATTTACATAATCAGCACTCGTGCACTTTTTTGGATGGGTGTAAAAAGTGCACGGATTCTGGCTGTTGATTGAGCGATTCCCGTGGTTTGCTCGTGCACTTTTTGTACTCTCACCAAAAAGTGCACGAGTAGTATGATGAGGAGTCATGATTCGTGATGCTCAAGACCAGGATTTGTCCGCTATAACCGACATTTACAACGAGGCTGTCGTCGCCGGCGGTTCGACGGCCGACCTGACCCCGCGCACGCTTGAGCAGCGTCGCGCATGGGTGGCCAGTCACGAGCCGCGTCATGATTTTCCCGTGGTGGTCTTGGAGGACGAGAACGGGAAGGTAGTCGGTTTCGGCTCTCTGTCGCGTTTTCATCCACGTGCCGGTTATGATGGCGTGGTCGAATTGAGCTATTACATTGCCACTGCCGCGCAGCAAAAGGGGTATGGCACGCAGATGGTGTCCTGGCTGGTCAACAAAGCCAGGCAGCTCGGCAACCGCAAGGCCAACGCGCTGATCTTCGCCAGCAACGCCGGCTCCATCGCGTTGATGAAGCACTTCGGCTTCACCCGCTACGGCTTCCTGCCGCAAGCCTGCTTCGACGGCCACCGCTATCTGGATATGTCCTATTGGTATCTCGATCTGTGATATATCCGATTTGGTTGCTGACCGGAGACGTGTTCGCCGTGAGGTGCAGCCAAGAGTCTGTCGGAATCGGTATGATGGGCAATTGGATAACCGAATTTCGGGGTGTTTTGTCATGCCCGAATCGAGACGGTTTGCGTTGAATAGACCCGATATATGGCTTAATGTCTTAGGAAAGAACGAAGCGAGAGATGGCATCACAATTCTGGTTGATCGCAGGACTGGGCAACCCCGGCAAGAAATACGAAGGCACCCGCCACAACATGGGCTTCATGGTCGCCGATGTGTTGGCGCAGCGTTGGTCGGTGAGTTTGAGCGACCATAAAGGGTTGACCGAGCTGGGCAAGGGTGTGATGAATCTCAACGGCACAAGCCTCAAGTTCTTCCTTGCCAAGCCGTTGACGTATATGAACGATTCCGGTGATGCCGTTTCGTCGATTGCGCAGTACTACGACATCGATCCCAGCCGTATCATCGCCATTCACGATGATATGGATCTCGATTTCGGACGGATCAAGGTCAAGGCCGGTGGTTCGGCGGGCGGGCACAACGGCATCCGTTCGATCGACAAGTCGCTCGGAACCAACAAGTATGCACGCGTTCGTATGGGCACCGGCCACGCCGAGCGCGGGCCTCACGCCCACGAGAACACGGTTAATTGGGTGCTCGGCGGTTTCTCCGCGGTCCAGCGCAAGGAGCTCCCCGAATTCCTCGCCGATGGTGCCGATGCGGTGGAAACCATTATGTTCGAAGGCATGAGCGAGGCGCAGGAGCGGTTTAATGGCCGGTGAGGCGAAAAAGGTATCAGAGCAGACGAAAAAGGATAAAACAGAAACGTCCACATCAAAATCAGAAACCAAGCCGGCAGGGAAATCAGACCAAGGCACCAAGCAAGGGCCACAATTGCAGGATATGTCTGGTTCGCTTGCCGGATTCCTGCCGCGTCTTGATGACGACGGGGCATTTCGAGATCTGCTCGCCGGGGAGATCGAGCCACCCGAGGGCGCGGCCGACCAGGCGTTGACCGTCGGCGCTCCCGAAGGCATTCGGCCGGCGCTTGCGGCTGCTCGCGCGCAATATTCCTCCGTAGTAATGGTCGTTTCCTCCAGCCGTGAAGCCGAGGAGACCGTCAACTCGATACGTTCGTGGTATGGGGAGAGCCCGACGAGGTGAGCCAGCTCGAAGCGTGGGAGACGCTGCCGCACGAACGTCTGTCGCCGCGTGCCGACACCGTGGCCAGCCGCATGGCCGTTTTCCGCAGGCTATGCCACCCGCAGGAGCACAGCGCCATGTTCGGTCCCATCCGAATCCTCGTCATGCCGGTGCGTTCGCTTATCCAACCGGTGGTTGCCGGCCTCGGCGATGTGGAACCGTTGGTGTTCAAGGTCGGACACGAGATTGCGCTGGATGAGGTTTCTGCAAGACTTGTCGAAAACGCCTATACCCGTGTCGATCTGGTCGTTAACCGCGGCGAGTTCGCGGTGCGCGGTGGCATCGTCGACGTCTTCCCGCCGACCCTTCCGCATCCGGTGCGTATCGAGTTTTTCGGCGATGAGATCGACACCATCAAAGAGTTCCATGCCTCCGATCAGCGCACCTACGGTGACGGCGTCGATACCGTCTGGGCCACGCCCTGCCGTGAACTGCAGTTGACCGACAAGGTGCGTGCCCGTGCAAAATCGCTGATCGGCCAAATTCCCAATGCCGACGACATGCTGCAATCCATCGCGGACTCTATTCCGGTGGAAGGCATGGAATCGCTGATTCCAGCGCTGATCGACGATATGCAGCCGGTGGCCACGATGCTGCCAAAAGACGCGGTCATCATGCTTTCCGACCCTGAAAAACTGCGTCGTGCCGCCGCCGACCTCGCCAAAACCGCCAACGAGTTCCTCGCCGCCAGCTGGCATGTGGCCGCAAGCGGTCACGGGGCAGGTGCGCCCATCAGTTTTGACCAAGCGAGTTTCCTTGACTTCGAAGAAACCGTCCGTTCGCTTGAATTCTCCAACCATGATGTCTGGAGGCTTACCAGTTTTGGTGTGGACCAGAACATGGCCGGTCATGTCCAGTTCAGCGCTTCGGTTCCCGAGGAGTATCGCGGCGACGAAAAGCGTGCCACCACTGGCGTCGAAGGCCTGATTGACGACGGTTTCGAAGTGACGATTACCGCTGCTGCGAACGGTACGTTGTCGCGCCTGAAGCGTGCCCTCGGCCAGACCGGGGTGACGCGATTCGACACCGTGCGTTCGCAGGCCATGGACGGTTTCATCGATACCGCCGCCAAGTTCGCCCTCTTGACCGAGCGCGACCTGACCGGCAAGACCAGTGCCGTCGCCCAGCGCAAGACCTCGCGTCGCCGCCACAAGGCCATCGATCTGATGGAGCTCAAGGCCGGCGACTACATCGTCCACGAGCAACACGGCATCGGCCGTTTCGTCGAAATGCGCCAGCGCACCACAGGGATGGGCGCCAACCGTGCCACCCGCGAATATCTGGTCATCGAATACGCACCGTCCAAACGCAACGCGCCGGCCGACAAGCTGTTCATCCCCACCGATCAGCTCGATCAGGTCTCCAAATACATCGGCGCCGACAAGCCCAAGCTCAACAAACTCGGCGGTTCCGACTGGGCGCAGACCAAGGCCAAGGCGCGCAAGCACGTCCATGAAATCGCCGATGACCTGGTCAAGCTCTACTCCGCCCGTCAGCAGGCCAAGGGCTTCGCCTTCAGCCCGGACACCCCGTGGCAGAAGGAGCTGGAGGACGCCTTCCCCTATCAGGAGACGGCCGACCAGCTCACCACCATCGACGAGGTCAAGGCCGACATGGAAAAGCCGGTGCCGATGGACCGCCTCATCTGCGGCGACGTCGGTTTCGGCAAGACCGAGATCGCGGTGCGCGCAGCGTTCAAGGCCGTGCAGGACGGCAAGCAGGTCGCCATTCTGGCCCCGACCACGCTGCTGGTGCAGCAGCATTACGAGACGTTTACGCAACGCTATGAGGGCTTCCCGGTCGACGTCGCCGCGATGAGCCGATTCCAAAGCAAAAAGGAGATCGACGAAACCCTCAAAGACCTTGAGTCCGGCAAAGTCGATGTCGTCATCGGCACCCACAAGCTGTTGAACCCGAAAATCAAGTTCAAGGACCTGGGCCTGCTGATCATCGACGAGGAACAGCGTTTCGGCGTCGAGCACAAGGAGACCCTGAAGGCGCTGCGCACCAATATCGACGTGCTTTCGCTTTCCGCGACCCCGATCCCCAGAACGCTTGAGATGGCCGTCACCGGCATTCGTGAGATGTCGACGTTGGCCACCCCTCCCGAAGACCGTCTGCCCGTGCTCACCTACGTCGGCGCCTACGAGGACGCGCAGGTCACCGCGGCGATTCGTCGTGAGCTCTTGCGCGGCGGACAGGTCTTCTACGTGCACAACCGTGTCAACGACATCGACAAGGTCGCCTCGAAAATCCACGAGCTCATCCCGGAAGCGAAGATCGGCATCGCCCACGGCAAGATGGGGGAGAAGCAGCTCGACAACATCATCCAGGACTTCTGGCATCGTGATATCGACGTACTCGTCTGCACCACGATCATCGAGACGGGACTTGATATCAGCAATGCCAACACGCTGATCGTCGACCACGCCGACCGTTTCGGCTTAAGCCAGCTGCACCAGCTGCGTGGCCGTGTCGGGCGGGGCCGGGAACGCGCCTACGCCTACTTCCTCTACGATCCAAGCAAGCCGATGACCCAGCAGTCGCACGACAGGCTCGCCACCATCGCCCAGAACACGGCGCTCGGAAGCGGCTTCGACGTGGCCATGAAGGACCTCGAACTGCGCGGCACCGGCAATCTGCTCGGCGGCGAGCAGAGCGGGCACATCGAGGGCGTCGGTTTCGACCTCTACGTGCGCATGGTCTCCGACGCCGTCGAAAAATACAAGGAACCTGAGCGCAAAGAATCCGTCGCCGTCACCATCGATCTGCCGATTGAAGCTTCGATTCCGGTCGACTACATCGATTCTGACAAGTTGCGTCTCGAGGCCTACCGCAAGCTGGCCAGTGCGCGCACCGAGGAAGACCTTACCGAGCTTCGTGAAGAACTGACCGATCGCTACGGAGCACTGCCAGAAGAATTCGACACCCTCTTCGATGTCGCCAGGCTTCGTAGAAAAGCCCGTGAGCTCGGCATTTCCGAAATCGTCACACAGGGCAATCGCGTCCGTGTTGCCAAGATCGACCCGCCCGAGTCGCTGCAGATGCGTATTTCCCGCATCTACAAGGGCTCGCAGTATCGTCCGGTCACCCATACGCTCCTGATTCCCGCGCCATTCGGCGGTTCGCTTGGCGGCAAGCCGATGAGCAGCCCCGAGGTGATGGGCTGGGCTGACCAGCTGCTCGAAGATCTGGCGTGGAATGGCAAACCCAAGCAGAGCTGAAAGCGCGGTTGGCGTTCCGTGTGTCGGTTCCGGCACAGAAACTGTCTATCGGCGCCTTTTCGTTTCTGGTTTCGCACCGCATTCGCGGGCTGGTCGCGCTTTCCCGCCGCCAACCGGTCAACCTGCTTCGGGCGTGTTTTGACGTAACCGTATTGACAATTTCATAAAATGGTGTTCCGTGCTGTTGACATGCATCAAGTAAAAACCGGTAAGGCTCTTTTTGACGCGGAGGCGCTGCCAGTATGATGATGGTCATTCCCGTAGGGACTGTCGTCATCGTTCAATTCGAGCATATACTCCTATTTTCCCTGTTTCCAGAAGCATTTTACGGGAGTATCCAAACAGCATGTCGGTGTCAAAGGCCATTGGACGAATGCTCGTTGATGGCAGAGAAAGTCGGTACTCAAAACGTTGACGCGACTCATCGAGGGATTGGACAGGAATCGTTTTTTTGTTCTGATACTTGAGCGCTCACAATTTTCTTTGAGTTTTGTCGGTTTACGTCCATCAAAGACATTAATCTTGGAACTGTTAACGTAAGTCCAGCTTTAAAGGAGTAATTGTGGCAGCAATCGAAAGCGTATATGCCAGCGAGATTCTCGATTCCCGTGGAAACCCGACCGTCAAGGTCACCCTCGACACCGTTGACGGCGCCGAAGGCATCGGCCTGGTTCCCTCCGGCGCTTCGACCGGCGAGGCCGAGGCCTGGGAGCGTCGCGACGGCGACAAGTCCCGCTATCAGGGCAAGGGTGTCCTCGACGCGGTGAAGGCCGTCAACGAGGTCATCGCCCCCAAGGTCATCGGTATGGACGCCACCGACCAGCGTGCCCTCGACGACACCATGATCGAGCTCGACGGCACCCCCAACAAGGGCAAGCTCGGCGCCAACGCCATCCTCGGCGTCTCGCTCGCGGCCCTCTATGCCGCCGCGGAATCCGCCGAACTGCCGCTCTACCGCTACATCGGCGGCACCAACGGCCACATCCTGCCGGTTCCGAACATGAACATCATGAACGGCGGTGCACACGCCGATTTCGCCACCGACATCCAGGAATACATGATCTCCCCCTACGGCTTCGATTCCTACAAGGAAGCCCTGCGCGCCGGCGTTGAGGTCTATCACACCCTGAAGTCCATCCTGAAGAAGGATGGCCATGAGACCGGTCTCGGCGACGAGGGCGGCTTCGCTCCGAAGATGAAGACCAACGAGGATTCCCTGAAGTACATCATGCAGGCCATCGAGGCCGCCGGCTACAAGCCGGGCGAGCAGATCGGCCTGTGCCTTGACGTGGCGTCCTCCGAGTTCTACAACAAGGACACCAACACCTATCACTTCGACGGCGCCGACCGCGATGCCGACTACATGCTGAACTACTACAAGGAGCTCGTCTCCAAGTATCCGCTGGTCTCCATCGAGGATCCGTTCGCCGAGGAAGATTGGCCTGCATGGCAGAAGATCACCGCTGAGATGGGCGACAAGCTCCAGTTCGTCGGCGACGACCTGCTGGTGACCAACCCGAAGCGTCTGCAGAAGGGCATCGACCTGCACGCCGCGAATTCCCTGCTGGTCAAGCTCAACCAGATCGGCACCGTCACCGAGACGCTCGACGCCATCGAGCTCGCCACGGCCAACGGCTTCACCTCCATGGTCTCCCACCGTTCCGGCGAGACCCCGGACACCACCATCGCCGACCTCGCCGTCGCCAAGAACACCCGTCAGATCAAGACCGGTGCTCCTGCCCGTGGTGAGCGTATCGCGAAGTACAACCGCCTGCTCGAGATCGAGGAGGAGCTTGGCTCCACCGCCGAGTACGCCGGCTATTCCGCGTTCAAGGCTTGCAAGAAGTACATGAAGTAACTTCAAGCTGAAGTTCCGGCCACGGTGCTTTGTTGCGCTGTGAGCGTTGCCCGTCGCATTGACTCTGCTGAGTCGAATGTGACGGGTATTTTATGTCTTATGGGCATTACGAATGAGAAAAGCAAGGTGGAGCGCGGCAAGAAGCAGAGCCGCCGCCGCGGTTCAGGCCCGGTTGCGTTCTTCGTCGCTTTTTTCATTGTCGTTCTTGGTGCCATCCAATTGGCGGCGACTTTTCACAGTTATGCTTTGAATCTTGCGGAGCTCAACGGGCTTAAGCGGCAGGAAGCCGCTTTGGTCGTCAAAAAACAGAATCTTGAAAATGACATCTCGCGTTGGAACGACAATGCCTATGTCACCGCCCAGGCGCGGGAGAGGCTGGGCTTCGTCTTCCCGGGAGAACAGGCCATCCATGTCGAGCATCCTGAAGCGGTCACCGGTGTGAAACCGAAATCCGAGAGTGCCGAGCAGAACGATGCCGATTCGGACAAACCCACTTTGCCTTGGTATCGGGAACTGGCCTACGGCTTCAAAAAAGCCGATGAGCCGTTGAAAAAAGCCAAAACCGATGAGGTCACCACTCCCAAAGCCGTTGGCGGGAAAGCCGATAACGCCGCGAGTCCGGGCGACAAGGCCGGTCAGACGGATGCCAAAAACGATAATGGAAACGCCAAGAATCCGCAAAATAAAACCGGAGAGAAGAACGGTGCTGGTAAACAGAGCGGGGGCAGCGGCAAAGCCGGTGCGAATGCCACGAAACAATGAACGGGTGCGTCCATCGAGGCGTTCACCGGCGCATAAGAGGTTCGGCCTTCGGATGGGCATATTCCGCAACGATGGATTTCGTATAAACAACAATAATCAATATTTATCGATAAAGAACAAGGAACAGCGTGCAAGAAAAGCAACCGCAATTTATGGAAGCCGAAAAGCAGAACTTACCAGACGCCAAAGGGCAATCCATCGTCGCAGATGGAACTTCATCGCCGTCTTGCCGGGTTGACGAAGAACCCCTGAAAGCCCAAGCCGAGGATCTGGTCGACCGTGTGATGAGGGAGAGGGCCGGTGATGATGACGTGGCTTTGGTCAGCAAACAACTGGGACGTTTCCCGCGTGGCATGGTCGCCGTCGGCGCGCGTTGTGTGTGCGGCAGGCCGCTGGCGGTGGTGACGCGCCCTGTGCTGCCCGATGGGACTCCGTTCCCCACCACCTGCTACCTGACCAGTCCGGAGGCCACCAAGGCCGTCTCCCGGGTCGAGGCGGACGGTTCGATGCGGCATTATACCGATCTGGTTCAGCACGACGAGACGATCCGCGTGCAATACGAGCAGGCACATCGGCTTTATCTCGCCTTCCGTCACGAGCTCGCGACCCGTCTTGGCGACAGCGAGGAGCATATCGCCGGCACGAGCGCGGGAGGGATGCCTGTGCGCGTGAAATGTCTGCACGCGCTCGTGGCGCAGACGCTGGTGATGGGTGAGGGCGCCAACCCTGTCGGCGACATGGTGATGAAACGCATCGCCGACGAGTTCGCCCCGAACGTCTGCCGTTGCACCACACAGCTGGATTGAGGCGGCCTGGGCTCGTTGCTGCCAGGCGTGTCGCGGTATGGATGCGGGTGTTCGAGCGCGGCCGCAATGGCGGCAATGTTGCGGTGGACGGATAATGTCGAAGATGGCAAAACAAACGAGACAAAAACGGATGGTGTTGCATGAAAGACGAAAACAAGGATTTTGTGACCGTTGCCGGAATTGATTGCGGCACCAATTCCATCCGTCTCAAGGTCTCCAAGGTGTTCGCCGATGGCAGCGTGGAGGATATCGTGCCGCGCATGCTGCAGGTCATCAGGCTTGGCCAGGATGTCGACAAGACCCACCGTTTCGCTTCGGACGCCCTTGCGCGCGCGTATGCCGCTGCCAAGGATTTTGCGCAGGTGCTGAAGGAACATCCGGTGGATGGATTGCGTTTCGTCGCCACCTCAGCCACCAGAGACGCCGAGAACCGCAAGGATTTCGAGGACGGCATCGAATCGATCCTGGGCGTGCGCCCCGAGGTGATTGCCGGTACGGAGGAAGCCGCGCTGAGTTTTTTGGGAGCCACCGGAAGCGTGCCGCGCAAAGGGCTGGAAGCCCCCTATCTGGTAGTCGATCTGGGGGGAGGATCCACCGAGATGGTGATGGGCGGCGACGGAAAATCCACGCCGGCGACAAGCGTGCAATCCGCGTTTTCGATGAACATCGGTTCGGTCCGCATGACCGAACGCCATTTGCGCTCTGATCCGCCGACCCAAGACGAGATTGCCGAGGCCAGCGAGGACATCGACCGGCATATCGATGAGGCATTCGAACATGTGCCGGCGGGATCGACCTGCACCATCATCGGCGTCTCCGGAACGGTGACCACGATGACCGCGCTGGTACTGGGCCTCAAGGCTTACGATCATCGTGCCGTCGACGGCGTACGCGTATCGTATAAGGACATTTTCGAAGTCGACGATCGCTTCCTCAACATGACCCGCGCCGAACGCGCGACCTACAAGACGATCCATCCCGGCCGCATCGACGTGGTCGGCGGGGGAGCGCTGGTCTGGAACCGTATCCTCACACGCGTCTCGCAGGCCGCGCAACGCGACCACGGCGCGCCGATCGATTCTTTCGTCTCCAGCGACCACGGCCTCTTGGACGGCATCGTTCTGGACTATGGCTCAAGGTTGTTGAAAAATAATCTATGAAAAGTGTGGCAGAACTGGATTTTGTCACAAAAATATCATGCAATCGATGATTTTGAGCTTCATTGAATCTGTCGGCTAAGTGGCTGTCTTCGTTGATATTCCAATTTTGTACCCCGGTGGGACTCGAACCCACAAGCCAATGGCGGCTGATTTTAAGTCAGCTGCGTCTACCAATTCCGCCACGGGGGCACGTCGGCATCGAACCGACAAACCATCATTATGCCATGCCCGCCCTACCGAATAAACATGTCGAGTGATGTTAACGCTACATCTCATAATCGCTGCTTCTGTTATGTCCGAAACATTTCTACGGGTAAGCTAACCTATGTTTTACTCATTTGGAAAAGGCGGTACACATGGCTCAAAAACTAGAAGCCAAACCGACAAACGAAACGGCTAAACGTGGCGGCACGATGATTATCGTCTCGTTGATGGCCGGCTATTCCATCGTCTATATGGACAAGAGCATGGTTTCGCTGGCCATTATGCCCATCGGAAAGCAGTTCGGGCTTGACACCGGCCAGACAGGCCTGATCATGTCATTCTTCTTCTTGGGCTATGCCCTGATGCAGATTCCCTGCGGTTGGCTGGCCGACCGCATTGGCGCCAAAAAAGTGCTGATTGGCTCGCTGACCTTCATCGCCGTCTTTGCGTTCCTTTTCGGTGCGATGGGTGGGCTTATCCTCTTCATTGTCATGCGATTCTGCATGGGTCTCGGCCACGGCGGCTATCCGCCGAGCGTCACCAAATCGATTGCCGAGAATTTCCCGCTGAAAAGGCGTACGTTCGTCCAGTCCCTGATTCTCTCCACTTCCGGTATTGGTGGCATCCTTGCCTTCACCTTGGGCGGCGTCTTGGTCGACAGGAACTGGCGGATGGCTTATGCCGTTCTCGGCGCACTTTATCTTGTCTCGGTCATCCTGATCTGGTTCTTCGTGCCCGCGCACGGTGGCGCGGCCGAAGAGGAACGCAAGGCTCGGGCCGAAGCACAGGCCGGCAATACAGAGGCTGCCAAAGCCGACGCCCCTAAGGCCGGTTTCAAGGACGTCATCAAGAACCGCAACGTCATCGTGCTGTTCATCGCGATGATTTTCATAAATGTCATGCTCTACGGCCAGATGTCATGGATGCCCACCTATATCAAGACGACTTTCGCATTGAGCACGACCAAGGCCGCACTGGTGCTGGCGTTCAACTCCATCTTCACCATGCTGGCGACCATCTTCTCTGGTTCCTTGCTTTCCAAGCTATTTCTTGGCCGTGAGCGCATGGCCATTATCGGTTCCTGCCTGATCACCGCCGTGCTCATCGTGGTCTTCATCTTCGTAGGCAAGAGCAGTCTGGTGGTATCGATGGTTCTGCTGGCGATGATGAGCCTGGTCTCGATGTTCGCCTTCACCGGCATTTTCACCTGGCCTCACAAGATCATGAACGCCGAGATCATCGGTTCCTCCATCGCCGTCATCAACACCGGCGGCACCATCGGCGGCTTTCTCGCCCCGATGATTCTCGGCAATATGGTCAAGTCCGCTGGCGGTTCGTTCACCAACGCCTTCCTGTTCATCGCCGCGATGACGGTGCTCTGCGCCCTAGTGGTGCTGTTTGTGAAGCCCGAACTGACGACGGCGAGTAAGTAACGAGAAACAGAATCGGATATCGAAAAATCTGATTGATCTTTTGATGAATCGATGTGGCCCATCGGCACAAAAATGCTGACGGGCCACATTTGTATATGACGCTGTCAAACAAGGTCTTCTTTTATTGATGATTTTGCTTATTCTATATTGATATTTCCGCACGTTTATTTTCTTCTCTTGTGCCGTCGTATTGTTGCAAGAGAGTCGTTGATTTCTTGTCGGCCGCTATTTTGTGGATTGGCACACAAAAGAAATGTGTTGCACACAGTGGCACGTTAGAATAGCAGCATGTTCACTATTCTCGATATGTTTAAGATTGGTGTGGGTCCAAGCTCGTCGCATACGGTTGGCCCGATGATTGCCGCCTCCAATTTCGTCGCCTCGCTTGACGAACGTGACTTGTTGGGCCGTGTCTGCCGGGTCAAGACCACGCTCTACGGTTCGCTTTCGATGACCGGCCTCGGCCACGGCACCGACAGGGCTGCGGTGGCAGGACTGGAAGGCAATGTGCCGGCCACGGTCGATACCGATCATCTGTTGAACATCAAGGAAGAATGCGAGAACACCGGAAAGCTGAATCTTGGCGGCAAGCACAAGATCGGGTTCGATTACGGCAATGACGTCGTATTCGAACGCTGGAAGATGCTGGCCGCACACCCCAACGGCATGCGCTTTCAGGCGTTTGACAAAACGGCAAAGGAAATCGACAACCAGGTCTGGTACTCCATCGGAGGCGGATTCGTAAGAGAAGGACATGCCGATGACCTGATGATCGGCATCCACGAGAAGGCGCCGAAGGGCAGCACGTTTGCCGAGGAAGCGAGTGTCGACAGCAGCAACGATTTTCCGCCCGAGGCCCCGTATCCCTTCTCCAGCGCCAACGAGTTGCTAGAGATATGCAGGCGCGAAGGCAAAAGCATCTCCGAAATCGTATGGGCCAACGAGACGGCCACCCGTTCGCCGCAGGTTGTCAGCGACGCTCTGCTCAACGTCTGGCACCACATGGACGACTGTGTCAAAAACGGCTGCATGTCGACGCAGAAGACGTTGCCCGGAGGTCTTGATGTACCGCGACGGGCACCTAAGATCTACCGCGAGCTTTCCGGCAACGCCGACATCCTCTCGCGCAATGCGCGACGGCCGGCCGCCGCGCTGGAGACCTCGGAATGCACCTGGGTCGATCTCTTCGCGCTCGCGGTCAACGAGGAAAACGCCGGCGGCGGCCGTATCGTCACCGCACCGACCAACGGGTCGGCAGGCATCATCCCGGCAGTGCTTGAATACTATTGGCATTTCGCGGGAACGGCTGACGAGGAGGGCGTCATCCGCTTCCTTCTGGCTGCGGGGGCGGTCGGTTATCTCTTCAAGCGCAACGCCTCCATTTCCGGCGCCGAAGTGGGGTGCCAGGGTGAAGTCGGTTCCGCCGCCTCGATGGCCGCAGCGGGGCTCTGCGAGGTCATGCAGGGCACGCCGCGGCAGGTCGAGAACGCGGCTGAAGTAGCCATGGAACACCATTTGGGCCTGACCTGCGACCCGGTGGCCGGACTCGTGCAGATTCCCTGCATCGAACGCAACGCGATGGCGGCGAACACCGCCATCAACGCGGTGCGCATGGCGCTTCTCGGCAACGGGCGGCACATGGTCAGCCTCGACCAGGTCATCAAGACCATGAAGGACACCGGTGCCGACATGATATCGAAGTACAAGGAGACCTCGGAAGGCGGTCTGGCCGTCAACGTCGTGGAATGCTGAAAAGCCCGGCATGCCGATTGCGCGGAGAGCGGACGGTTCTCTCTCGTAGGTTCTGTGCACTTTCGAAACGATGATGCGCATCGGGGTGCATCAGTGCTAACCTAATGAAAATGTAAACTACAAGGAGGCCTACGTATGGCTACGAATATGCCCGAGGTGAATGCCGAATTCGGCGCGACGCCGGTTATCAAGTTCCCCGATACCCCGGCTCCAGCGGGACTCAAAGCAGTCGAACTGATCGAGGGCAACGGCCCGATGGTTCGTTCAGGCGACAATGTCACGGTGAATTACCATGGGGTCGTCTGGGGTAAAGACGAGCCGTTCGACTCGAGTTTCGATCGTCACCAGCCGGCGACTTTCGGCATCGGGGTCGGTCAGGTCATCAAAGGCTGGGATCGCACGGTTCCGGGCCACAATGTGGGCTCACGTCTGGTGGTCTCGATTCCGCCGGAATACGGCTATGGCAGGCAAGGCATGCCGCAGGCCGGGATAGGTGGCGATGACACGCTGGTGTTCGTCATCGACATCATTTCCACGCGCTGAAGCCCAAGGAAATCCAATACGATTGGCCGGCTGCAGTGCCGGTCATATTTGTTCTCTATCGCCTGGGGCATCCGGGCTTGGAACACAAAATCGATAACAAGGCAAGGAAAAATCATGGCAGAGGAAGAAAAGACCGTTCTGCTCACGCAAGAGGCTTATGACAAGCTTCAAAAGGAGCTGGCCTACCGTCAGGGCGATTATCGCGACGAGATCACCCAGCGCATCGCGACGGCCCGCGCCGAAGGCGACTTGAGCGAGAACGGCGGCTATCAGGCCGCGCGTGAGGAGCAGGGCAAGAACGAGGGGCGCATCAACGAGCTCATCGTCAAATTGCGCAACACGAAGATTCTGAAGGCGCCGCCGGCTGGGTCGGTGGGCAACGGTTCGCTGGTCACCGTGGAGCTTGCGGGCAAGGAAATGAAGTATGTGCTCGGTTCCCGTGACATCGCCGTGGCGACCGATTACGATGTCATCAGCCCGGAATCGCCCATCGGTGCGGCCATCATGGGCACCAAGAAGGGCGACGAGGTCTCCTACAAGGCCCCCAACGGCCGTGAGATCACCGTGAAGATCAAAGACTCCGAGCCGATGCAATAAGGCCATTCGCCGTCTTGCTCGGCATACCCTGTTTTGAGGGCAATATGAAAAGGTCCGGAATCGCCATGTCGTGGTTCCGGGCCTTTTCACATTGCTGTCATGCGTTGTCGAAACAGAGCGGGCGATCGGCTTATGGATGCGCTTGCCAGAGATTGATGATGACGATATAGATGGCGACCATGTGGCAGGCGTAACCGGCCACCGTGCCCAGATGGAAGATCTCATGGAAACCGAATACTCTCGGCCAAGGATCCGGCTTGCGCAGCGCATAGACGACGGCACCGGCGATATAGCTGGCACCGCCGGCTGCCAGAAGAACGACCACCGCCGGCCCCGCGTAAGGCGAGAACCAGAACAGGTCAAGGAACGTCACCCCGGAGACGCCGAAGATGATGTAGACGGCGGTGTAGAGCCAACGGGGCGCGTTGATCCAGATGACGTGGATGAGCAATGCCACCAGCGTGCAGGTCCACATCCCGCCGATGACCCCGTTGCGCCAGTTGGGGGTCAGCGCGAACGACACGGGCGTATAGGTGCCGGCGATCAGCAGGAAGATGTTCATATGGTCGATGCGACGCAGCAGGTCCGTGGTTTTCGGCGACCAGTCGCCGAGATGGTAGGTCGCTGAATTGGTGAACAGAAACGTCGAGCAGATCATGAAGACGGCACACGCCCATTTCAGGGCCGCTCCTCGTGCCAGACAGATGAGCACGATTCCGGCGGACAGCGCCAATGGTGCCGTCACGGCATGGATCCAGCCGCGCAGCAGGGGTTTCGGACGCCCGTGCACGTCGAGACGGACTTTGCGGCCGGGCATGGGTGGCGGGGTGATGCCCAATGCTTGCGCGGCCTTCACCTCTCCTCGGGCGATGACGATTGCCGCCCGTTCGTCGGCTTTGCGACGAATGGTGTCGGCCTTGCTGTGCGCCTGGGTGCGGATGGCTTCGGCTTTCGCTTCCATGGCCTCTTGCTGCGCCTTGGTGACGTTCATCTTGATAGCATGAGAATTTGCCGTCGTTGGTGTTGAGACACGGGTGGCTGCATTCTGTTGCATTTTGTTGTTGCCGTCCGTTGCGCCGCTTTTCATTTTGGCATCATGATGCAGATTGATGGCTATGGTGCTGCCGTCTGCCAAGTTATTGACGGACTTCTTGGACATGGTCCCTCCAGAGTCTCAAATGCCTTTTCATCGGTTCGAGACGTTGCAAAAGCGTTGCGAAACGATGCTTGCTTACGCCAACGTAACTTACGTCATCGTAACCTAAGTTAATGACATATTTTCTTGGGACGGGCAACACTCGTGAAACCGTCTCATAGTATCATTGAATCATGGCTGATTTTGATGAGATTCTTGCCGCGCAGTCCGATTTCGACGCCGGCGACCGTGAATGGCTTCATTTGTTGGTGGCGGACTGGCAGGTTATCGCCGACCTGAGTTTTGCGGACCTGCTTCTGGTGGTGCGATGTGACGATGGCCGATACATCGTCGCCGAGCAATGCCGTCCCTCCACGGTGATGACGATGCGTAGTGATGACGCCGTCGGCAATGAGGTCTCCGAAAACTTCGTTGCCGAAATTGAGACGGCGATGAACATCGATGGTGTTCTGCATACCACGACGTTGCATCAGGTCGGGAAATCAAGTGTCTGTAACGTCTATGCGCCGGTACGCTGCGGCAACAAGACGCTTGGTGTGGTGGTGCGGGAGACCAATATGTCGACCCGGGAATCCAATGGCCGCTACGAATCCGAAAGCATCAACGCCGGCAAGATGCTCTTCGAGATGATTCCCCGTGGGCAGTTCCCGTATCATGACGCGTTGATGAGCCAGCAGCACAATGCCAGGGTTTCGGACGGGTTCATCATCCTCGACCCCAACGGCATCGTGAAGTATGCCGCTCCCAATGCCATCAGCTGCTTCCGCAGGCTGGGCGACGTCACCGCGATGGAAGGGCACTACTTAAGCGAAATCGGGACGCAACTGCTCCATCCCAAAGACCCGGTCCCCGAGACCCTTCCGCTGGTACTGAGCGGCAAGGCGGCCGCCGACTGCGAACTCGATGCCAACAATTCCATGGTCTCCATGCATTCGCTGCCGCTATACAACGAGACAGGCCGTGCCGGCGCCATCGTGTTGTGCCGCGATGTCACGGAACTGCGTCGCCGCGAACAGGAACTGCAGACCAAAGACGCCACCATCTCCGAAATCCACCACAGGGTCAAGAACAATCTGCAGACCGTGTCCGCATTGCTCCGCCTGCAGGCGAGAAAGACGAAATCGCAGGAGGTGAAAACCGAGCTCAAGGAGGCGCAGCGGCGCATCCAGACCATCGCCACTGTGCATGAAGGCCTGAGCCAGACCGTCGACGAGGTCGTTGACTACGACGCCGTGATTTCCAATCTCTTGAAGATGAGCGTCGACCTGGCCACGATGGACGATCAGCACATCCACATCCGTTACATCGGCAAGTTCGGCATGATGCCGGCGCAGGACGCCACGCCGCTTTCCCTGGTGCTGACCGAACTGATCACCAACGCGGTGGAGCACGGTTTCGAAGGCCGCAAGGAAGGCAACATCACCATTTCCGTGGGTCGTAGCGGCAATCACCTCAACGTGGTGGTCGAAGACGACGGCTCGGGGCTCGCGGCCGAGGAAGACAACGGCATGGCCCGAACCTCGGGTTCCGGGCTCGGCACGCAGATCATCAACACCTTCGTGACCAACGACTTCAACGGCACCGTGCGTTGGGGCGAGCGTCAGGGGGGAGGCACCAGGGTCATTCTCGACATCAACCTGCGTGCGGCTCAGGAAATCGACGAGCTGGAATAGCGCGTGCGTCCGCAACATTCGGTGTGCTTGATTTCCTGATATTCGGTGAATCCGCTACACACCGCGATTTTGCATATAAAAGTTCCCTTCCGGTTGCGATAAACCGGAAGGGAACTTTTATTAAAAAGAAACTTATCAATGATTACGCGCATCAGCGATGCGCGCGATCGAGCGGGTTCAGACCTGCATCTGCATGTTCTGGCTGCGACGGGCTCGCATGGCGCGGCGTTTCAAGGCGCGACGCTCATCCTCGCTCAGGCCTCCCCAGACGCCATAGTCCTGATTGGTGTCGAGTGCACACTTCAGGCACGCGTCGATGACCTTGCAGGTACGGCAGATGGCCTTGGCCTCTTCGATTTGCTGATAGGCTGCGCCCGTGTTGCCGACGGGGAAGAAAAGCTCGGGATCCTTGTCGCGGCATGCCGCTTTGGCTCGCCAATCAAAAGCATTACTCATAGAAGCAAACGACCTTCCTATTTGTCCTCGACTGCATTCCATACCTTAGATAACCACGAAAATCACATTTTTTCAAGGGTTTTCGCCAGAAAATATCGTGAATTTTCTTTGCGTCATGAATGTGTCTATTTTCTCGGTGGATTTGATGACACATCACACGTCGGATTCCAATATTGCGGCCCTGGCCATCCAGCCATTCCATGGTGCGGTTATTGCGAAATCGCACCGGCCAAAGTCCCCACTGTCCCAGGTGCGTGCGAACCGGAGGAAAGCTGTTCGAACAATTCGAGATTCTTCGTATCGTCCAGCAGGACCGTGGAGCCTATACCCCGCACGTAGTGGTTGGGGTCGGTCCAATAGACCGAGCCGGAGATTCCCTGTTTGCCGGTGGCCGCCTTGAACGCCGTGGCCATCTTCAGGAGCGTAAGCGGATTGGTCTTCTTGTCGACTTCGATGGAGGAGAGGGCGGCTTTGGCCACTTTCTGCGCCTTGGCCGGGCTTTTCATGGTGTCGCCGGACGAGGTTTTGCTCATAATCGCGCCGATGACCTGACGTTGCCGCTCTGCGCGGCCGAAATCGCCCTTGGGATCGGAATAGCGCATGCGGGAGAAAGCCAGTGCCGTGGCACCGTCCGCAGTGTGGCAGCCCGCCTGCCAGTTGAGCCCGGAACGCCAGTCGTTGACTGTGCGCTCGTAGCAGAGGTCGATCCCACCCAAGGCGTCAACCACCTTGGTCAGACCGTTGAACTTGATTTCGGCGACATGGTCGATTTTCTGTCCGGTGATGTCTTCGACCTCACCGGTGAGCGTCTTCTTGCTCTGTGTCTCGGCCACGGCATTGATTTTCATGCTGGTGCCGTCGACCTTGACCAGTGAATCACGCGGAATCGAAACCAGCGAGGCGCTGCCATGCGTTGGCTTGGTGAGTACGAGTATGGTGTCGGTGCGGAAACCCGGTGTGTCATCGGCGCTTCCGCCCACTCCCGTTTCGTCGCGCTCATCGGAGCCGAGCACCAGCCACGAGGTGCCGTTGGTATCGGCCTTGGCGGTCAGCCAGTCGCCTTTGTCAAGCTGTGAATCGGCCCAATTGAAGCAGCCGAAGAGCGCCAAAATGATAATGAGCAGGATAACCAGCACAACGGTGGGTATCCAATGGTGTTTTTTATGAGGCTTGGCAGCCTCGTTGCCAAACCCTGATGGCTGCGCACGGTTCGGACGTTGCGGCGGCATTGCAGCGCCGCCATATGCGCGTGAGGAATTGCGGGAAGTAGACGAACGTGGTGATGAAGCGACACGTGAGGAACCAGCACTTTGACGTGGTGCATGAGTCTGGGCCGCAATTGGTGCAGCCGGTTCTTGGATCGGCTGACGGCTGGTCGCTCTTTTACGCGGTTTGACCGGTGAGAAAGCGGGGGGAGTCTGTGGGGCGGAAGGGACGGGGACACGTCCGGTGTCCGGACGCTTGCGAACGCCGGACGGTATGAAGCTGGGCGGGTTGCCCTGAGCGTCGTATCCACCTGACTGCTTGACCATAAACCCTCCCGAAAGCTAAAAGCAGTTACTACTTTTACTCGCGAGAGGGTGGTAAGAGGGCAGTGTTCGCTTACTTCTGCGCAGGAACCGCACATACGGTTGCGTTGAGGTACTGGTTGGCGACACCCATGTACTGGCCGGTGACCGGATCGCGTATCATGCCGTTCTTCTTGTCGACGCTTCCGCCGGTAACGGGATCGATGAGCCTGCCGTCGGAGGTCGTGATCAGACCGGTCGTAGGATCCAGCGTGCCTTGCTGCGTCTGGGTTTGGGTGCCATTGGAACTTTGGCCCTGGCTCGTCGCGCCTTGATTCTGGTTCGTCGCGCCTTGGCTCTCACTCTGGCCGGATGTGCCGTGTGAGGGCGTGTCGGACTGGACCAGCGGCTTGTATTCGCGCAGCGTTCTCCAGGTCTCGTCGGCATTGCTCGCCCAAACGACGCGGTTTTTCGGGTCGCTGGGTGCAGGAACGACCGAAATGGTGCGTGCATAGAGATGATCTGGCTTCATATTGTGCAGGCTCAGAGCAAGCCCTGCCAAGGTGGTGGCGTTGGAAAGGCCGCTTGAGATGCTCAGCGATTTCAGCGCCTCATTGGCCAGACGATAAAGCTGGGCACTGTTGGTCAGCAGGTTTTTCGACAACGCCTCGGTCAGCAGCTCCTTGACCAGATACTGCTGGCGTGCGGTACGCATGATATCGCTGCCGTCGGTGCCGATGCCGTGGCGCATACGGGCGTATTCGGTGGCCTGCGTTCCGTCGAGATGCTGAAGGCCTTGTTTGAGCTCAAGACCGGTGAAAGAGTCTTTTACATCGGTCGGCAGGCAGACGTTGACCCCGCCAATGGCGTTGATCATGCCTTGCAGGCCTTGGAAATCGACGACGATGAAATGCTCGAGCTTCAGCCCGGTGAGTGCGTTGACCGCGTTCATGGTGCAGCTTGCGGCACTCGCCAGATCGCCGCCCACGTTCCAACCGGCCGCGAAGATGGAGTTGAACATCACGTTATGGCGTGCGGGAACCGTGCCTTTGCTGGTCTGGCAGCTCGGTGCGTTGACCAGGGAATCGCGGGGGATGGAGACCAGATTGATGTAGGAGCGGTCGGCGCTGATCTGCACCACCATCGAGGTGTCGGCGTTGTGCTCGCCTTTTTCATCGGTGCCGCCGAGAGTGGCATTGTCGCCGCCATCGCGTGTATCCTGCCCCAAAACGAGGAATTCGATGGGTTTGCCCGCATTCGGGTCGACCAGTTTCTCCTCTTTGCCGTGTGGCTGGATAATGGGCTTGATCGGCGTGGGGGCGTTCGCCAGAGTGTAGGCGCCCACACCTACTGCGGTGGATACGAATACGACAACGGCCACCAAAGTCATGATGATGGCGCTACGCAACCGGTGGCGAATGATATAGGCGGTACCGTGCATGGGTTTGGGGGAGTGCCACCCGCCGAGGTTGGGTATCTTGAGGTCTTTGATACGGTGTGAAGCCATATCTCGCCTTTCTGTTTACCGTCCGGCCGAAGTCTCAAAGCCGTCACGGGACTGCCATTCATTATTCCTAGAGGGCATTGTATGCCTAGAGGTTGAATTTTTTCTGAAAATCTGGTCTACGAGCCGCATTGCGCATGAATATCGAGTATACCCAGCATCATGTATCAGCATGAATTCTTTCATACTGATTTTCCGGCACGGTAGCGAGGCCTTCGTCTACACTGGTGAGCATGAGTTCCAACGGCAGTGTCGATATACAGCGAATTGTGGCCGAGGTCATCGGCTCCAGACCCCGAGTCAAGGGGCAGAGCGTCGACCGAAGCGTCGCCGCGATTGTCACCGTTGAACACGATGTACGGTTTTTCCCCACGACCCTGCGTGCCTTGATGGCCCAGAAGGTCTTGCCCCGCACCATCGTCATCGCCGATTGCACGGGCGGCACCGCACAGCCGATGCGTACCGGCTTCACTGTCTCCGCCTTGCCCGAACTTGGCCATGGGGCCGCGCAGCGCTTGATTCCCGAACCTCCCGAACGCGTCGATGTCCAACTGGTGCGCGCCGCCGGGGCTCGTTCCTTTTCCGACGCCATCGGCAAGGCCTTTCGTTATGCCAGCCTCCCCGCTTCCGTCCGCGCGCTGTGGCTTTTGCATGACGATTCCAGACCGGTGGGCGATGGATGCCTGGAGGCTTTGGTCGAGGCTTGGCACAACACGCCCACGGTTTCGTTGATCGGTGCCAAACAGCTTGATTGGACCGGTTCCGCGCTTCACAATGTCGGCAGCTACGCCGGCAGGCATCGTCTGGAAAGCCTCGTGGTCGATGGCGAACCCGATCAGGAACAATATGACGGGCGTGCCGATGTGTTCGCAGTCTCCCTGGCGGGTGCCCTGCTTCCCCTGCAGACGAAGAAAGAGACCGGGGAGATCAATCCCTGGTTTACGACCTTCGCCGAAGGTGCCGATTTCTCGCGCCGTATATGTGAGAGCGGGGGGCGTGTCATCGTGGTGCCGCAGGCCCATATCGCACACCGTCGCGCACGTTTCGAAGGTATCCGTACGCGGGCCGGTGGCCCCATCGACGAAGAGAATCCGGCCGATGCGACATCCGCCGTCCTCGATGCCGCCCAAAAATACTATTACACCGATATCCGCACACTGTTCTGGCCGCTGTTGTGGGTGTTCAATCTGTTTCGTGCACTGTGGTATGCCACAGGCGCTCTTCTGGCCAAAAACCCATGGCGGTCGTGGTACATATTATGCCTGCCGTGGCGTGTGCTTGGTCAGTTGCCGCAGATGATTCGCGCGCGGCGTCAGCAGAATCTGCGTCACGGGGCGGGTTCAACGGCTTTGGAGTTGCTTTCGGCGGACCGCAAACAGATCGAGGAATGGCGCAAACGCAGCCGTGCCCTCGACAGTCAGCAGCACACGCAGCTTCTTTCTCCTCTTGCCAAAGGCCATCTGCGTATGCGTGCGATACGGCGTTTCGGTTTTGCGGCCTTTATGGCTGTTGTGGCTGTGGTGACGGTCAGCGTTTGAATGGGACGTGTTCCGTCAGGCATTGGGCGGCGCCAGCCTCTATTCGCCGTCATTGCTTGCAAGCGGGTCGAGTTTCTCGACATTGCTTTCGGCGGCCAGCACTCCGTGGGCTTTTGGCGTGGGTGTCGGTGTGCCGGCGCCGCCCGCTCCATGGTTGATGGTCTGGCTGGTGGCCTCTGTCATTACGATTGGTCATCCCGTCACCGCTATTTCATTGATGTTCTTTTTCGCTGCTCCTGCCATGGCACTGGCTTTCTGGGCATTGGCGGGCGTATTCACCCGTTCCGACTGGGTGCGGGTGGTCGTTGGCCTGCTGTGGGTGGCCTTGGCCTTTGCTTTGGGTGCGTTCGGCAGCGCGAATGTTCCATTGCTGATGGTGATGGTGTTCCTTCCGGCTGCTTTTGCGTTCACGTTCAAGGCCGTGGGGATGTACGGCACGGAGGATCTGGTGCATTCCCACGCGTCCGTGCAGGCTGCGGGTTGTGCGGCATTGTGTTTCGCGGTCACGGTTGCCTGTGAACCGCAGCTGATGTTTCCGCTGGTCATCTGCCTTGTTCTCTTCTTGGGTTTTGTCCGTTCGCACCGGCTGATGCTGTTGCTGATCCCGGTGCCGGGGTTGGTGCTTTTGCTTCCTACACTGGTCAATAGCGTCCACTACGCAAGTGTGGGGGCTTGGCGGCAGCTGTTCGCTGATGTCCTTCAGCCTCTGCCGGATTCCGCGCCGGCATCGCTTTCTTTCGGACAGGTCATCTCCCGCGCCTTTGCTCTTCCGCTTGGAGCCGATATGCGCGTGCAGCCGTTCAGCCAGCGCGGCTTTGAAGTTCTGGCGATCTTGGTGGCGTTGTGTGTCATCGTGGTAGTGGCTCTGGTCGCGTTGCTGCTGCCGTTCGCTCTTCGTGCCTCGAGGATGATGTGGTTCGTCGCGCTCACCGGTCTCGTGCTGGCCATGGTGGCCTCGAGAATCTGCGTGTCGGTCAAGGGCGGCGACGTCTTCTCCGCGTCTGTGCTTCCGGGAGTGGTGCTGACCCTTTTGGCATTGCTTTCCTGTGCCTGCATCGTTTCCGGCGGTGCCGTCAAGCGTTTCGTTCCTTTGAGGATTTCGGAAAGCGAACAGGATAAAGCGAATGTTGAATCCAACGGTGTCAAAGGCAGGGTCAAAGGCGTGGCCATTGCCTTCGGCCGTGCCCTGCTTGTCGTGGTTCTGGCGCTTTCCGCCTGCCTGGCCGCGGCATTCGGCATGGTGTCGCGTGGCAATGAGGTAGCGGCCAGCGATGCCGGATTGCCGATGGTGGCCGTCGACTACCTGCACGACAAGGAGAGCCATCGCATACTGGCGCTTCGGGCCGTGGCCGACAACCACATCGATTTTTCTGTGATGCGTTCGCGGCGTGGCGACCTCGTCGACGTTTCGCCGGCATGGAACGCCAGTGTGGCCTCCGGCGCCAGTGACCTGTCGGTCGACCTGATCGCAAAGGCCAGCAGCGAACTGCTTTCCAACGGCAATGACGATGCCATCGAAACACTAGCCAAGCTGGGATTCGGCGGGATTTATGTCTCCGGCGACAAATCTGCCTCCGACAAGGATGCCACGCTGCGTCTGATCAGCAATATCAACTCCAGCGACGGGGCACAATCGGTGGTGAACGCGGCGAACGGTACCTATTACAGGTTGACAAAAGTTGACGAAAATAAACAAGGTGTGTCGATGAAAGGGCAGAACAAAGCCCAGCGCAGTGTCTGGCGCAAGACCTGGCTATGGTGCTTGGGCATGGTGATGGTGGTTTATGTCCTGGTGGCAATACCGAGAACGCGTAGATATGGTTGGGATCAGGCATGAAGGGTACGGAGAATCCAATGAACAATGATATGGATCGAGACGAGCATCGTTCAGCCGTTGAACAGGTCCGGCACGCTGTTCCCGCACCACCGGCCCCTCCAACGGTTCTTGGCGGTTCCGGTTATGCCGGCGGCGCGTTGGATGCCAATGAGGCCCAGGGGTCTGGGCAACAAGGCTCGGCAAGCCCGGGGGCATCTCGCTCACGGTCGGCTTCGCGGGTCGTATTGGCGGTGATCACCGTTGTGGTATTGGTCGCTTTGATTGTGGCCGTAGTGCTGGTGCCGCTGCCCGGCTGGCTTGTTGATTCCCCCAAAGCCGGCAATGCCACCGGGGCGCAACAGGTCGATCAGACGGATCTGACCTATTATTGCCCATCCCGCATGGCGCTGTCAGACAATGGTAAATATGGCGACAGCGCTTTCCAATCCTCCGAAGGCAACGAGACCTCGTCGGCCCGGTATTCCGCTTTCGGTTCCGTCTATGAAGCGAGCGTCGGAGCGGTCACCGATGGCAGCGTTGCCGATAACAAGAAACTCACCGGGGACGACACGCTCGACAGCGCCACGGTCAAAACCTATTCCGGCACTGTCGATCAGGGCTCGCAAGCGTTCGAAACGCGTCTGTTGAAGGCAAAGTCCGGTACGGGTGCTGCGGCATCCGTGGCCTCTTGGGCCAGCGAAGGCGATCTGAAAGGTCTGGCTGCTTCCACTTGCGTCGTTCCGGCGCTCGAACAGGATTTCCTGCTCGGCCCGACCACCACCGGCTCCACACAGCAACTGTCCGTGGCCAATTTCTCCTCGAAAGCCACCTCGTTGCAGGTTCAGGTCTGGAGTACCAAACATGGTTCCCCTCTGCAGCTTTCCACCGGCAATGTCGTCAATATCGGCGCCAACGGTGAGACGACCTTGGAACTATCGGCGGCGGCATCCGGTGCTGAGGCGCTTTTTGTGAAGGTCAAGAGCAAAGAGACGCCGATTGCCGCGGTCGTACGTAGCGTGGAGCTTGATGGCCTGAACGCCAAAGGCTCGGATTATGCAGTGCCGTTGAGCCCAGCTTCCGAGAAGGTTTATCTGCCCGGTGTCGTCGGTGACGACCAGGTCGGCGTTTTCGCCAGAGCGGAGCATGATACCGATTTGAGCCTTTCGTGGGTTGACGGCAACGGGGTGTCACCGGCCAAGACGCAACATCTTGAAGCCGGCAAGGTCGTGCCGATTGATCTGGGCAAGGCGCCCGACGGCGTCTCTGGGCTCCAAGCGAGTGCGGCGAGTCCTGTCAATGTGACGGCGAAAGTGACCCAAAACGCCGATTCCGGCACCGATTTCGCCTATGTGACGCCTTCTCAGGCATTCCCGCAATCGGCTCTCGTGGTTTCTGACCATACCGAAGCAACGGTTATGTTACTCAATACCAGCGATAGCGCAACCAAGGCAACCTTGCGGGGATACGATGCTTCGGGCAAGCCTGTCGGAGACAAACAGGTCAGCCTTCCGGCCAACGCCGGGGCGAGTATCGCGGCCAAGGACGTGGGCGACAACGCCGTGATGTTCACGTTGAAGAACGGCAGTAACGTCTCGATGGGGATGAGGCTGACCCAGCCGGATGTGACGGTTGCCAAGCTTGCCTCGGTGGCCTATCTTGGCTCTGCAGGGCTTGAACCGCGCAATATGAAGGTTTGGGTCAACGGCAATGCCGGGATTGTACGCTGAACTGACGGCAAGCTGTTCCGTCCATTACACGGTTATCGTTTTGTGATAACGGCAAGATGACGGCAATGGGGATTTTATGAAATGCCATGCCGCCCGGCAACGTGCGCGACCATGGTGAAGCCGGACGAGAATTTTTCTGCTGATGCGTTATAATTCGGTGCCGGTCCAGTCGGGATCGATTTCCTCGGGTCTGCGGCCGTAGAGATCGGCAATTCTGGAGACAAGGGCGTCACGGATGGCCCATTCGAGTTCGGTTTTGTCGCGGTGGTGCATCTGCATGGGCAGACGGTAGAGCACGATGCGTGCAGGGATGCCGTGGTTGGCCGCGAAACTCTGCGAGGTCGGGTTGCGTCTGGGTTCCCAGGGCGCGGGAGTGGACGGCGGCACATCCTCGACGGCGAACTGCAACGGGCGTACGAGTTCGGGCCATGCCGAGAGCAGACGTCGGATCTGGGAGGAGACCATATCGTCGAACATGCCGCAACGAGAGCGGTAGCGAGGCAGGCGTACGCCGAACATCGGGGTTCTCGCGCCGCGTCCGTGCCGATTTCGATAGACGTGGGTCTGCCAAGGTGGTCGCAACATGGTTTCATTCTATGGTGCGGCATAGGCATTGGTGGTCGTACCATAAGAAAATACCGAGTGGGTAACAGTCCACACGAACGAACGGAGCGATCGATGGCAGCAGGAGCGAATGCGGCGATAGGGCTGTGGCAGGACCACGACCTTTCCGGACTGGTGGACGGCGCAAAGGTGATCGCGTTCGACCTGGACAATACGCTGGCCCGTTCGAAGAAGCCGATGCATGCCGACATGGCCTCGCGTTTCTCGACGCTGACACGCCTCATCGATGTGGCGGTGATCACCGGCGGCCGATTCGAACTGGCCAAAAGCCAGGTGCTCGACGTGCTCGAACCGGATGCCTGCCGTTCACGCATCCATGTCATGCCGACCAGCGGCACGCGCTATTTCCGTTGGCAAAAAGGGCGATGGCAATGCGTCTATTCCAACGATCTTGATATGGCCGACCGTCGACGTGCCGTCGCGTCCATCGAGCGACACGCCAGTGAACAGGGAATCTGGTTGGAACACACCTGGGGCCCCCGTATCGAGGATCGTGGCAGCCAGATCACGTTTTCGGCATTGGGTCAGGAGGCGCCGGTGGAAGAGAAGGAACGTTGGGACCCGGACAACAGCAAGAAAAACCGTCTTGCCGAGGCCGTCGGCGCCGATCTGCCCAATCTCGTGGTTCGTTCCGGAGGATCGACCAGCATTGATATCTCCGAGCGTGGGGTGGATAAGGCCTATGCGGTACGCAGGCTCTGCGATATCTTGGGTTGCTCGGTCGACCAGGTTGTTTTCATTGGCGACCGCATGGATCCGGACGGCAACGACTATCCCGCTGCCGTCATCGGTACGAAGCCGATTCTTGTGGCCGGTCCCCATGACACGCTTCAGGTCTGTGACCGTCTCACCGCCGCCTTGTCCTGATTGCGACACGCCCGAAATGTGGATAACCCATGGCATCCGACCACACCGGTTGTTTTTGCCTTGCTGTTGGTGGGAAGTCGGCTAGCTTTGAGGTATGGAAACCGCTGACTTAGGGCTTTGCGATGCCTTGCGAGCATTGTTCGTCTCCATCGGCGACATGCTGCTGCCGCGTGGCTGTGCCGGATGCGACAAGCCGGATGAGGTGTTGTGCGCCTCGTGCGCCCGGCTGTTCGTCCATGTCTATCCCAAGGTGCTGCCCGGCGATGCAGGTCGATGCTATGGATGCTCCTGGTATTGCGGGGCCGTTCGCCATGCGATCCTTAACTGGAAGGATCACGGTGATGGGGAATGCGACCGTGTTTTCGCGCTATTGCTGACGGATCTGGTGCTGAAGGTGCTCGATAGGCAGGAATCCCATGTTCGGAGCCGTGCCTTGGTCCTGGTTCCGGCCCCTTCGTCGGCTTCCTCGATGCATCGCCGTGGCCGATGGCAAATGTTGCCGCTTGCCCGCTTGATGGCGCGCGGTTTGAAGCGACATGGGGTTTCAGCCGTTATGGAACCGGTGTTGAGACTTGAAGGTGTGCAAGGCAAATCCGTCCAGACATCAGGTGCCTCATCCCGTGCGAAAAGAATTGAGGGGCATGTGCACGTCAGCGCGGATTTGAGTGATGCCGACTCCCTGTTCATCGTCGTCGACGACATCGTCACGACCGGTGCCACGATGGGGCAGTGCCTATCGGCGTTGCGCGATTCGGGCGCCCGTGATGTCATCGGTCTCGCGCTGGCCTGCACGCCGAACCGAGCCGAATAAGGAAAATCGGCAAGCGTCTTGTTTTTGCTTGGATGGCTTTGCACCATGGTTTGATGAACCGGTTATAGGCATGACGGTTCTGCAGGTTTTGCAGGTGCCGTTGGTGATGTCTGCTAATCGGCACGGGCCACAGCCATCTCGTCCCAGCGTGTGGTGGCTCGCGGAGAGAGCATTTCGCGCCTCATCGTCCAAACGGCACCCGTGTCCTCGTCACCGCGTCCTTTTCCGCGTATGCCGCCATAGCCGATGCCGACGCGGGCCGCGCCGAATTTCCTGTTGGCTTCATCGATTACGCCTCCTAGATTGTGGTCGTCACATCTGGCTTCGAATCCGTGCAAGGTGGTGAAGTCTTTGGCGTCCTGCAGGCCGAGCAGCAGCACACCTGCACGGATATAGCGGGCATGGGGGTCGGCCCTGGCGTGCATGGCCTCGCATGCGGCCTTGGAAATGACCAGCGGATCGTCGCTGGGGTCTCGCAGAGTGGTCGTCGCATGAAATGACTGATAACTGTTTTCCGGGCCGAACGGACTGGTGGCGCAGAAAACGGAAACGTGTGAACACAGGCTTGACTGACGGCGCAGCCTGCGACATGCCTTCTGTGCATAGACGCTCAGTGCCTGGTTCATCTGGGCCATGTCGGTGACTGGCTTCGAAAACATGCGTGAACACAGTATTTCGGACTTGCGTTTGCCGTCGTTGGCGCTGGCGTCGCCGGCTATACAGGGAATGCCGTTCAGCTCCAATACGGTGCGTTCCAAGGTGATCGAGAAACGGTGCCTGATGGACACCGGATCCTGTCTTTGCAGGTCGAGCGCGGTGATGATGCCCAAAGCCTGCAGCTTGCGTGTAAGTCGCCTGCCGACGCCCCATATATCACTGACCGGTATGGAGGCGAGGGCGGCAGCGCCGTAGCGTGCTTCGATGTCGCTGAATAGGCTCACCCCGCCACTCGAAGGATGCCTCTTGGCCCAGTGGTTCGCCACTTTGGCCAATGTCTTGGTCGGTGCGATGCCGACGCTGACCGGTATGCCGACTCCTTGCAATACGGCTTTGCGCATGGCTGTAGAGATTTGGACGGTCTGTAGGGCGTTCGTTGAGGGGGAGAGGAAGCATTCGTCGATGGAATAGATTTCCTGGCCCGGCATGAATCGGCTCATCACCGACATCATCCGTGCCGACAGGCTTGCGTACAGCTCGTAGTTCGAGCTGCGGGCCACCACGCCGGCCTGTTGCGCCTCTTCGCGGATAGTGAACCACGGTGTACCCTCCTTGATGCCCAGCTGTTTCGCCTCCGCGCTGCGGGCCACTACACATCCGTCGTTGTTGGAAAGCACAACGACCGGTTTGTTGGCCAGTCTCGGGTCGAAAACGCGCTCGCAGGAAGCGAAGAAACTGTTGGCGTCGGCCAGCACTTGAAGCGACTCGCTCATAGCGTTCTGCTAATCGTCGCCGCGTTGGGGAAAGGATAGATGGTGGCGCCGCCCGACCGCTCCTGACTGCGTGAGGCGAGTCCGGTGGCTCCGTTTGTTCTCTCGACGGTATCGGAGCCGTATGTGGAGGCATTGGACATGCCGGGACGGGTGACGCCCGGTAGCGTGGAGCCGAACCGACTGGAACGGCTTTGGGCATGGAAGTTGCCAATGACCACGCCCCATATCACCAGTTCCTCGGCGTTTTGAGGCGAGAAATCAGGATAGCGGGGATTCTCCGGATGCAGGATCGGAATCGTGCCGCGCATGAGAAGGCGTTTGACGGTCAGCTCGTCATCGAGCACGGCCACCACCACATCGTCGACCTGTGGATCAAGCGAGCGGTCGACCACCAGAAGATCGCCGTCCCAGATGCCGGCGCCCTCCATGGAATCGCCGGCGACGGTTATGATGAACGTGGTGTCGGGATTGCGGATGATATGTTCGTCGAAGCTGAAATCGCCTGCGAAATAGTCTTGTGCAACCGATGGAAATCCCGCGTGTACGGCTTCGAGTGCGATGGGAACGGGCGTCGGTGCGAGCGTCGAGCGGAAAACCCGGGTGACTCTGCAATCCTGCCTTGAATCGTCGTATGCCCGTTTGTATGATGCTGTCGCCATTATCGTACACCTCCCAGTAATCGAACGTTTGTTCGAATATTATTGTGTCAAAAGGCAGGGACAATAAAACAGAACATATGTTCGATTATTTGAGGACAATCTGCAAAGATGCAGGAAAATGACGCCAGTCGGATAGGATCTTCGCTCAAAGGTCCTTCAACAGGCAATCGCCGAAACCGTCAGCGCCCTGTTTTTCTCGTCGGTTCGTCGGCGACGATATGGAATTTCGGCAACGTGATTTCAAAATCCGTGCCGCGGTTGTCATCGACGACCTTGACGCTGCCGCCGTGCAGCTGTGCGGCCCAGCGGGCGATGGACAGGCCAAGGCCGGTGCCGCCGGATTCCGTGCCCGGACCTGACTTGCCTTTGACGAAACGGCGGAAGATGTCCGCCCGTGCCTCCGGGGGAATCTGCGAGCCGAAATTGACGACGTTGGTGACGATGTTGCCGTGCGCCTTGTCGTCATGGGCTTCGATGAGGACGGTGGTGCTGTCGGGCGAATGCTTGAAGGCGTTGGAGATGATATTGGTGAAGAGCTGTCGCAGCCTGTCCTGGTCACCTTCGATCTCGATGGAATCCGGCACGTGGACGTCGACGTCGTGGGCGTGGCCGGCATCGGCGATTTCCAGCGGTTCCAGCGTCTCGTCGATGAAGTCCGCGAAATTGAACTGCTCAATGTTGAGGCTTGCCGCCCCGGCCTCCATGCGTGAGAGGTCCAAGAGGAAGGCGATGAGGTCGGAAAGCCGGTGGGTCTGGTTCAGGATCCCTTCGAGATTGGCGGGGGTGGGCTCCACCACGCCGTCGGCGAGGTTCTCGAGCATCGCCTGCAGGGCCGAGACCGGGGTCCGCAATTCGTGGGAGACGTTGGCGATCATGTCGCGACGCATCTGGTCGGCGTGCTGCAGTTCCTCTGCCATCTCGTTGAACGAACGGGCAAGCTGCCCCACCTCGTCGTTGCTGCGGGTGCCGACCTTGACACGCACCGTGTAGTCGCCTTCGCTCATGGCTTTGGCCGCGTCACGCATCTGGCGCAGGGGAGCGGTCAACCCGCGGGAGAAGAAATACGTGATGCCCAGGGCCACCACGAGCGTCAACGGCATGGCGATCCATCCGCTCAGCCCCATCTTCAGCAGGAACCAGGCCATGACGAAGGCGATGGCGGTGGCGATGACGATGATGACGCTCAGTTCGACCTTCAACGATGAGAACAGGCCTATCGGCCGCTCGTTGTCCAATATCTTCTTGCCGGATTGGTGTGTATGGTTGCTCATCGCTGCGGTCACTGTATTCTCTTTGGAAATGTATTGATGAAATGAAAACGCTGGTTATATGAAAAGCAGCCCCGTAGGGCTGTTGGAGCTGTTGAGTCTTACTCTTGCGGGGCGCTGGTTGCGGCGTTGCCGTCCTCTGGAGGCTCGAAAGCATAGCCGACGCCATGGGCGGTGCGGATCAGATCGCTGCCGAGCTTGTGGCGAAGAGCCTTGACGTGCGAGTCAACGGTGCGTGTACCGGAGGCGTCGGGCCAATCCCATACCTCTTCCAAGAGCTTCTCGCGCTTGAATACGGACTTCGGTTTGCGTGCAAGCGTGGCGAGCAGGTCGAATTCCGTAGGCGTCAGGTGCACCTGCTTGCCGTTCTGGGTGACGATGCGTTGGCGCGGATCGATGACAAGCGTTCCGAAATCCAGCACCTTTTCGTTCTCGTTGTTCTTGGCGATCAGAGTGGCGCGTTCGACGCGACGCAGCAGCGCCTCGCAGCGTGCGATGAGCTCGCGTGGGGAGAACGGTTTGGTCATGTAGTCATCGGCGCCGGCGGAAAGACCCATGACCTTATCGGCTTCGGAATCGCGGGCCGTGAGCATGAGCACCGGCACAGGACGTTCGGCGATGATGCGTTTGGTGGCTTCGATGCCGTCCATAACCGGCAGCATGATATCCATAATGACCAGATCCGGCTTGATCTGGCTTGCGGCTCGAACGGCGCTCGCTCCGTCTCCTGCCACGCGTGCGGTCCAACCGTTTGCTGTGATGCGCTGTGCGATTGCCGTGGCGAGATCGGGCTCGTCCTCGACCACCAAAATGGTACGTGGTGTCTTCTGATGCGCCGAAGTGTTGAGCATGTGTCCTCCGCCTTTCAAAAACATTGCTACAAATAAATCATTATAGGTATTGGCGCACCCAATTGGCCGTTACATGTGGTTCTCGCCAGTTCGTAGTAAGTTTTATCATTTCGCAGTAAAGTAAACGTCCGTGGCGCGTGAAAAACTGATATACATTGCGTTTAAGGTTTTTCGGAGGTTCCATGGATTACAAAGTTGGGGATGTCGTCGTTTATCCACGTCATGGCGCGGCGAAGGTGACAAACTTCGAGAGTCGAACGGTAAAAGGTGTCACGCGCGATTATCTGCAGCTTTCGGTGCTTTCCAGCGATGGTCTGGTCATCGAGGTGCCGGTTGAGAATGCCAAGAAGGTGGGCATCCGCAATATCGTCGACGGCAAGGAGGTCGCGAAGGTCTTCGAGATCCTGCGCACGCCGATCGTCGACAACGAGAAGATGAATTGGTCACGACGTTACAAACTGAACGTCGAGAAGATTGCCACCGGCGAGGTCAACAAGATCGCCGAGGTTGTGCGCGACCTGGCCCAGCGCGACGTCGACGAGCACGGGCTTTCCGCAGGCGAGAAACGCATGCTGACCCGGGCCCGCAATATTCTCACTTCAGAGATCGCGCTTTCCGAGCATATCGACGAGGATGAGGCCCAGCACCTGCTCGACGTCAATCTCGGATATGCCGAGCCGACGCCAGAGGATGCCAAGCATCATTCCCAGACTCCTGAGGAACCGGCGAGCCAGACGTTGGCAAGGATCGAAGCCGAGAACCGGGACGCCAAGAAGGGCAAGAAAAAGAAGTAGTGGTTTCGACGGCTTTGCTTGCCGAACGCTTTGAAAGAGCTTGAGTCGTTTTTGTTGAGGGCTGTCCCATGGTATCGGGATAGCCCTCAACTGTATCTTGCCAGCACTGGCCTAAAGCCGGTTTTGGTCGGGTTCGGCTTTCAGCGGCGGCGCAACGCCTCCACACCTTTGGCGACGATCCAGAACAGTGTGGAAATGGTGACGATGACGAAACTCGGGGGAGTAGGGAACATGGCCGAGATGGCCAGCCCGCCCCAAATCGAGATCAGACATAGCACACTGGAAAGCACCATCGAACGCAGTGGTGTGCTGGTCAGTATGTTCGCCGTGGCGGCGGGGGTGACGACCAACGCGAAAATGAGCAGAGTGCCCACGGCCGGCACCGCGATGGTGATGACGCCGGCCATGATGGCCATGAACAGTATGTTCATCACACCGATCGGCACGCCCTTGGCCTGTGCCACCTGTTCGTCCAAAGAGCTGAACAGCAGCGGGCGATAGACCACGGCCATCACCGCCAGCAGCAGAATGTCGAATATCGCGAATCCCAGGACCTGGCCGTCGGTGATGGTCAGTATCGAGCCGAACAATATCGCCTGCATCTGCTGCGCGGCCGAGCTCGACATGCGGGAAAAGAAAAGTCCCAGTCCGGTGGCGAAAGCGAGCACGGTGCCGGTCGCGATCTCGCGCTGAGAGGCCTTCTTGCCCAGCGCCCCGATGGTCAGCGCCCCGCCAAGTGCGAAGACGCCGAGTCCGAGCGAGACCGGCAGGCCGAGCAAGACGGCTCCTGTAGCCCCCGGAAGCCCGATATGCGCCAAAGCGTGTGCGGCGAAGGTAGAGTGACGGGCGATGGTGAAATAGCCCATCACCCCGGCCGCCAGCGCGATGCACAGGCCGGCGATGAAGGCGTTGTGCATGAACGGCATCGAAAGTGTTTCCAACCATTCGTGGTTGAACCGAAATTGAATGTGGTTCATAGTCTCGTCTCCCGCGTCCCGTTTTCTTTATCGGTGCCTGTTTGTGCTGCGTTCTGTCGTGATATGCGGGAAGCCGCCTGTTCGAAGAATCGCGGCTTCTCGTTGCCGGTTGTGTGACCGTGGCGGTTCTCCGTGCCCGCAATGGAAGGGTTCTGCGTGTGATGGCGGTGAAAACTCGCCACTTCGTCCGGCTTGTGGATATCCGGCGTGATGTCCTCCGGTTCGTCTTTATCCGGGGTGACGAACATATCGCCTTGCGGGGTGGTGACCACCTGGACTTTTGTGCCGTAGAGATGGGTCAGCAGGTTGGCATCCAGAACCTCGTTCATTTTCGCGTAGTGCGGGTGGCCGTCCAACAGATAGACTGCGCCGTCAAGGATCGGCAGCAGCATGTTGAGGTCGTGGGCCACCACCTGAATGGTCATGCCCATTTCATGGTTGAGACGAGCCAGCACATGCACCGTCTCGCGTTGGGCTGCCAGATCGAGATTGGCAAGCGGCTCGTCGAGCATCAGCAGTTTCGGGCCGCTCACCAGTGCCTGTGCGATGGCGACGCGTTGGCGCAGCCCTCCCGACAGTTCGGAAAGCCGATAATGGCGTTTGTCGTCTACGCCGGTGAAGGACATGGCCTCGCGCGCCCGTGCCCGTTGCGCCCGCGTGATGGGGTGGATGCCGAAACGTGAGCCGGTGAGTCCGAGCAGCACTGACTGTTCGGCGGTGAGATTCGATTCGATGTCACCGGCATAGTTTTGTGGTACGTAGCCGATCAGGTGGTTGGTCGTTCCTGCCGGTCCGCCGAGCACGGTCAGGTTGCCGCTGAACAGTGGCAGCAGGCCGAGCTCGGCTTTCATCATCGTGGTCTTGCCGGCGCCGTTCGTTCCGACGATGGCGGTGATCGAGCCTGAGGGAATCGAGAAATTGCCATGCTGCCAAAGGATTCTTTCGCCGCGTTTGATACCGGCGTCGCGGAAGACCAGCGCCGGTCTTCCGTCGGGGGTTTTGGTCTTCCGCGTCTTTTCGGCTTTCGTTTGCATAGTGATTGTCGTCTTTCTGTACTCCGGAGGCGTTCGAAATACTGCTTGATGGAAATGCTTGATATAATATAATTGAAATTGAGAATCATTCTCAAATAGAAGTGAATTGTTCGTTCGGCGAAAGAGATAAAGCAGGATTTAAGCCGACGCCTCTATTTTCGCCAATCCGAGTCTGAGATAAAAACATGCGGTTCCAAACCGTTTATCGTTCTGGCTTGGAACCGCATGTTGAGTGTCCGCTGGCTTCTGCCTGCTGGGCTGAGGTCATCGCTCCAGAGGATTTGGTCACTTGCCCGGATCGGTCTGTCCCTCGTTCGACGGCACCGAACCGTTACCGGGGGCTGCAGGCATCTGTTGATTCGCGCTATTGTCCGACTCTGCCGGCTGCGAGGGCTGCTGTGTACCGCCGCCATCGCCTTCGTCGCCGGTTCCCACCTTCTCGTGGCCGGCTTCGCTGTCTTTGAAATCGGTCATGGCCTTGTCGATGTTTTTCGTCAGTGCCGTGGTCCAGCCGGTGAGTGTGGTCTGGTTTTCGGGCATCTGTTCGCTGACGTCGACGACGGGCACCTCGGTGCGTCCGGCCGTTCCGGTCAAGAGATTCGTGGTATTGCTCGCTTCTTGCGTGTTGTTGATGAGCAGATTGACGTCTCGTCCTGAAATCAGATGCTGGAACTTCTGCAGGTCGCTTGGTGCCGGTTCACCCTCGCTTCCGACGGCTTGTGTGTAGCCCTTTGGGGTCTTGTCGGTGAAACCGAGATCGTCCATAAGATAGTAGGCGACGGGTTCCGTGGCGCCATAGGTGGCATCCTTGTGCTTTTGCGAGAACGCCTTCATGGTTCCTTCGAGCTTGGTCTCGCCTGCCTTCCAGGTCTTCAAACGGGCCTGGAACCGTTTGGCTTTTGCGGGCCGTGCCTTGGCGAAGGCGTCCTCGAGTTCGGTCGCCATGGCCGTGCGGGCGTCTTTGGAGAACCAGAGGTGCGGGTTGTCCCCGGTGCTTGCCCCGACCGCTGTGGCCGCCGAAACGCTGGTGGTGCCTTTGGCGACGGACTTGCTGGCCCAGTTGTCGTATCCTGCACCGTTGACGACCACAATCTCGGCACCTTGCAGTTTTGCCATGTCGGTGGTCTGCGGCTCGAAATCATGCGCGTCCACGGAGACGGTGTTGACGATTGAGGTCACTTTGACATCGGATCCGCCGATTTCTCTGGCCAGCGAACCCCATTGGTTGATGGAGGCCACTACGCTGATCGGTCCGCTCGCCTGTTTGGGGCTGTTGCTGCTGTGCGGTTGGGAGTCATTGCCGCCTCCGCAGGCCGCCAGGCCGAGAGCCAGGCAGAGCGAGCCCAGCAGGGCCGTAGCCTTGGTCCGCCATCCGAATCGTTTCATACTGACCCCCTAGTCGATACCTGTTTGCTGTTTGGTCTACAGTATTTTCTCTTCAGTATAGTGATAAGACAATATACTGAAAATGAGAATCATTCTCAAGTAGCGAATGCAGATGTTCCGTGACCTCAACGTATTCTGATTTCGACAATCTTGACGCGAACGTCATCCATCCGGGTCTCGCCGCTTGCTGCAGTGTGCGTGTGTGAATCATCGGTTATAAACGGTTATAAACAAAGGATATGGCGTCGATGATGGACACACCTGCGTTTGCGGGCCGGTTACACTTTACAATCAATAACTATGATGTCCGGTCTGCAGCACGGCTGGACGGAATGTCGAAATAATCTACTTGTATGAAGGAACCAGCATGACGGACGAGGAACGGACTCCTCTCAAATTGGACGGGAAGGCTGCGGCCGCGGCCATCAAGCAGGATCTGAGCGAGCGCGTGAAACGGCTCAAAGCCCAAGGTGTCCAACCGGGTTTGGGCACCATCCTTGTCGGCAACGACGTCGGTTCACGCAAATACGTGGCGGGCAAGCACAAGGATTGCGCCGAGGTCGGCATCGCCTCCATAGCGGTCGATCTGCCTGACACGGCCGGAGAGCAGGAGATCATCGACGCTGTCGAACGGCTCAACGCCGACCCGAAATGCACCGGCTACATCGTGCAGTTGCCGCTGCCTAAAGGCATCGATTCCAACAAGGTCATCGGCCATGTCGATCCGGCCAAGGACGCCGATGGCATGCATCCGGTCAATCTGGGTGAGCTCGTCACGCATATCGGCGGAGGAAACCCAGCTCCGCAGCCGTGTACGCCGCGCGGCATCATCGTGTTGTTGAAACGTTACGGTATCGATCTGAACGGGAAAGACATCTGCGTCATCGGCCGCGGCATCACCGTCGGGCGCACCATCGGCCTGATGCTCACGGCAAAAGACGTGAATGCGACCGTGACGCTTTGCCACACGGGCACCACGGATATCCAAGAGCATCTGCGTCGTGCCGATGTCATCGTCGCCGCCGTCGGCCGCGCCGGATTCGTGCATCCCGAGGACGTCAAGCCGGGGGCGGTGCTCGTCGACGTCGGCGTCTCCCGCGTCTACGACGAGCAAGCCGGCCGCTACCGTGTGCGAGGCGACATCGACAAAGCCTGTTACGCCCTGAGCTCCGCCTATACTCCGAACCCTGGAGGGGTAGGGCCGATGACCCGTGCGATGCTGTTGGCCAACGTCGTGGAAATGGCCGAGCGGAGACTGAATTGAGCCGTCGACGACACGCCCGGATTGTTCAGAATGCTTTGACTAGGCCGACTAGTAATCTTGTGTCTTGCGTGGCCGTAAGGTCGCCAATATAACTTAATACGGTAATTATCCATCCATCTAGTAACAAAGAAACCACGTTTAATGGCAGAGAACAATAACGAGGTCACCAAGGTCGCGATCAACGATATCGGCACCGAAGAGGACTTCATCAAGGCAGTCGATTCCACCATCAAGAATTTCGATGATGGTGATTTGGTTCAGGGCACGGTCGTCAAGATCGATCACGACGAAGTGCTGCTCGACATCGGCTACAAGACCGAGGGTGTGATTCCCTCCCGCGAACTTTCCATCAAGAAGGACGTCCATCCGGATGACGTCGTTGAGCTCGGCGATACCGTCGAAGCCCTCGTCGTCACCAAGGAAGACAAAGAAGGACGTCTTATTCTGTCCAAGAAGCGTGCCCAGTATGAGCGCGCTTGGGGTGATATCGAGAAGATCAAGAGCGATGACGGCGTTGTCGAAGGCACCGTTATCGAGGCTGTCAAGGGCGGCCTGATCGTCGACATCGGTCTGCGTGGCTTCCTGCCGGCGTCGTTGGTCGAGATGCGTCGCGTCCGCGACCTTTCGCCTTACATCGGCCAGAAGATCAAGGCCAAGATCCTCGAGCTCGACAAGAACCGCAACAACGTGGTCCTTTCCCGTCGCCAGTATCTCGAAGAGACCCAGTCCGAGGTTCGCGAGACCTTCCTGGCTCAGCTCAAGAAGGGCCAGATTCGCGAAGGCACCGTTTCCTCCATCGTCAACTTCGGCGCATTCGTCGATCTCGGCGGGGTGGACGGCCTCATCCACGTTTCCGAGCTCTCTTGGAAGCATATCGACCATCCGTCCGAGGTCGTCAAGGTCGGCGACAAGGTCACCGTCGAGGTGCTCGATGTCGATATGGACCGCGAGCGTATCTCGCTGTCCCTCAAGGCGACTCAGGAAGATCCGTGGCAGCGCTTCGCACGCACCCACGTTCCCGGACAGATCGTCAAGGGCAAGGTCACCAAGATCGTGCAGTTCGGTGTGTTCGTTTCCGTCGAAGACGGCATCGAGGGCCTGGTCCACATTTCCGAGCTCGCCAACCGTCACGTCGACAACCCGGAGACCGTCGTCAAGCAGGGCGAAGAGATCTTCGTCAAGGTCATCGACGTCGACCTCGATCGTCGCCGTATCTCCCTGTCCTTGAAGCAGGCCAACGATTCTGTCGATCCGTCCAGCGAGGACTTCGATCCGGCACTCTACGGCATGCCTGCCGATTACGACGAGGAAGGCAACTACAAGTACCCCGAAGGCTTCGACCCGGAGACCAACGAGTGGATCGCTGGCTACGAGAAGCAGCGTGAGGAGTGGGAGAACCAGTATGCGACCGCCCACGATTTGTGGGAGCAGCATAAGGTGTTCGTTGCCAAGGAAATCGACAACGCCGAGGAATCCGCAGCTGAAGACGGCCAAGGCGCTCGTGCCGAGAAGGCAACCGAAGAATCCACCAAGTATTCTTCGCAGAACGAATCCGAAGGCACCCTTGCCGGTTCCGACAAGCTGGCGGCTCTTCGTGAGGAGCTTCTCAAGGAAAAGAAGTGAAATCGCCATCGGTGACTTCGTGAACTAGGTCGGTGCAGGCTTTAATGCTTGCACCGACTTTCTTTATATGAAAGTCGGCGGTATCGGAGGATACATGAGAATCGGATTGACCGGGGTATTGCGGCAGGGAAAAGCACTGTTGCCTCCCACTTGAAAGAGCGTGGGGCCTATCTCATCGATTATGACCAGCTGGCGCGTGAGGTCGTCGAACCGGGCGGCGAAGGAATCTGCGAAATCGTCGACGAATTCGGCCCGGATGCATGTCAGCCCGATGGCTCGTTGAATCGGCAGTGGGTGGCGGAACATGTTTTTTCGCCGCAGGCCGCGCCGGATGCGAAGCAGAGGCTTGACGATATCGAGCATCCGTTGATTTATCGCCGGGCGCAGGAGCTGGAAGGGCGGGTCGATGGCAAATCTTCTTCAAATCCGGTCATTGTCCACGACGTGCCGTTGCTGGCAGAGGTCATCGACACCATACCGTTCACATTCGATCACATCCTTACTGTCGAAGCGCCTGAAGAAACGCGCATTCGGCGGATGATGGCTACGCGCGCAATGAGCCGGGAGCAGTCGGTGGGAAGAATACGCCACCAATCGAGTCGCGCGCAGCGTGAGGCCATCGCCGACGTGGTCATCGACTCGACACAGACAATCGAACAAATGTTCGAGCGTCTTGATATGCTGTTCGCACAATGGCAGTGAACGGGGCCGGATTCGCCATAAAGTAAGGCTTGGTAATCCGTCCCGATAGCTCTGAATGCGTTTTAGGCGGAAGTGAACAAGTGCTGCCGTATTTAAGGGCAGTTTCAAGGGCGTTGGCCGGCGAAAGGAATCGAAACAGGCATGGGGTTCAATATCGAGCGTGCACATCATCCGTTCGTGGTGAAAGCGCCGTATCAGCCGTCCGGCGACCAACCGGAGGCCATTGACGAGATTGCGCGACGCATCAACAACGGCGAGAACGATGTGGTGCTGATGGGTGCCACCGGAACCGGCAAGACCGCAACCACCGCATGGCTCATCGAGAAGCTGCAACGGCCGACGCTGATACTGGAGCCCAACAAAACCCTGGCGGCGCAGCTGTGCGCCGAGTTCCGCGAGCTGATGCCGGACAACGCCGTCAGTTACTTCGTTTCCTACTACGATTATTACCAGCCCGAAGCCTACATTCCCCAGACCGATACCTATATCGAAAAGGACTCGAATGTCAACGACGATGTCGAGCGTCTGCGGCACGCTGCCACGGCGAACCTTCTGACCCGGGACGATTGTGTGGTGGTGGCCACCGTCTCCTGTATCTATGGTTTGGGTACGCCTGAGGAATATGCCGGGCGCATGCTGTTCCTGCACGAGGGGGAGGAGATCAACCGTGATTCGTTGTTGCGCAAATTCGTTTCCATGCAATACAAGCGCAACGACATCGCCTTCACCCGCGGTACCTTCCGCGTGCGTGGCGATACGGTAGAGATCATCCCCGTCTATGAGGAACTGGCCATCCGCATCGAGTTCTTCGGCGACGAGATCGACCGTATCTCCACGTTGCACCCGCTGACCGGCGACGTCATCGCCCACGAGTCGCAGGTCCACATCTTCCCGGCCTCGCACTATATCGCCGGTCCCGAGCGCACCGAACATGCGTTGAAAACCATCAAAGAAGAACTGATCGACCGCACGGCCGAGCTGCGCAAGCAGGGCAAGGAACTTGAGGCCCAGCGTCTTGAGATGCGTACCAACTACGATCTGGAGATGATCCAGCAGGTCGGTTTCTGCTCGGGCATCGAGAACTATTCCCGTCACTTCGACCAGCGTAAGCCGGGCAGCCCGCCGCACACGCTGCTCGATTTCTTCCCTGACGATTTCCTTTTGGTCATCGACGAGTCACACGTCACCGTCCCGCAGATCGGCGGTATGTACGAAGGGGATGCCAGCCGCAAACGTACCTTGGTCGAAAACGGATTCCGCCTGCCTTCCGCAATGGACAACCGGCCGTTGAAATGGCCGGAGTTCCTTGACCGTATCGGCCAGACCGTTTATCTATCGGCAACACCCGGGGACTACGAACTCGGGCTTTCCGACGGCGTGGTCGAGCAGGTCATCAGACCCACCGGCCTCTTGGATCCGAAGATCGACGTGCGACCGGTCAAAGGACAGATCGATGACCTGCTTGGCGAGATCAAGGATCGGGTGGCCAAGAACGAGCGTGTGCTGGTCACGACGTTGACCAAGAAAATGGCCGAAGACCTCACCGATTATCTGCTGGAACGCGACATCAAAGTGGAGTATCTGCATTCGGATGTCGACACGCTGCGACGTGTCGAGCTGCTGCGGGAGTTGCGCGAAGGCAAGATCGACGTCATCGTCGGCATCAACCTGCTGCGCGAAGGCCTTGATCTGCCTGAGGTCTCGTTGGTGGCGATCCTCGATGCCGACAAGGAAGGTTTCCTGCGTTCGCATCGTTCGCTGATTCAGACCATAGGCCGTGCCGCGCGTAATGTGTCCGGAACCGTCATCATGTACGCCGACGAAATCACCGACGCAATGGAAACCGCCATCAGCGAGACCAACCGCCGTCGTGAAAAACAGATCGCCTACAACAAGGAACATCACATCGACCCCAAGCCGTTGGTCAAGAAGATCAGCGACGTCACCGACATGCTGGCCAAAGAGGATGTCGACACCGAAACGCTGCTGGCCGGAGGCTACCGCGACGAAAAGCGCGCCGGATCCAACAAGCGCATCGCCTTGACCAGCCTTGACGAGAAGGATCTGCAGAAGCATCACGACGAGATCATCAACGCCGGCCTGCCTGCCCAGGACCTGGCCGATCTGATTCGCCAGATGAGCGACCAGATGCACACTGCCGCCGAGCAGCTCCAGTTCGAGCTCGCCGCCCGCCTGCGCGACGAGATCCGCGACCTGAAAAAGGAGCTCCGTCAGATTACCGAGGCGCAGAAGTAGTCACGTCAGGTGCCGGTGAAGCCTTATTTTTCCACTCGCCGGGGCATCGGGTTGTCGCAGTATGACGATTTTTGTCGAAACGTTTTTTCTTCAGACCATATCTTGGGAGCCAAAACGTGAATAGGTCGGCCATCCTTACGGGGGAAGGCTATTACCTAGAGCCGCGACCATAAAACGTATTACAGTATGCAATGTAATCGTATAACCTTATAACCGCAAAATACAGACATTTCGTATTCGAATATTCTCGTTCTGAAACCAATGAATTTAGACACACTCCATTTCGGATATTTGATAAATATTACATTTTCCTGTACAATTCTTATTTGTCTGTTTAAACTGCACCCATAGACGGGTCACTAAGAGGCGTGCATGTCACGTTTCTTGAATAGCGGTAGGCAGGCTGGGAAATCAAGAAATAAGGGAGAAAAAACAATATGATAGGTTTTCTGAAAATTCAGCACAAACCTCCGGTTCCTGCTGAACAAGCCGAATCTGTGTTCGCCAAATACAAATGGTTGTCGTTGGTGGGCGTTTTCGTCGGTTATGCTGCGTTCTATATTGTGCGCAACAACTTTACCCTTTCGACGCCTGAGCTTCAAAACCAGCTGCATCTGACCAAAGGCGAAGTCGGCATGCTCTCCAGCTGCCTGCTGATTGCATATGGCCTTGGCAAGGGCTTCATGAGCGCGCTGGCCGATAAGGCCAACCCGAAGCGCTTCATGGTGACCGGCCTGGTCATCTGCGCTCTGCTCAACATCGGCCTCGCGTTCTTCGGCGTCAATGTCTGGGCGACCGCTTTCATCCTCATCCTCTTGGGCCTGTTCCAGGGCATGGGTGTTGGCCCTGCGTTCATCACGCTGTCTACCTGGTTCAAGAAGAAGGACCGTGGCTTCATCACCTCGATCTGGAACTGCTCCCACAACGTCGGCGGCGGCCTGGTTTCCCCCTCGCCGGCTTCATGCTGGGTGCTGTCGGAACCGGTAACTGGCGTTTCGCCTACTATATCTTCCCCGCCATCATCGCGATCATCGTTGCGTTCGTGATCTGGTTCCTCATCAAGGGCCGCCCTGAAGAAGAGGGCCTTCAGCCTTTGGAAGAGACCAAGGAAGAACAGGGCGACGTCGACTACAAGGATCTTTCGTCCTGGCAGATTCTCACCAAGTACGTCTTCACGAACCCCGGTGCTTGGCTGGTCTCCTTCATGGATACGTTCGTCTACATGATCCGCTTCGGCATCCTCACCTGGCTGCCGATCTTCCTCATCCAAGCCAAGGGCTTCACCCACGGCCAGATGATGGTAGCCTTCACGTTCTTCGAGTGGGCCGCCATTCCTTCGACGCTGCTTGCCGGTATCATCTCCGATAAGCTCTTCAAGGGCCATCGTATGCCTCCGGCCATCATCGCCCTGGTCATCATCGTCTTCTGCATCATCGGATACTGGACGAGCACTTCGGTCGTCGCGGTCACTGTGTTCGCCGCCCTGGCTGGCTGCTTGGTCTACATCCCGCAGTTCCTTGATTCCGTGCAGACCATGGAAGTCGTTCCGCCGTTCGCTGTCGGTTCGACCGTCGGCCTCCGTGGCTTCATGAGCTACGTCCTCGGCTCCACCTGCGGCACCAGCCTCCTCGGCGTGGCCGTGGATCACTGGGGCTGGAACGCCGGCCTCGTGATGCTGCTCATCGCTGTGGTGCTCTGCACCACCTGCGCTGTCTTCCTTCACATGTTCACCCTGAAGAAGGAGAGGGCTGCCAAGAAGGCTGCCTGATAGCCATTAACTAAGGCAAATTCGCTAAAGCCTATTTGTCAGTGATATCTGGGCATCTTCAAAAGAAACTCGTTTTCTTTTGAAGATGCCTTTTCTTTTGTCCTGTTTGGCCTGTGGGCGCGTTCTGGAGAGCAAAACCGCATTCGGACTTGCCGAAGGGGCTTCCGCTCGGTCACCGCTTCCCCTTAGTCTTAAGAATATGGCCGAAACCCCTGTTGCGTTTATGATCGCCACATTTGTGGTCCTTGCGATTTTCTTTGTCGTTGATTTGTTTGTGATCGGACGCAAGCCGCATGTGCCTTCCGCGAAGGAGTGCGTGCAACATATCGCGTTCTTCGTGGCGGCGGCGCTTGTTTTCGGCGGTCTGGTCTGGTGGGTGTCTGGTTCGCGTCCGGCGCTGGAGTTCTATTCCGGCTGGCTCACCGAATATTCGCTCAGCATCGATAATCTTTTCGTATTCGTCATCATCATGACGAATTTCGCCGTTCCGAAGACGCTGCAGAAGTATGTGCTGAGCGTCGGCATCACCATCGCGTTGGTCCTTCGCGGTCTTTTCATCCTTGTGGGAGCGGCCGTCATCCAGCGCTTTACCTGGGTCTTCTTCATTTTCGGGGCGTTCCTGATCTATACCGCAGTGAAACTGGTGGCCGGCGATGACGAGGATGAGGAGTATCACGAAAACGCAATCATCCGGACACTGCGTAAAGTGGTGAAAATCACAGACGAATATGACGGCGAAAAAATCCGCACGGTGAAGGACGGCAGGAAGTTCTTCACCCCGATGCTGATTGTCTTTCTGACCATCGGCACCACGGATGTCATGTTTGCCTTCGACTCGATTCCCGCCATCTTCGGGCTTACCAAAGACCCGTTCATCGTCTTCACCTCCAATGTCTTCGCGCTGCTCGGACTGCAGCAGCTCTATTTCCTCCTCGGTGCGCTGCTGGACAAGTTGGAGTACCTTCCTTATGGCTTGGCAGTAGTGCTCGGCTTCATCGGTGTCAAGCTCGTGATGGAAGCGCTTCACGGCAATTCCTTGCCGTTCATCAACGGTGGCCGGCCGATTGCCCAGGTACCGGAAATCCCTACATGGGTATCGCTTTGCGTCATCATCGTAGCCATTGCAACGGCGGCTGCGGCCAGCGTCATCAAGATGAAAACGAGTGCGAAAAAAACGAGATGATTGACGGCCGATTCGGTATGTGAGCGCTCACATAAAAGTCGCCGTAACGGGCCCCATTGCTTGTGAATGCTAGTAGACTGGTTATACGTTGCGGGTTGTTCCCGCCTAACAAATGTCAGAAAAGAATAGGCAGGTATTCATGAGGAAAGCAAAAATCGTAGACACCATCGGACCGGCGAGCGAATCGCTGGAGAACCTGACCGAGCTGGTCAAGAACGGCATGGATGTCGCACGTCTCAACCGTTCACACGGCACCACCGAAGATCATCTGAAGGTCTACAACAACCTCCGTCAGGCCGGCAAGACCACCGGTCGCAACGTCGCGGCCCTCGTCGATCTGCAGGGCCCGAAGATTCGTTGCGGTTGGTTCAAGAAGAACGCCGACGGCGAGGATAAGGTCCAGCTCAAGGACGGACAGGAATTCATCATCACCACCGATGACGTCGAGGGTGACGAGCACATCACTTCCACCACCTTCAAGGGTCTTCCCGGCGATTGCCATCCCGGCGACCCGATTCTGATCGACGACGGCAAGGTCCGTCTCGAGGTCACCAAGGTCGAGGGCAACAACGTGCACACCAAGGTCGTCGTGGCCGGACCGGTTTCCAGCCACAAGGGCATCAACCTGCCGGGCGTGGCCGTCAGCCTGCCGGCATTGACCGAGAAGGATGAGGCCGATCTGCGTTGGGCCATCCAGACCGGCGCCGACATCATCGCCATGTCCTTCGTGCGTTTCGCCACCGACATCGACCGCGCCCATGAGATCATGGACGAGGAAGGCCGTCGCATCCCGATCGTCGCGAAGATCGAGAAGCCGCAGGCTGTCGAGAATCTCGAAGACATCGTCAAGGCGTTCGATGGCATCATGGTCGCCAGAGGCGATATGGCCGTTGAGATGCCGTTTGAGCAGGTTCCGCTGGTCACCAAGCGCTGCATCGAGCTGGCTCGTGAATATGCCAAGCCGGTCATCGTTGCCACCGAGGTCCTGGGCTCCATGGTCAACTCGCCGATCCCGACCCGTGCCGAGGCATCCGATTGCGCCAATGCCGTCCTCGACGGTGCGGACGCCACCATGACCTCCAACGAGACCGCCGTCGGCAACTATCCGGCTCAGACCGTCAACACGATGGCTCGTATTTCCGGATACGCCACCGAGCACGGCTATGACCGTATTCCTTCCATCTCCAACCTCGATATGTCGAGCACCGGCGCCGTTTCATCCGCCGCCGTCGATCTGGCCGATAAGACCAACGCCAAGGCCATCGTCGCCTTCACGCAGACCGGTTCCACTGTGCACCGCGTTTCCCGCGAACGTCCGGCCGCCCCGATCTACGGCATCACCAACAACGAGCACACCTATCACTGGCTGGCTCTGAGCTGGGGCACCGAGGCGTTCTGCACCGACGCCGACTATCACGACATGAACCGTCACCAGCTGATGATCTTTACCGACAAGCTGCTTCGCGATGCCGGCAAGGTCGTCAACGGCGACAAGATCGTCGTGCTTTCCTCTGCCCAAGGCGAGCAGAAGTCCGGCCGCACCGATTCGATCTACGTCCACACCGTGGGCGCTTGCGACGCTGACTGAAATCAGGGAAACGGGCTTTTCGGCGAAAGGCTATAGCCATCAGCTGAAAGCCTGAGATTTCGTTAGGGCAATCTCCGGCTCCGTAAATGTCAATCATTGAGGAGTCTGAGATTGCCTTATTCTATGAATCGGCTCAATGAGCACAATACGCGAGAAGACACGCAGATGACGAAACAGACACGTTGACGTCGATTCATTATGATATTTTTAAATGGTTGCAATCCTGTGGTTGCAGCTAGATACAAGCCCTTGTATCCCAATTGGTAGAGGAAACAGCCTCAAAATCTGTGCAGTGTGGGTTCGAGTCCCACCAAGGGCACGTTGAGTGTATGTATCACTTTTGAAGGATTGATATATCATAGTATCAATCTATTTCGTACTCGACACTAGCCGTAAGAGACTGAGAAGGCGTGAAGACAACGAGTGCAGGAATGTGTAAAGAAATGGATAATGATATGGATCAGATATTGACCGATGAGGAATTGAAGGCTGCCGCCACCGATGACATCGAATCCGTCGCCGACGAAGCCAAGAGCGAAAAAGCCGAAAAAGAGGGCGAGCCCCGTCAACATACCGTCGTTGTAGCGGAGGATGAATCCGTGAACCGTATGGACCTGGTTGCCATGCTTGAAGACAACGGCTACAAGGTCGTCGGTGAAGCCGCCAACGGGGAGGAAGCGGTCGAACTCACCCGCAAGTTCCATCCTGACGTCGTCTGCATGGATGTCAAGATGCCCCGTATGGACGGCATCACCGCGGCAGGCACCATTTGCGACGAGAATCTCGCGCCTGTTGTCATGCTTACCGCGTATTCCCAGCCCGACCTCGTCAAGCAGGCCACGGGGGCCGGTGCCATGGCCTATGTCACCAAGCCATACGAGGAATCCAAGCTGTTGCCGGCCTTGGAAGTGGCCATGGGCCGCTTCGCTGAGATCAATGATTTGCTCGATACCGTTGAAGCGAACGAAGGCAAGCTCAAGGAAGCCGAGTCCCAGCTCAAGGAAGCCGAAGAAAAACTCAAGAAGGCCGAAGACACGCTTGAGGAGCGCAAGCTCGTCGACCGCGCCAAGGGCCTGCTGATGGATAAGGCCGACTTCTCCGAACAGGGTGCCTTCCGCTGGATTCAGAAGACCTCGATGGATCAGCGCATTCCCAAGAAGCGTCTGGCCATGGCCATCATCGCCAAGTACGGCGATCCGAAGCCCGAACCCAAGCAGCGCTGAGCCGGAACATCACATTCCAAGAAGTCGCCTGTCGATCCACTATGAATCGGCAGGCGATATTTGTATAGTGGATACCACACGGCGTATGAAACGAATATGGCAAGGAACAACGATCTTATGAGTGATAGCGAAAGCACCGAGAAAACCAGCAGCATCGCAAAGTCGAACGATACCTCGAAAACGGAACATGGCACAACAACGAACGGTGCCTCGAAAACAACCGGCACGCTGTTGGTGGTGGACGGCCATTCACTGGCGTTCCGCGCCTATTTCGCTCTGCCCGTCGAGAGTTTTTCCACTGCCAGCGGTCAGCCGACCAACGCCGTCTGGGGTTTCTCGACCATGCTCGCCCAGGTGCTCGATAATGAAAAGCCCGACCATCTCGCCGTCGCTTTCGACATGGCGGGTGGTACGTTCCGCAACAAGATGCTGCCGCAATACAAAGGGACGCGAGACGCGGCACCCGAGGAACTGCTGAGCCAGCTGCCGATTATTCAGGACCTTCTGAAGGCGTTGGGCGTACGGTATGTGGAAAAGAAAGGCTACGAAGGCGACGACATCATCGGCACCATGGCCTCGATGGGCGAGAACGCGGGATACAAGACGCTGGTGCTTTCCGGCGACCGCGACGCCTTCCAGCTGATCGATGACGATATCACCGTGCTCTATCCCGGACATCACTTCAAGGACTTGAAGCACATGACGCCTCAGGCCATCGTCGACAAGTACAAGGTCACCCCGCAGCAATATCCGGATCTTGCGGCCATGCGCGGCGAGACGGCCGACAACATCCCCGGAGTACCGGGCGTGGGCGACGGGTATGCGGCCAAATGGATCAACCAGTACGGCGGGCTTGAAGGCATCATCGAGCACGCCGACGAACTGCCCGGCAAGAAAGGGCAGGCGTTGCGCGACAACATCGAGCAGGTCAAGCTCAACCGACGCGTCAACGCCGTGCTGCGCGACATGGACCTCGGAGCCTCCATCGACGACTTCACCTTGGGCGGCATGGATATGGACAAGGTCAACGCCATCTTCGCCAAGCTCGAATTCAGCAACCGGTCCAAGAACAGGCTGGTCAAATCCTTCAACGGCGGGGTCATGCCGGGAGATGCAGATTCGGCCTCTACTGTGGACGCGGCTGATACCGATGATGACGGGCCCATTGTCAAGGAACCGCACGTCACCGAAATCCACAATGTCGGGGATCTGGGGGACTGGGTCAACGCACACATTGCTCCGGTGTATCCCGCAGGTAAGATCAACTCCGACTTGATTATCCAGACCTTTGGTGAAAAGGATGATGGCTCGAAAAATGCCGGCGTAACCGAAACCAAACCGGATAACAGCTCAGCCGATGGCAGTTCAACCCGGACGTCTGAGAAGAAGCATAACAGCTACGATGCTGCGGTTCGTGCTGACGAAAAGACGGACGAGCAGGCGATTATCGACGGTGCCAAAGGGCCGGAACTGGTTGATCGCGACATGTGCTGCTCGCAACAGGTTGACCATTCCTGGGTGCTTTACGCCTCCGGCCGTTCCAAGCCGGGAAATGCGAAACTGGAAGCCGTCGCACTGTTGGCCGGTGACGAGGCGGCGGTGTTCGGCGCGGAAACCATTGATGACGACATGCGTTCCGTGCTGCAGTGTCTTTTGGATGTCTTCCACACCTCGATGGTGGTGCACGGCTATAAGGAGCACCTGCATCTGCTGGCGTCCGTCGGCATTGCGCTTGCCCGTCCGTTGTTCGACACCAAACTGGCCGGATATCTGGTCCATCCCGATTTCCACGCCGACACCCTCGGGAAGGCCGCGGAGCATTTCCTTGGGCTGGAAATCGAGGACAGCAAACCCAAGCAAGCGCAGGGCGAGCTTGATTTGGGAGACGAAGACAGCGCTGGCAGCAACAACGACGCTTCCAAGGAAATCCAGCAGGAAGCCGTCAAGGACGCCGCCATCGTGCAGGCGCTCGCCGATTTCCTGAAGACCCCAATCGACCAGCGCAAGCAGTTCGGCCTGCTGCGTTCCATCGAATTGCCGGTTTCACAGGTGCTTTACGGCATCGAGGATGCGGGCGCGAAGGTGGATTTGGGACGCTTGCACGAGCTGCTCGACGGCTTCACGGCCGATGCCGATCAGGCCCAGCAGATCGCCTTCGAGGCCGCCGGCCATGAGCTCAATCTGCAAAGTCCGAAGCAGCTGCAGACGGTGCTGTTCGATGAAATGGGGCTCAAGCCTTCAAGAAAGACCAAATCCGGCTCGTACACCACCAACGCCGCGACACTGCAGAACCTGTATGTCAAATATGCCGAGGATGAGAAAGCCAGCAACTTCCTCGGAGCGTTGTTGCGTCATCGCGAGACCAATAAGTTGAAGCAGATCGCCCAGACGCTGTTGGAAGCCGTCAACGCGCACGACGGCAGGATTCACACCACCTTCGAGCAGACCGTCGCGGCCACCGGGCGCCTGAGCTCGGTCGATCCGAACCTGCAGAACATTCCCAACCGCAACGCCACCGGCCGTGAAATCCGTTCCGCGTTTGTGCCGGGCGAGGGCTTTGAATCATTGCTGAGCTGCGATTACTCGCAGGTCGAACTGCGCATCATGGCCGACCTTTCCGGCGACGAATCGCTGATTGAGGCGTTCAAGTCAGGCGCGGACTTCCACCGCTACGTGGCCAGTCTGGTCTACGACATCCCGATGGACGAGATCACCGGCGACCAGCGCAGCCACGTCAAGGCGATGAGCTACGGGCTGGCTTACGGGCTCAGTACGTACGGGCTGTCGCAGCAGTTGAAGATCAGCCCGGCCGAGGCGGACGTGCTGAAATCCAAGTATTTCGCGACATTTGGCAAGGTTCACGACTATCTGGAATCGCTGGTCGCCACTGCGCGCCAGAAGGGCTATACCGAGACGATGTTCGGTCGCCGCCGCTACTTCCCGGGGCTCAAATCCTCGCGCCGTCAGGTGCGTGACGCCGCCGAACGTGGTGCACTTAACGCGCCGATTCAGGGTTCGGCCGCCGACATCATGAAGATTGCCATGATTCGTGCCGACCACGCGCTGCGTGAGGCCGGCGTCAAGAGCCGTGTCATCCTGCAGATCCACGACGAACTCGTGCTCGAGGTCGCGCCGGGGGAGAGCGAACAGGTGAGCGGTCTGGTGCGCAACGCCATGGAGCACGCCGTCGATCTGGCCGTGCCGCTTGACGTGTCGATCGGCATCGGCTCCGACTGGCAGGCTGCCGCGCACTGATTGTGGTGGTGTTTGATGATGGCTCTATTGTGGTAGGCAATGGAGCCATCTTGCATGTGTCGTTGCGAAAGCGCGGCAAAGCTTGTGGTGAGGATGATGCCGGTTCTGGTTGTCTAACAGTGCAGCGGGCAACCGATAACGTTCTTGAATGGACGCCATAGTTCGGAGGAAACATGTCAGATCAGGAAAAGCCAAGGCTCGCCGAAGTCGTCAAGGTATTGGAGACGCTGTATCCGCTTCGGTACGCCGAGGACTGGGACCATCCGGGGCTGATCGTCGGCGATTTGAACGATACCGTCGGCAAGATCGTCTTCGCCGCCGACCCGACCATGGCCGTGGTCGACAAGGCGATTGCGATGGGTGCCGATCTGCTCGTCTGCCATCATCCCTTGTTCTTCCGCGCGGTGCATGAGGTTTCCGGGCTCGGCGTCCATGGTGCCATCGCGGGAAAGCTCTACCGTGCGCACTGCGGGCTGTGGGTCGGGCATACCAACGCCGACGTCGCCTACCGAGGGGTCGCCCAGGCTGCGGCGGATGCGTTCGGTCTGACCGATCAGGCACCGTTGGTACCTGCCGGTGAGGAAAACGGCCATGCCATAGGGCTGGGACGTGTTGGAACGCTTGCGGAACCGATGACGCTACGCGCGTTTGCCCAGCGCGTGGCCGAGCAAGTGCCGAAAACGAAGTATGGCATTCAGGTCGCCGGCGATCTCGATGCCGAGGTCCGGAAAATCGCCGTGTTGCCGGGATCTGGAGATTCCGATTTTGATGAAGTTCGTGACAGTGGCGCGGATGTCTACGTCACCAGCGATTTACGCCATCATCCGGCCACGGACGCGTTGCAGCAGGCTTGGTATGAAGCATCGCTCAATAACGAGACTATGAAGCCGGCGTTGATTAACACGCCGCATTCGGCCATCGAGTCAATGTGGTTCAGGTATGCGCTTGACGACATCGCGGATGGAGTGGAACAGGCTACCGGTTTCCGTCCGGAAACGGAGCGTGTCGGCATCGTTACCGATCCCTGGCAATTGGTGCTCGGACGGGAGTAATCGCCGGTCATCCATTGAAGTATGCAATGCGGGTTTGCTTGTCCGTTGTGCTTTTCGTTTAAACCTATTTGCTCTCCGGTGATGAAAGGCAGCACATATTAATCAATACATATATTATTCGTTGCCGTCAAAGGTCGCGACGGGGAAGTGGGGAAGAGTGATGAATGCAGAAACGATGGAGTCCATCCGTAACGAGGTCAACAAGCGTTTGCAGGAATCGACCGACGGCGTCGATATGGAGGCTCCGATACGGCTTGTTTCCAGCGAAACCGTTTACCGTGGCGCGATTTTCCATATCGATGATCGCCGGCTGGCGCTCGCGAAAACCGACGGCGGGGAAGTGTCGGTACGTCGCCAGATTCTCGTGCATCCGCAGGCCGTGGTGATGCTGGTCCACGATGAGCTGACGGACAGGTATCTGTTGGAACGCGAGTATCGTGTAGGCCCCAACAAGTTTGCCTATGGTTTCCCGGCAGGACTCATGGAAGAGGGCGAAAAGCCTGAGGTTTCGGCTTTGCGTGAGCTTCGGGAGGAAACCGGGGTCACACCGAAAGGCGAACAATCCGTGCGCATCGAGCACGTCGGTGATTTCTATTCTTCCGGTGGTATGACCAATGAGCTTGCGCATATTTTCGTTATCCATCTGTCGGCGTGGAAGCAGGAAGCGCGGCATTTCGACAAGGACGAGCACGTGCAGTCCACATGGGTGAGCTGGGAGGAGCTGACAGGCATCGGTATTCAGGCCGCGGATTCCACCATCGCCATCCAGCACGAGGAGATCCGCCGATTGCGCGAGCAGTTAGCGACGAAAGAATAGCACGTCTACTGAGTGGCCGCGATGCGCGAATGCATGCGGTGGTTCTTGTCGACCGAGGACGGGATGGTGCCGGCGATATTGGCCGTGGCTGTGACCGTGTTCGCGTCTGCAGAGGCCTCTTCCTGGTCGATATGCAGAACCTGCTCTGCGATACGATCGGCCTCGATGGCGGCTATCTGACGCGAGAACATGATGAACCAGCCAAGGAACACGAGCCCGGCCAGCGCCTCGACGTTGGTCAGTGTATTGATACCATCGAGCCATTGAATGAGCACGACGCCGCAGACGGCGATGGCCAGATAACCGGCGGCATAAATGGCCAGCGAAAGCTGCGGGGCGAGCCAGGGGAGCGTGAGCAGAAGCAGGCCCATCACACAGACGATGCCGCGGGCGAACACGTTGTGCAGGATGGGATGCGGCGTATAGCGGAACGTGCCGATGCCGATGAAGGCGATGCCGGAGAAAGCGAGCATGATGGAGAGACAGATCAGGCGTGCCTTGTAGTGCTTGATACGGCTGGAACGCAGCGGACCCTGCTCCTGATGCCATTCGCGGCGCTGGCGGTAGGAGGTCACGAGTTCGGAGATGGCGAAGTAGCTGACGATAATGATGCAGATTCCTGCGAGGATCAGCGTCGAGTTGAACATGCGCGCGGCGAAGGTAGTGCGGTCGCCGAGCTGCGAGAAATTATTGGTGTACCAGTTCGGGTCGTCGGTCGTCAGCCCCGCGACGCTCACGCCGGCTACGACGAAAAGCGGCAGGAGTGCGGCCAGCGTTTTGGCGTCCATCAGTTCGGCCTGCACGAAGGTGATGTAGCCCGCGACCCCCGAGAAACCGGCGCACACGGCGACAATGTATTCAAGGAACATCGTGCCCATGAGGTTGCCGGCCATGCTTAAGAGGGCGAACGAGGTGAGGAACAGCGTGGAGGCGTAGACCGTTGCTAGGGCGAGGATTTCGACCAGGCGGCGCAGGATTTCTATGAGGCGGTTGTGGGTGCTGAGCGAGCTGGAACGCCGCGCATAGCCGAAGATGAACGAAATGGTGCCGCACGCGGCGATGATAATGGAGGCGATGACGAACTGGCGCCGGCTGATCATCCATGCGGCCGGCAGCAGCGAGACGCACAGCTCCATGACGCTCGCCCCCGCCATCGCGCAGATGATGAAGGAGACAAGCCCCGAGGTCTCCGTTCGCTGATGCAGTCCCATTCTTGCTTATTGCCCTTCGTGTTTTATTGGCGTTCGCGTTTGCGTTCGTTGTTTTTGTTTGTCGGCTGGTCTATGTTTGCTGGCGCTTATATTCGACGATTTACATACATTTACATACTGTATGTGCCGTTGTCTATCTTAGCGAGTCGCATGGCCGGGGTTGCGCTATACTTATTTATTGTGCTTGTTTTTGTGGGCACATCGGGATGTAGCGCAGTTTGGTAGCGCGCCTGCTTTGGGAGCAGGATGTCGCAGGTTCAAATCCTGTCATCCCGACTTTTGTTTTTCGCGGAATTTCAACGATTCTTATGATTAGGAATCTCATGGCTGTCCAATGGCTGTCCGTTTATGGGATTTATTTTAAAAAAGCCGGTATGGTTAAGCATTAGTACTGCTGGCTGCTGTGTGGTATTTGACTTCGGCTCGTGGTGGGATATACTAAAATTGTATATAATTTAAATCAAGAAAATATTCTACTGTTTGGTACAAAGAGTATTACTATTGACGCCAATAATGGTGAGCAATAGCGGTGGCGGTTCCGAGATATCCGTCTAACAGGTTCCTACGACCTCTGTGCAACAGTGCTTTCGATTGCCGTATTTCGGCAGAAGGTACTATTATGTCCAGAATTTGGTCGACTAGTGATTTTGTCCCAGTTTCTTGCGCGGCGAAACGTTGGCATGTTTCGCGTGATTTGATTTACAAAGATATTGCCACAGGTGCTCTGCCTGCGTACCGGCATCAATCACCTTGCGGTGGCAAAAATGCCTTGTTGCGAGTCCGCCTGTCTGATGTGGATGCTCTTTTTGAGCTTGCTAACCCTATGGCTGGTGATCGTCGATGACCGCCGTCGAGTCTATCAGAGTAATAATCGCCATTGCCTCAAGCGGCGTCTGCGTCGATCCTCATGCCGATTTGCCTGGAAACCGTTACGCGCGTAGGCCGATTGGCTCGTCTACAAGGGGTCACCGCCCGTTGCTGAGCCCGTCCGCCGTGCCCCGGTCGCGTGTGATTATTGGTGTGATTATTGGATCGTTGTCCACCGGTCGCGAGGATCGGGGTGGTCGCTATGACCAGTAGCCGCAAACGCCCGAGCCGTGTGACCCAGATGATGGTCACCCAGGTCCTTTCCGCCGCCATATGGCCGCTTGTCGAGGGGCATGAGGACGACGCCTGGTGGATCCTGAGCAAGGTCGTGTCGGTGCTGGAGGCCCATGGCTGCAAGGTGGTGCTCGCCTATGCCATCGTCCATGACAGGGACGTCTACCAGGTCTGGGACTATCTAGATCCGCATCCATGGTTCGCCGTCCACGAGCTGGGGACTCCCAAACCGGTGCATATCCACATCCTCATCCATCTCGCGCCGGGGGACGGCGTTGAGCTGGGCAAAGTCTCCGCATGGCTCGGCCTCGAGCCACAATACGTGGAGGGTATGAAACAAGGCAAATACGGGTGGGATGACGCCCTCGCCTACCTGACGCACTGCACCGAGCCTTGGAAGCATCAGTACGCGCCCGCCGACGTGGTGACCTTGCGCGGCCCGGATTACGCCACCCGTCTCGAGCCGGTCAGGCGCCTGTCATGGTTCGGCGGCCGCGAGTATCGTAATGCATCCAACGCCGGGAGGCTGCTGCCCGTGCTGGAGCAGATGGCGCGCGAGGGCAAGATCACCCGTCAGACGATGGTGGCCGATGACAGCGTGACCGAGGTGCTCTCGTATGTGCCGGCGGCGAAACGCAAGGAGCTCATGTCCCTGGTGGACTGGGAGACCGGGCACCAGGCGGCCGCGAAGGCGCGGGACATGCGCCTGGAGCGCGTGCCGGACCTCGTTATCTGGATCCACGGCACCGGGTCGGGGTCCGGCAAGACGCTGGCCGCCGCGACGATCGCCGAACAGCTCGGAGACCTGTTCGGCCTGTCGGTATACGACGGGCCGCCCAGCCACACGATGGACAACTACCAGGCCGAGGACGTCATCACCATCGACGAGTACGACGAGAAAAGCATGAGGCTCAACGCCTTGCTGCAACTGCTCGACCCCTACAACACCCACCGCAGCGACGCACGCTACCACCAGACCAATCCCGTCGTGGCCCGCGTCACGATCGTCACCTCGTCCGCCAGCCTGCAAAACCTGGTGTATTTGCAGGGCGGCCAGGAGAGCCACGACTACCCCATGGACGAGGTCCTGCGCCGCATCGGATACGTGGTCGAGGCCAACGGGTACGCGCGGGACCCGGACCGTCCCGCCGAAACCCTCAAACACGGGTACGACATCTACCGGCCGGCCCTGGACCCCGGCAGGCACCTCACCTGCTGGCCGCTGACCGCCGGGGCGTACAGTCTGTACCGCGCCAGGCATCCCGGCTACCAGGATGATGACCCCGTACGGATCGTCTCCCGCCGCAGTCTCGAGTACGTCGGCTCGGCTGACGACGTTGGGGCGCTGGCGCGGTACCTGCTTGGCACGGACCCCGCCAGACGGGCCCTCTCCGGCGTCCGGCCTGTGGTGGACCCGCCGCGCCGGGAGACGCTGCTGACCGACCTGGACGTGGTGCGCCGCGACCGTGCGATGGAGCACCTGACGTCGTACTGCGGGCCCGAGGCGGCCAAACACTTGATGCGGGACCACGACCAGACGGACCTCGAGCACGCCACCGGCTGGGTGCCCGGCTGCAAGACCTGCGCCGCGCTCAGACAAGCCCATCATCAGCACACGGAGTCATACAATCCGTCGAGTACGGCGCCCGTCGACGATATGCATCAGCAGCAAAGACGCAAGACGGCGAAGCTGATGGGGTTCGACACCGACGGAGACGAGGCCTGAGATGAGCGGCATCAACGTCGACAAGATGGCCCATGGCCGTGCCATGGCCGTACTGTACCACAACATGAGGCTGGGAGGCCGGCACAGCAATCTGCACATCGACCCTGCCAGGTCGTCTCTCAACACGTATCTGACCGTGGGCGGCGAGAACCCGTTGGAGCGCTACCGGGCGCGTATGGAGGCGGTGCGGGCTCACAGGCCCAGGGGCCGCCGGTGGCGCGATGACACCGTGGCCATGCTGGGCCTGGTCGTCGACCTGCCCGCCGACTTTCCGCACCCGGACGACGCGAGGCTGGTGGACGAGTATTTTGCGGATGCGATCCGCACGCTCGTCCCGCTGGTCGGGGGTGGAGGAACGTCATGGGCGCGCAGGTGCATCGTGACGAGGTGCACCGCTACCAGGTCGGCCCGTCGATCCTGGCGGCCGAGGGCACGCCGGTCAAACCGGGCGATCCGCCGGTATGGCGTACCAGCCGCATCCACATGCACCTGGAGGTCGCGCCGATCCTCACCCCGGAGGAGGTCGAGAGGATCACAGGCAGGCCCGTGCGCGTCAAGTCGCGCAGGGGGCGCAGGCCGCAGGGCGAGTGGTTCGCCGGCGCGGCCCTGGTGACGCGCCCGTGGCTGCTCAGGATCAACCGGGACATCCAAAGGATGACGCGAGAGCGCTGGCACTGCCACTACGAGGCCGCGCACGGCTATGCCAGCGGCGCCGAGGTGGAGCAGCTCAAGGTGGAGTCGGCCGTGGCCGAGCAGGCCGGCCCGCTGGCCGCCAAGGCCCGCAAGCAGGCTAAGGCGGCCGAAAAGGACCGTCGCGAGGCGTCGGAGACGCTGGACGCGGCCCGCCGCCGCGACGCGGAGAGCGTTGCTAGACGGGAGACGCTCGACGCCCGCGAGAAGGACCTCAAGCGGCGCGAGGCGTCGTTCGCCGAGCGCGTACGCGCCTGGGAGCACAGCCTGAAAGTCAGGTATGTGGATCGTCTGAAAACCTGGCTGGAGGCGGAGCTGGCGAAGGCGCGGGAGGTGTTCGGCCGGGCTCGCGAGGAGGGGTATGAGACGGGCCGTGCGGAAGGCTATCGGGCGGGTGTCAGGCAGGGCGCCAAGGCGTTTGAGACGGCCCCGAAGGCCCCGGTAGCGGGGTCGGTGTCGGGCGAACAGCTGCGTGCGGTGGAGGCGCTGCGGCGTGGGCTGGGCGGGGGCCGGTCTCGCCGTTGGCGTCCCACCGGCCGCGCCATGGGTACACGGTGGAGCAGTGGGAGGCCCTGACGCCGGCCGAACGCGCCGCGCTGATGGCCCGGGGCGTCACGCCGCCACGCGGATACCGTCAGGAGGCGGACCATGGCCGCGTCCTGTGATAAGCAGCCCGTACGCTGCCGGTCGCCGTGACAGACGTCGGGCGCGGTCGATACGAGCCAAACAACACAAATGAAAATAAGGGTCCTGCCGACAGAAGGCAGGTCATAGAAGCGTGGCACAACCGCGTAGAAAGGAGCATCATCATGATGCGCCATAACCAAGATAACAATCAACTGTCCCGTAATGGGGTCGACAAGATCGTCGCCGACATGCTCGACCCCGACTGGTACGGGGCGCGGCGGGAGGAGTACGGCCACCTGCTCGTCGCGTATCCGGCGCTCAGGCAAGCGGACCGTGGCCTGGACGGCCTGGTGTGCTACATGGTCATTAGGAGTCTCGCCCCCGGTTTCGACGCCGATACGGCGGCCCGTATCGTGCTGGCCTGCCTGACGGACGGCACGGACTCGGGCTCGGACGGCTCGCAGGGCGGTGCGCCGGCCACGGCCGGCCTGGCCGCCACGCTCTTCCGCCGGCTCCGCCCACGCCGTCGCGACGACAAGGGCGACGGGGATCTCCGGGCCCGTGTCGGGGAGGTCTTGGCACGCCACCGCGCGGTGTTGGCCGAGATCGCCGGAAGGATGGACGACGACGCCCGGATCCGTGGCCTTGCCGCCGACATCAACGAGCGGGAGCGCCACACCAAAGCCTACGAGGAGGAGGCCAAGCGGGTGCGCGGCGAGACCCGGACGCGTCTGGAGGAGGCGCGGGACCTGGCCGACGAGGCGAGGGGCCTGCGCGACCGGGCCGAGGCGACCACCCATCGGGACGGGGCGGGCAAGCGGCTCGACACGATGTACGAGCTGATGGCCGACGCCCTGGCGGGCAAGGCGTGGCGGGACGGTGACGGGACAAAGCATGTCCGCTACGCCATGACCGTCCCGGAGATGTACGCGTCGTACTACAGACCCGGCATGCATCTGATCACCGCGCACCAGTACCTCCGCCTGGACAAGGCCGACCGGCAGGGCTGGACGTCCCTGGACGAGGTGCTGCGCCGCGCGTACGCCTCGTTCGCAACCTTCGACGACGCCAGGCTTAAGGGGTTGAGAACCGAGATCCGGCGTCGCCTCGCCGATGCCGGCACGGCGCCGGTCGCGCTTGGCGACAACCCCGTGCTGAGCTAATGCGGTATCCTGTCCACGCCCGACGGCTTGCGTCGGAGCGCGGGTAACGCGGGTCGAGGGGGCCTATCGGCTCCCTCGCCTGGATCCAAGGCTGGAACGCCTTGGCCGCATCCTCCGGCGTGCGTGTGGACGGGAGTGGTGGCCTGTGCCGCCGCGCGCCCGCCCGCACGCACGGCGGAGGCGAGGAGCCGAAGACATGAAAGACCGGGCGGCAACCGATGCAAGGTTGCCGCCCGGCCTTTCATGCAATGAGGCAGAGGGGTGTCGGGGGCGCAAGCCCCTGGCCATTTCAGGGTTAAGCCACCCGGCAGGGACACGCCCCGCGTGGTGACCTCGGTCATGGCTTAGCCCTTAAATGCAAGGGCTAACGCAGTTGGCCCGCTCCTTGTGTTGAGGATTCATGCCATCATCTAATCTTCCCGTCTACCACACCGTCTCCACGAACATCCTGGACAAGGGCGCCGGCCACATGCCGGACAGCTCGCTGCCGGTCGGCGGCGAATCCGCACGGCCGATCATATCAGCCCACAACGGGCTGACCGGTGCCAGATACTTCGACGACCTGCCCGACCTGAGGGACGACGACACCATCACCATACGCACGCTCGGCCACGACCTCGACTACCGCGTGACCGAAACCGTCACCGTAAGGCCCGACGACGTGCGACGGTTCACCATCGTGCCGGGCGAGGACCTCATCACCCTCACCACCTGCACCGACGGCACCGCGTCACGGCTCGCCGTCACCGCACAACGAGTGCCGACGCCGGAACGGCACCGGAACGACAGGCGTGACCCGTCCGCCGGCATCCCCGAAGGGCTACTCGCAGGCGCCGCGGCACTATGGCTCAGCATCGGACCCGTCATGCTCAGACACACATGGACGCAACCGCGAACCATACGTCACCGCGCCGAAACATGACCGGCCCTCACAGATGCTCAATCACTATCGGAAAACCGCCGAACCCTAGCGGGAACGACGGCTTTTCCATGGATACACCAAATACCAACACCTACGATAATGTGTTTTCCTCAGGCATGCGCCCTTCAGGATTTATCGATGGGCACTTCCTCCTTACTCGGAATGATGTGCATCGAAGACCCTTTCGACAGTTTCCCCGACAACACGATCCCGTCGGGCCGGGCTCGCAGATAATCAATGAATGCATCGATCCGAGAATCACCATCCAGCCATTCGCTTTCATCGGACATGACCTCGGTTTCTTCAGACACCGAAACGACCCGTGTGAAGGATATGGGCATGATCCTGCCCTTCGACTTCACGAACACATTGGCGCATCCGCCAGTAGCACGGACACGCTCGAACAGAAAACAAAGCCTTTCCTCACCGAGCGCGGTCACCATCGGGCATTCACCATTGGTATCACGGACGGGCATGAGCCCGTCGAACCGCCCGTCGGCCATCAGATCATCGAAAAGCAGATCAAAATCACTGAGAGCATCATAATATTTATAGACATTCATCCGGCCACCATCACGCTTCCGACAATTCCCGGATTGCACGTTTGACGCTTGCCGCGATATAGCATTCACTTCACTCACCTTCATTTTTCCTTTGTCACCGAATCACATATCTTTGTCAACAACCCCTTGGAACTTTACTCCAACTACAAAATCCGTAACCGCCCATCAGGCGGGCCAGCCCCCTCATCGTCAGACCATGAGATGCACATAGATGATATGCATACAATCACTCGTAACCTTTGATGCTAAAGGGAACAGCAGCTAATTAGGCGGCGCGATAAAAGGATCAGCAAACACCTATCTGATGCAGTGCGGCCGTGCAAGGACTGTTCCAACCAGGGAACAAACTATCCCAATCAGGTTCCTGTGGCTGTGAGTGTGATGGTGCCGACGGTGTTGATGGCGCCGGAGCCGACGGCGCAGGGCTGCTGGGCGCATGGTATGAGGGTGCCGATGGCGCTTGGTAGGACGGTGTCTGCGAACGGCCGGAGGAATGGAGCCCGCCTGCGCCGCCGTTTTGCCTATTGTTGGAACCGAGTGCGCGCCGGCTGGGTGCGCCGTTCGATACGGTCGAGCCGGCCGGTGAACTGGAATCGGACGACTGAGCGACATCCGCCGCCTGCTGCGCTGCCTGCTGCGCCGCGGCCGCATCCGCTGCGGACTTCGCCTGCACGGAGCCGTTGACGGCGTTCATCGCATAGACGAGCTGGCTGTCGGCCACATCATAGGCCTTATAACTGCCGGTCGACGGGGTTGCGGCGTCGGCGACGCCTCCGGCCAGCATCCCCACGGCCAGCAGCAGCGTCGCGGCTCCCGCCAGCAGCGGGCTGATCTTCCTTGTGTTCCTCTTCCCAGTCATGTCTTGCATCATAAACCTGTTTCGCGACCTGGCCGCCAATGTTGTCATGCCGTTCTTTCCGCCGGTGTGCGTACAATGCGATACCGGAGATCGGACATCAAGAAGAAGGACGGGCATGGAAGCCATCACTACGTACATCAAAAACCACAGGATCGCCAGCGCCATCGTCGCGCTGCTCGTCGTCGCACTGGTAGGCATAGGCGCTTACTTCGGCGTGCAGACCGACCACAGGGTGGCTCTGGCCGACTGCCGGCAAAGCGAGACCACTGTCAACACCGCCTACAAACAGCACCAGGCCACGCTCGCCAAAGGTGCCAGCCTTGCCAAGGACGCCCAAAAGCCCGGCGAGCTCACCGACAAGAAGTTACTGGAAACAGTCGAAAAAGACAACGCGAAGGCCGGCAAGACGCCGAAGGCCGTCACCTGCCCCGCAGGCGGGCCGATCAAGAACATCCGCCAGGCCACAATCGACAACCGGGATCTCGCCGCCCAATACACCGGCAACACGGATACCACCAAGCACCAGCAGGCCCTTAAAGGCGACATGGACAAGACCACCCGCAAGAGGCTCGACGGCGACCTCGCCAAGGCCGAGCAGCTCTACAAGGACTCCGATGGCAAGGTCGCCGACAACGCCACCCGTGACAATTTGAAGAAGGCCATCGATCACGCCAAACAAGTCAGCAAGGATTCGAGCGCAAAAAACTGACAGCCGGCAAATCTCTGTAAAAGTGGGCGATACGGCGGACCGAATCCGTTGCATCGCCCGCTTTCCTTTCAGCAACCCGTTCCTGGATGTCCCATAAACGGTCGTTTACGGAACAAGTCCGATCCATCCCGTTTCGACCAAGTTTGTTACGCTTTGGACGTACCATAACCCATACCGTATTCAATGTCCGATATAATGGAAGTGTAACGGGTTTCGGTACGAAAGGATTCGAAATGCTGATCGGATACGCCAGGGTCTCCACGCTGGAGCAGAACGAAGACCTCCAGGTGGACGCGCTCGTTAAGGCCGGTTGCGAACGCGGGCACATCTATGTCGATCACGCCAGCGGGGCGAAGGAGCACCGGCCCCAGCTCGACTTCATGCTCCAGACACTGCGCAAGGGCGACACCGTCATCGTCTGGAAGCTCGACCGCATGGGCCGCAGCCTCCAGAACCTCGTCACCCTCATGAACAAGTTCAACGACATGGGCGTGGGGTTCAAAAGCCTGACCGAGAACATCGACGCGACCACCTCGGGCGGGATGCTCGTCTACAACATCTTCGCCGCCATGGCCCAGTTCGAACGCGACCTGATCCGCGAACGCACCAACGCCGGCCTCCAAGCCGCCAGACGTCGAGGCAGGAAAGGCGGGCGCAAGCCCAAACTCACCCCGGCCCAAATCAAGAGGGTGCGCGAGCAGTACGACTCCAAGGCCGTCACCGTCAACGAAATCGCCAGCCAATACAACGTCGGACGCACCACCATCTACCGCGCACTTAACAAAGCTACGGGCAAAAATCCAGAGTAGTTAGGATTTGCGGCCAATAACCGAGGGATGTATCTTTATGATATGACAAAAGTATGGTGGGTAAATCAACGCAATGAGATCGGTAAACAAATTCCGACAAATGTTGTATGGTCTCCTCACTCAAAGAAGGGCGAAAAGGGAAGTGAATGGCACTGGGAAACCATGTGGGATGTTGTTCCGGGTGACATCATTGTGCATTACAGTCATCAATCCATCGTAGCCATAAGCACTGCGCTAACAAAGGCTCATCCGTCACCGAATCCGTATGACGCAAAATCAAACCCTTGGGAGGCGGACGGCAAGCGTATCGAGGTCGAGGTTGATGAGTTGGAGGTGCCTATACCTAAATCTGAAATACCGCTTTCCGCTCGTCAACAGGCTTATCTGAATCATGGTCCATTCCAAAGAAGTGTGGGGAAGGAGTCAAACAAGGCTATTTCTTCCCAGTTCCGAATGAACTTTGGGAAGCGATAGAAGATCTATGTGCTGTGGACATCACAAAAAGCGCTGAAGAGAATAGCCAACTCAATTATGCAGGTCCGTCAAACATCAAGCGGGTCGTCAACGCGCGCAAAGAACAGACACAGCTGCGTGCGCTTCTCTTGAAAGGCCGAAAATCAGGGAAGTGCGGAATATGCGGTCGACACTTACCGAGTAGGTACCTTCATGCAGCGCATATCAAACCACGGGAAAAGGCGTCTGAGCGTGAACGCCGTGACCCAAACATTGCTATGTTGAACTGTGTACTGGGATGCGACGAGGCGTTTGAATGTGGTGACATACAGATAGATCAAGAAGGTCGCATCTCGCTCTCGAATCCTCGAGACCCTTTCCTACAAAAGGCTTTTGGCGATCTCGTTGACAAGATAGCGCCGGCTTTCAATGAAGAGAATAAGAAATATTTCGCGGCGAAGTATGAACTCGTCCACAAGTCTAAGATCACAAATACAAAGAAAGAATAAATCAGCAGAATTTATGCAATGTGTGCAGGGATATTCCTTAAGCTCTTTCTTATAAGTTTTTTGGTCATCGGAAGCAAAATGAGGATACGAGGGCCAAGGAATATTTTCGTTTGGATTTTCCCGACTCCGTTTAAGGATTTTCAAGCACAAAACGAATATTTACCTCTCACCTAGCATTTATTCAGCAGAGTAGGGTTGTTGACGTTAGCAAGCTGTTTTGTTGATTATGTGCTTGAACTGATTATCTCGGGCAGTCGATCGGGGATAGACGATTATAGACGGTTGGCATTTATAACTGTCTTGTGCGAAATCGTTGGAAATACAAGGTTTTATGCGAGACTAGACGGATAGACGGATGTTTTAGAATACTGTAGTTAATATGAAATTATTTATGGTGTAATGGTATTTGTGGCGAGGAATACGAGTGGTCTACTATCTGTCTATCCGTCTAGTACCGTGTATGAAACACTGATATTACTTGGTTTAGTATGTAGACGGATAGAGATGTGGGATGGCGAGGTAGCTGTCTACTTTAGGCGGCTGTGGCTTGCCCCTCGTAGCTCATGCGTTGTGCGGCGAGAGCGATGTCCTTTGATACTTGATCGTCGTCGGCGTGGAAGTATTGCTGCGCGGATTTAATTTCCGATTGCCCTGAGAAGCGCATGATTGCGGGTAGCGTGGCCTTGCTGTATCGGGCGTACCACGTAATGCCGGTGTGACGTAGGGCATACATGTCGAATCGTTTTGGCGGATTGCTCTGTGGCGGCAGCCCTGCTTCATCGGCAGCTTTGCGCAGCGCATGATTTATGGTTCGTTCGCCCCATATTTTGCCTACGGTTGAGGGGAAGAGCAGAGAGAGGGAATGCGTTCCTACATATTTTTCATGTATTCCAATAGCCGGTCGATGAGAAGAGGACTGATTGGGACGTGTCGTTTGGAGGCGGGTGATTTTGGATTACCGACGATGATTCTCGTGGTTCCGGTTGCGGGGTCGATGCCGCGTGTGGCAGCTTTGTCGATGTCGAGATACCAGATTCCTGTTTCACTCTTCTTTACATCGCCACGAGTCAGGCAGATCGCTTCCTCGCGGCGTAGCCCACAATATGTGGTAGTGAGGAATAACATACGTATGCTTGCGGTGGCACTTACGTTGGCGCCCCGTTGCTGTCCAGGCTTGTCTCCTGGTTTGGGGAAGGTGTGTATGATCGCTTTAGAGACGAATCGTTCTATCTCTTCTGGTGTAGCGGCGTAGCGTTCCGTAGAACGTTTGCGGACTCCGGCACGAGGAATATCCACTGGATTGGTGGTCACTTTAGATTCGCTTGGATCATGGTAAGCGGTCTGCATAATGGAGTGAAGAAGATTGTATGCTACAGCTTTGCGGTGCTCGCTTACCTTGAGCGAATTATGCCATGAAGTCACTTGTGAGGTTGTGAGCTGGGGAAGAGGCGTGCGGCCGAGAGTTGGTTTGATAAGTTGATTATAGGTTTGCCGCATGTTTTTTCGATGGCTGGGAGAATGGCTTCGCGCTCCGCATTGTTCTGGTTGGTCGATGAAAGTCTTGGCATAATCGTCCAATGACAATACTGCGTGTTCTGCTGAGATCTGGGGGCGTGAAATCTTGGCGCACTGATATCGATGACCACTGGCCTTAGCCATGTCGATTGAAGTAGCGACAGCGTTGAGAGCTGAGACCGCTTGCTGGCGGGTGCGATACGAGGCAGAATGCTTTCGCCCGCCACATGCGGGGCAGTGATAACGAGCGATATAACGGAATGAGCCATTGGCGGCAACTTCTACAGTGATACCTCCGATTGCGGGCCTCAGCCTTTTTGCCGCTGCTCGCTCACGAAGGAGCTTTGCTCTTTCTTCTTCTGGGATTCGTGAGTTCAATCCGTTCTCCTTTGGCTGTCCAATAGCTGTCCAACACTAGCCAATACTATCAACAATATCGACAATCTCAACATTTAGAAAAGAGTCAAAAACCTTGGTAATTAGCGGAAAATTATTGATTGCCAATATTTTTAAGTATAATACATATTACAGGTTCAAATCCTGTCATCCCGACTGAAATTGTTGCGATTCCGACGGCCGGACGCATGTTTTCGCCGGCAGCCCAATTGCCACGATGACAACCAAGGCGACGCCGAAGACATCGATGAGGGAATCAACGACCATGACAAAGCACACATTCGGAAACACCATTAAACGTCACAAAGCCATCGCCGTCATACTCGCCGTCGTTCTCTTGGCCGTTTTTTTGTTCGCTGAACTGACGGTGAAATCCGAGGTGCTGGATTCTATCTACTACCCCCATCAGGAAAAGGTGTTCAACATACGGCGCGATGCCGACGAACTCGATTCGGTCACCGTCCGCGTAAGTAGTGACAGCCCAGATGCGACGGTCAAGGTCCTGAGCAGTGACGGCACCGATTGTGGGTCTTTTCACGGGGCCAAAAGAAACTGGGAGACTCGTGTGGGCACCAACGGGAATTACAAGGTCATCGTACGCAACGACACCAGACGATGGATCACTGCGCATGTCGATTACTCGGATGATACCTGCTCGCCGACATGTTAGACCGCCCCAGACGATATGGTTAACCTGATAGTGTACGTCCTCTAACCAAGTACCGCCTGCAGTTCGGTGAAGGCCCCTGCCAATCCGAAGCCTGATGCCGACTCCTTACCAGATGAATTTCCGTACTTCTTCAAAAATACAGATTGAGGCTTTTGCGGACGACGTATCGAAAAGGAGACCTTGAGATGCCTGATATTCTCAGGAAACCGACCCCGATCGCAAAGATATACGAGGCTTTGAGCGCGGTGGCGGATGGTCGCGTGGAATTGTGCGGCCACGAGTCGAAGGGCATCGTGACTTCGTCGGCCCGTACGAAACGTTATACGGTGATGATTTCCGACAAACTGTATACCTCCAACGACAATGCGACGTACTGGCAGCATTATGCCGGTTACCCCATCATCGCGGTGCTTATCGAGCAGGGAAGGATCAGTCTTCCGCCGGGTTCCCGGCCGTTGTTGGAGCATTTCAGAAACATCAATTGGAAGCGGCTGAATACCGAGAACAGGAACCACTATGATAAAGCCGTCTCCCAATTCCTCTCCTCGACCGGTCATGCGGAAGGAATCAAGAAGCTCGTCCAAAACGTCTACGACCAGGCCAACAGCCTCCCGGTCGCGGTCAAAGGCAACCGCAAACCAATCATCAAGCTGCCGGAAGAAGGGCAATGAATCCCGAAGCATGAAACAGGGCGTGCGGGCAGAAGGTCGGGAGATTCCATCAATCGGTTGAAGACGTATTTCCGCTGGCATCCCTAACTTTGAGCAGGGAAAATTCGATGTACTTTGAGAATGAGACGTATGCTGGTGTACATTCACGTTTCTATCGTCGGTATCGGTTTTGAGCGCATCGATAGAAACACAGACCTTCGTGACAGGGATGCGGTGAGAATCGGAAACGTCAGCAATTAAAAAGGAGTCGTTCCGATGGCAGTGAACAGCATGAGCCGGGCAGTGTCGAAAGGAATCTTAGAAGGACTCGATATGGCGACGAATCCCGATCTGAGAAATCTACGTCACGAAGCGAACAGGCTGGAGAAAAAGACGAGCGTGCGGAGCTCGTGGAACCAAGTGGGGAATCTCCTAAAGAAGCAGATGCGGAACATCAAGTAGTCGATGATTTAAAACATTTAGAAGTCGATGAGCGGCAGTTAAAAGCGCCGATTGCTCATGTGGAGAAACAATTATCAAGGGCCTGTTCCTGATCCCGATGCGGTGAGATAGATAAGTCATTTCCCAATAGAATGATGACCATGGCTGAAAAGGATCAGGACAGCAGCATTAAGGTCGATGAACGGATATCTAAAGCTGAAGCCGGGTCATTTACCATTGTATCGATAGGTGTCACGGTTCTTCCATGGGTGTATTCCCTTCTTGCCCCGCTGGTCCATGCTCCTGCGTCAACGATTGTCATTGGGACCGCCGCTGGTTGTCTTACCGCCGGAGCCCAACTTATAAGAGCAATCATTGGAATCAGGAAAGATGAAAAAACAAGGGAGACGAGAACAAAAAGGATTAACAGAAAATAACAGAAGTTGTCATAGCTGATTATTAGTTCTGTTCTTTGTGAAGCAAGTAATTTCGAATGTTTGAATTTATTCCATGAGGTTTGTTCTCCATGTAGGATTTTTCTTATTTGAACAGGTTAAAGCCTCCCACGTTCTAACACAGTTCAAGAATCGAGCCGTAAGCATTATGTAAACTAATGCTATGACAACCATAGAGTCCACTCATCAAGACACTGTCCGTTACAACCTTGATGCCGGGTTCATTACGGCCGCACGAACCGCTGATTGTGCGGTAATCGACACCGAAACAACTGGTTTCGGGTCTAACCCGCGCATACTCGACATTGGTGTTGTCCTCATTGAAAATGATCAGGTTACGGCGACTCTTTCGCAGCTCGTTAATCCAGAGGTACCGATTGATGCCGGTGCTGCGGCCGTCAACCACATTACTCAGGAGATGCTCGATGGACAGCCGACACCGGGTGAGACGCTTCCTGCGATTCTCGAGTCAATTCGAACGTTGCCCCTGATGGGTCATAATCTCGATTATGACATTAGAATTATCAATAATGAAGCCGCACTTGCGGATGTACCCGGTTTGAAACCCCAACAGGTCTGCGATACCCAGGAACTGAGCAAAGAGATGTTCCCTGGTCCCTCGGTTTCTCATACTCTCGAGAATTTGCTCGACCGTCTGGGCGTGCATGAGCCCGAGCAACACAGAGCGCTCGCCGATGCATTGCAGACTTGGCAGGCGTACCAGCTACTTAGTGCCATGAATGGGCCTTGCGCTGAAACTGATGAGCAGCACGAACGTGCGTATCAACGAGGAAAAGCCAAAACGCGTGGCGTTATGCGTGCGCGCTATCTAGAAGGTAGAGCCACAGATCCCATTAATGACAAGCCGGAAGGCATAGAGCTCGAAGGGCAAGGCGGGGAGAATCTGTGTGATTGCTCCGTGCATCAGGACGTGTTGCGTAGATATCCGCGTGGCTCTTACTTCTGGGTCACTGTTGAAAAGGACTATATCTCCCGTGGCAAATATAAAGGATATCCGACCATTTATGTTTTCCTTGACGGTGAGGAAATTGGTTTCCTTGGAGAATCGATCATGTCTAAGCATTGGGGGCAGATACCAGACGGGCCGGTCATAGTGTGTGCTCATACTAGCGTAGGTGCTGACGAGACCTCGCCTTATAAAGCGCGTATCGAGTTGCCAAAGGCCCATGAGCCTGTCAATCTCGAACCCTTCAGAAGACAGGACTGAGACATAGCAACTTGCTGACTGTGAGCTTTTCTTAACTTTGATTTTGAAATTAGATGGCGTTGTAACAGTTGTGGAATGGTGTCGCTGCAGATGAAATAATGTTGTTTGCATAAATTGTGGGTAATTTCCGGTGCACTATTCAAATTGAATTTTGAAATTTAAAGTCGAAGGAGTCGCTGGGGGTATTCCCTCGGCATTCTTTTTATCTGTAGATATGTAAAAATTAACTCACTCTCACTGTTTATTGCGGTATTCGTCCTTGAGGATGCCGAAAAGCCGCTCGGGGCTCAAGTCGCAGCCGTTGTCGAGCCACTTCTTGATGATCGCGGTGATGCCGGCCCTGAAGAAGGCTCTGTGATAGTCGATGTCGCCGGAAGGGTAATATTTTTTGGCAAGTTTCGTGTCGTATCGGGTAGGCTGAAGTTTCAGGTCGAGCCCCATTTTGAAATAGGCGCGGTAGAAGTCTTGATGATCCTTGATGTGCGCGAACAGCTTGGAGAAGTCGTTCGAGTTGTATCCTCGGGTTTCCTCGTCGGCGTAGATGTCGTGGAGCGCGTCGAACAGCTGTTCCTCAATCGCGTTCATGAGGTCCTTGATGTCCATATAGTTCGCGTAGAAAGTGCTCCTGTTCACCCCGGCTTTCTTGCAGATTTCGGTGACGGTGATCTCTTCCGCATCCTTGCTACGCAGCAACGTGATGAAGGCGTTTTCTATTTTTCGCAGCGATTCCTGCCTTCGTTTGTTCCCTTTGGTGTTCACTCGATTTTTCCCATTACTCCAACGTTTTTGGCGCAACTGTCGGTTGTCGGCCGCCGTTCCGCCCGTTATGCTGGCTCCATATTAACCCAACAGGTGTCGGGTATTTTGTGTGCGCCCGGAAAGGATGACCATGGCAAAATCGAAATTGGTGAAGGCGAACAGGAAAATTGTGGATGCGGCGGGTGCCGGCATGCGCAAAATGAGCGATACCGTGACCAAGGCCCATCGGCGTATCGAGGACGGTTTCGTCGACCAATACCTCACCCAGGACGGGGAGAGCGTCGGCGATACCGAGGCCAGGCTCCGCCGCGAGCACGAAAATAAACTTAGAATGCACGCCGAACGAAAGGCCGCAAAACGCCAGGAAGTCGAGCAGCGTCAGCGACGTCGCCGTAAATAAATTAAGGACTGGCGCGGTTCTCGAGGCAGGGTTCTGTAGGCGTCTGAGATTGACAGTTTGATTGCATAAGCGTTGTGAGTGACATGAATATTCGTTGCGATTATCCAGACAAATGATAATCTACTGCTTATAAAGTCATCGGATCTTAAAAGCAAAGGAAGAAATCGCGATGGAGCGGATTGAAGTTGCTTGCGGCGGGATTGATGAGAGTGGCCGGTTTAAGACGGAATTCACTGGAAGAGGTTGGGATATTTCACCTGAATTTACGTTTTCTGGCATTCCGAACGACGCCAAGTCGCTGGCAGTAGTTTTGCGCGATATGAGTCACCCTCTGTTCGGCGAAATGACGCATTGGATTATCTGGGATTTGCCGGTTATGGATACTTTGCCTTCCGAGATTGCTAGGGGAGCGCGGCCTGGAATCGACGATGCGGTTCAGGGAATAGCGTACGGCTGGCATCGTTACCGCGGACCGAAACCGCCCAAAGGAACCAGCCATCGCTACGAATTCACCATCTATGCCATAGATCGGAAGCTTGGGCTTGGGCCGATGACGTCTTATCGCAAACTCAGAGCTGAGTTGGACGGCAAAGTGCTTGGAGTGGGCAATGTCGGGGGAACGTTTGAATAGACTTCGAATGTCGTGCTTTCTGAAGCGGCCGTCAATTGAACCTGCCACGCAACAGCGGTAGTCTGGTATCAGTGAGTTGTCCAGACAGATAGATTAGTCATGTTGGTTGCATGTAAATTGGGTTGCTTTGCTCGAAGCTGTACGGGAGCAGCAAAACCGTGTGCAATATTGACCGGCGAATGACCTGTTGGCAGGAAAGAGTGGGTTATGAAGCGGCGCAAAGTGGCGATTGTGGCGTGCGCAATACTTGTCGTTGTGGCGATTGTGGGTGCCATTTGCTGGGAGGTGGTCGTTCCGCTCCGAAAACGGCAGAATAGCGCTTCCGCGAAACCGGCTAATGCCGTTAGCCAGCTTCAGACCGTGAGCTATGACATCACCTATCAGGGGAAACATTACGCGAAGACTGCGAGCGTCTATGTGCCCTCTACCTACCGCAAAGGCACCCCGATGGACATTCTCTATCTGATGCATGGCTCGTGGACGACTGGCCCGAAACTTGCCAAGCAGATGCAGAGCTCATTGGATGAGTCTCTCTTAAACAAGCCGATGCTCGTTGTTTTTCCAACGTATTATCCTGATGACACATTTGAGGTTCGTGATTACCGCAAGGATTATGCTCTGAATCGTTTCTTCGCCACCGATGAGATCGAACCTCTTATGCGGGCTGTCGAGAGTCGGTTCACGACATATTCTTTGGGCGTTTCGGAGGCAGATTTCATAGCCAGTAGGACACATAGGGCTTTCGGTGGTTATTCCATGGGCGGCATCACCGCATGGGAGATGCTTGCGGCCAAACCCCAGTATTTCCATGATTTCATGCCGATGGCTGAGTCCAGTTGGATCAATAAAACCACAGGCGGCACCACAGACCAAGACACCGCCGCGAGCCTGGTGGCTGGCTTACGGGCTAGAAATTACGGCGCTAACGATGTGACAGTCATTGCCATGACGGGGGAGAAGGACGAAAGCAAGTCGGATATGATTCCCCAGATTGAAGCCTTGCGTAAAACGCAAGGAGATATCATGACCCAACAGAATCTCGTCTACTGGGAGAATCCCGGGGGCAAACACGGACTCGCCTCACTCAAGGCCGAGGTCAAGCGCGGGGTGCCGTATCTCTTCGTGCAATAGTTCATGTAGATGTGTGGTCAAGCCTTCAGATATATCCGCTTATATGACGTTGGCTAGAGGTAGCTCGAACAGGTTTTGACTTCGAGCGCTTGAAGTCTTTACGTTGGATTGTAGCGTTATACATTGTAGATTCTTGTAATGCAATATTAAAGCAATAAGCCGTGTTGCATATCGCTTATGGATAATTTCAATAGAAAGAGACAAAGAAAATGCCTGCTACATTCACGAATCCGAGCCCGTTCCCCATGGGCCATCCGAATGACGCCTACGCTCAGTATTTTGACGGCCAAAGCTACAATGCCCCGCTAGGAGGTACGAATCAGGCCAAGGTCGCCAACGTAACGTTCGAGGCTGGTTGCACCAACCATTGGCACATCCATCACAACGCCACGCAGGTGCTGATTGCCGTAGGAGGCCGCGGCTACTGCCAGTTCGAAGGCGAGCCGGTGCGTCAGCTTCGCCCCGGCGACGTGGTCGTCGTGCCGCCGGAGACCAAACATTGGCACGGCGCGAGTCCCAACGAGCCGTTCGCACATGTCGCGGTCATGGTGCCTCAAGAGGGCGCGTCGAACGAGTGGCTCGATCCGGTCGATCCGGAGGAATACGCCAAGCTGAACTGATTGGCGCTTGAGAAGGGTGCCGTATCGCGGAGAGCATCCGAAACTGATAAATGATAAGGTTATAGATTAAATCTGACTGACGTCTGATCAGGATTTAACGAACGAGGGGACGTAAATATGAAAGCGGGAATGTTTGTGAAACCGGGCGAGGTGAGTGTCACCGATGCGCCCATGCCGATCATTGAAAAGCCGACCGACGCGGTCATCCGTGTCCTGCGGGCTTGCGTCTGCGGATCGGATTTGTGGTGGTATCGGGGAATCTCGAAACGCGAGCAGGGTTCGCTGATCGGTCACGAGGCCATCGGGGTGGTCGAAGAGGTAGGCAGCGAGGTCACACATGTGCGTCCCGGTGATTTTGTCATCGTCCCGTTCACCCACGGTTGCGGGAAATGCGCCGCCTGCCGTGCCGGTTTCGACGGTGACTGCATGAATCAGGAGCCCGGCGGCAATGCCGGCTACCAAGGCGAATACCTGCGGTTCACCAACGCCGACTGGGCTTTGGTCAGGATTCCCGGCAGGCCCAGCGACTATTCCGACGAGATGCTTAACTCGTTGCTTACTCTTTCTGACGTTATGGCCACCGGTTATCATGCGGCGGCCAGCGCGGAAGTCAAACCGGGAGACACGGCGGTTGTCATCGGTGATGGGGCGGTCGGCCTGTGTGGCGTCATCGCGGCAAAACTGCGCGGCGCGACCCGTGTCATCGCGATGAGCCGGCATGAGGACAGGGCCGCGTTGGCCCGTGAATTCGGTGCCACCGATATCGTCCCCGAGCGCGGTCAGGAGGCCGTCAAGCGTGTCATGGATATGACGGATGGCGACGGGGCGGATTCCGTGCTCGAATGCGTCGGTACGCAGGAATCCACCGTGACGGCTCTTCAGGTCGCGCGTCCTGGAGCCGTCGTCGGTCGCGTCGGTGTTCCGCAAAGCGGCGAGATCGATACGACGAAACTGTTCTGGAACAATATCGGGCTTCGCGGTGGCATTGCCTCCGTGACCACCTACGATAAGGAGATCCTACTTAAAGCTGTTCTCGACGGTCGCATCGAGCCTGGCCGCGTGTTCACCAAGTGTTTCGATCTCGATCACCTTCAGCAGGCCTATGAGGCCATGGACCAACGTGAGGCTGTGAAGTCGCTTATCATCGTGAATGAAGCGTAAGATTTTATGGTGTTGTGAGACTTTAAATATTCATTTTATTGGTGTTATAGCAATTTTGGACGAATAGTCAAAAATTAGATTCCCCACAGCGACCAGGTTATTTCGTTGGTGTTGCTGTGGACTTCGTGAAGTGCGTTTGCGGCTTCCTTCCTTACCGACTTGCTCGGGGCCTGCTCCTCCAGACGGGCGAGCGGGCCGATGGCCGACGAAGGGAGCTGAGCAAGATAGTCCGTATCGACCATTTCGATGCTGCCGTTCAGGTAACCATCCACATCGACCTTGGCGATGATGACATCCGGCTGGATGAATGCGAAAACAAGCCAGAGCACGAGCGTGCCGAAAAATGCGACACGGAACAGTTCAAACGTCGGGCTCAGCAGTTTCCACACCGTGGCCACGAGCAGGAACGCGATGGCGACCATGCCCCAGTAGGTGAGCAGGCGCAGGCGCGTCAGGCCGTATTTATTGACGTACAGACTCATACGCCAGACGGCCGAGACCAACATCACCGTCGTGGAGGTGACCAGCATGAGTTCGAGCGTCAGCAGGGATTTTGCACGTTTTTCATGCTTGTGCAGGTAGAGGCAGGCCATCACGATGATGAGGTTGATGGCCGTGACGCCGACAAGCTGGAAGAATCCCGCGCGGGCGTAGGCTGCGTAGCCTCCGAAGCGTTCCAGCGTGTTCACTCCGCCGAACAGGTATGTCGATTGGATGGCCACAAATACCAGATACACCGCGTCGAGCATGGCAAGCATCGTGTTGAGCGTAGCGGTCGAGGCATGATGATGGGAGATGCTCGTGCCGAGATCTACTTTACGGCGCGGGTGACGCAGGCCGAAGAGCAGGGAGAAGGCGAGTGGAATGATCGCTACGAAACGAAGGATGTCGAGCACGCGGGGGCCGAGGTCGAAGTGGGTCAGCCCTTGGAAGAGGCTGTTGACGATCAGCTCGAAGTTTTCGTCGGCCGAGGAGAGCGCGGGAACCACGATGACCAGCACTGCAGCTGCGCACACCGCGCCGATGGCGATGCCGCCGGCCTTGCGGCCGCGCCCGTGCACCCATGAGGTGGCGACGCGTCCGAGGATGGACCAGTGGCGGAACTGCTCGGCGATGAAGGTGCCGACGCCGCGCAGGATTCCGCGAAGACGGAACAGCTCATCCTCGCCTTCCCCGCTCAGCGAGAGGAACGTGAGGGGCAGCGCGATGGCGAGCCCGCAGGCGTTGATGGCCCTGATCCAAACTGCTTGGGAGAATGCGGGCACCAGCATAAGCGCAGCCGTGCAGAACAGCAGGGCGTATGACGATTTCGGCATTTGAAGGTTGAGCCGTTTCGTTCCCTTCAGGTTCTTTGTCTTTCGCGCTTTCTCGGTTTCCTTCCGCCATCTCAGGGACCAGGCGCAGCCGAGGAAGGCGAGCAGGCAGACGCTCAGCGCCACGCCGCCGCAGACGGCGAAATATCCCGAAACCCTGACCGGTGAGACGCAGACGCACCAAAGCAGCGAGAGTGCGACCGCACAGATCAGTGAGGCCTTGTCGGCCTTGGTCAGCGGTGCGGGCGGAACCTTGGCGGGCGCCTCGGCGATGGCTTTGATGGCTGCCTTGGCGAGTTCTGCGTTTGCGGGGTTGGCTGTGTCCGTGGTCTTTGCAGGTTCGGCGTTTGCGGTGTTGGCCGTGCCGGTCGTTTTGGATGTACCGCTTCCAGTGATGGATCCGGGTTCGGCTTCGGATTTCGATTCCGATTCCGAGGCAGGGGTTTTCGCATAGGGAGTTGCGTTCGGGCCGGTTGCGAGTGCGGATGGCTTATCGCTTTTTCCGGGCTCGTTTTTGGCGGGTTGTGTTTGATTTTGGGTATGGTTGTCCTTAGACATGGTGATTTCCTTTTCTAAATCGTATGGTTGACTGTTGTTATGAAGCCGCCGTTTTGCGGCCAATGTCGGTGTGAAAGTCTGAAGTTATCCCTCCGGTTCGTAGTGCAGCAAATCGGCGGGCTGGCAGTCCAGTTCCTGGCAGATGGCGGCCAGCGTGGTGAAGCGCACCGCCCGGGCCTTGCCGGTTTTGAGAATCGAGAGGTTCGCCACCGTCACGCCCACGCGTTGCGAGAGTTCGGTCAGCGTCATGCGTCGGTCGGCGAGGATGTCGTCGAGGGTTACCGTGATGCGTCCCATGTCAGATCACCAGGTCGTTTTCGTCTTTGAGTTCGGTCGCGGCGGCGGTTAATGAGGCGAGTGCCACGGATACCACGGCAAGCACTGTGCAGAAGACGAAGGCCACGCCCGTGCCCAGTATGGTGCGGCCCCGGGTTCTGTTCAGGTTGAAGGCGGCCAAGGCGAGCTCGACCAGCCATATCGCGGCGGAGACGGCGAAGGCTGCGCCTATGGTGCGCAGCCGGCGGACATTGCCCGCGGTGAAGGTCTCCTCGCGTCCGACCGCCGAGAAAAAGACGCCATGCGCAGACGGCCACCACGGCCAAAGGCAGCATTCCGATGCCGGCGAACAGGGCCGAGCCGTGCCTGAGGTCGCCGACCCGCTCGGCCGAGGGGAGCACGAAAAGCGCTATGGCGAGGCATATTACCACCGCGAAGGCGTCGGTAGCCTCAAGCAGGACGGCCAGCGTGCGGTGCGACATATGCTCTTTGCGTTCGTTCGGCGTGGGGCCGCTGGATACATCCCGCCCGCTCTTGTCGGCGGAAACGCTCGAATCTTCTCGGGGCTTCATCTCAATCTCCTTTAATGGCAAATTTTCTGCTAGGTCATATCATAAGCGGTTCATATCGTTTTTCAATAAAAGGCATATCGTTTTTCAATAAAAACACAATTCGGGCTTGGCTATGAGATTGCCAAGTCGAGCGAATTAAATTAGGGACAGCGCGGGGATGCGAAATAAGGGTATAAAGGGAACCTGCCATCTCGCATGAGGTGAGAAGGCAGGTTCCCCTTTAAAGAGCGTTGTCTATTGATTAGTTGATGTTCACTCGATGTCGTCGAGATTCAGCCCGAGCGCTTCGGCCACACGGGTGCCGTAGTCGGGATCGGCCTTGTAGAACTGGCGGGTCTCGAGCACCTGGATCTCATGGGTCTTCTCGCCTTCGACCTGGCTCAGACCGCTCGCGATGGTGGTGACCAGGCGCTGCTTCTCGTCCTCGCTAAGCACGCGGTAAAGGTCGCCGGCGGCGGAGTAGTTGTCGGGCTCGTAGGCGGCGTAGTTGCCGGTCTTGCCTTCCAGCTGGTCGCCATGATTGCGGGCGGAGGTGTCCTCGGCCGGGCCGTCGTAGCTGTTCGGTTCGTAGTCGACGGCACCGTCCTGTGCGTTGTCGCTCATGAATCCGTCGCGCTCGTAGTTATGCACCTCGACCACCGGGCGGTTGACCTTGAGTTGCTCGTAGTTGGCGCCGAGGCGATAGCGCGCGGCGTCCTTGTACGCGAAGATGCGGCCCTGCAGCATCTTGTCGGGGGAGGGCTCGATGCCCGGCACGAAGTTGGCGGGCGCGAACGCTGCCTCCTCGACGTCCTCAAAGTAGTTGTCGGGGTTGCGGTTCAGGGTGAACTCGCCGATCTCGATCAGCGGGTAGTCCTTGTGGGAGACGACCTTGGTGATGTCGAAGATGTCGTGCTTGTAGTTGAGTCCCTCTTCATAGGGCAGAATCTGCACGCAGACCTTCCAGGACGGGTAGTTCTTCGACTCGATGGCATCGAAGAGCTCGTGCAGCAGGTAGTCGGTGTCCGAGCTTGCGGCCTTGACCGCGGCCTCCTCGCTCATATTGACCACGCCCTGCTCGCTCATGAAGTGGTACTTGACCCAGAAGGCGGTGCCGTCGGCGGTGACCCACTTGAAGGTGTGGCTGCCGTAACCATTCATCGTGCGGTAGCTGGCCGGGTTGCCGCGGTCGCCCATCAGATAGGTCACCTGGTGCACGGTCTCGGGGGAATGCGCCCAGAAGTCCCACTGTCGGGTCGCGTTACGCAAGTGGGTGCGCGGGTCGCGCTTCTGCGAGTGGATGAAGTCGGGGAACTTCAGCGGGTCCTGGATGAAGAAGGTCGGGGTGTTGTTGCCGACGATGTCGTAGTTGCCCTGCTGGGTGTAGAAGCGCAGTGCAAAGCCGCGCACGTCGCGCAGGGTGTCGGGGTAGCCGAGCTCGCCGGCCACCTGTGAAAAGCGCAGGAAGATCGGGGTCTCCTTGCCCGCGCCGTTGAAGACATCGGCCTTGGTGTACTGGCTCATGTCGCGGGTGAGCTTGAACGTGCCGTAGGCGCCGGCGCCTTTGGCGTGCACCACGCGTTCCGGGATGCGCTCGCGGTTGAAGTGCGCGAGCTTCTCGACCAACTGATAGTCCTGCAGCAGCACCGGGCCGCGAACGCCGGCGGTCTGCGAATGGTTGTTGTCGGCCCAAGGCTGACCGGAAGCGGTATTGAGAGTGACAGTCATTGAAATCCCTTCTGTCTTAATGATGTATGAAGAAGATAACAACCAGAGCCAAGCCATACAAGGATTTGTGGGGTTTCTTACGTTGTGTTTTCCTTAACGCAAAGCTCCATTATGTCAGTTTTGGGGCTTGGCTAGCCCTAGCATACATCTTCTAATTGCCGACGTCCGAAGGCAAGCCCGCACCGAACGAAGGACCGAGGTTCGATTTAGGCCTTCTGCTTTTAATGATTTGTGGCAGGGGTATTCTTGCGGTCCGTGCGTACTAGAAAACTTTGTTTGGACGGCATATATCGCGATGGTTTTCAGTATGTTAGAATATGCTGGTTGCCGTTTTTGTAATTCACGGCACGGCAGAGAGTTGTCCAGTGTTACTAAGGGAGAAGTTATATGGTTGACGGCGACAATATGAAAGATGATGCATCGCAGGATCAGAACGGAGCGACTCAGCCGACTCCCGAAACGGGTTCGGAGCAGAACAACCGGCCGGAATCTGCTGCAAATCCCGCGGAGGGCTCAACGTCAACGGCTGGTGAGCAGTCGGTTCAATCAGCTCAGCCGGAACAATCGGTTCAATCAACTCAGCCGAGTCAATCGGCTCAGCAGGCGCAGGCCGGCAATTTCGCCCAGCCCGGCGTGCAGCAGTATCCCGGCCAGCAACAACCGGCGAGCCAGCCCCAGAATTTCAATAACCAATACGCGCCCATGCAAGGCCAGCCGTTCGCCGGGCAAAACCCGGCCGCGCCGATGGGCGGGGGCCAGGCTCCGGCGAACGGTGCTTTCGCGTATCCTCCCCAGGCGGCGCAGAATCCGCAACAGGGCTATCAGTATCCGCCTGCCATGGGTGCCAATGACGGTATGGCTGTAGCCGGTGGTGTGCCTGTCAAGAAGAAGAACAAGGCCGTCGTCGCGGTGGTCACCGCCGTCGTCGTTATCGTGGTGGTCGTCGCCGTCATCCTCGGCCTCATCCTCGGCCTCGATGTCGCCGGAGTCATCGGAGGGCCGAAGGAGAAGGATTACCAGGCAGGGCAGGCAGACATCGCCACCATGACCCGTTCCCTGACCTCGATGACCACCGATTTCGTCTCCGCATCCTTGGGTGTCAGCACGAAGGGTACCACCGACAAGGATGTTGACCAGTTCAAGGCGGACAAGAAAAAGTTCGAGCAGGCCAACGACGATTTCAAGAACCTCAAAGTGATGAAGGATCCGAAGGTCAAGGCCGCATACGATGCCTACATCCCGAAGGCCCGAGGGTTCGACACCTATATGGGCGGCCTTGCCACGGGAATGCAGAAATTGGCATCCGTCAAGGAAAGCTGCACCGACGAGAACGGTGGCGGAACCGTCGGCAACGATTTCTACCACCAGCAGGACACGTTCTTCGCCCAATGCTCGGCCAAGATCCAGTCCGTCGGCAAGCTCGACAACAAGCCGGTCGCCGATTTCCTGCAGGGCATGCAGGACTATCTGAACCAGAGAAACGATCTGCTCAAGCAGATGGAAGCCATGGGCGACCCGGACGCGATGACCTCGCAGGCCCAGGTCGATCAGCTCAATGCGTTGGTCGACAAGTTCAACGACGTTCCGTCCCCGTCGAAGAACGCCAAGACCCTTCAGGACTCCGTGACCAAGGATGTCAACAAGACCGACCCGACCAAGAGCCTCCACAATCTCAAGATCGTGGTCGATAACGGGGCGCGGGCCAAGAAGGGGTCGTTGCTCTAATGTTGTAATGCTGTAAGCGATTCTTGCGAATCGTGGTGTGGGCACCGCTCCCGCCGCATATTGTCGAGGCCAATGCCAGAGCTCCTGGCGTTGGCCTCGATGACGTTGTGGGGCCGCCGGGCTGGGCCGTGTCGTGCTGTGCTGTGCCGTGGCGCGCTGAAAACGGCAGTGGAATGCCGATTCGAGACGGTTTTGCATGTCTCGTATGTCGTCGCTCCGACTGATAATCTAAGCGAAAGCCGTCGCATTGCATGGTTGCATTCAAGGGCGATGGCCGGTTTTACAACAGATTGATGGAATCGAAGGATGATCATGGTAGATAAAAAGGAATTGATCGAAAAGGCGTTTGAGGTTCAGCAGCGTGCCTATACCCCCTATTCGCATTTCAAGGTCGGCGCCGCCCTGCTTTGCGCGGACGGAACGATTTATCAGGGATGCAACGTGGAGAACGCCGGCCTGACCGCCACGAACTGCGCCGAAAGAACGGCGATTTTCAAGGCGATTTCCGAGGGGGAGAAGAAGTTCACCGCTATTGCGATCGTCGGGAACATGGAAGGGGTGAAGAAGGGCGAGGGCGATTATTGCTCGCCCTGCGGCGTGTGTCGGCAGGTCATGGCGGAATTCTGCGATCTGAAGAACTTCACCATCATCATGGCCAAGGATACCGACGACTATCTGGAACGCACATTGGACGAGGTCCTGCCGCTGGCTTTCACCGGCGACAATCTGGAGTAGTAGGGGAGTTGCTCTAAAATTTTCACTATGACAAGCACTGAAGCCTATAGCAATGGTCGCGATGAGCGGAAGAACGACGGTTTGAACGAAACCGCCTCCTCACACGGCAATGAGCCCCAAGCGATGACGACTTCATTCTCTTCCGGGCTGCCCGATCCATGGCCTGCGCCGCTCGCCAAGGGGCCGTTGGACGCCACTGTGGTGATTCCCGGAAGCAAGTCCCTGTCCAACCGCTATCTGATATTGGCTGCGTTGGGGCATGGCCCTGCCACGATCGCGGGCATACTGCGCTCGCGTGACACCGAACTGATGGCAGATGCGCTGCGGACGCTGGGCGTCGAGGTCGACTTCGACGAAGGCGAAGGGACCGGTGTGACGGTGACCCCGCCGGCCGATGGCCGGTTCAAGGGCAATGTCACGGTGTTCTGCGGTCTTGCCGGGACGGTGATGCGCTTTGTGCCCGGGTTGGCGCTGTTTGCCGACGGGCCGGTACGTTTCGACGGTGACAAAGAGGCCTACGCGCGGCCGATGCAGCCGGTGCTCGACGGACTCGAGCAGCTGGGCGCTTCGGTAGAATACGAGGGCAAGACCGGTTTTCTGCCGTTTACCATCACACCTCCGGTGCGGGAAGCCGCTGAGAAAGCCTTGAGCGGTGCGGATTCGAACGAAGACGAGGGTTCCGTCGGTTCCGGCTCCGCCATGCCTCAGCTGGCGAAGGTCGAGATCGATTCGTCGTCATCTTCGCAATTCATCTCCAGCCTGCTGCTGATCGGTTCGTGTCTGCCAGGCGGGCTCGACCTCAAACACACCGGCAGCAAGCTCCCCAGCCTGCCGCATATTCGTATGACGATGGCTGATGTCAACGGTGCCGGAGGCGATGCCCAGATGCCTGAAATCGGACACTGGCTCGTCGCCCCAAGCCCCCTGCAGTTGCCTGATGGGGTGGTGGTGGAACCCGATTTGTCGAACGCCGCCCCGTTCCTCGGCGCCGCGATGATTGCCGGGGAAAGGTGAGCGTGCCGAACTGGCCGACTTCGACCACCCAGCCCGGCGGACTGCTTCCTGACATCCTGCATAAGTTGGGCGCCGAAGTGACCTTGGGCGGGCGTCCGTTCGATGAGGTCATGGCCGATGTGCGTGATTCCCAGAAATCGGCTTCAGTGCCGCGAAACGGCACATTGACGGTTTCCATGAACGGGCCGATCAAAGGGCTTGGCAAAGGTTTCGACATGTCGGCGGCCGGGGAGATCACCCCGAGCATCGCCGCTTTGGCAACTTTGGCAGACGGTCTCAGCGAACTGGTCGGCATCGGCCATCTGCGCGGCCATGAGACGAACCGGCTCGCCGCGCTTGTCACCGAGATCACCCGCATCGGCGCCTCGGCCGAGGAATTGCCGGACGGACTGGTCATCACGCCGGTGCCGCACAGCCAATTGCACGGCGAGACCATGGAGACCTATGCCGATCACCGCATGGCCACGTTCGCGGCGATGATCGGACTGGCCGTGCCCGATACCCGCATCCGCAACGTCGCCACCACCCGCAAGACCATTCCGGACTTCCCCGGCATGTGGCACAGGATGCTTGGCATGCTCGACGAATAAGCGGCATCCTCGAAAAACAAAAGATATCAGCTGATACAAAAGGCCGGAACCGAACATTTCCGTCGGTTCCGGCCTTTTTTGTTTTCGCAGGATTTTACAATCTAACGAAACGAGGTGGGCTCACTTCTTGAAGACGTTGCCGTAGGTGTCCTTGCCTTCGGTGGCGATCTTGTCGGCCTTATGGGCGATGGCAAGCTCCTCGTTGGTCGGGATGACGCAGATGATCACCGAGCTGTCGGGCGTGGAGATGATGCGCGGCTCCTTGGAACGGGTCTCGTTCTTCTCCTTGTCGAGCTTCACGCCGAAGGGCTCGAGCTTCTTGCACACGCGGGCACGCACCGCGTCATCGTTCTCGCCGACGCCGGCGGTGAAGGTGATGACATCCACGCCGCCCATCTGTGCGGTGTAGTTGCCGATGTAGCCGACGATGCGGTGGATGTAGACGCCCATCGCGGTGATGGCGTCCTCGTTGCCTTCCTTGATGAGGCGATCGACTTCGCGCATATCGCCGTAGCCGGTCATGCCCATCATGCCGGACTGCTTGTTGAAGAGGGTATCGAGCTGGTCAACGTCCATGTGGGCGTTGCGGATCAGGTGGAAGACCACGGCCGGGTCGATGTCGCCGGTACGGCTGCCCATCATCAGGCCTTCCAGCGGGGTAAGGCCCATGGAGGTGTCGATCGGATGCCCGGAGATCTGTGCGGAGGCGGAAGCGCCGTTGCCGATGTGCAGTACGATCTGCTTCAGGCCTTCGGCAGGCTTGCCGACCACGCCGGGAACGACGGAGCCGATGTACTCGTGGCTGGTGCCGTGCGCGCCGTAACGACGAATCTTGTACTTCTCGGCGACTTCCTTGTTGAGCGCATACGTGCTGGCTTCCTTCGGCAGTTGGAAGAAGAAGGAGGAATCGAAGACGAAGACCTGCGGCACGTCGGGAAGAAGCTCTTCCATGACCTCGGCGCCGGTGGCCTCCGGGCCGTTGTGCAACGGGGCGAGTACGGCGAGGTCCTTAACCTGCTGGATGGTCTCTTTGGTGACCAGAGCTGGCTTCGGGAAGACCGCTCCACCTTGCACCACACGATGACCGACGGCGACGATGCCGGATTCCTTGAGGTTCGGGCCGTACTCGTCGAAGAAGCCGAGGACGCGCTTCAGACCGTCGGCGTGGGTCTTGATCGGCTCCTCGAGCTCGTGCTTCTCACCCTGGTATTCATGCTTGTAATGGCCATCGATGGGTTCACCGATCTTCTCCACGAGGCCGCTGGCAAGAGCTCCTCCAGTTTCGAGATCCACCAGCTGATACTTGATCGAGCTGGAACCGGAATTGATGACAAGGACGGTTTTCGCCATTGTTTGCATCCTCCATATAGATAAATTGACCCGTGGATTGTACCGCGGCTGCCAAGTTTCCAGTTTACTCACGAGCTGTTACAAAGCGGCCGTAGGGAATTCGCAGGTGAAACGTGAGTTTGGAAAAGTGCTTTCGTTCGTCTGCCGAATCGAATCGGAACATGTGAAGTGGAAAACGACTGTGTCTCTCACATCCGACGAATTTGCAGTGGGGGCATGTTTGCAAAAACTTGTTGTTTGCTCATAGCGAAATATAATCGACCAGGAAATAACAAAATGCCGTATTTTTAGGGAAAAATATGTTGAATATATGGTTTATCGCTTTAACGTTTGTCCAATTACCGTTTACTATGATTTATGTCACTTTTGGAAAGCGACAAATAAATTGCGCGTTTCCGATATCGGGCTTTTGGGGAAAGCTTGGGAATCTGCGCAGATGGTTTTACAAAGCTCTTGGGGAGGGCTTAAGAATTCACAGCAGTAATAATTGATCGGCCTTTGGTGAAGGCTTTTGGATTTGCATATGTAGTTGATCTCATTGCCCTTGGGAGGGCATGAAAATTTTCCACGTTTCCGGTTATTAGACCTTCGGAAAGGCCGAATGCCTTGCATGCGTGGTCCGCACTCAACAAAATTCACGCAAACACAGCACAGCCTGTTGTGCTCAACGTCGTCCACCATCGAGGGTGCGCCAAACAAATATGAGCACTTGAATTATTCATCATTGAGCAGAGGGGGCTAAGTCAACGTAATTCGTTCAGTGACCAAAAGGTAAAAATTGGCATGTCTGCTTACTGCCAAGGCCAGATGCACGGTTGCATAGTGAGGTCCGACCCTGACTTGAACAAGGCATGGTTTGTTTAAGAAGGAAGACAAATGAAAATAAGCAAAAGGATAAACGGCATCATCGGCGTGGTGCTTTCCGCAGCGACGTTGCTGGCTTTGGGCGTGACCGGTGCCGGCACGGCTGGGGCTGAAACGACAAATGTCGATCTGACCGCCAGCGCCAATAAAAAGGGCACGATCGTGGTCAAGAACGCCACCCCCGGCCATTCCTACGCCGTAGTACAAGTGGGAAAGTACTCCCACGCCGCCACGGATGGCACGCAACTGACCGGCATCTCGCTTGAGTCGACCGACGTCACGACGGTGAATACCGCAGTCGGCACGGCAGCCCACACCGCTGATAGCACTGCGCCGAGCACCGGCAACGTCATCGGCTGGGTCGGTACCCACTGGCTGGGATTCAACGATGCAACAGATACGAATAATTCGGATACGGGTTCGAGCACGTCGCCGTATACCGGCAAGCTGCGCGATTTCGTCCAGCAGCTGGACAAGGCGCTCGCTGCGGCGAATTACAGTTTCAGCTCCGCAGTGGCTGCCGTGGGCACGACCAATGCCACGGTAACATTCTCAGACCTGTCGGTCGGCTTGTATTTGGTCGAGGATGTGACCGCGATGCCGGGCGCCGGGACCGCCGGTCATTCGGATTCGATTCCGATGCTGGTCGGCACCACGATCGGGACCAATGCCACCCTCAACGGGACCAAGATCGGTGAGGTCAACGACAAGACCGATACCGTCACGGTCAATAAGAGCCTGACCGGCGGCACCGCCGTCAACGGCTCCCAGCTGAGCTATAAGATCACGAGCAAAGTGCCGCTTTGGACCGGATACGCCAAGTATTACTTCGAGATCGTCGATATGCCTGGTGCAGGCCTCGACCTGGATGCAAGCAGCGTTGCAATCACGATTGGCGGTCACAATGTCGGCACGGACAAATATACCGTGACCAAGGACGAAACCGCCGGGACCAATGGCGGCAAAGACTTCCATATCGTCTTCACCAACAACAGCATCGAAGACTATACGCCTGATTTGGATATCGTGGTCACCTACAAGATGACGGTCAAGGATGCCAGCAAGTCGTTGGTCAACCAGGCCAAGATCGTGCATTCCGGCAAGGACAACGGCAGCGACTGCACCACGGACCCCACGGCCAGCGGCTGCACGACGGAAACGCCGCCGACCGACAACAGCTCCAGCGAAGCCGTCAGCTACTCGGTCACCATCCGTGACTTCTTCAATGACGGTGGAACCAAGACAGCGATCAAAGGCGCGATATTCAAGGTCTATGATGATACGACCGATCCCAACCACACCACTGCGCTGACGTTCAAGGCCGACACCCCGATCTCCGGCACCGAAGGCGAATACACCTATGACACCAGCGCCGGCAGCACGAATACCGTGGGTGTTGCAGCTTACGACACGTTGAAGATCGATGGTCTCAAGACCGACACGTATTCGTTCGTCGAGCAGTCCGGCCCGACCAATGTGTTGCAAAGCGTCAAGCCGAGCTTCAAGGTTGAGATCATCGACGCCAACGTGGCCGACCACCCGAAGGACACCAAGTTCGTGTTCCATGCGGATATCTGGGGTCTCGCCAGTGTCGATACCCAAAACGTCGTGGGCAGTGAGCCCCACAGCGTGGCTGACGGCACCCAGGTCGAGTCGACCAACTTCAACGTGAGGATCGACTACGTCGATGCGCTTACGAACCTGCCGTTGACCGGTGGCATGGGCCTCATCCTTATCGCTGTGTTGGCCGTTGTGTTCGGCAGCGGCGCCATCGCCTTGACGATGCTGCGCCGTCACAGCCTGCTCAACAGCAAGAAGTAACGATACCGAGACTGTGCGATTGATAGTCGCTGTTGCCAACGCCGTTTGGACAACGGCAAGCAATCAACCGCACGGTATCAGTAACAGGGTCTGATTTTCGGTTCGTCTCAACGCGGCAAGGCTGCGGAGGCGGACCGGAATGGGTAATGAAATTCATGCAATCCGGGGTGAGACGAGAATGAACGAGAGGAAAGCGGAAAAGGCGAAGCAGGCTGGTGCGTCCAGGCCGCCGCTTGGCTTTCTGTCGTTCGAAGCCGTCGTGCGTTATCCCCGGAATCGTTCGGTGGTCATTTATCGTGCGGTCATCGAGGCGTTGCGTGATCTGTGCGTCCTGCTCACGGTGATCGTATTGCTGTGGGCACCCGTCTCCAGGACCATCAGCGCCAGGAACGAGAGCATCGCTTCGTTTCAGGCCGCTCAGGAAATGGCCAAATGGCCGCGCGGCCATGTCAAAAGGAATATCACGACGCTCTTGCCTACAACAGGGGCATCGCGGATTCCGGCCAGCACAAGCTGGGCGAGGCCATCGATCCGTTTGTTGACGATCCCGACGAAGACACCATATCTGAGCGTGACAAGAATTATCAGTTGATGCTGAAAACGACGAACGGTGTGATGGGCACCATCCGGATTCCTAAGATCTCCGTGAAACTGCCTATCTACCACGGCACTTCGAAGGCCATCCTGCAGGTCGGCGTCGGCCATCTCTACGGAACCAGCCTTCCGGTGGGCGGCAAGTCGACGAACAGCGTGCTCACCGGCCACCGAGGCCTCGTGGGCGCAGAACTGTTCACCAGGCTCGACGAGCTCAAAAAGGGCGACATCATCTACATCCAGACACTCAACCGTACCATGGGCTATCGGGTCATCGGCATCCATGTCGTCAATCCCGATGATGTCCATCTTTACAAGGTGGTTCCGGGCCAGGATCTGGTGACGTTGATGACCTGCACGCCTTATGGGGTCAACACGCAGCGGCTGGTCGTCACCGCCAGGCGAGGCAACATTCCCAAGGACATCCCTCGCTACGACGGCGACAAGGACGCCGTGCTCATGGCTGAAATCGTTGGGGCGATCGTCCTGCTTTTGGGGCTGGTCTGGGCGATGCACCGCAATTACCGGCTGCTCGTACCGCCGCCGTGGCATTATGACGGCTCGCCGGTGGCCTGGTGGAGCATGTTCCCGCGCAGGACGGACGCCCGCGGCCTGCCTCCCATCGGTTTGGAACCATTGCATGCCAGGAAGCGGCATAAAACCAAAAAATCGAACGTTTTGAAAGTGGATCGGTAAGATTGAAAGATACAAAAAAGAGAAAGACTTTGTGGCGCAAGCTCGCTTCAGTGCTTGCGGTCGTGCTTTCGACTGCGCTGGTGGCAGGCGTTGTTTCCATATCTTCGGCGGCCACTTCCGACAAGCCGTCCACGCCGTCGAATACGTCTACGCAGGTGCCCGGCATGAGCACGGCAGGTAAAGCCAGCACGTTCTCTTCCGCTGCCGCGCAGCATGGTGATCAACCGGGTACGTCCTCTACTTCGACGCAGACAACGCCCAAGAGCGTGGCTCAACCGAGTCGACCGTCTTCGGTTCGGAGTGGTATATCCGCAAAGACCATTCCCGGTGCGATTCGAACCGCATGTACCCCTACGTCCCTGTTATCATGGTCTAATGTAAATGCCGCCAATAATCCTTCTGGTTCCGGTCCGGCTTGGCAGATCCAACAAGATGGCGGTGATTGCGTCCTTCATATATATGGCGGTACTGAACCTGACCTCCGTCCTGCGCCGGGAATCACGAATATTCCGTGGTCAACTCAGAGTGATCAAATCACGAAAATCGAGCTTGATGGTGCCGTGACTGTCAACGCATCGGCCAAGGTGAATGTGGATAAAGGCGATGTACCCGAAAACGCTGGCGGTCTGTTTGCGAATCTTCCCAATCTGCGCACCTTCAGACTGTCGAATCAGTATTGCTCGCTTACCTTGCAGGGGTATGCGGCTGATCTCATCTTTTACAACGACCCTTTGGTGACCAGCATCGACACCTCGCATATCGTGTTCCAAACCACTTATCAGGTTCCGTCGTTGAGTATCGATTACGGTTTTGCACAGGACCAGAGCCTTCCCTCAATCGATCTGTCAAATCTTGACCTCAGAACGGTCAAGAGCGTGCAGGGCCTGTTTGAGTACACAACCCTGCATGAGCTTGCACTGGGTGGTTTAGGAGGTAAAAGCGGTATCGAGGACATGAGCTACATGTTCTACCATGCTGATTTGTCTCATCTTAATATCCCGTGGCGAGCTTTGAACATGGGCCAGCTGAAGGACCTCGACTACATGTTCGCCTACGCCACGGGTTTCACCTCCGGGAACTTCAACGATCTTTACGACATCGACGTCAGCACGGTCACCACCATGAGAGGCATGTTCAGGTTTTCGGCCGAGCCCAAGCCGCTTGACCTGCATGGCTGGCATCTTGACAGCATCGTCGACATGACCGCCATGTTCGAGCACTCCAGCTTCACCAGCATTGATTTCACGGGTTGGAGCATCGGGCCGAACGTGAGGAATTTCAGCTACATGTTCGCCTATACGCAGGGGCTCACCTCGCTTGACCTGTCGTCGTGGGCGGGCAACCATGCCACGAATCTCAGCCATATGATCTATGACGATTGGGGCCTCGAGCATATCAACATCAATGGGTTGGTGACCAGTTACGCGACCAATATCGAATATATGCTCGCCGAATCGCATCACATAACGGAACTCGACTTCAGCGTCGGTGGCGTGGGCGTATGGGACACCAGCAATGTCACGAATATGCGCGGTGTGTTTTCCGAGGATCAAGGCCTTGTCAAAATAACAGGCTTGGAGACATGGAACACTGCAAAGGTGACGAATATGAGCCGGCTATTCGCCGCATGCGACAGTCTCACATCGTTGTCGGGCCTGTCCAATTGGGAGACGGGAGAGGTGACCGGTGCCGGTGACCCCAACAGTCCCTGCACCGTCGACCCCGACGGGAACTCCATGAGCGAATCCGATTGCAAATTCGGCATGCACGGCATGTTCGTGGGCGACAATGCGCTCCCCGAGATCGACGGGCTGTCCGGATGGGACACCAGCAATGTCAAGGATATGGGGGAGATGTTCGCAAACTGCGAAGTGCTCACCACCCTAAAAGGCGGCATATCACACTGGGGCACCGGCAGCGTCACCACCATGGCGAACATGTTCGAAAATAACGCCTTGGGAGATTCGAATCTTGATTTCTCCCAATGGGACACGGGCAGCGTCACCGATATGACGGCCATGTTCCATGCTCCCCAAGCTCCCATCGACCTGTCGTCGTTGAGTCATTGGAATACCGGTAATGTCACCACCATGCGGGAGATGTTCGAATCGGTGGTGCTGAAACCGTCGACCGCGCTCGATATGACCCTATGGAACACCGAAAGCGTCATCAACATGGACGCGATGTTCGATGAATGTGCGAGCATGTCGGCCATCACCCTGTTCCCCAAAACGGACCATGTGGTGTATATGACGGCCATGTTCGACGCCGCGACCTTCCCTGCCTCCTACACCATGCCGAACTGGAAAGCCAGGGGCACCCACAGTGTGCAGACCATGAACTCCATGTTCGCCTACACCCACGTCGATTCGATTGACATCTCCGGTTTGGACACCGCCGGGGTCCTCGATATGAGCAATATGTTCTCAGGCACCGAGGCGTCCAAGATCCCAGGCCTGTCGACCATGGACGTCGATGCGGTCACGGCCATGGGGCAGATGTTCTCCAGTGCCGACAAACTGATCGAACTCGATATCAGCGGATGGAATAACAGCGCCGCGTTCGCCTGCGGGGCCGGCACCGGGCCTTGTCGAACCGTCGGGAAACTCACGCCGATCAATGGAACGACCTCCATGCTGCCGCCGAATCTGGACTTATTGAAAGTAGGTACAACCCAAAAGCTCGGTGACACGGCTTTCATTGGCGACACCATCGCCGAGGGCAGCTCATGGCTGAAGGCGAAGGACTCGGCCGGTGCGGCGATTACACCCAGGTTGCCCATCGGCGATGACGCCGCTCTGATAAGCAGGACCCAGCGCACAGGCTCCGAGACGGACGAGCAGGTGATCGGCACATACATCAGAAGGCTTTCCATCACCTACTACGGCAATTATTCCCTTATCGACAACCCGGTGTTGAAGACGGAAACCACCGATTATGGTGACCCCTATCATGTGCTGAAAGCCACGGACTTCACTGGCTTACGCACGAAGCCGGGGCATTATCTGGCAAAGTGGCTGCCCCAGAAGAACGGGACGAAGGGCTCGTACGCATTTGGCGAGCTGATCAGCCCGACCAAGCCGATGCAGCTGGCGGCTTCATGGGCGGAGAAATCCTTCAGCGGCGTCATCGTGAAATTCGACCATTCCCATTACACGGCGGGCCAGGCAATCACCGGCACCATCAAGGGGCTCGATCCCGGCGACTACGTCGATATTTACATGGACTGGCCTGACGGCGGGTTCAACGAAGAAGACGATATTGAGATAGGCGCCGACGGCACCGCCACGTGGAGTTTCGACGCTGACGGCGAAGGCGGAATGATGTCGTCGCATCACGGCTCAGGTACCATGGGCGTTTCCGCCTCTCGTTCGCAGGAGGCTGAGCATACCGTAAGACCTGCGGACAGGGCGCAGCTTGATGACGGATCCGCTTCCTCGCTGCCGCTGACCGGTGGCGGTGTCTTCATCCTTGCAGGGATATTCTTCTGCTGTGTGCTGGCAGTGATGGCGTTCTCGCGCAAGCTCAAGCGCTTTGATTCCCACACCGATGCCAGCTGATTGATTGCCGCTTGATGGTATGAAGGAGGGGCTGCAAGAAACCAGATATTGATTTCTTGCAGCCCCTCCTTTGTGAGCTCGTTTAGCAGGTATGTATTACATGTCTGCTAAACGAGCAACACGTCTATTACTGCTGAGCTTCCACAGCGGTGAGGGCTACCGTGTTGATGATGTCCTCTACCAGGGCACCGCGCGAGAGGTCGTTGACCGGCTTGTTGAGGCCTTGCAGCACCGGGCCGATGGCGATGGCACCGGAAGTGCGCTGCACGGCCTTGTAGGCGATGTTGCCTGCGGCCAAGCTCGGGAAGATGAAGACGTTGACGTGGCCTGCCACATCGTTGCCCTTGGCCTTGGTGGCGGCCACCGTGGGAGACCAAGCGGCGTCGAACTGGATGGAACCGACTGCCGGCAGATCCGGGGCCTTCTCATGGACGAGCTTGGTGGCTTCCTCGACCAGGTCGACATCCGGACCCTTGCCGGACCCAAGGGTGGAGTAGCAGAGCATGCCCACCTTGGGATCCACACCGAAGGCGCGTGCGGTGTCGGCGGATTGAACGGCGATGTCGGCCAACTGCTCGGCGTTCGGGTTGAGGTTGATGGCGCAATCGGCGAAGACGGCGACATGGTCCTTGAAGCACATCAGGAACGCGCCGGAGACCAGAGAGGCGCTGGGCTTGGTCTTGATGACCTGCAGCGCCGGGCGAACCGTGTTGGCGGTGGAGTTGATGGAGCCCGAGACCAGACCATCGGCCTTGCCGAGTACGACCAGCATGGTGCCGAAGTAGCTCGGATCGGTCAGCTGCTTGCGGGCCTGTTCTGGCGTCATGCCCTTCTTGGCGCGCAGCTCGCAGAGCTTGGCGACCATGGGCTCCAGCACTTCCTCGTCATCCATCGGCTGATAGCTGGCCTTGGAAAGCGAGTCGAGGCCAAGTTCCTTGCCGCGGGCGAGAATGGCATCCTTATCGCCGACGATGATGAGATTGACGATGTCGCGGGCAAGCAGGTAGTCCGCAGCCTTGATGATACGGTCTTCCGAGCCTTCCGGCAGCACGATCGTCTTCTTGGCGGCCTTGGCCTTCACCAGAAGATCGTTCTGGAACGCATAGGGAGTGGTCGGAGCGTCGAATGGAGTTTGTGCGGCGGCGACTACCTCATCGGTCGGCGCATTGTCGGCGAATGCCTTTGCGGCTTTGCTGGCGGCATCGGGATCGGTGTCGGACGGGAAGTCGACGGCCGGAATGGTCCAGACCGGTACGGGGGAGTCCTTCAAAGCGTTCTTGGCGTCTGCGGCCTTCTCGTCGGTGCAACCGGTGACGAAAACTCCGGCGATCTTTCCGCCGGCCTGCTCCACCTCGGCCGTGCAGGTCTCTACGGTGGCCTTCACCTGTTCACCGTTGCGCGGAATGGTGCAGATGGCGAGGAAGGTCTTGGCCTTGAGATCCGAGGCGATATCGGCATTGAAAGTGAACGCTTCAGGGTCGAAAACGGAGGAACCGTCGGAACCCACGACCACCATGGTGTCGGGATTGACACGCTCAAGTTCGGCACTATACGCCGCCACGATGTCACCACGGGCAGTGCTTTTGTCTTTGCGCGCGCACTTGGGGCATACGCCGCGCACTTGTTCGACGGATTGGTCGGCATTCGAGGCCTTGAGCAGTTCGCCGGTAAAGGCCTCTTTTTTGCAAGCCACTGGGCGGAACACTGCGGTCTTGCCTTTGGATGCGAGAGCCTTTACGACTCCGTAGGCCACCACGTTACGGCCGTTCTTGCCCTCAGGGCTGTTGATATAAATGACTTCGTTCGTCACGGTATAACTCCTTTGTGCATGCTATGCACGTTTTTGCGGATCAACAACGATATCGATCATTTATATGTTAAGCGCAGAGTGTGACGTAGTAGACTGCCGACGAACGAAACAGAAAAAGGACGCCGACCGAAGCCGGACGTCCTTTTCCTTTACTCAGATGATTGCGCTAAGCGCGGGGGTGAGATAATCTCACTCGTTGTCGGAACCAGTGCTCATGGCAGCCTTGGCAGCTGCTTCCTTGTCCTGGTTCTTGACGTCGGAGTATACGAAGCCGGTGTAATCCGGGTGATCGTAGCCTTCGTCGACGGCGAACTGGAAGGCGTCGGTACGGAACTTCTCGAGCTTGTCGATGTCACTGGCGTACTTCTTCGCGTCGAGCGTGCGGAGCACTTCGGCGGTCAGCTCGTAACGATCCATGTCGTTGACGCGCACCATGTCGTACGGAGTCGTGGTGGAACCCTGCTCCTTGTAACCGTGAACGTTGAAGTTGTCGTGGTTCGGACGGTCATAGATGAGGGCGTGGATGTCGTGCGCATAGGAATGATACGCGAAGAGGACCGGCTTGTCGGCGGTGAAGAGATCGGTGAACTCCTCGTCGCTCAGCGCCTCGTCGTTCTCCTTGGGGCTCTGCAGCTTCAGGGTGTCAACGACGTTGACGACCTTGAACTTGATGCCGAACGCCTTGAGCTTTTCGCTTGCGGCCATGATCTCGAGCGTGGGGACATCGCCGACGCAGGCGAGCACAATCTGCGCTTCGTCATTGTTCTTGGCGGTGGAGGCCCACTTCCACTCGGCAGCACCCTTCTCGAGCTCTTCACGAGCCTCGTCGAGGGTCAGCCAGGTGGCCGCAGGCTGCTTGCCCGCGAAGATGGCGTTGATCTTGTTGGTGGACTTGAAGGCCTTCTCGGCGACGGCCAGCAGCATGTTGGCGTCGGCGGGGAAGTATTCGGCCACAACGTGATCGTTGTTGAAGGTCTTGTTCAGCAGCACGGAGCTCACACCCGGGTCCTGATGGGAGAATCCGTTGTGATCCTGACGCCAGACGTGCGAGGAGATCAGCATGTTGATCGAAGCGACGGGCTTACGCCAATCGATGTGACGCACGGTGGCTTCGAGCCACTTGGCGTGCTGGTTGAGCATGGAGTCGATGACGTGGCCGAAGGACTCGTAGGTGCTCCAGATGCCGTGACGACCGGTGAGGACGTAGCCCTCGAGGAAGCCTTCCATCTGGTGCTCGGAGAGCATCTCGACGACCTGGCCGGTGACAGCCATGTGCTCATCGGTCTGCTCGGAGAGATAGCCGTTGTCCCACTGCTTGTTGGTGACCTCATAAGCGGCCTGCAGACGGTTGGAAGCGGTCTCGTCAGGTCCGAAGATGCGGAACGAATCCGGGTTCATCTTGATGATGTCGCGGGTGTAGTTGCCCAGCTGGCGGGTGGCTTCGAGCTGGCCCCAGCCATGGCCGAATTCCTTGACGCCCTTGACTTCGTAGGCATCGAGATCGGGGAGCTTCAGATCCTCGCGGATACGGCCGCCGTTGGCGTTCGGGTTCTGGCCCAAGCGCAGTTCGCCCTTAGGCATGAACGCGGTGACGTCAGGCTTGATGGCGCCCTTCTCGTCGAAGAGCTCCTCAGGCTTGTAGGATTCCATCCAGCCCTTGAGGACCTGGAAGTGAGCCTCGGTATCGCGGGCGGAAGCCAGCGGCACCTGGTGAGCGCGCCAGGATCCCTCGGTCTTCTGACCGTCGATGTACTTCGGGCAAGTCCAGCCCTTCGGCGTACGGAAGATGATCATCGGGTAGGTCGGGCGATCCATGTCGTCGGTCTGAGCCTTGGCCTTGATGTCGCAGATCTTGTCGAAAATCTCTTCGAGCATGTCGGCGAAACGACGGTGGATGGACATATGGTCCTCATCGTCGAATCCGGCGACGAACTCATAAGGCTCGTAACCCATGCCCTCGAAGAACTCGTGGAGCTCCTCATCGGGGATACGGGAAAGAATGGACGGGTTGGCGATCTTGTAGCCGTTGAGGTGCAGGATCGGCAGCACAATGCCGTCGGTGCGAGGGTTGACGAGCTTGTTGGACTGCCAGCTGGTCGCCAGCGGGCCGGTTTCGGCCTCGCCGTCGCCGACCACAGCCGCGACGAACAGGCTCGGGTTGTTCATGATGGCGCCATAGGCGTGGCTCAGCGCGTAGCCGAGCTCGCCGCCCTCGTGCATCGAACCCGGGGTCTCAGGTGCATAGTGGGAGGGGATGCCGCCAGGATAGGAGAACTGACGGAAGAACTTCTGCAGTCCGGACTCGTCCTTGGTGATCTTCGGATAGTACTCGGTGTAGGTGCCGTCGAGATAGGACTGAGCGACGCCTGCGGGGCCACCGTGGCCAGGACCCATGATGAACACGGTGTTCTGCTGGTGGTCGGCGATGAGACGGTTGATGTGGCCGAACAGGAAGTTCAGGCCCGGAGTGGTGCCCCAGTGGCCCACGAGACGGTACTTGACGTCCTTGCGGGTGAAGGGCTCCTTCATCAACGGGTTGCTACGCAGATAAATCTGACCGATGGAAAGATAGTTGGCGGTGCGCCAATACTTGTCGACTCCTTCGAGAGCCTCATCAGAAACCGGCTTGCCGAGCTTCTTCCACGGGGTGCCAATAACAGGACTAGTCATTTATGCTCCTGTACTCCTGTACACATTGTGTGCAATTGATTATTTCCTTCGGGCGCAAACCTTTGTTACTATTGATGTTCCGGGTTCGTGCCCAATCGATGTTCACTTTACGTGTCGACTCCGACTTTTTGGACGTTTTTTTTCATCTGTGTGCTGTCTTGAGATGTTTTTGTCAAGTAATGTCGTATTATACAAAAAATTTGTGAGATTTTCGAACGTAAAAAAATGACTTACAAACGTTGAAATTGCGCCACAAACTCCGCAACGCCAAGGCTTAGCGATGTTCGATTCACAGAAAATTCACGCGGCGTGTTGTTTTTTGTGATGTTGTTTTTTGTTTGTTCCGCGTGCATTGTCTGGACACTTGATTTTGTCGCCTTGAACCGCGAGAATGGACATATTCTGCATCTGTTTTGTACTGATAATAATAGGGAGAATCCATGGCAAAAGGTCCAGTGCTTGTCGTTGACTTCGGCGCGCAATACGCCCAGCTCATCGCGCGTCGTGTGCGCGAGGCGCATGTCTATTCCGAATTGGTTCCGCATTCCATGCCGGTTTCCGAGATGCTCGCCAAAGATCCCAAGGCCATCATTCTTTCCGGAGGCCCCGCTTCCGTCTACGAGCCCGGTGCGCCCGAGATCGACAAGACGATATTCGACGCCGGTGTGCCCGTGCTCGGTATCTGCTACGGCTTCCAGGTTATGGCCAACGAACTGGGCGGCAAGGTCGACAAGGCTGCGCTCGGCGAATACGGCAGGACCGAAGCGGTGATCGACGACGCTGAGGGCGTGTTGGCCGGTTCCCCCACCGAACAGACCACTTGGATGAGCCACGGCGTGGCCGTGGAGGAAGCGCCGGAAGGCTTCAAAGTCCTCGCGCATACTCAAGGTGCTCCGGTGGCCGCGATGGAAGATGAGTCGCGCAAGCTTTACGGCGTGCAGTGGCACCCCGAGGTCAAGCACACCCCGCTTGGCAACGAGCTCTTCTCCACGTTCCTGCACGAGTGCGCGGGGCTTCCCAGCGATTGGGACGCCGACAATATCATCGACACGCAAGTCAAAAAGATTCGTGAGGAGGTCGGCGATGCCGAGGTTATCTGCGGGCTCTCCGGCGGCGTGGATTCGGCTGTCGCCGCGACCTTGGTGCACAAGGCCATCGGCGATCAGCTTACGTGCGTCTTCGTCGATCACGGCATGCTGCGCAAGGGCGAGGCCGAGCAGGTTCGTCACGACTTTGTCGAAGCGACCGGCATCCGGCTGATCGAGGTCGATGCTTCCAGCGAGTTCCTTACGGCTTTGAAGGGCGTTACCGAGCCTGAGCGCAAACGCAAGATCATCGGTGAGAAGTTCATCCGCACGTTCGAGAAGGCCCAGAAGCAGGTTTTGCAAGAGGCCGGTGCGCGTGGCAAGGAGGTCAAGTTCCTCGTGCAAGGCACGCTCTATCCGGATGTCGTCGAATCCGGCGGCGGGGACGGCACTGCCAATATCAAGTCCCACCACAACGTCGGGGGTCTGCCCAAGGATGTCAAATTCAAGCTCATCGAGCCGCTGCGTAGCCTGTTCAAGGACGAGGTTCGTGCCATCGGCACCAAGCTCGGTCTGCCCGACAACATCGTCTGGCGCCAGCCGTTCCCGGGCCCGGGCCTCGGCATCCGCATTATCGGCGAGGTGACGAAGGAGCGTCTGGATCTGTTGCGTGAGGCCGACGCCATTGCCCGTGAGGAGATGACGAAGGCCGGATTGGACCGCGATATCTGGCAGTGCCCGGTGGTGCTGCTGGCCAACGTCCATTCGGTAGGCGTGCAGGGCGACGAGCGCACGTACGGCTCGCCGATCGTGCTGCGTCCGATCAGCTCCGACGACGCGATGACCGCCGACTGGTATCGTCTGCCCTACGACGTGCTGGCCACGATCTCCACGCGTATCACCAACGAGTGCCGCGGTATCAACCGCGTCGTGCTCGACTGCACCTCCAAGCCGCCGGCCACCATCGAGTGGGAGTGATATCGGCTGCTTAAAAGCACAAGTGATTAAAAATTAATGGTGGTGCCCCTCGTTTCGGCGTGAGGGCACCATTGGTTTGTAGAACACAATAGAACATAATGTATCGGCAAAAAGCCCGAGGGAGAGAGTAAGTGAGCAAGCGCAAACGCACATGGCTGGTTATCTTGGGGCTTGTATTGGTCGCGGCGAACCTACGTATGCCGATCACCATGATGCCTCCGCTGCTGCCGGACCTCAAAGCCGAAATCGGCCTGCCTACCTCGCTTGCCGGACTTCTGACCACCATCCCACTCCTTGCCTTCGCGCTCGCATCCCCGCTGATGGGCAAGTCCGGGGCACGGCACGGCAGCGAGAAAGTGCTGGTGGCCTCCCTTGCGGTGTTGAGCATCGGCAGCTTCCTGCGCATCATCCCCTCGGTCTGGGCGCTGCTGATCGGCACGGCCGCTCTAGGAATCGGCATCGCCGGCGGCAATGTGCTTCTGCCTGCGGTCATCAAGGAACGGTTCCCCGAAAGTATCGCTGGGAAAACCACGCTGTATACCACCGCGCAGGTCCTGGTCGCCTCTTTGGGCACGGCCACTTCAGGCATCATCGCCTCCCATATCGGCATTAAGGGCAGTATGGGAATCTTCGCCTTGCTCGGCCCCGTGGCGCTGATGTCCTGGCTGGTCATCATGCTTTCCGGATCCGCTCGAGGCAACAAAGTGAAAGCGGGCGGTGACGAGCGTCCGCTTGTCGATAGAACGCCATGGCGCTCGCGGCTGGCATGGGTGATTCTGGCCTATTTCGGCATGCAATCGATGCTGTATTACTCTTTGCTGACCTGGTTGCCGTCGATATGGCAGACGGCCGGTTTCAGCGCCGTGGTTGCGGGCAACCTCGCCACGCTTTTCCAGTTGAGCGGTATGCCGCTGACCATGACGGTGCCGCTGATCGCAGAACGCAAGCACGGGTTGGCTATCGTCAACGGCATCGCCGGGGAGGCTTTGCTTTGGGAATTTTGGGGATTCTCGTTCCCGGCGCGAACCTGCCGCTCAATGTGGTTTCGGCGGTATGCATGGGACTTGCGACGGCGGCCTCGTTCAGCATCTGCATCGTCTTCTTTCAGAAGCGCACCACCTCGGCGGCCGACACCGCTCGTCTGTCGGGAATGGCACAATCCGGAGGCTATCTGTTCGCTGCCATCGGCCCGGTCGCCCTGGGTGCATTGAACGGACTGCTGCACACATGGACACCCATCGTCGTGCTCGTCCTCGTGGTCGTCATCGTGATGTTCATCGCCGGCCTGGTCGTCATTGCCCATCAAGATATCTACGAGGGTCTAGACTGAATAATGGTATTCGCATAAAACGAAAGGTAGAAGCGATGACGATTCTTACTGATACTTATACGCTGAACAACGGGATGAAGATTCCGAAGATCGGGTTCGGCACCTGGCAGATTCCCGATGGGGAAGTGGCCTATGATTCGGTGCGGATGGCGCTGGATGCCGGCTACCGCCATGTCGACACCGCCTATGTGTATGGCAACGAACGCAGCGTCGGACGTGCCATCCGCGAGTCGGGAGTAGCACGCGACGAGATTTTCGTGACTTCGAAGCTTCCGGCCGAGGTCAAGACTGCGGATGGGGTGCTGCCGCATTTCGAAGAGACGATGGAGAACCTCGGGCTTGATACCCTCGATCTTTATCTCATCCACGCGCCTTGGCCGTGGAGCCACGCGGGGCATATGCGCATGGACGAAGAGAACCTTGCCGTGTGGGGCGAAATGGAGAAAATCTACCAGTCCGGCCGTGTGCGTGCCATCGGGGTGTCGAATTTCGATGACCACGATTTGAAGAACATCCTCGACCATGCCGAGGTGACGCCCGCGGTCAATCAGATTCAGTATTACGTAGGTGCCACTGAGCCGCGCAACAGGACATTTGCCCAGTCGCACGGCCTGCTGATCGAGGCCTATTCGCCGTTGGCCACCGGTGGGCTGCTCGGTTCGTCGGAACTCAAGGCGATGGCCGAAAAGTACGGGGTCTCAACCGCCCAGCTGGCGATTCGCTTCTGCCTGCAGAACGGTGTGCTGCCGCTTCCGAAAGCCACGCATCGTGAACATATCGAAAACAACGCCGATGTCGATTTCACCATCAGCGACGCGGATATGGACACGCTTAACGTCTTTACCGATCCGAATCCGGACAACCACAATCCCAGCCAACGCTAGCGCATCATGATTTAATTCATTTGAATCTGAAATCTCTTATTCAGCCGGGTCCGGCAGAGTGCATCGGTACTTTGCCGGACCTTCTTATGCGATAAATCGACCGTTTGTGCGATAGCCCTTTCCGTGCCCCTTTGCCGTGCCACACTGAAATCAGCAAAGGAGCGTGGTATGAGTCGACAAGCAGTCAATCCCTATTTGCCACAATGCGAATACATTCCGGATGCCGAACCTTACGTTTTTGGCGATCGGGTCTATATTTACGGTTCGCACGATAAATTCAATGCGCCCATGTTCTGCGTGCGTGATTACGCCTGCTGGTCCGCCCCGGTTTCGGACCTCTCGGATTGGCGCTATGACGGCGTTCTCTATCGAAAGAACCAAGATCCGAAGAACAGGCTCGGCCTGCGTCTGCTGTTCGCGCCAGACGTCGCCGTTGGCACTGACGGCCGCTATTATCTGTATTACGCTTTCGATTTCATGGGCATCATGGGGGTTGCGGTCTCCGATAAGCCTTCCGGCCCCTTCGAATTCTACGGCCACGTGCATTATCCCAACGGGAAGATATGGGGCCGTTGCAAGGGCGATTCGTTCCCGTTCGATCCCGGCGTCCTCGTCGATGACGACGGGAAAGTTTATCTTTATTCGGGCTTTTACACCCCGGTTCCCTCCATAGTCACGGGCGGCCGGCGCAAGTTCGAAGGCGGGTATGTTCTCGAACTCGAAGAAGACATGGTCACCATCAAGACCCCGGAAAAGCTTCTCTTCCCCAAAGAAGGCGAAGGTTCCTTCCCAGGCCATGAGTTCTTCGAGGCCAGTTCGATCCGCAAATATGATGGCCGATATTATTTCATCTATTCCTCACGGCTCAATCATGAGCTGTGCTATGCTGTCAGCGACAAGCCGGACAGCGGCTTTGTCTATGGCGGGACCTTGGTCAGCAATGCCGATATCGGCATCAACGGATACCACGACGAGGAACATGCTGCGAACTATGCCGGCAACACCCACGGCAGCATCCTGCGATTGAACGACCGGTTCTATATCTTCTATCACCGTCAGACCAACCGCAGCTCCTACGCCCGTCAGGCGTGTGCCGAGCGGTTGGAACGCCGGGCTGACGGCGGCTTCAACCAGGCTGAAATGACCAGCTGCGGTCTCAACGATGGTCCGCTCACAGCACTCGGCGTGCACGAGGCCTATACGGCCTGCAATCTATGGGCCAAAGGCGGCGTGACAGGACGCTATGACGGTTCCGGTGTCAAATCCAGGCTGCGCAACCATCCGTTCATCACCGAGGAAAAGGTGAGAGGCAAGGATTCGCGCCATCAATTCATCGCCAATATGTGTGACGGGGCGACGGCCGGTTTCAAATATTACGAATTCGACGGAACAGAATCGAGAATCGCTGCAGAAATTCGCGGGAAGGGCACAGGCAAGCTGTCCGTCTGGCTCGATGCCGCATGCAGCAACAGGATTGCGACAATCCATATTGACCACGATGCCGGGGAATTTTCGACTTTCGAAGCCGAAACGACGCCGACAAAGGGAACATACCCGTTGTATTTCACATTCGAGGGCAGCGGAAGCATCGACTTCCTGCGTTTCTCGTTGACACAAGGTGAGGCAAAATGAAGAAGAACGCCATCGTCACCAGCATCACCGGCCTGTGGTCCCGCTTCAGCGCCCGTCATCACGGGTTGGCGGAATTCATCATGTTTTTCATAGTCTGCAACGCCGTGACTGTGCTTCAGCTGATCCTCATGCCGGTGCTCAAATGGATATTCGGCATGACATCGCTGGTCAACACGTCATTCCAGGTACTGCGCCTGGGGCATAACCCCAACGGCAGCATCTACTACCTGTTCGATTACGCCGCCGGTGCAGTGCAGCGCGGCGGGGGAGGCGGCCTGGCGTATTTCCTGGCCGTGGAGATCACCATGGCCATCGCACAGGTCATTAACTTCTTTATGCAGCGCAACATCACCTTCAAGGCCGTTGGCAGTATCTGGACGGCCGCGTTCTGGTATGCGTTCGCCTACGTGGTGGTCACGTTCGTCGCCGCCGCTCTGCAGGGATGGTACAAAGCCCCGCTCTACCGGCTCTTCGTGGGGTGGATGGGCTCCGGTTTCGGCGTCACGCTCGCCGATCTGGTGACCATGCTCATCAACTGTGCACTCTCGTTCTGGGTGTTCTATCCCATCATGAAGCTGATCTTCAAGCAGAAATAATCGTTGAAGGAGTGAAAAGCAAACGGCCGGCAGGTCGTTGAAAGAAATTTTGTTGTTCCATTCGACCAACGTTTCAAAGGAGAAGAAAAATAATGAATACAGCAAAACAGTTCCAGCTATATTGCATTATAGCTGTGATAGTGCTGGGTCTAGTCGCCCTCGCTTGCGTAGCCACGGTCGCGCTACGAAGATTCCGTCCCCGGCATGAGGGCGAGGTGATGGTCAAGACCCGTGCGAGCATCTGGGTGCGTGTGCTGCAGGTCATCGCCGCGGTTCTTGCCGTGGTGCTCGCAGTGGTGCTCAATGTGGAGACCGGGCAATATAAGGCTTCCATCAACAACGTGTTCCAGAATATCCAAAAGAGCAACGCCAGCGTCACGACCAACGCCAAGGACTGGACCGGACTCGTCCACGATATCGGCGATCAGGGCATGGTCCTGCTGCGTAACGAAAACGGCACCTTGCCGTTGAAGGCCAAAAAGGTGAATCTGCTGGGTTATTACGCATACAACCCCATGTATTCCCCTCTCGGTTCAAGCCATGTGCAGATTTCCGATGCCGTGTCCATAGAGGATTCGTTGGAATCGTCGGGCATACAGGTCAACCAGGCTTTGAAGAAGGCTTCGGTGTATCCGGCTCCCAAGCCGCCGAAGAAGGTCATCGGATTCGTCCCGGCCACTTATTCGAATGCGGAAGTGCCGATTGACAAATACCAGGGCGAGGCTTCGTTCGATAAGCTGCAACAGTATTCCGACACTTCGGTGGTGGTGCTTGGACGTTCCGGCGGTGAAGGCAACGACCTCATCACGTACAAGAGTCCTGACGGACACAATTATCTGCAGCTCAGCGAAAACGAAAAGAACCTGCTGAAAGAGGCGAGGGCGCATTCGAAGAAGCTCATCGTCGTGCTCAATATGTCGAATGCGATGGAAACGGGCTTCCTCAACGAATTCCACGTCGATGCCTGCGTTTGGGCCGGTATTCCTGGCCCCAAAGGCTTTGGAGCGTTGGGCAAGATCATCTCCGGCAAGGTCAACCCCTCCGGAAGCCTGCCGGACACATGGGTGTATGACAATACTAGCGCCCCGTCCTATGAGAACTACGGCACCCAGGCCGCTTCGAATGCGCCGAAGAGCCACTATGTCGATTACGTCGAAGGCATCTACGTCGGTTACAAATGGTATGAGACCGCATATGCCGAAAAGGCCGTCATCACCAGCAACAAGACCGGCAAGACCTTCGATTACGGGCAGCACTACGACGATATCGTCGCGTTCCCGTTCGGCTACGGCCTGAGCTATACCACCTTCTCGCAAAAGATCGTCGACGGGCTTGCAAACGGGGCTTCCCTCGATCCCAGGGGCAAGCTCAACGTCAAGGTCAAGGTCACCAATACCGGTAAGCGTGCCGGAAGAAATGCGGTCCAGCTTTATATGAGTGCTCCGTATACCGACTATGACAAGAGCGCAGGTATCGAGAAGTCCGCGGTTTCGCTGGTCGGTGTGGCCAAGTCCAAGATTCTCGCCGCCGGGGAATCGCAGACGGTGACAGTGCCGGTCTCCATGCAGCAGATCGCCTCCTGGGATTCGTCCCACGACAACGGTGACGGCACCCACGGCTCCTACATGTTCGATGAGGGGCAGTATGTTTTCTCCGTGCGTTCGGATGCCCATCATCCGCTCGACCAGGTCGAGGCGCAAATGCCCGAAACCTATTTCTTCTCCGGCAAGAACAAGCGCGACCTGGATCAGAAGGTAGCGGTCAACAGGTTCGCGGATGTTGCGCGCGGCAAGTATCTGAGCAGGAGCAATGGCTTTGCGAACTATACGGAAGCCATGAAATCGGTGAAATCCACCATCAAGACCACCGCTCAGGAAGACAATGCCAACGACTATCCCAAGTCCTTGGACGCCAAAGCCCACAAGATGGTAAAGGGCAAGGATTACGCGAAAAAGGGCAAGCTTCGCCTTGAAGACGTGGCAGGTCTGAAATACGACGATCCGAAGTGGAACGAGCTGCTTTCGCAGCTGACCGTGCCGGAAATGCAGTCTCTGGTGGAGGATTCGCTCTACAGGACGCCGGAGCTGCCTTCGATCGGCAAGAACTATCTGACCATGGATGCTGAAGGTCCTCTTGGGCTTTCCAGCATGTTCAGCCCGGATGTCACCGGAATCTCGTATCCGTGCGTTCCTCTGATGGCCGCCACCTTCAACCCTGACCTTGCGGCGCAGTTCGGTTCCCAGATGGCCGATCAGGGGCACAAGTGCGGTGTCACCGGCTGGTTTGCTCCCGCGATGGACAACCATCGTTCGCCGTTCTCCGGCAGGAACGGGGAGTACTATTCGGAAGATCCGATGTTGTCGGCCACCATGGCAAGCAATGTGGTGCGTGCGGCATCCAAGAAAAAGATGGCTGTGTATATCAAGCATCTCGCCTTGAACGACCAGGAAAGCTGCCGTTCGCAGAACCTGCATACGTATGCCAACGAGCAGTCCATCCGCGAGATCTATCTCGAGCCGTTCGAGACCTCGGTCAAGGTCGGTCATCCTCTTGGGGTCATGACTTCGATGAACTTCCTCGGAGATGTGTATGTCGGCTCCGATTCGGCATTGCAGCAGGACGTCCTTCGCGGCGAATGGGGCTTCCGTGGGCACTCGATCACCGATATGGATGAGGCGAAACTCGCCCGTGGCGCCGATGCGGCAATGCGTGCGGGGACCGATTCCTGGCTGACGTTCAACAAGTTCAATGTCTCTGGCGACAGTGACGCGGATATCTACTATCTCCAGCGAGCTTCGCACAACATTCTCTACACTCTGGCGAATGCCGAGCGTCTGCCGGTCACCGTGCTCAATTGGCACCTCTATGTGGTCATCGCCAGCGTCGAACTCGCGATTATCGCATTGGCTCTGCTTTGCGCCGTGATCGTTCCGATGCGTCGCCGCACCGAGAAGGCGTGAACGAGGCAATCCAGTAAATAGCACACAAGGCGATACGGTTGATGCCGTAACCGGATTCAGATCCGGCGCTCGGCATCGGCTGCATCGCCTTTATCGTTTCCTTTTTCCATTCGTCAGTGAATGCATCTTCGTTCGATGGTTTGCCTCGGTGGTCTGCTTTGTTGCGCAAACCCTTGCACCAATGGGCCGATATCCGTCTGAAGGTTCGCTTTTAGCGCTGCTTTTGGGAAGCCGGGATCGGAATGGTGATATGCACCTTGAACCAATCGTTTTCCGCCTTTACCGAAAGCTCCCCTCCATACTGCCGGGTGAGGCTTTGTATCGATTTGAGGCCGAAACCGTGATAGCGGTCGTCGCCTTTCGTGCTTCGCGGCAGCCCGTTACGGGTCTGTAGCCTTGCTGCGTCCGCCGAAGCGATTTTGTTTTCCACGGCGATGAAGGCGAAGCCTCTGACCTGGCGGACGACCACGCGAATAAGCCGTTGCCCCGGGTCGTCGAGCGTCTCGCAGTATTCGATGGCGTTGTCGAGCGCGTTGCCGAACATCGCGGCAATGTCCATTTCCGAGATGCCGACCTTATCCAGCACCTCGCCCTGGGCCACGCAGGTCAGCTCGATGTGGTGATGGGCGCAGTACAGGCTTTTGGAGGTCAGTACGGTGTCAAGGGTCGGGTTGCCGGTTTTGTTGGTGGCCCCGTAATCCGCCAGATCATGTTCGATATCGTCGAGATAATGCTCGCGTTTGGTCTCGCTGGGCTCGGCTCTCAGCACCGAGATCTGTTGTTTGAGGTCGTGGTATTTCCGATTGATGATTTCGATGCTGTCTTTGGAGTTCTGATATTGCCGGTATTGCGTCGAGAGGACGTCGCGGATGCCGTTGAGTTCCCGTTGCGTATGTGCTTCGCAAAGCTGCCAGTGATAGGCGTACAGGAAGGCAAAACCCCGATTTCGACCAGCGTGCGGATGTTGAAGGATTGCGGGCCGACTTCCGCGCTGAACGGCGTCTGCAATGATATATAGCTCAGGTTGCTCAGGGCGAAGGTCAGCGCCGCTATCGTGATGACGATCCAAAGCTGTCGTCCGTCGATATCGAGATGGGTTTCGCCGTGGCGGGGTTCAAGCAAAAAAGCGGCGACGAAGACGACGGCATAGATGACGAACAGAAAAACCAGCGAAACCGGGAGGAGGCGGAATATTGAATACCTATGCGCAAAGAATGTGTACAACTGCCATTCCAAAGATGCCGCAAGTTCGGCGAGAGTGAAGGAACGGGCAAGCCAATAAATCGTTTCCGCCACCGGTGTCTGGCAGGTGAGCTTCAGCGTGACGAACATGATCAGCAGCGCCAGCGCCATGCAGGGTAGCCACCACCAAATGTTGACGATGCCGATGAACATCTGCAACGGGCAGAGCAGGGCCAGACCTGCGACAAGAACGACGATTCTCTTCCCTTTCGGCCAGCCTCTCAGGATGATTCGCGCGTAAAGCAGGCAGGAAAGCCATTCGGCCAAGGCGGTATAAAGCTTGGGGATGTCGGTGGTCGTGTCTGCGAGAAGGGTAACGGTCATATCGTTCTTTCGTCCGAGGGCAGGAAATGAAGGAACAGCTGTCGGGTTCTAGCAGCTTTTTGCAATGGAATCTCCCAGAGCCTGGATAAGCGGTCCATGCCGTGCTCGGCTCACCTGCAGTCTGGCCGGCTGATTCCGCTCATCCGCCGGATGCGCGGTTCTGACCAATACCACCTCATCGTGTTCAACGCGTTCGACGAATTTCAGATTGACCAGACAACCCTTGTTGCACTGGAAGAAATCCTGGTCCCTGAGCTGCGAATACACCGATTTCAGGCTTTGCGTGCTGGATTGGTACACCCCATTGATCGTATGGAAGGTCAGCAGATGGCCTCTGCTCTCGATCCAAACGATGTCGTCTGTCAATACCCTTGCGCTGCTGGTCCTTGCGGTGATGACGATGGCCTTGCCTTCGTCGTGGGACGGGATGCTCGACAAGATGCGTTCGAAGTGGCTGCTGAAAGAGGGGTAGGTGATGGGCTTGAGCAGGTAATCGAAGGCGTTGACCTCATAACCGGTAATGGCATACTGGGCGAGGTTGGTGGTGAAGACGATGATGACCGAAGGGTCGGATTCTCGAATCCTGCGCGCCGTGCTGATGCCGTCCAGCAGCGGCATCTCGATATCCAGAAAAATGATGTCGAATTCGGGACGGTATTCCTCCGCCAGATTCACACCGTCGCTGAAGGCATGAATATTATATTGCACGCCATGCTCTGTGGCATAGCGTGCAATATAATCACGAAGTTTCTGCGCATCATTGGCATTATCTTCGGCAATGGCTAAACGTAACATGATATCTCAATTGGTATATTCATTGAACTATTAACCAATTGTAGTCTATTTCCGCAATGATGTCGAAATGCCAAGGAAGATGAGTCGGGATTGATTGAAACGCGAATTATGTCCGATCACGGTTGAATTGCCTTGAGCAAGGCATTGATCTCCTCGTTGCGTCGCGTTTCGCTCATACCTTCTGCATGGAAGAGGTCGAGTATCTGACGGGCGATGTCGAGTGTTTCCTTGTCGCGAGTGCCGGCATCGGTGAACGTCGAGATGTTGATGAAGTTCTCCAAGGATTTCGGGTCGTTTTCCGCCAGTGCCCGTTTGACGATTCCCTGCAGCATGATTTTGAGGTTTCTTGTGCTTTTGCGATTCTCATTACGGCGTTCGAAATAGGGCAGGAACAGTGCAACCAAGACTGCTGCGGTCTCGGCGACGGCGGTGGCCCATTCTGCTAACGATCCAATTTCCATAAAATATCACCAACTTTTCTTTTGTATAAGCAACAACTCATGAAGTGTACACCAACCGAAACTCAGGGTGTTTTTATTTGCTGGTATCAAAAGTAGTTTTCCGCTTGGAATAAAAGAACGGCAGGGCGTGATTTAATGGTGCGAAGCGAATGGACGCTTTCGAAAGGAGACAATATGAATGAAAACGAAGCCATGGACCTGCTGCGCAAGTTCGTAGGGCTACATACCGAAAACGGCAACGAGAAGGTCGTAGCTGATGAGATCAAGGCGATTTTCGATAAGGCCGGCGTGCCCTGCAAGGTTCTGCCGCTTGAGGACGATCCGACCCGTGCCAACTTGGTCGCCGAACTCGGGCACGGTGAGCCGATTCTTGGATTGACTGGGCATATGGACACCGTCTCGGCCCAGCAGGAAGGCTGGAAGACCGATCCGTTCAAGCTCACCGAAGACGGCGATCTGGTCTACGGCCGCGGTGTGACCGATATGAAGGCCGGTCTTGCCGCCATGGTCATCGCCATGCTCAATCTCAAAAAGCATGAGCAGCAGATGCACGGCACCGTGCGCTTCCTGGTCACGGCCGGTGAAGAGGTCGGTATGCCGGGTGCCACCGCACTTCAAAAGCAAGGGTATATGAAAGGCGTCGGGGCGTTGCTTGTCGGCGAACCTTCCGGCTACAACATCGTCTACGCCACCAAGGGCGAGCTTAATCTGAACATCGCGATGAAAGGGAAGGCCGCGCACAGCTCCACTCCGGCCGCGGGCATCAATGCAGTGGAGAATCTGATCGAATTCCTCGATACCATTTCCAAGCGCATCAAGGACGCAGCGGCCGGAAAGAGCAACCCGGACCTCGGCGACACCGTCTTTAACATTGACGTCATCCGTGGCGGTCAGCAGGTCAATGCGATTCCTGAGTCCGCCAGTGCCGAAATCAACATGCGTATCATCCCCGAGTTCAGCAACAAAGAGATTCTCGCTGTTTTGGACGATGAAGTGGCGAAGTTCAACGACAGTCACAAGGCCACCGTCTCCTATGAGGTCGGTATGGATATCGTTCCTGCGATCGGCCCGAAGGACGCCAAGCTTGCCAAGATCGTCAAGTCGGTGGGGGAGCGCCATTTGAAGGAGCAGGGCAAGCCTGCCGAGATTCCGATGTTCGGCGTGTCCGGCGGTACCGACGGCAGCGTGCTCCTACTCGACAGCCCGAAGGACACCGCCTACGTGATGTTCGGGCCAGGCAACGATACGATGCACTGCGTCAACGAAAGCCTGCCCAAGGCGATGTATCTCGACTTCATCGGCATCTATGACGACATCATCAACGAATACATGGGCATCGGCAAGTAGTTGATTGCGTTTGATGCTGGTAAACGGACTCAGATAAACGGTTGCGGTGCGTTTTCCCAGCATCGGAATGTGATAGTGCTGGTAAGCGTACTGTAATCAGTGATTAAAGTACGCTTACCAGCACTAAAGTGCGATGCTGCGGGCGAAGGCGCCTGTTTTAGCTTCAGTCTTTGGTTTCTGCGGTATTGTGTTCGCCGGAACCGTTGTGTGTGTTGACCAGGAAATGCGATTCGCTGGGGAGCACGGCGTTCAAGATGACGGCGACCACGAACGAAACGGCGATGCAGTTGGTGGCGAAGATGGACTGGAACAGCTGCGGGAACTGGGCGAAGATGCCGCCGACCTGTGTGAATCCGATGCCGATGGTCAGGGAGAGCGCCGCGATGGTGGTGTTGCGCTGGCTGAATCCCGCCTCGGCGATCATCTGGAAGCCGGAGAGAATGATGTTGCCGAACATCATGATGGTGCAGCCACCGAGCACCGCCTGTGGCATGGAGTTGAACAGCTGCGCCACGCCTGGCACAAAGCTGGCGAGGATGAGGATGAGTCCGCCAGAAAGGATGACCTTGCGGTTGACCACCTTGGTGACCGCGACCAGCCCGATGTTCTGGGCGAATGAGGTCAGCGGCAGGCAGCCGAACAAGCCGGAAACGGCGGAGATCAGGCCGTCGCCGGCGATGGCTCCAGAAGTCTCCTTGTCGGTCGGCAGACGGTTCAAACCGACCTGTGAGAGCGCTGCGGTGTCGCCCAAGACCTCAACGGAGGAAACGACGTAAAGCAGTGCGAAGGAGATGATGGAACCGGCGTCGAAGGTCGGAGCGAACGGCATGAACCGCGGGAGGCTGACGACCTGCAGATTCTGGAAGCCGGAGAAATCGACCTTGCCCATCGGTATGGCGACGATATAGCCCACGACCAGGCCGAAGAGGATGGAAAGCTGCTTGGCTGTCCCTTTCATCAACAGCTGGAAAGCAAGGCAGGCGACCAGCGAGATCAGGCCCAGCGTAAGGTTCTGCCAGCTGCCGAAGTCCTTGGCTCCGGAGCCGCCGCCGAACGAGGAAGCGCCCGTGGAAAGCAGGGAGAAGCCGATTGAGGTTACGACGATGGCGGAGACGATCGGCGGCACATACTTCTTCCAGAAGGTCGCAGTCAGCCCCAGTGCCAGCTCAAGCAGTCCGCCGACGATGATGGCTCCTACAAGTGCCCCGTAACCCTGCTTGCCGACGATGGCGCTTGCGGCGGCGACGTAGGTGAAGGAGATGCCGGTGACCATGGGCAGTCGGCTGCCGACGCGCCAGAGCGGGTAGAGCTGCAGGCAGGTGCCGAGGCCCGCCACCAGAAGGCCGTTCTGGATGATCATCGCCGATTGTGACGGCGTCAGGTGAGCAGCGGCGGTCACCAGGAAAATCGGTGCGAGGTTGGCGACGAACATCGCCATGACATGTTGCAGACCGAAGGGGACACCGCGCCAGAAGGAGATCTGCCCGTCGAGGCTGGTCAGTGCCTCTTCGGTGCTGGGTTTCGGCTGCTCGGGCTCGTCTGCTCCAGACTCCTCGTCGTTGTGTTTTCGCCATGGCAGGTGGGATGCAAGTCCCGAAGCCGATTTTCCGCCGGATGAGGTCTGTGCGGTTAATGGAGTCGTTGCTGCATTGCCAGCAGCCGGGCCTTCGTTATTTGTTTGGGAGATATTCGTTGATTCGGCCCCGTTTCGGGTGCCGTGCTGATCAGTGCTCAAAGGGTCTCTTTTCTTGATGAAATTGAGATAGTGCTGATAGCCCAAAAGTCTACGCCCGGTAGTGGGCAGTGTCTTTTATGGTGTTTCTTGACAGGAATTTAGCTGTTCCGATAACAAAAACAAAAAACGGCCGCCGAAAAGTATGTTTCGGACAAACCGTTTTGTGAGATTTTTGATTTATGCTACAAAATTATGAAATCGCAAACGAATTTAAGAAAATCTATGCGAATTCGATGGTTCCATTTTCGCCGTCCATCGACTTGACGATAGCGAGCGATGCGACCTCGTAACCGGCCTCGCGCAGCTCCTTGCCGCCGCGCTGGAAGCCTTTCTCGATGGCGATGCCGATTCCTTCGATAACGACCCCGGCTTCGTTGCAGATGTCGATAAGTCCGTGCATGGCCTTGCCGTTGGCGAGGAAGTCGTCAATCAGCAGCACGTGTTCGCCGCGGTTCAGGAAACGCTTTGAGACGATGACCGGGAATTCTTTTTGCTTGGTATAGGAATAGACTTTTGCGGTGTATTGGTCGCCGTCCAGATTGATGGATTGGGTCTTTTTGGCGAAAACGACAGGAACGTTGCCAAAGTGCTGGGCTGCGATGCAGGCGATGCCGATGCCGCTTGCCTCGATGGTCAGAATCTTGTCGATTTTCTTGCCGGCAAAGATACGTGCCCACTCGTCTCCCATGTGGTTGAACAGCGTCACGTCGCACTGGTGGTTCAGGAAGGCGTCGACCTTGAGCACTTCGCCCGGTTTTACGGTTCCGTCCCGGCGGATTCTGTCTTCAAGTTCCTTCATGTCATCCTCTCGTTTCCGTCGGTAGATTTTGGCGATGCCCGACGCCATGCATACATGTATGGTCTACGAGCATAATCACTGGAGGTGACGAGTGTCCAATCGAGTGCGAACCAACTGTTGTGTTTGTTCTTTTTGGTTGTTCGTAATTGTATTATTATTGATAAATTGATAATAAGTATTGATTTGAGAAATATTGTCGACGGCCTATCCAAGGAAAAGCAAGACGGGCCTGATCGGTTTTAGTTGATGCATGGGTTCGGTTTTGCTTCCAATCGCTATCGAATAGAAAATGATCGGTAATGATTGCTTTCCTATGGTTAAACTGGCAGAAACGCGAAATTTTGGTGGGGTAAAACTGGCAGGCAAGATTAAAGTTGGGGCATTGTCGCTTATATTTATTCCTTATCGCTCATTAATCATCCGTATCTTTCAAGACCAGCGAGTGTGATAGAAATGAAGTCCTATGGCAGGCGGGCGAGCCGGGTTCGGGGCGCTCGCAAAACGGCATTTTCGAAGGGAACGGGTGTGGCACAGGATCCGGATTTGATTGCACGAAGCGCAGAGGAACTCGTCGGCGACCTGAACGAGCAGCAGGCCAAGGCGGTGCAGTATCGAGGGCCGGCCTTGCTGATCGGTGCAGGTGCCGGGTCGGGCAAGACCCGTGTGCTCACCCGTCGCGTGGCATGGATTCTTTCGCAGTTCGGGGCCTGGCCCAGCCAGATTCTGGCCATCACCTTCACCAATAAGGCCGCCGCTGAAATGCGCGAACGATTGGAATCGTTGATCGGTCCGGTGGCGGAGCGTATGTGGATTTCGACGTTCCATTCCGCCTGCGTACGCATTCTGCGACGAGACGGCAAAACCATCGGTCTCAATTCCGGCTTTTCCATCTATGACACGACCGACAGCCAACGGCTGATCAAGCTTATCGCCACCAGTCTCAACGTCGATCTGAAACGCTATACGCCTCGCGCCATCCTCGGTCAGATCTCCGATTACAAGAACAAGTTGGTTGGCTGGAAGGAAATGCTCAAGACCTATGCGCCGGATTACACACCCGGCCAGCAGGGCTATCAGCTGGGGCGTTACGACAATACCGAAGCACTGTATGCCGTGGTCTACGCCGAGTATCAGCATCGCCTTGCCGCAGCGAACGCCGTCGATTTCGACGATCTGATCGTACGCACGGTCGAGCTGCTGCACGACCACCCGGATGTCGCGGACTATTATCATCACAAGTTCCGCTACATTCTGGTCGACGAATACCAGGACACCAACCACGCGCAGTACCAGCTGGTGCGCGAGCTTTCCGGCATTGACGCCACCAATCGCCCGGCGATGGGCTCGGAGCCTTCCAGCCAGCCGACGGCAGGCCGCGAAGGCCCGGCCTGGGTCACCGTTGTCGGCGATTCCGACCAGTCCATCTACGCGTTCCGCGGCGCCGACATCAGCAATATCCAGGATTTCGAGAAGGACTTCCCGGGGGCGCTGACCATCATGCTGGAGCAGAACTATCGTTCCACGCAGACCATCCTCGATGCCGCCAACGCAGTCATTTCCAAGAATACCGGGCGCAAGCCCAAGAAACTGTGGACCTCGCTCGGCAAGGGCGAGCCGATCGTCGGCTACGCGGCCGACAACGCTCAGCAGGAAGGCGGCTGGATCGCCAACGAGATCGCCAACCTCAAAAGCGAGAACGGCTACCGCTATGCCGACATGGCCATCATGTACCGCGCCAACGCGCAGTCCCGCGCACTTGAGGAGGCGCTGATCAACGCCGGCATTCCCTACCAGCTCGTCGGTGGCACGAAATTCTACGAACGCCGTGAGGTCAAGGACGCCATCGCCTATCTGCAGGCCATCACCAACCCCGCCGACAGCGTCAATATGCGTCGCATCATGAACACGCCCAAACGCGGGCTTGGCGCCCGAGCCGAATCCATGGTGGCCGCCTACGCCGAGGCACACAACGTACCGTTCTGGAACGGCATCGACCAGATGGACCAGATCCCCGACCTGCCCACACGAACACGGACCAAGCTCGGCGAATTCCGTGATTTGATGCGAGGGTTGATGCAATTCGCTGCTGACCATGATTCCAAGCCTTCCGAGATCGTGGCGCAGGTGCTCAACCAGTCCAAGCTGCTCGAAGAACTGCAGCGCTCCACCGACCCGCAGGACGAGTCACGCGTCGAGAACCTTTCGCAGTTGCAGTCCGTCGCCGCAGAATTCGAACAGAAGACCCCGGACGCCACGCTTTCCGGATTCCTCGAGACCACGGCGTTGGTCGCTGATTCCGACCAGCTGCCCGGCGAAGGGGAGGACAGCGGCAAGGTCACGCTGATGACCCTGCACACGGCCAAGGGCCTCGAATATCCCGTGGTGTTCCTCACGGGCATGGAGCAGGGCACATTCCCGCATTCACGCTCGCTCGAGGACGAACAGGAACTCTCGGAGGAGCGTCGCCTGGCCTACGTCGGCATCACCCGTGCCAAGCAGCGGCTCTACGTCACCCGCGCGGCCGTGCGCTCGCAGTGGGGGCAGGCCAACGACATGATGCCGAGCCAGTTCCTTGACGAGATTCCCGACGAGCTCATCGAATGGAAGCGTCGCGAGGCCGGTGTGGAGCGCATGCGTTCAGGCTGGGGCAGTGGATCCGGCGACGGTGATTTCGACGACGAGTTCGGCGGCTGGGAGGATGACGACGGTTTCTCTTCCGGTTCCACGTTCGGTGGTTCCGGATCTTCCTCATCTTATAGCGGCTCTCGTGGCTCGGGACGTTCCGGTTATGGCGCTGGCCGTTCCGGATACGGTTCGCATTCGGGTTCTTCTTATGGTTCCGGCTCATCGTATGGTTCCCGTTCGAGTTACGGTTCCTCCAGTGGTTCGCGTTCAGGAACCCATTCCCTCTATGGCAAAGGTTCTGGCTATCGCAGTTCGTCATCGCGTTCAGGATACGGTTCGCATTCCTCCGGGGGTTCCTCATACGGCTCATCGTCGTATGGCTCCGGCTCTCATACCCGCGGCGGCAAAGTGACCACTCGCCGTACCGCGCCGAAGTCCGCGTCTCGTTCGGTGCCGGCGTCAAGCCTCAAAAAAGACAACAAGCTGGACATCTCCGATTTCAGCATCGGCGACAAGATCACCCACGACCAGTACGGTTTGGGGACCGTCGTTGACACGCAGGACAAAGGCCGTAATTCGATCATCACGGTCGACTTCGGCTCGGACGGCATCAAGCGCCTGATGCTCCGCGTCGCACCCATCGAGAAGCTATGAATTGATTTCCATGCTTTCGGGGAAACGTCTTAAACGTTCGAACCCGCAATTTCAAAAGGATTGAAGTCCGTCCTCAAATGAGGGCCTGCACTGTTTTCCGCAGTGCAGGCCCTCATTTCATTCACGTGTTGCTCGGCACGGGCCTAATTTTTCTGAACTATGTTCAGAACAAAAGTGCAATTTAAAAACTTTACATTTGTAAAAAAGTGATATTCTGACATTAGTTCGGTCAAGGAGGCCGAATTGCGGTCGCAAAACTTTTTAATGGCGAAAGGATTTGTATATGCCTACGCAAGAGAGATTCCAAGGCAATTACATACAATGGCTTGGTTCGGAATTCAAGAAGATCAATCTGGTTGCTGCCATGATCTGGTTCTTCGGCATCGGTTTCCAGACGGCGTTGCTGGTCACCAACCCGATTACATGGCAGGCTATCATCACCTATCTGGCCACCGTGGTTGGCCTGGGTTGCACCGTTTATATGATGGTGGGGGCGCCTATCAACGGGCTTCTCGGCTTGATCAGTGTCTTCGGCTTCGTCACCGTCAACCTGTTTGCCCATCATTGGTGGAGCGTCATCGATCAGCTCATCTTCGCCTGCGCCATCGATATCCCGCTGATGATGAAGTGGAGGACCTGGGGTGAGGACTTCGGCGCCAAGGTGCGCAAGCTGCATCTCAAGGGCTGGATGGTCACTATTGCGGCTATCCTCGTCGAATGGATCATCCTCTTCCAGGTCGCTCGCATCCTCAAGGACTCGCAGCCGGCGGTCGACTCGTTGGTGCTTTCCTTCGGCGCCACGGCTTCGGTGCTGTGCGTGATGCACGTCTCCAACACCTACACCCTGTGGCTCGCTGAAGACGTCGTCAACGTCGTCCTTTGGTTCTATGCCCTCAAGGACGGCTACAGCCCGTCCGCGCTGCCGATGCTCGTCAGCACGCTCATGTACACCGCCACCGCGGTCTACGGTCAGTTCTTCAGCATCTGGCACAAGGCAGGCAACGCCAATAGCGAAGTAGCGAAAGCCTGATAGTTTATTGTCATCCACCGGTCGCCGTATCGGTCCCAAGGCGGCAAATACGGCGACCCGAACCCACAGAACAAGAGGTAAAAGTAATATGAACAAAGCAACATTGGCAAAATATATCGATCATACCTATCTGAAGGCCAACGCTACCAAGGCCGATATCATCAAGATCTGCGATGAAGCCAAACAATACAACACCGCTTCCGTGTGTGTCAACGCGTATTGGGCCCCACTGGTCACCGAGCAGCTGGCCGGCACCGACATCAACACCTGCTGCGTGGTCGGCTTCCCGCTGGGAGCCACGAGCACTGCTTCCAAGGTGTTCGAAGCCCAGCAGGCCATCAAGGACGGTGCCGAGGAAATCGACATGGTCATCAACGTCGGCGAACTGATCGCCGGTGCCGATGACAACGTCGAAGCCGACATCAAGGCCGTTGCCGATGCCGTACATGCCTCCGGCAAGCTGCTGAAGGTCATCATCGAGACCTCGTTCCTCGACCATGACCAGAAAGTGCGTGCCTGCCAGCTCAGCGAAAAGGCCGGGGCCGATTTCGTCAAGACCTCGACCGGTTTCAGCTCTGCCGGTGCCAAGGCCGAGGATGTCGCGCTGATGCGTCAGACCGTTGGCGATCGCTTGGGCGTCAAGGCGTCCGGCGGCATTCACAGCTATGAAGAGGCCATGCAGATGATCGATGCGGGTGCCAGCCGTTTGGGCGTCAGCGCGACCATCAAGATTCTTGAGGGAGCGGAGAACTGATTATGAAATACAATCGTATTTTTGGCTTGGTGATGGATTCCATCGGCACGGGTGCAGCGCCTGATGCCGCAAAGTTCGGCGACGAAGGTTCCGACACCTTGGGCACCATCGGCAAGTTCTTCGATGGCAAGCTTCATCTGCCGAATTTCGCAAAGCTCGGCATCTCGAACCTGAGGGATACGCCCATCGAGGGCGTGCCTGCGGCCGAGCATCCCATCGGCTGCTTCGGCAAGATGGAAGAGGTCTCGGTGAGCAAGGACAGCATGTCCGGCCACTGGGAAATGATGGGTCTCCCCGTCACCCAGCAGCTGAGCTTCTTCCCGAACGGCTTCCCGGACGATATCCTCGACCCGATTTCCAAATTCTCCGGGCGAAAGATCGTAGGCAACCGTCCCGAATCCGGCACCCAGATTCTCGAGGAGCTGGGGGAGCACCAGATGAAGACGGGCGACCTGATCATCTACACGTCCGGTGATTCCGTGCTGCAGATCGCGGCGCATGAGGACATCATCCCTGTCAAAGAGCTCTACCGGATCTCCGAATACGCCCGCAGCCTGGTCAACGGACCGAAATACATCGTCGGCCGCATCATCGCACGCCCGTATGTCGGCAGCGGCAAGGGCCATTTCACCCGCACCGCGAACCGTCACGACTTCACCTTGAAGCCGTTGGGCCCCACCGATCTGGACAAGCTGCAGGAAGCCGGCTTCAAGACCATCGGCATCGGCAAGGTCAATGACATCTTCTCCGGCCAGGGCATCGACGAGGGCTACCACAACCAGAGCAACATGGACGGCATGGACCATCTCGACCACGTCATGACGCAGGACTTCACTGGTTTCTGCTTCACCAACCTGGTCGATTTCGATGCCATGTACGGCCACCGGCGCAACCCGGAAGGCGACGGCAAGGCTCTGATGGACCTGGACCGTCGCCTGGGCACGGTCATCGACAATATGCGCGATGACGACCTGCTGATGATCACGGCCGACCATGGCAACGACCCCTGCTTCAAGGGAACGGACCATACCAGGGAATATGTGCCTCTGCTGGCCTATTCGCCGAGCATGAAGCATCCGCAAAGCCTTGGCACCCGTACGACCTTCTCCGATTACGGCGCCACCGTCCTCGACAATTTCGGTGTGGAAACCGACATGCCGGGCACCAGCTTCCTTTCGGAACTCAACTGATCCCAGCCAAGCGGTATCTATATATAAATAAACATATCGGTATATAATTCCGCGTACCGTCTCGACGTTTCCAACGGACTGCGGTACGTCGGAATTGATACCAAATTAATATTTTTGGCCACTTTCGAGCAGTGGCCGATGCAAATTAAAGGAGATTTGTAATGAGCACTCATATTGATGCACAACGCGGCGATATCGCGGAAACCGTATTGATGCCAGGAGATCCGCTGCGCGCCAAGTACATCGCGGAGAACTTCCTGACCGATCCCAAGCGTTACAACACCGTGCGCAACGCGTTCGGCTACACCGGCACGTATAAGGGCAAGCCCGTTTCCGTGCAGGCCACGGGCATGGGCATTCCCTCGCTGTCGATCTACACCACCGAGCTCATCAAGGACTTCGGAGTGAAGAACCTGATCCGCGTCGGCTCGTGCGGAGGCTTGGGCAAGGACGTCAAACTCCGTGATATCCTCATCGCCCAAAGCGCCAGCACCGACTCCTCCATCATCCACAACACCTTCGGCCAGGGCGTCTATTTCGCACCCACAGCGGACTTCGGGCTGCTTGAGGATTCCTATCAGGTGGCGAAAGCCAGGGGAATCTCGGTGAAGGTCGGCAATATCCTCTCCGAAGACCGTTTCTACGATGACGAGCTCGATATCGACAAGCTTGCCGATTACGGCATCATGGGTGCGGAAATGGAGGCGGCAGGCCTTTACCTGCTTGCGTCCAAGCATCATGTCAAGGCGTTGGCCATCTCAACCGTCAGCGATATGATTGGCACCAATGAGGGTCTGAGCGCCGAAGAGCGTGCGACCACTTTCAACGAAATGATTGAAATCTGCCTGGAGGTGGCTTATCAGCAATCATGAGTGAGCGATACGACAAGAAGAAGCTGAAACAGAGCATCACCGCCGCCAGGCTGTATTACGAAGACGGTCTCGGACAGACCGAAATCGCCCATAGCATGGGGGTTTCGAGGCCGACGGTTTCCCGGCTGCTGAAAATGGCAAGGGAAACCGGGGTGCTGAAGATCGAGATCGACAACCCCTTCATCGACGCCGGCGACCTCAACGAGCGGCTGATTGAGAAATACCATCGCGATATCCACGTTGTTCCCAACAACTACAACGGTGAGGTTTCCACGTTGGCCAGCATCGGCGCCTACACCGCGCAGCATCTGATGCAGATGATCAAGCCGGGTGACATCATCGGCCTGGGATGGGGCAAGACCATTCATTGCGTCACCACTCATCTGAACAGGCATCCGGTGGAGGACACCACGGTCGTCCAGCTCAAGGGCGGCATCAATATCCGCTATCAGGACACGTATGCCGATGAAAGCGTCACCGAACTGGCTTCGGCCTTGGGCGCGACCCCGCATTTCCTTCCGTTGCCGCCGTTTTTCGACAGCAAGGTGACCAAGGAGATCGTGGAACGCGACCGTTTCATCAAGCAGACCCTCGAGCTCGGCAAAAGGCCAATATCGCCCTTTACAGCGTCGGCACCGTGCGTAACGATGCGTTGCTGTTTCAGCTTGGATACTTCAACGCCAAACAGAAGGCCGCGTTGAAGCAGACTGCCGTAGGCGATGCCGTGTCGCGTTTTATCGACAAGGACGGCAAGGTCGTCAATAAGGATCTGAACGATCGGACCGTCGGGATCGGGCTGGCGGACCTGAAAAACAAGGAGCACTCGATTGTGGTGGCTGCCGGAATCCTCAAGGCTCCTGTCATTTACGCGGTGATGAAGGCGGGGTACGCCAACGAATTCATCGTCGATCAGGCGATAGCCCAGGAATTATTAACTTATGAAGATTGAGGTGTTGCAACGATGCGAATGGTTGATGTTATCGACAAGAAAAGGAACGGCGGAGAGCTGAGCGACGAGGAGATCAAATTCTTCGTCGACGGTGTGGTCAGCGGGGAGATTCCCGATTACCAGACCAGCGCCCTGCTGATGTCGGTCTATTTCAAGGACATGAACGATCACGAGCGCTCCCAGCTTACGCTGGACATGATGAACTCGGGCGATCGGCTTGACCTTTCCGGCATTCCGGGCATCAAGGTGGACAAGCATTCCACCGGCGGGGTCGGCGACAAGGTGAGCCTGCCGCTCGCCGCCATGGTGGCGGCCACGGGTATTCCCGTCCCGATGATTTCAGGGCGCGGGCTGGGCCATACCGGCGGCACGCTCGACAAGCTTGAAGCCATCCCGGGCTATCAGGTCGAAATCAGCGAAAAGGACTTCATCGATCAGGTCAAGCGCGAGAAGCTCGCGATCATCGGCGCGACGGGCAACATCGCCCCCGCCGACAAGAAGATCTATGCCTTGCGTGACGTCACGGACACGGTCGATTCGATTCCGCTGATCGCCAGCTCCATCATGAGCAAGAAGATCGCCTCCGGCACCGATGCCTTGGTGATCGACGTCAAAACCGGGGCCGGCGCGTTCATGAAGACGCTGTCGAAGTCCGAGGAACTGGCGAAGGCGTTGGTCGAGATCGGCAAGGGTGTCGGCATGCAATGCATGGCGGTCATCTCCGACATGAACCAGCCTCTGGGCCGCAAGGTCGGCAACACCCTTGAAATCGAGGAGACCCTCGATACCCTGAAAGGCAAGGGCCCCAAGGATCTGCTTGAGCTGGTGCTCACCCTGGGCAGCTACATGGTCGTGCTCGGCAAGAAAGCCGACAATGAAGACGAGGCGCGAGCCATGCTCGTCAAGACCATCGAAGACGGTTCGGCGCTTGACCGGTTCCGGGCCATGGTCGTTGCGCAAGGCGGCGACGGTCGGGTCGTCGACGATTACAGCATCATGCCGCATGCGAAGTACCGCATCGATCTGCCCGCCAAGTCCAGCGGCTATGTCTCACAGATGCTTGCCGACGAGGTCGGCATCGCCAGCATGAAGCTCGGCGGCGGACGCGAGAAGGCCGACGACAAGCTGGATTACGGTGTCGGCATCGAGCTCAACAAGAAGGTCGGCGACAAAGTCGGTGAAGGCGAATCCTTGCTGACCATCTGCAGTGACCGTGAGGATGTGGACGACATCAAGGAACTGCTGTATAGCTGCATCAAGATCGGTGACAAGGCCGAGCCTTATCCCATGATTTACAAGATCATCAAGTAGTGTTGCCTAGCTGATTCGAATTCACGTGTGCCCCGTCCAGCTCGACGGGGCACACGTCCATAGTCTGCGAGTAAAATAAGAACTTGTGTCTGCCATAAGGCGGGCATTATCTGGAGTCTTAGCCCATCAGTGGGTCGGCGGTGTGCCCGGCAAAACGAGAACATCGTTGGCGCTTGGCGCCTTGAAGCACTGGAGAGGCCCGGCTCAGCGCGTTCTTGAAAAAGAATCGCGTTCCGTTCAGATAACGACAGAATACAAAGGAACAACAGAATGACTAACATTCAGCGTTCTCGCCGTCAGGTGCGTCTTTCGCGCGCCCTCGGCATCGCACTGACCCCCAAGGCTCAGCGCATCTTCGAGAAGCGTCCGTACGCTCCTGGTGAGCATGGCCGCACGCGTCGCCGCACCGAATCCGATTACGCGGTTCGTCTGCGCGAGAAGCAGCGTCTGCGCGCCCAGTACGGCGTCTCCGAGAAGCAGCTTCGTGCAGCTTATGAAAAGGGCACCCACACCAAGGGCCAGACCGGCGATGCAATGCTCGTCGATCTCGAGACCCGTCTCGATGCTCTGGTGCTTCGCGCAGGCTTCGCCCGCACGACCGCCCAGGCACGTCAGTATGTCGTGCACCGCCACATCATGGTCGACGGCAACGTGGTGGACCGTCCGTCCTACCGTGTCAAGCCCGGCCAGACCATCCAGGTCAAGCCGAAGAGCCAGACCATGGTTCCCTTCCAGATCGCCGCTGAGGGCGTGCACCGCGATGTGCTGCCCGCCGTCCCCGGATACCTGGACGTCAACCTCGCTTCGCTCAAGGCGACTCTCACCCGTAAGCCGGAAACCAAAGAGATTCCGGTTGAGGTCAACATTCAGTACGTCGTCGAGTTCTACGCTCGCTGATTTCTGAATCCCATTCCTTTAAAGGACATACCGCAAGGGCCCTGTGAGTTTCAAGCTCACAGGGCCCTTGGCGTTGTCGGGATAAATTATTGCTAAGGTTCGAGTCTGTTCATCGCAAGATTATCGTCGGCGAGACCATTAATTGGCGGTTACTCGCCGATGACGGAATCGACGATGGCGGAGACGATCGACATGATGATGGTGCCGATGATCGAGGCGAAGAAGCCGGAAATGTAAACGCCTACGCCGAAAAGCGATACCGCAAGCCATGAGGCCAGACGCATGCACAGCCAATTGACGATCAGCAGCAGGATGATCGAAATCAGACCCAGCGACATGATCGAAAGCGGAAGGGCAAAAACCTGCGTGACCACGTTGAGAATCGGACGGATGACGGCATTGACCAGTGCCAGAAACAGCGCGAACACGGCGATGCCCAGAATCGGGGGAGTGCCAATGGGCTGCATGCTGGGGATAAGCAGCACCATCGCGGCAGCGGCGATGGTCAGGATGATCCAACGGGTAAAGAATCGTGTCATAAGACCAGTATGGCAAACGACGGTAATTCAAAACGTCGGTTTCACAAACCTTTCCAAGCAATTCGCCATTGGTTGAATCCGGCCGGCTGATTTCAAAAGTAGTATCAAGTGTCATTAAAAACGGATAATCGAGAAGAAGTGCCGGAATAACAATGAAAAATCGACTTGTCGAATGCCGTATCCAAGTATTTTGGAAGTTGGATAGGTTTTCGACAAGCCGATTTCGAAAGCCGACGACTTTGGGTTTTTAGAACCCGTCCTCGAAGAATTCGAGCAAGTCGGCCATGCTCAGTTTCTTCTTCTCCTCGGCATTCAGGTCGCGGACGATCTGGCCCTTTTGCAGCACAATGAGGCGGTTGCCGTATTTCAACGCGTCGTCAAGGCGGTGCGTGATCATTAGGCAGGTCAGTTGCTGCTCCGCGATGGTGCTGGCGGTGATGGCCATGAGCTGCTTGGAGGTCTTCGGATCGAGGGCTGCGGTGTGCTCGTCGAGCAACAGCAGGTCAGGCTTGGTGATGGTGGCCATGATAAGGCTCAGCGCCTGACGCTGTCCGCCGGAAAGGTTGCCGGCAGGAGTGTTCAGGTGCTCTTCGAGTCCGTTGCCGATTCCCTTGCACAGCTTGTAAAAGCGGTCATGATTTGCCGCCATCTCCCGCATTTTGAAGCGACGGGTCTGGCCGCGACGGGTGGCGAGCAACAGGTTTTCTGCAACCGTCATACGCGGGGCCGTGCCCATTTTCGGATCCTGAAAGACGCGGGCGATGTACTTCGCACGCGCCACCTGCGAGCTTGAGGTGATGTCCTCGCCGTTGAGCAAAACATGTCCGGTAGTGGGGTGGATGCCGCCGGCGATGACATTGAACAGCGTGCTTTTGCCCGCGCCGTTGCCTCCGAGCACGGTGATGAAATCGCCCGGTTTGACGGCGAGTTTGGCATCGATCAGGATTTCCTTGGTGTCGTCCATGCCGTTGTTGACCTTCACCGTGCAGTGTTCGATGGCAAGGCGGATATCCTTGGGGTCGGTGGCTTCCTGGGTTTCGGTCTCACTGGCAGTCAGGGCAGTGGCATTGTTATCAGGTTGTATCGTCGTCTCGTCTTTCATGCGTTGGCCTTTCCGCTTGATTCCACAACGTCATTCTTCCTGAAGTACTTCTCGAATCCCGTGGTCAGATGCAACGCGCGTTTGAACTGGGGGATGAGCATGCACAGCGAGAGCACGACCGCCGAGAAGAACTTCAGGTACGTGGTGTCGAAGCCGAGGCGGATGACCAGAAGAATCAGCAGCTGGTAGATGATGCTGCCGACCACGGTGGCGAGCATGCGCTGGAAGAAGGAAAGCTCGCCGAAGAGGACCTCGCCGATGATGATGGAGGAGAGGCCGATGACGATGGTACCCACGCCCTTGCTCACGTCAGCGTAGCCGTCATGCTGGGAAATCAATGCTCCGGAAAGCGCGATGAGTCCGTTGGAGATCATGAGTCCGACGTTGGTCATTCGTTCGGTGTGAATGCCGAGCGACTTGGCCATGGATTCGTTGTCGCCGGTGGCGATGTAGGCCTGCCCAAACTCCGTGTTGAAGAACAGCGACATCAGGCCGATGACGATGGCCACGGCCAACAGTCCGATGAAAACAGTGTCATAGTTCGTCGGCAGGTTCAGCGGGATGAAGACGTCCTGGATTTTCGGAAGATTCAGCAGCGAAAGGTTCGGGGACTTCATCACGAAGAGCATGACGGAATTGAGTGCGCTCATCACCAGAATCCCGGCGAGGACCACAGGGATCTTGCCTTTCGTGTAGAGCAGACCGGTTACCAGGCCTGCGCACATCCCGGCGAGCACACCAAGCAAAGTGGCCAGGAACGGATTGACGCCGGCGGTGATGGCCGCGACGCACACCGCGCCTCCCAGCGGGAACGAGCCTTCCGTGGTCATATCGGGGAAGCCCAGGATACGGTAGGTCATGAAGATGCCGAGGCCGAGCATGCTCCATAGCATGCCCTGGCCGATCGATGAGATGATCATTGCTGGCCGACCTCCGTGGTGACGAGCTTGGCGTTCTTCTGCAGATCGGCGGGAATGGTGATGCCGAAGTGCTGCGCCTGCTCCTTGTTGATGATCGTGTCACCGGTGGAGAAGGTGTAAACGGGCATGGTTGCCGGCTTGCCCTTGCCCTTGAGGATCTGGGCGGCCATCTTGCCGGTCTGGATGCCGAGCTGGTACTGGTTGACGCCGATGGTCGCCAATCCGCCCTGCTTGACCATCGTGTCCACCGAGTTGATGACAGGCCGGCCCTTCTTGTTGGCCTCTTCGGTCACCGTGGGCATGGCGTTGGCGATGGTGTTGTCGAGCGGGGTGTAGATGAAGTCGCACTTATCGCTCATCACCTGCACGGTCTGCGCGATTTCGTTGGTCGACGGCACCGGGAATTTCTCGACTTTCAAACCGAGCGCTTCAGCCGCCTTTGAAGCGGTTTCGACCTGTGACTTGGAATTGACCTCCGTGGAGGCATAGAGCATGCCGACCGTCTTGGCCTGGGGAATCAGTTGCTTGCCGAGCTTGATTTCGGCGGCGACCGGCGGCTGGTCGGAGACGCCGGTGATGTTCTTGCCGGGAGCCTTCATATCGTGGACCAGTCCTGCGGCGACGGGGTCGGTGACCGCGCCCAGCACGATTGGGGTGGTAGTGGTGGCGTTGGCCAGCGCCTGGGCTGCGGGGGTGGCGATGCCGACCAGCACGTCGGACTTCTTGTTGACCAGCTGCTCGCTCATCGTGGCGAGCTTGCTCTGGTCGGCCTGTCCGTTCTGGTCGAAGATCTGGATGTTCTTGCCTTCGACGAACCCTTCCTTTTTCAGTTCGTCGACCACGCCCTTATGGATCTGGTCCAAGGCCGGGTGGCTGACGTATTGGAGGATGCCGACACGCTTCAGCGCGTGCTGTGAGGTCGAAGCGGTCTTTGCATTTCCCAGCGCATGCCGCCGGCCGAGTTCGTAGGTGAACCCTCCTACGAGGATGAGGGCGATGACGATGATGGTCGCGGTCAGCGCCTTGCCGTGCGAGGTTTGGTGGTTTTCGTTGCTCATAGCGTTCCTGTTGCTCTTTCGATTGGTTGGTAAGCCCACGCCAAGTGAGATTGTTCCCTGTATCTATCTAAATAGCGGAAATCACCGAATACAACGCAACAATGACTCAGATTTCCGATACGCAACCATAATACGAATTGCGAAAAACAAATGACACCCAGGCGAAGGCACGATATTAAGTTCTGGTTTATCTAACTTCTTTTGTTAGCTACGCCAGCCACGCCAAACGAAATGCAAGAGGAGTCGTGATGTCGAAATCATGTTGACTGCTCCTTTCCATGCATTTGAAAACTGTTTCCCAAAATAGGGGAGGCATGGAAAACGGCAAAATCGTCGTTCACATAATGAGATTCTTGCCCGAGTGTTTTCAAATGGTAAAGTGTGACCAATCTAGGAATTCGATGAATGTTCAGGCTTGGAGCAGCAAGGCCAGACGCTGGTTTTGACAGCCGATTTGGTCGTTGTACGCAGAGGCCTTTGCTCGACAGCTGTATAGCAGGATATAGCGGAGTGGTTATAATGTATCAAATATTATTTACTTTTAATAGAAGGGTCAATGCTTGTGGAAGGCGTTTCGTTTTCGCTCGGCCAGCATACCGATTGGGATATCAGCTCTTTGCGCAAGGTCGCATTCACCTCCGAACAGATGTATACGATGATCGGCGGCCCGGATTATCTGCGCTATGTCGTACCGGCCAAGGATGTCCCGTTCGCAAGTTACGCAGGCGATGATGTATTTGCCTGGATGCGCCGTCGGTTGGTGGATTCCTGCAGTGCCATGGGCTTGGTGGATGCCGACGGTGTTCCATGCTCCGCTTTGCAGCAGCTGATCGAACCGATTCGCGACACGGCTTTCGCGGTGGGCGACGGTGTGATGCCGCCGGACGATGATCACGAGGATATCCGGACGTATGTGGCGTATTTCGGTACTCGCTTTGCGACGCTATGCAGGTTTTCGACGGTTCCTTATCAGCTTGGCTATAACCTCATCGGGCTGGGCAGGCCTGATCAATGGGAAAACAATTTTCTTGACGAGACCGGTGTCTTAAAAGGATTCAAACAAGCCTCTCTAAACCTGAAAGCAACCGTCGACGACTCTCGTGAAAAGGCTCTGCTTAACGGAGCGCTAGATGGATCCTCATATGATGCCAAGAAGTTTGCGGAGGCTAAAGGGCTACCGAAGGAGCCATTCGTCAATCTGGCGAGGGACATACGAACTCGAAAATACCGGCGCTTGACCATTCAGGGTGTTGACTATCGGCGCACGAGACTTGCCGAATCATCTCAATTGCGTGATTTGCGCATTGGCCCGCAGCCTTGGCGTGCCTCAGAGGTGTTCCCTGGGGCCGGGGCGTTTTTCGTGATTGATTTCGACGCCAAGCCGGGCGTAGATGCTTCGGTCTGGGAAGGCGAAAGCACTTCCCATGTGAGTATTGAATTTGCCAAGAAAGGCAGCCTGCTGGAACGTTTTTCCGGCATACCTCGAGCGCAGTGGGGGCAAAGTTCTTTGGCTGCGACTAAGGAGTGACATGGAAAGCGAAAAAAATCTTCGCAATGAATCTGAGACTTATCAGGCAAGAGCCAAGTGGCATTATGACGCGGCAGTGCAGGCTCAGAACCAAGTCAATGCGATCAATGGCGAAATAAGCGATACCCAATCGCGCATTCAGGCTGTCGTGAATTTTGAGAATGGGACCTTGACCGGGCTGGAAACGACTAATAACACGCTTACTGATGATTTGAAAAATATGGGTAAAGCTGTAAGTGCGGGGCTGGCGGACGAAAATGCGGGCTCTGGTGCCAAAAACCTTAATAAGAATAATGGCGCTCAGCTGAAAATCGTTCGCGATAAGTGCAATGCCATTATCACCAGGCTTAACCGCGATCTGGTCTCACTTAATGGGTCACTTACGAAAGCTCAGGCTGATCTTGACCGTGAGAATGCTGCAGTTAAAAGCAACCAACGGCTTCAACAGCAAGTGGATAACGAGCTGAGGCAGAATTATCCTCAATGACTTTGGATGTTCTGTTTCAAATGATGCGAATGTCCTCATAATCAAATCAGAGCTTTCGAAAATTCGTATAAAAAGAAAAGAAGGGAAATGATATGTCTGTATTGGAGGGAGAGGGGTGGCTGCCGATTGGGTCTGTGGTGCATCTCAACGAGAATGGTCACCTGGTGATGATTGCAGGCGCGATGCAACGTGACGAAAACACCGGAAGGCTTTGGGACTATATGGGATTCCCGTACCCGGAAGGCAATATGAAACCAGGCGAAAGCTTGATGTTCAATCGCTCTGATATCGATCGTGTCTACTTTTTGGGCTATCAGTCGTTGTCGGGCATCGATTTTCTGGAGTTCCTTAAGAAGAATGAGGCTGAGTTCCGCAAGCGCCAACTTTCGGCCGAAGAAGCTGTACGGCAGGCAGGAGAGGCACCGGCTTCACATGACGCAGTGAATGATGCGGATTATGAATCAACAACCGATGAGTCCGATCAAGATCTGTTCGAAGAACAATGGGGAGTGGAACATGATACCGCAGAGTAAAAGCGAAATCAGGCTTGACAAAGGCGCTACCGATAACGTCATTGGTGGTGTGAAAACGATTGAGTCGAATCTAAGGGATGTGGCACGCGAATTCAACAGGGTGGATACCGACCTTGAGGAGTGGCAAGGACAAGCCGGCGACGGCGCAAGAAAAAGTCGCAGTCCATTAAGGTGCTTATCGATGCGCTCGCGGACCAGATTGGCGAGTTCGCCGACGGTGTTGGACGTGGCAAGGTCCTGATGGAGCAGGTCGATGAGGATATGGCCGGAATGTGCGTAGCTGGGGGAGAATAATGTTCAAAGCGGACTCAGATCAGATCGGTGAGGCTTCCAAAGCGGTCAAAGAAATGTGTGATTCGGCAAAAACAATCAGTTCGTGTCTGAAACTGCAGGACAATGCATTGAGTTCGGCAAACAGCGGTATGGCTGCACAATCGCAGAGCGGGAAAATGCTGATGCTCCGAGCGAGCATGGATGCGTTCATCGATGGTATCGACACCTATCGTAAGGACCTTCATGACGCGAGTAGCGAATTGACGGGTGATCTGACCACGAAGCGACAGAACGTGCTCGTTTGGGTTTCTGGGACAGTGAGTAAAAAAACCGTTATTGCCTGTGAAGAATCGGCTAATATGCAGGGTCCCTGCTCGACGGTGCATAATACTGCCGAGTCTTTGGAAAACGCTATTCCAGCAGCAACTGATGCGGCGCGCGGACTCGACAATGGCGGTCATGAAGTAGATGCAATTTGCGAGGCGCTTTCTAAACTTCGCTTATTTGCCGGAGGAGAAAAGGAACTTAGCGACTCCTTACTGAATAGTTGGAATACATACGTCGGTGCGATTAACATTTTTGAAGCTCATTTCTCTGGTCTATTCAGTAAAGAGGTTATCGATAAACATGCACAAGAGACGGCTGCAAATGATAAAGATTTGATAGACGAATACGGTACCAAAATCACCGAGAAACTTCCTTCGTTCCTAGGCGATATAGCGAAGTATTCGGACAATCCGCAAGAGATGGGAAAACTGCTAAATGATCCAAAACAGGCTTTTCTTGACAAACTTTCTGAAAGTTTCAAAACCAATGTGATTCCTTTCGACTATTTGTTTAGACACTCGAAAAAAGGGACTGATGGTGAGCATCTTCATGTCGACAAGAATGCTGGGAACGGTTCAAAGCAGCCAAAGGAAAAGAATCCTTCAGAATTGGAGGAAGACCTGAAAAGTATCGGGAAAAGTACCGAGCAGAACAAAAATTGGATGGCTTTGGGTAAAGTTGCCGGGGTTGCCGGAAAGTTTATAGGTCGAGCAACTGCGGTGTATAACGTTTACGATGTAGTCCAAGTGACAAGTGATACGTATTCTTCATCCGGTAGTGTCTGGCAAGCCTTCCAAAAGGGTGGGAAGCGTGCCATCAAAGATACCACAGTGACTGCTGCGACGGATTTGGGGGCCTTGGTTGGTAGTTTGCCGGGAGATTTGATCGTAAATCCTGTGGTTGCCGCAAGCGGAGGCCTTGTTGGTAGCTTTTTACTTGAGGAACTTGCAGAGCAGTTATTCGGTGAGGATTGGTGATAGTGGTGTCTGATGATAATTCCAAGATGCTGACTGATTTTCAACTTGCTTTATATCAAAAAAAAACAGTGTATGACTATGATTTCACGTTGACACCGCCTTTGATGGATGAGTTTGTGGATGCGGCAAACGCTTATGGACAGCATTGGAAGTGGTTTGGAATATACGCCACTACGTTTATTACAGTAATATGTTGTATGGGAATAGCGAATGGCAGACTTTTGGATTTTGGACAAAACAAATTTATTTTGTTCGGTTGCGGACTGTTGTTATTGATTGCCTTGACTTTGGTGGGGTCACGTTCGGTTCGACATTTATTGACTATGTCTAGTCTGTTTTACGAATTTCAGGCATGGTTTCCATCGGCACATGATCGGTCGGCCATCCGCCAGTTGCAGTGGCGGCAGATCACTCATCGCACTTTTAATGGTCCTGAGTGGCGTACGCCATGCCGCGTGTCAGTCTCTCAAGGTGGGGTGCATATGGTTCGGTGGGTGTCGGATAGGGTTTATGAGGATGGTTGCCCGTGGGAGCAGGTGGAGTGTGTTCGGGTGACGCCGCATGCGATTGTGTTGGGTCCGTCGGCGTGGTCGAAGGCCCATACCACACGTCTGGATGGTGATTTGATAAAGATAGGTGACGTTAGCCATTGTGTGGTCATACCCAGAAAATCGGTCGGTAACGTGGATCAGTTCGTTGCGGATTGCTGGATGCATATTCTGGCTGTGCGCCCCGACTTGCGTAAGCCTTTGAGCTGCCGGACCCGTTTTCGTCGTTGGTTGCACGGCGATGATTTGTAGATTCATTGAGTTTGCATGGAGATATTCCTGCCGCTGTCAGCGGTGGAATGATTCTAGGCGTAGTGGCTGGATGGGCAGATAGCTGGTTTGGACAGGATACGATGATGGTATCAAACAAGATGCAGCAGGCGTTTGACGAAGACCCGATAGAATTTGTCGAAGAGGGGACGGCATGTGACTATAACTTCACGTTGACACCGCCTTTAATGAATGAATTTGCGGATGCCGCTAATGCTTATGGACGCCATTGGCAGCTATTTTGTATGCTTTTTATTTGTGTATTTTGTGGCGGAGAATGCATAGTGATAATCAACGGCCGTTACCATTATCAGAATATGGCGGGTTTCATCATTTTACTATTAATGGCGCTGGTGATGGTTTGGATGGTTGTGTCGCGCCGAGCACGGCATTTTGTATTGATGCCATGGATGTTGCCTGCGTTGCCGTCTTGGTTTTCGGGGTGTGCGGCGTCCAGGAGTCGACGTCAAGCTTACAAAGTGGTGTTTGGTATTGGTCCTGATTCACTGGTGCAGGGCCCTAGATGGTGTACGCCGTGTCGTGTATCGGTTTCCGAAGGTGGGGTGCATATGGTTCGGTGGGTGTCGGATAGGGTTTATGAGGATGGTTGCCCGTGGGAGCAGGTGGAGTGTGTTCGGGTGACGCCGCATGCGATTGTGTTGGGTCCGTCGGCGTGGTCGAAGACCCATACCATACGTCTGGATGGCTATTCGGTGACAGCTGGCGATGTCAACAATTGCGTGATCATACCTAAGGAGTGCGTTGGCAGCGTGGCTCAGTTCGTTGCGGATTGCTGGGCGCGTGTGCTGGCGATGCATCCCGCCTTGCGGAGGCCTATGAGCCGCAGAGTCCGTTTCCGTCGTTGGTTCCACGGCGATGATTTGTAGGCAAAGTCGAATGTTTTTTTATCGCAAGATAATCTGTGAAAATCGGTATCCCAACTTTAGGTATAAGCAAGGTCTTAGTGACGCAAACGATATCGCCGGTTTTGAGAATCTGTTTTTCCTGTATTCAGTGTCGCAGTCGAGGCAGTTGCGATATGTGCGATAATGAAGGTATGTTGTTGCATCTTCATCTGGTCCGCCACGGACAGACCTATTTCAATCGTTATAACCGTCTGCAGGGCTGGTCGAATTCACCGTTGACCCAGTCCGGCCTCGCCGATGCGGACAAGGCGGGTGCGAAACTCAAAGACATCGATTTCGCCGCAGCCTATTGCTCCGACACGACCAGGGCCGAACAGACCGCTGCGCGCATTCTTGACATCAACGAGCAAAACGGCCATGGGCGTCCCGATCTTGTCGCCGACATGCATTTCCGCGAGCAGTTCTACGGGTATTTCGAAGGTCAGGACATGAACATGGCGTGGTGGGCAGCCGGAGCGCCGCACGGTGCCAAGACCTACAACCAGATTGTGGAGCAATACGGCCTGAAAGGTACTAGGGATTTCCTGAAGGAAGCCGACCCGTTCCATGACGCCGAAAGCGACGAGGAATATTGGAAGCGCGTGGAAGGCGGTTTCGCGCTGATAGCGACCAACCCCGATCTCAAGGATGGCGACGACGTGCTCCAGATTTCGCATGGCAATACGCTGCTGAGTCTGATGCACCGTTTCGCAGGTCCAGGTTACGATTTGTCCGAGCGGCCGGCCAACGGCAGTGTCACCTCGCTCGATTTCGACACAGCCAAGCCTATTGAATCCGCAGTGACGGTCGTGGCTTATAATCAGTGATTCTCTTTCAGCGTCGTTGGCGTTGGGTAATCTTGAGTTTTATTATGGCTGAAAATGTCTAGGGATTGTATCGGAAAGAGGCTTACATGAGTATTGGGGACATCGCAGGGCTTATCGCCGCCATAGCATTCGCTGTGCTGGCCGGTTTCCTGATCTATCCGCTCATCAGGTTGGGCAAACTGTTTGACCAGCTTGCCCAGACCGTCAAGGATTCCGGCGACCATGCCATCCCGGCGCTTGACGAGGGTGTCACCACCGTACGTCAGGTCAACAAATCGCTTGAAGACGTGAACAAGATCTCCTCGGCCGCTTCCACGACCGCAGGCAATATCGGGGCTTTGGCCGATCTCTATGGCTCGTTCCTGGGCAAGCCGGTCATCAAACTGGCCTCGTCGTTCTATGCCTTGAAGTCGACCGCCCAGAGTTTCGTGCATCAGAAAGGCGGGGCCCCTTCGGACGGTGCCGCTGCCAAGGCCACGGACGCGTCGGCCAAACAAACGGCGGCAAGGAGTAAGTAACGATGGTCAAACGAATGTTCTGGGTATCCCTCGGCGTGGTCATCGGTGTGGTCGCCGTCGCCAAAGCCGAAGCCTACGTGCGGGCCAATACCCCCGACAAGGCGCGGCAGTTCGTGCTCGGTCCCGATCAGGACCACGTGATGCAGCGTTCCTTGCGCGGCCTGTTCGATGAGTTCAATGCCACGCGTCTGGCACGCGAGCAGGAGTTGAACGCGCAATACGCCGACAAGCTCGGCTGATTTTCCGTTCGACGTCGTTCATGGCCTGTGGATCTCCACACGAGTGCAAGCCGCGGCAATACAATAGATACAGTCCAATATTTTTTAGAACACGCTTCGAGATGTCGGGAGCCGAGCGATCGGTTGCCGACAATCAGGTTGTTCATGTAAATGTGATTATTAGAATCGCAACAGTTTCGTTGCGAAGGAAGCAAGGAGCAGCAGCAAGTATGCGCACCTCTGAAATCGCCAGCCGGTTCCAACATTATTTCGAGAGTCAAGGCCATCTGGTCCTTCCCTCGGCGTCATTGATTTCGCCGAATCCGACGACCTTGTTCACCATTGCCGGCATGGTACCGTTCATTCCCTACCTTTTGGGCGAACAGACCCCGCCGTCGAGGCGCGTGACCAGCAACCAGAAATGTGTGCGTACCCTTGATATCGACGAGGTCGGCAAGACCACCCGTCACGGCACGTTCTTCCAGATGCTCGGCAACTTCTCCTTCGGCGACTATTTCAAAGCCGAAGCGATTCATTATGCATGGGATCTGCTGACCACCCCGCAGGACAAGGGCGGCCTCGGTTTCGACCCGGAGACCCTGTGGGTCACCACCTATACCGACGATGATGAGGCACGCAGCCTCTGGGCCAATGAAGGCATGGATCCCGAGCACATGGAGATCCTTGGCATGGAAGACAACTTCTGGACCACCGGCGGCCCCGGCCCCGGCGGCCCCTGCTCCGAGATCTACGTCGACCGCGGTCCGGAATACGGCAAGGAGGGCGGTCCCAGCGCCGATGACAACCGCTACATCGAGATCTGGGATCTGGTCTTCGAAAACTACGCCGTAGACAACGTCAAGTCCAAGACCGACCTGCACATCGTCGGCGAGCTCGAGCACAAGAACATCGATACAGGTGCCGGCCTCGAACGCGTGGCCTACCTGCTGCAGGGCAAGCAGAACATCTACGAAACCGATGAGATCTATCCGGTCATCGAGGCCGCTGAGAAGATTTCCGGTCACAAGTATGGCGAAGACCAGGAATCCGACGTGCGCTTCCGCGTCGTGGCCGATCACGTGCGCAGCGCGTTGATGATCATGAGTGACGGCGTGCGTCCCAGCAACGTCGGCCGTGGTTATGTGCTGCGTCGTTTGCTGCGCCGCACCGTACGTTCCATGAAGATGCTCGGTGTCAACGAGCCGGTGTTGCCCACGCTCTTCCCGGTCTCCAAGGACGCTATGGTGCCCAGCTATCCGGAACTGAACGACACGTTCCACGACGTTTCCGAAGCCGCATACGGCGAGGAGGACACCTTCCGCCGCACGCTCGAAAACGGAACGACTATCCTGGACACGGCCGTCAAGAAGGCCAAGAAGACCGAAGACGCCGAAATCTCGGGACACGACGCGTTCACTTTGCACGACACCTACGGTTTCCCCATCGAGCTGACCCGCGAGATGGCCGAGGAACAGGGCGTCAAAGTCGACGAGAAGGGCTTCCGTGAGCTGATGGACGAGCAGAAGTCCCGAGCCCGCGCCGACGCGCTGAAGAAGCGCCACAACGTGGATGTCAGCGTCTACGACGATTTCAAGAAGACCCTTGACAAGCCGATTGAGTTCCTGGGCTATAAAGACCATTCCAGCCGTTCGACCATCCTCGGTATCTTCGAGGAGGGCAAGGGCAGCGTGCAAAGCATCGAAGGCCCGGCCAATGTCGAAATCGTGCTTGACCGCACCCCGTTCTACGCGGAGCAGGGCGGACAGCTGGCCGATGAAGGCGAGATGATTTCCGACGACGGTGCCGTGCTCGAGATCGATGATGTGCAGAAGCCCATCAAGGACCTGATTGTGCACAGCTGCAGGCTTACCGAAGGCAAACTCAGCGTCGGCGAGAAGGTCAATGCCACCATCGACGAGGAACGCCGTCGCGGCCTGGCCCGTTCCCACACGGCCACCCACATGCTGCACAAGGCACTGCGTGAGGTGCTCGGCGAGCAGGCGACCCAGCGCGGTTCGCTGGTGGCTCCCGATTATCTGCATTTTGATTTCCAGTGGCCCGCCGCCATGACCCGCGAGGAGATCGACAAGGTCGAGGCCCGCGTCGTTGAGCGCGCCTGCGACGATCTGCCGGTCACCATGGTCGAGATGGACTACAAGGAAGCCATCAAACTCGGGTCCATGCACCTCTTCGGCGAGAAATACGGCGACCGCGTGCGTGTGGTGACCATCGGCGAGGACGCGTGGAGCCGTGAGCTGTGCGGAGGCACCCATCTCGACGCCACCGGCAAGATCGGCGAATTCGTCATCACTTCCGAGTCCTCGGTGGGTTCGGGTGTGCGTCGTATCGAGGCGTTCATGGGCAAGAAGGCCTACGAATACAACGACAAGCAGCACAAGACCGTCTCCGGTCTTGCCGACGAGCTCAAGGTCCGTCCCGAGGAGCTGCGCGACCGTGTACTCTCCCTTGAAGCGAAGGTCAAGGAAGCCGACCAGCGCCTGAACGCGCTCTACGAATCCCAGCTCGAGGCCGCGGTGCCGGCCCTGATCGCACAGGCACAAGCCGATGCTGATGCCTCTGTGGAGTTGGTAGCCTCCAACGTTGGCCACTTCGGTTCCTTCGATGCGTTGCGCAAGACCGTGATGGATATCCGTACCAAGATCGGTGATAAAAAGTCCGCGATCATCGCGCTTTCCGGTGTCAACGAACAGGGCAAGCCGATGGTCGCCGTGGCCACCAACGACGAGGCGCGCAAGGCCGGTTTCAAGGCCGGGGACCTCGTGCGGGTAGCCTCCAAGGTGCTCGGCGGCGGTGGCGGCGGTAAGCCGGACTTCGCCCAAGGCGGCGGTGCCGATGCCTCCAAGATCGACGAGGCGTTGAAGGCTCTGCGTCAGGCCGTGCGCAAGGACTGAAACCTCCTATGACGTGGTTAGGTGTTGATTTGGGAGATGCTAGGGTCGGCTTGGCTTTAAGCGACCCTGAGCTCTCCTTCGCGCACCCGGAAGGCAATATTGCGGCCAACGGTGATTCGTTCCGTGCCCTGGATGAGGTCGTGGACTTCATTGACGGGCACCCCGATATCGATAGGGTCGTCATCGGCCTGCCTTTATTGCTGAGCGGAGAAGCCGGGAAAAGTGCCAAAAAGGCCAGACGTTGGGCCGCAAACCTTGCCAAGCGCCTTGGAGTAGCCGTCCAGAGCGAGGATTATACAATAGACAAGGTACCTGAAATAGTACTTCAGGACGAGCGTCTCACCACCGTGAGCGCACACCACCAGTTGAGCCAAGCCAACGTTCAAAGCAGAAATCACAGGCCGGTGGTCGATCAGCAGTCGGCGGTTGTCATTCTTCAGTCGGCTTTGGATGGACGTCACTGACGGTCCTGAAGCAGAGAGGGAATTCATGCCAGAAGACTTCAACGAGCTTTTCGACACGAACGCCGAGTGGGTGGATTCCACTGGTTCTTCTTCTGATGCCCGGCCGCCGAAGTCTCCCAAATCTCGTCACGAAATGCGTCTGCGCAAGCAGCGGCTACGCCGTCGCAAGATGACCATCGCTGCCATTGTGGCAGTCATCGTGTTGATCGTGGGCTGTGGCGGATTTTTCGGCATAAGAGCGCTCACCCATCTGTCCAACGTCAATAATTCTCAAGAGGTCTCCACCGATTACCAAGGCCCCGGAACCGGAAAGGTCTGGTTCACTGTCGAAACCGGTGAAGGTGTCGCCACGATCGCGGCACATCTGGTCAAGGCCGATGTGGTCAAGAATGCGGATACGTTTGCCAGTACGGTCGCGGCCAACAACAGTACGCTCTATCCGGGCATGTACCAGCTCAAAAAACACATGTCGTCCATTCAGGCGGTGAAGATTCTGTCCGACAGAACCAAAGCCACCGGATTTTTGGAAGTCAAGGCCGGGGAACGCAGCTCGCAGGCCATAGCGGAAGCCGCGCAGCTTTCCGGTATCGACAAGGCACAATTCGATGCGATCATCGCCGGTGGAGGCCAGGGCATCCTTCCCGCCGAAGCCGGAGGCAAATTCGAAGGCTGGCTTGAACCGGGCGTCTACGATGTGAAGAAGAAAGGCAGCACCGCCTCTTCTATTTTGAAACAGATCGTAGATAAACGCGTGGCCAAACTCGACGATCTGAAAGTGCCGACCGGGGCGCAACGCGAAACCATCCTCAACATGGCCTCCATCGCCGAATCCGAGGTGAACCGTTCGGAATACTACGGTAAGGTCGTGCGTGTCATCGTCAACCGGCTCAGTCAGAACATGGCTCTGGGGATGGATTCCACCGTCGCCTACGGCGCGAACGTCAAGCCAAGCCAACTGACCAACGCGATGCTGGGCGATGCCTCAGACCCGTACAACACGCGTGTCAACAAGGGCTTGCCGCCCACCCCGATCAGTTCCCCCGGAGACGAAGCGATCAAGGCGGCCATGAATCCCACGCCCGGCAATTGGCTCTATTTCGTCACCACGAACCTGCAGACCGGCGAGACGAAGTTCGTCGCCACCCAAGACGAATTCACCCAGATTCGCAACGAATACAAGACCCAAAACCAAAACGCCAACTGATTTTTTTTATTTAGTTATTTAATTATTTTTAATTTGGTTTGAGTTTGTTTATATCGTTGCTTTTACAAGTTGGTCGTGGATTTGGAGGGATATACAATGTTCGGGACGCTCCTTGGCTGAGCCGTGAAGAACGAAGCCCTGTGGGCTCCGTTTAGACGAAGTGAGCACGTTACCCGTGCGAAGGCAAAATCTTCGATTTTGTACGGCCATGTCTTACGCCCGACCATCGCATATCCCGGCAAACCCACTCATACTGGGTAGAAATAAAGTTTTCTGAAATTCCGTAAGATAGTCAACCAGCATAAGTTGTTGTGGCGGGATATGCGATGCTGAGGCGTAAAGCTTGGCCTACCGGCCTGGAGGGTGCCTAAGCATTGTATATTCCCCCAAATCCGCGACCAACCGATAAACGTGACTAATCAAGCGAAATCGTAACGAGCCTAACTAAAAGCATTTAACAACACTGCAATGATGGCAGCTAATACGATTACGGGGACGAACGGGGCTTTGGGGGATGAGGACTTGGCGAGCTTGGGCCATAGTAGAATCCAGAGTAGGCCCAAGGCGCCCATAAGCAGCCACCAATAGAGGTAGGGCATCAGACCGAACGATCCTACTGTGAGTCCTGCGAGGAATGATGCGGTGACGTCGCCGAAACCTAGGGCGCCTGGCTTCAAGCGCGAGAGCAGGTACTGGATGGCTGCGGATAGGGCTGCGTATCCAAGGGGGAGCAAGGTTTTAGCGGGATTGTGTTCGACGATGGAAAGTGCAAGAAAAACGGCCAACTGTATCAACACTCCCAGCGCCACCCATGCTCGGGGCACGTGAAAACGGCGGATGTCTTCGAGCGCAAGCGCCAGTCCGCAGATCAGACTCGGGAGTGCAGCAATGTAGGCCATATCGGTAAGATAGTTCATAAACCCATGATTCGACGAATGGAAAGCGCGAAAACGCGGAAATTTCAAGGTTTGATTTTTCTTTGGTCGGTTCGTCCATGTTCGGCAAGGAGTAAGCATGTTGCGTTGGCAGACGGCAGGGGAGTCGCACGGTGAGGCGTTGGTCGCGATGATCGAGGGCCTACCGGCCGGTGTCGAGGTGCGCTCGCAGGATGTCGTGGACGCGCTGGCGCGGCGGCGTCTAGGCTACGGACGTGGCGCGCGCATGAAGTTCGAACAGGACAAGGTGCGCATGCTCACCGGTGTGCGACATGGCTTGACACTGGGCTCGCCGGTGACCATCGAGATCGCCAACACTGAGTGGCCGAAATGGACCGAGGTCATGAGCGCCGACCCGCTTGACCATGAGCTGCCGCCGACCGGACGCAACGAGCCGCTGACCCGTCCGCGTCCCGGCCACGCCGACCTGACCGGTATGCGCAAATACGGGTTCGACGACGCCCGCAACGCCCTCGAACGTTCCAGCGCCCGAGAAACGGCTTCCCGCGTGGCTTTGGGGGCCGTGGCAGCGAAATTCCTTGAGCAGAGTGTAGGCATTCGCACGGTTGCTCATGTGGTCGCTTTGGGCGGCGAAAAGGCCGATACCGGCACTTTGCCGACGCCCGCTGATGTCGAAGCGCTCGATGCCTCGCCGGTGCGTACGCTCGACAAGGATGCGGAGAAACGCATGATGGCCAAGGTCGACGAGGCCAAATCCCGCGCCGATACGCTCGGTGGCGTGGTCGAAGTCATCGCCTACGGTGTGCCCGCCGGATTGGGCACATACGTGGAGAGCGACCGCAGGCTTGATGCGGCACTGGCCGGCGCGCTGATGGGCATCCAGGCTATCAAGGGCGTGGAAGTCGGTGACGGGTTCCTCGAGGCAGACCGGTTTGGCTCCGAGGCCCACGATGAGATGTTTGTGGATGACAATGGCCATATTGAGCGTTATTCAAACCGTTCAGGCGGCACCGAAGGCGGTATGTCCGATGGCCAGCCGATTCGGGTGAGGGCCGCGATGAAGCCGATTCCCTCCATTCCTCGTGCTTTGCGCACCGTCGATGTCGCCAACGGTGAGGAGGCCAAGGCCATCAACCAACGTTCCGACACCACCGCGGTCCCCGCCGCTTCGGTCGTAGCCGAGGCAATGGTGCGTTTGACGCTGGCCGGATTCGTTCTTGAGAAGTTCGGCGGTGACAGCGTTGAGGAAACGCGCCGCAATGCACGTAATTATCTTGATTCCTGGCCGGAGCATATGCGTTGATTGCCATCTCGTGTCTGCGTGGCGTGTTTGGGGCATGCGAAATTAGGATAGATAACAACACAGAGAAACGTAGAGTTAAGAGAGACAAGGTGCAACAATCATGAGTGGTCATCGTCCGCTTGCCGTGGTCATCGGTATGCCCGGTGCTGGTAAGACACGTGTGGGACGTGAGGCGGCGCAGATGCTCGATGTCGATTTCGCCGATGCGGATATCGAGATCGAACATGAGGCCGGTATGAAGATTCCCCGGTATTTCGAACGATACGGCGAACCCGAATTCCGAAAGTTGGAAGCCGATGTCATCGCCGATTTGCTTGTCTCGTTTGATGGTCTGCTTGCGTTGGGCGGCGGGGCCCCCATGACGCAGTCCACCCGTGACGCCTTGATCGATTACGCCGCCGCCGGTGGCAAACTGGTCTACCTGCAAGCCGACAAGCACGAGGCCATGGAACGCGCCTCACGCGGCGGAAACCGGCCGATGCTCAAAGGTAACGCCGACAAGCGCTGGATGAAGCTCTACGAAGAGCGCGACCCCGTTTTCCGCGAAATATCCAATCTGCAGGTGCACACCCATGGTTCGACGCCGCGTGTGGCGGCAAGAAAGCTGAGCAATATGATTCAGGAACGCATTGTTCATGTCACCGGTTCGGGAATCGAACCTTATGACGTCTGCATCGGTGAAGGCACGTTGAACCGTCTGCGGGAAGTCGTCGGGCAAGACGTGGTACGGGTGGCATTGATCCATACCCAACCCGTCCAGCGGCACTCCGATCAGGCGCGCGCCCTGTTGCGTCAGGCAGGTTATGGAGTCTACGACATGGTCATTGCCGACGCTGAGAAAGGCAAGACCATCGACGTGGCCAAAACCATCTGGAAGAGGCTCGGCGAAATCGGTTTCACACGTTCTGATGCCATTGTCGGCCTGGGCGGGGGAGCCGCGACCGACCTAGCCGGTTTCATCGCGGCGACCTGGATGCGCGGCATCCGTTACGTCAACTGCCCGACCTCGCTGCTGGCGATGGTAGACGCCTCGACCGGCGGCAAAACCGGTATCAACACCGACGAAGGCAAGAATCTGGTCGGCTCGTTCTACACCCCTGCCGGCGTACTTGCCGATTTGCGTGCGTTGAAGACGTTACCACAGGATATCTTCACCGAGGGGCTCGGGGAAGTGGCCAAGTCCGGGTTTATCCGTGACACCGCGATTCTTGACATTTTGCAGGAACATGCCGCGGAACTGCGCAATTTCAATGGTGAAGATTTTCTCGGAACACCACTCGAGGATGTGGTCGCCGAACTCATTGAGCGCACCGTTCGCGTCAAGGCCTACCATGTCTCCAATGACTTGAAAGAAGCCGGCCTGCGTGAATTCCTGAACTACGGGCATACACTGGCCCACGCCATCGAAAAGCTCGAACATTTCCGTTGGCGCCATGGCAATGCGGTGGCCGTCGGTTGCGTTTATGCAGCGGAACTCTCCCATATTCTCGGCCACATCGACCAGAAGACCGTCGACCTGCACCGTTCGATCTTCTCCTCGCTTGGTCTGCCGATCTCGTGGGACGGCGGGAATTGGGACGATGTGCTCGCGTTGATGCACAAGGACAAGAAGGCTCGCGGCAACACCCTGCGTTTCGTCATTCTCGACGGTGTTGGCCATCCGATGCACCTTGAGGATCCGCCGATGGATGCGCTCGTGGAGGCGTTTAAGCGTATTCGCAGTTGAGCGCTATCGCAAGTCGGTAGATGGGTCTGAGAAACGTTGATATTTCACCATTTGCCGAACACGTATCTATCGACCTGCGATATGTCATTCATCATTTCAACACAAAGGACAAAATCATGACCAAGGTAATCGTTGTCAACGGACCGAATCTCGGGCGTCTGGGAGTACGCGAACCCGATATCTACGGGCGTCAGGATCTTCAGACCCTGCGCAAGGACTGCACCGAATGGGGTCGTGCACTCGGCCTGGAGGTCGAAGTGCGCCAGTCCGACGATGAGGCCGAGGTCATCGGCTGGATGCATCGGGCAGTCGACGAGAAGACTCCGGTGGTGATGAACCCTGCCGCGTTCACCCATTACAGCTATGGTCTTTCCGATGCCGCGAAAATGGTCACCGACGCCGGACTGCCGCTGATGGAAGTGCATATCTCCAACCCTTCCGCACGAGACACGTTCCGCAAGTACAGCGTCATCAGCCCGGTAGCCACCGGTACCATCACGGGTATGGGCTTCTACGGCTACAAGCTCGCCCTCGACGCCGTCGCTCATCTGCTGGAGCAATAAAAGCATTACATTGTCTCACGCCTACGAACACGCCGGGTCAATAGGCACTGATAGACTGAAGTTCCATGGTTAAAGATAATAATGATAGTTCCCATGGGCATGTCACCAAGCATATTTTCGTCACCGGTGGCGTTGTTTCATCCCTCGGTAAGGGCTTGACAGCATCCTCTCTCGGTCGTCTTCTTCGTAGTCGTGGTCTTCGTGTTCTTCAGCAGAAACTCGATCCCTATATCAATGTTGACCCGGGCACGATGAACCCGTTCCAGCACGGTGAGGTCTATGTCACTGAAGACGGTGCCGAAACCGATCTGGACATCGGCCATTACGAGCGTTTCCTCGACGTGTTCCTTTCCCAGAAGGCTAACGTGACCACCGGTCAGATCTACCAGTCCGTGCTTGACAAAGAGCGCGCCGGCAAGTACCTCGGCCAGTGCGTCCAGGTCATCCCGCATATCACCAATGAGATCAAGAGCCGTATGCGCGCCCAGGCCGCAGACGACGTCGATGTGATCATCACCGAGATCGGCGGTACGGTCGGCGACATCGAGTCGCAGCCGTTCCTCGAGGCCGCGCGTGAGGTCAAGCGCGAACTCGGCCCGCACAACTGCATGTTCGTGCATGTTTCGTTGGTGCCGTATCTGCCCGCGGCCCACGAGCTGAAGACCAAGCCGACCCAGCATTCCGTGATGACCCTGCGCCAGCTCGGCATTACTCCCGACGCGCTGGTGCTGCGCAGCGACCGCCCGCTGAACCAAGGCATCAAGGACAAGATCTCCCTGATGTGCGACGTGGACGAAGAGGGCGTGGTCAACTGTGTGGATGCCCCGAGCATCTACGACGTGCCGAAGATTCTGCACAACGAAGGCCTCGACGCCTATGTGGTCCGCTACCTTGAGATGTCCGCCCACGATGTGGATTGGGCCGAGTGGGACGATCTGCTGGAGCGCGTGCACCATCCGAAGCAGGAAGTCAACGTCGCCATCGTCGGCAAGTACATCGACCTGCCCGACGCCTATCTTTCCGTCATCGAGGCCGTCAAGGCCGGCGGTTTCGGCAATTACGCCAAGGCCAACGTCAAGCTCGTTGCGGCCGACCTTTGCGAGAGCGAAGCCGGCGCCGACGCAGAACTGCGCGACATGGACGGCATCATCGTCCCCGGTGGTTTCGGCATCCGCGGCATCGAAGGCAAGATCGGCGCGCTGCGCTACGCCCGTGAGCATAAGCTGCCTGCGCTCGGCCTTTGCTTGGGCCTGCAGTGCATGGTCATCGAGTATGCCCGCGACGTTCTTGAGCTTGAGGATGCGGATTCCTCCGAGTTCGAGCCCGGTTGCAAGAATCCGGTCATCGCCACGATGGAAGAGCAGAAGGACATCCTCGCCAATTCCGATATGGGGCACACCATGCGCCTCGGTGCCTATCCGGCCGTGTTGAAGGAGGATTCGCTGGTCGCCAAGCTGTATGGCACCACCAATGTCAGCGAGCGTCACCGTCATCGTTATGAGGTGAACGTGGCCTACAAGAAGCCGTTGCAGGAGGCGGGCCTCGAGATTTCCGGTCAGAGCCCGGACGGCGAGCTCACCGAGTTCGTCGAGCTGCCGCAGGACGTGCACCCGTTCTATGTCGGTACGCAGGCTCACCCCGAATTCAAGTCCCGTCCGACCAAGCCGCACCCGCTCTTCCAAGGTCTGGTGAAAGCAGCGCTCGACCATCAGGAAGCCCGGAAAAGTGGGTCTGAAGAGGACTGAAAACGGGTCTTTGACGATGCTTGCTTCCGCTTCATCGTCAACCGGCGATGCCGGTAGTCCGTATTTTCGATAGCGTGCGTAAGAAGACCCTGCTTCGGTGGGGTCTTCTTACTGTATCCAGCGATGCAGCGATGCAGGCCTTGGCGCTTGAAAAGCAAATACACAATGGTACAAATAGGTACAATATAGACAAAACTTGTGAATTAAATCACTTTCATTGTCGGCATTGTTTTAGGCACATCCCTAGTAATGAAAGACCAATTCTGTTAGGTTTATATTGAGTGTAGTCAATGATGGGAGGCAGCGTACGGTGGCAGAAAAACCAACACCAAACGCCGCGTCTGATACGGAGATGAGCCAATATGTGGCTGATCGCGAACGTGTCAACGAGGATAAAATCAAACAGGATGACGAGATCATCCAGGAATTCGGCGAGTACAACTACGGCTGGCACGATTCCGATGCGGCTGGTGAGGCCGCGAAGAAGGGCATCGACGAGAACGTCGTCCGCGCCATTTCCGCCGACAAGGGCGAACCGCAATGGATGCTCGACATGCGCCTGAAAGGGTATCGCGCGTTTGTGGAGAAGCCGATGCCGAAGTGGGGTGTGGATCTTTCCGAATTCCATGCAGAAGACTTCAAATATTATGTGAAGCCAATCGACAAGCCCGCCAAGAGCTGGGACGATTTGCCTACGGATATTCGCACCACCTACGACAAGCTGGGCATTCCCGATGCCGAGAAGAAGCGTCTGGTCTCCGGTGTCGCCGCACAGTACGAGTCCGAGGTCATCTACAACTCCATTCAGGAGGACCTGAAAAAACAAGGCGTGATCTTCACCGATACCGACACCGCATTGCGTGAGTATCCGGACCTGGTCAAGAAATATTTCGCGACCGTCATTCCCTATGATGACAACAAGTTCGCGGCGTTGAACACCGCGGCTTGGTCCGGCGGATCGTTCGTCTACGTGCCCAAGGGCGTCCATGTCGACATCCCGCTGCAGGCCTACTTCCGCATCAATACCCCGAACATGGGCCAGTTCGAACGCACGCTGATCATCGCCGAGGAAGGCTCCTACGTCCACTACGTCGAGGGTTGCACGGCCCCGATCTATGCGACCGACTCCCTGCACGCCGCCAACGTCGAGATCATTGTCGGCAAGAACGCGCGCGTCCGCTATACGACGGTGCAGAACTGGTCGAACAACGTCTATAATCTCGTCACCCAGCGCGCCTACGTCAAAGAGGGCGGCACCATGGAATGGGTCGACGGCAACATCGGTTCCAAGGCGAGTATGAAATACCCGTCCTGCATCCTGGCCGAGCCGTACGCCAAGGCCTCCACCATGTCGTTGAGCTTCGCAGGCAAGGGCCAGTATCAGGACACGGGCGCCAAGATGATCCATCTCGCTCCGCACACCAGCTCCACCATCGTCGCCAAGTCGATTTCACGTGGAGGCGGACGCTGCGCCTACCGTGGTCTGGTCAAGGTGATCGATGGCGCCAAGGGCTCGAGCTCTTCGGTGGTCTGCGACACATTGTTGGTTGACGATTACTCGCGTTCCGACACGTATCCGCACGTCGACATCCGCGAGGACGACGTGACGATGGCGCACGAGGCGACGGTTTCCAAGGTCTCCGAAGACCAGCTTTTCTACCTGATGAGCCGAGGGCTTGAGGAGAAGGAAGCCATGGGCATGATTGTGCGCGGTTTCGTGGAGCCGATCAGCCGTGAGCTTCCGATGGAATACGCGTTGGAGCTCAACAGGCTTGTCGAGTTGCAAATGGAAGGATCGGTGGGCTGATCGATGGCCGAACAAGAAGTGAATATTCCAGTAGCGGACCCCAATGATCCCTACGCGATACCGGCGGCGATGCCGTCCAGTGCCGACAACGAGCCCCGCTCGTTTGAGGTGGACGACTTCAAGATGCCGACACGCAAGCAGGAGGACTGGCGCTATACGCCACTTGATCGTATCAGCGAGTTCTTCGACGTCTTTACCCCGAGCGGTGAAACCAAGGTCACTGTCAGCAATATCGACGGCAGCCCGATTGACGACAGCAAGGTGACCAAATCGGTTATCGAGCGTGGCCAGGCGCCTTCCGGCTCTGTGATGAAGCCCAACGACCGCGTTTCGGCCGTCGAATGGAACAGCGGCAGCAAGACCGTCGTCGTCTCCATCTCCGGCGAGCTGGATCAGCCGGTTCTGGTTGACGTTGAAGGACACGGAACCGATCTTGATTCCCTGCATCTGGTGCTCGAGGTGGCCGACCGTACGCATGGCGACATCGTCGTGCGGCATCAGGGTCTGGCCCGTCTTGCCGAAGGTGTCGAAATCATCACCGGGCGTGATTCTCACGTCTCCACGACCTTCGTCCAGGAATGGGACAAGGGCTCCAAGCACGTGGGCAACCAGCGCATCCATGTCGGCGACAACGCCTCGCTGCGTCACGCGATGGTCACCCTCGGCGGTGACATCGTGCGTATCCGTATGGATCAGGAGTTCGGCGGACCGCAAGGCGACCTCAACATGCTCGGCATCTACTTCGCCGAAGCCGGTCAGCATCTGGAACATCGCACGATGGTGGTGCACAACTATTCGGAGTGCAAGTCCCGTGTGGTCTACAAGGGCGCGCTCGACGGCAAGGACGCACATTCGACATGGGTGGGCAATGCGCTCATCCAGCCGCAGGCGCCGAACACCGACTCTTACGAGCTCAACCGCAACCTTGTGCTGACCCCCGGCCCGGTGGCTGATTCCGAGCCCAACCTTGAGATCGAGAACGGCAACATCATCGGTGCCGGCCACGCCAGCTCCGTCGGCCATTTCGATGACGAGGAACTGTTCTACCTGCAGTCGCGCGGCATCACGGAGTCCGAGGCCCGCAAGCTTGTGGTCCGTGGATTCTTCGCCGACCTGATCGAACAAATCGGCGTGCCCAGCATCGCCGAACACCTTATGAATGTCATAGACCGCAGACTCGCGCGCGGCGAAAGCGCCGATATGCAAGCGGTATTGGAGGATAAGTAAATGTCTACATTGGAAATCAAGGATCTCTACGCATCGGTGGAGACCAAGGAAGGCCGCAAGCAGATTCTCAAAGGTGCGACCCTGACCGTCAACTCCGGCGAGACGCACGCCATCATGGGTCCCAACGGTTCCGGCAAGTCGACGCTGGCCTACACGTTGGCCGGCCACCCCAAGTACTTCGTTGACTCCGGCGAGGCGCTGCTCGACGGCAAGGACATCCTGAAGATGACTGCCGACGAGCGTGCCAAGGCCGGTCTGTTCCTCGCGATGCAGTACCCGGTCGAAGTGCCGGGCGTCTCCATGACCAACTTCCTGCGCACCGCCAAGACCGAGGTCGACGGCAAGGCTCCGGCCATCCGCACTTGGGCCAAGGAACTGCAGGATGCGATGAAGAACCTTCGCATGGACAAGAAATTCGCTTCACGTTCCGTCAACGAGGGCTTCTCCGGCGGCGAGAAGAAGCGTGCTGAGGTACTGCAGCTCGAACTGCTGAAGCCGAAGTTCGCCATTATGGACGAAACCGATTCCGGCCTTGACGTCGACGCGCTGCGCATCGTCTCCGAAGGTGTGAACCGCGCCAAGGAGAACACCGGCCTCGGCATCATGCTCATCACCCATTACACGCGAATCCTCAAGTACATCAAGCCGGATATCGTGCATGTGTTTGCCGGCGGACGCTTTGTCAAGACCGGTGGACCGGAATTGGCTGATGAACTCGAAGAGACTGGATATGATCAGTATCTGCCGGAGGGAACGACTGAATCGGCTATGGCCTGATTCTTCTCTGATTGCTCAGTTACGTTTCGCGATTAACCTACTTTTAGGGGTTGGTCGCGGATTGGGGAAAATATACAATGCTTCGGAACCCTCCAGGCCGGTAGGCCAAGCTTTACTCCTCAGCATCGCATTTTTTCCCCAATCCGCTTATGTAACGTTTGTTGGTCAGGTTTTTTAGGGCTTTGGAAGATTTCGATACATCGAGTATCGAAATCTTGCAGGCTTTCGCCTGAAAAATAATATTAGGATTGAATAGAAGTCATTGAGAGCGGTAGCTTAAAGATTGAAGGCTATGATGGTGGATTTTGTTGGGTTGAGGGAACAGTTTCCTATTTTGGATCAGGAGGTACATGGGCATCAGCTCGTGTACTTTGATTCGGCGGCTACGGCGCAGAAGCCGCAGTGCGTGATTGACGCCGAGTCGGAGTTTTATAAGACGATCAACGCCGGGGTCCATCGTGGGGCCCATGAGCTGGCTGCTCGCAGCACCGTTGCCTTTGAGGAGGCACGTGCCAAGGTCGCCAAGCTGGTCGGCGCCAACTACGAAGAAGGCGAGGAAGAGGTCGTCGTCACCGCCGGTGCCACGGCAGGGCTGAATCTGCTGGCCACGGCCATCGGCAATGCCTCGCTCGGACGCGGGGGAGAAGCGGCCAAACGTTTCGTCGTCGGTCCGGGTGACGAGATCGTCGTCTCCAAGGCCGAACATCATTCCGTGCTGCTTCCGTTCCAGGAACTGGCCCTGCGCACCGGTGCCACCTTGAAGTGGTTCGATCTGACCGAGGACGGACGTGTTCGCTCGGACACCGCCGACGAGGTCATCACCGATCGCACGAAGATTGTGGCGATCACCCATATCAGCAACGTCACCGGTGCCATCACCGACATTGACCCGATCATCAGGCGGGCGCACGAAGTCGGTGCCATCTTCATCCTCGATGCCTGCCAGTCCGTGCCCCATCTCAAGATCGATTTCCATAAGATGAACGTCGATTTTGCCGCCTGGAGCGCCCACAAGATGTACGGTCCCACCGGTGCCGGATTCCTTTACGGCAAACGTGAGCTGTTGGAAGCCTTGCCGCCGGCCAGCTTTGGCGGTTCGATGGTCGAGCTCGCCTGGCTGGACAAGCCGGCGCAGTATATGGCTCCACCGGAACGCTTCGAAGCCGGAACCCAGCCGGTGGCGCAGGTCGTGGCTGCGGGTGTTGCCGCCGACTGGATGCGCGACATCGGCATGGAAAACGTCGAAGCCCATGAAAAGGCCATCACCGCGGAACTCTTGAAGTTGAACGATGTCCCCGGTTTCCGCGTGCTCGGTCCGGTGGAGACCAAGGACCGCATCGGTACGGTCTCCTTCGATGTCGAAGGCGTGCACCCGCATGACGTCGGTCAGTTCTTCGATGCACAGGGTATCGCCGTGCGTGTCGGTCATCATTGCGCCCAGCCCGTTCACCGCCACTTCGGCCTGTTCGCTTCGTCCCGTGCTTCGACCGGCGTGTACAATACCGTCGAGGAGGCCAAGCAAGTAGTCGAAACGGCCGGTAAGGTCCGCGCGTTTTTTGAGGTGTGAATATGAGTGATTTTGGCATGAGCGGCGACGATCTCGAGCAGATGTATCAGGAGGTCATTCTCGACGCCTCGAAACATCCGCATGGCAAGGAGCATTTCGCCTCCGACGTCACGATCGAGCCGAATGAAAGCAGCGATACCGGGGAGACGACGGTACGTGCCAGCCACGAATACTGCACGCCGGGGGAGTCACACCAGTTCAACCCGACCTGCGGCGATCAGGTGACGGTCCATGTCGAGGTCTCGCAGGACGAACCGCACAAGATCGAGCGTTTGGTATGGGACGGCAGCGGTTGCTCCATCTCCACGGCCAGCCTGTCGATGATGGTCGATCTGGTCGACGGAAAGACCGTCGAAGAAGCCATGGAGCTTGAAGGCGTGTTCCAGAAGCTGATGAAATCCCGTGGTGCCGGCTTGGACAGCGATGCCGACGAAGAGGCGTTGGGCGATGCCGTGGTGTTCCAAGGCGTTTCGAAATACCCGATGCGCATCAAATGCGCGCTGCTGGGATGGGCCGGTCTCAAGGATTCGCTCGCCAAGGCGTTGGCGGCGGACAAATAAGCCAAACGTCCGACCGGCAATAATCCGGCAGGCTCAAGAATCGTTGCCGCATTCCGATACCAGCGCAGGCAGGCCGTTTACGAACTCTGGTATCGGCATTTTGTGGATAGGCTGATTATGCTATTCGCTTGTGTAATCGAACTGAAGACATGACATAATGGTGTATGGTTTCACCGCAACAGGAGGCAACATGGAAAGCCAAGACAATCTCGTTCCGACACCGCAATCCTCGATTCTCGATTCAGCGGTCAAGGCGCTCGGCAGTGAGGAAAAGGGCCAGGCCGCCGTTGCCAATCCCCACGCGGTGGGTTCGCTCGACAAGTTCGACCGACAGGATGAAACGGATCCTGCAACGGCAGAGGCTTCTGCACAATCCGCAGGTGACACCGTCAAAGACGATGAGACCGGTATTCCGCTGACTTCGTTCAATGACATCGGCAAGGCCACGGCCGCCGACGTGCGGGAAGCGCTGCATCAGGTCATCGACCCCGAGCTCGGCATCGACGTCATCGACCTCGGCCTGGTCTACGGCATCGAGATCGACGAAAAGGGACGGGCCATCATTACGATGACGCTGACGACTCCCGCTTGCCCGCTGACCGACCTGCTTGAGGATGAATGCGCCTCGACCTTGGCCGGTCTGGTTGAGGAATTCCGCATCGACTGGACATGGCAACCGCGCTGGACGCTCGATATGATCCGACCGGAAGGCCGCGAACAGCTGGAGGCCATCGGCTTCAACTTCGACAACATGCCGAAATACTGATTGCGGATTGAGCCTTACAAGGCATCATGAAACCGCCGAACCCAAGATTATCCGGGTACGGCGGTTTCGCAATATTCAAGGCAATATCATGATTTGCGATCGTCAGTTTTGCGATCGTGCGTTTTGAAAAGTGACTAAGAATTTTTAGTCCTTGATGACCGTATGCTTCGGCACGATGGTGATGCCGTCTTTAACGGTGAAGCCTCGGGCAAGGTCGTGCTCATGGTCGATGCCCACGGTCGCATTCTCTTCCAAAATGACGTTTTTGTCGAGAATGGCCTTGCAGACACGTGCGCGGCGGCCGACGATGACTCCATCGAAGAGAATGGAATCAACGACCTGCGACCATGAATTGATACGGACATTAGGCGAAAGCACCGAATGCTGCACGTCTCCGCCCGAAACGATGACGCTGGGGGAGATGATGGACTCGGTGGCCCGCCCGATGCGGTTGGTCTCCGAACGGACGAACTTGGCCGGCGGAAGATTGCCGGAAAGCGTGTAGATTGGCCAATCCTGGTTGTAGAGGTTGAACGGGGGATTGTATTCGATCAGGTCCATGTGGGCCTCATAGAACTGTTTGATGGTGCCCACGTCGCGCCAGTAGGCGCGGTCGTAGCCGGTGGCTCCGGGAATCTCGTTTTCGCTGAAGTCATAGACGCCGGCTTCGTGCCGTTCGGAGAAGTAGGGGGCGATGTCGCCTCCCATGTCGTGCTTGGTGTTTTCGGCTTTTTCATCGCGTGCTAGCGCATCGAAAAGCGCGTCGGTATTGGCGATGTAATTGCCCATGGAGGCCAGTATCTGGTCGGGATGCCCCGGCAGTCCCTCGGTGGTTTCGGGCTTTTCCTTGAACCCGCGGATCATATGGGGATGCTCCGGGTCGACGTCGATGACCCCGAATTGATTGGAAGCCTCGATGGGCTGACGGATGCCGGCGACGGTGAATGCGGCACCGGACTCGATATGCTGTTTCAGCATCTGGTTGAAATCCATGCGATAGACATGGTCGGCGCCGACGATGACCACATAGTCGGGCTGTTCGTCCTCGATGATGTTGATGGTCTGGTACACCGCGTCCGCAGACCCCAGATACCAATGCTTGCCGAGCCGTTGCTGCGCTGGGACGGGGGAGACGTACGCGTCGAGCAGGGGGGAGAAACGCCATACCTTGGAGATATGGCGGTCAAGCGAATGAGATTTGTATTGCGTTAATACAACGATCTGCGAATAGCCCGAATTGACCAGATTGCTGAGCGGGAAATCGATGAGACGATAGACGCCGCCGAACGGCACCGCAGGTTTGGCGCGGTCTCTTGTCAGCGGCATCAGACGCGTGCCTTCGCCGCCCGCCAATACAATAGCCAGTATTTTGGGATTCTTCGCCATTCCTGACCTCCTGATTACTGCTTTCTACCAGTCATTTTCATTCTCCGGCCCAAGTGCCGATGCAATAGGAACCGTACTTGCACCACCTGCGGAGCCGTGAGGCGTTCTTCGTTGCACACGACCACTTCTATCAATCACTGTATCGGATTGAGCCGACGCGAAACGCCTAGGAAGTCTGCAAACGTCTAATTTTTCTTCGCTCGTGTCGCGTAGAAGGCGACGGCGCTGGAAGCGGCCACGTTGAGGCTGTCGACGCCGTTGCTCATCGGAATCTTGACGGTGAGGTCGGTGTTGGCGATGGTGCGGTGCGAAAGCCCGTCGCCTTCCGTGCCGAAAACGAGGGCAAGCTTGTCGATATGGTCGGGATTCTGCGGATCATTGTCAAGACGTCGGGTCAGCTCATCCAGACTGATGGAATCGTCGGTCAACGCCATCGCGACGGTGGTGAAGCCCAACTCGTGCAATTCCTTGAGCCCTCGGACCGGCCAGTATTTCCGGTCCTCCTCTTTGGTGTGGAGATTTCGAGAGTCGCTGTTTCCCATACGGTTGCTGTCGTCGGCTGCGGGGTCTGTTTTGTCGGCGGTGTTCCCTGATAGTGCATCGTGGTGATCAGGGTTGTCGGCGCCCAGCGTTTCGGCATCGATACGCGTCCACGGGACCTGAAATACCGTACCCATGGAGACTCGGGCCGCCCGACGGTAGAGCGGGTCTCCGCAGGAAGGCGTAACCAACACGGCGTCGACGTCAAGCGCGGCGGCCGAACGCATCAGCGCGCCGACATTGGTGTGGTCGACGATATTCTCCATCACCGCAATCCGACGTGCGTTCTTGCACAGTTCCGCGACACTCGGCAGTTTCCAGCGACGCATAGCGGCCAGCGCTCCACGATGGAGACGATAGCCGGTCAGCTTTTTCAGTTGTTCAGGAGAGGCGACATACACGGGAACGTCCTTGCCCCAGCGTTGGTCTATGCGCTCGAACATATCGGCCATGCCGGCAAGCCAGGGTTCCTCGACCAGCAGCGAGACCGGTTCGCGTCCGGCGGCCAGAGCCCGGTCGATGACCTTGGGCGATTCAGCGATGAAAATGCCCTTTTCCGGCTCAAGCCGGTTGCGCAGCTGCGCTTCGGTCAGGCTTACGTACGCGGCCACCCGTTCGTCGTCGACCGACTCGATATTGATGATCCGCATACTCTGAAGTCCTTTGATAACGAAGTCGCTATAAACTGTGCCATTTTGTGTCATCTGTTGCCAAAACGCTGCCAAACTTGGCACCTAAAAGTGGCCAGATACACTAAGACCCCTTGATTTCCAAGGGGTTTCAGACTTTCAATATTCGTGCCCAGGACGGGAGTTGAACCCGTACTCCTGTAAAATTATAGGAACTAGCACCTCAAGCTAGCGCGTCTACCATTCCGCCACCTGGGCAGGTGTCGTTTAAGCAACAGATAATACTATACACCAATCCGTCGCTGTTTGGCAGCCCGGTGTGTCGAAAGACTTTATTCGATTACTGAGAATCGGGATTTATTCTTGCCTGATTCCGTGAGAATACTGCCACAAAGTTAAATATCGGTTCCGTATCAATCAAGCGAATATTTTTAACGGACACACGATAGAATAAGAGCTTGTTGGTTGGATACACCGGAATTGGGGACGATATGGCACAAGTGCAGCAGTCACGGAAAAGCGGAAAGAAACGTGGCACGCGTGTCGTCTTGGTGGTGGTCCTGGTGGTTGCACTGGTTGCGGCCTTAGGTGTAGCTTTGTTTAATCCGGTGTATTCCTACTACCGCAAGGGTATGGGGCAGTGTGTGCAGTGGGGGAATTCGTATAAGCTGGCCGCTGCGCATCTGGATACGGTGATCGCGCAAGATGCTGCATTGGTCAGGCAAGCTGGAACGGACGACGGCTCTCACTCGAAAACCCTGTCCGGGCATACTCCTGAACAGGTACGAAGCGCTTTGAAGATCGCACAGAATCAACGTAAACAGATTGCGGCGGAGGAATTTGCCAATCCCGTCATGGCCTGCACGACCCGTCAACTAACCCCGAAACTCAACGCTGAAACCAAACGGGAACGTGCCTGGACGGCAACACTGCAACGGCAGATTGCGATGCTCAACAAGGCGTTCAAACCCCTGTTTGTTCTGTATGATTCAGATGCCGGGGCTTCCAATACCGCTCAGGTTGAACTGAAGTTCGTGTCTGACGGCGCGGCAGGTTTTGCAAAATCGCAGAAAAGCAGCATCGATGCCGGAACGTTGGCACAACTCAATAAGCAGATCGATCGAGCAAACGCCGACGTTACGAAGGCGGCCCCCTACTCTGTTTGCAAACGTGACGAAGATGCTCTCTATGCTGCGGCGGACAAAGCCGTAGCTGCGCATAACAAGACAAAAGGCATCGATTGTGGCGCACAACATTGCGTGGCGCTGACCTTTGACGACGGACCGGATCCGACGTTGACTCCAAGACTGGTAGATGGTCTCAAAGCCGCGAACGCCGCCGCGACGTTCTTTGAGATGGGCCAGAAGGTGCAGGCCGACGGTGGGGCGCTCGCACGTGAGGTCTCTCAGGCTGGCTTCCCGGTGGAAAGCCATACCTGGAGCCATGAGGACCTGCCGGCCATCATGCAGAACCATCACGAGCGGCAGCAGCTCGACGATACCGGCGAAGCCATCGCTTCGGCCACAGGGCTTCCCGTCAGTCTTGTCCGGCCCCCGCATGGCGCCGTAGACGAGGCGAGCCGTACGTATATCGGCCAGAAGACAGGTGCCGCCGTGGCCGTTTACGGTGTGGACTCTTACGACTGGTCGAATGGGGCCACTTCGGCGAGCTTGACGCGCAAAATCATGTCGCAGATCGAGCCGGGCGCCATCGTGCTGATGCACGATATCCACCCGCATACCGTCGAGGCCGTGCCCGGTGTCATCGAAAAGCTTAAAAAGAAAGGCTATCGTTTCGTCACGATTCCGGAGCTCACCGGCGAATATCCGCGAGCCGGTGCCGTCTACTATTCCCGTGACGATATTCTGCATATGTAGGTTCTGGCTTGCGAATGAGCCGAGGACATGGATGGTATGGCTTTATTGAATATCCATTAATGGCCTTAAAATAATGATCGAAGCCAGCCGTAAAACCGATTCGTCCGAGGCTCCGGTAGCCTTGAATCATGACAAGTCCACTTTTTGTATTCGACGCCGAGAACGACGACGTGCCGGTCAATCGCGACGAGCTGCGCGCAGGCTGGACGATAACCCTGCCGCCTGCCATCAAACGGCACGCGATGGGTGCCATGCGCCTGCAAAACGGAGATAGGCTCCAGCTTTCTGACGGACGGGGCCTATGCATCGACGCCGAAGTGGCTGATACGCAAAACGGGCTGGTCAAGGTCTCGGAATTCACGACGGTTGAGCAGCCGGTCACCAGGCTGGCTCTAGTGCAGGCGCTCGCGAAAACCGGACATGACGTTGAGGCCATCGATATGGCTACGCAGATCGGCGTGGACGAGGTTATACCTTGGCAGGCCAATCGTTCGATTTCCAAGTGGAAGGCCGGGCGTACCGACCGAAAATGGGACCAGACGCTGGTGGCCGCCACGGAACAATCGCGTCGCGCGTGGAAACCCGCGCTGGATGAGTGTGTGAACACCAAAGGCGTTGTGGCGATCTGCCGGCGGGCCTGCGTCCATCATGAGCTTGTGATTGTACTGCACCAAGACGCGACGGCGACTTGGGACGGCATCGAGCGCAAGGTCGCCGCACTCGAACAGCGTTGTCTGGATGACGGCAAACCGCGCACGATTTACGTCGTGGTTGGCCCCGAAGGCGGCATCAGCGATGACGAGGTCGGGCAATTCACCGACGCCGGTGCCGAGGTCTGTGTGCTCGGCAGCAACATCATGCGCGCCTCGACCGCCGGACCGGTGGCTTTGTCGCTGTTGGCACGAACGCTCGGACGGTTCGCCTGAATGATCGTTGCGGGGAAAATAATGCCTTCGTCGCGTTTGACGTACGTTGTGCGAACATTTTACGATCGGCGCGTGTAATCGCCAGCGTAATTATCCGTGCGGGCTAATAGCATGGGGGAGTAGGGCGCAACAGCGTCCGAGAAGCTTTTATCCAAGGAGCATATATGGCCGACGATTGCCTGTTCTGCAAGATCATCGCGGGTGAGATCCCGAGCACCAAGGTGTATGAGGACGACACCACCTACGCGTTCAACGACCTCAACCCCAAGGCGAAGGTCCATGTGCTGGTCGTGCCGAAGAAGCACTATGCCAACGTGGCCGAACTGGCCAAGGCCGATCCCGCCGAACTCGCGCATATCGTCGAGGTCGCGCAGTCCATTGCGGATAAGGAATTCCATGGTGCGTTCCGTCTCATTTTCAACTCGGGCAAGGATGCCGGGCAGTCCGTCTTCCATGTGCATGCCCATGTGCTGACCGGCGAAACGATGGAGGAGTAGGCAGGGGTGGCCAGCGCGAAACGTGTCATCACCATTCCTACCGAACTCGATCCGGTTGCCGTACTGGGCTCGGGCGACAAGGTGCTTGCCGAAGTGCAGCACGCATTCCCCGAAGTCAACGTGTTCGTACGGGGCAATCGCATCGAGATCGCCGCTTACAACAAGCGTGATGACGTCGAGGCCGACAAGGTCTTCGACGTGCTGAACAACATCATCGACGCGGCGTACAAGGCGCCGGCCGATGCGATGAACGTGCGGCGGATGCTCGAGGCCCGGCAGGTCGGCAAGAAGGCCGGCCTGATGGGTGACGGCGGTCGCGGACGCGGTTATGCGCAGCATTCGTATACGCGCGGATTCGCCGGTGCTGGGGTGGGCCAGCGTACGAAATCCCGTTTCGGTACCGATGACGAAGACTATGATTCGCAAGCCAAACGTTCCTTCGCCAATCGCCATGTCCCAGGTGTCATCGCGTTCGCCAACGGCGAGCCTGTCCGTGCGAAAACCGCCGGTCAGGTCTTCTATGTTCGAGCAATCGATGCCAATACCATCACCTTCGCCATCGGACCGGCAGGAACCGGCAAGACCTATCTCGCCGTCGCCAAGGCGGTGCGTGCTTTCGAAGATGGTCGCGTTAGCCGCATCATCCTTACGCGTCCGGCGGTCGAGGCCGGCGAAAGCCTCGGCTACCTGCCTGGTACGCTGAACGACAAGGTCGACCCGTATCTGCGTCCGCTCTATGACGCGCTTTCCGATATGCTCGGCGCCGGCCAGATGCACCGCTACATGACCGACGGAACCATCGAGGTCGCGCCGCTCGCTTACATGCGCGGCCGCACCTTGAACGATGCGTTCGTCATCCTTGACGAAGCGCAGAACACCACCGAACAGCAGATGAAGATGTTTTTGACCCGTCTCGGCTTCAACACCAAGATGGTCATCACCGGTGACGTCACCCAGATCGATCTGGCCGTGCCGCATTCGGGGCTCAAATCCATCGAATCGATCCTTGGGCATATCGATGGCATCAGCTTCGCCCATCTCGGTGCGCAGGACGTGGTGCGTCATGAGCTGGTCGGCAAGATCGTTGAGGCCTATGACGCCCATGCCGCTGAACAATCCGGGCACAAACCGAACGGAAAGGAACGCCGTTGAGCGTCGAAGTCACCAATGAGACGGTCTGGCAGATCGATCCGAAACTCTTCTCCGACCTGGGTTTGTGGGTGATGGAACGCATGCAGGTGAGCACGCAGTCCGACCTGACCATACTCTTCGTCGACCCCGATCCGATCGCCCAGCTGCACATGCGCTGGATGCAGCTCGAGGGGCCGACCGACGTCATGAGCTTCCCCATGGATGAGCTGCGTCCGGGCGAGGATGGCAAGATCATGGAAGGCGTGTTGGGCGATATCGTCATCTGCCCGTGGGTCGCCGCGCAGCAGGCTGCGGCTGCCGGACATTCCACGATGGACGAGATGATGCTTCTGGCCATTCACGGTACTCTGCACCTGCTCGGCTACGATCACGTCGACCCTGTACAGGAGAGACAGATGTTCGGTCTGCAACGTCAGTTGTTGCTTACCTTCTTCGCCGTGCGCGACCAGCCGGTGCCGCAGGCCGAGTTGCCGGCGGGTTCCACGGATTTGCTGGCCCAATGGGACGCGAACCATGCCTCTGGGCGTAACATTGATAAGCCGTTAAACGGTGAGAAGAACTAGGAAAGTACGTAAGAAAATGGATACCTTGACCATGGTCACCGTGGTGGTGCTCGTCATCGTGGCGGCGTTGCTGGTGTGGTTGTCGCTGATGATGGCATCGAGCGAATCCGCGGTTTCACGCGTCACCAAGGCCAGCCTCAACAACCGGATCATCGAGATTCAGACCGATGATGACGACCTCGGCAAGTTTGCGCAGACCAAGCAGATTCGTAAGGTCCACAAGGTGCAGAAGCTGATCGTCGACCGCTATGCAACCTCAGGTTCCTGCGCGTTCTTCCGTATTTTCTGCAACGTCTTCGACGGGGTTTTGGTCGCCATCATCGTGATGCTGGTTTCGCAGCCGCTGTGGGTTGCGCTGGTCACCGGCGTGATTTTCGCGTTGATTGTGGCGGTGGTGTCGGTGCTGCTGCGTCCGCGTTCCGCAGGCGCGTCGAAGCCGCTCGACGTAATGATGCGATTCTCCGGCACTATTTCACTGGCGGTTGCCTTGACGCCTTTCGCCAAGGCCGGAGAAGGCAAAGACCAGCGCCGTCGCGACAAGGAGGACGAGCTTTCCGACGACGAAGAACTCGAGAAGATCCAGCGCGAGCAGGGGCGTGCGACCATCGATCGGCTGGTCGAAACCGATGATTTCGACCCCGAGGTTGCCGAGATGCTGCGCAATGTGCTCATGCTTTCCGACACCTTGACCCGCGAAATCATGGTGCCGCGTACCGACATGATCTGCGTCGAATCCGATTCCACGCTTGAGCATTTTCTGCAGCTGTGCTCGCGTTCCGGCTTCTCGCGTATCCCGATCATCGGCGAAGACGTTGATGATTTGGTCGGTATGGCCTACCTGAAGGACGCCGTGCGCGCCACGGCCTTCAACCCGGAGGCTCGAACGCGCGAAGTCAAATCGATTTGCCGGGAACCGATGCTGGTACCGGAATCCAAGCCGGTCGATGATCTGTTCCACGAGATGCAGCGCACCCGTCAGCATGTAGCTGTGGTCATCGATGAATACGGCGGCATAGCCGGATTGGTGACCATCGAGGACGCCATCGAACAGATCGTCGGCGAGCTGGAGGACGAGCACGACCGCATCCAGCACACCGAGCCTAAAAAGGTCGGGGAGCGCAAGTGGCAGATGCCTGCCCGCACGCCGATCGCCGACCTCGAGGAGCTCTTTGAGGTCGATATCGACGAGGACGATGTGGACACCGTCTATGGCTTGCTGACCAAGTTGCTCGGCCGCGTGCCAATCGTCGGGATGAGCGCGGTGACACGAGGCTTGCGCCTGACCGCCGTCGATTCTGCAGGCCGTCGCAAGAAGGTTTCGACCATCGTGGTGGAGCCGGCAACATTCAAATCTGAAGACGATGATAATAAAACCGATGAAAACATGAAACAGGACGTAAAGGAAAACGAACAACATGACTGATAAAGCGAACAACACACAGCCGGATGAAGGCAACAAGCCATATCGTTCCGGTTTTGTGGCGGTGGTCGGACGTCCGAACGTCGGCAAGTCCACGCTGATCAATTCATTGATCGGCACGCAGGTCGCCATCGCCTCCTCGCGTCCGGAGACCACACGCAAGGCCATTCGTGGGATCCTGACCACCGACAACGCCCAGCTGGTGTTGGTTGACACTCCCGGCATCCACCGTCCGCGCACCTTGCTGGGGCAGCGTCTGAACGACGTGGTGGATGAGTCGTTGAGCGACGTGGACGAGATCGCATTCCTGCTGCCCGCCGATCAGGAGATCGGTCCGGGGGACAAGCGCATCCTGAGCCGGCTGCGTAGTGAGTTCGCGCGCAAGGTCAAGGATGGCAGCGAAAGCAGCAAACAGCATACCGGTGCTGGCAAAAGTGGAAACGGTGCTCAAAATAATAAACGCAACGATGACCATGAACATGGCAAGTTCGTCTGGAAGGTGCCCCTGATCGCCATCGTTACCAAAATCGACGAGCTCAACCGTCAGGAGCTGATGGCCAAGCTCATCGAGATCAGCCAGTTCGCCGATTTCACCGACGTGGTGCCGGTCAGCGCTCTGGGCCACGACAACGTCTCAGAAGTCAAGCGCGTGCTGATCGACAACATACCCGAAGGCCCGCAGATGTATCCCGACGACCAGATCACCGAGGAGAAGCCCGAGGATACCATCGCCGAGCTGGTACGCGGAGCGTTTCTCGAGGAGTTGGACGATGAGCTGCCGCACTCGCTGGCCGTGGTCGTCGACTCCATCGACCGTCCCGGGGAGTCTGACAATCCCGAAACCGAAGACGGCAAGGCCCACGTCATGGTCTCTATCTATGTCGAGCGCAACTCGCAGAAGCCCATCATCATCGGTCACCGTGCCGAGCATCTGGTCCAGGTCAAAAAGCGCCTGCGCACCGCCGTCAACCGTATCGTCGGCCAGAAGTCCAAGCTCGACCTGCACGTCAAGGTCGCCAAAGGCTGGCAGTCCGACCCCAAGCAGCTCGAGCGTCTAGGCTTCTGATACAAGTAGCTTGAAAAGCGCGGACGCTGGGCCCCATGAAACATAGGGACATCCGGCTTCCACTTCCCAGACCCCTCAGAGAGGGAAAGGCACGAATTAAATGTATCTTAAATCATTAGCTTGAGAAAATGAGCCTGTTCCGTAAACTGTTGTGCCCGCTAATCGTAATTGATACGAATTAGCGGGCACAACTTGTAGTGACCGATTATTTCTTGGCTTTATTGTCAAGCCAGTGAATAAATCAGATCTTGCCGCCTTCAACTACGATGTCGTCTGGGTTGGAGGAGCTGCCGTAGACCGGCTTCAGGGTCTGCTCGTAGTCCTTGTGGAAGAACTGTTCGCGGCCGAGCTTCACGATTTCTTCGTTGATGTAGTCAAGCAGTTCCTTGTTGCCCTTCTGCACGGCGGGGGCGATGGGCTGTTCGTCGCCGAGCTTGGTGATGCCGACGGTGAAGCCCTTGTTGGCTTTGGCCCAGGCGAGCACTTCGGTGTTGTCGGTGCTCATCGCATCGCCGCGCCCGTCGAGCAGAGCGTTGTAGGCGTCCGCGTACTGGTCGTACTTCTGTAGCTTGATGTCGGGGTACTTGGCGAAGTACGGCTCGGCGGTGGTGCCCTTGGCGATGATCAGCGTCTTGCCCTTGAGCTCGTCGACGCTCTTGATCGGCTTGGAGTCGGGGGAGACCACGCCCAGCGCGACCTTCATGTATGGCTTGGCGAAGTCGACCTTCTCTTCGCGCTCGGGGGTGACGGTGAAGTTGGCAAGGGTGACGTCGACCTTGTTGCTGGCGAGCACGTCGACACGGGCCGCCGGGTCGACGGTGGTGTATTCCGGTTTTACGCCGAGATCTTTGGCCAGACGTTCGGCGAAGATGATGTCGTAACCTTGGTTCTTGCCATCTTTGTCGACGTAGCCGAACGGTGCCTTGTCGGAGAAAACGGCGACCTTGAGCTTACCGGATTTCTTGATTTCCGCAAGGGTGCGTGCGCTTTGCTGTTTGCCTGCGCCGGAGGTGCCGGAACCGGAATTATTGTCACTGCTCGGTGTCGCTCCGCTTGGGCCGCATGCGGCGAATCCTGCCAGCATAGCCACGGCCGCTGCCGCTGAGATCGCTACTTGTGCCGCACGTTTCAATACATTCGTTGTCATGGTTGTTTCTTTCTTTTCTTTTACTAAGTAATATCGGAAGTGAATATAAAAAGTGATGGTTCTATCTGAAAAGATGGAATATCGAAATTCCAATGTTGCACGGGTTTGTCCATTGCAGATTCAAATCGGTATATCTACGTAATGGATCGGCAAACCCAAGATGTCAGATCTGGTGAATGCGGATCAGCGAGACATGGAGGCCATGAGTTGACATCGGTTCGGCTCCGTAGCGCTGCACATTCGTGCCGTCACGCTCATATTCGGTAAGTTCCGGTTCATCATTTCGACCTCCCTTTGTTTGTTGTTCGGTTTGAGCTGATAAAAAATATCGGCTATTGTCTCTCACGAGCATACGTAAACGTGTTCAGGAACTGCTGGGCGCGTTCGGATTGTGGATGGGTGAAGAACTGTTCCGCGTCGTCGGATTCTTCGACAATGCTTCCGTCTGCAAGCAGGATGATATGGTCGGCTACCGCGCGGGCGAATGCCATTTCGTGGGTGACGATGAGCATGGTCTGGCCGCTGTCGGCAAGTTCGACGATAACGTCAAGTACCTCCCGCACCATTTCGGGGTCGAGCGCAGCGGTCACCTCGTCGAAGAGCATGATCTGAGGGTGTTCAATCAAGGCGCGGCAGATGGCGACGCGCTGGCGCTGTCCGCCGGAAAGCTCGTGCGGCCAAGCGTCTTGACGGTCGGCCAAGCCCACGCGTTTCAACAGCTGGATGGCTTCGGCCTTGACTTCCGCTTTCTTGCGTTTCTGCACCAGTACTGGCGCGAGCATGATGTTGCCGAGTACGGTTTTGTTGGGGAAGAGGTCGTAGCTTTGGAAGACCATGCCGACCTTGACAGGATTCGTGTCGATGTTTCTATCTTGGGAATTGGCCGCACCTGCCGCTTTGGATTTGCCGGTGTCCTTCTTCTTGCCGGAAGCGCGTAGCACCTCGTCGCCGATGGCGATGTCGCCGCTCTGAATGGGCTCGAGGCCGGCGATGGTGCGCAGCAACGTGGACTTGCCCGAGCCGGAAGGCCCGAGGATGACGAACACTTGGCCGGCCGGCACGTCGAAGGATATGTCGTTCAGCACCGGTTTGTCTGCATTGTCGTATTGTTTGGTGATATGCCGGATATGCAGGGTTTCGTGCGGGGCGTTCGCGTTCGCTCGTGATGTTGGAATCGTCGTAACCGTCGTATCAGTCATGGGCCCACCTCTTTTCAAGCTTTCTGGCCACAAGGGAGAGCGGCCAACATACGAAGAAATACATGAAGAAGATCACGCCGTAGATCCACAGCGTCGCATCCGGATATTGGAAGCGGTTCGCATCGATAATCTGCTGGCCCACCTTGATCACTTCAATCACACCCAACAGCGCGGCCAACGAGGTGGTCTTGACGATACGGGTAATGAGGTTGACGCTGGCGGGAAGCAGGCGGCACAGGGCCTGAGGGAGGATGACCCTGCTGAAGGTCTGCCACGAATTGAGACCAAGCACCTGAGCCGATTCATACTGCGTGCGAGGAATCGATTCCAATGCGCCACGCACCAGATCGCCGAGCTCGGCCCCGCCCCAAAGCACGAAGACCAGCACGCAGGCGCCGGTGGCGTCGAGATTCCAATTGAAGGCGCGTGCGAAACCGTAGAAGGCGATGAACAGCAGGGCCAGCTGCGGCATGATACGGATGAAATCAAGATAGACACGCATCACAAACCGCACGATCGGATTTCGCATGGTCATGAGCCAACCGACAATCAGCCCGACCGGCAACGAAAGCAGGACGGAGACCCCGGCAATCCAGATCGTGACCCACAATCCTTGCAGCAGACGCGGGAAGACGCCCGGCTGCAGCAGTATCTCAGCGCCGTGCATAGTCGAACCTCCTCTCGGCCACCGTGCCGATGATGGAGATCGGCAGGAGGATAATCAGGTAGGTGACGATCAGCAAAGTCAACGATTCGTAGGTGTTGTAGGTCTGACCCATCAAGTCCTTGGTGACGTACATGACGTCCGCCAGTGCAATGGCCGAGACCACCGAAGATTCCTTGACCAGGAAGATGATATTGGCCACCACTCCCGGAATGGCGGTGGAAAGCGCCTGCGGCACGGTGACATGCAGTAGCATTTGTGACGGGCTGAAGCCGAGCATCTGCGCTGATTCCCGTTGGACTTGCGGAACGGCTTCGAAACCGCCGCGCAATGCCTCGGCCATATATGACCCGCCCAGGAAGGCGAGTCCGACGATCGCGCAGGTTTCCGCCGACCACGAGACGCCGAGTTTCGGCAGTCCGAAATAAAGAAAATACAGCTGGACCAGCAATGGTGTATTACGGGATAGTTCGATATAAATGCGGACGATTTGTTTGCAAACCGGGATATTCGCCGTTTCGATGGCCGAGCAAAGGATGCCCAGAACGATGCTAAAGACGATTCCGAACAACGAGATGAAGACGGTCATATAACCGGCATCGACGAAGTAGTGGGCATTGCGGGCTATAAAGCTCCAGTCCATGGTTGCCCTCCCGCTTCGTGGTGAATGCTTACTCGTTACCAGTGTCACAGCCGAACAATTGCCGAAATTTCAATGAGTTTCAATTCGCGGCACTCGTTGTTATACTAGACGCGAATCCGCCGAAATGCACACATTGTGCCATATGAATAACTGATAGGGTGCTATTGGCTGGCACTGAAATCCCAAATGTTCATTCAAAACGGAAGTGGCCACCAATGAAAATCTCATCAGCGGCCACTCCGAGTAGATAAAACATTCCTGTTTTCGGCTTACTTCTTCTTGGTGTACATCTGTGTGTTGAGCAGATTGGCATAGTGCTTGATGACTGCGGGGCGCTTGACCTTCATCGATGCAGTCATCAGGCCGTTCTCCTGCGTGAACTCTTCGGGCAGCAGGATGAACTTGCGTACGGATTCGGCGCGCGATACGCCTTCGTTGGCCTTGTCGACCCACTTCTGCACCTCGGCGCGGACCACGGCGTTCTTGCAAGCTTCTTCCATGGACATGTCACGGTCGAGACCGGCGGCGTCGAGCCAGGAACGCAACGAGATCTCGTCAAGTGTGATGAGCGCGGAGATGAACGGGCGCTTGTCGCCGAGCACCAGAGCCTGAGAGACGAACGGGCAGCGTTGGATGATCTCTTCGATCGGCCCTGGGGCGACGTTCTTGCCGCCTGCGGTGATGATGAGGTCCTTCTTGCGACCGGTGATATAAAGGAAACCGTCGTCGCTGATACGGCCAAGATCGCCGGTGGCATACCAGCCGTCGGGAGTGAAGGCGAGTTCGGTCGCCTCATCGTTCTTGTGGTAACGAGGGAAGACACAGGTGCCCTTGACCTGGATCTCGCCGTCTTCACCCAAGCGAATCGAGAAACCGGGGTAGGGGATGCCGACGGATCCTTCGTGGAATGGGGTGCCCTTCGGGTTGAACGCACAGGGAGCGGTGGTTTCGGTCAGGCCGTAGCCTTCGTAGGCGGGCACATTGGCACCGCGGAAGAAGGCGAGCAGTTCCGGGTCGAGCGGGGCACCGCCCGCGACGAACCATTCGGCCTGTCCGCCAAGAACCTCGCGCAACGACTTGTAGACGATCGGATCGAAGGCGGCGCGGCGTGCACGTGTGGTGAAGCTGGCCTTGCCGTTTTCGCTCATTTCCTTCTCGTATTCCTGTGCCGCCACCACAGCCGCGGCGAATGCGACGCCCTTGGGGCCGTTCCCGGCCTTCTGCGAGGCGGCGTTGTAGACCTTCTCCAGTACTCGGGGCACGAGAATGGTGACGGCCGGCTTGGCGACCTGCAGGTCGCCGATCAGCGTCTTGATGCCGCCGGCGATGTAGATGTGCAGGTCGCTGGCGACCACGATGTAGTTGACCGCGCGTGCGAAGGTGTGTGCCTGCGGCAGGAAGAGCAGGACGGATTTGCCTTTTTGTTGCAGCAGCTTGGGCATGTAGTCACGCAGGTTCAGCGCCGTGGTGCAATAGTGCTCGTGCGTCATCTCGACGCCCTTGGGCGCTGCGGTGGAACCGGAGGTGTAGACGATGGAGCACAGGTCGGTCTTCTTGATGGAATCGATGCGTTGGTCGAGCGTTTCGTCGGTTACCGATTTTCCGTAATCGCGCAGCTCCTCGAGTGCGCCCGCCTCGAGCGTATAGATCTTTTCCAGCGTTGGGCAGTCTTCGACGGCTCCATCGGCCTTTTTGCGCATGTCGTTGGTCTCGACGATGAGCAGGCGTGAATCGGAATTGTTGACGATGTTGCGTATCTGCTCAGCAGAATCGGTGTCGTAGATGGTTGCCAGCACGCCGCCCACGGCCATTACGGCCGCATCGACAACGTCCCATTCGTAAGAAGTATGGGACATGAAGGAGACGCCGTCGCCCTTGTCAAGACCGTAATGCATCAGGCCTTTGGCCACTCCGCGTACGTCCTCGAGGAATTCGTTGGCGGTTTTGGTGACCCATTTGTTGCCGACCTTGAAGCTGTACAGCGGGTCATCGCCCATGCGTTGCGCGCGGTCGACATAGAGGTCATAAATGGACATGTCGTCGTCTATCGGAGGATTGCCGGCGGTGGTCACGGTCAGCAATCCGGTCTTCTCGTCGACGAAAAGCTTGGTGGGGTAGCCCGGCCCCCATTCGTGGGTATGGGGCAGCGTTGAGAAATCGACGGGTTTTACGGTTGCAAGGTGGCGCTCGTCATTGAAATCCGGTGTTTCCGGATCCTCGGTATTGACCGGGTGCTCGAAGCCGCTTCCCAGATGGAAAGCCTTCTGACTTAGCTTCAGCGTTCCCTTTTTCAGTGAATTGATGACTGACACGTGCGCTTTCCTCGACCTTCTATGAAAACTGTATTCCAAGTAATAACGCCAATTCTATAGGATTTGTCGCGTTTCGTCACCTTACGGTAGCGTAAGCGAGGCCATATATCGCAAGGTGACTGGGCGTCTATCCTGTTCAAGCTACGGATGGCAGGAAATATTGCGATTGCTCGAAAACAGGCCGGAGGATTCGTCTTTTCGTTGTTGTCATGCGAACTGAAGAATACATCTGTTATTGTGCTATCAGTTAAAAACGATATATCCCGATAACCCCTTGGTCTTGTTGAGCTTGAATATTTTGCGCACAAAGGCTGTGACGGTTTTCCAGTATCGTTTGGGGTCGGTCGAAGCCGACATCGCGTGAGCGGCTCCGGCAACGATGAGTTTTTGCTTGACGGGGCTCGCACAGGCCCGGAAATTGAGGTCGAGACTTGTCGGATTGACGAAATCATCGGCCGATCCATGGATGAAGAGCATGGGAATCGATGTATGACGCAACGCCTTGAGGCATGAGGCTTCCTTGAAATCGTAGCCGGCACGTCGGCGTGCGATGGAACTCATGATGCCGATCACCGGGCGTGCCAGAAATGTTGGGGCATGGTAGAGGTGCCTGGCGCTGTATAGGAATTGGTCTTCAAGACCGGTGTAGCCGCAGTCGGCGATGGCGGCCTTGACGTTCTTCGGCAACCGCGGGTCGCCCGCTGCCAGCATCACTGTCGCCGCTCCCATGGAATTGCCGTCCAACAGGATCCGGGCATTCGGGTCGTTGGCCACAATGGCGTCGATCCACAGCAACAGGTCGCGATGTTCGAGCGCGCCCATGCCGATGTATTTTCCGCCGCTCAGTTCGTGGCAGCGGCTGGCCGGGGTGAGTACGGTGAAACCCATACCGGCGAAACGATGGGCGTATTTCGCCATTTCCTTTGGATCTCCCGAAAATCCGTGGCAGCAAATGGCATAGAGATGGCGTGGGGGGTCGGCGCAATCCGGGTCGAGTATCCAGCCGTGCAGGCGTGTTCCGTCCGACGCCTTGATCGTCACGCCTCGTTTGGCGTTGTCGAACCAATGCCCGGCTTGCGCCTCCTCCCTGGCATCGTGATGAGGCTGGCGCGCCGCAAGAGTGGTGTCGGGCCGGTTGCTTTTGAACAGCGAACGTTTTGATCCGGGCTCGAGCACAAATCGGAACAGATAATCGGCGGCGACATAAAGACTGCCTGCTGTTGCCAAGCCGCCGCAAAAAGACCGACGGCCAACGTTTTGGCTTTACTGCGCTGAACCATAACGGACTCCAATCTTTCTTTGGCATAATGCATAATGCATAATGCTGATACAAATTATAAAAGAGCAGGCTCACAAATTTTTATTTTTCATTGCATTCCGCGGATGTCTGCTTCAACGGTATAATGAAGAGGTTGTTTCGGCAGGTTTTATATCTGCCGCGCTTTGGCGAGGGGAAGTGATTCCCGTTATCGACTGGGCTGAATGGTTCGGGTCTCTTTGAGGCTGTGATTTCGGCGCGTCGGTGCACCGAAACAACACAGTGAATAATAAAAGCAATCTCAAGGAGATTAGATATGGCAAACACCATTACCATCGAAGGCGAAGTCCGCAACGAGTTCGGCAAGGGCGTGGCCCGTCGTATGCGCGTGGCCAAGCAGATTCCGGCCACCATCTATGCCGGCGGCAATGAACCCGTTTTCGTGAAGCTGCCGATGCGTGAGACCACCTTGGCGCTGCGCCGCACGAACGCGCTGTTCACCATCAACTACGGCAAGGATTCCAAGATGGCCGTCGTCAAGGACGTCCAGCGCAACCCCGTCAAGCGCATCGTCGAGCACATCGACTTCTACGAGGTCAAGGCCGGCGAGAAGATCGAGGTCGAGGTCCCGGTCTTCGCCGTGGGCACCCCGAAGGGCGCGGCTGTCGCGTTCGTCGATATCCAGCAGCTGCGCGTGCGCGCCAGTGTCGATGCGCTGCCCGAGCGTATCGATGTCAACGTCGACGGCCTGCAGGACGGCGAGAAGGTCTTCGCCAAGGATGTGGATCTGCCCGAAGGCGTCGAGTTCGTCAACACCGATCCTGAAGAATCCGTCGTCACCGTCGAAGTACCTGAGGACGCCACCGCCACCACCGCGGTCTCCGCTGAGGACACCACCGCCGAAGGTGCCGCCGGCGCCGCAGCCGAGAGTGATGACGCCGCTTCTGCCGGCGATGCCGCGGCTTCCGATGCCGACAAGAAGTGATTAGCCGGTATTTTTAGCGATATCCGAGGTTTTTGGACTCATTGACGGTTCATGGAACTCTTCGTTTGACCCGCATGGTCTATGGGTAATGGACTGTGCGGGTCATTTGTTTGCCCTATGGTTTTGGCGCACGGAAGCGTCGAATGGATGGGACAGTGTTTTCAAAATGTGAACTATTCCACCATCCCGGTGTACTTCTGTGCAAAGGTAGCACCATAACCAAGCGCCACAAGCGTACGGCAGACCACCATTCCGGCCGCCACGGCGGCTGAAGTAAAGAAGAAGTGCAAATGACTGAGCAATCCCATCATGATCCAGAAGCGTTGTCGAAATTAACCGAACCTTTCAAGGTGCTCGACAACCCACATCCCGCAACCGATGCCGAGCGGGCGAAACTGATTGACAAGCCGGCGTTCGGCCAGCTTTTCAGCGACAACATGGTCCACATGGTCTGGCATAAAAGCAGCGGCTGGGGCGATCGCCAGATTCAGCCATACGGTCCGCTTGCCATGGATCCCGGTGCCTCCGTCCTGCATTATGCACAGGAATGCTTCGAAGGCCTCAAGGCTTATCGCCACACCGACGGCAGCACCTGGCTGTTCCGCCCGGACGCCAACGCCGAACGCTTCGCCAATTCCGCCAAGCGACTCTACCTGCCGGAACTCTCCAAGGACGACTTCCTCGGCTCCGTCGCCGCGCTGGTCAAGCGCGACATCGACTGGGTGCCGACCCGCCGCGAGTACACGCTGTATATGCGTCCCTATATGTTCGCCTCGGAGGCGTTCCTCGGCGTGCGCGCCCCGAAGACTGTCGACTATTGCGTCATCGCCTCGCCTTCAGGCCCGTATTTCCCCGGCGGCGTCAAGCCGGTGAGCATCTGGGTGGAAGACAAGTGGTTCCGCACCGGCCCCGGCGGCACCGGCTTCGCCAAGTGCGGCGGCAACTATGCGGCCTCGCTCTTGGGCGAATACCGCGGTGCCGACCACGGCTGCGAGCAGGTCTGCTTCGTCGATGCGGCCACCAAGACCTACCTTGAGGAACTCGGCGGTATGAATATGTTCACCGTGCACAAGGACGGCCATTTGGAGACCCCGTCGCTGACGGGCAACATCCTGCCCGGCGTCACTCGTCGCTCGCTCATCCAGCTGGCGCAGGACCACGGCCGCGACGTCGTCGAGACGATGATCAAGCTCGACGACCTGTTGGAAGACATCAAGTCCGGCGAGGTCACCGAGGTCTTCGCCTGCGGCACCGCGGCGATCATCACCCCGATTGGCCGCTTCAAGTCAGAGACGTTCGATGTCGAGGTGGGCGGCGGCGAGTCCGGCGAGCTCACCTGCGCGTTGCGCGACGAGCTTCTGGGCATCCAGCTCGGCGAGATAGAAGACCCGCATGATTGGATGTGGAAGGTCTGCTGAGCGGTTCGGCGCCGACCGGCTTTCGGCTTCAAACAGCCTGCACATTACCTTGCAATGTTGGGAATGTGCAGGTCGTTTTTTATCCGCAGAATCATGTTGAAGCGTTGAAGCTGCTGTCCCATCGACCGCTTCGATGGGGTTTCTTGCCGAGCATGCGATGATCAGGCGTTTTGCGTCCTCGTTTTTGGCTGTTGTCTGGTATATTCTTCAACTAGCCGTACCGAATACGAAGGATGTGCGAAATGCAACTGGCGCTGGAAAGTAACGTCTTTTTCTGGGCCATCGAATATATCGCCACCTTCTGCTGCGGCCTTTTGGGCGGGCTGTGCGCCGTTAAGAAAAGATATGATTTCATTGCCATCCTGATGACCGTTTGGCTGACCGGTCTCGGCGGCGGCATCATCCGTGATGTCTTGCTCGGAATTTTCCCTCCCGTCGGCGTCTCGGACAAAGGCTTGGTCATTACTTCGTTGGTTACCGGCGTCGCCGTCGCCGTCATCTATCCCGAAGTCGACAGACTCAAATGGACGATGGTCGCGCTGGACGCGCTGGCGTTGGGACTTTACGCGGTCAACGGGACGCAAAAGGCGCTGATCTATCACACTTCCGGGATGACCGCAGTCTTCATGGGGCTGATTACGGCCATCGGGGGAGGCCTTATTAGAGACATGCTCCTCAACGTCGTGCCCGCAGTCATCCGCGACAGCCATTGGTATGCGGTGCCTGCCCTGATCGGAAGCATCCTGACGGTGTTCGTGACCCGCGCCTATCAGGGCGGGCATATTTCGTTTACCTTCGAAGTCGTTGGGGATATCGTCATCGTCGCGTTCATCGTCGTTCTGCGCGTGCTTTCGGTACGTTTCGATTGGAAGGTGCCGGGGGCGATTAAGCGCAGTCATGCCTACTTGCCATTGTCGGCAAAAGAGAATGGCAAGAAAACCGACAGCAACAAGTGAAATTCGTTTCAGTAATTGCTGACTGATTAACCGATGTTTGGCCGGTTGTTGCCGTTCGCTTGGTTGAATTATTGCTGCCCTTCGTCAACTTCATACTTGAGGATGTCGCCGGGTTGGCATTCCAGCGCCTCGCAGATGCCGGCCAGTGTTGTAAAACGGATGGCTGCCACGCGGTTGTTCTTGATTTTCGAGAGATTGACGTTGGAGATGCCCACCTCATCCGCCAGCTCCTTGAGCGACATATGTCGGTCGACCATCACCTTGTCTAGCTCAAGGACGATGGTGCCTTTGGGCTGGTGAGGTTCGTTGGCCGTCGAAACGGGTGGAGTGACTGCATCAGTTGTCGTGTGCTGTTGTTGGGCGAGTCTTACCCTTTGTTCATATGTCAGTGGTGAAGAGCTCCAATTTTCTGATAGGGAAGTGGTGGTATCATTTCGGCCCGCCTCTTTTGCGGTATTTGTGGATTGGTTTTCATCGTTCGGGGATGACGTGGCATCCCGAGGCGTCGAACGGTCAGAGTGTTGTTTGAAAATCATGATTTGTCTTCCTAAATCAGCTCGTCATGTTCGCGTTGCAGTTGCTCGCCGTACCTGAGGATTCTTGTGATGCATAGCATGAAAATTCCGATAATGAGGTACGCGAAACCATCGGTAGAATCAGTAATACTATCGTAGTAGTGATTGGCCGCACCAATTCCATAGGCATCTGCCATCCCACCTGTAAAGCCGGTTACAAAGCCGATCCAATAATCAACGGAGGCTATCACGATGGCCACAGCGATAAAGCACCAGCCTATCCTATGTACGTTCTTGACAATGGAATTTCGGAAGGGTGTTGGCTCTTCGCCGTTTCCGGGATTATGGATGGTTTTGAACGCGTCACTCAGGTTTTTGGCGGCGTAGGCGATGATGAGTAATACGGCAATGCCTTCAATTGCATACCACACAAGTACTCCCTCATGTTCCGAAGCCTTTTGGAACGTTGTGTCGAGACCAAAGCCGTAGATGTTGGGTAGCTTGGTGTCTTTAAGGAAACCGGGGCAAGGTTGTCCGACACCGAGATAAATCGCGCCAACCAGCAGAACCGCCGATGCGGCGATATTGAACCACTCGAGGATTTTCGCCGCCCACATGATGAAGGCGTCGACCTTATTCGTTTCGTACATGGCATTGCTCCTTTTGAATCGTAAACGACTTGATAGCAAGAGCATATCACTAATCAACAAGAAATTAACGATAATCATTAAATTCATATTGAATTTCGTTATAATGAAACCTTATAGAATAAAGCAACTTAGGCCATGGAATTTATAACCGGATACGAAAAGTCCTGTGGAAAGCAAGCATAACCACTTGTTTGCTTTCCACAGGACTTCACTGATCTAAAGGCGTTTCACCCTAGGCCATCTCACATCTTGTTGATGGCAACCGCGAGATTGGACTTGCGGTTGGCGGCCTGGTTCTTGTGAACCACGCCCGCGCTGGCGGCCTTGTCGAGCTTCTGGCCGGCGATCTGGTAAGCTGCCTCGGCGGCGGCCTTGTCTCCGGACTCGATGGCTTCACGGGTCTTGCGAATCGCAGTCTTCAGGCTGGACTTCACGGACACGTTGCGCTTGTGCGCCTTTTCATTGGTCAGCACGCGCTTCTTCTGCGACTTAATGTTTGCCACAATTTCTCCAAACAACGTTTTCTATAAGGACATACAAGACTCTAGAATAACACTGTATGCCGATATTTCGCGCGGATTTGAAGGAAATAAGGTTACGCGTTTCGCTGTTGCCATGTTTCTTATCCTTCTGTTGCAGGGTGCCGTGGGGTTCGTAGGCAACAATCACGGCATTCCTTTGCCTACCTCGGCCGATAGAATGGGACCTAGTAAGAGGAAAAGCGGAATCGTAGAGATTCCACCGAGAACCGTTTGTATAGGTAAGGAGCGTCATCAGTGACTGAGGCGAAGAACAAACCGGGATTCACTGACCAATCGCTGATCCGTAATTTCTGCATCATCGCGCATATCGACCATGGCAAGTCGACGGTGGCCGACCGTATTCTCCAGCTTTCCGGTATCGTGCCGCAGCGTGAGATGCACGACCGGTTCCTTGACCGCATGGATATCGAGCAGGAGCGCGGCATCACCATCAAATCGCAGGCCGTGCGCGTGCCGTGGACCTTCGACGGGCAGGAATATACGCTGGGCATGATCGACACCCCGGGGCACGTCGACTTCACCTACGAGGTCTCGCGTGCGCTGGCCGCATGCGAAGGCGCGGTGCTGCTGGTCGACGCCACGCAGGGCATCGAGGCGCAGACGCTCTCCAACCTCTATATGGCTATCGAGGATGATCTGACCATCATTCCGGTCCTGAACAAGATTGATCTGCCCAGCGCCGAACCCGACAAGCATGCCGAGGAGATTGCGAACCTCTTAGGTTGCAAACCGAGCGACGTGCTGCGCGTTTCCGGCAAGACCGGTGAGGGCATCAAAGACCTGCTCGACCAGATCGTGCTGGAAATTCCTGCGCCGCACGGCGATCCGAAGGCCCCTGCACGCGCGCTGATTTTCGATTCCGTCTATGACACCTACCGCGGCATCGTCACTTACATCCGTATGGTCGACGGCGAACTCAAAAGCCGCGAAAAAGTGCATATGATGGGCATCGGCATGACGCACGAGCCCATCGAGATCGGCGTGATCAGCCCCGATATGGCTCCGACCAAGGCGCTTGGAGCCGGCGAGGTCGGCTACATCATCACCGGCGCGAAGGACGTCAGTCAGTCCAAGGTCGGCGACACCGTCACCTCGGCGCTGCGTCCGGCCAGCGAGCCGCTGCCCGGCTACCGCGACCCTCATCCCATGGTCTATGCCGGCATCTTCCCGATCGACAATGCCCAGTTCCCCGAGCTGCGCGATGCGCTCGACAAACTCAAGCTGAACGACGCTGCCTTGACCTACGAGCCTGAGACGTCGGTGGCGCTGGGATTCGGCTTCCGTTGCGGTTTCCTAGGCCTTCTGCATATGGAGATCGTGGTCGAAAGGCTCAGCCGCGAATTCGGGCTCGACCTCATTTCCACCGCCCCGAACGTGACCTACAAGGTCACCGCCGAAGACGGGACGCTGCACGAGGTCAAGAACCCGAGCGAATTCCCGGACGGCAAGATCAAGCAGATCGTCGAGCCGATGGTCGCCGCCGACATCATCACGCCAAAGGAGTTCATCGGTTCGGTGATGGACCTGTGCCAGGACCACCGCGGCGAGATGGGCACGATGGAATACTTGAGCCCCGAGCGCGTCGAGATGCACTACCGCATCCCGCTGGCCGAGATCGTCTTCGATTTCTTCGACCAGCTCAAAAGCCGTACCAAAGGCTACGCCTCGCTCGACTACCACGAGGACGGCGAACAGGCCGCGGACCTCGTCAAGGTCGATATCCTCATCCAGGGGGAGAAGGTCGACGCGTTCAGTGCCATTGTCCACCGCGACAAGTCCTACAGCTACGGCGTGATGATGACCAAGAAGCTGCAGAAGCTCATCCCACGCCAGCAGTTCGAGATTCCCATCCAAGCGGCCATCGGCTCGCGCGTCATTGCCCGTGAGACCATCCGTGCGCTGCGCAAGGACGTGCTCGCCAAGTGCTACGGCGGCGACATCACCCGTAAGCGCAAGCTGCTCGAGAAGCAGAAGGCCGGAAAGAAACGCATGAAGATGCTCGGCCATGTCGAGGTGCCGCAGGAGGCGTTCGTGGCCGCCCTATCCACCGGCGAGGCCGGCGCCAACAAGTCCATGGACATCGACACCAAGAATAAGATTCGCGCCGCCGAAAAGGCTGTGAAGTAAAGCATTTGGGAACCTGTCGGATGGTTCGTGCCTTGTCTTGAGTTGATGAAAATCTATGCGGTGCCTAACAGCACTGTAAAGTAGGAAAATTATGGAATTGAGTGAAGCTATTCGGGTGCGGCATGCTGTCAGAAGCTATACGGACAAGCCGATTCCGCAGGATATCGCAAACGAGCTTCAGCGGACCATTGATCGTTGCAACCACGAAGGCAACCTGAGCATGCAGCTGAAGATCAATGATCCTGCAGCATTTGAAGGTTTCCTCACCGATTATGGCATCTACAAAGGTGCGCGCAATCTTGTCGCTATCGTTGCGGACAAAACTCCGGACTGGAAGGAACGCTGCGGCTACTACGGTGCCCACGTTTTGCTGCGGGCTACTCAACTTGGACTTGACACTGGTTGGGTGCGCCAGTTCGGACGCCATCTCTCCAAGCACGTCGCGCTGGAACACGGCGAACGGCCAAGGTTCGCCATCGTCATGGGTTACGGCACCAACCACGGCCACCAGCATCGTTCCAAGCGCTACGATCAGGTTACGCGAGTTCCTGAAGGTATGGAAACTCCAAAGTGGTTCCGTAACGGCGTAGAAGCTGCATTACTGGCCCCTACGTCTCTAAACCAGCAGAAATTCGTCTTCACTCTCGAACCCGACGGCCGAACCGTTGAAGCCAAAGCCGGCTTAGGCCCCTGCACCCACACCGATCTAGGAATAGCCAAATATCATTTCGAAATAGGTGCCGGCCCTGATGCCGGTTTCGTTTGGGCGTAAACTCTGCTTATTTCTCATGTTATTCCAACTGTTTATGGATGAATACAACCCGATTTTGATCGAAAAGTGGTATAAATCCAACCGTACTTTTCGAATGGTTGTACACTTACCCAACCATATTTGCTCTAGAAATGTACATTAATCCAACCGGTTAGTCGGAATTAATTTGCTAAGATTGATGAAAAATCAGTGCTGACCGGCGTTGAGCCAGGCGATGGCCAGCTGGGTACGGTTGGACAGAGACAGCTTGTCTAGGATGTCGGTGATGCGGTTGCGGACGGTGCCCTCGCTCAGGTAGAGCTGGGCGGCGATGTCGTGGTTATCGAGGCCAAGGGCTACGAGACCGGCGATGTCGCGTTCGCGAACGCTCAATGTCGAGAATGCTGAAGCGGGCACATTGGCGAAGCCGCCTGAAGGCACGTTGGATGGAATATTCAACGAGGTAAGAGCACTGGCGTCTCTTTTGGCCTCGCGTGGGGCATTGATATTGCGTTCGGTGTTATGTTCGTTGGCTGTAGAAAGCTTATTCAGCACTTGCGCTCCGAGAACGACCTGACCTGCCATCACGGCCTGAAGCGCCGGGCCGACGGAGGCCGCATCCTGCTTGATGAGGTAGCCTTTGGCGCCTAGCGCGATGGCCTGATCGATGTATTCCTTGTCATCGAAAGTAGTAAGAAAAAGAATGCGGGCGGCCTTGTCTTTGGCGAGTATTCGGCGTGCGGTTTCCAGGCCGTCGACGCCGGGCATTTGGATGTCGATGAGCAACACATCCGGTCGGTTCGCAGGGTCGGAGAAATAGTTCGTCACCGCTGTCTCGCCGTCGTTTGCCGTCCACAGAACCTCGGCCGCATTCGTGGCCTCAAGAATCGTGGTAAGCGACGAACAGACAATGGGATCGTCGTCGACAATTGCCGTTTTCATGCCGTTTCCTCTTCCTTCGTGTTGATATTCGTGTTCGGATTTGTGTCCGCTTTCGTCCATGGAGCTTTTGGCAATGAGACGAATACTCGCCATCCGTCGCGGTATGGGCCGCACAGCGAGGTGCCGCCGAGGGCATGAACACGTTGCTCGATATCCGCCAGGCCCATCCCACGGAGGTCCGGGCTGCTTGGATTCGTAGGTTGATTGAGTGGTTTTGTCGTTGTTTTGTTGAACACTGCAAGTTGCCAGAATGCAGGGTAATCGTGCAACGAGACGCTGGCACTGCTTGAATCCGAGTGACGGATGACGTTCGTCAGTGATTCGCGGATGATAGCGGTGAGGCAACGAACGACCGGGGCCGGAGTATTTTCAATATCGCAATCCAACGTAACGGAAAAATCTGGCCTTGCGCTATCCATGACATGCACGGCGTCTGCAATCTGTGCTTCGAAATCTGTACCATCGTCCTCAAGGTCATGGACCGAACGTCGCACCATGGTCATCGCTTCGTTGAGGCTTGCGTTGATTCCGGCAAGTTGCTTTGTTGCGGTGTCGTCGCCGGTTGCATTGGCCACAGCGCTCGCCGCCTGCGTCTGCATCAGGGCCCGGGTGAGCAGATGGCCGACATTGTCGTGAATCTCGCGCGCGATGCGCGTGCGTTCGCGCAGGGTCGCCACCCGGGTTGATTCCTCCTGTTGCTCGCGCAACGAATCGATTTGTGTCGCGTTGCGGCGACGGGTCGTCCTGATGGCGTCTTTGAGAGAGAGCAAAGCATGGTGCTCGCAATCAGAAACGGAGAAAATATATCCCAGGAGAGCTGTGAGACATGAAAGAAGAACCACTATGGCGGTATCCAATACGGGATGGGTTGCCGGGCGATTGTTGTTGTTCAGCGGGAGAAGCCCGTTACGACAGTAAATCCAATATGAACATACCAGCGGAAGAATCCAGCAACACGAGATCAACTTGTGCCAAATATTTTCGGATTGACCGGTTGCAATGACCATCGATTCGAACGCCACCAATGGCATGAACGCAAGAAATTCAGGAAATAATAACGATGGTATGCAGAACAGCAGCAGAGGGAGCGGCGCGAAATCGGGCGCATTGCCGCCAAAGTTACGTTCGTCGTTGCGGAGCCATTGGCTCAGTGTGGAACAGCATATTGCTGCAAGCAAGGCTGCGATGGCGGTGACGTCGAACGAACCATGCTGTCTTGCCGCCTCAAGCAGGGCGCAGCAAAGCAGCAGTGCAGCTCTGGCCGCGTCTTCAAGATACCGTCTATTCACGATTTGAGAGTATCACCCGGTCTCCGTGCAGAAAACCGGATTATGTATCGAGGCCAATCATGCTTTATTGTTGTCAGCCATATCGTTTCAATGGTTTTCGATGTCATGTATGGTGCGCTGCAAAAACGGCAAAGAAAAAAAGTGGTGACAAATGTAATTAGTGATACGGAAAGAAAATGACGACACTCACCATGACCTGCCCGATTTCCCGCGTCACAATGGAACCATCAACATACACAACGTTCGCAATAGATAGGAAGGTTCATCTATGAACGCGAAACAAGACCCGAGCGGAATCGGCAACGTTCCCGCGGTCAAGATCAGCCATCTGGTCAAACGATACGGCGACCATCTGGTGCTTGACGACTTCGACCTCGACGTACCGCAAGGCAAAATATTCGGCCTGCTCGGCCCGAACGGCAGTGGCAAGACGACGCTGATCAATTGTATTCTTTCGCTCTTGACCTACGATTCGGGCGATATCAGGGTATTCGGCGAACCGATGACACCAAGCGCCTACGCCCTGAAAGCTCGCATCGGTTTGGTGCCGCAGGATGTCGCGGTGCTCGAAGAGCTGACGGTCGAGGAGAACATCGATTATTTCTGTGCGCTTTACGTGCCGAAAAAGGAACAGCGCAAACCGCTTGTGGACGAAGCCATCGCGCTGGTCGGACTTGACGACTTCCGCAAATACAGACCGAAGAAACTTTCTGGCGGATTGAAGCGTCGCTTGAACATAGCCTGCGGCATCGCGCACAAACCCGACCTCATCTTCTTCGACGAGCCGACCGTGGCCGTTGACCCGCAGAGCCGAAACGCCATCCTCGAAGGAATTCAAAGGCTGAACCGTGCTGGAGCGACCGTGGTCTATACCAGCCATTACATGGAAGAGGTCGAGCAGATCTGCGACCAGATACTCATCATGGACCACGGCCGCCATGTCGCGGAAGGCACGGTGCCCGAGCTCAAGGCGATGGTATCTACCGGCGACCGCATACTTATCGAAACGCTCGATCTTGCCGACGCGGCACTTGCCGATTTGAAGGCACTGCCCACCATCGTCGACGTCGACTATGACGGTAAAACGCTGACCGTGCGCTGCAAGTCCGGCGAGCGCAATCTGGTCGATGTCCTCGACCTTCTGGAACGTTCAGGCGCCAATATCGGCCATGTCTCCTCGAATCCGCCGACCCTGAATGACGTGTTCCTTGAGATGACCGGCAAGGCGTTGAGGGACTAGGGGCGCGGTATGTTCACGACGTTCAAGACGTATCTCAAGGCCGGGGTGAGAAATCCCAGCATCGTTTTCTGGGTGCTTGCCTTTCCGTTGATCATGCTGGCGATGTTCCAGCTGATGTTCAGCGATATCAACGATATGATCCATGTCGACCCGCAATCTATGGCGGTGGCCGAGGACTCCAACTGGAACAAGGCGAGCGGGGCCGCACAGGTGGTCAAGGCGCTTGCAGGTGATTCAAGCGACAAGAGCCAGGCCAGGGGAAAGGCGGCCAAGAACGATGACGAGAAGCTCATCAGCATCAAGCAGGTCTCCCGGGTCACGGAGGCGAAACGCATGGTGGCGGACGGCAAGACCAAAGGTTACCTTTACGTGGACGATAACGGAGCGTTGCGTATGGCGCTCGCGGACACGACGGTGAATTCCGGCGATCAGGTCGTTTCGATGAGTGTGACCGCCCTCGATTACGCGTTGCAACAATACAATGAGACAGGGCATGTGGTCAGTGCTGTCGCGGCGAAAAACCATGCCGCTATGGCAGATCCGCAGGTCAGGCCAAGCATTGGATCTTCCGACGGATTCATGAAACAAGTCAGCGTTACAACGATCAAGCCGCATCGTTTTGCACGCTACTATTTCGCGATGCTTGGCATGGCCTGCCTGTTGGGTGCGACCATATCTATTAATCTCATTACGCTTACCCAAGCGAACCTCACGGCTCTAGGGATACGGGCAAGCGTCTCGCCGTTGCCGAAGATTCGGCAGACAGTCGCCACACTATTGGCCTCCTGGGTTATCTCCTTCGCCTGCATGCTCGTTGCTTTCTTTGCGATGCGTTATGTCATCGGTGTCGGTGTCGCAGGCCGGGAATCGGCGGCGGTGCTTGCGGTGGCCGCATCGACACTGATGGCCAGCGCGATGGGGCTTGTCATCGGGGCTTTGCCGAAGCTGACGACACGTGCCAAACTCTCGTTGAATGTCGTCCTTACCTGCTTCCTGTCGATGTTTACCGGGCTGTACGGCACTGGCGCTATGGCATTGGGAGACGCCCTGCAGCGCAAAGCGCCTGTGATTGCGCGGATCAATCCCGCCCGTCAGGTGAGCGATCTGTTCTACGACTTACTGTATTACGACAATTATCATCCGTTCTTTATCGGTCTGGCCGTCATGGCCGTCACCATGGTCGTCTTCATTCTGATTGTCGTGGCGATGTTGAGGAGACAACGTTATGAACATCTGTAAAGCCGCGCTTACCGTAGCAAAACGGCATCGAACCTATATACTCTTCTATCTTGTGGCGCTCAGCCTGGCTATGACGGCCATACTGTTCCAAAGCGTTTCTGACACGCATGGCTCGACGCCCGAATATTCACCATCTGCGTCGCGAGTGGCGGTCATCGACCGGGACGGCGGTGCCGGTGGCATCGCGACCGGGCTGCAGAACTACTTGGGTCAGACCAACACTGTTGTGCATGTCGATGACAACCGCCGTGCGATGCAGGACGCCATGGCCACTGATTCCGCGGACGCCATCTATGTGGTGCCGAAAGGCTATATGCGTGACTTCACGGATGCCGCTTCTGCCGGCCGTGCTCCGAAACAGCTCAGGGTGATTCTCAAAGGGCAGGATACCCAAGATCTCTCGGAAACGAAGGTTTCGACGTTCCTTTCGAACTTGCGTACGGCATATCTTGCCGGAAATGTTGTGCAAGACGGGACTTCTCGGGTTGACGACTCTGCCGTTATGCATAGCGCCGTCCGTGAGGTTGTGAGGGCGGGCCATTCAGTCAAATCAGACTCGCATGTTTCCGTCGTCTCTACCCACCGCACCTCAGGCAATGCTTCGGCAACATTGGTGTTCGGCCGCTCGCTTTCGCTGGGCTCGTACCCGATTGTCACGTCCATGATTGTGGTCATCGCCATGGTGATCGGGGCCTTTTCCGTGGAATCGACCCGTCGTCGCATGGAAGTGTCCCGGACGCGCCCGCGTGCCACCGGCTTCGGCCTGTTGGCGGCCTGCGCGGGTATCGGAGCGTTGGTGACCATCTATTATCTGCTCCTCTCGCTGGCGGTGACAGGCATCATGACCGGCTCGCTTGCAGGATTAGCGTTGCGCCCGGTACTGCTGGCGACGTGTTCAATGGCCATCTACGTGTTCTTCGGCATTTCGATCGGTTTCGTGCTTGGCCGGCTTGCCATCTCCGCAAGCGCCGCCAACGGCATAGCCAATGTGGTGGGCCTTGCCATTGCGTTTACCTCCGGCGCATGGTCGTTCGGTTCCTCGGTGATGACCGGCCCTGTGGCTCTCATCGGCAAATTGCTGTGCGGACGCTGGTACCTTGATGCCATCGACCGGGCCATGGGCTTGGGAACCTATGCAGGAGGCGCATCAAGTCTTGGCGGCTGGGCGACCTCCACCGGCATGGTCGCACTCTTCGCGATTGCACTTGTATGCGTCGGCCTCGCCCTCGGCTCCCCGAAGCGGCTTAAAGAGCGAAGTCGTACCTGAAATAAGACTGGCAAAATGCCGAAAATCCGGCAATGGATCTGATTACATCTCTTCCTGACCCATGTCTGGAAGGGGCTGCCGCTAGGGTAGAGGGCTATGTTCGAAGTGTATATTCATGTGCCGTTTTGCTATCGGCGGTGCGGATACTGCGATTTCAACACGTATACGGCCGTCGATATGGGTGGTGGCGCGTCGCGTGGCAATTACGCGAATCTCGTCATTGATGAAATGCGGCTGGTACGTGCGTGGCAGCAGCGGCACGGCATCGACGAACCTGCGGCGTCGACGGTGTTCTTTGGGGGAGGGACGCCGACGTTGCTGCCGGCGGACGACCTTGGTCGGATGCTGCGTGCGGTGCGTGAAACGTGGGGCATCGAGGACGGCGCGGAAATCACCACCGAAGCCAATCCCGACACCGCCGATGAGCACTATCTGGAAACCTTGGCGGCTGCGGGATTCACCCGTATCTCGTTCGGGATGCAATCGGCTGTCCCCCACGTTTTGAAAACGCTTGACCGCACCCACACGCCGGCCAACGTCACTGCCGGGGTGAAGGCGGCGAACAGGGTCGGCCTGCGTTCCAGCGTCGACCTCATCTATGGCGCTCCCGGAGAGAGCATGAACGACTGGCGAAAGTCCGTCGAAACCGCCATCGAACTTGGTGTGAATCATGTTTCGGCATACGCGTTGACCGTCGAACCTACTACGAAAATGGGCCGGCAGATCAAGGCAGGTACCATCGCCAAACCCGATGATGACGACGAAGCCGCCAAATACGAGATTGCGGACGGGGTTTTCGAACAGGCCGGTCTCAAGTGGTATGAAATCTCGAACTGGGCGCGTCCCGGTTATGAGAGTCGTCACAATCTGGGCTATTGGCGCAACGTCGATTGGGCCGGCATCGGTCCCGGAGCTCACTCGCACTATCGCACCTCGAACGTCGGCGCGTGGCAAGAACATGCGGTTTCCGGCGCTCGCGATATGAGCGAAGACGGATTCAGAAAGACGGACACCACTCAGGTTGAACGTGACGTATCTGGGAATCAAGCTGAACTCGATGCCGAAAATAGTATGCAATCCGATGCTAGCCAGTTCGGTGTGCGGGCTTGGGATATCAAGCATCCGCGCAAATGGGCCGAAGCGTTGCATGCCGGCAATGCGCCATGGGAAGGCAGCGAAGCCATCACGCACGAGGAAAATCTCGAGGAAACGGTGATGCTGGGGTTGCGTTTGCACGAAGGGCTTGATATCTCAAGGATCGAACAGGCGTCCGGACGTACGGTCAATCGAGCAAAACTTCAAGCAATCGAGCAATCAGGTTTGATAGAAATTCACAACAACAACCGTATTGTCCCGACTTTGCGAGGACGTCTGCTCAACGACACCGTGATCGAACAGGTACTTGATATCTGCGGTTGGTAGCGAATAATTAGACGAATGCCTCTTGGACTATTCGTCAGCGCAACAAGCGATGTCCACGATGTGGAAGATTTTGCGTCAAAATGGACGGCGACACATTCCTGACATGACATGACGATATTCTATGAAAGCCGCTTCGACTGAGTATGTACTTGTAAGGCAATTAAGGTCTCGCGGATGGCATCGGTTCCACGGAAGTTAGAGGTGATTGTGGTGACACGTAAGAGCCCACTTGATTTGACGGTTCATCCAGCGGTCGGTATGTATGACCCGGCGGGAGAGCATGACGCCTGCGGTGTCGGCATGGTCACCACCCTCAACAAGGAACCGGAACGCAGAATCGTCGACGACGCGATCGAGGTGCTCGTCAATCTCAACCACCGCGGGGCAGTGGGCGCCGAAGAGAACACCGGTGATGGCGCCGGAATCCTCATGGCGATGCCGGATGAGTTCATGCGTTCCGTTATCGAGGCCGATCTGCCCGAAGCCGGTCATTATGTCGCCGGCATCGCGTTCTTGGACCGCGATTTGGCTGCAGCGAGCGAGCAGAAGCGCCAGATTGCCGATATTGTGGCACAGGAAGGTCTGGAAGTCCTCGCGTGGCGTACGGTTCCCACCAACCCGGACGGGCTTGGCTTGCAGGCGCTTGCTTCCATGCCGGCGTTCGAGATGCTGGTTATGTCGTCGCCGAAATCCGATGAAGAAGATTCATTGGGTGGCCTGGAACTTGACCGCAAGGCGTTCCGCGTCCGCAAACGCGTCGAACACGAAGCCGGCGTTTATTTCGCCTCGCTTTCGGCGCGCACCATCACTTACAAGGGCATGCTCACCACGATGCAGCTCACCAGCTTCTTCCCCGACCTCCTCGCTGCGAAAATGAAGACGACCATCGCCATCGTCCATTCTCGCTTCTCCACCAATACGTTCCCGAGCTGGCCACTGGCCCAGCCGTTCCGCCTTATCGCCCACAACGGCGAGATCAACACCATTCAGGGCAATCGCAACTGGCTTTCGGCGCGCGAGGGCAAATTCAGCAGCGAATTGCTGGGGGAGTTCAAGCCGCTGCTGCCGGTGACCACTCCCGGTTATTCGGATTCCGGCACGTTCGACGAATGCCTCGAGCTGTTGCATCTCGCGGGCCGCAGCCTGCCGCACGCGGTGTTGATGATGCTGCCTCCCGCTTGGGAGAAGGACAAGACGCTCGACCCCGATGTGCGTGCGTTCTATGAGTACAACAACAGCCTCATCGAGCCGTGGGACGGGCCGGCCAACATCGTCTTCACCGATGGAAGGTTGGTCGGCGCGCAGCTTGATCGCAACGGCTTCCGTCCCGGACGCTGGCAGATCACCGACGACGGGTATGTCGTATTGGCCAGTGAAGCCGGAGTGCTGCCCGAAACCGAGCCGGAGCGTATCGTCGCCAAAGGCAGGCTCGAGCCCGGCAGGATGTTCCTCATCGACACGCTCGAAGGGCGCATGATCGAGGACAGCGAGATCAAACACCAGCTGGCAGGCCAACATCCCTATCGAAAGTGGATCGAAGGCAATGCCGTGCGTCTGCGCGATCTGCCGGCGCGTGAGCATGTCCGTCATTCCAACGTTTCCGTGGTTCGCCGCCAGCGTGCCTTCGGCTATACGCAGGAGGACATCAAGATTCTGCTGGCCCCGATGGCCAACACCGGTAAGGAGCCCATCGGCGCGATGGGCAACGACACTCCTCAGCCGGTGCTTTCCAACCACAGCCGCATGCTGTTCGACTATTTCACCCAGAAATTCGCGCAGGTCACCAATCCGCCGCTGGATTGGGAGCGTGAGGAGATCGTCACCTCGCTGGCTTCGGCCATCGGCCCGGAACCGAACCTTCTTGAGGATGTGCAGCTCGCGGCCAAAAAGATCGTGATCGACAATCCGGTCATCGACTCCGATGAGATGGCCCAGCTGAAGCGTCTCGACCGTGCCAAAGTGCTCGGCGGCTACTACAAGCCGTTCGTTATCCACGGCCTTTATCAGGTAGCCGGGGGAGGGCAGGCGCTCGAGGCGAGACTTGAAGAGATTTTCGATGAGATCGACCAGGCCATCGCCGATGGCAAGAATTTCCTCGTGCTCTCTGACCGTGACTCGAACCACACGTGGGGTCCGATTCCCTCGCTGCTGCTGACCAGTGCGGTGCAGCATCATTTGCTGCGCACGCATACCCGCACGCAGGTTTCGATGGCCGTGGAAGCGGGAGACGTGCGCGAGATTCACCACGTCGCCCTGCTGATAGCCTATGGTGCGGCCTGCGTCAACCCCTACCTTGCCTTCGAATCCGTGGAGGACCTCGCTCGCGGCGGGTTCCTGAAGGTCGATGCCAAGACAGGCGTGGAGAACCTGCGTCAGGCGCTTTCCACCGGAGTGCTGAAAATCATGAGCAAGATGGGCGTCTCCACCATCATGAGCTATCGCGGCGCTCAGCTTTTCGAGGCTGTGGGCCTTAACCAGGATGTCATCGACAAGTACTTCACCGGCACCACCTCGCGTGTCGGTGGCATCGGGCTTGACCAGATCGCCGAGGAAGTCGCCACCCGTCACCGCGTCGCCTATCCGAACCAATGGACGGCGACTCCGCACCGCAGGCTACGCGTCGGCGGCCAGTACAAATGGCGTCGCACCGGCGAGGACCATCTCAACGATCCGGAATCGGTCTTCCTGCTGCAGCAGGCCACCCAACGCGGTGATTATGGCCTGTTCAAAAAGTATTCCCAGCATGTCAACGATACGTCGAACCGCATCATGACCTTGCGCGGCCTGATGAAATTCGCCGAGGGACGCAAGCCGATTCCGCTGGATGAAGTGGAACCGGAAAGCGAGATTGTCAAGCGGTTCTCGACCGGTGCGATGAGCTATGGGTCTATCTCGCAAGAGGCCCACGAGACATTGGCCATCGCGATGAACTCCATCGGGGCACGTTCCAATTCCGGTGAGGGCGGCGAATCCGACGACCGCATCGAAGACCCCATGCGTTCCAGCAGAATCAAGCAGATCGCTTCGGCGCGTTTCGGCGTGACCAGCGACTATCTCGTGCATGCCACGGACCTGCAGATCAAGCTCGCGCAGGGAGCCAAGCCTGGCGAGGGAGGTCATCTGCCCGGAGCGAAGGTACCGCCGTGGATCGCCAAGGTGCGCCATGCCACCCCCGGTGTCGAGCTCATCAGCCCGCCGCCTCACCACGACATCTACTCGATCGAGGATTTGAAGCAGCTGATCTACGATGCGAAGATGGCCAATCCCAAGGCGCGTATCCATGTGAAGCTCGTCTCCGAGTTCGGTGTGGGAACCGTCGCTGCGGGTGTGGCCAAATGCCATGCCGACGTCGTGCTAATTTCCGGCTCTGATGGTGGCACGGGCGCGGCTCCGCTCAACGCGATCAAGCACGCCGGCACTCCTTGGGAGATCGGTTTGGCTGAAACCCAGCAGACCTTGATCTTGAACGGTTTGCGTTCGCGTATCGTCGTGCAGTGTGATGGTGAGTTGAAGACCGGCCGTGACGTCGTCATCGCCGCGCTGCTCGGTGCCGAGGAATTCGGTTTCGCCACCACCGCGCTGATGGCCGAGGGGTGCGTCATGATGCGAGCCTGCAACCTCAACACCTGCCCGCAGGGCATCGCCACCCAGGATCCGGAGCTGCGGGCGCGCTACACCGGCAAGCCCGAATATGTGGTCAACTTCTTCATGTTCATCGCCCGCGAAGTACGTGAGTTGTTGGCGCAGCTCGGCTTCCACTCTCTTGAGGAAGCGGTCGGCCACGTCGAATGCCTTGATCAGAACGAAGCCATCAAACGCTGGAAATCCGATGGCGTGGACCTCTCCAACGTGCTCGCCCAGGCTGGCCCGACACCGGGGACGATTCTGCATCAGACGATCGCGCAGAACCATGAGCTCGACAAGGCGCTCGATAATAAACTCATCGAGCTTGTCAAGCCCGCACTTGACGACCGTGAACCCGTTCGCCTCGACCTGCCGATTCGCAACGTCAATCGCACCGTCGGCACGATGGTCGGCTACGAGATCACCAAACGCTACGGTGCCAAAGGCCTGCCCGACGACACCATCGACATGACGTTGCGTGGTTCCGGAGGCCAGTCCATCGGCGCGTTCATTCCAAGAGGCGAGACGTTGCGCATTTACGGCGAGGTCAACGATTATGCGGCCAAGGGGCTTTCCGGCGGACGCGTCATCGTGCGCCCGGTAGACGGGGCGTTGCATTTCGACCCGCACACCAATGTCATCGCAGGCAACGTCACCGGCTTCGGTGCCACCAGCGGCGAGATGTACGTCGCCGGGCGGGCCGGCGAGCGCTTCGCGGTACGCAACGGCGGCGCGACGTTCGTCGTGGAAGGCGTGGGCGACCACGGTTGCGAATACATGACCGGCGGCACCGTCGTGGTGCTCGGCCCCACCGGACGCAACTTCGGTGCCGGCTTCTCCGGAGGCCATACCTATGTGCTCGATCTGGATATGAACAAGGTCAATCCGGGTGCTCTCAAGTCCGGGTCCCTGCTGTTCGAAACGTTGGATGACGCGCAGGCGCAACATATTCACCAGCTGGTGAAGCGGCACGCCGAAGAGACCGGATCGGCTTTCGCACAAGATCTTCTTGCCGATTGGGAGCACAACAAGACCCGATTCACTCATATCGTGCCCAAGCAATTCGTGGCGATGAGCGCGGCCATGGATGAAGCCCGCGCCGACAACGTCGATTTCAACGCGCCGGGGGCGTGGGAGCACGTCTATGAACATGTGATGGAAGGAGTGGACTGATGAGCGATCCCAGAGGATTCCTGAAGGTGCGTACCCGCCACGAGGCGCAGGATCGTCCGGTCGCCGAGCGCATCCGCGATTGGAAGGACGTGCACGCCCAGTCCGGCTTCCAGCCCTGGACCAAGGAGCAGGCCGCGCGGTGTATGGACTGCGGCACCCCCTTCTGCATGACCGGCTGCCCGCTGGGCAACATCATTCCGGACTTCAACGATTTGGTGCGCCAGGGGCAGTGGGAGGAGGCCTATCAACGGCTTTCCTCAACCAACAACTTCCCCGAGGTCACCGGTTTGATTTGCCCGGCACCGTGCGAACAGGCGTGTGTGCTGGGCATCCACCAGCCGCCGACGATGATCAAGGCCGACGAACAGGCCATCATCGATCAGGCGTGGAAGCTCGATTATGTCAAGCCGATGCCGCCGCAACGTCTGACCGATATGACCATCGCCATCGTCGGTTCCGGCCCTGCCGGCCTCGCCTGCGCCCAGCAGCTGACCCGCGCCGGTCACACCGTCGTCGTCTACGAACGCGACGACGAGATCGGAGGGCTCATGCGCTATGGCATCCCGTCCTTCAAACTCGACAAGCATCTGATCGACCGTCGCATCGAACAAATGGAGGCCGAAGGCACTGTCTTCCGTACAAACATGGAGATCGGCAAGGATCTGAGCTGGGACGAGCTGCGTTCGCGTTACGATGCCGTGGTCGTCGCCATCGGCTCCGGCGTGCCGCGCGACGTGAACGTACCGGGCCGCGAACTTGACGGTATCCATTTCGCCATGGATTTCCTGCCCGATGCCAACCGGCGTGTCGAAGGCAAGAAGCCGGTTAACGACATTGACGCCGCCGGCAAGAGGGTCGTCATCATCGGTGGCGGCGACACCGGTTCGGACTGCCTGGGAACCGCCATTCGCCAAGGTGCCACCAGCATCACCGTCCTGCAGATCAATCCCAAAGAGCCCAGCGTTCGCCCGGACAATCAGCCTTGGCCGACCTACGCGCGTCTCTACCAGCCGACCACCTCGATGGAAGAAGGCGGAACCTACGAATACAACACGGATACCGTCAGCTTCACTGGGGTTGAGGAAGTTGCGGCAACCGAGCGCGTGACGTTGGATGACACCGGTTTGGCAAGCGGTTTTGTAGCTGACGAATCCGGCCATGTCACCGGTGTCAAGGTCATCGACGTCGAACGCACGGCCGATGGCAAACGCCAGCACATTGCCGGAACCGAGCGGGTCATCGACGCGGATCTGGTATTGATATCCACCGGCTTCCTCCATCCAGACACCTCCACGATTCTCGATCAGCTTCCGGTCGACCTTGACCGTCGGGGCAACCTCGCACGCAACAAGCAGTTCGAGACCAGCCAGGACGGCGTGTTCGTGTGTGGCGACGCCGGACGTGGCCAAAGTCTTGTGGTCTGGGCGATAGCCGAAGGCCGCAGCTGTGCGTCGGCGGTCGACCGCTTCCTCAACGGAACCACCGAACTCCCCGCTCCGATCGTCTCCACCCAAAAGCCGATGGCACTTCCTAAGATCTGAAACTCCCAGTAGGCCCAAGAAGTCCCGGCCCAAACAGCTTGGCAGGGTTTGGGCTAAAATCGGACAAAGAAAGAAATTCAAAAGCCGAAAGGAACAGAGATGCCGAATCGCGCCGAACGCCGTGCCCAAGCCAAGCAGAGCCGCAGGGGGGTGCCGCAGCCCAATCAGCCACAGAATCGTGGCCGCGGAGGGCTCATTGACGAGTACTCACTGCAGGAGCGCAGCCGTCGCCTCGAGGAGAACGGCGATGCCGAATGGAAACCAAAGGCCGAGAAGCTTTCGGCGCCGGCGCAAAACCTCGACCCCAACTACAGCGATCCGAAAGTCATGAAGGCGCCGCATTCGCTGCACCAGTGGTTCAGGATCATCAGCTGGACGCTGATCATCCTCGCCGGTGTCGCCTTCGCGGTGCTGATGTGGGTGCCCAGGCATCCGCTGTGGCTGATTGTCACCGTTTCCGTGGTGTTTGTCATCGGCGTGCTGAGCCTTTTCTTCACCGCCGGCAACTATCGGCACAACCCGAACCTTGACTCCAACGGTACGGCCATTTAGGCGATGGTTCATTCTGCAGGCCGCCGTGCAATAGTGACAGGCGAATAAGGTTGATTGACGCGTATGAAAATTGATTTGCTGACCCGCGAATATCCTCCGCATATCTATGGCGGCGCCGGCGTGCACGTCGAGGAATTGTCGAAAGTGCTCGCCGAACGCGCCGGCGTGACGGTTCGCGCCTTCGACGGCCCCAGAACACCTGATGAGGTTCCTCAAGTACCCGGCGGCAGCTTGCGCGTGGTCGGTTACGACGTTCCCCGAGAGCTGTCGCAGGCCAACATGGCGTTGCAGACATTCGCAGTGGACCTTCAAATGGCCAACGATGTCGATGGTGACATCGTCCACGCCCACACGTGGTATGCCTGCCTGGCCGGTCGGTTGGCGGCTCAGATGCACGAGATCCCGCTTGTCGTCACCGCCCACAGCCTCGAACCGTTTCGCCCGTGGAAGCGTGACCAGCTTGGCGGCGGATACAACCTGAGTTCCTGGGCCGAACGTGACGCCTTCACCCATGCCGACCGTGTCATCGCCGTCTCTCAGGGCATGAAACAGGACATTCGCACGGCCTATCCATCGATTGACCCGGCAAAGGTCTCCGTCGTCCACAACGGCATCACGGTTGCCGACTTCGCCACTCCCGATCCCGACGATCCGGGCTGGAAAGTGTTCGAGCGTTATCGTATCGACCGAAACATGCCCACATTGCTCTTCGTCGGACGGATTACACGGCAGAAGGGCCTGCCCTATTTGCTGCGGGCCATCCACCTGATCGACAAGGATATCCAGGTCGTGCTGTGCGCGGGAGCCCCGGATACCGAGGAACTCGGCGCGCAGGTGCGTTCCTCGTTCGCACAGCTCAAGGCCGAACGCGGCAACGTCGTTTGGATCGAGGAGATGCTGCCGCGTCCCGAGCTCAACGCGCTGGAACACGGCAGCGACGCGTTCGTCTGCCCGAGCATCTACGAGCCTCTCGGCATCGTCAATCTCGAGGCGATGGCATGCGGCCTGCCGGTTGTCGCCAGCGCCACCGGCGGAATTCCGGAAGTCGTGGTCGACGGTGTGACCGGTTATCTGGTGCCGATCGAGCAGCAGCATGACGGCACCGGCACGCCGACGCATCCTGATGATTTCGTACACGACATGGCTGCGGCCATCAATCGTCTCATGTCGGATCCAAAGCGGGCCAAAGCGATGGGCGAGGCCGGTTTCAGGCGTGCCCGTGACGAGTTCAGCTGGGAACGCATCGCCGACGAGACGATGGACGTGTACCGTCAGGTGTTGCGTTGACGGGTTTGTTTTGGTCATTCGGAGTAGAAATGTTAAGTTTGATATTGCAGAGGCCTTAGGCTCTTACCGCGTTTGACACAAATCGACGGACTGACGGAGATGAACAGGAAAGGCACGACATGTTCCAGTATGTGCTGTACACATTGATTGTTGTCATTTTCATTCTGGCAACGGCGCTGTGCCTTTCTGCGGCCTTCGGCAAGAAACGAACGTTGCATACCTTCAAAATCGTCGTCGGTTGTTGCCTTTATTTCTTTGCCGTCATCCTTTTGGTGGCCAGTTTCCTCACCTAAGCGGCTGCGTGGCCTCATCACATTATGGAACCGAGATTTTTTCGCCGATGCTTCGGGGTTAGTCTGTGTTGATAGGCAAAACCGCGCAATAGACGCATGACCACGATGAGGGGATAGGGATGAGTGAGGCCGTTTCGGCGCTGAAACTGAGCAATGTGGAATTTCGTAGGAACCGTCGCGTCATTTTGACCGACGTGAACCTCGACCTCAAATATGGTGAGAAATGGGTGCTTTTCGGTCCCAACGGCATCGGCAAATCCAGCCTCGTGGCCATGATGGCGACCCGCGGGTTCCCGTCCGTGGGAACCGTTGATATTCTGGGCAACCGACTCGGCAAGGTCAATGTCTTTTCCTACCGTAATCGAATCGGGTTGAGCTCCGCCGAATTGTCGCGTTCCTTCCCCAACGAGGAAGATCCGCTCGATGTCGTGTTGACGGCCTTGACCGCGACCACAGGCCGCTGGCGCGAACAGTTCACGCAGGCCGATTACGACAAGGCTCGCGGGTTCATGGCCATGTTCGGCATCGAATACCTCGAGGGCAAACAGATGTTCAAACTTTCGGAAGGCGAGCGCACCCGCGTGCTCATCTGCAGGGCCTTGATGGGCAACCCCGATCTGCTGATTTTGGACGAGCCGACCACCGGGCTCGATCTGGGCGGCCGTGAGCTTGCGTTGCGCGCGTTGAGCGACATCGGCAGGCACGACACCGAGCGTACCGTGCTGCTGGTGACCCACCGGCTCGAGGAGATTCCGCAGGGTTTCGACCACGTCGCCATCATGGGACGCATGGCCGGCAACGAGACCGACGCGCATGCGGACAACGTCGCCGGGGCCGACCCGCAGCCCGGGACCATTATTTACACCGGTGACCTTGAGCACGGTTTCACTGCCGAACGCCTGAGCCATATCTTCGGCCTGCCGCTCAAAGTGACCCATGATCAGGGCCGGTGGTCGGCCTATGCCATCGAAAATAATTAATTTCCGATATTATTTACTATAGAAAAAGTAAAGAGAAGAAAGGGACTGCTATGAAAGTCCTCCTATACAACATCCGTCCCGAGGGGCAGGACTATGTCGACGAATGGATGAAAAGCCATCCTGAGGACGAATTGGTGACGACGCCGGATGACCTTACGCTCGAGACCGTTGATATGGCCAAGGACCGGGACTATGACGCTGTCAGCCTCCAGCAGGTTCCCGATGTCGCTGATGAGGAGATTTATCAGAGGCTGGTCGACTATGGTGTCCACCACATCGCGCTGCGTACCGTCGGCTTCGATATTCTCAATCTCGACTATGTGAGAAAGTATCATATTCTCGTCACCCACACCCCGGCGTATTCGCCGCGCGCCGTTGCCGAGAACACGCTTGCCTCCACCATGTATCTGCTGCGCCATTACGGCCAGATTCTCGGCAACGAGCGCAAGGGCGATTTCATACGCGTTTCCGAGGAAATGAGCGACGAAATCTACCACAAGACCGTCGGTATCATCGGCGTCGGCCGTATCGGTTCCGCCGTGGCTGAGCTCTTCCATGCGTTGGGCGCCACCGTCATCGGCAATGATCTGATCACCAACGCCGCCAATGATGCGTTCCTCGAATACACCGATTTCGACACCGTTGTTCGCGAGGCTGATATTCTCACGCTGCACACCCCTCTTGAGCCGTATATGGTCGGCATGATCGGTGCCGAGCAGTTCAAGATGATGAAAGACACGGCGTTCATCGTCAACCAGGCGCGTGGGCCACTCATCGATACGCAGGCTTTGATTGCGGCACTCAAGAACCGCGAAATTGCTGGCGCCGCCATTGATGTATTTGCCGAGGAGACTGGCCTGTTCATGAAGCGGTTCGATAGCGAGTCGCAGCTGCCGCAGTTCTATCGTGAGCTTTCGGCGATGGACAACGTCATCATCACCCCGCATTCCGCCTTCTACACCAAGACTTCCGTGCGCAACATGGTTATGCACAGTATGACTGACGTCAAGCGTGTCACGGAAGGCAAGGAACCGGTCTATAAGGTGGACTGCTGAGATCTTTGCTCGGCTTTTGCCTGATCGGTTGGCAGACACCGTTGTGCAGTTAGGTTGCAGGCATTAGGTAGATGCTAAAAACGAATAAGGAATCCAAGCGCATTATCGAAGATCGGTGTGCTTGGATTTTTTATTGCGTCGGGTTCCATCGAGGCGACGTGAGAATATAAGGCAGGATGAAGTTGGCGAGCTGTAGCCCGTCATAGTTTTGTATTATGTGACGATAGGGAGTGGATATGCCGAGACGTGGTGCGTTGCAAGCGGGGGAGAAGGTCCAGTTCACGGATCGCAAGTCCAAGAAAATCACTGACCAACTTGTCTCCGGCGGTTCGACGCAGACCGACCACGGCATCATTCTGCACGACGATGTTATCGGCAGAACCGAAGGCACCATCGTCACCACGGTGACTTCCAAGCGCGAAACGCAGATAAGCGGGGGCACGCCGGGCCATGACAAGCCGAAGCCATGGAAGGCGGCCCGGGCCATCGGCGGCTGGGATTATACGGTGATGCGGCCAAGACTGGCGGATTATGTGCTTTCGATGCCCCGCGGTGCGCAGATCATGTATCCGAAGGACATCGCCCAGGTCATTCAGCTCGGTGACATTCGCGAGGGGTTCAACGTGCTTGAATCCGGTGCAGGCAGCGGGGCGATGAGCCTCAACCTGCTTGACGCAGTGGGGGAGTCCGGTCATCTGACCACCATCGAGATGCGTCCTGAATTCGCCAAGATCGCCGAGGCCAACGCGACGCTCTATTACGGCGAACGCCCGGATTGGTGGGATTTGCTCACCGGTGATTTTGACAGTGTTGCCGCCACGCTACCCGAACATTCCTTCGACAGGATCATGCTCGACATGCTCGACCCGTGGAATCGGCTGGAACAGGCCTATCGTGTCATCGCGCCTGGCGGTGTGCTCGTCGCCTACATCACCACGACCACGCAGATGTCGCGGTTCTGCGAGGCGTTGCGCGAAGCCGGCTGCTGGACTGAACCGGAGATTCAGGAGACCTTCGAGCGCACATGGAAGGCGCAGGGCCTCGCCGTGCGCCCCGACCACCAGATGATCGGGCACACCGGTTTCCTGATCGTCACCCGTGCCATGGCTCCTGGTTTCCAAGCCCTGCGCAAGCGCGACCGCGCCACCAAGGACACGGTTACCGACATCGATTCCCTGACCCCGCAGCAACAGGCCGAACGTCTCGCCGATCTCGAACTGCGCGACATCAGCGACCGCAAGCTGCGCAAGGTCCTCCGCGACCTCGGTGACCAGTTGCATGAGATTGAACCGAATAGCAGTGAACACTAAGCAGTGATCATTTATAGATAATGCATATGTCGATTCCCCAAGTGTCATGCTTAAGCGGGAATAGCGGAATCTATATATAACCGAAATCTATAACGACACCTTAAGTGGACTGATGAGCTTAGAACGCCGATTTTTGATAGGCTTTCGATAGGCGTTGTCAACCACTGGAGGAATTATGTCAGCTCTCACATCGGTTTCAGGCTTTCCGCGCATCGGGCGCGACCGTGAATTGAAGAAGATCATCGAAGGCTACTGGAAAGGCAAGTCCAGCCTCGATGACGTACGCGCGACGGGCAAGCAGCTGCGGGCCGAGCATTGGAAGCTGCAGGCCGATGCCGGAGTCGACCTGATCCCCAGCAACGACTTCAGCTATTACGACCAGATGCTCGACACTGCCATCCTGCTGAATGTGATTCCGGAACGCTACCGTCGGCTTTTCTTTGAAAATCCCGAAGACACGCTGTTCGCGATGGGCCGTGGCTATCAGGGCCCGGAGGGCGATGTCACCGCGCTGCCGATGAAGAAGTGGTTCACCACCAACTACCATTATCTGGTTCCCGAAATCGACGCCGGCACCGAAATCAAGCTCAATTCCACCAAGCCCTTCGACGAGTTCAACGAGGCCAAGGCGCAGGGCACCCTCACCAAGCCGGTGCTGATCGGCCCTTACACCTTCCTCAAACTGGCCCGCAATCCGCAGGCCGAAGAGCTGGAACTTGACCGCGGCCTGGTCGACGCGGTTTCCGGCGTGTACGCGCAGATTCTCCGCAAGTTCGCCGAACTCGGTGCCCAGTGGGTACAGTTCGATGAACCGTATCTGGTACTTGACAAGGAAGACGGCGACACCGAGCTTTTCAAGGCGCTTTATTCCGCCATCCTGCCGGCACGCTCCGCGCTCGCGGGCAAGAGTGTCAAAGTCCTGCTCAACACCTACTTCGGCAACATCGCCGATATCTACGAAACCGTGAATCTCTTCGGGTTCGACGGGGTCGGCCTCGACCTGATCGAAGGACGCGACGAAAATCTCGCAGCCGTCGAGAAATACGGTGTCGCGCAAAACACCACGATTTTCGCCGGTGTCATCAACGGACGCAACATCTGGCGCAACAACTACGCGCAAAGCCTCGGTTTACTTGACGCGTTGAAGACCAAGACCGGCAGTGTGGCCGTTTCCACCGCCTCGTCCCTGTTGCACGTGCCATTCAGCACCGAAGGCGAGACAGACTTGAAGCCGGAGGTTTTGAAGCACTTCGCCTTCGCTGTCGAGAAGCTCGGTGAGTTGGTGGATGTGGCCAAGCTTGCCGATGTCGATGACGAGACGCGCAAGACATCGAAGACATTGGCCGGCAATCAGGCCTTGTTCGACGGCAGCCGCGTGGCACCCGATCCGGCCGTGGCTAAGCGTCTTGCCTCGTTGACAGAAAAGGACTTCGTCCGCCAGCCGGCCCGTGCCGAGCGCCGCAAAGCGCAGCATGAGGAGCTGAATCTTCCGCAGCTGCCGACCACGACCATCGGCTCCTTCCCGCAAACCCGCGAGATTCGCTCGATGCGTGCGAAGGCACGTAAGGGCGAGATCGACCAGAAGACCTATGACGATTTCATCGCCAGCCAGATTGACCAGGTCATAGCCCATCAGGAGCAGATCGGACTGGATGTGCTCGTTCACGGCGAATTCGAACGCAACGACATGGTCGAATACTTCGGCCAGCACCTGAACGGCTATCTCTTCACCAAGAACGCCTGGGTGCAGTCCTACGGCACCCGCTGCGTCAAGCCTCCGATCGTCTGGGGCGACGTGAGCCGCGCCGAGCCGATCACCGTGCGCTGGAGCAAGTACGCGCAAAGCCGCACCAAGCACGTCGTCAAGGGCATGCTCACCGGCCCGGTCACCATCCTCAACTGGTCCTGGCCGCGCGAGGACATCAGCAACGAGCTGCAGACCCAGCAGCTGGCGCTGGCCATCCGCGACGAGGTGCTCGACCTCGAGGCCGCCGGTATCAAGGTCATCCAGATCGACGAGGCCGCGTTGCGCGAGAAGCTGCCGTTGCGCCGCTCCGACTGGCACAAGAAGTACCTCGACTGGGCGATTCCCGCCTTCCGCCTGGTGCATTCCGCTGTCAAACCGACCACGCAGATCCACACGCATATGTGCTACTCGGAGTTCAACGACATCATTCGTGACATCGACAACATGGACGCCGACGTCATCTCCTTCGAGGCCTCCCGAGGGGACCTGGTCGTCCTCGACGCCATCCATGACGCGCATTTCGAGACCGAAGTGGGCCCCGGCGTCTACGACATCCATTCGCCGCGCATCCCGTCGACCAAGGAACTGGTCGAGCGCATCCACGCGATCCTGAAGAAGGCCGATGCCGGCCGTGTCTGGATCAACCCCGACTGCGGCCTGAAGACCCGCGGCAATGAGGAGACCTGGCCGAGCCTCGAGCACATGGTCGAGGCCGCCAAGACGGTTCGCGCTGAGTTGGCGGATGGTTCGCAGGCCTCGCGTAACTAAGGAAGATTGAAATTCATCAACGTGTGGCCGACATCAAGCAGAAGCAAACGATGCCGGCCACATCATTTGTCACAGGAGACAAGACATGCATTCGCCGATTTTCTCGCTTGAAGTGTTCCCGCCCAAACCGCACGCGCCGGTAGGCACCATCTATGATGCGCTTGACGGGCTGCAGGGTTTGGACCCCGATTTCATTTCGGTGACCTATCGTCATGGCAGCCATGCCAACCGGCTCAACACCGCCAGGATAGCCCACACCGTCAATGCCGACTATCGCATTCCGGTCGTGGCCCATCTGACCGCCCTATACAGCGATAAGGCGTCGGTCGACGAGGCGCTGGACCTCTTCCGAAAGGCCGGGGTCTTCGGCGTGCTGGCGTTGCGCGGCGATTATGTCGAAGGCAACGAGCCGTGCGGGGATTTCGAACATGCCAGCGATCTGGCCGCCTACATCCGCCAGCATGACCCCGATATGCAGATCATGGGCGCCTGCTACCCGGAATGCCATCTGGAGGCCTCGTGCCTGGAAGTCGACGTCGACAACCTCAAAAAGAAGGTGGACGCCGGCGTCACCCATCTGATCACTCAGCTGTTCTACGACAACGAGGATTTCTACCGTTTCCTCGATCTGGCGCGCGCCAAAGGCATCGACGTGCCGATCGAAGCCGGCATCATGCCGATACGCAGCGTCAGATCGATCAACAACATGACCAAGCGCAACGGTTCCAAGATTCCCGCAAGGGTGCGACGCATCGTCGACAAGTGGGGCGACAATCTGCCTTGCCTCCAACAGGCCGGCATCAACTACGCCTCCGAACAGATTTCCGATCTGGTGGCGCACGGCGTCGACGGCATCCACCTCTACACGATGAACCGTCCGGCGATCGCACGCCGCATATGGTCCAACGTCGAGCAATTGTTCACGATCAAGGAATAGGTTTGCACCAGCGGTCAATTCATGTTGAGCGTGCGAGCAAAAACGTGACCCGGTTGTAGATTGGGATTATGGAAGCTTCCAAGGAATTCGAAATCACGACCCATGACCTGATTCATGCAGGGGTGCAGAATCTCGGGGACGCTCGCGACCGGTTCGCGCGTCTGGCACAGCTTGGTTTCGGCGGCGATTGCTTGCAGAGTATTCTCGATTCCCTGCAAAAGGCGTGCGACCCGGATGCGGCGCTGTATCATCTGACGGAACTCTATACCCCGGACTCAGACCCGGAGCGTTCGGATAGCCGCAACGAGACACTCAAGGCGCTTCTTCACCGGCCCGAGGCGTTTTCGCGGCTCATTGCTGTGCTCGGTTCCTCGGACGCGCTTGGCGGGCTGATGCGTTCCAACCCTGACTTCGCCCTCGCAGCCGGTTGTGATCCCTGCCAGAGCCTCGGCTTTACTCGCGACCAGCGTATCCTACATATCAGAACTGCCGTCAATGCCGCAATCTCCACATCATCTGGTTCGTCTGTTTCCTCCTTGAGTGTCGGTACCGAAGCGTTGCGCAGGGATTATTACCTTCAGCTATCTGCCATCATGGCCGAGGACGCCGCTGCAGCCGATCCTGTCAAAATTCAACCGAGAATCAGCGCGATGCTCTCCGATTTGGCCGATGCCGCCATCACTTCGGCGCTGGATATCGCCAATGAAAATGTTGACCAGAGCGAGTATTGCGGGTTCACCGTCATCGGCATGGGCAAGCTCGGCGCACAGGAACTGAACTACGTCTCTGACTGCGATCTGGTGTATGTGGTCAAGGCCATCGAATCAGAGGAAACCGAAAGAAAAATCGATAACGTGACGCTGACCCGCATCGGCACGAAAATCGGAACCTTGCTGCAAAAAATCTGCCAATCGGTCATCCCCGGTGTCGCCATGCCGCCGTTGTGGCAGATCGACACCGCCTTGCGCCCGGAAGGCAAGGACGGCCCGCTGGTGCGCACGGTCGATTCGTGTCGCGTCTATTACGAGAAGTGGGCCAGCAATTGGGAGTTCCAGGCGCTGCTGAAGGCTCGCATTGTCGTCGGTGACGAAGAGCTGGGAAAGGCCTATCTCGATCTGACGCGTCCGCTGGTCTGGTCGGCGTCGAAACGCGATAATTTCGTCTATGACTGCCAGAAGATGCGCAAACGCGTCGAAGACAATATTCCTTCCGATCTGCGGGACAGGGAAATCAAACTCGGCAAAGGCGGGTTGCGCGATGTGGAGTTCACCGTGCAGATGCTGCAGCTGGTCCATGGCCGCTCCGACGAATCGTTGCGCGGCCGGTCCACGTTGGGTGCGTTGCAGGCGCTTTCGGCCGGAGGATACGTCGCGCGTCCGCAAGCTGCAAGGCTCGATAAGGACTATCGCTTTGAAAGAGTGCTGGAGCATCGGGCGCAGATGTGGGAGCTGAAACGCACGCATCTCTTCGCCGACCTCGGCAAGGTCAAGGAGAACGAACTCGATATCGTGCGCAACGCCGACACGCGTGCGATAGACGGCAATCCGGAACTGCGCCGTATGGCCCGTGCATTCGGCCTGCTGCCCGATCAGCTGGTACAACGTTACGACAAAGTCCGCCGTGAGGTGCGCCGTCTTCACTCCGATATCTATTACCGGCCGATGCTGCCGATCGCGGCGCAACTGGACGACGATCAGATCACCTTAAGCGACAAGGCCACTCGAGAGCGCTTTGAATCCATCGGCTTCGCCGACCCGGATGCCGCCATGCGTCATGTCAAGGCGTTGACCGAAGGGGTTTCCCGTGCGGCCAAGATCAACCGCATTCTCCTGCCCTCGATACTCCAATGGCTGTCCCAAGGGCAGAACCCGGACATGGGGTTGTTGCAATGGCGCAAGCTCGAGGAACGTTTCGGCGGCGGCAGCCAGTATCTCGGTTTCCTGCGTGATTCACCGCAGGCGCTGATCAGACTGTGTCATATCCTCTCCAACTCGAGGCTGCTGGGCGACGCGCTCAACCAGTCCATCGAATCGGTGACCTGGCTCGGCGATGACGGGATGCTGATGCCGCGAACCCGTGAAAGCCTTGATGTGCGCTCGCAGGCTGCGGTGTCGCGTTATGCCGACAACATGAACGATTTCGCCGCTTCCATCCGTGCGATGAGACGGCATGAGATCGAACGCATCGGCCTTGGGTGGACTTCCGGTGTTTTCGATGACGGTACGGGATTGGCCGGTATGACCGATGTCTACGATGCCGCCATCGAAGCGGCTCTGCAATGGTCCATCCGTCATCAATGCACTGAAATGGGGTTTGATGCCGCTCCGGTGGCCATCAGCGTCATCGCCATGGGCCGTTATGGCGGCCAGGAGGTCAATTTCTGCTCTGACGCGGATGTCATCATGATGTATCGTCCGATGCAGGCCGCAAGGGGCGAAGATAGCGATGATTGCGCAAAAACGGCTGCCGACTTCGCGCGCAACGTGGTCAACGACCTGCGCAACATCCTGCAGGGGCCTGCCAGCCTGGAGCCGAAAATCGACCTCGATTTCGGTCTTCGTCCGGAAGGCAAGAACGGGCCGCTGATCCGCTCCTATGAATCGTGCCGCGACTACTACACCAAGTGGTACAGCACATGGGAACGTCAGGCCTTGCTGCGAGCGAGGTATGCCGCGGGCGATGCCAGATTGGCCAAGGATTTCCTCACCCAGCTTGCCGACCCTCTGCGCTATATGGACCGGGCGTTGACGGACGAGGAGATTGGCGAGATCCGCAGGCTCAAAGCGCGAATGGAGGCGGAGCGTCTGCCACATGGCGTGAAACGCAACCAGCATCTGAAACTCGGGGCTGGTGGGCTTTCCGATGTCGAATGGACGGTGCAGCTGCTGCAGCTCGAGCATGCGGGGAAGCATGAGGGCTTGCGTGTGCATTCGACGCTGGCCGCGCTTGATGAGCTTGAGCGGTTGGGATATATCGGTGGCGATGACGTCGACGCGTTGCGCAGAGCGTGGAAAATGCTGACCGCCGCCCGCAACGGCAATTATCTATGGGGCGCAAGGCTTTCGCAGGCCGATGTGCTGCCGTCGGATTTCTACGGGCTCGGGGGAGTAGCGACGTTTCTTGGATATGATGCAAATCGAGGCCAATACTTCGGAAATGATTTGCAGGCGGTGATGCGCCGCTGCCGCGAGGTAATGGAACGTCTGTTCTATGGACAGTAAAAGGCAGTGCTTTATACTATGTTTGGCATCAGCGTTTTACGTATCCATTCATGATGCATTACCGAAAAAGATAGTAGAAAATCTTTCTCTAATTCCATCTTGAGATATGCCCTGGTTGCCAAGCCAAGTAGAACTGAAACGGGGTGTGGTGGGACTTGGATATCTTTTCCACCGTACCCCGTTATCGCTCAATTAGCATATTGTTTTTTGTTGGTCCAATAATTCTTGGTACATGGGCAGCAAATCGACACCGACTCCCGCGTCATGCGATACCGGCATCAGACCCTGAGTTACATGTAAAGGTGTCGTATAGTCTTTTTGATAATAACGTTCCGTTGCCGATAAGTCGCCTGGATAAGCAAAATCAGTTAAGCTGGCTAAGGCCAAATTGGCCGCGCGCCCAATGCCTCCCTCCAGCATTCCGCCGCACCAAATATCAAAACCCAACTGGCGGTGCGCCATGATCAATTCTAAAGCTGGTGTTAGCCCACCAATTACCGCCTGTTTGACACTAATGATTTGACCTAATTGTAATCGCCAAGCATACTTGGCTTGGTCCACACTGGTGATCGGCTCGTCTAAACAAATTGGAGTGTGCATCTGCTGTGCCCATTTGGCGCTAGGTTGGGGCACCGGATCTTCGATAAAAGTCAGCTGCAGGCGATCAATGGTTGCCGCCAGATCTTTGGTCCACTGCAAGCTTTGATTGGCGTCTACTGTCAAAGACTTTATTGACGTTCGTTGACGCAAGCGACCGATCCTCTGCAAATCGGCATTGCCTTTAACCTTTAATTTGATACGCTGATAGCCTTGTTCCTGTGCTTTTTGGGCAGCCGCTAGCAGCGGTTCATCGTCTTGGAGGCCCAAACTGATACCCACCGCCACATGATCCTGCCATTGAGCATGAACTTGCTTGGCTAGAACCGCGGCTAGTGGTAGCTGTTGTTGCTTGGCGTAGAGATCCCAAACCGCCATATCCAAAGCGGCTTTGGCAAAATGATGTCCCTTTAAAACTTGTAAATGCGCATACAGGTCTGGTGGTGTCGTAAATTCTTGATTTCGCACCACAGACCACAAATACTGTCGCAACACCATTTGCTCGATGGCTTGCGTTTCATTCGTGTAAAACAGTGTGGTGAATGCTTCCAGCTCGCCATAACCCCAATTGCCGTTTTCATCACGTACAGCGACCAAAGTCACCAGGCGTTCGCTTAATGTTTCGTGGGCGGATACAAAAGGATGCTTGAGATGGAGGCGAATCGGTAATAATTTCAAGCCCGTTAGACGCATGGCAAAAACTCCTTCAATAGTCGGCAATACGACTGCGGCTGTTCCAGATGTACATTATGCCCTGCTTGGGCAATGACATGTAATTGAGCTTGGGGTAGCCGGGCAGCCATTTGTCGCATAATGCCTTGGAATTTGCGATCCTCTTGTCCCGTTATCAACATGACTGGCAAAGATATTTGCGCCAGATATGGCCACAAATTGGGCATCACCCCGGTCCCCATACCTAATAAACTAGCAGCCAAAGCTTGCGGTTCCTGACTTAGGCGCTGTTGCCGCACTTGTTCTTGTAACTGTGACGGCAAGGTTTTTTGCGAGGCGAATAGAGGCAGCTGCTCCCAATGTGCCACAAATTCAGCCAACGGTCTGGTTTGCAAAAACCGTGCTTTTGCCTGATCTTGTCGTTGTCGTTTTTCCCGCTCTTTTGCGGTCGCCAATCCTGCTGTACTGCTTTCCAGTATTAGCTGTTGGACCAACTGTGGATATCGCCAGGAAAAATATAACGCCAGACGGCCGCCCATCGAGTAGCCCACAAGCCGCAGCGGTTGTTCAACTTGCAACTGTTGTAAAATATTTTTTAAATCCACGGCTTGACGAGCCATTGCGTAAGATTCGGCCTGTGTAGGCTTGCCGCTTTGTCCATGACCTAACAAATCAGGTAACAACGCCGTCCCTTTGATATGCCGTGCGATAGGCGCAAAATCTTGGCCGCTCCCCATAAAGCCATGTAAGAACAACCAATACGGTTGCCCTGCTCCGTAAACGGACACGTGATATGAATTTTGACCCACGTTAATTTGCATGTGGCAAGTCCTTGATGGCGTGCGTAACTTGTTGCGCCAATTGCTGTTCAAAGGAAACCAGTGATGCCCGTTGTGTCGCCACTTCCAAGATGGTCAAACCCTTGACGGGAGCGTGCAAAGCGCTAGTCAATTGATCAAAAGTCGTTATTTGACAGTATTTGGCTTGATACAAACGCGCAATGGTGGCAATATCTAAATCCAAAGGAGTACCAAAGACTTTTTCGAATTGTGATGTTTCATGGGCTTGGGGTAGGAACGAGAAAATGCCGCCGCCGTTATTGTTCTGGACGATAATCGTCAAATCCAATTGATATTGACGCGCCATCATCAAACCGGTTAGATCATGGAAGAAGGCCAGGTCGCCGATGTATAAATATGCCGGCTGATGTTGTGTGGCCATGGCCAACGCCGTCGAATTAATCCCATCTATCCCGTTGGCGCCTCGATTCGCCCAAAGCTTGACCGGCGCAGCAGGCCAAAAATAATCGTCAATTTCACGAATCGGCATTGAATTGCTGACGAATAAAGCGGCGTCTCGTGGTAAAGCTTGTGCAAGACCAAAAGCTACTTTGGGTTCCGTTAAGGTATGTGTCTTGCATAGATGAGATTGTAACTTTTTTTGAATTGTTTGGTCCAATTGCTGCCACTGTAAAAGCCAGCTCTGAGATGCTTTTTGCAAATGCAACTTGGGCAGAATGGTGCTTGGCTCAAAAGGAACAACCAGATCGGTCTGCAAGGTGTGATCCAAAAAACTGCGCTGGGCATCGAGATAAACCGTCGTAATTTGGGCTTGCGTCAACCACGAACTCAACGCCGCCGAAACAGGGGTGGCTCCCAAGCGCAGCACCACTTCGGGGTGATAGCTCGCAGGTAGGGATGCCATATTTTTACAAATCCAGTCCCCGGTAGACAGAACTTCGGGGCTTTGTCCCCGTAAGCCGCTCAAAGGATCGGCCAAAATGGGCCAGTGATAGCGTTGCGCAAATTGGCAAATAACCTGACTGCCGGTGGCGCAATTGAGTGCTGGGCCAACTACCAGCAGGCCCTTTTTACCCGATAAATATTGCTCAACCAGTTGTAATAATGCCGGTTCAGGCAAAGTCTGCGGCTTCGTAAAAATCGGCCGCACTTGCAATGAATCATCGGTCACATCCAGATTAGGTAATAGCGGCTTTTGCAGCGGCAGATTCAAATGCACTGGTCCTTGTGGATAAGCAAGGGCTTGATACACTGCCTTTTGCGCGATATAAATATTGTATTTGATCTCGTTCAGTGTCGTTGCAGATTGCGGCATGACCAACCGATAGAAAGCTTTCACCTGCTGCGCGTACATATAATCCTGCGTCAATGTTTGAGGCGCACCGACTTGCTGTAATTCAGGTGGACGGTCAGTTGTCAAAACAATCAACGGCACATTGCTTGCTTTCGCTTCACAAATAGCTGGATAATAATTAGACGCCGCTGTTCCGGATGTACATACCAGCAATACCGGTTGTCCGCTCGTTTTCGACAGGCCGAGAGCGAAGAAAGCCGCTGAACGCTCATCGACATCGACATACAATTGCAGTTTGCCTTGATCTTCTAATTGCCCTAATAGAATAGCCAACGGAGTCGAGCGCGAACCCGGCGAAAGCACCACTTTTTGCACGCCGGCGACCAAAAAGGCCTGTAATAAAGGGCGCAATTGTCGTGTTAAGTAAGCATATCCATCACTCATGATTTTGCTTCTTCAATCTTTTATTTGAAAAATCGACAGTAAAGACTGCATTTTGTGTGTCGTTTCCTGTAATTCGGTCGTTGGCTGTGATGCAGCTACGATTCCGGCACCGCCCCATAACGTTAATCCCTGATCAGTTAACAAACCACTGCGAATACCAACCGCCCACTCACCTTCTTGGTCTAAACTGAAATAACCCACAGGCGCTCCATATAGGCCGCGCCCTTGGGGCTCTAATCGCCGAATGATTTTTGGGCCAATCGTTGCGGCGTACCCGCCAAAGCCGGTGTGGGGTGTAAGATGGCCAAAACTTTCAGCGGGTCATACTTGCCGCGTGCCACAATCGGTGTATAGAGATGCTGCAAATTAGCTGTGGCTAAAATTCGCGGCTGCGCTTCATGGCTGACCTTTAAGCATAAGGCACGTAACCTTTGATCGAGCCAATCCACCACGAATTTGTGTTCTGCCAGATTTTTGGTGTCATGCAATAATTGCTGTGCCAAAGCCTGATTGGTTGACAAATTCCCACTGCGCCGTGTTGTCCCAGCCAGCGCACCCGTTAAAATCCGTTGCGGCTGGAACCTTACCAGTCTTTCCGGTGTCGCGCTGATGAAACTAGTATCATGATTGCGCAATAGAATGTGGTAAACGTGGGGGTGTTGCTGACGCAATTGCAACCACAGGCTTTCGGGCACGCTTTGTTGGACGTGCGCCTGGGCAGTCCGCGCCAGAACGACTTTTGTCAATTGGTGTTGATGGATACAATCCAGCGCTTGTTGGACCCTATGCGTCCAAGCTTGCGGATTGATTTCATGATAGCCATCAATGCAACCTTGCTGTGCCGGCAAAGCTGGCTGGTTTTTCAGTTCTTGGCCCAGTTGATCAATCGCGCTGGAATCGGCGTCGATTAAAGTCAAACGCCATTGCTGCTTTTGATAATGCACCAAAATGTGTGGCACAAACAGTAAGCCGCCACTTAACGGACCCCAATTCTGCGTACGACCATCGGCTTCGTCAAACAGGAAACTCCCCACTGCTTTAACATCGTGCCAACTACTTGATGGTGTCAAAATTAATTGTTGGGACAGATTCTGGAACCACTGCCGTGCCGTCGCAAAAGTTAGTTGGCTCACCCGTGGCTGTAAAGCCACTCCGCTCGCGAATAGGCGTTGCGTGCGTGCGGGGTTCTCCCAAGCAAAAACTGGGCCAGTTTGTTGTTGCAGCCAATGCATGACCTGCGTCGTTTGTAAAGTTTCCTTAAGCTTGATTGTCTTAACTTTTAAAATCGTCGCCAAGGAAACAAGCCTCTTTCCTATGCCTAAATGACAAAACGTTGACTCAGCTACCTGTGTCGGAATTATACTATTACCTATTATCTGCCGTCAATGCTAACCGGACCTTACAATTACAAGTGAGACGTTGGCGTTGGCATATCCATTCATGATACATTACGTAAGAAATGACAGAAGTCCCTTTCCTGACTACGGCTTGGTCACATATGTCGAACATGCGCAGACACGAGAATACGTCCTGCGCGTGTCGCCGCGTGCGGGTATCTTGTGAATGGTCACATGAAGTGGCCACCTTCTTCCAAGAGAAAGGTGAGCCGATGCCGATAACACAAAAACCTACGAAGAATCCCGCTGATGGGGGCGGGCGATCATCATTGGTCGGTTCCAGCGTGGTGACGTTGGATAATATACCGATTCCGGAGATTCGGGTATTGCTTGACAAAGCGCAATACATTGATTCCCATAGAAAAGAAGTGGCGAACACCTGCACAGGCCGGGTGTTGGCCACTTTGTTTTATGAGCCCAGTACGCGCACGCGCCTGAGTTTCGAGACCGCGATGCTACGGCTCGGCGGCAAGGTCATCGGCTTCGCCGGCGCCCAGCTTTCCTCGGCCACCAAAGGCGAGACCATCCACGACACGGTGAAGGTCGTCTCGCAGTACGCCGATCTGATCGCCATGCGTCATCCCAAGGAAGGCGCCGCACTGGTTGCCGCCCATTCCTCGGATGTGCCGGTCATCAACGCCGGTGACGGCGGCCATATGCACCCCACGCAGACCCTGGCCGACCTTTCCACCATTCAGGCGCGTTTCGGGCGCGTCACCGACCTGACCGTGGGGCTGTGCGGCGATCTGACGTTCGGGCGTACCGTGCATTCGCTGATCGAGACCCTCTGCCGCTTCGGCAACATCCGGTTCGTGCTGATCAGCCCCGACGAGCTCAAGACCCCGCAGTACGTGCTCGACCGCATCGACGCCAGCCCGACCTGCTCCTACGTGGAGGCGAAGGATTTGTCAGCGGTTATCGGCGACCTCGATGTGCTCTACATGACGCGCGTCCAGCAGGAACGCTTCTTCAACGAGGACGATTACCTGCGCCTGCGCGACACCTACATCCTTGACACGGCCAAGATGAGGCTTGCCAAACCCAAGATGGCGGTGCTCCACCCGTTGCCGCGCGTCAACGAGATCGCCAAGGAAGTCGATGACGATCCGCGTGCCGCCTACTTCGAGCAGGTACGTCGAGGCATGCTCATGCGCATGGCGCTGGAAAGTTCGGTGCTGGGCGACGAACTGCCCGGTTACGAGACAAGCAAGGAGGTGTTGGCCTGATGGAAGTCACAAGCATCACCAACGGCATCATCATCGACCACGTTGACGCGGGCACGGCGCTCACCGTCCTGCATTATCTCAAGATCGACCCGACCACTACCAAGCTGGCGCTCATCATGAACGCGACCAGCCATGCGCTGGGTGCCAAGGACATCATCAAGCTCGAGGACGTCGAAGGCCTGAACCTCGACGCGCTCGGCTTCATCGCGCCGCACGCGACCGTCAACATCGTCCGGGGCGGCCGAATCGTCGACAAGGCGAAGCCGGAGCTGCCCGAACACTTGGTCGGTGTCATCTCCTGCAAGAACCCACGCTGCGTGACCACCGCCGAGACGGGATTGGAGCAGCGGTTCCACCTGGCCAACGCCGAACGCCGTGAATACCGTTGCGACTATTGCGACGAGGAAGCACAGCGGTAACGAAGTCGCTTGTGGCCGAAATCCGCTGTGTTGATTCGGATTTGGGCACAGGTTCCAACGCTTGGTTGCGCAAGTAAGCAAGCTGGAACACATAAGATATAACCAATAGGCGGTTACTGATAGAACGGAATGCACATGCTGACCATTCATGACATTGCGGTGTGGGACACCGGCGAGCGCATCGATCTCGTTGTGCCTGAAGTCGACGATGAACGCTTGCTTACTGAGTCGGGTGCTATCGTTTCCGGCGATATCGACGGTTCGTCGCTGATAGTGGCGCCGGGACTTGCTGACCCGCATGTGCATTTTCGCGACCCTGGTCAACTTGATAAGGAGACCATGCTTACCGGTGCGCAGGCCGCTGCCGCCGGTGGCTATACGTGCGTGCTCATCATGCCAAACACATTGCCGGCGGCCGACGGACGTGACATCAATGTCCAGGAAGTTGTAGATGGCGGCGAGGAACTCAAAGAAGTAGGCGTCTACAACACGCTCGATTATCTGCAACGCTACGAGCAGTTGCACGACGTAAAACTTCCGATTCGTTACGACATTTCCGTCTGCGCTTCACTGGGACGTGCAGGAAAACTGCCGATTCGACCGGCCGATTATGAACGCTTCATGGATTCCGCCAGCCAATCACTGCGAAGCGATAATACCAATGTGAAGACGATCAAGAGCACAGATAATCCTCTTATGGAACATCCGCTACGTGCAATCACTGACGACGGCTCAGCTATTACCGACGAGATACTTGATGCTGTTCTGGCTGATTCGAAAGCGACAGGACTGCCGGTTTTGGAGCATTGCGAGCATCACGATTCCGGTGCCATCAACGATGGTGCGATTAGCAGGAAACTCGGTATCGCAGGTATTCCTGCGCAAACCGAACTGACGATCGTCAACCGTGACATCGAAGCGGCCCGGCGTACCGGCGCCCACATCCATTTCCAGCATGTCTCGACGGCCGGAGCATTCGATGCCGTTCGCAAGGCCAAAGCCGAAGGCTTGCCGATCACCTGCGAGACGGCACCGCATTATCTGGCGTTGTGTGACGAGGACATATTGAAGTATGGCACGATGGCCAAAATGAACCCGCCGCTGAGAAGTGAAGCGGACCGCCGTGCCACGGTCGCCGCGATCGCCGACGGAACCGTCGATATGATCGCCACCGATCACGCCCCGCATACGGCCGAGGAAAAGGCTGCCGGGCTGGTCGATGCGCCGAACGGCATCATCGGATTGGAATGCGCGTACGGCGTCTGCCGCAAGGTGCTAGTCGAGGGCGGTGCCATCAGCGACGAACGGCTGATCGAACTTATGTCGCTGGCTCCTGAGCGCTTGATGGGCCACACGCCGACGGATATAGCGATGCTCCTCAACACCTCTGCAAAATGTGCGACGAAACGAACGCTGGATTTGAGTAAGGTCGAACATCCCGAAAACGTCGAGCTGACCTTGATTGATACCCAGTGAATGGACGGTCGATTCGTCCCGGTTCCATTCGAAGGGACGCAACACTCCGTTCGACGGTTGGGAGCTTATGGGCAGACCCATGGCCACGATCATCGGTTCAAGGTTGGTATTTAGCCGGTTACCGGATAGTTTGGAGAACAAGCAAGACGATTCGATGACGGTTTAAACGGAATTCAAACTGATATACAGGTAAGCATAACAGTCAAAACAACTGTAATAATCAATAACAGAACAGTATCGATAGTGCAGAAAACGAGGTAGAACAATGGATCGGCTGATTGAAGCCATCGAAGCCAAAGACAATCCCAGCGTCGTCGGGCTGGATCCGACGCAGGCATTGGTTCCTGTGCAGGCGTGCACTATGGAGATTGAATTCAACGAAAAGGATCTCGAATCATTCGTTGAGGGATTGGGGAGGAGCAACAATCGCGACGACCAGCGAGTTCTGGCTTCAATAAACAACGCTGACGGCATAGATGCCAAAATGAAGGTTGCCAAGGACGTTTTGGAAAGTGATTCGGGTGCCCAGATTGTTATGGGTTTTTACGAGTTCAATCGTGCGATTATCGACGCAGTGAAGGATATCGTGCCGGCCGTCAAACCGCAGATCGCCATGTACGAGGCATACGGTTCCATCGGTTTAGACATCTATCGCTTGACCTGCGAATATGCACAGGAACAGGGGCTGTATGTGCTTGGCGACATCAAGCGAGGTGACATCGGTTCGACCGCCGCCGCCTATGCCAAGCATCTGACCCGCATCAACTCACACGAAGACGACTACAATGGTCGCCCATGGTATGAGGATGCTGTCACGGTCAATCCGTACTTCGGCACTGATGGCATCATCCCTTTCACCGACGCTGCCAAGCAAACCGACAAGGACGTGTTCGCGCTGGTGCGCACCTCAAATCCCTCCAGCAAGGAGATTCAGGAACTCGAACTCGCAGACGGGGACAAGTTGTACGAGCATGTAGCCGATCTCGTGGAAGGCTGGGGTGCGGACTCCATCGGCAAATATGGGTATTCCCGGCTTGGTGCAGTTGTCGGTGCGACTCACCCCGAACAAGGCAGGGAACTGCGCGAGCGCATGCCGCACACCTTCTTCCTTGTTCCCGGCTACGGCGCGCAGGGTGGCACCGCTGCCGACGCCGCACAGATGTTCGACAAGAACGGACGGGGTGCCATCGTCAATTCATCCCGTGGCATCATCGGTTCCTGGAAGAAGTCGGGGAGTATCGCGAAGATATGACCAAGGAAGAGGCGCTTGACTTGGTCGGTCGCAGCGCACGGGCCGCAGCCATCGCGATGCGCGACGACTTGAGAAAAGCCCTGCATTGAAATAGCAACTTTCAAACTTATTAATCAACAGAATTTTTCAGAAGGAGAGACATGAACGCAACCGCTTTTATGCCCACTGTCACCACGGAAACCGTCGAACGGCAGGCTGATGCGGCCGGGAAAAAGCCCGGCAGGCGCACTGATGAAGTAATCGCCGCTTCCATGCTGTCCGAAGGAATCTATGAGCTGGTCATCCGCGACCCGTACGTTGCTCGAACCGTTCAGCCGGCGCAATTCGTGAATCTCTATCCCGCTGACGCCACGATGGCGCTGCCTCGTCCGTTCGGCGTGGCCCAGGTCGAGGGCGATGACGTGACACTGATCTATCAGATTGTCGGGGCGGGAACGGCCGAGTTTTCGCTGCTACAGGCCGGCGATGTCATTGACGTACTCGGACCGTTGGGCAAGCCGTTCGATACCACTAAGCCCGCGAATTATGTGTTGGTGGGCGGCGGCCTTGGCGTTCCGCCGCTGCTGTATGCAGCACAGAAGCTCAGCGAGTGCAACGATGGTAGTGAGGTCACTTCCGTTTTTGGCTATCGCAACGCTCGTTTTGCCGACGATTTGGTCGCGCCTTATGCCGACCATGCTCACAGCATCGTCAATGCCCAAGGCAACGTCGTCGATTTGCTGAACGACATTGAAGACGCATTGAGCAATGCCGGTCAGCCGCCGGTGATTCTTTCCTGCGGGCCAACGCCAATGATGAAAGCCGTTGCAGCTTGGGCAAGCAAGCGTAATATTCCTGCACAATTGAGCCTTGAGGCGCGGATGGGTTGCGGCTATGGGGCGTGTGTGGCCTGCGTGGTCGATACGCCGAGCGGAAGATTGAAAGTCTGCAAGGATGGCCCTGTTTTCACCACCGAAGAACTGGGATGGGAGGCGTGAGTTCGATGACGGATACGACGAACGAAAGAGCTGCTGCGATGAACGAACACATGAAAGAGGATGAACAAGCTAAACCGATGAACGTTCTCGAACCCCACGAATGGCGACACAAGACCATCGTCGCGGGAAGGGAATGGAAGAATCCGGTCGGCACGGCTTCAGGCACGTTCCAGCTCGATGCCTGCGGTGACTACTACTACGTGAGCCAGATGGGCGCCATCTGCACCAAGGGCGTCGCACCGGTGCCGTGGGAGGGCAATCCCGGGCCGCGCACCGCAGAATCCCCGTCCGGCATGGTCAATTCGGTCGGACTGCAGAATCCCGGCGTCGACCACTATCTTGTCGACGAACTGCCGCGACTCAAGAAACTCGGCGCCACCGTCATCACCAACGTCGCCGGGCACAGCGATGAAGATTACGCTCAGGTCGTCGCCAAACTCGCCGACTCCCAGGCCGACATGCTCGAGATCAACGTCAGCTGCCCGAACGTGAGCCATGGCGGCATGAGCGTCGGCACCGATCCGGTCGCGCTGAGCCGTCTGATCAAGCATTTGCGGGCGCTGACCAGCAAACCCATGATCGTCAAGCTTTCCCCGAACGTCACCGACATCGTCGAAGTCGCCCATGCGGCGGTGGATGCCGGGGCCGACGCGCTGAGCCTCATCAACACACTGGTCGGCATGCGCATCGACATCAACACCGGCAAGCCGATCCTGGCCAACCGCACCGGCGGCGTCTCCGGACCGGCCATCTTCCCGATCGCCCTGAGTTTCGTCTGGCGCGTGCGCCAGGCCATTCCCGGCATTCCGATCATCGGCATCGGCGGCATCGATTCGGGCGAGAAGGCGCTGGAATACCTGTACGCCGGTGCGAACGCAGTCGAGGTCGGCGCCGCGGCCTTGGTCGACCCGACCGCGCCGATGCGTGTTGCCCGTGAACTCGACGACCTGCTGGATTCGCGCCCGGACCTCGCCGCGAAACTCGCCAAAGGTCAGACATGGTAAGACGAATCCAAAGATTCAGTATTTTATGATGTTTATTAATATGAAAGGTTAAAAATATGACCGAAAACAAAACCAAATCACAAACTCACAATTCCCAAAAGCCTGCGATGACACCGATTGACCAGCGCTTCACCGAGTTTCTGCTGCAATCCGGAGCGCTGAAATTCGGCGATTTCACGCTGAAGTCCGGCCGGCAATCTCCTTATTTCATCAACGCAGGTGCGTTCAACGACGGCCGTAAGATTGCCACATTGGGTGCGTTCTACGCCGAAAAGATCACCTCGGCCATCGCAGGCGGCACGCTGCCGCACGACATCGCCACGATTTTCGGCCCGGCCTACAAGGGCATCCCGCTTGCGGTCTCCACATCCATCGCGCTGACCAGTATGCATGGCATGGAAGTCGGCTACACCTTCGACCGCAAGGAAAAGAAGGATCACGGTGACGGCGGCATCCTCGTCGGCACGCCGCTCAAGGACGGCATGAAGGTCCTGCTGGTCGATGACGTGATGACCGCCGGCACCGCTGTGCGCGAGGTGGTCCCGAAGCTCAAGTCCGCCGCGAACGTGGATATCGTAGGCCTGGTGCTGTCGGTCGACCGTATGGAAAAGACCAAGGATTCCGACATGTCCGCCGTCAGGTCGGTCGAGCAGGAATTCGGCTTCCCGGTGCTGTCCATCGCCAACGTCCGCGAGATCTTCGCCGCCGCCTCCCGCATGGTCACCGTCGACGGCAAGCCGTTGCTCGACGACGATATCAAAAAGCGTGCCGGCGACTATCTCGAGCGGTATGGTGCGTGATATGAAACATTGAGATAATTGGACAGTCGCGGTTGTTGGCACCGATTTCTTATGCTTGGAGTAAGGTTTCGCTAGTATTACGTAGACAAGGGAGACGCATGCGACAGGAATACACACAGCCGTTGGATAGTCCGATTGAAAGTGACAGGAACGTCTTCTCGCTGCTTGACGACCGTGCCAGGCGCACGCCTGACGAGTCGTTGATCGAGTATGTCGGCGATGACGGCAAGTGGAAGTCTTTTACGCCGGTGGAATTCCGCGACAAGGTCATCGCCCTTGCCAAAGGCCTGATCGCCCGTGGCATCAAGCCGGGGGATTCCGTGGCCATCATCGCTCACACCTCCTGGCAATGGACGGCGCTCGATATGGCCGTCATGTCGATCGGTGCGCTGACGATCCCGGTCTATGAGACCAATTCACCGGCTCAGGTGCGGATGATCTTCAACGATTCCAACGTCAAGATGGCATTCGCCGAAGATGACGTACAACGTGACAAAATCGATGTCGTGCGCGATTCCTGCCTTGATCTCAAGGACGTCTATGTCATCGCTTTGGGTGCCATCGAGGCCATCGAAAAATTCGGCCAGGGCGTCACGGACGAGGAATTCTGGCAGCGCGAAAAAGCGGTCAAGGGCAGTGATCTGGCCACCATCGTCTACACGTCGGGTTCCACCGGAACGCCGAAAGGCATCGAGCTGACCCATTCCAATTTCGTGTTCATCACCATCTCCGGCGTTCAGTTCATGCACGACGCCTTGAACAAGCCCGGACGCAGAATGCTGCTGTTCCTGCCGCTGGCGCATGTTTTCGCTCGATTCATGGAGCTGGTCTGCTTTGCCGGAAGCATGACACTTGGATTGTCGAGTGATCTCAAGACCATCCTGACCGATTTCCGCACGTTCAAACCGACCTTCATTCTCGCCGTCCCGCGTATTTTCGAGAAAATCTACAATGCGGCCTCGCAGAAGGCCGGATCCGGTGTCGCCGGTCATATCTTCTCGCATGCCGCGGAGACCGCCATTGCATGGTCGAAGGTGCAGCAGTCAGGTCAGCCCATTCCGTGGGTGTTGCGCATACGTCACGCCATCTACAACAAGCTGGTCTATTCCGCCATCATGCAGATCTTCGGCGGCAAGGTCGAGTACGCGGTATCAGGCGGAGCTCCGCTCAACGCGACCATCGCGCATTTCTTCAATGGCGTCGGTTTGCCGTTGCTTGAGGGATACGGTATGACCGAGACCTGCGCTCCGGCTATAGTCAACCCTCCCAAGGGGTACAGAATCGGCACTGTGGGCATTCCTCTGCAGGGCGTCACCGTCGGCGTGGATGAGACCGGAGAACTGTGCATCAAGAGCCGCGCGGTATGCGCCGGCTATCACAACCATCCCGAAATCACCAAGGCCCAGATCGTCGACGGCTGGTTGCACACCGGTGACCTTGGCTCCATCGGTGCCGATGGATTCGTGACGTTGACCGGTCGCAAGAAGGACATCATCATCACCGCCGGAGGCAAGAACGTCTCGCCGGCCGAGGTGGAGGCCTCCGTGATGGTTTCGCCGGTGGTCAGCCAGTGCGTTATGGTCGGCGATCGCAAGCCGTTCATCGCCGCGATCATTTCGCTGGATTTGCAGGAGACGAATACCTGGCTGAAGTCCGAAGGGGCGGAACCCGTCAAGGACTTGAAAGAGGCCAGCGAGAACCCGATCGTCCGCGCCGAGGTCGAACGAGCCGTCAACAAGGCCAACGAGCTGGTCTCGCGCGCCGAATCCATCCGCAAGTTCGAAATCGTCCCCGACGAATTCACCGAGGCCAACGGCATGCTCACCCCGAGTCTCAAGGCCAAACGCCAGGTCATCACCGAGCACTACAAGGCCCTTATCGACAACGTCATCTACGCGCCGAAAAGCAGGCAGTGACTCATAAGACGATAGTTGCGTTTACCGCTTTGGTGATGCGATAATAAGAGGTATCTGAAAACAATATCGATCATGGAGTTGTGATGACTGCCACAAAGAAGCCTGTAACCAAGTCAAAAGGAAAAATTGTCGGCAAATTGAAGACCGCTGCTGATATTGTTCAGCTTATTGAGCAAATCATTCCTCCTGAACAGGTGAAGCAGGTTGTGGGCTGGTTGAAGGACCAGCAATTCTCCGACAAGTTCATCGAGCTGACCAAGAAGATTCACTTTCAGGACAAACATGATCTGTTCGCAAAAGTCGAGAACCAATGTGATGCCGTTGAAGAATTGATTCGAACCCGATCCTCGATGCTTGCCGATGATGCGCCGATTTCCGCATGGCGAGTCGAGTTGGAGAAGATACGCACTGGCACTGAACTGGTCAAGGAAGCCAAAACTAACGACACGAAAAAGATCAAAGCGCTTGAAAAACGTGCCAGCAAGCTATACAACAGCGTGTTCATTGCTGTCATCGGCAAATAGCGTAGTCGTTTGCTCTGTTCCGTCTGGTTGCATAGAGAGAAGAATCGATGACTTCAGAAGATATGGTTCCTGTTCCGGATAATCAGCAATCCATTCAGGTCATTCAAGATGATCAAGAGATTATGGTGCTGGGTGACGATTCGGCAGTTGATGCTTGGCTGAAAAGTGAAGGGTTGGATAAAGAGCCTACACAGAAATTGAATAACCATGCCTTGCAAGCTTGTGGCACCGGTATTCAGGCTCTTGCAGACGCTTCTCAACAAAGCGGACGTTGGGTGAAGCTCACCAAAGAGTCGGCCGAGCAAATGAAAAATACGGTTCGACGGGAACCGGGGTATTGCGCAAGGAACACGGACAAATTGCCTATCATCTGAAGTTCAAGGATTTGACCAAGGTATCTTCGAAAGTCAATCCGGAAATGTTGGCGAATGTTGGTGGAGTCATGACTCAAATGGCGCTCCAGCAGTCGATGGATGAGATTACCGATTATTTGGCGGAGATCGATCGAAAAATTGATAACCTGCTTCAGGATCAAAAAGATCAGGTTATTGCTGATCTAGTCGGGACAGCGAACATGATTGACGAGACCATGACTATTCGTGACAAAGTCGGAATGGTGACTGATACCACATGGTCGAAAGTTGCCGATTGCCCCAAAGACTTGGCAAGTGCACAAAGCTATGCGTTGATTAAAATGAAAAATCTTGCAACTGATCTTTCGAAAAAGAAAGACGTAAAAGACTCCGAGAAGCTCACCGATACATTATTGAAAGAAGTAACTGACTGGAGTGCCGTTATCGCGAATTCGATCAATGAGCAAGATAAGCTGTATGTCATTGAGTTGGATCGGGTGATGGTTGAGTATCCTCAGGAAGTGTCGCAATATCGCGAGGGAATCAATGCGGCACGTAGAAAACGTCTGCATGATATTGCCAATGAAATTACCTTGCTGAGTAAGAATATTCAAGATTCAGCACAAATCATTCGTGAACAAAAAGTCTGGTCTCCTCGCAAAGTGACAAAAGCTTTGAAATCATTAAAAGAAACGAATGATCTTTTATCGGAATTCGCCGTAAAGATCGGTGTTGACACAGATTTTGTGGAGATTGAAATGGCGCCGCATTGGAAAGACGCTGCCGGAAAACTCATTGCTGATACCACCGTCGAAATTGGCGAAGGTGCAAAGCAGATAGGCAGTGGCGCAGTAAAATTTGGCAAGGGTGCTGGCCAGAAGCTTGGAGAAGGTGCTGAACTTGTCGGTGATTATGCCGGGCAGCTTGGTGAGAGTATAAAAGAGAACCAAAATAAATTAGCCGAAAAACTCGCTAGTGAACGTGCGAAAGAAACACAAAAACCTAAGACTGGGAAAGCCGAATCAAGGCCAAAGTTGCATGATTTGTTGTTAAAATATAAGGATTCCAAAGAATAGTGCTCGAGCCTAGGATCAGCAGAGTCAATCGCTTGAAGTCAATGTAAAAGATGGGATAAGGTAAATTCGCCCTGTATCCTGTTTGTCTGAAGCTCAAGATTCTGGCGTAAAAATATCCTCGATGTTGCAATTAAACAGTTTTGCCAAGCGAAACGCAAGTGGTAGGGAAGGGTCGAAACGGCCCTTTTCGATGGAGATGATGGTCTGGCGGCTTACGCCGACGGCCTGTGCCAACGCTTCTTGTGAAAGATGGAGTTGTTCGCGAAGTTGTGGAAGGTTGTTCTTCATTCCGTGTCCTTTTTACGGAATATGAAATAAGAACAAGTTCCTGTAACGATTCCGACGATTTCAAGTATCAGCAGCGCTCCTGCAGCCGTGGTTGCAGGAATAGGTTTATCGTAGAACGCTACCAGCATGACCAATATTACGTTGGCAAACAGTATTCCGATAAGGGCTGCGGCCATAGCTTTTGTACGCCATGCGTCTTCCACGTTCTCTTCGGGATGAGGGATTGCACCGGTAATGGTTGTTCTGTCTACGAGTGCTATCCAACAGAAGCAAACGCTGCAGCCGCCTACCAATATGGCCATTAATATGACAAAAGTCCAATCGTTGAATTGGGTTGGCTTCCTCATTAGAAAAGCTACGACTCCTGTTAACAGACCGATAGCGATTCCTACAAAGAACGATACGCTCCAAAGCGCGACTTTTCCTCCGCCGAAAATGGTCTTGGTGCCAAAAGCACTAGTTTTCAGGACTGGCGTTGCGGGGCTCGCTGTATCGCTTGCGTTTGTTGATTCGGTGCGCAATTCTTCTTTTTGGTTGGGTTCTTTGCTGCTCATAAAAATCTTTCGCTGTATCAATTACTTTCTTGGAAATATCTTTTTACTACGCGTTTTTAAAACCTAAATAGGCATATCGGCCTGCGGCTGTGAGGAACCCGACGATCAGGCTTACCGCTACAGCGAGATAGGCTATCTTCACATCAATGGGGTTGGCTGCGAACTTGAGGAGGAAAAGGACCGCAAAATCGCTGATGATCATCGCATCGAAGGCCCAGCTTTTTGCGCTTTCAAACCATGAATGTTCGATGTTCTCTTCGCTGGCGACTTCGGGGCCGGCTCCTTTCACGGAACGTTTATCAGCTAGGGCATCCAGCGCAAACATGCAGCCGAGAATCGCGATTCCGACCCCACTGATGACTCCAGCTGCCAACCTGTCTTTCCCAAGGTTCGTATTGAACAGGAACATGGCTATGCCCACAATCAGTCCAAGGACGCACCCGATGGCGATGGAGATTCCCCAAAGTATCACTTTGCCGCCTCCGAGAACGGTGCGGTTTCCGAATTTGCTGGTCTGCGGGGTGTTTTGTTCTGCTTTCTTCACATCGTTGCCGGTATTTTTCTTCCGTTCCTTATTCATCTCACTAGCTAAAGCTTGATCTTTGACTCTCATAATGCCTCCCTTACGTCCGTTGATTTTTGGTCGATTTCTATAGTAAAGCAAACTTTACTATGTAAAAGAAACTGTACATGGATGATTCCCGGTTGTCAATTTGATTTTGAACAAGATTATTTCAAATAAAGTTGAAATAAAAACGGGAACGCGATATGCTACTTATATATTTCAAAATCATTTGAAATATATAAGTTGTGGGATTCATGAAAGGAAGAGGATATGGGTGTGCAGACCACGTTGTCGGCGCTCGCGGACCCGGCGCGGCGCGAGATTTTGCAGTTGCTGCGGCAGAGGGTCATGAACGCCGGCGAGCTTGCGGAAGCGACGGGATTGTCGGCGTCGAGGCTTTCGTACCACCTCAAAAAGCTGCGCGAGGCAGGTTTGGTGACGGATAGCCGTGAGGGCACGACCATCTGGTATGAGCCGAACCTGACCGTGCTCGACGACACCATCGTCTGGTTGAAAGAGCTGCAGCGCAGCAATGCCGTTTTCAAGGCTTCCCGATACAAAGCGAAGCCAATGGAAAAGGGAAACGTTATCCATGGTTCACAAGAAGTGGCGACTGAGGCGGTGAGAGATGAGAAAGCACGGAAATAAGAAAATCAAAGCTCAAAAATTGAGTGAGGATAAATCCATGGATATCGAGCAACGTACCAGCTGGAAAGCAGTGATAGCCGGTGCGAAAAAGCAAAATATCGCGATGGTACTTCTCGGCTTATTGCCGCTGATAATTGTTCTGCTCGCCTTGCCGTATTTGCCGGATATCGTTCCTGCGCATTATAGCGCCAGTGGTGAGCTAGACCGTTGGGGCAGCAAATATGAAGAGCTCATTCTACCTCTGTTTATGTTGTTGATATGTGCAGGTTGGTTGTTCGGCGAGATCCCTCTTGAACGTTCAGCGCATAAAAAGTCGAATTCTGATATGAACCCGCAAACGACGATACGAGTGTGGGCCATCGGTGGATGCTGCATGTTCGCAGTGTCTACCATTATGACTATCTGGGAGATTGCAGACGGCTTCAGTAGGGGAGGAACGGCGTCCAGCATACCGTTGAATCCGATTGTGAACGTTGCTACTGGTTTCGTCTTCATTGTTATTGAAATGTCTTGCCGAATACGAAGCCGAACGGATGGTCCGGTATGCGTATGCGTGGAGCTTTCAAAAGCCGCGAGTCCTGGCGTCGTTGCCAGCATTTCGGCGGCCTGGAATTTATTATCGGCGGTGTTGCTTTGATACTTATCGGTATCGTCGCACACTCATCCCGCTTCGTTGAATTATTTGCGATCCTTGCTGTCGGTTTGGTCATCATAGTAGCTGTATTTGCCGTCTACAGTTCCTACGCCGGCAAGAAATACGGAGACGTTGGCGGAACAATCAACAAGAAATGATAATGAAGCATAACTAGGTAAACCGGTCTTTCCAACCGGTCATATCTTAGAAACGTCTATGAAATATCCCTAATGGAACTGCTCGGAAGCTGTTTACTCAATCAGCGTGTAGCCGTGGCTGGCGATGACGGACTTGAGCTTGCCCAGGTAGCTTTCGGCGGCCTTGGAGAGGTTGGCGCGCTCGTTGGTGATCCAGCCGACCAGCATGGTCTCGTCGGTGTCGAGCGGAACGGTGACGATTTTCTCGTTGTTAAGGTCGCCGTTGTCGATGCCGGTGCAGATGGTGTAGCCGTTGAGACCGATGATGAAGTTGAGGATCGTGGCGCGGTCGCTCACGGTGATGAGCTTGGGGGAGTCCTTGGGCCAGACCGCCTCCTCGGCGAAGTAGAAACTGCCTTCCTCGCCTTGCTCGTACTGGATGAACGGGTACGGCTTGAGATCGTCCATCGTTACGATTGTCTTGGACGCGAGCGGGTTGTCGCGTGAGATGAAGACGTGCAGCCCGGCACGGAAGAGCGGGTGAAACTCGAGGTGCTTGCCGCGCAGGAGCTTGCCGATGACGTCCTTGTTGAAGTCGGAGAGGTAGAGGATGCCGATTTCGGAAAGCATGTTGGCAACCTGGTCGATGATGTCGCGTGTGCGGGTCTCGCGCAGTGTGAATTCGTATTCGTCGGATTCGATGGAATTGATCATCTCGACAAACGCCTCGACGGCGAACATATAGTGCTGGGTCGAAACGCTGCAGAGCTGCTTGCGGGGCTTGGCATGCTTGTAGCGTTCCTCCATCAGCTCGGCCTGATCGAGCACCTGACGCGCGTAGGTGAGGAATTCCGCACCGTCGACGGTCAGCGCGATACCCTGCGAGGAGCGTGTGAAGATCTCGATGCCCATCTCGTGCTCGAGTTCCTTGACCGACGAGCTCAGCGCGGGCTGGGAGACATACAGCTCGTGGGAGGCCTCGTTCATCGAGCCGCATTCCACGATCTTGACGATATATTTCAGCTGCAGCAGTGTCATAGCAGAAGTTTATAACAACGCGTGTATCGACGAGATTAACTTATAACGATAGTTGATATTGAATCCGTCTGAAGATTTCAACGCACAATAGTTGCAATCATCGTAGCTACGTTCAAATATTTACGCCCAGACGTCGCAGGTCGTTTCGGGCATCGGTTGCATTCCTGAATCGAATCCCTTTGATACCGACCGCTTTCGCGCCATCCACATTGGCCTGCGTATCGTCGAAGAACACCGTTCGGCCCGCATCAAGTCCGAAGCGGCTCAAGGCAAGATCGAAGATGTCGGCGTTCGGCTTGTGCATCTTTTCGACGCCCGAAACCATCGTGCCCTGCAGCAGCCGTTCGAGCTGTGGGAATTTTTCGAACGCGAAATGGAATGTCTCTGCCGACCAGTTCGTCAGACCCCATACGCCATAACCGGCTTTGCGCAGATCCGTCAGCAGCTGCTCCATACCGTCAATCATCTTCGGTAGGGCGTCGTCATAATGCTCGATATAGTAGCGGAACATCGTGGCCGCCTTGTCGCCGTATTCCTTTTCGACGTCCTTGATGACCACCGCGAAGTCTTCGCCGGCATCCATACGCGCCTCGGCGGCGAAGAACCCGTAGACATCGCTTTCATCCGCACAAAGCCTATCGACAACTTGCTGCGGAAAACGGCCTTGAAGGCAGGGACGATAATTGAGCTCCAGCAGAACCCCGCAGAAGTCGAACATGACATCATGGATTTCAGTGCCGTTGCTATTGAAAGCGTCATTGTTCCCGTTGTTAGACATGGTTCTCTCCTGCCTGCTCTTGTTTTCGTTTCGTGCGATGGCACAGTTTGCTGTCGGAAACCGATCAATTGGCCGAAAACCAAATGATCGGTGTTACCGAAAGCTAATCCTGCATCAATTCCTCGAATGCCTGAGGCAATGCCGCGATGACGTCAGTCGCCACAATCGGATGTCCCGGCTTTCCGCTTGGTGTAATGGTGCTGTCCGCGTCGAAGATTTCCGGCGGCTCCCAGCCATGCTGGTCGGACTCGGAGGCCAGGCTTGCGGCGTAACCGTGAATATAGCTTGCGCTGGCGGCTGCCATGATGTTGAGGCTTGGATCGTGCTGCAACTGTTCCTCGCCTTGCTGGGCAAGGAGGCCGGCCATGACGCCCGCAAGCACATCACCGGCGCCGGCTGTCGATAGCCATGCCGGTCCGCTTCCGGAAATAAAGGTCGTGGTCATCTTATTGGTTCCATCGGCATTTTCTGGCGCTGTTTCAGTGCCGACTGGTAATCCCGCCACGTTGGAGTCTCCGACAACGATGGTCACAGCCCCCTTGAGCAGCACGGTCGCACCGGTCAGCTCGTGCGCACGTTTGGCCCAGCGCCATGGTTCGGCGGTGATGTCGGCCTTATCAATGTTTTCCCCGCGTTGACGAAGCAACGCAGCAAGCTCGCCGGCATGCGGAGTGATGATAACATGCGCCGGCACACGTTCCGGCAGCAGATCGAGCGCACCCGCGTCGACGCAGATCGGCGGCATGGTCCAAGGCTCACGCTCGTAATCGATATCCGGGTCGGCATTACCCCAAACGGTTCCTGTTCGTTGAGAGACATATGACAATTTTTCTTCATCCGGATCATGAACCGGAATCTCGGTTTCATCCATGGTCTTGGAAGTATTCTCAGCTGGCAATGCATAATGCTTGAGCAGGGCCGCAATGGCTTCGCGCTGGCCATCGGGTGCGTGCAAGCTGTGCCTGCCGGTATTCGGGTCCGTGCTATCCGCCAACGCCTCACCCGTAGGAACTCCGGAACCGACGGCCCAAGCCTCGACGCGTCCTTTGCCGATAACGATTTCCGGCGCATTGCGCAGCACCATATCGGACGCGTTGACCGGCCCCAGATAACGCACCATGCCGATATTGGAACGGACGGCCGCGCCGGAACTCAGGACGGCTGCACCAGGGTATTTCGCCGATCCGGTAATCAGACCGACCACGCCGCGCGAATATTTGGAATCGGTTGGTTTTGGCAGCCGTATCATGTTGCCGGCCGTGCCGTCGATTGAAGAGACCACGGGATAGGCGCGCGTGATGTCGAAGCCGAAATCGACCAGAACGATGCGCCCGCAGGCGAAAGCAGCAGGAGGCAGCATCGCGCAAGGCTTCATGGCCCCGAACATGACGGTGATGTCGGCGGGAATATAGCTGCCGGGCAGGGTTCCGTCATCGACGCCGATTCCGGAGGGTGTATCGATGGCTACCACAAGCGGCTTCTGTTCCTGCTCGGTGTTGGTTACAAACGGCGGCTTTTCCGGCTCTGTCCCATCCTCGTTGGTGGGGTGGAGGATATTCGCCATCGTTGCGGCAGGCCCGCGAAGGGCGCCGTGCACGCCGATACCGGTCATGGCGTCAAGCACGACATCGGCTTGCTGCGTCAATTCAATCGCCGCTTGCAACCGTTCACCGGCCTCGCCTGCGCCGAAACCGTTGGAAACGCCTGGAATGTCCGCTTCTGGATTGATGATTAGCAGTCTACCGCCGCTGCGTGTGAACGCCAGCAGACCTTGCAAATGCAGGGATTTGCCTACGGCGATTGCCGTGACCCGGGCACCGGCTCGAGCCAATTGAGCGGCGGCGAACAGTCCATCACCACCGTTGTCTCCGGCTCCGGCCAGCAGCACGACTTTTGCCTCGGCGATGTCGATGTCATGCTCGTCAAGTAGTTCCGCGGTAACCCGTGCCGCAGCTGAGGCGGCCATACGCATCAGAGGTACGCCCTGATCCAGCAGCGGACGTTCCATGCCTCGCACGGTCTCGACGCTGAAAGCACGCCGTTGCAGCATCGACTTGCGCATCAGTTCCGTCATCGTTACCTCGTCCATTGCCGACCTCCTATGTCCGCCGATATCTAGCTCGATGTTACCCCAGCGCGGCCACATGGGGTTGCCGTGGGCGGAACTCGCCATCAATAAGCCGCTCGGCGCCCGTCAGCGGCCCATTGATGGCGCGATATAAAAAATCCGCCATCAACAGGCCGTTTGGTGTTCGTCGGCGGCTCGTTTATGGCGGAAACGGAAAACGTCGTGAGGCTACTCCTCGGCGACCAGATCCAGATAATCGTCGCTCCACAGGTCCTCGTCGCCGTCCGGCATCAGCAGCACCCGTTCGGGGTTGAGCGCCTTGACAGCGCCCTCGTCGTGGGTGACCAGAACGATGGCACCCTCATACTTGGCGATGGCCTTCAAAATCTCGTCACGCGAAACGGGGTCGAGGTTGTTGGTCGGCTCGTCCAAGAGCAACACGTTCGCGCGTGAAGTCACCAAAGTCGCCAAAGCCAAGCGCGTCTGTTCGCCGCCGGAAAGCACGCGAGCCGGTTTGAATGCGTCGTCTCCGGAGAAGAGGAAGCTGCCCAAAATCGAACGGGCGTGGGTGTCGTCGAGGTCGGGGGCGACATGCTGCAGGTTCTCGAGCACGGTCGCGTCCATTTCCAGCGTGTCGTGCTCCTGGGCGAAGTAGCCGATCTTGCAGCCGTGCCCATAGTCAACCTCGCCGGTATCGGGCTTGTCCTCGCCGGCCAGGATGCGCAGCGTCGTGGTCTTGCCGGCGCCGTTGTAGCCCAGGATGACCACACGCGAGCCCTTGTCGATGGCCAGGTTGATGCCCGCAAAGACGATGTTTGAGCCGAACGCCTTGGAGATTTCTTTGGCCATAATCGGCGTCTTGCCGCACGGCGCCGGTTCGGGAAAGCGGATGTCTGCCACCTTTTCCTTGGCCTCCGCCTCACTGGTCTCGCTCAAAAGACGTTGCGCCCGCCGCATCATGTTCTGTGCCGCGACGGCCTTCGTGGCCTTGGCGTGCAGGCGGATTCCCTGCTTCATCAGACGGGCGGCCTTCTTCTCGGCCACCTCGCGCTCGCGGCGGCGGCGCTCCTCGTCCACCACGCGCTGCTTCAAGTACGCCTTCCACCCCAGCGAATACATGTCGATCTGTGCGGTCTGCGCGTCCAGATGCCAGACCTTGTTGACCACCTCGTCCAGCAGTTCCGTGGAGTGGGAGATGACCAGGAACCCGCCTTCGAAACGCTTGAGATAGCCGCGCAGCCATTCGATCGAATCGGCGTCCAAATGGTTGGTCGGCTCGTCGAGAATCAGCGTGTCGGCGTCGGAGAACAGAATACGCGCCAGTTCGATACGACGTTTCTGCCCGCCGGACAGCGTGCCGATCGGCTGTTGCATGGTTTCGTTGGGAAGCCCCAGGCTGGCCGCCATGGAAATCGCCTCGGACTGCGCCGCATACCCGCCGGCCTTGTCGAACGCCTGCATCGCCTTGTCGTACTTGTCCATCGCCTTTTCCATGACCTTCGGATTCTCGTTGGTCATTTCCTTTTCAGCCTTGCGCATACGCTTGATGATGCTGGCGATGTCACGGGCGCTCATCATGCGGTCCAGCGCGCTCTGCTCGGGGTCGTCGGCGTGGGTGTCCTGAGGGAGGTAGCCGAGCTTGCCGGAAACGCGGACCTTGCCGGCCGTGGGAAGCAGGTCTCCGGTAATGGTGCGGGTCAGCGTGGTCTTGCCGGCGCCGTTGCGGCCGACCAGACCTATCTTGTCGCCCTTGCTCACGTGAAAATCAGTGGGGTTGAGCAGCGTACGTGCTCCGATCTGAATTTCCAGCCCTTGCGCCTCGATTGCCATACCTTATTACCTGTCCTGTTTTCTTTTACTGAAATTACGGTGAAATATACCAACATGCCATCATAGCGACACGTATGCTTTTCACGAAGCGATAGGAGACGCAGGGTAATCGAGATAACAGGGCGGGCATTCTGGTTGCGCTGATTCCAAGTTACGCAGACAAGGTGTTACGGCATTGGCAGATCTTGAATCATATGCGGGAATCGGGCCTGCACCACAGGCTGTCGAACAATTGTTCGAACCGTCCGCTATGATGGGTTATCCTACAGTGGAGCATTCGGCATCAAGCGGAGGTAAGCATTGGCAACATCATCGACGGCGCATACATCAGGAAAGACCGACGATTCGTCGGCAAGCGTAGTAGCGCAGAAGTTGATGGACAGCGATTCGTTCCTGTCCCAGGAGATAGCGAAGGCACCGCTCAAAAAGACCGGCAATTCGCTGGTCGCGGACATCTCGCACATCCCCAGCGACCTGAAGATCACGATTCAAGGCGCTCGCGAACATAACCTGAAGAACGTCGACCTCGCCATCCCGCGCAGCCGCATGGTCGTATTCACCGGCCTTTCCGGATCCGGCAAGTCCTCGTTGGCGTTCGACACGCTGTTCGCCGAAGGACAGCGCCGCTACGTCGAATCCCTGAGCGCTTATGCCCGCCAGTTCCTGGGGCAGATGGACAAACCCGACGTCGATTTCATCGAAGGACTGAGCCCGGCCGTTTCCATCGATCAGAAGACGACGAACCGCAACCCGCGTTCCACCGTCGGCACCATCACGGAGATCTACGATTACCTGCGTCTGCTGTTCTCGCGTACCGGCATCCCGCATTGCCCGGTCTGCGGCGAAGTCGTGAGCGCCCAGACGCCGCAGCAGATGGTCGATATCTTGATGAAGAAGCCGGAGCGGACCCGCTTCCAGATTCTGGCTCCTGTGGTTCGCGGTCGCAAAGGCGAGTTCGAGGACCTGCTCGAGCTGCTGCGTGGCGACGGTTACTCGCGCGCATTGATCGATGGCAAGATGTGCCAGCTTTCCGACGACATCAAACTGACCAAGCAGAAGAAACACACCATCGAGGTCGTGGTCGACCGTCTGGTCATCAAAGACGGCATCCGCCAACGCCTTACCGATTCCATCGAAACCGCGCTGAGGCTGGCCAAAGGCATCGTGGTCATCGATTACGTCGATCTGGACGAAAAGGATCCGAACCGTCGTGAACCATTCAGCGAGAAGCGTTCCTGCCCAAATGGCCATCAACTCGAACTCGACGAGATCGAACCGCGAACGTTCTCCTTCAACGCCCCGTATGGCGCCTGCCCGGAATGCGACGGCATCGGCTACAAATTGGAAATCGATCCCGAACTGGTCATTCCCGATCCGAGCAAATCGCTTAACGAGAACGCCATCGAACCGTGGGGCATGACCAAGGGCACCGGCGAATACTATCGTCACGTCCTTGAAGGCCTTGCCGAGGAAATGGGATTCAGCCTCGACACCCCTTGGAAAGACCTGCCCAAGAAGATTCAGCATGCCATCATGTACGGCCATGATTTCAAGGTCAAGGTCTCCTATCGCAACCGTTGGGGCAGGCTTCGCGAATACAGCACCGGTTTCGAAGGCGTGGTGCGTACCCTGATGCGCCGTCATGACGAGACCGATTCCGACCAGATGAAGCTCTATTACGAATCCTATATGCGTGAGGTTCCTTGCCAGACCTGCCAAGGCAAGCGTTTGCGTCCTGAAGTGCTGGCGGTCACCGTAGACGGCAAATCCATCGCCGACGTCTGCGATATGCCGGTTGAACGCAGCCTCAAATGGGTTCGGTCGCTTCGGCTCGAAGGCTCGGCCGCGGTGATTGCCGGAGAGGTCCTCAAAGAGATTCGAGCGCGTCTCGGCTTCATGAACGACGTCGGGTTGAACTACCTGACCCTTTCCCGTGCCGCCAAGACGCTTTCCGGCGGCGAGGCGCAGCGTATTCGTCTGGCTACCCAGATCGGCAGCGGACTGGTCGGCGTCATGTACGTGCTCGACGAGCCGTCCATCGGTCTGCATCAGCGCGACAACGAACGCCTGATCAAGACGCTGCATCACCTGCGCGATCTCGGCAATACGCTGATCGTGGTCGAGCACGATCAGGAGACCATCGAGAAGGCCGACTGGCTGGTCGACATCGGCCCGGGAGCCGGTGAAAAGGGCGGGGAAGTCGTCTATTCAGGGCCTGCGGCGCATGTCATCGACGCCCCGCGCTCCATTACCGGCGACTACATCGCCGGCCGCCGTACGATCGAGGTGCCGAAGAAACGTCGGAAGACCGACAGGAGTCGTCAGCTCAAGGTCATCGGAGCTCGTGAGAACAATCTTAAGAACATCAACGTCTCCATCCCTCTCGGCGTGATGACCTGCATCACCGGCGTCTCCGGATCCGGAAAGTCGACGTTGATCAATTCGATTCTCTACCCGTCTCTGGCCGACAAGCTCAACGGGGCACGCATCGTGCCGGGCAAGCACACACGCATCGAAGGCATCGAGCAGTGCGACAAGGTCATCCACGTCGACCAGAACCCGATCGGCCGTACCCCACGCAGCAACCCTGCCACCTATACCGGCGTGTGGGACAAAATCCGTCAGCTGTTTGCCAAGACTCCCGAAGCCCAGGTCCGCGGTTATGGCCCTGGCCGCTTCTCGTTCAATGTCAAAGGCGGACGTTGCGAAGCCTGTCACGGCGACGGCACCATCAAAATCGAGATGAATTTCCTGCCCGATGTCTACGTACAATGCGAGGAATGCCACGGCAAACGCTACAACCGCGAAACGCTCGAGGTGAAGTACAACGGCAAATCCGTGGCCGACGTGCTCAACATGCCCATCTCCGAGGCCGCCGACTTCTTCAAGGCCTATACCGGCATCTCCCGCTATCTCGACACCTTGGTCGATGTCGGACTGGGCTACATCCGTCTCGGCCAGCCCGCGACCACGCTTTCCGGCGGCGAATCCCAACGTGTCAAACTCGCTACCGAGCTGCAGCGTCGTTCCACCGGGCGCACAGTCTACATCCTCGACGAGCCGACCACCGGTCTGCATTTCGAGGATGTGCGCAAACTGCTGCAGGTCCTTCAAGGCCTGGTCGACAAAGGCAACACGGTCATCGTCATCGAACACAACCTTGACGTGGTCAAGTGCGCCGACTGGATCATCGACCTTGGCCCGGAAGGCGGCGACGGCGGCGGCACCATCGTCACCCAAGGCACGCCGGAGCATGTGGCCAAATGCGAAAAGAGCTGGACGGGCAAATACCTCGGCCCCATGCTCGGCTGAATGGCCACTGAGGCGGAACCAAGCGATATGCAGGAAGGCAGGCAATGGCGGTAACAGCGGACGAACAAGGTGGTGCAACGACCACAGGCTGGCGTAAGACCGCTCAGGCGGATGCCGGTAAGCCGAAGCGGCTGTTGGGGGACACCCGTGACCTGTTCCGCCCCGAAACCAGCGAGATTCCCACCGATCCGGGCGTCTACAAATGGCGTGACGGCGACGGCAGGGTCATTTACGTCGGCAAGGCCAAGAACCTGCGCAACCGCCTCACCTTCTATTTCCAGCCGTTGAGTGAGCTGCATCCACGCACGCAGAACATGGTGCTCACCGCTCGCAGCCTCGAATGGACCGTGGTCGCCACCGAGCTTGAGGCACTCACGCTCGAATACACCTGGATCAAGGAATTCGATCCGCGATTCAACGTCGTGTTCCGAGACGACAAGACCTATCCCTATCTGGCGGTCTCGTTGGGCGAACAGTATCCGCGGGTGTGGGTGACACGCAACCGCAAACGCCGTGACACACGGTATTTCGGGCCATATGTCAAGGCATGGGATTTGCGCCATAGCCTTGACAAGCTGCTCAAGGCGTTTCCGGTGCGGACCTGCACGAAGACCGTCTTCAACCGCGCACATCTGACCAACCGACCCTGCCTGCTGGCATCCATCGGAAAATGTTCGGCCCCATGTGTCGAAAGAATCAGCGAAAAAGATCACCGACGCATGTGCGAGCGGCTGGTCGGCGTGCTCACCGGGCGTTACGGCACATCCTTTATCGCGGGACTGACCCGCGAGATGAAACAGGCCAGCGACGACATGGAATTCGAGAAGGCGGCACGGCTGCGCGACCAGATCTCCATGCTGAAAACCATGTCCGAGCAGAACGCGGTCGTTTTCGATTCGGATGTGGACGCCGATGTCTTCGGCATGGAATCGGATGAGCTGGAAGCCTCCATCCATGCGTTCTTCGTCCGTTCAGGTTCCATCCGTGGCGAACGCAATTGGAGCGTCAAACGCGTCGAGGACATCGATGATGCCGACCTCATCGCCGACCTCATCACACAGGTCTATTCCGACATGATGGAGGAGACGGAGAGCCAGGCCAACGTACCGTTGAATCTTCCCAGCAACGGCGAGGAACTGCTGGAACAGGACAGCGAAGTCGCCAAGGATTCGGAGGGTCTTGATGACGATGGCTCCGTCTCCGTTCCGGCCTCTGCCTCTACCGATAGCGCCATCGACATCGTCGAACGGCGTGACGCATTGGGCGCGACACAAAGCATCACCGCCACCGACAGCCTTTCGCGCGCGCAAGCGACACGCATCCGCAGGGAGCGTAGGATGCAGACCGGCAGAAGCGATCTGCTGGCCCCGATCTCGCCGGTTCCCAGAGAAGTATTGGTTCCGATTGAGCCTGCCCGACGAGACGAACTTGAAGAATGGCTCAGCGGCCTGCGAGGGGCTGCGGTGAGAATCCGTGTACCGAGCCGCGGCGAGAAGAAGGCTCTGATGGATCGGGCCGACAGCAATGCCAAGCAGGCGTTGCAGCGCAGCAAGATGAGCCGCATCAGCGACATCGGTGCCCGCACGCAGGCGATGAACGACGTGGCCAAGGCGTTGGGTCTCAGCGAATCCCCGTTGCGTATCGAAGGCTACGATATCTCCAACACCATCGGCGGCATCTATCAGGTCGCCTCCATGGTGGTGTTCGAGGATGCGATAGCCAAGAAGTCCGAATACCGTCGTTTCGCCATTCGCGGCAAAGACGGCAAAGGTGCGCTTGACGATCTGAGCGCGATGTACGAGACGCTCACCCGCAGGTTCCGCCATGGCAACATCGCCGGAGACACGGGCGAGAGCATCGACAACGAGAAGCGGATCGAAGAGGCCGAGTCGTCTTCTCAAACTCTGACAAATCAGATTGAGCATGCAGATGGCAGTGAACGTGTTCAGGAAAAAAATGAAACAGATGATAAAACTGACGGCCTGACCAGTGCGGATGCCGTCGTCCAACAAGACACCCATCCGCGTCATTTCGCCTACAAGCCGAACCTCATCGTGGTCGACGGCGGCAAGCCCCAGGTGGAAATCGCGGCCAAGGCCCTCAAGGACTGCGGTGTCGACGATGTGGCGGTCTGCGGTCTCGCCAAGAGGCTCGAAGAGGTCTGGATGCCCGGGGAAGACTATCCGCTTATCCTCAAACGGCAGTCCGAAGGCATGTATCTTCTGCAGCGGGTTCGTGATGAATCCCATCGTTTCGCTATCACCTATCACCGCAAGTCCCGGCGTAAAGGTGCCCTTCGCTCCGCGCTCGACAACATCCCGGGCATCGGCGAAAGCTACCAGAAGAAACTGCTGCGTGCCTTCGGCTCGGTAAAGGGTATCCGAAAAGCCAGTCTCGAAGATTTGCAAAACGTCAAAGGAATTGGAACGGCCAAGGCCGAAGCCGTTTACAATGCCCTCCATAGTGGTTCCGATGATTCAAAATCTTCATCGACGGCCACATCCCGGACGGTTTGAGTGCTTAAAATCAGAAAATACCCTATAAACAGGTCAGAATAGGCAATCAAAACAACCAGATGAGCTTCAAGGAAAGGAATCAGGAAATCACCATGGCCAATGAGATACACCATCGCTGTGCGGTCTTGGGCAAACCCATATCCCACTCGCTTTCGCCGTTGCTACACAACGCGGCCTATCGAGCTCTCGGACTGGATGATTGGTATTACAAACGCGCTGAGGTCGGAGAATCTGACTTGGATGGTTTTCTTGAAGGTTTGGATTCCACCTGGGTGGGACTGAGTCTCACCATGCCGTTGAAACGCACCATACAGCCTTACGGAACCCCGTCCGATGACTGGTCTCGCAAACTCCTTGTCGCTAATACCGCGATATTCGATTGGTCAGGTACATCCGAAAAACCGAATATCAGACTATACAACACCGACGTGGAGGGTATCGAGAAAGCCTTCTCGCATGCATGGCAGATTTTCGACAATGCAGCCCCCGTACCGACAAGAGAAACCGGCAATGCCCTCGATCTGCAAGTCCTTCCAAACGGAGCGAACGCGGTTATTCTCGGCAATGGCAATACGGCCCTTTCAGCCTTGGCCGCCTGTACGGGAATCAACGTTCCCGGTAAAGGCCCGATAGCGCAGGTAACGGTGTGTGCCAGACACCAGCACGAAAACGATCCCATGAAGCAGCTTGCCCAGTCGGAATCCGGTTTCACGTACCAGCAGGTGTCATTATCAGAATCAGCAAAGTATTTGCTTGAAGCTGATATTGTCATCAATACGATTCCGTCCCATGGAGCCGATGACGTAGCCGCTCAATTAGAAGGAATCAGTATTGGTTCCTCGCCTGTCCTGTCCCGGAAAACCCTGTTGGACGTTGTCTATGATCCCCGTCCCACCAACCTCATGCAGTCCTGGCGCGCCAACGGCGGAACCGCAATCGGCGGCGAGGAAATGCTGCTGTATCAGGCGATTGCCCAAGTCCGGTTGATGACGGTAGGGGCGCATATTATAGGAACGGCAGATTTCGAGCAGGCGATGAGAAGCGCCTTACAGGAGGCACTGTGATTTCGGAAACGCGGGGATCGGACAGCACCGGGAACAAGGTCGAGAAGACGGCCCCTGCAACCAATGCGAATGACTTCGAAAGCGTCGTGTCATCACAAACGGATAGCGATAGCCCCAAGCCAGCCAAGGAATTCGAGGTCATGCTCATCACCGGCATGAGCGGGGCCGGCCGTTCCCATGCCGCGGATTGCGTCGAAGACATGGGTTGGTATGTGGTTGACAACCTTCCTCCGAAGCTGTTGATACCGCTGGTCGATATGATGACCTCTTCCGGTTCCAAAGTCCATAGGCTCGCGGCGGTCATCGATGTGCGTTCACGCAGTTATTTCGACGATCTGTCCGCTGTTTTGAGTCATCTGGATGATCTGGGTGTGCGTACCCATATTCTTTTCCTCGACGCCAGCGACAAGGTTCTGGTGCAGCGGTACGAGTCCGTGCGGCGTCCGCATCCACTTCAGCGCGGCAACCGCCTTATCGACGGGATTCGAGAGGAGCGTGAGCTGCTTGAAAATCTCAAGGAACGGGCCGATACCGTCATCGATACCTCAACGCTGAGCATCCATCAGCTTTCGACGAAACTGTATGAGGCTTTGCTTGGCAGCGGCGCGAAAACCGTTTCCGTCCACATCTTCAGTTTCGGTTTCAAATACGGGATTCCGCTTGATGCGGATTTCGTCGCAGACGTCAGATTCCTGCCCAACCCCTATTGGGTGCCGAGTCTGCGTGAACTCAACGGGAACGATCAGGCCGTCAGCGATTACGTCCTTTCCAGCGAAAGCGCCAGGGATTTCATCGACTCCTACGAGAAGGCCATCATGGTGGCCATCAAAGGTTACGCTCAGGAAGATAAGCATTATGTCACAATTGCCATCGGCTGCACCGGTGGCCAGCATCGTTCGGTGGCTATCAGCAATGAGCTGGCGAGAAGGTTCAAGGCTCACGGGCTTAGTGTGACGGTATCGGCGAGGGAGTTGCATCGTCATGAGCGACAATAGCCAGGTGTGAAATTGTCGATCGTTTTTGAATCTGGTGATGGACCAGGATATTCGGTATCGACATAAAACGGACAAAGGGAAGCAGAACGATGGATTCTTGTCCAAGTCATTCGCTATCACAGATAGCCGTGGCATAGGCGTGAGATGACTCCGTTTAATGTTCCAATTACACTTATATGAAGAACGGGAAGTAGGAGGTTGGGCTTTGGCTCTTCTGAACGAGGTCAAAAGCGAGTTGGCAAGCGTGGAGACGGATTTGCCGACCGCAAAGATGGCGCAAGCTGCGACGATGATGCGGTTCGGGGGAGGTCTGCGTCCCGTCGGCAACAAGGCTGTCATCCGCGCGCAGTTCGATTCGCTTGAGGCGACCGAATGGTTGCGCAAGACTATCGCGCATTATTTTCAGCGCGAAGCTAAAGTCACCAAAATAAGCAGGCAGACTCCCAACGGAATCGTGCAACGCTATGATCTGCTCGTCGAGCGCGGAGCGACCGCGCTTGCTCTGCAGACGGGTCTGCTCGACCGGCGTATGCATCTGGTCGAGGGGTTGCCTGCAGAGGTCATCAGTGGCAATATCGCCCAGGTAAAGGCTGCCTGGCGCGGTGCGTTCCTCGCGCGTGGCATGATTTCAGATCCTGGCAAGTCTAGCTATCTCGAAATCATCTGCCCTTCGCATGAGACGGTGACGGCATTGCAGGGTGCGGCCCGCAGGCTCGGCATCTCCGCCCAGGCTCGCAAGGTCCGCAGCTCCGAACGTATCACACTTCGTGATTCCGATTCCATCGAACGCATGCTGATGCTGATGGGAGCGCCGCGTTCGGCCCGCGAATGGACCGGCAAGCGCACGGATGGGGAAGCTCGCGGCAAGGCCAATCGCCTGGCGAACTTCGACGATGCGAACATGCGCCGCAGTGCCAAGGCCGCTGCCGAGGCCACCCAGAAAGTCAAGCAGGCGTTCGAGATATTGGGTGACGATATTCCCGAAAACCTCAAGGCGGCCGGTGATCTGCGGCTCCAGCACACGGATGCCAGTCTCGAAGAGCTGGGCCGTCTTTCAAATCCTCCGATCACGAAAGACGCCATCGCCGGACGTATACGCCGTTTGCTGCAGTTGGCGGCCAAGACCAAACGTGCGCAGGAGCAATAGCAGGGCGGTGACGACGGCCATTCGCGGTTGATTGTCGATTCGGTTGGATAGGCAATAGAAAAGCGGATCGACGTCGTTCATCGACTGACAATCCGGCGTCATTATTGGGAAATATATATTGTTAGCGTTCACAAATTAACGCTTGTTTTCGGAAATATTTTCACCCAAATGAGCTTTCTTGTTGGGCGAAGACTGTACCATTGCTAGTGACATAGGCCACAGCTTTGTACTGTTTCTTGACTAGATAACATGATTTTCCGCTCAGCTGTGGTTTTCAAGGAAAGGATACCAATGAGGACACTCAAGGATTTAGGAGATCTGAAAGGCAAGAAGGTTCTTGTCCGTGCTGATTTCAATGTGCCGCTGAAGGGCACCACCATCACCGACGACGGCCGTATCCGCGCCGCTCTGCCGACGATCAAGGAACTGCGTGCCGATGGCGCGAAGGTCATCCTGATGGCCCATCTCGGTCGCCCGAAGGGCAAGGTCGTTCCTGAGCTTTCGCTGGCACCGGTCGCCAAGCGTCTGGGCGAGCTGCTCGGCGTTGACGTGACGTTGGCGAGCGACACCTACGGCGAGGATGCCCGAGCCAAGGTCGCCGCGATGAATGACGGCGACGTTGTGCTGCTGCAGAACGTGCGTTATAACCCCGAAGAGACCAGCAAGGACGACGCCGAGCGCGCCGCTTACGCCAAGAAGATCGCCGCCTTGGGCGAGGTCTTCGTCTCCGACGGTTTTGGTGTCGTGCACCGTGCACAAGGCTCTGACTACGATGTGGCCGCCGATCTGCCGAGTGCAGCCGGCAAGCTCATCGAGAAGGAAGTCAAGGCGTTGTCCCGCGCCACCGAGAACCCGGAGCGCCCGTTCACCGTCGTGCTCGGCGGCTCGAAGGTCTCCGACAAGCTCGGCGTCATCGAGAACCTGCTGAAGAAGGCCGACCGTCTGCTGATCGGCGGCGGCATGGCCTATACGTTCCTAGCGGCCAAGGGTTATGAGGTCGGTACCTCCCTGCTGGAAAGCGATCAGATCGAGACGGTCAAGGGATATATGGACGAGGCCAAGAAGAACGGTGTCGAGCTCATTCTTCCCGTCGATGTCGTGGTCAACAAGGGCTTCCCCGACGGCAAGACCGAGGTTGCCCCCGAAGTCGTCGACGCCGACAAGATCCCCGCTGACAAGATGGGCCTCGACATCGGCCCGAAGACCCAGAAGCTCTTCCACGACAAGATCGTCGATTCCAAGACGGTCGTGTGGAACGGCCCCGCAGGCGTGTTCGAAGTCGAGCAGTTCCAGGCCGGTACTAAGGCCGTCGCCCAGGGTATGGTCGACGCCACGGCCAAGGGTGCCTTCACCATCGTCGGCGGCGGCGACTCTGCCTCCGCAGTGCGTAACCTCGGCTTCCCCGAGGATGGCTTCTCGCACATCTCCACCGGTGGCGGCGCTTCCCTCGAATTCCTCGAAGGCAAGACCCTGCCCGGTCTCAAGGTGCTTGAGTAATCGAATCGAAACCGTTGGTGCTGTAGCGCTTTGCAGCTGAGTGTCAAGTTGCGCTACACTACTAACAGGAATGTTTGCGGACATGCCGATTGGTATGTCCGCATTCTTTTTGGCGATGGATTGTCGTGATCGCATGTACCGCGGTCGCGCCGGTTCGTCCTTGACGGACGCAAGCCTTAGGTAAGTGGGAAAGGAAAGCAATGTCCTCTGCACGTATTCCGTTGGTGGCAGGCAATTGGAAGATGAATTTCGATCATTTGGAAGCCACGTATTTCGTGCAAAAACTCGCGTGGCTCCTGCGCGACGCCCACTTTGACTACAAACGCGTCGAAGTGGCGCTGATGCCCACCTTCACCTCGATTCGCAGTGTACAGGTCTTGGTCGAGGCCGACAAGCTCAAGATCAACTATGGCGCGCAGACCGTTTCGGTGACCAACCAGGGCGCGTTCACCGGTGACGTCAACGCTGACATGCTGGCCCAGCTCGGCTGCAAATACGTCATCGTCGGTCATTCCGAACGTCGTAAGTACCATCCGGAGGACGATGCCAACATCGTCGATCAGGTGCGTGCCGTGCTGACCGCTGGCATGCAGCCGATCCTGTGCGTGGGGGAGAGCATGGAGGAGCGCCGTAAGGGCATCGAGCTCGATTTCGCGGTCGGCCAGGTCCATGACGTCACCCGCGACCTTTCCGACGAAGAAGCGGCCAAACTGATCATCGCCTACGAACCCGTCTGGGCCATCGGCACCGGGCTGGTGGCGACTCCGGCCAGCGCCCAGGACGCGGCCAAGGCCATCCGCAGCAACCTTTATGAAACGTTCGGTTCCAAGGTCTCGGAAGCGGTACGCATCCTGTACGGCGGCTCGGTCAATTCGAAGAACGCAGTCGAGCTCATCAGCCAGCCTGATGTCGACGGCTTCCTCATCGGCGGTGCCTCGCTCGATGCGGATGAGCTTGCGAAGATCTGCCGCCTCACGCTGAAAACCGTGGCTTCTTCCCGTTGATCTACGTAAGCGTAATAGAACGTTTTCCGTACTTCGGGGTATACTAGATAATTAGTGTTTCGAACTGGAGGTTCAACTGTGTCGACAATGGCAATCGTCAAGCTGGTTCTGCAAATCATTCTTGTTGTCTTCAGCGTTCTGTTGACGCTGCTGATTCTCATGCACAAGGGCAAGGGGGGCGGCCTCTCCGATATGTTCGGCGGTGGTCTGACCCAGAACGCAGGTACTTCCGGCGTCGCGGAAAAGAACCTGAATCGTTGGACCATCATCATCGCCCTGCTCTGGGTCGCGATCATCATCGCGCTGGGTCTGATGACCAAGTTCAACCTGATCAAGTAATTTTTGTATTTGTATTGATGCGTTTCATGCTGGTTTATGAAACGCATTTTTTTATTGCGGGTTTTATGATTTTCCGGAATTCTTCTCATCAAGGAACAGATGTGACCGATGTTGATTTGTCGACTGGCGGCAAACTGTTGGTGGTCGATTTGGATTTGACCGTGCTATGCGGCGACGAATACGGTGAACGATGGCTTTCGCAGCGTAGCGAGAAAGCCTTTGCGACCGCCCGGCAAGTTGGCAATGTGGTGATGGTGGCAACGGCCAGACCCCCGATGACCGCCTTCGATCTGGTCCATCGTCTGGGCTCTTCGGCTTGTGCATACCATAACGGCGGTGTCGTCGATTTGGATTGCGAACATTCTTCGCTTCAGGAATTGGGCGATGACCAGAATACCGAGAATGGTAATATTGTGCGGTTTGGTGTCTCTGTCGAGCGTTGCGTAGAAGTCTGTCGCCAAATCTTGGCGCGGATTCCGAATCTTCGAATGGGCATCGAACTCAATGACACCCGCTATACCAATTTCGATTTGACCGATGTCTGGCCTTCTCAAGAGTATCGACTGACAGATTTCAATGATATGCCGGAGGGAATGGCCCAGAAGATAATGATGTTCCCGACAGATGAACAGCGGGAATCGGTAAGATCGTTGGTTCCGGATGACATGGCCTTGCTGATTTCCGAAGATGCCCTCTGGCTATTGATGAATCCCAGAGCCACAAAACGCAATGCGATGGATCTGGCCTGCCGGCACTTCGGTATACCGGTTTCGGATACTGTCGCGTTCGGTGATGATCTGATTGATATGGATTTGCTGGAATATGCAGGTTGCGGGGTCGCTGTCGCCAACGCCAAGCCGGAAGTCAAAGACATTGCTAGTGACCGCTGCCCGTCGAATAACGAAGATGGAGTGGCTCAGTGGATCGGAAACCATTTGTAGCCGATTAGCCGTTTCCAACGATATACGGCTTTTCGCAGAATATCAGAAACGGATAAAATTGGTAATAGAATATATGAGTTCGACAAACGAATGAAACGGAAATCCTCTTCTTAGTGTTCTGAAGTTTCAGGATACTTTTCGAGGATTCAGCATTCTGAAGCTCGAGATGTTCGGATGAAAAGGGAGCAGTTATATGGTCACGCAGCCTGAAGCGTATACGGTTGTCAAAGGGGAGGGGCTGCCCATCGTCATAGCCCACGGCATGGGTGTCGACCATCGCTCGCTGATGATGCTCGATGACGCGTTTCCTGCAGGGACGCAACGTATCTATGTGGATCTGCCGGGCTATGGGCGGACACCGGCCTTGTCTGGTATCGGTGGTCTGCCGGAGCTTGCCGAATGGTTCATGCATACCGTCAACGAATTGGTCGGCGACCATCAACGTTTTGCTCTTCTCGGCAATTCCATGGGAGGTGCGTTGGTACGTGACACGCTTTCACGCGAGCCCAAGCGTGTCGCCGGTCTGGCGCTGATTGCTCCTGTGGTCGATCCGGTGATGTCGCATCGTCGTTTGGCCGAGCATGTCATTGCGGACGCGAACCCGCAGCTGACCCAGAGCCTGCCGCAGGACAAGGTCATCGATTTCATCACCATGGGTGTCAACCAGTCCTTCGACGCCTGGCGTCGCTACCAGCGCTATATTCTTCCCGGAACCAAGCTCTGCGATCGTGAGGCCAACGCTCGACTTAGCAAACGTTACTGGCTCGACGGAGATCCGGAACAGCGCATGGGCACGTATACCGGTCCGACGCTCATCGTCACCGGCCAACAGGATCAGATTGTCGGCAACGAGGACCAAAAGGCCCTGCTTCCGCACTATCCCAATGCCGTCTACAAAATCATTGACCCATCCGGCCACAACATCCACATCGACCAGCCCGACGCCGTAAAATCACTCCTCGCTGAGTGGTCCAAGAAGCTATTAAATAGTTAGTTAAATTAGAATCAGGCTTTTCTATCAACTTCCACTACATTGTGGTTGCAACAGTATTTTTATATTCGCTGGCAGAAAGAGTCTCCTTTAGCATAAATAGAACCCCGGGGATATGCGTTGTTGTGGCGTAAGACACGGCCGAGCGGCCAAGGAGCGTCCACAACAATGTATATCCCCGGGGTTCTACGACTACCTGTTAAAGGGAATTAGCCAAAATCAGCCGTTGACGCGGTCGATACCGGCCTGGGTGTCGGAAAGTACCGAATCCCAGGAGGCGATGAACTTGGAGACGCCGTCGGCTTCGAGCTGATCGGTGACGTCCTTGATGTTGATGCCGAGGGCGGCGAGCTTGTCCATGATGGCCTGGCTCTCCTCATAGGTGCCGGCGATGCTGGGCTTGCCGTCGCCATGGTCGGCGAGGGCGTTCAGCGTCTTTTCGGGCATCGTGTTGACGACGTCAGGGGCCACGAGCTCGTCGACGTACTTGCAGTCGGAGTAGGCGGCGTTCTTGGTGCCGGTGGAAGCCCACAGCGGACGCTGCTTCTTGGCTCCCTTGGCCTCGAGTGCGGGCCAGCGAGGATCGGAAGCGAACTTCTCCTCATAGAGCTTGTAGGCGAGGCGGGCGTTGGCCACAGCGGCCTTGCCTTCCAGAGCCTTCGCTTCGTCGGAGCCGTTGGCTTCGAGCAGCTTGTCCACGGCGGTGTCGACGCGGGAGACGAAGAAGGAGGCGACCGAAGCCATGTGCTTCAGATCGTGGCCGTTCTTCGCGGCCTGCTCGAGACCGGAGATGTAGGCGTCGATGACCTGCTCATAGCGCTCGAGCGAGAAGATCAGCGTCACGTTGACGGAGATGCCCTTGGCAAGCGTGGCGGTGATGGCCGGCAGGCCTTCCAGAGTTGCCGGGATCTTGATCAAAGTGTTCGGACGATCGACCATCTTCCAAAGCAGCTCAGCCTGCTTCTCGGTGTTCTCGGTGTCGTGGGCCAGACGGGGATCGACCTCGATGGACACGCGGCCGTCGACGTAATCGGTCTTCTCGGCGACTTCGCGGAAGATATCGGTGGCGTTGCGCACATCGGTGGTGGTCAGTTCGCGAACGGCGTCTTCGACGTTGATGCGACCGAGTTCCTTGAGCTGTTCGTCATAAGGTCCGACCTGAGCCAGAGCCTTCTGGAAGATGGACGGATTGGTGGTCACGCCGACAACGTTCTTGTCCTTGATGAGTTCCTGCAGATTGCCGGAGGTGATACGGGTGCGATCGAGGTCATCAAGCCAGATCGAAACACCGGAATCACTGGTGCGCTGCGTTGCTTCTGTCATATTCTTATCTCCTTATTCCAATATCGGTATTGGAAAGATTTTATTTGTTGCAAGCGATGTGGCTGCTTACGATTCTTACGAGATTCATGAACAACCACATCGCTTATGCATCAAGAGGTGGAAACCTCAGGCGCGAGCTTCCTCGATGGAGGCTTCCGCAGCCTCGACCACATGCTCGGCGGTGATGCCGAGGTCGATCATGTTCTGCGCGCCGTCGCCCTGCAGGCCGAAGCGCTCGATGGAGACGGGCTTGCCGCAGCTGCCGAGGTACTTGTACCACGGCATGGCGATGCCGGCCTCGACGGAAACACGGGCACGAACGGACGCAGGAAGCACGGCTTCCTTGTAGTCCTCGTCCTGTTCCTCGAACCATTCCATGGACGGCATGGAGACCACGCGGGCCTTGATGTTCTTGCCGGCCAGCGTCTTGGCGGCCTCGACGGCCCACTGGACCTCGGAACCGGTGGCCATGATGATGACATCGGGCTCGCCGTCGGTATCGACGAGGACGTAAGCGCCCTTACGAACGCCGTCGTGCGCCTTCTCGGCGGTTTCGGCGAGCGTCGGCACACCCTGACGGGTCAGGATCATCGCGGTCGGCAGCGTGTTCTTCTTCTCGAAGAAGTAACGGTAGGCTTCGGCGGTCTCGAACTCGTCGGCAGGACGAACGACTTCCATATCGGGCATGGCGCGGAAGGCGGCCAGGTGCTCGATCGGCTGGTGGGTCGGGCCATCTTCGCCGAGGGCCACGGAATCGTGGGTCCAGACGTAGAGGTTCGGCAGCTTCATCAGCGCGGCGAGGCGCACGGCCGGACGCTCATAATCCGAGAACTGGAAGAACGTGCCGCCGTACGGACGGGTGTCGCTGCCAAGCAGGATGCCGTTGGTGATGGCGCCCATGGCGAACTCACGAACGCCGAAGTGCAGCTGACGGCCGTACTCGTTGGCCTCGGGCCAGGTGCGGGTCTCGTCAGCCTTCGGGCCGAAGGTGGCTGCGCCGTCGATATCGGTCTTGTTGGAGCCTGCGAGATCGGCGGAGCCGCCCCACAGTTCCGGCATGACCTTGGCAATGGCGTTCAACACCTGGCCAGAGGACTTGCGCGTTGCGGCCTGATCGCTGGCTGCGAAGCTCTTCTCGAGTTCGTCGATGGCCTCGTCGAAACCAACAGGGAGCTTGTGGGCCTTGATGCGGTCATAGAGCTTGGACTGCTCTGGGTTGGCCTTGCGCCAGGCGGCGAGCTTCTCGTCCCATTCCTTGTGTGCTTCGAGGCCGCGATCGGCGACCTTGCGAGCGTGGGCCAAAGCCTCTTCGTCGATCGGGAAGTCGACGGACGGGTCGAAACCGAGGACCTTCTTCAAGCCGGCAACCGCTTCGGTGCCGAGCTTGGAGCCGTGGGCGGATTCGTCGTTGGTCTTGCCCGGGGTCGGCCAGGCCATCAGGGTGTCGACCTTGATGAACTTCGGACGATCGGTGACCTTCTCGGCCTTGTCGAGCGCCGCGGCCAGAGCCTCGGTGTCTTCCTTGTAGGAGCCGTCGGGCTGGATGAAGCTGACTTCGTCGGTGTACCAGCCATAGGCCTCATAACGCTTGAGGATGTCTTCGGAGAAGGTGAGCTTGGTATCGCCTTCGATCTGGATATGGTTGGCGTCGAAGATCACGGTCAGGTTGCCGAGACCTTGGTTGCCGGCGAGCGAGGAAGCCTCGGAGGAGACGCCTTCCTCGACGTCGCCTTCGCCGCAGATGACCCAGACCTTGTGGTCGAAGGGCGAGGTGCCGGCCGGCGCGTTCGGGTCGAGCAGGCCGCGTTCGAAGCGCTGGCCGTAGGCGAAGCCGACAGCGGAGGCGAGACCCTGGCCGAGCGGGCCGGTGGTCATCTCAAGGCCCGGGGTCAGACCGACCTCAGGATGGCCCGGGGTACGCGTGTCGGCGCCGCCACGGAAATACTTGAGATCGTCGATGGTCAAGCCATAGCCGGAGAAGTAAAGCTGGACGTACTGCGTCAACGAGGCATGTCCGCCGGAGAGAATGAAGCGATCGCGGCCATCCCAGTGAGGATCGTTGGGATCGTGCTTGATGTAATGCTGATAAAGTGTGTAGGCAATCGGAGCCAGGGAGATGGGAGAGCCCGGGTGGCCGCTGCCAGCCCGCTCAACCGCGTCCGCGGAGAGCACCTTCGCCATCTTGACGGCGCGCTCGTCCAAATCCGACCATGTGAAATCGGTCATAGGTGTATACTTTCCTTCCAATATTTCGGGTGCCGCAAACGCGGCTTATTCCGCGCCGCAAAGCACCCTCACATTGCTCTTTCATGCTAACTTTAAGAGCCGACGAAAAGTAAGATTTTGAACGTCTTTGGTATGTTTTGTTATGTTAACGTTCACGTAAACAAAAATCTCCGAAATGCCGGAATACCCTGAGAGTGGAACAATTAGCACTCTCTGGTCAAGAGTGCTAATACTTTGCTATACTTATCAAAGAATTTGGTATCGCTTTGAGTATCGAAATGACCATGGAAGGAGGACCGATGGCACAGTCACGACGCATGCTGGTACTGAGGGCCGTGGTCGAGGATTATATCCGTTCGCAGGAGCCGGTCGGGTCGACCGCCTTGACGCGGGCGCACGATTTGGGAGTAAGCTCCGCGACCATACGAAACGACATGTCGGCCTTGGAGGAAGAGGGATACCTGATCCAGCCGCATACCTCGGCCGGACGCATCCCGACGGAACGTGGTTACCGTTATTTCGTCGACCGGCTCGCTTCTCTCGTTCCGCTTTCCGAGGCGCAGCGCCGAGGGATCACCACGTTTCTTTCGGGTTCGGTAAGCCTTTCCGACACCTTGCAGAGAGCCGCCCGTCTCTTGGCCAATATCACCGGCCAGGTCGCAGTGGTTTCGTCGCCGGCCCTCTCCAAATCAAAACTTCGTCATATCGAGATTGTCCCGCTGAACGCTGTCACCATGCTTGCCGTGATCATCACCGATTCCGGTTCGGTGGCTCAGCATACCTTTACTTTGAGGCAGTTGCCTGACACCGTCGCGTTGAACAGGTTCTCCGGACTCGTCAATGAGCAATGCATGGATATGCCGTTGGTGCAGGCCTCGCAGCACATCCGATCCATCGTCAAGGCGCCTGAATACAACTCGGTGCGTCCGCTGGGGGAGAGCCTGGCCAAAACCGTCGAATCCATGGCCCACGATGAAGGCACCGGGCAAATGTACATGGCCGGGACCTCGCAGCTGGCCCACCAGCAATCCCGCGTCGACCTTGCTCCGTTGTTCGACGCGCTGGAGGAACAGGTCGTCATCATGCATTTGATGAGTGACCTCAGCCAGGGAGACGGGGAAGTCGGTGTGGCCATCGGTTCCGAGACCAGAACGCCCGGGCTCATCCATGCTTCCGTGGTCTCTTCCGGCTATGGACGCAGCAAGACGGACGAGGTGTCGGATGCCGGCAACGGCTCCGGTAAGGATGAGGCGATGGAATCGATCTCACGTCCTGTCGCCTTTGTCGGCTCCATCGGCCCCACCCACATGGATTACGAGACGACCATCACGGCGGTGCGGGCCGTCGCCAGATATCTGACGGACCTGATAGCAAGCGATGAGACGGCTTAGTCTTCCAAGGCTTATGAAACAATGACTGGCAGAACGTAGCATAAATATCAATCGGTTATAGCAATACATTCGAGGAATTTCAGTGGCAGAAACAGATTATTACGAAGTGTTGGGCGTTTCCCGTGGCGCAAGCGACGAGGAGATCAAGAAGGCCTACCGCAAGATGAGCCGCAAATACCATCCCGACATCGCAGGCCCTCAGTTCGAGGAAAAATTCAAGGAAGTCAACAACGCCTACGAAGTGCTCAGGGACCCCGACAAGCGGCGCATGTATGATTCCGGCATCGATCCCAACGACCCGAATGCGGGCGCCGGCTTCTCCTCCGCAGGTTTCGGCGACATGGGCGACATTTTCGGGCAGTTCTTCGGCAATGCCTTCGGCGGTGGCGGGCAGGGCCCGATTCCCCGCACCCAGCCCGGACGCGATGCGCTTTCAAGCATCTCCATCGACCTCAAGACAGCGGTATTCGGCGGCACCGCGCATGTGAAGATCAATACGTTCGGGCTGTGCCCGAAATGCGGCGGGCAAGGAACGGCCAATGGCGAAAAGCCGATCACCTGCCCGGATTGCCGCGGTCAGGGCGTGCGTCAGCAGGTCAGACGAACGATGCTTGGACAGATGATGACGACGGTGCAATGCGAGCGTTGCGAAGGGCATGGCACCATCATCGAGCATCCGTGCCCGACATGCCTCGGACATGGCCGAATCCGCACCTCTCGCGAGGTCGGCGTCACCGTTCCCGCCGGCATCGAAGACAATACCCGCCTTCGCCTTGCCAATCAGGGTGAGGTCGGTGAAGGCGGCGGCGGCGCAGGGGACCTTTACATCGATATCCGCATCAAGCCGGACAAGCAGTTCACCCGCGAAGGCGACGATCTGCACTGCTGGATCCAGATCCCGATGAGTTGGGCCGTACTTGGCCATGACCTCGATATCGATACGTTCGACGGCAAACAGACCATCAGCATCCCCGAGGGTTGCCAGCCTGAAGAGACCGTTTCCATCAAGGGAATCGGTGTGGCGAAGATCCGCAAGCCCGAAGAGCGCGGCGATCTCATTGCACATGTCAGCGTGCACATTCCCACCAAGCTCAGTGACGGCGAACGTGATCTGATCGAGCAATTCGCACACAGCCACGACGCGCATGCCGGCAAGGTGAGCCAAAGCGCAAGGCCTGCCACCAACAGGAAAGGCTTCTTCGACAAGATCAAAGACGCCCTTCACTAACGGTTGTGTGCGGTTTCCCTGTGCCGTTCAGGACAGCAGGGAGCGGCACATCGCACGGTATTCGCTGACATAGCCGCCGCCGAAGAAGACGCAGTGCCCGGCAATCGGATAGAGCTGCCAGATGGTGATTCGATCCGGGAAGCCTTTTTTGAGCGGATGTGCCGATTCGTAGCCGTCGAGAATCTCGTCAAGATACGGCATACCGAAAAGATTGAGCATCGCGAGATCCTCTTCGCGGTGACCGCCGTGCGCGGCCGGATCGATCAGGACCGCCTCGGCCTGACCTGAATCGTCGGTCCACATCACGTTGCCGCTCCACAGATCGCCGTGCACCCGGGCCGGCTTGTCTTCGGCGGCAGGGCCGAGCAGATCCGGCAAGGCGTCGATGACTTCCTGCGTCATCTTCAGGTCGTTGTCGTTCAGTTCACCGCGTTCGATGCCGAGCCTGACCATGGGCAGCAGACGTCCTTCGCCCAGATAATCCACGGGATTCGTCCATTGGCCGGTGTCCATCGCCACAGGGTCCTGCAACGGCCCGAAATAGCATGTCCCGTCATAATCGGCCGGGGCCGAACCGAAATAGTCGGCGCCTGCGTCGTGCATATGCGCCAGCGCCGCACCGAAGTCATGCGCGGCCTTGGGTGTAGGGGAGCAGGAGTTCACCCGTTCGATATCGAGCCAGCCGTCACCCCAACCGTACACGTCGACCACACGCGGGCCGCCCTGGGATTGGGCCTCGCCCAGCCATTTGAGGCCTTTGCCTTCGCACTCGAAGAATCCCTTTGGCGCAAACGCCCTGCTCTTACGATATGTTGCCATGATGCCACCCCTTGTTCCGCCTTTAGCGGCTATACAGGAATCCTACCAGCTTGCGCACGATGGATTTATGGATTTCACCGGTTCGTGATTCGTCGCACGACGTCCGTCCCGCGCGCTCACGCGGTCCTGTGGTTTCGATTGTGTGAGCGATGTGAGACAATCCCATGCGAGGGCGCCCGAAGTTCCGAGATATTGGGTAATCTGAACACGTTAGACACGAACCCCCGCAAGACACTCACCATATCGATACGTGAATGTGGGCCGTTTCCCGGCGGGGATACGCACAAAGAGGGATTATGAATTTCTTCCAAGCCATCGTTCTGGGACTGGTCCAGGCGCTCACCGAATACCTTCCGGTGTCTTCAAGCGCGCATATCCGCATTGTCGGCGAGCTGATGCTTCATTCCGACCCGGGTGCCGCGTTCACCGCCATCATCCAGCTCGGCACCGAGCTTGCGGTCATCCTTTATTTCCGCCGTGATATCGCCAATATTCTGGCCCACTGGTTTTCCTGCCTGTTCGGCCATCGCGGCAAAGACTGGAAATCACGGCTTGGCAAAGGCGACCGTGATGCCACATTTGGCTGGTACATCATCATCGGCACCATTCCCATCCTCATCGCCGGCCTCCTCTTCCAGAAGGCCATCGAGACCACGCTGCGCAATCTGTGGATCACCGTCACGGTGCTTCTGCTTTTCGGCATCCTTCTGTGGGTCGTTGACGCGCGATTCCCCGAACGCAAGACCGTTCGCGAGATGAATTGGAAAGACGCCCTGCTTTTCGGCGTCGGCCAGATGCTGGCGCTGATTCCCGGCGTCTCCCGTTCCGGCGGCACCATCACCTTCGGCCGTGCGATGGGCTATACGCGCGAGGATGCCGTGCGTGTGAGCTTTATCATGGCCATTCCCGCTGTATTCGGCTCCGGCGTCCTTGAAGCTCTCAAAGCGGTCGAGGATTACAAAAGCGAGCCGAACTTCCCGGGATGGGGTGCGACATTGGCCGCCATGGTGGTCAGCTTCCTGGTCGGCTATTTCGTGATCATCGCGTTCCTGAAATTCGTTTCGACGTTCTCGTACAAGGCATTCGCCGTCTACCGCATCATCATCGCCGTCGTGGTCGCGATTCTTTTGATTGCCGGCGTGCTTCAGGCCTCTCCTGTTGCGGCAGAGGCCGTTTCTTCCCTGATTGCGCCGATGGCTGCTCTGATTTGATCTGCCCGATGGGCTTGAGTGAGCTAATACTAACAAATGCAAAGTGGCCTGCCGATCCCAAGTTCGGCAGGCCACTTTGCATTTGAATGATCTGGCGGTTATCGGCCTACAAGTAATTCGAATATCCGTTGAGCGTGATATTCAGTCTTGGATGTGCGAAAGGAATTCCTCGGCCTCCTGGGCTATCGCGTCGCCGCGTGAAACCGTGCCGTCGCCCAACTTGTCGAGCTGCTGGTCAAGGTCGTATTTGGATTCAAGATGGTGGATATAGAACTTCAGGTCGTCGTTGCAATTGGCAAGGACGTCGGCCTGCGCCTTCCATGTCACACATTGCTGCGGCAGGGTTCCGGCATCGAGCTCGACGCCGAGTATCTGCGAAAGCCTCTGCAACAACTGCAACGAGCCTTGCGGGCATTCGTCCCCGGCCAGATATTGGGGTACGGAGACCCACATCGAATTGGTGCTGAACCCTTCCTGCTCGGCGAACATGTCGAGCACCGTGGGGATGCCGACCGGACCGTCGTAGGGGTTACCACCTTTGCTGTGTCTCTCGGAGTCTTTGACGGCACCTCCGCGAATGCTTGATTCGCCGCGTCGCAACGCTGATTCTTCGATGGGCAGTGGGCGGGTGTGCGGGCAGTCGGCGAACATCGATCCCAGAGTCACGATTTCGCTGATATCGAGTTCATCGGCGATACGCAGGGAGTGACGGCAATAATCGATCCAGCGGTAATTGGGTTCGGGGGCTATCTGGGCATAGATACGGGTTTCGGGTGCAACCGTGATTTCGTAGAAGGTCGTTTGCGGCCAGACGATACGGGCCTGACCGGTGATGTGGCAGATCATCGGACGCGCGGACTGCAGGTCGTAATAGCTGTCGGTGCGGATATGCCTGATTTCGCGTGATTCATATGTGGCCACGAGATGCCGGATCACGTTGGTGGCTGCCTGGCTGGCGTCGTTCCACCCCTCGAAAGCGCAGACCATCATAGGCTTCGTTGTTTTCGCATCAATTGTCATGAATCCTAATGTAGTTGGTGGAAACCTTGGAATTTGAGGGCTTAAGCCATCGGTGAATGACTTTCATCTACGGGAGTAGAAACAGACATTGCCACAGACCGTATTGAGGTGACCAATTATCCTGCAGAACATTGATATTCCGCGGCGACACGCAGCCATTTGTAAAATCGGGCAAGAGCATATATAGTTATCTCTCGTGCTTCGGTGGAGAAATCCACTGAGACTTTGCGGACATAGCTTAGTTGGTAAAGCGCGACCTTGCCAAGGTCGAGAGCGCGGGTCCGAGTCCCGTTGTCCGCTCTAGGTCCGAGGAGTTGTACACGACCTTACGGTGGGTTAGCCAATCGGTTAGGCAGCGGCCTGCAAAGCCGTATAGACGAGTTCGACTCTCGTACCCACCTCGGAAGAGGAAACCTTTGGTTTCCGAATCCAAACAACCTGGGCGGTTGGCGCAGAGGCTAGCGCACTTCCCTGACACGGAAGGGGTCACAAGTTCGAATCTTGTATCGCCCACAAGGACCGGAGGAAACTCCGGTTTTTGTTTCATAATTCAAAGTAATCGGGTGATTAGCGCAGCGGTTAGCGCACTTCCCTCACACGGAAGGGGTCGCTGGTTCGATTCCAGCATCACCCACAGTTTTCTTACGAGTCAGCATTTTATGCTCGTTCTTTCAATTATTCTGTCGCTGTTTGATGTCGTGGTCTGACATCATTTTTGATTCGCATCGCCATGAATGGCATATCACAGGTCCTCTGATATGCAGATATCGTTCATTGCCTGCCGCTATCATTGGATTTCCGAGCATTAGATATATTGCGAAAATAATTTGGGAGATCGAATGGCAAGTGATTCCGTAAAGACCGCGTTGTTGGCGAATGTCGGAGTGGCGGTCGCCAAAGGGCTTGCGGCCGCGTTCACCGGCTCGTCGGCCATGCTGAGCGAGGCGGTGCATTCCGTGGCCGATTGCGCCAATGAACTGGTGCTTATGGTGGGCGGCAGGGCTGCTGCGAAGTCGGACCGGGACCATCCTTTCGGTCTTTACCGGGCCAAATACCTTGCCTCGTTTCTCGTGGCGACCCTGCTGTTCTTCGTGGGCGGATGGTTCTCGTCGTCACAGAGCTTCGGAAAGCTTGTCGGGCTTGCCAACGGCTCGCTGCCGAGAGACGTCGAATCAATCGAGTTGCTGGCCTCTTTGGCGGTTATCGTCATTTCGGCGTGCTTGGAAGGCTATGGCCTGCATACCTCGATTCGTGAAGCCCGAGAGCGCATGGAGACGCTGAAGATCGGCGACATCAATCTGTTCGCGTTCTGGCGAAAGACCAAAAGCGCCGAGCTCGCTTCGGTGATGATGGAAGACACGCTGGCTCTCGTGGGATTGGTATTCGCCGGCTTGGGCATCGCCCTGGCGCTGGTTACCGGTGATGAGATCTGGGATGCCGTAGGCGGCATGTGCGTCGGCGTCATCCTTATCGTCGGAGCCGTGGCGCTCGGGTTCAAATCGGGTTCGTTGCTTATCGGAGAGGCGGTGGAGCCTGTGATGGTCTCACGCATTCGAGATGCCGTGGAGCAGACAAGCGGGGTGGACCGGCTGATCAACATGCAGGCCATGCATATGGCCGAAGACGATATCCTGCTATGTCTTAAGGTGCAGACGTCCAAACTCGACCGTGACTACGATGTCGAAACCGTCAACAAGATCGAATCCGCAGTGCGTCAAGCATTGCCTTTCTACCGTTTCGAAATCTACGTGGAACCTGATCTGTACCGAAAGCCCGATGGCGAGTGACCTATTCTTTCAACCCGCCGAAAGTTGCAACAATCCGATCTTTCCGGTATATTTCTTGATTGTTGTCTTTTGCGGACATAGCTTAGTTGGTAAAGCGCGACCTTGCCAAGGTCGAGAGCGCGGGTCCGAGTCCCGTTGTCCGCTCTCATTCCCTCCCATCACGGCAGTGCCAACGAATCTCAATAATATTTTAGATACTAATTGTTGTTCTTTATCAATCTTGACTGGGGTTGGCAGATATGCCTTGTTCGGGCGTAGGCTTGGCCGAACGGCCTTGAGTGTCCCGAATAAGGTATATCTGTCAACCCCTGCACAGTAAGAATCCTTAAACATATATTGCTTTTAGTCTCATGTCGGGCATAACCAATATCGTTGTCACTGTTGAATTACCGTCCAGGTCTGCCCCTAGTAACGCGGACCCTGAAAGCAAAGGACACCTACCATGGCTGAACAAACCATCTCCATCACACTCAACGGAAGCGCAAAGGAGGTGGAAGCCACCAAGACCGGCACCGATCTCTTTGCCGATGACAAGAACATCATCGCCGTACGTCTCAACGGCAAGCCTCGTGACCTTTACACCCCGCTTCATGACGGCGACACCGTCGAACCCATCGCTCTGGACAGCGAGGACGGCCTGGCGATCATGCGCCATTCCGCCACCCATGTCATGGCGCAGGCCGTCCAGGAGATTCGACCGGATGCCAAGCTCGGCATCGGCCCGGCCATCGAAAACGGCTTCTACTATGATTTCGACGTCGACAAGCCCTTCACTCCCGATGACTTGAAGGAAATCGACAAGCGCATGAAGCGCATCATCAAGTCCTCGCAGTCGTTCCGCCGCCGTGTGGTCAGCGAGGACGAGGCAAAGGCCGAGGAAGCCGCCCAGCCTTACAAGCTCGAGCTCATCGGCAAGAAGAAGGAAGACATCGACGAAACCGTCGGCACCGAGGTGCCGAATCAGGGCGAAATCACGATGTACGACAATCTTGACCGTGACGGCAATATCGTCTGGAAAGACCTCTGCCAAGGGCCGCACCTGTCCAATACCCGCTATATCAAGGCATTCAAGCTGGAACGTACCGCCGCCGCCTACTGGCTCGGCGACGAGCACAATCCGTCGATGCAGCGTATCTATGGCACGGCCTGGGCTTCCAAGGAAGATCTCAAGGCCTATCAGACCCGCATGGAGGAGGCCGCCAAGCGCGACCATCGCAAGCTGGGCGCTGAAATGGACCTCTTCTCCTTCCCGGAGGAGATCGGACCCGGCCTGGCCGTCTTCCACCCGAAGGGCGGCGCGATCATCAACGCCATGGAGGATTACTCCCGTGAGATGCACCGCAAGGCCGGCTACAGCTTCGTGCAGACCCCGCACATCACCAAGGGCGGCCTCTACGAGACCAGCGGCCACCTGCAGTGGTACAAGGACGGCATGTTCCCGCCGATGCACCTCGACGAGGAGAGCGACGAGAACGGCAACGTCACCAAGCAGGGCTTCGACTACTACCTGAAGCCCATGAACTGCCCGATGCACAACCTCATCTTCAAGTCCCGCCAGCGCTCTTACAAGGAGCTGCCGCTGCGCCTCTTCGAGTTCGGCACCGTCTACCGCTACGAGAAGAGCGGCGAGGTCCACGGGCTGACCCGCGTGCGCGGCTTGACGCAGGACGATTCCCATATCTACTGCACCCGTGAGCAGATGAAGGACGAGTTGAAGTCCATCCTCAACTTCGTGCTGAAGGTCCTGAAGGACTTCGGCCTGAACGACTTCTACCTTGAGCTTTCCACCAAGGACGAGAAGAAGTTCGTCGGAAGCGACGAGATCTGGACCGAGGCTACCGAGACGTTGCGTGAGGTCGCCGAGGAATCCAAGCTCGAGCTCGTCGCCGATCCGGGCGGGGCCGCTTTCTACGGACCGAAGATCTCCGTGCAGGCCCGTGACGCCATTGGCCGCACCTGGCAGGTCTCGACCATCCAGCTCGACTTCAACCTGCCCGAGCGCTTCAAGCTCGAGTACATCGCGAAGGACGGCACCCACCAGCGCCCGGTGATGATTCACCGCGCCCTATTCGGTTCCATCGAGCGTTTCTTCGCCATCCTGCTCGAGCATTATGCCGGCGCCTTCCCGGTCTGGCTGGCCCCGGTCCAGGTCACGGGCATTCCTGTGGCCGACGAGTTCGCGCCTCATCTGCGCAAGTTCATCGATTCCCTGACGCAGGAGACCGTGCGCTGCGAGATGGACACTTCCGACGACCGCTTCGGCAAGAAGATCCGCAATGCCTCGAAGTCGAAGGTTCCCTTCACTCTGATCGTCGGCGAGGATGACGTCAACAAGAACGCGGTGAGCTTCCGCTTCCGCGACGGCAGCCAGCTCAACGGCGTGCCGGTCGAGACGGCCAAGGCCGATATCCTGAAGGTCATCAAGTCCCGTGCCCAGGTCAACAACGCCGATGATTTCGCAGAAGCGACGAAGTAAGAAAACCTGCCCCAAGGAAAAGCTAAAGCATGCTTGAGAAACTACGACCACCGTTCAAACGCCTCATCGCCCCGATAGCAAAGCTGTTGGTGGCGGTGGGTCTGACGGCAAACGCAGTGACCGTTATCGGGGCAGTCGGTACGATTCTCGTGGCCATTGCCACGGGAATCACCGGCTGGCTCATCCCAGGTTCCATACTGCTGGCCATTCTTGCGGCGTTCGATTCATTGGACGGATCGGTGGCGGCGTTGACCACGGGAGGCACCAAATTCGGAGCTTTCCTGGATTCGACGCTCGACCGCATTGCCGATTGGGCGGTTTTGGTCGCGGTCGTGTTGTATTTCCTGCTGCATGGTGGTATGTCAATAGCCTCCGGCACCGTCGACATGGACGATGTGATCGGTTGGGTAGGCGTCGGTGCATCGATGTATGCAATGATGACTTCATTCGTGACTTCCTACGCCCGTGCCCGAGCGGAATCGGTAGGGTATGAGGCCAAAAACGGCATCGCCACCAGAAGCGACCGCCTGGTCATCATCCTTGTCGGCATGCTCCTGAGTGGCATCTTCAGCGATCCACGATGGCTTATGGCTTTTATCGTCATTCTCGCCGTGCTGGGGACGATTACCGTGTTCCAGCGTATTCTCGAAGTACGCCGGCAGATGAAGACCGACGGCGCCATCTGACCGTTTCGCAAAGCCTGCCTCATATCGTTGTCGTAATGATACGAGACGGGCTTTCGCGTATAAGTAAGCTTGATTTACTTGTACAAGCCCGAAACTCATGAATCGATTGAACCGATTATCTTCAAGATTTCCGAAAGACCGATTACCGATATGTTTGATAATTTTCTGATATTTCTCGCCAAGCATCCGCGTGTTGTCCCTGAACCATTGCTGCGCGGTCTCTTTTTGTTTGCGGCGGACGTTTGCTGGCTGCTGCATGTCGGGGGGAGTGGGACAGCTCGAACGCAACCTGTGTCATGTTCTCGAATCACGGGACGGTTCGGTTTCAAAAAAGGGCCTCCGCAAAGCCAGTCTCCAAGGCATGCGTTCCTATTTCACCTATTTCGCAGAAGCGATGACCGTTGACGGTCAATCCGATGAACGGCTTCTTGCACGCGCTCGGCCAATCGGACCAGGACTGCCGATTTGCAAGGAACTGGTACACGATAATCCAGGAAGCGCTCCCATGGCCATTAGCCATCAGGGAAATTGGGATTACGAAGGATTCCTTGCGGCCAACGTGCTTGCGCCGGTAACGGTAACCGCGGAACGGCTGAAAAACGAGAAACTGCTCAACACCTTTATCGAGATCCGCAAGCGCATGGATATCACCGTCTTGCTTACCGGCCAACCGCATCTGATCGAAAAACTCGAGGATGCCCTTTCCAAGCCGCACGTCTTGGTGCCTCTGCTTGCCGACCGTGACTTGAGCCGGTACGGTGAATTTGTGCATGCCTTCGGCTCCACCATCAGGGTGGCGCGGGGGCCGGCGACGCTGGCTCTCGATACCGGCAAGCCGCTGTTCGTGGTCAATATGTTCCGCGAGAGGCTTCACGGCGAGGCACGACGCAAAGCGGGCATCGGCTATGGTTACGTCGTCGATCTCAGCGCTCCGATCGATATCGCTCAGTTCCGCGGTCTGCCTCGTGAAGAGGCCATTCACGCCATCAGTCAGGCATGGGTGGACGTGTGGAGCCGTGATATTGCTGCGCATCCCGAGGATTGGCACATGCTGCAGCCGATTTTCGTCGAGGATTTGGATATGTCCCGACTCAAGGATGTACCCGATGACGTGTTGGCCGAACTCAGACAGATCAATGCAGACGATAACACCAAGTCCATCGGAAAGTGATTATTGTCTCTATGGTGATTGGCCAGGAATCAAACCGCGAAATACCGAAGCTATGGCAGAATGAAGAATCATGTCCTATGTAGAAAACGAAGAGACCATCGAGCGCCCGGATCCGCTTCATGGCAGAAAACTGAATGTCGGTATCATCTCCCCGTATTCGTTTGAGACGCCTGGCGGCGTTCAGTTCCACATCCGTGATTTCGCGGAGGAACTGATGAAACGCGGGCATACCGTAGAGGTGCTTGCGCCCGGAAGACGCACCAGGGACATGCCGTTGTGGGTGACCACCAACGATTCCTCGTTTTCCATACCCTACAACGGATCGGTGGCACGCCTCAGTTATTTCGGTTTCGTCGGCCCGCGCACCCGGCGTTGGGTCAAACAGGGCCATTTCGATATCGTTCATCTGCACGAACCGGAGACCCCGTCGTTGAGCCACAAGCCGCTGACGATGATCCACCATCCGCCGTTCGTCGGCACCTTCCATGCCGCGTTCGACCCCTATCCGTTGGCATTGCGTTTCTTCCAGGGCTATCTGAGGCGCTATCTCTCCCCGCTTTCCGCAGGTATCTGCGTCTCCGAAGCCGCTAAAAAGTTGTCGATCATTATGGTCCGCGCGATATCGAATACAACGTCATCCCCAACGGAATCAACTGCAGGTTCTTCGCCAACGCAGAGCCGAAGGCAACCTGGCAGGGCACCCCGGAACGGCCGACCATCGGATTTTTGGGACGTATGGGAGAGGCCCGCAAGGGATTCAGCGTTTTTGCTCGGGCAGCAAACGACATCATCAAACGCTATCCCTCCGCAAGGTTTCTGTGTGCTGGAACTGGGGAGCAGGATGCCTTGAAGATTCTCGCCAAGGTCGATTCCACCGGGACGTTGGCCAAACGCTTCGAATTCCTTGGAAGGATAAGCGACAAGGACAAGGCCCGGTTCTATAAATCACTCGACGTCTATGTGGCCCCGCAAACAGGCGGTGAAAGTTTCGGCATCGTCCTGGTCGAAGCCATGGCCGCCTCATGCGCCGTGGTCTCCAGCGACCTTGATGCGTTTGCGGCCGTCGCTCAAAACGGTGAGGATGCGGCGTTGTTTGCCAATGGCGACGGGCATGATTGCGCGCGTCGGATAATTTCGCTGCTGGACAACCCACAACGTCGGCAACGTCTGCGTCAGGCGGGCTTTGAACATTCGAAACAGTACGACTGGGCTGAAGTGGCCGACCGCGTTTTGGAGGTCTACGCCCGTGTATTGTCGTGAAACTGCTTTAAAATTGTTACGTTTAACGTATTCGTATACCTGCTAGGAGCAATATGTCAGGGCATTCCAAGTGGGCGACCACTAAAAACAAGAAGGCCGCCATCGACGCGAAGCGCGGCAAGCTGTTCGCGAAACTCATCAAGAACATCGAGATCGCGGCCCGTTTGGGCGGCGGTGATCCGGACGGCAATCCGACCCTTTATGACGCCATCGTCAAGGCCAAGAAGGCCTCCATGCCGGCGGACAACATCAAGCGCGCCGTCAAGCGCGGTTCCGGTGCCGAGGCCGGCGCTGCCAACTACGAGTCCATCAACTATGAAGGCTATGCGCCTGCCGGCGTTGGGCTGATTATCGAGTGCCTCACCGACAACCGCAACCGCGCGGCCGCCGAAGTGCGCTCCACGCTGACCAAGGGCAACGGCTCGCTGGCCACCAGCGGCTCCGTGAGCTTCAATTTCGAGCGTAAGGGCCAGATCGTGGTGCCTTCCGAGGGGCTCGATTACGACAACATCTTCGAGGTCGCCGCCGAGGCTGGCGCCGAGGATGTCAAGGACGAGGGCGAAGTCTACGTCGTCGTCACCGCACCCGAGGACATGGTCGCGGTTCGTGAGGCTCTGCAGAAGGCCAATGTCGACTATGATTCGGCCGATCTGGTCATGATTCCGAAGACCGAGATCGATCTTGGTCTTGAGGATGCTCAGAAGGTCTCCAAGTTGATCGACAACCTCGACGACCTTGACGATGTGCAGAACATCTACAGCAACTGGACCGCCTCCGACGAGGTCATGGAACAGCTGGATGCGGAGTAATTCGCTGTGATTATTCTTGGCGTCGACCCCGGGCTTACCCGCTGCGGGGTCGGTGTAATTGAAGCCGACGCGTCGCGCCGGCTTTCTTTTGTTCATGTCGATGTCGTGCGCAGTGATCCGCATATCTCGCAGGATCTTCGTCTTCTGGCCATCTACAACGGACTGGCGGCGAAGATCGACCGGTTCGTGCCGGACACCGTTTCCATCGAGCGTGTCTTCGCGCAGGAAAACCGCAATACGGTATTGGGCACGGCACAAGCAGCCGGACTGGCGATGCTTGCCGCGGCTCAACGCGGGATTCCCGTGGCCCTCCACACGCCGACCGAAGCCAAGATGGCCGTGACCGGCAACGGACGCGCCGAAAAGATCCAGGTGGAACGCATGGTCGCGCGTATCCTGAACCTCAACAAGATTCCGGAACCCGCCGACGCGGCCGATGCCTTGGCACAGGCGATATGCCATGCGCTGCGTCCCTCCGGTGCGCTCCAGGGCGGAGAACGCGAGCAGCATCTCACCTTGGCCCAGCGCCAATGGGCGCAGGCGCAGCAGCACGCCAAGAAACGCCACAGCGTCGATAGGGGCATGTAAGCTATCGAACAGATGTTCGAATACTTCTGAGGTTCGGTTTTCAGTTTTCAAGTGAAGGCTCGATTCGCTCAGATTTCGAATTATTGATTGATACATGCTTGGTCGAGTTGGATTAACTCATCTTTGCGGCGGGAGCGAGACATGATAGGAATGCTCAACGGCAGAGTGGAAAACGTCGGCAACGACTCCGCTCTCATTGATGTCAACGGCATCGGCTTCGAAGTGCGTATGCCTGCCGCGGAGCTTTCGGCTCTGCATACCGGCCAGGATGCCAAGGTGTTCACCTCGCTCAACGTATCGCAGGATGCCATTGCACTCTACGGGTTTCTTTCGCCGTCCTCGAAGCGTATGTTTCTGCAGTTGCAGAAGGTCAGCGGCATCGGTCCGCGTGTGGCGTTGTCGCTGCTCTCGACGCTTCCTCCCGACAAGCTCGCGAGAACCGTCATGGACGGAGACGCGGCGGCCTTGGCCAAGGCGCCGGGGTTGGGCAAAAAAGGTGCGCAGAAGATTATCCTCGAACTGCGTGGATCCATTAATCTCGACGAGATCGAAAGCGGTCGCGCCTCCGACGAACCCGAATACGACACCGGCACCACCGAGGTCATCGAAGGCTTGGTCTCCTTGGGTTGGCGGGAAAGCGACGCTGCTCGCGCGGTGACGAAGGTTTGCAAGGACAACGACATCAGGACGCCGCTGGAGAATGCGGATATTCCCAAAGTTTTGAAACTGGCATTGACATCTTTGGATCGGGGGCGCTAAATCATTATGGCAGAGACCAACGGATCACAGTCCAACATAGGGGCCGATGAGCAATCGTTGCGCATGATTTCCTCCGAGCCGATAGGCAATGAACCCGTCAGTGATGAGGAGCTTCGCCCGAGGGCACTTGAAGGTTTTATCGGTCAACCCTTGCTGAAAGCCCAATTACAGCTCTTCTTGGACGCTGCAAGAAAACGTGACGTGCCACCTGACCATATCCTCCTTGCGGGCCCTCCTGGATTAGGCAAGACCACGCTGGCGATGATCGTGGCCAATGAGTTGCAGGTGCCGATACGTGTGACTTCCGGTCCGGCCATCCAGCATGCAGGCGATTTGGCTTCCATCCTGAGCTCCCTGGATGAGGGTGAGGTCCTGTTCATCGACGAGATTCACCGTCTGCCTCGACCGGCGGAAGAATTGCTGTATATCGCCATGGAGGATTTCAGAGTCGATGTGATGGTGGGCAAGGGCCCAGGCGCTTCTTCTATTCCCCTGACCTTGCCTCGATTCACCGTCATCGGTGCCACGACGCGTGAAGGCATGCTGCCCTCACCGTTGCGCGCCCGTTTCGGGTTCACCGCCCATCTGGACTTCTATCCTCACGAGGAGCTTGAGCGGCTTATCGAACGCAGCGCGGGTGTGCTTGGCATCAGTTTGGCGTCGGGGAGTGCAAAACAGCTTTCCCTGCGCAGCCGTGGTACGCCCCGTATCGCCAACCGTCTGCTCCGGCGTGTTCGTGATTGGGCGATTGTCCATGACCTCGATGAAATCGGACCTGATGATGTTCAGGCGGCACTCGAGCTCTATCAGATCGATTCGGAAGGCCTTGACAGGCTCGATCTGGCCGTGCTCAACGCCATTGTCAGGAATTTCGACGGCGGACCGGTCGGTCTCAACAATCTTTCGGCGATGGTGGGTGAGGAATCCGAAACGGTGGAAACCGTCTGCGAACCTTATCTGGTGCGTGAAGGATTCCTGGTTCGTACCCCGAAAGGGAGGGTCGCGACCGAAAAAGCCTGGCGTCATCTGGGCCTTGTTCCCAGAGATGATGTCAATAAGTTATTCTAAAATCCGGTACGGTAGGTATGTAGATATCAGAGAGTTTGGCATCTTCAGCAAGTCCGTAGTGAACGTCTCGTCCGATTGGAGTTACCTGTGACTGGTGGCAATACGATTTTTATTTTCGTTCTTTTTGTTGCGATGATTGCATTGATGTGGTGGCAGTCGCGCAAATCGAAGCAACAGCAGCAGAAGGTTCAGGATTTCCGCAGTTCGTTGAAGCCCGGCGAGTTGGTGCAGACCATTGGCGGCATTATCGGTGAGGTCGTTTCCGTAGACACCAAGTACGAAGAGATCGTCATCGACTCGGAAGGCTCGAAGCTTCGCTTCACCTTCCGCGCCATCAGCAAGAAATACGAACGTCCGGCTTTCATCGATGATGACGAGGTGGACGAGGACGGCAACCCTATCGTCGATGCTGATGAGGAACCTGCAAATGATGCAGAGGATGTCAACAATACGACAGATCGGACATCGGCATCCGATGATCAGGCGCAGAAACCCTTTGACAGTCTCGACGAAACCGAAGAAACGGAACAGCGCTCGGATGACGGCGCGGAAAACGCCGGTGGCACTCCCAAGGATGATGCCGCTACGCAAGAGGATAGTCCAAAAGACAAGTGATTCCTCGTTCACAGTTGTGGGTTGATGTCTCGAACATAGACCCAAGATCAATAATCAATGGCCAATAGGCAGTAAGGCTTGCTCATGACACAATCTGATATCACCATCACAGAACTTGGCAAGGTCGGTGCAGAGGATGCACAATACATGGCCTCGCTCATCCGCACCATTCCGGGCTTTCCGAAAAAGGGTGTGATGTTCCGTGATTTCATCCCGGTTCTTGCAGATTCTCGTGGATTCTCCATCCTGATGAAGGCACTGGAAACGGCACTGCCGGTTCCCGCTGATTCCTTCGACTACATCGCTGGCCTGGAGGCCCGCGGCTTTCTGATCGGACCGCCTCTCGCGGCGCGGCTCGGCAAGCGTTTCCTCGCTGTACGCAAGGCCGGAAAACTACCTCCGGAGACCATTGGCGAAAGCTACTCGCTGGAATATGGCGAAGCCAAGGTTGAAATCGAAAAAGACGCGATCCAACCAGGCGACAGAGTGCTGATTGTAGACGATCTGATTGCAACAGGAGGCACGGCCAAGGCTGCTGCAGACCTTATCAACAAGGCAGGTGGCGAGGTCGTCGGTTTCAGCTTCGTGATGGAACTCATCGGTCTTACGGGACGAAGCGATTTGGGCGATGTACCGATCAGCTCCTTGGTGACGATGCCTGCCTGACGTAGTTGTCTTTACTTCAATAGCACAGATGGATGAGCATCTATCGGTAAGAGGGGTCAAATGGATCTTTATGAATATCAGGCAAGGCATTTGCTTGCGGAACAAGGTATCGATACGCCCGAAGGCATATTCGCCCAGAATTCCCATGAAGTGGCCGTTGCCGCTGATGAAATCGGCTATCCTTGTGTCGTCAAAGCGCAGGTTCGTACCGGGCATCGTGGGCAGGCCGGCGGGGTAAAACTCGCGAAGACGCAGGATGAGGCGATTCTCTCCTCGGAACAGATTCTGCCGATGACCATCAGCGGGCACAAGGTGAACGGCGTTTTGGTCGCCGAAGCCAAGAACGTGCTCCATGAGTATTATGTTTCGATTTCCCTCGATCGTTCCTCCCGAGATTTTGACGTATTGGCCACGGCCAACGGCGGTACCGAGGTCGAGGAAATAGCACGGGAACATCCGGAATCGGTCAAACGCCTGCATATCAGCGCTTTGGAGGATTTCGACCTCGATGCTGCTCGTACAATGGCGGAATCGATCGGTTTTTACCACGCGGATGTCGATCAGGCTGCGGACGTGCTGCTCAAAATGTGGAAATGTTTCAAGGACAACGACGCGACGCTGGTGGAAATCAACCCATTGGCAAAAATCGGCGATCCCGATGACGAATCCTCCAAGAAGCTCTGCGCTCTTGACGCCAAAATATCGTTGGACGACAATGCCGCCTTCCGGCATGACAGCTGGAAACAATTCGCTGACACCACGCATACGGACATGTTCGAGGAACGTGCCAAAGAGCATGGACTGCATTATGTTCATCTGAAAGGCGAGGTCGGGGTCATCGGCAATGGTGCAGGGCTTGTGATGAGCTCGCTGGATGCCGTTTCCGGTGCCGGGCAGGAACAAGGCAACGGTGCCAAGCCAGCCAATTTCCTTGATATCGGAGGAGGCGCATCGTCGGAGATCATGAGTGAAAGCCTGTCCATCGTGCTTTCCGATCCGCAGGTGGAATCGGTGTTCGTCAATGTCTATGGCGGCATCACGGCTTGCGATGAGGTGGCCCACGGAATCCTCGAAGCCCTTACGACGCTGAATGTCTCCAAGCCGATTGTCGTTCGCTTCGACGGCAACGCCGCGCGGCTCGGCTTGAAGATACTCGAGGACGCGCACAATCCCAATATCCACGTCAGTGGCACCATGGAAGGGGCGGCACAAGAAGCTGCAAAGCTTGCCATGCATGCCAAGGAGGCCACGAAATGACACTGTTTATTGAAGACGATGCTCCGGTCATCGTCCAAGGCATGACCGGCCATCAGGGCATGAACCATACTGCTCGTATGCTCAATGCAGGCACCAATATCGTCGGAGGAGTCAATCCACGAAAAGCCGGACAGAACGTGACCTTCCATGTCAATATGTCTGACAGTGATGTGGACGTCCCTGTATATGCCACCTGCAACGAAGCCGAAAAGGCTACCGGTGCCAAGGCAAGCGTGATTTTCGTCCCTCCGCGTTTTGCCAAGGATGCGATGCTGGAAGCAATCGAAGCCGGCATCGGCCTGATTGTCGTCATTACTGAAGGTATTCCCGTGGCAGACACCGCCTATTGCGTTGAGCTGGCGTTGCGCAAGGGCATCAGAATCATCGGTCCCAATTGCCCTGGTCTTCTGAAACTTCCCGAGACCGACGATCCTGCCGATAGAGGCATCAATCTCGGCATCATTCCTGACGGTATTGTCTCTTCGGGCCCACTTGGTCTGGTTTCCAAATCAGGTACGCTCACCTATCAGCTGATGGGAGAACTTTCCGATATCGGCTTTACCGCTTGTGTCGGTGTCGGCGGCGACCCTATAGTGGGGACGACGCTGGTCGAAGCCCTGCAGCAATTCGAAGCAGATGAGCACACCAAAGCCGTTGTCATGATCGGCGAGATCGGCGGCAACGCCGAGCAGGATGCCGCTGCTTGGGCCAAAGACCATATGACCAAACCCGTGGTTGCCTACATCGCTGGTTTCACCGCTCCTGAAGGCAAGCAGATGGGGCATGCCGGTGCTATAGTCTCCGGCGGAAAAGGCACAGCCAAAGACAAGAAGGAAGCACTCGAAGCCGCTGGTATTTCGGTAGGCAAGACCCCCGGGCAGGCGGCTCAGCTCGTTCGCCAGCTCATGAACGGCGGTACTTCCAAGGCATGAGCACACACCAGCGGCCATGGTTCAAGGGAATACTGATAGCTCTTGGCGCATCCGTGATTTTCACGGTGTGCCTGGGCTTTTTCATGGCGCTGACATTGTTGGTCGTCTCCATGGAAGAAGGCGGCGGAACCCTTTCCAATGATTCTGTTCCCCTGACCTTGGCGATTGTGCTCTTAAGCCAAGGCGCGGGTTTCCGGGCAGGGGCCATCACTTTGAGCGTTGTTCCTCTGCTTTTGACGGTTCTGCTCATCTGGCTGATTGCATGGTTGACCAAAGTGCTTTCCCGCAGCCTACAAGCCTATGTCTCCGGTATTTTGCTGTGGATGGCGATTATGTGGGTGTTCGCGCAGAACGTCGCGGTCATCCTCCAGGATCCTGTCTGGCTGGTGATGCTCAAGACCGCCATGGTGTTCAGCGTGGGTTTTCTATGCGGGTCTTTGCCGCAGTCCCCATTGATGAAACGTTGTGTCAAGTTCATCCGTGCCAATATTTCGCAGCGACTGGCCGTGACCCTGAAACTCGGATTAGTCAATACACTTGCGCTACTGCTGGGCTATTTCGCCATCGGCCTTGTCACGCTTATTGTTTGGGTCGTCACCAATCAAAGTGCGATGCTTCGCGTCTTTCACATGGCCAACATGCAGACAGGGTCACGGATTCTGACCACGATCTGCACCTTGGCTTGGTTGCCCAATCTCTGCCTGTGGGCGCTTTCATGGCTGTTCGGTTCCGGATTTGCCATCGGCGATCTGGCGTCGTTTACCTTGTGGAACGACCATGCCGCAGGTCTTCCGGCTGTGCCGGTTTTTGCGATATTCCCACAGGCCGTTTCCAACGATATGCTCCGTATCAGTTTCATATCGATACCCCTTGTCTGTGGATTTCTCATCGGTGTCATCGAACTGTTCCTGCCACGTTGCTTCGCCATCGGTGCAGGTAAGCCGGACGAGCCCGTGAACGTCGGCAAAATCATCGTTCAGTTCCTGTATCCGATGCTTTCCTTCTTCCTGACCAGCGCCTTGATGTCCTTGTGCGTCAACGTTCTCTTCGGACTTTCTTCCGGTGCTCTTGGACAGCACCGCCTGGCCCACGTAGGTGTCGATTCGGCAGCGTCTTCCCGGGTGGTATGCCTGCCCAGCGCCCTCGGCTTCTCCGCCGCCTGGCTCCTTTCCGTTGTGGTCGTCGCTTTGGTCTTTGCGATGAGGCTGTTCTTCGGATATCTGAGAGCACAGGGCAAGATGGGCGCCAACGAAACGCACGGCAGCCACGGTGATACCGATAACGACGCTTTCGTCCCCGATGTTTCCAATTCTTCGGTCTCGTCATCAGCAACCGGTCTTGCACCGGAAGATGAGACGGAAATCCCATAGTACCGCCACAACAAAGGGAGAGACAGATGACAGCAACCAATCGCATGGTCAAACGGGCCCTGGTATCGGTTTATGACAAAACCGGCATCGAAGGGCTTGCCAAGGCGTTCGTCAAGGCAGGAACCGAAGTCGTTTCCACCGGGTCCACCGCGAAACGACTTCTTGAACTCGGTGTGAACGTGACCGAAGTACAGGCGGTCACCGGTTTCCCCGAAAGTCTTGGAGGACGCGTCAAGACGCTCGACCCCCACATTCATGCGGGCATCTTGGCCGATATGACCAATCCCGCGCAGGCTGAAGAACTTGAATCATTGAATATCAAGCCTTTCGACATGGTCATCGTCAACCTCTACCCCTTTGCGGACACTGTCCGGTCGGGGGCCGGCGAAGCCGATATCATCGAGAAAATCGATATCGGCGGGCCCTCCATGATTCGCGGAGCAGCAAAGAACAGCGCCAGTGTGGCGGTCATCACCGATCCTCAGGACTACGCTCTCGCTGCACGGCGCGTGGCCGATGGCACCGGGTTCTCGTTGGAAGAACGTCGCTGGCTGGCCGCCAAGGCCTTTGCGACTACAGCAGCTTACGACGCCACCATAGCCGAGTGGACCGGAAGCCATTGGCCTCAACCGGCGGGCATCGTCGACGTCGCTGCTTCGCACGGGCAGGACGCCGCCGGATCTCAGGAGAGTAAGCAACCCGAAGAAAACCATGAAACCGAGCTGTTTCCCGCTCATCTCACCCGTACATGGAACTATGAGCACGGGCTGCGTTACGGCGAAAACCCGCATCAGCAGGCAAGTCTGTACGTCGACGTGTTGGACCAGACCGGCTTCGCCCATGCGCAGCAACTTGGCGGCAAGCCGATGAGCTACAACAATTACGTCGATGCGGATGCTGCCTGGCGCGCGGTTTGGGATTTTGCACCGCAGATTGCCGTTGCCGTGTGCAAGCACAACAATCCTTGCGGGCTTGCGGTCGGCAAGAGCGTTGCGCAGGCGCACCTCAAGGCGCACGCCTGCGATCCCATGAGCGCCTATGGCGGTGTGATCGCAGCCAATTCGACGGTCACCCTTGAGATGGCGCAGAACGTCCGACCGATTTTCACCGAAGTCATCGTGGCTCCCGATTACGAGCCGGAGGCGCTTCAACTGCTGAAGGCGCACAAGAAGAACCTACGCATCCTCAAAGTGGCACAGCGGCCGCACACCGATATGCAGTTCCGTCAGATCGACGGCGGCATTCTGGTGCAGTCCATCGACAGGATCGACGCTTCGGGCGATAATCCCGATCAATGGAAATTGGTTTCGGGCCAAGCCGCCGATGCCGATACTCTCAAGGATCTGGAATTTGCGTGGAGGGCGATACGATGCGTGAAATCCAATGCCATCCTTCTTGCACACGACCAGGCTACGGTAGGCATCGGTATGGGGCAGGTCAACCGTGTCGATTCCTGCCATCTGGCGGTCGAGCGTGCCAATACCTTGGCTGACGGCGCGAACCGTGCGCAAGGTTCCGTGGCCGCTTCCGACGCGTTCTTCCCCTTTGCCGACGGTGCCGAGGCGCTGATTGACGCCGGTGTAAAGGCCATCGTGCAGCCGGGCGGGTCCATCCGCGATAAGGAAGTCATCGAGGCGGCGCAGAAGCGCGGAATCACCATGTATCTGACGGGCACGAGGCATTTCTTCCACTGAGTTCGCTCGCTGCGGTGTCGGACTTGCGATAGTCTGATGCACCAAAATACCGGTACAAGGCTAAAATAGGCCGCGTACCGGTATTTTTGTTTCCAAAGGAATGACCATGTCCCACAAGCACCCCTATGTCTCCGAGAAAAACGAAGGCAAACCACTGTTCGAATGGGGAGTGCTTGCCCTGGTCATTATCGCCGCCCTGCTGGCAGGTTTCGGATACACGATGGCCGCCACAGCGGTGTTCGCTGCGACGGCCATCATTACCGGACTGATCAGATTGATCCTTAAAGACCGGAGTCCCTGGAAAATCCGTTCAGTCGGATTCGATGCCTTTATCGGTATCGTTTTGGGAATCGGATTGTTGGTCGTTTACTTCAGTATTCAACTGCTGATGTAAACGATCCGTTCATCAGTCCTTATCCGTCTCGGTTTCCTTGATATCAAGGCTTTCGATAGTAGCATCATTGTCGGCTTCGTCTGCATCCGCAGAATTCGAGGCCTGACCCGAATCGCTGAGAGACGGCATCTGGAAATCATCAGAGTTCTCAGAAGAATCATTCTCGTCCTCATCCTTCTCCCAATCGGCGGTGATGTCTGATGCCTGAGCATCTCCCTTATTCCGACCGGAAATCAGCTGGGCGATGATCACGACGATGGCGACGACGGCGGCTGCGAGAATCGGGCAGATCAAGAACACCAAATACTGCTTCAGCGGGTCTACCGTAAGCCCGACTTTATTGGCGAAGAGGGCGATGCCCAGGGCACGTGCGGGGTTCAGCGAGGAACCGGTAAGCGGGTAGGTGAAGGTGACGCCGAGCGCGTAGGCGATGCCCATCATCGCCGGAGCATTCTTCGAGGCATGACCCTGATCGTCAATGGCTTGCAACGAAGCGGCTACGACGATGATCGTGGCGATGACCTCGGCGATGACCGCAAAGAGGATGCCGAAGCTTACGCCGGCCTGCTGCAGCTGTGCGGATGAAATGGATCCCTGATCATAGCCGTTGACGACATTGGCGAACCACATCTTGGCCGGAGCGGCCTTGGAGGTCGGAATGACCAGCTTGATGACGCCACCGGCCGCAATGGCGCCGATGACCTGGGCGATGATATAGCAGATACCGTTTACGATGCCTGTTTTGCTGATCAGCATCGCCGTCAAGGTTACCGCAGGGTTGAACTGGCCGCCTGAGAACTTACCGAAGATGAAGGTCATGGCAGCGTAGGCGAGACCGGTGGTGGCGGCTATAAGAATCGCACTGGGGCCATAAAGCGATGGGCTGAGTGCGGAAACGAGATAGATAGCTACAAAAATAAGGAAGCTGCCAACGAGTTCGCTTAAAATACCAGAAATTGAAATAACACCTGCAGCTTTGCTGTTCGTGTGTTGTGCTTTTTGTTCCGTCATTAATTATTCCTTCTTATTAACAGATTGAAGCCATACAGCATAATATGATAGCAAGGGGGCAGTAAGTACTGTATAATTGTCTTGGTTTGTCTTTTCAGCATGTGCTATCACATGGAGGGGCAACTGATACAGTACGCGACGAAACGTTGAATCAAACAGTTTCGCAAGGCCACGTTGGGAGAACGATGCCACACGCATATTCACACGCCGAAAAGGCGCATCACGATAATTACGATGAAGGGATTCGCCTTCAAAAACTCTTGGCGCAGGCAGGTTTCGGCTCAAGGCGCAAGTGCGAGGAAATCATTACCGAAGGCCGGGTCGAGGTCGATGGTGAACTGGTGACCGAACTCGGCACCCGTGTCGATCCTTCGAGCCAGCAGATTCGCGTTGACGGATCAAGAATCAGGCTGAACAATCGGCACATCACCTTGGCGTTGAACAAGCCGAAGAAGGTGCTTTCGACCATGGACGATCCGAAGGGGCGCTTCACGCTTCGTGACATCGTCGGCGACAAGTACGAGCGCATCTTCCATATGGGGCGTCTCGATTACGAAACCGAGGGCCTCATCCTGATGACCAATGACGGCGAGCTCAGCCAACACGTCATGCATCCGCGTTATGAGGTCAAGAAAACGTATGTCGCCACGCTGGACGGGCGCATCAGCGGCAACATCTGCCGCCGTCTGGTGACCCAAGGCGTCAATCTGGATGACGGGCTCATCAGACTGGATCACTGCGCCATCATCGATTCCTCACGTGATTCCACCATCGTCAAGGTCGTGTTGCATTCGGGCAAGAACCGTATTGTCCGCCGTATCTTCGGAGCCGTCGGTTTCCCGGTGCGCAGGCTGGTGCGTACGCAGATTGGGCCTATCAAGCTGGGCGATCTCAAGCCGGGCTCCTACCGCGTGCTTTCGCAGACGGAAGTCCGCTCGCTTTCCAAGGAGGTAGGGCTGTGATTCGAGTAGCCATCGACGGGCCTGCGGGAGTGGGCAAATCCTCGACTTCCAAGGCATTGGCCAAGTATTTCGGCTATGCGTACCTCGACACCGGCGCCATGTTCCGCGCTGCGGCTTGGTGGTGCCTGAAGCAGGGTGCTGATTTGGAAGCGGAGAGTGTCGACGAGCAGGCCATCACCGAAATGGTGGGGGACCTGTTCACCGGTGACCATTTCGATATCGGCGTCGATCCCGACGATTCGAAGGTCTTGGTTGACGGAGAGGATATCAGCGAGGCGATTCGCGATTCGAATGTTTCGTCGCATGTCTCCAAAGTCTCGAATATCATTCCGGTCCGGCACTTGCTGATCGCCGCGGAACGTGCTTATATCAACCGCGAAGCTTCCCTTGACTCCTTCTCGAAGGGTGCCGGAATCGTCGCCGAAGGACGCGATATCACGACCGTTGTCGCGCCGAACGCGGAAGTGCGAGTGCTGTTGACCGCACGCCCTGAAGTCCGTCAGGCCCGGCGCACCGGGCAGTCCGCGTCGCAGGCGGGTGTCGGCGCCGATAACGTCATTGCGCGTGACAAGGCCGACTCCAAGGTCACCAGCTTCCTCGAGGCCGCCGACGGCGTGACGACCGTCGACAATTCCGACCTGACGTTCGAAGAGACGCTTGACCGACTGATTTCTCTGGTCGATGCAGCGGCCGAAGAGCAGGCATACCAACAGTATGCCGCGAATCTCGAGGGCTACGACCTTGATGAGGAAGACGAAGCTCTGCTTGCCGGCGAAACCGGCAGTGAGGGGCCGTCAGCCAAGCAGAAGGCCGTCGGCGTTCTCGCCGTGGTCGGCCGGCCGAATGTCGGCAAATCGACGTTGGTCAACCGTATTCTCGGCCGTCGTGCCGCGGTCGTCGAGGACACGCCCGGCGTGACCCGTGATCGTGTCAGCTACGACGCCGAATGGGCCGGAACCGACTTCAAGCTGGTCGATACCGGTGGCTGGGAGGCCGACGTCGAAGGCATCGAATCAGCCATCGCCTCACAGGCTCAGGTGGCGGTCGGGCTTTCCGATGCCGTTGTTCTGGTGGTCGACGGTCAGGTTGGCATCACTGCCACCGATGAGCGAATCGTCAAGATGCTTCGCGAAAGCGGCAAGCCGGTGGTATTGGCCGTCAACAAGATCGATGACGGTGCCAACGAATATCTGACCGCCGATTTCTGGAAGCTCGGGCTGGGCGAGCCCTACGGGGTTTCCGCCATGCACGGCAGGGGAGTGGGCGACTTGCTCGACGTGGCGGTGGATACGCTGGCCAAAGCCAAGAAGACCTCGGGATTCCTCACGCCGACCGACCTGCGTCGTGTGGCGCTGATCGGCAAGCCGAACGTCGGCAAATCCTCGCTTTTGAACGAGCTGGCGCACGAGGAACGCAGTGTGGTCAATGACTTGGCAGGAACCACACGAGATCCGGTCGACGAGATCATTCGGATCGGCGACGAGGACTGGCTGTTCATCGACACCGCCGGCATCAAGCGCCGTCTGCACAAGCTTTCCGGAGCCGAATACTATTCGTCGCTGCGTACGCAGGCCGCCATCGAACGCTCCGAGCTTGCGCTGGTCCTGTTCGACGCCTCGCAGCCGATTTCCGACCAGGACCTCAAGGTGATGAGCCAGGCCGTCGACGCCGGACGAGCCGTCGTGCTGGTGTTCAACAAGTGGGACTTGATGGACGAATTCGACCGGCAGCGTCTCGAACGCCTATGGCAGACCGAATTCGATCAGGTCACGTGGGCGCAGCGTGTCAATCTTTCGGCCAAGACCGGGTGGCATACCAACCGTCTGCTGGCGGCGATGAACACGGCTCTGGACTCTTGGGACAAGCGCATACCGACCGGCAAGCTCAACTCGTTCCTCGGCCGCATCCAGTCCGCCCATCCGCACCCGTTGCGCGGCGGCAAGCAGCCGCGGATTTTGTTCGCCACGCAGGCGTCGACGCGCCCGCCGCGCTTCGTCATCTTCGCCACAGGCTTCCTTGAGCACGGTTATCGCCGTTACATCGAACGCCAGCTGCGTGAGGAATTCGGCTTCGAAGGCACCCCGATCCAGATCTCGGTGCACATCCGCGAGCGCAAGTCGAAGAAGAAATAACGGATATATACGTTAGCGAACGTTAGGAATGTGGGTCGTGAGTTTGGTCTGAACTTATGACCCACATTTATTTTGTAAAATTAAGTCTTGATCAAACCGATAAATGGATTTTATGAGTGTCAGGGCTAATCGTATTTTAAAATAACAGGGCTCGGAATTCCTAGTATCTAAAACTTAGAATTCCGAGCCTTTCTCGTCGGGTCGGCGGGATTTGAACCCGCGACCCCTTGACCCCCAGTCAAGTGCGCTACCAAACTGCGCTACGACCCGAACAGTGCAAAGCACCAAGAAGAAAGTCTAGCACAAATGCGACATTGGCACTACTATCGGCGTGGCGTAGACGCATCTGGATCTTTGTTACCTTGACTACCGTGGATGCCAAGACGGCTGCAAACGGTATCAACTATGTGTTTCGCTATTCGAGGTTGGCGATTTACAAGAGCATAAGGTCCGATGACCCCATGCCATGAAACAGGACCCTGGCTGCGGTATTCTTGTTAAAAAGAATATTTTCTAAGGAAATGACATGGAATATGTCGGTTTGATTATATTAATAGCAGTTGCTATTTATTTCGCGAGTTTATATTACAAAGCTAAAGAGGGAAGACTGCCAAAAATAGTCAGATCGGTATCAGAACAAGGGCGACAATGGCCTCAGAGGAGATCTGGCAGCAGATACACAAGAAATATGCGTAGTTTTCCCTTGTTGGCGCTTTTCTGTTTCTAGTCGTCGGTATTGCCTTGTTTTTAAGCAGTAGTGCGTTGGTGGCGAGCCAGCAGGTCAAATATTTTTCTACTATTATTGAAATAATCGCAATCGTTCTAATCATAGCCTTGAGTGGAATAGTGGCTTTTTGTGCTGATAAAGATGCCCGAAATTTGAAATAGGATCATTTATAGCCTATTCGCTGTTTGTGTTTGATTGTCCAGATTTGCCAAAGTCGGACTTGACCAGCCATGATGACCGCAGGCTTCCCATCGTCTTTGACACCTAAAACGGTAACCTTCCGATCAATGAGATATGTGTTTCGTGATGCCGGTGCTGCTTCTGAGTTTCCTCATATTGGCCTAATTGCGCCAATCTCGATTGACGCATGGATTTCGCACCTCGGGAAAATAAATGATGATGCCTTCGCCCTTCATAACAAGAATCGCAATAACGATTTGAATTGGTGGGGTAGAGAAGAATACTGCCTACGTCGAATCTGAAGATAAGAGGCAATATATCACCAGTTGTCTGACACTGTGTCAATTATCTCCCACGCAGCTTGGAGCGCCAGTGCCTTGATGCGCTTTTTGCGTCATGTGCAGTTTGTCGGTTGAACGGGGAAACTCTTTGGTATCCAGCGCCGTTATATCTTTATTGTTGACGATGACCGCTGAATCCGGGTCGAAAGAATCGGTGAATGGTTTACGGCTGATCCACACCATGATAGTTTCTCCGTGCGTGTCCGATGGCGGATTGTCATAATGCGCGGGCTCGTCAATCAGCCAATAGAGTCCGTGGAACTTGACGCTTATCGCCTGGATGCGGTGGTTGCCGGGATCATCGGACGCGCGAATGACGATGTTGCTTCCTTGGGCGCGTTTCACGGCTTGTTGGACGTGGTAAGGGTCGCTATCGTAGAGGGCTTGCGTTTGGGTGATGATGTCGGCATGCGCTCGGTGTTTGATGGGCAGCGGAGCAAAGAATTGCCACCAGGCGGCGAGACATGCCAGTATCATAGCCGTTATGACGGTGGCTGCCACAATCCTGATGGCCGTTCTGTGCCGGTTGTGCGTTCTTGCGTTCATCCCATACCCTTTCGGAGCATGTCGAGGAAGTCCTTGAGCGTGGCCCGCTGCTTGTCCTCGCCGATACCGGCGCCAAGGTACTGGCCCTCCGCCGAACCTGTGGCGATATAGAGGCCGTTTTCCTTCAGGTAGTCCAGCCCACGTTGTGGGTCTCCTTCGTTTCGGGGATCGTAATTACCACAGAACTGGCGTATGCGGTTGCGTTCCAAGTTGCCTTTTGAAAGCTGCGCATAGTAGTCTCTGACGGCTTCCTGACGGTCCACTTTGGGATGGGCCTGAATGTAGTGGCTCAGGTTGATTGCATCCATATCGGCATTCCAGTCGGCTCTGCCGCCGGCCCCGCTGGCAACGTCACCGCCCCAACTGGCCGCTTCCGCGGACCGGTCCCGTTGGCTCGCTGCTCCGCCTGGTCCGGAAAGATCCGGTTCCATCCCTCCGGCGTGATAGGCCCCTCCGCCGGGACCGGGATTGAGCATACACGACAACGACCCCATCATATGGATGAAATCGACACTGTCTCTGCTCCTTCCATCTGAACTATGCATCTTGTCCATATCCGCGATGAATTTTTTTGCAGTTTCATTGGTATAACCCATTCTCTTAAGGATGCTAATGAGCTTGTCGTTCTTGTAGGTTCCCCGGCGGTGCGCCATATACGGCTGTTATAGCTGACCGAAGCGAGGATGCGTACGTACTCGTACACAGCCTGCTTGCTACTGAATTTCTTGTTTTTGGCATAAGTGCGGAAACGCATGGTGAAATAGGCAAGCTCCGCCGCGTCCTTGTGGCTCATGTGCATCTTTTTCTCGAAGAAGTCGGTGAGTTGTTTGCGGTTCATTTTTCCGTTGACGACTTTGGCCATGAGAGCGTTGGCGTCGCCGTCGAGGTTGGTGTCGTTTCCGGGTTGTGGCGTGGCTGTGTCTTGGTAGAGGTTGCGGGTGGTTTGGTCGAGGGTGTGGAGGCGTTGTATCTTGTCCTCGAGCCGGTCGGCCTGCTGTTCGCCTTGCTGCCGGAGCTGGTCGATCAGGCCCTTCAGGGGGCCGCCGTCGGCGGGCAGCAGGTCCTGTGCCTGGCGCAGGAGGCCGTCGTTGCGGCGTAGGCGCCGGACGCAGTCGGCGATGCCGTCCTCGTCGAGGTAGTCATCCTCGATCAGAGACTCCAGGCGCATGCGAAACTCGCGGTTGTCGGCCATGACCCGGTCGCCCTGCCGGACGGCCGCTTCCAGCCGGGGTCTGGCCGCGTCTGCGGCGTGGAGTTTGGCGGCCTGCCATCCCCGGCCGTCCAGCGACGCGTCGCCGGCCAGGCCGTCGAGGGCGCTCATGGCGCGCCCCGCCTCCGCCTGCTGCGACCGTATGTCGCGGTCGGACCGGTCGAGCGCGGCCAGCAGTTCGGGTTTGTCGACGATCAGGCCCATGGGCCCCTCCTCCGGTTCCCGTCGTCCTCGTATTCGCGTCTCGCGCGCCGCAGGCTGTCCTGCTCGTCGAGGATGTCGAGCGCGTGCTCGTGCTCGCGCCTGGACCGGCGGGCGAGGTCGTCGTGGGCCTCGAGGCAGGCGTTCCGGGCCTGGGCGCACATGGCCGCCCGTTCCTCGTGCTCCTGTTCGAGCCGCCGCCATTCGGCGTCGCCTCTGACGTGCCGGTGCAGGTCCTGCCAGATGCCGGAGGCCTGCTGGCCCCAGCCTGCGAGGATCCCGCCGGCCTCGTCGTAGGCTTTCGCCCGTTTTTCGGATTCGCGGGCCGACTCCTGCGCCTGGCCGATGCGTCGCTCGCAATCCGCGATTCGACCGTCCAAGCGGTCCATGCGCGTCTGGTAATCGTCGTTCATTGCATTGTCCCCGCGCTCGACCGGTCCGCCTCCGACAGCCGCTTGTGGGCCATCGCGGTTCCTCTGCCGGTATCGCGGGCGTCTTCCGCCGCGGACCCGAGCGCCAGGCACGCGGCCCTCGCCGCCCCGGCGGCCGGCAGGTTCGACACCGAGAAACCGAAACCCACCGCGCCCGTGACACCGTCCGCCGCCGCCTCCATATCGTGGGCGTGGCCGGCCGACACCGCCTCGCCGCTCCTGATCTCACTCATAGCACAAAATGATAACACCAATCACAATGTATTCAACACTGCCATGCGACATTGATCGCACAGCAGGTAAATAGAATCAGAAATAATTTAGGCTCTCGTAATATTGAAGGTTCTTTGATTGCCGTCGTTTTGCTTTCGTGGCGTCAATGACGTCGATGGCCCGATTGCTGAGGCATTCCGAGATGCAGGTGGCCTTGCCTTAATGTAGCCCACGGAAAGTTGCTCGCGCTGATGCGGCATGACCGGATGATGACGATAAACCGGATGAGGTTAGGTATCTTGTTTTGGCGAAACATATTTAGGTGATGATTTGCAACGACTTCATGCGCACCTGCTGAATAAAGCATACAACCGACGAATTCGACGCATACGAGTACATAAATTGTCATACAGAACTTACGTGTGACAATCTTTCATCCCGTGGTTTCAATTATGTAAGTTTGCATCACAAAAGATTATAATTATATATGTCTGTTCTGAAGGAGATGATATGGAAGCGATAAATACAATAATGGGTTTCCTAAAATGGTTGATTTCGATTTTTGCCGGATGGGGTTTCCTCTAACTCGTTTCATTGTCAATGCACAAGGAATCGTAGTAACCAACTATCAGGAATTACCCGGCCTTTGGTTTGTTTTGGATATAATCATCGGCTTGGTTCTCATCATTTTGGTTTTGATCATAGTGGTTACTGCTTTGTTGTGTGTGCCAGGTTTCCTGATCGATCGGACAGTAAATTATGATAAGAAAACGGAACCCGATACTGTAGAACTCCTAAGAAACAGGCAGACACTCAAGGATGACCAATACTTTACTTACTGGGTTTGGCAACGCAGAAAAAGAAAACTGCTTGAGACTTGGCTCGGCGACAATCTTACTGGATTAAGACCAGAGGGCCGTGATCTGTTTGGATTTGACTCAGGCAGATTTGCACATAGCCATGGCATCGGATTCAGAATTCCTTATCGCCGTTATGTATGGTGTGAGTACAATGGCAGCAATAAATATAACGTTGCCAAGGATCGATTCCGACAATCTTCGGATCAAAGATAAATTTTCGCTGTTTGATCTATCGGTCCAATCAACGTTGAAACCGTGAGACAACGGCATCATTGTTGCTTCTGCTTTATAAGAAGTCTTTAGCAACATCTAAGTTTCAGCGATTTTTCTCATTGCTGCATCTCACAGATACATCCGTTCAAGAGCCGACAGTAACGGATGACCGCGGGTTCGAATTCAGCTGGTCGGACAAATAATCGCCAGAATCGCAAGGTTCCGGCGATTATTCTTTTTACAAACCTATTCCAGTAGCGATTTCATGCACAATACGACAGCAATTTGACATCCCCAAACCTCACATTTTTACTGTTCATTTACGTTTCAGAGCCTTGGTGTCCAGCGAGCTTTCAAAAAAGCTAGTACAGTTGAAAGCTATGTGTATCGGTTGCAGCTTCGGGCTCGACCGATGGAGCAAGAAGAAACACAACTACGAAAGAGGTGCGGTTTGGAAGACGCCTTCGAAGCTTCGGCGCAAAAGATGCGTGAGGCGCACATGAGCGATGTGGCTGTTGCACAATTCAAAAGGCTCTATGACGAGTGGCGGCACAACGATGCCAGCAGCTGGATTCGCGAGGATGACGTAGAACCTTTGCGCGATGTCCCAAGTTTCCACGATGTCTATAAGACCATCGACCATGACAAGGCTGTCCATGCTTTCGCCAAAACCGCGTTCCTCAAGCTCAATGGCGGGCTCGGCACCTCGATGGGGCTTGACAAGGCGAAGTCGTTGCTTCCGGTCCGTCGTCACAAGGCGCGGCCGATGCGTTTCATCGACATTATCATGGGTCAGGTGGTCACGGCCCGAAGGCGCCTCAACGTCCCGCTGCCATTGACTATGATGAACTCCTTCCGCACTTCCGCTGACACCATAGAGGCCCTTGAACAGAACAAGGATTTCCAACAGGAAGACATTCCTACGCAGATCGTGCAGCATCGGGAGCCAAAAATCGACGTAGCGACCGGCAAACCCGTGGAATTTCCCGAAAACCCGGAATTGGAATGGTGCCCGCCTGGCCACGGCGACTTGTTCTCCACCATCTGGGAATCCGGTCTCTTGGACATCCTGGCCGACAAGGGCTTTGAATACCTGTTCATATCCAATTCCGACAATCTGGGCGCGCGTCCCTCGCGTACCCTTGCCCAGTATTTCGAGAACACCGGTGCGCCGTTCATGGTAGAAGTGGCCAACCGCACCTATGCGGATCGCAAGGGCGGCCATCTCGTACGCGACAAAAAGTCCGGCCGTCTCGTCTTGCGCGAAATGACGCAGGTCCACCCCGATGACAGGGAGGCTGCGGAGGATATCGATCGCCACCCCTATTTCAATACGAACAGCATCTGGGTGCGCATCGATGTGCTGAAGGCCACGTTGGAACAGCATAACGGCGTTTTGCCCTTGCCGATCATCCGCAATTACAAAACCGTGGATCCCACCGATCCCGTCCAGCACGAAAGTGGTGCAGCTGGAAACCGCCATGGGCGCGGCAGTCGGCCTTTTCGACGGTGCGATTTGCGTGCAGGTCGACCGCATGCGCTTCCTGCCGGTGAAAACCACCGACGACCTGTTCATCATGCGTTCGGACCGGTTCCATCTGACCGATTCCTACGAAATGGAGGACGGCAACTACATTTTCCCCGACGTCACGCTGGATTCGCAATATTATCGCAATATCAAGGATTTCAATGACCGCTTCCCGTACGCCATCCCTTCGCTGGCGGCCGCCAATTCCGTGACCATCCACGGAGACTGGACCTTTGGCCACGATGTCGTCTTTTACGGTGATGCGGTCTTGGAGGATCAGGGCAAACCCAGCTACGTTCCCAATGGCGAATTCGTGGGTCCGCAGGGCATCGAGCCGGACGAATGGCTTTGGTGATTGGCCACAAACGTCAAGAACCGCAATGTCGCAACCATGGCCTTGCGGTTCTTTATTCGCTGGGTATTGATGTTCGATGCGAATGATCGGCAAACTCAATTATGAGCATGATGAACCAATCACATAGCCTCGAAAAGCGCGGGGACACGCGTAAAAAACGTGATAAAAAGAATTAAATTTGCGAAATTCCGCAATTTACTAAAAAAAGCATCTAATATAGATAAGGGCGTGCGTCACAAGTCGCACGCTTTTACCTGAACAATAACGATACGTGAGGACTAATGGCAGAAGGAAGCAACGGAAGGCGACGTTTTTCCGACAAGTGGGGCAAGCACGAACTAGATGTCCTCGCCGTTCTATCATCTGCGTTCCCCCAATGGTTGACTTCACGGCAGATCGCGCAACGCGTCAAGGCTTATGCTGATTCTTACGGAGAACTTGCCGATCAGGCGGCCAAGGCCGCGTTCGCCAAGCAATTCCAGCGTGACCGCGCCAAGTTGGCGGCCATGGGCATAGCCATCGAATCCCGTCAACCCGAATACTCTTCGAAGTCCGAAGGGCAGGATTTTGCATCCTACCGTCTGCAGTTGGGCGATGAGCCGAGGGTGCGCCTTCGCTTCAAGCAGGAAGACCTGCCGGTGCTCGCCGCCGCGAACTATCTGGCGCGTTCGATGTCGATTTCCTCGTCCTCGTCGAAGCACGAAGAACAGCACGCCTCCCGCACCGCGCCGCGTGTGCCGCAGACCCCGACGCCGGGACTCGGGCTTGACTCGATTGCCCCGGGGCTTGGCACGCAGCCGATTCCTGACAATCTGATGAAGGTCGTCGATCAGCGGCGTTTCGCCGCGACCATCGACGTGGACGGCGGGCATATGAACGTCGCCTACACGGATTCCGACGATCTGGCCATGTTCATGCTTGAGCATCCAGGCTCTTCGGTCGTCTCTCCTCAAGAAGCGGTGGATGCCTGGAACCGCAGGCTCAACGCCGCGGTCAATTTCACGTTGGCCGACGAAAGCCAGGGCGAGATGGGGGAGACCATCGTCACCCCGTCCATCAACAAAACCACGGCGAACAGCGATGTCGACCCCGAAAACGGCAAGTCGCACTCGAAGCGCAGCTCCTCCTTCCAGACCGGCAGCGAAGTGGACCGCAGGCTGCGTCTGATGCTGTTCCTCTCTGCGCATCTGGGCGAGGAGTATTCCCTGGATGAGCTTGCGGAACGCTTCATCGGCGAGCCGAAGACCGAGGACGAGAAGAAGAAGGGTGTTGCCGTCATCCGCAAGGACATCAACACGCTCACCACCGTTTCCGATGATGGCGAGATGGCAGGCAGCCAGTTCTTCGACATCGATTGGTCGCTGCTGGATGCCGATGGCATCGTCTCGGCCACCAATTCGCTTGGTCTCGAACGTCTTGCCGGTATTTCGCAGCAATATCTGAGCATGCTGACGGCTTCCGTGAGTTATCTTGCGCATTCCTCCTTGCTTCCCCTGGCTCAGCGCGAACAGGCGGAATCCCTGTATGTCCGTCTGCGCCAGCATGTCAAGCCGGGGGAGACCCCTTGGCTTTCCCTCACCGGCTACGAAGTCGAGCCTCGCAGTTTCAGCGTGGTCAAGCGGGCGATCTCCACTGATTCGCTTCTGGATATGGAATACACCGACGGCACGGGCCGCACTCGGCGTAAGCTCGTCGCTCCCTCCAAGATCTTCGTGGATGAAGGCGTCTACTATGTCGCCGTGTGGACCGATGTCGCCAAGGCCGCGCCCAAGGATGAGAAGAAGTTCGTTGCCAAAGACACGACCATCAACAAGGCCACCGGTCATCCGCGCATCTGGCAGGTCCTGCGTCTTTCGCGCATCGAAAAGGCGGACCTTGTCGAGCCGACAAGCCAGCTTGATATCCCGGATGTCCCTGTCGCCGAGCTGCGCAAGTGGAGCTTCGACAACGGAACCTCGACCGTGTTCATCACCGACAAACCTGATCTGGCGTTCACCAAGACGCTTCCCGGAGCCACCGTCGAACCTTGTGGCGAGGGGGAGAAAGTCCATCTCACGGTTTCCTCGGATTCGTGGTTCGTCGCTTTCGCCATCGCGCATGCTCGCCATATCATCGCCGTCGCACCGGAACCGCTGTTGACGATGATTGTAGCCAGAGCCCATCGAGAGCTGACTCTTGAGAACAATATTCAGCAGGATAAGTAGGTTCGTAACGGAAACCGAAGATTTCGATTGCGATAAGATAAATCGAAATCATTGAAACCGGGAAAGGGGAGTCACATGCCTTGGTGGGGTTGGATCATCGTCGCCGTAGTCGTGCTTGCCGCTCTTGTGGTCGGTTTGGTCTATGCCGGTATCCATGCGCTTCGCGCGGCTCGCAGCATTGCGGGCACGGGCAAGGAAATTCAGCACTATCTGAATGCGATGCAACAGTCTGAGCCTTCCAGCGAAAGTCCGGAAAAGCCGCTGTTTACCCAGCCTCTTTCCACTGCGGCGCATCGTTACAGCCTTGCACAAACCGAAGTTGAGCGCCGGCGAATCTCGCGACATAACCGTCACGCAGAACGCTGGAGCATCTGGAGGCATAACAAGGTCCCGTTCACCGGAAACGTTCCTTCGCAAAGGAACCAAGCGGTTTCCCCATCGTCAAACCAGGCTTTTGACGGCATCATACTGGACAGTCAGCTTTCGTCGGATGAGAAAAGCCGAGACGATTCCAGTCGCAATATTGCAAAGGCCGATTAAATGGCCGTTGCAACGCCCCTTTCGAATATCCTGCCTCTGTATAGCAGCATATCCGTCTTTCATGAATCGACAGTTTCACTTCTATGAGTCATTCACATCATTATCGTCATAAAAAACATCCGGCCTTGGAATCCGAGGATTTCAGCGCCCGGACAGACCAATATTCATCAGAGGAACAGTCTTTGTCGCCGTCGCAACGCTATATGGTGTTCAAAAAAATAGCACCTACGAACGCTCGGAAGCGGCACGATTCGCTCGGAGGCTCCCGTTCGAGCTCGATCCCTTTCAGATAGAAGCGGATGAAGCGCTTGAAGCCGGCAAGAATGTTCTTCTCGCAGCCCCGACAGGTGCCGGCAAGACGATCGTCGCGGATTTCGCCATGCACTTGGCGCAGGAAAGGAGCGTCAAGGCGTTCTATACCACGCCCATCAAGGCCCTGAGCAACCAGAAATACCATGATCTCGTGGACGTATACGGTGCCGAGAACGTAGGACTGCTGACCGGTGACACATCCATCAACTCGGAAGCCAACATCGTGGTGATGACCACCGAGGTGCTGCGCAACATGCTCTATGAGAATTCGGAGACATTGCGCGCATTGCGATATGTCATCCTCGACGAAGTCCACTATCTCGCCGACAAATTCCGCGGGCCGGTGTGGGAAGAGGTTATTATTCACCTTCCCAAGTCCGTCAAAATCGTCGGACTTTCCGCCACAGTATCCAACGTCGAGGATTTCTGCGCATGGATAGAATCCGTTCGCGGGGCCACGAAACTCGTCGTTTCCGAAAAACGTCCCGTGCCGCTTGAACAGCACGTCATGGTACAAAGCGACGACCAGCATGAGCCGGAACTCATCGACCTGTACCGTCACAACAACAACGGCGTGCAGACCGACAAACTCAACGCGAAGCTCGTCGACCGTATCGACCAGCTCGACAGAAAAGCCGTCGTGCGCGCCCATGAAGAACGGCGAGGCGGCAAAAACCGGCATCGCAGGGGAGTGGAAAAGCGTCGTAGGCCCGGTCAGGTTCGCCGCTATATCCCACGCCGATGGGCCGTGGTCGATGAACTGAACTTCATGGGTCTTCTGCCAGGCATCTACTTCATCTTCTCGCGCAACGGATGCGACGAGGCCGTCGAGCAATGCCTTCGTGCCGGATTGGAGCTGACCACCAAAGACGAGGTGATGCGCATACGAGCCATCGTCGACGAAATGGTTGAAGGCGAACTCGACCACGCCGACCTCAAAGCGCTTGGTTTCGCGCGTTTCCGCTATGCGTTGGAAGAGGGCTTCGCGCCCCACCACGCAGGTATGGTGGCGCTTTTCCGGCAGATCGTCGAACGGCTTTTCGAAGATGGGCTGATCAAGATGATCTTCGCCACCGAAACGCTTGCCTTGGGCATCAACATGCCGGCTCGTTGCGTGGTCATCGAAAAGCTTGAGAAATTCAACGGCGTGGACCACGTGACATTGACACCGGGCGAATACACCCAGCTCACCGGTCGCGCCGGCAGACGAGGCATCGACACCATCGGGCATGCGATCATCGTCGACCATCAGGGCTTCGTGCCGGCCACGGCCGCCTCGCTTTCCAGCAAACGTGTCTATCCGCTGCATTCCAGCTTCAAACCCACGTTCAATATGGCGGTGAACCTGCTCAATTCCAGCAGTTACGAAACCGCGCGAGACACGCTCGACCACTCGTTCGCGCAATGGGAGGCCAACGAGTCCGCCGAAGACTTGGAAAGTCGTATACAGACGCTCGAAAAGGCCGTTGCAGGCTATGAAAAGGCGTTCGCCTGCTCGCACGGTGATTTCAAGGAATTCATGACCATCCGCCAGAAGCTTTCCTATCTGCAGAAGGACGAACGCAGGCATCTCAAGCGCAGAAGCTTTACCAGCGACAAGGAACGCAGCGCAGAGTTCCGCAATCTCGACAAACGTATCGAGCAACTGAAAACCGAAGAAAGCGAGCATCCCTGCAAGTCATGCCCGGACTTCCAGAACCATCTGAAGTGGGGGCATCGCTGGCTGCGTGAATCCAAAGAGCTGCGGCATGCACGAGGACGCTACGAGTCACGCACCGGGTCTGTTGCGCGCCAATTCGACCAGATCTGCACCGTGCTTTCCTCACTCGGTTATCTTAAGGAAACCAAAGAGAATTTCGGCGTTGATGCATCGCAAGAAGGCTATCATGATTCGTCTTCCTTAATTACGAATGACGGAACGGCTTCGAAAGCGTCGAATGATCAGAACGAATCATCAGAACGAATGCCCGAATCACAGTCTGTATCGGTGACACGAGACTATCAGCTCACCATGCGGGGGCAATTGCTCAGGCATCTGTATAGCGAATACGACTTGGTGCTTTCGGAAGCCATCACCGACGGTTTCCTGGATGAGCTGGAACCAGAGGAACTCGCTGCGACCCTGTCTTCGTTGGTATATCAGGCGCGCAGGGGAACAGACAACGAGCCACGGCGTTACCCCGGAGGACCTGGTGGTCCAGTGGCTTCAAGTTGCCGACAGTTGAGGGATGTCTTTGCCGATGTCGAGATGATGCGGGAGGATGCCGATCTCGACGAATTAGAACCGCTTGATTTTGGCCTTGTCGATGTCATCTACGACTGGGCGCGGGGAGAGGATCTCGCCCAGATTCTGCACGGCAGCGAGCTGACCGGCGGCGATTTCGTTCGTAACGCAAAACGTCTCTCAGACGTCCTTCAACAGATTTCGACCGCACAGACCTACTACGAGGCGGACAATCCGCATCTTGCCGAGAATGCGAGCAAGGCCAATAAGCTGGTCAACCGTGGTATCGTCGCATACTCGGGGGTCGACTGAGCGGCAAAACATTGTGGACAGGGAATAATAGACTCGTCCGAACTGTTCTGTACTTTAGAACTAGACTAACTACAAGGAGAATGTATGGCGGAACGCAGCCTGCGTGGTATGAGTATCGGGGCGAAGTCACTCGAATCCGATGAAAACGTCGATTTTGCAGCGAGATCTGATGTAGCGTACGTATGCCCGAAAGGTCATCGCACGATTTTGCCATTCGCCGAGGGCGCGGACGTTCCTGCCGAATGGGAATGCCGTTGCGGTGAGGTCGCCAAACGTGAAGACGCCGATTCGGATGAGGTCGACGAGATCAAGAAGCCGACCAGAACGCATTGGGACATGCTCATGGAACGTCGTACCGAAAGCGAATTGAAGGACTTGCTCGACAAGAGACTCAAAATGCATCGTGAGGGTTGGTTCCCGGATTACGAGTGAATCATCGGTTCACTAAAAAGGATTTCACTGACGGTGATGGCTTGACGATATGCAAGCGGTCACCGTTCTTTGTATTCGAATTCGTACGCTTGCGGTAGTGGATTATCAAGTAATTAAATATCCGATAATGTACGTTATGTCAGATTTCGGAGAAATCTCGACATAACGTCTCGCGGTTATATACCCAAGCTTTGCTTGGCTTACATAATCGCTCGCGGTCGCTACACGTTATGTACCTAGTTTCGCTTGGCTTACATAACGTGACGCGCGCATCCCCTACGATACTAAGAAAATCTTGATATAACGTCTCGCGGTTATATACCGAAGTACGCGCTTGGCTTAATAATCGCTCGTGGTCGCTACGTTATATATCTAGTTTCGCTTGCTTATATAACGTGGCTCGTCCTTACTGATGCCGATGAATAAAGAATGCTTTGCGGTTATACCAAGCAGACTTGCCTACAACAGTTTACAATCACTATGTTTTATATTTAGGCTTGCAGTGGTTTACACAACAATATGCGCTTATAGATGTTTGCAAAAAGACTGGCTCGCAGTCGTTACCTAGGCTTTGCTGTGAACTTACGCAGTAGCAATCAATCGGCAATGCAATCACTTCAAACTGTTCTTGGTAATTTTTTAGTTTCACCTGACAGTTGCGTTGTGATGCCGCTTTGTGAGGACCTCATCGACGATACTTCTCTGGGCTTGCTCTGCCTGCAGATACATCAGAACCAATTCGGTTACGAAAAAGATTCCCAGAACGATGACAGACGGAATGCCAAGTACGGCGTAGACATGATGGATTGTGCCGTGAATCTGGGCTCGCAGCAACTTGTAGACTCCGTACGGTGCGCAGCACAGGAACATCGAGACCACCTGCATGATGATGACCGACCATTGCACCGTTTCGACCTTGCGATGATCGTCTTTTTTTCGCAGTGCACCGTTGACCAGGCAAATCGCGCAGATTCCCAGCGCCCAGAGCAAAGCGAAAATCCAAAGAAATCCCGGAAGTATAGCGGCCATGTACTCGAAACCTTCGTGTCGGCGTTTGTCGGTAACTCTGAAATTTAAGAATCCAAATAAGTATAAACTGTAAATAACGATATTCGATAATTTTAAAGCAAATAACGAAAAATGCCGATATCAGTGCTGCGAAGCTCGTTCCAAACGTTGGTTTTCGAGTTTCTGACGCATCCGTTCTGCAGCAATGTCATCAATGGGCGAAACAGGCAGGGCGGATACAGGAGAGTCACCTGGCGTAATATCCATGTGTTTTTCCTGCTTGAGCTGCTCCTCGACCTGATGCCACAACTTCCCCACCGACACCGCGAAAACAGCTGTACCTTGATCGATCAGTTTCAGCACTTCGTCGCCGTTCTCACATTCCCTGACATCCTGACCGTCGCAGATGATGGTCATGTGCTCAAGCTGTTTGGTGCGATGCCGTGCAAGAAATCTAATCGCCGCCGTGACATTCTGCAGATTGACGCCGGTATCCAGCAGTTTCTTGGAAACCGCCAGGATAAGGACATCCTTGAATGAGTACAGTCTTCTTGAACCGGAGCCATGCGACTGGGTGATGGAAGGCACCACAATCTGCTTGCGGGCCCAATAATCAAGTTGACGGTAAGTGATGCCGGCGACCTTGGAAGCCACTGTTCCGCGATAACCTCGAGTGGCCGTCTCTTCGTTGGGTTCGGAGAACAACTCCCCCTGCACCAAGTCTGCCGAAGTGTCATGCCGTGCCTTGCGTGCCCTGCCCGAAAAGGAGGAACGAGATATGGATGCCGTGTCATCTCGGTCCATGCTGGCCTCCTCTCCTCCTCGCAAACACCGTTTCAGTGCACGGTCTTACCTGTTTATTTGGCAACCACCGCTGATGACGAGAAAAACACCAGACGGAACTTGCCTATCATGATCTCGTCGCCGTTGTGCAGCGTCGCACGATCGACGCGTTGACGATTGACGTAAGTGCCATTGAGACTGCCCGCATCCACCACTTCAAACGTGTCACCGGTGCGGCGGAACACCGCATGAGCGCGGGAGACGGTGGAATCATCCAAAAGAATATCCGCGTGCGGGTCACGACCGACGCTCACCTCATCCTCATCGAGGAGGTAACGGGAACCCGACACCGCTCCCCTGGTCGAAATCAGCAATGCCGAGCCCGGCGACAATTTGGTCATGGTATCAAGATCGTCTTGGGTCAACGGACGGTCTCCTGCGGAGGTGACCGGAATATTTACAGCAGGAAGACCTATGATGGTTGTCTCGCCTGCGCTTGGAATCGGATTAGTCATAATGTTCATTCTACCGTTTTTGCGTACTGATATTGCTCGGCATCGCGTGTCTCGCTGATATCTACACTTTCGCTCGGAGTCACGGTGACCTTGGCTCCGAATTTCACCTTGAACCTCGAACCCACGCCCCCGGCGATATTGACGGCATTCTGCAGATTCTGCGGGTCACCGATGGCTTTGACCCTGTATGGGGGCTTCAATATCTGTCCATCGCATTCAAGGCTTTTCCTGGTCTCGGTGATATACGTCGAGGTCACCACACGCACATGGTTCAATGCCATCACCTCGACGCCGGCATTGCGCAGCTCCTCGAGCAGCTGAAACATGGTGGCGGCATCGATGCGTTCCTTGCTTCCTTGAGAAATGGTGATGATGACGCCTTTGCCGACGGCAGGCAAACGACCGGAAAGAATACCGCTGGTATCCTCGTTTTCCTTGGCGATACGCTGCGCTTCCTGCTGTTTGTTGGCAGCAGCCTTCAAGGAATTGAGCTGGCCGGTCAGTTCGGTTTTGCGCTGCTGGAGATTCTGGACCTGCGTGCTGGTTTCGCTGATGAGTCTGGTGAGTTCCTCTTCGCTCATCGTCTCGTAGGTGGAGGTCTTGTTGTTGAGCTGAATGGCATAGCCGAAACCAAGCAACGCGCACAAAAGGACGATCAACAGGCTGGTCATCAACCTGCTGACAAGCCCGCCGCCCATTTTTTTCGGCCTTTGACGCACTATGGGGAAGGAACCGGTGTCTGTCCGGTCGTTTTCACGGTCCTGGGCATGCTGGATATGCATGCTGCTGAGAATGTTGCGATTCTTTTTGTCTCCCATGGTCGCTCAGCCCTTGAAGATGAATCGGCGAATGGCGGAGACGTTGGAGAAGATTCGTATGCCGAGCACGACGATGACGGCGGTCTGCAACTGGGACCCGACCCCGAGCTGGTTGCCGAGAAGCACCAGCAATGTGGCTGTCAGGACATTGGAGATGAAGGATATGACGAACACCTTGTCGGAGAACGAACGTTCGAAATACGCCCTTGCCGCCCCAAGTAGGGCGTCGAGGGCCGCCACCACCATGATCGGCAGGTAAGGCTGCAGGACGATGGGGATGTCCGGCTTCACGAAGATGCCGATGATGACTCCGATGATGAGACCGAGCACTGCTGCCATCATTTGCTCCTTTTCGCGTGCGTCACACCTGTGGCTTGCGCCGCAGGCAACCTCAATGAGTAGGATCTTGACACCTGCGGGTTGATACCAGCGGCGTTAAGCGTGCGATACAACCCAGGCTGCGAGTCGCTGTCCATTGCCTGCGACAGGTTTTTCTGGTTCCCTATCGCTTCTATCTTATAGGGACTGGCCACCTGATTCACTCCTATGAGAATTGTCTGCCCCGCTGTTCTCACCGAAGTTGAGACTCCGAGACGATAACCGTTGACGGAAATCGCCTCGGCCCCGGCTTTCCAGAGCAGGTTGACGATATTCTGCAGGTCCGAATCGGTGACCACGCGGATATGGTTGGCGTTGTTCTCCCTTGGACCATTGCCGTTTGCGGTTCCGGAGGCCACGGGGTCGGCCAGTGTGACGACGATCCCGGATCCCTTTACGGCCAGTGCGCCGTTCGTCATCTCATCCTGGGTAAGGGTGGAATCCGGTCCAGCATTGGGCATGGAATCGGAAAGCCTGCTGACCTTGGTATGCAAGTCGGTGACTTCGGTGGTCGTCTTTTTGAGACTGGCATTCTGGGCTTGCAGTTCTGAAATAAGGCTTGCACGCACCTGTCTGCGTGGGTCGGTATTGAGCTGTCTGACGAAAACGATGCCGACGAAACCCACCGCGATGCAGATGATGAAGACGATGATGCGGGTGAACCAGGTGGAGAATTTCGAGCGTTGCTTTTGCTGGGTAAGCCGGGCATCGGAAAAAAGAGGGTCGAGCGGGCGATTGGTCAGGTCGTCGATGAGCCGCAGGCTGTCATCGACGACTTTGCGCCGGTGTCGTGCAGAGAGGGAGGCAGCGGCGTCTTCGCTGACGGCGTGCCAGGGGCCGAGATCTCGAACGGCCTTCGAGAACACCGCGCGTCGTTTGATCAGTTGTCCGTCGATTTCCACACGGAAGGATGCGGGTGTTCGTTCCGGCTTTGCCATTATCGGTCCGAATCGTGCCGAAGCAGGGTGATGCCTTGACGAATATAGATGTAACCGGCCATCCAATAGAGGATGATGCCCCAGATGCCCGCGGCCAAAGCGCCCAGATGAAGGATCTGCGTAAACGTATTGCTCCACAGGTCGGCGAAAATCAGCGCGGTGATGGAAATCATCAATAACGCTGTTCCGGCTTTGCCTACGAAATGAACAGGCAAAGGCCCGTAGTCGTGCTGGGCGAGGACAACGATCAATGCCAGCAACATGAGGTCACGCAGGCCTACTACGAACAGCATCCACCATGGTATTATCCCGGCCCAGCCCAGTGCGAGAATACTGCAGAATATCAGCAATCGGTCGGCCACAGGGTCAAGGATCTGGCCTATTTTGCTGACCTGGTTCCATTTCCTGGCGATGATTCCGTCCAGCCCGTCGCTTGCCGCTGAAATCGCGAGCACGACAAGCGCCGCAATCATTTTGTGTTGCGCCGTCAGCCACGAGATGAAAGGTATCGAGACGATGCGCAGAACACTGATGAGGTTCGGGACGGTGAAGTAGATATCACGCGCGTCCGGACTGTAACGGTTGTTGGAATTGATCGGAAGTTTCATAAAAGGGTTCAGATTCTTGAAGCTTGCAGGGCAGTGACAATGATGGCTCGGGCACCGACGTCGTAAAGTTGGTCCATCGTCCGATTCACCTTCTCGCGTTCCACCATGGCACGGACTGCACACCACTGCTGGTCGTGAAGCGGTGAGATGGTCGGGCTTTCCAGTCCGGGTGTAAGTGCCACGGCTGCGCCAACCTTGCTGACCGGTACGTCATAGTCCATCATCACGTATCGTCGGGCGGTTAGCACGCCTTCGAGACGCCGCTTGAAAATCATAAGCTGCTTATCGTCCTCGTTGATGTGCGGGGAACGGATGAGGATGGCCTCGGAGTGAAGAATCGGATCGCCGAAAATCCTCAAGCCGGCATTATGCAAAGTGGTACCTGTGGAAACCACATCGGCGATCAAATCGGCGACACCGAGCTGAACAGAAGATTCCACGGCACCGTCCAAGTGGGTGATGTCGGCATGAAGTCCATGCTTGCCCAAGTAATCGCGGACTAGCTTGTCGAATGAACTTGCAATCCGCTTGCCTTCGACATCCTCGAGCGTGTTAATTGAAGAATCATTGGGAGCCGCGAAACGGAATGTCGAGGCCCCAAAACCGAGCGGAAGGTCCTCGGTGGCGTCCGTATCGGTATTGCGCAACATATCCCGGCCGGTAATGCCGACATCGATGGCGCCTTGCCCCACGTATATGGCGATATCCAAAGGACGGAGATAGAAGAGCTCAACCTGGTTGTCCTGGTCTTCGACCACCAGTTGACGTGGTTGGGTACGCAATTGGTATCCGGCTTCCTTCAAGAGACTCCATGCAGGCTCAGAGAGCATGCCCTTGTTGGGAACGGCAATTCTCAGCATTATCCTCCTCCTTCGCTTCTTTGCTTATCGCTGTCGTCCGGTGTGCGCTGGCATCGGTTCCTAAAGGTTCTTATACAGGTCTTCCAGACTGATGCCGTGCTTGATCATCATCACCTGGATATGGTAGATGAGCTGGCTCATTTCCTCTGCGGTCCGCTCGGCGCCTTCATATTCCGCGGCGATCCAGGTCTCCCCCGCCTCTTCAGTGATTTTCTTGCCGATGAAATGCGTGCCCTTGTCGAGCTCGTCGACCGTTTTGGAGCCGACCGGTCGACTCTCGGCTTTTTCGCTCAGTTCCTTGAACAGTGATTCGAATGTCTTCATGGTTATCTCTCCGTTGTTTTCGCACATCATGGTGCGTTGGCGTAGCTGGGTCAGTCCTGGTATGCGGCCTGTGCCTTGGCGCGGATGTCATCTATCGCCTTGGCTCGGTCATCGGCCCCGTAGACCGCGGAACCGGCGACGAGCACATCGGCTCCAGCCTTGGCTACGATGTCGGCCGTCTTGGGGCTTACCCCGCCATCGACCTGGATATGGGTCTTCAGGCCACGACGGGTTATCTCGTCACGCAGACGGCGGACTTTTGCCATCTGGTTGTCGAGGAACTTCTGACCGCCGAATCCGGGTTCGACCGTCATGATCAGAATCATGTCGAATTCTTCGAGGATGTCGAAAATCGGCTCCACAGGCTCTGCCGGACGAACCGCGAAACAGGCTTTGCAACCCATCTCGTGCAGCTGACGGGCAAGGCGCACCGGGGCGTGGACGGCTCCCATATGGAAGCTCACCGAAGCGGCTCCGAGTTTGGCGTACTCGGGAGCCCAGCGATCGGGATCCTCAATCATCAGATGCACGTCTACCGGCAGGTCGGTGACCTCGCAGATACGCTTGACCACAGGTTCGCCAAGGGTGAGATTAGGGACGAAATGATGGTCCATCACATCGACGTGGACCAAGTCGGCATGGTCGATGGCTTTGAGGTCACGTTCAAGATTGCAGAAATCCGCTGAAAGAATGCTTGGTGCGATTTGAATGGTCATAACTGTATATCCTATGCTGGGCGAACGACTTGAAAACGGCTCGTAGCAAAGCCTTTGAGAATCCTATTCGCTTTTGGAGACATTGGATTTTTCTCTCGCAATGTCGGTTGAGGTTGATGTGTCCCTTGGTCCGGGCTACTTCTTTTCGGACTTGTCTTTGGCTTGTTCGGCGTCGGCTTGTGCGAGTTCTTCGACTTCCGTCAAGGTGCGGAGACGTTCGGACAGGCTTATGGTGGAACTGCCGATCTTCTGCACGACGATAAACGCCACTACGCCCAGCACAAAGACGACCATCGAAACCCATACATTGACTCGTACCCCAAGGATTTCGTGCGCAAAATCGATGCGCAACGCCTCGATCCAGGTGCGTCCGGCGGTGTACCACATCACGTAAACGGTGAACAGGCTTCCGGCTTTGAGCTTGTTCACCGCCTTGCGGCCGATCCAGACGATCAGCGCCGCACCGATGAGGTTCCAAATCATCTCGTAAAGGAATGTAGGCTGGAAAAGCGTCCCTGTAGGACAGGTCTGACCGTCATAGCATTGTTCGGTGTGACCTATCGCGCCGGTCATGTTGAGTTTCAGACCCCAAGGCAAGGTGGTCGGAGCGCCATAAAGCTCCTGATTGAACCAGTTGCCCAATCTTCCTACTGCCTGTGCCACCAGAAGCCCCGGGGCGACGGCATCCCCGAGCAACGCCATCGGATAATGCTTGTGCCGACACCATGCCCAAGCGGCCAGCGCGCCGAACAGCACCCCACCCCAGATGCCGAGGCCGCCGTTCCAGATGCGCAGTATTTCCATCGGGTCGCCGCTAGGTCCGAAGAACCGTTCAGGCGTGGTGACCACATGGTAGAGGCGTGCACCGATGATGCCTGCCGGCACCGCGCACAGGGCGATGTCGAGAATCTGATCAAAATTGCCGCCGAGTTTCTTCCATCGCTTTTCGCAGATCCATACTGCCAGCACGATTCCGAGAAGAATGCACAGCGCATAGAAACGAATCGAGACAGGGCCGATCGACCAATTGCCGAGTGTTATCTGCGGGATGACGATTTTCGAGATGGTCGGCGACGGAATATACGCCAGATTCCGACCTGCAAACAAATTCAATGGTGATCCTTGTGTCATAGCCCCTCAAAGCATCGTTAACTGATTATTGTCTCTGCCGGCCATCATACGCGTGGCCATAACCCGCTCACCTCAGCGGCAGACGTCGTTGGCGGCGTCCGCCGGCTTGCGTTCGCCCACGACGACGGGGACTTCCCCTCCTTGTTCGAAACAGGAACGCGCACCGGTATGGCAGGCCGCCCCCACCTGGTCGACTTCGACAAGCAGCGCGTCGCCATCGCAGTCCAGCGAAAGGCTTTTGACATACTGGACATGGCCGGAGGTGTCTCCTTTACGCCAGTATTCCTGACGGGATCGCGACCAGAACGTGACCCTGCCGGTGGTGAGGGTGCGGCGCAGCGCCTCGTCGTTCATGTAGCCGACCATCAGCACTTGCTGGGAATCGTACTGCTGGATGACGGCGGCTACAAGCCCCTTGTCATCGCGTTTGAGCCTTGCCGCAAGCCTTGGATCCAGCGTTTCGGCATTATCGTAGACAATATCGTTGCTCTTCATCTTTTTGGCTTTTCAACTTTCCTTATTTTCTGCATGCAATCACCTGCCAGCTGCGAATTCGACGTCATGTCTCCATATCCGGTTAAGGATACCCAGACGGTCATTCGGCGGATCAGGCGTGTACAGGCTCACGGACGGTGATGCCATGCTCTTTCATGGTTGCCTTGACCTGGGCGATGGTCATCTTGCCGTAATGGAACACGGAAGCCGCGAGCACCGCGTCCGCCCCGGCTTCGACAGCAGGCGGGAAATCCTCGAGTTTTCCGGCGCCGCCGCTGGCGATCAAGGGGATATCGACCACCTTGCGCATGGCTTTGAGCATCTCGATATCGAACCCGTTTCCGGTGCCGTCGGCATCCATCGAATTAAGCAGTATCTCGCCGACGCCAAGCTCCTGCGCGCGTTTCGCCCACCACAGTGCATCGATACCGGTGGAATGCCGTCCGCCCATCGTGGTGACCTCGAAACCGGACTCGGTGTGCTGCTCCCCCTGTTCACGCCGTGCATCGACGGAAAGCACCAGGACCTGGTTGCCGAAACGCTCGGCGACCTGACTGATGAGCCCGGGATTGTTGATGGCGGCGGTGTTGACGCTGACCTTATCCGCCCCGCTGCGCAGCAGTGCATCGACGTCGCCCACGGTGCGGACGCCTCCTCCGACGGTCAGCGGGATGAAAATCTGGCCTGCGGTGCGCGCGACCACGTCCATCATGGTCTGCCGATGGCTGCTCGAGGCCGTTACATCGAGAAAGGTGAGTTCGTCGGCACCCTCATCGTAATAGCGTCCCGCAAGCTCGACAGGATCGCCGGCATCGCGCAGGTTCTCGAAATGGACGCCTTTGACCACCCGTCCCTCATCCACATCCAGACATGGAATCACTCGTACCGCCAATGACATAGTGCAACTCCTACTCAACCGTCAGATATCTGACTCAAGACTAATTCATCGCTGGGAACAAGGAACGCAGCGTCTCAAAACATCGCTTGATCTGGTTCATACCGGTTCAATGGAATAAACATAGTCTGCGATTTATATACGCGGGCAATCCATGTGGTTGCAATCGCTGGATATAACGATACCCTTCTACGCACGTATATTCTTGGCCGCCAGCTGTCCGCAGGCGCCGTCGATATCCGAACCACGGGTATCGCGCAATGTCGCGGTGATGCCGGCGCTATGCAGGATATCGAGGAAGCGTTCTTCGTCCTCGGGTTTGGAGGCGGTCCATTTCGAGCCCTCGATAGGGTTCAGCGGAATCGGATTGACGTGCACCCAGTTGTCGCCGTAATGGTTCAGACGATGCGCCAGTTGGCGGGCGTGCTCCGCCTGGTCGTTGATGCCTCGCATCAGTGCGTATTCGATGCTCACCCGGCGATGGCTGGCCAGATAGTAATCATGGGCGGCATCAAGTACCTGTTCGGAATCGAAACGTCGGTTCATCGGCACCAGCTCATCGCGAAGGGTGTCGTTGGGGGCGTGCAGGGAAACGGCGAGACGTACGGGAATTCCCTCGTTCGTCAGCTTTTTGATGCCGGGAACGACGCCGACGGTGGAGATGGTGATGTTACGCGCCGAAATACCAAAACCGACCGGCGGCATGGCACTGATCTGACGAACGGCGGCAAGCACGGATTTGTAGTTGCCCATGGGCTCGCCCTCGCCCATGAAGACGACATTGCTCAGACGTCCCGGACCTCCGGCGACTGCCCCGGATGCCATGGCCTTGGCGGCGACACGAACCTGCTCGAGGATTTCCGCGGTGGAAAGGTTGCGGGTCAGCCCGAGCCCTCCGGTGGCGCAGAACGGGCAGCCCATGCCGCAACCCACCTGGCTGGAGATGCACAGCGTCGCACGGTTCGGATAACGCATGAGCACCGATTCGATGTGCGAGCCGTCAAAGAGCTCCCACAGCGTTTTGACGGTGGTGCCGTTGTCGGCGACCTGACGAGTCACTTCGCGGATCAGGGTCGGGAAGAACGCCTGCTGTGCCGCTTCGCGTTTGGCGGCAGGAAAATCGGTGAACGCGGAGACGTCGTTGTCGAAGTGTTCGAAATAATGGTTGCCGAGCTGTTTGATCCTGAATTTCGGCATGCCCAGCTGCTTGGCCGTCTCTATGCGCTGCTCCTCGTTCATATCGGCGAAGTGCAGCGGCGGCTTTCCTCGGCGTGCGTGGTTCTTGGCCAGCACATCGCGGAAAGCACCGGAGTTGCCTCCGGCGGTCACTCCCGATTCGACCGGTTCGTTTGTGGGTGAAAGAACGCTTGCGGGTCCGCCGTTCTTCGAATTGTCTTGTACAGCATCATTCATCATTATCATCATTCAATAAACCAGGAACCTTTACGGGTGTCTGCTGGTATCCGTGCAGAATAAAAGCATTGTCGCAGAGAAATTCCTCTGGAATCGGGATTTCTCAGTAGTTACATGCCGGTCGCCCACAGCAATACGGTAAAGAAGGGTGCGCATAGAAGAATCGAGTCGACGCGATCGATGACCCCGCCGTGGCCTTTGAGCAGATGGCCCATGTCCTTCAATCCCATGTCGCGCTTGAGCATCGAGGCGCATAGATCGCCGAACGTGCCGATGACGCCGACCATCACTCCGGTGAGAATCGGCATCCACCAGCGTGTTGCCCATAGACCCGGGTAGGTGATGGCGAAAATCACCAATGCGCCGACCATGGCGAAAAGAATCGAACCGCATAGTCCCTCAACGGATTTCTTGGGTGAGATACGCGGCGAAAGCTTGTGACGTCCGAAGAACGCGCCAAAGAAAAGTCCTCCGGTGTCGGAAAGCGCCGGCAGGAAGATGAGCATGATGGCATGGGCCACGGGGTGGCCGTTGAAGGTCTCCGGAAGGATGATGCATGAGGCCAGTACGAGAATATAGAGTACCAGGAACACCGAAACCGCGACATTGTCAATGCTGCTTTCGCCGTTTTTCTTATTGGCAGCCGATGGGGCCGCCGTTTTTTCGATGCCCTGGGCGGCTTTAAGTTTTCCTTCGATGGCCCCGGCAAGGCGTTTACCCACATTATGACGGAGATTGGCCGCGATGGCGACCGCGATCGTGGAAACGGTGATGCCGACGCCTGCCGCCAGCACATGGTCAGGCACGTAGTAAATGGAGAGCAGGGTGCCGACGCAGCACAGCCATAGTACAATCAGCGGAATATAAAGATGCACTGTCGCAAATGAGACATGAAGCTCACGCAGCGCCAGAACAAGGAAAACCGCGATCATCACGACATACAGATCGATCCTGATCAGCAGGCATGCGACGATGAGCACGACGAGGAATACGGCTGTGGCAACGGCCTGAGGCATGTTGCGCCCCGTCTTCTTATTGATGTCATTGAGCGCCGAACTCACTTCGTCGCCTGCCTCATGCCCTTGTTTGCTGGTCATTACCCTTCTCTTTCATGTCTGCCGAATGGATTTTGCACTTCTCTGCGCGATCGTAATCCGGAGAGAAGTGCAAAATATCGATCAGACCTCCATGATTTCCTTTTCCTTTGCATCGAGAAGCTCATCGATGGTCTCGGTCGTTTCTTTGGTGACCTTGTCGAGATCCTTTTGCAGACGATCGCCCTGGTCCTCGCCCATATCGCCGTCCTTGACCGACTTGTCGATCGATTCCTTGGCCTTGCGGCGGATGTTGCGTACTGCGACCTTGCCGTCTTCGGCTTTGCCTTTGGCGAGTTTGACGTATTCCTTGCGGCGGTCTTCGGTGAGTTCCGGCATGGTCAGATGGATGACGTTGCCGTCTCGCCTGGTGCTGCCGCCAAGGTCGGAATCGCGGATTGCCTTTTCGACGGCGTTGGCCTGCGAGCCGTCGAACGGGGTGATCGAAAGGGTGCGCGGTTCGGGCACGCCGATTGACGCGACGGCCTTGATCGGCGTCGGGGCGCCGTAATAGTCCACGACGATGCCGTTCAGAAGCGCCGGGTTGGCACGACCGGTACGGATTCCGGAGAAGTTCTCCTTGGTCGCCTCGACGGACTTCTGCATTTGCAGCTTGGCTTGTTCTACAGGATTTGCCATGGTTTCTCCTTCACGGCCCGCGATGCGAGCCACTGGTTTGCGTTTTGTGTTGGGTGGATTAATGACTTCTGGAAAACATCGAAAAGGGATGTCGCCGTATTATTGGGCGATTTCCGATTCCATGTTGGACACCAGGGTCCCGATGGGCTCCCCGACCAGGGCCTTGGTGACGTTTCCGGCTTCTTCCAAGCCGAATACACGGATGTGCTGGTCGTTGTCGCGGGCCATGGAAAGCGCTGCGGCATCCATGACGGCGAGGTTGTCGACCAAAGCCCGCTTGTAGCTCAGGGTCTTGAAACGCCTGGCGCTCGAATCCTTGCGAGGATCCGCGGTATAGATGCCATCCACGCCGTTTTTGCCCATAAGCACCGCGTCGCAGTGAATCTCAAGCGAACGTTGGATGGAGACGGTGTCGGTGGAGAAATACGGCATGCCCGCACCTGCACCGAAAATAACCACCCGTCCCTTTTCAAGGTGGCGAATGGCTTTCAACGGGATATAGGGTTCTGCAACCTGGCCCATGGTGATGGCGGTCTGGACGCGGGTGGCCTGGCCTTCCTGTTCGAGGAAATCCTGAAGAGCGAGACAGTTCATGACGGTTCCGAGCATGCCCATGTAGTCGCCACGGCTGCGTTCGATACCGGCCTGCTGGAGTTCCGCGCCGCGGAAGAAATTGCCGCCGCCGACGACGATCGCGACCTCGACACCTCGCCCTACCGCTGTATGGATCTCCTGTGCGACACGGCGAATAACCGCCGTATCGATACCGATATGACCACCGCCGAATGCTTCACCTGAAAGCTTCAGCAGCACTCGGCGCTTGGTATCGTCCTTGCCATCGTTAGTCATCAGCGGCCTCTCTGTTCTTGGGGTTTGGCGGCATATTACTGACTAACAGGTTATCTGTTCACGGCGACAGCAGTCCCCCGGCCAGCTCCACTGCCCTGATCGGCTGATCTTTTCGACCGCAGCCGCTACTGCCGGCGATGAATCAGTGCTTCATAGGAGCAGCCGATCGCCGGACATTGTTGCTACAAAGAATCCTCGGATATCGTGATAGACAACAATTGGCCGGTACCCGAAGATACCGGCCAATTGTTCAGATCAGATCAGAACCGCGGAGAGCGACGAATCACTTCTCTTCGCCCTTGCCGACCTCGATACGAGCGAAGCCGAGCAGCTGGCCGCCGACTTCCTTGAACAGATCGCCCACACGCTTGGAGGTGTCCTTGACATACTCCTGCTCGAGCAGCACATTCTCCTTGTAGAAGGCGTTCATACGACCTTCGACGATCTTGGGGATGATCTTCTCGGGCTTGCCTTCGGCTTGGGACTTCTCGGTGGCCACGCGACGCTCGGAAGCGACCACGTCTTCCGGCACATCCTCGCGGGTGAGCCACTTCGCACCCATGGCGGAAATCTGCAGAGCGGCCTCATGCGCTACTGACGCTCCCTTTTCATCGGTGGCGACGATGGCGACGATGCTCGGCGGCATCTCTGCGGACTTCTTGTGCGCGTAGATCTCGACCTTCGGGCCTTCGACCTTGGCCACCTGGCCGACCTTGACATGCTCGCCGAAGAGGGCTGCCGCTTCCTCGACGCTCTCCTTGACGGTGCCATCCTCGCTCTTGGCGGCCAGAACCTCGTCGGCAGTGCTTGCGCCTGCGGCGATGGCGTTATCGAGCACCTTGTCGGTGAAGGCGACGAACTTCGGGGTCTTGGCCACGAAGTCGGTCTCGGAGTTGAGCTCGACGGCGTAACCGGCCTGACCGTTGTCGGTGTCGACCACGCGGGAGGCGATGGTGCCTTCCTGGGCGGTGCGGCCCTCACGCTTGCCTGCGGCCTGAATGCCCTTGGCGCGAATGATTTCCTTGGCGCGTGCCACGTCGCCCTCGGCTTCGGTGAGCGCCTTCTTGACGTCCATCATGCCGGCGCCGGTGTCGTCGCGCACTTGCTTGATCAAAGCTGCTGTTACTGCTGCCATTGATATCTCCTTTAAAAATGCTGAATATGTATTGAATGCGCCAAAGGCGGTGCGAAAGCCCGGAAGGTTCCGACACCGCCTTTGTATGCAATGTCGGTCAGGCCTTGGCCTCTTCGACCTTCGTCTCTTCGGACTTGGCTGCGGCCGGGCTGGTCTCGACGGTCGCCGATGCGCTCTCTGCAGGCTTCTCTTCCTTGTCCTTCAAGAGGTCCTTTTCCCAAGCGGCCATCGGCTGCTCGGCCTTGTCCTCGGTCTTCTCCGCCTTGCCGCTCCGTTCCAGCAGGCCATCCGCCACGGCGTCAGCCATGAGGCTGGTCAGCAGCTCGACGCCACGAATGGCGTCGTCGTTGGCCGGAATCGGGTAGTCGACGAGATCGGGATCGGTGTTCGTGTCGACGATGGCGACGACCGGAATGCTCAGCTTGTGAGCTTCTTCGACGGCCAACGCCTCCTTGTTGATGTCGACGACGAACATGGCCGAAGGAGTGCGGTTCATGTTGCGGATGCCACCGAGCTGCTTCTCCAGCTTGTTCTTCTCGCGCTCAAGCAGCAGCAGTTCCTTCTTGGTCAGGCCGCTGCCGTGGACGTCGGTGAAGTCCATCTCTTCCAGTTCCTTCAGGCGCGCGACGCGCTTGGAGACGGTCTGGAAGTTGGTGAGCATGCCACCGAGCCAACGCTCGGAGACATACGGCATGTTGACGCGGGTGGCCTGTGCGGCGATCGCTTCCTGAGCCTGCTTCTTCGTGCCGACGAAGAGCACGGTGCCGTTGTGGGCCACGGTCTGCTTGATGAAATCGTAGGCCTTGTCGATCAGGTCGAGCGACTTGAAGAGATTGATGATGTGGATGCCGTTGCGCTCCATCAGGATGTACTGCTTCATCTTGGGGTTCCAACGACGGGTCTGATGGCCGAAGTGCAGTCCTGCCTTCAGCATGTCGCTCATAGTGATTTGAGCCATGATAATGCTACCTTTCAGTCGGTTATTGCCTGGCCATGCGGGTCTGCGTGCAACGTCCCCGCCTTTTTGCAGGCGAGTCGGTCGACCGACACAGTCCGTCACGTGCATGACGCGAATTTGTGTGTTTGTTAGACAATATTGAGTGGATTGCTCAGCGACGTGACCACTTCGAAATCCACTTAACACACTGCTCTTTAAAATAGCACAAACGTGGTATAAAAGGCAGTTCTTCGGTATCCGCGTAACCTGGCAGGTATCCGGGCTTGGAAACCAAGCAATAATAGCCGGGTTACTCGATGAACGATTCTTCGATATAAAAAGTTGTTCGGACACCGACGTTTCATCGATATCCGAACAACCCATAACGTTCATCACCGTTTTAAGGCTTGACTTATTGTCCCTCACGCATGCGCCGCATAGCCTCGCGGCGTTCCTCCTTCTCAAGACGGTCGAGATAGATGTGGCCGTCGAGATGGTCCGTCTCGTGCTGAAGCATACGGCCCATGATGCCGGTGCCCTCGACGACGATGGTCTTGCCGTCAAGATCGATGCCGCGCACGCGGGCGTAATCGGCGCGTCTGGTCTTGTACCAGAGCTTGGGCACCGAAAGGCAACCTTCGTCGCCGTACTGCTCTCCCCGGGTCTCTTCGAGGACGGGGTTCAGCACGTAGCCGAGCTTGCCGTCGATGTTGTAGGAGAACGCGCGCAGGCTGATGCCGATCTGGTTGGCGGAGAGCCCCGCGCGGCCGGGGTCGTCGACGGTATCCAGCAAATCCTGCACCATGTTGCGTACGGCTGGGGTTATCTCACGAATCGGTTCGCATGGGGTCCTCAACACCGGATCCGGCACGACCCTTATTTCTCGTAACGACAATGCTCTGCTCCTCTGTATGCTTTAGCGGCCGTTTATTTTTCTGCTGGCGAGTCGTTTCCCTGCTCTTGCGCCTTCGGTGTATCCTCGCGAGAATCGTCGCCGTCATGCTCCGTTTCGCGTTCGGCAAGATGGACGCCTACATTCTGCCTGGCCTGCTCATAGGCTTCGCGGACTTTAGGCGTCATGGCATCAGTGGCTTGACGTACGGATTCCGCGGTCTTGTCGATGAAGCCTGCAGTAGCCGACGGGGCCGGCTTGACTCGCGTCTTAGGAGTATAGACCTGTGTGTTGATGAGATCGGCGTAGTGTTTCAGGACCTCACCGCGCACGACCTTCATGCTTGGCGTCAGCATGCCGTTCTCCTGGGTGAACTGATCCGGGATGATGACGAACTTACGTACGGATTCGGCGCGCGAGACCGAACTGTTGGCCTGATCGATATATTGCTGGACGAAGGCCCGAACGGCATCGTTCTTGCAGATATCCGGCATGGGCATATTCTCATCCATGCCGTTGTTGGCTAGCCAGGAGCGCACCATCTCGGGATCGAGCTCGATGAGCGCGGCGATGAAGGGACGGCCGTCGCCGATCACAACAGCATGGGAGACGACCGGGCAGGTGCCGATGGTGTCTTCCATCGGGGCGGGGCTGACGTTCTTGCCGCCGGCGGTGATGATGATGTCCTTTTTTCTTCCGGTGATATAGACGAAACCGTCGTCGTCGATCTGGGCGATGTCGCCGGAATGCACCCAGCCGCCCGGTTCCTTGGCCTCGGCTGTCAGTTTCGGCTGCTTGTAGTAGCCGAGGAAGACGTCCTCGCCGTTGATCAGCAGCTCGTCGTCGTCGGCAAGTTTGATGGCGATGCCGGTGCCGGGACGTCCGACGGCCCCGACCTTGTTGAAGTCCTGGAAGGCGACGATGCAGGGGGCCGCCGTTTCGGTCATGCCGTATCCCTGGATGAAGGTGATGCCGTCCATGCCGTTGAAGAAGTGCGCGAGGTCGGCGTTCATCGGGGCGCCGCCGCAAGCCAGATATTTCAGTTTCGGACCCAAGGCGCTGCGTACGGAAGCGCCGACCGTCTTCATGTAGAACCTGTGCTTGATACGTTCGGCAATGGTGTGGCCCCTGCCTTCCTGCCCGTCCTTCGACCAACGCACGAAGTGATCGAACGCCATGCCGAACACGCGGCCCTGAAGCCCTGCGCCCGCCTTCTGGGAGGCTGCGTTGTAGACCTTCTCGAATACACGCGGCACCCCAAGCAGATACGTCGGCTGGAAGGTCCTCAGATCGGTGAGCAGATGCTTGGCGCTCGAGGTGTAGCCCACCACGCCGTGCGCGCCGATGGCCACATACTGGATGTAGCGGGCGAAGCAATGTGCCAGGGGCAGGAAGAGCAGCAGCCTGCTCGGCTGATACAGCATGTCGTCGAGCACCGCCCAGCCGATGAACGTCGTGGAAACGAAATTACGGTGCGAAAGCATGACGCCTTTGGGCTTGCCTGTGGAACCGGAGGTGTAGACGATGGTCAGCATGTCATCGGCGCGTACGCGGGAGATGGCTTCGTCGAGCTTTTCATCGCTGACCGAAGTCCCGAAATCCGAGATGGCGTCCAGGCCGCCCTCCTGCAGGTTGAATACATACTTGAGGCCTTCGCGGTCGCGGCGTAGTTCCTCGAGTGTCTGGGTATGCTCGGCATCCCCGCCGAAAGCGACAATCGGGTCCACATCCTCGACGATGCCTTTGGCCTGCTTGGGCGAATCCGTTTCATAAATCGGCACGCTTACCGCCCCGATGGCGGCACATGCGAAGTCGACCACTCCCCATTCGTAACTGGTCGCGGCATAAATGACGACCATGCTCCCTGCCTTGGCCCCCAGGCCCATGAGTCCCTTGGCTACCGAGCGCACGCGATCGAGCATTTCACCGGCTGTCACGCTTTGCCATTGCTGGGTGTTTCCGTCCAGCCATTCAGCTATCTCGCCGTCGGGGTCTTTTCCGGCTCTTTTGGACAACAGTGAATAAATGGTGTCCTTATCTGTGGTCTTGGTGACAGGATCCAAATAGAATTCTCGCAACATAAGCACAACTATACGCGCTCGTTGCCCCAAAACTACGTTAGCGTAACTTCCGGCAACTCGGAATAATGTTTTATGGTGGCTCAGCCGAGGTCGGCGGTCGTGCAAATCCAACGCGATCCACTGCGTTTGAACACCAAAGTGGCCCAATAGGTTGACTTGCCTACAGCGAGGCTCACCACCGTTTCGGTGATATCCGGACTGACCAAGGTGGTATACACCAGCATTGGAACCGCGGGAAGATAGCACAACCTCTCCTTGAGCTCCTGATGCGTACGCAGATGGTTTTCCAAAAGATACGACATCGTTTCAAGACGTTGGAGGCAGGGGCCGCTCAGGATATGCTGAAGACTTTGCGGGGGTGTACGCCGTCGTATCATATCAAGACACATACAGGCGAGCCTGCAGGAAGCGAGGCTGAATTTCTGGCATTCGGCCTCGCTCAACGTTCCCGGATAACAACGCGAAATATGGTAGGGAACCGGACGGTTCGACAATTCGATTCGGATGAATCCATCGTATGTCGGCAGTCCGGAACGATATCCGAATGCCATCTTTTGGGGCTGCGCCTGCATCTGCATGTTCATCATTGAACCTCCATTTACTGTTCACATTCACTCTCCAGAGCAACAGATATTGAAGGCTTTGTCAAGGCAGAAGAAGCTATTTCGGCAAAAATCAAGATTATTGAGGATTTTTGAAGAAAACCTTGAATCACAAACGATGATATGGAACATAAACGGATAATTTGGATACAAAAGCGGACTACCCGGTCACATAGATAGTCCGCTTAGAAAAACGACTTGGTTACTCGCTCAATCAGCCCAGATGCGAAAGCGTGACTGTTACGTCGCAATGCTGGAAGTTCTTCAGGTCGACGTAGCCGGTGGAAGCCATGGCCCGGCGAAGGGCGCCGATGAAGTTCACCGTTCCGTCGGCGTTATGGCTGGGCCCGAAAAGAATCTGCTGCAACGGCGCAACCGTACCGACTGTTGTCCGCTTCCCGCGGGGAAGGGAGGGATGGCGAGCCTCGGCACCCCAATGCGTGCCTTTGCCGGGTGCTTCCTGCGCACGTGCCAAAGGTGCTCCGAGCATGACCGCGTCGGCGCCCATGGCCAGCGCCTTGACGAACGAGCCGGAGGTGCCCATGCCGCCGTCGGCGATGATCTGCACGTAGCGGCCGCCGGATTCGTCCATATAATCACGACGGGCCTCGGCCACATCGGCGATCGCGGTGGCCATAGGCGCATGGACGCCGATGGTTGCCCGTGTCGCGGAAACGGCTCCGCCGCCGAAACCGACAAGCACGCCGGCGGCACCGGTACGCATGAGATGAAGGGCCGCGGTATAGCTGGCCGCTCCCCCGACGATGACCGGCACATCAAGGTCGTAGATGAACTTCTTCAGATTCAAAGGCTCGTGTTTCTGCGAAACATGCTCGGCCGAAACCGCCGTGCCGCGGATGACGAAGAGGTCGACGCCGGCGTCGACGACGGTCGAATAGAACTCCTGCGTGCGCTGGGGCGAAAGCGCGCCGGCGACGGTGACGCCTGCGTCACGTATCTCATGAAGACGCCGGGTGATCAGTTCCGGCTTGATCGGCTCCGCGTAGATCTCCTGCAGACGGGCTGTGGCGCTGCTCTCGTCAAGCCGGCTGATCTCATCAAGCAGCGGCTGCGGGTCGTCGTATCGTGTCCACAACCCTTCGAGGTCGAGCACTCCGAGAGCGCCGAGCTTGCCCATGGCAATCGCCGTGGCAGGGCTGGTCACCGAATCCATCGGAGCCGAAAGCACCGGCACGTCGAACTGGTAGGCATCGATCTGCCAAGACGTCGAAACGTCCTGCGGATCGCGGGTCCTGCGTGAGGGGACGATGGCGATATCGTCCAAGGAATAAGCCAAACGGCCTTTTTTGCCCAAACCGATTTCAATTTCCTGAGTCATGGCTTCCAGATTACTTCCCCTACGTGACGAGCGTAGACGATCGGCAATGACGTACAAAGAGCGTCTCGCCAGTCAGTCAAAGCAACGCCGATGACATCTTCAGGCGTGATAATGGCTTCGTATTTCCTGATAGCAGAGAAAGGGCAGATATGAAAAAAATCAAGGTTGAAGGGACGGTCGCCGAGCTTGACGGCGACGAGATGACGAGGGTGATCTGGAAGGATATCAAGAACCGCCTTATCCTGCCCTATCTCGACGTCAATCTTGACTATTACGATCTCGGCATCGAAAACCGCGACGCGACCGATGACCAGGTGACCATCGATGCGGCCAACGCCATCAAAAAGCACCATGTCGGCGTCAAATGCGCCACCATCACCCCCGACGAGGCACGTGTCAAGGAATTCAACCTGAAAAAGATGTGGAAGTCGCCGAACGGGACCATCCGCAACATTCTCGGCGGCACGATCTTCCGCGAGCCCATCGTCATCGCCAACATCCCGCGATTGGTCCCCGGCTGGAAGAAGCCCATCGTCGTGGCCCGCCACGCTTTCGGCGACCAGTACAAGGCCACGGATTTCAAGGTCGACAAACCGGGACGCCTGACGGTCACCTTCACACCCGCCGACGGAAGCGAGCCCATCGAACACGTGGTCTACGACTATCCGGGTGCGGGCGTCGCCCAAGTGCAATACAATCTTGACGACTCCATCCGCGGCTTCGCGCGGGCCTGCTTCAATTACGGGCTCATGCGGCACTATCCGGTGTATCTGTCGACGAAGAACACGATTCTCAAAGCCTACGACGGCGAATTCAAGGACATCTTCGCCGCAGTCTATGAAACCGAATACAAGGACCGTTTCGAGGCTGAGGGCCTTTCTTACGAACACCGTCTGATCGACGATATGGTGGCCAGCACGATGAAATGGCACGGCGGCTATATCTGGGCCTGCAAGAACTATGACGGCGACGTGCAGTCCGATTCGGTGGCACAAGGATTCGGCTCGCTGGGATTGATGACCTCCGTGCTGATGACCCCTGACGGCAAGACCGTGGAAGCCGAGGCTGCGCACGGCACCGTCACCCGCCATTACCGTCGCTGGCTCAAAGGCGAGAAGACCTCGACCAACCCCATCGCTTCGATCTACGCATGGACCGGAGGGCTCAAGCAGCGGGCCAAGCTCGACGAGACGCCCGAAGTCGGCCATTTCGCCGAAACCTTGGAACAGGTCATCATCAACACCGTGGAAGGCGGGAAGATGACCAAGGACCTGGCCATGCTCGTAGGTCCCGACCAGCCTTGGCTCGATACGGCTGGTTTCATGGACGCCTTGGACGAAGGACTGCAAAAGGAATTGGGCCAATCACGTTAGTCAAAGGCTTTATTCAGTGCCGTCGCATATCATCCTGATTATCCATGCGATGGCACTTTCATATCGGCCTCAGACTATTATCGATTTTGGTTAATTCGAAATATATAAAAAGAAGGATGACTTATGACGACGCGCGGCAAGCACCCCTTGGCCCGTTTCCTGGCTTTCGCCACAGCCCTGGTTCTTACGACGGCATCAGCCGCTTGCGGCAGCGGGGGTCAGGATACGGGGGCCACCTCTATTGACACCGACAAGATATCGGTGAGTTCGGCGGTGGCCAAGAGCAATGTAATGGTGTTCACCCCGTCCGATGGGATTTCCATCTCCTCGCACACCCCGCTGAACAAGTGGGCCAAGCTCGCCCCCGCCATCACGAAATCGCTGACCGATGCGGGCTTTTCGTCAAAGAACATCAAAGTGAAGACGGACGGCAACCTCCGCAAGCAGAGTGAGGACGTGCAGGACTATGTGGTCAACCAGCTTGCCACCGCATCGGATGACTCCAACCGCCATACGACGCTGATCGTCGCACCTGCGACCTCGGCCAACAAAGGCAACGAGCAATACGGCGATTATGTCACCAATCCCGCCGATGCGCCCGCATACGACACCGAAAAGCCGTCGGGCGCAACCAATACAGCTGCCAACGGGAATACCGGTTCCAAGGCTTCTCCCTCCTCGGCAGACAAGACGACGCAAGCACAAAACGGAGACGACAAGGACAAAACCGACAAACAGAACGAAATCGCGGCCGGGAAGCGTCTGGCGAAGACCCTGAAACTTGCCAGGAAAGTCGGAGCGCATACCGTCATTCTCGCCAATCCGCTGGCCGGGTTCACTCCCGATGTCTTCGTGAGCCTATCGACCCCACGCCAGATCGGTGTTCTGCAAGCCCGGCAGCTTGTCTCGAAACTCGCTTTGGAAAAGACGACCAAGATGCATCCGAAATCCCTCGAGGTCATGATTCCTGTGGGAGAGGACACCGATTCGACTCTCAATACGAGCCAGACGTTCGCCAAAGAGGCTTTTGCGGGTATATGGCACGTGCTGCAGCCCTACTTCAAAGATGGCCGCGCCATCAGCCCGTCGAAAAAGCTCAGCGCATCCACTACCGACAAGGATTGGGAATCGGTGTCGTTCAAGGCTTCCAAAACAGCCGAGATAAAGACGGAACTCAACGACAGGCTCACCGATTCGTCCAAAGAAGGCCAGCCGCTTCATGTCGATGGCATTCTGGCCATGAACGATTTCGTGTCGTCCGCGGTTGTGGATGAGCTGACCACCCTCAAATACACCGGTACCGCCGCCGACATCAATCCTGAGATTGAAGTCTCCGGCATAGTCGGAACACTGACCGGCAAACACAATCTCAACAAGGTAGCCCCGCCCAAGCCGAAGGACAGCAAGGAAAGCGGCACCGAAGACGAAACGCAATCGCAATCTGACAGCGAAGGTGATATGGCTTGGCCGATTATCACCGGTTATGGCGCTTATGCCGATATGATGCCTGACGTAGTCAACGGCAAGCAATGGATGACAGGTATGGAAAACATCCAAAAACTGTCAGGAGACATCGCCGGCGCGACAACAACGATCGAGGCAGGGAAGAACGTCACGGAACTTTCCTACGTCAAGACGACAACAATCAACGGCACAAAGATGGACACGATTCACGAGAAGCCGATGGCCATCAGCGCAGGCAACCTCAAGCACCTGCTGATCGAACCCGGATACATTTCACTGGCGGATGCAGGATTGTAGAAGGGATTGATTGCTGCCCCTCGGATTTCCGGCTCATAAGGCGACGAGAAGAACATTTCTGTAGGGAATGTTCTTCTCGTCGCCTTATCTCTTTTAAACACGGGCTTCTGGATTCACGAAAAACGGACCTTCATTCCATTCGAACGGGCCGAATCGCCCCATTACGAAGCAACAGGCTTGAGCACTATTTTCCTTCTTGCCGCCAATTGCTGAGGGTCACGGTACTCCTTCCTGCTTTTTCTTACTCCCCAATGCACGCAGATTCCGGTGCAATGGTCCGAAACACCCTTGACGGTACCGATCGGCAATCCTTTGACCACCGGTGTCCCTATCGGCAGAAGCGTCTGCGCCGGTTCAAGGGTCAAGGTGAGGCTTTTGTGGCGGATGCTCACCACCGATTTCCCCGCAACGATGCCGGCAAAGCTGATGAAACCGCTTGCTGGGGCAAACAAGGGCGTGTCCTCCACTGCTGCGATATCGACCCCGCGGTGCCCAGGACCCCAAACCTGTTTGGGAGCCTTGAACCTTCTGATGACTACATGTGGCAATACGGGCCATCCCATATCGGCTTTGCACCCTTTCCCGTCATGGATCGGAGGGTCCACAGAGCCAATCGGTTCAATGAATCCCAATGAATATTGACCTGTCGACGGAGCGGACACATAAGTTTGATTATTTTCCAAAGATGAATATGACGTCTCCCCGATATCGTCGCTTGGCAAGGCCAAGGCTTCATGCCCTCCTGTTGTGAAGCCTATCAACAATACCGCAAAAACCGCAACAATCGTGATCAGACGCCGAACCGAATCGATCATCCTTTGCCGGCATTGTTCCCTTTCAGCTCTCAGTCGTGCCCATTTGAGCCACTGCCTTCCTCTATCTTCCATTTTCACTGCCGTGCCTCCCTTCGCTGTACTATCGGCATCCATGTTTCCGTCTCTTTCACTATGCCTCGTAACCTTTAAATAGCACATTGAAAACAGGAGGTGTGGTCGGATGCCCCCGGTTATCCACAACGCCCGGGCGTGTCGCAAAAGTTATCCACCGGATCTGCACAGGTGCCGAGGCTCGAGAGTATAAAAGACGTAAATGCAAAAAAGAAAGTCTAAGGTATGAGTGCCAAAAGAAAGCCATCAGAGAGCAGTTCTCAAAACGCAACGAATCAGTCGAAGGTCCAGCCCGATGGCCTGCAGCGTTGCTGGCCGCAATCGTATCTGGACCTGAGCCATGACATGCTGGTCTACCACGACACCGAATGGGGTACGCCTTGCTATGATTCGCAGGCTCTGTTCGAACGGCTTGCGCTTGAGGCCATGCAGGCCGGCCTCTCGTGGAACACCATCATCAACAAGCGCAAGGCGATCGATGCGGCCTTCCACGATTTCAATATCGAACGGGTCGCGCAAATGAGAGACGAAATACCCGAACTCATGGAGAACAAAGCCATCATTCGCAACAGACGGAAAATCGAAGCCACGATTCACAACGCGCAAGTCGCACTTGATCTGGATATGCCGTTTGCCGATTATATTTGGAGTTTCGCCCCTGACGGGCCATGCGTGCGCAGGCCGAAAAGCCGGGAGGAGGTTCCTGCCGTAACCCAGGAATCAATCGATATGAGCAAGGCCATGAAAAAGCCGGATTCAAATTCGTCGGACCGACCACCATGTACGCCTATATGCAGTCGATGGGCATCGTCAACGACCACTTGCAGGGTTGCTTTAGATGCCCTGCAAGAGATCACTGATTCGATAGGCGCGTTAATTTTCCGGCAAACTTTTCATAAAGACACTTCCCCAGAAATCATCCGAGGGATTGCACTGCTCCGAAATCGACAATAGTTCTTCCGGTAAGAGATATTTGGTCACATTTATCAAAACCGTCTATCGTGACGATCGAGGGACAAAACATATAGTCAGTGGATCATTGCCCGCACAGTCCCTGCCTCAGCATGATGCCGTAGGCCTCACGGCCGCCGTTCTCCCCCGGAGTCAGATGCGTCCCGTCGTCGTAGAAGTATTCAGGATGCATGTTGCTCACCGAATACCAATCAAGAAGCCCTACATTCGGATGCCTGGCGAGCACGGAACGCAGAATCTGGTTGTTCGAATCCTGCCAGGTATCGGGCATACGGACCGTAGTGAGGTATATGGGTTCGTCGCCCACCGCCGCTATCAGGTCCTCGACCTGTTGTTCGTCGACAATGCGGTCGTTGGTCCCCAATGCCATGATGACAACGCTTCCGGCCTGGCCTTGCGCCTGATGCTTGCGGAAGAGGTCGGCACCTGTGGAAAAGTGGCGGCCGACCATATTGTCCTGAATGCTTGCCGGGATATGCTGCTGGACATAATCGTGCGCACCCATCTCCACGGAATCGCTGATAATCAGAGGATTCGCACTACATGAACCTGTGGCGGCATCGTAGGTCCAACCTTTGGTATCGAGGTTTTTGGGTACCTTGGCGGCCTTCGGCACCAAACGCACAGGCAGATTCAGCGACGGCTTGGGCACGGCCGACCTGCGCAGCGTCATCAGGTCGCTTCTGATCGCAGTCGCCATTCCCAGGTTTCGCTCGACCGCGAGATATTCCCGTCGTAAGACAGACGAACGTTCGCCGGCCAACCTATTGAAATTGACAGGCAGTAGCGTACACAGCACAACGGCCACCACACCGCACAACGCCAGGATCTTAGTGATCAGGCGCATTTCGCGCAATGGCCCCTTGCCTGCAGGCCTGGATTTGCGCACCGCCTCGGCCATCTGATAGAAGGCCTCGCAGGACGCCCACAGCACCATGAATTGCACGATCCATTCCCACCAACGCAACGGCTGTGTGCGGATGGCGGGGTTCATGAATTCAAGCAGCGGGTAATGGACCAGATAGATCGAGAAGGAGCGTGAGCCGATGTAACGTAGCACCCGCATCCCCAAAAGCGAACGGCAGAGATTGCCCGGAACCAGAACGACGGCGAGCAGCAGGGCGACGATAAGAGCCACCACTTGCAGACCACCACGATAGAGCATCGCATCATTACCCGTGCAAACGCTATACAGGACGACCAGTGCGGCGAGAAGGCAAAATCCGGCGGCGGCGAGCAGCAGATTCATCGGGCTTGACCAACTCCCGGTATTCATCGATTTTTCTTTTTCTTCCTTTTCATCTTTTCCACCGTGTTTCGCTTTTGCCCATTCAACCACGAACGCAAGCAAGGCACCGATCATGAGTTCGGAAAAGCGCGTGTCAAGCCCGTAATAGACACGGGACACATCGGCTTCCGGCACATAGAGAACAACCATCAGAGCGGTGGAAATGGCGGCAATCAGAAGGGTAAGGGAGAATCTGGTCCACAGCCTCAGGTTGAGCCGGTGCATCAGCCACAGCAGCGAGACCCAGACCAGATAGAACTGCATGGTCAGTGCGAGGAACCACAGATGGGTAAGCGGTGACGGGAGTCCCGCGGCACTGAAATAGGAAACCTTACGGAAGATATAGACCCAATTGCTGGCATACAACGCGCTGGGCAGCGCATCGAGATGCAGTTTCGGAAGCATGCCCGGCGAAAGCAGATAGGCGATCGGCACGACCAGTGCGATCAGGGAAAGCAACGGGAAGGTCAGACGCTTGATTTTCCTGTACAGGTAGCCTGCATAATGAAACCCCTGCGGTCCGGACATCCGTCGTTCCACGCTGCCGGTTATCAGGAAACCGGAGATGACGAAGAACACCGTGACGCCGAGAAAGCCGCCACGCAGCAGAGACGGACGCACATGATAGGCCACCACCCCGATGATGGCCAAGGCTCTCAGACCATCGATTGCGTTGTTCCTAGACGCGTTAGAAGGGTGTGAGGCACCGGACGCATCCATTTCAGCCGTATTTGGGCTTTTCCCGGTGCGTGGCACATCAACCTCTTTTACGCTTCTTATGAATTCGTGACGATCTCAGCTTGGGTCACAAGGCAGTACCATAACAAAAGGCATAGATGCTGCAAGGGGAATTGACACGCCGCTAAATTCCCGCCTGAACGGGGAAAATAAGAAAATCCAACAATGACGACATTGATGTCATACGTCGCGCCGATATGATCTTGCCACTTACGAAAAATCCCGGGAGTTAAACTCCCGGGATTATCTTTCCGCTCCCGCAGCTGGGCTTGAACCAGCGACATTCTGATTAACAGTCAGACGCTCTGCCAACTGAGCTATGCGGGAATGTCCCGTGCGAAGCCTCAAGCACCGCACAAGAAATATATAATATACAAGAATCGTCAGCTCGCAACTCCAATGGCGTGTCGCCTGATTTTTGCGGGGTGTCGCGGTTCAAGGAAGCGGCTCAGACGCTGATGACGTTCATCGGCATGGCCGAATCAATCGGGAAATCGGGAGCAGAAGGACGTATGCCGGCCTCGACCAGGTTGACTCCGAGCATGGCGACCATCGCGCCGTTGTCGGTGCACAGCTTGATCTGCGGGATGCGCACCTCGACACCGTGCTGCTCGCCGACTTCAAGCAGTTTGGCCCTCAGTTGGGAATTGGCGGAGAAACCGCCGCCGACGATCAACGTCTTGGAACCGTATTCCTCACATCCGTGCATGGCCTTGTTGGCCAGCACCGTGGCGACCGAGTCGGCCAGCGAGGCGCAGACGTCATCGACCGGAATCGGGTTGCCTGCGGCCTGTTGTGCCTCAACCCAACGGGCCACGGCGGTCTTCACGCCCGAGAAGCTGAAATCGTAGGGATGCTCTTTGCCTGCCTTGCCCTTGGTGAGGCCCTGCGGCACCTTGATGGCGTGGGGATCGCCAAGCTGGCCATGCCTGTCGATATGGGGGCCTCCCGGGTAGGGGAAGCCCAGCAGGCGGGCGACCTTGTCGAAGCACTCCCCTGCGGCGTCATCAAGCGTCGTGCCGACGACGTCCACGTGGCGGGCGACGTCTCCGACGTGCAACAGCGACGTATGGCCGCCCGAAACGATAAGCGCCAGGGTGTCTTTCGGGAATGGCCCGAATTGCAGTTGGGTGACGGCGATATGACCGATGACGTGATTGATGCCGTAGATCGGCTTGTTCGCCGACCATGCAAGCGCCTTCGCTCCGGACACCCCGACGGCCAGGCAGCCGGCAAGGCCCGGACCGGCCGACACCGCAATGGCGTCGATGTCGGAAAGGTCCATGTCGGCGTCGGCCAGCGCTTTGCTGACCACGGGCACGAACGCTTCGGCGTGGGCGCGTGAGGCGATTTCGGGGATGACCCCGCCGTAACGCGCGTGTTCCTCCATGGAGGAGGCGACCACGTTGGAAACAAGGGTGCGTCCGCGCACGATGGCCGCCGCGGTCTCGTCGCAGGTCGATTCGATACCCAGTACTGTCGGTTCGCTCATTGCTTTTGCTCCATATTCTCTTTGACGCTGCCGAATCCCATGATATGCGTTTCGAGGTCCAAGGCCATTTGCATGGCGTCGAAGTTTTCGGGCTGGTAGTAATGCCGCAGTAGACCGATATCCGCAAATCCTCGACTACGATAAAGGCGTTTTGCCGGTTCATTGTCGACGCGAACTTCCAGTTTGATGCGACGGACACCGTAAAGACGCGCGTATTGGATCAGCCTATCGAGAAGCCCCTTGCCAATGCCGTTCCTCTGAAAACGTTTGGCGACACCAAGGGTCAGGATTTCGGCTTGGCCACCGGCATGCCACATGCCCGCGTAACCACGCATGATCCTATCGGCCGCAGCCCGTTGAACCTGTTTTAGCGGCTTTCGTCCACACAACGCATTACATTCAGCAACAGCGGATAAACCTGCGGCATCGCTGGCATCGCCACTTTCAGTATCACTTTTGACGTCAGCAACACCAACAACATCGGCAAGGTAAATTCTGGAAGCGTCTGCCATCTCGTGATGCAATGTCTGCAAATCCCAAGCCTGCGAGTCGAAAAGCTCCATTTCCATCTTGGAAGCAGACTCCAATGCCCACTGTTGGTCAAGTTCGCCGAATTCGACAATCATCAGGCAATCAAGCCTTCGTGGCCCCGGCATGATTCAAAACATGCTTCAGCGGGTTAGGTACCGAGACATCCGGGCGACGCAGATATAACGGTTCGACCGGTTTTATCGCGCCTTCGTTAGCGCAGTCGGCAAAAATCTGCAGACCTTCCAATCCCGCGTCCAATACGGAATGGTCGATGACGCAACCCAGCATCTCGCCGAAATTCTGCCATACTTCGGAATATTTCGAAGCGCCGTGGCCGACAATATCGATACGGTATTGGCTCTGCGAAGTGGTTGCTTTGGCATGCTCTTGCACGGCCTGTTTGATTCGTTCGACGATATGCTGGGGATAATCGATATCCATGTCAATCAGCGCGGAAACGAAAGGTTGCGAATTTGCGCCTCCGGATTCTTGACTCGCAATATTTTCTCCGGCGCGAGTCTCTTCATCACAGTAAAGCGCGAAATAAAGCTGACGTCGGCGGGCGTCATTGACAGCCAATGTCAGATGATGAACGTTTTGCTCGTCTGAAGTTTTATCTATCACATTAAGAAAATCACAAGACGCAAGTCGCACATCACCCTGACGCTTCAGTTTCATCATCCATGCCTGTGGCTCGAGGATGTCGGCGCCGAGCAATTGTGCACCGGTGGCGTATGCGATGGCCTTCGCCGCGACGATTCCGGCGCGGAGCCCGGTAAATGGCGCCGGTCCGACTCCGACGACAATCCGGTCAAGCTCGCCGGGCGCGAGCCCCGCCGAGCCCACGGCCGTGCCGATATTGACCTGCAGCTTTTCGACATGGGTACGTGAATCGGTTTCCATGATGGGCTCGTGTCCCAAGACGCCGACCGTCGAACCGAACGAGGTGTCTATGACCAGTGTGTTCGCCATATTTGCCGCTCCTACCATTCCACGCTACCCATTCGGGGATGTTTTAATCACCGAACCAAGTTCATGCCGTTGTTACTGTACAACGCTGTCATAACCACAAACCCAACACGTCTGTAGTCAAGGTACAAAACTTCGACGCTTTCTCATAAAAGTTACGAAATGACTCTGTGATTTTTGTTTATTTCATCAAATCCAATTGTCGGTCGAAATCCTGCCAACGCTCACCGACGGGCACGAACGTTACCGTCCGTATGCCGTCACCGGTCAATTCGACATTGTGATTGTTGATTTCTGCGGCAACGGTTTCCTTGTCGATTGGACGATCGATGTGCACTTCGAGACGAGCCTCAGCGAACGCGGAGGCCATCTGCTCGCCCCACTCCATCAGAACCACGGTTTGTTCGCCGGGATCTTCAAGTTCCTCGTCAAGCCCCAGCGATTCCAACTCGTCAAGCAGCCTGTCAACCGTATCCTGGCCCGGCGCGAAATCATTTCCTCCAAGCCGGTAGGCATCAACATGAACCAGATGCGCCGGCGTGCCATCGGCGAAGCTGCCATCAAGTTCGCGTGCGATGGTGAAGGTGGGGGAAACAATCGGCTCCGCAATGTGGAGTCCCGCACCGAAACCTTGTGCGAATGTCGTCTTGCCGGCGCCCAATGGCCCGGAGAGCAGTAGGACGTCACCGCCGCGCACGCAAGCGGCCGCCTTCCTGCCGAGGTTTTGCATATCCTCACCAGTTGGCACATTAACCGAGTACGATGATTCATCGTTCATTTGTCATATGTCCTTTGTGGCTGATCAGTTCGATGGAACGCTCCAGCGCATACATCGGGTCTCCCCCGTTGGTCTTGTTCTGTTCGTCGGCCCATGCCAGCGTCTGGATGCATCTGGAAAGCCCCGCGGATGTCCATCCGCCGAGTTGCCGGGTGGCGTTGCGCAGGACCCATGGATTGGTTTTTGCCTCGGCTTGGGATATGCTGCCGGAACGTAGCGCGGAAGCCTTGGCCAACGTCCGCAGTTTCATCGCCAGAGCGCCGACCAGAGCAATGGGATCGGTGCCTTGCGCGACGGCGGCGCGCATGTTGATGATGGCCTTGGCGTCATTGCCGTTCAACGCCGCATCGGCCACTACGAATCCGGTGACCTCGGCGTTGCCGGTCAGGTATTGGTCGACCAGCTCGAGACCGATGGGGTCGTCGTCGAAATCGAAGCACAGCTGCTCACACATGGCGGCGAGCTCACCGGTCTTCTCCCCCAGCACGGCGACCAGCTGTTGGGCTGCGGCAGGGTCGACGCGGCGTTTGCGGCGCTCGAAGCATTGGATGACGAAGTTCAGCTTGGCGTCGGCACGCTTGAGATCGGGAACCGCCTTTTTTTCGGCTCCCGCCTTGGTGAGCCTGTCGATGATTCTCTTGCCTTTCTGCCCGCCGTCATGCTGTGCGATGACCGTTCCAGCCACCGTGGAAGGGTCCTTGGCCATGGACGTGCAGTAATCGACCATGGTGTCGGTCAACGCGTCTTCGGAATTCTGGATGTGGCGGATGGTGACGATCGAGCTCGAGCTCAGCAGCGACGGGCTCACGGCCTCGTCGAAGTCGTATCGGCTCGCCTCGCCCGCATCGAGTTCGACGATCTCCGCTTCCGGATCGTTCTTTGCGGCCTCGTCACGGCAATCGCGTACCTCTTGCTCGTTGAGGAACTCGTCTCCTCCGACGACCAACACGAACCGGGTTCGCTGCTGGGCTCGTTTTCCGGCCATCATTCCTCGATTCGTCGGTTCGCCGAAAATATTCGTAACAGGCACAGCTATTCTGTCGCCCGTATCCATGATATTCAATGTGCTGTCACAGGTGGACATACGCTGTGTCTCCTCGCATTAATCCGGCCTCCAAAGCCGTTCGAACATTTGTTCGGTTTCTCTGAGCCATATTGTTCCTTTGCTTCTCAGCTGCATAAGATAACCATTGCTCCCGGCAACAGAATCTTCTTTATCGTGCTTTTTCGCCATACCGAAGAACGCTTTGAACATCAGAACCGTGCCAATTTCGCAAACCACCACCATCAATGCCCCGCCGACCCCACCGGCCCACGGCATGGTGGCGCTCTGCGACCCACCAATGGTGTCAGCGCACCATTGCATCACCGATGTGCCGCAGCTGGACAGCCAGACAAACACGAATGCCAGATGAGGCATTGATGACGCGAAGACCAAGCCCGCCAATCCGCTAAGGGTCGAGAAATCCACAAACGGCGCCACAATCAGGTTTGCAGGCACGGACAGCAGTGGCAGCGTCGGAGTCATCAGCACCTGTAACGGCAGGGTGAAGAGCTGCGCGGCGATAGTCACCGACATGCCATCGGCAAGGAACTTTGGCAGTAACGCTGAAAGATGTTCCGCTATAGGCTTTGCACACAACACGATGCCCAACACCGAAGCGCAGGACAGCGCGAATCCATAACTCCTCGCCATCGCGGGGTTGACCAGCAGTACGAAAATAACCGTCCAGCTCAACGCGCTGATCGCCTGCGGTCTTCTACCGGCGAACATGGCCGACGCGGCAAAGAAACCCATAATCAGGGCTCTCATCACTGAGTCTGAAGGATACATGGCGCTCGCGAGCGCCGAATAGGCCAGCACCGTCAATATCGCGACGATTTGACGAGGCAACAGGAACCGGGCGCAACCCGAACGGATCAGACTGCCGATCAGGGCGAAATGCCCGCCTGAGACAGCCATCAGGTGCATGATGCCGAAATCCTTGAAATGCATCTCCAGCAACGTGGCGAACGTGGCATTGACGGGCTCACGCTTGCTCGTGCTTGCACCCATGAAATCCTGTCCCAAAAGGCCTATGGTCAGCCCTGGAACCAACACGCGTCCTTGATCGGAAAGACCTTCCGTTACCGAGAAGAACGAACGCTGCATGGAATCCACAACTCGCTTGACTGGCGGCGCTCGTTCGACCACACGGGTCTGCGCATCATCGTCAACCGTCAGCCAAATCGGTCGCATACCATAGCGAGCTGCCTGCAGCGTGCCGGAAGTCCTGATGGTCTGCCCATTCGAAAGCCGTCCACATACTGGTTTGTTGGCATACAGGACGATATGCGATCCGCTGGCCTGCCAGATGCCGTCGTGGCCGATAACGGAGAAGTGCGCATTCGCCTGGCAATCGGCCTGCCATGAGCTCGCAGCAGTAACCGGCGAGTCAAGGCGAACCGTTGCCTCGACCGTGCTTTCGCTTTCCCTCACGAGTGCCATAGCCGGGTCGCGATAAGCCATGACATCCGCACTCATCGAAGCGATGAACGCGGCCAGCGCAGAAGAGGCAAGTACCATAACCCAAATCTTTCGGTTACCACGAAATGCGTTCAACACTTGCCACACTTTGCTGTCATCTGGAACTCGGTTTGTCTTTGTACCCTTTTCGTTTTCCCCAAACCAACGCCGGGACAGTACCAGCAGAACAGCCAATCCGGCAAATAGAAGCGCCAGCACTGCCGCTTGTGAAAGTGCTTCAATGCTCAGACCGCCGAGCAACTGATCCATCATTGTGCCTGATAATGGTTGGGTATTCGAAGAGCCGCCCGATTTACTTTTACTTTGGCCGGCCGAAGCCATACTGTTTTGTTGCCCTATAAGCAGAGCAAACACAGCATGCGAACCGAGAGCGGCAACCCACACGCACAATGCCACCGGCAGCATCCGCCAGTCATGGCTACCCTGCTCACCGCCTCGTTTGTTTGCAGGAGCTGTGTCTTGACAGGTATCAGCGCTTTTCATCAGACCGTCACCTGCCCGCGTATCTTCTCAAGCGTTTTCTGCCCGATGCCCGAAACCTTGAGCAGCTGGTCGACGCTTGTGAAACGTCCTATCGACGAACGGTAGTCGATGATTTTCTGCGCCATCACCGGGCCGACGCCTTTGATCTGCTGAAGCCGCGTGCTATCGGCAGTGTTGAGATTGACGAGATTGTTTCCGTTACTTGAAGCTCCTGCTTGCGTGGAGGGGTTCGTAGGAGTTGCGGTGCTGCTCGTAGCGCTATCCTGCCCCTTGTTTCCTGCGGACGCTGATGAAGAACCAGCAGTCCCACCGGCTTTTGAGTCATTCCCCTGCGCCTGTCCGGAAGCTTTCGTTTTCGAGCCACCCACCACTGCAGAAGTGACCGATGAGGCTTCCGCCTGCTGCTTGTTGTAATTGATCGCCTGCGTCACCAGCATCGTCAGGCTCGCGCACAACGCCACCACCAGTATCAGAATCACCACAACCGCCTGTGCGGGTTTGAACACGAATCTGGGGATAGTTCGCTGCACGCTCGATGACTCCGACGATTCGGAAGCTGTGATGACAGAATCAAAATTCTCTGCCGTTTTCGTTAGGTCAACCTTCTGGGTATTTTCGGTTTGTTCTACTTCCCTGCTTCCTGGTTCGACCAGCCAACGTTCGATGGGTGGCAACGGTGGAAGCCCAACACGCAGTAAATCCTGGTCAAGACCTTGCTCGTTTCCATACGATTCATTTTCAGATAATCCATTTTTATACGATTCATCCCCAGACATGGCAGAGGGATGAAGCCGCGCCGAAACAGGCCGGCCTTCGTCATGTGACCGCCCACTGAGATGAATGCCCATACTTCAAGCATGACCGAACCGGCATCAAAAGTCGAGCCGAAACGGCCACTGTGGTCGAATGCTAGGGGTTATCCACATTTGAGGCGTGTCGTGTCCTCCACCGCCGAACCGTCCACATTCATGCACAATTACGAATGACGTTCACACTGTTACTTTCCAAGCAACAGCGCCTCAACATCTGCGGCCGACATGGCGAGAAATTCCTTGTCGATATGCCCGTCACGCATATAGAGCACCCGATTGGCACGAGAGGCGACCTGCGGGTCGTGAGTGACCAGCAAGCAGGTCTTGAGCCCACCTTTCATTGCGGCGTCGATAGCGGAGAGCGTCTCATCCCGCGCCTTGGGATCAAGATTACCGGTGGGCTCGTCGGCGAACAGCACATCCGCCCGCATCATCAACGCACGCGCTATGGCCACACGCTGGCACTGGCCGCCGGAAAGCTCGGAGACGTGCGCATCGGCAAGGCCTTCGTCAAGTCCTACATAGGCGAGCGCTCGCTTCATGGCATTCATATCGAATGATTCCTTGTCAAGACTCATCGGCAAAGTCACGTTTTCAGCGACGGTGAGGCTGTCGATGAGCATATAGTCCTGGAAAACAAACGCGAATTTCGTGCGTCTGAGCTTCGCTCGCTTGGTCTCCAGACTGCGGGCGATGTCCCTGTCTGCGTACCAGACATGCCCGCTGCCTGGCCTAAGGATTCCGGCCAGCAGCTTCAGCGTCGTGGACTTGCCGCAGCCGGATGCCCCAATAAGCGCGGTGATCTCGCCCTGCCGCAACTTGATATCGAGCGGTCCGATTGCGGCTTCGTCGCGGTTCGAGTGTTTTCCCTGACTGTATGAGAACGTGACGCCTTCGGATCGCAGCACTGTTGCGCTTCCGCTTTCTTTGCCGGCTTCATTTCCAGCTGGAACCTTTAAGGATGCACTTTGATCCAAGCTTTCATCAATTTGTATATGATTTTCGTTTGTCATTGCCATTATGGCCTCCTCTTCGTATTTCTGTTTTCAATAATGTGGTCGTTCCGACGCTCTATCGAACGTCTCTTTACATTCCAAGCAGGCTCCGTATCAACCTTTTGCTCCACCCCTGTAACGTTCCGATAACGCTTGCGAACCGCGAAATGGCTTAGGCCGGAAACTTTGGTTTGAGATTTAGAACTACAGGTCATGCTTTGCTTTGCCGTCGATACATGAGAACATTCGCGACAAACCCGATAAGACAGATCAGCAAAGCAGCCAAAAACAGCACCGTCATTGCCTTCATCGGCACATAACCGCTGATGCCGTCAATCAGCATCCGGCTTTCGCTGTGCAAGGCCATGTTGACGATAAGCACCGTGCCGAACCCACCGCACAACGTCGCCGCAAACGCTTCAAAGGCTATCCTCCCGGCGCTCGCGAACGCATACCGTACCCGTCCGAAACCGACCAGCCAAGCCGCCTGAGTGACACGCTTGCGTTCCTGAACCATGTCGAACGCTACTGAAACAGCGCCGAGAAAACAGATGGCCAAAACGGGAAAGACGATTGGGGCCGCTTCCTTGACGCCGTCGCCTCCGGAGGTTGTCATTGCCTTGCCGCTGGGTAAATTTCTGATCCATTGTGCAGCCGGAAGCACGGTGATGAACGAATCTCCGGCATGTATCTTCGATGGCATGGATGAATCGCCGCCGGCTGCGGTGCGTTTGCCATTGTCGGCAATGATTGCGGTGTCCGCCTTATCCGCCAAGTCAGAAATATCATAACCGACCACCATATAGTCTCTGAACGGGCTTGCTGTTTTCGTGATGGCAACCACCTGCGAAGTGAACGTTTTGCCTCCCTGCACCACGCACATCGGCGAACCGACATCAAGACCGTTGTTGTCCGCGACGATCGCCGAGATCACCACACCCTGACGATTGACATCTCCGGAAACAATCGAGCGATTTGGACTGATGACCTGCAGTGAGCCATTGATCACGGCCTTGGCATTGCCGCGGTCATAGGATTCGATTCGTCCCGAGCAATCGCGCTTCATCGCTTCCTCCTGCACGACGGTGGAAGGAGCGAGCACCAACGCATTGCCATCCCGAGACCTGGCGTAGTCCATCAGATTACGCGACTCCTGTCGCGTAGGCGTGCCAGCGTGAGAAACCTGTGCCACCGATGTCGATGACATGGTCGAATTCAATGAGGACTGGGCATCGGCTTGCGTATAGCCATACAAGCTGTATAGGAAGGCCAGCAGCACAGATGCGACCGCAAGCAAGGACACCAGCGAGGTGGAGCGCGTGGCTTGCATTTCCCTGAACGCCAAGGTAAGGCCCGCACCGACGACGCCATGCCTATGCCAATTCGCCGCCATCCGACCGGCGACAATGGTCAGAATCGGTTTCGCGACACGGATGAGCATCCATGCCAACAACACGCTCAATACGAAAGTCAGATTGAGACTGACCGTGTAGGGCAGAAAAAGGGAAGCGATGCAACCGACGACCAGAAGAAGCCCCAGCACGACCGTTACCGTCACCTTTCGCTTCTTTCCGGCCTTTACCGGACGTGCGGAAAGATCGGGAACCGCCCGGATCAACGAGAGTGCAGACAATCCGCGCCAAGCACACTGCAGATCACCGAAAGCACCATCGTAGCAATGGCCGCCATCGCCATCGCAGGTATGCTGGCCTCCGGTATCACCACGAAACCACTGAAAAGAAACTGCAACGGCTTATTGAGCGCAATGCCGAGCAATGCCCCGACCAGCCCGGCACAGACAGCCAGAACGCATTGGTAGGCGACAATGGCACCGAACAGGCGAATCGGCGAGGCGCCTGTGACTCGTAGACGCATAAGCTGTTCCCACTGTGAGGTGAAGGTATGGTCGGAGACGATCTTCGTCACGGCCGCCGCGCACACCACGCAGATGACCGCAACTCCGACCGGTGCCGACGGATCGCTTTGCAAACTCTGATAGGCCATCGCTTCCAGCAGCACGAACACCAGCATCATCGCCGCCGCATTTGCCGCGGCATTAAGCACCTGCAACGAGCGTTTCCGCCGCCACAGCGAATTGACCATACCTACGTATCCCATGCCGTTCGTCCCTTCGTTTCGCCTTTTTAAAACATCGCCGTGCCGACATACGAAATTCCGTCAAGCAGAACGTATATGGCGATATTTGTCGAACTCATAACAACAACGCTAGGGAAAACAACGGTTCGGCACGAACGGCAAATGTCACTGATTAAAAGCAATGACAAATGTCATCGAAAGAAAAATCTGAAAACACCCAGGATAGCAAAATCACTGGTAAGACAGATCAATCAGTCGTCGAAAACCTCACGACGATCGTCAATCGGAATCGTCACGCTCACTTTTGAGCCACTCAAAGTGCGGTCTTGGCCGATAGTGAGACTGCCGGCGATTGCGCTCAGTCTGTTCGACAACGAGCTCAGGCCGTAGCCCAAACCTTGTGCGTTCTTGTTTTGATTTGCAGCGTCTACCGGTTCCATACCGATGCCGTCATCGGCAACCACCAGGGAAACCACGTTGGCACTCACCGTCACCTCGATACGTGCGCGTGTGGCCTTGGCATGCCGCACCACATTCGTCAGCGTCTCCTGCAATGCGCGATAGAGTATCGTCTTCTCGACGGTCGGCAGCCGGGAAATGTCTCCTTTGACGGCCGCTTCGACGTTGAGGGAGGTGGATGCGAAGGAATCGGCAAGCGCACGCACCGAAGCGTTGGTCAGCTGCTCGCCGAACGCTGACGGGTCAAGTGCGCGAGCCTCCTGCCGCACTTGCTGCAACGCCTCGCGGCTGGTCGTTTCGATGGCATCCAAATGACGAGCGAGTTTGGTATTTTCCGGGTCGGCACAGCGTTTCGCGCCTTGTTCCTGCAAGTGGATGGCGGAAAGGTACTGTCCGATGGAATCGTGCATTTCACTGGCCATGCGCGCCCGTTCCCGAGACAACGCAAGGTTCTCGATGACGATGGACTGACGCTCCAGCTTCACGTTTTGCATGGTCAATTGACGGATCGCCCGGCCATACAGCAGCAGCGCGACGGCCACCAGAACCGGGATGGCCATGTCGAGAAGGCTACCAACAACCGCTGAAGACACCGGCTGCGGCACCATGAAATGTGACACGGCGCGATAGACGAGGAATCCCAGCAATTCGATGCCGACCGCGATCCAGCTATAGCGCTGTGTACAGGCGAAAAGAACATCGACCGTGACCACCAGCAGCAGGTAGATCTGCCCATCCTGGTTGAACACGATCTGCGCGGCACAAATGGCAATGAGTAGCCATCCGATTGCCAATCCCGCAGTGCGTGTGGGCACCAACCTGTAGGCGCACCATACGCCCAAGGTGAACCCGATGAAGCCGAAAAACAGCAATGGTGAGCCGTACGCCGAATACGCCAGCGTCGTCACGAACGCGACAACGAAAAGAATCATGGAATAAGGAATGAATTGACGGGGGTTCCGGTGAATTTTCTCAGACAAACCATCAGAGGAATCCGCGTTATTCACGCGTCCTTTTACTCCTGGTTCCATCCGCCCAGCGAATTTTTCGCTCTGGTTTTCAGTCATGAAGCAATACCGCCAGTTCCGTACGGTTGCGCACTCCCAAAAGCGAGAAAATCGAGCTCAGATGATTGCGGACGGTTCCGGTCGACATGCAGACGGCGGCCGCAATCTCGCGATTGGTCTTGCCGGTAGCGGCCATGGAGGCGATTCGCTGATTCTCTTCGCTCAGCTCGCCAAATTCAGCGAGCGAAGACGGACTCGTGTCGGATTGACGGTCGGATTTTTCACTCCCAGACTGTTCTTCGCCTCTGGAACGCCTGCCCTGTTCAGCGATGCCGTCGCCCTGTGCCGCGACCAAACCGACCAGACGTTCCGTTTCGGCCTCGCCGAATGCCTGTCCGCCGGCTGCCACGCGACGGATCGCATCGATAATCTCATCGGCTGAGGCATCCTTGAGTAGATGTCCGGCGGCTCCGGCCTTGATGCTGGCAACCAGATTGTCATCCTCATCGAACGCGGTCAGCATGATGCTGCGGATATGCGGCGCCGACTTCCGCAATCTTGCGATCAGTTCGGAACCCGGCATTTCCGGCATGCGCGAATCGATCAAGGCCACGTCGATCTGCGGAAGCACCTGACTTTCAAGCGCCTTGCTCGGACTTTCCGTGCTGAAAAGAATCCTGAAATCATCCTCATATTCGAGAATCGATTCAATGCCCGCACGAACGAGTTCCTGGTCATCGACGATCATGAGATTGATGACAGGCGATTCGCAGCACACCGTGTCATCGCCGACCGAAGTACCGTGGCTCTCGTCGTTTTCATCGCTTGGCTCAATCAGAAAGGGCTCTGAATTCAATCTGCGGTCTCCTTGCTGCAGGACTTGTGCTGGTACTGACTTTATCAACAGCAATGACCTATTTTGCAAAATCGATTTCAACTTATGCACGTTTCGTAACATGCTGTCAGCAATCCTCAATCTGCTGAAAACAAAGGACACCGGAGTATTATCCGATGTCCTTTTGCTTGTTCAAACCGTCAAGCGTTCATTCGATTTCGCTTCGAACCATCGCTGATGAATAGTTGATTGTCTCTACTCCGCCGGAACGATGGAGACGATCTTCGGCGCCTTGACGATGACCTTGCGCGGCTCCTTGCCACCCAAACGGTCGGCCACGGCCTTCAACGCCATGTCCTTGAGCTCGTCGGGGTCGATCGAGGGGCTGACCTCGAGCTTGGCACGGACCTTGCCCTTGACTTGCACCACGGCGGTGACGGTGTCCTCGCCAACGTAACGCTCGTCGGCCTTCGGCCACGGCTCATGGGCCAGAGACTCGTCGTGACCGAGCTTCTGCCAGAGTTCCTCGCAGATGTGCGGGGCGATCGGCGAAAGCATGAGAATCAGCGGCTCGACGGCGGCGCGCGGCACAGCGTTGAGGCCGGTGAGCTTGTTGTTCAGGACGATGAGCTTGGCGATGGCGGTGTTGGGCCGCATGTTCTCCATCTCGACAGTCACGTCGGCGATGGTGTTGTTCAGCAGCTTCAGCGTCTTGGCGTCGGGAGTCTCGTCGGTCACGGTGACCTCGCCGGTGTTTTCGTCAAGGACATTGCGCCACAGCCGCTGCAGGAAGCGCATGCCGCCCACGACGTTGCGGTCGTTCCACGGACGGGACTCGTCAAGCGGGCCCATGCTCATCTCGTAGAGGCGGAACGTGTCGGCGCCGTAGCGCGCGTACATGTCGTCGGGAGTGATGATGTTCTTGAGGCTCTTGCCCATCTTGCCGAACTCGCGATTGGCATGCTGGCCGTTCCAAGTGAAGGTGGGCTCGCCGGACGCGTCGGCCGGTCCCTCCTCCACCTCGGCGGCGGGCACGTACTGGCCGCGGTCGTCGGTGTAGGCGTAGGCCTGGATCATGCCCTGGTTGAAGAGCTTGTGGAACGGTTCCGGGGAATCGACATAGCCCAGATCGAAGAGGATCTTGTGCCAGAAACGCGAGTAGAGCAGATGCAGCACCGCGTGCTCGACGCCGCCGACGTAGAGGTCCACGCCGCCGGTCTTGCCCGATTCCTGGTTGTGGTTCGGGCCCATCCAGTATTCGTATTCGTCCGAATCGACCATATGCTCGGTGTCGTTCGGATCGAGGTAGCGCATGTAATACCAGCAGGAACCGGCCCAGTTGGGCATCGTGTTGGTGTCGCGGTAGTAGGTCTTGGGGCCGTCGCCCAGGTCGAGCGTGACCTTGACCCAGTCCTCGTTGCGGCTCAACGGCGCCTCGGGATTGCTTTCGGCATCCATCGGATCGAAGGTCTTGGGGCTGTAGTCCGGCACATCGGGCAGGTTGATCGGCAGCATGGAGTCCGGCAGCAGATGCGGCACGCCGTCCTCGTCATAGACGATCGGGAACGGCTCGCCCCAGTAGCGCTGGCGGGAGAAGAGCCAGTCGCGCAGGCGGTAACTGACGGTGCCTTTGCCGACGCCTGCGGATTCGAGCCACTTGTTGACCTTGTCGATGGCGTCGTTGACGCGCAGCCCGTCAAGGCTCAGCGCATCGCCCTTGGCTGCGGTGTGCTCGGTCGAGGAGTTGATGACGATGCCATCGTGCGAGACGAACGGCGCCTTGCCTTCGTAATCGCTCAGGTTCTCACCCGAATCCGGCAGCGGTTCGACGGTATAGATAACCGGCAGCCCGAATTTAGTGGCGAAATCGTAATCGCGCTGGTCGCCGCCGGGCACCGCCATGATGGCGCCGGTGCCGTAGTCCATCAGCACATAGTCTGCGGTGAAGAGTGGCAGTTTGTCGCCGGTGATGGGGTTGACGGCATAGAGGCCGGTGAACAGACCGGTCTTCTCTCCGCCCTCGTCGACGCGGTCCTGCGCGGTCTTGGATTCGGCCGCGAGACGATAGGCCTTGATACCTTCCGCAGGTGTGGCATAGCCGCCCTTCCAGCTTTCCGGAGTGTCTTCCGGCCATGCCGCAGGAGCGTCGGCCAACAGATCATGCTCGGGCGAGACCACGGCGAAGGTGGTGCCGAAGAGTGTATCGGGACGGGTCGTGTAGATCTCCATGTCCCGCTCGCCGTTGGGGGTGGCGACTTTGAAGTGGACGGAGGCACCGTGGGATTCCCCGATCCAGTTGCGCTGCATGAGCTTGACCTTCTGGGGCCAGTCGATGATGTCAAGGTCTTCGATCAGACGGTGGCCGTAGGCGGTGATGCGCATCGACCACTGACGCAGCTCACGCTGGAAGACCGGGAAATTGCCGCGTTCGGACTTGCCCTCGGCGGTGACCTCTTCGTTGGCCAGCACCGTGCCGAGCCCCGGGCACCAGTTGACCGGCGACTTGGAGATATAGGCCAGACGGAAGTCGTTCAAGACATCGGCCTGCTCGGCTTCGGTCAGCTCGTCCCAGCCCTTGCCGGAATCCTCGAAGCCGGGGATGGCGCGTTCGCCGCTCTTGAACTGGTCGATCAGCGTGTCGATGTGGCGGGCGGAGCCTTTGCCGCCGTCAGGACGCACAAAATCGGGGTCGTACCACGCGTCGTAGATGCGAGAGAAAATCCATTGCGTCCAGCGCATGTAGCCGGGGTCGATGGTGGCAAAGGTGCGGCGGTTGTCGAAGCTCAGGCCCATGCGGTGCAGCTGACGGCGCATGTTGGCGATGTTGGCCTCGGTAGTCACCCGCGGGTGCTGGCCGGTCTGCACGGCGTACTGCTCGGCCGGAAGGCCGAACGCGTCATAACCCATGGCATGCAGCACGTTCTCGCCTTTCATGCGGTGATAGCGGCTGACGACATCGGTGGCGAGGTAGCCCAACGGATGGCCTACATGCAGGCCCTTGCCGGAAGGATACGGGAACATGTCCATCGCGAAGTAGGGGGTACGCCCATCCGCAAGTTGCCCGTTGCCGTCCCTCAGATCGCCTTTGACGTTCGCGGCCCAGAAGGTGCCCTTCTCATCCCACGTTTTCTGCCATTTTTCTTCGATATCCTGCGCCATCTGCGCGTTGTATCGGTATGACGGAACACTTGCTGTATTGGCGCTCGAAGCCGCGCCTTGCTCATTGTCGCTCATAATAAGGAATTATCGTGGCTCAACTGGACACAGGCCAGTTGATTCCCATAGGTTGGTCATGTATCCGTCAAAACAGACGCTAGCCGAAGATGCTGATTTTCAGCGCACACCAATTGAGAATGCGAGCAAAATCAGGATAATGACCCTTAAAAGCTGGTTTTCATCGCATGTTCAGACGACAACAACCCAACCCAAATCAGCGACGCATCATCGCAGCGTTGAGATCCGCTTCCGGGCTGTATCCGATGTCCTTATGCATGGTATTGGCGGCCTTCTGCCATGTGCCGTCTTTGACCATGTCGGTCAGAATCGTGTTGACCTTGCGGGTGAGCTCGCCGTTGGACGGACGTATCATGACGGCATGCCGGACCTTGGAAAGCTGTGCAATCGTTTTGGCAAGCTGCGAAGACGATGACGAATGCCCATCCCCCAGAACGGTGACATCGTGCTCGACGACACTGGAAGCAAGTCCGTACAGAATGGCCGTATCTGCCGCAACGGCGTTTGCCTCCCCCCACCAGCAACGCAGTGAGGCACTGCGGGTAAGTGTCACGTTCCTGGATTTTCACAGCCGGAATCGCAGAGGCAAGTTCGCCGCCGTCAGCCGTCCCCTTGACCGTACAGACGTTCTGATTATCCAAGGAGGATACATCGGTGAAATCATGCTGCAGCCTCGTCGGCACCAAGAGGCCCAACGGGTCGGTGAGATACGGCTTGGACGTTCCGAATTGCCGGCCGGCGTTGGATGTCGTGACAGCAGGCAATGCGGATACCAACATGTCGGCCCTGGATTCCTCCAACATGGTCACAGCCGAAGAAGCGTTCACTGGCTTGTAAACAATCTGCTTGTGTGCATAGCCGAGTTTCTGGGCCACGTAATGGGCGACCTCGATATCGAAACCGGAGTATTTGCCCTCGTGGTCGAGGCTGAGCCCAGGCTCGTCGTTCGCCACGGCAATGGCAATGGTCGGACCTTCCGGAACGTTGGTCGAGGGAGGAGTCTGGGCCGGCCCGCAAGCCGAAACCGAAAACAGCAGACCCACGCCGCACGCAACCGCAAGTGTCGATTTGAGGCACCTGCGAACGTTCCTTTTTCCCAACGATAAAGATGCTTTGAGCCTTGTCAACCGCATAGGGAAAACCTACTTGAAGAGTCTGGAGCGCGTCAGCCACCACGCCACGAGCCCGGTGATGACCATCGAGATGGCCACGACGATGAAGAAGCCCCAGCGCGAGTTGGTGAACGGCATGCCGAACATACCCTGCTGGAAGTTCATGCCGTACATCGAGAAGATCAGCGTCGGGATCGACAGGACGATGGAGATGATGGTGAAGATCCTCATCACATTGTTGAGGTTGTTGGAGACGATCGAGGCGGAGGCGTCGGTCATGTTCGCAAGGACGCCGCTGTAGATGTTCGCCATCTCGATGGCCTGCTTGTTTTCGGTGATGACGTCGTCCAGGAGGTCTTCGTCCTCGGGGTACTGCTTGATGTGGGTCAGCGAGTTGAGTTTTTCGGTCACCCTCAGCTTTTCCATCACGATTTCGTTGGATTTGAGGCTCGTGGTGAAATAGACCAAGGTCTTCGACAGTTCCAGCAGCTGCAGGATCTCGCGGTTCTGCATCGAGTGCTGGAGTTTCAGTTCGAGATTGTCGGAGCTGCGGTCGATGATGCGCAGGTAGCGCAGGTACATGGTGGCGTTGCGATAAAGAATCTGCAATACGAACCGCGTCTTCATGTAGGTGTTGAAGCCGCGGATGGTGCCTTCCATGAATGGGTGGAGCACCGGCGTGTCCTGCATGCATACGGTGATGATGGTATGGGCCGCGACGATGATGGCCAACGGGATGGTCTCATAATGGTCTCGTCCGTCGCGTTGCTCGACGGTAGGGATGTCGACGATGATCATGGTGTAATTGTCTTCGGAGTCGACGCGTGAACGTTCCTCGTCATCCAAAGGGGCACGCAGATCGGCAAGGTCGACGCCGGTCGACGAGGAAACGGTGGCGAGTTCGACGTCGGTCGGGTTCGACAAACAGACCCAGGAGCCGTTTTCCAGCTTGTTTATCTGTTCGACCTGCCCGTTGATCGTATTGAACATCCTCAACATGTCTGCCACCCGCCTTTCGCGCTATTCGCTGTACGGATCTTGCAGGAGACGCCGGCTCGTTCGCCATGCGTCCTGGCCACCGGAATGCCTGTCTTGATACGAAAGAGACAAACGGTTATTCCGGATTCCTGCTGTTAACCCAAAATTCAAGAGTAACCCTTGAGGTGGAACTTTTGGGCGTTCTTTGCGCATAGCGTTACGCGACACGCGGGCCGGTACTTGGCGCTTGCCTTCAGACGGTATCGGTGACGGGCAGCGGCTCCATCAGTTTCATACCCGGATGGCGCAGTTCCTCAGGCCCGTTGGACCAATCGGCGACCGTCGATATCGCAGGTCCGCAATTGAATTCCGCAAGCGTCCACTGATAGCTTCCGTCTGACTGGGCCCGCGGCTTGAGCGTCGACCAGTAGGCGTTGGGAATGTTGCCGAGTTCGTCCACTTCCGGATCCATGCCGAGCAGGGTCTCGACGGTCGCCGCGATGAACGACCCATGACTGACCAGCATCAGCGTGGTCGGGTTTTTGTCTTCCGCGTGTTCGTTGAGCAGTTCGAGGACCGCCTTGGCGCCTCTGGCTCCGACCTGGGTGCGGGTCTCGACGCCGTACTTGGTCTCTCCCCCTTCGTGAGCGCGCCATGAACGGTAGGCTTCGGCGTCCATCGCCTTGATTTCGGGGCGAGTCTTGCCTTCCCACTGACCGAAACTGCGTTCGCGCAGACGTTTGTCGAGCGTGACGGGCAGGCCGAGGATATCGGCAAAAGCGTGGGCCGTTTGCGAGGCGCGGAACAGGTCGCTGGAAATCACTTTCATCTTGCGTCTGCCCGCAGGAGCCTGCCGGTATTCGCTGATGTCGCTCTGTTCGGCGGCCTGTGGCCCCGGCTGCGGCAGAAGGTCGGGGTTGGCGGCCACATTGGCGACCTTCGCCCAGTAATAGCGCTTGGCAAGGTCCAGGCCTGTCTGGTCGACCTGCCATTGGCCGATGATGTCAAGCGGGACGTCAATCTGGCCCTGCAGACGGTGAACGACGTTGTAGGACGTCCTTCCGTGACGGAGCAAAATGATCTCGTCAATCATATTCACTCCGTTTCCGGGTAGCCCCTATCGTCCGACACACAGACGTGTGCCATTTCACTGTTTTCATTGTGCCGCACCCCGCCGATGAAAGGAACGCCGGCGATTGGTTTGCCGCGAGTCTATTGACGTATTTGGACGCTATCAATGGAAAACGCCGAGACACGTTGCTTTTTGCAATACGCCTACCGTACGAGAACCATTCCTATCATCCACAACGCGGCGATGGCCGTATACGGCCAGAAATGGGATTTGCTGATGGCGACGAATTCGCGGATGAAGGCCGTCGGCCAGTAGTATCCCTTGGTATGGCAGCCGATGCCGTCGGCGTTGAGCCCGATTTCGTGCGCGTATTCGCTGGCGCGGAACACATGGTAGTCGCTGGTCACCACGGCGACACGATAGGGACACGCCATGCGATTCTTCATCCGTTTGACACGTCCTGGCCTGCCTTCAGAAAGTGAGGAAGAAGGAAGCGATACATCCTGATTATTTCCACCATTTCCAGAAGCTACAGAATCACCGGACGAAGCCTGCTTTTGTGGCGTAATCGTATCGCTCAAGCCACAACGTTCATCCATAATCACTTTAGAATTTCGCAAATTCTCCAAGGTGGTGGTCGATCGGTCTTCTTTGATGATTTTGTCTCCCGGCACTCCCCGTTCCTCTACCAGATATCGTTTCATCGCTTCGGCTTCGCTGATTTCCTCGTCGGCGCCCTGACCACCTGAGACGATGAACAGGCCGTGGTTATGCTGCCGATTCCATAAATCAACGGCTTTGTCGATACGCCCGCGCAAGAGCGGAGTGGGCTTGGTACCTTGCAGACCAGCTCCGAGAATAATGATGTAATCATATTTTCTGCGTCTCGGCAGTATTCGGTAAATGGTGGAATAGAGCAACAATGCAGCGAACGTGAAGAAGAACCAAAGACCTTCTAACGCGATCAGCAAGCCGATACCTTTGCCCCAGCGAGGCGCATTGAAATAAAAGGTCAGCGGATAAACGGCCACGCACACCATCATTACAAGCGCAAACAATGCAGGCAATAGGGTGGAAAGCGAGAACCCTTCATGACGGACGACAATCACGGTATTGATCAGCAAAAACCCGACGACGACGACCGGCGTGAACACTGCCACCAGCACAATCGGGATGAACGCCCAATCCCGCCAGAAATCGAGCATCAGCGCACTTGAAAGGCACAGCACGAACAAGGCAAGCCATATCGCGTTGCGGAAGCGGCGCGGCTCTTGGATGACGGAGAAGACGAGCAGCAGGCCGAACAATACGGCAGGCCCGTACAATAACGCCGTCTGCCACCAATCGGTCATCGTTGTTCTCCCCTATGTCCCATTCGCATGTTTTCTGCGTCCATCCCGGCTGTCCTTGCATTGTGTCCAGACAACGCAGGAACGGCCGAAAACCTGACCCGTGCCTTTCAGACCTTGCGCTCGTTGATGTCGGCGAGGCCGCTGATGTCGCTTGCGTAGAAGCGCGACAGGTCGCCGGCGAATTTCCTAATGCTTTCGGGCGCGGTGTAGAGCATGTGCCCGGCCGGATAGTAGGTGAACGCCACGTTGCCGCGCAATGGCTTGGGCAGGGCCATGTGGTCGATGTCGTATTCGGTCTGGTTGAACGGTGTGCACAGGTCGTAGATGCCGTTGCCGATCATGACCTTGAGCGTCGGTTCATGCGCGATGGCGGCGGCGAGGTCGGCGGTGACCGTCGGGAACGGGATGTGTGCGCCCCACGACGTCTTCGCACCTTGCGGCAGGGTGTGCCACCACGTCCATCCTTTGCCGGGTTCGGTGGAGTTCCAGTCGAAATCGGCGTATCCACGGCGTTCCTCAATGCCGTCCCAGCCGAGTTCGTCGCGCAGATAGGCATTGGCGACGCTGGAATAGGCCGGGTCGAGGAAGCTGTCGTCGACCACGAACGTCTCTTCCTGGGCGGTGCGGTCGAGGTCGTAGCCTTTGCTCCTTCCGTCGTAACGGCCGACGATCATGCCGGTGTCGTTGCCGCTATCGTGGCGCAGCAGCTCCTTGCGGAACCGCATGTCGAGCACGCGCAGGTCGGAATCGTAGACGTATTGCTCGCTCAGCCCGGTCAGTTCGGCATAACGTTTGGCGACATTGCGTTTCGTGATCTCATCGATGCCGTCGCCTTGGGCCAAAGCCGCACGAAGCGGACCGTTGGCGAATTCGCGGGCGGCATTGAGATGCGTTTCTATATCCACGTTTTGGCCGGCCTTGCCGTGGTAGTGTGCCACGGTGGCATAGGTCGGAAAATAGCCGATATAGAACTGGTCGGAGGTGTCGAAGGTATAAGCGTAATCGAGGATGTTGGAAATCAGAACCAGCCCGTTGAGCGCCACACCGTCTTGTTGCAGACGATACGACAGGGCCGCGCCGCGCGTGGTGCCATAGGATTCGCCCAGCACATATTTCGGAGAATTCCAACGGTCAAAGCGGGTCAGATAGGCACGGATGAACGCGCTGAAACCCTTGACGTCGCCGTCTACCGAATACAGCTCCTTCTTAGCCTTTTCGGCGATCTGCGAGAATCCTGTACCCGGGGCGTCGATGAAGACGATGTCCGAATACGGCAGCATCGTGTAAGGATTGTCTTTGAAGCCGTATGGAGCGGCAGGGACCGGGGCCGCGTCCGGGATATCGATGCGCTTGGGACCCAACGATCCCATCATCAAAAACGTCGAGGACGAGCCGGGGCCGCCGTTGAAGATAAACGTGACCGGACGGGTGGTGTCGGTTTTGCCGTGCTCGTCGGTCAGTTCGAAAGCCGCGTAGAAGTCGCTGGCCGCAGGCTTGACTTCCTTGGTGTCGATGGTGATGGAGCCGACGGTCGCCCGATAATGCAGCGTTTCTCCGTTGAGTTCCATCGTGTGGTGCGTCCTGCGTTCGCCGGTCGGCCGGATTTCCGGCTTCGGTGTTTGTTCGGTTGACGCGCTTTTAGCACCTGCAGATTCAGGGGATAATGCTTCCTCGCTCATATTGCAACTCCTTTGGAATGAATGTTCATCTTCTTCCAGCCTAACGCAGAGGCGTCTCTTTGGCGTGCAAGTTGCGGAACAACGGGAATGGATATTGAAGTTGAGAAAGAAAAAGGCTTCTGAGAAATTCTCAGAAGCCTTACCCGTGGAGCTAGGGAGATTCGAACTCCCGACCCCCTCCATGCCATGGAGATGCGCTACCAGCTGCGCCATAGCCCCGGTCTTGTTTAAGTTATCGCTCCTTGCGAAGCCTTAGATACTTTACAACAAACTCCGCAAATGACCAAATCGGCGTGTCGTTGAGGGCTATTGAGTCTGAATAAGACCATGATTTTCGCCTTATTTATCGAGCCCGATGCAAGCCGGGAACTAAATAATCGAAGCAACGAAATACCTCAGACAACAAAGCTGAACAGGGAAACCGGGTTGGTAGCACCACCATTGTTTGCAACCCGGTTATCCTCGTTTCACTTCATCATATTCACTTCGTGGTGCCGGGAGTCGTTCCAGTCCCACCGTTTCCCGACTGGGAGCCGGAAGTCGAGCCGGATTCGTTGCCGCCTGTACCGGTGCCTCCGGAAGTCGAGCCGTTTGTGGAGCCTGAATCCGTCGAACCGTTGCCGGTGTTGGTGCCACTGTTCGACGAGTCTGTGGAACCGCTGCCGGAACTGTTCGAATCCGAACCCGTGCCGCCGCCGGTGGAGCCTGAAGTGGTGTTGCCGGAATTATTACTGCTGCTTGAATTCCCGGAGTTGCTGCTGGTTCCCGTTCCGTTGGAGGTCGAACCGCTCTGCGTACCGGAATCGGAAGTTGAGCCGGAGTTGTTCTGATTGGTCGTAGTGTTGTTGCCCTGGGTGTTCCTGTCGGTTTTCTCGCTGCCATCGGTCGATGTCTTTCCGGAATCTTCTTGCTGCTGTTTCGGATTCTTGATCGTCGAATTGGTGACGATATTGCGCACTACATGATCGGTGCCCTCTCCCTTGGTGACCAGCGAAATCACGCCTGCGGTAATGCCCACCGCAACCAAAGCGCTGACGACAGCAACGACGATGGCCAGGCGCTTGTAGCGCTTCTGTTTCGACGAATCGAACACGCGGATATGGCCATCACTCTGGCCCGGACCGCCCTTGAGCTTTTTGCTGGTCCCGGTTGCCGACTTCCCCTGTTGCTTTTGGCCGACTGGCGGCATCGCCGTCGTCTCGCCCGAAGCCGAGGGTGTCAAAATCTGGGTGGCATCACTTTTGATTGTATCCTTGCCGTTTTCGACAACGGTCTTATCGCTCTCGTTCTTGCCGTTGCCGGGAGCGCTCGTGTCGCCTTGGACGTTGCCGCTGGCCAAAGTCTTGGTTGCGTCTTTTGCTCCGGTCCAGGTTCTATTTTCTCCGTTCGGGCCAAAGCCGCCAATCTGGGCGAAGTCCCGTCCATACGCAGTACCGGCGTGCCGTGGAAGCTTTGCACTGCGACCGGATTCGTCAGCTGTCCGTGATGCCGCGCATCGGAACCTATCACCCTCGTTTCGTCATCAGAGCCGGCACCGACCGCATCTTGCTGCGCCGTGTCATCATCCTGAGGCAAATTCTCCTGTAGTCTCTTACCGGATTCCTTGAGCACATTCTGGTAGATCTGCGAGGCGACAGCCGAGACAATGGAGCCGACAGCCACGCCGATTACGGATCCGGCAATGCCGATCTTCGCCGACAACAGGAACGAAGTGACCGCAGCAAGCGCACCCGCTATGATCTGCGAGACCGAAATCCCCTTGAAAAAATTCTTCATAAACTATAAGGATAACGAGAGGAAATCGGAAAAAGCTTAAAACGTGCAAAACCTCGCCGAACGCTTACAGGTAGGTGGCTAATAATAGCGAAGCTTTGGCAACAGTGAACGAAAGTGTCGAATTGTAAAAGAATTTCACTTATACGAAGTCATATCGGATGTCGCATTGCCCATGGCAAAGAGAGAAAACCGACGTGGTTTCGTGGCCTTTTCCGGTCTTCACAACCGGCAAAAATTTACTTTTTGCGCCGGTCAGACGCCCAGTCTTCCACGCGACGGAAAAGATTGACGATCACCCGACGATGCACAATCGACATAAGCACCGCAATGAAAATCAACGCGAAACCGACCAAGGTCGACAGGGTCAACATCGACCCCCAGAACAGTATGGAAAACAGTTCGGAGAACAGGCTTTCGGTGCACATGACGACGGATGCAGACGAAGCGGAAACATGAGCCAAGCCGATATTCTGCATCAGCTGAGCCAAAGTGGTGGCCCCTATGAACAGGTAAAGAAAACTTACGATGATTTTCGGTTCCAGCCACGAGGCGTTGGGAGCAGGTTCGGTGAGAATCGCACCGATGAGGAACAGGACGCAGGCGACGGCGAACTGGACGAAGGTAATCGCAATCGCGTTGTATTTCTTGGAATAGATGCCGAGATACGTCAGGTTGAACGAGAAGACGGCGGCACAGGCGATGGTCATCCAGTCCCCGACGTGAGGGAAAGCGAAAAGCCGCCCGGTTTCAGCGAGACGAAACCGACGCCGATCAGGCAAATCACCCCTGCGATGATGTTGATGTTATGCGGCCTGTTTTTGGTGGCCAGCCAGGCGGCGAAGGGCGTGAGGACACAGTAGGAAGCCGTCAGAAAGGCGCTCCTGCCAGGGTCGATCGTCAGCAGCCCCTTGGTTTGCAGAACCATCGTCCCCCAGTAGGTGACTCCGACAACGACGGCAGGGACAAGAATCGACTTGTTGAGCGCGGGAACAATGCTTTTGCGGAAAAGCAGGAACATGATGAGACACGCGCCGCCGGTACGCATGGCCATCAGCCATTGCGGCGTGATCGCCGCCATCGCGACCTTGGCGACCAGATAGCTGCCTCCCCAAAGCGCGGCGCAACACAACAGCATGAGCCTGGCGAGATTGGGTGGGAAGTTACGGGAAAGACGGCTACGCAGGCCCTGGAAGCCACGTCGGCCAGTGCCTTTCGACGAAAGATAGGCGGCAAACGAATGGGCCATGTCCCTCTCCCTCTTGTGTTCCTGACATGTTCTCGCGCGTATCGCCTAAACGTGCCGGCACTCTCCGCAACTTCTGTCAGCAGCCAAGGCTTATAGGCTCGGGACGGCTACGTTTCTCTTCGTATCCGGCACATACATCGCACATCGGCCAAGCCGTGTTGACAGACATTGCCATCAAATATGTTGATATCTAAATTAGGTCATAAACTTCCTGCGACACGCCTAGAAATACAATGAAATCAAGGAGGCTCAAACATTTCACGCGTTGATTACATTTTGCTTTTCTTCGACCAGGATTTACGGGCTTGACCGACCCGCAAAATCTTTCTGCAATGCATTATTCGTTGACCGGATATCCGCAAGACCGAAATTTTCGCGGTGAGCAACGTCACACAATTTCGCTAGTGAAAGCGGTGCTGAGGACCTAAGATGGAAACGTATAGAAAGCAGTTCGAACGAAAGGACAGCATTATGGCTACACTTACCCCGGAAATGAAGGAATTCATCAACAACAACCTCGCGTGGATCACCACCGTCAGCAAGGACGGGCAGCTCGACCTCGGCCCCAAGATGTCGATGTTCGTGCTCGATGACAATCACCTCGCCTATCACGAGCGCACCGCCGGCCAGCATTACAAGAACCTTGAGGACGGCAGCCCGCTGGTGATCTGCTTCGCCAACCTCGAAAGCAAGAAGGGCTACCGCTTCCGCGGCAACGTGACCCTGCACTCCGACGACGCCATCTACGACGAGCAGGTCAAGGTCGCCGAAGAGAAGGGCACCAAGAAGCCCGCCACCATCCCGGTGCTCGAGATCACCGAGATCGACGATCTCTCCGCCGGCGCCAAGGCCGGCACCACCATCAGCAAGGACTGATTGCTCGCTGGAATGACTGAAAGACAGTAATTTCGATTATCTATTCTTTGAGGGTCTCCACAACCGGAGGCCCTCGTTTTGTATGCTTGATAGGTCGTATATGCGCTAAAGGGGCGAAAATGTGCCGTAGGTTTTCATTGGATCTTGATTGAACGCCATAGGCAGCGAATTTGAGGTGGATGGAGAGGATATCGAGACCCCAACATTGCCCGCCCGCACTTTTCGCGTTGAACCAAAACAAAAAATCGCCGTCATTGCAACTGACAGCAGAGGAGAACGACATCTGCGTGGCGGCTATTGGTCACTGATCCCGTCCTGGAGCAAAAGCCCACGGCTTGATTACCCCACCTATAACACTCGCATGGAATCCGCAGCGTCGAGGCCGACATTCAAGGATTCGATGCGCTCGTGTGCCGAGCCATCATTCCCGCTGCCGGTTATTTCGAGTTCAAAGGAAAGCGGCCGTTTTATTTTCATTCGCCTGATAACGAGACGCTTGCCATGGCCGGTCTATACTCATGGTGGCGCGCAAACGCAGGTTCCCTATGGCTGCTGACGGCTACTGTCATGACTTGCGCAGCAACTGGGGACGCGGCAAAAATCCATGACCGCATGCCGTTGCTTGTTGCACAGGATATGACCGAACAATGGCTCGATCGCAACGTGGACGGCTCCGCAATCATTTCTGATATCCATAACGAGGGCCTGCCTATATCCAAAAATCTTGATTATTACGAAACAGCCGAGCCGAAACAGGGCGAGGACGGACCGCGGTGCGTTCAGCCGCTCGAAAAGGTCGTTCCGCTGAGTCTCTTCTGAAATTCCCGACTTGAAGAAGAGAGCGTTTATCAGCTCTCGGCGCATCCTCTTCTCAGCAAGCCGAAAACAGGTACCGTTTCCGTTCCCTCGCGAGACAATGGAAGCGAAGGGCTATCAACCTGTAACAAGTCTTCACATAACGAAAGGAATCAACAGTTATGGCAGCAAATCGTATCAATATAGGCCAAAGCGATCTCAAGGTCTTCCCGCTGGTCTTGGGAGGCAACACCTTCGGCTGGACCAGCGACGACAAGACCAGCGACGCAGTGCTCGACAAGTACGTTGAGGCAGGCGGCAATTTCGTGGATACCGCTGATGTCTATTCGGCCTGGGTCCCGGGCCATTCCGGAGGCGAATCGGAAATCGTGCTCGGTCGCTGGCTCGCCACGCACAAGAACCGCGGCGATATGGTCATCGCCACCAAGGTGAGCGAACACCCGCAATATCAAGGACTCTCGGCCAAAAATATCGCCGCAGCCGCCGACGAATCGTTGCTGCGTTTGGGAACCGATTATATCGACCTCTACTACGCGCATTTCGATCATGAGGATACACCGTTGGAAGAGACCGTCGAAGCCTTCGACAAACTGGTCAAGTCCGGCAAGGTCCGCGCCATCGGCATCTCCAACTATTCGACCGATCGCATCGAAGAATGGTTCAAGATCGCGCGCGAAAACGGCTATACCTTGCCAGTCGCTCTCGAACCGCAATACAACCTCGTCTCCCGTGGAAACTACGAGAAGAACCTGGCTCCTGTCGCCAAGCGCGAACAGCTTTCGGTATTCCCCTACTTTGCGCTGGCCGCCGGCTTCCTGACCGGCAAATACCGTTCTGCCGCAGACGCCGAAGGCAAGGCACGTCAGGGCATGGTCGCCGATTACCTCACCCCGGATGGTTTCGCACTGATCGATGCGCTCGATAAGGTCGCGAAGGCCCACAACGTCGCCATCGCCACTGTCTCGCTCGCCTGGCTGCGCCATCGTCCACAGGTCGCCGCTCCGATCGTCTCGGCCCGCATACCGGAACAACTGCCCGATCTGCTCGCCTCCAGCATGCTGATGCTAACCGATGCCGAGGTCGAGGCACTCAACAAGGCCTCGGAGCCGTTTGCCAAGTAATGTAATTCAATTCGGCCGGAAATATATTCCGTCTTTAACTGAATACAGTAATTCCCATCCTGATTTCACCAATCATGGATGGAAATTACTGTATTACGAAGCATGGTGCTCGATATGCAGCAATGCCTTGTTGATGTCCTCTTCATAGATATCGGCGTGCGGAGTCTCGTCGAGATTCATATCGACATGCAGTTTGGCACTGCCGTCGCGGGCTTTGACATCATAGGCGTAATGCCGGTTTTCAAGCAAGGTCGGCTCCGTAGTGGCGTCGATCATCCACGGTCGCGAGCTTCTGATGGCGGCCAGTTGACCGGTGAGCCGGTACATCCATTCGCCATCGCTCGCCAGGTTTTCCGGTGTTTCCGGATATTCGGGACGAACGATGTCATCACCGCCGACACCGTCGGTTTTGTCTCCCGACATCGCCCGTTCGTCGCCGTAATAGACCGAGGGTGTACCGCCGACCGTGAAAAGGATCACAGCCGCCAATGCGAGCTTTTCCTCGTCCTGAATCTGGCTGGCGATCCTGGTGACATCGTGGTTGCCGATGAAGGTCTGGGGTATGAAGGTATCCAGGAAAGCGTCATGGCGTTTGAGACACCAGTCGAGCTCGAAGAAATTGCCGTCTTTAAGGCTGCTCCATATCGCTTTCCACAGTTCGTACTGGGTGACGGTGTCGACGGTGGAGTCGTGTACGAACTGTGGATAGTCGCTCTGTATCGCCTCGCCCATGAACCAGGCATCGGGAATCTCACGGCGTACGCGCGGCAGGACTGTTGCCCAGAATGATGTCGGCACCGTTGTGGCCGCGTCCAAACGCCAGGCATCCACGCCACGCCGCATCCAATGGGTCATCACATCGGTCACCAGAGCGGCGACGCGGGGCGCATCGTGGTTGAACGCCGGCAAGATGGCATGACCCTCGAATTTTGCATAATCAAGTGTCCCGTCCTGCGCCGCAGAGAAGCTGAACATGTCATCGCTGTCGTGCCCGACGGGTTTGCCGGCCTTCATCTTGTCTTGCGCTTCTTTTCGTTCGTTGGAACTCCGGGAAGTCCCTGCCGACATGGTTGAAGACACCGTCGAGCATCAATGCGATGTCGCGTTCGTGGCAGGCTTCGACCAGACGCCCGAACGTCTCGTCATCGCCGAGTCTCGGGTCGATCCTGTAGAAATCGATGGTGTCATAGCCGTGGGTGTCCGAATCGAAAACGGGACCGAGCAAAAGGCCGTTGCAGCCCATCCCCTTCATATAATCCAGCCAATTGATCAGGCGCTCGAGCCTGGGCTTTCTTTGACGTTGGGCATCAGATTGCGGGCGGACGGGAGCTCCGCAGAAACCCAAAGGATAAACCTGCCACCAGATTCTACGGCTCATTTCATTCATCTCATGCCTCGTTTCGTGCCAGGCCCGCTGTCGTGCCGTTATCGACTTTTAACCTTACCAGCAGAAAGTGAATCAGGCAGAGCTTTAATCGTGTTCACCAGTCGCCTAAATGTATTGCACTCATTGACCTGCCGTCACGAAGCACACACTTTCCAGTCGACAGAGGAATTTTTTTGATAATGCGATAATCATATATAAGGGATAATAAAAGCCGTCGAAACGCTTTTACACGACGACGGCTTTTATCTTGGTGCAGGCGCCCTGCTCAATTCCAGATCGAGCGCGAAGCAATCCACCTCAGCAGAAGCACCATTCTCACTTGTTGTCGCGAACCTGCTGCTTGACAGCGTTCTTGGCCTCAGTGGCCTGCTCCTTGCCCTGCGCTACTGCGCTTTCGCCCTTCGCCTTGGCCTCATCAGCCTTGTCGGAGAACTTGTCTTTGACATCATCAGCCTTCTTTTTTGGTGTCGTCTACCATATCGGTGGCTTTGTCCTTGACATCGGCAGCTACTTTGCCGAGCTTGTCGCCAGCCTGCTTGGCTGCATCCTTGGCGTCGTCGAAAATACCCATAATGATTTCCCCTTGTTCTTGAGATTCAATCCGCCCGACCCTCACCGAATAGCGGTTATTTGACGGTCGGAGTACGAAAACATATCGTTGCCATACATTTATTATTCTAGCCTAAAAATCCATATGTAAGACTAAACACCTAAGTATTGTATGACTGGGCTAAGCGGAGTGAAAACCTGGAAAACGAGGCAATATCGGCCGAAATCAGGGTAAACCAATCAGAGCTTGGGATTCTCCCATTCGGGGGTATCGGCGATGGATGGGCCGTGGTTGTACTCGGAAAGCGACCAGCGCAGCGGTTTGCCTGCGATGGCGATCGGAATGAGCCTTGCCCAGTGCGCGTTGCGCATCGAAAAGACCGCTGAATTGGCGTCCGCGTCATTGTCTGCGTTCAGCAGGGTCCGTACCGTGTCGGCGATGCAGGCGCCATGCGAGAAGACAAACAGGTCGGTATCGGGTTCGGCCTTGCCTGCCCATTCCGCTATGGCTTGCGTGGCCCGCTGCCCTACATGCTTGTCCGGCTCGACGTGGTGCTTGAGCTCGCCGCCCTCGCCATGGAGCCACGAAATGAAATCATCCGGGTACCTTTCCATGATCTCACGAGTGGCATGGCCTTCCCAATCGCCGTAATGCCGTTCGCGCACACGCGGATCCGGGTGGACCTCCTCGCCGATCAGATCGGCGAAAGCATGGGCTGTGGCCATGGCACGGCCCAGATCCGACGCGACGATCAGGCGGTGTCGTGCCTGGTCCTTCTCGCCGTCGACATACAGCTCTTTCAATGCTTTGCCGGTCTGGCGGACCTGCCAGTCGCCTATCTCATCGAGTGGGATGTCGGTGACTCCCTGAACACGGCCGGAGGCATTGTACGAGGTACGTCCGTGACGCACCAAGGTCAATGAACGAACGTGGACATTGGGATCGAATAAGGTACTGAAATCCATCGTGTGACTCCTAATATACTGACGGAGTGGTCTAAATTTTCAACGTGGCCGCAATGACCGGCGCCGTGCCCGTGGCTTTTCAGACGCGTTCGTCGGCGGTGTGCCCGTCGGCGGGCCGGTGTTCGGGCTCCTTCGGAAGCTCAAGGTCGATAGCGGGGCAATCCTGCCACAATCGCTCAAGATCGTAGTATCCGCGCTCTTCCTCATGCATGACGTGAATGACGAAATCACCGTAATCAAGCAGCACCCAACGAGCTTCATCGAGGCCTTCGCGGCTGATGGGCTCAAGTTTTCCGCCCTTGGTGTAAAGCTCCTTCTCGACCTCTTCGGCCACGGCCAGAACCTGACGTTCGCTGGATGCCGTGGCGATGAGCATGGCGTCGGTGATGGCGATGGGGCCGGTGACGTCGAAGGCGACGAGGTCGGTGGCCTTGACCCGGTCGGCCGCCGCCGCAGCCAGACGCAGGGCCTCAATCGTACTTTGCAATGCTGTCATGAATCAACGCTCCCATTCGGGCTTCCAGCCCTCTACTACGTGTTGTGTGTTCTCCGAATATACCATCGAATCGTCCGGCACCGCGTGGCGGATGACGGATCCGGCTCCGGTGGTGACATTGTCGCCGACCTCGACGGGCGCTACGAAGAGGTTGCCGGCACCGACATGGACGTTCGAGCCGATATGGGTGCGGTTCTTGTGCACGCCGTCGTAGTTGGCGGTTATGGAACCGCCGCCCACGTTGGAGTTCTCCCCCAGTTCGGCGTCGCCCATATAGCTCAGGTGCGGAACCTTGGTGCCGGCTCCGATATGCGCCTTCTTCATCTCCACGAACGCGCCGGCCTTCGTGCCCGCTTCGAGCACATTGCCCGGACGCAGGTAGGTCCATGGGCCGATATTGGCATCAGGGCCGATATGGGTCTCTTGCACACGGCTGCGTTCGACAGTGGCTCCGGCCTCGATCCGGGCGTCGATCAGCGTGGTGTAAGGTCCGATAACCGCGTTTTCGGCGATTGTGGTATGCCCCTTCAGGAAGGTTCCCGGCAGGACCGTGACGTCCTGCGCCAACTCGACGTCGTCTTCGATCCACGTGGTTTGCGGATCGGGAATCGTCACGCCTGCGCGCATCCAACGCTCGCAGGTACGCAGGTTGTGCGTGCGGGAAAGGTGGGCCAGCTGCACGCGGTCGTTGACGCCTTCGACACTTAAGGAGTCGGACGCCGCGAGTGCGCCGACCTTGCCGTTCTTTCGCGCGGTCTCGAGAGCGTCGGTGAGATAGAATTCGCCTTGTGCATTCTTCGAATCCAGGCCTTGCACCGCACGGGCGAGCACCGCCGCGTCGAAGACATAGACGGAGGTGTTGATCTCGTGAACCGCCAGCTCGCTGCTGTTGGCATCCTTCTGCTCGACGATGCGCAGCACGCTGCCGTCGCTGTCGCGGATGATGCGGCCGTAGCCGGTCGGGTCCTCAAGATTGGCGGTGAGCACGGTGGCGTCATTGCCGCTGGCCTTGTGGAAGGCGAGAAGCGCATCAAGGGTGGCGGTATCGAGCAGCGGCATGTCGCTGGCGGCGATGAGCACCGAACCGGTAAGCCTCCCGTCGGCATCAAGCTGGTTCATAGCGCATTGCACGGCGCGTCCGGTGCCGGCAATGTCGTCCTGGTTGACGATCTCGACATGTTCGTTGTAGCTTTTCGCGGCTTTCGCAACGCGCTCGGCCTGATAATGAACCACTACGGCAAGGGTTTCGGGCTCGAGGGCGGAAACGGAACTCATCACACGCTCGAGAAAGGTCTTGCCGGCCAGTTCATGGAGCACTTTCGGCTTTGACGAACGCATGCGCGTGCCTTCGCCGGCTGCCAGTATGATCGCTGCACTCAATGCCATATCCACTCCAATTCCTGTTTCGAAAGCGAAACACGCCGTTAAAATATGAGAACCGGCTGGTATCCGATACACGGAAGCCAGCCGGTTGAACAAGTTCCTCCACCTGGATTCGAACCAAGACTAAGGGTTCCAAAGACCCGTGTGCTGCCTTTACACCATGGAGGAATGGAACGGCCATAAGACCGAACCGATTTTCTATTATGCTGGTTGCCTCTGACAACTCGACACGCGCGACAGACGAATCGTCTCAAGTCGAATAACAAACGACCAGCAAACCGTGCAAGCTTGGACGTCGTCAAATCACGCGAAGAGGAAGCCTTGCCCGTGATGTTCGGGGTAGTTGTCGAAAAGCCTGGCGACCGAGCCGTCCTCGAAAACCGCCTGAATGGCGCTGGCGAGCAACGGTGCGATGGAAAGGACCGTAAGCCCGTCCCAACGCTTGGACTCATCGATCGGCACGGTGTCGGTCAAAACGACCTCGCGTGCGCCGCAGTTCTTGAGACGCTCGACCGCAGGGTCGGAGAGCACGCCGTGCGTGGCCACCACTGTCACCGACTTGGCGCCGGCCCGCTTCAGAACGTCGCAGGCACCGACGATGGTGCCGCCGGTATCGATGAGATCGTCGACCAGGACGCAGTCCTTGCCGACCACGTCACCGACTACACGATTGGATGTGGCATGGTTGGGACGGTTGATGTCGCGGGTCTTGTGGACGAAGGCGAGCGGCCCGCCGCCCAGGCGTTGCGCCCACTGCTCGGCCACGCGGATGCGGCCGGCGTCGGGCGAGACCACGGCGACGTTGTCGAGATTGCCTTGGAAACGGTCGCGGATGTAATCGACAAGCACCGGCATGGCGATCAGATGATCGACCGGCCCGTCGAAGAAGCCTTGGGACTGTGCGGCATGCAGGTCGACGCTCATCACGCGGTCGGCACCCGCCGTACGCAACAGATCGAAAACCAGGCGGCAGGAAATGGGTTCTCGGCCAAGATGCTTCTTGTCCTGGCGGGAATAACCCAAAAGCGGGCAGACGGCGGTGATGGAACGGGCCGAGGCACGCTTGAGCGCATCGATCATGATGAGCTGTTCCATGATGGCCTTGTTGACATCTCCGGCGTGGCTTTGCAGCACGAAGACGTCGGCGCCACGCACCGATTCGGTGTATCGCACATACATTTCCCCATTTGCGAAATCGTATGCGGTGGTTTTCAAAACGTCGATGCCAAGCTGGCTTGCGACGTCCGTCGCCAGCTGGGGATGAACCCTGCCGGTGACGAGAATGAGATTCTTACTGGGCTTTCCTTCTAGGATTGCGCTCACCATGTCTCCAAACGTTATTCGTCTGTATGAACCAAAGCCATGTTAGCTGCTCAACGCGACGTGGACACACACGGTTCGTCCGCATCGGATTTGTCCCGATCGCGCGAGGTCTCCGAATGGTCGAAAACCGACAAGAACTCGTAAAGTACGACAAAGACACAAATTATATTCAGCGCCATAAACACCGAACCTACATATCCGTAGCTCAGCAACCATTGCCCGTTAGTTACCAATACTGCCTGCAAAAGGATAATCACTGACAGACAAACCTGAACAATACGAAGCCGGATCTTTTTCATCGTCATACCTCCATTGGTTTATCGGTGAAATTCATCACCTACACCAAGAATAACATGACGGAACAAAAATCAGGGCTAGGTATACAGCCCGTGTTTGGCGATGTATTGCACCACGCCGTCGGGGACGAGATACCATACCGGCTCTCCCAGCGAGGCCCGATGGCGGACATCGGTCGATGAAATCGCCAAGGCCGGAATCTCCAAGGTGTCGACCTCGATCTGGGTGCGCATGTGTTCAGGGCTCTGGTAGCCGGGACGGGTGACCGCGACGAAGCGCGCCAGCCCGAACATGTTTCGCGCTTCCTTCCACTTGAGGATCTCCGCGACGGCATCAGCTCCGGTGATGAAGAAGAGCTCGGCATCGGGGTTCAATGCGCGGATGTCGCGTAGCGTATCAATCGTATAGGTGACGCCAGGGCGGTCGATATCGACGCGGGAGACGGTGAATTTGGGGTTGGAGGCCGTGGCGATGACGGTCATCAGATAGCGGTCCTCGGCGTTGGTCACGTCCTTGTCGAGCTTGAACGCGGGTCGGCCTGTCGGCACGAAAATCACCTCATCCAGGTCGTAGACCCATGCCACCTCGCTTGCCGCCACCAAATGGCCGTTGTGGATGGGATCGAAGGTGCCGCCCATAATGCCGATGCGACGACGTCCGTCTTTGCCGTGCTTGTCGATGGGTTTCACCTTGGAGGCATCGATGAAGTTGGGATCCGGCTGGTCGGAAAGGCCAGACATTTTTCGAGCCGGTTCACAATGCTGCGAACTTTCGCTATCAGGTACGGCAGGCGCGGCATCGGCGTTTTTCCTATGCTCAACCAATTCAGCATCATTGCCCACGGACAGCGAGCCAACAGGAATCGGGGCGTCGCTCATGCTTTGCCATGCCCTTTGTGGTTGGTCTTGTCGTTGTTCTGGGATTGGTCCGACACGGTCTCTTCGCGTTTTTCGTCGGCCTGTTCCGTCTGTTCCTCGATCTTTTCGGCGGTGGCATGCTGGCTGGTGTCGATTTTGCCCATGTCCTCGTCGTATTCGTCCTGCACCACACGGCGGATCTCGGCAAACGTCGGAATCGGGAAATCGGGTTGGTAAAGGCGACGCACGGAGGCGACGCACTCGCTGGCACGGATCAGCAGGTCGGTCATGGCGTCGATGCCGCCTTGCGCTTCCTGCCTGCTGAATTCGGCGATATAGTGCTCCATGGCGGAGAGACGCTCGGCCACGGTCTTTTTGCCGTCCTCATCGAGGTCGACGACGTCGTCCGCGTCCATTTCCGGCCATCCGACCAGCGCCGCGTCGGCGTACTCCAAGGAGGCCCGCTGGTCGGCGGTGGCGATGCCGTCCTCGACCTGGACCAGGAAGACGTAACGCACGATGGCGAGACGCTCCGAGGCGATCTTCAGGCCGATGCGGGGATTGCTCATGTCGATGCCGCGATCTTTGGCCAGCAGGTAATCGGCCTGTCCCTTTTCCTGCGCCGCTTCCTCGCCTTCTGACATTTTCTGCCCGTCCGTTGTGGCGGTAGCGGTCGCCGGCTGGTTGTCAGGATTCTGGCTTGCGGAAATATTGCCTTCCAGATTGTTGTCAGCGCCCTTGATGCCAGCGTCGTCGTTGCTGTGTTCAGCGTCGTTCATATCATGTCCTTCGCTTGTCTTCAGGCCCGCACCTGGCCGGTGCCGTAGCCGATCCATTTGGTGGTGGTCATTTCCGTAAGTCCCATCGGTCCGCGGGCATGCAGCTTCTGCGTCGAGATGCCCAATTCGGCTCCAAAACCGAACATACCGCCATCCGTGAACCTTGAGGAGGCATTGGCCATGACCACCGCCGAATCGATGCGCCTGGTGAAGCGTTCGATAGCGCTGTAATCCTCTGATATGATGCATTCGGTATGACCGGTGGAATGGGCGTTGATATGGTCGATGGCCTCGTCCAACGAGTCCACGACCTTCACCCCCATTTTCAGGGCGAGGTATTCCGTATCCCAGTCCTCGGGCGTGGCATGAAGCAGGTTCACATTTTCGATGTCGCTGCCCTCAATGATTGCATACGCCTCATCGTCGGCGTGAAGTTCCACTCCGGCATCGGCAAGCGCCTGCGCCGCCAAGGGCAGAAAGTCTTTGGCCACGTCGTGATGGACGATGAGCTTTTCGGCGGCGTTGCAGACACCGACCCGCTGCGTTTTGGCGTTAAGGATGATGGGGATGGCCTTAGCGAAATCCGCGGCTTTGTCGACATAGATGTGGACGTTGCCGGCCCCGGTTTCGATGACCGGAACCTTGGAATTGCGCACGACGGCCTGGATGAGTCCGGCTCCCCCGCGTGGCACCAGCACGTCGATATGGCCGCGCGCCTCCATCATCGCCGTGGCGCCCATACGCCCGAACCTGTCGACAGAGACGACCAGCGCCGGGTCGAAGCCTTGCTCGCGCAGCACCTTCTGGATGACGGCGAGTGTGGCCTCGTTGGTATGCTGCGCCTCGTGCCCGCCACGCAACAGGACGGCATTGCCGGATTTGAGGCACAACGAGGCGACGTCGACCGTGACGTTGGGCCGGGCCTCATAGATCATGCCGAATACGCCGATCGGCACCCGAACCTCGTTCAAGCGCAAGCCGTTGAGCAGCGTTGAGCCGCGCACGACCTCGCCGACCGGATCGGGAAGGGTGGCTACATGACGGACGCCATCGGCCGCAGCCTTTATTCGCTGCTCGTCAAAGAGCAGACGGTCGAGCTCCCCTCACTCATGCCGGACTGCCTTGCGGCAATCATGTCAAAACCATTGGCTTCGGCGATGGCTTTGCTCCCGGCTTCAAGCTCGTCCGCAATGGCATTGAGCAATGTGTTCTTCTGCTCGCTATTGGCTTCAGACAGCACCTGCTGCGCCTGTGCCGCAGCATCGCCCATGGAGCAGACCTGCCGGAACACATCCGAATCGAGAACCACCGAATCCTGATGACCATTTGCGACCATGAAGCTCTCCCCGAAATCCATCAATCTGCTTTTCGAAACTGATATTTCCAATCACCATCAAAGCAGATATTCACCGTTCTGTTGCCAACGATTGTAGGCCTTACCTCGTCCAAAACGAATCCGAATCCATTGATTTGGACACCGCCGGTATTCGGCCTTGCATTCCATTAGACTGTTGTATCAGCAAAATTACAAGACCGTCAGAGCAAACGAGGCATTTGTGATGAACACCACCTTTCATAGCACCAGAGGTTCTTCCGAAGAGTTGAACAGCCGCCAAGCCATCCGTCAGGGTCTTGCGGACGACGGAGGACTGTTTGTCACCGATGACCTCGGCGAGCAGCAGGTTGACGTCGCCGAACTGGTCGGCAAACCTTATCAAGACATGGCCCGCACCGTGCTGGGTGCCTTGCTGCCCGATTTCTCGAGCTCGGAACTTGACGAATGCGTGCACGCGGCATACGGCTCTCAGTGGCTCGACCGTGCGATCACCCCGCTGAAACCGTTGGACGACGACTACATCCTCGAACTCTTCAACGGACCGACGAGCGCGTTCAAGGACGTCGCGCTGCAGATCCTTCCGCAGTTTATGGCCCGCACGCCTTCCGCTCGTCGGAGACTGGCGACAAGGTGATGGTGCTGACCGCCACGTCCGGCGACACCGGCAAAGCGGCGCTCGCGGGATTTGCGGATACTTCTGGAACAGGAATCACCGTTTTCTACCCAGAGGGCAAGGTCAGCGAGATTCAGCGTCTGCAGATGACCACGCAGGCCGGCTCGAACGTCAATGTCTGCGCCGTACGTGGCAATTTCGACGATGCGCAAACCGCCGTCAAACGCATTTTCGGCGACAAAGCTCTGGCGGCGAAACTTATGGAAGGCCACAACGTCTCGCTTTCCTCCGCCAACTCCATCAACGTCGGCAGGCTTGTGCCGCAGGTTGTCTATTACTTCTCCGCCCATGCGCAACTCGTCGAGCGCGGGGCCATCAAGGTCGGTGATGAAGTCGAGTTCGTGGTGCCCACCGGCAACTTCGGCGACATCCTCGCCGGATACTACGCCAAGAAACTCGGCCTGCCGGTCGGACGGCTCATCGTGGCCAGCGATCGCAACAACGTGCTCTTCGACTTCCTGACCACCGGCACCTACAACCGTGAGCGTCCGTTCTTTGAGACCACCTCGCCGTCGATGGATATCCTCGTTTCCTCGAACCTTGAACGTATGCTCTATTACATGTCGGACGGCGACACCGAATTGATTCGCAACCTCATGGACGATTTGCAGAACAAGGGTTCGTTCACGATTCCGGAGCCCTTGCTTGAACGAATCCGTGGACTGTTCTCCTGCGGTTGGGCCGACGAGGACGAGGTGAGTCAGGCCATCACCGAATGCTGGAAGAACAACCACTACGTCATTGACCCGCACACCGCCTGCGGTTACCATGTGATGTCACAAGAACCACGGGAATCGACTATGCCGCGCGTGCTGTTGAGCACTGCCAGCCCATACAAGTTCCCGCGCGTGGTCGGCCGTGCGCTCGGCCTTGACACCACCGGCTCCGACTTCGAGTGCATGGATCGTCTTGCACAGGCCACCGGCACCACCGCCCCCAAGAACCTGCGCGGGCTGGAACACGCCACCGAACGCTTTACCGATGTCATCGATATCGGTGAGATGGCCGATTACGTCAGGAACGCTTCTCAACAGCTCTAAAGTCATAAGCTTAAAGAAAAGGGGCTTACGGAAGGCTTATTCGTTCTCCGTAAGCCCCTCTCTGATGATTTACAGTTCTTTGCGCTCGTAGATATGCATCGAGAGTCTGCAGGAAAGAGCGAACATCACCACAGCTACGATGATGCCGATAATGGATATCCAGGGAAGGGCCCCAGCTTGGCAGTGGTAACGAAATGAACCACCTTGTTCAATGTCGCCTCCGGCATCGTGAATCCGATAAGCACCATAATCGCGCCGAGAGCGACCAATAGAAGGAGCGCATAGCCCATCGCCTTGGTCGCCGGGAAGCGATAGCCAATTGGCAACGTCAAGCTGGCATAGATGGTGCCTACCGCCAACACTATTACAGTCAACCCAGCCACGGCACCCATGCTGTGAGGCATATACATCACCAGCCCGCAAATCACCTGCAACAAAGCAGCAATGACTATGCAGAGCAGAGTGAAGGCATATCTGCCGACGACCTGGTTCGCGCGGGAGGCAGGTAGCAGACAGTTAAGTTTCGCCGTTCCCGTCTGGTCTTCATAGCTGAACACCATTATCCCCATCATGCCTGATATGGCGACCAACAATCCGGTAATGCCACCGCTCATGGGGCCTGTTATTCCATCATTGCCGCCAATCCTCGCCATGATTGCGAAGAGTAACGGCAGACCCACCAGGAGTAGCACACTGCCGCTGCCAATACCTTTACCGCTGCTCCATGCCAGTATTTTGTATATGTCGATGCGGAATGCCTTGTTGATTTGTTTGGAATCCATGATGTCCTTCACTCCTCGTTCGTGTCCGGAAACGCCTTGGCCGCATTCGTCAGGCGGATAATGTCATCGATGGACACCGGTTCACTCATCAATTCAGGAGTTTCGCCAGTTATTTCGTCAACGACCTCACGATGGACCAATGCTTCGAAACCGGTGCTGAAACGGCGAAGCCCGACAATGTATGGTTCGATGCCGGATGCCTGGTCAAGACCACCTTTGACCACACGGAAGGAATCCTCGAACTCGTCCTTCGGACCGGTGTAATAAAGCTGGCCTTGGGTGATATAGGTGATAAAGTCGGCGGCACGTTCGAGGTCAGAAGTGATATGGGTACTGAACAGTACACTGTGTTTTCCGTCTTCCACGTATCGTTGGAGGATATCCATCAGCTCGTCGCGCGCGAGCACGTCAAGTCCACTGGTCGGTTCGTCGAGAATCAGCAGTCTCGCATCATGACTCAAGGCGGCCGCAATCATCAGCTTCATCTGCATGCCACGCGAAAGATCCTTGACGACCTTCTTCATTTCAAGTCCGAATCGGTCGAGGTACTGCTCGAATTTGGCCTGATTCCAGGTGTCATACATGGTAGCCATGACTTGTCCGGCCATTTTCACTGTCCAATAGGTCGAGAAATAGCTGGTGTCGAAGACGATGCCGAGTTGCTCTTTGGCCTTGACCTCGTCGGCGATGTTGTCGAGTCCCAGCACGCCGATCGAGCCGGCATCGCGATGAATCATATTGAGGACGAGCTTGATCAGCGTGGACTTGCCGGCGCCGTTCGGGCCGATAAGACCCATGATGTAGCCCATCGGCAGGTCGAAGGTCACCGGGCCGAGAGCGAAACCGGAATCGTAGCTTTTCCTGACATCAGTGACGCTCAACGCCATCGGCACAGCACTGCCGGCAGCAGAGACGTTCTGTGTGCCGGATGTGATTGTTGTAGGTGATGACTGGGTCATCATCGTGTTCCTTTCCTGTTCAACGGCGAACCGATACAGTCTGCAGGGAAACTTTCATTGGCAAGTCAACGAACGATGGTTGGCTGGCGTTGCGCAGTCCCGTATGCGCCTGCGCGCTGTCATGCTTGCCAGTGAATCTCACTTGGCTTTCCTGTATGCGTTCTCGAGCATGTCCATCAGGTCGATAAGCGGGATATCGGCCGCTTTGGCCGCGACTCCCACCTGTCGCAAGGCGTTGCGCACCTGGGCGGTGAGCTTCTTTTTCATTCGTTCATCACCCTTTTCGGCGACGAACGTTCCCTTGCCCTGCACATTGACGACGATGCCCTCATCCGCCAGCTCGTTGTACGCACGGGTGACGGTGAGCACGGAGATACGCAGCTCGCGGGCCAGCTTGCGCAGGCTTGGCAGCGCCTCCCCGCCCTTGAGCTCGCCGCTAAGTACGGCCTGACGTATCTGACGCTTGATTTGCTCGTAGATCGGTTCCCCGGACACGGATGAGATGATCAGTTTCATCTATGCCCCTTTCTGTTTCTGATCAGCGTCCAGTAGAATTCTTGACTTTCCTCAACAGTTCTACTGTTACATATAACTATATAACAGTTTAATTCACTGTGCAAATCAACACCATAACAGTTTCGTTTATTTGCAAACACCTGCAAAATAAGCGTTTCCCCAATAAAACCGATATCGCACTTACGAAATTTGATGGCCAACTGCCATATCTCAAAGCACCTTAGGTGCATCCTCAAAGTCTCTGATCATTCCATCGGCAATCCGTGTGATAGCAGGCCTGTCCTTAAGTGAATAGTCATCTTCCATCGCCCAAACATGCATGCCCGCAGATTTCGCAGCCTTCACCGCCACCAGCAAATCCTCGTACACGGTGCAATCCTTCGCCGCTGTTTTCAAACGCGACGCTGCGGCAAGATAAACTTCCGGACTGTGTTTGCTTTTCGCATCGGTATCCTCCACACTCACCACTGCATCAAAGAGCTTCCGGATTCCCACATGCTCCATGGCAACCTCACGCACCTGTGATGAAAGCGATGTCGCCACGGCCAGCCGTGCACCACTTGACTTCAGATAATCCAGATATTCAACCGCATGAGGTTTGGCCTCGACAGTAGTGCCATACGCCTCAAGCACCATCGAGTCCCACAGCTCGGCCAGCTCAGCAGGTGTGTCGTCAAGGCCATAACGCTCAATCGTGTAACGTGCCACTTCCTCAGGCCGCATCGCGTTGACGACGCCCATATAATCGTCAGCCAGCGGGATATTACGGCTACGAAAGAAATCAACATCAACCTGATGCCAAACGTCCATCGAGTCAAGCAACGTCCCATCCAAATCAAAGATGGCTGCTTTGCCTTCGTTCGTCTTCATACACTCTCTCCAAACTACCAACGCTGTTGTGGCGGGATATACACAATGCTCAGGCACCCTTCCAGGCCGGTAGACCAAGCCTTACGCCTAATCATCGCATATCCCGCCACAACACAACAGCTCATGCTACAGGGAACTAACTCTGCTCACTTGCACAAAGAAACCGCCTAAAGCGAATATTTATATATTACGAAACGTAACCATCGAGCTTAGGAGTTGGGGGTTCCGATAAACTTTCTCGGGCGTAGGCTTGGCCGCAAAATCAAAGATTTTGCCTTCGCGCTCAATAAATCGCGCTCACTTCGCCTAGTTGAAGCCCACTGGTCTTCAACTTTACGGCTCAGCCAAAGTGTCCCGTGAGAGTTCATCGGAACCCCCAACGGCCCACGCAAAATCGTAAGTTTTAAAACGCAATTATAACTTACTGGAATCGAGTAGTTCTTTGGCGTGATCCAGGGACGTGGCGGATTCGCTGCCGGAGAGCATTCTGGCGATTTCGTGGATACGGGCATCTCCGGTGACCTCATTGACGGTCGTTTCCACACTCGCCTTTGAGCTGGCGCTCTGGGCTTTCGCGGTGCCTTTGCTCACTACAAATTGGGAGTCGGCCCACGAGGCAACCTGTGCCAAGTGAGTGACCACGATAACTTGCGAAGTCTGGGAGAGCTTCGCCAAGCGCTTGCCAAGTTCAACCGCTGCCTTCCCTCCTACCCCGGCATCGACCTCATCGAAGATGAACGTCATATCACTTGAACCTGCAGTCCGCTTTTCAGCTACGGACAGCTCCAATGCCAGCATGAGTCGGCTCAACTCGCCGCCTGAAGCGCTTTTGCCCATCGGAAGTTGAGGTGAACCCGGGAACGGTGTGAACAGGAATTCGATATCGTCGATACCATTGCCGTCCAACGGCCAGGTAGAAGAATCAGCGTCTGCCTCACCATTTTTCGAAACCGTCTTATCCTTCGACGCCGATTTGCGCTGCACAACTCGAATCTCAAGCCCTGCTCCAGCCATGGCCAAAGCCGAAAGCTCCTTGGTGACAGTATTGGCCAGAGCCGCAGCTGCATCTTTGCGCTTTTTGCTCAACACTAGAGCTGCTTTCAACGCATCGTCGAAAGCCTGTTGATGCTGTGCCTTGAGTTCATCGATCTTTTCTGGCGAGGCGTCCAGATCTTCGACTTCGAACACCGCCTTGTCCCGCCAGGCGATGACGTCTTCGAGAGTCGGCCCCCAACGTCGAGTCAGCTCGTCGAGTTCGTGAATGCGGGAGTTGATGGCATCCAATCCCTCGGCATCACCGTCGGTATCCACTTCGTTGGAAAGCGAGAACACGATATCGGAAAGATCGGCGTTCAACGACTCCAAGCGGTCGGCGGCCTGGCCAAACGAGCCGCCTACATGGATTGTGCGCAATGCCTGGATGGCATGGGTGATGGCATCGGAGGCTCCTTGTGCGTCGCTGTCGGAATCCACTTGCGAGGCATCCAATGCAGAAAGCGCCGACCCCACACCCTGGGCGATTTCCGCTGCGTTTTCGACGCGTGAGCGTTTCTCCTTGAGTTCCTCGTCTTCACCAGGTTTGGGATCCACCTTGTTGATCTGTTCGATGGATTCCCGCAGGTAATCCGTTCGTGCGCGGGTCGATGCCTCCTGATTGGTGACATTGCTCAACCGTTGGTCAATGATCTGCAGCTGTTGCCAGGCTTGACGATAGGCGTCACGTTCGGCTGTGTCGTCGGCGGCCATATCGAGAAATTCCCGCTGCCGCGCCGGCGCTGCCAGACGCATCTGATCGGCCTGCCCATGAATGGTGACCAGCTGTGCGGCGACGTTGCCAAGCACATTCCTGGGAACGCTGTGTCCGCACAATACCGCTCTGGAACGTCCGGAAGCAGGAACCATACGCGAGAGGAAAAGCTCTTGCCGACCGATTTCGTCGGGATCCGGGTCGCTCTTTTCGCCATCGATATCCAATGCTCCGGCATCCTGCGCGAGACGGGTCGCCTCACCGTTTTCGTCGACATCGAAAATTCCCTGGGCCCACGCCGAATCCGCGCCGGCGGATACCCGCGCCACGCTGGCCGTCGCTCCCGAGATAAGACGAATCGCGCTCAACAGCATCGATTTGCCTGCACCGGTTTCACCGGTAATGGCGGTCATTGCCTTGTTCGGACTCAATAGTGCAGAACGAATGGGCCCGAGATTGCGCACTTCCAGTTCTTCAAGCATCGTGTTTCACCTTTCGGATGAACCTTGTCGGGCAACATTTTGCTGATCTGCACGGGCTTTGTTTTCGTTGGCGATGATGCCTTCCCGTTTGCGTTCCTCGAGACGCGAACGTTGACGAAGACTGACGCTGGGAAGGTTGAACTTGGTGACCAGACGATTGGTGAACGGCACGCCGGAAAGGCTGGCGAGCCTGACAGTGCGCGAGGAAAGATGGACGGTGGTCCTGGTTCCGTACCCGAGTCTCATCTTCCTTCTGCCATCGCAGCAGATCCAGCCCTCGGTCAGGGAATCGTCAATCAGATCGACGGTGAAGCGCGAATGCTCCCCGATCACCATCGGGCGTGTGAACAGGGCATGGGCGGCCAGCGGTATCAGCTGCAAGGCCTTGACGTCCGGCCAGATAATCGGACCCCCTGCGGAGAACGCATAGGCCGTCGAGCCGGTCGGCGTCGAGATGATCACGCCATCGCAGCTGAACGAGCTGGCCTCCACCCCATCGACGCCGACGGAAAGCTCGATCATGTGGTCGCGATCGGCCTGCTGGATGGTGATGTCGTTCAACGCCCAATCGCTGAGCGTCGTGCTGCCGTCCGGAGAAGTCACGGACACATTCGCCAGATTGCGTTCATCAATCGAATAGTCCCGACCGGCGACACGGGCGATGGCTTCGCTTAATTGAAAACTCTCGAATTCCGCAAGAAATCCGACATGTCCCAGATTGATACCGAGAATGGGAACTTCGGTATTGTGGACCAGTTCCGCCGCACCCAGAATCGTGCCGTCCCCGCCGAGCACGACCACAATCTCCGTGTCGCTGTCGACGATGGGGGAAGACTCACCGAATCCCGGCGGATCGAGGCTGTCGACGATTCGAACGCAGAACCCGGCGCGCTCAAGCTGCTCGACCGCCTCGCGCACGACAAGGCTGGTCTCACGAAGATGAGCATGAGTGACCATGACCGCATGGCGTTTACCGACCATCGTCCTGCCTCTTTCCGCACGTCAAAATTTCGAAAACACAATCGGTTTCTATCCATATCCTAACCGGACAGTGTCTACAAAACGAGCTTACCCCAAAACGAACCCTCAATAACGGGTGTCGGCAATGTGAAAATCCTGAAGCAATCAGTGCATTCATCAAACTTCGAACGATTGATCCATATTTGCAGATATTATTCAATATTTTGTAATATCAAGAAATCTTGAATTTTCATCGATTTCCCTTACTCGATTTTATTTTTGCCTTCATTTCCGATAATACAGAAAGCAAAGTGCAAAACCCAACTGCCAGGCTTGCCGGAAAGAAGGCGAAACAAATGAACCTCAATACATTCGGCGGATTCATCAAAGGCGGCAATTACGATATCCTCATCACCCACGGTAACGCCGTACTGCAAGAGAATGCCAAATTCGACACGCTCGTAGTCAAAGGAATCCTACAGACGTCAACCTGTCAAGGACGTCGAATCGTCATCGACGGAGGAATGCTGAACGCGTCAGGCGAAATCATCGCCGATTCCCTTTCCGGACACGGTAGTGTCTGCGCCCGGCAACGCATCTGTGCACGCAACATCGTGTTCATCGGTAAAATGAAGACAAGTATGCAAATCACCGTCAAGGAGACCATCCAAGTCAACGGAACCATCGACGCCAAATCGTTGACCTCATCGACGGCCAAGCTGATCGGCCATACCGATATCAAAGAATGCACCGAAACTGGCAGACTCGAAACAGTGCCGATACGTACAGCAATGTTCGAACGATTCGGAATGGACGAATATCTCGGGCCCAGCAACATCAAACGCATCGTGGCCACCAATGTAGCACTGTGCGACACCATCTGTCAGAAAATCGATGCCGGTTATGTAACGTTATCGGGCCATGCTCATGTCGAAAAGGTGATATATGACGGAGATTTAAGACTTGACAAGACTTCCAGCGCGACACTCATCGAGCATCGTTGGGCTGAGGACGAGGATGGACGGCTTCAGCGCAAAGTGGCATAAAGCAGATATTCCTCATTGCCATGTGTTCCCCGTATCGGCGAAAGACATGTGGCAACCACCTTGAGCCCGTTGGCTTCAGCACAATCACGAACGGTTTTCAATGCCGCTTCGCGCAGCTTCGAATCTTCCACCACCCCGTTTTTGCCCAGATGCCCCTTGCCAACCTCGAACTGCGGTTTGACCAAGAGCACGATATCCGCTTGTTTTGCGGCGATCTTGGCGATAACCGGAATCACGTAGGTCAATGAAATGAACGACACGTCGGAAACGATTAATGAGGGGTGGTACGGCAAATCCTCGGATGTGACATCGCGGATGTTGACGCCGCTCATTTCGATGACACGCGGATCATCGGCAATACGTGGGTCAAGCTGACCATGCCCTACATCAAGGGCGATGACCTGGTCGGCACCATGGCGCAACAACACGTCGCAAAACCCGCCTGTGGAAGCGCCGATATCCAAACAATGCCGCCCCTTCGGCGACGACAGGCCCACATCGCCGAACCGATCAAAAGCGCCGAGGAGCTTGTAGGCTCCCCGCGAGACATAGTCGTCGCCGGTATCAACCGAAACGTTTGCGGCAACCTCCACCTGCATCGAGGGCTTGTCTGCAAGTCGGCCGTCGACTTGCACTTTTCCGGTTCGAATCAGATGCTGCGCCTGGGTGCGGCTGTGAACGAGGCCCGAAGAGGCCATAAACGTGTCCAAACGCATGATTCAACGCCCTTCGACAATCATGACTGCTGCTGATTCAAATCCTCGTTCAGCGTTGCCAAAACGGCTCGAAACGCTTCGATTTTCTGCTCGTCATCCATGCTGGCAAGCGCTTCGAGCTGCGGGTAACGAGCACGCAGATTCTCACACGAAGCGGAATTCAGGCTTTCAATATCGTCGACATCGCCGGTTCCAGGACTCTGTTCATATCGATCGACCATCTTCGTCTCCTAAAGCCTGAAATCAGGAAGCCGCAATGTAGCAGTATCGACGCCCTCATTGTCTGCCAGATTCCACAAAAGGCTGCAGGCTGCGCGCAATGCATTGATATCGGCGGAATCACTGACCCGGACTTCGTTGCCGACAAGTTGGGCCGACGCGGATTCGCATTCCCATTCGGTTTTCGAAACCTGGACCGGCACCGGCATCGTTTCATGCAAATCGCGTAGATCCAGGGCAATATAGGTTGGACGCAGATGTGGAACGGCCAGCATCAGCTGCTTGGGATCCGCAACGCCGGTAAGCACGACTAGGGAATCATAACCGCCTCGATTGCCCGCCTCGATGTCGGTGTCAAGCCTGTCGCCTATGGCAAGGCAATGGTCCTTGGGCACCAACGTAGAGCCGTCATTCGAGGCCAGAAGCCGCGCTTCGTCATACATGGCAGATTCTGGCTTGCCCGCCGAAGCAATTGGCTCAACACCAGTGGCTGTGACTACGGCGTTGATCAAGGAGCCGCATCCGGGGGCGATGCCTAGCTCACGAGGTAGGGTCAAATCACGGTTGGTTACGAAATACTTTGCACCTCTCTCGATGGCGAAAGCAGCATTGGCAAGTTCATTCCAACCGATCTGCGGATACCAGCCTTGGATGACAGCAACGGGATCGTCTTCGACATGATCGACGATGACGAGACCCTGCTTGTCAAGTTCCTCACGCAAATGGCCGGCACCGACCATGAGCACCTTGGCCCCGCTTGGCACGGCACGTGCCACCATTCGTGCGGCCACAACCGAGGATGTGATGACCTGCCAAGGCTCGACCTCAAGGCCAAAACCGCGAAGCTGTTGCGCCACGGTTTGTTGATAACGGGAGGAGTTGTTGGTGGTGTATTCCACCGTCATACCGGCATGCTGGGCTTTCGCGATCGACTCGCTGGCGTAATCCACAGGGTTTTTGCCCCTGTAGACCACGCCGTCAAGATCGAGCAACGCCAGCTTGTACGCCTGTTCGAGAGGCTGTTCGGTTGCCTTGAGCACTGTCGCCATTACTCCTCTTCGCCGGATCCGTCTTTTTCGTCGGCGGCCTCCTGCTCGACGGCCGGATCTGTGGGGTCTTGCGCACCTGCGGTCGCCTCCTCGACAGGCAACTCGTTTTCATCATCGTCGGCATCCCCTTCGGTTTCAGCCTCATCATCTTCTCCGGCTTCACCTTGGGCTTCCTCATCGGCTTGAGAATCTGCCGACTCATCCGGTTCGCCGGATTCGTCGACGACTTCCATGCTATCGGAGTTCTCCTTGGCCGTCGCCTCAGCGCTTTCCTCGGCTTCCGGGGTTTGCGGGTCGAGGGCAGACTGGGACTGATCGTCGGTATCAGCGTCCGCATCCACTTGTTCGCCTACCTCTTCATCGGATTCGCCCTCCTCATCGGAGACATCTTCATCAGATGCATCGTCTTGAGCATCGTCGGAATCGTCGGAATCCGAATCGCGGTCGTAATCTTCGTCTTCCTCATACGGATCAACGGGTGCATACTGCGCATCGTCCTCGGTGATGCCGAGCTGTTCCATCATATCGTCGGGCAGACGCTCGAGATCGTAGTCGATGACCACTTCTTCGGCATCGATATCGTCATCGTCCATGTCGGCATACTTGTTTTCAAGCTGCTCGATGGTGGTGTCGAGATCGGCGGCTTCATCTCCGCGCCCGGATTCCTCGAGGAAATACTGTTCGGCCTGCAGGGCACGCATACGGTAGGCGCCGGGTAGACCTTTGGTGCTGGCCAGCTTGCTGACCACATCAACGGCCTTGTCCCAAAGCCCCAAATCACCCAACGCTCCGGCGTAGACGAGGAACATCTCGGCCTTTGACTCGCCGGTGAGCTCCTTGGCGTCATCGGACATCGCCATTTCGATGGCGCGCTTGGGATTGCCGAGTCCGCGTTCGCAATCGGCGATGAACGGCAGATAGTCGTTGTAGCCGTTCATGCGATGCGCGGTGCGGAACTCCTTCAAGGCGGTCTTGTAATCGCCCTGACGATAAGCGATGAATGCCAGGGTCTCACGGGAGAAGTCGATGCGGGAGGCCTGGTGAGCGACCCATTCGGCGTGTTCGCGGGCGGCCTTGGGATCGCTTTCCTCAAGCGCGTAGGCGGCAAGAATGTGCAGACCGGTGTTCTCGGCGTGCTCCTTGGAAAGTCCCCTCAGCCGTTCCTTCTCGTCCTTGGAGAGCATCGACCATTCCATGCCTTTGGGCATGCGGGGCTCACCGGGTCGACGATCGGTGTACGGGTTCTGCGACGGGAACGAGACGGTCCCATCGGAATTGCGACGCGGGCCCCTGTGCATGTATTCCTCACGCCCGTCGTTGTGATAACCACCGCGACGATTATCACGGCGATCGTCACGATGGTTGTTATAGCTCTTGTATCCGCCGCGTTCACCGTCACGCCGATCATCTCGGTGGAAGTCCCGACGGCCGTTGCCTCGAGAGTCGTAACCGTTCCTGCGATCATCGTTACGACGGAAATCATGCCTGTCTCCGTCACGGCGATCATTGCCGCGGTACCCGCCGCCGCGCCTATCGTCATCGTGCCCGCGATAGCCACCGGAACGGTAGCCGCCACGACGGTCATCATTGCGATGGAAGTCCCTGCGATCGCCATCGCCACGGTATCCACCACGCCGATCATCATCATGACGGAAACCACCCTTGTGGAAATCACGGCGATCGCCGTCTTTGTGGAAGTCGCGTCTGTCGTCACGACGGAAGTCCCTGCGATCGCCATCACGATGGAAATCACGGTGTCCGCCGCCGTTGCCGCGATAACCGCCACCACGGCGGTCATCATCGTGTCCGCGGTAACCACCGGAACGGTAGCCGCCACGACGGTCATCATTGCGATGGAAGTCCCTGCGATCGCCATCGCCACGGTAGCCGCCGCGTTCACCGTCGCGGTGGAAGTCTCGGCGATCTCCATCACCGTATCCGCGGTGTCCGCCGCTGCGTTCGCCGTCACGTCGATCATCGCGGTGGAAATCGCGGTGTCCGCCACCATTGCCGCGGTAGCCGCCGCGCCGATCGTCATCGTGACCACGGTACCCGCCGTGACCGCCCTTGTGGTAGCCGCCGCCGTGATTATTGCCTCGGAATCCACCGTGGCCTCGATAGCCGCCATCTGAACGGGACGAACCGTGACCGTATGAATTGCCGTCGCGATTGCCGCGCTGTTCTTCTGCCATATGCCTATACCTTTTGTTTGGGTTTGGTTTTCCCGCCTTCAGAATTGAACGGGAATCCTAAATTTTTTTCTGTAATAAATTCTAATCGGCTTGTTCAACGCTTGCTGTCAGCCGAGTTCGACGACCGCTACGGCCTTCTTGCCACGACGAATCAACGCAAAGTGACCGGTAAGAAAATCATCGCCGGTCAATTCCTGATCCTGATCCTCAACACGCGTGTTGTTGATATAGACGCCGCCGGACTTGATGGTCTTGCGCGCCTCGGAAATCGACTTGAAAAGACCCGCCGAGACTGCGGCCTGCGAGATACGCTCGCCGATCACCGCCTTGGCGAAGACTTTTTCGCCTTCCTCGTTTTCGATCTTGAGTCCGTCAATAGAAGATTCGAGCATATCGGAGCCGATGGACTTCAGATCGCCGCCACGACCGAACAAGGCCGATGCCGCATCGATCGCCTCCTGCGTGGTCTTTTCGCCGTGGACGAAGCTGGTGACCTCCCATGCCAACGCCTTCTGCGCCTCACGGGCGCCGGGGTTGACTTGGGCCTCGTGCGCCAGACGCTCGATTTCGGCCTTGGGAAGGAAGGTGAACGCCTTCAGCAGCTTCTCCATCTCTCCGTCTGGCTGGTTGTACCAGAACTGATAGAACTTGTAGGGGCTCAGCATCGTCGCATCGAGCCAAACGGCGTTGCCTTCGGATTTGCCGAACTTCTTGCCTTGGCTGTCGGTGATGATGGGGCTGGTGAACACGTTGACGCTCGCGCCATGCACCTTGCGAATCAGGTCGAGGCCGCTGGTGAGGTTGCCCCACTGATCGGAGCCGCCCAGTTGAAGCGTGCACTCGTATTCGTCGAAAAGATGGAGGAAATCGTTGCCCTGCAGCACCTGGTAGCTGAATTCGGTGAAGGAGATGCCCTCGTCGCTTTTCAGTCTGCGTGCCACCGTGTCCTTGGCGAGCATGGTGCCCATGCGGAAGTTCTTGCCGACGTCACGCAGGAAATCGATGACCGACATCTTGGCGGTCCAGTCATAGTTGGAGACGAAGCGTACCGGATTGTCGCCGTCGGTGACGAGGATCGTGCCGATCTGCTTTTTCAGCCTGCGGGCCCAGCCTTCGACGACATCCTTGGGGTTGAGCGTGCGTTCGCCGCTCTGGCGCGGATCGCCGATCAGTCCGGTGGCACCGCCTACCAGGGCGATGGGATGATGGCCTGCCTCCTGAAGATGCCGCATATTGATCAGCTGCACCAGATTGCCGATATGCAGCGATGCCGCAGTAGGGTCAAAACCGCAATAGTAGGTGATCGGCCCGCCGTTCAACGCTTTGGCGAGCTGATCGCGGTCCGTGGACTGTGAAATCAGCCCTCGCCAGTTCAATTCATCGAAGAGAGAGTCGAATCCCGCTTCCTTGAAATCGGTGACGTGAGCCATAACCGTATTCCCCTATTCTTTTGTGTCAAAACAACCGGAGCCGAATGACTCCTGAACCAATCCATTTTCGCAGATGACAGCGACACCTCAATATCAAGTTCCGTATCAAATTGAATCTGGATATCAATTTATTCGTTATCACAAAGTTGGCGATATTTTATAATATTTTTTATCGCCATCCAATGCGACGATGAACCGACAATCTCTTATTCGGCAGCAAGGTCCTGCACGAATGAAGGGCCGAGCTTGGCGACCACACCTTCGACCATATAGCTATAGCCTTTGGCACTGGGATGGAAATGGTCGGGCGAGAAGAAATCAGACGCATCGGCATGCACATTCTCGTGAATCATATCGACGTATGTGGCGTTATGTTCAGCGCAGACTTCCTTGCTCACAGCAGCCTGTTCGTCCATCTCACGTTCAAGAGCCCGCCGCAGAGCCTTGCCCAGCGACGGCTCATGCTGCATTTGGCCGGGACTCAGAACGACGATATGGTCACTCAACGATTTGGCTTCGTCAAGGACGGCAGAAAGATCGGTACGCCATTCATCAAGCGTTCGGTTGGCCATGATGTCGTTCGAACCCGCACAGAACACCAAAATATCGAACTTTTTGCCGGACTTGAGAACTTCAGGAAGCAGACGGTAGCGGACGCGACGCATGGTGGCTCCAAGTTTGCCGTGGGCTTCCCAGCTGACATCACACCTGAATGTTTGCGCGAATCCTTGCGCAAGATCGGGTATGAGGCCATCCTGTTGGTCTTGCGTACCGCAGGCGGCCACCATGGAATCACCTATCGCGCACATGGTCAAAGGTTTGGCATTGCCGGGAGCTGACTGGTCAAATCTCCGCACACCAAATGGGTCTCCCCGGGAGCCTCAGCCAGATGAATCGTATGCTTTGCCCACATCGCCTGAATGGTCGCTATCGGAGTTCCGATACCCAACGTCATGCCGTCTCACGCCTCTCTGTACTATCGTGCTTTCAGCATGCCATCGTACTCGAAGCGATGTCAAAATATCAAGATTACCGCAATGTGTCTGGTTTCACGTAGGCCGGGCCATCACTGACGGAATCGGCAAACGTCTTGGCTTTTACAGCAATCCGCTTGGCTTCGGCCATCTGCTCGCGTACGCGGACGGGGGCGGTGCCGCCCTTGCCGTTGCGCTGGTCGACGGAACCTTCCACCGAAAGGACTGTGCGCACTTGAGGGGCAACGTCGGAGGAAAGGAAATCCTTGAAGACGTCGACGAAATCAGCATCGCTCAGATCCCACAGCTCGACGCCACGGCCTTCCGCCAATTGGACGCACGCGCCGGAGAGCTCATGCGCGTGACGGAACGGGACACCGCGCTTGACCAGCCATTCGGCGATGTCGGTGGCCAACGCGAAACCGGTGGGCGCCTGGGCTTTGAGCCGGTCAAGGTCGAAGACCATCGTGCGCACCATGCCGGCGAACGCAGGGAGCAGGGTTTCAAGGGTGTCGACTTGGTCGAACACGGCTTCCTTGTCTTCCTGCAGGTCACGGGCGTAGGCTGTCGGCAGTCCTTTGAGCGTGGTCATCAAACCGGTCAGGTCGCCGATAAGACGGCCGGATTTGCCCCGGGTGAGCTCGGCGATGTCAGGGTTCTTCTTTTGGGGCATGATCGAGGAGCCGGTGGAATACGCGTCATCAAGACGGACGAAGGCGAATTCCTGCGTGTTCCAGATGATGATTTCCTCGCTGAGCCTGCTCAGGTCCACGCCGATCATGGCGGCGATGAACGAGAATTCGGCCACCAAGTCCCGGCTGGCGGTGCCGTCGATGGAATTGGCGGTCACGCGCGAGAAGCCAAGTTCGTGAGCAACCGCTTCCGGATCAAGCCCGAGCGTGTTGCCGGCCAGTGCGCCTGAACCGTACGGGCTTTCGTCCATGCGTTTGTCCCAATCGGCAAGTCTGTCGACATCTCGCAGCAGCGGCCAGACATGCGCCATCAACTGATGCGCCAGCAGAACCGGCTGGGCGTGCTGCATGTGCGTGCGCCCCGGCATCACGGCTTCTCCGGCCTGCTCGGCCTGACCGATCAACGCCTCGACCACGCCGAGTACCAGACCAGAGACCGTACGTGCGTGGCGACGCAACCACATACGAATAAGGCAGGCGATCTGGTCGTTGCGCGAACGTCCGGCACGCAGCTTGCCGCCGAGCTCGTCCCCCGCGATCTCGAGCAGCCCGCGTTCCAACGCGGTAGCCTCGTCCTCGTCATCCTCGACAGGAGCGAACTCCCCCGAATCCACCAGCTGTTGCAATTTGTTCAGGGCGTCTTCCATCCGCTTGAGCTCATCGGCACTCAGCAACCCAGCCTTGCCAAGAGCCCTGGCATGCGCCCGCGATCCGGCGATGTCGTCATCGGCCAGCCGCCAATCAAACTGTGTCGACTTGGAAAGCCGCGCCAGCTCCGGCGAAGGCCCGGACTTGAACCGTCCGCCCCACAGCGCCAGATGCTCATTCTCTTTATTCTTCTGCTCCGTCATCGTACAATTCCCTTCGTTGTGCAAACAACAACTTTTAAATGAAAACTAACTGTGCGGAGGTCTGGGGATATACGTTGTTCCGGACGCTCCTTGGCTGTGCCGTTAAGCAGCGAGTCCACAGAGCTTCGTTCTTAACGGCTCAGCCCGGAGCTTTAAAACAATATATCCATAATCCTTTTGACCAATGAATACCCATTGAAAAACATAAGTCAAAGGAGGGGTCGGGATATGCGATGCGCGACCGTAAAGACTTGGCCTGAGCGGCCCGGAGCGTGTCGAGCATTGTATATCCTGACCCCTCCCCCACAGTTAGTAGGCTGAAATATTAGGATTGTTATACATTACTTTCAATAACAGAATCTAATTATTCGACGGAGTTGTCCGGCACTTCGATGCCGTTGCCGAATTTCACGTCGCGAGCGGCGGCCACCTTGTCGGGCAGGCCGTAGATCGAAATGAATCCGTTGGAGGCGTTCTGATCGTAGGTGTCGCCGGAATCGTAGGTGGCCAGCTTGTAGTCGTAAAGGGAGGTTTCGCTGCGACGGCCCGTGACCACGGCACGTCCGCCATGCATAATCATGCGAATCTCGCCGGAAACGTAGCGCTGCGTATCTTCGATGAAAGCGTTCAAGGAGCGGACCGCCGGTGAGAACCATTGCGCGTCGTAGACCAGCTCGGCCCAGCGCTTGTCGATGTCACGCTTGATGCGATGCTGCTCGCGTTCCAGGCAGCAGTTCTCGAGTTCTTCGTGCGCGGCAATCAGCGCGACGGCACCCGGTGCTTCGTAGAGCTCACGGGACTTGATGCCGACCAGACGATCCTCGATGATGTCGATACGACCGATGCCCTGAGCCCCGGCGCGACTGTTCATCTGCTCGATGGCCTGCAGCGGCGTGACGTCCTTGCCGTCGATCTTCACGGGCACGCCCTGCTTGAATTCGATGACGACCTCGTCCTCAACCGGCGGGAATGCCGGGTCGTCGGTGTAGGTATAGCAGTCCTTGGTCGGGCCGTTCCACGGATCCTCGAGGAATCCGGTCTCGATGGCGCGGCCCCAGACGTTCTGATCGATGGAATACGGGCTCTTCTCGGTCTGGGTGATTGGCAGCTTGTGGTCCTTGGCGAATTGGATTTCCACGTCACGCGTCAGCGACAGGTCACGAATCGGGCTGATCGCCTTGAGGTTCGGGTCGATCGAGGCGATGGAGACTTCGAAGCGCACCTGGTCGTTGCCTTTGCCGGTGCAGCCGTGCGAGATGGTGTCGGCGCCGAACTGGTGGGCAGCACGTACGAGATGCTTGGAGATCAGCGGGCGCGAAATGGCGGAGACCAGTGGATAGGCGCCTTCGTACTTGGCGTTGGCCTTCAGCGCCAGCATGCAGTATTCGCTGGCGAACTCCTCGCGAGCATCGACCACGTAGGCCTCTACCGCCCCGCAAGCCAAGGCACGCTGGCGGATGGTCTCCAGACTTTCTCCGCCCTGCCCGACATCGAGGGAAACGGCGACGACATCCTTGCCGGTGCGCTCCTTCAGATACGGAATGGCGACGGAAGTATCGAGACCTCCGGAATATGCGAGTACGATGCGGTTCTTATCGCTCATGACAGCCCTTTCTTCAAAGCTTTGTATATCTATATATACACTCTATTGTATATATATGCAATTCGCGAATGTTAATTGTCCACAATTTGGAATGCTGCCGAACCACTCGCCAACATTCGCGCAAACGCTGCCTTTCGTATAATTACCTCTGCAATAAATCCGTCTGCGGGGAAAATCATATTTTTACGGCTATTTTTTGATTAATTTTGTATCAGTATCCAACGCACAACAAGAATCACGACTTAGCCTCAAATTGAGTCTTCAGCTCGACAGGAATGAGAGGACAGCCGTCCGGGATCAATCAAGCACCAATACGTTGTCCCCGTGAGACGATATCAAGCAGCCATTGAACACGGCCCGCTGCCGCTTCGTCATTGCTGCAAACCAACAGCACCGTATCGTCACCGGCTACCGTGCCGAGAATTCCGTCGATGGGTTGCTTGTCGATGACACTGGCCATGTACTGCGCGGCTCCGGAGGGGGTGTGCACAATCACCAGATTGCGGGCGGCTGCGGCCGAGGTGATCAAACCCGAAAGGCCACGGGAAAGCTGCTGATCGATTTTTTCGGCGGTAGCGTCATCGAACTCGGGCTCGACGCCCAGCGTATACGCCATTTCTCCGGTTTTCAGCCGTGTTTTCACCGCCTTCATCTCATCAAGATCACGGCTCAACGTGGCTTGGGTGACGTCGATGCCGCGATCGGCAAGCAAGCCCAGCAGCTGGCCTTGCGAGGAAACCACCGAATTGGAAAGGATTTCCTGGATGACGCTCAGCCGGGCCGTCCTGTTTGTCGGATGTTGGAGCTTGGTCTCGTTATTTTGCTCTTTCCCGTTTTTTGAAGTTCCGGCAGAATCGGCCGAATCATGATTGATGTCGGCGGTAATGTCGCTATCCTCAGTATCGTTCATTTCAGCATTTCCTTATCATCTCGAAGCTTTCCCATCAACCAAGTCAGCAAAGCCTTTTGCGCATGCAGCCTGTTTTCGGCCTCGTCCCATACCACCGATTGCGGTCCGTCAATGACGCTCGCCGTGACCTCTTTGCCGCGGTACGCCGGCAGACAATGCTGGAACAGCGCGTCGGGCTTGGCGAACTTCATCAGCTCATCGTTGACCTGATAGTCCCAGAACGGCTTGGAACGCACGGCATATTCGCTTTCCTCGCCCATAGAGACCCAAGTATCGGTGAATATGCAGTCAGCATCGGCCACCGCTTCGCGCGGATCCGTGGTCACCAGGATCGAGCCGCCGTTCGAGGCTGCTATACGTTCGGCGTCCTCCACGATCTGCGGGTCGGGCAGGAATCCCTGGGGGCCGGCCACACGCACGTTCATGCCGGCGGTCGCTCCTCCAAGCAGATAGGAGTTGGACATGTTGTTCGCCGCGTCGCCCAAGTAGGCTATGGTCTGGCCGGCAAGAGCGTCGACTCCCCCACGATGCTGCGCCATGGTGAGGAAATCCGCAAGAATCTGGCAGGGATGGAACTGGTCGGTCAGGGCATTGACGACAGGGACGGTGGAATACTTCGCCATCGCCTCCACCCGGTCCTGACCGAAAGTACGCCAGACGATGGCGCTGGTCATGCGGGTGAGCACACGCGCGGTATCGGCCACCGGTTCACCCCGGCCAAGCTGGGAGCCGGACTTGTCGATGACCAACGGATAGCCGCCAAGCTCGGCGACACCGACGGAGAAACTGGAACGTGTACGGGTGCTGGGCTTGTCGAAAATGACGGCGACACCCTGCGGGCCGGCAAACGGACGATGATAATAACGGTCTTTGAAAAACTTCATACCCAGTTGAAGTATTTGCTTCTGTTCGTCGTGATTGACATCATCATCACGAAGCATATGCCGAAGTTGACCCGTCATAACCATCTCCTTGTGCTGAGTTGACTATTAAAATATACCGCATAAACCAAGAATATAACATTTCTATCCGCATATTGGCATATATACTGAGAAATTACCTAAATCTAACTATTTTGCCGTATTCCTCTGGAATCGCAGATTCGGTCAAGACATATAAAGCGATTCCGAATGAAACAAAATATCCCGGAAATTCACAGGCCACCATGAATTGAACTCAATCATCAGGCAAATCGAATGGCATCTTGGAAAGGATCGATACGGCCTGATCCACATCGTCGCTGCTGACAATCAATGGCGGCGCAAGACGCAAGGCGTCTGGAGCAACAGCATTGATGATCAACCCGCGGTCCAGCGCCCAGTTCATGGCGGCGTGCGAACAAGGATGCGCAAGTTGGATGGCGTTGAGCAGTCCACGTCCACGAACGGAGACAAATAACGGATTGCCAGAAGACACAATGGCCTCACGCAACTGCTTGCCACGGGCCTCGGCATTGGCCACCAGATCCTCTTCTTCAATCACCTGCAAAGTCGTCAATCCGGCTGTGCTTGCCAACGGTCCACCGGCGAACGTCGAACCATGCAGTCCCGGTGAAAACAGGGACGCCAAGGGTTTGCCGAACGCAATCATGCCGCCCATCGGGAAACCTCCCGCCACACCTTTGGCAAAGGTGACGATATCGGGGGTGATGCTGCCTGAAAGATCGTCACGCTGGAAGGCGAACCACTTGCCGGTACGCCCGATACCGGTCTGCACCTCGTCGATGATCATCAGCGCCTGGTTCTTGTTGCAAAGCTCGCGTACCCCCTTAACGTACGCCGGATCAAGCGGTCGTACACCAGCTTCGCCCTGAATGAGCTCGAGCATCACCCCTGCCACCGGACCGACACCGTCCTGGCCCGTCTGGTCGAATGCGGCCTGCATCGCGTCAAGGTTTCCCGCTTCGACAAACTGCACCGCAGGAAGCAGAGGATTGTATGGTTCGCGGATGGAAAGTTTCCAAGTGGCGCTCAAGGCTCCCATCGTGCGGCCGTGGAACCCCTTGGTCAAGGCAAGGATTCGTGCAGGCGCACCGCCATGTTCCGGGTCACCGCCTGGTAGCGTCTTGCCATATAGTTTGGCCATCTTCATCGCGGCTTCGTTGCCTTCGGCACCGGAATTGCCGAAGTAGACACGCGAGCCTTCTGGGGCACCAGAGATTTCGAGCAGTTTTTCGGCCAGTCTGACCTGCGGAACCGAAGCGAAGTAATTGCTGATATGCGCGACTTTGCCGGCCTGGGAACGTAACGCACGAACCCATTTGGGATGGGCATAGCCCAAGGAATTGACCGCAATGCCTGCAAGAAAATCAAGGTATTCGTTACCGTCCACGTCCCAGACATGCATGCCCTCGCCGTGGTCCATAACACGCAACGGCGTACCGAAGGCGTGGGTATGCGCGTTCTCGTATCGCGTGATCCATTGTTCGCTTTGTGAGCCGATTGGCGTTGTAGCGGCCTCGAAACCGATGTTGGAATTGCCGGATAGCGCTGTACGTTGATTGCTGTTGTCCATCTTGGTTGCTTTCTGAATTTGTTCGTCTTATTTGCTTGTCTTGTATGCCTTGCAGCAGCACTGCGTGAGTAACGGTGAGTATCTGCATCAAACAGAAACGGCACCATGCAGGACTCCTACTGATTTCGAGGCATCCGTACGGGCCGAAACATGCGGAATCGGCTTTCCGCGGTTGATGCAGCCGCTACTCAGCTTCGTCGCAGTTTCATGGCGTTCCCCGGCACGACCATGGTGCCGATGCCGGCGCTGGTGAACACCTCGTTGAGAATCGAATGCGGCTGACGGCCATCGATGATATGCGCCCTCGGCACGCCCCCATCCAGCGCCCGAATGCAGGCACGCATTTTAGGCACCATGCCGCTTTGCAATGTCGGCAACACCTCACGCAGCCTGTCGACGCCGATTGAGCTGATCAGCGAGTTCTTGTCGGGCCAATCGGCATAGAGTCCGTCAACGTCTGTCAGGATGACCAGCTTTCTTGCGTGCACCGCCACCGCAAGTGCAGCCGCCGCAGAATCCGCATTGACATTGAACACTTGCGTGGGGTCGTCGGCGTTGGGAGCAATCGATGAGACCACGGGAATCCGGTTCTGCGCGATAAGATTCTCAACCGCGGAAGGATCGACCTCGGTGACTTCCCCGACCAAGCCGATGTCGGTTTGCTTCCCGTCGATGACCGGGCGATACCGTTTCGCCCCGAACAGCGATCCGTCTTCTCCCGAAAGGCCTACCGCGTGCGGGCCGTGGGCGTTGATCAGCCCGATCAGCTCGCGCGAAACGGAACCGGTGAGGATCATCCGTACGACCCGCATGATTTCGGGTGTGGTGACGCGCAACCCGGCCTTGAAATGAGATTCGATGCCAAGTTCTTCAAGCATGCTCGAAATCTGCGGGCCACCACCATGGACGACGATGGGGTGCATGCCGACCTGGCGCAGAAAGACCATGTCCTGGGCGAAGCAACGCTTGAGATGCTCGTCGACCATGGCGTTGCCGCCGTATTTGACGACGATGCGTTGACCGGCGAATTCTTCCAGCCATGGCAGGGCCTCGATCAGCACCTCGGCTTTCTGTTCGTCTTTGAGATCGTTGTGAACATCGAATGCACCTTCATCGGTTTTTGCACCCTCTTCAACCGAATTTGTCGATTGCTGGGTTTCTTCGGCTTCGTTTGTAGCCATTTTATCCTTCATTCGCTGTCTTTCATCCGTCTTCCATCGAAGCCTTTCTTGGGCTCGATGGTTGCGGTTATTTGAAATGAATTGAACGGTTTCCTTGATGTTCGACCAATTTCATGATTCGTAGTCCGCATTGATATGCACGTATTCATGGGTCAGGTCGTCGGTCCATACGCTCGCGCTTTGCGAACCGTGATTGAGGTCGATATCGATATCGACCTCTCTGGCTTCCATCTTGACTTGGGAACGGTCGATGCCGGCACCGGCGTGCTCGCAGACACGCACGCCGTTGATATCCACCGTGACAGCCTCTGGCTCATAGGCTGCGACATCCGCCGGAACAGTGCCGAGCGTGCTGACGATACGTCCCCAGTTCGGATCGTTGCCATAGATGGCGCACTTCAGAAGGTTCGAGCCGGCAACCGCACGGGCACAGGCCAACGCAGCGTCTTCGGTTTCCGCTCCGTTTACCGTTATTTTGATGTCGTGGCTGGAGCCTTCTCCGTCGCCGATAATCTGATGCGCCAAGCTGGCACAGGCGTCATGGATCATCCCTGCAAATTCCTGCGGCTCAGGTGTGACGCCAGAAGCCCCGGAAGCGAGCAACAGCACCGTATCGTTGGTGGACATGCAGCCATCGACGTCGATGCGATTGAATGATTTCTCTGTGGCAGTGGCGAGAACCCCTTGCAATTGGGCAGCATCAACCATGGCGTCGGTGGTTATCACACAAAGCATCGTAGCCAGCTGAGGCGCAATCATTCCCGAACCCTTGACCATGCCACCCACACGATAACCGGTGCCTTGCAGTTTCACTGTTTTCGGTTTCGTATCGGTGGTCATGATGGCCGTGGACGCATCGATACCGGCTTGTTCAGTGTCGCATAGCGTCGAAGCCGCTTTGTCAACGCCGGCCAGCACGTGATCCAACGGCAATAGTTCGCCGATGAGACCTGTCGAGCAAACCGCGATGTCGTCAGGCGCGACCACGTTTTCGCCGCTAAGGACCTCGGCGACCTTGGCCGCCGTGTCTGCACTCTGTTTGAGCCCTGCCTCGCCGGTGCAGGCGTTGGCTCCGCCGGAATTGAGCACTACGGCCTTGATATGTCCGTTGGCAATGGCCTTGCGCGACCATTGCACCGGGGCCGCACTAAAACGATTCGAGGTAAAGACCCCGGCCGCGGCATCAAGCGGCCCGTTGTTGACCACCAGCGCCAAATCAAGTTTCTCTTTGTTCGACGAAATATCGGTGTTGACCCCGGAAGCCGAAAAACCTTTTGCAAATGTCACGCTCATGGCGCCACCCCTATCGTTGTCAGTCCTTGGTCTTCTGGAAGTCCGAGCGCAATGTTCAAAGATTGCACCGCCTGACCGGCCGTGCCGCGATTGAGATTATCGATGGCCGCAAAACCGTACAGACGTTTTGCCTTTCTGTCGACGGCGATTTGGACCTGTGCCTCGTTGGATCCCAGCACGTCTGCCGTGGCCGGCATGTCGCCAGGGTCCAAAAGCTCGATGAATCGCTGCCCCTGATAGACCTCAGAGAACACCTCGCGTATGTTTTCGTCACTCATAGCCTCACCCTTGTCGCTCAGCTTGGCCGAAACGACCGCGAGGATTCCACGAGCCATCGGAACCAGCATCGGGGTAAAACCGACGACGATATTATTACCATGAGACTGATCAGCAAAGCCCAAACCGTTACGGTCATCATTTGAAAGCGCTGCTGCTGCGTGCTTAAGATTCTGCACAATCTCCGGAATATGTCGGTGAACGCCACCTACCGAATACGGCGTAGCCGAACCGAGCGCTTCGGCAGCCAGCAGATTCGGACGTTTGAGATTCTTTCCAGCCCCTGAATATCCGACAGCAAGATCCGCCTCAATGTCATCGGGTTGCACAAGCCCCGCAGCCAAAGCCGGTTGGAACGCGAGGGTGACCGCAGTGACGTTGCATCCTGGACCCGCGATCAACGACGCACCTTGCAATTTTTCACGTTGGCGCCGGTATCCGCCATCGGCACCTTTGCCGACAATCAGCTCAGGCATGCCGTAGACCCACGGCTGATGGAAATCGCCGCCATAGTACTGCGCCCACGCATCTCTTGATTCAAGCCTGTGGTCGGCTCCCAAATCAACGATCGCGCAATTGGCGTGGAGCTTTTCGGCCAAGGCTCCCGATACCCCATGCGGCAAGGCAAGAACGATAATGTCGTGCCCGTTGAGCACTTCAGGTGTGGTAGGTCGGATGACCATATCCTTTAGCGATGGGATATGCGGCATATGTCGACCGAGTTTGTCGCCAGCAGAAGACTCGCCGGTCACCGTGGTCACTTCGAACGCGGGATGCGCTGCAAGAATACGTAGCATCTCCCCTCCGGCATATCCGCTGGCACCAGCCACCGCCACCGTGTATGTGCTCATGAACATCACCTTTCCTCAAGATGATGCCAAGATTACATATATTCAGTACTATGTATAGTTATGCATCCAAATAATGGACACAGTTTATCACAATTTATTGTCTTCAACAAACTCTGATCAAACGTATATCTGCCAAAGCTCCTAGTCCAGCAGAATTGGAACCACTAGACATATCATTTGCTCAATGCATAAAATCCGTATATAAATATATAAAAGTCCTCGGTCACTCTCGTGAACAAGGACTTTGCAAAACCAGGAATGCGTTAAGGCTCAACCGTGAATAACACGGCCTAAGATTTAGGCACTTACAGAACCATCATTACCGGAACCACCTGAGCCGGAACCATATTGATTCAGCAGCTGCTGCGAGAGATCGTTGATGTTGATACCCTTGTAAATCAGCCAGAATTCAAAGACTGTAGCGATGACCCCAAGCACCATGCATACGGTCGCCACCCAGAAGCCTTTCATATGGTACTTTCTGGTACGCCACATGGAAAGTGCGCCCGTGATGGCGGGCAGGAAGGTAATCGGCAGGAACAACAGGATAACGGAAGCGATCGCCATCGGATCCCAGTGCCCCAGGTAGGGGTTCTGGACCGGATCGTTCATATCGACGCCATTGTGCATGTCCGGTCGGTATCCCGGTGTTCCGGGGCCACCCGGCATGACCGGACCATTATTGTATGGCTGAGGATTGTTGTACGGCTGCCCATAGAAATTGTTCGGATTGCTACCATAGCCTCCCGGCACCTGACCTGGACCGCCATAGGGGGCATTCCCTCGATCGCCTTGGTAGCCTCCCATGCCGTTGCCATAGCCACTGCCCATTTGCGAGTTGCCCTGACCGCTCTGAACATTCATCTGGTTGCTGGGTTGATTCTGGCTTTGTGGCTTCTTCTCGGGCTCGCCATAGACATAGGGATTATATTGCGGAGGGAATTGGCTGGCCATCGCCCCGTACTCGGGGACTTTCATCTGTCCGTATTGTGGTTGAGCCGGCTTTGTGTCGTCGGAAGCGGAAACCACATTCGAAACATCCGTACCCGCATTCGTACCCGGCGTGACTTGCGAATCCTCGGGTGATGGATGGTCCGGAACCTGACCCGTAGGAGCGGCATTGGCCGGTGGATCCTGGCGATCCGTGCCGTTCGTATTGAACGGGTTTTGAGATTCATTCATGATGCACTCCAAAATCAGGCAGATATCGACGGAGTCTGCGAACCTATTGAGTGCGCAGACTCCGCATCGTTCAATTCCCAAGATATCTTGGAACTGACTGTTCAGGCACGCAGTTGCGCACCGATCGTTTCCGCTTTATCGACAATAGCCTTGCGGATGGCCTCGGTGTCGCTGCTGGTCAGCGTCTTATCCGGAGAGCGGAAAGTAACCGCATAGGCAAGCGACTTCTGATGCTCACCCAGCTGGTCGCCGGAGAACACATCGAACAGCTCGATGGACTCAAGATCGTCGCCTGCGGCCTCAACGATCACCTGCTGCAATTGTGCGGCGGTGACTGTATCAGGTACCGTGAAGGCGAGATCCTGCTTGACCGGAGGGAACGTCGAAATGGGCTTGGCCTGTACCGGCTTGCCGCTCAACGTGGCGAAGAGCGCGGTCAGGTTGAGCTCGAAGGCCGCGGAATGCTCCGGGAAGCCGAGCGCCGCGTTGACATGCGGATGCAGCTCACCCACCATACCGACAAATGTGTCACCGACCATGACCTTGGCGGCACGACCCGGATGCCATTGCATCGGCACATCCTGCGGTTCCGGCTGCACGAGGGAGACCTTGGCTCCCAGACGGTCAGCCACGCGGTTCATCGCCTCGAGGGCATCGCTGTAGTCGACATCGCGCCTTTCACCGAGCCAACCGGTTTCCACGGCCTTGCCGGTCAGGATCGCGGCGACGTGCAACGGCTGCTCCGGCAGACCGGCATCAAGCGCCTTGAGTTCTTCTTCGCTCGGGCGCTGTCCACCAGGCAGAGCCGGGATGGCCGGAGCATTCGGATCCCAAAGATAGACGTGACCAATCTCGTAAAGCGAGATGTTTTCAAGGCCACGACGCAGGTTGCGCTGCACGGTCTGTGCCAGTGTCGGCAGAACGGTGCGACGCAGGTACGGGCGGTCGCCGGCAAGAGGGTTGGCGACCTCGACGCTTACCGGCTTGATTTCCTCGGCATCGTAACCGAACGCCTTGAAGTCGGCGTCACCGACGAACGGGTAGCTCAGCGTCTCCACCAAACCGTATTCGGCCAGCTCGTTGGCCACGTCACGCTGGCGCTGCTGGTCCGGGGTCAGTCCGACCTCGCCCTCGACCGGAGCGGGAGGCATGGTGATCGGAATCTCGTCGTAGCCGACGAGACGCGCGATCTCCTCGACCAAATCGCACGGCATGGTGAGGTCCGGACGCCAGGTCGGAGGTACTACGGAAATGTGGCCTTGCTCCTTGCCGTCGCTGACCTTGCAGCCGATGTCTTCGAGAATCTCGCGGATGCGCTGGTCCGAGGTGTCGAGCCCGGTGAGGCGCTTGGTCTCGGTGAACTTGAAATCGATGGCCTCACGCGGTTGCGTGTGGTCGACGTCGATCGGAGTGCCGCTCGGCGTGCCCTTGCCATACTTGGCCATCAGTTCGGCGGCCATCTGCGCGGCAGCAGGTTGCAGAGCATAGTCCACACCGCGCTCGTAGCGCTTGGATGCCTCTGACGGGGTCTTGTGACGGCGTGCGGAGCGGGCGATGGTGACCTGGTCGAAATGCGCGGATTCCAGAAGAATGTTCTTGGTCTCGGCTGTGACCTCTCCGTAAAGGCCGCCCATCACGCCGGCGAGTCCAAGAATCCTCGAGCTGCGCTTGCCATCGGGCGAATCCGTGATCAGGAGGTCTTCAACGCTCAGGTCGTGCTTCTTGCCGTCGAGCGTAGTCAGGGTCTCGCCCTTGTTGGCGCGCCGAACGACAATAGGCCCGCAGATCTTGTCAAGGTCGTAGGCGTGCATCGGCTGGCCCAGGTCCATCATCACATAATTGGTGACGTCCACCGCCAGTGAAATCGAACGCATGCCGGCGCGGATCAAGCGACGACGCATCCAGTTGGGCGTCGGGCTCGCCGGGTCGAAATTACGCACCGTGCGCGCATAGTAGCGATCGCAGCCGGGGACGCCGTGAATCGGGTTGTTGTCTTCGATCTCGACGGCGATGTCGGCTTTGTCGGCCTCGACGCCCTTAGGCGCCTTGTCGTTCAACTCGATGGCCGGATCCGTGTAAGCAGCACCGGTTGAATGATGGTATTCACGGGCCACACCACGATAGGACAGCGTGTATCCGCGGTCGGGGGTGATATTGATCTCCAGCACTGGCTGATCGAGATGCAGCACATGCATCAGGTCGTCACCGGGCTTGAGAGCTTCTGCCTCCTCCGCGCTGAATCCATAATCGTTGAGCAGAATGATGCCGCTGTGGTCGCTGCCCAAGCCTAACTCACGCTCCGAGGCGCACATACCGTTAGAGATGTGGCCGTAGGTCTTGCGAGGCTCAATCTTGAAATCGCCGGGCAACACCGCTCCCGGCAACGTGACGACGACCTTCTCGCCGGCGGCCATGTTCGGCGCGCCGCAGACGATGCCGCGCGGCACCTTGTTGCCGTTCTCGTCGGTGTCGTTGTACTTGTCGCCGACATCGACATGGCACCAGTTGATGGTCTTGCCGTTCTTCTGCGGTTCCGGCGTGGCATCGACCACGTAGCCGACCACGATCGGGCCGGTGACGTTCGAGGAATGGATCTCCTCTTCCTCGAGGCCGACATGAACCAGATCCTTGGCGAGCTGCTCGTACGTCAGACCGGCCGGAACCTCGACATGCTCCTTGAGCCAGTCAATATCTACCATTGGCATTGTGGTTCACTCCCCCATCACAAACTGTTTGCTGAAACGCACATCGCCCTCGACGAGGTCGTGCATGTCGTTGATATCGTGGCGCAGCAAAAGCGTGCGCTCCATACCCACGCCGAACGCGAAGCCGGTGTAGACGTCCGGATCAAGACCCGCGGACTTCAGGACGTTCGGGTTGACCATGCCGCAGCCGCCCCATTCGATCCAGCCCGGGCCACCCTTCTTGTCGGGGAACCACAGGTCGAGCTCGGCGCTGGGCTCGGTGAACGGGAAGTAGCTCGGACGCAGACGGCTCTTGGCCTCCGGGCCGAACATCGCGACGGCGAGCTTGTCGAGTACACCCTTCAAATCGCCCATCGTCAGGCCCTTGTCGACGGCCAGCGCCTCGCACTGGTGGAAGACCGGGGTATGCGTGGCGTCGAGTTCATCGGTGCGGAACACGCGGCCGGGCGAGGCGATATAGAGCGGAACGCCACGCGTAAGCAAGGCACGAACCTGATCGGAAGAGGTCTGGGTGCGCAGCACCATGTTGGATCCCACGAAACCGGCGGCGTCCTTGGCCTGGTTGCCCTTGACGTAGAAGGTGTCCTGCATCTGGCGGGCAGGATGGTCGGGGCCGAAGTTCAGAGCATCGAAGTCGTACCATTCGGTCTCCACTTCGGGGCCCGCGGAAATCTGCCAGCCCATGGAGATGAAGAGGTCCTCGACGTCCTCCATCAGCTTCGGCAGCGGGTGACGGGCACCCAGCGGCTTGCGATTGACCGGCAAGGTCATGTCGACGGTTTCGGCGGCGAGCTGACGGGTCTCCTCTTCGGCCTTGACCTGCGCGGTCTTGATGCCGAACGTGCGCTCGAACTCGCTGCGCAGCTTGCCCATCAACTGGCCGGCACCCTTCTTCTCTTCTGCGGGGAGGCCTCCGATCGACCGGTTCGCCAGCATCATCGCCGATTCTGGCCCGGCATATTCCGTTCTGATGGCTTTGAGCTCCTCCATGGTGGAGGCACCCTTGATTTTCGCGATGCCCTCAGTGACCGCGTCGGTCACCGCTTCCGCATCGAATGACGCACTCTGTGCCACGAGTACCCTTTCCTTGCAATTTCCAAACCTTGAAAACGTCCAAGATTACACGCACAAAAGTCATGAATCCCAAGCATTTACAGCCTTTTCATTGTTTCAATATGACTCGACATAGCATTGTGTCCGTTTGCGCTTATTTCTGTGTGATGAAGAAACTCGCTTTACCGATGTTGCGCAGCGTCCCGTGCCATCGCCAATGTAAAAAGCATCACCGCGGTGCTCGTGGCGAGATTAAGCGATTCGGCCTTGCCGTAGAGCGGGATGGACACGATTCGTTGTACACGTTCCAGTACATCGGCAGGCAATCCGCGAGCCTCGTTGCCGAACAGAATCGTTTGAGAAGAATTGCCGTTTTTGCCATCCTGCTGATACTTTTCGACCACATCAATCAGCGATTCCGGCTTGAGCGTTGGCGTACCGTAGACGTCGGCGGCAATCACCTCGCGATGCTGCTGCGCGGCCCATTCAAAGAATTCATCGGTGCTCATGGTGACCACCGGCAGGTGGAACAACGAGCCGGCCGTGGAACGGATGACCTTCGGATTGAAGCGGTCGACGCAATCCGACACGAAAATGACCGCGCGGCATCCGGCGGCGTCGGCCGAGCGAATGACGGTCCCCGCGTTGCCCGGATCACGAATCTGCCAGAACGCAGCGACTGTGTTATCTCTATGAGCGACATTGTCGGAGGAATTCTCAAATTCATTCGACATATGCTGCTGCATGGCTTGCAAATCGCCGACGGCGACGATACCTTGCGAGTCCGTACTCATACGATGCATCACATCACCGGTGACCTGGTGAATGTAAAGCCCACACTCATCTGCTTTCTTCGCGATGTCACCGACCACCGATGAAAGCAGCCCATCCTGCCGCTCGTCCATCTCGACGAAGCAATCTTCGACCACTTCCGGCATCCATTGCACGATTTCGCGCACGGACTGCGGTCCCTCGATCAGGAACCTCCCGGCCTTTTTGCGGGCTTTGTTCTTTTCCAGCTCCGCGACGCGCCGCACGCGCTCGGACTTGGGATTATCGATAATGTGCTGATTAAAAGGCATAGCTACACTTTACGCGCGGTCATTGCCATCAATCTTTATTGATGTTCTTCCTTTTTATTTACTTGTGTCCACCAATAAGAAAAAACAGCAACCTAATTACATTGAATAATCAATTTCAAACCAAACGAACGAGCATCCGCTGGTAAAACTCAACCGCCGAAGAAAGTGAAGGTACCGGCGAAGGCGGAGGCTATCAGCGAGATCGTGGGAACTGCGGCGCAGACGATGACGAAGGCCCAGTCCCGCGGATTCACTCGGCTGATGCGGGCATGGGTGCGCGGAGTGTCGCCGCCGAAGCCGCGGGCCTCCATGGCAGTGGCGAGCGTGGTGGAACGGCGGATGGAAAGGACCAATAGGGCGAAGGTCTGCGGGAAGAACGCCTTGACCTTGTTTTCGTCGCCGAGGCCGCGCGAACGACGGGAAGCGGTGAGCGCGGCCCAGTCGTCGCGCAACACCGAAAAGAGGCGCATGCCGGCCAGGCCGCCATAGACGAAGCGGTCGGGCAGGTGAAGGATCTGACTGAAGGAATCGGCCAGATCAGTGGTCTCGACGCCGAGTACTGCGATGATGGCCGGGACGCCGACGGCAAGGATACGGATGCCGGTGGCAAGCGCCAGCATCGCCGAACGGTCGGTGACGGTGATCATCGCCCAATGCCACCAGATTCGGCCGCCTTCCTTGCCATAGAGCAGCACGGCCAGCGCCGAGCCGGGGGCACCGATGAACACCGGCCATGTCGATCTGACCACGCGCCAAGGCGACAGACTGATGCAGGCGAGCAGAACGAATTCGATCAGCAACGCGACGCTTGCCGAGACCCAGTCAAGGCTGAAGATCAACGGCAGCGCGGCGAGGAAACCGCCCAGCATCCTGAACGTCGGATTGAGCGAGGCAAGGAAAGGCGAGCGACTGGACTGCCGTTCCTGTTCGTCGCGCTCGTTGACCGGGCTGACGGCGATTTCGTCGTCAGAGGTCCCAGCGTCCCTGCTTGATGGTTCCGCCTTGCGACGCTCCTCATGCATCGAGCGGACGCCTTCGGCATCGTCTTGCGCCTGCAATTCAATGACACGGGCGCCGAGTGCGGTGACCAGATCGCGGTCGTGGGTCACGACGATGACGCTGACGCCGTCGCCGCGCAAGGAGTGGATCAGCGAGACGATCTGCATCCACGTGCGTCGGTCCTGGCCGAAGGTCGGCTCGTCGAGGATGATCACGCGCGGTGCGGCGGCCAGCGAGGCAGCGACGGTCAGGCGACGTTTCTCCCCTCCGGAAAGGGTGTAAGGGTTGACCGAGGCATATTGCGAAAGCCTGAACCGGCGCAAGAGCGCCATGGCTTTCTTCTTGGCATCATCCTCCGGTGTTCCGGTTCGCACAAGCCCGAGCATGACTTCTTCCAGTACGCTGCCACGCGCGAACTGATGCTCGGGATTCTGGAAGACGTAAGAGACACGCGCCGCGAGTTCAGTGGATTTCCAATCCATCGGAGAGTTGCCGCTTGCGCCTTCCACCAGTTCAGGCGCGGCTTCGACACTGCCTGCCACAGGCTCCAGCAATCCTGCCAATGTCAGCGTAAGCGTGGACTTGCCGACGCCGTTACGACCCACCAAGGCCGTGATCTGCTCAGCGGCAAAAGACACGTTGATATGCTCGGCTATGGCTTTGCCGTTACGGCCGATGGCCAAATCGTTGGTAGAAAGCAACGTCTTGCCGTCGCCGGTCGCGGGATCGCTGGCGGGCTCGTCATCGGTATGGATTCGATGGATTTCGTCTTCCGGACGGCGATATCTGCTGGGCATCCAGATACCGAGCGCCGCAAAGTCAAGGTCACGGTTGGCAAACACATCGTCCGGCGTACCGTCGGCGACCACGATGGTGCGTCGGAATCCGCTGTGGTCGATTTCGGCAGCGTCGCCGACCTGCGTGACGCGTGCCTTGACCTGATCGTCGGATTCAAGACCCAGAACGACGACCCGGTCGATAAGGTCGATCCAAGGTCCGGCGCGGTGCTCGACCAGCAGCATGGTGGCTTCCGTATTATGCAATACTTCAGATACTGCGCCGACAACCTGCTCAACCCCTTCCGGATCGAGGTTGGCGGTCGGCTCGTCCAGTAGCAACGCCCCGGGCTGCATGGCCAGCGCACCGGCCAACGCAAGACGCTGCATCTGCCCACCACTCAAATGCATGGTGGAACGATGCAACTGCAATCCTTCAAGTCCTACTGCAGCAAGGCTTTGCTTTACACGTTTCCAAATTTCAGGCCGTGGCACACCCATGTTTTCCGGACCAAAGGCGACGTTATCGCCCAAACGTTCGAAAATCGTCTGCGCGTCTGGATCCTGCAACACAAGTCCGACCCGTCCATGGGCGGCGGCAGCCGGTATGCCATCGACGAAGACGCCGCCCTCGGTAATGCCTCCTTCGGAATCCTCGACTGCGACAACCTGACTCGTTTCATTTTGGCCGGCTTGGTTCGCAGTTTCCGGAGTATCCCCGCCGAGCAGGCCAGAAGCGGCTTCGAGTATCGTCGATTTGCCGATACCGGAGGCTCCCAGCAGGAGTACATGTTCGCCGGGGTGAATGTCAAGGTTCAGGCCACGCACGGCGAAATGCCGGCGCGAGGCATGGCGGTAGCCCCATTTTTTGAAACTGATTGAAGCCGGCTGCACCTTGGTGAAAGATTTGCCATCAACGTGTTTTCTATCTTGCAAAGCAGCTTGATCAATGGCACTATCGGCGTCCACGGCATGCTGAAGCGAGCCATCGCCTTTTCGGCTAACGACTGCCTTCGCTTGTCTGCCTTGCATACGTTCCCCCATCGATGCCTGAATTCTATCTGATACCACTCACTTGGAAGCGGCACGGACCTGACGGCCCGAAGCGAACTTGTCGATGGCGCCGGTCTTGGCGATGGCGATATAGAGATACCACATCAGCACGCCGGCCACCAACGCTCCGGAAATCACCGTGGCGACCAAATACCAGATGCCGTATGCACCCGTCATGTTGAATCCCTGCAGATGGGTGAAGAACGTATAGGCCCAGCAGCCGATGGCCGATACCACGCCGGACAGCGTGAGCGTGAGCAGGTTCCAGACCTTGTAGGCCACGCAGAGGAACACCACCTCGGCGCAAAGCCCCTGCACCAGCGCGATCAGGAAGGTTTCGGTTCCGCCCCAGGAATTGCCGAGCAGGGCCTCGAGCACGCCCGCCACGACTTCCGCATAGGTCGCGGCCCCCGGCTTGCGTACGATGACGGCCGCAAGAGGACCAGCAAAGAGCCAAAGCCCGTTCATCAGGCCGCCAAGGCCAGGGACGAGCGCGTCCAGCGGAGAACCGATGGGACCATACAGCAGAGCCGCGGCCCAGTAGACGAAAGTGCTGACCACGCCGATGACCGAAGCCACGGCGATATCGACAACACGCCATTTGAGATTCGGTTTGGAGATAATGGTCGTCTGATTTGATGATGTCATGATTTGTGCCTTTCTGTGGTGCACACCGTTTATCGGCGCGCATACCAAGGCACGGGAAAGAGAGACGTCCGTGCGCCGGCATTGTCCGGACTCACGTTCATTCGGTCGAGGAAATCCTCATCTCAGCCGGCCTCGAATGGCCAGCCCCCGTGTCAATTCGCCATCCTAGAGCCATCCCCTGTCAATCTCCAACCTAATGCCGTGTGGGGCGGGGATATACAATGTTCGGGACGCTCCTTGGCCGCTCGGCCGTGTCTTACGCCCGAACATCGCATATCCCCGCCCCACACTCTGTACAAGGAATCTGACTGACAGGGGTTGCGGGAGGTGGCTCACCAGCGAATAATTACTTCGCGAGTTTGTCCAGAATCAGGGCCTCGGTGAGGACGTTGTTTTTAAGGCTCGTCAGGTCGATGGATTCGTTGGGGCTGTGGGCGTTGCCTTTGGGGTCTTCGGGGCCGGTGACCAGGACCTGGGCGTCGGGGAAGATGCGCTGCAGTTCGGGGATGAACGGAATCGAGCCGCCTTCGCCCTTGTTGATCGGCTCGACGCCGAACGCCTCGCGCATCGATTCCAGCGCATCCTGGGTGGCCTCGGCGTGGGGATCCATGCTCCAGCCCATACCGGTATCAAGCGTGGAAACCGTAACCTCGGCACCGAACGGGGCATGTCCGGTCAGGAAGTCGGTGACGGCCTTGGCCGCATCCTCGGGACGCTGGTTTGGCGCAGTGCGGATGGAAAGACGGAAACGGGTCTCGTTGGCGATGACGTTGAACGAGCCCTCGACCGGGTGCGCATCGAATCCGATGACCGAGATGCTGGGCTTGGTCCACAGTCTCGAGGCCAACGAACCGGAGCCGGCGAGGCGATAGGAGGAGACCACCGAGGAATCGGCTCGGAAGCCGGCCTCGTCGAGGTCGCGCTGGAGTCCTCCAACGGGGTCGCCGCCAGTGAGTCCGGGAATGTTCAGCGATCCGTCCTCGGCATACATCGAGGCAATGAGCATGGCCGACAAGGTATTCGTATCAAGGACCGGGCCGCCGAACTGTCCGGAATGCACCGGATGCTCCAGGGCACGCACGGTGACATCCAGATCGGTGTTGCCTCGAAGGCTCGTGGTGAGACTCGGGATTTCGGCGCTCCAATTGCCGGAGTCGGCCACGATGATGACATCCGAATCGAACGCGTCGCGGTGGGACTCGATGAAGGGGATGAAACTCGCCGAGCCCATCTCCTCCTCCCCTTCGATGAAGACCTTGACATTGACCTTCAGATCGTCGCCCAATGCGTGCAACGCACCGGAATGGATGGCGATGCCGCCGCCGTCGTCGGTCGCGCCACGTCCATAAAGACGTCCGTCGATTTCGGTCGCCTTGAACGGGTCGGTATCCCAGGCCGAGGCGTCCGGGACCGGCTGGACGTCGTGATGCGCGTAGAGCAGCACTGTAGGCGCTTCGGGATCGACGATCTTGGAACCGACCACCTCGAACGCTCCCGGAGTGCCGTCAGGGTTCTTTGACTGCACCACTTCGGCGTCCACCCCACGTTCCCTGAGCTCGTCGGCCACGAATTGCGCCGAACGACGCATGTGCTCGCCGGTGATGCCCTGCGCCGAAACGGATTTCAGCGCGACCTTCCTGCTCAGCAGATCGACGACACGCTCGAAATCGTCATCAACCCGAGAGCGCAGTTCTTCCTTGTCCAGTACAGCCATGTGATGCTCCTTGTCAGATTTGTCCGTTATCTCGATCATCACACAGCCCCGGGAAAACGCGAGAAAACCGTTGAATATTCCTCTATTCCCCGCCCTTTGCCTCGATTCGCGAGTCGAGGCTTGCCCGTAATCTCAAGAGAATGACATGGAATCCTTTCAGCAAGGACAAAGACAAGGAAACGGCGCAAAAATCCGTCGATTCCACATTACAGGAATCTGACGCGCAGGAAAGCAAGGGGCATCCCACGCCCAAGCGCAAAGTCGCCGAACAACGCAACCTCCATCCGCTTGTTCCCAAGAACCGCAAAGCCGACCGCAAGGCCGCCAAAGAGCGTATCCGGAAAAAAGAAGACGAACAGTACGATGCGATGCGCACCGGCGATGTGGCGCATATGCCGCGTCTCGAACGTGACCCGGCACATATCTACGTGCGCGATTACGTCGATGCCCGTTTCAATCTCGCGGAATACTTCATCCCTGCGTTTTTCGTCATCATGATTCTCACCATGGTGGTCGGCTTCATCTCACAGGCGCTGTACGGCATCATGATGGTATTGATGTATGTGTATCTGATCGCTTCGGTCATCGACGTCGTTATTATGTGGCACAAGCTCAAAAAGAAGCTCATCGAGAAATTCGGCGAGAAATCTGTGGCCAAGGGCACGCGCATGGCTTCCTATGCGTGGGGACGTGCGCTTCAGCTGCGTCGTTGGCGTATTCCCAAACCGACGTCGAAGAAACGCGGCAACTGGCCGAAGTAAACCTTCGATTCGCCGGCTTTCATACAAGATACCTTTGCACCCATTCATAAGATATGGAGGCAAAGGTATTTTCTTACCTATAGGGCATAGATATTGGGGGCAAAATGCAGAATACACATGTTGACGTTGCCATCATCGGCGGCGGTCCTGGCGGGTATGCCACGGCATTGCGAGCCGGCGAGCTCGGACTTTCCGTCGCCCTGATCAATCGGGAAGACCGGCTCGGCGGCACCTGCCTCAACCGCGGATGCATCCCTTCCAAAGCCCTCATCACTGCAACACGGGCGATACACAACGTCAGGGACGCCAAGCGCATGGGCATCGACGCGAGCATTCAAAACATCGATGTTGCGAAACTGGCAGACTTCAAAAACCATGCGGTGAAGGCGATGACCGATGGCCTGGCCTCGTTGCTTGCCGCAAGAAAAGTGACGGTCATCAAAGGTGAAGCTTCGATCGTTGAGAATCATCATGTCAGAGTACAAATCGACCAAATGCAAATCGAAGGCGGCGCTTTCGACGAGATCACGGCCGACAACATCGTCGTAGCCACAGGCTCGAGACCTCGTCCATTGCCGGGCCATCGGTTCGAAGGCCCCCTGATCGATTCCACCCAGGCGCTCGATCTGCCAACGTTGCCGAAATCCGCGGTCATTGTCGGCGCCGGTGCCGTGGCTGTGGAATTCGCATCGATGTGGAACGCGGCAGGCGTCGACGTGACCCTGCTCATTCGTCACGAACGCGTGCTCTCCCACATGCACCGCCGCACGTCGATGGCACTGACTCGTGCACTGGCCAAAAACGGGGTGCATATCATCACTCACAGCCATCTGACCGATATCGATGACTCTGCGAACTCGGCAGGTGCAACGGTGCGCTACTCCAGCGACAAGGACAAAGACGCAACCGAGCATCAGATCCAGGCCGACGTTGTATTGGCGGCCATCGGACGCGATCCCAATACCGACGCTGATTGGTTTACGAGCTCCGGCATCGAACTGGATGAACATGGTCTGGTGAAAACCGACGATTTCGGACGTACCGGCCAACCCGGCCTCTGGGCGCTGGGAGACATTACACCAGGACCGGCCCTCGCCTACCGCGCCTTCGAACAAGGCATCGTCATCGCCGAATCCATCGCAGGCCGCGACCCCAAACCGGTCGACGACACCACGGTTCCCGAAGTCGTGTTCTCGACCCCGGAATTCGCCAGCGTGGGATTGACGCTCGAACAGGCCAAAGCGGCCACCGACATCCTCGAGCCCCAAGAGACCGCCTACCCGATGATGGGCAATGCCAGGATGCTGATGAGCGGCGAGGCGGGTTCGATGTCCATCGTCTCAGGGGCTTATGGTGACAAACCCGATACGCCGGTCGTTCTCGGAGTCCACATGCTCGCCCCGGATGCGGGAGACCTGATAGCCGAAGCCGAACAGCTTGTCGGCAATCGCGTGGCACTCAGCGATGCCGCGCGCCTCATCCACCCGCATCCCACCTTCAGCGAGGCATTCGGAGAGGCTCTGCTCAAAGCGGACGGACGGCCGTTGCACACCAGATAAATCCTGCAAGTTCGCAACGGATTTCCGCACAGGCGACGCAACCGCATGTGTTGCGTCGCAACCACTCCCTAAAATCAGGGTTTAGTTTGTCCGTGCCCGATAACGCAAGTGAGGAAGTCGATGGCCAAAAAGAAAAAGGCGAAAAAAGACAAGAAACAGGGCCTGAAAGTCATCAATCAGATTCGCCAGATCTATAAATACACGCACGCGGAAGACAAGGCGCTTCCCTGGCTGCTTGCCGTTGCGTTCCTGCTGCCGGTGGTTGTCGGCGTCATCGTCGGCCTGTTGATGCGCTGGAGCTGGCTCACCTGGATTTTCATGGTCATCCTGCTGGTGATGGTAGGCGTGCTGCTGTTCACCATGACGCTGACCAATCGTGCAGACAAAGTCGGCTATGCCAAGCTTGAAGGCCAGCCTGGTGCTGCGGTCAGCGTGCTCGGCAATATCAACAAGGCCGGTTACAACTTCCCCCAGACCCCGGTCTGGATCGATCCGAAGACCAAAGAGGCGATTTGGCGAGGGACCGGATACAACGGCATCTATCTGTTGGCCGAAGGAAGCGAAAGCCGCACGAAACGACCGCTGGAGCGTCAGAAGCAGTCCATCAAAGGCGTGACCGCCGGAAGCAACATTCCGGTCTTCGTCATTTCCGTCGGCACCGGAGAAGGACAGGTACGTCTCAAGGATCTGCGCAAGACCGTGCTCAAATGCAAAAGCTACGAGCCTGTCGAGCACAAGTTCGCCTTGATGAACAAGATCCATCCACGCCGTTGCTTCGTGCTGACCAAGGATGAGCTCGATACGCTCAACAGCCGTCTGCGCACCCTCCAGGAGAAGCGCGGTCTCGGCATTCCCAAGGGCATCGATCCCACACGTCCGCAGCACATCAGCCGCCGAGCCATGCGCGGCCGGTGATTCCATCCTCTCGTGACCAAATCGCGAGAGGTTTTTTTATCCCGCATTTCCTTGAAATTCAAACGAATCTGAATTGAAAATCGCCGTCCGAAACATATTCGTAACTCAAGACGCGACGTGACGAAACTCATTACCCTACACTTATACATTGTTAGTACAACGAAAGGAACGGTCCATTGACTGCACTCGAAACGAAGGAAGACCTCGAAGCCCTCATCAACACGGAAGGTGTGGAATACATCTCAGTGCGCTTTACCGACCTGTTGGGCGGCCAACAGCATTTCACCGTACCTGCCAGCGAATTTCTGAAAGACGCGTTCACGGACGGCGAGCCGTTCGACGGATCGTCCATCCGCGGTTTCCAGGCCATTGAAAACTCGGACATGAAACTGGTTCCGGATGTCTCCACCGCCTTCATCGACCCCTTCCGCAAGCACAAGACGCTTGTAGTAGCGCATTCCGTGGTCGACCCGATCACCATGGAACCCTATTCGCGCGATCCGCGTCAGGTGGCTGCCAAGGCCGAGGCCTACATCAAGTCGACCGGCGTGGCCGACACCGCCTGCTTCGCTCCCGAAGCCGAATTCTTCCTGTTCGATTCCGTCCGTTACGAGAACACGATGCAGCGTTCCTTCTACGAAGTCGATTCCGTGGAGGCGCCATGGAACACCGGTGCTGAGGTCGAGGCCGACGGCTCGGCGAACATCGGCTTCAAGAACCGCGTCAAGGGCGGCTACTTCCCGCCCGCCCCGCAGGACCACAACCAGGACCTGCGCGATGACATGGTCGCCAACCTGCAGAAGGTCGGTCTCATCCTCGAGCGCAGCCACCACGAAGTCGGCGGTGCCGGCCAGCAGGAGATCAACTACCGCTTCAACACCCTGCAGCACGCGGGCGATGACCTGCAGAAGTACAAGTATGTCGTGCATGAGACCGCGTTCGAAGCCGGCAAGGCCGTGACCTTCATGCCCAAGCCCATCGCCGGCGACAACGGCACCGGCATGCACTGCCACCAGTCGCTGTGGAAGAACGGCAAGCCGCTCTTCTACGACGAGAACGGTTACGGCGGCCTCTCCGACATCGCACGCTGGTACATCGGAGGCCTGATCAAGCACGCCTCCTCGGTGCTGGCTTTCACCAACCCGTCGCTCAACTCGTACAAGCGTCTGGTGCCCGGTTACGAGGCCCCGACGAACCTCGTCTATTCGGCACGCAACCGTTCGGCCGCCATTCGTATTCCGTTCGCCGGCACCGCACCCGCAGCCAAGCGCATCGAGTTCCGCGTTCCCGATCCTTCCTGCAACCCGTTCCTCGCCTTCTCGGCCCAGCTGATGGCCGGCATGGACGGTGTCCTGAACCACATCGAGCCTCCGGCTCCGGTCGACAAGGACATCTATGAGCTGCCGCCAGAGGAGCTGGACAACATGAAGCACGTCCCCGCCTCCCTTGGCGAGGCCATGGACGCCCTCGAGGAAGACAACGACTTCCTGACCGCCGGCGATGTCTTCACCACCGACCTTCTCGAGACCTGGATCAAGCTGAAGCGCGATGAGATCGACCAGCAGCGTCTGGCCCCGACCCCTCTCGAATACGAGCTCTACTTCAACTGCTGAGATTCTTCAAGTCCTAAGGTCTAATAATAAAAGGTTTCAACATCACCATTCTGATGTTGAAACCTTTTATTATGGACAAATTCCATTCCTGGTATGCAAGGTTTGCTAGATTAGTCCATGGTATTTATAATCTGATAATTATTGTCAAATAATGCTGCTCCAGCTTAGAAGAAGGGCCGATCTTGAGATTCTGCACCAATTGCGGGAAGCCATTGTCCAAAGACAAAGAGCTCTGTCAAAACTGTGGGGCCAAACAACCCAAAACACCGAAACAGGCGACGCCCATTCCACTCCCGTCTCAGGCAAATCCCCTCGACAACGACTTGCAAAATCATCCCCACGATGGTTCACCCCAATCGGATGACATCGGACAAGCCATTATCGAACAGACGGAGTCAGGCCAATCCCAATCAGACAAACGTTGCGAACCCACCGGCACGGATACGAAGAAAACCAGCCGACGCCTCATCATAACCATCATTGCAGCGGTTGTGGCACTCGTTGTGTTGCTCGTGGCCTTCCTGATTCTAAAACCCATCGCCGGTCGTGCCAAGCTCGACGGCACAACTGGGGCACCGACTGGCACGTGGTCAATGAACATCAAGGCACGCGGTGCTTCAATCAAAGCCATAACGGTCAAAGTGAAACCGAACGGCAACACGCAACTGGACATCCTCAACAAGCCGATGGCCACAGGGAAATTGGTGTTAGAGAAGTCTGATGCGACACAAATCATCTATAATGTCCAGAATCTTACTGCACTCGACGGCAGATTGACTGGGATGGCACAGCATACCTCCGCTTCGATTACCATTCCTCGAAGAGGAATCGAAGGCACCTGGAAAATTCAAATGCAGCTCAATGGCTCCATTCCCATCGATTACGCCATGAATGTCCGCAAAAACAACACCATTCTGTTCACATGGAAGAACCCTCTACAGTCAGGCTCCACCAACGGCAAATGGCAGCAAATCGGCGCGAAAGACGGCAAGAAATCATATTCCGTCTCGCTACCTACGCAAATCATGCCAATCGATCCTGATCTTCCCACTCTTTATGGCACACTTGATTTCGAAATCCCCGATCGGTAACCCGCCAAAATGCAAAGATGACAGTCATGTTGTGCCAAGTTGCCGTGTCAGTTCACGCACTTGCATCCCCGGATACCGTCACTGATTCCGACTTGGCAAGTCCGGCGGCGATAAAGGCCCGTGCATAAATCTCTCGAATGGTTTCCTGCTTGCGCCGGTTATAATCCGACACCAAGCCTCCCACATCGGTGGTATGGTTCGCAGCCTCGCGTTTCACGGCAAGGTACTGGTTTCGGTCGTCCGCATTCCGCCGAAGCCAGTTACGGAATATGAGATGCCTCGTGGCCTCAGGCGATCCCAGCGACCACACATGCAGGTTACACGCTGGAGCGTCACCGCGAAACATACGATGCCCATACCACCATGGTTCTCGGATGACCAGCCGGAATCCGGCCTTCTCGAGTGCGGGAACGTACATGCCTTCATCCTCGGAACCAGCAAGAGTGAGATCGATGTCGATCAACGGCTTGGCGTCCAGACCCGGCACCGAGGTGGAACCGATATGTTCAATCGCCAACGCGCGAAAACCAAGAGCTTCAACGATGTTCCCGCGCAACTGTTCGAAGAGGGCAGGCCATGATGAATCATAAGGTACGACGGCGATGTCACGACGATGTTCCACACCATCGACAAAGGGCGATTGGCCTTCAGGGGCAGGGGCATCATCAAACGTTACTATAGCCTCTCGGAACGCAGCCGAATTCCACTGCCCATTCTGTTGTTTGGTTTCCATAACACTTTTCCTTGTATCTGGCCTCGAGAAGACTCTATCTCATTAACTGCGTTGCCAAATCCTTGAACGCATCGGCGACCTGGGTCGATGCCAGGGAACCGTCAGGATTGAGAACAGCTGGACGACCTGAATCATCGATTTCTCGGATTTCCGGTTGCAGGGGAAGTTTGGTCAGCAGCGGTACATCGTAGCCAAGCGCCTCGGTCAGCTGGTCGGATACGCGCTGGCCTCCTCCTTCGCCGAAGATGCGTAGACGTTCGCCTTTGTGGTCGAAATAACTCATGTTCTCCACCACGCCACGCACTTTCATCGGCACCTGCAAGGCGACCAGCCCCGAACGCACCGCCACGTCGGAGGCACTTGGTTGCGGGGTGGTGACAACGACCAGCTCGGCGTTCGGCAATGCCTGCGCCACGGAAATTGCCATGTCTCCGGTGCCTGGGGCGAGGTCAAGCAGCAACACGTCAGGACTTCCCCACCACACATCGGCGAGGAACTGTTCGAGAGAACGTTGCAGCCGGGGCCCGCGCCAAAGAATCGCACGGTCGGCTCCGGCGAACATGCCGATGGAGATCATCTTGACGCCCCAGGCAACTACGGGCATCAGCATACCGTTCAGGTCCGTGGGGCGCGTGTGCACGCCGAAAAGCGACGGCAGTGAGAACCCGTAGATATCGGCGTCGATGGCTGCAGTATCGTAGCCAAGCGCTGAGAACGTGGCCGCAAGGTTCGCCGTGACCGAAGACTTGCCGACCCCTCCTTTTCCCGAAGCAATGGCAAAGATACGAGTTTTCGTGCCAGGCTTGTTGAAGGGGTTCTGCCGGCGCTCGGCCTTGAGCTCGCCCACCAGTTTTTCGAGCTTGTCACGGCTCATCGCACCAATTTCAATATTCGGCGTCAGCTTCGCATCAGGATACGTAAGCACCGCCTGCGTGATACGTTCGCTGATGGTTTTGGAAAGGGGGCAACCGGGAACGGTAAGCTCGACGTGCACGGTGAGTTCATAGCGATTTTCGTCATTATTGCCATCGGCACTTTTGACCGCTTTGACAGCTGGAATCATGCCCAAATCGGTGACGGAACGACCGAGTTCAGGGTCGATAACGTGGCTCAGACGTTCATAAACCTGTTGTTCAATCCGATGTTCAATCGTGCCGTTATCCGTCATTGCACCTTCCTTTTCGCTCGCTTCCCACTGTATCGTTTCCCCAGACGGCTCGCCAGTACTTTTTGTATCACAAAGTAGGAACGCATGTTCTCTGACAAAACTGTCTGCGACAGGCCAAACTCCACCTATAAGCAGCCTTCGATAATCGATAGCCTTTCTGTGCCATTCACATGACACATATCGAAGAATCAACGCACTTCAAAAGGTCGCTTAGGACTATACACTCAACTTCAACTGCGCAGACTTGTGATTCGGGCTTTCTCGGACTCAGCTCTTGTCTGCGGGCTCCCGGTTTCAAGCAAGGTCTTGAACTGAGCCTCGTCAAGCATTGGTATGCCCAATTCTTCAGCTTTGGTGGCCTTGGAACCCGCATTCGCGCCGACAACGACATAATCCGTTTTCTTACTGACCGATCCTGCCGCTTTGCCGCCGCGTTCCACGATGGCTTCCTTGGCCGATTCGCGGCTGAAGCCCTCCAGCGAACCGGTGACTACGACGGTCTTGCCGGCAAGCGTCTGCGCCAGCGTATTCTCTTCAACGCTTTGACCGACACCGGCCGCTTTCCAGGCCTTGAGAATCTTGCCGCGCCAATCGCCCGGTTTGCTGGCGTTGGAGAACCAGGAAACCACCGATTCGGCGATTTCCTGACCAATACCGTTGATGGCGACCAAGTCTTCGACACTCGCGCCGGCAATGGCGTCCAGCGAACCGAAACGGTTGGCGATGAGACGTGCCGTCGGCGGCCCGAGGCGACGGATGGAAAGCGCCACCAGCACCCGCCAAAGGTCGGCTTGTTTGGCCTTGTCGATCTCTTCAAGCATCTTCTTGGTATTTTCACCAGGACGCACATAGACAGGTACTTCACTCATGCCGTCGCGGGTCTTGCGGCGATGAGTACTGATCACCACAGCATCGGTTGGAACATTATATCCCGGGTAACTATCTTGCGGTTTCTGTGCCGATGCTCGGTTCTGTGTCTGTGCAGAAGCATCTTCGCCGCCATCAATCAGCGACTGGCTGTTGGCAGCGGCTCCTGAACCCGAACCCTTCTCCTTCTTGGCTTCGATCGGAGCCGTCCAGAATGCAGGGACGCGATGCCACAGGCCCGAACCGCCGCGGTTCTTGCGCCGTTTGTGCTTGCGCCCTTGTTCGTCGATCTGCTCGCTGACCTCGATAATGGCCGATTCGCGCCAGACCTCGACGTCCTTCAGGTCGTTGGCGTCGAGGCTGAACACATCGGCCTCACTGGTCAGCACCGGTTTCTGTCTGTCAGGCAATCGCAGCCCGGCAACGGGCTCATAAGGCTCGGGCTCCTCACCGGGGCTGACTTCGATATCGCGCAGATCAGGCGCGTAGGTCGCAACGGAATCGGGACGGTTCTCCTCCGGATTCGTCAGGGCGATGGCGCTCTGCTCCCCCAGGTGTTCGATGTCCAGCGCCTTGCGGCTGGCCAGGTTCATGACCCTCTGGGTGAACTGTGCCGGGCAGGATTCGACATTGGGGCAACGGATGTCCTTGTCGCCCTCTTTGGCGGGCGCCAGCTTCGCGCCGCAGGACGGACAGTATTGCGGCATGACAAACTCGTGCAGCTCGTTTTCGCGGCCTTTGCGACGTTCCAGTACAGGCCCGACGATTTCGGGAATGACGTCACCGGCCTTGCGCACGACGACGGTGTCGCCGATCATCACGTTCTTGTGCTTGACCTCCGTTGGGTTGTGCAACGTCGCGGCGGCAACCGTGGACCCGGCCACGTAGACCGGCTGCAGCACGGCCACCGGCGTGACCCGTCCGGTCCGTCCCACCTGCACGACGATGTCGAGCAGTTTCGTGTTGACTTCCTCGGGCGGGTATTTGTAGGCGATGGCCCAGCGCGGGGCGCGCGAGGTGGCGCCGAGCCTGCGCTGTAACGCCAGATCGTCGACTTTCACCACGATGCCGTCGAGTGCATGTTCGATGTCGCCGCGATGCTCGCCGTAATAGTCGATCATGTCGAGAATCTGGTCGAAACTCGTGACCTCACGGTTGTGCGGCGAAACAGGAATCCCCCATTTCCGGTAAAGGTCATAGGCCTCCGACTGATCGTCGACCGCATCATGGCCTTCATTGGCACTGCCGGGCGCCCATTGCAAAAGCCCCAGACCATGCGCATAGAAGCTCAGGTGACGGCTTGCGGTGATCCGCGGGTCTTTCTGACGCAAAGAGCCTGCGGCTGCGTTACGCGGGTTCGCAAACGGCGCCTTGCCTTCGTTGTCGTTGACCTTGTTGAGTTCATGGAAATCGTCCCAGCGCATGAACACCTCGCCGCGGATCTCGACGAATTGAGGAATATCCTCATGAGCGCCTTTGAGGTTCTGGGGAATCGAGGCGATGGTGCGCACGTTGGTGGTGATGTCTTCGCCGGTGGTGCCGTCACCGCGTGTCAGCCCCTGTTCCAGAACGCCGTCGTGATAGAGCAGGTCGAGCGCCAGCCCGTCGATCTTGACCTCGCAGGTCATCGGCAGCGGCTTTCCTTCCGGCCATTCAAGCGCTTTGAGCACCCCGTCATACCATTGCCTGAGTTCGGCGATGGAAAACACATCGTCCAGGCTGAGCATCTTCGAGGGAAGGGTGACGTCGGGGAATTCGTTTGAGAACGTGCCGCCAACGCGGTGGGTCGGCGATTGAGGGTTGTCCAAGGCAGGGAAATCGGCCTCAAGCGCCTGCAGGCAACGCAGGAAAATGTCGTAGGCGGCATCGGAGGAAACGGGATCGGAATCGATGTAATAGGCGATCTGGTCGCTTTCCACCCAGGCGGCCACCCGCGCCCAGAGCCGTGCCGCTGCCTCGCTGGTGAGTTTGGAGACGTCAAGTTTCTCAAGTCTGGTGGCGTCGGCATCGGTATGCTGCAATGCCGCTATCCACGGCAGAGAGCCCGGGGCATATTGCGCCACGCCTTTGTTCTCGCCGACTGGAGCATTGTCGCTTCCGAAATCCCAGGCGAGCTGGTCACCCTGCGACGTCGCCTTTGCCTTGCCTTGTCCTGTTCGGGATTTCGTCGACCTGACCATGTCACCTATCCAATCCGCAGGCGGCATACAAAAGTATTACAATATTAACCGCACGACATTCTTTTTTGATTGTACGGTCATGTCGGGAAAGAACCGTAAAGCTTGAAGTATGCGCCGCCAAACAACCCGACACATGCTCCTTGACGATATCGGAACGCGAAAAATCGCCACGGAAAGCCGATTCCACCCAATTACTTAAGCATTCAGCGAACGCAGGAACTGTGCCTGGGCCATATCCATACCGTCATCGGCGCTATCGTCCATTCTCGCAGCCGCCACAGAGAGAGTACGGGCCGGCACGAACAGCGCCTTGTCGACGCAGACGCGGGCCGCCTGACGAACGATGTCGCCAACCTCGGTATGCGGCCACACCGGCAGATCATGGGAGGCAAGCACCTGTTGCGCGGCCTCGAACGAGACAGGCACCAGAATGCATTGTGACTGCGCGCGTGCCAGCAGTTCCTGAAGTTCGCCGTCGAGCGAGGCGATCTTTCCCGGCGAGATGTGCTCCGCCATGATGTAGCTGGCTGCCGCCACGTCGAAATCGCCGAGCATCCATTGTGCGTAGGCCAGACGGTAATAGGCGTACGCCGCGTCGTCGCGGTCAAGCGAGACGCGCAAGGCGTTGAGGCATGCCGCCCGGGCGGAGTTCCAATCCTCTTCACGCGCCAACTGGACCGCAAGCCTCATATGCGAAAGCGGATAGGCAGGAGCGTAGGAGACCATCGCGTTCAAGTGCGGCAATGCGGCTTTCGCGCCTTGCAATTGGGCCAGAATGTCGGCCAACTCCATGTGCGCGTAGAAAAGGTTGTCGGGAATCAGCACGGTGTTCTCGTCGCTGGTGGCGAAAAGACGGTTATAGACCACGCGTTCGGCATAGGAGTTGAAGTATCGTGGGGCCCCGGTCGACGCATAGAGCGCATCCACCTTGTCGACGGCCTCTTCAAGCCTTGAGATCGCCTGGTCGACCTGCCCGGAAAACAGCAGGTCGCGTGCCTTCACACGTTCTGCATCAAGCTCCCTGGCCACACTGAAATCAAGATCCGGTGTGTCGACCCCGTCGATCAAGGCGCTGCTCACGCTTGGCGCAAGCTTCGCCAGTTCCGGATCCCCGTTGGCTTCCACGATCGACATGGCTCGCTGCGCCTTGCCGACGCTGGGCAAGGAGCTCTCTTCGGCGATCCTGTGGAAATCACTCACGGCGCGCTGCAGCAGATCGGCGCGTTGGATGGAAAGCCCGGTGATGTTGTCCGTGCCAAGCACACGGCTGACGTTCCCGTTGATTTCCACATCGGCGAGTTCCGGCTCCTCCTGGCTTCCCAAGGGGGAGAAACGCTTGTCGCGCAAAGTGAATTGGGGATTGGCATTGCGGGGCATGGCGCCAACAATATCGAGCGAGGCACCAAACTTACGGTAGGTTTCGATAGGATGATCCAGCCCGTCAGAGGCGATGGCACGCATGAATTTCTCGCGCGTAAAGGTTACACTCGCCATATTGTGCGCGGTAGGCCCACTGCGCAACACGGCTAGCGGATCGTTACCATCTCCGTTTTCAGCGTTCTTGTCAATGTCCGTCTGCTGGTCGCCTTGCGGCACAGATATGGCGATGCTGTCGAGGTCCACGCCTTTCATCAGATCCGCGAATTGTGCGTCAATCTGTTCCTCACTGGATTGAGAATCATCGCCGTCAGAACCGACCTGGGAATCCTGGGCATCGGCGAGGCCCTGAGTCTCGCCAGGATTTTCATCCGGCATGTCAGCGCCATTGTCGTTCGTGCCATCAGTCGCACCGTTCGACGCATCGTTTTCTGTAGGATTTTGGTGTAATTCCGGTACCTGCGGGGTCTGTGCCGCGTCGGTCAAGTCCGTTTCCTGGCTCTCGGCATTCAAATCGGCATGTTCCTGAGGATCGCTGTCGTTTTGAGTTTCTATGGAATAGCCCGTCTCCCCTCCTCGGGGTTTTGCACCGACGGGGAGGCAAAGGGCATGGGATCGTGACCTGCCGCCACGGCACTGGCCTGGGAAGGGTCGCCGTGGATGTCGCCGTCCTTGGGGTCGGCCTTGGAGCCGCCCGGCCTCGCCTCCCCGCTTGGCATACGTTCGAATGCACCGAGAGCCTGGGCCATCAGCTTGGAAATCGCCGAATCCTGCTGTTCGACCGCCTCTTCCAAGCCCATGGAATCGATACGGATGGAGACGTTCTGGACGCTGTCATCGACACCGAAGCAGAGCGCGGCGATCATCAGGCCGACACGCAGGTTGTAACGTTGACTCATCACCATGCGTTCGTCGTCACTCAACGCCACCCAGGTATGCCGTTGCGTGTCATATCTGCTGGCCGGCATCATGGTGCGTCCAGCGGTGGTGAAGGAGACGGCCACATTGCCGAGTTCCAGATTGGAACGGAATTCGGTATCGAAACGATACGGAACCCGTATCTCGCGCAGCAAGGTGGAAAGGGCCTGGCGATAGACCCATTCGCCGCGCGGGGCCGCGCTAGGGGTATCGGTTGAGGAAACCTTCTTAGCGGCATCGGCTCCTTGTGTGGCATTTGCGGCGATGCGGTCCGCACTCCGGCCTGCCATCTCGATCATCCGAGAGAGGGAAACGGAACTCGACTCCCCCAGGTCGATACCCTGCTTCGGCAGGGGCTTCAGCGCCATCAAAGCGGGATTTTCAAGCAACGCATGATCGATCTGGGCTGCCTGGGCTCGCGTGACCGTGTCCTCGATAGGCAGCGCACCGGTGTGAGCGTTATGTTCCAGCCAGACGCTGACGGAGGCGAAACGGTTGAGATTGCCCTCGATGTTCAAGGCTTCAAGGGCCGGGGCCAGATTCAAAGAATCATCCCAGGTAAAGAAATAGGCACCGGAATAGCTTGAGGTATATAGATGCAACGGTTCGGCCCCGTGGACGGCCTCGAGTCCCGCCGAGGGCTTCAACGCGCCGGATTCGCGCATCAGATCGGCAAAATAATCCTCGAGCCCGGAAACGCGCAGGCCATGCGTCCTGGCTTTCAGGCTGTCACGCACACTGCGTCGAATCGCGCCGAGCGGCGCTTCACGGTTGAGCCTGCGAAAGATGTTGCCGGCGCCGAAACCGATAAGCTGCCCTCCGATTTGTGGGAGCATATAGGTGGCGAAGAAAGCAATGGCCATGGCATCCCGGTATTCCAGATTTAGCCGCAGCTTCTCCGGCAGACGGTAACGCATCTGTTCCAAGGTATAGCGGTTGCCACGCTTGAGCCAAGAAGCGAGCCAGGTCATCTGACCGAACACGTCACGTCCGACGATGCCTCCTTGCACTACGTCGATGCCCTGATCTTTGCTTCTTCCAAAAATCCCGACTCAAAACCGCCGTTTTGAACAGTTTCGAAAGGAATCACGGATTTGCCGGCCCTTCCTCCCCGCATCCTGGCATCATTCGAAAGCGAAAAATCACCTTCCTTGCCGAACACCAGTGCGGCATCGACGTCGTGCGTGTCCATTTGCGGGTCTCCCCCAGAAACACGCGCCCCTTGCCATCGACCAAAGCGACCTGGCAGAATTCATTCGGAGCGAGAAACACTCCGAGAGCGAAAAAACGTCCATCGAGCTGCGGCAGTTGCGCCCATCCCAAAGAGAGGCCATCAGGCACGTTCGGAAAATCCTCAAAGATCCGGCGTTTGATCATCGGCCCCAGTTTGATGGAACGATTGAGAAGCTCCTGCATCATGGTACTTGTCTCGTTTTTGCCCTCTGATCGCGCTGATAAAGCCGGAACTGCATCATTGACATCATGTTTGGAAACACCGCTGCCGACCATGGTATTCACACGATGCGCGATGCCCCCGGCTCGTTCTACAAACCTGCTGAAACCCGAAGAAGAGGCGAAATCATGCAAATGCTGTGCGAAATTGGACATATAGGTAATTGTTTCAATTCAGCCAGACATAAAGCTTATAGAATAAACATGTGAGTACTTCATCTGTCAGCAACGCACACCGCCACAAGACCGCCATATTCGCGCTTCTGGCGGCAGCGATCATACTTCTGCTCGAATGCTTCGCGTTCAACCTGCAGTTCTGGAGCACGCTGGGCGCCAGCCGCGATTCGGTTTCCGCGCTCAACACGCTCGGCCCGGGTCTGACCCGCCAGAAAGACGGCACGCTTCTGGTCACCGACCCGACCACGGCGTTTCTGAGTACGAAGGCCGATGGAAGCTCACCCTATGTCCGTCTCGATTCGGCCGAATCGACCTTCCGCTTCACCTCGCCTTCGCAGGTTTGGGGATTTGTCGATACCAGCCAAAACACGGAAGGCGCACCGAAAGGCAAATCAAAATCCCCGTTGACGTCCTTCCATATCCGGTTGGACGCCGCTGGACACGCCTCCCCTGTTCGTTCGGTTTCAACCGGCATATCCAATTCCCGCTATCTGCGTCTTCCTTATTTCAATTCGGCACCGCGGACGACCGACATCAAGGTCTGGGTTGACGAACCTGCGGGAACCCGCGTTGATATCACAGCAGTCCATGCAAACGTCCGGGTCCCGTTCCATGCCAGTTGGGGACGCGTGGCGGCGATGGTTGCCCTCGTCGCACTGCTCGCATTGTGGATGCCTTCTTCGGCACTTTGGCGTATCCGTCTGGACACTTCGAGCATTCGTCAAAGACTTGCCTTTGTCGGGTTCATGCTCGTCATTTCAGCGTTCGCCGTGCTCCTGATCGCACAATCGATCTGGACGTCCGGCTCGTCCGCATTCCGAAAACCGGGCAATTATACCTATGATTTCAACCAATATGGCCATATGGCAGACTCCCTGCTTCACGGCCGGGTATCGATAGACCTGCCGGTTCCGAACGCTCTCAAAACCGCTACGAACCCATACGATCCGCAAACCCGCGAAATGTTGCTGGACCAAGGCGTCACACCGATTTACTGGGATTATTCCTTCTATCGGGGCCATTGGTATTCGTATTTCGGCGTGCTGCCAGCACTGTTGATATTCGTCCCGTACCGTCTGGTGACCTCGCTGTTCGTGCCGGGCGGATTGATGCTCCCGGCGGGTGCAGCCGTGGTGGTGTTGCTGTCCGCCTTCGTGCTCTTCGGCTCCCTGTTGGTCATCCGTCTGCTGAAATTGATAAATCCCAAAACGTCGCTGGCCACGGTTTCCATGGCCATCACGATGTTCCTTTTGGGCTCACAGGCCGGCTATCTGGCATTCCGTATGAATTTCTATTCGGTTCCGTTTGCGGCCTCACTCTTCTTGAGCGCGATGGGTCTATGGTTCTGGATGGGTTCGGCAGGATATCAGGATGAGCCACCCCGGCGGCATATCATTGCCATCGGCACCGCCCCGTCACTCTCTTGGCCCCATCTTGCCGCCGGTTCGCTATGTTTGGCAGCAAATCTCGGATGCCGGCCGACTTTCGTTTTGGTCGCATTGCTTGCGTTCCCGATATTCTGGCCTCAAATTCGTGCGATTTTCGCCAAGTGCTCGTCCAAGGAAAAGCCCGGCAAACGCAAGGCCGTGATTGGCGCGCTGACTGCTGTTTTGTTGCCCGCACTGGCTGTCGTACTTCCGTTGTGCATCTATAACGCCGTTCGTTTCGGCTCACCAATCGATTTCGGCGAACGCTACCAGATCACCGTCGCCGACATGACCCATTACCGCAACTCTCTGACCAACCTGTTGCCGACGCTCGGCTACTACCTGTTCCTGCCATTACGCTTCTCCCGCGAATTCCCGTTCCTTGCCATCAATCCCACACCGCTGGCTTCCTGGAGCTACGCGGAGCCGTTGGTGGGAGGACTGTTCGTGCTGTGCCCCGCGCTCTTGCTCGTCGCCTTACTTCTTGTGCCAGGCATAAGACGACGTATCCGCCGTTCCGGTCTACTGCGAATCGTCCTTGCAGCCCTGCCGCTGGCCTTGCTGCTCCTACTGATCGATATTGGCAAAGGCGGCATCGGCTGGCGCTATATGATTGATTTCGGCTGGCTGGTGACGCTGGCGGCTCTCGTGGTGGCCAGCGCGATTCTCGGCGATGCCCGATCCTGCCGGAATACCACGCCTCTGGATGGGTCTTCCCCCTGAGCGATTGTAAGGAGTCGGCATCATTATCACAACGGAACCCGTCTAATCAGTTTGAAAGACTGAGGCTTCACCATCGAAGCGCATCCCGTGCCCTGCAGCCTCGACTTGACTGGAGATGCGTCGCCGTGCGTCTTTTCATGCTGCTGCTCGTCTTGCTGAGTATAGCCGTGGCGTTCCTGAACATTTTTGTCCCGGGTCGTGAAGATGCGCTGACCCGCACCAATCCGGCATTGTTCCAAATGATTGCCGCCTGGTTTGTCGTTTAGGAAAACGGCACTCGTAAGAAACATTGCCGTTTAAAAGTCTTGTTTTTTAAAGAAGCTGTCACTTAAAAAGCATTGTCGCCCAAAATCTCAAACGCACTCCAGTTCGAGCGAAACCGCTGCCAGGACCGCCCTGATATTGCGCTCGAAAACATCCGGTTCGGGCAGCAGCGAGACCGCCAGATAGCCGTTTTCGGTCATATCGAAGTAATAGCCGGGCTGGCCGGTCAGGTTGAAATCACGGATCAGGCGCAGCACGAGCGTATTTTCGTCGATGACCGAGGGGAAACGCAGCAGCACGTTCCAACCGCCTTCGGCGCGCAGCACCGAGACCAAACCTGCCTCATCGGCTTCCAGCATGGCATGCAGACGCACAAGATTGGCCTGTGTGCGTTCCTGCACACGATGCAACTGCCCGGGCACCGCAGCGAGCAGTTCCGGCATACGCGCGGCGATGATGTCGCTGAACGGCAGATAATCGTCGGCGATGATGTCGAGCCTGCGTTGCGCCTCAGCCACCAAATCCTCGGGCCCGCTGACCTGAATCCAGCCGACCTTGGCGTGCGGGGCGGCCAAGAGCTTGGAGAATCCGTCAAGGGCGAACGTCAACGCTCCCGGCTCTCCCGCCAACCTGCGGTTGCCTGCAAACGGTTGCAAAGCATAGTCGTAGAATACCTCGTCGGCGATGATGGCGACATCGTGCTCACGGCAAAGCCGGACCAGCGCCTCGCGTTCGGCCCCCTTGACATAGGAACCGGTCGGATTGTTGGGGTTGATCAGAACGATGGCTTGAACTTTCCGTCCTTTCGGGCTTTCCAGTAGTTCACGCAGCCATGCCACGTCGATGAACCACGACCCGTCGAACTGCAGCTGGTATTCGAGCGTATCCACGTTCTCCAGACCGCCGATGGATTCGATCAACGGATAGCCGGGCTTGGGGCCCAAGACGATATCCCCCGGATCGCACATCAGCTTGAACAGCCATGTATAGGCTTCGGATGTGGAGCTCAACAGGTAGAGCCGATCGGGATCGACGGTTTCAAAGGTGTCTCGTTGCGCAGCTGAAGACACAGTCGAGAGGTCACTGTCTTCGCCGACAATGGTCGGGACCTGAAGTCTATTCGTCTCTCCGCGGTTTCGCTGTGTCAGGAATTCGGCCAACTGGCGACGCGCCGTCAGCGGCCCGCGCGGCTCGGCCGTGTATATTCCGGGCACCTGACTCGGTGCGAGACCGTGTTTCGTCGGGTTGGAATCGTTGACACTACCGAGCGCGATCCCTCGGTTTCTTGCCTCGGCTTCGGCCTGGGCGATAGGATTGAGCTTGGTCGAGCCGACCCTTGACGAAAAACGCATGATCTTCCATTCACATCCAGAAATATTCAATACCGCAATATTCACAACCATCGTCGATCGACTGTTTCGCCTGCTACTAATCGAAAGGTCAAATCGTGGCCATCAACGACGATTCTATTGTAACTTGTCCGGCAAAACAAAAGTTCCGTCCGGCAGACAACCGAACGGAACCGAAAAATCAACAATCAGACCAGCTTGGTCGTCGCGTAATATGCAGCGCCCACGATGCCTGCCTCATTGCGCAGCTTGGCCTGCACGATCGGGGTCTTGATATCGATATACGGCAGGAACTTTTCGGCCCTACGGCTCACGCCGCCGCCGACCACGAAGAGGTCGGGACTGAAGTATTTCTCAAGCAAGCCGTAATACTTGGTCAGGCGCTTGGCCCACTTCTTGTAACCTAGGCTCTTCTTGTCGCGCACCGAGGATGCCGCGTATTTTTCGGCGTCCCCCTTGCCTTTTTCAAGCTGGATATGGCCGAGCTCGGTGTTCGGCAGCAGCACACCGTTATAGATGAGCGCGGTTCCTATGCCGGTTCCGAGAGTGGTGGCGATGACCAATCCCTCTTGGCCCTTGGCCGCACCGTACTGCTGCTCGGCGAGCCCTGCCGCGTCGGCGTCGTTGACCACGGTGACCGGGCGCCCGCAGGCCCTGGAGAACACTTCGGTGACGTCGAGACCGATCCATGACTTGTCGAGATTGGCAATGAAGTCAAGCGGCTTGCCGGGCTTGATCGGCGCAGGGAACGCGATACCGACCGGAGCGCCTGCAGGCACTTCGAAATGCTCCAGTTGCTGACGCACGACGGCGGCGACAGCATCCGGCGTGGAAACCTCGGGGGTAAGGATCTTCAGACGCGGCAGAGCGAACTCGCCCTTTTCCAGATCCACAGGTGCCGCCTTGATGCCCGAACCCCCGATATCAATGCCAAAGGCCTGTGCTGTCTCAATCATCGCTAACCCCTCTTGGTATTTGCGGAAAAATAATCGTTGACATTGTACCGCACTCGATGGCCAATATCAGCGCCCCGGCTCTTGCATCTGGGATCGAGGCGCGCAGCCTCCCTCACACCGTTATTTGAGCGGCGGCATCGGCTGCCAGTTCGGGTCGTGCAAAAGGCTGCGCGAATCGACCCAGCCCTTGACAATGGCCTTGAGACCGGTCTTGATGTGCTCTCGGTCGACGGCCACGAGGCGAATGACCTCCTTGATAGCAGTCAGCAACGTGCCCAATCCGAAGAGCGCCGGACGGTAGTCGCCGTGGGCCATGAAATAGCGTGCCATGTATCCACGGTTGCGCATGATGTGATACCGGTTCATGTCGGAGGTCGAGTTGAGCTGCCGCAAACCGGCGATGTCCCAGTTGCCGATATCGCGCGTACGCTGGATGATCTTGTCGTCGATGACGATCGGATCGGTCACCTTGCTGGCCAGATAGCCGTAGATCGTATCGTCCCAGTAGATGAAGAAGCGTGGGTCAGGCAGACCGATCTGTTCGACGATATTGCGGCGGAAGAGCCCGCCTTCGAAGCACATCGTGTCCATCGTGCGATAGCCGGAAGGACCGAATGCCGCGGGCGCGATGGGATTGGGGATGCCGAGCGGGACGATGAAATCGTACTGCCAATAGAAATCGCCGCCGTCGTAATCCAGACGCGAACCCTGAATCACGTCGTGCCGCGGCGTCCATTTGGCAAGCTGGCCGATGGCGTTGGGGAGCACCGCCACGTCGTCGTCCATCACCCAGAACCATTCGGCTCCCAGCTCGTAAGCCTTTTTCACACCGTTGGAAAAGCCGCCGGACCCCCCGATATTGCCTTTCTGCGGCGCATAGACCACACGTTGGGTGTTGCCGCTTTCATCAGGCCCGGTCTTGCCCCACTGCGCATCGATCGCGTCGGAAAACTGTTGCACCATCGCTTTGGTGTCGTCACTGTGTTCGTTGTCGACCACAATCACACGCCACGCAGGGGCGCGAAGCGCCTTGATGGAATCGAACAGCCTTGCCAGAAGCTGCTGCCTTTTGTAGGTCACCACGACGATGGCCAGTTTCTCGATCGGCGATGCCGTTGCAGAGACGTCTTTCTTGCCTTCGGCGCCATCGGTATTCACAGTGTTGTTGTTTTCAGTCATACCCTTATTCTTGCACTCGCACACGATGGCGGCAAACAGCCCGGAAAGAACGCCGGGTATCGTCGCACGTCGGACGGCGCATTCGAAAATTCATCAATATGTGCCAAACCGTTTGACTTTTGGGCATGCATACGGGTATAGATAGAACCGTAAGTTTCAGGGAAGGTGAAATCCCTTATTGGCGGTAACGGCACTGTCGGTTTCAAAATGACAGCATTGCCGAAGCCCGCGAGCCGTGAAAGCGGTTGATCCGGTGAGAATCCGAGGCCAACGGTAATAGTCCGGATGAAAGAAACGGGGCTCATCATGAGCGATATTTCTGATACCCAAAATCAGTCCGATTCCCATAAGCGGGACAAGACGCAATCCTCACATTCAACCGGTGTAGCGGACAAAGGCCGCTGGTCGACCCAACGCATCGCCATCTACGCGCTGTTCGTGGCCTTGGCGATGGCCGCCTCCTTCATCGAGTTCCCCATCATGCCTGGCGTGCCGTGGCTCAAATACGACCTTTCCGGCATCATCTGCCTGGTCGCGGGCTTCGCGTTCGGCCCGATGGCGGCGTTCATCGTCAGCGTCCTGAGCTGGATTCCCCACCTGTTCATGAATCCGTGGGGTGCGATCATGTCCATTGCCGTCTCCGTGTTCCTGAGCGTTCCGGCAGCCATGGTCTACAAGCGCATGCGCACCCGCGTCGGCGCGTTGGTCGGCATTCTGGTCGGCGTGGTCTTCGGCCTTCTCGCGGCCATCGGCGGCAACATACTCATTACCCCGATTTACGCGCACATGACCACCGCTCAGGTGCTCGCCATGGTGGTGCCGATTCTCCTGCCGTTCAATCTGATCAAATTCGCCATCCACGGCGTGGTCACCTTCGTCATCTACAAGCCGATCTCCAACCTCCTCAACCGCTAGGAATTGACAAAACATGACCACGGTTCCCGCTACATCCGCCGAAGCCGGACCTTCCACATCCAATGACAGCGAAGGCTCGACTTCGGTGTACCGTTCCGGCCACGTTTCCGTCACGGACGGCAATCCCAGGAACATACATCCCATTCGCGAAACCGGCAGCCCGAACGTTGATGAGCCAAACGATGCCGACGGTTCCGCCGCAAGGCTGGACGGCATTCGTTTCAGCTACGACGGCGGCAAGTCATGGGCGTTAAACGACATCGACCTTGATATCCGTGCCGGCGAACGCCTATGCCTGGTCGGCCCGAACGGATCGGGCAAATCCACTCTGGCAAGGTTGATTGCCGGTCTTGCCGCACCCGATGACGGATCGGTGACCCTGCTTGGCCATGATGTGTTTTCTTCCGGAACCCCGCACAGCGACCAGTACCGCAAGGCACGCAAAAACATCGGCGCGGTCTTCCAGAATCCTGCCGACCAGATCATCACCACTGTGGTGGGCGACGATGTGGCGTTCGGACCGGAAAACCTTGCGCTGCATCCGGATGAGATCACGAAACGGGTCGACGAATCCCTCACTGCTGTCGATATGCACGATTCTATCGACGACGACCCATCAAGGATGAGCGGCGGACAGCAGCAGCGCATCGCCATCGCGGGGATACTGGCCATGCATCCGCAGATGATCGTGCTTGACGAGCCGACGGCGATGCTTGACCTGGAAGCTCAGCATGACGTGCTGCGTGTGCTCGACGCTCTTCAGCAGGCCGGCACCACCATCGTCCATGTCACGCACCGGCCCGAGGAATTGAAACGGGCCGACCGCATCCTCGGTCTTGGAAACGGCAGATTGGTCGAGCTTTCGCAAACCCAGGCCGCATTGAAGCTTTCGGTGACCAATGCCGATGACACCGGCATGCTGAAACCCGATGGCTTGATTATTGACGCAAATCCGGAGAAATCCGCCAATACAGCCTCGAAGGGCCAGCAAACGGCGAATGACGATACTACTTCGACAGATATGGCGAATTCCGAGATTGCTCGCAGTGAACCCGCGGTGAGTTTCGAGCACGTCTCGTTTAGATACCCCAAGGCCGACAACGATACGCTGCATGATTTTTCGATGCGTATCGAGCAGGGCGAGGTCGTCGCCATCATGGGCCGCAACGGCACCGGCAAGAGCACGCTGACGAGGCTGATGACCGCACTGTCGAAACCCGATGACGGGACGATCAAGGTCGCAGGCATCGATTTGGCTTCGATGTCGCGTCATGACAAAAAAGCGCTTCGTTCCAGCATCGGACTGGTGATGCAGCAACCAGAGCATCAGCTGTTCGCCGAAACCGTACGGCAGGATGTGGCATACGGTCCGAGCAACCTCGGTCTGACGCAGCAAATCGTCGATCAACGTGTCAATCAGGCATTGGCGTTGCTCGGCATCAGCGATCTGGCCGAACGCTCCCCGTTCTCGCTTTCCGGCGGACAGCAACGTCTCGCCGCCATCGCCGGCATCATCGCCTGCGCCCCGAGCATCCTGATCCTTGACGAACCGACAGCCGGCCTCGACACTACGGCCAGCGAACGCATCTACGCGCTGGTACGGACGCTCAACGCGCACGGCGTCACCGTCATCATGATCACCCATTCCCCGCGTCAGGCGCGTCAGCTCGCCGACCGTGTCATCACACTTGGCAAGCCGATACAAGCCGACGACGACAAGAATTGTATGACAGTCGATTCCGAGCCAAGCATAACGTCAGGGCAAAGGCCCGAACCAAAACAAAACGACCAGAAGAACGATATCGCCCAACATTCCTCAGACGAGGAACATCTCAAATCATCAAGGACCGTTTCTGCAGGCAGCCAAAACAGACAATCCGCCGATAACAATCAACCGACCGACGAACGTCAATCTGGCGGCAGCAATCAATCAGCCAGCCCTAGAACCTCCAAAACCGGGGAGCAACCAAGCATCATCGCGCGTCTCGATCCCCGCGTCAAACTGGTCGTGTTCCTCGTGCTGATGTTCACCTCGTTCATGGTCAGCTCCTTGCCGCAGCTGGGACTCACCGCGCTCATGGTCATCTTTCTCGCGGCGACGGCGAAGCTGGGTCCCAAACGTTTGTTGCGTTCGATGCGCGGTTTCCTGATACTGCTTCTGGTGATGGGAATCGTCAATATGCTCTTCGTACGTACCGGCAGGCCTTTGGTGACCTTCTTCGACTTCCCGATCACCGACGAGGGTGTGATGGCGGCGATACTCTATACCTGCCGTTTCGGGCTCGTCATCCTGCTGGGAATCATTTTGCTGCAAAGCACGACGCCCACGGCGCTGACCGACGGATTCGGCTCGTTGCTTTCCCCGTTGCGTCGTCTCGGTCTGCATACCCAGGAACTGGCGCTGGTGATGAGCCTGGCGCTGCGTTTCCTGCCGACATTGGCCGACGAGGCGCGCAACATCATGGACGCCCAGGCCGCTCGCGGCGGCAGTATCGAAACCGGAACACCGGCTAAACGAATCCAGGCGATCGTGGCCATTATCGTGCCCATTTTCGCCGGCGCGCTTCGCCATTCGGACAACCTCTCGCTGGCCCTCGACGCACGCAGCTACGAGGAGGGCATCCGCCGGACCCATTGGCATGCCATGCATGTTACCGGCAAGGATGTGTGCTTCATCGTGCTGTGCGCACTGTATCTTGCGCTGCTGCTGAGCCTGAAAGCAGGAATCTTCTCGGTGGTAAGACTATAGGTGACGCCGCAAAGCGCTTTTCGGCAAACAAAAACAAGACGGCGAATTCGCCTCTTTCCCGACTCTATCCGGCAAATCCTGATAGAGTGGAGCATAGCTTTCATCAAACTGTTTCGCCTATCAAGGAGACGATATGCACGCATCACATAACACTGTAATAGAACCATTCGCCATCGAACACGCCACCGTGGCCACCGGCGACGACGACGGCCGTACCCTGAGCGATACCACCATCGTTGTGGACGGATTGGGCAAGATCCGGAAAATCGGACCTTCGACGGCCGTCGTGGTTCCTCCGGGTTATCATCGTCTCGACGGCACCGGCAAGGTCGTCTCCCCCGGCATGATCAACGGACACACCCACACCTTCTCGAAAGGCCGTCCGCTCGATCCCAAGGGCAGCACGCCCGAAGGCCAGCGCAAAACCGCGAAGCTGGTGCATTCCGCTCCAGGCAAATTATTCATGTATGAGACCAGCAAGTCCAACATCATGACATTGCTGAATTCCGGTGTCACCACGATACGCACCGTGGGTGATGTCGGCTACGAGGTCGTCGCTATCCGCGACCGCATCAACGCCGGGAAAATGGTCGGCCCGCGCATCCTGGCCGCCGGCCCGATGCTCGCGATTCCCGACGGGCACGGTGCACCGCTTGTGGCCATGGAAAGCACCACTCCCGAAGAGGCGCGCAGCGAGGCAGAATACAGTATCGACCATGGAGTCAACGCCCTGAAAATCGCCGCAACCGGCGGTGTCACCGATTCCCAGGTGCTTGGCGAGGCAGGCGCTCCGCAGATGAGCGAAGAACAGATGCGCGCCATCTGCGAGACCGCACATGCCAACGACATCATCGTCGCCGCCCATGCGCAAAGCGAGGAAGGCGTTCGCCGCGCGTTGAAAGCCGGCGTCGACACCATCGAGCATGGATGCACCCTGGATGACGAGCTGACCGAGCTCTTCCTTCACAACCCGAATTCGCTTCGTGGCTTCAGCGCTTTGGAACCCACGCTTTCGGCCGGGCTGCCGATGAAATACCTTTCGCAGGAAGCACTGAACATGACCGACATCCAGATGCGCAACTCCGTGCCGGTGGTCGAAGGCATGGTCAATGGCGCGAGGCAGGCGCACGAAGCCGGCATCAAGGTGGGCGTCGGCACGGATACCGCCATGCCGTTCGTCCCGCAGTACGGCACTTGGCGCGAGATGGCGCTGCTCGTTCGTTTTGCCGGGTTCACCCCGGCCGAGGCGTTCCATGCAGGCACGCAGGTCACCGCCGAGATCCTGGGCCTGGGCGACGTGACCGGATCGCTGGAGATCGGCAAATCCGCCGATCTGCTGGTCTTGAACGAGAATCCCGTCGACAACCTGCGTACGCTTGAGAAACCGCTGCTCGTGGTCACCGCCGGTCACCCAATCTTCCATCCGCAGGTCGATCGTTTCGATGACATGGAAGCCCAGCTCGACGAGGCCTACCAGTAAAGCCTGATTTGTTTTAGGATTGTATACAAAGGAATCCGCCACTGATCATGTGTATCAGTGGCGGATTTCTTGTAGCTTCTTTATCGGTTATATTCCATCCATGCGGATTGTCTTATTCACGCCTATCTCAATCATCGAATCAGAATATCGAGCTTCTCAATCATCCGCAGAAGAAACAGACAGGACATACTTGAAACTCAGCGATGGGCATTGTCCTGCAATGGCTCTCCGTTGACGTAGCGACGCACATTGGCTACGGCGATGTCGACGATATGGGCATCGTTGCTGGCCAGATGGCTGCCGCCGGCGATATGCGGCGTGATCAGGCACTGCGGTTGGTCCCACAACGGATGAGTGGGCGGCAACGGTTCCGTCTCGAAGACGTCCAGCCCGGCACCGCGGATGGCGTTGCGGCTCAAGGCATCGGCCAAGGCATCGTCATCGATTGCGTCGCCACGGCCACCGTTGATGACGATGGCGTCTTTTTTCAGCAGGCCAATCCTACGAGCGTCGAGCAGATGATGGGTGTCGGCCGCCCGCGGCAACGACAACGCGACCACATCGGCCTGCGGCAACAGCGAATCGAGTTCGTCGAAACCGTGCATCTCATCGACGCCGTCGACGGGCTTGTCGGCGCTGCGTCGCACACCGAGGGTATGCATGCCGGCACCTTTGGCGAGACCGGCGAAGTGCGAGCCGATGTCGCCGGTACCGATAACCAACGCGGTCGCACCGTTCGGCGTGAGTACAGTGCCTTCGTCCTTCCATTGATGTTCCGTCTGATCGCGCATATACCGGGTGAAGTTCTTCATCAACGCCCACATCATCGCGATCATGTGTTCGCCCACGGATTGGCCATAGGCACCCGTGGCGCTGGTGATCTTCACGCTTTCGGGCAACAGACCCGGCTTGATATAGGCGTCGACGCCGGCGCTCCAGGTCTGCAACCATTCAAGGCTGGTAAATTGGTCGGCGATCGCCGGGTCGAAATTGCCCAACACCGCCGTGGCCCTTCCACGCAGCTCCTCAGGAATCTGCGCCTTGACTTTCATGTCACCATAATTCTTGGGGTCCCCACAGAACTCAATAGGCACATCCCCCGCCGCATCGACAAACCGCTGCCTGTCCTTTTCATCGACAGGTATGCAGTTGACGATAAGCTTTTCACCCTTGTTGGTTTTGCCTGCCATCGACACTCCTTAATTAATATCAATATGACTTATTATTTAATAATACTAATCATTTTTGACTATTTGTCTTGAATCTCCCCGGACTTGTCGCCCGGCTCTTCTCGTCTTTTGACGTTGTCTCCATGAAGAATTCCGCGTATCTTCTCCAGCCTTGGTCCGATTTCACGCTCATAGCCGCGGTCGTTAGGGTGATAGTATTCGCGCCCCACCAGCTCATCGGGCATGTATTGCTGCGTAGCGACGGCGCCGGGAACGTCGTGCGCGTAGATGTAGCCTTCCTTGTTGCCCCACTCCTTCATGAGCTTGGTCGGCGCATTGCGCAGCCAGCGCGGCACCTGCCCGATCATGCCTGCGTCCACATCGGCGAGCGCCTGATTGATGGCGTTGTAGCTGGCATTGGACTTGGGCGCGGTGGCCACGGCGATGACCGCTTCCGATAGGATGATCCGCGCTTCGGGCATGCCGACCATGGCGACCGCCTGCGCGGCGGCGACGGTGACCTGCAGGATCTGCGGGGCGGCCATACCGACCTCCTCGGCCGAGGCGATCATGATGCGGCGGGCGATGAAACGGGGGTCCTCCCCCGCCCGCAGCATGCGGGCCAGATAATGCAGCGCAGCATCAGGGTCGCTTCCCCTCATCGATTTGATGAACGCCGAGGCCACGTCGTAATGGTCGTCACCGTCCTTGTCGTAGCGCACGGTGGCCGAATCCATGACCTTCGAGACGACGTCGGGGGTGATGGTCGGTTTGCGAGCGCCCTTCTTGCGTTCCTTGTCGCCGGTGACCGCACCTGCCGCAGCCTCGAGGATTGTCAGCGTCTTGCGCCCGTCTCCCCCGGCCATGCGGATAATCTCATCGATTGCCTCGTCGCTAGCTTTGACTTCGCCTTTAAGCCCGTGTTCGCTTCCCAGCGCGCGAGTGATCAGCGTTTTCAGGTCACCGGGTTCCAATGATTCGAGCTTCACGACCACCGACCGGCTGAGCAGCGGCTTGTTGATCGAGAAACTCGGGTTCTCCGTGGTCGCCCCGATGAAGGTGACGTCCCTGTTCTCGACGCTGGGAAGCAACGCATCCTGCTGGGACTTGGAAAAGCGGTGCACCTCGTCAATGAACAACACCGTCTCGCGTCCTTGCGTCACCAATCGTTCGTGGGCACGTTCCAGCACGGCACGCACATCCTTGACGCCGGAGGTGACGGCGGAAAGCTCCTCGAAATCTCGTCCGGATTGTTGGGCGACGATATAGGCCAGCGTGGTCTTGCCGACTCCCGGAGGCCCGAACAGGATAATCGAGCTCGGAGCGGTCAATGATCCTTTCGATGCGGGGCTGGCAAGCCGGCGCAACGGCGAGCCCTGGCCCAGAACCTGCTGCTGGCCCACCACGTCGTTAAGCGTCGTCGGCCGCATCCGCACGGCAAGCGGACGGGTCACGTCTTCAGGCGCATCGGCGGCGCTGAACAAATCATCGGTCATGGTTCCATCCTACACCCCATATTCGAACGTTTGTTCGCATATTATGCGAATCAAGTACTCTGCCTGTCAGTCAAGCCCGTCGTTATCGACACGATAATCCACAAAAACGACCTCACCGCTCTCTTGCGTGGCGTCGAGGTCGACAGTGCCGGTGATGGCCCAATTGTGATCGCCATCGGAATCATCGATGATCTGACGAACCTTCCAAGTATGCTCTTTGGCCTCGTTACGATCGTCCAGGATGAACAGATCGCCGCTGCGGGCCTTCTGGTCGATGCCGACATATTCATGCTCGTCGTAATAGCGTCCGAGGGCATCGTCCCATTCGTGCACACCGTAGCCCCAGTCCTTGTCGAGTGCGCCGAGTTCCTCCGGCCGGTCCTGGTCCATCAGCTGGATGCGACGGAACATGGCGTTGCGGATGAGCACGATGAGCCCTCGCCTGTCCTCCACCACTGCGGCCTTGCCACCAGGAGCCACGGCGCTAAGCGCGGCGGCCTCGGCGTCGGCGGCCGAATCGCTGCCTGCGTTCTCCCATTCGTCGACAAGGCTGGAATCGACGGAGCGTACGACCACACGCAACCACGAGATGATGTCCTCCAGCTCGTCGTTGCGTTTCTCTTTCGGGACGGTACGGGCCAGTGAACGGTAGGCGTCGGAAAGGTAGCGCAGCAGCGTGCCCTCGCTTCGCGCGATGTTGTAGCGGGCGATGTAGCCGGTGAAATCGCTGGCGGTCTCCACCATGTCGCGTACCACGGATTTGGGGCTCAGCTCGTAGTCGTTGGCCCATGGCACGTCATGGCGGTATTCGTCGAAGGCGGCGTCAAGCATTTCCTCGAGCGGCTTTGGCCAGGTGACCTCCTGCAGCTTGTCGATGCGCTCGTCGTAGTCGAGCCCGTCGGCCTTCATCTCGGCCATCGCCTTGTCACGCGCCTGCCGTTGCTGGGCTTTCAAGACCTGTTTGGGATCCTCGAGCGTCGCCTCGACCATCGAGACGACGTCCAGCGCGTAGGTGTCGGATTCGCGGTCGAGCAGTTCCAGCGCTGCCAGAAGGAAGGGCGAAAGCGGCTGGTCGAGCGCGAAATTGTCGGGCACATCAACGGCCAGAAAGTAATCCTTACCACCACGGCCGTTGTCTTCGGCCTCGATGAAGGAGGAGTCGAACATGGTCTGGAAAATCTCGTCGGCACGCTGGTGCAGATGTTCCTTCTGTTCGGGGGTCTGTGAGGAATCGTCGATGAGCCTGTCGATACGCTCGCGTGCGTCGCCGCCCTGCGCCACCTCGTTCAAGACCATGGAGTGGCTGATTTTCATATGTGGCACCAGCGTTTCGGGCGCGGCCTCGATGAGACGATCGAATGTGCCCTCGTTCCAGGTCACGAAACCTTCCTGCGGCTTCTTGCGCTTGATCTTCTTGAGTTTCTTCGGGTCGCCGTTGGCCTTGGCGATGGCCCGCGCGTTCTCGATCTCGAACTCCGGAGCCTCCGCCACCACCAGCCCTTCGGTGTCGAATCCCATGCGTCCGGCACGTCCGGCGATCTGGTGGAATTCGCGGGCACGCAGTTTGCGCATCTTGAACCCGTCGAATTTGGTCAGTTGCGTCAGCACGACCGAGTGAATCGGCACGTTGATGCCGACGCCGAGCGTATCGGTGCCGCAGATGACCGGCAACAGCCCTTGCTGGGCGAGCTGTTCGACCAAGCGTCGATAGCGCGGCAGCATACCGGCGTGATGAATGCCGACTCCGGTGCGAAGGAGCCGCTGCAGAATCTTGCCGAACGCCGTAGTGAAGCGCGTGCCTTTGATGGCCTCGCTGATCTCCTTGCGTTGTTCCTTGCTGGAGACTCCCGTGCTGGCTAGCGCCTGAGCGGTTTCCAATGCAGCGTCCTGCGAAAAATGGACCACATAAATGGGGGTATCGCCGCGGTTGAACAGCAGTTCGACCGTGCCGGCAAGCTGTTTGTCGGTGTATTTATAGCTCAACGGCACCGGGCGGGGCGCGTCATCGATGACGTCCACGTCGCTGCGTGTCATGTCTTCGAGCTTGTCGGCGATAGCGTTGACGTTGCCAAGCGTCGCGCTCATCAGCAGGAACTGCGTCTTGGGAAGCGTCAGCAGCGGCACCTGCCAGGCCCATCCACGCTCGGCGTCGCCGTAATAGTGAAACTCGTCCATCGCCACGCAACCGATGTCGGCATTCACGCCCTCCCGCAACGCCTGATTGGCCAGAATCTCGGCGGTGCAGCAGATGATCGGCGCCTCGGAATTGATACTGGTGTCACCGGTGATCATGCCGACGTTGTCGCGGCCGAACGCCTCGACCAGATCGAAGAACTTCTCGCTGACAAGCGCCTTGATCGGTGCCGTGTAATAGGAGCGTCTTCCGGTGCACAGCGCCGCGAAATGCATGCCAAGGGCCACCAGCGACTTGCCAGAACCGGTCGGTGTGCTCAGGATGACGTGATCGCCGGCCAGAAGATCCATGACGGCTTCTTCCTGATGCGGCCACGGGTCGATGCCCTTACTCTCACGCACCCATCCGAAAAATCTATCATAAATCTCATCGGCGTCGATATTGTGCTGCTCGTCCCCGCTGCCATCCCAACTCGGTGCCAGCTCCCCTAAACTCTGTGTCATAGCCCCAAGTCTATCGTCGGCTCGCTACTCTTCATTTTCATTTCAGCATAGAAATACCTTCAGCTAACCCACCATCTACAAACGCATTACCATCCATCAATGGAGCGGGGCAGGAAGATATGCGATGTTCTGGCGTAGGCTTGGCCGAACGGCCTTGAGTGTCCAGAACATCGCATATCTTCCTGCCCCACGGCCAACCCGATAAAGTATGTTCACAAGAAATGGTGACCACCGAAAAATCAATAGTCACCATTTTTATACGGTTCAAACCTACAAACTACTCATTCTCATGCTTCTGAGGTTTGTCCTCATGCGGATGCGACTTCTTGCCCGGCAGCGAAATGTCAGGAAACTCGACATGATCGGGTTCCTTTTCGCTTTCGGGATGCGTGGCATCGTAGCCCTGCATATAGCGGGTCTTGCGCCACTCATGGACCGAGGCGTTGGTGCCGCGGTGATGGACATGGTACTGACGGGGCACACCGCCGTAATGTTCCTTGTCGACTTCCTTGGCCACCGCGATCTGGTTGACGTTCGAGGCGTCCATGATGGCGATCGGGGCGACCGGCTCAGGCTCGGTCGGCGCGGCGGTGCGTTCCTGCATCCGGGTCGGAAGCCATTCGGCGAGCTTGGAAAGCAGCGCGCAGACGATGAAGTAGACCACGCCGGCGACCACCAACGTCTGCAGGATGTTGAAGTACATCGAGCCCAGACGGCGGGATTCCTGCAAGAGGTCCGTATACATGATGATCGAGCCGAGCGCGGTATCCTTCAACACCACCACCAGCTGGGTCACCGCTGCCGGCAGCATGGCGTAGATGGCTTGCGGCACCTCGATCTGCATCAGCGACTGCGTGGTGGTGAGCCCCAGGGCCAGCGAGGCCTCGCGCTGCCCGCCGGGCAGGTTGCCCACGCCGCTTCGCACCAGTTCGGCGACCACTGAGCCGTTGTAGAGAATCAGGCCGAGCACGACGGCCCAGTAGGAAGCGCTTTGGATGCCCATGAAGGAGAAGAGCCTCCAGAAGAAAATCATGAACATCAGCACCGGCACCGCGCGGCAGAATTCGACGATGACGCCGGAAACGGCCCTCACGATCTTGCTCGGCAGCAAACGGCCGATACCGAAAATCAGGCCGAAGACGACCGAACCGATAACGGCGAGCACAGCGGCCTTAATGGTCATCCAAAGCCCGGGCAGGTAGAAATCCGTCCATGCCTCGCCGTCAAGCGCCGGCTTCCAAAGCTCCCAGTCCAGCTGGTTTTCGCCGTCCGGCGGGTTGTGCAGGCGCATAAGAATCAGCACCACGAGGATGGCGACGATGATGCCACCGATCCAGTTGGCAATGCGGATACGACGTTTGCCTTTCGGCCCCGGCTCGTCGAAGAGGACGGCCGATTCGTTGTTGTTCTTGCTCATGCGTTCACCTCCGTACCGCGAGCTTGTTCGAAAGCACTGTGGTCAGCGCCCCGATGGGAATGATCAGGATGACGTAGCCGAACGCGAAGATCAGGAAGATAGCGACGATGGAGTTGGCATGGAACTCGATCATCTCGCTCATCAGGCTTGACGTTTCGGTGGCCACCGATGCGGCCGCGGCGACCGTCGAGTTCTTCAGCAACGCGATCAACGTGTTGCCAAGTGGTGCTACGGAACCGCGGAAGGCCTGCGGCAGGATGATCTGTGTGGCGGACTGCATGAAGTTCAGTCCCAGCGCACGTGCCGCCTCGGCCTGCCCCAGCGGGACGGTGTTGATGCCGGAACGCAGGGATTCGCAGACGAAGGCCGCCGTGTAGAGCGACAGTCCCGTGACCGCAAGCCAGAAGAAGTTGACGGCGAAGGTATCGGAGAACGTCAGCTTGAGCTGGGCGAAGGCGCCAAGCACCATGAACACCATGATGATGGTCAACGGCATGTTCTTGAAGAACTCGACGTAGGCGCTCGCCACGGTTCGCAAAGAAGAGATCGGCGAGATGCGCATCATCAGCAGGACGATGCCGAGAACCAGAGAGAACAGCGCGGACCAGAGCGTCAGTTCGATGTTGACAAGAAACGCGCCCGGCACATTGTATTGGCTGAACAATTCAATGAATTCGTTCATTTCTCGACTCCCGTCTGCCCTAGATCCGGCTTTGGCGGATTGTATTTCATATTCGGCTTGTATTTGACCCCGCGAGTGTTGTCGTTGATGGCGCGTTTCCAAGAACCGTCTTTTTCCATCTGGGCGATGGCTTTGTCGATTTTCCTGGCGAATTTTACATTGCCCTTCTTCACGCCGACACCGTAGTATTCCTGCGTGAACGGCTTGCCGATCAGGCGCAGTTTGCCGTGGGCGTTGGAGGCGAGGCCTGCCAGAATGATGTCATCGGTGGTCACCGCGTCGACGATGCCGCTGAACAGCGCCGTCGCGCATTCCGCATAACCGGGCTGCTCCATCAGCTGTACTTTCGACGAGAACTTCTGCTTGACCACTTCGGCCGAGGTGGAACCGGTCACCGAGCAGAGGCGCTTGCCGTTGAGACTGTCGGGCCCGGTGATCTCATGGTCGTCCTTACGCACCATCAGGTCCTGGCCGGCCACGAAATACGGACCGGCGAACGTAACGGCCTTCTTGCGCTCGTCGGTGATGGAATAGCTGGCGATGATCATATCGACGTCACCGTTCTGCAGCATGGCTTCACGCTGCTTGCTCGGCGCTTCCTTCCAGACGATTTCGTCCTCGTTATAGCCGAGGTCGCGTGCGATGTAGCGTGCGACATCCACATCGAAGCCGACGTAGGTGCCGGATTTCTTGAAGCCGACGCCGGGCTGATCGAACTTGATGCCGATGCGGATCTTGCCCGCCTCGTTGTCCGAGCCGCACGCGGCTACGGTAACCACGCAAGCCAACGCGCAGAAGGCCGCGAGGACCCTGCGCCAGATGCGCGAACAATGGTTGAATGATGGTTTCATAGATTGTTGCTTTCCCGAATACTTCCCCATTCGCTTTCTAGCGGATTAATGATGTTGCTGTTGTATTGCCCTCGATTGGTGCGCCGCGAGTATCCATCGGTCTCGTCTCCATATAACCGGTATACCGCCAGATGCACGTGTAGGAATCAGTGTGTAAGGATCTTCGAGAGGAAGTCCTTGGCACGATCTGTCTTCGGATGGTCGAAGAACTCGTCAGGCGTTCCCTTTTCGAGGATCTTGCCGTCGGCCATGAAGACGATATGGTCGGCCGCCTTGCGCGCGAAGCCCATCTCATGGGTCACGCAGATCATGGTCATGCCTTCGCTTGCCAGCTTGATCATCACGTCAAGCACCTCATTGACCATTTCCGGGTCGAGGGCGCTGGTAGGCTCGTCGAACAGCATGATCTTGGGTCGCATGGCAAGCGCACGGGCGATGGCCACACGCTGTTGCTGTCCGCCGGAAAGCTGGGATGGCATCTTGTTGGCCTGGCTCTCGACACCCACGCGCGCCAGGAGATCCATGCCGAGGTCATCGGCTTCTTTCTTGTCCATATGACGCACTTTGACCGGTGCGAGCGTCACGTTCTGCAGAATCGTCTTGTTGGCGAAAAGGTTGAACTGCTGAAAGACCATCCCGACCTCGGCACGGAGATTGGCCAGATCCTTGCCTTCCTGCGGCAATGGCTGGCCGTCGATGCGGATGGTGCCGGAATCGATGGTCTCGAGCCTGTTGATGGTGCGGCACATCGTGGATTTGCCGGAGCCGGAAGGCCCGACGACGACGAGCACCTCGCCCTTGTCGACCTTGAGATTGATGTCCTTCAAGACATGGAGTTTGCCGAAATGCTTCTCCACATGGGAGAGTTCAACCAGCAGATGGTTCTCGTCCATCAATGGTTTTGACGCGTCATTTTCGCGCGTTTTAGTAGTGGTTTCTTTTGTTTCAGACATGAAAGCAGTATACCTGCACAGTGTTACCACATAGTTACCAGCGAAATTATTGAGACATATCAGTAATTATTGTTATGTGCTCAAAATTTGTTATTATCGTGCTACATCTCGTTGAATTCAGTGGCTTATGAAAACAAATGTGTCCAACTCAACAATGAGCTGGACACATTCACCCGATGATTAATTTGTAATAAATATTACAAAATCAAATCAGTCTTCATCCTCTTCCGGATCGTAATCGACACCGGTCTCGGCACGTTGGGCGTCCGAAATCGGAGCAGGTGCACCGGTCAACGGATCTCGGCCGCCGCCGGCCTTCGGGAAGGCGATGACGTCGCGGATGGTGTCGCAGCCGGCGAGAATCGAGACCGTACGATCCCAGCCGAGAGCGATGCCTGCGTGAGGCGGTGCGCCGTACTTGAACGCTTCGAGCAGGAAGCCGAACTTCTCCTGGGCTTCTTCCTCGTCGATGCCCAGCACGTCGAGTACGCGTTCCTGGATGTCGTTGCGGTGGATACGCACCGAGCCGCCGCCCATTTCCTCGCCGTTGCAGACAATGTCGTAGGAGTCGCTCATGGCGTGTTCCGGATCCTTATCGAACTTGTCGATCCAGTCGGCGCTCGGCATGGTGAACGGGTGGTGCATGCTGGTCCACTTGGAGTTGCCCACCGCCACATCGTCGTCATCAGGATCGTCGGCGCGCTTGAACAGCGGGAAGTCGACCACCCAGGTGAAGGCGAACTTCTTCGGGTCAAGCAAGCCGGCACGGCGTGCGATCTCGACGCGGGCGGCGCCGAGCAGCAGCTGCGAGGACTCACGGGGGCCTGCAGCGAAGAACACCGCGTCGCCGTCCTTGGCGCCTACGGCCTCCTTCAGGCCATTGCGTTCCTCGTCGGAAAGGTTCTTGGCCACGGGGCCCTTGAGGGTGCCGTCGCCGGTGAACTGCACGTAAGCGAGGCCCTTGGCCCCGCGCTGACGCGCCCATTCCTGCCATGCGTCGAACTGACGACGTGGGGTATCCGCACCATCCGGGAAGACCACGGCGCCGACGTACGGTGCCTGGAAGACGCGGAACGGGGTGTTCTTGAAGTAATCGGTCAGCTCCACGATCGGGTTGCCGAAGCGCAGATCGGGCTTGTCGGAACCGTACTTGTCCATGGCATCCTGCCAGGTGATGCGGTCGATCGGCAGCTTGATGTCGTAGCCCTGGGTCTTCCAGATGGCGGCGATGACCTTTTCGGCCATGGCCATCACGTCCTCCTGGTCGACGTAGCTCATCTCCATGTCGAGCTGCGTGAATTCAGGCTGGCGGTCGGCGCGGAAGTCTTCGTCGCGGTAGCAGCGGGCCAGCTGGAAGTAACGCTCGACGCCGCCCACCATCAACAGCTGCTTTAAGAGCTGCGGGGACTGTGGCAGCGCGTACCAGGAACCGGGCACCAGACGTGCCGGCACCACGAAGTCGCGTGCGCCTTCAGGCGTGGACTTGATGAATGTCGGGGTTTCCACTTCAGTGAAGTCCATATCCTCCAGCGCATGGCGTGCGGCACGGGTCATATCGCTGCGCAGCTTGAGATTGCGCTGCATGGACGGGCGACGCAAATCGAGGTAGCGATACTTCAGACGGATGTCCTCGCCGGGAAGCTTGTTCTCGGCCTCGTTCTCGAGGGCGGTGGAAACCTGGAACGGCAGCGCGTCGGACTTGGCCAGCACCTTGAGGCTTTCGACGACAACCTCGACCTTGCCGGTGGAGAGATGCTCGTTCTCATTGCCGTCCGGACGTTCACGCACCTCGCCGACAACCTGGATGACGAATTCGCTGCGCAGCGGACGGGCGATTTCCTCGTCATAGATGACAATCTGCACCAGACCGGTACTGTCACGCAAATCGATGAAGGCGACGCCGCCGTGATCACGTCTGCGGTCGACCCAACCCGCAAGGGTTACTTTTTGGCCGATCAATTCCTCGGTCACTTCAGTGGCATGGTGTGTTCTATAAGCCGTCTGGCTCATGCTCCCTCTATTCCTTATCTACTAACCGCTCGAAAACCGCGAAGATCCGCGCTCTTTTATTTGCTTAAAGAGACGGTTTGCTGAGCATACAGCGTATCGGGTTGCCATGACTTGGCGTCGGCGGGGACCTGATCGCCGGTGATGATGTTCTTCACTTCGTCATGGTCGCTGCCTTCGCCGTCGTTCGACGCATCCGCCGGGAACCAGACATACGGGATGCCCAGTTTGTCGGCGTACTTGATCTGCTTGCCAAATTTCGCGGCCTTCGGCGCCACATCGGCGGCGATGCCGCGTTCACGCAAGGCAGCGGCGATATGGTTGCAGTCCAGACGATCGTCCTCGTTCCATACGGCCACCATGACGGCTGCGGGAGACACGCGAGAGGCGTGTGCGCCGGCGGTGTGCAGCATGTAGGAAACCAGGCGTGACAGACCGATGGACAGGCCCACACCCGGATATTTCCTGTTGCCCTGCGAGGCGAGGTTGTCGTAACGCCCGCCTGAGCAGATGGAACCAAGCTGGTCCGCACCATCAAGGAACGTCTCATACACCGAACCGGTGTAGTAGTCAAGGCCACGCGCGATCTTGAGATCCGCGATGACCGAACCGGGACGGGTGATGGCCGCTTCGTCGACAATCATCGCCAACGTGTCGAGGCCTTGACGCGCAAGCTTGTAGGCATCGCTGTCCTGTGCAATATTATGACCAGCGCATAATTCATCGAACTTCTCCAGCAGTTCCTTGCCGTCTTTTGCGGTAAGTTCCGCCAGTTCGAGGCAGGCGCGCGCCTGTGCCTCGTCGGCCCCGCACCCGCTGACCAGAAGCTTGACCACCTCATCGGCACCGATCTTGTCGAGCTTGTCGATCTCGCGCAGCACGCCTTCGATATCACTCAGGCCAAGACCGCGATAGAAGCCTTCGGAGAGCTTGCGGTTGTTGGCATGGACGGTGGCCTTGGGAAGCCCGAACTGACGCAGCTGCTCAAGCGCCTGCACCATGACCAATGGCAATTCGACCTCATAGTGGTCTTCCAGCTCGCCGTTGCCGATCACATCGATATCGGCCTGTACGAACTCACGGAAACGGCCTTCCTGCGGACGTTCACCACGCCAGACCTTCTGAATCTGCCAGCGCTTGAACGGGAAGGTGAGTTGGCCGGAATGCTCGACCACATAGCGGCTCAGCGGAACGGTCAGGTCGAAATGCAGCCCGAGACGATGCTCAATCGGGGTGTCGGATTCATGTCCGACCTCCTGCAAACGACTCAGCAGATAAATCTCTTTGCTGGTTTCGCCTTTTTTCAGCAGACTCGAGCCTTCCTCAACCGCTCTGGTCTCGATGCCGATGAACCCGTTGAGTTCGAAAACCCTGCGGACCGTGTCGATGACACGCTGTTCGACCATCCGTTCTTCGGGTAGCCACTCCGGAAATCCTGATATTGATGCGCCTTTTGCCATAACTCCCTATAATAAATGGTGTTGTGGAAAATTAAGGCACCCGTCTCGACTTTCACAACAACCTGTTACACAAAGACTCTCAAGGAGCTGGCCATGGCCGACGAACAAGTCACTGAATCCCCAAACACCAATGAAACCAACGCACAGGCAGCGCAGCCTGGCGCGGACGCACAGGCCAGCGCCACGTCCCAACCGGTCGAGCCGGCGGCCTCACAGGCGTCGGCCGAGCCTCAAACGCCCGCGGCCGAAGAGGCGATGGCCCCTGCGAATCCACAGACCTCTCAGGCCGGCGACACGCCGAGCAACCCAGCGCCTGCCGCAGCAACACCGGCTCCGGCCACGCCTGCCAAGTCCGCCCCGAAACCGCATGTTCCCTCCCCCCTGGCTTTCGCCAAAAAACCGGCGAAGCACCCGGTCGCAGCACCCGCTCACACTTACTCCGAGGCCGACGTCAAGGCCGCCGAGGCGTTCGGCCGCGTCGACGAAAAGGGCACGGTTTATGTGAAGGAGGGCGAAACCGAGCGAGAAGTGGGAGAATTCCCGGGCGCCACCAACGAAGAGGCGCTGACGCTTTACGCACGGCGTTATCTCGACCTCAAGGCCAAGCTGGATCTGTTCGCCACACGTCTTAAAGCCGCGAACATCAAGCCTCATGAGATTGATGAATCAGTTAAGTCGCTCGGTGAGGAGACCGACAATCCGGCCGTTGTCGGCGATATCCCAACGCTTAAGTCTCAATATGAGGAACTGAAGAAGGCCGGCGACGCCAAGAAGGCGGAACTCGCCGAGGCTCGCAAGGCGGCGCTCGAGAAGGCGATCAAGGAGCGCACCGCCATCGTCGAGAAGGCTGAAAATCTCGCAAATTCGCTGTCAGAGAACACGAACTGGCGTTCCACCGCCGATAAATTCCGTTCGCTCTTCGACCAGTGGCAGCAGCATCAGCGCACCACCATCCGCATCGACAAGCCGACCGCGGACGCACTTTGGAAGCGCTTCTCCGCCGCCCGCACTACCTTCAACCAGCACCGTCGCAAGTGGGCTCAGGCCCGCGACGCCTCCCGCGAGGAGACCAAGCGCTTGAAGGAAGAGATCATCAAGGAAGCCAATGAAATCAAGGACTCCACCGACTGGGGCGCCACTTCGCACCAGTTCAACGAGCTCATGGACCGCTGGAAGGCCGCCGGACGCGCCGGACGCAAGGAAGACGACGAGTTGTGGGCACGCTTCCGCGAGGCATGCGACGTCTTCTTCAACGCGCGTCAGGCCGACCGCGACCAGATGAGCTCCAACGAGAAGGACAACCTTGCCAAGAAGGAAGAGCTCTTGAAGAAGGCCGAGGCCCTGGTACCTGTCGCCGACGAGAAGGCCGCCAAGAAGGCTCGTCAGGCGCTGGCCGACATCCAGGACGAGTGGGATCAGATCGGCTACGTGCCTCGTGAGGACATGCACCGCATCGAAAGCAGGCTGGACGCCGTCGACAACAAGATCAAGGCAGTCGAGCAGGCCGCTTGGCAGAAGAGCGACCCTGAAGCCGACGCCCGCGTCTCCAGCTTCGAGACCCAGCTGAAGGCCCAGCTCGATGAGCTCGATTCTCAGATCGCCGCCGAGTCCGACCCGGCCAAGAAGTCCAAGCTCGAAGCCGAAAAGGCCACCAAGGAACAGTGGCTCAACGCTGTGAAGTAAACGCTTTCTACGGAGACGATGCTCAACATCTCGACCTATACAAAAGGGGCTACGCCATTCAATCTGGTGTAGTTCCTTTTGATTATGCGATGAAAATCAAGATTCCAGACAGGGTTCGCTGATTTCACTCGCATTCTCAATCGAACATGCGATGAAAATCAGGATTATGATGCCATTCTCTTGATTTTCATCGCATGTTCGTTTCGAGTGTTGTTCGCTAAATCGTCCTGTCGGGCTCACGTAATCTCAGTACTCGAGCGTCTTGTAGGCGTGATTACCCCATACCAGCAATACCGCACTGTAGACGATGAACAAGGTCGCCGCCGCACCCATGGCCAGCGCGAATCCGAGGGTAACAGCAAGCGCACTGTATGCGTTGGGCAGGAAATAACGCAGGGTATCAAGCAACGGAGCGATTTGCGAAACAAGGATATACAGAATCGCAACCAGCATCGTGATGCCCACACCGAATCGTTGGGAGGCCACGGACGCTACCAGCACGCACAGCAGCATGGCGAATATGGTCCCGACGATGTCGAAGGCAGCACTCTGGGCGGTATCGGCGTCGATCGGCAGAAACGTACCCGAGGCATAAGGCTGATGAATCATGTACAGGTAATAGACGGCTGCGCTGACAACAAATAGCAGAGCAACATACACGGCAACCACTCCGGTCAATGCCGCCACTTTCGCCATGAAGATTTTGCGTCGGCTGATGTCTTTATAAAGGAACAACGTACCGTCGCGGGCCTCAACATAAAAGGATGAAACGACAAGGTAAATCAGCACGATCATAGGCAGGATGGTCTGGTAATTGACGTTAAGCACGGCACCGAAGAAGGAAAGGCAGTCAGTCGAGCCTTTCTCCCCGCGAAACTGCATGAACTTTGTGTTGAATTGCGCAGCGATGGGCAACAATACCGGGAACAGACTGAAGCATAGGAAGATAATCGTTTCCTTAGTTCGCATCAGATTTTTGAAAATAAGACGTGTCAAAAAAGTTATTCCTTTCCGAAAAGCGTGCTGAGGCCGTCACGCTGGACATCGATATCAGCGATTCCGCAGGTAACGGTCAATTCCGAGAGCACATCATTCAACGAACCCTTAGTAGTGTCGATATTCAGCGATACACCGTCATCCGAGACCGCAACGACCTGTGGATGTATACCTTTGAAATCCTGCGGATCATCCAGTGGTCGCAGCAGACGAATGACGGTGAGCTCGTTGCCGGTACCAGCAAATTGACGAGTGAGTTTGCCGTTTTCAAGGAACAGATAGCGTTTGCAGATGGCTTCAAGTTCCGCCAATTGATGGCTCGAGATGAGAATTGCGGTATCTCGGTCGGCTGCCCAACGCCTGAGCACACCGATAAGTTCGTTCACGCCATCGGGATCCAGCCCAATGAACGGTTCATCGAGAATCATGAACTCCGGCTCATCGACCATGCACATCGCCAGCGCGAGCCGTTGCTTCATACCGAACGAGAACCCGCTTGGTTTCTTGTCCCGCTTGCCCCACAGATCAACCAGTTCAAGAGTGGGACGGATGTTCGCTTCATACTTGGATTTGTCATGCAATTTAAGATAGAAGGACAGATTGTCCTCCACACTCAGATATGGCAGGAAAATGGCCCCGATCATGATGCCGAACGGCTCCAGGACACGATCCCGACCGAACACGTCCACGCCGTTATAGCTCACCATGCCCGCCGACGGCTTCTGGGCTTTCGCGATCATTTTCATCAATGTGGTCTTGCCAGCACCATTTTTGCCGACAAGACCTACGATTTCCCCTTTACCGACATCAAAACTGACATCATGCAACGAATCAAAATCATTGCCTCGATACCGTTTCGTCAGATGACTGACCGACAAACCCGTCATCGTCTTTCCTTTCCTGACCTCCCACCTTTTCGCGGGAACCGGAACGACGATATATCGCAGAAAAACTACCTATAGGTCAAACAGCAAAACCCTGCACATTTGTGTAGTTCAGGCAAAAAAGAATGCACAAATATGCAGGATGAATCATGACAAACAAAAGTCAGGACAAAACCAGATATCAGGAATTTTGTTCTTTTTCCAGTGGTATCTCGATATGGATGAACCAGCCATCATCATCCGTCCGCGAGCGCATCACTCCTCCGACATTCTCAATTTCACGCCGATGGGCTTTCAAGCCCAGACCATGCCGCACGTGCTCAAGCGGAGTACCCGCGATATCCCTGCCGGAAATGGTGTTTGTTTCCGTCAATGCGATTTTGTCGACATCAACCGTAATCGATACCGCAAACGTGTCTTTTCCGGGAACGGTATGCCGGATAATGTTGGCGTATAGCTCACGGATACAATCAATGACGATGCTCGCCCGGTCTTCATTGACAGAAATTCTTTGTTCAAGATGATTCACTACGGATCGGCCATGGTAGCCAAGTCTGGTCATCGATTGTTGTTCCTTGTCTACCAGCTCACAAACGGTTTCCTCCAAGTCGGCACGTCGGGAACTATCTTCATCCTTCACGTTGGCTTGCGCAGGAGAATCGGATTGGTCTTCCAATTTGAGGATATCGATGACGTCATGCATGTTGTTGAGAGCTGTCTGCGAGGCCTCATAGATGGAGCCCATAGCTTTCTTCGGCTTTTCGGGAATCGCGTCATCGTCTTTCCATTGCCATGACTGTATCGCAATAGCCGAGATTTCCTGCGTTATCGAATCGTGAATCTGTTTGGCAAGCCGCTGGTTTCCCTTGATTTCTTCCAGTTCGCGCTGCACACGTTGCGCTTCGAACAGTTTCTCCTTCGTGACTATCGTGTCTCTTCTATTGGCCAAGACGATGCCGACAACGGCTACGGCAAGATAGAACATGCCTGCGGCAAAGCCACTGGTGACGGCACCCTCGTAATGTTCGTGGACATTGAACAGCATGTTGGAGGCGGAAAGCAGGCATACGGCCCCGATCGAGTATAACGGCATCGCATAATATGCCAACAGGCCAATCACCGGAAACATGACGATGGCGGACTGTGCTACCGGCAATCCCAAAGCTTCGATTACCGAATAAAAAGAACATGTATCACACACGCCGGTACAGGGAAAACCGCGATGCCCATGCTCAGCAGGAATTGGACCAACAATGAAGTCCACGACCACAAACCGTGGGGATGCCAGAAAGGCGCTTCCACACAAACGACGAGGCAACATATTGCAGCCCAGATGCAGAGGCTTCGTTTCCCCGGAGTCCTGATGTATCTCAGTACCTTCGACATGCGGCCACCTTCCGAAACCTGCCTAATGGGTAACAGCGATTCTGTTGATTCCCTCCGGATTCTATAACACTGCCGCAACCCTTTCTCTGAAACCGTCGACTTGCCGTATAGCAAACGGTGCGTCGCTGCAAAATGTAAAATGATTGCGTCAGCAAGCGCAAGGTAGGAGCGGCATGAATCGCACGTTGGAAACAGGGATATTGGACAACGATCAGCTTTCGCTGGACCGGATTACATCGGTGCTGCCGAAACTGCTGCCGGGCCTTGTCGTCGCTTGGAGTACGACCAGCGCCGATGAAGCCATCCGCCGTTGCCTTGACGAACAATGGCAGCCCCAGCTTTTCATCACCGATGTCGAACTTGACGGAACCAACGGTATGGAAGTCTGCCGTCGTATCCGTCGTTCACATTGTGTTGTCCCCATACTTGCGATGAGCTCGTTCAGCCCGAAAAAGTATGCCAAACAACTCTCAGAGGCGGGCGCACAAGGATTCATGGTCAAGGGAAACATGCGGCAGATGGCCGCTGCTCTCACCAATGTCTCAGCAGGAGGCACATTCTCGCCAGAGCCCGATATATCGTTTCTTCGTCCCGAAGACGCTTGCCGAACCGTAGCAGATTCCTCTGGAAAGAACGATATCTTCGATTCCCTGAGCGATCTAGAGATACAAATCCTTCAGCAGACCTCGGAAGGATTCACCAATGAGGAAATCGCCGAGTCGCTCAATGTCACCCCAGCTACGATACGCTCTCATACCCGCACCATTCGCCACAAACTTGGTGCCAAAACCCTGAGTCACGCTGTGGCCCTTTGGATGATGCACAATATTGCCGTTTGAGATGACAGTAATGATTCATCTCATGCCTACTCATAGATGAAGCCCACCCCGCTAGGGAAGTGAAAGCCAGAGTGCCTGTGTTTCTCATAGGGGCCGGCTTTCGCGTTACTTATCTGTCTCTAGAGCATAAATAAAGAATTCAGCAAACCTATTTGCTCGTATCGAACAATGCTTTTAGCTCGGTAGTTCCTGGCTGAGTGCAACTGAGTTTGTGACTGCCGCTTTGCCTGACCTTTGTCTGTGCAAATACGAAGAGGTTCTTGCCCTTGGAATCCGGATAATTGAGGTCTTCGACGCTTGTTTTCATGGGATTTCCGTCAACCGTGCAGCGTTCGGCTTTCATCTTTTTCAGATCCTCGCGATAGGCCAGAACATAAAGCGTACCGCTTTTGGAAGCGGTAACGGTTGTTACATCCCCGTTGGGTTTGACATCATACTTCTTCATCGCAGAGAACCTGTCAGCCACATCGCTCACACTCGGTTCGGAACCTTTGGCTCCACACCCTGCCAGACTGCCGACGCAAAGCAACGCAGCCACTATGCCAACAATTCTCCGTACATATTTTCCCATTACCCGCACCCCTCTTTGGACACACCACTTCGTGTTGTTGTTCCTTCTTGATTGTCAGATTATCAGCCCCCCTACTCACCCATCCTCAAAACGCTACAAAAGGAAATTCCCTCAAAACCATATTTCGTGCTTCCGTCCCCATTCGAGCCAAACCATTGAAAGAAGCCGAATATGTAAAGACCCGGCTCCTTGTTTGAAGAAGCTGGGTCTTTACAGTGCAAACGCTTTAATCAGCGTTGATTTAACATACGATCACTCGTGCGGATCGGATGGGATATCTGTGCCTTGTGTATCCGAGCCGGAGCCATCCGGGAAATCACTCGAAGTGCTCGACTGCGTATCCGTGGACGCGGCAGATGCTGGTGTTGACGACGGGGCAACCGGCGAATCGCCGGAATCGGCGGATGCAGCAATAGCCGTATCAGTCGAAGCTCCAACACCTACCAGCTCGGGCTGCTTGCCTTCGGCATCAGCCTCGGCCGTCTTGGCGTTCGAATCCTCGAAGGGCACACCCTTGAAGGTGAACTCGCCCAGGATGCCTTCGCCTTCAGCGTCGACCTCCACCTTTTCTCCGTTCTTGAGATCGCCCATCAGGATCTTTTCGGAGACGGCGTCCTCGATGTCGCGAGTGATGACACGACGCAGCGGACGGGCGCCGAGCAGCGGATCGAAGCCCTTCTGCGCGAGCAGATCCTTGGCCGCGTCCGTGAGCTCAAGCGACATATGACGCTCGAAGAGACGGTCGTTGAGCTGGGTCAGGTCCAGATCGACGATCTGGCGCACCTGCGGCTCGGTCAGCTGGCGGAAGACGATGATATCGTCCAGGCGATTGAGGAACTCAGGACGGAACTGCTGCTTGAGCTCGCTGGTGACCTGACCCTTCATGCGCTCATAGCTGGACTCGGTGTCGTTGCCGGAGCTGAAGCCGGTGTTGGCGGCCTTGGCGATGTCCTTGGTGCCGAGGTTGGTGGTGAGGATGATGATGGTGTTCTTGAAGTCCACCTTACGGCCCTGTCCATCGGTAAGGTGACCGTCATCCAGCACCTGCAAGAGCGTGTTGAAGATGTCGGGGTGAGCCTTCTCGATCTCGTCGAAGAGCACGACGGAGAACGGCTTGCGACGCACCTTCTCGGTGAGTTCGCCCCCCTCTTCGTAGCCGACGTACCCCGGAGGCGCGCCGAAGAGACGCGAGGCGGCATACTTTTCGGAGAACTCGGACATATCGACGCGAATCAGCGCGTCCTCGTCGTCAAAGAGGAACTGCGCCAACGCCTTGGCCAGCTCGGTCTTGCCGACGCCAGTCGGTCCGGCAAAGATAAACGAGCCCGTAGGACGCTTCGGGTCCTTCAAGCCGACACGAGTACGGCGAATCGAGCGGGATAGTGCGGAAACCGCCTCGTCCTGGCCGATGATGCGCTTGTGCAGCTCGGACTCCATATCGAGAAGCTTCTTGGATTCAGCCTGCGTGAGCTTGAAGACAGGAATACCGGTGGTCGAAGAGACGACCTCGGCGATTACCTCTTCGTCCACGACCATCTTGACGTCGCTGCCACCCTCACGCCAGGTCTTTTCCTTCTCCTTGCGCTCGGTCTGCAGCTTGTCTTCCTGGTCGCGCAGTTGAGCAGCCTTCTCGAAGTCCTGGTCCTTGATGGCCTTGTCCTTCTCGTCGGAGATTTTGGCGATCTTGCCGTCAAGTTCCTTGAGCTCCGGCGGCGCGGTGAGACGCTTGATGCGCAAGCGCGCACCCGCCTCGTCGATCAGGTCGATGGCCTTGTCGGGCAGGTTGCGATCCTGGATGTAGCGAGACGAAAGCTCGGCCGCGGCCTGAAGCGCACCGTCGGTGATGGTCACCTTGTGGTGGTTCTCGTAGCGGCTGCGCAAGCCCTTCAGAATCTCGATGGTGTCCGCGATAGACGGTTCGTCAACCTGAATGGGCTGGAAGCGACGTTCAAGAGCCGCGTCCTTCTCGATGTACTTGCGGTACTCGTCGGTGGTGGTGGCGCCGATGGTCTGGAGCTCGCCACGGGCCAGCATCGGCTTAAGGATGTCGGAGGCGCCCAAAGCGCCGTCCGCCGACCCTGCGCCGACGATGGTATGAATCTCATCGATAAAGAGCACGATGTCGCCGCGGGTCTTGATTTCCTTCAGGACCTTCTTCAAGCGTTCCTCGAAATCGCCGCGGTAACGCGAACCTGCCACCATGGAGGCCAGATCAAGCGAATAGACTTGCTTGCCCTTCAGGGTCTCCGGCACATCGCCTGCATGAATCTTCTGTGCCAGGCCTTCAACAACTGCGGTCTTGCCGACACCGGGTTCGCCGATCAACACCGGGTTGTTCTTGGTGCGCCGCGAGAGCACGACCATGACGCGTTCGATTTCCTTGGCCCGTCCGATGACCGGGTCCAGCTTGCCATCAGCGGCTTCCGCGGTGAGGTTGCGGCCGAACTGGTCGAGAATGGCGGAACCGGTCTGACGGCCCTTGTTCTCCACGCCGCCTGCGTTGGCAAGATCGCCCTTGCCTGCGCCTTCGGCACCACCCGAGTTGCCGCGAATCAGGTCGATGGTGGAGCTGCGCAGCTCGCCCAGATCGACATCCATCTTGATCAGCACCTGCGTGCCGACGCCTTCACCCTCGCGGATGAGACCCAGCAGGATATGCTCGGTGCCGATATAGCTATGCCCCAGCTGCAGTGCTTCGCGCAGGCTCAGTTCCAAAACCTGCTTGGCGTGCGGGGTGAACGGAATATGACCATTCGGCGCGGCGTTGCCCTTGCCAATCATTTCCTCCACTTGCTTGCGGGTATCTTCCAAGGTGACGCCCTTGGCAGCAAGCGCCTTGGCCGCGATTCCTTCGCCTTCACGAATCAGGCCGAGCAGCAGATGTTCGGTACCGATATAGTTGTGCTGGAGGGCCTTGGCTTCTTCCTGCGCCAGTACGATCACACGTCTGGCACGGTCAGTAAACCGTTCGAACATACTTGTCCTTCCACTTCTTGATAGTCCATTTAACTCTACCGATTTACGATGACGTTTATTTCGTGCCGCGCGACGATTGCGCTGAGAACGCAACAAATGCAACGGAAACGGCTAAAATTCACTCATTGATAGCAACACAAGCTTATGATCCTGCAATTTCAAACGTTGCCAGTTGTTTTCTCGTTGTTTGCATCTTCTTCAGATTCAGAAGCGGCATCACCGGAGGTATCGCCAACAGATTCGCCGGATTCTTCATTATCCGATTCGCTGGAATCGTCGGAATCGTCATCTTGCGAATCGTCCTCATCATCGTCATCGCTTAAATCGATGGTGGATTCCACAGCCACATCGGCGGTGATCGCACTGCCTACGGTGCCCTTCCCGATGGCTTCATCCTCATCGTCATCGCTGTCGTCATCATCATCCAACGAGCCGGGAACAGCTTGCTCAGCGATATCGTTCTCGGTCGCGTTCTGATCATCGGTTTCATCTGATTCGTCAGATTCGTCGTCGACAACGTCATTATCCTCATCAATCGATTCGATGAGTTCGACCTGACCGCGTTCCTCACGTGGTGCCTGGGCGATGATATCGATATGCAGGTCGTCAAAGGCAGGCTTGGACTGCACCCACAGATGCGATGGTTCCGGCTGGGCGATTTCGGAATGCTCGCCGCAACCGTGGTCGAGGGATACCACCCGTCCGTCATCGGGACTCCAACGATTGGCACACACCCCGAACATCGTATTCAAATCACCGTTGAGACCGATGAAGAAGGCGCACGTCGAGCACAGATTGCCCTCGGCTGTCTTGGTGGAAAGCGATTTGGGCCCGTGCTGGCCCTCATACCAGCGCTTGGCGGTCTGCGAACGACCCAGCTCGCTCATCACATGCCTACGAGAAAGCCCGAATGCTTCGACAGTGTCCTCAAGTTCGGTGCTGAGTCCCGTTTCAGGATCGATTTCGGAAGCATCCTGGCCGCTCCGGCCTTCGACGTTTTCGGATTCGTCATTATTGCCGGTATCTTCGTCACTGCCGTCCTTGTTGTCTGCCGCAGATGAAGGCTCATCACCGCTGACGGAAACATTGGCTTCGACAGCGGTCTCTGTGATTTTCTTACCGTTATCGGAGACGTTGACTTCTCGGGTTTCAACAGCCTCGGTCCTGCGGAACCCGTCTTCCATACGCGGGTCGTCCGGGGCGGTTCCCAATGAATCCGTGACCGAAAGATCGGCGGCCTCGAGCCTGTCCTTCCAAGGAACCCAGGCCGGCGCAAGCAGAGAATCACCAGTGGGAACCAACGTTGATTCGTTGACGCTCCAAGAATCGAGCTCGACATCATGATAGAGCGTCACCGCCCATTGCCAGCCCTCATAGCCCTTGCGCAGACACACAAAACGAAAATCAGTGACATGGTCGCCCAAATCGATGCTCTGGGCAAACTCCCCTACCTCGTCGGGTTCATCGGCAACTGCAAGCACCACCGATTTAGCCAAAGAACGCGGGTCGAGCTTGGCCTCTTCATCAACTCGCTCGCCCGTATCCGCCGTCGTTTCCGCCATACTGTCTTCCGTCATTTCGCTTTCCGTTTTCTTCTCAATCCTCGACATCGAAATCATCGGCGACGGCGCGCAGCAACGTAGCCAATTTACGGCTTTCACCGGGATTCGGGTAACGATGGCGCCGCAGTGAATTGCCGGCCTGGTCGAGCAGTTTGATCAGGTCCTCGACGATGGCGGCCATATCATCAGGCTTCGGCCTGGTGGCACGCACCACGGAGGGCGTAGGCCCCAAAACGTGAAGATCCATGGCTTGAGGACCTTTACGACCGTCGACCAGCGAAAACTCGACCTTGGCCCCCTTGCGCAGCGTCGAAGCGCCCGCAGGCAGTGCCGCCGCCGGCAAGAACACATCGTTGCCGTTCTCGGCAGTGATAAAGCCGTAACCTCTCTTAGCATCAAACCAACGTACTTTCCCGCTGGGCATAACACACCTCGTTCATCCTCTAAATTCTTGACGGAAGAGCGTTTCCACGTTCCGTTTCTTGGGTCTACCACCAGTCTAGCGTAACGGCTACGCAAACCGCGGAACTATCGGCTTGCCTCGTTTTGCTGTGATTTGTTTTGATTCGATTTGTTCTTATCGCGACGTGACCATCTGCTTGAATGGTTTCCCTGCTTGTTCTGCTTGACCTGACGACCTTGCTTCGTCTGCTTGCCGGATTTGTCGCCTTTGCCGTCCTGAGAATTTGCAGAGGCAGCGGATACATGCGGTTCGATCGGGCCGAGAGGAAGAATGACGGTCAAGGTCAGACCACCGCCATTGGCCGTGGTGGTCGCATCGATGAACCCGTGATGGGCCCGCACCACCGATTGGGCGATGGACATGCCAAGCCCTGTACCACCCTTTTGACGTGCGCGCGAGGGGTCGGCGGTATAGAACCGTTCGAAAATCTGGGATTGGCGGTCCGCGGGAACGCCTGGACCATGGTCCATGAAGCTGAACACCGCATAGTTCATGCCCATCTGCATGGATTGCCCGACTTCCACGGCCTCGAGGAAGTATCGCAACGACTGGGGGTTCGGAGGCATGCGTTGCAACGATTCCGGGCTGATGGACGCGGGAAGGATGGCCAGCCCGACCTCGACCGGCGAATCCGATGGCGTGTATCGGTGGATGTTGCCGACGATGTTGGTGATGACCTGGCGCAACCTCGAGGCGTCTCCGGTCAGCCTTACTACAGGGAATTCGCCTTCACGGAACACCAGATGCGAAGGTTTGTTGCCGTCCTTGGCATTGAGTTCAAGGCTTCCTCTTCTGATCAGCCGATTGTTGTCCAGCGCATGCAGATCGTCGACTGCGTCCTTCAACTGCTGGCTCAGGTCGACCTGCTGGGTCATGTCGATGCCACGACCCTCGTCGAGACGGGCCAGCGAAAGAAGATCCTCGACGAGCACGGTCATCCGCTGGCTTGAAGCCTCGATATGGTCTATGGACTCGTCTGCGCGTTCGAGGGCGCCTGGCAGATCACGCTGCATGTGATAGAGCTCGGAATAGCCATGGATGGTTGCCAGGGGGGTGCGCAGCTCATGGCTTGCGTCTGAGACGAACTGCTTCATCTTGTCCGTGGTTTCCTGTTGTTCGCGGAAGCTTGATTCGATGCGTGCCAGCATGGCGTTGAGCGACGCTGCGAGGGAACCGACCTCAGTGTTTTCCGGCGCTGGCGGAACACGTTGCGTCAGGTCGCCCGCGGCGATTTTGGCAGCGGTCTTCTCGATGCGTTTCAGCGGAAGCAGCGTACGCTGAATAATCAATGTGGCCACTACGGCGCCAAGCAGAACGATGATGATACTGACAAAAATCGAATACTGGGTCAACGTGCTGATGATATCGATCTGGTCAGCCATCGATATGCCGATATATACCGTCATCTTCACCGTGCTGGTGCCGTCCGGGCCACGTTCCCGGCCTTCCAGGGCGAGCACGCGCCATGGGGCCTGAGCCACCTGCATGGTGCGTTTGTCTGTTTTGACCGACGAATCCAATTCACGGACCTTGGCGGCGGCGGTGAAAGGTTTATCGTACTGGACGTCGCCCATGGAACCGTTGGCGGGCAATTCCGGTTCTGAAACGATACTATTACGTAATACAGGAACCAAAGGCGTTCTGATGATGATGTTGCTTTTACTGTCGCGCCATTGCATGAAATATTCGTTGGGTCCGACATTCTCATTCTCGTCTTTGCGACTGAGCAAATCGACATTGCTGTAGACCAACTGGGCCTGATCACGCAGCTGGGTATCGGTCTTCTGCACCAGATAACTGCTGACCAACTGACGGATGGTCAGCGAAATGCCGAACGTGCCGACCATCAGCAAAACGAGCGTACAGGCGACCAGCTTGGTGGAAAGCGGTACCGAATCCAGGCGGGAAAGTAAGCGTTTGCGCATCCGTGTCAAAGCCGGAAACCTGCTCGGCTTGCTGCCTTTGGCCGGTTTGGCGGCTTTGCCGGGATTGCTCTGGGCGTCGTCCGGCTGTGCGGCACCGTCCTTGGTCACGGAATCCTTCCCCGCAAAGTCATCCGCCTCAGTTCCCGTCCCCTCCTCCGGCTTGCCGAATGCCTGCGACCCGGCCGATGCCTGTGCATTCATCATCAGCCTTGCTGGTCCTTCGGTTCACGGATCATATAGCCGATGCCACGCTTGGTCTCGATGAGCGGAACCACTTTGTGCTTGGTGCCGTCCGGATCGGTGACGGCAACGCCGTCGACTTTCTTGCGCAGATAGGAAATATAGGATTCGACGATCGCCGCGTCCCCGCCCCAATCATATTGCCATACATGATCGAGAATCTGCGCCTTGGAAAGCACCCGGCCGGCGTTGTCCATCAGATAGCGAAGCAGCTTGTATTCGGTGGGACTCAGATCGATGGCCTGTCCGGCCCGCGTTACGTCATGGGAGTCCTCGTTGATTTCCAAATCGCCGACACGCAGGATGGGATCGTCCTCCGTCTGTTCGTGGGTGCGGCGCAGAATGGCACGGATACGCGCGACCACTTCCTCCAGACTGAACGGCTTGGTGACGTAGTCGTCTCCGCCGACCGTAAGGCCCATGACCTTGTCTTGGGTATCGTCGCGCGCCGTAAGGAAAAGAACCGGCGCGTCGATGCCCTCTTGCCGGATGCGGCGTGTCACCGTGAAGCCGTCGATGTCAGGCAGCATCACGTCGAGGACGATCAGATCGGGCTGTACCTTCTCGATCACTTCGATGGCTTCGGTCCCTGACGCGGCCGTCGTCACCTCGAATCCGGAAAAATGCAGGGATGCAACCAGCAAATCCCGAATTGATGGTTCGTCATCCACCACCACGATAGACGCTTCTATTTGTTTGCTCATAACCATAAGGATTACTCTCTTGTCTGCATATTTCCTGAATGCTTCCTGCACAAAGCGCCTTATTCATCACTCAGCTCAATATCTCAGCAAACATCATCTCGGAAATCAAAAGACAGTGGCATCACACGACAGAAAATCGTTTATCGCCTCTTGCTGTGCCGTGGTCCTTTGGCCTTGGGTTTCTCATCCTCGACATCCGTTTCCCCCGTTGCGCCGTTTTCATCGACCACTTTGGCCTCGCCTTCGACGGATTTCGCGACCTTCTTTTTCGTTTCCTTACGTCGACGCAGCACAACGACCACGCCTATGACAATGGCCGCCAGCACCACCACGACTGAAACCGCGATGATGATCTTCGGCTTTCTCGAGATTTCCTGCTGGTGCAGCACCTTGATTTCGTCCATCATGGCGCATGCGGAGCCGGACCAATCGGGAACGTCACCTTTTTGTATGGGTTCCAGCGCGGCCTGGGAAAGCCGGGAGACATGGCCCTTGTCTTTGAGCCAGTCATCGGAATTGTGCGAGACGGCGACCACCAGTCTGCCGTCGTTGGATGCAACGGCGAGAAGAACGGTATTGGCCGGGGGGTTGGTCGATTGCAGGCTTGCCCCCGCCCATTTATCAGGGTCTTTGGTTCCGGTGAAATTGGCCAGATACAAAAGCCTCACGTTCACGCCGGTTTCCTGTTTGGTGGACGCGATTTCATCGTTGACTTTGGAGACATTGCCGCCCAGAAGGTTTTGCGGATCGGTCACATCAGCGCTGATCTCCCCCATTGAGGGGCTTGCCGCCTGGGCCGGTTGCGCGAACCCAAGAAACAGTGAGACGCCCAGTAGGGAGACGATGACAACAACAATCGATTTCCAAAGGCGCCAGACGTCGCCGCACAATGGAGATTCGGGCTTGTTAGCGTCTAAAGAGCAGCTCATCGAGCGCTCGGCGGCATCGGAAAGAAGCAAAATACTGGCTGGCATATCAACCACTGTAGCGAATAGGTTCACCAACCGGCCCGAGCCCGCCACGGATCCAAAGGCGCGCAGGCAGCACCGCTCAACGCGAAAGCGCCGGTACCTTGAAAAAGATACCGGCGCTTTCGAAACCCCAGCGATTCTCTATAACTTTATGCTTCGAGAATCAGCCTCGGATCAGTAGCCCATGTCGGCGCCCTGACCTGCGGCAGGAGCCGACTTCGGTTCCGGCTTGTTGGCCACCACGGCTTCAGTGGTCAGGAACAGGCCGGCGATGGAAGCGGCGTTCTGAAGGGCGGAACGGGTGACCTTCAGCGGGTCGGCCACGCCGGCCTCGAGAAGATCCTCATACGTGTTGGTCGCGGCGTTGAAGCCCTGGCCTTCGGGCAGTTCACGCACCTTGTTCAAGACGACATCACCGGAGACACCGGAGTTCTCGGCGATCTGCTTGATCGGGGCTTCGATGGCGCGGAAGACGATGGCGGCACCGGTGGCCTCTTCGTCGGTCAAAGCCTTGACATCAGCGGAGTCCTCGGCCTTCTTGGCAGCCTGGACGAGCGCGACGCCACCGCCGGGCAGCAGACCCTCTTCAATGGCGGCCTTGGCGTTGCGAACGGCATCCTCGATGCGGTGCTTGCGTTCCTTGGCCTCGACCTCGGTGGCAGCGCCGACCTTGATGACGGCCACGCCACCGGCGAGCTTCGCCAGACGCTCCTGCAGCTTCTCACGATCGTAATCGGAATCGGTGTTGTCGATCTCGGCACGAATCTGAGAGACGCGAGCCTCGACGTCGTCCTTGGAACCGGCACCGGAAACGATGGTGGTCTCGTCCTTGGAAACGATGACCTTCTTGGCCTGGCCCAACACGGACATGTCGATGGAGTTGAGCTTGAGACCCAAATCGTCGGAGACAACCTGGGCACCGGTCAGAATGGCGATATCCTGCAGCATGGCCTTGCGACGGTCGCCAAAGCCAGGAGCCTTGACAGCGCAGGAATTGAAGGTGCCGCGGATCTTGTTGAGGATCAGGGTCGGCAGCGCCTCGCCGTCGACATCCTCGGCGATGATCAGCAGCGGCTTGCCGCTCTTCATCACGAGCTCGGCGATATGGACGACATCCTCCTGGCTGGAGAGCTTGCCGCTGGTCAAGAGGATGTACGGATCGTCGAGCACAGCGGTCTGCTCGTCATTATTGGTGACGAAGTACGGGGAGATATAGCCCTTATCGAAACGCATGCCCTCGGTGAAGTCGAGATCAAGGCCGAAGCGGTTGTTGTCTTCGACGGTGACAACACCATCCTGGCCGACCTTGTCGAGCGCCTCGGCGATCTTCTCGCCGATTTCGGGGTCTCCGGCAGAAATCGTAGCGGTAGCGGCAATCTGATCCTTAGTCTCCACGTCCTTGGCCACGGAAACGAGTTCCTTCACCACGGCGTCCGAAGCCTTTTCGATACCACGGCGCAGAGCCACCGGGTTCGATCCGGCGACCACGTTCTTCAGACCCTCGTGCACGAGAGACTGCGCAAGCACGGTCGCGGTAGTGGTGCCGTCGCCTGCGACGTCATCGGTCTTCTTGGCGACTTCCTTGACCAGCTCGGCACCGATACGTGCGTAAGGATCCTCAAGGTCGATTTCCTTGGCGATCGAAACGCCATCGTTGGTGATGGTCGGAGCACCATAGCTCTTGTCAAGCACCACGTTACGGCCCTTCGGTCCCAGGGTGACCTTGACGGTATTCGCGAGTTCATCGAGACCCGCAAGCATTCCTTGACGAGCTTCCTCGTCGTATGCAATCATCTTTGCCATTGTTTCCTCCACAAGTGGCTACACATCTTATATTGACTCACCCGAAATCCCTAAAGCCAGATAACCAACCGTCAGCTGCCGATTATCACTCTCGAGCCCCGAGTGCTAATTTCAAGATTAGCACTCCCACCCGTCGAGTGCCAAAATTGATGGAATTGCGCTGTTGGCATGAAAAAAGTAGGATCCGATTCTTTCGAACCGAATCCTACGTAAAAAATATCTGCTGGTTAGCGATCAAATCTTGGTGACAGTCGTCGCCTGCAGACCCTTCGGGCCCTGCTCAAATTCATATTCCACTTTATCGCCGTCATCGAGCTTCTTGAAGCCCTCGCTTTGAATAGCGGAATAGTGAACGAATACATCCTCGCTCCCATCATCGGGGCTGATGAATCCGTAACCCTTGCCAGCATTGAAGAACTTCACGGTACCTTGTGCCATAATAACCATTCTCTCATCCGAGTGTCACGCGAAAACAATATGAGGTACCCGGCTGATTCCGGATACTACATCACGTAACAGTCCTTACTATAGACAGAACCCCAGTCAAAAGTACGGAACACGCCGTAAAAAGAGGCAATCAACACAGAAAAGTCAGATAACAAGCTGAAATGCAGCCTCTCCTTAAGTGAAAGGCTGCAAGAGCAAGATCAATTAAGGAGCATCACGACAATGGCCTGTGCAATGCCGCTTTGCTGTTCGACAGCCTGAATGCCCAACGTATTCGCAACGTCCTGTGCCGTCGCCTTGTCGTTGTCGTTCTGATACCAGACAACCGTGGACGAGGGAAGATTGCCGGTGGCGTTGCCCGCAGTCACGCTTGAGTAGCCGGCCTGAACGAGCACCGCCTTCTTCTTCGCCGCATAGCCGTTGGTATGGGTGGCGTTGATGACCTGGACCGCGGTCTGCTTGTTCACCTGCTGAGTGGGCTGAGGGGCCGCTTGCTGCTGGTTAGTGGAAGCGTCGGCGTCGGACTTGGTATCGGACTTCGTGTCCGTGTCGTCCTTGGCGGCCTTCTTCTTTTCGGTCTTCTTCGTAGCTTTAGGGGTGGTCACAGTCTGCGATTGGCTCTGGCTATGACCGGTAAAGGCCTTTTGCAGCTCACCGGAATAGAAGCCCCAGACCAATAGTCCGGCCAGAACAGCCACTACAACCACGATGAAATAAGGGATCGCGCGAGAAAGCAATGAAGTATTGCCGCGATGAACACCTATGGGCCCCTTCGGGGGGTTGTCGAACGCGTCCTTCTGATAAGACTCATAGTTACTGCGGTCACCACGCGCCATAAGTTCTCCTCCAATGTGTTCCACTACGCATAATCGTTTTCAACTATAGCGTCCTCCACCGTCAAATCTTATTTTTTGTGATGAAACCTCAAGAAAAATAAACATACTGCCCCGCACCTAGAGTAAGTGTCATGAGCGAAACCCATATCAAACCACTTTCACAGCTCGTCGAGGCCGGCTGGGCTCAAGCCTTGGCGGACGTGGAACCCGATATTCATCGTATGGGAGATTTTCTGCGTGCCGAGCACAGGGCCGGACGCCGTTACCTGCCTGCGAGCCGCAACATCCTACGTGCCTTCACCATACCGTTCGACTCCATCAAGGTCCTGATCGTCGGGCAAGACCCCTACCCCACCCCAGGCCATCCGGTCGGATTGAGCTTCTGCGTGGCTCCCGATGTACGCCCCGTGCCCAAAAGCCTGCAAAACATCTACAAGGAGATGCACGATGACCTCGGCCTGCCTATTGCGCAGAACGGGGATCTCACGCCGTGGTGCAGCCAAGGGGTGATGCTGCTGAACCGATGCCTGACCGTAGGCGTAGGCCGTCCGAACAGCCACAAGGGGAAGGGGTGGGAGACCATCACGGACGCCGCCATCACCGCATTGAACGCCCGCAAGGACGGGCAAGGCAATCCGAAACCACTGGTCGCCGTTCTCTGGGGCCGCAACGCGCAAAGCCTTGAGCCGCTGCTGACCAATGCCTTCATCATCAAATCCCCGCATCCAAGCCCGCTCTCGGCTTCACGGGGCTTCTTCGGTTCACGTCCGTTTTCACGTACCAACGAGGCGTTGCGACAGATGGGGGCCACACCAATCGACTGGGACCTTACCTCCCACTCGGCTTTACCCTCGGCTACAATGCCTCACACAGAGCAATAAACATCCGAATTGAGAATTGAAGCGTTATGGCAATTTTTTCCCCACATCCGCATTCATCGCAATCTACCGAACAACAGCTGCCGGCCACATCGATTCCGGCACCAGCCGCTTCCGGCACGACAGCAAGCGAAGGCACCCGCGCCAAACAGCTGGCCGATCGCATTCGCATGCGTTTCGCGCAAACGCTGATCGGGCAGGTCAATCTTCGTGAAGCCCTGATCACGACAATGATCGCCGGCGGCCATATCCTCATCGAATCCGTTCCCGGCTTGGCCAAAACCACCGCTGCCCAGACCTTGGCGACATCGGTTTCCGGTTCTTTCCGTCGTGTGCAGTGCACCCCCGACCTGATGCCATCGGATCTTGTGGGCACACAGATCTTCGACTTCTCCAGACAGCGGTTCTCCACGCAAATCGGTCCGATACACGCCAATTTCGTATTGCTTGACGAGATCAACCGTTCCAACGCCAAAACACAGTCGGCCATGCTCGAAGCGATGGCCGAAGGCGCCACAACCATCGGCGGCAAGCGCATCGCGCTGCCCAAGCCGTTCATGGTGATCGCCACGGAGAACCCGATCGAGGAAGAAGGCACCTTCACCCTTCCTGAGGCGCAAATGGACCGATTCATGATGAAAGCCGTCATGACCTATCCAAGCGCCGCGGACGAAACACGCATGCTCTCGATGCTTACCAGCCGCGGAACGGATGTGGTGGATCCCACAGCCCCGGCACAGAACGCCCTGAGCATCGCCGACGTCGATTTTCTCCGTTCCGCCGCCCGTCGTGTCCACGTTTCAGAGGCGATCATGAATTATGCAGTCGATCTGGTGGCCACTTCTCGCGGTGCCGGCAGCCATCCGATAAAGAACCTTGCAACCAAAGTACGCCTGGGAGCGAGCCCTCGAGCCTCAATTTCGCTGGTTCGCGTCGGGCAGGCACAGGCTTTGCTGAACGGGCGCGACTACGTGATTCCCGAAGACGTCAAGAAATTCGTCCACGAAATCATGCGGCACCGAATCCTTCTGACTTTTGAGGCCCAGGCCGAAGGCACAAGCCCCGACCAGATCATCGATTCCATCGTCGAAACGGTGCCCGTTCCATGAGCCACGACCTACGTCACATCTCACCTGCGTCAAGAAAGGTACGCCGGCAGATCGAAACGCTGTCCTCGACGCTTACCCTGCCTACGGTACGTCTTGCCTTGGGAATGCTCGAAGGCGAACACTCCTCATCACGGCTTGGCGGGAACAATGATCCGATGTCGACCAGGGACTACACCCTCGAAGACGAGGCGAGGCTCATCGATTGGAAGGCCAGCGCCAAACAAGGCCATCCCATGGTCATCGACCGCGAGCGCCTGGTGACCTCGCGCGTGCATCTGCTTCTTGACAACGGTCTGGAGATGCAGGGTCGCACGGCCTCGGGAGAGACCGCGACGGAAGTGGCGGGCAACGCCATGTGCATGTTCGCCGCCCTGAGCGCCCGGCGCCACGACCGGATCTCACTGGTGTTCGCGGACAGCTTGAACATCATACGCAAACCATTTAAGGGAGGACTGGCCCAATTCGAACAGGCCATCGATAAAGCGATGGGTGGCGGGCAGACTCGTTCCCCACGCAATTTCGAAGCCCTGCTTTCCTACGCCCGTACCTTGAACGACAAAGGTTCGCTGGTGGTCATCGCCACCGATGACCACGCGCTCAGCGGCGATCACTTGCATTCCCTACGACTCATCGCCGCGATGCATCCGCTCATGCTCATTGACGTGACGACGCTCAATCCCTTCAGAAAAGTCCCGTTCGGCCAAGTCACGGACGGCCTGTCAGGACGACGCATTCCCGCATTCATGATAGGCGGGCAACCGGCGGATTCCGTGGACACACATCGACGGTATCTGACCGCCCAGTTGCGCGAGCAGCTCAAAGCCAGCAACGCCACACTGATACGCGCCACATCGAGCGAGGACATGTTTTCCCAATTCATTCATCTGGTGAGCGTGACATTGAAACAGACTTCGTATGCCTCATTCGACGCATCCTCCATCGTTGCGGGAGAAACGGCATGATTTCGATGATGCAACCGCTGATCCTTCCTCATGGCGCACTGGCAGCGGCAAACCCACCAATAGCGCGTTTCAACGGGTTTCAAAACCTGCAGATGAATACCGTCGACATGGCTGAATACAAGCCCGAAGGTCTGATTACGATGCCGACCGGACTCATCGTCGCCTTCATATGTTTTCTTGCGGCGGCGGTCATCCTTGTCATAGCGATATTAGTGCTTTCGAAGCCCAGGAAAGAGGCTCCGGCCAAAGTCCATGGCGCCCATAGCATCCAAAACGACAAAATGGCATGGCGCCAACGAATCAACGATATCGTAGAAGGACATGCAAAGGGTGATTTGTCACGGGACGAAGCACTGCGGGACCTGGCTCAAGTGGCACGCGACTTTGCCGGTGTCAAAACCAATAAAGACATGAGCTCCTACACACTTGCAGACATCAATCATCTTCCCTTCCCCGAGTCGGCCGATCCGGGGATGAAACTGCTGCGCCAAACCATCAGCGCGCTTTATCCTCCGGAATTCGCAGATATCGAGCATCATGAGCAGGCGCGTGACATCAGCGTGGAACAGGCTGCCGAATGGGTTTCCAATCTAATCGAGAGGTGGCGGAAATGAACCTCGAATGGCATTGGCCGTGGGCCGGCGCAATCGGGCTCGTAGCCGCAATCGTCCTCATCGCCGCATGGCAGCTGGTGTGCATGCGCCGGCCGAGCAAGTCACCCCAAATCCCGGTTTTCGACCTTGACGATGACCTCAATACCGAACATGTGGATGAACTGTTCCGGCAGTGGCGGGTGCTGAGCCGTGTGGCGGTGGTCGTTTTGGCGATGGCCCTTCTGGTCTCCTCGGCCACGATTTCCAGGCCTTCCACGGTCGATGAGGCCGACGAAAGAGCGAGCAACCGCGATATCGTTTTGTGCCTTGACGTCTCCCCCTCCATGTTGTCATACGATCATGAAGTCCTCGCATCCTATCAACGACTGGTATCGAATTTCAAGGGCGAACGCATCGGCCTGAGCCTCTTCAATTCGACTTCCCGAACCCTTTTCCCGTTGACCGACGACTATCAGCTGGTTTCAGGGCAACTCAAAAACGCGAGCGACATCCTGGCAAGCATCTCCTCCCAGGACAAAATCGACAAAACCGATCCCCGTACCCTGCAGAAGTTCTCCGACCTTATCGAAGGCACCCAGAACCGCAAGGACAAGACCAGCCTGATAGGCGATGGCCTCGTCAGCTGCGCGGCCATGCTGCCCGGTTTCACTTTCGGATCGGACAATCGGTCCAAAGACGAGACGGGCAAGGCTTCAATCGTGCTCGCCACCGATAATTTTTCCGGCAAATCGAACTATACGTTGGGTTCGGCCCTGGACCTGACGCACAAGGCAGGAATCGTTGTCGACGGCCTGTATGCCGGGCCGGCGAGCAGCGAAAACGACAGGACGACCACGGAAATGCAACGCGACATCACCTCGCACGGCGGTTCGTATTTCTCCGTGCATTCCGGCAAGTCGATAGAAAACCTCGTCCAGACTATCGAAAAACGAAAGAACCGAGACGAACGAAGAATCCGCAAGGCGGCCCTCGTCGATGCCCCGGGTTGGTGGACACTGGCATTGGCGCTGCTGGCGGCGGTATGGATAAGCCTGGCTTGGAGACTCAAACGATGAACCTCGAACACCTGATGACCTTGCGTTTCAATCCCTCACTCGGATGGCCTGCCGGCATCGCCATCGCTCTTGTCATGCTCGGTTTTTCCATTGCCGTAGTCATCGTTCATCGACGTCGAAAAGACCAAAGCGACGAAACGCTGTGGTCATGCGTGCGCCGCTGTGCCATCTGCATCATCATCGCGCTCCTGGCATTGACCCCCTCGACCGTCGCCAGCACGACAAGCAGGGCGGTGAACACCACCGACGTGGTCATCGCAACCGATGTGACCGGTTCGATGGCCGTCAAGGATGCCCAATACGGTTCGGCCACAACGTTGACGCGGCTGGACGTCGCCAAGAAAGCCATCGACGATTTGACCGGCATCTACGACAATTCGAGCTTTGCGGCCTTGCACTTTGGGGCCAGCGCCACCTTGGACGTACCGCTCACCCCGGATGTCGGTGCCATTCGCAATTGGGCCTCTGGGCTTCGCACGGAACCGACCGCGGTGTCTGCCGGGTCGAATCTGGACGCCCCCATCGACCCGTTGCTCGTGACGCTTAAACAAATTCACACGGCCCACCCGCACGACAAAATCGTGCTGTACTATATATCCGACGGCGAGCAGACTTCCACAAAACCGCGCCGCACCTTCTCTTCGCTTCGTCAGTATCTTGACGACGCTTTCACCCTTGCCGTCGGCAGCGAGCAAGGCGGCCAGATTCCGGAAATCAAAGCAGGACCGACCGACTCCGAAAACGATCAAAGCGATACCGGCGAGGAAGGCTGGGTGAACGATCCCGCCACAGGCCAGCCCGGAATATCGAAAATGGATAAGAAAAACCTGACCGAAATCGCCGACGAAATGGGCGGAAAATGCATTGTGCTCGACGGCACGCACAAGCTGGACAAATCCTCCGTAGCCTCGATTTCCAAACACTTCAGGACCGTGGACACTCCGAAACGCCGTGAACGAGTCATGCCTCTTGTCTGGCCTTTCTCGATAACCTTGGCCGCATTGCTGACCATGGAAATGGCCAGTTGGCTGGCGACTTCAAGGAGGCTGCTGTGAAAAAAACAAGAACAAGACCAGCGCAGCTCCCCTTCCCCCGGCCACACAATCCAAAACCGACAAGCCCGAAATCCAAGGCAAAACAAGTCCTTCGGCAAATTCAAAAACAAACGGCAAGAAACAGCCGGCAATGGCATCATTGCCTGCCCGAATCACCATGGGGATAGCCGCGGCGATTTTCCTCGTCGTCGCAGGGGTGCTTTTGGCGAACATGACAGCCATAGACACCTACAATCAGGCCACGGCATCGCTGAACGCCAGCCTGGAATACTCCAAGAAGCCGAATGCCGATCCGCAACGGCTCAAGGCGCAACTCGACCAGGCCAACGCCCAATTCGACAACGCCCGCCATCTGGGCATCCTGCTCACCCCCAAAACAAAGGGTCTCATCAACGCCAACAGCGACATCTCCGGCAAACTCACGACTTCGACCAAGCGAAAAATAGCCAATATCAGCGGCAGGGGGAACGGGACCAACGGCAAAGACAATGCTAAAGGCTCACGCTCTCCCGATTCCGGCAAAGGCGACAACCAGGGGCTGAGCGACGAGCAGCGAAGGCAGGTCGAGGAAACGCTGAAGGCCAATCAGCCCAATGGCCCGGTCAACGCAAACAGAAAACCCCGACAACAAGCGACGAAGGCGCCGACGTCAAACCCTGGTGAGGATAGTCGGTTCAGACAACGGGTTGCGCTAAGGTAAGGGCTTATGCAGCTGACTCAAATTTCACCGGCAATCGCGTTAACCTCACTGGACGGACGTTACCACAAGCAGACCGCCCCACTCGTCGAATATCTGAGTGAACCCGCATTGAACCGCGAACGAATCACCGTCGAGATCGAATGGATGATTCTTCTGGCCAACGGTTTCGACGGCAACGGCAATACGCCGGTTCTTGACGGGCTCAAGCCCCTGACACCGGCCGAGATCACCTATCTGCGCGATATCCCTGAGAATTTCGGCGCCGAAGGCATCGCACGCCACGCGGCTTATGAGGCCAAGACGCATCACGACGTCAAGGCCGTCGAATACTACATCGATGACGAGCTTGAGCGCGCGTCAAGCGTTCTCGGAGCCGAGACGCAACTGCCGAACCTCAAGACGCTGGTGCATTTCGCATGCACTTCCGAAGACATCAACAACCTGGCCAACGCCCGCTGCATCAAGAAGGCCGTTACACTAGTCTGGCAGCCCTTGGCCGGGAATTGACGGATTTCCTGGCCTCGAAGGCCGAAGAGTTCAAGGATTTGCCGATGCTGGCACTGACCCACGGCCAGCCTGCAACCCCCACGACGCTGGGCAAGGAGCTGGCAGTATTCGTCCATCGCTTGAACCGCCAGTTGAAGCACATCGAGAACCAGGAATACCTGGGCAAACTCAACGGCGCTACCGGTACGTTCGGCGCGCATACTATCGCCTGCCCGCAGGCCGATTGGTTGGCCATCTCGCGTGAATTCGTCACCAATCGCATGTCGCTGACATGGAATCCGCTGACCACTCAGATTGAAAGCCACGACTGGCAGGCAGAACTCTATGGCACCATCAGCCACGCCAACCGAATCCTCCACAATCTCGCGGTGGACATCTGGATGTACATCTCCCGTGGCGTCTTCGCCCAGGTGCCCGTCAAAGGCGCGACCGGATCGTCGACCATGCCCCACAAGGTCAACCCGATTCGTTTCGAGAACGCCGAAGCGAACCTCGAGCTCTCCTGCTCGTTCCTTGACACCCTTTCCAGCACTCTGGTCGAAAGCCGCTGGCAGCGCGATCTGACCGATTCCACCACGCAGCGCAACATCGGCGCGGCGCTCGGCTATTCCCTGCTGGCGCTCGACAACCTGCTCGGCGGGCTCAAATCCATCCATCCCAATTTCGAGGTCATCGCCCGCGAACTCGATGACAACTGGGAGGTGCTCGGCGAACCGATCCAGACAGCCATGCGCGCCCAGGAATTCTCCGGGCGCAAAGGCATGGAACGCCCGTACGAAAAGGTCAAAGAGCTCATGCGCGGCAAAAGCATATCCAAGGCCGACATCGAATCGTTCATCGATTCGATGGATTTCGACGAGGCGACCGCCGCACGTCTCAAAGCCCTCACCCCGCAGACCTATACCGGTTTGGCGGCGCAACTGGTAGGTTTTGACGGGCAATGAGCGACAAAACACCCTCTTCATCGGTTTCGGAGAGGTCTTTCCCAACGGAGTCGGATTGCGCGTCAGGCAAGGCGCGCAATCCCATACAGCCGTCCGATGCAGCTCCGCCAGAGCAGTCAGCGCCGCACGACGAGGTCGACATCGATGACGTCGCTCCTCGTCGTGCCCACAACGCCAATGATCTGATCCATGCCGTGGCGGCTCTGATCTTGGCGGTCGTCGTCATCGTCGTCGCCACTTACCTGCACGGCATCACCACCGGTGTCGAGCACGACGCCAGAACCGCCGGACAGGCTTTTACCTGGCTGATGGATCTGCCGGTTTCCGTGCTTCAGCAGTTCCTCAGTTTCGTCATCATCATCAGCGTGCTGGTCCACCTGCTCATCAACAGAGAATGGTTCCAGGCCGCGGTTTCGGTCGTGGCACTGTTTTGCGGGTATGCGCTTATTCTCGGCCTTTCCTTCCTGCTGGCCCATATAGGCGTGCCCACGTTGATGGATGCCGTGCGATCCAGTGAAGGCGCGGGGCCGGCGATGCTTCCCGACTTCTATGCGGGTATCGGCGCGTTTTTGAGCGTCGCAGGGCCGAAACGTTCCCGCTCCTCGGTCAAATGGGGCTGGAACACGCTGTTTGTCGCGGCTGCGATTTTCGTCATCGTCTCATGGCATTCGGTCGCCGGAACCATCGTATCCTTCGCGGTGGGTCGCGTCATCGGTCTGGTGCTGCGCTTTGCGATGGGAACCCGGACCCAAGGGCTATGGGGCTCCGGCATCGTTCAGGCGGCAGGCAACATCGGTCTCAACCTTACCGAACTGCATCGGCGCGAGGAAGCCGACGAAATCGGGACCCGCAAAACAAGACTTGACGACGATCTTATCGAAAACTCCCGTATCTACGACGCCAAAGACGTACACGGCAAGCGCTATATCATCTCCGTGCTGGACTCTTTGCCGCACGCGGCGGGTTACCTGAACCAACTGTGGCAGGGATTTCGGTTCACCGGTGTCGCCATACGGCGGGACCGTTCGGCCAGTGACGCCGTCCACCACCATTTTTCGATGCTTCTGGGACTTCGATCCGCCGGCCTGACCGCACCCAGCCCTTACGGAGTGATGGACAGCGAGGAATCCTCGGTACTGGTGCTGGACGTCGCCGACACCCCAAGTCCCACCGACATCGGCAGCCTCACCAAGGAAGCCATGGTCGATTACATGGCTTATCTTGACCGGGCGAACAGCCGGGGCTACACCCACAGGTGCATCATCCCCGATACCCTCGCCCAGATTCACGGCGAACATGTCATCGTAGGCTGGCAGAACGGCGACTACGCGAGCGGCAGCACCAACATCGCCATGGACAAGGTGCAGCTGCTGGTCTTGCTCGCCACGCTCAGCAATCCGACGATCGCCATTGAGGCAGCGCTGCAGGTCTGGAACCGTCAGACGCTGGTGTCCCTGGCCCCCTTCGTGCAGAAGGTCGCCATCCCCTCGGCCACGCGCAATCTCCCTGGCTGGAACAAACAGCTGCTCGGCGAAGTGCGCAACGGGCTGAATACGCTCGACCCCCACGATGAGCCCGATTCGGCGGAACCGGTGACCCTGGCCCGTTTCAACGTCAAATCGTTCGTTTCGATCACGCTGCTTATCATCGCCGTCGCCGTCATCTTCACGCAGTTGAGGCCCAACGAAGTCATCGATGCCGTGCGCCACGCCAATCTCGGCTGGGCATTGGCCTGTCTGCTGCTCTCCATGCTTGCCTGGGCCGGGTCGGCCATCACCCTCGGATCGTTCATGGAGCGCGGGAAACGACACTGGTTCGACCTCTTCTGTTCACAGGCCGCTTCCGGCTTCACCGCGGTCTCCATGCCGGCCGGCGTAGGCCCTGCGTTCGTCAACCTCCAGTTCCTGCGCAAGAACGGATACAAGAACACCGCCGCCACCGCCATCATGTCGGTGACCTGGGCGGTGCAAGGCCTGACGACCATCGTATTGCTGTTGATCATGGGGCTGTTCACCGGACGAAACATGTTCTCCGGCATGGTGCCGACGAACACATTGGTGGTAGTCATCGGTGCCATCGTGCTGCTGTTGTGCCTATGCATGGCCATCACGCCGATCAGGCGCATGATCGTCGACAAATATCTGCCGCTGCTGCGTTCCTATGCCCATCAATTGGTAGAAGTTCTGACACAGCCACGCAAACTTGCCATTGGCGTCTGCGGCGCACTGATCCTGAATATCGCCACCGGCCTTGGCTTCTGGGCGGCCCTGATGGCTTTCGGCAACTCCTCGAACGCGTTGGAGACCATCTTCGTCTTCCTTCTGGCCAACACGCTCGGCAGCGCGGCCCCCACACCCGGCGGTTTGGGGGCGGTCGAGGCCGCACTGACCTTCGCGTTCACCTCCATCGGCGTGCCTCCGGCCGTCGCGTTGAGCGCCACGTTGCTCTATCGAGTCGGTTTCTACTGGCTGCGCATCCCGATCGGTGCGATGGCCATGAAACGGCTTGATCACCACAATCTTCTCTAAACCGATCGTAATAATCGCATTGATGCCGTCAATGGAGTGCCCTTGGCCGGAATTCCGCTTGGAATCCGGCCTCAGCCCTTCCAATCAGCTATTTTTCTTCCAATGCGATGAAAAACACCGTTGTCAGGTCGAAATCTTTACAAATGAAAGAAAAAAGTACCGCAATCGGCGGTATTTGGCGAGAGTTTGGGCTAGAATATATTACTGAAACGTGGCTTTCAACAATCTAGAAAGCCCCTAATCAAGAAGGATTCTTCATGGCATACAACAAGTCTGATCTCGTTTCGAAGATTGCACAGAAGTCCAACCTGACCAAGGCACAGGCCGAAGCGGCCGTCAACGCCTTCCAGGATGTGTTCGTCGAGGCAATGCAGTCCGGCGAAGGCCTGAAGCTCACCGGTCTTTTCTCTGCCGAGCGCGTTCGTCGTGCTGCCCGCACTGGCCGCAACCCCCGCACCGGCGAAACAATCAAGATTCCTGCATCCTACGGCGTTCGTATCTCCGCCGGCAGCCTCCTCAAGAAGGCCGTCTCCGACAAGAAGTGAACTAAAGATTAAGTTTATCTGATCTGCGAACCTCCGATTGATATTCGACCGGAGGTTTTTTCATGGGTGTTCAAAGGTTATAAAGCCTACAGGATAGTATAGAGGCAGCAAGAAGGAAACAGGCAGGTAGATATGACGACTAATCCAAGAGCGTTGGCGCTGAAAGTGGCTCAGGTGGCTCAGGACGCAGGCAAACACGCGCTTCAGGATCAAATCAGTCCACGGGATTTTGCCGAACTCGAAATCCCTTCAACCAGCAGAAGGCTGGGAAGCACCATCGACAAAAAGCTCATCGCCTTTATCGAGAATCGTCTCAACTACATTGAGCCGTTCGACGGCATGTGGCGCGACAGGCCGGAAAACGCAAACCCCGGAGACCGTTTCTGGTGCGTCGGGCCGATCGACGGTGCCATCAATTTCCGGCGAAATATGAGCGAATGGACCATCACCGTTTCCCTGTTTGAATTCAACGAGGAACACTCGGCACAGCCGATACTGGGTGTCGTGCACGCTCCGGCGCTTGGCCTTACCTACCTTGCCGCAACCGGACAGGGCGCCATTCGTATTCGTCGTACACCTATCGGAGAGAAAAGAGGCAAGGTGATTCCCTCGACCATCAGCAGCCTCACCGGTTCCGTGGTGAGTTTCGGCATGTCCCACGTTCCTGCGGAATCCGAACGCGCCTTCCACGTCCTGAGCGACATAGCCGGCAAACCTGCCGATGTCAAGCGTATCGGGCCGGTGTCGCTCGATTTGTGCAAGGTCGCGGACGGCACCTATGACGCCTATTTCGAACCTCATCTGCACCGCTGGGACATTCCCGCGGTCTCGGCGGGAACCGTCGTGGTCCGTCAGGCTCAAGGCAAGGTGAGCTGTTGGAACGGCAACCCGATTCACTGGCGTAGCGAAAACGACATCGTGGCCACCAACGGCCCGATTGCCGACGATCTCAAGCCCTATCTTGTCAATCTGGCGTATCCGTTCCAATAAGCAACCGTTTCGGTGATGGTTTACGGTTCCCACCTATTGAAATGTCCTGCAACGCCTTGATGTCCTCGTATCCGGGAATGCAAGACACGGCGGCTGCAGCTCATTGATATCAGCAAACCCGGGTTGATATCAGCCAACGAACAAGATGAGATGACTGATATCGCTTGCGCTAGAGTAAACAGAGAAATATATATTGATGGCGATGTTGAGCGACAGGTTTGCCTTCGTTGCCTGAGGTAAGGAGTGACATGGCACAGCAGTTCGCCAGACAACAGCATCAACGTGTTGAACCCCAATCACAGATCCGGGAAAGCACACAGAAAACCGCACAGCCCCAAGAGCAGGAAGATGCCCTGGACGCAGTGCTTGACGACATCTCCTCAACCTTGGAAACCGATGCCGAAACATACGTTTCGAGTTTCGTGCAGAAAGGCGGCGAATGATGCCGCAGCTGCGTGACAGCAGCAATCAGGGGCCCGGCAACATCACACCGCGCTCCCCTGACTATGATTCGTTCCACCGCATTTTCGGCATTGAGACCGAATACGGCGTCTCGGTGACGGGTGCCGACAAGCCTTGCGACCCTGGCCAAGTTGCGATGATGATGTTTAGGCCGATTCTTTCGCGCACCCGCTCGACCAACACCTATCTGGCAAACGGCTCACGGCTTTATCTTGATGTCGGTTCGCATCCGGAGTATGCCACCGCCGAAGCACGCGACCCATCAGTAGCACTGAAGCAGGATCTGGCGGGCGAATCGATCATGCGCCGGCTCGCTCTTGATGCACAGCTTCGGCTACGCAAAACGCACGGCGAGCATGCCACCATTCATCTGTTCAAAGACAATGTCGACTCGGCCGGCCATGCGTTCGGATGCCATGAGAACTATCTGGTACGGCGTTACGTCTCTTTGCCCATCATCAAGGCGCAGTTGTTGCCGTTTTTGGTGACCCGGCAGCTGTTCACCGGCGCCGGACGCGTCACGGAAAACGGATTTGAAATCACACAACGAGCCGCTTTTCTGGACGAGGGCGTGTCCTCCTCCACCACCCGCTTCCGGCCGATGGTCAACACCCGCGACGAACCGCACGCCGACCCGGACGAATTCCGCAGGCTTCACGTCATCATCGGAGATTCCAACCGCTCTCAATGGGCGACCAAGATGAAACTGGCCACCACTCATCTGGTGCTTTGTGTAATGGAGGATGCCGCGAAACGAGGCGTTGCCTCCGGCTTCGAATGTTGCGCTCTCGTCGATCCAAGCCAATCCAACAAGGCGATGAGCGCCGACCTGAGCTGTAGTGAACCGGTGATGTATATTGAGGATATCGACGCATTCCGTTCCATGCAGCAAGAACTCGGATTGCATCCTTCGATTTCCGCTGATGGGAACCATTCCGATGCTGTGACAGCCTTGGAAATCCAGTACTTGTATCTCACTATCGTTTCACGATTTATCGAATCCCATCATGCCCAGATCGAGCAATCCTTGCCGGACACTGACCTTGCCGATATCCTACATGAATGGAAGGCAGCACTCGATGCGTTGGCCTCCAAAGATTTCTTGTCCCTTTCCAACCGTGTCGACTGGGTCGCAAAATACCAGCTGCTTGCCAAAATGAAGGAACGCAATCCCGAACTTTCGCCGATACAGGCTCGCCAAATCGACATGAATTACCACGACATCGTCAACGGGTCCATCTATCCGTCGCTGGTTGGTCATGGACTCATCGAGACACTCGTATCCGACGTCGCCATCGATCATGCGCTCGGAAACCCGCCTGAAGACACGCGGGCTGCACTGCGTGGAGGGTTCGTTCATCAAGCCTTGAAGGCAGGAGCGAAATTCACCTGTGATTGGACACATCTGAAGACGAGCTCTCCGGCCCGTCACGAAGTCGAACTCATCGACCCATTCTCCTGTGTCCCCGACAGAGAATACCGTCTGTTGGTCGAAGGCATGTAGTCTTTGCCATAGATTGACCTGTTTTGCACACCGAACCGGCAAACGAAGACGCGCCCATTCGGTTCAAAATATCATCGATAGCGAAAAATTATCCATCTTGAATAAACTGATTTCCGTATGGGCCGAAAACCCGCGATTCTCAACGAGTTCAACGATTTCAAAAATTCATATAATCTTCGAATTTTATCGTTTTACCTTTTATCGCGGCATACACATCAATAGTTTTTGAAGTTATGCTAAAAAATGTTGATGTTTATCATCATGTGATTACAGTCGCAAGGAGTACCAATGCCGTCATCTTGAAATTGAAGCGAGCAGCAACCGATGACATGCTCGAGCAATAAAGCAAGGATGCCCGTCATATCGCGCATCCACTCAATCCACATGACCAGTGATAAAAGATGCTGTCTCCTGTGATCCGCTCAAGAATCATACAGGAGACAGCTGAGGTATCGAATTTTGGTGAACTCGCTACCGTTCTTTATCTTACTCCAAGGGTGTAACACATTTTGCATCGGCCCCGATGGTAATGGCCTGCACGCCAAATATCAAACGAACCGTTTCCAGACAAACATACAGGAGTGAACGCCCGTAATTGAACGCAACCCGTTCATCGGTCAATGCCAATCGTGGTTTCAAATCCCAGGATCAGGCTCCACATAGCCATCTCCCGTTTGTTTCAGGCTCGGTCGACCGAACAACGATAATGGTTCGTCAAAATCATCTATCTCATCCCAGAAAAGAGAAGAGAACCTTACAATGAAGCATCTATCAGTCAAGAAACTCATGGTTTCAGCCCTCGCTTTGCTGACCGGAACAGCCGTGCTCGCAAGCACCGCGACAAGCGCGTCGGCCATAGAGGACCAACCGAACGTCGATTTCGACATTACCGGCGCACAGGAGGTAATCAGCAACCATATTTTCGTCGCAGTCAAACTCGGCGATTACAACCTTCAGGACCCCGCACACAACACCATGGAGGTCACTTCAGTGAACAACACCGCAATCAGGAACGCGGCCTCCACCGCACTGACCGCGGTCGATGCAAATGCCCAGTTCACCGACCCCATCAGCTGGGTCGCGGAAAACTGGGGATTCAACCATGACACTTCCGGACAGTCTCCCTATACCGGCCACGTCCGCGATTTCGTTCAGAAACTCTCAACCCAGACCGATATCACCAGCGCAATCTCAACCTCGACGATTAAGGCGACAGGAGGTGCAGCCGATGCAAACGGGCATGCGACTGCACATTTCAACATCCCCAACGGCATCTATCTGATCGAAGACACCACTCCGCAACTCGATCCGAACACGGGCACCGAGCAAACCATTCCCATGCTGGTAAGCACCAAAGCCGGCAAGGTAGTCAACGGCGCAAGCGTGAACCTACCGGGAATGTCTTCATCGGCCGAAGTGAAATCCACCTATCTGCAGAAACCGGTGAAAAAGTCGACAAACCCACACACAAGATCGGGGATCCTATCAAATTCACCATCGATTCAACCGTTCCCCTGTACACCTATTACGACCCGGACACCTACATCCTGCGTGTCAACGATCAGCTCTCCGCAGGATTGACCTATGATTCGTCGATTTTCAACGAAACCGTGAAAATCGGCAGTACGACACTCACCTCCGGGCAATATGGTCTTTCGGTGTTCAACCAGCAGTCGCAACCGGTGTCCACCGTGCCATCCAGCCATACCACCGTGAAGGGGGCTTCAATGGTCTTCGATCTGTCGGATTACATAAAAGGCAAAATCAACATTCACGATTTCAGCCTTGCCGGGCAACAGATTGAAATCACCTACACGGTATTGCTCAACGAGGATGCCATCACGATCGATCATGGAGATTCCAAGAACACCGCAACGGTGACTTACAAGGACAACCCGTCCACCGACTGCCACGGGACAACGACTCCGCCAGTCGAGAAGCACGTATACACCTTCAACTTCGCCATCAAGAAGATTTCGAAGTCGCAAGGCACGGTGTTGCCCGGTACCGAGTTCCAGATCTTCCAAGGTTCCTCCACCACCCCGATGTCCATGTACAGCGACGGCAACGGCGGCTATCGTCCGCCTCAAACCGGCGAGGCAAGCGTGAATAAACTGGTGGTCCCCGCAAACGGCATCATCAAAATCTCAGGCGTCGATGCAGGTACCTACACACTGAAGGAGATCAAGGCTGTCACAGGCTACATCATTCCCTCCGATTTCAAATTCAGTGTAACCATCACTCCCACGTTCAACAGCGACCAGACACTGAACACGGTCAATTATTCGGCACCAACCGGAGACGTTTACGGCCTCGTCTCCAAAGACGGCACCGATCCGCAGCTTTACATCGTCAAGAACATCAAGACCGTCATCGATTTGCCCAGAACAGGCCAGGCGGGCATCATGATGCAGATCATCCTTGGCTTGCTGCTGGTTGGCGCCGGTGCCGGAATCTATGTCGTCGTACGCAAAAGCCAACGTTCACATGTCGGCAAGAACACGGTCCCGCTGATCGCAGAATCAAGAGAATGATATGAAAACGGATGAGACCATTCCACAGCCTTCGGTTTGCTGGCCCATGCCTGACAATCGAGGCGATACGGTCTCATCCGACTTTGGTGATTCCGGAAGCAGTGAGGATTCATCGCCGATCGACGGTGCAGGCCACACACTGATCGTTCCCATCATCCTCAAGACCTGTGCGATTGCATTGATTGTACTGGGCTTTTCCGCTATCGCCTATCCCCTGATACTCCAACAGATATCTTCCAGGCGATTGGCTCGCAACGCCGAGGCCTCGGAAGTTTTCGCCGCGTCCCAATCGCCGCTCCATCTCAAACATGAGTTGGACATGGCGCATCGTTACAACGACGACCTTGCCAAGACCGGTCAGCCATTTCTGGGGAAATCCCTTCAGACACTTCACATTCGACGCCCCGGACATCTCCGGACGCCGACAATGTCAAGCGCTATCAATCCCTTCTCGACGAAGGTGAAGGCATCATGGCGACGATCACCATACCGAAAATCTCAGTCAAACTTCCCGTCTATCACGGCACTGACGACAGAATCCTCGCAAACGGATCCGGACATCTCTACGGCAGTTCACTTCCCGTAGGAGGCGCCTCCACACACGCCGTGATAGCTGCGCACACCGGCATGGCCGACTCATTGATGTTCACCAGGCTTGATGAGTTGCGCATCGGAGACGGGTTCTCCATCAAATCGATGGGTAGGACATTGTCATATCGGGTCGACCGAATCAACGTCATTCTGCCTGATGATGACAGCAAACTCAGAATCGAACCCGGCCAGGACAGAGTCACACTCATGACCTGCACCCCTTACGGCGTCAACGATCATCGGCTTTTGGTCTCCGCAACCCGCACTACTACACCCGTCAACAATACCGGCAATAACACGAAAAAATCCGCATAGGGGAAACATCCATCGCCTTTGTCGCCGTGATGAGCTGTATGACAATAAAATATGTGCAGAAAAGAAACAAACCGACCCTCGCGAGACATCACCAACACCCAAGCAATCATTGACTGTAGGCATGGATTTTCTCATTCCGGTTTTCGACATAGGCACAATATATAGACATGCAATACGGACCGATGCGGGACAAGACCGGCATTCAGACCTCACGCGCCAACGCAAGGAGATTGCCCATTCACATTCGTCTCACACCGGCTTCAAGGTTGCGAAGAGTCTGCGCCGCCGTTTCGTGCCGATGCCGGCATTCCTCCAAGACCCCGATGCAACGCTGTCTGGTCCAGCGCCCCGGCTCTGAAATATCCAAGGAAAAAAGTCCTGGGGCGCAGGCCTCCATCGGGGTTCCTTCCATATCGGTGCAGGGCGATGGGGAATCGACCGGATTCCCTGGTTGCTGCTCAATGTGCGTCTTCACGCTTTGAGGGAGGCCAGCTATGTCACCATTATTGTCCACGTCGCTTCCGCCATCCCGTACGGTGAGATGCGACCAAGAGGCGGCAACCACATCTTGCGGGAAGCAGCTGATGATTGCAGAGCGCAGCCAGGCTCGGGTGTCTTCCGGAGGCTTCGACATCGCATACTGAACCTGAATGTCGGCCTGACTCTGGCTTTCATTCGGGCTTAGAGCCACACATTCGGTCTGCGGCTGCAAACGCGAGAAGACCGAATACGACGGGTCCAGCGCGGCCCAACTCAGGTCGAGGGCCGCCAGCTTCGTATTGGACCAGCCGATACCTGCCTTGCGCCGCAAACGCTCCAACAATTGCCATTTGAGCAGCCATTCCAGACGCGAGCCTTCATCGCTCATCTTTAGACGTTCGTCATCGCTGGCATGGCGCACAGCGGCCACATCCATCAATGCCTGCCGCCACATCGTCATAATCCGTTTCGTCGGTTCGTCCGGCCATAGCGGCTCTCCCCTGGTGTCGCTACCGTACGTTGCCGCGCCCTGGGCACAAACAGCTGAAAAAAGACGTATCTGAATCTGCCAGGCAGTGGCACTGCCGCCCTGTTCAAGCGGCAGTGGGACAGAAAGCGTCAAATCATGTGAGACGGCGTGCATCGCTTCCACCGGATCGACCAATTGAAGTTCGGCCAGTAGATCATCAAGGTCGAGCGCCGAATGTTCGCCATCGGCCTGTTCAAGCAGCCACAGCAGCATGCTCGTCGTGCCGAGCTTCAGCACTTGTGGCATGTCCATGCGGTTGGCGTCGCCGACGATGACGTGCAGGCGACGGTAATCGCCGGTGACATGGGACTCGTCGCGGGCGTTGACAATCGGACGGTCGAAGGTGGTCTGCAAGCCGATAATGGAATGAACGTAATCGGCACGCTGGCTCAACTGATAGCCGGCTTCCTCGCTTTTCTCGCCGATGCCGACGCGGCCGGAGCCGGTGTAGATCTGCCGTGAGATGAAATGGAGGACCATCAAGGCCGCGACCTTGCCAAACGGGACGCAACGCAGCATCATATAGTTCTCGTGCGTACCCCAGCTGGCACCTTTACCGTCAACGTTGTTGCGATGCAGAACGATATGGGAACCGTTGCGCTCATTGACTTTCTGCGTCGCCTGGAACATGATCAGGTCACCGGCGTGGTCGTAGCACACCGCTTCGAAGGGATCCATGGTTTCCGGAGCCGAATATTCCGGATGGGCGTGATCGACATAGACACGGCCGCCGTTGGGCGCGATGACATTGACAATCTGCCGTTGTGGCTCGTCGGTGAGCATGTCGGGGCGTGCGGCGGCACGAGGCAGACGGGTGCCACGGGCGTCGTTCAACGGGTCTTCCTGCCGGTAATCCCAGCGGATATGCTGTGTCTGCGGATTCGCAGCACCGCTGACCACGTCGAACGAAAGCCGGACCGGATTGGCGTGGTCGCTTCCCATATCCGAAACGGCATATTCCGTCTCGGTTCCCATCATTCTGCGTACGCTCATTGGTTTGTCATCCCCCTGGTTTCAAGAATCACTGCGCAGGCCGAATACGCACCGCATGGCCACCGGCGATGCCGTTGATCTTGGACCATTGCACCGGATCAGAGTCCATCACCGAATCACCGGTCTCATCGAATTCGTCATCGACCGCGCGAAGCACTGCATCAGCGCCGATTTCCATCGGACGGCCCAGCGTGATCGAATCCTTGACAGCATGTGTCTTGACGCGGTCGACGATGTTTTTGAGGCTCGCCCCGCTCATCACATCGGCCAAAGTCACCCGTGTCCAGCGTCCCTGATCGTCGCACACGTCGCAGATATGGCGTCGCGGACCGTCATCATAGGCACTGTCCACCAAGACCTTGTTCAATGTTTCCGCACTCTGACCGGCCTCGTATGGCAGGTTATCGGTAAGATAATGCGATACGATCTGTGTCGCCGCCGACTTGTCCGGGCGCTCGATGCGAATCTTGACGTCAAGACGCCCGGGACGCAGCACGGCGGGATCGATCATATCGACGCGGTTCGAGGCGCCGATGACCATGACGTTGTCGAGGCTTTCCACACCGTCAAGCTCGGCCAGGAACTGCGGGACGATGGTGGTCTCCACATCGCTGGAAACACCCGAGCCGCGAGTGCGCAGCAGCGAATCCATCTCATCGATGAAGACGATGACCGGTTTGCCTTCGGCCGCACGCGTGCGCGCCCTCTTGAAGATCAGACGAATGAGGCGCTCCGACTCCCCCACGTACTTGTTCAGCAGTTCCGGCCCCTTGACTGAAAGGAACACGCCGCGGCTGGCGTCTCCACCGGACAGGGCATTGGCCACGGCCTTGGCAATCAACGTCTTGCCATTGCCGGGAGGGCCGTAAAGCAGCACGCCCTTGGGCGCCCGCAGATCATAGCGTTCGAAAAGCTTGCGGTGCAGGAACGGCAGTTCGACGGCATCTTTGATACGCTCGATCTGCGAATCAAGCCCGCCGATGTCGTCGAAGGTGGCGTCGGGGATCGCTTCGAGCACCAGATCGTTGGTGTTCTGTGCGGGCAGGACCTCCAGCGCCATCCGCGCCATGCCATCGACCAGCAGATGGGTCGATGGTTCGATGGACACATCCGCGAGCGCACTCGCCCGCTCGATCAGCGTTGCATTGCCTGATTCGTCGGTGACCATCAGCCGTCCGTCATCCAACACCTGACGAACCGTGCGCACAGATCCGGAAATCTCAAGTCCACGCTGTTCGACCAGGACCATGTTTTCGTTCAAGAGCACGGTTCGGCCGCCCACCAATCGCGAGGCGGACACGTTGGAGGCCACCGGCACGATAAGCCTGCGGTTGCCCGATAATACTTCGGCCTTGGCGTGTTGAACGCCTTGCTCGTCGGTGCTGCACGAATCCACCCGCACCATCGTGGCGAAGTTCAGTGGAGGCATGGCCATCATCCCGATCTGGGATTTCGCCTTCTGCAGCTCCTTGCCGGCTCGAGTCAAGGCGACAGCCAAGGCATGGTTTTTCGCCCTCAGGTTGTCATTCTCGCGGGCAAGCTCGTCGTTGGAATCAGAAATCCCGCTGTTATGAGTCTCCGGGTTCTGTTTCTCTCCGCCGCCTGCCGGCATTCCATCTACAGAACGATTTTTATCAGGTGTCAACCCGTTGCCTTGCTCACCGTCACTCATTGCAAATCCACTTCTTTGATGAAAACCGTGTCGGATCAATCCACATCCAGCGGAATATGATGGGTCGGCGCGGGGTAACGCTTGTCGAGTTCTGCCAGGTCCTCTTGGGTCAGCTCAATGTCGGCTGCGGCGATATTGGCCCGCATATGCTCAGGGTTCGAGGTCTGCGGAATGGCCAGAGTATTGCCGTCACGGACGGTCCATGCAATCAGCAGTTCGTATGTAGAGACACCATGCCTTGCGGCCACCTTACAAACCGCGGGATCGGTGAGCATGCTGGTATGCAGGTTGTTGGAAAGACCTCCGACTGGGCTGTAGGCGATCAACGGGATATGACGTTCACGTTGCCACGGCAGCAGGTCGTATTCGATTCCGCGTGATTCGATATTGTACAGGTCCTCGTTGGCCGCGACGTTGCCGCCGGCCGGCAGCGCCATCAGTTCCTGCATATCCGGGATGTCGAAATTCGAGACGCCCCAGGCGCGAATCTTGCCGGTCTCACGTAGCCGATCAAGTTCGGCAACCGTCTCTCTGAGCGGAATCGAGCCGCCACGCCAATGATAGAGATACAGGTCCAAATGGTCGGTGCGCAGGCGTTTCAGGCTGGCGTCAAGATGTTGTTCCATCGCCGCCTTGGAGGCATTGTCCGGCTTCACTTTCGAGATAAGGAAAATATCGTCGCGATTGAACGGCTGCAACGCCTCACCCACCAGCGTTTCGGATTTACCGGTTCCGTACACTTCTGCGGTGTCGACTGCCCTTGCTCCAGCCTCGATACCTGCACGTATGGCGGCGATCTCCTCGTCATGGCGTTCCGGCTCGTTGCCCATATGCCATGTACCGATGCCGACCGCCGGGACTTCCTGCCCTGCAATATTCAGCTTCCTCATAACAATGCCTCCCTTGTGCATTTCACACCTAAAGTGCGTCACTTTGACTTTACCCTGCCAGTCTAGCGGTATTAAGTAAACTGCATCCAGCCCTTAGCTTCAGTCGACGTACGCATCCGCGGACAGACGTGCGCCGCGGGCCCAATCAGCAGCTCGCATGGCCTTCTTGCCCTGAGCCTTGACTTCTTCAAGCTCGAGCGGGTCGGTTGCGGTGCCAATCCAGACGTGCTTTTTGCTGGTTGACAACATACCCGGCTTCAGGTCGGTGGGAACCTGTGGATCGTTGCCATCGGCTGGACGCGCCTTCAAGACATGGAAGGGTTCGGTGTCGCCCATATCACGTTCAGCGTCAGGAGAAACCTTAGTCTTGTCTCTCTGATCAGATCCATTGGCACTATCATCCCCACCCTGCGGATGCAACATGCACCAAGCCCCGGGCTCGGGAGTGCAGGCGCGAATCTGTCGGTCGGTGGCGAAAACAGGAACATCGAAGCGAATACGTGCATCCTCATGGCTGATCTTCTTGGCCACTTCATAGGCACCCTGTGGCTGCTCCTGAAGAACGATCCGTCCTTCGGCCATGGCAGTCAACGCGGAAGCCAACAGATGCGAACCATCTTCTGCGAGGCGGGCAAGTATATCGCCGGAAGTGTCGTGCGCACCGATCTCACAGGTCGACTGTGCCAGGATCGGGCCGGTATCCATGCCCTTGGTGAGCCTGAAAACAGTGGCACCGGTGACGGTATCGCCACTCCAGACGGAACGCTGCACCGGTGCCGCACCACGCCATTGCGGCAGCAACGAGAAATGCAGGTTGTACCAACCCATCGGCAGTGCGCCCAGCACGTCTTCCTTGAGGATTTTGCCGTAAGCGACCACCGCCCCGGCTTCGGCACCGGTGGCTTTGAGCTCGGCGACGAAGGTCGGCTCCTTCGGGTCACATTCCAAAACGGGGATATCGAGATCCAGCGCCGCTTGCTTGACTGGGCTCGGTGTGAGCTTCCGCCCACGGCCTTGAGGCGCATCCGGCCTGGTGAGCACGGCGACCACCTCGAAATGCTCGTGGTCTCCCGCCAATCGACGCAACGCGGGAACCGCGACTTCCGGCGTTCCGGCAAACAATACTTGCAACATGGAGGTTCCTTTCAGTGCTGGATTCCGGGGATATCAATACCGGATTGTCTGAGTATTTCCCTCAACTTGTATGAATCGTTGAATCGTATGCCTCGAATCCCGGCAGCGTTGGCGCCTACGATGTTCATAGCCTTGTCGTCGATGAACACAGCGCTATCGGCGCAAATGCCGAAGCGTTCCAGCGCGAATTCGAAGATATCACGGTGTGGCTTGCGCAGCTTGACATAGCCGGATACCACGGCATCGTCCAGGTCGCTTAGGATCGGATAGATCTTTTCGGCCGGCGGGAACAGCTCGGTCGCCCAATTCGACAGACCCCACACGCCGATGCCGGCAGCCTTCAAGTCATTGACCAGAACCCGCATGCCCTCGACCGGACCGACCAGCGAGTCCTCGAAGTTCTTGAAATAATAATCAAGCATCCCCGCCCAAGGCTCGCCGTATTGCTTACGTACCGAAGCCACGGCCTCCACAGCGGTTCCCCCGACATCCATGGCGTCGCTGGCATCGTAGAAGCCGGAAACGTCGTTGTCGAGGAATTTGTCGGTCAGCTCTTGCGAATACCGGGGCAGCATGACGGCCTGCGGATCCCATTCGACGAGCACGTTGCCGAAATCGAAGATCACGTTCTCGATCGGCTTGCCGGCGGCACCTTGCGCCGCATCCTCCGACTTGATCACGTTGTAGTCCATTTCCGGTTCACCCGGCCAGCCTTTCATGGCTCCTCCTTGCAAGAAAACACTTATCTTCGTCGCTGTTTCCATGGTTTCATGGCACAACGACGAAACCCACAGATGCAGTTGCCGACGGCTAAATAAGATCCTTGGGGTCAAGCTGGAACCGCAACTCGCCGGGAGTACGTGTGGCCACATGCCGGGCCACCTCGGTATGCAGGCGTTTGGCCAACTCTGCACGCAACGGTTGTGGGACGCGCACCACGGCTTTGACGCGATCCTGCGTCGCTTCCAGTTCTCGGGCATCCACCGTTTTCGGCTGGGCGATGGGGACAGGGCCGAGAACCGACGGAAGGTCTCCGATCTCGCAGCTTACCTGGCTCCAGTCTCCGGTCAACACGCCAATGTTATGCAGCGTTTCCATCACCGCTTTTCTGCGCCCCCATACGCAGGCCACGGCGAAGATCGGCGAAAGCCCGGTTTCGGCACGTTCGTCGAGCTCTCTGGCGGCGAGAATACGGGAATCCCACTGCGTCAGCGAATAAGCGATCACCGGATCGGTCTCACCGATCAGCAGGACCTGCCCTCCCTTTTTGCCGCAGGCGCACATCGAAGCGGCCCGCATCCAAGCGGTCAGCGCATCGATTCTGGCATCTACTCCCGGAGCATAGAGGCTTGTCCACGCGTCGAGAATGGCCACCGCCTGGTAATGACCGATACCGCCGTCCTCGGTTTTTACTCTCGGCTCCGCTCCCGGAGTCGCGATGACGATCAGCGGTCGCTCCGGCACCCAGCCGACAATGCCGTTGGATTGGCTTGGGCTGGAAAGCACCATGGGGATATCACGGAACAGATGCTGCAACTGTGCGGCCGTGCCCGCAGCACCCACACGCACCACATTCATGCGTTTGCCATGGCAATGCGGGCAAGTCCAATCACTGGCCGGAGCCCCGCACCAGCGGCAGCGCGGCGCTCCCCACGAACCTGTTGCAGCGGGCCGGTGCAACGAGGGCAACGGGCCTGACGATGGCAACGAGCGCAACTCAATACTTCGGCGATGCCATCGTGTGGAATGGAAAAGAGGATCGGTCCGTTCTCCAAGGCCTGCGAGAGGGCCCGGACGGCGGTGTGCGGCACGCGGGAGCCGATGGACGGGTCGGCCAAGCGCGCCAGTTCGTCGCGATTGAGCCAACGAACCCACGGCGACACGTCCTCGACCACTGCCGGCAACGGATGAACTGGGGTGCTGAAACCGCTGACCGGCGTTTCGCAGACCTTGACATGACAGGTCGGTTCGATGGAAAATATCGCCTCGTCAGCCTGCGTCTCTTGCAGCCTCGCCGATTCTTCAGGTTCTTGATGTCCCGGGTTTTCGTTGGCATGCAACGGATAAGTTTCACCGGTTTCCAATATCAGTTCCAAAGGATTTTTATTATTAGACAATACCGAATGGTCAACAAGATCAGTATCTTCAACATTGTCCTTTTGGGCAACTGCGATTTTGGTTTCCAAAGCATTACCATCAACCGTGGCGCTTTTCCCAGAATTCCCGCTGACTTCCCATTCGCTGGTGGCGCTGCGGGCGTTGGCCATGGCGACGAACGCACCGCCATGGAGCTTGGCACGCAGGCGCAGGACCCCGCGAGCAGCGGCGTATGGCATCATGCCGTCAGCATTCTGATACGCCGCGTCCTCGAGAACGGCAAAGAGTCCAGGCCCTTCCACGGGCGCATACATCGCGGCTCTGGTACCGATGACGCAACGAACCTGCCCGCTTGCTGCCGCTAGATATGACCGGTAACGCTCGGAGGGAGCCATGGCCGCTGCCAGCAACGCGAAATCACCGTCAAAGCCACCGTTGGTGGCTTTGGTCTGTTGGAACGGCTCCAACCCGAACTTACGCAACGCGGCGGCTATATCGTTGACTTCGCGCATGGTCGGCAGCACCAGAACGGCCGTCCGTCCTGACTTGAGCGACTGACAGGCCATATAGGCAAGGTCATCGGCCCATCGGTTGGCTCCCGGCAGCGCATCAACGACGAATGAGGCGAATCCGCCACCGCTTAACGCATCCTGCAACGCTACGGCCTGGTCGTAACTTGCCCGCAACCGTTGCGAACCCCGTTCAAGCCGGTCTTCGTCAAGCTTGACCCGGCCACGACTGCCGGCCCACGTCCCCGACACCGCCAGATGCTGTTCCTTGTCGACTTTGGCCACACGGGGAGGCACAGCCAGACGCAGGATATTGGCAGGCGTACCGCCGTATGCCTCGGCGATGACGGTGATGTCGCGGCGCATCGAAGCCGAGACCAGGATTTCCGGTGTCACAACCCGTTCGATGTAGCGCAGCGCAGAAGCCGTCGTATGGCTTTCCCCAACGCGATTCCAGATGATGCCGTTGACGCGCCTGCCGCCGAAGCGCACCCGAATCATCACGCCCGGCTGTGCCGATTGAGAGAACTTCTCGTCTATCAGATAGTCGAAGGTCTGCCCCAAATGAGTCGCCTGCACGTCCAAGACGACCTGCGCAATCGGATTGTCCTTGGCCGGGGTATGGGTGACCGTCTTACGACGCTTGCGCGGGGCCAGCCCCGCGAGCGCCGGTTGCTGTGCCTGCGGTTCACTCATATTTCCATGATAACGTGGCTCGCAAATTTTCGACACCTTGAAATTTTGAAAGCCTCCCTAGAATACAAAAACGCCACGGCGCAAACCGTGGCGTTTTTATTCCGTATCAGATTCAGATCTCAGTCGGCTTGACCGTCGAATTCTCGACCCACCACGGACGCAGCGGGTAGGTATCGGTCATCGTCTTATCGTCCGGACGCACGCAAAGGAACTGATGGATCTGGATGTTGTTGAGTTCGAAGTTCAGCACGCAGCCGGCCATGTACAGGCCCCACAGGCGTGCCTTGGGCTCGCCCATCAGTTCGACGGCGCGGTCCCAACCGGCCACCAGGTTCTGGTTCCAATGGCGCAGGGTCAGCGCATAGTGCTGACGCAGGTTCTCCTGGTTGACGACCTCAAAGCCGGTGTCCTGGATGACGGTCTCGATCTCGCCGGGGGAAGCCAGCTGACCGTCGGGGAAGATATACCGGTCGATGAACTCGCCGGCCGACTTGCCGGTCATGGAGTTGACGCGGGTGATCTGGTGGTTCAACAGGCGGCCGTTGGGCTTGAGCTTGTCGAAAATCTCCTTGAAATAGGAGGGATAGTGCTTGAAACCGACGTGTTCCATCATGCCGATCGAGCAGATGCCGTCGAAATCGCCTTCGGGCACGTCGCGGTAATCCATCTGACGCACCTCGGCGAGGTCTTCAAGACCTTCGCGCTTGATCCATTCCTGCGCCCACTTGACCTGTTCTCCGGCCAAAGTGACGCCCAGAACCTTGATGCCGCGTTGTGCGGCGCGGACTTCCATGGACCCCCAACCACAGCCGATGTCGAGCAGACGATCGCCGGGCTTGAGGTTGAGCTTGTCGAGCACGAGATCGAGCTTGCGCCATTCGGCGTCCTCAAGCGAATCCTCCGGGGTGTTGAACACGCCGCAGGTGTAGGTCATCGATGAGCCGAGGAAGAGACGGTAGAACTCGTTGGACTGGTCGTAGTGATAGCTCACGGTTGCGGAATCGCCGGCCTTGGAGTGCGGCAGCAGGCCTTCGGTGCGACGCTTCCAGCGGCTTGGCCCTTCTATCGACGGGGCTTCGGGATGACGGATGCCATGCGAGTATACGGCGGCGACGATACGAGCAAGGTCGGCGGGGCTCGGCTTCTTCATGTCCGATTTCAGCGCCATAAGCTCCTTGAACACTTCGTAAGGATTGCCCGGAATGAGTTCCGGAGACGAGATGTCGCCCTGCAGATAGGCACGTGCAAGGCCGAGATCGTTGGGATGGTCGACGATATAATACACAGCGCGCGAATTGTTCACCGTGATATGCAACGGTGCATCCTGCGGTCCGAATGATGAACCGTCAAATGCGGTGATGTTAATTTTCCCATTGTCCTCAAGGAACATTGAGACCATTTCGGCTACGGTCATAGCGGCCATGCGCAACCTCCAAAATATGTGCATTTCAATGCATTTTCAACATATAAAATCAAATTTACCCTATTGCTCAGTTACGACACCGTCGTAATTTTGCTAATTGTGAAATTCTTAACGATTTGCCGCTGTGCCGCCAAATGCAAGAAGCCGTATCCCCGGAACGTTCTTCGGATACGGCTTTTTGCGACATCGGTTCGATACTCAGCCCTCGGCGACGGCCGCCTTGAGTTCATCGACCTTGTCGGTGGCTTCCCAGGTAAAGTCAGGGTCGGTGCGGCCGAAGTGGCCGTAAGCCGCCGTCTTCAGATAAATCGGGCGGAGCAGATTGAGCTCATCGATGATCGCGGCAGGACGCAGGTCGAAGACCTTGCGCACCGCGGCCTGAATCTGTTCGCGGGTCACGCCGCCGATTTCGGTGCCGAAGGTGTTGACGTTGACGCTCACCGGGTCGGCGACGCCGATGGCATAGGCCACCTGCACCTCGACCTTGTGCGCGAGTCCCGCGGCGACGATGTTCTTGGCCACCCAACGCGTGGCGTAGGCCGCAGAACGGTCGACCTTGCTCGGATCCTTGCCCGAGAACGCGCCGCCACCGTGGTGGGCCGCACCGCCGTAGGTGTCGACGATGATCTTGCGGCCGGTAAGTCCGGCATCGGCCGCCGGTCCGCCGAGAACGAAGGAACCGGTTGGGTTGACGAGAATGCGATAGTCGTCATGCTTGATCTTGTCGCCGCATACCTCGGCAAGCACCGGTTCGATGACATGCTCGCGCAATTGTGGCAGCAGCCAATCGTGGTCCACTTCCGGATCGTGCTGCGTGGAAACGAGCACGGTATCAACGCGGACAGGACGGTCGTTATCGTCGTACTCGATGGTGACCTGGGTCTTGCCATCGGGGCGAAGATGAGGGACGATGCCTTCCTTGCGGACCTGGGCCAGACGATAGGCAAGACGATGGGAAAGGTAGATCGGCAACGGCATGAGCACGTCGGTTTCATCGGTTGCGTAGCCGAACATGATGCCCTGGTCGCCGGCGCCTTGCGCTTCATAGCGCTCTTCGCGCGAAACCTCGGTCTCCTGCTCGGGGTTGAGACGAGCAACACCTTGGTTGATTTCGGCGCTCTGCTCGGTCAGCGAAACCAGTACGCCGCACGAATCGGCGTCAAGACCGACCTCGGAGGAGGTGTAGCCGATATTCTTGACAACCTTGCGCACGATGCGCTGGATGTCGGAATAGCCGGAGCTGGTCACCTCGCCGAAGATGAGGAACTGCCCGATGGCGGCCGACGTTTCGACGGCCACATGGGAATGGGGGTCCTGACGGAGCATATCGTCGAGGATCGCGTCCGAAATCTGATCGCAGACCTTATCGGGATGCCCTTCGGTAACCGATTCCGCTGAAATCAGGCGACGCTCTTTTGCCACTTCTGTAGACACAGTGAACTTCTTTCTTCCATGCCAGAGCCGCAAAACGGCTGACGTGTATACATACGGAAGGCAACACTACCCTTACGTCCCTATTTCAACGCACCGATTGATACCCGGAGCATAGAAAACAAAAAGCCCGACTCCATATACGGAATCGGGCTCCAGACAGCGAAAGAACGAAACTAGTCGATGCTGCCTTCGCTCAGGTCATCCTCACCGAGGGTCTCTTCCAGCAGGCCTTCGTTGATTTCACGGAAGGCGATGGAAAGCGGCTTCTCGTTATTCTGGTACTCCACCAGCGGACCGACGTTCTGCAGAAGGCCCTCGTTGAGCTGGGTGAAGTAGGAGTTGATCTGACGGGCGCGCTTCGCCGCGAAAATCGATAGCGAATACTTGTTGTGTTCGCTCTTCTCCATCAACTGGTCGATCGTCGGATCGGCAAGACCGCTCGGTGTAGGCTCGGTGCCAAATGCCATATTATTTGCTCCCTAAAGAAGAATAAAGCTACTCAAATAATATAGTATACGCCAACACGGCGATTTCGTCGGCTGCTCATTTCATATAACGCGCACTTTTCTCAAAAACGTTCATTATGCGACCAAAACACGACAAACAGAACAACAGCCCACGTATAAATAAGACCATGCAAATGCGCTCACATAATATCATGACCGGCCGCATGTTCGCCGGTGCCCGAGCACTCTATCGCGCCGCAGGTGTGGCCGGAGACGACTTGGGCAAGAAACCCATCGTCGCCATCGCCAACTCGTTCTCCGAGTTCGTTCCCGGCCACGTCCATCTCAACAAGGTCGGACGCCTCGTCTCCAAGGCCGTACGCGAAGCCGGCGGCATCCCCCGCGAGTTCAACACCATCGCCGTCGACGACGGCATCGCCATGGGCCACACCGGCATGCTCTACTCGTTGCCGAGCCGCGATATCATCGCCGACGCCATCGAGTATTCCGTCAACGCGCACTGCGCCGACGCCCTGATCTGCATCTCCAACTGCGACAAGATCACCCCCGGCATGCTTATGGCCGCGCTGAGGCTCAACATCCCTACCATCTTCGTTTCTGGCGGTCCGATGGAAGCCGGCGAAACCACACTGTCCAACGGCAAGAGCGAGACCACCGATCTGATCGACGTGATGTACGCCTCCGCCGACGACAACGTTTCCGACGAAGACCTGTTGGCCTACGAGAAGACCGTCTGCCCCACCTGCGGATCCTGCGCCGGCATGTTCACCGCCAATTCGATGAACTGCCTGACCGAGGCGCTTGGCCTGGCCCTGCCCGGCAACGGCACCACGCTCGCCTCGCACGGCTACCGCAAGCAACTCTTCGAGCGCGCGGGCAAGATGATCGTCGAGCTGGCGAACCGCTACTACAACGAGGACGATGAAAGCGTGCTGCCACGTGCCATCGCCACCAAGCACGCTTTTGAGAACGCCATGACCATGGACGTGGCCATGGGCGGTTCGACCAACACCGTGCTGCACATCCTCGCCGCCGCGCAGAGCGCCGACGTCGATTTCACGCTCGACGACATCGAACGCATCAGCCACACCGTGCCCTGCATCTGCAAGGCCAGCCCCTCCGGCGACTGGGAGATCTCCGACGTGCATCGTGCCGGCGGCATCTGCGGCATCCTCGGCGAGCTCGACCGTGCTGGCAAGCTCAACCAGGACGTGCATTCGGTCGATTATCCGACGCTTCAGGCCAAGCTCAACGATTGGGACATCATGCGCGACACGTGCACGGATGAGGCCAAAGAGCTCTACCGCGCAGCCCCGGGCCACATCAAGTCCCCTGAACCGTTCACCCACGAGACGCTCTCCGACTCCTTGGATACCGACCGCGTCAACGGCGCCATCCACGACATCAATCATCCGGCCGTGAAGGAAGGCGGCCTCGCCATTCTGCGCGGCAACCTCGCCCCTGACGGCTGCGTGGTCAAAACCGCAGGCGTGCCGGAGAACATCTGGAAGTTCCGCGGACCAGCCCACATCGTCGAATCGCAGGAGCAGGCCGTCGAGGTCATCCTGGGCGACAAGCTCAAAAAGGGAGAGGCACTGGTCATCCGCTACGAAGGCCCCAAGGGAGGCCCGGGCATGCAGGAAATGCTCTACCCCACCTCGTTCGTCAAGGGCAAGGGCATCGGCAAGGACGTCGCACTGATCACCGACGGCCGCTATTCCGGCGGTTCGTCAGGTCTGGCGATCGGCCACGTCGCCCCCGAGGCGGCCAACAAGGGCCCGATCGCCCTGATCAAGGATGGCGACATGATCGACATCGACATCCCCAACCGCACCATCAACGTGGAACTCACCGACGAGCAGTTCGATGAACGTCGCAAGGAGCTCGAGGCTTCAGACGGCTACGTCGCCCACCGTGACCGCAAGGTTTCGCTGGCGCTCAAGGCCTACGCCGCCTTCGCACGCTCCGCCGACAAGGGCGCGACGAGAGACCCCGAACTTATCAACAAACTCAGCGGCCTCAAGTAGCCTTCACGGCCTAACAGCCGCTACCTCGCTTATGGGGAGTCCTCCACGGGACTCCCCGCTTCACGGCTCAGCCCAAGATCCTGAATTAATTAACAAGCTCAGCGGTTTTACATGATGTGCTAACGTTTTAGCAAACGATTACGAAGTGATTCTGCATACGATTTCACCAGACATCGCAATCAGTGGCAAACTTCAATAATCAGCGACTATCCGATAACGTACCGGCGTCGGCTAAGGCATTGAAAAAATCATCGGATATCCCAGCGAAGCGATGCGACTTTTTCAAGAAACCACATGTCGTGTGACACGACGATCAGCGCGCCGGCATAGCTCGAAAGTGCGTTGGCTAGCGCCTCCTTGGAGTGCAGGTCAAGATGGTTGGTCGGCTCATCCAGCACCATCAGCTGCGGGCCATCCAGTAGGCCGACGCATAGTAGCAGTTTCCTCAACTCGCCGGGAGACAGGACATCTCGAGTATCGACAATCTGTGTTTCTTTGCCGGATGCACTGGTTTCGTGAGCTGTGAACTTCTCGGCGATGTCCAATACCCGCTTCGGATTCGAGTTGAGTTGCGCATAGTCGCTGAGTACCTTCGAACGCTGCATTTGGGCCAGCGAAACAAATCGGGACAATACCCCGCCTTGATCGTTCACGTCAGTCTCCTGCGGTATCACCAATATCGGCAGATCCTGCTGGCTGAACACCTCCAACAGCGCATTGACCAACGTGGACTTTCCGGTTCCGTTCGAACCCGTCACTCCGATATGGTCGGTAGGACCGACACTGAGACGCGGGACACGTATGCCCCGATAATTCGAGGACAAAACGGCATTCCCATCTCGGCTATCGGCACTTTTTTCTGACGTTTTATCCGCTGGCTCGCGTCCTTCATTTTCAGATCGATATGCACCGTCGCCTGTGTCAGCATCAAAACCGAATATCGACACCTGTCGAAGCGAGAAATCGGGCGGAAGGCTCTTCTCCGACAATCCAGAACCACCGTATTCGATGACGCCGGGTCCAAACCCCACCAATTCGTCGCGATGACTTGGTCTGATGTCTGCTATCAAATCCAGCCGACCGTCATAGCGTTTCGCGCCAACCGCAATCCCCTGCTCGCGTTTACGGGCGAATTCGATTCTCGCGCCAATCTGCGCACTGGCCGCAGAGGAGGATGCGTCGCGCCCCATCATGTTTCGCATTTTCAAAGTATTGCGAGCATCATGATCTTTCGGGTCGATTTTTCTGCCGCCATGTTTTTGCGCTTCGACCTTGGCAACTTCACGGTCACGATCGTGCTTGACGGCATTGAGTCTGTTCACCTGCATCGTCGCCTCACGAAGCCTGCGCTTCTCGCTCTCGTCATCCTTCCTGAGTTGCGATTGCGAGGCGCTGAAATTACCGGGTCTCAATTTAATCTGGGTGAAATTGCGACCATTACGATGAATCCTTTCAAAATATGCGCAACGCGCGGCAACCCGATCGATGAGCTCCACATCGTGAGAGACAAGAATGCCTATTCCGGAAAAAGTATCAAGCGCCGAACAGATGGCATCGCGTGTGGGGGCATCCACATAATTCGTCGACTCATCAAGCACCAGAATGTCTGGATACACCGCGAGCGCACAGGCGATCTGAACGCGTTTCGCTTCCCCTCCCGAAAGCGTGTCGTAACGATAAGGCCAATCGTCGCCGATACCCAGCAATTTCCTTATGTGCAAGGTTTCAGCTGACCAATCGGCGGCGAAATCGTCCAGATTGTCTGGCGGCAGTTTCGCATCCTGCTGACAGAACGCAGACACCACTGTGGCCGGGGCAGGCGAAATATGGCCACTTTGCGGTCGCAAGCTCCCAATCGCGAGTCTCGCCAATGTCGTTTTGCCGATGCCGTTGTCACCCAGCAAAACTGTCCATCCGGGTGACAGGGTCAACGAGACATCCTCGATAATGGGTTCGGTGCTTTCCGGATATGAAAAAGTGATATGCGATAACGTCAAAACCTGTGGATTATTCATGGACATTGCCCCTTTTAAAGAAAATGAACTCAGCGATATTTTCTGTTCCGCAGGGAGCCTCAAAGCGAATATCGCTGCCATATGGCGCACTACCGCAACGTGACGGTTAGATTCTCTTAGATTTCTGCATCCAAATGAAAATATGAACAATGACTACAATGCGCCTCGATGCGCTTGTTCACCGCCATGTTCAGAAAAGCAATATAAAACTCCGATTTCAATCAATAATTACTGCCTATTATAACCACGATATCAATAAAGACAAGTTACAAATTGCGATATCAACTATTCGAGATCAAAAGATTTGCATAGGAGATGAATTGCATACGGCGTTTAATACCGAAATCCATTAGCCTCGTTCCATCGTTACTTTTTACTCAGCGATCCCGTATTCCTTGGCGATGACGTCCCAGAGCTCGTCGGCGGCGCGCTCGACGGTGTCGTTGACGATCTTGACGTCGAATTCCGGCTCGGCGGCCAGCTCGACCTTCGCGGTCTCCAGACGCTTTTTACGTTGTTCCTCGTTTTCGGTACCACGTCCAATCAGACGCTTTACCAGCTCGTCGTAACTCGGCGGGGCGATGAATACCGAGACGATCTCAAGATTGAGTTCGGCGGCACGCTGCTTGACGCGGCGGGCACCTTGCAGGTCGATCTCAAGAATCGTAGGAATATTTTTGGCCAAGTGATCGAGCACCGGCTGCAGAGGTGTGCCGTAATGAGCCATGCCGTGCACAACCGCGGTTTCGAGGAACCAGTTCTGTTTTTCCTTGTCCACGAATTCTGCCTCATCCATGAACCAGTAGTTCTTCCCGTTGACCTCCCCCGGCCTCGGATCGCGTGTGGTGGCGGAGACGGAAACCCAGACTTCAGGATGTTTGCTGAGTAGATTCGCCTCGACGGTTCCCTTGCCCACGGCCGTAGGCCCGGTCAGTACGATAAGCCGGCCTTTATGCGACTGTTCAATCTTTTCATTGCCATCATACTCACTCAAAATAGTGCTCCTCTCGATGGATTCCAGTCTACCCAAGCCTAGGGAATGAGCTATTGAACACGAGACCTTATAGCCAATACGAAACGTTCCGTAAAAGTCTTTAAAACTCTCACGGAACGTTATCAGCGTAGTGTTCGTGCCACAGAAACTACATCAGTTCAACAGGCCACTATTCCGTCTCGGAGGCGAAGAGCTGCTTCGCGTGCTCCTGGATACTCATCACCTGATAGTCGTCGGCCTTGACCGCCTCGATGGCGAGCAGAACCGCGGAGAATTCGGTGATGGTGGTGAACTGCGGGATATCGGCGATCACGGCGGCGGCGCGAATGGCATAGCCGTCGGAACGGGAGCTGCGGGTGCTCGGGGTGTTCAGAACCATGTTGATCTCCCGGGACTCGATCATCTCGACAGGATTCTTGTCGATGTAATCGTCGCCGTATTCAGCTTTCAGCTCCTGCCTACGTTCAGAGGTCTCGGAAATCTTGCCGACAACCTTGCACTCGATGCCGTAGCGACGCAGCACGGAAGCGGTGCCTTCGGTGGCGCAGACGGTGAAGCCGAGCTCCTGAAGTCGCGTGGCGATCAGCGGCAGCTGGCGCTTGTCGGTGTCGGAAACCGAGAGGAACACATTGCCTTGTGTCGGAAGTCCGCCGGCATAGGCGGCGAGCTGGGACTTGGCGAAGGCGTGAGGGAAGTCGCGGTCGAAGCCCATGACCTCGCCGGTCGAGTGCATCTCGGGGCCGAGCAGGGTATCGACGGATTTGCCGGCGACCGTGCGGAAACGCTTGAACGGCAAGACGGATTCCTTGACGGCGACCTGCTGACCGGGGCGGATGGTGCCGCCGTCGCCCTTAGGCAAAAGCAGCCCTCGCTTGCGTTGATCGGCCACGCTCTCCCCCACCATGATGCGGGCGGCGGCCTTGGCCAGCGCCACACCGGTGGCCTTGGAAGCGAACGGGATGGTGCGGGAGGCACGCGGGTTGGCCTCGATGACGTAGAGCGTGTTGGCCATGTAGGCGAACTGGACGTTCATCACGCCTCGTACGCCACAGCCTTCGGCAATGGCCAATGTCGCCTTGCGCAAACGCTGAATCTGATCGTCGGACAGCGTTGAAGGCGGCAGGGTGCAGGCCGCATCGCCGGAATGGACGCCGGCCTCCTCGACGTGCTCCATGATGCCGCCGATGTAGAGCTCCTTGCCGTCATAAAGCGCATCGACATCGATTTCGATGGCGTCCTGAAGGAACTTGTCGATCAGCAGCGGGGAGGGCAGACGTCCGGAAACCACGGTATCGGCCTTGGCTTCATCGAGCGCCCGGTTGACGTACTTCTCCAGCTGCTCGTCGTCGTAGACGATTTCCATGCCACGTCCACCGAGCACGTAGCTGGGGCGCACCAGCACCGGATAGCCGATGGAATGCGCGGCCTCGCGGGCCTCGTCCATGTTGAGCGCTGTGCCGTAACGCGGAGCGTTCAGGTGTTCACGACGCAGCACCTCGCCGAAGAGCTCACGGTTTTCGGCCAAGTCGATGGATTCCGGCGACGTTCCGAGAATGGGGACACCAGCGGCTTTGAGACGTGCGGCCAGCGAAAGCGGGGTCTGGCCGCCGAGCTGGACGATGACGCCCTTGATCGGGCCAAGCTTCTTCTCGGCGTCGTAGATCTCCATGACGTCTTCGAAGGTGAGCGGCTCGAAGTAGAGCCGGTCGGACATGTCGTAGTCGGTGGAGACGGTTTCGGGGTTGCAATTGACCATGATGGTGTCATAGTCGCGGCCGAGTTCCTGCACCGCATGCACGCAGGTGTAGTCGAACTCGATGCCTTGGCCGATGCGGTTGGGGCCGGATCCCAAGATGATGACGGCCTCGCGGTCGCGCGGTTTGAGTTCGGATTCGTCCGCGTAGCAGGAATAGTAATACGGAGTTACCGCGTCGAATTCGGCGGCGCAGGTGTCGACGGTCTTGTAGACCGGGCGCAGGCCGTAGCTATGGCGCAGCTCGCGAATGGTGTTCTCGCCCTCGTCGCCCAAGTGGCGCAGATGCGCGATCTGCAGGTCGGAAAGCCCGGCCAGCTTGGCCTTCTTCAGGAGCCTGGCCGACAGGATTTCAGTGAATCGCACTTCCATCGCGGTCTGATTGATCAGCTCGAATTGACGCAGGAACCACGGGTCGATCTTGGTGGCGTCGTAGAGCTGTTCAAGCGTGGCCCCGCCCCAGAGCGCGCGTTGCACCTGCAGGTAGCGGTTCTCGGTAGGCGTACGCATATCCTGCAACAGCTGGTCGACCTCGGCCTGATCCGGCTTGGTTCCGTCCCAGCTGAAGCCCATGTGGCGCTTGTCGATGGAACGCATGGCCTTGCCCAGCGACTCCTGGAAGTTGCCGCCCAAGGCCATGGCCTCGCCCACCGATTTCATCGAGGTGGTGAGCGTCGGGTCAGCGCCCGGGAACTTCTCGAAGGTGAAACGCGGCACCTTGGTGACCACGTAGTCGATGGTCGGCTCGAAGCAGGCCGGTGTGGATTGCGTGATGTCGTTTTGGATCTCGTCAAGCGTATAGCCCAGCGCAAGTTTCGTGGCGATCTTGGCGATCGGGAAGCCGGTGGCTTTCGAAGCCAGCGCCGAGGAACGGGAGACGCGCGGATTCATTTCGATGATGATGATGCGGCCGTTCTTGGGATTGAACGCGAACTGGATGTTGCAGCCGCCGGTGTCGACGCCGACGCCTCGGATGATGGCGATGCCGAGGTCGCGCATACGCTGGTATTCGCGGTCGGTGAGCGTGAAGGTCGGGGCGACGGTGATGGAATCGCCGGTGTGCACGCCGACAGGATCCACGTTCTCGATCGGGCAGACGACCACCACATTGTCGTTGCGGTCGCGCATCAGCTCGAGCTCGTATTCCTTCCAGCCTTCGATGCCCTCTTCGACCAGAACCTCGTTGGTCGGCGAGTCGTGGAGCCCTGCGCCGGCGATACGGTGCAGTTCCTCCTCGTTGTGGGCGATGCCGGAACCCAGGCCACCCATGGTGAAACTTGGGCGCACGACCACCGGGAAACCGAGCTTGGCCACGATGGCGTCGACTTCATCGAGCGTATGGGCGACATCGCTTTTCGCGGACTCTCCTCCGACGGAATCGACGACCTTCTTGAACTGCTCACGGTCCTCTCCGCGGTCGATGGCCTCGAGCGAAGCACCAATCAGTTCGACGTGGTATTTATCAAGTACGCCGGCCTTGCCCAGAGCCTCGGCGGCGTTCAGCGCGGTCTGCCCGCCGAGGGTGGGCAGCAGGGCGTCGGGGTGTTCACGCGCGATGATCCGCTCGAGAATCGGCACGTCGATCGGCTCGATGTACGTGGCATCGGCCATTTCCGGGTCGGTCATGATGGTGGCCGGGTTGGAGTTGACGAGGATGACGCGAATACCTTCTTCGCGCAGCACTCGGCACGCCTGGGTGCCCGAATAGTCGAATTCCGCGGCCTGACCGATGACGATCGGGCCGGACCCGATGACCATGACGGATTTGATGTCCTGACGTTTCGGCATTACTTGTTCTCCTTGTCAGCGCTGTCGGCGGATTGGCCATTGACGGTTGTGCTCGATGATGATGATGAAAAGGTCGGTGTCGTAAGCACGGACGAAACCGGCTCCCCCGCCTTGTGGGCACGCATCAGCGAGACGAATCGGTCGAAAAGATAGGCGGCGTCGTGCGGACCTGCGGCGGCCTCGGGATGGTATTGCACCGAGAAGGCCGGGATATCGACGCATTGCAGGCCTTCGACCACATCGTCGTTCAGGTCGATATGGGAGACGAACACATGGCCGTATTTGCCGTTTTCATACGGCGATTCAACGATTCTGCCGATTGGCGCGTCGACCGCGAACCCGTGGTTGTGGGCGGTGATTTCGACCTTGCCGGTGGTCATGTCCTTGACGGGCTGGTTGACGCCGTGGTGACCGAACTTGAGCTTGTAGGTATCGAAACCGAGCGCGCGTCCGAAGAGCTGGTTGCCGAAGCAGATACCGAAGAAGGGGTATCCGGCATCGAGCACCTCGCGTAGCAGATCGACTTCTGGAGCGGCCTCCTCCGGATCGCCCGGGCCGTTGGAGAAGAAGACGCCATCGGGATTCAAGGCCTTGATTTCATCAAATGTGACCGTGGAGGGCACGACGTGCACCCTGCAACCGCGTTCGGACAAGCGATGAGGCGTCATGCCTTTGATGCCCAGATCGACGGCGGCGACAGTGAACAGCGGTGCCTTGCCTTCGAACTCGCCGCTGGGCTCGACAGTGTAGGTCTCATCTGTGCTTACGCGATCGTAAAGCCTGGCACCTTGCATCTTTGGCGACGCCAAGACGTACTGCAACAAGGCATCCACGGAACGCAACGACCCCGTTGACTTGTCCGTCAAAGCATCTCCCGAGAAGATACCGGCTCGCATCACACCGCCCTCGCGCAGATGACGTACCAGTTTGCGGGTATCGATGTTGCTGATGCCGACGATGGAATCACCTTCGAGCTCGTCGTCAAGGCTGTCGTTGGCACGCCAGTTGCTAACATTCGGACTGGGTTGACGCACGACGTAGCCGGCCACCCAGACCCGCTTGGATTCCGGATCCTCATCATTGACACCGGTATCGCCGATATGTGGGAAGGTCTGCACGACTATTTGCTGGTCGTAGCTCGGGTCGGTGATCGTCTCCTGATAGCCGGTCATGGCCGTGGCGAACACGATTTCGCCGAATGTCGATCCTGATGCTCCGTAAGGCTCACCAACGTAAAGCTGGCCGTCTTCCAACAACAGCACAGCATCGTCTTTCGAATACTGTGCTGTTGTCGCTGCTTGCTGACTCACCACGAGTCCCCCTTTGCCGGGCCCGTGCGCGGACTCGGAAATAACTGGACCGGAAAAACACATTCGCGGCCCGGCCACCGTACCGCGGTCAGAACTAATCAGACAATTATTGAATTATCGTCACCATCGGGTGACAGCGATTGTCCGTCACCCGACGGTTCAGGTTTAATGGATAAATCATCAGGCGATGAAGGCGAGTCCAGTGTTTCAGGACCCGAGTCATCGGGCACAGCGGGAATCGAAACTTCGCTAGCTTCACCGGACGAGCCCCCACCGGTTTCAGGTTGCGAATCTGCATCAGCACTGGTCACGGAATCGCCATTGACGGTTTCCGTTTCAAATGGAACGCCATCGCCCTTGCCGGAAATGCCACGGGAATTCAGGAACCCTGGGGCTGTAGGTGAATTGAGTCTGCGCTCGGCCGCTTCTCGTTCGGCCTTTTCCTTGGCCTCGACTTCGTGCGCCGTCTTGATATCGGCAAGAACCGTATCCTTGTTGTCGCATACAGCGCTCAAGAGGCCATGGATAAACGCGGGAGAATCATCATCGCAAAGGGTCTTCGCCAGCCCCAACGCCTCATCGATGGCCACGCGATCAGGCACGTCATCGTTGAAGAGAATTTCCCAAGCGGCGATCCGCAGAACATTTCTATCGATCACAGCCATGCGCTTGAGCGGCCATTTGGTCGAATGGGATTCGAGTGCACGGTCGATGCCCGTCTGCTCATCGGCGACGCCCCGAACGATTTCGATGGCATAATCCGGCAATGGTGTCTGGGCTCCCGGCTCGGCAATGCGTTCGGCGAGCAGTGACGGAATGTCCTGTCCTTTTTCATCCGCTTCGTAGAGCGTATTCAGCGCCCGTTTACGAGCTGTAGAACGTGCCATATAGTCAGTAGCCTCTCAGTGAAAAATTATGCGAATAAAGGTTTGCGAATACGGCTTTCCGACCTGGCAAGCCGTAGCGCACCAAGTCGGAAAGAAAGAAAATCAGTTGTTCTCACGACCAAGGTAGGAACCGTCGCGGGTATCGACCTTGACCATTTCGCCTTCGCCCACGAAGAGCGGCACCTGAATCTCTGCACCGGTCTCAACGGTGGCAGGCTTGGTGCCGGCGTTCGAACGGTTGCCCTGCACGCCCGGCTCGGTCTCGGTGACCTTGAGCACGACGGATGCTGGCAGCTCGACACTCAGCGGGGTGCCGTCGTGGAAGCTGATGATGCAGTCGGTGCCCTCGAGCAGGTACTTCGCCTGATCGCCGACGAGCTCCTTGGGGATGTTGACCTGATCATAGGTGGTCATATCCATGAAGACGAAGCTGTCACCCTCTTCGTAGGAATACTGCAGCGTACGGTTGTCGACGGTTTCGAACTCCATCTTCATGCCGGCGTTGAAGGTCCTGTCGACGATCTTGCCCGAAAGCACGTTCTTGATGGTGGTACGCACGAAAGCCGGCCCCTTGCCAGGCTTGACGTGCTGGAATTTCGTGACGGTCCAGAGCTGTCCGTCCAGGTTCAATACCGACCCGTTTTTGATGTCATTGCTAGTTTGTGCCACGTCTCGTCACCTTAGTCATTTACTTTTCAAACGATATGCATTCATAAAATGCCTCAGCAATTATGCCACGGCGTATGTACAGTTCGCCAGTCGTCTGTTTCTCTCGGCTTTTGCTTTACCTACTCATACTTTTAAATACAGTTGTGCCCCACACCAAAAGATGTGGGGCACAACCAGTAAGTAAATCTACAACTTACGTTCTAGAACTACTCGATCACCTTGGTGACACGGCCTGAGCCGACGGTGTGGCCGCCTTCACGGACTGCGAAGGTCAGGCCCTCTTCCATCGCGACGGGCTGAATCAGCTCGACGGAGAAGGTGGCGTGATCGCCAGGCTGAACCATCTCGACGCCTTCCGGCAGCGTGATGACGCCGGTGACGTCGGTGGTGCGGAAGTAGAACTGCGGACGGTAGTTGGAGAAGAACGGCGAATGACGGCCGCCCTCATCCTTCGTCAAGACGTAAACTTCGCCCTCGAACTTGTGGTGCGGGGTCACGGTGCCGGGCTTGGCCACGACCTGGCCGCGCTCGACGTCGTCACGGTTGATGCCGCGGAGCAGCAGACCAGTGTTGTCGCCAGCCTCGGCCTCGTCCATCTGCTTGTGGAAGGTCTCGATGGAGGTGACGGTGGTGGTCTGGGTCGGACGAATGCCGACGATCTCTGCCGGGGCGTTGACCGGGATGCGGCCACGCTCGACACGGCCGGTCACCACGGTGCCACGGCCGGAGATGGTGAAGACATCTTCGATAGGCATCAGGAACGGCTTGTCCAGATCGTGGACAGGGGTCGGGATGTAATCGTCGACGGCATCCATGAGGTCCTTGACGGTCTGAACCCACTTGTCGTGATCCGGAGCGTCATCGTGCAGAGCGCCGTAGGCGGAGGTGCGGATGACCGGGCAGTCACGATCGAAGCCGTTTTCTTCGAGGAGGTCGCGGACCTCTTCTTCGACGAGCTCGATGAGCTCTTCGTCATCGACCATATCGCACTTGTTGAGCGCGACGAGGATCTTCGGCACGCCTACCTGGCGAGCGAGCAGAACGTGCTCGCGGGTCTGAGCCATCGGGCCATCAGTGGCGGCGACGACGAGGATCGCGCCATCCATCTGAGCGGCGCCGGTGATCATGTTCTTCACGAAATCGGCGTGGCCGGGGCAATCCACGTGAGCATAGTGGCGCTTGGCCGTCTGATACTCGATGTGGGCGATGTTGATGGTGATACCACGCTGCTTCTCTTCAGGAGCCGCGTCGATCTGATCGAAGTCATACTCCGGGTTGAGATCGGGGTACTCTTCGTGCAGCACCTTCGAGATGGCCGCGGTCAGGGTCGTCTTACCGTGATCAACGTGGCCAATGGTGCCAATGTTAACGTGCGGCTTAGTCCGCTCGTACTTTTCCTTTTCTGCCATTACTTGTCCTCCTGGACGTTTCGTAGTTAATCCCGAGCTTTTCGGCATCGAGATACTCGCTACAGTTTACTGGGTTTCTGGGTTACCTGCCACAAAGTGCCCGAACCCAGTCAGCGCTAGAAAATTTTAGCGCCGACTGGAGACAGACACGCCTTGGGCAAAGTATTTTTTATTCGCCGCGCTGGGCCTTGATGATCTCCTCGGAGACCGCCTTCGGCACCTCTGCATACGAATCCATCTGCATGGTGAACATCGCGCGGCCCTGCGTCTTGGAACGCAAATCGCCGATGTAGCCGAACATCTCGCTTAAGGGGACCTTCGCCTCGATGACCTTGACGCCGGTGGCGTCCTTCATCTCCTGGATGTTGCCACGACGGGAGTTGATGTCACCCATCACGTCGCCCATGTACTCCTCAGGCGTACGCACCTCGACGGCCATGATCGGCTCGAGGATGACGGGCTTGGCCTTCGGGGCCGCGGTCTTGAACGCCATGGAACCGGCGATCTTGAACGCGAGCTCGGAGGAATCGACATCGTGAATCTGGCCGTCAGTGACGGTCGCCTTGACGCCGACCACCGGGAACCCGGCGAGCACGCCGGACTCCATGGCTTCCTGCACACCAGCATCGATCGAAGGAATGAATTCCTTGGTGATGTGGCCGCCGGTGACCTCGTTGACGAACTCGTAGTCCTTGCCCTCGGCGGGGTCGATCGGCTCGAAGTTCATCAAAACCTTTGCGAACTGGCCGGAACCACCCGTCTGCTTCTTGTGGGTGTATTCCTGGTTCATGACGGCCTTGCGGATGGTCTCGCGGTAGGCGACCTGCGGGTTGCCCACGTTGCACTCCACCTTGAACTCGCGACGCATACGGTCGACGATGATGTCGAGCTGGAGTTCGCCCATGCCGGAAATCAGCGTCTGGCCGCTTTCCTCATCGGTCTTGACCTGGAAGGTCGGGTCCTCATCGGCGAGCTTTGCCAGAGCGATCGACATCTTCTCCTGATCGGCCTTGGTCTTCGGCTCCACGGCGACCTCGATCACCGGGTCCGGGAAGGTCATGGACTCGAGAGAAATCGGAGCGTTGTCGGCGCACAGCGTGTCGCCGGTGGAGACGTTCTTCAGACCTACGAGCGTGTAGATGTTGCCGGCTTCTGCGGCGTCGACGGGGTTCTCCTTGTCGGCGTGCATCTGGAAGATCTTGCCGACGCGTTCCTTCTTGTCCTTCGTGGAATCGAGCACGGTGTCGCCGGGCTTGATGGAGCCGGAATAGACGCGCACGAACACGAGCTTGCCATAGAAGGGGTGGGTCGAGATCTTGAAGACCAGCGCGGCGAACGGATCGTCCATCGTGGGCTTGCGATCAATCTCCTGGGACTCGTCACCGGGCTTGAAGCCGACGATGGCGGGGACGTCCTCGGGGCTGGGCAGATAGTCGACCACTGCGTCGAGCAGCGGCTGAATGCCCTTGTCCTTGAAGGCGGAACCGCAGAGGACCGGGTAGGCCTTGCGCTCGATGGTAAGCTTGCGGATACCTGCACGGATCTCCTCGTCGCTCATCTCGCCGGACTCGAGGTACTTCTCCATCAGGTCGTCATCGGACTCGGCCACCTGGTCGAGAAGTTCCGAACGATACTGCTCGGCCTTGTCCTTGAGGTCATCGGGGATGTCGACGGTGTCGTAGTGGGCACCGAGATCCGTGGTGACGTCCTTCCAGACGTACGCCTTCATACGGATCAGATCGACCATGCCGACGAAGTCGTTCTCGGCGCCGATCGGCAGCTGGACGACCAGCGGGGTGGCTCCCAGCTTCTTCTTGATGGTGTCGACGGAATAGTAGAAGTCGGCTCCGAGCTTATCCATCTTGTTGATGAAGCAGATGCGCGGCACGCCGTACTTGTCGGCCTGACGCCACACGGTCTCGCTCTGGGGCTCTACGCCTTCCTTGCCATCGAAGACGGCGACGGCGCCATCGAGCACGCGAAGCGAACGCTCCACCTCGGCCGTGAAGTCCACGTGGCCGGGGGTGTCGATGATGTTGATCTGGAACTTCTTGTCGGCGTCATGGGTCTGACGGTTCCAGAAGCAGGTGGTCGCAGCGGACTGAATGGTGATGCCGCGTTCCTTTTCCTGGGCCATGAAGTCCATGGTCGAGGCGCCTTCGTGCGTCTCGCCGATCTTGTAGTTCTTACCGGTGTAGTACAGAATACGTTCTGTACATGTTGTCTTACCGGCATCGATGTGAGCCATGATGCCGATGTTGCGGACCTCATTGAGGTCGCTGAGCACATCAAGTGCCATAGATTTTCCTTACCTAACTCGTCTCTTCGATTACCAGCGATAGTGGGCGAAGGCCTTATTGGCCTCGGCCATCTTGTGCGTATCCTCGCGGCGCTTCACCGAAGCACCGAGACCGTTGGAGGCGTCGAGGATCTCGTTGGCGAGACGCTCGGCCATGGTCTTCTCGCGGCGCTTGCGGGAGAAGTCCGTGAGCCAGCGAAGGCTCAGGGCGTTGGCGCGGTTGGGCTTGACCTCGACCGGGACCTGGTAGGTCGCGCCGCCGACACGGCGGGAACGGACCTCGAGGGACGGACGGATGTTGTCGAGCGCGCGCTTCAGCACGGCGACGGGTTCCTGGTCGGTCTTCGCCTTGACCATGTCAAGTGCGGAGTAGACGATGTCCTCGGCGATCGACTTCTTGCCGTCGAGCAGGATCTTGTTGATGAGCTGAGCGACCACGGTCGAACCGTAGATCGGATCAGGGAGCAGCTGGTGCTTCTTGGATGGTCCTTTACGTGACATATCTCTTACTTCGCCTTCTTTGCGCCGTACAGGGAGCGTCCCTGCTTGCGGTCCTTGACACCCTGGGTATCGAGCGCGCCGCGCACGATGTGGTAACGCACACCAGGAAGATCCTTCACACGGCCACCGCGGACGAGCACGATGGAGTGCTCCTGCAGGTTGTGGCCTTCGCCCGGAATGTAGGCGGTAACTTCGATGCCGGAGCTCAGGCGCACACGGGCGACCTTACGCAACGCGGAATTCGGCTTCTTCGGTGTAGTGGTATACACACGGGTGCACACGCCGCGACGCAGCGGGCTGCCCTTCAAGGCCAAAGTCTTGGATTTCTTTGACTTTGCCTTACGTCCTTTACGGACAAGTTGTTCTATAGTAGGCAACTTCAGTTCTCCGATTCGTTAATCATTGTTTCTTGCGGAGCCGCCTCGCTGCAGCCCCAATCGACGAATCGAGTGAGACAGCCACAGTCCACCGGCCCGATGGCCCTTCACTCTCCTGCCGCCGCATTACTGCGCGCATTCCAACAAGTTCCGGGATATCCCAATGCCCACGCCTGTTACATAAGGCATGCCATTGGCACACACAAGTAAGAACTATAACATAAAGCTTCGGACATTTTAAAAAGCTGCGCCGTTGCGGATACCGTCTTGGGCTGTCTTGGCTGATCGGCAATCGATATTCCTGCTCGTCGCTTTATCGGATGGGCGAAAACCCTGCAAGAACTGGACTTCCGATAGTCCATACATAACCAGCCGAAATTTTATAGAATCACAAAAGTATTCGCAACGTATCAGAGAATGAATCTACACTAAGCCATACAACACAAATATGGGTATCGATAATCCACATACGAAAGAGCAGCGCACCATGACAGGAACCTGTGAGCAGAAAGTCCAACAATTACATTGCTCGTTCGATGCGGGAGTCTCGCGTCCTTTCGCCTGGCGGCGGGAACAGCTCGGACGTATGAAACTGATGATCACCGCCCATCGAAAGGACATCGAACGCGCGGTGTACCTCGATCTGGGCAAACCGGCTGCGGAAACCGCGTTGATGGAAATCAAGCTCGTGCTGGACGAAATACGGTTTGTCGAACCGCGTATCGAACGCTGGAGCAGGCGACGCCATGTAGCCATGCCACTACTGATGCAACCGGCGAGAAGCTGGACGATAGCAGAGCCCAAAGGCGTGGTGCTGGTGATTTCGCCGTGGAACTATCCGCTGATGTTGAGCCTCGAACCGATGGTCGACGCCATCGCGGCCGGCAACTGCGTGTGCCTCAAACCTTCGGAGCTCTCCCCCAATACCAGCGCATTGCTTCAACGGCTCATCGGCGCATACCTCGACCCGCGGGCGTTTGCGGTCGTTCAAGGTGCGGTGCCGGAAACCACCGAATTGCTCAAACAATCGTTCGACCATATCTTCTATACCGGCAACGGCAGGGTCGGAGCGATCGTGATGGAGGCTGCGGCGAAACAGCTTACGCCGGTAACGTTGGAGTTGGGCGGGAAATCCCCCGTGTTCGTGGATGCGAGCGCCAATCTCGACGTCGCGGCCGGCCGCATCGCGTGGGGACGATTCACCAACGCCGGGCAGACCTGCGTGGCGCCTGATTACGTATTGACCACACCGGAGTTGGTGGAACCGTTGGCGCAGAAAATCGCGGGTTTCACTCGAAAGTTCTTTGGTAGCAATCCCGCACAATCCGCAAGTTACGGACGTATCGTCAATACCAGGCAATTCGACAGACTGGTCAAGCTGCTACCGAGCGATAAGAAGACGTTCAGCGGCGGCGAAACCAATCGCGAACATCTTTATATCGCGCCAACCATCCTTACCGACGTCCGGCCCGGTGACCCGGTGATGCAGGAGGAAATCTTCGGACCGATTCTGCCGATTCTTGCGGTGAACAACGCGAAGGACGCGGTGGCCTTCATCAACGGGCGTCCGAAACCGCTGGCTTTGTATGTCTTCACACGAAGCAAGGCGACCCGCCTGCTTTTCGAACGCCATACCAGCTCGGGCGCGCTCGGCTTCAACCTGCCGCTCGGCCATCTGCTTTCCAGCCGATTGCCCTTCGGCGGCATCGGTGCTTCCGGCTTGGGAGCCTACCACGGCAAAGCCGGTTTCCTGGAATTCAGCCACATCAAAACCGTGACGAGCAAACCGACGTTCCCAGATACGCTGCGAATAGCCTACCCGCCATATAAATGAAAATCAAACATTGATTCAAAAGCAAACACTACCGCTGCACTGTAACCAGAGACAACCGTAAAAGGCATCTTGTTATTGTAAAGTCCCCTTTGCAGAAGAAATCTCGGTATCTTTTTCCAGCATCTGTTCAATGTGTTCAAGACGCCGAGACAGCTCATCAATCTGCTGACGGGTTATCTCCGTATTCTTTTCTTCGTCTACACTCACCTCGTCGACAATCCACGAACCGAATGTTCCTGTGACAACGCCAATAATGCCAATGCCAGCGACCATAAGAAAGAACGCTATCAATCTTCCAGTCCCAGTGACGGGAGCATAATCGCCATATCCTACGGTGGTGATAGTTACGAACGTCCACCACAAAGCATCTGGCCATGTTGTAATGGTGGCTCCCGGGGCATGACGTTCCGCATCGAAGACAGCGAGGGACCCGACCACTATCAGAAGAAACGCACACGCAACCACATACATGATGATTTTGCCCCGAAGCGCCATGCCACTGGTCTTGTGCAAGGCATTGAGCGCACTAAGAACACGCAGAGCCCGCAATGGTCTGATAATCGGCAAAATCACAACTGCCAAGTCAAACAGATGCGACTTGAAGAAATTCCATTTACCGTCAGCTAATATAAGAGAAACCACATAGTCAATGGCAAAAAGCAGCCATAGTACATCCATAGACCATTCTGAAACGGTGTTCCAGATTCCTCTCGGTTCCGCAAGAATCTGCCATGCATAAATCACAAGGAAAACGACCGAAAGAATCGTCAATGGCCACTCCGTGACCGACTCCCACTTTTTCAATCTCATACGATAATTCTCTCCATACTGCAAGACGGATTACATATGGGTCACAGCCACTTCTCATTATTCTGCATAACACAGTGCGATGCATTTCATCGGCGACACCACGGTATGAGCAATATCTCGCGGCTACCGCAGTAGACTTGGCATCGCCCCATCGCCGAACGAAAAGGAAAATCATGGGTTGGAGATTGAGGAAGAGCATCAGTTTTGGCAAAGGACTGCGTGTCAATATCGGTAAAAACGGAATCACCGGATTTACCGTCGGCAAACGTGGGAAACCACATGTCACCGTAGGCAAAAACGGCACCACAATCGGTGCCTCAATACCCGGAACTGGGCTGTATTATTCCAAAACATTGAAAAGCTCCGACAAGAAGACGAGTGCAAACCCGGCCGGCCATGAAACAAAGGCGGCAAACAAGACCATGAACGCAATTGAGCCCGCTCCCACACAGACGCTGCCACCGATCGACGAAAATCCGAACCCGCACGATCCTTGGAACGACGGGCAAAAGCATAACAAGAAACATGGCTTCCTGAAACGTAATTGGAAGGCCATACTGGTGACTTTCATCGCTTTGCTACTAGGCGTAGCAATGGGCTCGAGCAACGACCCGAATCCGAAAGACTCCAACGAGTATCACGAACTCGACAACACTTATCAGCAGCTCAACGTCAAGTATAAAAAGAATCAGAAAGACCTGGCACAAACCAAAAAGAAGCTCAAATCCGCGCAAGACAAAGCCGACAAATGGGACAAAGAGCAGGCCGACCAGAAAGAAAAGCAAAAGGAGGCGGACGACCAGCAAAAACAGCTTGAAGAACAGCAACAGGCGCAGCAAGAGGCTGCGGCGCAACAGGCCCAACAGCAGGCGCAACAGGCTCAACAGCAAGCGCAACAACAGGCAGCTCCTGCACCTCAACCTCAGCCAGCGCCGCAGCAACTGCAAAGAGAATCGATGGGCACGGCACATGGAGGAGCATTCTGCTCGCCTGAAGGAGCACAAGCGAAATCAGATCGCAGTTCGAACATATTGACTTGTCGCACAGCGGCCGACGGCAGGCTGCGCTGGAAGAATTAGGATCGGCTTATCAAAGTACGCGCACTAATGAATATGCGATGAGACACATCCCTTTAGCCGCTTTTGCATACTCTGTAGTAACAGCATAGTCTGCCCGTACCAGAAAATTCGTGAGTTGCGGGCTATAAGCCAATTCTTTTGGCCGGTAGCCCGCAACTCGTCACTGCTTGCTACTGGAACTTCGAAAACTCAAAACACAAAATCCCCGGAACCTTGCAATTCCGGGGATTGATGGGGGTGGCCAACGCGGTTCGAACGCGCGACCTTCTGAACCACAATCAGATGCTCTACCTGCTGAGCTATGGCCACCATCGAAGTGTGAAACCGACAGATTCAAGGAATCAAATCAACATTCGCACAACAGATAAGAACTATACACGACTCTCAAGACCTTGGGCAACCGGCGCGTCGCAGGATCCGTCGAATCTGTCAGTTTTGTAAGCCTTGTCACAACTCGGTATCCACGTCCGGGGTCTTCTCCCCTGCCGTTACGGCGAACGGAAGCGTGTTGCGCTTGGAAGGAATCGGGCAGGTGCAGTAGGAGGAGAACGCGCAGGGATAGTTGTAGGCGTAATTGAAATCGAGCGCCTCCAATTCATCCAAGGTCAACTCGTCAAGCCGCAGCACACGGCCGATGCCGTAGGTCTCCCTGCCGTTGGTCGGGTCGCCGAAGAAGATGCTCGCATGTCCGAAGACGTTGGAGACGACCAGCGAATAGTCCTTGCCCTCATGTTGGAACTCGACAAAGCCCAGCAACGGGTAAGACTGCAACACGGTTTTCACCACCGAATCGTGAATGTCGAACTCGTCGGGCTCGGCACGGCGGAAATGAGCCGGAACCCGCCATTTTGGATCGATCGGGAATGTGTCGATGTCATCGAAATGCTGACGGGTTTTGGCGTGCGGGTCCTTGACGCGAATCCAGAACCGGTAGGTGGATTGGTCAACCAGATCGGTTTGCGAGTTCACTTCGATGCGCTTGTCACCGTAATCGAGATAGGCGAGCGCCTGTTCTCCGAATGCTGTGGGAGTGAAGGAAATCGGGGTCTTAAGCGCTTCCCTGCCATTGGTCACGGTAAGCGGCTCGCTCCCACCATGACCGCCAGCCGCATCCTGCGCCTGCTTTTCGTCGGATTCGGGATAATAGGTCAGCACATCGTTTTCGGCACGCCAAGCCCCCGGAATGTCGTCAATCGTCTGCGTCTGTCCGTTAGCGACCCACGTGATCGACGCCGGCGCCAGATAACCATGCGGCGCCTTGAGCTCCTCAAGCCGCTGTTCGTGCCACATCTGCCATTGCTGGACGTATGGATCGGTTGTGACCGGCGGAAGCGTCGAGACTCCTTCGGGGAGCCCGCCTTGCAAAGGCGAAAGGTTCAGACCTTGTTTTGATGAGGCAAAAAGCCGGTTTATCGAAGTCCCGGTGGCCTCTTCGCCGCCTTTTGCACCAGTTTTGTTGAAATCACTCACGATAGTCTCCATTATTTCTGATTGATATTTTCCGCTTGTCGATTGCGCGAATCTTAAGCATGCGAACCTCAGTACTTGAACATCGGGATGTTGTGGTCCTTGATGAGTTGTTTGGCGACGGCCTGCGTATGGTAGGCGTCAACGATCTTGCGGAAAGTCTTGCTGTCCTTGTCACTCGTGTTGGCCACGATGATGTTCACATACGGTTTGAAGCTGGCGTCATCGGGCTTGAGCTTGGGCGCATAGATGGCGTCTTCGGGCTTCTTGCCGGCATCGACGATGAAGTTGGTATTGGTGATGCCACCGGCGTAATCGGGCAGCAGGTTGATGATGGAGGCCGGATCATTGAGCTCGATGTCGATGCCGCTGGGGTTGGAGGCGATGTCGTCGGTCGTGGGGTCGGCCTTGGTATTGTCTTTCAACGTGATAAGTCCTGCGGAATCAAGCACTTTGAGCGCCCGCCCGAGGTTGGTGGCGTTATTGGGAATGGCCACTTTGTCGCCAGCCTTGAAGTCCTTGACGCTCTTGTATTTCTGGGAGTAGAGGTTGAGCGGCGAAATGTAGGTCTCGCCGATCGGGGTGAACTTGTAGCCCTTCTCCTTTTCTTCCTGATGCAGGTACGCGTAATGCTGGAAAGCCGTGATGTCGAGCTCGTGGTTGGCGAGCGCCTGATTGGCATAGATGCCGTCCTGGAAGGTCTTGTATTTGAGCCTTATATTGGCGTGCTCCCGGTCAAGCTGGGCCTGCACATCCTTCCATTCCGCATCATCGGAATTACCGACAAGACCTACCGTAACGGTTTCCTCCTTGCCTGCTTTGACATTACGGTAGATGCTGATGCCGGCGACGACCAGCACCACCACGAGGATTGCCCCCAGAAGCGCGAAGAGTTGATGCTTGGCTTTGGTTTGTTTTTTGGTGGCCATAAAAGCCCCTTTCAGGATTCATGAAATCTCACGGCTTGTGCTTGATATAAAGAAAGTTGCCGCCGGATATTTGATAGGTTTAGAAATTAAAGTCGGTATTGATTATTAAAAATAAACGGATTGTGGTTATCGTCAGTGTTCGGTGATTTCGACGAGCAGACGACCGATGAGCTCGACCAAACCGACCAGCAGCACCAGAACGATGATGGTGGCGATGGTGACGTCCATCATGTAGCGCTGGTAGCCGTAGCGGATGGCGAAATCGCCGAGTCCGCCGCCGCCGACCACGCCGACCACTGCGGTCATGTCGATGAGGCTGACCAGTGTGATGACGCTGACACGGATGATCGAGGGAATCGCCTCGCGCAGGTAGACTCGCCAAATGATTTCCGGCAGTCCCATGCCCATCGCCTGTGCCGCTTCGATCAATCCGGAATCGATGCCGGCCAAGGCCGACTGAATCTGACGGGCGAAAAACGGGGTGATACCCACGACCAGTGGGAACAACGCTCCCTTCGTACCGATGGCCGTACCCATGACGAATCGGGTGACCGGCACCAGTGAGGCCGCGAGAATAATGAACGGAATCGAACGGAACAGGTTGATGAGCTTGTCGATGACGTTGAAGACACCCCGGTTGGGGTGAAGGCCACCGGGTTTCGTTACAGTAACGGTTACGCCGAGAATGACGGCCAAGACGAAGGAAATCAGACCGGCCACGGCGACCATGATGATGGTCTGCACGAAGGAATCGAAGAATTCGGGCAGACGGCTCATCACGTTCGGGAACCATTGATCAAGTAGATTAAGCACGATCGATCACCTCGATGCCGATATTGCGCTCCTTAAGATAGGCAAGCGCATCATTGATCTTCTTGGAATCGCCTTTGAGCATGACCACCAGGCCGCCGAGCGGGGCGTTCTCCACGATGTCGATATCGGCGAAAATGATGTTGACGTCAATGGAAAACTCGCGTGAGATATGCGAGACCAGAGCCTCGGAGACCTCTTTGGCGATGTAGTTCATGCGCAGGAGCACTTGGCCGGGCTGTGGCTCGACCAGCGGCGAATGGTCGTCAAGTAACTCGTGGACCTTGTCGAGATTCGAGGTCGTGGCCACAAACGCTTTGGTGAGCGCGGCCTTTGGCGCAGCGAAGATGTCGAACACATTACCCTTTTCGACGATGGTGCCATGGTCGATGACGGCGACCTTGTTGCAGATCTGCTTGATCACCGACATCTGATGGGTGATGACGACGACGGTCAAGCCCAAGGTGTCGTGCAGGTTGCGCAGGAGGGCGAGAATCGATTTGGTGGTGGTCGGGTCAAGCGCGCTGGTTGCCTCGTCACTCAGCAATATGCTGGGGTTGTTGACCAAGGCCCTGGCGATGGCGACGCGCTGCTGCTGGCCGCCGGAAAGTTCATCTGGATAGGCTTCGGCTTTTTCGCTCAGACCGACCAGTTCCAGAAGCTCACCAACACGGACCTTGCGGCTTTTTGCATCGACTTTGCCACGAAAGGCGAGTTCGATATTGGCGGCGACAGTCCGGGACGGCATCAGATTGAATGACTGGAAAATCATGCCGACGTCGCTCCTCAAGGCGCGCAGCTCCTTGGGACGCAGATCGGCGACCTCCTTGCCGTTGACGGCGAGTGTGCCGCCATCGTAATGTTCGAGCCCATTGATACAGCGCACGAGTGTGGATTTGCCGGCACCGGACAGACCGATGATGCCGTAGATGTCGCCTTTGTCGACATCCAGATCGATGTCGCTCAGCGCGATCTTTTCACCTTCGTCGCTGGGATATTTTTTCGTCAGATTGCGTATCGTAATGACGGATGACATAAGACCCCTTTTCCGTCTTTTTATCCGGCGACATGCCGAAGATATGCATTACAAGTATTCAGTAAGCCAGTTCGAGCACGGCGCGCACATCAGCCTCGCTCAAAGGAACGTAATTTCCGACCGGCTTCGTGTCGGACTTCGTCAAGCGCTCGGCGACCGTAGCAACAGCTTTCCTAGGTATGCCAAGTTCATGCAGGCTGGTTTTCAAGCCCAACATCTGAAAGTGGCGTTCAAGCGTATCCGCGAGAATGCCGGCGCACTCCTGTTCCGTGTTGTCGTACGGGTCAGCGTCAAGTGCCCGGACCGCCATCTGCGCATAACGCTGAGGGCTGCGATGGGCGACGTAACGAATGATGGAAGGCAGGATCGCAGCGATGCCCTCACCGTGGATGACGTTGAATTCGCCGCCGATCTCATGTTCGATGCGGTGGGTCGTCCAATCGTTTTGCGAACCAGTGGCAAGATAGCAATGGTTGAACATCAACGCCGAAAGCCAGTGCAGCTCGGTACGCGTGGCAAGGTCGTCAGGATCAGCTGCAAAGCGCCTGCCTTGCACAAGAGCGGCCCGGAAACCGCCTTCAAGAATCCTGTCCGCCGATTCAAGATGGTCCTGCAACGTGAAATATGGTTCCAGGAATCCCACGGCCAGATCCGCCACCGCTGCGGCTTGGTAACGATATGGCGCCGTTCGCGAATATTCTGGGTCGACGATGGAGAATTTCGGAATGATAAGCCTGGTCTCCAATGCCTCCTTGTCCTCGCCTTGCTGGAGGACAGCGCAATCGGAAACCTCCGAACCACTGCCGGGAATCGTCGAAATCACGCCGACCGGCAAGGTTTCCTTCGGTTCAGCTTTGCCATCGAACAGATCCCATACATCGCCGTGGTAGGGCACACCGACGCCGACGGCCTTGGCGGTGTCGAACGAACTGGCGCCACCTGCGGCGAGAACGAAATCGACCTTTTCCTTACGTGCCAAATCAATCAGGTCACGGACGAGTTCGATATGCGGATTGGGCACGACATCGCCGTTTTCAACCAGCTGTGCACCGATAGCTTTTGCGGCACCGACCACTGCGTCATGGATGCCGAGGTCGAAGACGTAATCGCCGCTGTAGATAAACATGATGGAGGTCGCATGGTATTGGCGCAGAAGCCGCTCAAGCTGGCGCTCGGCCCCGACGCCGAACACGAGTTCATTGGGAGTGTAATAGGTGAAAACCATGCCCTGCCCCTTCTTTCTTTTCTTCTGCGTCCATCGTCCGTCTGTATGTTTCGGCCAACTGCACCCAGATGCCAAACAGGTGAATGAACCGGCCATTTTCATGACGTCCTCGGTGTTAGCAACCGAGTGTATCGGCCCGCGCTTCACCATTGCAAGCTGGACGATATATGCAAAATCAATAGTCGTTTATCAATCAGGGCGGCCGCAAGTGAGGAATCGTTCAGTCGGGAATTATTATTTCCCGTTTTCATGAATGATTATCACTATGTGGACATGCAAACCCGCAGATTTGGCGCAATCTGTGACTTTCCTTACAAAAATATTGTGTTCTTCGTTACAAAATACGAGATTCCCACGAAATACAAAACAACCACGACCCATAATGAATAGGCGAGTTTTATCTTGAGATCAAATGAATTGACAGAAAATACAGAAAGAATCATGGGCAAATTATCTCAATTGAAAACGACCATTTCCGAAGTCGAAGGTACCAAGGACGAGACCAAGCCGCTCTTCCCCGGACGCGCGTTCATCTCGACAGTGCTCGACGCGCTCGACAGCAAGGAGACCATGACCGGCAAGATGATCGGACGCTACATCCAGCGTGCCGCCATGGCCGGTATCCTCGTCGGTGTGTTCTTCGCGGCCTTCTGGGTCATCATGGGAGCGACCGCCAAGGGCGGCCCGGGTCTGGCCGTGGCAGGCAAGGTGATGGCCGGCATCACCTTCGGCTGGGCGCTGGTACTCATCTATTACACCAACTCTGAGCTGTTGACCTCGAATATGATGGTCGTCAGCATCGGCGCCTACCACAAGCGCATCGGCTGGGGCGAATCGCTGAAGCTGCTGGGCCTGTGCCTGCTGGGCAACCTGCTGGGCGCGCTGGTCGTGGCCATTATCCTGCGATTCTCCACCATCATCTCCGGCCCGTCCTTCGACGCGATGCTCGCCGCGGCGACCACCAAGCTCAACTACCTGAACTCCGGATTCGGCGTGGCCGACCTCTTCGTACGCGCGATTTTCTGCAACTTCTGCATCAACATCGCCATGCTCATGGTCTACAACGGCAAACTCACCAACGACTTCACCAAGTGCACGATCATGGTGGTCGCGGTCTTCGTCTTCACCTTCTGCGGCTTCGAGCACTCCGTGGCCGACTCTGCGATGTTCCTCATTCTCGGCATGCACGGCGTGATCAACGCATGGAAGGCAATCCTGGTCATCATCGTGGCCATTCTCGGCAACATCGTGGGCGGCGGCATCCTCATCGGCCTGAACTTCGCGACGATGAACGACGAACGCGGCATCACCGCCGAGAGTGGAAAACAATAAGGTGATATCCAGCGTCAACAGACCTCCGCAGCTCAAACCCGAACCTCATCCGAGCGTTGAAAAGCGCTGATGGAGCAACGCGCGAACATTTTTATCCCGTTGCAAAAAGCTATTCATCGCCTGTCAGCTCTCACTCTTCCGGCAAACTCTAAACCCATGCCGCCGTCCGCCTTGCCGTAGTCACCCATGGGATTATGGTGGAAACATATTATTTAAAAATAAAGCAAGGAGTGACATGCTGGACTTCACCAGTGACTACGCGGAAGGCGCCCATCCTGCAATTTTGAAGCGGATGGAAGAAACGAATATGGAACAGCTGCCGGGCTACGGTTCCGACAAATACTGTGAATCAGCCAAGGCAAAAATCCGCGAGGCCTGCGGCTGCCCGGACGCCGATGTGTGGTTCCTCGTCGGCGGCACGCAGACCAACCAGACCGTCATCGACACCATCACCCCGGCCTACGCCGGTGTCGTCGCAGCAACCAATGGGCACGTCAATGTTCACGAAGCCGGAGCCGTGGAGTCGACCGGTCACAAAGTGCTCACGCTGCCGAGCCACGAAGGCAAGATCGAGGCGGCCGACCTCGAGCAGTACTGCAAGGATTTCTACGCCGACGGCAACTACACCCACATGGTCTTCCCCGGCTGCGTCTACGTCTCGCACCCCAGCGAATACGGCACGATGTACACCAAAGCCGAGCTTGAGGCCATCGCCGAGGTCGCGCACCGCTACGACATGCCGCTCTTCCTCGACGGCGCACGTCTGGGCTACGGTCTGACCGCCGAGGGCACCGACCTGACACTCGAGGATATCGCACGCATCACCGACGTGTTCTACATCGGCGGCACCAAGGTCGGAGCGCTGTTCGGCGAGGCCGTGGTCTTCACCAAGCGCAACACGCCCAAGCACTTCCTCACGCAGATCAAGCAGCACGGTGCGCTTCTGGCCAAGGGCTGGCTGCTCGGTCTGCAGTTCGATACGCTGTTCACCGATGACCTCTATACGAAAATCGCGCGCAACGCCAATGACAAGGCCGCACAAATCCGAACGGCACTCAAGGCCAAGGGCTATCAGCTAGCCTACGAGAACCCGACCAACCAGATCTTCATCGTCATGGACCGGGCCACCATCGACCGGCTCAAGCAGAACGTCAACATGGACTTCCTCGAAAAGTACGATGACACCCATTCGGTGATGCGCATCTGCACGAGCTGGGCCACCACCCAGGAGCACACCGACCAGCTCATTGCACTGCTGTAGCACCGACTGAGATTACAGACTCATCCTGCTTTACGCCGCTACTTATGGAGCCAATGCGACGAAAAGCAGGATTTTCGTGCTTTTTGTCCGTTGAAGCTCGCATTGTGACCAAAAGCATGTTTTCCATATTTTTCTTGCTTTTCGTCGCAGTAGCGCAAGCAATCTATTTGCATGCATCCGCGATGGCCTCGCGCTCCATGGCGACAAACCGGTGGACGCTCTGCGGCAACGCATATTTTTCGCGTGCTTCCTGCGCGTATTTCGGCCCCCATTCGGCCAGTTCCTGCGGGTGTTCGATCCACCAGTCGATGCGGCGGGCGAGCGCTTTGGCGTTGCGGGCCGGGAAAACCGAAGAATCCGTCAGCGCGAACTGGCTGGCGGCCGAAAGTGGCGAATCGGCGATGACCGGTACTAGACCCGAGGCAATGCCCTCGAGCACGCTCAGCGATTCGATGTCGACGATGGAGGGATGGACGAGCAGATCGGCTGTGCGTAACAGGTTCGGCATCTCGTCGTTGGGCTGGAACCCGATGTGCGCCGGCCGCGGCAACAACCGCTTGGCAAGACGACGAAGATGCCGCTGCAATGGCCCGGTTCCGCAGATGGTCAGATCGATTTGGGCAGCGTGACGGCTTAAGGCCACGGCACGAATCAGCGTTTCATGGTCCTTCTCGTGGGTAAGCCGACCGGAAGCGATGATGCGGAATCCATCTTCATCGCGTTTGCCGTGCTCGTTGTTGCCATGCTTGTTACCCGATTGTTTTTGTGCAGGATGGAACCGGCTGGAATAGCCGTTGGAGATGACATGGAGCCGGGCCCTATAACCGTGCGCACGCAGCTGGCGGGCAATCATCTGGCTTGGAGCATGGATATGACCGATATGGCGGTAGAGCCAGAAATCGAACAGATAATAAATCAGCGAGGGAATACCCGGGATATAGCGCAACGGACCGGCGGAATAGGTGACGTTTTCCGGCTGAAGGTGAAAGCCGGCGGTCACGGGAATACCCATCGAACGCGCAACGGCCAGGGCGTGCCTTCCGAATTTGAACGGCATATAGATATGCACCACGTCGGCGCCAGCAAACGCATGTCGGAACACCGCATCATCAGGCTCGGCGAATTGCATCTGCTGCTTGGCCGCAAGCCACGAAATGAGCGGCAGATGGTGAATCCCAACGGGATAATCGGGAGCGCCTACGCCGACCAACCGGACATGGTGTCCTTCCCGCTCAAGTTCCTTTGCATATTGCAAGGCAGAATTCGAAGTGCCGTTGCCGCGATTGCCGACCGAGTCCACCACCAAGACAATGGTGAGCGGCTTGGCGGCGTCACCTGCAGCGTTTCGAGAATGTGGCATGGTTCAATTTTAGCGCCGTTGTTGAGTTCACGGCTATCGAAACACCTCAAATGGACTTTGTCGAAACTGTATGACATTTCATATTCTCTAATTCACCGTGCCTGTTTAATTCCGTCCGATAATTATCAAATTCCCTAACCTCACTGATCGACGCACTAATCAATCCATCAACAATCATCAAACAGTGATCTTGCTCGGGGTCATCCCATGCAACAATGAAAATATGAGCGCTGAAACTGCATCATCATCCGTCAACTATCCGCTTGGCAATCCGGCAGAATCACACCAGACGCGGGTGCTGCTATTGGGGTCTGGCGAACTGGGGCGAGAAATCGCCATCGAATTGACGAGGCTCGGGGCGTTCGTCATCGCCGCCGACAGCTACGAACATGCCCCGGCGATGCAGATTGCGCAGGAAAGCCATGTCCTGGATATGACCGATGCAACAGCACTGAACCGATTGATTTCAGCGGCCAAACCCTCCATTATCGTCCCGGAAATCGAAGCTATCGCGACCACAGAGTTGGCGAAAGCCTCTTCAAACGGCATCCAGGTCGTGCCCAGCTCACGCATCGCCGCAATCTGCATGGACCGCGAGGCCTTACGGACGCTGGCGCATGAAAGACTCGGTTTGCCGACCACCCCATATCGTTTCGCGGCTTCGCTTGACGAGCTGAAAGCCGGCGTCGAAGCCGTCGGCTACCCGTGCGTGGTCAAACCGGTGATGAGCTCCTCCGGCCACGGCCAATCCGTGCTTCACGATGACGGCGACATCGAAGCGTCCTGGCAGGAAGCGCAAAGCGGAAGAAGGGACGCGAAAGACGGCGGCATCGCGCATGTCATCGTCGAAGCATTCGCCCCGCTTGATTACGAGCTGACCATGCTCACCGTCTCCTCCAGCGCCGGCATCGTGGTCTGCTCCCCCATCGGCCAGCGCCAGCAGGACGGTGACTATCGAGAATCATGGCAACCGGCACAGGTCGATCCCGGTGTTCTGAGAAAAGCAAAGAAAATCGCCGGCAAAGCGGTCGAAGGCCTGGTCGATATCGCCCACAAAGACGGTGAACACGGCTGGGGCGTGTTCGGCGTGGAACTGTTTGTGTTGAAGAACGGCGAGGTTCTTTTCAACGAGGTCTCTCCCCGACCGCACGACACCGGCATGGTGACGATGATCTCGCAGCGTTTGAGCGAATTCGCGCTGCATGCCAGAGCGGTTCTGGGAATACCTGTCACATCATCAAGCGTTGCGCTCGCCCTCAAAGACGACGAAATCGCAGCCAGCCATGCCGTAGTGGTCACCGGAAACGGCCAAGCCACCTTCACCAACATCCCCGGAGCCTTGTCGCAACCCGATACCGATCTGCGCATCTTCGGCAAACCAACTGTGAACGGCCATCGCCGTATGGCCGTTGCTCTTGCCGTTGGAGAAAATGAAGCCGAAGCAAGGGACAAGGCCGGCACGACTGCGGAAAAACTTCATGTACGCTTGGGCTGCAAGTGAACCAGCATCAATGTTCTTGGACAATCACTGAAGAAAAAGAACCAGAAATCGGAAATCGCACGACCGCTGCTATATGACCATGCTTCGAATATCGTGCACCTGTTCCCGTATATAAATCCTTCGAATCATCATCCTTGACAATCTGGATATCCATGCATTCCTCCGTGAAAATTCCCGTCTCTCGCTACAAATGTAACAAGGAATTTACAATACCTGAATCCAGCGGAGAATGATAAACCTGATAAAACGCTTCTCCAATTCCCAAAATATCGTTTGTCGTATTTTTTGTGCGTTGCAAGAGACGAAATTGTTGGCTTCAGTTGCTATATTTTTGGTTGTAAGTTCACCTATTCAATCAATCTCGTTACTCTACGGGAAGGGCGATTTAATGGAGAAACTGGACATGCTCTACAAGGGCAAAGCCAAAAAACTCTATTCAACTAATGACCCGGATGTGCTGTGGGTCGAATATATGAATCAGGCTACTGCCGGCGACGGCGCGAAAAAGGCCCAGATTCAAGGCAAAGGAAGCCTCAACAACCGCATCACCACGGTTCTTTTCAGGCTTTTGGAAGCCGAAGGCGTCAAGACGGATTTCATCCGCCGTATTTCCGACACCGAACAGCTCAATGAGAAAATCACGATGTTCCCGCTTGAAATCATCATGCGCAACACCGCTGCGGGTTCCTTTGCCAAGCGCTATGGCGTCAAGGAAGGAACGGAACTGAAACGCCCGATTCTCGAATTCTGCTTCAAATCCGACGAACTGCACGATCCGTTCATCAACGTCGACGGCATCGTGGCCCTTGGCCTGGCCAGCGACGAGGACATGGCCGAAGTCTCACGGCAGACTCGTGACATCAACGAGAAGCTCACCAAGATCTTCCAGGACATCGACGTGAAACTGGTCGATTTCAAGATCGAGGAAGGCAAGAACAAAGACGGCGAAATCGTCCTGGCCGATGAGATCACCCCCGACACCTGCAGGCTCTGGGACCTGAAGGACGGGTCCGGCAAAGTCGAACATCTCGACAAGGACCTCTTCCGCAGAGATCTCGGCGACATCATCCCCGCATATGAGGAAATCTACAAGCGTTTGCTTGACCTGGCCGACGCTCGTGGCGTCAAGGTCGAATGACATATCGCTCGTACACCAAAGGATGGTGTACGAGCGATTTTTGGTTGTCCCACATTCCTGTTTTCAATACATTTTTACTTTCCCCTTCTTGCCAGCAGTGCTAAGGACCATCAGTGCTTTCAACAGTTTTTCGCGTATATGTAGAAAAGAAACCCGGCTTTGATGTAGAAGCCGCCAATCTCACCAACGAGTTGCGTGACGTGCTGGGACTCACCGAGCTCGTTCGCGTCCGCATCATCAACCGCTACGACGCCCAAGGCTTGAATTCCAAGCTTTTCGATGCCGCCGTCCCGACCGTTTTCAGCGAACCGCCGGTCGACACGGCCACACGGGAGTTGCCCGATGTAAGCGGGGCCCAGGTCTTCGCCGTGGAATACCTGCCCGGTCAGTTCGACCAACGTGCGGAATCGGCCAGCCAGTGCATCCAGCTGTTGAGCCAAGGGACACGGCCGGAAGTACGGACCGCGAAAATCTACGCGCTGTACGGCAAGCTTTCCCCTGATGACGTTTCAGCTATCAAACGCTACGTGATTAACCCGGTCGACGCACATGAAACAGGACTGGAGACGCGTGAAACGCTGCAAACCGAGGTCAAGGTTCCGGCGGATGTCGAAGTGATCGACGGATTCAACGAACTCGACGACGCCGGATTGCAACATTTCATCGCCGAGCGCGGACTGGCGATGGATCTTGGCGACGCGAAGTGCTGTCAGACCTATTTCCTCGGCGAGCACCGCGAACCGACGATCACCGAAATCAAGGTGATCGACACGTATTGGTCCGACCATTGCCGCCACACCACCTTCGGCACCGAGCTGACGCAGGTCGACATCGACGACAGCGTTGTTGCCGCCGCATTCCAGCGCTATCTCAAGGTTCGTCAGGATTTGGGACGTACCAACAAGCCCGTGACCTTGATGGATATGGGAACCATCGGCGCCAAGGAACTTGAGGCCGAAGGCGAGCTGACCGGACTTAACAAGTCCGAGGAAATCAACGCCTGCACCGTCAAGATCAAGGTCGATGTTGACGGCAAACCGGAAGACTGGCTCTTCCTCTTCAAAAACGAGACGCATAACCATCCCACGGAAATCGAGCCGTTCGGCGGGGCCGCCACCTGCATCGGCGGCTGCATCCGCGATCCCCTGAGCGGTCGCGCCTACGTCTATCAGGCCATGCGCGTCACCGGGGCCGGAGATCCGCGAGTCCCGGTTTCGCAAACATTGGAAGGCAAGCTGCCGCAGCGCAAGCTCGTCACCACCGCCGCTCAAGGATATTCCTCATACGGCAACCAGATCGGGCTGGCTACCGGGCAGGTCAATGAAATCTATCATCCCGGCTATATCGCCAAGCGCATGGAGGTCGGGGCCGTGGTGGGTGCGGCGCCTGCCATCAACGTACGACGCGAAACGCCGGCACCCGGCGACAAGATCATCCTTTTGGGCGGACGTACCGGGCGCGACGGCATCGGCGGCGCCACCGGTGCTTCCAAGGCGCAAGACACCGAAAGCCTCACCGAATCGGGAGCCGAAGTGCAAAAAGGCAACGCCACCGTCGAGCGCAAGCTGCAACGTCTCTTCCGACGTCACGATGCCAGCGTGCTCATCAAACGCTGCAACGATTTCGGAGCGGGCGGCGTATCCGTTGCGACCGGCGAAATCGCGGATGGCCTCAAGATCAATCTCGACAAGGTCCCCAAGAAATACGAAGGCTTGGACGGCACCGAACTGGCGATTTCCGAGTCGCAGGAGCGCATGGCCGTCGACGTGGCGGACACGGACGTGGACGAGTTCTTGCGGTATGCACGCGAAGAGAACCTTGAAGCCACGGTCATCGCCACCGTCACCGCCGAGCCAAGGATGACCATGGATTGGCGCGGCAAGCGCATCGTCGACCTCTCCCGCAAGTTCCTTGCCTCGAACGGTGCCGCGAAGCATCAGAATGTGCGTGTGCTGCCGGCTGGGAATTATACGGTTCCCGAAGACTGGAAATCCGGAGACCTCAAGCAACGCCTGACCTCGTTGGTCAGCGACATCAACGTCGCCGGCAACAAGGGCCTTGCCGAACGTTTCGATTCCACCATCGGCGCCGGCACCGTGCTCATGCCGTTCGGTGGGCGCGAACAGCTGACGCCGAGTCAGGCCATGGTCGCCAAACTTCCCGTGCCAGGCGGCAAGACCACCACCGCCAGCGCCATGGCTTGGGGCTTCAACCCGTATATCACCGAGCGCAACCAGTTCACCGGAGCCTATCTGGCCGTGGTCGAATCGGTATGCAAACTTGTGGCGACCGGCTTCACCCGCGAGAACGCCTACCTCAGCTTCCAGGAGTATTTCGGCAAGCTGCACGATGACCCGAAACGCTGGGGCAAACCGACAGCGGCGCTGCTCGGCGCATTGAGCGCACAGCTCGACCTCAAAGTCGGGGCCATCGGCGGCAAAGACTCGATGAGCGGCAGCTTCGAGCAGGATGGCCAGGAGATGGATGTGCCACCCACGTTGGTTTCCTTTGCCGTGTCGACCGGGAACATGAACGGCACCATATCGCCGGAATTCAAGGGTGCAAGGCATCGCATCGTCTGCATCGCGCCGAAACGATACGGATATGGAAAAGCTGTCGACAACACCAACGATGCCGAGAACGCTTACCGTCTCATTGCCGACCCCGGCGATCTGCTGGAAACGATCGCATTGGTCGAGGGTCTGACCGCCGCCGACCAGACCCTCGCAGTTTCGACGCCCGGTTATGGCGCAAGTGTGGAAGCGTTGTTCAAGATGACGCGCTGGGCAATCGGATCGGCGTCACGCTCGATGATGCCGTCAGTCTGGATGCCTTGTTCGAGCCCGCATATGGCTCCTTTATCGTGGAACTGTCCGAAGACGCCGAAGTGCCGGAAGGCAACGCCCATGTGAATGTCAGCGTTATCGGCACGACAACCGATGCCTACGAATTCGCAGCCGCAGGCGAGGCCGCCGACCTCGATGACTTGCAGGATGTCTGGGAATCCGCGATGGAGGAAATCTTCCCCTATCGCAGCAAGACAAGCCGCCATGCAAGCGAAACCGAAACACGGCCCGAAACGGAAACCATCAATTACCGCAAGGGACGGCAGGCTTTTTATGCCGGCGATCCGTTGAAGGCCAAGCCGCGCGTGCTCATTCCGGTCTTCCCCGGCAACAATTGCGAGTATGACGCTGAGGCGGCGTTTGCGGCAGCAGGTGCCGATCCTCATACGCTGATCGTCAACAACCTCTCCCCCGAGGCCGTGGCACAATCCTCACGAAAACTGGCTAAGGAAATCAAAGCTAGCCAAATCATCATGATTCCCGGCGGATTCTCCGGCGGCGACGAACCGGACGGATCGGCGAAATTCATCACCGCGTTCTTCCGCGCCCCCGCCGTGACCGATGCCGTGCGCGACCTGCTGGGCAACCGCGACGGCCTGATGCTCGGCATCTGCAACGGCTTCCAGGCGCTGATCAAGCTTGGTCTCGTGCCTTACGGCGACATCGTCGATCCCAACGAAAACCAGCCGACGCTGACGTTCAACACCATCGGCCGTCATCAAAGCCGTCTGGTACGCACCCGCATCTCCAGCGACCTGTCGCCTTGGATGGAAGGCTGCAAGGTCGGCGATATCTTTACCATCCCGATTTCACACGGCGAGGGACGATTCGTCGCTTCACCGGAGCAAATTCGACAGCTCGCCGACGCCGGGCAGATCGCCACACAATATGTGGACGAGAACGGCAACGCCAGTATGGATCTGGCCGACAATCCCAACGGTTCCATGGCCGCGCTCGAAGCGCTGACCAGCCCGGACGGACGGGTGCTCGGCAAGATGGGCCATTCCGAACGTCGTGGCGACGGGCTTTACTTGAATGTTCCCGGCCGCGAATTCCAACCGATCTTCGAAGCGGGCGTGCGCTACTTCACCGGCGAAGACGCAAACCCAACGGGCGAAAGGAAGGCCTGAGATGTCATTCGAACTGGAAGACGTTCACGAGGAATGCGGCCTGTTCGGCGTTTGGGGCCACCCCGATGCGGCGCGCCTTACCTACTTCGGTCTTCACGCGCTGCAGCACCGTGGGCAGGAAGGCGCCGGCATGGTCTCGAACGACCACGGCAAGCTCATCGGCCACCGAGGACTGGGATTGCTGACCGAAGTGTTCCACGACGAACACGAGATCGAACGGCTTACCGGCGACCGAGCCATCGGCCACGTCCGTTACGCCACCAGCGGCACCGGCGGCATCGACAACATCCAGCCGTTCATCTTCTCGTTCCATGACGGCGATATCGCGCTGGCCCACAACGGCAACCTCACCAACTGCATCGCGCTGCGTACCCAGCTCGAAAACGAAGGCGCCATCTTCCACTCCAACTCGGACACCGAAGTGCTGATGCACCTGATCCGCCGCTCGAGCAAACCGACGTTCGTCGAAAAACTCAAGGAAGCCTTGAACATCGTCCATGGCGGATTCGCTTATCTGCTGATGACCAAGAATGCGATGATCGGAGCGCTCGATCCGAACGGCTTCCGCCCGCTTTCCTTGGGACGCATGAACAACGGGGCCTACGTGCTGGCCAGCGAGACCTGTGCGCTGGACACGGTGGGTGCCGAACTGGTCCGTGACATCAAGCCCGGTGAAATCGTCGTGGTGGACGACGACGGCTATCGCATCGACACCTACACCGACAAGACCCAGCTGGCGATCTGTTCGATGGAGTTCATCTATTTCGCACGTCCCGATTCCAACATCTACGGCGTCAACGTCCATTCCGCCCGCAAACGCATGGGCGCGCGTCTTGCCCGCGAGGCGCCGGTCGACGCCGACATGGTCATCGGCGTGCCGAATTCCTCGCTTTCCGCCGCTTCCGGTTACTCCGAAGCCAGCGGCCTGCCCAACGAGATGGGACTGATCAAGAACCAATACATCGCCCGCACGTTCATCCAACCGACGCAGGAACTGCGCGAGCAAGGTGTGCGCATGAAGCTTTCGGCCGTTCGCGGCGTCGTGAAAGGCAAACGGATCATCGTCATCGACGATTCCATCGTTCGCGGCACCACCTCCAAGCGCATCGTCCAGCTGCTGCGCGAGGCGGGCGCGGCGGAGGTACACATGCGCATCAGCTCGCCACCGCTGAAATACCCGTGCTTCTACGGCATCGACATCTCGACGACCCGTGAACTGATCGCTGCACGGATGAGCGTCGAGGAGATCCGCAAACACATCGGCGCCGATTCCCTGCAATTCCTGAGCCTTGATGGCCTTATCGAATCCATCGGCCTCAACGCCGACGCACCCTACGGAGGCCTTTGCGTCGCCTACTTCAACGGCGACTACCCCACCGCTCTGGACGATTACGAAGACGAATTCCTGGCCTCGTTGAAGCCGGAGGAACGCGAGCGCCTGCCGCATTTCGCCAAATACGAAAGCCAATACAGCGGCAACGAATACCGCCACGCACAAACCTCAGAGCAGCACGATCGTCGAAATATCAGCACCACAAGGAGGGCATAGCATGCCGAAAGCATACGAACAAGCGGGAGTCAGCGTCGAGGCCGGCTACGAGGTCGTCCGCCGCATCAAATCGCACGTCGCACGCACCAACCGTCCTGGCGTGGTCGGCGGTATCGGCGGGTTCGGCGGGCTTTTCGACCTGGCAAGTCTTGGTTACAAGGAACCGATGCTGGTCAGCGGCACCGACGGCGTGGGCACCAAGCTTATGGTCGCCAAGATGGCCGGCAAGCACGACACCATCGGCATCGACTGCGTGGCGATGTGCGTCAACGACATCGCCGCCCAGGGCGCACAGCCGCTTTTCTTCCTCGACTATATCGCCTGCGGCAAGAACGATCCCGCACTTCTGGAGCAGGTCGTTTCCGGCGTGGCCGATGGCTGCGTTCAGGCGGATTCGGCGCTGATTGGCGGCGAGACCGCGGAAATGCCGGGCATGTACGCGCCCGACGAATACGATCTGGCCGGATTCGCGGTGGGTGTCGCCGAGAAATCCGCTATCGTCGACGGCTCGGGCATCCGTGAAGGTGACACGCTGATCGGTCTGGAATCCTCGGGAGTCCATTCCAACGGATTCTCGCTGGTGCGCGAGGCCCTGTTCGGCGAGGCCGGCTACAGCGTCGACACCTCTCTTGCCGCCATTCCGGAATTCAAGGACTCCGAGAACGGACACGCCGATGATGACCATGCGACAACGCTTGGCGACGTGCTGCTCACCCCGACGAAAATCTACGTCCATGCGTTGAAGCCGCTGTTCGCGGCCGGTCTTGTCAAAGGTGTCGCGCACATCACCGGCGGCGGATTCATCGAAAACATCCCACGTATGATTCCTGACGGCCTCGCCGCCTCGATCAAGGTCGGCACGTGGAACATTCCGCCGATTTTCGAGGTCATCGAACGCGCCGGCAGCATCGATCACACCGAGATGTTCAACGTATTCAACATGGGCATCGGCATGGTCTTGGCCGTCGACCCGGCGAATGTTGAGAACGCGCTTCAGACCCTAGAATCGGTCGGAGAAACCGGCCATGTCATCGGTTCAATCGTTCCCAACACCGGACACGGACGGGTCCTGTTTGCCTAGCTCATACCGAAGCATATTCATCTATACTTGAATATTGGTATCGAAAAACTTTCAAAGAAAAACAAGACAATAGTCAACAACAAAATTCCACTGGCGGAAATTGCTGAAAGGACATGAAATGGGTATGAAGGTTTTGGTCATCGGATCGGGAGCGCGCGAGCACGTCATCGCCGCCACGCTGCTCAAAGGCGCAAGCGTCGATGAGGTCACCGTCGCTCCCGGCAATCCCGGCATGGAGCTCGACGGTATCCGCACCACCCGCATCGACCCGTCCAACCATGCGGCCCTGATCGAGTTCATGCAGTCCAGCAACTATGACTGGGCGCTGGTCGGCCCCGAAGTCCCGCTGATGCACGGCATCGTCGACGATTTCCGTGAAGTCGGTCTCAAGGCGTTCGGCCCCACCCGTGCTGCGGCCCAGGTCGAAGGTTCCAAGGATTTCGCCAAGCAGCTCATGGCCCGCCACGCCATTCCGACCGCAGCCTACCGCGCTTTCACCGACTACGAGGCCGCGGCCGCATACGTTATGGAACACGGGGCACCCATCGTCGTCAAGGCCGACGGACTGGCCGCAGGCAAAGGCGTGACTGTGGCGCTCGACACCCAGACGGCGCTCAAGGCGTTGGAAGACATCTTCGTCGAACACCGTTTCGGCAACGCCGATCTCAAGGTCGTGCTCGAGGACTTCCTGGAAGGCCAGGAGTTTTCGCTGATGAGTTTCGTCAACGGCACCGAGTTCTGGCCCATGCCGATTTCACAGGATCATAAACGCGCCTACGACGGCGACAAAGGTCCGAACACCGGCGGCATGGGGGCCTACAGTCCCGTCCCGCAAATCAGCGACGAAACCGTGAAGACCGCCATCGACACCATTGTTCGTCCTACCGTCAAAGCGCTGGCCGAAGAGGGCACACCATTCACCGGCATTCTCTACGCCGGACTCATTGCCACCGAGGAAGGGCCGAAAGTCATCGAGTTCAACGCCCGCTTCGGCGACCCCGAGACGGAAGCCGTCTTGCCACTTTTGACCAGCGACCTCGGCGAAAGCATCAATGCAATTCTCAATAATGAACAACCGACATTCACCTGGCGTACGGACGCCACGGCGCTTGGCGTGGTCTTGGCCTCCGACGGCTACCCCGGCAATCCCAAGAAAGGCACCCCGGTTCCGGCTATCGACACCGACGCAGATTCCCACATCTATTACGCCGGCGTGAAAAAACCGAAGCATCCCGAGAATCTCAATCCAGCGGACTTGGCTGCTTCGACCAGCTTGGTCTCCTCCTCCGGCCGTGTTCTGGTCTACGAAACGCTCGCCCCAACCCTCAAGGCCGCCCAAACCAAAATCTACGACACCTTGGACGCCTTGGACACCACCGGTTTCTTCTACCGCCACGACATCGGCGCCAAGGCTCTTGAAGCCGTAGTTCCGGACAGCAAACAATAGGACCGAACTCTAAGGGCGAAATTCATCCAAACCCCTGAAACCCTGCGTCGAATTGACAACGGTCAGGAAACAACCGTCAACAGAGGCATCAATGTTACAGCACTTCGATAGCACTTGGAAATAACTCCTACAACAACAAAAGGTCGGTCGATACCAAAATTGGAATGGCAGAAAAACAGCCATTTTATGATTGGTATCGACCGACCTTTGTTTAAGGCAACCCCTAAAAACTCAGTCCATGAAACCTGCGTCCTTGAGATACCCCTTGCCGGCGGTGACGTCATACTGGATGAGCTTGTAGTCGTGCATCAGCTGCTTGGTCTGCGCATCGAAGTCGCTCGCGGCCATCGGCTGGCCCTTGGCGTCGAGGTAGATTGGCTGGCCCTCGGGGATGCGAGACCATCCCTGGATCTGGTTGACCACCGGCGGTTCCATCGCGGAGACCTTGCCATGCAGCCGGGTAAGGAAGGCCAGGAACGGTGTGACCTTCGAATTGGTCTGTTCGGCGGCCTGCGCCATGAAGAAGTTCGGCGAGGAATACTGCCCGTCCGGACTCTTGTACCCCTGCCGCCCGCTGGCCTTGTTCGACCAGATGAAGTAGTCGGTGGTGTGCAGCGCCAGCGAATTCTTCTGGTCGGCGGAGGCGGTCTTGTAGATGCCCGGCAGGTGGTCGCCATAGAAGACGACGGTGACGGGTTTCTTCAACGAGTCCATCTGACGCAGGAATTTGGCAGTGGCCGCATCCGTGATGTTCGCACCCTTGGCGTAGGTGTTGATCGACTCGTTCTCATCGGCACCGAGCGGCTGCGAGGGATCGGTAGAACGGGCCTTGAAATCATTGCCCTTGTACCAGTTTTGATACGGCATGTGGTTCTGCATCGTGGCCAGCTGAACGAATTCGTTCTGTGGGTTCTTCTTCATCGATTCGTACACGCTCTGATAGGACGAGGCATCGGAAACATAGGGAGAGGAATCAATCTTGGCACGATGCGCGATCACGTCCGGGGGCTCCAGCGAATAGAAATGCGAGAAACCGAACTTCTTGTAGTTGTTCGCACGCAGATACATCGAGGGCTCGTAGGGGTGGAAGGCTACGGAATGTTCCTTGCTTCCCCACAGCTGGTTGATGGTCGGCGTCCACTTCTCGCCGGGGATGAGCTGCTGGTACGGGCTGGTCAGCGACGGATCGAAATTGGCCATCGACATGCCCGTCAGGCTCATGTATTCGAGGTTCGCGGTACCGCCGCCATAGCCCGAGGAAAGCATGTAGCCTCCGGTCGTGTGCTTCCTGATTTCGCGGGTATTGGGAATCGGGTCATGATTGAGTTTGATCCCCGGCACGCGCGACGGATCGGAATACGATTCGGAAAGGATGAAGACCACGCTGCTGTCGCTCATCTTGGCGGTGCGGGTCTTGTTGATCTTGGCGGCTTCGGCGGAATAGCGCTTGGCGACCTGCTTCATCGTCGCCTCGCTGTAGTCGCTCGGCTGGTCCATCACCTTGGGATGAGCCTGGCCCAGGAAGGAGACCAGCGGGCCGTTGCGTTGGGCGTCATAGACGGAATCCCACATCGAGGGGATATAGCCCATGGTCTTGGCGAAAGCATTGGTAAACGTATTGATCTGGCCGACCTGATAGCTGAATCCGAGCACCAGAAGCAGAGGCACCGCGATACACACGATACGCAGTGCGGCACCGAGGCTTTTGCCGGCTCTCCTGCCGCCGTCTGCCCTATTGCCGCCCTTGCTCTCGCTCTCATTCGCCTGACCGTCGGTTTCGTGACGCACAACGCCAACGGCATCACCGGCGCGATGACCCACAAAATCAATCATCTTGCCATGCCGCATATCAAAATGATTCAGCGCTACGAACAGCACGACGACCAGAACCATCGCCACCACAACGGCCGCGATCAAGCCGCCCGAACCGGAAGGGATGAAGCTGAACAGTGATCCTGCGTCACCGTTGGAGACGAAGCTCACATCGGAGGGAAGAATCGTCTCATAGCGAACACTGACCTTGAAATGCTCGACAAGCGCAATCAGAATCACCAATACAAGCATGACGGGCGTGGCGATCCAGAAACGGTTGAACAGCATGAGCACGGCAAGATAGATGAACCCCACCAAAAGCAGGTTCAGCACGAAGACGAAATTGCATTCCCGCCACATCTTGGAGACCATGCCCCATACGCCGGTAAGAGGGCTGGACAGTTTCACACGGGTGTCGTTTTGCGTAACACCCTTCTGCAAAATGACGGTCATGATGATGTCGAACAGCACAAACAGCAAGACGTAAACCCAGCCCGGGATATGCATGCAGCACCCGCCAAAACCTGTCTTGCGTGCTTTTTTCTGTATCTTTTCCGCGTTACCGGACGCAGTTTGCCCTGCTGTAGTCTGGGGTTTGCCCCCATAGATTCCTGTCCTTCGACCTCGTCCATACCGTTGCGTTCCTTTGCCCTATAATTTCGCATATCCTGTATTGTCATCTTGTGTCAACCCAACGAATGTTGATGGTTAAACCCCTATCACGTTAGTCTGTATGAAAACTGTAGGTTCGTTTCCAATTCCCCAATTTCTACGATAACAATCATAACGGGATACTATTATACCCACCGCACACAATTGCGTCGGAACGGAATCATTCTTCCGACTGATGGACGCGGCTGAACGTATACGTCTAGAATCACTGAGTAATATTGCGCTTGATACGGCGAGGGGAAACATGGACTGGTTTTATAAAATCAACCTGCTCGAGGGATGGCTGCCCACCACTTTAAAAATACTGACGCTGCTCGGTTTCATCGCCGTCATTGTGCTGAAATCGAAAGACGGCTGGTTCTCCCCCCTGCTCAAACAGTTCGGTTGGGGTTTCATCGGCACCGTCATCGGCTATATGGTGGTCTGGTTGCTTTCCGACGTTTTCATGGTCTTCGGGGTCAGTCTCGGGCGGGTCATCGAATTCAACATCGCGTTCGGCATCGGCTTCATTGCGGTATTGGTGTCCATGTGCTTCGATTCGGGGACTCTGCGCAAGACCCTCGCCATCATCACTGCCGTACTCACCCTCCTCACCTTCGCGCTTCGCGTCGATATCATCTATGGCGAATTTTCGACGGTAGGCTCGCTCTTCGGCCATAACCAGTTCTCGGCGCTGGAAGCGGAAAACGTGCACAAGGCCTCGGCGACGCAAACCGACACCGTAAAGGAATGGAGAAAGCTCGGAGAGGAAAACAAGCTGCCGGCAATGCCCAAGAAAGGCATCGTCCGCTCGGTCAATATTCCCGCGACCCTTTCCCATTTCAAGGCGCGTACGGCGAACGTCTATCTTCCCCCCGCGGCTTTGAGCAAAAACCCTCCGAGACTTCCGGTCATGATCGTGATGGCGGGGCAGCCGGGCACTCCGGACCGTTTCTTCAGCGCAGGCGTGCTTGGCGATAAACTGGACAGCTATGCCGCCAAACATTACGGCCTGGCCCCCATCGCCGTCTCCCCCGACCAGAACGGAAGCATCACCCACAATTCGCTGTGTGCCGACACCCCGGTCTTCGGCAACGCGGAGACGTATCTGACCCGCGATGTGAACAACTGGATAAAAAAGACGCTGCCCGTTGAGACCTCACCGGACAAATGGCTGATCGGCGGCTATTCGCAGGGCGGCACATGCGCCACACAACTTGGCGCCGCCCACCCCGATCTGTACGGGCACATCTACAGTGCCGGCGGCGAAATCGAACCCACCGCCGGCTCGCACCGCTCCACGGTGAAGCGTTTCTTCAACGGCAGCGAAAAGGAATTCGACAAGCACGTCCCGATTACGCTCATCAGAAATCATGCCCCCTCAAAGCAGACATGGTTCTCAGCCGCCGGCGAGCTCGATTCCAAATCGCAGAGGAACCAGAAAGCCATTTCCGCGCAAGCCATGAAAGCCGGGATGTCGGTGACCACAGTGATCGTCAAAGGCACTGCCCATGACTGGCATACCGTCAATGCAGGAATGACCGCTCAGATCGACCTGTTCGGAACCGAAACGGGACTAGGGAAAACCGGCAGGCAAATTTCGTCTTATCCGAATCTTCAAGTGGTGAGCGCGAACACCAACCGCGAAAGCGACTAGTATCCCCGATCCGATACAACTGCACGATTATTGGCAGGCAGCTGTGTTGCAGTGAGAGACAATAAGTCATACGATTGAAGGACGAAAGCCATCAAGATGCAAACAGACGAAGAGAACAATCCCAAGTCGGCAGAGCAGCCATCGGCACCTTCCGTCACGAATCCGGAGCCACCAGCCACGGTTTCGAACGCACCGGGAGCATCAAAAAGACCGAAGCCAAGCCAAACGGCGGGAAAAACGGCAACGAGGCGAATAAAGGCCAGGGCAATTCCAAACGCCAAGGCCAAAAGTCTTCTCACCGCCCAAAGAACCCCGCAATGCCGCCAAAAGGCAAGAAACGCGGGCCCTCAAGCTGGACAGTACTCGGCCATGACATCCTCAGCTGGATGCAGGGGCATCTTTTCGCCATTATCGTCTCCATACTCTTCCTTTTCATCAACATTTTCGATATGGTCCACTCCGCCATACGGCATCTCAACGCCCCGGCCTCCGGACGAACGCTCAGCCTCACCGAAATCCTTCTCGGGCGCCTGCACAACGGTGGAAGGCCACGCGATCCGTTCCAGCAACCACTCCATAGCCAGGACATCATTCCCTGGCTGACGAACATCCTGCGTTCCGCGGTGTTCGTGCGCAGCTCTCTGATGCTCATCGTCTATACCTTGCTTATTGTCGTCATCCTTTCCGTGGCACAATCACGGCTTGGCGCGCTGAAGACGACATTTGCCGCACTGTTCAGCGCAGTCGCCGGGTCGACACTTGGAATCTTGGTCTGTGTGTTGGTCGACATGGCCATGCACGACTGGCAAAGCATGGAGCGTCTGCCCGTTCTGCTCTCCCCGTTGACCATCATCATCGGGGCGTTGATGGCGGAAAGCGCCTACGAATCCGTGCTCTGGCGGCGGCGCATCCTGCTGCTCGGCTATACGGTCATCGGCACGCTGCTGCTCTTCAGCGGCAACCCCGGCGACTATTGCACGCTCGGCGCCGCACTTGTAGGCCAGCTCGTGGGCCTAGTGATGCACGGCCCAGTCAAGGACCATATTCAATGGACCAACAGCACCGATTATGAGACCCGCCGTCTTTTCGCGTTCGCCCAGCTGGTGCTGGCAATCGGCCCTCTGCTGGCGCTGACCTCCACCTCGCACCTGGGACCCTTGACCACGTTCGGCCTCTTCACTTCCTCCATCTGGGGCGATTCCTCGCTGCTCACCTCCTGCAGCGTCAATCGGTCGGTGACGAGCTGCCTGCGCTTGGTGGCAACACGACAGCATCTGGCGATAGCCGGCCTGTGGCTGCATATGCTTCTTCCCATCGCGGCTCTTGCTTTGGTGGCATGGGGCCTTTATCACGGACGTCGATTGGCTGCATGGGTAAGCATCGCGCTCAACGGTGCGGCGGTTGTTTTCGCGGTTCTTTACTATGTCATCTTCCCGTTCACGATCGCACCGATGAGTCCCAGCATGGCCAGCAAATACAACTTCATGCCGGCCTTCATCACCACGGCGCTTCCGCCGCTGATACTCATCATTCTGATGATCCGGGAACTGCCTCATTTCAGCATATCCACCGGTGCGTCACGCGTACGCAACGGCATCATCGCCATGGTCGGCATGCTTTTGGTTACCAGCTGTGTCTACATCGGCTTCTCCGTAGCCGTCCCACAGGACTTCAAGCCCCGCCCGACCGTCAAGCTGTTGATGATAGACATGCTTCGCCGGCTTCTGCCCACCGGATTCGGCGGCCGCAAGCGCACCACACTGATCGCGCCGCAGACAGAGTTGGCGACATTGGTGAGTGAGGGCCTCACCGTCGTGTTCTGGCTGACGGTACTCATCGTCTTCATCCTCTGGTTCCGCGACAATGTCACCCCGGACGAGCGCGACCGCAAGAAGGCCGAAGCGCTGGTCACCCTTGGCGGCGAATCCATGAGTTTCATGACCACTTGGGAAGGCAACCACTATTGGTTCTCCTCCACCGGCCGCTCCGCCATCGCCTACCGCGTTCTGCACGGCATCGCTCTCAGCGTCACCGGTCCTTTCGGCGACCCGAGCGAATACACGCAGGATCTGCGCGAATTCACCACGTTCTGCGATGCAAAAGGCTGGTCGCCTTCCTTCTACGCCGTCCATGACGACCAGCGCGAGGAGCTTGAATCGATGGGCTGGTCATCCATCCAGGTCGGTACCGAAATGGTCCTTAATCCCAACCTTTGGCAGACACGTGGCAAGAAATGGCAGGACATCCGCACCGCCATCAACAAGGCCAAACGCGACGGCATCACCGATGTGCTCACCACCTATAACCAGGCCGGTTTCGCCATCGACCAGCAGATCGTGGACATCTCGGAGCAATGGGCCCAGCTCAAGGCGCTTCCGGAAATGAAGTTCACGCTCGGCGGCATCGAAGAGCTCAGGGATGACCGCGTGGCGCTGCTCTATGCCATCGACGCGCAAGGTACGGTTCTCGGCGTCACCAGCTGGCTGCCCACCTATCGCAACGGACGGGTCATCGGATGGACCCTTGATTTCATGCGTCATCGCACCGACAGCCCGAACGGCATCATGGAGTTTTTGATCGCCCGCATGGCCGAACGCCTGCGCGACCAAGGCCTGAACAATCCGGCCGAGGCCATTGAGTTCATGAGCCTTTCCGCGGCTCCCCTGGCCGGGATGGGTGAGAAAGCCGCCGTTGCCGCCGACAAGGCGGTTGAAGGCGATAAGGCAAGAAAAACAAAGAAATCTGCGAAACCCGAGGAATCAGGGAAAACCGAAAAGGCAAATACCGGCAAAGTCAAAGACAAAGCCGACGATAAGGTCACTAACAGCGAACTGCCGATTCCCCACGCCCAACCTTCCGATAAGGAATCTGTCGGGGTCAAGGCCAATGCTGCCAAATCGGATGCCGAAACCGGCAAGCCTTCATCAGGCCAGAGCGGCAAGCCGAAACAGACTTCGCCCAGCGGCACGGCAATCATCGAACACGCACTGCAGATCGCGGCCGATGTGCTTGAGCCGGCCTACGGTTTCAAGTCACTGTTCTTCTTCAAGAAGAAGTTCCAGCCCAGCCCGGCTCCGGTCTATATCTGCTATCCGGATTCGGCCAAGCTGGCCCAGATCGGCATCGCCGTGGTCAGCGCCTATGTACCGGAACTCAAGCCCAAGCAGGTCGTGGAAATCGTGAGATCCATGACTTCGCCGGATAAGAGCGACAGGAAATAAGTGCCGCCGAAATCCTGGACAACGCAAAAGGGACGCTAACCGGTTATCATCGACCGGCCGACGTCCCTTTTGCATTCAACGATTCGCATTCGGCAATGTTGAAAGATTTCGGGTTCAAGCTCGTTGTTCGTTGCCTTCCGCGCTTTCCAGGCGCTGGCAATCCGGGCACAGCCCGAACACCTCAAGCGTGTGCGAATTGACGGTGAAACCGTGCTCTTCGGCGATCTTGCGGACCCACTGCTCGGGGGGTTCGATTTCCACAGTCTTCCCGCAATTCTCGCAGACCAGATGATGGTGGTGCTCGCCGTCCTTGCAGATGCGGAACATCTGCTGATCGTTCAAATGGATGGTGTCGGCCCTGCCGTCATCCGCCAGCGCGTTGAGCTGCCGATAGACGGTGGAAAGGCCGATTCCCTGGCCATCCTCACTGAGAAGCCGATAAAGGTCCTGGGCGGAAACGAAATCGTCGCAAGCGCTGAGCGCCTTCAGCACGGCATCCTTCTGCCAAGTGTGCTGGCTGCCACGCCTGCCGCGACGAGTCAGCATTCCACGCCGGGAAAGTCCCTTGTCGTTGTGCTCGTTGGCTAACACGCTGCGTGACCTCTTTCGTGTTTTTCACATCTTCGCTGTGACCGTTCCGTCGAATTTCGGAACGTTTCATCGAATGCACCACGTATGTTACTCGTATTTATTGAAATTGAAAGAGCCGTTTGCCTTAGGTTCCGGCATTTCCATATTTTGACGAAACAAGCGAAGCCGACTGCATGCTGCGGATATGCACATAACGGAAGACAGCACGACACGTTATCGTCGTAAATCGTCCCAGCAGCCGGTGGCTTCAAGCTCGTCGACCGTACGTCGGGTATCATCGGTGAGCACCGTGATATGGCCCATTTTGCGGTCTTGACGCACTTCCGCCTTGCCGTAGTCGTGGACACACCACTCCGGATGCTTGGCGATAAGCGCGCGAGTCGGTGCGACGTGCTGGCCTAGAACGTTGGCCATCACGGCCGGGCTCAGGAGCTTCGGCTGCGGCAACGGCCATCCGGCGATGCCGCGGATGTGGGCGTCGAACTGGTCGATGGAGCAGGCCTCGATGGTATAATGGCCGGAATTATGGGGGCGCGGGGCCAGCTCGTTGACCACCACACGGCCGTCCTTGGTAATGAACAGCTCGATGGCCAACGTGCCCGCCAGCTCGAAGCCCTTCGCCAGCCGCAGCGCGAGCGCCTTGGCTTCCTCGGCGATCTCGTCGCTGACCTGCGCGGGCGCGATGGTCAGGTGCAGAATATTGTGGCGGTGTTCGTTGCGCACGATGGGGAACGTGACGAAATCCTGGCCGTTGCCCGAAATCAAGATCGAAGCCTCGAAGGCGAAATCAACGAATCCTTCCAAGACGGATGGCGGGAACGTGCCTTGCTTCTCGTCGCGTTCGTGGACCTTCGCCAGATCGTCGGGGCCGTGCAGCACCACCTGGCCGTGGCCGTCATAGCCGCCGCGACGAGTTTTCAGTACCGCAGGATAGCCGATTTCCGCGATGGCCTCGTCGAGCCCGGCGAGGTCATCGACCTGCTTCCAAGGTGCGGTGGCCGTGCCGTGATCGTTGATGAACTGCTTCTCGAAGACACGGTCCTGCGTGACGCGCAACAGATCGGTGCCTTGCGGCACGGCCACACTGCCACGAACCTCGTCGATGGCGTCGGCATCCACGTTCTCGAATTCGTAGGTGAGCACGTCGCTGCGTTCCGCCAGTTCGCGGATGGCGGCCTTGTCGTCGTAGTCGGCCGTGACCTGGAAATCGGCGACCTGGGCGACCGGGCAGTCCGGCGTCGGATCGAGCACGCCGATGCGGAAGCCGTGATATCGCGCGGAAAGCGCCATCATGCGTCCTAGCTGTCCGCCGCCGATGATGCCGATGGTCGCCCCCGGCATCAGTTGCTTGATTTTCCCTCGGGTTTCCTCAGACAAGCTCGGCATTGGACGCCTCCACCTTTCCCTTCGACTGCTCACGATAATCATCAAGCGCCTGTGCCAACTTCTCGTCGTTAACACTCAGGATGCTCACGGCCAACAGGCCGGCGTTCGTGGCCCCGGAATTGCCGATGGCCATGGTCGCCACCGGTACGCCGCCGGGCATCTGGACGATGGAAAGCAGGGAATCCACGCCGGAAAGCGCGTGCGACTTGACGGGCACGCCGATGACCGGCAACGTGGTCTGCGCGGCGACCATACCGGGAAGGTGTGCGGCTCCCCCGGCTCCCGCGATGATGACCCTGATGCCGTTCTTGCGGGCGTTGTGCGCGAAATCCGCCATCAGCTCGGGCGTTCGGTGGGCCGAAATGACTTGTTTGGAATAGGAGACATTGAACTGGTCGAGGGTAAGGCAGGCGTGACGCATCGTCTCCCAATCGCTTGCCGAACCCATTATCACTGCTACTTGTGGCGTTTCAGTTGCCATGATACCTCCGAAGTATCGTTTACAACCAGAGCCAGCTTCCACTTTACGCGACGGGAACGAGAAAATCGGGCCGGCTCAAAGCAATATATAGCGTAGCTTTTTCCCGTGTCGTCGCCTTGGGCAATCGCCGATATCATGTACTTCGATACGTGCATCTTTCGCACTTCGCCTTCAACCACCGCAACGCAGCACTGAACAGTCTTACCGAACAATTTATTCTTCAATACCGTGCCCCTGCACGATGTCTTCGTCGACTTCGTTGGAATTCCAACATTCCGCTTTTATCGCAACCCATCAAACACAGCACGGAAGAGTCATTTCACCAGAAAACGCTTCCGTGCTGCACCTGCACAGCATTGACACATCAATACATTACTTCGTCATTGCGCGCTATTCAAACACTGATAATACGTAACACACCAAGCCGTTGTGTCCATGGAAAAGCGACGTACCCGAATACCTAATGAACGAGTTCAATCTTCTTGATGCCCGGCTTCTTCGACGGACGGTAGAGCACGAAGCGATGGCCGATGACCTGCACCAGCTGAGCACCGATCTGTCCGGCCAGGGTCTCGCCGACCTCACGCTCGTCAATCGGGCAACCATCCTGTACCACGACTTTCAGCAACTCATGGGACTCGAGCGTCTCCGAGGCCTGCTTGACCGCGGCATCGGTGACCCCGTTCTTGCCGATCCACAGCAACGGCGAAAGCTTGCTTGCCAGCGCCTTGAGCTGCTTGATCTGCCGCTTGTTCAGTTTCGTTGCCATATAAAATCCCATTCCTCGCAATCACCGTCGCTTCAAATGTTTCGTGCCCATCAATAAGCAGTCGGCAATATTCGACTTTCGATGATTCCACCATATCCCAAAGGCTTGTCCTGCCGATATTCCCAATAGAAATATTGTGAACAAGGAATTGTTAACGCTCACAAAATATCGGCATGTGCTATGTCTATATCCCATAAAATAGAAATTATGTGACCTACATCACGTTTTTATTCATTATTGTCAAAGAAAGACACCATGAAGAAAATTCTATGCTCCCCCGGCAGTTACATCCAAGAACCAAACGCCATCAACGAGCTTGCCGACCAATACCGCACCCTCGGCAGCAAAGGCGCTTACATTATCGTCGACCCATTCATCGAGAAAACCTATCACGACCAGATCGTCTCAAGCTTCGAAAGCAGCAATACTCCTTACCAACTCGTCGTATTCGACGGCGAATGCTCCGACAACGAAATCAACAAACATGTCGCTGCCCTTGGTTCCAATGACGCCGTCATCGGCATCGGCGGAGGAAAGACTCTGGACACCTCGAAAGCCGTGGCCCATTTTGGCAAGCGTCCGGTGATCATCTCTCCGACCGCAGCGTCCTCCGACGCCCCCTGCTCGCGCCTTTCCGTGGTCTACACCGACAACGGAGAATTCGATCATTACCTGCCGCTGCCCAAAAATCCGGATATGGTCATCATGGACACCACCATCATCTCGAACGCACCGGTGCGCTTCCTGATTTCCGGCCTTGGCGACGCTTATGCAACCTATTTCGAAGCACTGGCCTGCAAACAATCCAACGCCATCACCATGACTGGCGGCCATTCCACCAACGCGGCCATCGCATTGGCCAAGCTGTGCCATGACCTGCTGATTTCCGACGGCCCGAAGGCCGTCGCCGCAGTACGTAAAGGCCTGTGCAGCCCGGCAGTCGAAAACGTGATTGAGGCCAACACGCTCCTCAGCGGCCTCGGCTTCGAATCCAGCGGCCTGGCCGCGGCGCACGCCATCCATGACGCGCTCACCGTGTTGCCCGGCACACATCAGTATCTGCATGGCGAAAAAGTGGCGTACGGCACGCTCACGCAGTTCGTGCTCGAAGACCGCCCCGAAGAGGATCTGCGTGAGGCTTACGGCTTCTTCCGCAAGGTCGGACTGCCTACCACGCTCGCGGAAATCGGCATCGGGGACGCTACTGACGAAGACCTGCTGAAAGTCGGTGAACTCGCCTGCAGCGATGACGACACCATGTCCAACATGCCCTTCGAAGTGACACCCGAAGACGTGGCGATTGCGCTACGAGCAGCCACCGAAGTGTCCGCCATCTACTAAATCGCTGAAACCGGCTATTCTATTGCCAAACAGCCTTTCGCGAATCGGATGAATGGCAGGAACTTCACCAAAGATGATTATATGGTGGCGGCGTTCCTGCCATTCTTGCGTCAGACGTGCTGATACAATAAAGCATTGTTGTTTGGCCCCGTAGCTCAGTTGGATAGAGCAACTGACTTCTAATCTGTAGGTCGCGAGTTCGAATCTCGCCGGGGTCACTTGGTCCTGCGAAAGGGACGTCACCGCCAAAAATATTGGGCACTGGGAATATCTACTACAATCATCAGCAGGAAACAAATACTTCCTAATAATTCAATTGAATTCGTATTGATCTTTACCCTCGAAAAGCCAGAAATCAATGCCATTTATATTTGATTCTCGACAATAAGATAGACCCACAATATGGCGGAATTGCAATGGAAACATGCTATTCGTGTCGCAAAGTGACGATAAACTCGAGTCATGGATACGGACGAGGGAATGCCCCAGACCGCTGATAACGACGACACTCGGCAAGCTGCCGAGGTGTTTTCTGCTGCGTCGCCCTTCGACCAGCGTTTGAGCTCGAGCCAGAATCTGACCTTTGAATATGCAAAACCGGCATTCGCTTCTGCCGGACTTGAGTGGTCGAATGACAACCTTGTTCGTTTACACCTCTTTGACGCTGAAAATCAAGCCACCAATGTAGCGCTACTGCTTTCCGACCAATGCCCTTACCTCGTCAAATGCGCGGTATTCGAAGGTGAGACCAAGGCAAAACTCGTGCAACGGCAGAACGTTTCCGGTTCGCTCATGAAGCAGATCGACGCCACGATGATGTTCTTCAACCGCCACAATCCCGAAAACGCATGGCCCGAAACCGCTCTGCGCGAGTCCCTGATCAACGCCGTCCTGCACCGTGATTACGACAAGAGCGGGCCGATTCTGATCAGCGTTTTCGACTCGAGCATCGAAATCGTCTCCCCCGGCGGCCTGGTGGACGGCTTCGAGGTCAACGACCTGTTGAACGGGGTCAGCGAATCACGCAACGCATGGCTTGCCGACGTGTTCGAAGCCCTGCACCTGAGCGAAAACTACGGCACCGGCGTGCAGCGTATCCTCGATGCCTACTCGCAAAGTCTCGCCAGCCCGCAACTTCGTGTCGGACCGGGATCGGTGGCGATGATCCTGCCCAAACCGGTACTCGACTGCGCATGGCCCGAGCCGCATCTCTCTAATGAAGACGGCAATGAGCTTGGCAAAGAAACAGGTAACCCCGATAACGCTGATCACGGTGAAGGCCTAGGCAAAGCCAAGCGCTATACATTCCCGCTTGGTGGGCCGCACCTCTTCACTACCAACCCGACCGAAGCCCTTGTCGGAAGCCAGGTACTGTCCGTCACTCCGTTTTCGTCCGTGGTTTTCGCAGGCAGCAAAGTCTGGCAGCTTCTCAATAGCAACCCGGACAAGAAAACATTGGCTAGACTTCCTAAAAATATCCAATCGCAATTGCGGGAATGGATGGTCGGCAGTCAGACACATCAATTCGAGATCGACGCGCTCGAGCAAATAACCAAGCACCTTTTGTCAAAGCGGAAAGACGCCATGAGCCTACGTGAAATCCAAACCGAGTTGGGTACCAATTCCGGAGAACTCACTGATGCGCTTGAAGGCCTCACTGACAAAGGCGAATTGCAAAGCATCACTTGCGGCGGAATGACAAAATATTCATTACCGCGCTAAACAATCGCTCGTTATCAGTTGATAATCAACGCCAATCCCAGCAGCACTGCCAGAAACAGCACGTTTACCACAGTATAGACCAGCAGATAGCGGCCCTTCTTGTCCGGGTATTTGCGCGCGATCTGCTGATAGGAGATCAGCGAGGCCATCGAGGCGATCAGCGTGCCGAGCCCACCGAGATTGGTGCCGATGATCAGCTCGCGCCATTGGTTGCAGAAACCGGAAAGCAGAATGGAAGTGGGCACGTTGCTGATGATCTGGCTCGACGCGACGGCGACCTCCATCGGATGCTGGTTGACTATCGAGGCCACGAAATTCGAGAATTCCGGCACGCGACGCATATTGCCGATGAAAATGAAGAACATGACGAAGGTGAGAGGCAGGCTCCAGTCGACCTTGAGGAACGCGCGACGATCGCAGATCAGGAACATGCCGAACACCAAAACGCACATCAGCCACAGCGGAATCCAACCGCCCACAGCGAAGATGCAGATGAGGAACAACACGATGTAGACCATCGCACGCCAGCCGCCATAGCCTGCGCCATAACCAAGGACACGGACCTCGTCGGGCTGTCCCTCGCTTTGCGGCGCGAAAAGCGACTGCTCAATACCCTTGCGTCCCAGCCCCGCGAAGTCTGCCTGACTGTTGCGACGGCGGAATACGATCAGGATGACGGCAAGCAGCATAATCGCGGAAGCAACGGAGAACGGCCCCATGACCTCCAGAAATTCGGAGGTCGGCATCTTGGAGACGGATTTGAGGTAAAGATTGTGGGCGTTGCCGACCGGTGTGAGCATGCTTCCGGTGTTGGCGCCGATGGTCATCAATGTCGCCACCAGAACGGCCTTGTCTTCCATGTTCGCCATGACCAATACGGAAATCGCAAAAGGAATGAACGTGACCAGGGAAACGTCATTGGTGATGAAAATCGCGGAGAAGAACGTCAGGGAGACGAGTGCGATCACCAACGCGCCTTCGGTATGCACATGCTCGAGCAGCTTGGTGCCGATGATGTGGAAAACCCCGATGCGCTGGAAACCGCAGACCACCAGCATAAGACAGACAAGCTGCGAAATGGTGTTCATGTGGATGTAGCCGAGGTACTGACGATCCGGGGGAACGATAAAACAGGAAATGATGGCGAGTATCGTCGCCACCACCAGAATGGTGTCGTTTTTCAGTTCTTTGACGATCCACTTGCGCATCAAAACACCAGCCAAACCATCAAACGGAAATATCCGACATCATGACCGCCTCTCATCGCTGCAGTCCAATCGGAAAGAGCCATGCCCGCACGGCACACCCAAACGTCACAATCATCCAGTTTCCCCATCCATCACAAAGCCGATGCAACGGCCGACGAAAACACATTCCAGTACGTATCTAGACTCCACAGCAATGCGTGTATTCGTTCTCTTACTTCTTATTGTATGGGTATTCGAGAGCGGAAAAGTACGAAAAAACGAGCATTTAGCGACCATTTTCATTTGAATGACAGGAAAACACGGGAAAAATCCAAGATTTTATTGACTTTTTTGGGGTGTACCAAAGCGACCAAAATTCATAAATTTTTTTGGAAATCGATTGCGGCCTGCCGTGTTTTCGACAACAGCGCACTCAGGCGACGGCATTGCCGTAAACCTGCGCCTGCAGATCCTTCCTGGCGGCCTCCATGTTGGTGACTTCCCCCAAAATCCTGATTTTCTCCTCACCGTCCGGTATCTGTGCCATTTTACGTTTTGCGGCACCGATACGACGCATATAGCCGACGTCCAGCAGTCTTGCAGTCAGTTCCGCGGCGTAACGCTGCTCTTCCGCGGTGGGTGCACGAAGCTGCGCGGCGGCGGAATTCGACGTTTCGTCGCCATTGATGCCCGCACCTGCGACGTTCGCATCACGGGCATTGCCGTTCTGGCCATCGCCTCCGGGCAACGGAAGCGGCATAACGGCCAGCTCGTTGATGACCTGTTCGAGCATCGGACCGCCCGCTTTAGTCAGATTGTGCATCCACAGACCTTGCGGCGTGCCGTTATCCGGCAAACCGCCTGCCGCTGCGATCGCCTGGAACAATGTGCGGAACACCGGGGTCATGAAATCGGCAAGCGTCAGACGCGCAAACGCATTGACGTTGATGGCGCGCGGCACCTGGATGAGCACGGCCATGAACTGCTGCTCGCAGATGAACACCGCATCGTCGACGCGGAAATACGTCTGGTCGGCGGCATCTCGATGTTGCAGAGCCTTGCGCGCTGCCGGGTTCGCATAGCTGTTCCCATCGTTAGCGTCCCTATGCGGCCGAAGCCGTTGCCGCCCCGGCGTTTGGGCGCATAGGCGTCATCATCGCGCACATGCAGCCTTCGTCTGGCGGCGTTGACCTCGCGCCTGACGATGTCAAGATCCACGCCGATGCGGCGGGTCGCCTTACGGGTGTAGATATCGAGCAGAGAACGGTCACGAATCTGCGCGATCAGCGGTGCGACGGCCTTTACCGCACCCATCTGGCCCGTGGTATAGGACGTATCAAACCGGTTGATGGCGGTATCGATGACGAAATCGTAGAGCGGCCTCGCGTGGTCGATCAGTGAACGAACCGCCTCGTTGCCCTGCTGGATGCGCAGGTCGCAGGGATCGAGATTGTTGTCGGCTACGGCTACGAAGGTCTGGGAAAGGAACGCGGAATCCAATCCGAAGGCATGGATGGCGGCCTTCTGCCCCGCCGCGTCTCCGTCGAAGGTGAAGACGATACGCGAACTCAGGGATTGGCCTTCGACCTTCAGCGGTCCGACGAGCTGGACGGCGCCCAGGGAATCGTCGGAGATCAGCCTGCGGATGATTTTGGCGTGTTCTTCGCCGAACGCGGTGCCGCAGGTGGCCACGGCGGTGTCGATGCCGGCCAGATGGCACGCCATCACGTCCGTGTAGCCCTCGACGATGACGGCCTGGCGCTTCTTGACGATGCTGGATTTGGCCAGGTCGATGCCGTAAAGCACCTGGGTCTTGCGGTAGAGCTGGGTGTCGGGCGTGTTGATGTATTTGGCGTTGATGGTGTCGTCGTCATAGAGTTTGCGGGCGCCGAAACCGAGCGTGCGCCCGGTGGAATCGCGAATGGGCCAGGTGGCACGGCCGCGGAAATAGTCGTAGATGCCGCGCTGACCCTGACGCGCAAGACCGGCATCCAGCATCTCCTGCTGGGTGAAGCCTTTGCCGGCCAGGTGCCGGACGAGATTGTCCCACCCCTGCGGGGCATAGCCGCAACCGAAACGCTCACAATCCGCCTGGCTGAAGTTGCGGCCGCCCAGAAGCTTCCGCGCCGCCAACGCCTCGGGGCTCATGATCTGGGAGACGAAGAAGCGCTGCGCCTCCTCGTTGGCCTCGAGCAGGCGGGCGCGTTTGGAGCCATGGTGCTCCTCACGGTTTCCGTCGCTTTTCTCGTAATGCAGTTCGATATGGTATTTGTCGGCCAGAAGCTCGACGGCCTCGCGGAAATCGATGTTCTCACGGTGTTCGACGTAGGCGAAGACGTCCCCGCCGAGCCCGCAGCCGAAGCAATGCCAGACACCCAGTGAGGGCCGTACGCTGAAACTCGGCGTCTTCTCGTCATGGAAGGGGCACAATCCCATAAAAGTACCGGTGCCCGCGGCCTTGAGCGTCACCGTCGAGGAGACGATATCGTAGAGGTCCGCCGTGGCACGCACCTTCTCCACGTCCGTTTTGAGAATCATTCCAGCCATAATTGCCCACCTTACCGTGTGCCGTGCATGAGGGCAATCAAAACGTATACGCCCAGACCGGAAATCAAGATTTCTTGATTCCAGGGCAACGCAACGGCACCGATCCTCGAACGACAAGACGTGCAGGTCCGCGTCTTCCGGCGTTCATCGCGCAAGACGACGATGCGCGGACTCAGCAGATCAGAGAGTGCAGGGTCATCGCCGAGCCGTCGGTGAGGCTCGCCACCTGGTCGATAGCCACGCGCAGCCGCTCGTCATCGTTGGTGGATTCGTTCCAGTCCTCGAGAAACACGGTTTCCAGCGCGTCGGAGGGACGCGGGGAATCCGCCATCAGCACGTCGACCAAGTCGGCGACGATCTGCTGTTCCTGATCGTGCAGGGGCTCGCGTTCACGCGGTGCCATGACGAAGTAGACGGCGATGCCCTTGAGCGCCACGATTTCGTAATTGGTCTCATCGGGAATGACGACGTTGGCGCTGTAACGGGTGAGCTTGCCCTGCCCGTACTTCTCGCGCGTCGCCTGCTCGACGGAACCGGCGAACCGGCCGATCAGCGAGCTGGTGATGTTTTTCAACTGCGCCAGCGCCTGACGCGAACCGTTGAAATGCGAGGGGAACATATGCCGCTTCATCAGGCGGTGCAAGGCCTCGAGCAGTTGGTCAGGGTTCCATTGCCGTCCGTACCATTCGCGGGTCATCTCCACCACGCCGTCGAGCACGCGTGGGTCGGCCAGGGCCAGCGGGTTGAAGGTGCCGGTGGCGATGGCGTCCTCCACGTCGTGGACGCTGTAGGCGATGTCGTCGGAAAGGTCCATGACCTGGCATTCCATCGGCTTGGCGTCTTTCGGCGCTCCGGCCTTGAGCCAGTTGAAGACGTCGACATCATCCGGGTAGACGCAGAATTTCAGGCTTCGCTCCCCTTTCGGGTGTGCTGCGGCCTCGTCCAGGGTCCAAGGGTATTTCACCGCGGCATCGAGCGAGGCGCGCGTAAGATTGACCCCTGCGGAACGTCCGTCGGCGTGAAAGACCTTCGGCTCGAGCCTCGTCAGCAAGCGCAAGGTCTGCGCATTGCCTTCAAAACCTCCGATGCCGGAGGCGATATCGGCCAGCACGCGCTCCCCGTTGTGTCCGAAGGGCGGGTGTCCCAAGTCGTGGGCGAGGCAGGCGCAGTCGACCACGTCCGGGTCGCAGCCCAGCATCGAACCGATCTGCCGGCCGATCTGCGCGACTTCCAAGGTATGCGTCAGGCGCGTGCGGGCGAAATCGTCGGTTCCGGCCACCAGAATCTGGCTTTTGGCTCCGAGCCTGCGCAGGGCCGAGGAATGGATGAGACGGGCGCGGTCGCGCTGGAAGGCGGTGCGGGATTGGGATTTCGGCGGTTCGGGCGCCCAACGCTCCTCGTCGAAGGCATCGTAACCCTCATCCTCCAGCACTTCTTCGCCATCGGCAGTTTCCATCACGTACCTCGCTCCATCAAACCAAGCCATTGCGCCAGTCCGAGGACATCGCCAATCAAACCTGACACTATATTCTTGATGATAGCCCACATCACTCGCGCGCCCAATATAAATTGCAAGATCATGCCACGCATCACATGGAGACAAAAAGCCGACTCCCATTTTGATGTGGCAAACGACTTTCTTTATTGATGGAGACGTATGAAGCGAAGGCAGGAACGATATCTTTTACCCTTTTATGACAGGCCAAAAAATTCGTATCCTGCCGCTTCCAGCAGCAAAAGCCGATAATAGTCAGCCTAATAATTCCTTGGTATTGATCACGGTGATCAACGGCGTGAACAGCTTCATCGTCTCGATGGCCAGCTTCTGGTTTTCAGGCGTACTGCCCGCGCACGCATCCTCAATCAGCCGGACGGCGACGCCGTCATCGGCCGCCGCCAAAGCAGTCTGAAGGACGCAGCAATCGGTGGCCACCCCGCACACCGCGATCTTCCTGGCACCTTGCACAGCCCGCTTCAATTCGTCGCCCCACTTGCCGAACGTCGTTCTGCTCACTACAGGATGGCCTTTGGCAAGCTCGGCCGTCTCGTCGGTGAAGTCGTACATCGGGTCATCCGGTGGAACGAGGAACTGCGGCCAGTCCTTGAAGTAGTCGACCCACGCGTCCCGCGGCTTGTCAGGCGCGATGTAGCGGGTGTAGGCCACCCGATCGCCGTAGGCGTTCGCCAGGCGCTTGAAAGGCTCGTCCGTGGCATAATACGATCCGTCGGCACAGGCCCAGGTCGACCAATCGCTTTGTGCGAACACCTTCTGGCGGTCCACGACCACCAGCCATTCATCCTTGTCAACCATCAGTTGGCTCCTTCCTGTCGTTTGATGTCACTGCGTTGGAAAATCAAAGTGCCGAGCAGGCCGACCACCAGCGCCACGAACACGCCGAGATTGGCTTGCGCCCACATCCCGTCCTTACCGCCGAACAGGCCGAGCAGATAGCCCTGCCAGTTCAGCCAGCTCGCCGCCGAATTGACCACGAGCCCCCAGCCGAGCACGGTGCCTACCACGAGGATCACCAGCGCCTTGACGTTCCACGCGCCGTAGCGTCCCGCAGGGTCATAGAGGTCCGCGCTGTCGTAATCGTGCTTGCGCAGCAGCACATCCGCCACGAACATGCCGGTCCACACCGCCATGGGCACGCCAAGCGTGATAAGGAAGCCTTGGAACGGACCGATGAAGGTGTCGGAGAAGAAGGTGACGTAGATGACGCCGATGACCGTGAGCACGGCGGTCAGCGCGGCCGCCAACGTGCGCGGCAGTTTGATACCGAAGGACAGCAGATCGAGACCGTTGGAATAGTTGTCCATGATCGCGCCGCTCATCAGCCCGAGCACCGCCACCAGCGTGAACGGCACCAGATACCACGTAGGCAGAATCGAGGCCATGGCACCGACCGGGTCCAGGCCGACCTGCTTGTCGAGATCGGCGTTGGAGACCGCAAGCAGCAGACCGTAGACGATCAGCAGCACGTTGGCGATCGAAGCGCCGAACGTGGTCCAGGCCACGATGCCGGCGTTGGATGATTTGCGCGGCAGGTAGCGCGAATAGTCGGCGGCGACGTTGACCCATCCCAGCCCGAAGCCGGTCATGACGAACAGGCAGCATCCCAGCATCGCCGGCAGGCCGCCGGCATGGGCAGAACCGACTCGCGAAAAATCGATGTTGCCCCAGCCCAGGATGAAGAAGCCGATGGTCACGATTCCGGTGACGATGGTGATGATCTGCTGGCATTTCATGATGAGGTCATAGCCGAAGATGCCGGCCACCACCACCAGCCCGACGACCACGACCGTCGAGATGATCTTGGCGCTCGCGCCGGAACCCATACCGAGTTTTTGCAGCGTGGAGGACATAGCGAGCACGGCGGTGACCGTCAACGAGATCTCCCAGCCCAACGTCGCTATCCACGACATGGCCGCAGGGACCTTCGCGCCTTTGACGCCGAAGATGGCGCGCGTGATCACCATGGTCGGCGCGTTGCCGCGCTTGCCCGCGATGGAGACGATGCCCACCAGCAGGAACGAGACAACGACGCCGATGATGGTGGTCAGCCCCGCCTGCCAGAACGAAATCCCGAAACCGAGCGCCCACGCCCCGTACGACATGGCCAGCACCGAGATGTTGGCCGCGAACCAAGGCCAGAACAGGCTCGAGGGCTTGCCCTTACGTTCCGATTCGTCGATGACATCGATGCCTTGCGCCTCGACGCTCAGCGACGACCCCTTCGCTTCATCACTCATCATTCACCTTCTTAATTACATCAATTATCTAGTGTGTGATAAAAATATTTATCTTGAATGCTTTATTCACTTATAGTCAGTAAGACTATAACTAAAGATACAGAAATGCAATTCCGGATTCGACAGTTCCGTGTCGTCGTTTCAAGCTTGGACAATCCGAACATATCCGTGCGAATAGAACACACTTCAACAAATCATCATGCCTTGCCTTCATTGGCCTTACGCGCGAATCAACCACATCCGAAAAAGCGGGCGGTCACAGCATTGCGACGCCCGCCTGACACGCGTTTAATGAATATTGCCTATAACATCACAGCCACAATGGCGCCACGGCAATACCATCCAATGTCACAGCAGCGACTTGGCGCTGAGCTTGCTCGTATCCTGCGCATCGAGCACATCCTGAGCATGCAGGTAGAGCCGCGGGATGCGCGTGCGCAGGCAGGTGAAGATCTCATAGCTGATGGTGTCAGCGGCACGGGCCCAATCGTCGGCGGTCGGCTCCGCGTATTGCTCGCCACGCCCCGGTCCGAAGAGTTCGACGGTGTCGCCTTCATGCACGCCAAGCTTTTCGAAATCGCCGTGCAGATCCATGATGAACTGGTCCATGCACACACGCCCCGAAACCCGCATCAGCTTGGGTCCCTCGGCGGTCATTACACGTACCGGCCCGCCCGGCTTGCGCGTGCGCTTCGCCCCGGCCTCGTCGAATCCTGAAGCCGAACGGTGAATGCCATCGGCGTATCCCAACGGCACGATGGCCGTGCTGGTCTCCTCGTCGGTGATGTAGGTGCGTCCGTACGAAATTCCATGTCCCGCCTCGACGCCCTTGACGGTGGCCAGTTGCGCCTGCAGGGTCATCGCCGGTTTCAGACCGTATCGTGACGGCGTGCCCATCGCCGGGTCGGCTTCATAACCGTAAAGCCCGATGCCTGGCCGTGTCAGCTCGAAACGGGCCTCCGGACGCGAAAGCGTGGCCGCAGTGTTGGCGATGTGGCGGATACGCGGCGCAATGCCGGCTTTTTCCATCCGTGCGGTGAACTGCTTGAAGCTTTCAAGCTGCTGGTCGGTCGCCTCCACGAATTCCGGCACGTCAGGAGCATCGGCCACAGAAAAATGGCTCCACTGCCCCACGATGTCAAGCACGCCTTCGCGGGCCAACGGCACCAGTTTGTCGAGCGCGGCCTGAAAACCCTCGGCGGTGAAACCGTTGCGGCCGAAGCCGGTGTCGACCTTGACATGCACTCGTGCCGGCATGCCGAGCTTGCGCGCGGCAGCGGCCACGGCGTCGATGCCGTCGAGCGAGCCCACCGAAATGTCGATGTCGCTGGCGATGAGTTCGATCAGCGGAGCGTTGCGCCCGTTGTACATCCATGTGAGAATATGGCAACGGCTGGAATCGATGCCGGCCATGCGCAGCAGCAACGCCTCACGCGGCTGCGCGGTTCCCAGCCATGTCGCGCCACCCGCGAGCGCCGCCAACGCGGAGGGAATCAGCCCATGCCCGTATCCGTCGGCCTTCACCACGCCCATCACGGCCGTACCGGATTTCGGCCCGCCAACGACCTCGACCAGATGCCGCATGTTGTCGCGCATCGCCTTGAGGTCGACAATGGCCTGCCCTGGGTAGCGCCGCAACGCTGCAGCGTAGTTCGCCTTTCCGAGAGTAGACGAGAAGGGCCAGGGATCGAGTGCGTTCAATGTCATAACCAATATTGTGTCGCGCAGAGGTGACGAACGCAATCGTCAAGGCCAAACAGCTACATAAGCGACAAATTTATCAGTTTCCGCAACGCATGAGTCGGTATTTTACGATATCGGTTTACCGTACTTGTTCCAAGTCAACAAGCCATTATTTCAGCGTTCGTGGCGCTGGTAGCCGATGCGCACGTCGGGTTTGTCGGTGATGTTCATGACGTGAATCAGTCCGCAACGCTGGAACCCATCGCCTTCGAAGACATGCTGCATCGCCAGGTTGTCCGGATGGGTGTCGCAGCGCACGTTGCCGTAGGTCTTGACCGCCCAATCGAGACAGGTTTTGGCGCTGTGACGTTTGAGACCGGACGAAGCGAGACGGTGCATCGTGGCGTAATCGTCATCGTCAAGCCACTTACCCTCGATTTCGGCGTAGGTCGGTTCCAGCCCGGTGAACATGGCGAATTGCGCGAGAACGCGTTCGGAACCGTTCTCTCCCGCGTTGTCCACCAGCAGCATTGCGTTGCCGCCGTCGATGTCTTGCTGAACGAGTTCGGCCGGCGGCCAGATCGTGCCCCACTGCGTCGGGTTGCCGTTTTGCGCCATGAGCTTGCGCGCTCGATCGAAGTTGCGCTGAATCGTTTCAAAATCCGCCTGCGTCGCTTTCCGAATGTGTTCGTCCGACTGCTGCCCGCTCATGAAATACCTACCTCATCTACTTCTATTACAAATACCGAAGGAAAGCCTAACATGGGGGCTTTCCAGATGATTGACATTCAGCTATTACAGATAAAAAACAGGAGACGCCAGCAAATACCTTGCCAGCGTCTCTTATCGTATTGAAAATAATCACGACTCTTACAGAAATCGCAACGTCTTCGGAATCAGACCACCTTGCGCACGTAGGGATCGGAGCTGATGCCTTCGTCGAGGATCTTCTTGCACCATTCCTTGGCGGTGAACAGGCTATGGTCGCGGTAGTTGCCGCAGCTCTTGATGTCCGTGGCCGGCACGTCGTCCCAGGTCGCCTTGTAGGCGATGAACTCGAGCGATTCCTTCAGGGCCTTGGCGACGTCCTCGGTGCTGTGCTCGCCCCAGGTCAGCAGGTGAAAGCCGGTGCGGCAGCCGAACGGCGAGCAGTCGATGTAGCCCGGGATGCGCTCGCGCAGCAGCACCGCGATGGTGTGCTCGATGGTGTGCAGGCCGCCGGTCGGGATGGCGTTCTCGTTGGGCTGCACCAGGCGCAGGTCATAGTTGGAGATGACGTCGCCCTTCTCGCCGGTCTCGGTGTCGATAAAGCGCACATACGGCGCCTTCACCTTGGTATGGTCGAGCTGGAAGCTCTCCGGCTGCGGTTTGTTTTCTTCTGCCATTTTGGTTCCTTTCGAAGAAGTAGATACTTTTTATTTTAGTAGATAAAGCGTATATTCTAGGTTAACAACAAACGATGAGAGAAAAAGAAATGGACAATCACGAAAAACCTGTAGTTTTCTTCAGTCATTCAAGTAAAGATTCCGAACTAGTAAAAATCATTGAAGATAGACTCAATAAAGTTTACGTCAATAGCATTGACTTTTTCGTTTCAAGTGATGGTGCAAGTATAGCTTATGGAACCAATTGGGTTAACCGTATACATGAGCAGCTTGAAAATGCAAAATTACTTTTTATTATTTTAACTCCAAATTCTTATCAAGCGCCATGGTTGTACTATGAGTCCGGGTTTGCATCAGGACAAAACAAAACAGAAACTGTTCCTATCGGTATAGGAATCAAAGTTGAAGACATTAAAGGCCCTCTCCAATTTCAACAGGCTTTCAATGTGAATAGCGAACAAAGTCTTAATAATATAATCACAATTATTAATAAAAAATTTGACCTTACTGGAGACGAACACGCCTTTACAACACAAGACTTTACACAGATAAAGGATCTGGCAAATGGTCGAATCCCCACAACTGAAGAAAACTATTTTTATTCAATTCAGGCAGAAACAAATTTAGATGTCATCGGTTCTTCAAAATTTAATCAAAATGAGAAAAGGCCTAAGACATCTAAAGAAGACATTGAACATTTCCAAGACGCTGCGCATTCTCTTATAAATAAATTAGGTATAAATGGCATCACTTTTACGGATAAAACAGGTTTATATAGTGTAGGGCATCGGTACATCTCTACACTTGTTGATGGAGTTTCTATTGATATAGATGTTCCTAATGAAGAATATATCCGCCATGACTACAACGATTATTTCAGTGTTAAAATAAATGCGTCAGCTTTCGCCATCGAAAAGACGCTAAACATTTATAACCTAATTCAAGAAATATTCGGAACTCCTATTCCATTATTATTAAATTTAAAACCTTACATAAGTATCCCCGAAACTAACGAAGATATTTCTGCACTACTTGCGAATAATTCTGATATAAAAACCGCAAATAGCAGTGGAACCCTATTCTCATTCAGCGGAATACAATTTGACCTCACTAGCCGAGGTGTACCTTTTTAGAAGACGACAAGATAATGGGTATTCTTACTGTAATTGTGATGCAATAACATTGCATCCTCTAAATAATCAATTATCTAAAGATGACATTATCCGTCTTGTTAATTTACTGATTAAAAACAATGTAATCAAGGGAAAACTTCCCCGCTCAGAACGCGAACTGAAAGCAATAGATATAAGAAAAGAGAAAAATAAGCAAGAAGAGTTTATCCGTTCTCTAAAAAGGTCAACAGGACACCTCCTATAAGTTTTGATTGCCTAAAATGCATTAACTAATCAATAAGTCTGAATTCCATAACTGAGCTATCGAGGCGTTTTCTCGAATACTTTATACAGAAGTTCCGTTTTAGAGAACATTTGAGCCCCTTATAAAAATTTCACAAAAGATAAAATCTTTATTTTTGCCACGCTTGAGGCCAGTTGGCGGGCTGGGGAAGCTCGTTTAGTGGGGGGAGAGAGTCCATGATGTCTAGAGTTTTCATGCTTACGGTGATGACTCGCTCTACTAGGTCGACGATGTAACGTGGGTCGTCACTGTAATCGTTGGGATCATTGACGATTCCGCTCTTTTTATCGGTTCTGATCTGGTAACAGTCAATGAGCCAGCCTATCGCACTCTTACCGTTGACGACATAATCGTATATACAAAGGTGCCTCCCCAAGTAGCGGAATTACAAGACAGCTATGCCTCTGCCTATTTAAGCTTCTGCCCAAACCTGCCCTTCAGTCAGCCGAACGCCATCATCATTTTGCAGTCACCTTACCGCTTCTTCGTAGGACAGCTCATCTTCTTCAGCTTCGCTCAGTGCCGGACGTAACATGCCAACCAACTCGTTGTTATCACGCATATCTGTATGCAATACTTTATCAAAACAGGGAAGGAAATCCTGCGTTCAAATCAATAATCAGATTTACGTAGATACATGATTTCTACATATTTATTTATACTCAATGAAACTAATTACATTAATTGTTTGATATATTACTACGGGTTAATTATAATTATATACAAAAAACAACTCGAATACTGTTGGCGTTGGTGTTTGAGCAGGAAAACTAGTAAACTCTCAAAGAGACAAGAAATGAGACTTTCGTCACACTGTGCGTCGGTCAGGGGGAGATGTGACATGGTAGCAGGCAATGGTCAAGGTAACGACATTCGGGAGCCTGAACGGACAGACGCAAATACAGCGAACGCCAACGGCGGCATCAAAGCATCGGCAAACCAAAAAGAAGCGACAGCGGGCGCGGAAACTTTGGCGGCTCACGATAAGGCTCGGCAGCGCCGCGCCATCATCATCTGCAGTATTGTCGCAGCGGTCCTGGCAGTCGTCATCATCATCGCCGGCTGCTATGCCTTCTGGGACCACAAACATGGCGAGGAAAGCAACTACCAGCAATTGCAGGAGCTGAGCCAGAAACCGGCCGGTATGACCGAGCAAGGTGGTCTGCCCACGTTCAAGGCCAGCGACTACAATCCGAAGGCCCCGGACCTCGACCTTTATGTCGATTTCTTCTGCCCCGGCTGCGCGAACATAGAGCACAGAATCTCCAAGCCGCTCAAGCTCATGCAGAAGGCCAAGCAGGTCAATCTTTACATCCATCCCGTCAATTTCCTTGATTCCAAGACGATGAACCACTACTCCACCCGTTCTGCAAGCGCTTTCGCCTACGTCGCCTCGCACGAGCCGGACAAGCTGCTCGATTTCTCGACAGCGCTTTTCGACAAGGACTACCAGCCAAACAAAGACAACAATCGCAAGGTCAGCGATCAGGAAATCGTCAATCGCGCTCTCAAAGCGGGAGTCAGCAAAGACGTCGCCGAAAACGCGACGAAAGGTACCTACAACGACTACGTCGAAAAGGCGACGAAATATACGACCAGACGCAAGGAGCTGTATGTACACCTGCAGGACGAGTTCCGTTTCTCGACCCCGACCATCTGCATCAACGGCACCATATGGAACTATCGTAAGCTGCATGTGCTCCAGGACATCAAACCCACGCTTATTCACTCCATCGGGCTTCAGGACGAGCAGGTCGGCGATCCTGGGGTCACCCCTTCGATCGGAGCAGACGGCAAGGCGATAGCGATAGAGCAGAAGTATCTGTGATTATTCGGTAGTTTGCCGCCTGATTGATCACGTAATTTGAAATGGGTAAATCGTGTGATTCCATATTAACCGCAGTATATAAGGAGGGTTCCGCCGCAAGGTGACATGGTGACGGAACCTTTCTTATATCCATTTCTGATACTGTGATCGTCAGCCCGGATGGAATAGGCCAATCAATCAGGCTGTCAGAAACCGATCGGTCTTTTATCCGATTGTTTCGAGGGCGATAAACCCAAACCGCTCACACGCTTTCTCAGACAAGACTTGCCAGCACGTACAACGCGGCGATATGCGCGGGATAGAAGATGTAGAAGAAGTACTTGTCGCCGCGACCCTTCGCTCCGTTGTAAAGCAGAATCGGGATAATCGCAAAGATCATCATCCACTGCGTCTGTCCGGCAAAGGCATAACAGACCGCGACCACGGCAATGGCCGAGCTCTGCCAGATCACACTGTGTTTCGCGTTGCGCAGCGCATACATCACGGGGATGAGCAACACCATGACGGTGTTTTCGGCAAGCAGAATCGCTGGGTCGACCGCGGTCAGCACGCGCAACACCCAGATCATCACCGGGCTTTGCGGACCGTCACCTTGAGCCAGGAACGGCAAAAGGACAAGCGAAAGCAGGAACGGCAGGGCAAACAGCAGCACGCCTTCCATGGTCTTTTTCACGCGGAAACCACGGGTGACACTGCTGGCATGTCGGCTAGCGCGCATTACGCTCTGATTAGCATCGGATCCGTTTGCACCAGCAGAGGCAACATCGTGGCGACCGATGACACCATGTGCCGAACCGGTACGCTCGTCGCCTCCACGCACCGCCGCACCGAATCCTGCGGAAGCCTTGTTCCCGCGCTTCTTGAACGCGGCCTCAAAACAGTCGACCGCAGCCATGAAAACCGTTCCGATGAAGAGATCGCGGAAGATGTTGTTGACCAGCTGTGCACCGTTGTAGTTGACCACCTGCTGCAACACCACGTCGAGCACCGCCATCAGCACCATACACACGTAAAGCCGCACCATATAGGCCTTTTTGCTGTGCGTGTGAGAGAAGCCGATGACGCTGACGAAGAAGAACAGCGTGGCCACGGGCCTGCCGAACCAATCGAGCCAGTTCGGCGCACCGTGTGTGGCGAACATCTGATGGATGTGGTCGACCACCATCAAGACCACGCCGATCATCTTGATGTCGAAGGTCGTCAGCCCCAGGCGGCTGGAACGAATCTTGCCCCAGAAACCGGAAGGCGCGGTCTTAATATGTTGATCGGCAATCCCAGCGACCGGCGTATCGGAAACATCTGGCATCGTCTTGGCAGTGTTGCCCGACGCAGCCGTCACAAGCCTGGCCAACCGAGCATTGGGGGCTTTGCCCGTCGCCACACTCGCGGTTTCGCCGTTCACTGCGGCAGCGGCACTCGTCGTTGCTCCCCTATCGTATATGCCATGTCCTGTGATGACATAGCGTCGAAAACCTGCCGAGACACCAGATGATGCGGAAACGGGTCTCGCCGGTAAAACCGGCACATTCACCGTTGTGGTGGCCATGGCATCCATGTTGTTGTTCATGACGTTGATATTCTCTTTCAATCAGCCATTCCCCTCGTGGTTGTCAGTTGCGGATATCAATCTTCTTGTTTTATCTTTTATCTTGCTTTTGAAGCCTCAAACCTGCCGGTTCCCTGAAGTCCGCTGGCGATACCAGGCTTGACGCCCCTTACGAGTATCCAAGAATACGGATTTGCAACCGCTCCGCCATCGTTCTATAGGATGAAATATTATCGGCTTTTGTCTAAATACTGTGAGAAAAATACATCCAAACTGCATGGCATGCAATCGAAAGATGGCAGAAACAAGAGTTCTCATTGAACTTGTATAATTTAGACCAAGAAGCGATTTTATTCGTGGAGATTCATGACGGATAAAATGCGCAATCGAATAACACGGAAAGCCGAACAAGATGTCACGCAAACACGGGAAGACGCATTCCACAACGACACGAATGACACAGGATCGAATCTCTGCGAAGCAGGCCATGCAAAGACGGGAATCCAGGGCCGCTGCCGACGCCAAAGCCGCAGCAATCGCCGCGAAGGAGCGTCGCCAGCAGACGTTGGTCGGCGCTCTGGCGATGCTGATTGTCGTGGCGTTGGTTGCCGTAATCAGCGTGACCGGATGGACCCGGCACAACGAGTCCTTGCGAATCAAAAGCCAACCCACTTCCGCCGCCTACCACGATTTACAGACAGTGGCGCAAAAGCCTACCAATGCCACGAACAAGGCCGGCCTATACGCCTGCAAGAAAGCCGATCTCAACGCCAAGGCCCCAACCGTCGAAATTTATCTCGACTTCATGTGTCCTTCCTGCGGCGAGCTCAACCGCACGTTGGATTCCACACTGGAAAAAATGAACAAGGCTCACCAAATCAATATCGAAGTGCATCCGGTCACGTTCCTTGACGGCCAGTCGTCCGATCATTATTCGTTGCGTACCGCGAGCGCCGCGGCCTATATCGCCGACAACGATCCCGACCATCTGATGGGTTTCGTCTCAGAACTGTTCGCGAAGGACTTCCAGCCCAGCGAGACCGCCTACAAACCGGTAAGCGACGACCAGATCATTTGCCAGGCCGTCAAAGCCGGCATCGACAAAACCACGGCGACCAAGGCGATGCAAGGCACGTACGCCGAATATATGGATAAGGCAAACACCTATACCACTCTTCACCGGCCTGAGTTGTGCGACTATGCCCTGCATCCGCAGGGCGGCTTCGGCACGCCTCTGATTCGCGTCAATAACCATATATGGTCGTTGGATGGCATCAATTACGACGATCTCGTCGCCGACTTCGAACACGGCCTGGGCATCAAATCAAAAGACGTCGGTAACCACAAGGTCCTTCCTTCCGTCGGCGCCAACGAAGAACCCCGGAAAGTCTGAGACCCCTGACTATATCTATGCATTCGCGCACCGGCTCGATATTCCGGGGTTATCTGACAACAACCCCCGGTTACTTGCCCTGCCCGGAACCTTCAAGGATTTAGGACTTGTTGCCGCCTCTGTCCTGTATCACGTTCACAACCGCCATAGATAGCAGATTCGATGGTTGATATGTGTCGATCAAACACATGATTATCTCAACAAAGAGATAAAATCCATCATATTGGCATAACCGGGATTTCGGCAACGTCCGAAAACACTGCGAAGGGAATCGGGTGATCAGGAAATGAGTAAGGTTGGCAAGCATTCCCGGTCGTACACTCCCAAAAGGCGAAAGAATCCCCCTCTTCTGACTTCAACGCCTCCCGAAAGCGTTCATGACGACAAAACACATATTGGGCAGCACGAAGGCGTCATAGGCCGTAATCAACTGATTATCGGCGGCATCGCAATGTTCATTGTGATGGTACTGGTGCTGGTCATCGGCTTTTCCATCGGTATCAATCAAGGCAAGAAGTCAAAGCAGACACTCCCCCAGACCCAGGAACAGGCTTACGACCAGCTGCAAAGGGTCATCGACAAACCGACCAACTCCACTGAAGAGGGCGGGCTGCTTGCTTACCGGCAAGACGAACGTAATCCCGAAGCGCCGACAGTGGAAGTCTACGAGGATTTCCTCTGCCCGTACTGCGGGGACCTGACCCGCGCGCTTACACCGACACTCGAAAAACTGCAGGCAGCCCGACAGATCAACCTGGAGTTCCATATTGTCAATTTGTATGACACTCCTTCGACCGACAAATATTCGACCAGAGCCGCGAATGCGGTGGCTTACGTTTCCCAACACGATCCCGACCACGTCACGGCGTTCGTCGGCGCGCTCTTCGAGAAGGATTTCCAGCCGGACGCCATTCACTACAAGGACGTCACCGACGAGCAAATCGTGGGACAGGCGACCAAGGCAGGGGTGAGCCGCGACATCGCCGAAGCGTCGGTGAAGGCTCCATACTCGACCTTCATCAGCAAGGCGACCGTCTATACCAGCAAGCGAAAAGAGCTGTTTACCTCCATGCACGGCACCAGAGGATTCTACCCACCGACAATCCGCATCAATGAGAGTGTGTCGGAACTCAATACCACCGACAACGACGGCAAAATCGTTCAGCGGTTCAGCGCGAATCTAGGACTGCGCCCAACGGACATCGGCAACCCCAACGTCTTGCCGTCAATCGGCGCGGACACCTTTGGCGGAAAATCGGAATAGCAAGACTTCGGTCGCAAGAGGCATTCGGCATACCATGAAAATGCCCGGAATGCAGAGACACCGCCGACCAAGACAATGACCCACTTTTCTCTATCGCTATTTTATCTATTATTTTCTAAAATTTAAACATGGCTTCTTTTCATTACTATAGGATATAGTTTATCGGAAAATACTACTTAATTTATAGTTATTTAGTCTATTTATATTTTATTATCTAATTTTCGGCATCTCTTGAGACCATCTTCAGAATATTAGTTAAACGATATCTATTTGACGTAAAAAATAATACCGTCTAAGCTTTTATGTGTTCTAGATACGATGACGGTATTGATTTTGCAATAGCTATATCTTCATCGCTCAAACAACGGGAAGAGTTTGAAGTGAATATCAACGACAGCGTCAGTCAACAGGAGCAGGACGGCACCGAACCGGTTCACGGTGCCGAAACAACTGCGATAGCGAATGCGACAACGGACAGCCACACCAACAAAAGAGAACGCAAATTACGCAATATCATCCTGTCCATCACCGTCATAATCGTGGCGACAATCGTCATAATCACAAGCATCAGAGTGTGGAACAACCACAAGGCAGCTGTTGCCGAAAGCTCTCCCGAAGCTCTCGCACAGTCGTACCAACAATTGCAACATGTGGCAAACAAACCGGCGAACGCCACCAAGCAGGGTGGGCTGAGAGCCTATACGAAGGCGCAATACAATCCCAAGGCGCCGACAGTGGAAGTCTATGAGGACTTCTTGTGCCCATACTGCGGCAAGTTGGCCCGTGAACTCGAGCCCACGCTGATGCGCATGCAAAACGCCCGGCAGATCAACCTTGAATTCCATGTGGTCAATTTCCTGGACACCCCTCAGAGCAAGCAGTATTCGACACGTACCGCCAGCGCTGTGGCCTATGTCTCGGAGCATGACACCGAACACACAGCTGCATTCGTGTCGGCTCTCTTTGAGCGGGGATTCCAGCCGGATGAGAATCATTACAAGGATGTCAGCAACGACCGGATCACCCAGCAGGCCATCAAGGCGGGCGTGAAACCGGACGTCGCCAAGGCGGCGTTGAACGGCATGTATGCGGACTACATCACCAAAGCCACGGACTACGACTCGAAGCGCAAGGAGCTCTACACCACGGTGCAAGGCACCCACAGCTTCTTCACCCCCACCATCAGAGTCGACGGCCATATCTGGCCGGTGGACGTGTTCGGTGATCTTTCGCATAGCGCCAAGCAGTTCTGCGGCAGCATCGGCCTCGATTACATGCAGATCGGCAATCCCGACTTTCTGCCTGCTATCGGCCCGGACGGAGTGCTGAGCGTCATCAAATGAGGGCTTCCGATAGCATCTCAGATGCATTTTGCATTACATATGGGTGAGCTTTCTCCAAGCCTTAGAATAAGGCCTGTCACGACGTAAAAGAGTTGTGGGTCAACCGATACGGATATCGGTTGACCCACAACTCTTTGTTTTTACAGTTCTACCGCATTGCTGGCCACATTCCGGTAATAACCGTTGAACCAGCAATGGCTGTTACCGCCATTGCTTGGTGACCGTGACCTTCAGCTCGTCGGCGGACGCGTCGGCGTTAATGTCGAGGGTCGTGGCCAACGTTTCGTGAGCAATCAGCTCGCGGAACTGCTCGGCCTTCGGTGCATCGGCTGCCGGCACATCAAGCTTCAGGCTGATGCGGTCGGTGATGTCGAGGTCAGCGTCCTTACGGGCGTCCTGCACGGCACGGATGACGTCACGCGCGTAGCCTTCGGCGATGAGGTCGTCGCTCAACGCGGTGTCGAGAATGACGAAACCGCCGCCGTCAAGCACCGCGGAAACGTCGTTGGCACGGTCAGCCGCACCGATTTCATCGACCTGGTTGATCAGCGTGTATTCGCCTTCCTCGAGTTTCAGATCACCATTCGGCGTTTCGACCACAGGCGCACCCGTTTCGTCGACATGCCAGGCCCCGGACTTGGAGGCCTTGATGGCGAACTGCACCTGCTTGCCCAGTCTCGGGCCGGCCTTGCGGGCGTTTACCTTCAGGTCGTGCACGATCTTCAAGCCGTGTTTGCCGGCGTCTGCGATGGTGGAGAATTCCACGTCCTTGACGTTGAGCTCGGTCTTGAGGATATCGTCGTAGGCGGCGACGGCATCTGGGTCGTCCACCAGAACGGTGAGCTTGGCCAACGGCTGGCGCACGCGAATCTGGCAGGACTTACGCAACGAAAGCGTGCCGGAAACGACCTCGCGCACCTGTTCCATGGCCGAAACCAACGCCGGCTCATCGACCAGGACACGTCCCAGCTCGGTTTCCTTGCCTTGGTTGAGTTCGCTTGTCGATTCGGCGTTCGCACCGACATCATGCGACTGTTCGTCGGCGAGCGTGACGAACGGCCATTGCGCCAGATGCACCGATTCCCCACCGGTCAAGCCACGCCAGATCGACTCGGACTCCATCGGGGCGAGCGGCGCCATGACGCGCATGAGCACTTCGAGCACGGTGTAGAGCGTGTTGAAGGCGTTTTCATCCTCGTTCCAGAAACGTTCGCGGTTGTTGCGGATGTACCAGTTGGTGAGCATGTCGATGAAGTCCTGCACCGTGGCGCACGCCTCGGAGATGGCGAAGGTGTCGAGCGCATGCTCGACCGACACCACCAGACGACGCGTACGGGCCAGCAGATAGCGGTCCATGTTGGGCAGGCCAGCCACCTCGTCAGCATGCAGCGCACGGGCGTTATATCCCTTGCCGCCGTTGGCCGCATTGGCGTAAAGCGTGAAGAAGTAGTACGAGCTCCACACCGGCAGCAGCACCTGACGCACCGTGTCGCGGATGCCGTCGGCGGTGACGATGAGGTTGCCGCCTCGCAGGATCGGCGAGGACATAAGGAACCAGCGCATCGCGTCGGAGCCGTAGTCGTTGAACACGCCGTTGACGTCCGGGTAATTGCGCAGGTGCTTGCTCATCTTCTGGCCGTCGTCGCCGAGCACGATGCCGTGGCAGATGACGTTCTTGAAGGCGGGCTTATCAAACAAGGCCGTGGCCATGACGTGCAGCACGTAGAACCAGCCACGGGTCTGGCCGATGTATTCGACCACATAGTCGGCCGGGAAATGCTGCTCGAAGTACTCCTTGTTCTCGAAGGGGTAATGGAACTGCGCGAAGGGCATCGAGCCGGACTCGAACCAGCAGTCGAGCACGTCGGAGATGCGGTGCATATGCGACGTGCCGGTCGGATCGTCGGGGTTGACGCGCGTGAGGTTGTCGATGTAGGGCCGGTGCATGTTGACGTTGCCCTCGCCGTCACGCGGGTAGTCGCCGAAATCGGCCTTGAGTTGCTCAAGCGAGCCGTAGACGTCGACGCGCGGGTATTTCGGATCGTCGGAGACCCACACCGGGATCGGCGAACCCCAGAAGCGGTTGCGGGAGATCGACCAGTCTCGGGCGTTCTGCAGCCACTTGCCGAACTGGCCGTCCTTGACGTTCTCGGGAATCCAGTTGATCTTCTGGTTGTTTTCCAGCAGACGGTCCTTGACCTTAGTCACGGAGACGAACCAGGAGGAGACCGGCTTGTAGATCAGCGGGGTGCCGCAGCGCCAGCAGTGCGGGTAGGAGTGCACGTAGCTCTTCTCCTGGAAGAGCAGGGCGCGGTGTTCCTCGGGAACGCGTGCCAACGGGCCGTCGCCGGCGCGCAGGTTGCGCAGGATCGGCAGGTTGGCGTCGAAGACGTACATGCCCTCATAATCAGAGCAGGCTGAGGTAAAGGTGCAGCTGGCATCGAGCACGTCGATGGAGTTGACACCGGCGGCGTTCAGCGTATTCATATCGTCTTCGCCATAAGGTGCCTGATGGACCAGGCCGGTGCCCTCGACGGTGTCGACGTAGTCGGCGGCGAGAATCTGGTAAGCGTTCGGGCCGGGGACATGGCCTTCGGACTCGGCCTCGTCACCTGCGAAGTATGGGAAGACCGGCCAGTAGCGGCGGCCGACCAGTTCGCGGCCCTTGAGCTCACGAACGACCTCGTAGTTCTCGCCGAGTTCCTTGGCGTACGAACCCAGCAACGGCTTGCCAAGATAGAACTTCTTGCCGGCGAATTTGCCCTCGGTGGGCTTCACCTCGACGTAATCGATGTCGTTGCCCACAACGATCAGGAAGTTGGTGGGCGTGGTCCAGGGCGTCGTGGTCCAGAAAACGGCGTAAGCGTCGTCCTCGTCGCGCATCTTGACGGCGACGGAGACGGTGGTGTCCTGACGGTCCTGATAGACGTCGGCGTCCATGCGCAGCTCGTGAGCGGAAAGCGGGGTGCGGTCCTTCGGGCAGTACGGCAACACGCGATAGCCCTTGTAGGCCAGACCCTTATCGTAGAGCGTCTTGAAGGCCCACATCACCGACTCCATGTAGGTGGTATTCAGGGTCTTGTAGCCGTGCTCGAAATCGACCCAGCGGGCCTGGCGGTGGACGTAGTCCTTCCACTCGTTGGTGTATTTGAGGACGGAGGTGCGGCAGGCGGCGTTGAACTTCTCGATGCCCATCTCCTCAATCTGGTCGACCGATTCGATGCCGAGCTCCTTCTGCGCCTCGAGTTCGGCCGGCAGACCGTGGGTATCCCAGCCGAAAACGCGGTTGACCTTGCGGCCCTTCATGGTCTGGTAGCGAGGAATGACGTCCTTGGCGTAGCCGGTCAACAGGTGGCCGTAGTGCGGAAGGCCGTTGGCGAACGGCGGACCGTCGAAGAAGACGAATTCGTTGTCACTGTGGTCGCCGCTGGGGTTACGCTCGACGGATTTGTTGAAGGTATCATCCTTGTCCCAATAGTCGAGCACCGATTCTTCCATCTTGGGGAAGCTTGGGTTCGGCGCGACGTGCGCGCTCTGCTCGCCTACGGACGCTATGGGGTACACATGTGAATTGGTGGTTTCGCTCACCGCACTCTCCTCGCTTGCAGGTTTCATTGCCATGTCCTGCGAGGACGATGCAGCTTCACCGCGTCATTGACGCGACACCCGCACACCGCGGTACCACCCCGCTTGTCATATTCAATCGCCACCCGGGCAATTAGGCCATCGATGTAATCGACACCTTGATTCCCGAGATCGCAACGTTATACGACCGCTTGAAACAGGCTGTTTCGGGCCACCCCGTCGGTTCTAATAAGCCGGCCACACACATGTGACGCAACCGTTCTTCCGAAAGCTCCCCGCCGATAACGGATCAGCGCTTATGGTGCATACTATAACACCGGACGAGGATTGTGAAATCGCTCTGTCCGGTGCATGAACAATAAATATATACGACTTTCAGCCTCTTTAGAAGACCTCGAAGCCGTGGGCCTTGAACTGGTCGCGGACACGCTTCTTCAGCTCTTTGGAAGGGCCCTCCTTGGTCTCGAGCGGATAGTCGTAGTGCAGCTCATGCCACTTCGGACGGCCGAGCTGGTGGAACGGGAGGACATCGATATGTTCCAATGCATCGCCGAAGGACTCGCAGATCTTGGCCACGTTCTCGACGTTTTCGACACTGTCGGTAAGTCCGGGAACAAGAACGAAACGCACCCAGATCTTCTTGCCGGCCTTGTTGAGCCTCTGACCGAACTGAATGGTCGGCGCAAGCTGGCTGCCGGTCACCTTGTGATAGGTCTCTTCATCGCCGGACTTGACATCGAGCAGGCACAGGTCAACATCCTCAAGCATCTCGTCGGTCCAGTCCTTGTTGAGGAATCCGGAAGTGTCGAGGCAGGTATGGATGCCTTCTTTGTGCACCGCGTGGAAGACGCGCGAGACGAACTTGCCCTGCATCATCGACTCGCCGCCGGAGAAGGTGACTCCCCCGCCGGTGCTCTGGAAAACGTCCTTGTAACGGGTGACGCGTTCGATCATATCGTCGAGATAGACCGGCTGGCCGTCACGCATCTTCCAAGTGTCGGGGTTCTGGCAGAACTGGCAACGCAGCGGGCAACCGCTCATGAACACGGTCATTCGGGTCCCCGGCCCATCTACCGACGTGTTGATGTCCCACGAATGCACAAATCCCATGTCGCCGGTACGCAGTGCATTGATGCGATCGTGACGGTCCAGGCCTATAGGAGACTGAAAGCCCGAAAGGCCGCCCATCAACGTATGTTTGGCATACACTTTCGAAACCTTGAGCATATGCTGCGTTGTGGTCCTAAATTGAGTGGTATCGGACATCATTGCCCCTCCTTGTAAATTCTTCATTCCATACTAACTGATATCAAACCTAAATCCCAGTCGCTCGGTGTGCCTGAAGTACGACGATGATCGTGGAACATTCCATAGGTGAAAACCTGGCGTCCTCTATCCCCCTAGGTCCGGTTTCCAAGCCCGTGGAACATGATTTGAGGGGACGGAGCTGATGCTCCGCCCCCTCAAATCAACTATTTCACCACGTTACTTCAAGCGTGTGCGTCACTCGGTGACGGCACCCTGATGGAACGTACGGGAAATGACATCGAGCTGCTGCTCGCGGGTGAGCTTGACGAAGTTGACCGCATAGCCCGAGACACGCACGGTGAGGTGCGGATACTTCTCAGGATGCGCGACGGCGTCCTCAAGCTGCTCCTTGCGCAGCACGTTGATGTTGGCGTGATAGAGGCCGTGGCCATTGCCCGAGTCGAGAATACCGACCAGGTTGGTAACGCGCTCTTCCTCGTCACGGCCGAGGCCGTCAGGGGTGATCGTGTTGGTCAGCGAAATGCCATCCAGCGCATCGTTGTAGTTGATCTTGCCGACCGAGAACATGGACGGTAGCATGCCGTGCGAATCCATGCCGTTCTCCGGGTTGGCACCGGGGGCGTAAGGCTCGCCCTTCTTGTGTCCGCTCGGGAAGGAACCGGTCGCCTTGCCGTAGACCACGTTGGAGGTGATGGTCAGGATGGACTGGGTCGGAACCGCGTTGCGGTAGACCGGCAGAGCCTTAATCTGATCCATAACCGTAGAGACGGTCCACTTGGCGAGATCATCGGCACGATCATCGTCGTTGCCGTAGATCGGGAAGTCGCCGACCGTGCGATAGCCAACCACCAGGTCGTCATCGGCACCTTCGACATACTCGTTCTCATGGCCTTCGAGGTTCTTCGCATCCTTGTTGTAGATAGGATAGACCTTCGCATACTTCAGTGCGGAGAGCGAATCGGCGGCGATCGACAGACCGGACATGCCGCAACCCAAGGTGCGGTAGACTTCCTTGTCGTGCAGAGCCATCTCGATGGATTCATATGCATACTTATCGTGCATGTAATGAATGATGTTCAGCGCTTCGATGTAGGTCTCCGAGAGCCACTCAAGGGCCTTCTCGTAGTTGTCCTTGACCTTCTGATAGTCAAGGGTGCCGTCGGCTTCGGGCTTGATCGGATCGATGATGCCCTTGTCGATGACCTGCATACCGGTCATCTCGTCACGGCCACCGTTGATCGCGTAGAGCAGAGCCTTCGCAGAGTTCACGCGAGCACCGAAGAACTGCATCTGCTTGCCGATACGCATCGGGGAGACGCAGCAAGCGATGGCAGCGTCGTCGCCCCAGTGGTCGCGGATGTCGCGGTCGGACTCATACTGGATGGCCGAGGTGGCGATGGAGGTACGAGCGCAATAACGCTTGTAGCCTTCAGGCAGCTTGGAATCCCAGAAGATGGTGATGTTCGGCTCAGGGCCAGGTCCAAGGTGATCCAGGGCCAGGGTGGCGAGCAGACGGAACGAGGTCTTGGTGACCATGTGGCGTCCGTCATCGGCGAAGCCCGCGTCGGACCAGGTGGCCCAGTACGGATCGCCGGAGAAGATGTTGTCATAGTCCTTGGTGCGCAGGAAGCGGACGATACGCAGCTTCATGACGAGCTGATCGATGATCTCCTGAGCATCGGATTCGGTGATCTTGCCGGCCTTGAGGTCGCGCTCGAAATAGGTATCGAAGAAGGCGGAGACACGGCCGAAGCTCATGGCGGCGCCATCCTGGCTCTTGACGGAGGCGAGGTAGCCCATGTAGGTCCACTGCACGGCTTCCTGAGCGGTCTGAGCCGGACGAGAAAGATCGAGGCCATACTCGTTGCCCAGCTTGATGAGCTGCTTCAAAGCGGTGATCTGGTCCGAATGCTCTTCGCGGAAGCGGATCCAGTGCTCGATCTCGGCCTCGGTGAAGTCGTTGCGATAAGGAATCGAATCCTTGTCTTCCTTCTTCTTGGCAATCAGATAGTTGACGCCATAGAGAGCGACACGACGATAGTCGCCGATGATACGGCCGCGGCCGTAGGCATCGGGCAGACCGGTGAGGATCTTGTTGTGGCGAGCAAGCTTGATCTGCTTGGTGTAGACGCCGAACACGCCGTCGTTATGGGTCTTGCGATACTTGGTGAAGATCGTCTTGATGTTGGGGTCAGGCTCTTTGCCGGCCTCAATAATGGCCTGCTCGACCATACGCCAGCCGCCGTTCGGCATCATGGCGCGCTTGCAAGGCTCATCGGTCTGGATGCCGACGATGACGTTATCATGCTCTTTGTCCATGATGTAGCCGGGGCCAAAGTTGTCGATGCCGGCCGGAGTGTGGGTATCAACGTCATAAATACGCTGCTTACGCTCAACAGCAAGCTGGTTGTTGTCGAGATACTCCCACATTTCCTTCGTCTTCGGGGTCGCCGTGGCGAGGAAGGACTCATCGCCATCATACGGCGTATAATTCTTCTGAATGAAATCGCGAACATCGATTTCCTTCTGCCAGTCTCCTCCGACGAAGCCATTCCAAGCCTTCGCCTGAAGCTCCTCGGCAGACAAAGCAGTCTGATCTACTGCGGTCATTTAGCACTCCTTATTAGTGGAGCAACGCATCTTCACGTTGCGTTCGATTTCCATTGTAGAGTGGTCTTCGTCACAAACACAGCCAAATAAATGTGACATACGTCACTTTTTTACTATTTTCGCGTTTGCCTCGATCCGCCAAAATTTCCTAAAAAACCACAAACTCAATCGGGAGAACGGTTTTGGCGATTACGGTTTTCCGAAGACTTCAGCCAGCAACACTCAAAAATAATGTGACATACGTCACATTTTCATTTCAAGCCATAAAAAGCAGGCCAACGAGCTCTTATTTGCTCACTGACCTGCTTCTTCGTTTGAATAAAGAACCTTATATCATGCCTCTCAGTTCGGCTGCCCCGCATCGGAGTCGGACGCGTTGTTCCAAGCATTCCATTGACGGTTCTGCTCGTCCCAGATCAAGTTGCGTTCCTTTGCGATCTTCCAAGCGTCTTCTGCATCCTTGCGTGTCTTGTAAGGGCCGCTGCGCTGTCCGACCGGCGAAAGCTTGCCCAGTTCGGGCTTACCGGTGGAGGTATTGAAATACCATTGCTTGTCGCCATTCGTGTTCTGCGTATTATCTGTCATCACAATTCCCTTGTGTCGCCAACGTGAACTTTCTCAACCTTAGCCCATGTTGGTTGCCGAATATGTCAGGCTTGCCCGAGGGCGTAGGACACAAGCTTAGCCACGCTGGTTGTAGTCGGCGCACAACGTATTGATCGCATCCAGATACTCATACATATAAATGAATGGACCTACGATGATCAATGCGCCGAGAATGACCCAAAATCAGCAATTCGAGGCGGACAGGTCACGGGCTGGCCTGAACCGGAATGTGTTTTCTTGGCTTGGCAAGCAAGAAATGCGGGAACACGTTAACCGTTGCGTTCCCACCGATACCTCATCTATTCGCAGAAAGCGCTGGTCACCGGCAGGCGACGGTCACGGCCGAACGCCAACGACGTGACTTTGGGACCAAGCGGATACTGGCGACGCTTCCATTCGGCTCGGTCGACCAGACGCATCACTGTATCCACGGTACCCGCGTCAAAACCGTCACGCAGCAAGTCGGCACGCCCATGCGCCTTTTCGATATAGGCTGCAAGGACTTTGTCAAGCAACGCATACTCAGGCAACGAATCGGAGTCCTTCTGGCCGGGACGCAGCTCGGCGCTCGGGGCCTTCTCGATGCTCGAAACCGGAATCATCACGCCGTCGTTGAGCGGCACACCCGCCCCCCCGTTCTCGTTTCCCACAATCTTCAGGCCGCCGACGCCAACACCGGCCGCGGCCGCACGATTGCGCCAACGCGAGAGTTCCCAAACCCGGGTCTTGAGTAAATCCTTAATCGGGGCGTAGCCGCCCACCGCGTCGCCGTAGATGGTGGAATAGCCACAGGCCAGCTCGGACTTGTTGCCCGTGGCGAGCGCCAGCAGGTTCTTGGAGTTCGAATAGGCCATCACGATGACGCCACGAATGCGCGCCTGCAGGTTTTCGGCGGCGACGCCCCCGAGGTCAAGCTGAGACTGGAAGGCCTTGAACAACGGTTCGATGGGCTGGACGTCGTAGTGGGCACCGATGTTACGGGCCAGGTCGGCCGCATCGTCCTTGGAACCGTCGGAGGAATACATGCTGGGCATGGAGACGCCCTGCACATGCTCGCCGCCCACAGCGTCTGCGGCCATCGCAGCCACCAACGCAGAGTCGATGCCACCGGAGAGACCGAGCACGACACCGATGAAATGGTTCTTGGCCATATAATCCTTAAGCCCCAAAACGCAGGCCGTATAGACCTCTTCGTCCGGGTCCCGCAATGCGGCGAGCGTGCCGACCTGCTGATGGCCGGCTGCGGAATCAAAATCGAAATAACTCAGGTCTTCGACGAACATCGGAGAACGCTCGAGAAGCGTGCCGTCGGCATCGACCACAAAACTGCCGCCGTCGAAGATCAGGTCGTCCTGCCCGCCGACCTGGTTCAAGTAAATCAGCGGGGCGTCGACCTCGTGCGCACGCCGGACCGCCAGATCGAACCGGGTATGGGTTTTGCCTTCCTCATACGGCGAACCGTTGATCGTCAGCAATACGTCGATGCCCTGTTCAGCCAGCTCGGCTACCGGCCCACCGTCCTGCCAGATGTCCTCGCAGATGGCGACGCCGACCTTCACGCCCTCGATATCGAGAACAACGGAATGCTGGCCTGCCTCGAAGATACGGAATTCGTCGAACACCCCGTAATTCGGCAGGAAATGCTTGTCGTAGGTCGAGAAGACCGAACCGCCGTGCAGCACCACCAGACGGTTGGTGGGTTTGCCTTCGACATCGCTCGCCGAAGAGGTTCCCACAGTTCCGACCACCACGTAGAGCTGGCCCAACCCTTCCTTTTGCAAGGTTTGCGCCAGCTCGTCGGCCTTGTCGGCAGCGGCCTTGCGGAAGGTGGCACGGAAGGCGAGGTCTTCAATCGGATAACCGGTCAACGTCATTTCCGGGAAAACGACGACCTGGGCTTTCTTGAGCGCGGCCATACGCGCAAATTGCAGGACGGTGGCGGCATTGCCGTTGAGCTCCCCGACGCAGGTGTCGATCTGGGCCAAAGCGAAACGTAGTTGAGTCATGTCTTCATCATATCCGTTTCCATGTCGTATTCTGTCGGGTGCGCTAATGTTCCTGACGATATCGTGTCGTTTCCCTCACATCCTCTTGTCAGGCATTGTGCCGCTTTACCGTTGAAGGAAAACCGACACAACGTGGCAAATCGTTATTTCAGACCGACGGGGCCGGCCTACTTCTGCAGTTCGCTTTCGACCCGCAGCAAGGCGTTGACCAGGAATTCAGCAGTCGGTTTGATGGCTTCGTCGAAGGCCACGAATTCCGGATTGTGAATGCTGCGATGGCCGGGGCGACCGTTGGAACCGACCGACGCGAAGACTAATGGCCCCAGCTGCTGGAAGTCCGCGAAATCCTCGCCGCCCATGGACGTGATAACCGGCACAGGGGTCGCATAACCGGGCAAGTCCTCGGCCACAGGTCCTATCAGTGCCGCATCACTGACCAAGGGCGCCCCGAGCTCGTCCCATTTGATGTCGACGGTGATGTCGTAAGCGGCTGCGGTCGATTCCACGACCTGGCGGAAACGGCTGACGACCAGCTTATGATCATCCTTGTGAAAATAACGAACCGTACCGAGGAATCCGGCGGTATCCGGAATCACGTTCCACACGTCGCCACCATGGATTTCCGTGATGGAAAGCACCACGGGACGCAACGGCGAGATATTGCGGCTGACGATCGTCTGCAACGAAAGAATGGTGGAAGCCAACGCCTCGATGGGGCCGGTGCCACAATCCGGGTGGCCGGCATGGGTTCCGTCGGCGTGGAACGTGACGGCGAAGCTCACGCAACCGGCCATCATCGGGTCCCGGCTCACCGCGATTTCACCGGGCTGGTGATCAGGGGTGTTGTGGGTGCCGATAAGGGCATCGACCTTGCCGAGGGCGCCGGTCTCGATGACGTGCCGTGCGCCCCTGCCGGTTTCTTCGGCGGGCTGGAAGAGGATGACCGCAGTGCCTTGGATGCGATCGCGGTGCTCGGAGAGCCAGAAGGCGGCGGCAAGTAGACCGGTCATGTGGATGTCGTGGCCGCAGCCATGCATGACGCCGGGGTTCTTGGAGCTGAAAGGCAGGCCGGAATGCTCGTGGATGGGCAGACCGTCGATATCGGCCCGGAGCACAACCCGCGGGCCGGGTTTCTCACCCTTGATTTCGGCCACCAACCCGGTTTCAAGAGGGGTTTCCAACACCTCGATGCCGTGCGAGGTCAGCTGGTCGCGCAGGAATTTTGTTGTTTCATATTCCTTGAAGCCAAGTTCGGGATATTGATGAAGATGATGCCTGACGGCGATCAGATCGTCGGAAATCTCCACGTGCTCTGCCATGATGCAATACTCTTTCTTTTGTTTCTTATAGAAGGATATCAACCGGCCATTTCAATTTAAAACGCCGAACCGATTCGTCTAAACCCGAAAGCCCCGAAATCGACGGCAAATTTGAAGCGCAAACCTGCCGACGAAGAAAATCTTCCTGTATACGGAGCTTTGCAGGTTCGCCTCTCACTCGCCTTGCGACTTGCGCATGTCGCTTTCAACGTCGCTCAGGAACCCGCGCAGTTGGGAACCGCTGTATTGGTCCGCGAACACGCAGGTGCCTTTCGACTTTTGCTGTAATGCAGCCTTGAATTCCTTGGTGTGGGAGATTCCTGCGAGCTTCAGATAGAGCGGATTGTTGATATCGGCTTTCTTGACGATGAAGACGTTGATGTAGGGACGGGCGTGGTTGCTGTGCGGGTCGTCGCGGAAAATCGATTCCGAGGGCTTAAGCCCGGCGTCGGCGACGAAATCATTGTTCATGATGCCTGCTGCGACGTCCGGATCATTGAGCGACTTGGGGACCTGCGCGCCCTTCACCGGCACGACCTTGACCTTGGAAGCGGATTCGTCGAGATCGGCTTGGGACGTGAACGGGGTCCAGGGATGCTTCAACTTGATGAGTTTGGCCTGGTCGAGCACGCCCAGCGCACGGGAAAGGTTCGTCTCGTCGTTGGGCACGGGAATGCTGGCCCCGGCAGGAATCTGGGAGACGTCCTTGTACTTGGTTGAATACATCCCGAGCGGGAAGACACCGGTGGCACCGATGGGTTGCAGGTCCTTGTGGTTCTTCATGTCGTAGTTGGCAAGCAGAAGGATATGCTGCGATTCGTTCATGTCAAGGCTGCCTGAATCCACCGCGGGGTCCTCGGATGTGTAATCCTGGAAATCGACCAGTTGGACCGAAATACCAAGCTTCTGAGCCTGTTGCTTGAAAACGACCCAATCGGGATTGGTGACACCGACCACACCGATCTTGACCGGATTGGGGGCGTTCCTTTCGCTGCGCTTGCCCGCTTGGCTGCGTAACCGTGGTACCCGAAGAAGGCCAACGCGGCAAGCAGCACGATAACGATGACCGCTATGACGACGTTGCGTTTCGTATGATTGACGCGCACCGGCTCCTCCGGGCCGAGGCCGCCTGCCGACAACGGGCTCAAATCGGGACTGGGTTGCGTATTGGAATCTGCTGATGACATGTGCTTGCCTTATTTGCGGGTTGTGTCTTGAGGCAAGAATACACGGCAAAAACAGCGGAAAATATCAAAAAACCAAAAACAATTATCCGTATTCGTTATGACGCGTATAAGAACCTCGTTATTTCGGGAATATCCCGGCCCAAAACGGCGGAAATAAAGGAAACACCCGCTTCCTGCCGTTGAAAGCAGAAAACGGGTGCCCGCCAACGCCGATACAGTTATGCCGGATATATGCATTAGATACGGAATCGGGCTACAAACTACTGCTGGCGCTTGAGAATGCGCTTGGCGAACATGTTGGCGATGGCCTGCACCACCTGGACCAGCACGATCATGATGATGACAGCGGTCCAGGTCACAGACGGGTCGAACTTCTGGTAGCCGTAGGCGATGGCGAAATTACCAAGGCCGCCGCCGCCGATGTAGCCCGCCATCGCGGACATGTCGAGAATCGAGATGAACAGGAAGGCGTAGGCCAGGATGAGCGGGCCGAGCGCCTCGGGTACGAGCACGGTGCGCACGATGGTGAACTTGGAGGCGCCCATGGCCCGGGCCGCCTCGATCACGCCGGGATCGACAGGCACGAGGTTTTGCTCAACCAGCCTCGAAGTGGCGAACGTGGCCATGATGACCATCGGGAAGATCGCCGCCATGGTGCCGATGGAGGTGCCGATGACCTTGATGGTCAACGGCTGCATCGCCGCCAGGAAGATGATGAACGGGATGGGCCGGACGATGTTGACGATGATGTCAAGAATGCGGTAAATCACGGAGTTCTGGAAAAGATTGCCTGGCCTGGTACCGTAAAGAATCACTCCCAGAACCAAGCCCAGAATGCCACCGACAACGAGGGTGATGAACACCATTTCCAGCGTTTGGGCGATGGATTGGAACAGCATCGGCTTCAGAATCGACCAATCCTGGTCCGACGCCAAAGTGATGGTTGCCGTTGACTTTACCGCCAACGAACCGGTAATAACATTAAAAGCGTTCATCAGGCCTGCTCCTCTTTCCCGTCGCTATCCGCACTCGTAGACCTGGCAGCGTCATCCGCATTACCGGCGAGCGTATCTGCCCTATCGGCGTTATCAGCATTTCCATAGCCACCGGTCTCACTGGTGTCGCCGTTCCCTGCCGGATGCGCCTTCAGCCACCCAACGGCGTCGAAACCGCTGTATCGTAATCCACCGGGTCTTGCGCAGTACCGAAATCGAACACGTCACTGTCGCGCGACAATTCGCCAAGGAATCCGTCGATGACCGATGGCTCTCCCGCCAACTCGTAGGTCATGGCACCAATCGCATAACCGGTGACGGTATCGATGCCCCCGTAAATGAGGTTGGTGGAGACACCGTATTTGGCGATCAATCCCGAGATGTTCTGGCCAGAGGACGGCACGACCGAATTGTCCAACTCGTTTTGCGCGTCTTTTTGACGGATGAGAACAGTAACGATCCGGCCGTCCCACTGGCGGCGCATGTCAACGACACGTTCTACGTCCGGGATACCGGAAATGGCGGTGGCGATGAAACGCTTGGTAATCTCCTGCTTCGGGGCTGCGAAGACGCTGTAGGCATCGCCACGCTCGACCACACGGCCATCGCTCATCACGGCGATCCGGTTGGCGATCTTCTGCACGACATTCATCTGGTGGGTGATGAGCACGATAGTCACTCCCAGCTGACGGTTGATCTGCTGCAGCAGATCAAGCACTTCCCCGTGGTCTCAGGGTCAAGCGCGCTGGTCGCCTCGTCCGCCAGAAGGATTTCCGGGTTGGTGGCTAGAGCCCGCGCGATACCGACACGCTGCTTCTGGCCGCCGGAAAGCTGTGAGGGATATTTGTTCGCGTGTTCCTCAAGACCGACGAATTTCAACAGCTGGCTGACCCGACGCTCCTGATAGTCCTTTCGCCAATGGTCAAGCACCAACGGATAGGCAATGTTCTGTGCGACGGTCTTGGTCGAGAATAGATTGAACTGCTGGAAAATCATGCCGATTTTGCGACGAAGTGGGCGCAATCCGGATTCGTTCAGCCCGGTGAGGTCCTGACCCAAAACGCGAACCGAGCCGGAAGTCGGGCGTTCCAAGGCGTTGATCATGCGTACCAGCGTTGATTTGCCTGCACCGGAGTAGCCGATGATGCCGAAAACGTCGCCTTTGTTGATGCTCAGTGACACATCGTCGACAGCCCGCATGGGCTTCTTTTTGTCCTTTGACTTGAATTCCTTGACCACATGGTCGAGCTTGATGATTGCCTCGCTCATATTCCCGCTTCTTAACGTTCCTGCCTAGGTCTTTGTCTAAAGTTCTTGCCCGAGTATATACCGAACCGATTGGCGGCGAACACAGGCTGTCAATCGGCCGGGACCATGCTGGACAATGAACAATGTCATTGTTGCGTCTTGGCGTCCTTTTCGACATCCTGCAAGAAGCCTTGCAATTGTTCGGCACTGTATTCGTCCGCCAGCGATGCGCTGTTATCCGATTTCTTCATGATACCCGCCGAGACTTTCTTGGAATGGAAAATCTTCACGAGCTTCAGATACGTGGGATTGTTGGCGTCTGCTTTTCGAGCGACGAAGATGTTGATATAGGGGCGGGCCTCCTTGCTTTCGGCGTCATCCTGATAAATCGCGTCGGTGGCCTTGAGCCCCGCGTCCTTGACATAGTCGTTGTTGACCACACCGGCGGAGACCTGCGGATCCTTCAACGAATTGGCGACCTGCTCGGCCTTGAGCGGCGTCACCTTCACCTTCGAGGCGACAGAGTCGATATCGGCAGGCGTAGTGAACGCCGTCCAGCGGTGCTTGAGCTTGATGAGGCCGGCGGACTTGAGGACGCCCAGGGCGCGGGCCTGGTTGGTCTCGTCGTTCGGCACCGGGACGGTGGTTCCCGCCGGGATGTCCTTGATGTCCTTGTATTTGCTCGAATAGATGCCCAACGGGTAGACCGCGACCCCGCCGATGGGTTGCAGGTCCTTGTGGTTCTTCATGTCGTAGTTGGCAAGGTAGAGGATGTGCTGGAACTCGTTCAGATCGAGATTGCCGGCATCAAGGGCCGGGTTCTCGGAAGTGTAGTCCTGGAAATCGACCAGGTCGACATAGATGCCCTGCTTCTGCGCTTCGGACTTGAAGATCGGCCATTCCGGGTTGGTGACACCGACCACGCCGATCTTGATCGAATCGGATTCGCTGCCTTTCGCTGCAGCCGTTTTCTTACCGACAAATCCCCGATAGCCGAAGAAGGCAAGGACCACAACCAGCACCACGACCACGGCCGCGATGATGACATTACGCGCGGTGTGATTCACCCTGACCGGTTCCTCCGGGCTTTGGAACCCATCAACCGGCAAAGGTGCTTTCCCACTTGTATCGCCGTCGTTGTCATGATTGTTGGATGCTGTCATGCTGCCCCTCATATCGATGGATGTATTGTCGCCACCATACCCGAACTTACGCTCTCGACACAACGCAAAAGCCGGAAAGGCCTATTGACATTCGTTATAACAAGTACAATATCGGCAGAAAAACCAACGTTTTGTAAGGCCATGTGTACCACTGTCCACATACCCCTCGTCCTAACACGGTGGGAAAATAAAACTTATGACAAATGTAATCATGCATACCACAGAGGGCGACATCGCCCTGAACCTCTTCGACGACAAAGCGCCGAAAACCGTCAAGAACTTCATCGGGCTGGCCACCGGCGAAAAGGAATGGACCGATCCCGCCACCGGCGAGAAGTCGAACAAGCCCTTCTACGACGGACTCACCTTCCACCGCATCATCAAGGACTTCATGATCCAAGGCGGCTGCCCGCTGGGCAACGGCACCGGCGGCCCGGGCTACGAGTTCGACGACGAGTTCGCCGACGACCTCGACTTCAGCCAGCCTTACAAGTTGGCCATGGCCAACGCCGGACTGCGCCGCGGACGCGACGGCCGACAGCACGGCACCAACGGCTCGCAGTTCTTCATCACCACCGTACCCTGCCCGTGGCTCGACAAACATCACACGATTTTCGGCGAAGTGGCGGATGAGGCCGGCAAGTCCGTGGTCGACCGCCTGCAGAACCTGCCCACTGACGGCAACGACATGCCTCTGGAGCCGGCCGGCATCGTTTCGGTCGAAATCGTGAAGTAAGCAGCGCACGCGCACGCACACGAAGTCCCCGCCATCCACAACCCGATGACGGGGATTTTGCGTACCTAAAAGTCAACATGCGATGAAAATCAAGACTCCAACCCTATTTTACTGATTTTCATCGCATCTCCAATGCTCCGCCCAACGTGCATGAACGTTACATCTTGCGCATGTGCGGAACGGCGGAATCCTTGGCCCCGGTGAGGCGGTAGACATCGAAGACGCCGTCGATCTTGCGCACGGCGCTTAAGAGCGTGTTCATGTGCTGAGGGTCGGCCATTTCGAAGGAGAACTGGCTGGTGGCCACACGGTCGGAACCGGTGGCGACGGTGGCGCTGATGATGTTGACGCCGTGGTCGGAAAGCACTTGGGTGACGTCGGTCAACAGATGCGGGCGGTCGAGCGCCTCCACCTGGATCTTGACCATGAACAGGCCCTTGGCGCTAGTCCAGGCAACCTCGACCACCCGATCGGGCTGCTGACTTTCGAGGTTCAGCATGTTCTGGCAATCGGCACGATGCACCGAAACGCCCTCGTTCTTGGTGATGAAGCCGACGATCTTGTCGCCCGGGACCGGGGTGCAGCATCGGGCCAACTTGACCCACACCCCTTCCACGCCCTTGACCGAGATTCCGAGCTTGTTGGTGTCACGACGGCGCCCGGTATGCTTGAGCGGCAGCGCCTCCTGTTCGACATCCTCTTCGACCTCGTCACGGCCTGCGTCCTTGACCAGTCGAGAGATGACGTTCTGCGTGGAGACCTGTCCGTCGCCGATGGCGGCGAATACGGCGTCGGCGTTGTCGAAGTTCAGTTCGTCGGCCACTCCGACCAATGCCTGGGGCGTCAGAAGGTTCGAGACCGGCAGGTTGCGCTTGCGCATGGCTCGGGTGAGCTCGTCGCGGCCTTCGTCGATGGCCTCGCTGCGCCGTTCCTTGCTGAACCACTGGCGGATCTTGTTGCGGGCCTTCGGGCTTTTTACGAAGCTCAGCCAGTCACGCGAAGGTCCGGCGGTCTCGGACTTAGAAGTCAGGATCTCGACGGTGTCTCCGCTCTCGAGCACGGTGTCGAGCGGGACGAGACGGCCGTTGACGCGCGCGCCCATGGTGCGATGGCCGACCTCGGTGTGCACGGCGTAGGCGAAATCGATAGGCGTGGCGTGGGCCGGCAGCGAGATGATCTTGCCTTTCGGCGTGAAGACGTAGACCTCGGCACTGCCCAGATCCTCTTTCAGGGAACCGAGAAACTCGTCGGAGTCCGGCGTCTCGCTGGTCCAGTCGGCCAGTTGTTGGATCCATTTAAGGTTGTCGGCCTCACTCAGGTCCTGGTTCTCTTCGTTTTCGCGCTTGCGGTCGCCCTTGTCCGGTTCGCTCAGCTTGCGGCCGGCCTGACCGTTCTCCTTGTATTTCCAGTGGGCGGCGATGCCGAATTCGCTGCGCCGGTGCATGTCCCAGGTGCGAATCTGGATTTCGACGGGTTTGCCGCCGGGACCGACCACCGTGGTGTGCAGGCTCTGGTACATGTTCATTTTCGGCATGGCGATGTAGTCCTTGAACCTGCCGGGAATCGGGCTCCAGCGGGCGTGGACCGCACCGAGGACCGCATAGCAGTCCTGTATGGTGTCGACGATGATGCGTACGCCTACAAGATCGTAGATGTTGGAGAAATCGTGGCCTCGCACGATCATCTTCTGATAGATCGAGAAGTAGTCCTTCGGCCGGCCGGTGACGGTGGCCTTGATGTGCTGGTCGGCAAGGTCTTCGTTGATCTCGCTGATGATCTGCTTCAAATAGACGTCGCGCTGCCCGGCACGGCGGTTGACGAGCACGACGATTTCGTTGTAGATCTTGGGATAAAGAACTTTGAAGCTCAGTTCCTCGAGTTCCGTCTTGATGGCGTTCATGCCAAGCCTGTTGGCAAGGGGCGCGTAGACGTCAAGGGTCTCCCTGGCCTTGCGTTGGGCATTGGAAGGCTTGACGTAACGCCAGGTACGTGCGTTGTGCAGGCGGTCGGCCAATTTCACGACGAGCACACGCACGTCGCGGCTCATGGCCACCACCATCTTGCGGATGGTCTCGGCCTGGGCCGAATCGCCGACCTCCATGCGGGTCAGCTTCGTGACCCCGTCGACCAGACCGGTGACGGTATCGCCGAATTCCTCACGGCATTGCTCAAGCGTGTAATCGGTGTCTTCGACGGTGTCATGCAACAGCCCTGCAGCCACCACCAACGACCCCATGCCGAGATCGGCTAGAATCTGGGCGACGGCCAAGGGATGGATGATATAAGGCTCGCCGGAACGACGACGCTGGGCACGGTGCTGCCACACGGCCCTGCGGTAAGCGCGCTCGAGAACGGAAAGGTTGGCGTCAGGATGGTGGGCACGGCAGGCACGCACAATGGGCTGTAACGGGTCAAGCGGATCCGTGCTGATCTCGCAGCCCAGCATCCTCGCCGAATTGTTGTCCGAAACCGTATCTGCCATGCCCGCTCCCATCACCTTTTCTCTGGCTACATTCTATCTGATTGCAGGACGGAGCGCCGCTATCTGCTCGCCATCCCGGTGGAGCCGAACCCGCGCTCGGCCCGATCGCTGCCGGGCAGTGTCGTCGCAGGTACGAATCGGGCTTCAACGTAACGTTGGATGACCAGCTGCGCGATGCGGTCGCCCGCATGCAGAACCACGGTGTGTTCCGGGTCGAGGTTGATCAGCGGCACCTTGATCTCGCCGCGGTACCCCGCATCGATGGTGCCGGGAGCGTTCAAAACCGTCACGCCCGACTTGATCGCCAACCCGGAGCGCGGATGGACGAGACCGACGTAGCCATTGGGAAGCGCGATCGAGACGCCCGTAGGCACCAAGGCGCGTTCGAACGGCTTGAGCTCGACGTCGCGCGTACAGGTCAGATCGGCACCGGCGTCGCCCGCATGGGCATACCGCAAGGCAGGCACATTCCCGTCGGCATCGGCCTTCAAGAGGACTTCGACGTTTTCCGGTTCGTTGTAGCTTTCGGCATAGGCCATCAGGCGGCACACTCCTTGCAGACCGGGCCATTGGCGCCCATATGGTCAAGCTGACTGCGATGCTTGACGAGGAAGCACTCCGAGCAGATGAACTCGTCACCCTGCATGGGGATGACGGTCACCGAGGAGTCCTCGTTGCTTAAGTCCGCACCGGGCAGCTCGTAGTCCTCGGCGATGGCGTTCTCGTCGTCGTCGATGTCCTCTGCGCTCTCCCTGCTGCTTTTGCTCAACGCCTGAAGGGATTCCTCGTCCTCGTCCTTGTTGCGGGGGGAATCATAATCCTGAGCCATCTCGCGTTCCTTTCTTTGGGTTCTCGGTAGCAATACCGATGGCGTTCATATCAAAATGTCTTTTACGGGCAAAAGGATACACGATTTAGCAAATTCGTAAAGTACGACACGAGGGACATAATGGAATAAAGTAAAATTCTTGTAGTTTTATTGTTGTAGGAAAGTGGTGCTCGCATGTCAATCAGTTCAGTTGCGGATGCTCGGTTCGACCATGTCGACGAGGACGGCGAGCTGGTGTTCGTATCGAAGGGATTGAAGTTCCGGATACCGGTGAACGATACACTGGAACGCGCCATTCTCGAGGCACGTCAGATTATGAGCGAAGCCGACGAGGTCAACAGCCCAGGACTGGCTCAAACCCTACCGATATCAAGCATTCAAGCACTCATCCGCGCCGGCGCGCAACCCGAAAAAGTGGCTGAGAAATACGGTCTGAGCCAGGCTTTGGTACGACGTTTTTCGGCTGCGGTCGAAACGGAAAAGCAATACGCCATCGAACAGTTCCTCGCGGTCTCGGCACCGAAAGGGAGCAGGGTCCACTCAATCGAAGACCTCATCGCACGCACGCTCGCGGCCGCTCGCATCGGAATGGAATCCGTCAAGTGGGGCGCGACACGCCGAGGAAGGGAACCTTGGCTCATTACGGCGACATTCAGCACCCAGCGCAATCGCATACGTGCCGAATGGGCATGGAACATGCACGACAACACGGTCGAATGCCAGAATGCGGCAGCTCAGATACTGCTAGGTGAGGGTGAATCGGCTCGGACCTCCGATGAATCCAATGACGCAATGGAGGAAACTCCGGCTCAAAACAGCGGTTCAGGGCAAGTACAGGAAAACACCGGGGAATCGTCTGCAAGCGTGGCGCAAACATCCCTGGGCGATGGCAATGATGCGATAGCCACTGCCGAATTCTCGACAAGTCAGGCCCTGCCCGGCGACTCCGTGCGTTCCGCGCGCATCGCCAGCACCGTAGCCTCGATGCAGGAGACGACGGAAAACGATGCATCCCCAACGACCGGTTCCCGGATCGCAACTGATTATGGCCATAGGGAACAGGAAAACACAGGAAGCGCCGGTTCGGTATCGTTGCCGTACCCCGCACCGACCGCCGATCCTCAGCCTTCTTCCATAAACCCCTCAACATCTGCTCCCATCGCAGACGAAACCGTGCCGGTCGACGCCCTGTCGTTGCCGTTACCTGATCGGACACCTACGGCGCAACCTGAAATGTTTACCCCGTTCAGCAACGATTCCGAGCAACAAGCAGCAAATAATGATGCCACCATCTCCCCCACCGACAATGCGCGGGAGGGCAACCGGGAGATGAGCGAGGGCAAAAATCAGGAAGACCGCAAGCACAACAAGCGCAAGTCCGGCCGCTCCGCTGTGCCGAGCTGGGATGAAATCCTGTTCGGAGAGTGATTTTCGCGAGTTCTTCTAAAGTCCGTAGCCTACGTTGGTCGTAAGTTACGGACTTTTTTATTCATACTCAAGCGTATTGCAAACTCTGTAGACACAGGGGCGCGCCCTTGTCAATCACTCAATCAAGTCCAATCAAACCAAACCGATTCAAATCAGGCCACATCGATCAGACAGGGAATCTCGCGTTCCAATCGCGTCAGCGAGCCATGCACGCCGAGCAACCCCATGGCGCCCTCGCTTTGCGTACGGGAATCGACGATGGTGACGTTGCCTTTGGCACAGACGATCACATCGCCGATCAACGGCCTGACACGCGCCTCGACATTGCCGTAAAGGCCACGTTCGATGGCCTCGTCGCGAGTGAAAATCTGCGCGATGTCGCCCAATTCCTCACGCCAACGTGCAGCCATGGCGCTGCAATCCACTTCCGGCTCGGCGTAGAGCATCATCATGCGTGGTTCTCCGGCGACCAACGCGACATCGCGCGTCAGATTTTCGCGATTCGCGATATCGACCTGCGCCGCCGGGTCGACCTGCACCATGCCGTGGTCGGCGACGACGACCATCAACGTGCCGGGTTTCAACCCACGTTTCAACGCCTGCAACTGCTCATCCGTATTTTCCAAGGCGGCAGCCCATTCTTCACCGAACGGGCCATGGTGATGACCGGTTTTGTCGACATCCTCCACATAGTAATACGTAAGCCCCGGCTTGGCAGCGGCTTTGATGGCGGCACGCACGCGCAATTCCTCATGACGGGAGCCCGCATACTCGCCACCGCGCAAAGCAGCTCTGGTAAGGCCGGAATGGGCGAATTTGGGCAGGCCCACACTCGTGACACGCACACCCGTCTCGGCAAGTCTCTCGAAAATCGTGGGCTGCCTCTGAAGCTCTTCGGGTTCAGGGGCACCGGCGAAACTGATGAGCTGTCCCAGCCCTCCTGTCTTTTCGTTGCGCTGGGTAAAGCCGGTCATGCCCGTCATCCCCGGGCAGGTACCGGTTCCGAAGGATCCCATAACGATGGGCGTTGTGCTGGGAATGCAGGTGACAATCGGTTTTGCATTGCGCTCCTGATTCATCAGACCGCGCAGATAGGGAGCATGACCGGCGCGCATGGCCAGATTCCAGAAACCCAGACCATCCACCAGAACGACGACCGCCGAATCGGCTTTCGGAAAGCCCAAAGCCAGCCTTGCGGCCTCCGGATCAGGATGCATCGGTGTCGGCATCGGGTGACCGATCGCGGCACTCAACGCAGGCAGAACCGCGGAGATATGGCGAGAGCTGCCATATGCATCGACTTGCCGGAATTCCAACAGTTCGCCCATCGGCTCGACTTCAACACTCATGCATCCATTCAATCACCGCGCGCCGAAAAGCCGCATATATGAGGCTCGCCGACGAGGGCAACCGATATGATGGGACGGATTGTTTTTTAGCAGATAGAGGTGCTTTTCAGTATGGCTCAACGTCGCAAAACGGCCAAACCATCCTATGACCCGCACACGGTCAAGGAGAACATCGTCGAAACACCACTCGACGATGAAATGAGCAAATCGTTCCTCGAGTATGCCTACTCGGTGATCTACGCGCGTGCACTGCCTGACGCGCGCGACGGCATGAAGCCGGTGCAGCGACGCATCATCTATCAGATGGGTCAGATGAATCTGACCCCCGACAAGCCATATATGAAGTCCGCACGCGCCGTCGGCGAGGTGATGGGCAAGCTGCACCCGCACGGCGATTCCTCCATCTACGAGGCCATGGTGCGCCTCGCCCAACCGTTCGCGATGCGTCTGCCGCTGGTGGACGGGCACGGCAATTTCGGTTCGCTTGACGACGGTCCTGCAGCCTCGCGTTACACCGAAGCCCGTTTGGCACCCGCAGCGCTAGGAATGAACGCGAACATCGACGAAGACACGGTCGACTTCTCCCCCAACTACGACAACAAATTGAAGGAACCGGACGTGCTGCCGGCCGCCATCCCGAACCTTCTGGTTAACGGCGCTTCCGGCATCGCGGTGGGCATGGCCACCAACATGGCCACCCACAACCTCGGCGAGGTGGTCGCGGCGGCGAAGTACCTGATGAAGCATCCCGACGCCACGCTTGAGCAGCTGATGGACTATGTGCCAGGGCCGGACTGGCCGGGCGGCGGCATCATCATCGGTCGAGACGGCATCCGCGAGGCCTATGAGAGCGGCCGAGGAACCCTGACCACGCGCTCCGCCACTCATATCGAAAACGTGACGGCCCGCAAAAAGGCCATCGTCGTCACCGAACTGCCGTTCATGGTCGGCCCCGAGCGCGTGCTCGAACGCATCTCGGAAGGTGTGAAGAACCACCACATCGAAGGCGTTTCCGGTGCCATCGACCTGACCGACAGGCACAACGGCACGCGTATCGTCATCGAGATCAAAACCGGGTTCGACCCCAACGCGGTACTCGCCCAACTGTTCAAGTACACGCCGTTGGAAGACAACTTCACCATGAACAACGTGGCGCTCGTCCACGGCCGGCCGCACACCATGGGCCTCAAAGAGATGCTCGAGGTGTGGGTGGAGCACCGACGCAACGTCATCCACCGTCGAAGCGAATATCGGCTGCGCAAGGCGCAGGAACGGCTGCATCTGGTCGAAGGCATGCTGCTGGCGATGGTCGACATCGACGAGGTCATCCAGGTCATCCGCACCTCCGAGAACGCCGACGCCGCCAAAACACGCTTGATGGCCGTCTTCGACCTTGACGAGATCCAAGCGCAATACATCCTTGACCTGCGGCTGCGCAGGCTCACCAAGATGAGCCGTATCGAGCTCGAGGCCGAACAGGATGATCTCAAAAAACAGATCGCGGGTCTCAATGAAATCCTTGCCTCGGGCGAACGCCTTGACGAGGTCATCGTTTCCGAAATGGACGAGGCCGTCGAGAAATGGGGCGATCCGCGCCGCACCGTATTGCTGGAACGTCACGAGGATGGCAGTCTGACGCCGGTGCGTTCCCTGGCTTCCTCAAGCTCCGCCGCCGACGGCGCCAACGCCAATCCGGATTCCTCTGCTCTGGCCGCCATCCGCGTGGAGAATACGGTATCCCAGGCAGCTGCGGATGTCGAAGCCGCGAAGAAAGCCAAGAAGGCCGGCAACGTAGAGGAAGCCACCGCCGCGTTGCGCCTCGACGATGAGCCCTGCGCCGTCATGTTGAGCGCCACCGGGCTGATCGCCCGCACGTCTTCGAGCGCCGTCGACCTTTGGCAGACTCGCGAGGCAAACGGACAACGCACACACGACGACCAGATCGTTTCGATCTTCGCCTCAACGACGCTTGCCAGCTACGGACTCGTTACCTCTGCGGGACGTTTGGTTCTGGCACATGTCGCGGACCTGCCGAACCTGCCGGCAAGTGAGAACCTCAGCGTTTCCGGCGGAGTGAACGCCGACGAACTGCTGGGCATGACCACCAGCACCGAGCCGGTTGCCGGCGAGCACGTCGTGGCGGCCATCGCCATGGGTGACGTCTCCGGCAAGACCGAATCCGGGAACGCAGATGCCGCAAAGGCATCCGACACCGACGCCGCCACTACCCCGCTGGCGATCGGCACGCGCAACGGCATCGTCAAGCGCTGGAACCGCGAATCGCCCAGTACCATGGATTCCTGGCCCGTCATCGATCTGAAGGACGCAGATGCGGTCGTATTCGCCGCGCCCGCCGCCGACGATGACCGTATCGTCTTCATTTCCTCCGATTCCTCACTGCTGACTTTCGAGGCCAAAGTGGTGCGTCCGCAAGGCCGTAGCGCAGGCGGTATGAACGGCATCAGACTGGCCGAAGGGCAGCATGTCGTCACCTTCAACGTCGTGCCGGCAGGCAAGATTGCCTGGACCTATGACGAGGGCGAAAACGGGCTGTATTCGGCCTCGGGGGCCGTTGTGCTCACCGTCGCCGGCGATGACGCGGCCCTGCCCGGCACCGAGACAGGAGCAGCCAAGGTGACCCCGCTGGAGATGTATCCGACCAAGGGACGTGGCACCGGAGGCGTCCGCTCGCAGCGCTTCCTCAAGGGCCAGAACACGCTGACCTGCGCCGCCATCGGCACCTATCCCCTCTACGCCAGCACGTCCGGCGGCGCTCCCGTCGAGCTGCCGAAGCCCGACATGCGTCGTGACGCCTCGGGTGTGGATCTGCCCGCGCCGATCGAGTTCGTAGCATAGGAACAAGACCAATTGTCTTATATGGTTCACATCCTATAACCCGAATTTGGCGCGTGACCACATGCTGGGTGCACGAACAGAAAGTTGGAGATGTTTCTGCTGTTGTTTCGTCCGTTTACCTGAACAGTCATATAGACATTTCCCCAAATATCAAAGATTCAGAGTTATAGGAACAGAGGTGTAATTGACGTTTCGAGTCCACCTCTGTGAAGGCATTCCTGCAATCTTGTTCTTTTCGGTGTATAAAGCTCTTCAAAAGCATCCCGATTGTGCTAACCCAATGCATATGCTGGTTCTGTAGGACCGTATTAACAAACCAATAAACAGGCTTTAAGAGTCATTCAAATACAGATTTATCACAGTCTTGACTAAGCATTTGGGCATAGCTAGGACAAGTCATGAGTAAATCATTGTGTCCTCCAGATGCAAGAATTTTCCCGTCTTGGAGAAAAATTATCCTATCAGCCTGCTTGATGGTCTCCAACCTATGTGTAATCACTAAACTCGTTGGGTGCCAAGACAAATCCTTAAGATGGGAGAACAGCGAAGCTTCGCTCTTTGCGTCTAAAGCTGCAGTAGGTTCATCCAACACAAGAACCGGAGAACACGCCAGAAGAGAACGTGCAAAAGCTACCTTCTGCCATTGTCCGACAGAGAGTTGACGGCCTTTCGGGAAGCGCCTACCCAACATCTGATCTTCACTACCAATTTCATCTAATAAACCTTGCGAACCAGCCTCTTTCAAAACATTTGCTATATCACCTTTACTAAGCCTTTTCTCAATGTCACCAAAGTTGATATTGTCTTTTAAAGTTCTTTCGTATTTCACAAAATCTTGGAATAGGACAGAAATTCCCTTTCGTAAACTCTCCGTATTGAATGTTGATATATCAATACCATCAACCGTTATATTACCTGAGTCTGGTTCGTACAGACGAAGCAACAGTTTTGCTATAGTTGTTTTACCAGAACCATTCGCACCCACCAAAGCCACTGTTTCACCAGGGAAAAGGGAAAAATTTATCTTGGATAAAACTGCTCTGTCTGTACCAGGATAACCAAAATTAACGTTTCGAAAGACAATCCCCTCTTTAATCTTATGTGGAAATTCAGCACTTCCATAGGTGATTTTCTTCTCTGGAAGATCTAAAAATTCAAAGATATTTGAAGTATAAAGAATACCTGTAACGAACGAAGACACGGAAGAGAGGAGAACAGAAATTGAAGTTTGTAAAGAACTGATTGCTTGTAAATAACCCGTAAGCTGACCGACTGCAGAGACTGTCATGGTCTGTTGCAAAGCCACGACCACCCCTACCCCATAGCAAAGGATCCCTAACAAATTAAGGCCTCCGCCAACAGCAAGACTTAGCCTAGAATAGTGCAAATCTTGTTTAAGGAACTCTTTGAGCAAAGCTGCATTTTTTTAGCAAAATAGCCCGAAAGGGAGAACGCCTTGATTTCTTTCACCGTTTTATCCGAACTCAACAAATACTGGAAATAAGATGCTTCCCGCATTTTCGTCGCACGCTGAAAATCAATTCGATAATAGTTCTTTGACAATATAAAAGTGGCCACAACGGAGGGAACAGGAGACACTAAGATGAGCAGAGCAACAATCCAGTTCCATTTCAACAGTATCGAAAGAACTCCTATAGATTCACCAATAGATTGGATAATGCTCAATGCAGTTGTAAAAGTCGAGATTATTCGACTAGCAGGCTGCTTATCTGCTCTCTGCATGATATCGTGGGTATTCGCATCTTCATATTGCTGCAAAGCCAAACGTGACGATTTATCAACAAGAGCCATTTTCAGATTACAATTAAGCTTATCCTCGAGCGCCTGATCGGCATATGACCTCAAACTGCCAAATACAACAGACAAAGCAGTAAGACCAACAAAACAAACAGCACTTACAATCGCCATATTAGCTGTCGCACCAGGTACTTCTGTTGCATAGTTGGTGGCCAGCTGCACAGTTTGCGTAATAAAAGAACGGAAAAAGTTGGTAAAACTATGCTGAGTATCGTAACAACCACACGGATAATAACCAGAAATCGATCACATTCAAATAAAATCCCGAAACATCTTCCGGCCATCTTCAATAATTCTTTATATCGGTGGTAATTTTGAGCAACCAACATCTCTATCTCCGTCTTATTTATTAATATTTTTACTTAGTATGCCATGAACTAACACTCAACAGATACCTTAAGTACTCTCTATGGAATACCTGTAATATCAATAAAAAGAAGAATTAACTCTAATAATTAATTAATAATTCTTAAAAGAATATTCACTTATTCTCAAAATTTCTCTACCTACAATAAACGTGTGGTGAATCACATCACAGGTCAGTGTTATCGACCTTTTGCAAACAATAAAGGAGGAATCCATGTCAGAGTTTGATTTGGATGCGCGTATTGAAAAGAGCAAACCAACTGTAACGCCTCTTGTTACATCTCACTCTCTTTGTACACCAGGCTGTCCATCTGGCGGCTTTGCGTGCTTCAGTACACAGTGCACCAACGGATGCCATTTTGGCTGATGAAATGAGCCATTAAACACGACTGGCACTTCGAACACTAGAAAGTTACACAATGAGTTCAAAAAGAAATAAACCTAATGAATATGAGCTAATCGGTAATCCTATTGTCCGGAGTGCCTCCGAACCTGTAGAAAACTATCCTAGCTGTTTATCTGATAGCAATGTCGAAGCACTACAACAGATTCTCTCTAGATGCTCTACCTCTTTCCTGGATTCTATAGAAATTGCCAGCAAAGATCTCTCCCGTTCAATCACCAACTTTTCGACCTACAATGTCAATAAGCAAAACAAGGTTTTACGTGGGTTACTAAAATATACAATACGATCCAGTTTCAGACCTACACCTTTCGGCGGGTTTGCTGAAATCGGTCGACTGACATCACATAATATTGATACTAATGAGAAGTTGATATTAACAAGAACAAATGACCGCTTCACTCTTCGATTAGCAAGCAACAGTAATCGACTAAAATTAAATCCCAGCATATACACCATTGACGGTAGATTATTCATACCAACACCGAGTCCAAACGGTGACTTATCAAGTGTCCGATTCACTACCCCTGTATCTGACGTCATAAGAATTTTAGGTAATGGCGAATTAACTATCGAACAAATCGTAAGCACTCTGGAACAATTATATCAGGTACCTAGTAATACGCTTCAAGACTTTATTACTGGACTTATCAATACAGGGGTATTATTACACGAACAAGTTACTCCTAAATTTGTTACTATTCCGAGAAAAGCATCAGCACAAATCAAGAATTATCAAAATTATCAACCTATTGTTAATTCATTTGCTGATTACAATGGGCAAATTCCTTCTTGGATCATACAGAATGCCGGAGAGGCCCTGACGGTTTTAGGAAATATGTTTGGAGAGGCCAGTAAAGCACCGGCTATCAGCGACTATGTCGCGAAATATGAGGAACGATTCGGAGCATTCAGAGAACCTCTTCCCTACGTCCTCGATCGGTATACAGGAATAGATGTACCTAATTTTGACAACAAAAATAGTTCAGATGCAGCAGTAAATAAAACTATCAGCACCACTAAGAAAATTCTCGCAGAAACAATACAACTTGCCTACACATCAGGGGACTACAGCATAGACTTAGCGCAAATAAAGCCAGAACTCAATTCGATCAATACTCACAACACTCAATTTGCTTCATCGTATGAGGCAATCCTGCATCTGGAAGTAGCCAAAAATCCTAATCGGTTTACTTTGGTATTAGATCCTATTGGGGCTATAATACATGCGGGTAGAGGCATCGCCAGATTTGTCCCATATGATCCAACGATTAAAAGTGTACACGAACAATTAGTTGAGTTTGATATCCATCATTCTCCAGCCACTCTGTGCGGATTGTCATATCGGTATTCATCATCAAAAGCGAACGCCGTAAATGGTGACGCCTCCGTATACCCGTTGCATCTAAATATGAATACTCCCGATAATCATCGTGAGTCGATTCATCTTGAAGATATATCAATTTTTGTACAGGGTGGCAAAATACATCTGTATGACGAGCGCGATCAGACACTAATCGAAATCAGAGATGCTGGCGCAGTCAACCCTGATTTAGGGAATTCTTGGGCTAAATTTCTCTCTTACCAGTCCAACTACGGCATTGCCACACCATTTTGGGATTGGATGGACTTCTCAGATTATTTCGTCCATCTACCGGAGATAAGATGGAAACAAGTGGTTCTTACCCGAGAACAATGGTTAATTAACAAACAGGTGTCCGACGCCCTTGGACTAAAGCGCTGGCTATCAGAAAACAAGATACCGCAATACGTACTTATCGGCACTGCAGACAATCAACTTTTGATCGATACACAAAATCCTCGGCACCAAGACTTATTACTCAGAGAAATCAAGGTGGGTTCAAGAAGAATTTTTCGATCGGCACAGCCGATGCAATATGGAATCTGCACTAATCAACAGAATGAACATTTTTCCACGGAGCTACAGCTGGCAATTACTTGTGACGCTTGGCAAAAATCCCAGAATTCACAGTACCAAGTACCTCCCAAAGGAGATTCTCTTGATTACACCGAACATTTCAATGGAATCGAGCCCTGGACTAATATAATTCTATATTGTTCTCCAGAAATTATCGAGAGAACGATTAGCTCACTAACTAAATTCTTGAATAATCGATTAGTGGACTTTTATTTCATTCGCTATAACGATAAAGGCTCATCTATCCGTCTACGGCTTAAAAATAATCCCAACTCAGAATTCCAAACACAACAGATGCCCTTAATCAACGAACTCACTGCGTCTCTTCTCGTTGACAGGCTCATCACTGATTTCTCGATTCAACCATGGCATCCTGAATATTCACGATACAGTGGACGGCAGGGGTTCATTTTGGCTTCAGAAATGTTCATAGAAGATACACGATGGATTTGGACAGACAGCAGCTGGACAAAAGAAATCCGTCAAAACCATGTGTATAGATTCGCCAATACAATCACTTCACAACTTTTTACCAATGAAATTGTCGAAATGATAGCAGTTGGATTCGAACAAGAATTTAGGGAGGAAAGAAACAAGATCCGTGCACAGGCTCGTATTTTAGAAGAAAAGATTATGGATGAAACCGACAAAAACTTTCTAATTGGATCCCATAACCTACAAAAACTTTATTTGCGGCATTTCCACCAGTTCAAAGATATATCTGCGATTCAATCCAGCTTACATATGCTTTTCAACCGTACAGGTTTCACCCGTAAGGATGAAGCTATATATTATCGTGCTTTGAGCAACCACCGCAAGCATGAGGAGTACCAGCATGACCAGTGAAATCAATAAAGAAATCTACATACAACTAATTGAAGATAGCATGCAAAAACAGCAAGATATGGAAGCTAGCAAGAACTATCATCCACTCAATATTGATTGCGGAGAAATAGCATATTGCCTTACTCTAGCTGTACTCGATCACCTTTATCCAGACGAAGGATGGGACTACCGAGCCGCGCCCTATATAAACAAAGTTATTCAGGCGTATCGTCAAAATCCCTTTGTTTATCCCGGTCTATTCTCCGGACAAGCATTAGTATGCTGGTGCCTTAGAAGCCTGGCACACAACGGGACAAGATATCAGACCGCCATTCACCAAGTTGACGAGAGACTTAGAAAATTAACCACAGAAATCATCTGTCAATTTGATGTACTGGATGTTGCACCATCTCAAATTTACGACATCATTAGCGGATTATCCGGAGCCCTATTCTACTGCTTACACTATATGAATGACGACGATCTGCTACAAGATACGGCAAAGACAATCTATACCTCCTTGTCACGACGATTTATGAAACTCGGTGTAGACGGCTTCGGAAGCTTGTCTGCTGCTGTCTCCCATCAACGCGAAACAGCAGCAGACAAAGTCACTGATTTGGGATTTGCTCATGGTCTATTAGGAGTCATTGGAATCTTGAATCTAGCAAATTCAAAGCTTGATATCAATGATCCAATTCTTAAATATAAGTGCGATACCGAACTATGTAGATTGTTGACGCGAGCAAAGTCCTGTGGGAATATTCTTCCCTACGCTTCTCCTCGAGAATCCTTGAAATCAAGCTTCAAAAACACTTCGATGTTTGACGATTCAGATGGTCGATATGCTTGGTGCTATGGTAACGGTGGACTGGCAGTTGTAAATAATCTTTTACCTGATTCTTCCTTTCAAAAGCCAATTTCAATATTAATTAACCAACCATTACAAGACAACTACAAATCTTTGACAGATAATGACTACATCTGCCATGGGTGGGCAGGTATTTATCTCTCTTGTCATCAGTTCCTTTCAGAGGACAATCTCAAGAAAGTGCAAGCACAAATTATCTGCAGAGCGCGGAGCAAAAAGCCTACGCAACAATATGGTTTCCTCGACGGGGAATTAGGCTTAGTCGCTACGGTATTGTGTATCCGGGAAAATAATATTCCTGATCCTCTATTCCCTTTCACCGGACTACCAAAAGCATGAGATGACACACCTCACTATTCCCTCATCGCTACCCTATTTCGCCATCTATTTGAATTGCTACCTACTTTGATGAGTCCTTACCCGATACGGTATTGATGGTACCGACTCTCACCAAAACATGATTTTGCTTTTTACTGTCACCGTCACCGAATTAATCGATTCCGTTCAATTCATCGGCGCTCAGTACATGTTTGGCGTTACTGTCGATAACCAGACTTTGATTGATGTCGAAGAGCTCTATCAATTTGACGTCCGTCAATTTTTTGTTCGGTAATATGATATTTGAATCCACCGTTACGAAGAACACTCGAGTCTAAGGCGTTAATAGACCATTGGTCGACTTCCTTACCGCTTTCCAGTGGTATCCAATAGCTTTGTCCCCGGGAAAAGCTTACTGGTAATCTCAGCCTCATGATTATGACCGTCGACCTCCACCAAAAGCCTAGACGACCCTGGCTGCTGAGTCACTTGATAGATATCCATAAACGAAATAACTCGATCAGCCCGTGTTTCCCGGACAAATTCCTTCACAGACTTCATATCATGAGTAATCTTGCGGGTCCGAATAAGCTTACCGTTGTGATCGTAGGCTGCCAAATGACGAATATAGGCCATACATTGTCCTTTGTTATCATTCGACTCGGTCGTGTCAAGAATGTTGTAGTGCTGGTTTTTATAGGTGAAACTCTTCCCATCTTGACCTAATTGAACTCTCTCTTTATCTTTTAAAGTGTTGTCGGTATATGAATCAATAATCCCGCATCCACCCATCAAGGTAGCTATGATAAAATCCACAAGAACAAGAGTCAGTCCTCGGGCAATGGTATTTACTTGCTTTTTCATGAGATCTTTCCTGACCTAATTGGTAACGAGATGGTCACTGACGCGCCGCCTTGGGATTGGTTTTCCAACGTAAGTTGCCCCTGATTACGCTCGATGATGGCTGCAGCTGCGGTAAGGCCCATCCCATGATGGGAGGAGTCGCTTCGGCTATGATCGCCTTGATATAGCCATTCCGTACCATGCCGCAGCGCTTCCTCGGAAAACCCTGGCCCGTCATCTCTAACGTTCAACAGCAGATCCTGTTTGCCATTGACGATGACAATCGTTATTGTGGAATGTTCCGGCGCATAAGAGACCGCGTTGCTTACGATGTTCATAAAGGCTCGGGTAACCTCTTGTCGGTTGATGAATACGTAAGCGGTGGAGGGGATACTCCTCGTTTCCGTGTCATCCTTATCAGAACCGGCAATGCCTGTCCCTGAATCAATGTCTTCAGAAAAACTGTCAACTCCGTGCTCAACAGTGCGAACCTGCAGATCTGCCAAAGCGATATATTGCTTGGCCTCCCCAAAAGTTGCCTGACGAACCGCCGTACAGGTACGAGTTCGGCTTTTTCGTCTCTATCCAGTGGCTTCACGTCCCGCCCTTGATCAAAAGTCTGTGTTTTACCCGCCTCCGCTTCATTGACGGTGATGTCGAGCACTTCCTGCACATAACCATCCACCCGCTGACTTGCTTGGATGATGGAAGCGGCATAGGACTGCTGCTCATCGTCCAATGAGGTCTCCTGAAGCAGCTCGGCATTGCCACGAATGATCGTCAACGGCGTCTTGATGTCATGGGTGAGAGCTGATATCTGCCTCTCCTGTGTCTGGCGAGCCTCCCGCTGCTTGGTCAGAGACCGGTTCAATGCATCACGCATATCACCGAAAGCACGCAGCAGGACGTTGACCTCACGCACATCGGTCTGTGCGATGACAAAATGAAGATCACCGTTCTGAACACATTTTGCCGCATCCTGCAAAGGCCGCAACCTTTTGGTGACGCTTCTACCGGCACGAATCGCGACACCGACAACCAACAATGTACATACTGCTATACCGATGACGGAAGACAGAATATCCGGATTTGGCAAATGATCGCGCCATTGTCTGCTGACGAACTGGGGATGGGTGTCATAAGCAAGCACACACCAATTGCCATCAGCAAGTCGGAATCCCCTGTAAAACAAAGTGCTGGCATCGCTTAGCCTACCATCCATCAGAGAGGTAAAGCCCTTGCCGGATTCATCTTGTTGCTTGAGCGGCGAGATTACCTTGCGGGCGCTCGACGTCATCTGTGGACTCATGTCCCCAGCAATGGGCTCACCCTGTTTCGTCATCGTCTGCCAATGATAGGCAGAGGGGATATCGTCATCATTGACCTCGCGCGCATGTTTCAGCGTGAGCGAATCCATGGTCGCATCGATATGATTATTTGCCCATGAAGAGGGCCAAATAACGACGAGATTGCTGAACAATATCGCATAGACCATGGCCAACCCGGCCAACCCGACCAAGATATACAGAAAGTATCGTATGATGAGCAGACTTATCGGCTGAACAAACCGTGTTGCCTTAACATTGTTTCGCGTCCATCCGCTGGAACCCGACATATCAGCACCCTATCCATTGATAGCCGCTAGAGCGTACCGTACGAATGGGATCAACACCCCATCGCTTAAACTTCGTTCTTATATTACTGATATGCACAGGAATCACTTGCGCACTATTATTATACAAATATGGGTCCAAATGTTCGATTCCCTCATACAGAAGCTCCTCAAGCGCCCGTTTGCTCACCACCATTGACCGATGTTGGACCAGATATTCGCAAATCTGGTATTCGGCACTGGTAAGCAATACCGTCTCTCCGGAATAGCTCAATGCCTCGGCGACGAAATCAAATCGATATGGGCCAACAATCAATACCCGATGGTGCTCGTGTCGATAGCGTCTGACATGAGCAGCTATCTTGGCCATCAACTCAGATTTGCCGAAGGGCTTTCGAATATAATCATCCGCTCCCAAACCATAGCCTTCCACCGCGTCCTGCTCGCTGGTCTTTGCGGTGAGAAAGAGAATTGGGCAGTCCACCCGATCGCGAATCTGTTGAACAAGTTCGAAGCCGTTGAGATGAGGCATCATCACGTCGATTACCATCAAATCGAAATTCTCCAAATCAAGGTTTTTGACTTTTCTGGAATCGTTGATGGTCGTAGAATAGTAGCCTTCCTTGCCCAACATCACAGAGAGCATAGAGGTGATAGTCGGCTCATCGTCAACCACCAATATTTCGGTATGTGGAGAACCGTCTACATGCTCATTCATATGCTTCGTCCTCTTCGATCTTCAAAGCGATTGATCCAAATCAGCAAGAGTGCGGCAAACAAAACAGTTACCACGATGCATGCACACAGGTTAGCATATAAAGCCGCACCAAGTTGTTGCCTGACCACTTGCCCCATATGATATTGACCGGATATCCCATATTCAACGGCAAGACTGGCGAATCTGGTAGGCCAGGTGAAAGGCACCCACGCCATGACCGCACTGGATTGTCCCGCCGTCAGTTTTCCGGCAACCAAGCCATGTGCCACTCCTCCGACGGACATGACGGCAACGAGGGTGCCCAAGGCGCCGATTCCGATGGCAAGGCTGCGCCCGCCTATTAGAGCCAGCCCCAAAGCAATCAGGTAGCTACTGAGCGAACCAAGCAAAAGACCAAAAACGGCGAATATCCAGACTTGCACCGGCAGATGATTTCGTCCAGTGGCCAAAAGTATCAGCGCAAACAGCCCCACAGCCAGAGCAAGTGCCAGCAGCCCCCACAGCACGAGCATGATGAGTTTCGCTGCCAATGCTATCCGGCGTGAAGGCAGCTGCAGAAGATTAGCCATTCCCCGGCGTCCTGTTCGGCTTCTACCGCCAGACCACATACCAACCCCACCATGAGCGGAAGGGCGGCACCAAGAACCTGCATGAAAGCATCCGCGCCATAACTGGTATTCCACGAGGCAACCGCAAAATATGCCCCGCAAAGCACTCCTGCCGTGACACCTGCCCCTACATGAATCCAGACCAGCATGGATCGTTTCATTTTCAACGATTCCGCATGTATCGCCCTGAGCAGGCTCATCTTTCCTCGGCTCATTTCGCCTCCCTGCGACTAAACCATCCAGCAGTTAAAGCGATAAGCACGGCTGTGATGAGTAGCGCCATTAATAAGGCCAGCCAATTGAACAAGCCGAACGAGTTGAGTGGATCGCCGGCAGTGCTAGGACTACCGTCTGGAAGCACACCAATCAGTGGGGCGATGACACGCATAATTCCGCAAGGAGGAACAAGCCACCAGACAGATATTCCACCGGCCAAAACGGAGCCTGCTAATTCAATGAGAAAAGGAATAGCAATGCCGGCGAGATTTCCCAAAGACGTGGTCAACCATAAACTGACAGGAACCATCCAAGAAAGCATCACACTACTACAGAAGACCGTTGCCAGCCCCTGAAGAAGTTTTGGAACCTGTAACCCAAAAGCCGAGCCAAAGACCGTAGTAAGCACCCAGACCACCAAATTGGACAGAACCAGTAACATGACAACTCGGCAGCATTTTGCCAACCAAATCCGCGCAGGATTTATCGGAAGAGCCAATATCGTGCGCAGACGTTGTTTGCGATCAAGATTGGCTGTCGTGCTGCAAACAAGGACGAGCATGATGGGGCACAGCAGGAACACCCAATAATTCCATGCATAGGTCGCTATGAGCGCTTTCGGAGTCGAAACGGCCATAAGCAAACCCAGAAACGTGAGCGGCAACGGCATGATTAGGGTGAGTTTAAGACAAGGGGAACGTCGGCTTTTGAGGTTTTCCGATTTCAAGATTCTGGTAAACGGCAACCGGCTCGGGCTCATCGCATCCTGCGCTTGTATTACATCGATGCGGTAGTTTGATTGACGTTGAAGATTGTTCATCGACTCGTCTCCCTGCAGACATCCATAAAGAGCTTTTCAAGATTGATATTCTTATCCAATCGGTCTTCATAGGCCAGCCGACCATTGGCAATGATACCGATGCAATCGGCCACCTGAGCGATTTCCGAGAGAATATGGCTTGAAATAATGACCGTAATTCCCTGACGCGGCAACATTCGGATAAGCCCTCGCAACTCCTCGATGATGCCATGGGATCCAAACCGTTGGTGGGTTCGTCGAGAATCAGCAGCCCCGGATTGGCTAGCAGAGCACAGGCGATGCCAAGCCGCTGCTTCATCCCCATGGAGAACTGGCCAGACCGTTTACCACCTGTATCAGGCAAACCGACGATCGCAAGGACTTCCGCGATGCGAGTCTCAGGCAACCCCAGTAGAAGAGTCCTCACTCGCAGATTCTCTCGAGCGGTGAGGTTCGGATATAGGGGTGGTTCCTCAATGAGCGCTCCGATATGGTACAAATCATGCCGTGACCAAGGATGGCCATCAATGAGAATTTCCCCTCCACTCGGATGCAGCATGCCAGTCATCATCTTCAGCGTGGTCGATTTGCCTGCGCCGTTTGGCCCCAACAGACCGTAGACTTCACCCTCATTGACATGAAGATTTACTTCATTCACAGCCATCTGCGAGCCGAACCGTTTGCTCAATCCCGCGGTCTGCAATTTCAGTCGAGACATTGTTCCCTCCTTTTAGCGAAAATACCGTTCTTTTACCAGGTCAATTTCAGTCTAAAAGGCGAAAATAAAGAAGTATTAAGATGGGCAAGGTCTAGCTATCAAGACTTTGACTATCGATACAGCTTCATTCCCTGCGGGGAGGGCGTGAAACCGGCTGTGCGTAGTAGCTGCGTGTAGTGATTCAGGGCGGTCAGAGGTTCGCCGTTGACATCGCGGAAGGTGACGCTGCCTCGTCTATTGCCCGACCACCGGCTTGACACATACTGCGAGCGCAAGGCATCGGCCAGTTGTGTGATGGCACGCTGCAATTGGAAATCGGTAGCCTTGAAACACAGCAGATGATGACTGGACGGGATGGCGTAAAGCACAGGCTTGCCTTCGATGAAAACGATCATGGAACCGACCTTGCGTATGGGCTGGACTGGCTTCCCATGCTTGCACTTGGCCCCGACGCTGGTACCGGCGGGAAGAACATCATCTGACGGAACCGATGACTTGCTTGAATCGCGTTTCCCCTCATCTTCCGGTGAGTCTCTCATCGCTTCAGCGGCATCAACGTCGACAGATTGGACAGCAGGAGAATCATTCTTCTGATTGGTTTTGGCACTACTGTTTTTGGCGATACCGGCCGAATCGTCGGACGCGTTTAACGACGGCCATGCGACTGCGCCACCGACAAGACTGGCCGGGTCGGCAGCATCCAATGCCACCGCAAGCGAGGCATCCTGCGTACGCCACTGACGCAACTGGTCAATGGTGGTACGTTCGGCGAACTGGACCGCTGAAAAGCCACGAACGAACATGCCCCTGACCAACGTCCCTGTGGCTTCCATCTGCTTAAGAACCGGATAGATATCCGAGAAACTCAAGTTCGTCGGATCCATGTCCATCAGCGGCGGCGCGATGATGCCATAGCGGTCGATAAGCGTTTCAACCTGTGCGATGGCACGCTGTTCCGGTCGCACGTCTTGAAGCTTCGGCACCGCCGACCACAGGCCGGCCAATGTCCCCGACAATTGCGGCCGACGTTCGACCCGCGCGCGACCATACAGGCGGTGGCGGCTCAGCGACGGTCTTGCATAGGAACGACTGGCAGTCCGTGCGCTATTCCCGTTTTGCAGCAGGGCGCGAACCGGTGTGAACGACGAATTGGTCACCTTGCCCCGCCACACCAACGACCAAAGCTCGCGTTCAAAAGCTGAATCGCCAAGTGAAGACGCACGAACCTCGCCGGTCAACGGGTCCATGACTTCTTGCTGCTTTTGACCATCGTTGGCACGCCACCGCTCCTCAAGCTGCTCGCCGCGATAGGAACCACCGAGAGAGAGCAACGACATCATGCCGTCATCAGATGGACCATCCTCCGCCTTCGTAAACGAATCGAGGTGAACGGAATGATTGCCGGATTGAGCATCATCCTCAGAAATCTTCGAATATCGAGTTTCTGGCAGTTGACTTCTGCTCTCCTGTCCATCATCGGTTCTCGTTGCCATCCGCTGTGCAGTTGCCTGCGAACCAGACTGCTCAGAAACTGAACCAGGGTCTCCGCTACCAGCGAGCAATGGTGAATCCGAAAGATAGAACGCTATTTTGCCCGGTTTCAAAGAAGTGTTGAGATTTTCGTTATCCGTGCTGACATCTTTGGAGCCAACCCAAACCACCTCACCGGCCGAAAGCAGCTCGTCCAGCATGGATGGAGTGAAGTTCGGCACCCTGGCTGGGAACACCGACGATTCCCACATCGCTGCGGGCAGCGACATACCTTCCAGCTGCTCGATAACGCGCAACAGGCCGTCCGCTCCGGCAAACCGCGGCCATGCTGTTTGAGAACTTTCCGAAGAATCTTCGATTGGTTCATCTTCTGCCGAATCATCGTCTCCGATAAAACGACGGCCATCAGGCAAGTTATGCCGGAAAGCTGTATTGCTCGCTTTCACACCAATCCCCTGTCGCACCAGCAGCCACGATTGATAAGTCGCCTGACCTACAGGCTTGAGAGACTCGCGCGTCAATGTCTGCGAGCGCGAGCGGATACGACGGAAGACTTCACGATGCAGATATTGTGGACTCGGCATGTCGTTGACAAACGTTCCGACCATCAGCACACCGCGAGCCTTGAGATCATCGAGCTCATGGACAGTCGTAGCCGCATCCAAACCGAGTTCCTTGACGGCCTGATCGGCGGTGAACGGCCCATGCGTTTTGGCAAAACGCACCATTCGGCCGGCCACGTCATCAGGCTCGAGCTCGTTCCAGAACTGCCGATGACTCAGTTCCTCTTCGACCTGTGCGATAGCCTTCGGATCGAGCGCATCGGCGATATGCCCGCTACCCAGCAGCTCCTCCAAGACATCTGGATCCATCGCAAGAAGAGAGGCGCGACGTTCGGCTTGTGGCGAATCGTACTCGTACATCACCGATCCCACGAAACCGAACAGCAGGTTCTGCGCGAACGGTGACGGGCTTTGGGTCTCGACGTCACGGATTTCGATCTTGCCATCATCGATATCGGTCATCAGCTTCTTCAAAGCAGGCAAATCGTAGACATCCTGCAGGCATTCGCGAGCAGTCTCGAGAACCAGCGGGAAATTGTGCTGCGTCTTGGCCGCGGCCAAGAGCTCCGAGGCACGCAGACGCTGCTGCCACAACGGCACGCGCTTACCTGGGTTCATCCTCGGCATGTAAAGCGAACGAGCGGCGCATTCGCGGAATCTGGTGGCGAAGAGCACCGAGTCACCGATCTCCTCCTCCACGTCTCGCAGCAACTCGTCGGCGTCGAACTGGAAGAGCTCTGCGGCTCCCACATGGCTGTCCTGCTCGGGCAGACGCACCACGATGCCGTCATCGGTGGCATAGGTCTGTCCGTCGAAGCCGTATTGGTGCTTGAGCCGATTGGTGATGGCGAGCGCCCACGGCTCGTGCACACGACGGCCATATGGCGAGTGCAGGATGACACGCCAGTCGCCTTCCTCATCCTGACAACGCTCGACGACCAGGGTCTTGTCGCTCGGCAATGCACCGGTAGCGGCCTTCTGTTCGGCGAGCAGACGGGCAAGATTGGCTCTGCCGTTATCGTCCAAACCATTGCAACGCAAGCGTTGCTCAGTGGCGGCATCGAAATGAGGCTCGGCGTTGTCATTATCAGATTGCGATGATTGCAAAGGCGAAACTGAAACTGAGGCCGATGCCGGTATCAGCCCGTTGCCAATCTCGCGGACGAACGCGCCCAGCAACGCTCCAAAACCGGCGTCGCGTCCTGGCCCCTCCCCGTGCCAGAACGGCAGTCGCGCGGTACGTCCGGGAGCCGGGGTGACCACGACACGGTCATTGGTGATCTCGTCGATCTGCCAGGTTGAGGTGCCAAGCGTAATGACATCGCCCACACGGGATTCGTAGACCATCTCCTCGTCGAGCTCCCCCACCTTCTTGCGCCCCGAGCCGGCGTCGGCCTCAGGCAAAACGACAGTGTAGGTGCCGCGGTCGGGAATGGTGCCGCCGCTGGTGACGGCAAGACGCTGGGAACCGGGGCGAGCGGAGATGATACCCTGTTCGGCATTGAGCTGCAGAGGAGGTCTGAAAGCCGAGAATTCCTCGGAGTTGTAAGCACCGGTGAGCATGCCGATGACCGCATCGAACATATCACGCGAGAGCGTGGCGAACGGGGCGGTTCGCCGAACGGCAGCGTACCAATCGTTGGTGTTCAGATCGTCCATCGCCGCCGCGGCAACCGTCTGCTGGGCCAGGATATCCAGCGGATTATGGCGTACGGCCAAGGGCTCGATCTCGCTTTGCCTCATGCCCTCAACGGTGGCCGTGGAAGTAATCAACTCCTGACGGGTCAGCGGGTAGAACAACGCGTGAGAGACACCGCCGACACGATGGTCAGCCCTGCCGACGCGTTGCAGACCGGAGGAAACGGACAGCGGCGGCGCGACTTGGATGACCATGTCGACCGAGCCCATGTCGATGCCGAGCTCGAGGCTGCTGGTGGCGACCACGCAGCGCAGACGGCCGTGCTTCAGATCGTCCTCGATGATCTTGCGCCGTTCCTTGGAAACGGAACCGTGGTGTGCCATGGCGATGGTCTCGGTTTTCGGATGAGAACCGACCAAAGACGTGGAGGAGCCGATGACGGAATCGTAATGTTTGCCGTCGCCGTACGAATGATTGTCGACTTCGATTCCGCATTCGGTTTGTGCGTACAAATCATTGATATGTGCCGTCAGCCGTTCGGCCAACCCACGGGAATTGACGAACACCAACGTGCTGTGATGGCTCAGAACCTCGTCCAAAATGCTGCGTTCGACAGCCGGCCAGATGGAATGTGAGGCGGAAGCAGTTGGCGAGGAATAGTCGCCGTGCCTGGCCAAGGAATTCGAATGATTCAATGCATCGCCAGCATTCGAATGACGGTCGATAGAATTTTCACGGGTTTCAGCCAATGCGCGCATGGCGGGGTTGACACCGCTGATATGGCGAGGACCAGCATCTCCCCCACTTGCAGTGCCTATCGCAGGCTTTCTTGTTTCTCCGTTGACTCCGCCGACATGGAATCCACCCTCATTGTCGGATGATGTGCCCAACGCGCCCATATCCGCGACGGGCTCGACGATTTTCAAATCCATGTGCACCGGATCGGTGGCGTCGACAATCGTTACCTGCTGATCGCCACCCAAGAAAAACGCGGCTTCCTTCGGCGGATTGACCGTGGCCGAAAGCCCGATACGTTGCACTTTCCGACCCGTCAGCAAATCAAGACGTTCCAGGCTCAATGCCAAGTGTGCCCCGCGTTTGGTGGCAGCGAGCGCATGTACCTCATCAATGATGACGGTTTCAACGCTTTTGAGGATGTGACGAGCTTTAGACGTCAACAACAGATACAGTGATTCAGGTGTGGTAATCAAGATATCCGGCGGATGCGTGGCGATGCGGCGGCGTTCCTTGGCCGTCGTGTCCCCCGAACGAATCGCGACGTCGATGTCAGGCGGTTTCGCATCTTCCGAAGCACATTCTGCAGCTATGCCTTCCAGCGGAACCTTCAAATTGCGTTCGACGTCGGCTCCCAGCGCCTTCAACGGTGAAATATAAAGTACTTTGACACCCGGTTTGCCGGACTTGCCTTGCTTGGACTTTGCCCCCGGTTTGTGAGGTTCACCAGTCCCATCAGCACGACTCGATTGCCCAGCAGACTTACCTAACCTTTTGGATTCAGCCGCCGATTCATCATCTTGTAATAATTGCTCACCAATCAGCCCGTCGATGGCGGAAAGGAACGCCGCCAAGGTCTTGCCGGAGCCGGTGGGCGCGACCACCAGGACGTTTTCGCGGTCCTTGATATGCGACCACGCCTCTTGCTGGGCATGCGTGGGAGCGGAAAACGCATGTCTGAACCACGCCCTGGTGGGCGGTGAAAACAGATCCAGACATTCGTACATATGTTCGATTATCGCAACGCCTCAGGACGTCTGGATCCGAGTCAGGAAATCTTGACAGGCACCTTACGCCGCAGTATTTCGTGCATCAGTACCATCAGCACGAGCAGAACCAGCATGTACCACGGGTACAACGCTATCGAGATGTGCTGGGCGATCAGGCCGAACACGGGAGGCATCACCAGCGAGCCGGTGTAGGCGCACGCCATCTGCACCCCTACGATCGCCTGCGAGCGCTCGGTGCCAAAATACGAAGGCGTGGAGTGGATGACGCACGGATAGATCGGCGCGCAACCCAATCCGACCAGCACCAGACCTGCGATGGTGGCGACATTCCCCGGCAACGGCAGCAACATGACAATCAGCCCCAAGCCAAGAACCACCTGTCCGATGCGAATCATCGTGGGATCGTCGAATCTTATGGTCATGAACCCGCTCAACGCACGTCCTGCAGTGATGCCGAGATAGAACAGGCTTGCCAGAGACGCGGCGGTGACCTTGCCGATGCGGTCGTGACCGACCATGTAGCTTGAAGCCCAGAGCCCTGCAGTGGTCTCGATGGCGCAGTAGCAGAAGAACATGACGAGGATCTCTTTGGCCCCGCGGATGGCAAGCACCCCACGTACACCCAACGGTTTGACGGGTTTGCTCTCTGCTGCGCTTTCGGTTTCAGAGACGTTCTCAACCTTGTTCGCAGGCGCATCGACCTCGCGGCCTTCACGGCTTGTTGCCGACACAACGTCGTCGCGGCTTTTCCACAACGGCAGGGAGAACACAATGATCACGGTCAGCGCAATCTGAATGATCGAGATATAACGATAGCCCCACGGCCAGCCCTGACCATTGGAGAGCGCGAACCCCATGATGTAGGGACCGACGGAGGCTCCGATGCCCCACATGCAGTGCAGCCAGCTCATGTGCCGGCTCGCATAGTGGATGGCGACATAGTTGTTGAGCGCCGCATCGACCCCGCCGGCACCGAGGCCGTAGGGAATCGCGATCAACGCAAGCACCCAGTAGTTGGGTGCGACCGAAAAGCCGAAGAGAGCCACGGCGGTGAGTCCCACGGAGACGGCGGTGAGCTTGCCAGTGCCGAATCGTAGTGTCAGACGGTCGGAAAGCAGCGCCGAAACGATGGTACCGGCCGAAATGATCATGGAGATGCCGCCGACCCAGGAAAGCGGCACACCCATCGTCGGACGCATGCTCGGCCAGGCGGCACCCAGCAGGGAATCCGGCAGACCCAGCGAAATGAACGCCAGATAGATGACGGCCAACAACAGATTGGTCACGATAACTCCTTTGGGTCATGACAATGATTCTTGACCCAGACGATGCCGAACCGCAGGTCAAAGACAACGTTTTCATTCTCTCATACCGGTGAGGACGAAAAGGCAAAAACGAAACGCCGAGGTCACATGATGCGGAATACGGCCGCAACAACCGGAATATGCGAAATCCAACCTATTCCAACTATGAAACATGACTCGTGCATAAAACTTGCCTACAACCTTATTTTTAGGCTATAGGCAAGTAGATATTGAAATCGCCATCAGGTGTCGATCTTGGTGCGGTCGAAGTCGTCGGCGTTGTCGACAATGAACTGACGGCGCGGAGGCACCTCGTCGCCCATCAGCAGGGTGAATATGCTGCTGGCGTCCTCGGCCTCCTCCATGGAGATGCGGCGCAGCATCCGGCTGCGCGGGTCCATGGTGGTGTCGGCCAGCTGGTCGGCGTCCATCTCGCCCAGGCCCTTGTAGCGCTGCACGTCGGGGTTGTAGGCGATGCCCTGACGATCGAGCTCGGCGAGCTTGCCGGCCAGTTCGTCATCGGAATAGGTGTAGATGAACTCGCCCTTGTGCTTGCCGGCCAGCGCGATGCGGTGCAGCGGCGGGACGGCGGCGTAGACATGGCCGTGGGTGATGAGCGGGCGCATGAACCGGTAGAAAAGTGTCAGCAGCAGGATGCGAATGTGGGCGCCGTCGACATCCGCATCGGTCATCATGATGACCTTGTTGTAGCGGGTCTGGGTGACGTCGAAGTTGGCGCCGCTCCCCGCACCGATGACTTGGATGATCGCCGAGCATTCTTTGTTGGCCAGAATCTGGGTCATGCTGGCTTTTTGTACGTTGAGGATCTTGCCACGGATCGGCAGCAATGCCTGGAAACCGGAGTTTCGGGCCGCCTTGGCCGTTCCCAGAGCGGAATCGCCCTCGACGATGAACAGTTCGGCCACATCGTCGTTGCCCGGCTGGCAGTCGGAAAGCTTGGCCGGCATGGAGGCGGATTCGAGCGCGTTCTTGCGGCGGGTGACCTCCTTGGTCTTGCGTGCCTGGATGCGGGCGTGCATCTCGCCGACGATCTTTTCCAAGACCCGCCCGGACTGCTCCTTGAAGCCGCGGCGCGACCCGTTGATCATCTCGCCGAATTGCTTGTCGGTCATCTTCGAGACGATCGGACGCACCGGAGCCGTACCGAGCACGTCCTTGGTCTGGCCTTGGAACTGCGGTTCGGCGATGCGTACGGTGACCACGGCCACGAAACCGGCGAGGATGTCGTCGCGCTCGACCTTGCTCTTGGAATCCTTCAGATTGACCTTGAGCTTGCGGGCGTTGGCCTCGACGGCCTTGCGCACCTGCTTGGTGATCGATTGCAGGAACCCGTCGACGTGCATGCCGCCGCCGGGGGTCTCCACCACGTTGACGAAACTGCGGATGGTCGTGTCGTAGCCGTTGACCCAACGCAGGGCGATGTTGACCGAGCAGTCTCGTTTGATCTTTTCGGCGTGCAGGTCGCCGTTGTCGTCCACCGCCTGCGTCTCTTCGGTATAGGTGGCGTCGCCGGCTATATTCCACACCGTCGAAACGGGCTCACCTTGCGAAAGGAAGTCGACGAAATCCTTCACGCCTCCGGTATGCAGGAATTCCTCGACACGCTTGTGGGGGCGTTCCAGCGCTCCATCGGTTTCGACGTTCAGCGAGGCATTGGCTTGCGCATCATTGCCGCTATCGCGGTCGTTTTGAGTTTTATCGGATGGATGATCGTCATCGGCTTCTGGGGTCTCGGATTTGCCATCAGCCGCGTTGATCTTGTCATCATTATCTTCCGATAACTCCGTATTATCATTTGCTCCATTATTTTCGGGATCATCGAACGTAACCGCAGAATTATCGAATGGAACCTCAGAATCATCGTCATCATCGAAGGCAGAAGCCAGAGTCGGAGCCTGAGAAGTCTCAGCAGCATCCACATCTCCAGAAGCATTACCGTTGGAAGACTCCTCCGGCTGTGGCGCGTCCACTTCGAACATATCATCCACGGCTGCGTCGCCGGTTTCCGGGATGTTCTCGTCAATGACGATAATCTTCAGGCCCGGAACCAGGAAGCTGGTCTGCCGTACTCGATCGATGAGCTGCTCGTAGCTGAAATGCGCGGTGTCGTTGAAAATCTCCGGATCGACCCAATAGCGGATGCGGGTGCCGGTGGTCTTAGGCGTCACCTTGCCGATGACCTCAAGTTCGGTGGGCTTGTTCTTCCGAGTCTTCTTGAACTTGTTGTCCGGAGAACGATGCTGTGTGTCCGGATCGTCGTAGACACCCGGATGGCCCTGATGGAAGGCCATATGGTAGGTTTTGCCGTTGCGGTCGACCTCGACGTCAAGACGCGAGCTCAAGGCGTTGACCACCGAGGAACCGACACCGTGCAGACCGCCGGAAGCTCCGTAGGAGGAATTGCCGAATTTCGCGCCGGCGTGCAGTTTGGTCAGCACGACCTCGACACCGGTGAGCTTGGTCTTCTTCTCCACATCCACCGGGATGCCACGGCCGTTGTCGGCCACTTCGATGGAACCGTCGGTATGCAGGGTGACCACGATCTTGTTGCAGGCACCGGCGAGCGCCTCGTCGACGGAATTGTCGATGATCTCCCACAGGCAGTGCATGAGTCCCTGGCTATCGGTGGTGCCGATATACATGCCCGGGCGCTTGCGTACGGCATCAAGTCCTTCCAGTACGGACAGGTCCTTGGCACTGTATTCCTCAACCATTCGCTTTCATACCTACCTTAACAAAAGAGATTCGGCGTTGAGCCACGAATTATCACCATACCCAACAGCCTCGCCAAAGCGGTACACGTTACAGCATGGTCTCTAAAAACAATACGGTCGACGATTTCCATCGTATCAACCGGCTTCATATCGAAACAGATCCGACAGCCAATCCTCTGCCGTACAACCAATCCTCCGAACGTGGAATCCTGTCGGATATGCAAAACCCGCCGCGCAAAGCGGCGGGCGAAGAGCCTATGATCACTGATCCAGGAAGTCGCGCAACGTCTGCGAGCGAGACGGGTGACGCAGCTTCGACATGGTCTTGGACTCGATCTGACGGATACGCTCACGGGTGACCCCGTAGACGCGACCGATATCATCCAGTGTCTTGGGCTGGCCGTCTTCAAGGCCGTAGCGCATCTTGATGACGCCGGCCTCGCGAGGCGAAAGCGTCTCCAACACCTGCTTGAACTGCTCCTGCAGCAAGGAGAACGCAACAGCCTCACTCGGCGCAATCGCGTCGGTGTCTTCGATCAGATCGCCGAATTCGGAATCGCCGTCTTCACCGAGAGGCGTGTGCAATGAAATCGGCTCACGACCGTATTTCTGCACTTCCTGCACCTTTTCGACCGGCATGTCAAGCTCGCGGGCCAGCTCGTCGGGTGTAGGCTCACGGCCGAGGTCCTGCAACATCTGACGCTGGACACGGGAAAGCTTGTTGATGACCTCGACCATGTGGACGGGCACACGAATCGTGCGGGCCTGGTCGGCCATGGCGCGCGTAATAGCCTGGCGAATCCACCAAGTGGCATAGGTGGAGAACTTGAATCCCTTCTTCCAGTCGAACTTCTCGACGGCACGGATCAGACCCAGGTTGCCTTCCTGAATCAGATCAAGGAAGAGCATGCCACGGCCGGTATAACGCTTGGCCAGCGAGACGACGAGGCGAAGGTTGGCCTCAAGAAGATGGTCCTTGGCCTTCTTGCCGTCGTTCGCGGCCCACTTGAGCTCACGCTTGCGCTTGAAGTCCATGCCGTCGGACTGGGAGTCGAGCAGATGCTGCGCATACAGCCCGGCCTCGATACGCTCGGAAAGATCGACCTCCTGCTCGGCGTTCAGAAGGCTGACACGGCCGATCTGCTTGAGGTAATCCTTGACGGGATCGGCGGTGGCACCGGCCGCGATCACACGGCGCTTCGGATTGCCCGAGGGGGTCAGATTGTCATCGTCGTCATCGTTGGTGACGACGAATGCGCCTTTGGCCTTCGGCAGTGCGGGAGCTGTGCGATGGGATGCGGCGCTGTCATCGTCTTCCTCATCCTCATCGTCGTCCTCGGGTTCGGAGGTCTCGTCCTCGTCGCTTTCGGGCAAAGTGGAGGAATCATCGGTCAGATCGTCGAAATCCTCATCGTCGTCGACTTCCGTTACATCGTCGACGTCATCGAGATCGGCATCCTGAAGTTCCACATCGTCCGAAATGTCCTCGGGATCCTTTTCGATATCAGTGATATCAGGCTTTTCCTCGTCCCTCTTCGCCTTTTTCGACGTTTTTTTCGCAGCGGTGGTTTTCTTGGCTTTCTTCGTTTTGGCTGTCACCTTACGCGTAGTCGTTGAAGAAGACGAACGGGTGGCCTTCGACTTACGAGTGGCCTTGGTATCCTTGCTATCCTCGCTTTGCTCAGACTCTACGGTTGTTGCCTGTTCCTTCTTGGCCAAACGTACCCTCCTAAAAGTGAATGATAATTATGCCCACGCCTCTACAAGACGCGAAACCACTACATTACAAAACCAGTAACTATAAGAGTCAACCATCAAACAAGGACGATTATTCCCGTTGACAACAAATGACTTCGTCAAAACATACGGGAATGTCCATCCGCTTTTGTTTTAATGGGTTTCTGCTCAGCCAAGGCCGAAGGCCATTCCCTTCTTTCGGATTCTACATTCGCCATGCGGGACGCAAACCCTGGTCGATCGCAGAACAGATAATGCGCGCAAGCGTGCATTGCCCATCCAGGCAAAGCGCCTGGCGCGCGTAGTCCAGCGCATCGTCGCCGCCCACCCACCATGACCCGTATGCGGCCACGGTCAACGGCTGGACTTCGAAACGTCCGCAGACCATTGCGGCCATGTCGGCAAGCATGTCTATCCCGCACGTGCAACGTTCGAGATCGGGCGAAGCATCGGCATCGTTGAAAGCCGCATCCAGCAGTCGGTAAAGACGGATGACGTTGGCCGGATCATGGGGTTCCGCCGCCAAGTCGAGCATTGCCTCGACACCGACCTTCGCATTCGTCGCACCCACCAATGACATGATCAAAGCATCACGAGGGGAAAGCATATCCGCCATCGCCACACAGATGGCAGTGGCATTGGGCTTTGACATACGATGACGATGATTGCACAGGTTGTCGTTCCATTCGCAGAACGGGGCATCAAGCCAATCGCGACACGCTTTGGCGATTCCCTTCTCCATCTTGCACTCTTGCAAGTGTCTCGCCAATGCCTCCAATTGAGCGTTTTGAGGGTCTTCCTGCGAATCTCCGATGGCATCTGCGGCACGCTGCGCTATCGCGGCGTCGATGATATGCTCATCTATGCTGTCCAAGTTGATTTGCCGTTCAGGCTCGTCACAGCAATGATGCCGGGATTGCTTTTCGCCCGGTCTTGATGCCAGTGCATGCTCCGCCATGCCTGACATCGAACGCTTTCGAGGTTTGACGCCTCCCCTGCTGCGGCAAGCGGGACCGTTGGCCGCATTCGGCTTTTCTCGGACACCCGCTGGACGATGAGGGCGTGAACCCGAAGGTCCTGCCACAAGACGACGTTGCGATGTCTTGTCAGTCGCATAGGTTGATGTTTTCTTGCTCATGGTTGCTCCTTGTTGTTGGTTGCGCTTTGCCGGCGCTGATCGGCAAACGGATAAAACATCTTGTCTGATTCACTATGGCACACTTTGCCTGTTTTCCGTGTGATTTTCGGTCACGGTGGTCGGATGCTCATTAACGTTGAAAATCCGCCGTTCTTTGGCTCTATATGACAAAGTGGATAGGCAAGTATGATGATGTGGATAATCTGGTAGGCATGCAAGCAAGTGTGGATAACCGTGTCATCGACCGACGCATCGCCGAACTATGCAAGGAATGGATGTATGTCAATGGCCACCATGATGTGGCGACGAATCTTAATCCGACCTTGCAAGCCGTCTTCGACGAAGGTCTGGCCGCCAATCAGGGCGGCAAACGGCTTCGGGCGCTGCTCGCCCTGTCCGCGTTCAAGGCCTACGGAATTTCGACATCCCCAGCAGCGAGCGGCGATGGCGAGGATTCCGCAACGCCAAGCCATGGAAAAGCTGCGAACGCAACTCATTCAGACGACTCCAGCCGGCTTCTTCCAACAATCCGAAACGTTCCCGATGCCATGCTCGACCTGACCTGCGCCATCGAAATCTATCAGACCAGCGCGTTGATCCACGACGACATCATCGATGATTCACCCTTGCGCCGCGGCCGCCCCAGTGCCCATGTCAGCCTGAGGGGAAAAACGGGCCGGACAATCTCGGAACCGGGTTGGCGCTGATGCTCGGTAATATGCTTGCCACCGCCTCGGTCGATATCGCCACATCAGCCCTTGAAAAATCGGTATTACAACATCCCGATGCCAATCTGCATACGTTCCTTGATATGCAACGTGCTGTCGAAATCGGACAGACGCTGGATCTGGGCGCTGAAACCATCAGCCTCGACGAACCGGACGAACTGATCAACGCCTCACTTAACGTCTTTGCCTGGAAAACGGCAAGTTACACCACCATCGCCCCGCTTGAACTGGGACTGTGCGCTTCAGGGATGGATCCGGAAACCGCACATCAGGCCGCGTACGACATCGGGCTGCCGCTGGGGGTTGCGTTCCAGCTGACCGACGACCTGCTCGATGTCATCGGCACGTCGCAATCCACCGGCAAACCCATTGGCGGGGACATCCGCGAAGGCAAGCATACCGTTCTGTTCGCCGACGCCCTGCAAGCGGCAGACGAAACAGGCAGACAGACTCTTATCGAGATATACCGCAAACCCGCCAGAAGCAACGCTGACGTGCATGCCGTGCTCGGTCTTTTCGCGTTGAGCGGTGCCATCAATCTGTCACGCAAACGTATCCACGACCGGTGGAGGCAAACGCAGACGGCAATCGCCAAAACAGATATGACACCGGAAGGCCGTACTATGCTGACGGCTTCCTGCGCACGATTCATCCCCGACGCACTGAGGTAATCCGCTGTCCGCCTATTTCGTCCGAATCCCTGACGTACCTTATGGCATGTAATATTGAGACATTCGTACCCACCAGCAGCCAAGGAACACAACCAAGTCATGAGCGAAGCCGAAACGCAACCGCAAACCCCACTGATCGACGGGCGTTACCGCGTCTTGGGGCCGATCGCGGACGGCGGCATGGCTACGGTCTACAAGGCCCGCGACGAACGGCTCGAACGCATCGTGGCCATCAAGGTGATGCACACGCAGCTGGCGCAGGGGCCTCACCGCGACCAGTTCGTCGCCCGGTTCCACCGCGAGGCCCGCAGCGCCGCCGCCATCAGCAACCCGCATATCGTGCAGGTCTACGATTCCGGTACGGCCGGCGGACGCGACTACCTGGTGATGGAATACGTGCATGGCGTCAATCTGCGCCACGAGATGAACGAACGCGGCACCTTCAGCGTCCATGAGACGGTGCGTATCATCTCCCAGACGCTCGACGGGCTGGCGAGCGCACATCGGGCCGGCGTGGTCCACCGCGACATCAAACCTGAAAACATCCTGTTGAACGACCGCGGCCGCGTGCAGATCACCGATTTCGGGCTGGCCAAGGCGATGAGCGAGGCGACGCTTTCGACCACCGGCATGCTTTTGGGAACGGCGGCCTATCTGGCTCCCGAAATGATCGAAAACAATCTCGCCACCCCGCAAGGCGACCTCTATTCCGTAGGCATCATGGCCTGGGAAATGCTCGCCGGGCAAGTGCCCTTCACCTCCGACAACCCGGTGACGATGGTCTTCAAGCATGTTCATGAAGACGTGCCGGCGCTTGAGACAGTCTGTCAAGGCATCGATCCCTCGATCTCGACTTTTGTAAGCCATCTGACGGCCCGGGCGGTCGAAAGCCGCCCTGCGGACGCCTCGGCCGCGTTGCAGGAGCTCAGGACGCTGAGCTCGCATATCGGCGTCGACGGCTGGCAATACCGCTATATCATGCCCGAACAACGTGCCGAAGACGCGGGGAAAGTGAGCACTTCCCCACTTGTCGGCACGGCTCCGCCGATGCCACCGACAGCTACTGCAGCTGCGGCAGAGCCAGCCACCGCAGAATCCGTCACCGCCTCCGAGCCTCCTGCAAGCAATGAGCCTCCTACGACACCAGCGGTTTCAGCTTCCTCGCCAATGCCTTCGACGTCCCCAACCGCCCCGGCAGTGTCTTCAACAACCCCCGTTTCCTCACCGATGCCTTCCGCAGCCCCAGATTCCACGGCAACGCATTCCATGCCCCCAGGCACTTACGAGCGCCAATCCTCACCCAACGCCGCCACGCAGGCCATCGATGGACGGACCCTGGCCAACGACGGAACGGCTGCGGCGAACCATCCGACCGTGACCATCGGTCTGATGGATGCGCCAGATGGCGAACACAGCAAGGATATGGCTGGCAATAACCCGGCCGCCGAATCAAAACCCAAAAAGCCTTCGAAACTGCGCAAGCCGGTCATCGTCACGACCATCATCCTGACACTTTTGGCGATACTCGCCGCCGCCGGCGTGGCATGGTGGTATTTCCTCGGCCCCGGAAGCTATTACAGCGTGCCCAAGCCCGAGGGCCTGAGCTGCAGCAGGAACAGCGTATGCCGTATCACCGATGTCGAATGGAAACCGTACGAGAGCACCCTCAAGGTGGCCGGCATCCCCTATGAGGTTTCCGAACAATTCAGCGATACCGTGGCCAAAGGCGAAGTCATCTCCACCGATCCCGGAAATGTGGGAGAACATGTGAGCAAGCGCACCAACGCAAGACTCAAGGTCGTCGTCTCCAAAGGCGTGCGGCACGTCACCATCCCCAAAGACATCCTCGACCCGACCAGCGCTGCCGGGGCAAAGCCCATGGAGACCCTCTCCCAAGCCGGTTTCACGAACATCGTTCACGAGGAAAGCAAGGACGAATACTCCGAAGACCTTCCCCTGGGAGCCGCAAAATCCATCTCTCCCAAGCCCGGAACGACGATCGCGCACAACCGCAAGGTGACACTGGTCCTCTCCAAAGGACCGATGCCGGTGAGCATGCCCGACGTGACGGGTCGAACGAAGGACGACGCCCAGGCTGCGTTCGACGATGCGAAACTCAAACCGAGCTACACCGAAGCGTTCGACGATACGGTACCGGCCGGCTCCATCGTCTCCACATCGATCAAGGCCGGCACGCAGCTGCATTGGGGCGACAAGGTCGATGTCGTGGTTTCCAAGGGGCCGGAGACGGTGACCATTCCCGACGTGCGCGGCAAGAACGAAAACGACGCCCAGAAGACGTTGGAGGCCTTGGGGCTGAAGGTCAAGATCTCCGCGCCGTTGGGAGACCTCACCCATCAGGTCCGTTTCCAATCGCCCGACCCCGGAGCGCAGGTTCGCGTGCGGGGCAATGACGGCGGCCCCACCGTCATCACGCTTACCGTGGTCTGAAGATCGTTTCGCAGAATCCGTGACTTCTGACTACTGACCGGCACGAACGTCCACGACACTGCTTGCAGCTAGTGTCTCCAGCCGCTTGTTGCGCTGATCTCACCGCCCAATCGTCCGTTATTACGTTTGAGCCTGGTCCGGCTATTGTGCTTGTTTGGCCTGTTGCACCTTGTTCATTCGCGCTTTGACGGTTTGGGCATATTCGTCGACGTATTCCTGCCCGCTGAGCTTATCGATTTCGGCCATGACATGGTCGGTCAACTCGCGCAGCTCGTCATGGGTGATGGTATCCGGATCGACTTTACGCACCGAAATCGGTTTGCCGTAAACCACCTTGGTGTACCCGGAGCTGGGAACGACCTGTCCGGGCATCTGTATCTTCCTGCTGCCGATGACGGCCGTGGGAATGATGTCGCAGCCTGTTTCCAGGGCAAGCTTCGCCACGCCGGTGTGCCCCCGATAAAGCCTTCCATCGGGGCTACGCGTGCCCTCTACGTGAATGCCGAAAAGATGCCCGTCTTCGATGATTTCACGGGCGTGAGCAAGCGCCCCGAGCGATTTCGAGCCCCCTGAACGATCCACCGGGAACACACCGACGGAAGTGAACCACCATTTGATGAACTTGCCCTTGAGACCCTTGCCTTCGAAATATTCGGCCTTGCCCATGAAATGAACCATGCGCGGGCTGGTCAGCGGAATCAGCGCATCATCGATGACAGCCAGATGATTCGAAGCGATGATACCGCCGCCGGTTTTGGGAATATTGTCGACACCGACGCCTTCCGGATGCATACGCCAACGGGCCAGCGGGCCAAGACTACGAACAAAGAACCAATAGAGCACGAGCTCCTACCTCCCTAAAATCTCGCACGTCTGACAGGCATGCTCTTGAAGAAAGCAATTGGCCGACCGCTGGGTTAGAGTGGTCGGTATGACTAGCCTCAAGGATAGCAACAACAGTGACGACAATCGGGATGATGCCGATTCCGACGCTGAATCGGGGGCTAATGAGAGCAAAAAAGCACCCGTTCCGACGCTGCGGCACTTGAGGAAGCTTGGAAACAGTTTGAGGCCGAACATGCCGATGACCTTGACGACATCAGCAGTTCCCGTAGCGCAAAACGCTTTGAAAAGCGAGCCAGCCAAGAGGAAAAGAAGACTTTGCTTTCCATTGAAAAAGTTGCGCCGGATTCCTCTGCTCAGGGAGCATCCTCAAAATCCTCGAAACCACATGGACCTCGCGATTTCGAGGGTTCCAGCTGGCTGGACACCGATGATGTCATGGACAGCTTCGACGACTTCACGCCGCCGAATCCCGACTTGGGCCATCTCAACCCGGTAAAGGTCGTATTCTGGGCGTTGCTGGTAGTCGGTATCGCCGGGCTCATCGCTGCGGTCTTCTTGCCCAGATTTGCCGGCATCATGGGTCTTGTTTTCGGCCTATGCGCGTTGATAGGCGGCGTGGGACTGCTCACCATGCATAAGGGATTCCGGCAGACACAAACGGATTATTTCGACGACGGGTCCAGGGTCTGACCGATCGATAGCCCATTCATCAGATTCCAACGAAAATACACAAAACAAGATGTCAATTAATTGCGCATTTCAGTACAAACCAGTATTTTCATTATTTGTTAGACAGATATCTGTGAATGACAAACGCTGAACAAACCAATAAAAACGGTGGCTGACATATTGAACTGTCAGACACCGTTTTCTTGTATCCACTAACTCAAAGCCAGCGGGTAATCATCGCGAACTTCACTTCTTTTCGTTCTGTCCGTGGCACATCTTGTACTTACGGCCTGAACCGCAGGGGCATGGGTCGTTCTTCTTGGTGCCGGGGAACGTCCTGCCATCAGACCACGGGCTCTTGAGCTCTTCAGCCTTCGGACGCTTGTTGGCCGGAACCTTGCCTTCGGCGTGGCTCATCGGCTCCGGGCCGACAATGCTGGGTTCAGGATTGCCTTCGTCGCTTTCCTCGGTCTCTTCGGCGATGTCGGCTTCATCGGCATCCTCATCACTGGCGTCCGGATCAGCCGGAGCGGAAGCGACCGTGGCTTGCGATTGTGCAGCCTCACCCTCATCGACAGAAGCGACTCCGGCGGCTTGCGCGGCAGCATCGACAGCCTCATCCTCGGCGGAGGATTCTCCATTCTCGGCTTCAGCGTCCTCGGTCTCGGCGACCTGCCGGATGTCGACGTGGAAGAGCAGCTGGATGCTCTCCTCCTTGATGGCGTCGATCATCTTGTTGTACATCTGGAAGCCTTCGCGCTGGTATTCGACCAGCGGGTCACGCTGGCCCATGCCGCGCAGACCGATGCCGTCCTTCAAGTAATCCATCTCGTAGAGGTGTTCACGCCACTTCTTGTCGAGTACGGCAAGCACGACGCGACGCTCGAGCTGACGCAATCCGTCGGCACCGATCTGGTCCTCGTAACCCGCATACTGCTTCTTGGCATCTGCAACGATGACTTCCTTGACCGCCTCAACGGCCTTTTCACCCTTGAGACCTTCGGCCTTCTGCTTGACATCATCTTGTTCAACGGCAATCGGATAGACCGTTTTCAGCGCGCTGAACAGGCCGTCCCAATCCCACTGATCGGGCTTGTCGCTGCTGTTGTTGGCTCCCTTGATGTAGCTTTCGATGGTTTCGTCGATGAAGCGCAGGATGTCTTCGTGGATGTCGACGCCGCGCAGCACGGCCTGACGTTCGGAATAGATGACCTTGCGCTGCTTGTTCATCACGTCGTCATATTTGAGGACGTTCTTACGCATTTCGAAGTTGCGGGACTCCACGGACTTCTGCGCGGTGCGCACACCCTTGGAGACGCTCTTCGATTCGATCGGCTCGCCTTCCGGCAGGCCCTTGGCCATCACACGGGCGACAAGCTGGGTGTTGAAAAGCCTCATCAGATCGTCTTCGAGGCTCAGGTAGAAGCGGGATTCGCCCGGGTCGCCCTGACGGCCGGAACGGCCGCGAAGCTGATTGTCGATACGGCGGGACTCATGCCGCTCGGTGCCCAGCACGTAAAGGCCACCAAGCTTAGTCACCTCTTCGTGCTCGTCCTTGGCCTGTTCCTTCATCTCGGCCAAGGTGCCAGGCCAACGCTTCTCGTACTCCTCGGGAGTGTCGTCGGCGGAATAGCCTTCACTCTTGAGCTTCTGATCGGCGAGGAACTCGACGTTGCCGCCGAGCATGATGTCGGTACCACGACCGGCCATGTTGGTGGCCACGGTGATGGCGCCCTTGCGACCTGCGACGGCGACGACCGCCGCTTCCTTCTCGTGGTGTTTCGCGTTCAAGACCTGGTGAGGAATTCCTGCTACATCCAGCAGCGAGGACACGACCTCGGAGGATTCGACGGAAGCGGTGCCCAAGAGGACCGGCTGGCCCTTCTTGTAGCGCTTGGCGACGTCCTTGATGATGGCGGTGAGCTTTTCCTTCTTGGTGCGGTAGATCAAATCGTCCTGATCGACGCGGATCATCGGCTTGTTGGTCGGAATCGGCAGCACGCCCAGCTTGTACGTGTTCATGAATTCGGCGGCTTCGGTTTCTGCCGTACCGGTCATGCCCGCGAGCTTGTCGTACATACGGAAGTAGTTCTGCAGGGTGATCGTGGCGAACGTCTGGTTCTCGGCCTTGACCTCGACGCCTTCCTTGGCTTCGATGGCCTGGTGGAGACCTTCGTTGTAGCGACGGCCGGGAAGCACACGGCCGGTGTGTTCGTCGACGATGAGCACTTCGCCGCCGGTGACGACGTAGTCCTTGTCGCGCAGGAAGAGTTCCTTGGCCTTGATGGCGTTGTTGAGATAACCGATCAGCGCGGTGTTGCTGGGCTCATAGAGATTGTCGATACCGAGGAAGTCTTCGACTTTGGTGATGCCCGGGTCGAGAATGCCGACGACCTTCTTCTTTTCGTCGACGTCGTAATCCTCATCGCGCGTCAGCTTGGTGACGAGCTTGGCGAACTGGCGGTACCAACGGGTGACGCCACCTTCTGCAGGGCCGGAAATAATCAGAGGGGTACGCGCCTCATCAATCAGAATGGAGTCGACCTCATCGACGATGGCATAGTGATGGCCGCGCTGCACCAGCTCGTTTTTCTCCCAAGCCATGTTGTCGCGCAGGTAATCGAAACCGAATTCGTTGTTGGTGCCGTAGGTGATGTCCGCCTCGTATTGCTTGCGGCGTTCGGCCGGCTTCTGGTCGGTGATGATGCAGCCGACGTTCATCTTCAGGAAGCGGAAGATGCGGCCCATCAGCTCGCTCTGATAGCTGGCGAGGTAGTCGTTGACGGTGACGATATGGACACCCTTGCCCTCCAAAGCGTTCAGATATGAAGGAAGCGTGGCGACCAAGGTCTTGCCTTCACCGGTTTTCATCTCGGCGATGTTGCCCCAGTGCAGAGCCGCTCCGCCCATCAGCTGCACATCGAAGTGCCGCTGGCCGAGTGTACGCTTGGAGACTTCACGCACCGTTGCGAATGCCTCGGGCATGAGCTTGTCCAAATCCTCGCCATTGTCGAGACGTTGCTTGAATTTGGCCGTTTGCCCGGCGAGTTCCTCGTCGCTCAGGGCCGCAATCTCGTCCTCGTGTGCATTAGTCGCCTTGGCCACGTTCTCAAGTTTCTTGATCTGGTGGCCCTCGCCCATGCGCAGGGCCTTATCGACGATATCTACCAATTTCGCTCCCTAGTTCGTTTCCCATAAACGAGCAAGACCAAGCCAACCGAGGCTTGGCACAGACTATCGTTCATCTTACGCGACGGCGCAGATTTTCCACGTATTCAGATATAAAGTTCACAAAAAAGGACAATTCCTGACGTAATATGAGTCGACCCACCGATTGATCTCGGTGGGTCGAATAACGCCAAAAATCGCTGGAATCCGCTTACTTAATCGGAGTTTCCGACATTGAGACTCGCCGCAAGCGGATTTGAACCGTATCTACCTTTTGTTTTTGGCCGCCTTGTTCGCCTTCTTGACATTTTCAGCGGTGTCAATCTCAAAGACGCCATAGCTCCAGCCGTGACGGCGATAGACGACGGAGGGACGATTCGTCTCGCTGTTGACGAAGAGGAAGAAGTCATGACCGATGAGTTCCATCTCGTAAAGAGCCTCGTCAATGGTCATCGGATCGGCAACGTGCAGCTTGCGACGGATGACAATCGGGGTGTCCCCGACCTGCACCTCCACGCTCTCACCAGGGCCGAGATCGGTGGAAAGCGGATGCTCCACTTCTTCGGGCTGCTGCAAGGCGGTGGGCTCGGTATTGATCGGCTCATCAAGAGGAACCACACCCGTATCCACGGTTTTCTGTTCCTTCCGGGTCGGACGATGGTTCTTGCGGCGATCGCGGACACGACGCAGACGAAGCGTCAGCTTGTCCAGTGCAATATCGAGGGCGCTGTATTCATCCGAGCTTGAGGCTTCGGCACGCACCACGGTGGCCCCGGCCTCGATGGTGATCTCGACGCGCTTGGCGGTGTCGGCCTGGCGAGGGTTGCCTTCACGGGATACGACGATCTGTGTGCGCGCGGTGTCCGGGGCGATCGAGGTGACACGCTTCATCTTTGTGTCCACTACATCACGGAACTTCTGATTGACTTGCATATGACGTCCAGTAACGACTATATCCATGGTCGACCTCCTGTTAGGTTCGGTGGCGTTTGCTCCACCTATGTGCCAGCATCAACATCACTGTCATGCTGCTTATTTCCAGTCTAGCGTCTTCGTTTGCAACTGGCTGGGAGTACCCCAAAAATACGCCGTTCGCTTGCACGCCACGCCACAGGAAACGGTTTGCTATAATTGAATGCTTGTGAGACCTCTTGATGGTCGCGGCCGGCTTGGCGAACCCAGGCCGGCTGAGGAACTTCCGGGCTCCACAGAGCACGATGGCGGATAACGTCCGCCCGGGGTGACCTGAGAGCAAGCGCAACAGAAAGCAGACCGCCCGAGCGATCGGGTAAGGGTGAAACGGCGGTGTAAGAGACCACCGGGCCGCTGGCAACAGTCGGTCGCTGGCAAGCCTCATCGGGAGCAAGGCCAAGCAGAAGGCACGTCGGAGCTTCGGTTCCGGCACGGGCTGCTCGCCCGGCCTTCGGGTAGGCCGCTAGAGCCTGGCGGCGACGTCAGGTCGAGATGGATGGCCATCCGCGTGGCGACACGCGACAGAACCCGGGGTATACGAGGTCTCACTTCACTTTTCAACCACGAATTCCACCGAAGGAATTCGTCGGCAACGCCTACGGCAAATCAACATAACGGTGTCAGATGGCGCCCTCTTCAGGATTCCGAAGCTTCGTCGAATAACTCATGGGCTACACGACGCAACACTTCCGGGTCATGACCTTTTCGTCCACCCGCACCCCAGAAACGACGACGACGGACCTCACGTTCCATGCCCTGCGTCTTTGCCGCTACCTTACGCCCCAGCTGCCATGCGGCATCCTCAAACACGCCTTGTTCACGCGCTTCGCTCGCCACATTGAGCGCCAACCGGTCGTCGACACCCTTGCGTTTCAGCTCCATGACAGTGCCGCGGAAACCGAGCATCCGCCCGGCACAACTACGCACGACGGAACGGGCATATTCCTCGTCATCGATGAGATGGACCTCAACCAGACGCATGACCACATCCTCGGCGACTTGGGAATCATAGCCTTTATCGGTCAACCGCTTGACAAGCGCACCCGAAGAACGGGCGGCGGCATCGAGCAGGGTCAGCGCCGCCTCCCGGCAGGCGTCCGCGTCGGACGGATCGTCCGGCACACGTTTCACCGGCGCACCCGTACGGTATTTGCGGTAACGGGTGTGGCCACGCCCATGTCCGTATTTGCCATACTTCCTGCGCCTGTGTGACCCGTTGAAGGTATCCTCGGCATCAAGACTGCCGCCAAAGCCGCTGGTGTAATTGCTCGTCACCGCGACCGCATGTGTGTGGGCCCTGTTGGGTCTTTTATGCGCTGTCGACTTGCGATTCCGAGCTGAAGCTGCATTGTCATTTGCCTTTCCGACCCGCAAATCGGAAGCAATCGAGTCGGCAACAGTCGCACCTATCGAATCCGGACCGGATACAGCTGCGTCATCATCTTTTCGACTTCCGGCGATACGGCTGGTATCGACCGGGCAATGATCGCCATCGTCGGGTAAAGCATCCGACAAATGGCGACCTTGCAAAAATTCCTCGACGCTGATCATGGAGTCCGCTCCGATTAATCAGGCTTTCGGAGCCGAATCGGGTGTAGAGGAGGCTCCGCCAACTTCAGACGCGCCTGCGCCGGCATCGGCACGAGACGAACCGGAATCCTGCTGTGAGTCGGCATCTTTCCCGTCTCCGTCATCATCCGGTTTTGAATCGTCAGGAATCAGACCGTATTTGATCTTCACCTTGCGCTCGATCTCGTCGGTCAGCGCCGGATTGTCTTTGAGGAACTGGCGAACGTTCTCGCGCCCCTGCCCCAGCTGGTCGCCCTCATAAGTGAACCAGGAGCCAGACTTCTTGACGACATCGCATTGGATTGCCATATCAAGCACGGAACCCTCACGGGAGATGCCCTCCCCGTAGAGGATGTCGAACTCGGCGAACTTGAAGGGCGGAGCCATCTTGTTTTTGACGACCTTGACCTTGGTGCGGTTGCCAACCGCCTCGTCACCGTTCTTCAACGTCTGGATTCGACGGATGTCGAGACGCACCGAGGCATAGAATTTCAGCGCCTTGCCACCGGTAGTCGTTTCCGGGCTGCCGAAGAAGACACCGATTTTCTCACGCAACTGGTTGATGAAAATGGCGGTGGTATTGGACTGCGCCAACGCACCGGTCATTTTACGCAACGCCTGGCTCATCAAACGGGCCTGCAGACCGACATGGCTGTCGCCCATCTCACCTTCGATTTCGGCCTTGGGCACCAAAGCCGCGACCGAATCGATGACCACGACATCCAGCGCACCGCTGCGCACCAGCATATCCGCGATCTCAAGAGCCTGCTCGCCGTTATCGGGCTGGGAAATGATCAATTGATCCGTATCGACACCGAGCTTCTTGGCGTAAACCGGATCGAGCGCATGTTCCGCATCGATATAGGCCGCCACGCCACCGGCTTTCTGCGCATTGGCCACTGCATGCAACGCCAGCGTGGTCTTGCCGGACGATTCCGGACCGTAAATCTCTACAATCCTGCCACGCGGCAGACCTCCGATCCCCAGCGCCATATCAAGAGCCAGGGAACCTGTAGGGATGACTTCGACGTTCTGCACGGGCTTGTCGCCAAGGCGCATCGCGGAACCTTTGCCGAAATCTTTTTCGACTTGTTTCAGCGCGGTATCGAGCGCCGCCTGCTTGCGTGGGTCGATGCCGTGCTCGCCGTTGGCCTGGGGCGCGGCGTTCTTGGCTTTGCCGCCCTTAGCGGTTTTTGATTGCTGTGCCATCGTTCTCCTTTACGTTCGCTCCTGCACTACCAGAGTACGGAGCAATCCGCTATTTATGCAAGCTCAACGGGGTTATGTGGTCGAATGCTTGCCTTTTCGACACGCCGTGGTTTTTCGGGCTTTCAAGCCTCCTACCCCGTTTATTTGTTCCTGCTTTCAAAATAATCATAGAACAACATACGAACATTTGTTCGAACGGACGCGCCTGACGTGCCCAACCCGACGAAATCTATTTCGACGGAAGCGGCGGCGCGTTGTGATTCTTGCCCCAACGCGCAGAATCCGGAATCTGCAGCTGGTCGCACAGCACGTTCCACACGACACGCGGCTCGACGCCGTCTGCAAGCGCCTCGATGACGGTCATGTCGTCAAGCGCCGTCAATACCTGGTCACGTGCCAACGAACGCCCGTATGTACGGCCAAGCACTTCTTCCAGCAACTGCCAAAATTCACGTTCTTTCACGCCGACCAGTCTATCAGCGTGCGTGAATGCGAATCCATCCGCAAGGTCAGTCCACAAAACTGTCGCCATAAAGCAATACCGCGGCAATCAATTGCATAAGCCTGCGTAAAGTTCGCCATTGTGGATCCGAATCACGGCAGAACAAGACCCACGCCTTTGCCCGTATACAAGAAACGCCCGCAACGACAAAGAGCCCATCAGACACAATCCGATGAGCTCTTTATTCAGGCGTTATGAACCGGAATCACGCCTCTGTGCAATCGAGGTAATCCGCCACCATCCGCAGCATCTGCGAGGTGCTCAGACCGAGCGATTCGGCGATGGACGCCAGCAATTCGGAACTGGCCTCTTTCTGCCCGCGTTCGACCTCGGAAAGATACCCGAGCGAAACACCGGCCTTTTCGCTGACCTCACGCAGCGTCTTGTGGTCGCGGGTACGCAAGTCCCGCAGCACATGGCCAATGGCCTCGCGCAACGAGATATCGCGATCCTCCCCCTCGGAGTCGCGCTTACGCGCGGCCGCTCTGGGCTTGGACTGTTCGGCATCCTCTTCCTGCCACATCCTGTTGAGCACCGCCTGGCGTTCGTCCTTCGCCTTCTTGGCGGCACGGGCCTTCAAAACCTGTTGTTGCGCAAAAGCCACTGCACGCTTTTGCGCAGGGGTCAAATCCCTGTTGCGCGCACTGCTTGGGCGCGTGGTCTCTGTTGCAAGCGTGTTCATTGCCATCTGCTCCTGTGGTCGAGTCATCGTTTCCATTACGCCACCCCTCTTTATCTTGTGTTGATCTTGCTTTCACTTTCATCAACAGTTAAGAAGGAGGTTTATTCCTCTGTGAGCGTTGTGAGCTGCGTCACAAGCTGCAATGCATTCAGTACCGTCAAGTGCCGGACTTCCTCTCTGGAGCCGGAGAGCAGCAACCTCGCAGCCACTGTCTGGCGGGTATCGGCACCGATGCCTGCAGGGACACTGACAGCGATATAGACGAGTCCGGCAGGTTTGTCGCCATCCGGGCCGGGACCCGCCACACCGGTGGTCGCCAGACCAAGGACCCTGTCACCATACTGGGGCTGGCGATAGAGCCGGGACGTACGCAATGCCATCTGCCGTGCCACTTCGGAATGAACGGCACCCTCCTGAGCCAACAAATCGCCGTCCACCCCGAGCACGCTCGCCTTGGCATTGATGTCGTAAGTCACAGCAGAGCCTAGAAAAACGTCGGAAGCCCCGGGAATACGCACGAAAGCATCGGCCAACAGCCCACCGGTCAATGATTCGGCCGCGGCGATCTTCCAGCCGGCGACCTTGGCACCGTCGAGAATCCGCGCAGCCAATTCGTCGCAGCGCGGCTGGATTCGGGCCTCAGTTCCCTTTGAAACCATACCCTCGAAATCCTTGATGGCGCGCGAGGTGCCGTCCGGCGTTTCCGCATACTCAAGCATATTGCCTCCTGATCAAGCGGTTCATAGACCTTAAGAATATCCGATATTCCCGAAACCTATAAAAACGCCCCAAACCCGCTTACCGTTCGGTAAGTGATTGGTTTGGGGCAGATTTACAAGTTCTTACTTGGTTTTCGAGCCCGCACCACATTGCGGACATAAATATAACCGGAATAAAGGCAAAGTATCAGCGCAATGAAGATGAGCAGGTCGGTGACGGTGTAATAGCAGGACCACCAAACGGGAACCCCCGCGCCAACATGCGAAAACGTTGGAACACCTCCGGCAAAAGCGACCAGCCCCGGATTGGAGATGCTCGAGGAAAGCGCCCACACCGGCGTCAGGAGCAGTGCCAGGCCGACGCACTGGGTAAGGGTCTTGTATTTGCCGGCCTTGTCCGCCGCGATGACCTTGCCGCCGGTGTCGATGACGAAGAAACGCATGACGGTGATGCCGATCTCGCGGATGAGGAACAGCGCCGTGACCCACCACGGCACTTCGCCGAAGACCGAAGCGACGACCAGCGCCGAGCAAATCAGCAGCTTGTCGGCTATAGGATCCATCAGCTTGCCCAATTCAGTGACCTGGTTGTATGTCCTGGCCATCCAGCCGTCGAGCTTGTCGGTCGATGCGGCCACGGCGAAGAGCACGGCCGCCGCGAAACGCAGCCATGGATTGTGCTGCCCCCAGGCACCGGCGGCTATGTCGGCCCATAGAAATATCAGGACCAGCACGATGCGCGTGTAGGTCACCAGATTCGGCGGGCTGTTCCACCCATCCAGAAGCGATTGTTTCCCATCTCGTTGTTGCATACCCAATACTGTAGCGCGGCGGCGATACCGAAGCCCATTTATGCGGCATGTGCGTTGCCGTCGGGAGTCGACGGCGCAACCGCGCCACTCTTGCCTTGGATGAAGTCGAGGACCTGGGTCAGGTCCTGCGGTTGGACCAGAACCTCGCGGGCCTTCGACCCTTCCGAAGGACCGACGACACCACGCGATTCAAGCAGATCCATCATGCGGCCTGCCTTGGCAAAACCGATACGCAGCTTGCGCTGGAGCATCGAGGTGGAGCCGAACTGCGTGGTGACCACCAGCTTCGCCGCCTCGAGCAACGTATCCATATCGTCACCGATCTCCTCATCGGGGTGCATCTCGTTTTCTTCGGCCTTCTTAGCCATCTCTTCGATGTCCTGACGATAGTGCGGCTTGCGCTGGGTGCGGACGAACTCGACGGCCTTTCGAATCTCGGACTCGCCGACCCAGGAACCTTGCACACGAATCGGCTTGGCCGAGCCCATCGGCAGGAACAGGGCGTCGCCCTGACCAATCAGGGACTCGGCTCCGGTGGCGTCGAGGATGACGCGCGAATCGGTAGCCGAAGAGGTGGCGAAGGCCAGGCGCGAGGGGATGTTGGCCTTGATCAGACCAGTGATGACGTCAACGGACGGACGCTGGGTGGCGAGCACGAGATGCACGCCTGCGGCACGCGCGAGCTGCGTGATGCGCTGGATGGAGCTTTCGACGTCGTTCTTGGCCAGCATCATCAGATCGGCCATCTCGTCGACGACCACAAGGATGTAGGGGTACGGAGCCACCTTGCGCTTGGAGCCGAGCGGGGCATGGACTTTGCCGGCGAGCACCGCCTTGTTGAAGTCCTTGATGTGTCGGAAGCCGAAGAACTGCAGGTCGTCGTATCGGGCGTCCATCTCCTTGACCACCCATTCCAGCGCCTGCGCGGCTTTCTTCGGGTCGGTGATGATCGGGGTCAACAGGTGCGGGATGCCGGCGTAGGCCGAAAGTTCGACGCGCTTGGGGTCGACCATGATCAGGCGCACCTGCTCGGGGGTGGCACGCATGATGATCGAGGTGAGCATGGAGTTGATGAAGCTTGATTTGCCGGAACCGGTGGCGCCGGCGACCAGAAGGTGCGGCATCTTCGTCAAGTCGGCAGTGACGATATGCCCCTCAACGTCCTTGCCCACGCCGGCGAGCATCGGATTCGGGTCGTTCATGGCCTTGTCGCTGCGCAGCACATCTCCCAGATGCACGATCTCGCGGTCGATGTTCGGTATCTCGATACCGATGGCGGACTTTCCGGGAATCGGCGAGAGGATGCGCACGTCGGTGGAAGCCACGGCGTAGGCGATGTTGCGCTGCAGGTTGGTGACCTTCTCGACCTTGACGCCCGGGCCAAGCTCGACCTCGTATTGCGTCACCGACGGCCCACGCAGAAATCCGATGACCTTGGCGTCGACATGGAACTGCTGGAAGGTGGCACTCAACGCCTTGATGACGTTGTCATTGGCCTGCGTTCGGGCCAGATGCGGTTTGCCCTTCACCAGGATATCGAGGTTGGGAAGATGATAGGGCCTGTTGTCTTCCTCGTCTTCGGCGTTCTCGGCCGCATGTCTGGCGGCGGCATCATCACCGTTGTGGTTGGCGACGGAAGCGGGCAGATTGGCCGCTCCCCCTGCGATTCCCTTGACTTCGGGGATGACGGCTTCGGTGGCGCTGCCGTCCTTGCCGACTACAGCCCACGGATCGTTTGCCTGCCCCACGGCAGAAGCCTCCGAATCCGCAACGGTGCCATATGGTCCAGATCCGCTGGCTGCGTTCGGAACGCCGAGAGCTCCCGACTGAGCGTTTGCCGCGACACCCGGATTTGCGACGTTAACGGCTTCAACACTGCCGAATCCGCCTGTATTCGCCGTAATAGCGGAAGACTGGCCTACACCATCGGCGACACCCTGCAGCTCGCCGGTGACCGGATCGACCATCGGCTGACGACGTCCCTCGATGATACGTGTCTCATCGTTCTGACCGTTGAGGTCGGCGGCACGGTCGAAGGCCTCATCACCGGCATAACGTTCGAGTTTCGCGGCATCGCCTCCATCATTGCCGTCATGACCGAAAATACGGGAGAGGAACGCACCGATACCGCGCTTGCGGGACTGCCGGGGCTCTTGGTTTTCGTTTTCCTGTTCGCTGCCATCGTGGGCCGGTACGCCGGAGGCCAACTGCAAGGTTTCGTCGCCCACACGCACCTCGTTCGGGAACTGCCCGCCTTGCGCGTCCGCACCTGCGCTGCGGCACGGTTTCTTCGTCTTCATCACCATCACCGCTTTTGCGGTTTTGCGACCATTCATGCACACGCTCAGGAATCTTGGTGATGTCAAGCTTGACGATAAGAAGAATCGAGAACACCGCCACCACCACAAAGATGATCACGGCGAAAACGCTGGAAAGCCCCCACGCCAAGGGCGATCCCAAGATGAAACCAAGCAGACCGCCGGCACCACGCAGCACGTCCATATTGAAATCGCGCGACGGCGAGGCGACGATGGCATCGATCATGGAGCAAATCGACCAGAACAGCAACGCGCATCCGATAATCAGACGCAGATTGCGCTTGTGCCTGGCAGGATCCAGCAGCACCTGATAGGCCACGACCAGCAGAAACACGGGAAGCAGCACGCTCATTACCCCGAACAGGCCCGCGGCGACCATATGCAGCCAATGGCCCAGGAACCCGTTGACGTGGAACCATTCCGAGGCGCAGAACATGATGGCGAGGATCACCAAAGCGAAGAACCCGGCGATACGGCACAAAGTCGAATGGCGCACCAAGAACGATGCGTCAGCAGGCGGCATGACCTTCGTCGCCTCTATATTCTTATCCGAAGAAGACCCGTTCGCCTTACTGCGACGGGTCTTTGCGCTTTTGCCATTCGTCTGTGTCTTACGTGCCATAACAACAGCGATTCTACTTCAAGCCCGTCCCCTAGGGCGCGTTGGACCGCCAACCTGCCCAACCCTTTCAAATGAAGACGGAATAATCCTGTAACCTTTTCTCAACGATATTTGTAACGCCTCCGAACGTCTTCACCGTCAACACCATCGGCACCGTCTTGCAACGGCAAACAAAACGCAGTTTCACCCATGGCCCTAGGATGGAGACATGGTCATGACTCCCGCGGAACGTGCAAGCGCCGTTGCGTTCTCGTATAAAAACTGCGAACTTTCGGCTATCGCGCCCAGCGAAGCGATGGTAGCCGCTGCGAACGGTTATCAACGCGGAACCATTGACCTTTCGAATTTTGTCGAGACACCTGAACGAACCACACGACACAGGGACCACGATGAATCAGAATTGCGTGATGACCGGATTTTCGCCCGTTCCGTCCGACTTATCGATTATGGATGGCCGGCCATCGGCGGGCTTGGCGAACTCAAAACCATCCATCGTGGGCTTTTCGTCGGGGCAATGAACAACGCCGGCCAGTTGCGCAGCGACAGCGGCAACGGTATCGGCGATGACACAAAAATCGCAACGAAGAGACCCGACGCGACCGAAGGCTCACGAACGCATGAAAACCGTCAACGAATCAACCCGTATTTCCCGGCTTCACTCATCGAGACCGGGGCGGCCAATATCGTTTCCCAGCTGGGCGAGCAGGATTATTTCTCCGGGCTTGACCGTGCCGGTTTCATCCGTGCTCTGGCGGGTGTCTATGACGAGCTCAACGCCCTGCATCCCTTCGCCTACGGCAACGGCATGGTGCTGCGCATGTTCGCCTCTGAACTCACCCATGCCATCGGCTGGGATCTGGACTGGGGCTCGCTCACGTTTGAATACCGCAAGGCGACCGATCTCGCGCTGTTCGAACATGACATCTCAGAACTCGAGCGCATGTTCACCTCGATCATCCGACTGGCCAATCCGACCCGCATCTTCCTGATTTCCGGGTGGGACCAAGGCCCGGCACACTGAACTTTGGCCTATTGGGCGACATCGCCCAAGTGGTGCGTGACATGGCGCTCATCGGCATGGGCATCGGCGACGTCATATTCGCCGGCATCGGCACGGGCGACGATATCGAAGGCCTTGCCCGCCAGGTCATCGTCGAGTGCATCAAGCCAGTGAATCCGCGGGTCGCGGCCGAACCAACCCATCTGTTTGCGGGCCAGACGTTTCGTTTTCTGCGCGATGTCGGCGAACGCCTCATCCTCGCTCATCCTGCCGTCCAGATACGCCTCGATCTGGGAATAGCCCAGGGCTCGCGAAGCGGTGACGCCGAGAAGCGGACGGATGCGACGCACTTCGTCCACGAAACCCTGTTCACGCATCTGTTCGGTGCGGATGTCGATGCGCCGGTCAAGCTCCTCGCGCGGCAGATCGAGGCCGATCTGGACGGAACCAATGACATAACGGTATCGCGGAAGGCTTGCGGAATAAGGTCGTCCCGTAATCTCGATGACCTCCAGCGCCCTAATGGTACGACGGGCGTTGTGTGGGTCCATACGCTCGGCGGCTTCGGGATCCTCGCGTTTCAATTCGTTATACAACGTTCCGGCGCCTTCAGCCTTCTCCCGTTGTTCAAGCCGGGCCCTCACCTCGGGGTCGGTGCCGGGAAACGAAATGTCGTCGATGGCCGCGCGGGCGTACAGCCCGGAACCACCGACCAGAATCGGGCGCACTCCCCTGCCTTGCAGCTCGGCGATTTGGTTACGAGCCAGTTTCTGGAACCTGGCCACCGTCATCGTCTCGCCGGGGTCAATGATGTCGAGCAGATGATGGGCGACGGCGGCCTGTTCCTGCGCAGTCGCCTTGGCGGTGCCGATATCCATCAGTCGGTACATCTGATAGGCGTCCGCATTGACGATTTCCGCACGCTGGCCGGTTTGTGCAAACCGTTGTGCCAAGGCAATGCCCAAACCGGTCTTGCCCGAAGCGGTAGGACCGATAACGGAGACGACACGGGTCACGTTGCTCTTCGTTTCCATGTCTTCATCTTTCCTTTCAACCGCGGACGAACCCGATATTGGTGATTCTATCGACCGGTCTCACCTACGATTTTTGCATAGGACCATCAGCTAATATCCAGCTTAGATAGACGGCTCTCGGTAAGATGAGAAAGCGTGATATTAGATCGACACGAACGTATCAACACCACCGAGATTCAGGCCCGGCTCGAAAAGGTAGCCCAAAACGGTACAGACACCGCGGGTTCACAGCTGTTTCCGGCAAATGAAATCACCGAATTCATCGATATGATGCAGGTCTACGAAGGCGCGATGTACGAGATCAGCACCAAGCTCGAGGTGCTTGACAGCGAGTTCCATGTCCATTTCGCTCATGACCCCATCCACCATATGGAGCGCAGGCTGAAGTCCGTCAACTCGATTCTCGGCAAGCTCAAGCGCCGCGAGCTGCCGATGTGCACGAAGTCGATTCGAGACAACCTCTTCGACGTGGCCGGCATCCGCGTGATCTGCAACTACCGCGATGACGTCTATTCGGTGGCCAACTACCTTTCCAGCCAATCCGACATTCAGGTGTTGCGCGTCAAGGATTACATCAAGAACCCGAAGCAGAACGGGTACCGCAGCCTGCACGTCATCTATGCGGTGCCGGTGTTCCTTTCCAACGGCGAGCATTACACGCCGGTCGAGGTGCAGTTCCGCACCATCGCCATGGATTATTGGGCGAGTCTGGAACACGCGTTGCGCTACAAGTCCGACCTGCCCGACGCGAAGCTGAGCGAGCATTCCCAGACGCTGCTCGACTGCGCGCGCAGCCTGCAGAACATCGAGACGCAGATGCAGAACATCCACCGTGACATCAACGGCGCTCCGCAGCAGGAAGAGGCCCCGACCTCGCAGACGTTCAATCCGAAACAGTGACGACACCAAAATCTATTTTTAGGCAGTGGCTTCGCCGGTTTCCTTTTATCGAGGAACCGGCGAATTTTATTCCCGCATTTCTCGTTGTTCACACTCAGCCAATTGCCAGTAACCACCGATAGACTGGTAACCATAACCAACAAGTGTCAATGAAAATCGACAAAAGGAGCAGGCATGGCTTTCGGGAACAGGCCTGAAAACAACAACGCGCAACAACCTTACGGGCAACCAAATGCGTATGGGCAGAATTACGGACAGCAATCATACAACCAATATGGTCAGCCTCAGGGGCAGCCTTACGGCCAGGGCCAGAACATGCAGTATGGCCAGCCTTACGCGCAACCGCAGTACAGGCAGCCGGCCTATGCCGGTGCGGGTGCCGGGACGGCGGCCCCGACGATGACGATGAACGGGCAGACCGCCTATTCCTTCGAACGCGCACGCCACGTCTCCACCACCAAGGCCTACGGCGAGATGACGCTGGGCCTGCTCTTGACCGCGGTGGTCGCCGTGTTGACACAGATGACCGGCGCACTCGAGGGCTTCCTGATGGCCACGGGTATGATCGGCTGGATCGGTCTTGCCGTCGTGCAGGTGGCCATCGCCATCGTGCTGGGCTGGCGCATCGACAAGATGAGGGTCGGCACCGCACGCGCGATGTTCTACCTGTATGCGGCACTGACCGGGTTCACGCTCGCCACTATTTTCTACACCTATAGCCTGCCGTCCATCGGCATCGCGCTGGGACTGTGCGTCGCGTTCTTCTTCGTGCTTACGATGCTCTCACTGACGACCAAGAAGGACATGCTCAAGGCCGGCCCGATTCTGATGGTCGCGCTCTTGGTACTGCTCGTCGGCGAGGTCATCCTGATGTTCGTCGCCCCGACACACACCACACTGATGGTTACCGGCGCGATTGGCCTGATCATCTTCGCCGGGTTGACGATGTACGACGCCCAGCAGACGCGTGCCATGTTCGATGTGGCCGAGCAGCACGGCGACACGGTGATGCTGGAACGTGTCTCGATCATCTGCGCGTTGAACCTCTATCTCGACTTCATCAACATGTTCCTCTATCTGCTGCAAATCTTCGGCGACAGCGACAATTAAACGTCGATTAGCCCAGTAAGCCCGCATATACATATTCAATTGGGGATGACAGAAATTATCTGCCGTCCCCAATTTTGTTATCTCTTGTTATCTATCGCGTGTTTCCAATCACGGTTATCGTTGGGATCCAGCTTTTACTCCATCAACCGGCGCAGGACGTACTGGAGGATGCCGCCGTTGCGGTAGTATTCGGCCTCACCGGGGGTGTCGATACGGACAGCCGCGTCGAACTCGGTGACGCTTGCAGGCTTACCCTCGGATGCCGGCTTGGTGGCAACGACGTGAACGGTCTTGGGGATGGTGCCGTTGTTAAGCGCCTCGATACCTTGGAAATCATAGGTTTCCGTACCGTCAAGACCCAGCGTTGCCGCCGATTGACCTTCAGGGAACTGCAGGGGCAGCACACCCATGCCAATCAGGTTGGAGCGGTGGATGCGCTCGAAGCTGCGGGCGATGACGACCCTGACGCCGAGCATGAGCGTGCCTTTGGCCGCCCAGTCGCGTGAGGAACCGGTGCCATATTCGGAACCTGCCAACACGACCAGCGGGGTGCCGGACTTGCGATAATCGAGTGAAGCATCGAAAATCGTCGAAGGCTTGCCAGTAACGAAATCGTAGGTAAACCCGCCAGGACGCACTTCCTCGCCCACCGAGGCGAGCAGAAGGTTCCGCAAACGGATGTTGCCAAACGTGCCACGCACCATGACCTCGTGGTTGCCACGACGCGAACCGTACGAGTTGAAGTCCTTGGGCTGAATGTCGTGTTCCAGCAGGTATTCGCCTGCAGGGCTTGAAGCAGGGAACGCGCCGGCCGGCGAAATGTGGTCGGTGGTCACCGAATCGCCGAGCAACGCCAAGACGCGAGCGCCGCGAACGTCCTGAACCGGCTGCGGTTTGGCACTCATACCGTCGAAGAAGATCTGACGGCGGACATACGTGGAATTCGGATCCCATGCAAACCGCTCGCCTTCCGGCACATCGAGGGACTTCCAGCGTTCGTCGCCTTCGAACACGTCGGCGTAGTCGCGTACGAACATCTCGCGGCTGACGGCGGTCGAGACGACCTTGTCGATCTCCTCGTTGCTCGGCCAGATATCGCGTAGGAAAATATCTCGACCGGTTTCGGCGTCGGTGCCGAGCGGCTGCGTCTCGAAGTCGAAGTCGAGCGTGCCGGCGATGGCGTAGGCGATCACGAGCGGCGGCGAGGCCAGATAGTTCATCTTGACATCGGGGCTGATGCGCCCTTCGAAGTTGCGGTTGCCGGAGAGCACTGAGACCACCGTCAGGTCGTTGTCATTGACGGCCTTGGAAATCTCGGGCAGCAACGGACCGGAATTGCCGATGCAGGTGGTGCATCCGAAACCGACGAGCTGATAGCCCAAGGCGTCCAGATCCTCCTGCAGACCGGCTTTCCTCAAATAGTCGGCCACGACCTGCGAGCCCGGGGCCAGCGAGGTCTTGACCCACGGCTTGGGTTTGAGGCCATGCGCGCGGGCGGCGCGAGCGAGCAGTCCGGCGGCGATCATCACCGATGGGTTGGAGGTGTTGGTACAGCTGGTGATGGAGGCGATGGCGACGTCACCGTTCGTAATCTCGAAACGCCCGCGGAAATCGGTATTCACCGGCACCGGGTCGTTGTTGGTCTTCGGCGTCTCGTAATCCGGCAGCGTCTTTTCGAACGTTTCCTTGGCCTTGTCGAGCCTGATCCGGTCCTGCGGGCGCTTGGGACCGGCGATGGAGGGAACAACCGTGCCAAGGTCAAGTTTCATGTATTCTGAATATTCCGGTTCGACGTAATCGGGGCTGCGCGTGTCTCCCCAGAGGCGATTGGCTTTGGCGTACGCTTCGACCAGCGCAATCTGCCCGTCGCTGCGACCGGTCAAGCGCAGATAGTCCAGCGTGACCTGATCGATCGGGAAAATGCCGCAAGTCGAGCCGAACTCAGGGCTCATGTTGCCGATGGTGGCACGATTGGCCAGCGGCACGGAAGCGACGCCGTCGCCGTAGAATTCCACGAACTTGCCAACCACGCCGTGCTCGCGCAGCATCTGGGTGATGGTGAGCACCACGTCGGTGGCAGTGACACCTTCGGGAATACTGCCGGTCAGTTTGAAGCCGACCACACGCGGGACGAGCATGGAAATGGGCTGGCCGAGCATGGCCGCCTCGGCCTCGATACCGCCGACACCCCAGCCGAGCACGCCCAAGCCGCCGACCATGGTGGTATGCGAATCGGTGCCGACGCAGGAATCGAGATAGGCGAGGTCGCGTCCGCGCTCCCCCGTTTTGGTCATGACGACTTTGGCGAGGTATTCGATGTTGACCTGATGGATGATGCCGGTGCCCGGCGGCACCACGCGGAAGTTCCTGAACGCCTGCTGGCCCCAGCGCAGGAAACGATAGCGTTCGCCGTTGCGCTGATACTCGCGGTCCATGTTGCGCTCGACCGCATCGGCGACCCCGTAGTTGTCGATCTGCACGGAGTGGTCGATGACCATATCGGCCTCGACCTGCGGGTTGATGGCCTCGGGGTCGCCGCCCAAGTCTGCCACGGCGTCGCGCATGGTGGCAAGGTCGACGATGCATGGCACGCCGGTGAAGTCCTGCATCAATACCCGCGAGGGCCCGAATTCGATCTCGTGGCTGGGTTCGGCGTTCGGGTCCCATCCGAGCAACTCGCGGACCTGATCCTCGGTGATGTTGACCCCATCGATACGGCGCAGCAGGTTCTCGACCAAGACCTTCAACGAATACGGCAGGTGCTCGATGCCGGGCAAATCGGAGATTCGATAATAATCAACTTTCCTGTCCCCGACCTGCAATGTATCCAGCTGCTCGTCGCGCAATGACATTGGAACCCTCCGAATCTCTGATAATCTTCCTTATTCATTATCGGCCAATCGAAAGTCGGAAACGCTAACAATACCGTTTCCACGTCGATTCCGTGATAATTACAAGATAAAACGCTTGGAAAATCAACGAAAGCTACCAATTCACTATGTGAGACCCACAAAACCGAGACCAATCCTCACCCAGGAGACAATCGTAAATGATTAAATATCATCAATAAGGTAAAAAACAGGTCTAACCATCCTTGGATTTCAAAGACGTCAGACCTGCGTGATGTGAGAAAATGGCTGTGACAGGTGCGAAACTACTTGTTCTTGTTCTTCTTGCGATTTGCGATATTCGAGTAAACGCGGCCAATCAGGTCGGCAATCGTCTGGATGCCTGCGAAGATGACAATCGAGAGCACAAGCACGATGATCGTGGCGACCAACGTCCAACCGGTCGGGAACTGAAGTTCGAAGAAGTTGGAGACAATCGGAATGAACATGCCGATCAGCCCGGCCGCTGCGAATGCAGCCACCAGGATGCCACGCCAGGATTTCAGAGGCTGGGCCACGCGCGCCATCACCAGAATGCCCAGCACGAAGACGACGATGGCGCAGATGTCACGCAGCTTCAACAGGTCACCGGGTTTCGACACGTTCCAGCCCATGAAGCCGGGCAGTGTCCAGGCGGTCAGCAGTACGGAAAGCGCCACCGCAATGCCACCCGGCAAGGCGAACCTCACCACACGTCCGAGAAAACCTGGAATATAGCGGCGGGTATTGGGCGCTAGCGCGAGGATGAAAGCCGGCATGCCGATGGTCAGCGCACCGATATAGGTGATATGGCGTGGCAGGTACGGGAAGGGAATGAACGTGCAGACCACGCCGAGAGAAATCAGCGCGGAATAGACGGTTTTGACCAGGAAGAGCGACGAGACGCGTTCCATGTTGGCCATGACCTGACGGCCGCGGGCCACGACGCTAGGCAGGTGGGAGAACTTGGAATCGACCAGCACGACCTGCGCCACGGCCTTGGTGGCGGGTGCGGCGTTGCCCATCGCGATGCCCAGATCAGCCTCTTTCAGGGCCAACGCATCGTTGACGCCGTCGCCGGTCATCGCCACGACGTGCTTGCCTTCGTGCAACGCGTCGACGATGGCCTTCTTCTGCTCGGGCAGTACGCGGCCGAGCACGTCGACATTCTCCATGACCGCAGACAGTTCCTTGACGTCTTGGGGCAGTTCGCGGGCGTCCATCGCCACCGGCTCGCGATCGCCGGTCAGGCGAACCTTTTTGGCAATGGCACCGACGGTGGCCGGGCTGTCGCCGGAGATGACGCGGCAACGCACGCCCTGATCGCGGAACCACGCCAAGGTCTCCTCGGCGTCGTCACGAATATGTTCTTGGCACAGTACCAGCGCAACCGGCCGTGAAACGGAAATGAGACGCGGATTGTCACTGAAATCATGCACTGCCTGACTATCGGCACAAGCCCCCGAAGCACGGGCAATCAACAGCACGCGCATCCCCTGGTTGGCGTACTTGGCCACCATGTTTTTGGCCGAGGTGTGTTCGCCGGCAAATCCGCTGAACAGCATTTCCGGCGCGCCCATATACCAGACGTCGCCGCCGCGTACGATGGCGCTCCATTTGCGGGCCGACGAGAACGGCACCCGAGCATCGACCGGCTCATCGTGCACTCCCTTGGCTCCCAAGGCCTTGAGCACCGCTGCACCTGTGCCATTGGGATTCTCTTCATTGGAGAGGTCGTAGAGCGCCTGGACCACTGCGGTTTTCTCGTCATCGGTGGTGCCGACGGTCACGCTGGCATGCACGGCGTTTTCGCCGGACGGGGCATCCACCACAATATCGGCGTCGGCTGTAGATCCTACGACATCAGCAGAGCCGAGCATGACCACTTGGTTGAAAACGATGCCACCGTCGGTGATGGTACCGGTCTTGTCAAGGTTCAGCGCATCCACGCGGGCCAGTGTCTCCACGCTTTCCAGTTCCTGGACCAGGGTGTGCTGGCGCGCCAGACGCATCGCGGCAATCGCGAAATTCAGGGAGGTCAGCAAGACCAGGCCCTCGGGAATCATGCCGACCACACCTGCCACAGCCGAGACGATGGCCGAACGCCATGCTCCGGTCGAGAAGGCCACTTGCCAGCCGCCCACCGTGCGAATCTGGGAGGCGACCAAGAGAATGCAGAGCGGGATGACGATGACGGTCATCACCTTCAAAATGGTGTTGATACCGCGGCTCAAATCGGAAACGGTTTTCTTGTAGACCTTGGCTTTGGCGGTCAGTTTGGCGGCGTACCCCTGCTCGCCTACTGCGTCGACACGAACCAGCGCCATACCCGATGTCGCGTTGGAACCGGAATAGACCTCGGACCCTTCGCCTTTTTTGACGGTGCGTGATTCGCCGGTCAGCATGGATTCGTCAAGTTCCAGACCCCATGTGTGCACGATGGTGGCATCCGCGGGCACCTGCTCGCCGCTGCGCAGCCACAGCAAATCACCCAGTACGATATCCTGGTGCTCGATTTCGACGTCCTGGCCATCACGACGCACTAACGACTTCGAAGCGACCAGGATCGAAAGCTTGTCGAGCGTGTGCTTGGCCCGCATTTCGGTGAAGACGCCGATACCGGAATTGATGATGATGACCAGCCCGAAAACGGCGTCTTTCCATTGCCCGGTTATGAGCACCAAGACCATGGCCACGAAAATGATGGCGTTGAACAAGGTAAAGACGTTCTCGCGGATGATCTGGCCCAGCGAACGCGAGCTTTCGGTATCGATCTTGTTGGTGTTGCCCTGCTGGACCTGTTCGGCAACTTCGGCTTTTGTCAGGCCGGTTTCTGCGATTTCTGGGAGATGAACCGTAGCAGCGCCCTGCTGTCCTCCGTTGCTTTTCCCGTTATTAGCGGCGTTCCCATTATCGCCGCCTCGCCCGTTCGTCGATGTCCCGGCCGCGGTCTGGCCGCCGCTGTGTCCGAACATCCCGGTAGTACTCATTGATTTGCCCCTTACCCGTGTCACGTCCATCCGTACGTGTACTCACTGTCGCTGATACGATTCCCGTTGCTCGCCTGCCGCCATCCGAAAACACTGGTGCGGCCTATTCCCTGTTTTCAAGTATATGCTGTGCCACCTTATCGTATCGGCTTCGTTCGCGATGGGCCTTGGCGGCATATTTACGGTAACGTCACGCTGACGGTCTTGGGATGCGGGTTGTCATTGATGGCGGTTTGTACGGCCTGATCGAGCGGAACCGTGCCCTTGCCCTGCGCGGAGGGCACTATCCGCAACGATTCGGCATAGGAATTCGTGTCTTTCGGCAGATTCACCGCATTGACCAGTATCACCGGGCTGCCGGCATGGCGTGCAATCTGCAGAGCCTCAACCCAATTGTTCGCCTGGTCGCCTTGCATGCTGAGGCTATCGATGACGAAAGCGGTGACCGGCCGCCTGGTCATGTCCTTGAACGATTGGACCGGATCGACTGTCGTGCTCCCGTCCGGAATCGGCGCGTAAACGGCTTTGATACCGGTTTTTTCGAAGGCTTGGAGCACCGTCCGGTCAAGTTCTTCGTCACCGGCGGCAATGACACCTATCAGGATGTCGGATTTGTCGACGCTGTCATGGTTGACATGTCGAGCCGCTGAAGTGGTGTCACCGACCGCAGCGTTTTTTGGGGTGCAGGATGCGAGCGCCGGCATGAACGACAACGTCATGCAGACACTCAGCACCATTGACAATCCCCGACGCATCGAACACCCGCCTTATTCGCTTTTGCGCACGAACAGCGCCACGGTCTCGACGTGATGGGTCATCGGATAGATATCGAATGCCTGGATCGATTTCAAGCCGTAACCCAGCGTGGTCAACGTGGCGGCATCGCGTGCGAGACTGGTCGGGTCACAGGCGATATAGACGATGGAGTGCGTTCCGGCTTGGGCCAGCTGACGGCAGACCTGGGCCTTGGCTCCGGCCCGAGGCGGGTCGAGCACGACGATATTGGGGTTCGCCAGTTCTTCGGGCACGCGACGCAGGCAATGGGAGACGTCGCCCTGCAATGCGGTGACGTTGGCGTCCTTGGCGATATGCAGGTTGCGCTCGGCATTACGCACGGCCATGCGACCGCCTTCCACCGAAAGCATTGCGGTATGGCCGAAGGTCTTGGCCAGCGGCACCGTGAAGAGGCCGGAGCCGGAGAACAGGTCCCAGAGCGTGGCGGATTGCACGCCGGAAAGCTCCTGACTGACCAGTCTCATGACATATTTGACGAGCGTGGGCGGGGCCATGCGGTGCACCTGCCAGAACCCGTCGTCCTCCACGCCGTACTTGTAGCGCTTGCCGTCCACATCCACGACTTCCTTCAAACGCTTGGAGCCTGCGTGCAGGTGCCCGTTGACGGTGATGGCAAAATTATCGCCCACGGCCTCGAGCAGCGCCTTGTTCGGCACCCGAGACGTATGGATATCTCGAGGTTCAGGAACCGCGACGCGAATTTTGGCTCCGGGCTCGAACCGTTCGTCCCAAAGTTTCTGCTCGCGGGCGACGGCCAACAGCGCACGCGTGGCCAACGGCATCGTGTCGATTCGCACACGGGTATGCGAGGCCCGGCGTCGCATTGATACGCGACCTTCCTCGTCGGCGATCAGTTCGATGCGGGTGCGCCAGTGCAGACCTTTTTCCTCGTTGTCGCCGTCCATTCGGGCGACCGGCACATCGTCGATATCAAGATGGCCCATGCGCCTCATCTGATCGGTGATCACCGCGGATTTCCATTTGAGCTGGCCCGGCAGCGAGACGTGAATCAGATCGGCACCGCCGACTCCCCCGCCCTGCGCAAGAGGCCCTGCCAATGGCCAAAGTGGTTCGACACGGTCGTCGGACGCCTCCACGACGTCGATGACCTCGCCGGTCCAGAATCGGTCATCGCGCTCGTGCGGCTCGTCGAGTTCGATGGTGTCCAGTTCGCCGGGCAACGCGAAACGCACGAAAACCACCCGTCCGTCTATATGGGCGACGCAACGCCCCTGATCGGCGTAACGTTCGATACGTACTGTGGCTTGCATGCTGACCTCTGCTTCTAGGAATTCAATAACGGCACGGACAATATGAAATCCCGCGCCCTATCATTCGTTTTGTATGGCATATTGCCGCCGATAATGATGAATAACGGAACCGACATATCCCCACGACTGGAATTCCAGTCTATCGTTGACCCTCGTCCATGGCTTTCACGATATTTGAAACGTTCACCGATTGCGCGGCTTCACCAACGCCTTCGTTCCCGGGACTTGCCGCGGTATCCATATCGGTGGCGCTTGCATCTGCGCTTGCATAATCTTCGACGGCATCGTCACTATCATCACCATCGTCCTCCGGCTCGAATTTGGGATGATGCCTCATCGGATCGGCAATCAGCAGATAGGAAACCCAAATCGCCAGCGCCCAGAACGGCAGACCCATCAGCAGTCTCGTAGTGCCCAGCCAAGTGACATGATTGGTCAGATACAATGGCACCTGCACCACCAGTCGCAACGCGAACACCCCGATCCACATGGCCGTGACGATGTCGTAGGCACGCATGAGTTTTCCGTCGCCTCTCCAATCGGCAAGCCATGCGCACCAATGCTCGGTCGGCAACGAACGGATGAATTCGACCAAAAAACCGACCCCCGGCACACGAATGGCCAGTGTGATGGCCAATACCACAAGATAGACGGCGTTGGTGATAAACCCGTACATGTAATAATTGCGGGCCTCGTGCGTATTCCATGCCCAGATCAGGCAAATGGCGATGGAAATCAGCCCTGCCAACGCGCCGAGCACCGTCTGCCGTTGGACAAGACGCACCAGCACCAGGAGGACGGCAAGCACCGCCGAGACGATAATCGTGACCTTGAGGTCCGAGGTAATCACGAACATAACCACAAAGACGAAACCAGGCAGCATCGATTCGACGATGCCGCGCACCCCGCCGATGGCGTCGATGACGGAGAAGTCCTCGCCATTACCTGCCGCGGCCAATGCGGCCAATCCCTGACGTTTTTTGGTGTCGCTCATCGTTCCTGTTCCATTTGAATGATTTGATACGTTTGCCGTGATTTTTTTCCCGATAGGTTTTACTATTTCAAATCCCTTACCGTCGGCACATGATTCGCCGGTCCACCCATAACAGGCAAACCGGCGAATCAAAGAAACATAGTGAATCAGCGCAATTCCGAGAACATCGGGCCACGCGAAATCGTGGTCTGCACCTCGGTCTGCTGGTCGGCGACGAACGGCCCGTTGATACGCTTGGGAATCTTATGATCCTTGCCGTCCTTGTCTGCCTCGGCTGCCGCTTCATCGGCCTTGCGACGCTCCTCGGGGGAAACCGGGGCGTGCATCGGAATCAAGTCACGCGGCGCCAACGGTTCCTCGCCGCGGTCGACCACGATATCGGAGAAGAACTGGTTCAGGGCCTTGGTCTCAGGACTTTCCGGATGGGTGGCGGCGCGACCGGAGAAGATGCCGCGAAGCATCCAACGTGGCCCATCGACGCCGACGATGCGGGTGATCAGCTTTTTGCCGCCTTTAACGGTGACGGGCAGTTTGATTTCGGTGCCGAAGATGCCTGGCTCCTTGCTGGCTTGCGGATTGGCGGCCAGCAGATCCTCACTCACCCCGTCCCAAAGGCTCAGTGTCTTGGGAGCCGCGAGCGCTTCGATTTCGAGGCTGGAGGTCTTGTAGGAGATGGTGCAGCCAAGCACCTGGCCGCTGGCGCGGCTGGCCTTGACCCTCAGCTCGATGCCCTGCATGAAGGGCAGGTAATAGGCGCCCATGTCGAGATATTCGTCGTAGTTCGGAGCTTCCTGCTCATCGATGTCCCAAGGACCGTAAAGCGTGCCACGGTCGGGATAGGCTTCGCTCGCCTCTTCAGGCACCTTGTGGTCTTCGCTGGCATCTGCCTCGTCTTCGTCCGAACCTGCTTCCGCGTTTTCGGCCTTGGTGTTTTCAGCATCAACAGCTTCGTCCTGTGTCTCGGCCTCATCTTCGTGACGCTTCTTCTTGCCGAATCCGAACAATCCCATAGTTCCTCGTTTCAAAACCTGCAATGATGATTCAAGCCTATCACCGGGTTACGCCTCAGCGTGGCTCACACTTTTCTGACGTTTTAAAAAGCGTGAGCCAACCGAACATTCGCTCATTCTCCATATTCCTCACGAATCCTGTAACGACAACGATTCACGAGGACATGCTCAGAGCAATGTTCGTCTGGGGCTCACCTTTCCCCGGCGCCCGAAAAATGTGAATCTAGATCTCATACACCACACTCAACGGTGCATGATCGGACCAGCGGGTGTCATAGGAGGGAGCTCGATCGATGTCGAAGGACACGGCCGTTTCGGCCAATTCCCGGGTCGCCAGCTGATAGTCGATCCTCCAGCCGACGTTGTTGTCGAAGGCACGTCCGCGCTGGCTCCACCAGGTGTACGGGCCCTGCACGTCACCGGCCAGGTTCCTCATGACATCGACGAAACCGTATTGCGCGGGGTCGAGCCATTGGTCGACGTAGGCGCGTTCGGCAGGCAGAAAGCCTGAATGCTTCTCATTGGCCTTGGCGTTCTTGATATCCAGCGGGGTGTGGGCGATATTCATGTCGCCGCACAGCAGTGCCTGACGGCCACCCTTTTCGGCCTCGTCACGCAGCTCGCCCATGCGCTCGAGCATACGGTCAAGGAAGCGGTATTTCTGCATCATCTTGTTGGGGTCGTCGGTATTGCCCGCGTGCACGTAGACGCTGGCGACGGTAAGTTTCATACCCGACGGGGTGGTGACGTCGGCCTCGATCCAACGGCCTGAATCGACATCTTCGCCCAGGTCCATCAGCCCGTAACGCCGTTCCTCGATATCGAGGTCGCTCAACAGGCCGACCCCGGCGCGGCCCTTGATACGGCAGACCTCATCCATACGGCCAAGATTCTCAGCTTCCGAAACCTTGCCGGCCTTGGCGTAGCCATCCGCCATGGCTTCGAAAATAGGGTCGATCTCCTCCTGCGGGGCGCGCACCTCCTGCATGCACCAGATGTCCGGGGTATTGGCCTCGGCCCAGTCAAGCACGCCCTTGCGTCTGGCCGCGCGGATACCGTTCAGATTCGAAGTAGTCACTGTTATGCTCATGACCTCCGACAATACACGCCTGCGTGGTCGCAGCAAAGACGAGCATGCATTCATTGCGGAATATGAAAATCCCGCCACCGACGGTGACGGGATTGACTGGTCGTTCAACCGATTCTCGTGATCGGTCTCAAACATTCGGGCCTACAACACTCAGTCCAAACCGAGCTGCAGATGACCTCCTGGAATCGCGTCGAGCAGATCCTTGGTGTACTGCTGCTTCGGATGGTCGAAGACCTCGTCGGTGGTGGCGTGCTCGACGAGCCTGCCCTTCTGCATCACCACAACCTCATCGGCGATCTGACGGACCACGGCCAGATCGTGGGTGATGAACAGGTAGCTCAGCCCACGTTCGGCCTGCAGATCGTTCAGCAGCTGCAGCACCTGATCCTGCACCAACACGTCGAGGGCGGAAACGGCCTCGTCGCAGACGATAACGTCGGGGTTCAAAGCCATGGCGCGGGCGACGGCGATGCGCTGACGCTGGCCACCGGAAAGCTCGTTCGGGTAGCGCTGCATCACCGATTGCGGCATCTTCACCAGATCGAGCAGCTCTCGCACGCGCTGTTCACGGCTCTTCTTGTCGCCGATCTTGTGGATGCGCAACGGTTCCTCGATGGAGCGGTAGATGGAATACATCGGATCGAGCGAACCGTACGGGTTCTGGAAGACCGGCTGGACGTGCCTGCGGAAGTCAAGCAGCGATTTGCCCTCAAACTCGCTGATGTCCTTGCCTTCGTAGGTCACGGTGCCGCTGGTGGGCTTCAGAAGTTTCAGCACCATGTTGGCCACGGTGGATTTGCCTGAACCGGATTCGCCCACAATCGCCAGCGTCGTGCCCCGCTTGACCGAGAATGACACATCGTCGACGGCCTTGAACATTTCCTTCTTGCGCGGAAGCTTGAATTCGCGGGTCAGGTGGCTCACCGTAATGATGTGCTCGCTCTTCTCAAGCGTTTCCTCTCCCTTGACATGATGCTCCATCAAGGACTCGGCGTTCTCACCGTGTTCCTTGGCGGAGATGATGCGCTGAGAGGCCAGCGACGGGGCTGCGGCCACCAGACGCTTGGTGTAGGGATGCTGCGGATGCTGGAGCACCTCAAGCGACGGGCCGGATTCGACGACCTGACCCTTGTACATGACCACGATGTGCTGGGCGCGTTCGGCGGCCAGACCCAGATCATGGGTGATGAACAGCACTGCGGTGCCAAGTTCGTCGGTCAGGGTGTGCAGGTGGTCGAGGATCCTCTTCTGCACGGTGACGTCGAGGGCGCTGGTGGGCTCGTCTGCGATCAGCAGATCGGGGCGGCAGGCCAGGCCGATGGCGATCAGCGCACGCTGCAGCATACCGCCGGAGAACTCGTGCGGGTACTGACGGGCACGGGTGGCCGCGTCGGGCAGACCAGCCTCTTGCAGAAGACCGGAGATACGGTCGGTCATGGTGCTGCCGAGCACATACTGCTTGGCAATCTCCCACGCCTTGTCATCGCCGACCCCGGCCTTGATCAGGTCATCGGCCACGCGCCAGCGGGTCTCGGAACCGGGAACCCATTCCTGCCTGAAATAGTCCATCTTTTTCTCGGCTTGGTCGCCGTTCACACCGGCCCCGCCAAGAGCGTCCTGTGCGGCCTTCAGAAGGTCGGGAAGCTCTTTGGAACCGATGAAGGTCTCATCGTCCTCGCTTTTGACCGCCACTTCGCCGCCGGCCAACGCCTTGGCCAGTTTCGAACGCTTCTCGTGGGAGATGTCCATGTGGTTGGCCTTCAAGGCCTCTTCCACCTGGGTGCCGATGCGCCAGACAGGGTTGAGGTTGCTCATCGGGTCCTGCGGGACCAGGCCCATCTTGTCGCCGAGAAGCTGCTCATACTGCTTGCGCGTGTAGCCGGAGATTTCCTCGCCTTCCAGCTTGATGGAGCCGCCCACGACGTGACCGGTGCCGGGAAGCAGACCCAGAACCGCCATGGCGGAAGTGGACTTGCCGGAGCCCGATTCGCCCACGATCGCGACCCATTGGCCCGGATAGACGTTGAAGGAGGCGTCGCGCACGGCATGCACCGCACGTTTGTCGCCGGTGGTGAAGTCGACCTTCAGGTCCTTGACCTCAAGGATCGGCCCCTGCTCACGCTGCATCTGAAAGAGTTTTTCGTTCTTTTCGTTCTTGCTATTCATTTCGCTCATCGTGTTTCCTCCGCACTCACGCCGTACGGCTCTTGGGGTCAAGCGCGTCCTTGACGGCGTCGCCCATCATGATGAAGGCAAGCACCGTGATGGCCAGCGCGGCCGATGGATAGAAGAGGACGGAGGGATCGGTGCGCAGGATGGTCTGCGCGTTGGAAATATCGCCGCCCCAACTCACGGTCGTGGTCGGCAGGCCGATACCGAGGAAGCTCAGGGTCGCCTCGGAGACGATGTAGGTGCCGAGTGACGTGGTGGTCACCACGATGATCGAGGCCATGGAATTGGGAAGGATGTGTCGCATCAGGTTGCGCCACGGCGTCGAACCCAACGCGGTGGAAGCGGTGTTGAACTCAAGGTTCTTGGTCTCCATCACCGCCCCTCGCGATATTCGCGCGGTCTGTGTCCAGCCGAACAGTGTCAGCACCAGCACGATCTTCCACACCGATCCGGAGGTACGGAACATCTGCAGCACCACGATGGCACCGAGCAACAGCGGGATGGCCATGAAGATATCGGTGAAACGGCTCAGCACCGCATCGATCCAGCCGCCGAAGAAGCCGGCGAGGGCCCCGATCAGGGAACCGACGACCATCACGAGCAGCGTGGTGAGAATGCCGACGGACAGCGAGGTACGGGTGCCGTAGACGGTACGGGTGAAGACGTCGCAGCCCTGGGTGTCGTAGCCGAAGGGATGACCGGCGCTGCCTTTCTCCAGGGAATGGTCCAACTGGCAGAAGTTGGGGTTCTGATGGGTGAACACACCCGGGAACAGCGCCACGAAGATGACGCAGAGAATCAGTATCGCCGAAACGATGAACAAAGGATTGCGTCGCAACGTGCGCCATGCATCCGCCCACATGTTCGTGGCCGGCATCGACTCATCGACGGAATCGACATCCTGCAGTTCCACCTTGCCGGCGGGGGCGACATAGCGCTCCTGACCCGGCAGAATGTGGGAGGAAGTCTTGGCTTGTTGAATAGTGTTGTCACTCATAAATCTTATTCACACTCCAGACTCACGCATACCTGATACGCGGATCGAGAGCCGCGTAGAGCATATCAACAGCCAGGTTGCATACCACGAATATCAGGGTCAGCAGCGTGACGATGGAAACCACCATGTTGCTTTCACCCTTGAGGATGCTTTGATAGGTCAGGAAGCCGATGCCGTGGACGTTGAAGATGGTTTCCGAAATCATGGCCCCGCCCATCAGCGCTCCAAGATCCTGGCCGAGATAGGTGACGACAGGAATCAAGGAATTACGCAGCACATGGCGAACGATCACCGATCGGTTTGACATGCCTTTGGCCCGGGCGGTGCGTACATAGTCCTCGGCGATGTTCGAGGAGACCTCGGAACGCGTAAGCCTGATGATATAGGCCATCGAAACGGAACCAAGCACCATGGCCGGCATCAACAGGTCCAGGAAGCCGGGGTCGCTGCCTGCGGTGACCGGCAGCAGACGCCACTTGACACCGAGGAAGTACTGCGCCAGGAAACCGGTGACGAACGTCGGCACGGAAATCAGGAGCAGGGAGACGATCAGGATGACGGAATCGTACCACTTGCCTTTTTTCAGACCGGAGATGATGCCGAATATGACACCGAATACCGCCTCGAACACGAAAGCCATCAATGCCAGCCTGATGGTCACCGGGAAGGCCCTGCCTATCTCGTCGATAACCGGCTGCCCGGCGAACGTGTTGCCGAAATTGAGTGTCAATGCGTTCTTCAGGAACAGCAGATACTGAATGATGAATGGCTTATCGAGGTTATATTCCGCGCGAATCTGGGCCGCGACCGCAGCGTTGACCGGTTTGTCGCCGAACATCGCCTTCACCGGATCACCGGGAAGCGCGAAGACAAGGGCGTAAACCAACAACGTTGTGCCGAGAACCACGGGGATCATCTGCAGAATACGGCGCAGAAGATACTTGCCCATCGGTTAACTCCTTATTTTGGAATCGGCCAAACTCGAATCCAAGTGGTCGACTCATAAACATATGTTTGCTACTTTAACTCACACACACGTCAAAGTCGACCGAAAAGATGACTCACACATCCATATTCGGTCGACTTTGACACTTTATCCGTATACGGCCTGTGTCAAAGCCCACGTCTTCGGGCAAGCCCGAACTTTGGCAGGTAAAAGGCCGTGCGGTTGCAGTTATTGACTTACCTCACTTCTTGAGTTCATTGTAAACAGGCTGGCTCTTCCAATCCATCTGGTAGCCCTTGATCTTGCTCGAGCAGACGCCGACATTGGCCTTGTTGTACAGCGGAATTCCCGGAAGGTCCTCAAGAAGAATCTCCTGGGCCTGGCTGTATAGCTTGTTGGCGGCATCGACGCTCTTGGCCGTATAGGCCTGGTCGATGAACTGGTCGAACTTGGGGTTCTTGTACTGTTCGTTGTTCGAACCGTTGCCGTCGGCAGCGGCGCTGGCGAAGTTCTGGAAGAGGTAATTCTCAGCCGAAGGATAATCCGGCGCCCAACCGGCCCTGTAGGCACCGGTCATCGTGTGGTCATAGATGGGCTTGAGGAACTCCTGGTTCGTGGGAATCGGCGTGGTCTGCGCGATCTTGGAACCGATGGCGTTGTTCACGGAATTCACGATGGCGTCGAACACGGCCTTGGTGCCGCCGTCACTGTTATAGGAGATGGTGAACGGGTTGGGATCGTGCGAGATGGCTTCGGCCTGATTCCAGAGTTCCTTGGCCTTCTTCGGATTGTATTCGATGTTTTCAACACCCTTCAAATTGGCATTGAATCCAGGGGTCAGCGGAGAAGTGAAGTCACGGGCCGGCTTGCCAAGACCTCCAAGCACCTTGTCGACGATGGCCTTGCGGTCAATCGCCATGGAAATCGCGCGGCGACGCAGGGTGCCTTCCTGGGTCCCCGTCTTGAAATGCTCGACATATGAAGGGATGTCAATCATCTGAATGGTCGAACCCGGCTTATTGAAGGGCTTAACCGAGGAATCCTTTTGGAAGGTCTTCTGCGCGGAGTCCGGAATGGTGTCCATGACATCGAGATTGCCGGACTGTACGTCTGCGAAAGCCGAATCCGGGGTGGTGTAGATCTTGAAGGTGATGCCGTTGTTCTGGGGCGTCTGTCCACCCTTGTAATAGGGGTTCTTCACCATCTTGATGCTATGGTTATGGTCCCATTTGTCGACTTTGTAGGGGCCATCACCAATCGGCTTTTCGCCGAATGCCTTCTTGTCTTTATAGAAGGCGTCAGGAAGCGGGGAGAAGGAAGGCAGACCGATGCGAAGCAGGAATGTCGAATCCGGCTTGGCCATGTCCACGCTGAACGTCTGGTCATCGATGACCTTGAGCCCGCTGAGCTGCTCGTCGCCCTTTACCTTGTCCTTGTTCTGCAGGTCGTCATAGCCCTTGATGGTGGAGAAGAAGGACGAGCACTTCTGAGCGTTCTTCACATTGGCGACATAGCTCCATGCCTTGGTGAAGGTCTTGGCCGTCACCGGGGTGCCGTCACTGAACTTCCAACCCGGTTTGAGCTTGACGGTGTATTGGGTGGCATCGGCATTGGGAGTAATGGACTGGGCCACTTCATTCTTGGAATTGCCTTTGGCATCGAAGTAGATCAGCCCCGAGAACGCAAGCTGAATTGGCTTGCCGCCACCGGTCTCATTGGTGTCTCCGGGAACCAACGGGTTGTTGGGTTCGGTCAGATATGCGGTGATGGTATGGTCGTTGGCCGCGGACGAATTGCCGCCGGACGACGAGCTGCCGCAGGCCCCCAAAAGCATCGCCATCGAACAGCTAATGGCGAGCAATGCCAGAGATTTTTTCTTCATTGATTTTTCTCCTTTGTTGTGGTTACTTCTGCATAACCGATGGAAACAAAAACATCATTTTGCTAACCGCATCAGCCTGTAACAAGCGGAAAGCAGGGCTTTCTCACACTTTCACGAACAGCAAAACGGATACACGCGAATCACCCGTTGAAGCCAAAAACACAGCAACTCTGCGGTCCCAATCGCAGTATGCCGCTATCGTTAAGAGCAACCTGCCCCAGAGAGACAAGGGCATTCCCGGCCCCTTGTCGCGGCATACGGATTGTGACGGTTTCATTTTCCAGCCCGGGATTCAGGGCGATGACTAGGTCACTGTCATCCTCACCAAGGCGTCGATAGACAAACGACTTTCCATCATCCGGCGCTGCGAGAACCTCGAAGCCCGCACCTGCCGACAGGGCTGGATGGTCATCGCGAAGATGAAGCAGACTCCTGGTCCAGTTAAGGAGTGAATCATCATCGTGCAGCTGCTCGGCCACAGTGGGAGCATCGGGCGAAGAATCAACCGGCAGATACAGCGAATCGGGATCTGCCTGCGAGAAGCCGAGGTTCTTGCCGGAAGACCATTGCATCGGCGTACGTGTGCCGGTCCTTCGGTAGCCGCCCTCTTTGGTAGGCAAGGTTTCGAGATAATTCATGCCGATTTCATCGCCGTAATAGATGAAAGGCGCCCCCGGCATGGTCAATATCATTGCCAACACCAGCTTGTACTCGCGCTGCGAAAGCATCGGCATGATCCTGTTGGTGTCGTGGTTGCAGGTGATCATGCAGAAATAACCGTCGCCCTCGCCGGACTGGTAAAGCGGAAGGTAATCGGAAAGAAACGCACCGATGCCGGTGCTGCTTTCGGCTTTGAAGTAGCTCAGATTTTGCTTTTTGCCCTCCCAAGTCAGGATGTTGCGCACCAGCTTGTGGTACCCGTTGCCTTCCTTGGTGTCGGACTGGCCTCCGTCGAGGTTGTCGAGATAGAAGTCCATATCGAAGCCGGCGGCGAAGGACTGCTTGGGATTCGACCATTCGGAGACGAATGCGGCCTCGGGAAACTCGGGCCTGATGGTGGCGAACATCTGCCTCCAGGCCGCGACCGTCCAACTATGGTCCGCATCGTCGTTCTTGACCAGCGAATCAGCCAGGTCCACGCGGAAACCATCACATCCCTTGGAAAGCCAAAAACGCATGACATCGACCATGGCATTGCGCGTCGCCCGCGCGGCCGGGGAGTCAGGAGACATCTGCCAAGCCCTGTCACGTCTGCCGAAACCATAATTCAATGCGGGCTGTGATTTGAAGTAATTAAGGATATAGGCACCGTCCCGCGGGCATTCACCGCCGACAAACGGCATCGTATAGCGTTCGAAAGCCCCGTTTGTCCATATATAGCGATCCGAGAATTCATTGTGTTCGGCCAATTGGCTTGCCTTGAACCACTTGTGTTCCTCGCTGGTATGCCCGGGAACCAAATCGAGCAGCACATGCATCCCTTTGCTGTGTGCGGCTTCGAAGAGGTCGACCATATCCTGATTGGTGCCGTAGCGGGGGCTATTTTCCGGTAGTCCCGGACATCGTAACCGGCATCCTTGAACGGGGAATCAAAGCATGGATTGATCCAGATGGCGTTGCAGCCCAAGTCACGAATATAATCGAGTTTTTCGGTGATACCGGGCAAATCCCCTATACCGTCGCCGTTGCTGTCGTAAAAACTCTGCGGGTAGATCTCATAGAACCTTGCGTTCTGAAGCCACGACGGCGTCTTGGTAATCGGCATACCGGGTTTTCCCTTCTCTCGCCTTCGGTAGAACGAAATAACATCGTATTCTCTACAAAGAATTATATCTGACGCATTTAATCAGACACACCTATATCGATTGTTTTAACCCATGCACCGCTAACGACTTGCCGCAAGGCTTTCCCACCCAGGCAGCCCTCCTGACAGTTCTTCACATAAACGATTGAATCCCAACAAAAAAGGAAGCACATGACAAAAGCATGTGCTTCCTTTTATCGGCGACCGATATAATCCCCGGCTCAATCCCCTATGGATAAGGCGACATAGAGCCGAAGGATCACGCTAAAAAGGTCGTCTCACTTACGGGTCATTTCGCCGTAGACAGGCTCACCCTGCCAATTCATTTCGAATCCATTGACCTTGGTCGAGGCGACACCATCATTATTCTTGTAATACATAGGGATGGCGGGCAGATCGTTGAGCAGAATCTCCTGAGCCTGGGTATAGAACCCGTTGGCCGTATCCTGATCCTTGGCCGCATACGCCTGGTTGATCAGCGCGTCAAACTTCGGGTTCTTGTAGCCGCCGTCATTCGAACCGTTGCCATCAGCAGCGCCGGAAGCGAAGTTCTGGAACAGGTAGTTCTCAGCCGAAGGATAATCCGGCTGCCAGCCCGAACGGAACGCACCCTTGATGGAGTGGTTGCCCACCGCATCGCGGAACTGCTGGAAGGTCGGCATCGGATTGGTGCTGGCGACCTTGGGACCGAGCGCGTTGTTGATGGAGTTGACAACGGCATCGAAAATAGGCTTGGACCCGCCATCAGCGTTGTAAGCGAAGGTGAGGGGTTCGTTGTCCTTCGAGATGGCATCGGCCTTCTGCCAGAGTTCCTTGGCCTTGGTGGGGTTGTACTTGAGGTTCTCGTTGCCCTTGAGCGTTGCGGAATAGCCGGGGATCACCGGAGCGGTGAACTCGTGCGCGGTCTCGCCGAGGCCGTTGAGCACCTTCTTGATGATGGTGGCGCGGTCGATGGACATGGAGATGGCCTGACGACGCAACGTGCCTTCCTCGGTGCCGGTCTGGAAGTGGGGAAGATCGGAAGGAATGGTGAACATCTGGTTGACGGAACCAGGCTTGTTGTAAGGCTGGACGCTGGAATCGGTACGGAAGGACTTGCTGTCGGCAGCAGGGACGGTTTCCATGACGTCAAGCTTACCGGCCTGGACGTCGGCATAGGCCGCATCATCCTTGGTGTAGATCTTGAAGGTGACACCGTCGTTCTTGACAGGCTGAACACCCTTGTAATCCTTGTTCTTCACCAGCTTGATGTCATTGCTGTGATCCCACGCGACGACCTTGTAGGGGCCGTCTCCGACCGGCTTCTCTCCGAACGCCTTGGGGTCCTTGTAGAAGGAGGCGGGCAGAGGCGCGAAGGCGTAATGGCCTACCTTGATCGGGAAGGTCGAATCGGGCTGGGCCATATCGACCGTGAAGGTCTTGTCGTCGACGACTTTGAGACCGGAAAGCTGCTCGTCACCCTTGAGGCCATCAGGCTTCTGCAGGTCGGAGAAACCTTTGATGGTGGAGAAGAACGAAGAACCCTTCTGTGCGTTCTTTGCGTTGGCCGTATAGCTCCAAGCCTTCGTGAAGGACTCGGCAGTGACTGGAGTACCATCAGTGAATTTCCAGCCCGGCTTGAGCTTGATGGTATATTGCGTCGAATTGGCATTCGGAGTGATTGACTGAGCGACCTCGTTCTTCGGATTGCCCTTGGAATCAAAGGTGACCAGACCCGAGAAGGCAAGCTGAATGGGCTTTGCCCCTTCACTCTCGTTGGTGTTGCCGGGGACCAGCGGATTCTGCGGTTCACTGCTGTAAGCAATGATGATGTCCTTGCCGCCATTGGACGATGAGCTCGACGAAGAGCCGGATCCGCCACAGGCGCTAAGGAGCATGGCCGCCGAGCAGACAACAGCTGCAAGGGCCAGACCTTTCTTCTTCATAAGATTTCTCCCTTTCTTTTTCATTATGCAGAAAACCTGCACATCTAACAAAAAAGGTCGGCTGTAAGGGCCAACCTCTTTGCTGTTATCTTTCATTTATACGCTTGCTTACGGATTATGCAAGTTATTATCCATAAAATGAACAGTCAAAATTCATAGAGGCCAATGAATGTCTATACAAAAAAGCAAATCCTATCGTTACGCTCGCGGAAAAGCCTGGCGATACCGCGACTTCAATTGCTCGATGGAAACATGTGTATATCGCTGCGTGGTCTTGAGCGAGGAATGGCCGAGCATCTCCTGGACCTCACGCAAATCGGCACCGCCGTCAAGCAGATGGGTCGCCGCGCTGTGCCGCAGGGCATGCGGACCGATATCCGGCACACCGGCCTCGTCGGCCTTCTCGTGGACCACCTTGCGTACCACACGTTGGTCGATGCGCGACCCGCGAGCCCCGAGAAACAACGCAGCTTTCGAATCGTTGGATTTATCGGATTCCTCCCTACCCTTAATAACACTTGCGCCATCAGCGACGCTTGCAGTTTTAGCCGCTTTTACTTTTTTAGAAACAATTTTTCCCGATTTGTATTGGTCTCCAGCCTTAACCAAGACCGGCCGCCCCGAATCCGAAAGCCATGCTTCAAGCGCACGACAAGCGGGCGCCCCGAACGGCACAACGCGTTGCTTGTCTCCTTTTCCGGTGACACGAACGGTCCTGGTATCGAAAGCGACGTCGCTGATATCGAGCCCCGTGAGCTCAGCGACGCGAATGCCGGTGGCGTAGAGCAGCTCCACCATCGCAGCATCGCGCAGGTCGAGCGCCTCGTCTTTGGGCTTCACAGAGACTTCGGCGTCGACGGTCTCCATCAGCCGCTCGGCCTGGGATTCATTCAATACTGTAGGCAGTGTCTGCGGGATTTTCGGCGTCATCAGCGTGGCCGCGGGATTCGTTGCGATGATATCGTGCTCGTCGGCCCAGGCGAAAAAATTGCGCACGGCCACGCTCTTGCGTGCCATGGAACTGCGGGCGTGGTTGCCTGATTCGTGCGCCATCCACCCACGCAGGTCTTCCAGTCTGACCGCGTCTAGAGTGGTTACGCCACTATCGGCAAGGAAACCCAGACATTCCAGCAAATCACTGCGGTAAGCCTTCACCGTGTTATCGGAAAGCCCGCGGTTGGCCTTGAGAAAGGCAAGAAACTGGTTTATCTGACGCCGATATTCCATAAACTTTGTTTCCTCAATATTGTATTTCACATTACGATATCGCGAGCAACTAAGACTCATCAAACCCAAATCGCACTAATCTATGATATTCTTCCGCTTCTGGGTCCCGGCCCGTATCACTAAATCCATTCCTCTTGAAAAGTGTCATGCTATTTTTATTGTCAGGATCTATTCGCACACCAATAACCGCGTCTCTTCCAGTTTCTTTTCCTGATTTCTTTGCATAACAGAAAGAGCATGTTTCAACGTTGAATCCCCAAAATGGCAACCTTTTGCATCCAAAGCTCTGGCAATGTAGCCAACCATATAGGTTCCCATAGAATCTTTTTTAGTTCCTCCAACGATACCGAACCATACAAAAGACCATATTCGTTCCTGCTTTTCTCGGGACACACAAATATCAACCCACTGGCTTCTGCGATCCCATGACCTCATATCACGTATCGTGGCCTGAACCTCATACTCATACTCCGCATAATACTCGTTATGCTTTCGGACAGCCTTTAAAGCAAAGCCGCCCAAAGGGGCGGCACATGCGAAGTTCTGCAGTCTGGCACGGTAGTCAGGAGACGCTTCAGTCCAGCGGTAGTCGCTTTCGCTTGTCATATTTCTCCCGTGCCACCTCGATGAAATCCTTGTTGAACGAACGTTCCAAAGACTGCCAATACTCATCCTGCTTGAGATTCCGGCCAGTTGGCGCCTTGGCGCGCTCAAGTACTCTATCTCGTGCCATATCGTTCCACTTTCCTTTGTCTTGCAAAGTCTGGCGCACCGAGAACACGGCGCCGAAAACAATGTATTTCTACTTTACTAGAACGTGATGACTGATTACAACAATGTTTGCGTATAGTGGATAACAAATAACTTAACGATAGTATTCGAAATCAACTTCACGAAAGCGGGAAACATGCCGTTACCAAAGTCTATTCCTACCGGGGCACGGCTTATGGTGCGCACGTTGGATGGGCACGATCCGCAGACCGGCCGTCAGCAGTTCCGCGATTTCATCGGCCATGTCCGTTCGTGGGACGGAGAAATGCTTTGCATCACACGCGATCCTGCCGCCAACGGGTCACGCCCGGCTCAAGATGTTGATATCCCACGCGAACGCATTGTTGCGCTGAAGCCGATTCCCGAGCGCAAACAGCCGCATCAGCGCAGTCCCGAATCAACCGGCAGATGAAACGATCAAGACCTGGTGCAATCCTCAGGTTCAAAATTTGCAATACAACATGATTGATTTTTCAACGCCCGACCTAAACCATAATACAAATCGGTCAAATGGCGGAACGTCTCTCGACCTCGACCTGCCAAGGCTGGATGAAACGGACGACATGTTCTCCGCGGCGTGCGGAATCGAGGAAGGTTCGTTGCCAACCCGACTTCGCAATGTCAATGACGATGCGCTCCCCGCTCCTGATTCGATTTCTTTGACCGATCCCGTTTCGAGGCCGGCAGCGTCATTGCCGGCACCATCGGTTTCTTCGGACGTGCCGAGCTCGCGTTCACGCAACTTGTAGTCACGGAACGGCTGGCCGGCCGCGAAGAACTTCGTCAAAGCCGCATCATCCCTGTCATGCAGGTCATCGGCGAACGATGTGAGTCTGTCGGCCAGATCGCGCAGCAGCGCCTCGACGTTGTCGGCGTCCTCCTCGACCATCGCACGGGTGCGGTCCGGGTCGGTCAAGGCCACGCGGGTCATGTCCCGCCAGGAACCGGCTGCGAGGGCCGCGGCGATGTTGCGATCGGAACTGGAGGCGAGCCCGTTGATCAGCGCGGTCGACACGACATGAGGGGCATGCGAGATCATCGCGGCGGCGCGATCATGCGTCCGGTCGTCAAGGACGATGACGCGGTTGCCGATCGCTCCGGTGATCAACGTGGCCACTTTGAGAAAACGTTCGTAATCGGTGGTTTCATCGACGGTGACCGCCCATAGCGCATGGTCGTAAATGGCCGGGTCGCTGGCCGCAAAACCCGAAAACTCGGTGCCTGCCATCGGGTGCGCCCCGACATAGCAATCGGCGAGGCCGGCTTGGGCGACCTGCGAGCGCACCATCGCCTTGACGCTGCCGACATCGCTCAGCGTGGTCGTTTCCCTGTCAAGCACCGGGGCAAGCCGGCGCAGCATCTCGGGCATGGCCTTCAAAGGGTTACAGAGGAACAGCACCTCGGGCTTTTCCGCAGCGAGCCCCTCCAACGAAGCGACACAGGTGATTCCGTCGCGTCGAGCAGCCGCGTACGGTTTTTCATGATGATTCCAGGCGACGACCTCAACACCGCGCCCGGCCAACAGCCTTGCCAGCGAACCTCCGATAAGCCCGAGGCCGACGATCCCGACCGTTTTCACCACAGCAATTCCCTTTCTTCTTTCGCCTTCATTTCACTGGCATCCGCGCGTTTGCGGCATATGCCGCCTTGCGGTAGCATCCACGTGTCCACCGGCGGGTTCGGGTGTTCCCCACGCGGGTAGACGGCCAGGGTCTTGACCCAGTCCCCTTTAACGACCATCTGATGGAGCAGGCGGTTGAAATTGACTTGCCAAGGCGCGGCATCCAACGTGATGATGAAGCTGTAGGTGCCGGCGTGGCCTTTGATGGGCCTCGACATGAGGCTGGTCATATTCAGCCCCTCGTCTCGTACCGAATCAAGCAGCTTGGCGATGACACCGGGGCCGGTGCTCAGAGGGACCACGGCGATAATCGTCTCGAAATCGACGGCTTGACTCTGCCGATAAGCATGCAAAACGGAACGTACGTCGTTTCTGGGTGCGACCACAAGGAAATCGGTATTGGCACCGCTGAAATCCTGAACGTTGTGTTCGAAGGTCTTGAGACCATATAATTTGCCGCATAAAGCAGGGCCGAGCGCCACCTGCCCCGGTTTCACATCGCGGCAGGCCGCGGCATTGGAGGATGCGGGCACCGGGGTCAGGCGATGCGCCCTGGCGAATTTCGTGCATTGCGCCAGCCCGTGAGGATGCGCCGTTATCTCATGCAATGGCGCACACCCGTCTTCATTTGCATCACACATGTCGCCATCGTCGACCCGCACGAAAGCATCGAACGCAATATCCACGCTCAGACGACTGAGACCGGCCAGATCCTTCGCGTCGATGACGGCGTCAAGATTCGGAACGACATAGCCTTCAACACTGTTTTCCCAGGCAATGACGCCCCAACCTTCTCCTGCCTCGACGTCACTGATGATGGACGGAACATTTTCACGCGCCTCAAGCGCGATATCTTGGCCGTCTTCACCCAACGTCTCCGCCGCACTCGCAGCCGCCTGATGCGTGAATGAACCTTGCGGCCCTAGGAAGAACAGCCTGCGCGGGACGGTCGGCTTCAGCTGCGCGTTTTTACCGTCGATCGGGTTTATATGCTTCGCGTTCATGACTGCGCCACCTCGTCGGAAGTGCCATCCACCGCAGCATTGCAATGGGAGACTAAACGCTTTTTAGGTGCAGGAATGATGAACCAGCTTCGTGGAAGGAACACCATCACGAATTGGATGACAATCATTCCGAAGAACCAGAACCAGAACGCATTCTGGCTGAAGAACGGAATGTTCGAACTATAGAAACCCATCGGCAAAAGGATGTCGCCCGATGTGGCGGTAATCGACGCGACGGCGATGACACCGGAAGAAGCGATCAGATGCAGGCCCAGGCCTACTACCCCGCTGCGTGCGCGGGCGCTCCAAGCCGAAATACCGATAATCAACAAAGCCAGTATCAGGCCAATTGGCACATTATATTGCGCTCCCAGCCGGTGCACCAGCGTGCCGCACACCCCGGCCGCAATGCCAGTCACTATGCATATGAGCGCACGAATCCACGCATTGTATTGATACGACCACGGCAAATCCGCTTTTTGCGCGGCGGTTTTGGCTGATACGGCAGGAGAAGTCATAGTGCCAGTATGCCTCATCGGGCGGTCAAAGGCAGCATCACACCTTCCCAATTGCATCTTTTTGCCTGCTTGCTCGACCATAACAAGTAAAACACAGTTAATCGGTCTTATCGGTGATTTACCAGCACGCCGCACGTCGGCCTTTATGACAAATGCGCACCCACATCCGTTCTAGATGGTGGGTGCGCATTGAGCTAAAAGGATGAGTCTTACTTGTTCTTGCTGGCGTTCTGGCGACGCTGGCGTGCGTGCCACTTGTACCACTCGTCGCGGTCGAGGATGACCTTGCGCACGCGGATGGCCTCTGGGGTGACCTCGACGCACTCGTCCTCGTTAGCGAAATCAAGCGCCTCTTCGAGGCTCATCTTGATCGGCGGGGTAAGCGTTTCGAGCACGTCGGCGGTGGAGGAACGCATGTTGGTCATGTGCTTGGCCAGCGTGACGTTGACGTCGAGCTCGTCAGGTTTGTTGTTGATGCCGACGACCTGGCCCTCGTAGACGTTGGACTGCGGTTCGACGAAGAAGTTGCCGCGGGCCTGCAGACGCTGCATGGCGTAGGGGGTGGCGGTGCCGGCACGGTCGGAGATCATGGAGCCGTTCTGACGGGTCACGATCTCGCCCGCCCACGGAGCGTATCCGGCGGAGATGGAGCTGGAGATACCGGTGCCGCGGGTAGCGGTCAAAAGCGCGGTACGGAAACCGATCAGGCCACGGGAAGGAACCGTGAACTGCATGCGCACCCAACCGGAACCGTGGTTGGCCATGGAGTCCATGCGGCCCTTGCGGTCGGCCATGAGCTGGGTGACTGCGCCCATGTATTCCTCGGGCACGTCGATGGTGTCGGATTCCATAGGCTCGTTGAGCTTGCCGTCGATGGTCTTGGTGACCACCTGCGGGCGGCCCACGGTCAGCTCGTAGCCTTCGCGGCGCATTTGCTCGGCGAGGATGGCAAGCGCGAGTTCGCCACGGCCCTGAACCTCCCAGGCATCGGGACGGTCAGTCGGCAGGACCTTGATGGAGACGTTGCCGATGAGCTCGCGGTCGAGCCTGTCCTTGATCATACGGGCGGTGAGCTTGTGGTCCTTGCCCTCGCGGCCGGCCAGCGGGGAATCGTTGACGCCGAAGGTCATGGAAATCGCCGGATCGTCGACGTGGATGAGCGGCAGCGGCTTGGGATCGTTGGGATCGACAATGGTTTCGCCGATCATGATGTCGTCGACACCAGCGACGGCGACGATATCGCCGGGGCCGGCTTCATCGACCGGGCTGCGGTCGAGGCCCTGCGTGCGCAGGATCTCGGTGAGCTTGAAGTTCTCAATGGAGCCGTCGACGCGGGACAGGCCGTACTGCTTGCCCTTCTTGAGGGTGCCGTTGTAGATGCGGACCAGGCCCAGACGGCCGAGATAGTCGGAGGCGTCGATATTGGTGACATGCGCCTGCAGGGGTGCGCCTTCGGTGTATTGTGGCGCGGGGATGTTGGAGATGATGGTGTCGAACAGCGGCTCGAGGTCCTTGTTGTCCGGCAGGCCGCCGTCTTCCGGCTGGTTGCGCGAGGCATAGCCCGCCTTGGCGGCGCAGTAGATGACCGGCAGATCCAAGAGGGAGTCGAGATCGAGATCGACGCCTTCCTCACTGACGTCCTGGGCCAAGCCGAGCAGCAGATCGGTGGATTCGCTGACGACCTCGGAAATACGCGCGTCGGGGCGGTCGACCTTGTTGATGCAAAGAATCACGGGCAGCTTGGCCTCGAGCGCCTTGCGCAGCACGAAACGCGTCTGCGGCAACGGACCTTCGGAAGCATCGACCAGCAGCACGACGCCGTCGACCATGGAGATGCCGCGTTCCACCTCGCCGCCGAAATCGGCATGGCCGGGGGTGTCGATGACGTTGATGGTGATGCCGTCGGGCTCGCCGTACTTGGCGGCCAGCGGACCGGTGTATTGCACGGCGGTGTTCTTGGCGAGGATGGTGATGCCCTTCTCACGCTCGAGGTCGTTGGAATCCATCACACGGTCCGGCACTTCCTCACGTTCGCTGAACACATGCGACTGCTGAAGCATCGCATTGACCAGCGTGGTCTTGCCGTGATCGACGTGAGCCACGATCGCCACATTTCGAATATCACCACGTACCGCCATAAAAGCCTCTCCTAGTTACCTTTTCTTGGGTGTTTATCAGATAGAACTACTCTAACCTTCTACTTACACACAAACCTTCACAATGGTATCCATGTATCCCGACACGGATACGCTATTTGCTAATCCCTGCGAGATCACGGTTTGACATGCTGCGGGAATCGTCACCGCCACCGACCCGACGGGTCGTGAGGCCATCGGGCCGCGCCATCCGCGTCGGTCTCAGTCCGTGGTCAACGGGGAAAGGGCGTCGTCGGATGTTGCCGAGGGGTCATATGCCGAAACGGAGCCGACCGGCTTGGGATTGAGCTCTGTGTCCCACGCTTTCCATATCTCGTTGCCTTTGGCCACGACCTCGGGAACGTAACGATAGACGGCGGCCGGTCGGTGCCGGCCTTCCGCCAGCTTCTCCCCCGTGTCTTCAAGCTGTCCGGAAGCAAGCATCTTGCGGCGGAAATTGCCCAGATCGAACGTACGACCGGCGATGGCCTCATAGACATCGTGAAGGCGACGCAAGGTGAAGCGCGGACCCACCAATTTGGAAGCCACGTCGGGATATGACATCCTGGAACGCAGCCGATCCAACGCGTATCTGATGATTTCGGCATGGTCGAAAGCGAGAGGCGGCAAGGCGGATTCAGCGAACCATCGCACATTGTCGCCGTCACGCAGATCGTCGACCTGAGTGCTGCCGATAAGAGCCCAATAGACGATCGAGACCATGGGCAAGGCCGATCCGGAACGATGCGGGTCGCCAAAGGTGTAGAGCTGTTCAAGATAACGGGGACGCAGGTTCGTAGTCGATTCCAGAGCCACGAACGCCGACCATTCCAGCGACCTGCCTACCAGCAAGCCGCCGCCGGGCAACGCCCACATGCCCTTGAACGGTTCGCGCACGCGCCGCACCAGCGGTATCCACAACTCGTCATGCGTCGCTTTCCCTGTTTTCTTTTCCTGACTGTCGTGCGCATGGGCAAGCGCGAAGATAATGACGGAGACCCCGACCTCGGGCGGGCCCGCCTTGCGTTCCGTCACATTGCCTTGCCACATGTCGATATGCTCCTTCGCTATGTCCGATTTCTTCAGCCAACATTACCAAATCAAGATTACCAAGTGTGCCACATCGTTTTACTGCGAGTCATGGATTTCGAATCGAAGAAGCCGTATGCCGACATCGCAATTTCAGCTCGCGAAGCCGGACACGGTCTCGGTTTCGCCCTGAATGGCGGAAGCGGCAGCAACCGAGGCGTCGGTATCCGCTTTTTCGGCCTGGCTGACCACATCACTGGCCTTCGGCATGAAGGGGGCGAGTTCGGGCAGCTGATCGAGCGATTCAAGGCCCATTTTCTCAAGGAACAGTCCGGTGGTGACCAGAAACGCCGCACGGGAATCGGGATCGGCACCCTCTTCGCGGATCAGGCCACGCACGTTCAACGCACGCACCACACCGTCGGAATTGACCCCACGGATGGCCGCGATCTGAGCACGGGTGACCGGCTGCTTATAGGCCACAATGGCAAGGGCCTCGAGCGCCGCCTGCGAAAGCCGCGCCATCTGCCCGTCGGTGACGAAAGCCGAAACCACCGGTTCGAACACGGCACGATTGCCGTATTGCCAGCCACGGGCAGTATGCCGCAGCTCGAATCCCCGAGGGGCGAGATCCCGTGTTGCGTCGCCGTCGTATTCGCGTTGCATCGCCTGAAGGGCAGCGGTGACCTGATCCTCATCAACCGCCAACACACGGGCCAGGTCGGCCGCCTGTTGAGGCTGGTCGGCCACCATCAGAATCGCTTCAAGACAGGATTGCAACCCACCCGGAAAATCGTCAACACAAAAATCCACATACTCGGGACGCGTGGAGGGCGAATCTGGACCTATTGCCGAAGCGTCATTGCCTTCGCCGGACCCGTAAGTCTTCGAATCATTGCCCCGGTCAGAGTTTTCATATTTTTCTTGCTCGGTGTCGCCCGCCTCGTTCCCGGTTTCGCTTTGGGCATCATCACCTGATTCATCATCGGCTTCAAGAGTATTCGGATCTTCCATATCGATCCCCGCAGCAGATTCAACGAATCCGTTCCCGCCTGTCGATTCCACGCCGTTTACGTCCATATCATTGGTTTCACTCATGCGAAATCACCTTCGTTCACTTCCACGGCGTCGTCCCCGTCATCGGCACCTGGCACCCATCGTAAGTGCAAATCCTCAAAAGGCCCCGACTGCTTATACTGCAACACGCCTTGCTTGAAAAACAGCAAGATCGCCAAAAACCTGGCGACGACCACCAACGCGCTCGTGGCATCGTCCGTCAGCTCGCCAAAGGTCATCGAGCCGCCGGAGCCAAGTTCGCGCAGACGGCTACGCACAATCTGCGACTGCTGCTTCAAATCGACTTGCGAGACATGAAGCTGATCGAGCCGCACCTCGTCGGCGGGGGCGTTGAGAAACACCTCAACGGCGATCCTGGCCAAATCCTCCGGACCAAGCGTCCATGCCAGTTCGGGAAGCATGGCGGCAATGGCCGGGTCGCTGAAGGAAGGATGCGCGAAACGCCCGGAATTGGCGGCGAAAAGCTCACGAAAATCGTTGGCGGCGCTTTTGAACGCGCGATATTGCACGAGTCTGGCGAACAGCAGATCCCTCTCACGCAGGGCCTCCATGCTCTGCTCATCGCGTTCGCCGTTCTCGTCTCCCGGCAGAATCGCCGCGCTCTTGGCCTCCACCAGAACAGAAGCGACTTCAAGGAAAGCGCTGACCTTCTCCATGTCACGAGCCATGTCGAGTCCGCGTACGTATTCGATGAATTCCTCGGTAATGGCCGAAAGCGAGACTTCGGTCAGCTCAAGCTTGCGGTTCGCGATCATCGTCAGCAGCGCGTCGAACGGCCCCGAATAGACGGCGAGATTGACCAAAAAACCTTTGTCTTCGGCTTTTTGCGGCGCCTCACCATCGGTGTTATCCGCGCGCGTCGACCTCAATGCGGCATCATCAACGGGAGCACTCAGCCCATCTACGTTCACGACACCTCACTTACACACTATATGCGGCAGTATCTGAAAAATCCCCTCACATGCCACGCAGAGCAAACCCGCGACCCTCAGTCCACGATTCCACGGGCGATAAGCTCGCGCGCGGTCTCCCGATATTCTTTGGCCGTCTTGTGGTTCGGCGCGTAGATGGTGATCGGCGCGGCGGCCACGTTCGAATCCGGCAATTTGATGGAACGGGAGATGACGGAGTGGAAGACCTTGTCCTGGAAGGCCTCGTAGATGCGCTGCAACACTTCCTCGCAGTGCAGGGTCGAGGTGTACATGGTCACCAATACGCCGTAGACCTCAAGCTGAGGATTGATACGCGAACGGACCTTTTCGATGGATTGCATCAACAGCGCCACACCGCGCAGCGCGAAGAACTCGGCGGCCACGGGAATGATCACGCCGTCGGCGGCGGCAAGCGCGTTGACAGTGAGAAGGCCCAACGAAGGCTGGCAATCGACGATGATGACATCGTATTCGTTCTTCACGCCTTCCAAAACGCTGGCAAGGATGCGCTCGCGCCCCACTTCAGTCACCAGCTGCACCTCGGCCGCAGAAAGGTCGATGTTGGCCGGAATGATGTCGAGGTTTTCGAAATCGGTGTGCTGCACCACGTCGTGTACATCCAGCGAGGGGTCGAACAACGCGTTGTAGATGGTGGCGTCCACCGTGTTTGCGTTGATGCCGAGTCCTACGCTGGCCGCGCCTTGCGGATCGAAGTCGACGATAAGCACACGGCGGCCATATTGGCTCAGCGCACCGCCGATGTTGATGGAGCTGGTCGTCTTGCCGACCCCGCCCTTCTGGTTGCACATCGCGATGATGCGCGCGGGGCCATGGTGGTCGAGCGTCGGGGGCGCGGGAAAAGTCTCATAGTTTCGTCCAAGAAGATCGGTAGGCATGCCTTTCATGCTACCAACAGGCCTGTTCACGCTCTCATCCGCCGGTTTGACGGATATGGTGCCGGGAAGCGAAAGCTTGCCTTGCACCACGCGCTTCGGCTGTTCCTCGCCGAGCCACCGCTCCGCGCTGAACCCGCCGTCACGGTATTGGCTCTTGGACTTTTGCGAGCTATCGCCGTTCGGTCTTTTGAGACGGCTTTTGCCAGTGTTATTACTCGTATTCCCGCCATTGGCTCCGCGTGGCTTCGCACTTTTCCTTGCCATCGCACTCTCCCGCCTCTTCGCTACGCAATACTGATAGCCATCATAATCCGTTCGCATGCCAACAACCCGACTTCTCTCTGCCTTTTGCAGTCTCGTCCACCATGCGAGGAAAATCAGCAAAATCGTCCCCTAATCGTGAGTTTCATCGCAGCTTCAACGAACATGCGCTCAAAATCAGGATTCTGATGCCGAAATCCTGATTTTTATCGCATCACCGCGCACGGGGATGGGCGGTCAGGTAGGTTTCGATGAGGGTTTCGGGGCTGACGTGGGTGTAGATCTGCGTGGTGGTCACCGAGGCGTGCCCAAGAAGCTCCTGAACAGTACGCACATCGGCGCCGCCCTGGATCAGATGGGTGGCGAAGGAATGACGAAGGGTGTGCGGATGCAGCGGTTTGTCGATATGCGCGCGCTCTCCCGCCGCTTTGACGACTTCCCATACTGATTGCCGCGAAATCCGCCGGCCGCGTTTGTTGAGGAATATCGCACGCCGCTCCCTGCCTCCTTTGGCCTTGGCCTCGAGTTGCGGCCGCCCCAGCGAAACGTAGCGTTGCAGAGCCTTGATCGCATACTCCCCCCAACGGCACCAAACGTTGTTTCGAACCTTTGCCGGTAAGCACCACTACCCGCTCGTCGGTGTCGACGTCGTTGAGATCGGCGTCGACGGCCTCGGAAACGCGGCAGCCGGTAGCATACATGAACTCCAGTAACGCCTTGTCGCGCAACACCACCGGGTCGTCGCTCCCACCCATCGAAGCCGCGTCCAGCAACCGTGTGACCTCGTCGACGCTCAGCACGTCCGGCAAGTGCCCATTGGCTTTCGGCGCCTTGACCCGTGCGGAAACGTCGTCGGCCACCACACCCTGCGTCAACGCGAACTTGTGGAATTCATGGACGCTGGCGAGCCGCCGAGCCTTGCTGCGCCCGCTCTCCCCGCTTTGTCGAGCGCAGCGACGTACGCCTCGACGTCATGGCTGGTGACACTTGCCAAATCCTTGATATCCTGGTCTTCCAGCCATCCAAGATACTTGCGGATATCGGCCGCGTACGCCTTCACCGTGGATTTCGCGAGCCCGCGCTCCACGTCGATATGCGCCAGAAACTGGCCAAGCAGTGCGTCCGTTCCGTTCATGGTTCCATTTTCACTTCATTAGACGACTTTTGCGATTGCTCCATCCAGCAAGAAAACCCATACAGCCCACGTACCGTTTACGACGGCGTGTGGGCTGCACAGGTTTTTCTCGGATGAGAAAGCTAGAACATCAGATTTCCTGGCTCAAGGACTTCTCGCCGCGGCGGGTGATGAAGAAGAGCGCTCCAGCACCACCGAGCAAGACGATGACAACAAGGCCGACCAAAATCGCACCCGCGCCGCCGGTCATCGGCAGCTGCGAGATGGAGTTAATCTCCTGCACGAGGATGTAATGATTAGGATCGGTTGTCGGGTTCCAGTTAGCTTCAGCAACCAAGTCCCATCCATCATGGGAGTTGGAGTACGCAGGCGTCTCAGCGGTTGGAACAGGAACAGAAGTGGTAGCTGTATCGGTCGAAACCGTGACGGTGAAGGTCGATTTGCCCAGAGACGAATACGGTACCGGCACCGTGTTCTGCACAACAGTGTAGGTTCCTTCCGCAAGGCCTGTGAACCGCATCCTGCCGATAGCCAGGTCATAGGTTCCACTGCCACCGCCGGCAGCAGGAGTCAACGTATCGAATATGGTAATGTTATCGACAGCAGCCGTTTGGTCTGCTGCCCTCTGATACGTTCCATCACCCAGCTTCTTGAACTTAATCACCGTGGCGCCCTGCTTGACCTGGAATTCACCACCGGTCAAATACGTCGCATGGTTGTTCTTGTCGACATCGGCAAGACTGAAGCCGTACATATACGTCTTGACGGTGCCGGTCGAGTCACCGCTGTTGTCGATGGTAGTAGTCGTACCGTCTCCAGGAGTTCCGCCGTCACCAGTTGGCGGATTGCCCGGATCGTTGGAATGGGTCAACGACACACCGTTCTGCAACTGGGTGCCTTCACGTGCGCTGTCATCAATCTTCATCGTATAGGTGATCTTGATATAGTCATTGTAATACGATGGGGTACCTTGCGTGAAATTAATGATACTACCGGAGAAGTTGAACTCCACCGGGGCTCCGGAAGAGGCACCGCCAGACACCGTATAATCAGAACCGGTCAATGTATGTTCAATCCCGGTATCCGTAAAATTGGCGTCAGTGGAGAACTTGACGCTGGTTACTCCCTGATAGGTCAAACCTGCCGAAGGGTCATCCTTGACCACGTAGGTGTAATGGCTGAATCCTGTGGTCAACGGCACCTTGGAAACAATCATATAGGTCAAGGTATCGCCGACGGAGGCGTTGCCCGTGGTCGGGTCGATCATTTTCTTCTTGACGATCAGCGGGTCGTTCTTCACGCTGACTTCACCGAGCTTGACCAACGGACTTGTGGAAAAGGCATCGTAGACATTCGGGGTACTTGCGGTGTCAACCACTGCCGTGCTTGCCAACATCGGAATCGATGCCGGAATGGTGGTAGAACTCACTGTGCCGTGGTTGGCGGTGGTGTCGACGACGATGTAGATACCCTGTTTGACACTGAATTCAACTGTGGTGTCATCATCATCAAGCACTGTAGTCGAAGCCTGCACTTCGTGACCATGTGTGGCATCGGCAAGACGATTCTTGAAATTCGTGTTCTTTGTCAACGTGGTGACGAACTTACGAAGGCTGCCACTCCAAGCCGCCGAACTTGAATTCGAGGTGGTATCCGCCGTCTCTCCGGAAGGAGGTGTGATAGACGAGGGGAAGCCAAGCCACGTAACCGCAACCGCGCCAACAGGGTTGTTGCCATAACCGGAAGGCAAAGAGCCGCTGGTGCTGGTGGTTGTATAGGCGTCCTTCATGGCCTGCATGATTTGCTCATTGGCCGGCACGCCGCCGGCATCGACCTGGCTGGAATCCACACCAACCGAGGACAATTTCCCGCCACCGACGGTCGGGGTCTGTGCATTGCCATAGGCACCGATGCGCATTGCGGTGAAGTAATGTCCACGTAGCCTGGAACCTTTGCCCTTGATCGTCAACGTCGTATTGGCGTTCTGATCAATGGGAATGTTGGTATCCGCCAACGCGGTGCCCGCAGGCACCATCGCCAACGCCAAAAGAGCCGCAGCGGCGACAACACCGCCAACACCGCGTCTCAATCCTTTGCTGATATTCATGATGACTCACTTTCTCTGTGAAATTTCGTTTTTCAAATATTGATATTGATTATGTTCGGCGATTAGCTGTCATTCAGTCGCTATACCGCCATCGACCTGCAACAGCCAGACGTCCCGGGCGGCGGGAGCGACATCAACGTCAACGGGGACGTCGCCCGGGAACACACCAATTTAGGGATCATCGGCCGCCGCCTTTCCAAACCTCATTTTTCTATCGATCACCGCGTAGACACCGGCTCCAATCGCCAGCAACGCCGCGATAATTCCGGCGATGATCAACACAAGCTTGCTGTGGTCGCCAGTCAACGGCAACGAATAGACCGGCGCGGACAATTCAAGATCATGAACAATCCAATCGGACTCGTTGGTCTGCGGATCAATGCCATACACCCTGACCTGACCAGATGTCATACCCGATGGTACAGAGAACGACCAGGTGCCACCCGCTTGAACTGTCGCTGTATCCTCAGAATTGTCAGGCCAATGGATATGAACCGTCGCCCCGGTGGCGGGAACCGTATGGGCCGCATCGAGATATGCAGTGCCGCTAATCGTGTTCAAAGGCTGCAAAGCATCAAAGGAGACAAAAGGCGCTGTCATATCGACAATCTGTTCCTTGTCTGCCGAGAAGCCGGAATCTACACCTCCCGTAGTGTTGACCAGCTTTGCGACGAACACATAATCCTCGCCCTGGGCCAACTCGCTGGTGAAGAACGACGGAGCCACTTCACACGACCAATTCTGCGATCCAGCATTGGTAAGGACCTCCGTGCAGCCACTGATGATATCGCCCTCACTCATCGGCGGATCGGACGCATGCCGGACGTAGACCTTCAGCGTCTCACCCGGCGAGTTCGGGCTCGCTGTGCCATGGATAACAACCCTATCGGTCCCAAGTAGCACGCCACCATTCGGATTGGTCGTATGCGGCACATCGATCGACGTGACCGGCGGCGCAGTGCTCGGCACCGCGAACTGGACCGTACGGATGTTGGAGAACTCCGAAGTGATATCCTCCGAATCCCTGACAGCGGTCTGCGTGGCATGGTAGCGCTGGGATCCCGTCACTTTTGTATTGCCTGTATCGACAATCGACCAATTGCCGCTTGGGTCCACGACCGCCGTACCGACCAAACGGCCCGCCCTGTCAGGATCATTGGGATTGTTCGGATCGATAAGATTGCCGTCTTCCTCGGCATAGAGGGTGATGGTGGCTCCCGGCTCGCCGGTGCCATTGATCGTCGGATGCAGGCCGACATACGCATTTTCGGTCGGGGTGGTGATGACCGGCGGGCGGACCGGCAGACCGTACTTGTTGAAGACGGTATCGATCACCCAGGCCTTGTTGACCAGCGCGGCGATTTCGGTTTGGCTCATGGAAGCCGAGATTCCGGGCTCTTCATTGTTCTCCAATTGTGTGGACAACGGGTTGAAGATATCGCGCGGGCTGAATTTCTGAGTCCAAGGGGAAGAAGAGATAGTGGATGTCGTGCATCTGCTGTCGCCAGGATTGGTAACAGGCCACGTAACCAGCTTGAAATAACCATCAAGGCCCTGATCGGCCCTGGCCCTCGCAAAATCGATGGATCCGTCCTCGTTCTGCGCGATGCTCAATCCTCCTCCGGAACCTTGCATCGAACGCAGATGCAAGGAAGCGTTGGTATTGTTGAATGCGAATCCGGCATTGTCGTTGCGCGCGTCGTAGATCCGCTCGCTGTTGATCGCCGCCTGCGAGACCAACTGGGCATGCGGAGTCAAATCGGTCACCGGCACCCATTGGCCGTCTTTCAAGCCAATCCATTGGAAATAATAGGAAGACGTATTGGAACAGGGCGACGAGGCCGATGCCCGATTGAACCATTTCACGAAGAACGATGTGGGCGGGGCAACGCCGGGATTGTAATCAGTACTGTTGGCCGTGAGACCGAAATCGGTGACCAGCCCCCAGTTGGCCTGCCCGCCGCTCCACAAGGCCGGCTTCTCATTCCAACCAACCATGGCGCGCGGTCCGTTGCATTCCTGCCCATCCGAATTATCGCCGCACAGCGTATCCTGATAGATATAGGCCGGATAATCTGCAAGGACGTTGGTCATATAGTCGGTGTCGACACCCAGTTGCTCTGTGGCCAACACGGGATAAAGCCCGCCATAATTGGGTGGAATGGAATTCAAAGCCACGGTCGGCACCTCAACCCATAGATATTGGTTGAGCTTTGAGCCCCCTACGTCATATGCACTGGTCGTTATCCCCGTCACATCGAGAGCACAGGTCACCGAGACGGTGAGATAATCATAATTTCCTGCTGTCAGCACACTGTGAATAGTGAAGGAATCGCCCTGATTGGCCGCCCAGTTCATGGCGCCGGTTTTGCCCGATATCGTATTCTTGTAATCAAGTGTGTTGACGGCACCACTGAGCAGCAGGTTCATGTTGTAGGCATATCGGATGATCATGCCGCAGCTTTGACCGATATGATACGTTCCGTCGGAGCATTGCCAAGCCATATTCGCCGCGTTCGTCGCGTTGACGTTGACCTGGCCATGACGCACGCGTACGACAAAATCGGCACGCATCTGTTCACGGCTGGTCAGGGGGAAATAGTTGTTGAGCACGATGTGCTGGTTGTCAGCCAACATCTTGGTCAGCTTGGGCTTGCTGGTCAGCGGGACATCCTGCGTCGATACCTCAGCGGCATTCGCGATGCTTTTCGAGGAAACGGAACCGAGGGAGCCGGCCACGCCCTGCGCCACGACAAGCAGAACAGCGAGCAGGAATGCGCACAGGGAAGTCACCAGCCTGCTGTTTTTATCACCATTGCGTACCATAGTTGCCACCTTCGGCACTACCGAAACATCCGTTGATTAATATTTTTAATCAATAACTATTGTATAACAAATTGGTACAACGGAGAATCACAAGGGCAATAAAGCGGCTTTTTATCTTTGATTTACTCGGTTTTTAACCATTTTAGGCGTATATATAAGGTTTGATAGGATGTCTCAAATCTCGCTATTGCATCACATCAAACTATTGCATCACATCAAAAGAAAATCATTTGCGATGACGGACGGGCCATTTACGCCGATGGCGAATTACATTGATAATTATCCCCAAAGAAAGAATCGCCAAGGCCGCGCAACCCCCTGCAAGCACCCCGTCGCCAGATGCGTCGTCAGGGTATGGGATGTCCTTAGGAATCGGACGCCGCTCGGCAGTAATCACCAACCTGTGCGAATTGACGCCATACGGTGTACAGGTCATCAACGTGAGGATGTCTTTGCCGGGCACGACTTTGTAATAGCGCGTGTCATCGGGTAACACGACGTGTATGGACGTAATCTGATAACCGAAGGTGTGGTCCGAGCGTGTTGATATAGATGACATCACTTTTTTAAGCTCGTCAAGTCGAGTGAACAACAGCTCATAAGGCCGCCCGGTATGGCCGGTAATCACGGCGTTCGTCGATTTCCCGCCAACCGGCAAGCTGGTGCCGTAAAGATGGCCGGCACCTTTGTCGAGCACCGCATCCGAAGTGCCATGGTAGATCGGCAGTTTCAGGGAGATTTTGGGGATTCGCACCATGCCCATCACACCCCCTCCGCTGTTGAGCAGTCCCTGATAGACCGTGTCGCGTTCGGAACGAGTAACGACTTTGTTCTTGTCTTTCTTAGCTGCCGAATCGGAAGCAAAGGGATCGGTATACTCGCCGAATGACTGACTGCCGGCGGCGATGCCGGCATTGTATTGTCTGGCCTTGTTAAGTTCTTGGGCAACGCGGCCCTGCGGCCATTTTTTGACCCGGTTCATGGCGGTGACGGCTTGCCGTTCCTGCTCTCGGGAATTGACGTACTGGTTCGCAGGCAGCCACAACGCCAGCGCCACCGCCACGACTACACACAGCGCCATCAACGACTTGAGAGCATTGATACCCGTCCGTTTACGGCGAATGACACGATAGTGGGCTTTGCTGCGCCTGAGCACGTCTTCAAAGGAAATGGCTTGATTCGCAACGATGCCATTCGGCATGTCTTGATTCGCAACATCGCCATCTGAATCGGGCATGTGTCGGGCACCTTTGCCACTGCCATCAGTCGGCTTCGATTCGTCCATTGTAGCCACGGCCTCCGTTGGTGGGACACACGACACACCCGTTCTGAATACCAAACCGCGACAACCTTTGCCACAGGTAATCGATATCGGAGTGATTTCGTCATGTCATACGTCTCCGCCCGACAATACCACCACTTCGAGATGAACATAAAAAAACAAGCCCCACATCTAAAAATGCAGGGCTTGAAAGATGTCGCTTGAGAAAAACTCAGGCGTTCACAGGAGCGTTGACGTCCTTGGGCAGTGCACCCTTGGCCTGGTCGACGATGATCTTGAACGTGTCCGGATCGGAAACGGCCAGCTCGGCCAGGGCGCGACGGTCAAGTTCGATGCCCGCGAGCTTCAGACCCTGCATGAAGCGGTTGTAGGTGATGCCTTGGGCGCGGACAGCAGCGTTGATACGCTGGATCCACAGCTTGCGGAAATCGCCCTTACGCGCCTTGCGGTCGCGGAAGTTGTAGTTAAATGAATGGAGCAGCTGCTCTTTCGCGCGACGATACGAACGGGAGCGCTGACCACGATAGCCCGAAGCCCTCTTTAAGACGACGCGACGCTTCTTATGAGCGTTCACTGCGCGCTTGACACGTGCCATATTGTTTCCTCTAGCTTTCTATTAAACCTTGTATACCCTATAAACCGAGCCGATTCAGCGACCGAGCAGCTTTCGCATGTTCTTGCTCTGAGCCGTGGCCAGCACCTGGTCGCGGGAGAGGTTGCGGCGCTTGCGCGCGGACTTGTGCTCAAGGTTGTGGCGCATCGAGGTGCCAGCCTGCATGAGCTTGCCCGTACCGGTGACGCGGACGCGCTTTTTCGCGGCGGAATTGGTTTTCATCTTCGGCATTGCTGCCCTCCTATTTTCCTTCGGAAATCGAATTCATTCTTCGATGTCCTGTGCCTGCTGACGTGTGAATCGGCAGACACAAAAATCTTGTTGTTACTTTTTTGCCCTGGGCATCGGCTTGGCCGGTTTTGCGGGCTTGGCTGAAGTTGCGGACTTTGCCTTGCCGCTTTTCGGCGCAACCGATTTGACGGCTTTCGCAGACGCAGTCGATTTAGCAGGCATTTCGCTCTTGCCGGCCTTGACTGTCGGCTTTGCAGCAGAAGCTTTGGCGGGCTTTTCTCCAGCATCCGTCTGCGCCCCTTTGATCTCGTTGACCGCAGCCTTCGCCTTACCGGCCTCCTGCGCCTTTTCCTTCTCTTTGGCGGCAAGACGAGCTTTCTGGCGGGCCTGGCGATCGGCACGGGTATCGGCGCCACGACGACGCTGCTCGGACTGGGCGTGCACTTTCTTGCCCTTGGGAGCCAACGTCATGAAGATGTTGCGCCCTTCGTGCTTCGGGTAGAACTCGATGGTGCCGTATTCGGAGACCTCATCGGCCAGACGCTGCAAAAGCTCCACCCCGCCAATCGGACGGGACTGCTCGCGACCGCGCAGCATGATGGTGACCTTGACCTTGTCGCCGCCAGAAAGGAAGCGGATGACATGGCCCTTCTTGGTCTCAAAATCATGTTCGTCTATCTTCAAGCGGAAACGAATTTCCTTGATCTCGGCCGCACTCTGATTACGACGTGCCTCACGCTGCTTGATCTTCTCGTTGTACTTGTACTTGCCATAGTCGATGAGCTTGGCCACCGGAGGATCTGCGTTCGGCGCCACTTCAACCAAATCGAGATTGGCTTCCTTGGCCAGATTCAATGCGACTGAGGTCGCGATGACACCGACCTGCTCGCTGTTCGGGCCGATCAGGCGTACCTTGGAAACGCGTATCTCGTCGTTAATGCGTGGTTCTGCGCTGATGATGAACTCCAATCCTTGCTACTGCTGAATGCACCGCCGTCGAAAACAAATACCGAATCAACTCGGCAATAATCGCAACAAAGATTCAAAACACAAGCATCAAACTCAATCAATACCGTAGAAAGCCACGGCAAATACCGCACTTTCGATTCCCTGCCAAAGCAAGGAATGCCTTGAACCCGAAGCTACGAAAAGCTTCCAGGTGGGGCGCACCCACTTTCTTGATTTCTCAAGCCGAGTATTAAGTATACCCCATCTGCGGACAATCCAGGACATTCCCGAACCGGTACATCGATGTCAATGACTTATCATAGATGTGATTTCAATCACATTTTAAAGGAGAAGGTATGAGAGCTGTACGTTATTACGGCAAAGAACATATTCAGATTGACGATATTCCGGAACCGGAGCTGAAACCGGGAACCATCAAGATCAAACCGGCTTACACCGGCATCTGCGGGTCGGATCTGCATCTTTACTTTGATGGTCCTGAAAGCGGCGGCATCACCCCTGGTGTCGCACACCCGCTTTCCGGAGAGAAGCTCCCCACAGGTTTCGGCCATGAATTCTCAGGCGTTGTCGAGGAAATCGCAGATGACGTCGACACCACCGTCAAGGTCGGCGACCACGTCGTGGTCGAGCCGCTCATGGTGTGCGGCGAATGCAGTGCCTGCAAGTCCGGCAACTACAACGCATGCGAGAAGATGGGCTTCATCGGCATCAACGGCAAGGGCGGCGGTCTGAGCGAACACATCGTGGTCGAATCCCGCTGGGTACACGCAATCGGGGATCTGCCCCTTGACCAGGCGGCGCTCATCGAACCCATGTCGGTGGCCTATCATGCGGTCCGTCGCACCGATCCCCAGCCAGGCCAGACGGCCGTGGTCGGCGGCGCCGGTCCTATCGGCCTGCTGATCGGCACCGTGCTCAAGGCCAAGGGAGTCCGGGTCATCATGTCCGAGCTTTCCAACGTCCGCAAGGAAAAGGCGCTGAGTTCCGGAGCGGCAGATATCGTCGTCGACCCCAGCAAGGAGGACCTGGGCAAACGCGTGCATAAAGAGACCGATGGCAACGGAGCGGATATCGCGTTCGATGCGGCTGGTTCCGAAATCGTCGTCCATCAGCTCCTTTCCGCGCTCCATCCGGAGGGAAGGCTGGAAATCGTGGCATTGCACGCCAAGCCTGTCACACTTGACGTCCTGTCCGAGCTCATCTTGCCCGAAAAGCTCGTCGGTGCTTCCATCGGTTATGCCCATGACCATGAAGAGGTCATCAAGCTGGTCCACGACAAGCACATCGACCTCTCGCAATTCATCACCGACCGGATCAAGGTCGACGATATCGTGGAGAAGGGATTCAAGGCGCTGCGCAACGACGCCGAACACCACGTCAAAATCATCGTCCAAATGTGATTGCCGATAGGCCATTGAAATGAAAAGTGACGGGCAACCGAGTCGAAGCTGCCCGTCACTTTTCATTGCTTTACTCAGAGACATCAAAATTGGCGTATTCCAGCTCTTTCGACGCACCGCCGTCTTCCGTCTGCACTTGGCCGGTGGGGTGGAAACCAATGTGACGATAAAAGCCCTGCGCCTTATCGTTGAATTCCAGCACCCAGAGCACCACACGTTTGGTGGGCAACGCGTCGAAAACAGCCTGTGCCAGCTTGCGCCCGATTCCGAGGCCCTGGCAACGGTTAAGGACATATATTGCGCCCAATTCCGCGCAATTGGGATAGTCGCTGGGTTCGCGGGCAGGATTAGCGAATTCGGCGTAACCGACCACCTCATCGTCCACCAGCGCTACGAACACGCTCGCCGGGTCATGGCGCTTGGTGACTTCAAAGGCAAACTCCGGCGTGATCTTGTCGACCAGCCATTGCGGCAATTTGCCCTGATAGGTCTCGTGCCAGGTCTGCGAGTGCACTCGGGCCTTGGCCTCGAAATCGGCCGGCGTGATATGGCGCACGACGATGGAATGGCTGCTCACAAATCCCCCTTGATGATGAACTCGAATATGCACCATATTATGTTATGGTCGTGGTTCCTCACAAATTCAAAGCTTTTCAAAATCACGATTGTCATGCGGCGCACCCGTCAATCTACAATTGCGGTATGTCTCAAACTTGTGTCATCTTTGCCGCCGGAACGTATTACAGCAATGAACCATCCGGCGACGCACTTCCAGAAAATGGCTTCGTTATCGCGGCGGACGGGGGCTTGACCACGCGCGCGAGTTGGGGGTTCGGGTTGACTTGGTCATCGGAGACTTTGATTCGGCGAACGTACAGGTTCCGGCAGGTGCGGAAACCATAGCGTTGCCACCGGAACACGACGATCCGGACATGCTTTCGGCACTGAAAGCCGGATGGACACGGGGCTACCGGGATTTTCGTATTTATGGCGGACTCGGCGGACGAATCGACCACACCATCGCCAATATCCAGACGCTCGCGCTACTTGCCCACAACGGCGGCCACGGACTGCTATACGGTGAGCGCAGCGTGGTCACCGCCATCTGCAACGGCTCGCTCCACTTCCCTGCCAACGACTTGCACACTGCCGGCAAAGCAAATAAAACCAATGCCAAAACCGTAAAAACGGATCCCAACGATCAAAATACCATCATTCACGGTTTAAGAACGACTTCCGATGCGAGTGCCGACGCCATAAACCGCATGGTTTCGGTTTTCTCCCACGCCGATATCTCGCGAGGGGTCACCGAAACGGGACTCAAGTACGAACTGGAAAACGGCACGATGCGCAGCGACACCGTGCTCGGGGTGAGCAACGAACTGCTCGACGGGTGTCCAGCCTCGATCAGCGTGGCCGACGGCACACTGATCATCACTTTCCCATTCGTCGCTGCATTGCCTACGTTCAAAACCGATGTCAAGGCCACGGAAACGTTGGGGCCGTTGGCCTCGCAAGTCTCGGCACTGCTCAACAAGTCACGTTAAAGCAAAACAGCTTTTGTCTGTTAGCGCACGATTGGATTTTTTCGTATTTCAGCTTTCAAAAAGTCCTAGTATCAAATCAGCAACGCAATGACGTAATGAAAGGACCCGTCATGACCAACGCGAAAACCAGCTCGAATTCCACAACTGAAAAGCCAGATCCAGCCCAGCAGGACGGCAAGGTGCTCTTCGTGTGCTACAACCACTGCACCACCTGTGCCAAAGCGCGCCGATGGCTGGGCGAAAACAACATCGACTTCACCGAACGCGACATCAAAGGCGACAACCCCACCGCCGCCGAACTCAAGCGATGGTGGAAGGCGAGCGGTCTGCCGCTGAAGCGTTTCTTCAATACTTCAGGCATGCCCTACCGCGAAATGAAACTCAAGACCAAACTACCCGAAATGAGCGAGGATGAGCAGCTGAAACTCCTTGCAACCAATGGCATGTTGGTCAAGCGTCCGATTGTTGTGAACGCTAACAAAATTTTGGTGGGTTTTGACCCGGAAACATGGGAAAACACCTTTTTCGGTAGAGGAGACACGTTAAAATAACAACTGTTGGTAAATATACAGCTTAGGGCGCGAGCCCGCGTCCCCAAGTTGTTTCCGTTAGGGAGAATTACATGACAGTAAAGATTGGTATTAACGGTTTTGGCCGTATCGGACGTCTTGCGTTCCGTCGCATTTTCGAACTTCAGGCCCGCGGCGGCGAGGCCAGTGACATCGAGGTCGCAGCAATCAATGATCTGACGACTCCGGCGATGCTCGCTTACCTGCTCAAGTACGACAGCGTTCACGGCACGTTCCGTCACGATGACGGCACCCCGGTCAAGGTCGAGTCCACCGATGACGCGATCGTGGTCGACGGCAAGGAATACAAGGTCTATGCCGAGAAGGACGCCCGCAACATTCCGTGGGTGAAGAACGATGGCGTCGAGTTCGTGCTCGAGTGCACCGGCTTCTACACCTCCGCCGCCAAGAGCCAGGCTCACCTGGACGCCGGCGCCAAGAAGGTCCTTATCTCCGCTCCGGCCAAGGATGACACCACCCCGACCGTCGTCTTCGGTGTCAACCAGGAGATCCTCAAGCCCAGCGACAACATCGTTTCCGCCGGCTCCTGCACCACGAACTCCTTCGCGGCGCTCGTCAAGCTCCTTGATGACAACTTCGGCATCAAGGTCGGCTTCATGACCACCGTGCACGCCTACACCGGCAGCCAGATGCTGCTTGACGGCCCTCGTGGCTCCAAGCCGCGCAACAACCGTGCCGCCGCCGTCAACACCATCGAGCACTCCACCGGCGCCGCCAAGGCGATCGGCAAGGTCGTTCCTTCGGTCAACGGCAAGCTGCAGGGCCACGCTCAGCGCGTGCAGATCCCTGACGGCTCCTTCACCGAGCTCTTCACCGTGCTCAACAAGGAAGTCTCCGCCGACGAGATCAACGCCGCTGCCAAGAAGGCCTTCGAGGACAACGAGACCTTCGGCTACAACGCTGACAACATCGTCACCTCCGACATCATCGACGACACCCACGGCGGCGTCTTCGATCCCACCCAGACCGATGTCAACACCATCGACGGCACCACGCTGGCCCGCACTGTCGCCTTCTACGACAACGAGTACGGCTTCACCTGCAACATGATCCGCACCCTGCTCTACTTCGCTGAGATCAGCAAGTGAGCACATCGCGGTAACCATAGGTATCTGTTATATATTAAATAGGTAGCTTATTGATGAAGGCCTCCACCCAATATTGGGACGGAGGCCTTCATCATGTCACAGGTCCTTTTCAAACTTGCGGCATAAATGAGCCGCTAAGACATGCGCATCGGCCTATTTATGCCGCAATTATCAGGTCACGCCATATTCATCACGCCACTGAGTCATCACCAGCGGCTCATTTATGTCGGAATCGCTCACAGGCTACTGGCAATTTCCACTGGCGGGGGCTGGAATGTCACGCAATGCCGATGGCTGCACATACTTGCCGCGGAAATGGTACAACTGAAAACATGAGCAAGAAACATAAGAAAGCGGCAGGAACGGCCTCCACCCCGGCGACACGGGAACTGAGTGAGGCGGGCATCCCCTTCAAAATCTATGAGTACGAGCATTCCTCCGACCATATGGACGAAGGCTACGGGCTTGAAGGCGCTGAAAAACTCGGCATCGATCCGCATCGTTCGTTCAAGACGCTGATGGCCGATACCGGTTCCGAACGCGTCATCGGCGTGGTACCCGTGAGCGGGCATCTGGATATGAAATATCTTGCGGCCGCAGTCGGAGCCAAAAAGGCAGCCATGGCCGACCCTAAAGTGGCACAACGCGAAAGCGGCTATGTGGTCGGCGGCATCTCGCCGTTGGGGCAACGCACCAAACACAAGACGGTTCTGGACAAAAGCGCCATGCAATTCGATGAGATCATCATTTCCGGCGGCAAGCGCGGCTTCAGCGTCGGCCTCAACCCGAACGATCTGGTGAAAGTGCTCGGCGCCTCCGTCGCTGCAATCGGTACTTGGTAAAGCAGCCGCCGAAGTCGGAAATTCAAGGAAACTTTAACCTAAGCATGATTCTCTTATAAAACGGTTCTCTTGGTGCGTCAAGAGAACCGTTTTATTGAAGAATGGGCCCAATTGCGCTATTCCGAGTCCCTTGGAGCGCCAAGAACGTCTGAATTTGGCAAAATCGCATGCAAACGTCGGATGCAGATTAAGCAGGGTGCCGCATTAGAATAGTGAACGGTAACAATTACGTTTCTATAACAGGAGTTGATATGACTTCAACGACACTGCCCCTCCGCTCGGGCCAACAATTCACCATTTCGCACGGAGACTACACGGCCGTAGTCACCGAACTCGGTGCGACGCTGCGCAAGCTCACCTACCACGGCAAGGATATGATCGCCTCGTGGGACCCGGATAAGACGGTGCCATGTTCCAACGGGCAGCTGCTCGTCCCCTTCCCCAACCGTATAGAGGACGGCGTGTACACCTTCGAGGGCAAGACCTACGAACTGCCGATCGACGAACACGAAAAGCACAACGCCATCCACGGCTACGGCTACCGCGCCTTCTGGAATCTGGAGAGCCTGAAAGAGGACCGCGTGGCGCTGACCTGGCGCACCGGCAACATGAAGGGCTATCCTTTCGACCTTCTGGTTCGCGCCGTCTTCAGCTTGAGCGATGACGGGCTTACGCTCACCCTCTCCGCCACTAACAACGACAACGTCAACGCGCCATGGGCCTTGGCCATCCATCCGTGGATCGCCAACGGATTCGACGGTTACGGCGACGAGATCGACGGCCAGAACGCCCAGTGTAAAGTCACCATTCCGGCTCGCACGCATGTCACCGTCAACGAACGTCTGCTGCCAACCGGCACCGAGCCCGTGCGCGGCAAGTACGACCTGCGCAAGCCCACTGCCCTGACCGAACAGCCCTTCGATGACGCGTGGACCGATGTGGAGCGCGACGCCGACGGCAACGTCTTCGCCACACTGACACGCCCGGACGGACTGAGCGTGCACGTCGGTGGCGACAAGACCATCACCTCCTTCCAGATGTGCACCGGCACCGGGTTCGCGCCGGATAGCCACCCGGCCGGCGTCGCCATCGAACCGCAGACCGCGTATGCCAACGCGTTCAACAGCGGCAAGGACCTGATCATCGTGGCTCCGGGCGAGACCAGCACGACCAACCTCTATTTCATGGCCGAGCAGCGCTGAACCATTTGCCGGCTCGCTTGATAGGTGCTTGCGACTCACACCAGTGTGAGAATTGCGAATAACCGGTCAATCCTGCTAGTTTTCGTATGTTTTAGGAGTTTAAAGTAGACGAAAACTAGCGGAACTGACTTGAAACCAGCAGTAAACCCCATACGAAGTCGCAACAACGTGCGATAATACCTAAGGCTTATTCATTGAACGTAAAGGAGTCCATCATGGGAATGCGCGGACGTAAGCGTAAGGATCGCCGCAAGAAGGCGGCCAACCACGGCAAAAGGCCAAATGCCTGAGTTCCGTTAGGTACGTAAAAATGACGAATGCCTCGCAACAAGCGAGGCATTTTTCGTATACCAGACCGGCTGCACATTCGCGGCAATGGCAACGCTGCCAGCGCCTGTCACCCATTATCAGCACCAATCAACAAGCATCAATACCGACAGCACTGTCAACATTTCCAGAGGTCAAAGTGTAACCAGTATCAATCGACACATCAAAAAGCCACACATCAAAGCGTGGCTGGAAACGAATTTTGATAAACGAAACGGCTATGCAGACGCGACTTCGCCGCCGCAGGACTCCTCGAGGCAGCAACGATCAAGTGTCGCCTGAAGCTTGGCAAACAGGCATTCCGGAGCAACAGCCGGTCGCAAAAGCTCACGCAATTCGGCGATCAGGACTTTCTCTCGCGCGTCGCAACAGGATTCCGGATTGAAGCATTCGTCATCAGGAAGGCGGCTCTCAGAATCATAACGGGAGACTTCGATGTCGGTACGCATGACACCGTCGGAATGCTGGCTTCTCACCACCACTCGACTGGTGCGCTTGATTCGTCCGTCCATCGATATTTCCCTTCCGTGACTTCTAATTGACTATTATTGCTCATTTTGGCTATTTTGGGGTTCGCGGATAGTGAAGATACGGTTCTCTTCTATTTCTCCGCCTGTTGTGCCACCCCCGAATCCTGCGCGGCAACCTGCTTTTGGGCCTCTTGTGCGGATTTTTCCGACGCATCCTTGCCGTAACCGCGCTGGCGGGCATAGTCGGTCAGCTCCTTTTTCAGCTGAGAGCGAGCGCGATTGAGCCGGCTCATCACGGTTCCTATCTTGATGCCCTGTTCGGCGGCGACCTGCTTGTATGATTTGCCGTCAATAGCGGTGTCGATGAACACCTGCCGACGTTCGGGCGAAAGCGAATCCAACGCCTGCATGATTTCGGCGGGCGCGAAACCGTCCAGATACTCCTGCTCGGCGGATTTCAGCCCCTCAGAAGAATGGTCCGAGGCGGAATAGATGTCCCAGTCGTCGTACTCCCCCGTTGAATCGTTGGCACGCTGGGGGCGGCGCTTGGCTTTGGCATACTGGTTGAAGTAGGCGTTGCGCTCGATGGTGGTCATCCACGCCTCGAAGTTGCTGCCGGGGCGGAAACTGTCAAACGCCTTGAACGCACGCTCGTAGGCGTCCTGCACCAAATCCTGAGCATCCTCGGTGTTGTTCGTAAGCTTCATCGCCTGACGATACAGCACGTTGACGGCAGGCATCGCCAGCGTTTCGAAACGCGCACGCTTCTGGGCGGTCGTCTCGCGCTTCTGCTGCTTGGGCTGTGCCTGGTCGGTTTGTGTCACGTTACCATTCTACGCATCGCCGGTGCCGCGGCCGACACGCGCCTTTGCCACTGTTTATTATGACATCGACGACATGCCTATACGGTTTTATCGACAATATGGGACCCGAAGGCCGATACCGCACGTCGGCATATATTGCCGATCCGGACAAGAAAGAGCCATCGGCCAGGGATCGACATCCCTTTATATAAAGGTAATACAATGTCGGAATCGCAACGCACAATATGGATATGACACCAATCAAGAACAATACCGACACGGACATTGCGGCAACCATGCTCGACGCCATAGCACAGGTCCCTGCGCAGGATGACGACACGACATTGAAAGAGGCGTGGCTGCTTGGTTTCGATACGGAGACCACCGGCACCGGTTCCACCGATGCGATCGTCTCGGCCTCGCTGGTTTTACGCGACCCGACAAGGGGCTATGAAGGCGATGTCGTGGCGGAACGGGTCATCAATCCTCATCGTCACATCAGCGCGGGTGCCAGCCGGGTCAACGGATTCACTGACGAATTCCTCGAGGCCAACGGTGCACAACCGACCGACGCCATCGCCGCCATCGGATCCATTGTCAGCGCCGCCCAGACCAAGCACATCCCGCTGCTGGCCTACAACGCGCCTTTCGATGTGCGGATGCTGGCCGGAGACTTGAAACGTTGGAATCTGGAGGCGTTGCCGGACGAGCTTTTGGTGGTCGACCCGTTGGTCATCGACCGGGAGATCTCGCATCGTCACGGCAAACGTACGCTGACCTACACCACCGAATACTACGGAGTCGAGCCACACGGCGATTTCCACGACGCGACCGCCGACACCACCGCAGCCGTGGACCTCATCAGGCCGATGTCCACACTCTACCCGCAGGTCGGAAATCTCAGGCTTGGCGACCTGATGGACTGGCAACGACAGGCTCACAAGAAGTGGAAGGACTCGTTCAACTTGTGGATGGAGTCGCGCGGTCGTCGTCCCATCACCGACAGCTGGCTGTAAACGGCCATGTAACGGCGTTGAAGCGCCAGTAAAGAAATCGCCGATAAAGGCCTTGCAGCAGCAAGTGGCTGATTTATCTTGATAATCCCGCGGAATCATACATATCCGATTTCGGGCAAAAGGCGACGGATTCACCACGATGTGTAAGTTCCATTCGATTGTGGCAGGTATCTCTTATTTTGGCTGGCGCAATGCGTTAACCTTGTGGACGGCAAGAAAGGTTCTGATATGGCTCTGACTCTGGCAACTGCGGTTGAATTGCTTGAAAAGCATGGTCTTTTGCGGGAAATCATCCAAGGCAAGACGTGGTCGCGCAATCCTGCTCGTTTCCCTGAATCCGAGGATGCCTTCACCTCCATTACGTATGACACGCGAGAGGTGCGCGACGGAACGCTGTTGTGCTGCAAAGGTCATTTCAAGGCAGACTATCTTGACGGCTGCGACGAACGCGGGCTCAAGGCCTACGTCGCGGAAACCGATTTCAGCTCCAAATGCGGTGCCATCGGCATAATTGTGGACGACATACGCAAGGCGATGAGCTTGCTTTCCGCCGAATTCTACGAAAGACCGCAGGACGAGCTCACGGTTATCGGCATCACCGGAACCAAGGGAAAAACGACCACCGCCTACTTTGTCCAGGCGATCCTGAACGCCGCCAGCGACGGCAAGGCCGCCCTCTTCTCGTCGGTCGACAATTGCCTTGACGGACAGACTTACAAAGCTTCCGCTCTGACCACTCCGGAATCGATGGACGCCTTCCACATGATGCGCGAAGCCCTTGATAACGGGATGCGTTACCTTGTGATGGAAGTCTCCTCGCAGGCCTACAAGGTCCACCGCGTCTACGGACTCACCTTCGACGTCGGAGCGTTTCTGAACATCTCCCCGACCATATCAGCCCGATCGAGCACCCCACCTTTGAGGACTATCTGTATTGCAAACGACAGATCGCAGCCAACAGCAAGGCTTTGGTGCTGGGAGCCGACTGTGATCACGCCGATCTTATAAAAGAGGACGCTGCAGCCGCCAACGTTCCCGTGACAACGTTTGCGCTGCATACCGACGGACGCGACAGTGGCACTGCGGCCGACACCATCGCCTGGCCCGCCGATAAAGATCGTACGGCTTTCCATATCGAAATTGCGGGCACAGCTAGCGCGGACACCTACAAGCTGCGCATGGACGGCGACTTCAACTATGCCAACGCCGCCGCCGCGCTTACCATCGCACGGCTCGCCGGCGTGGATCTCAATGACACCAAAATCTCGCACGCCCTCGAAAACGTGCGGATTTCAGGGCGAATGGAACAGTTCAAAGACTCGCGCGGGCCGAACGTCGCCATCGTCGATTACGCCCACAATTTCGCCAGCGTCTCCGCACTGATTGATTTTGCCATCGAACGCTACGGCGCGAACCAACCACGCATCACATTGGTCAGCGGCTCCGCCGGCGGCAAGGCCGTGGACCGCAGGCAGGAGATCATCGAGGCCGCGCAACACCGCGTCGACCGCATCATCATCACCACCGATGACCCGGACAAGGAACGCGCGCAGGATATCTGCGAGACGATGCAGGCCGCCGTCACCGACCCCAACGTGGACGCCGGCATCATCGTGGACCGGCAGAAGGCCGTCGAGACCGCTATTGCCGAGGCGCAGACACACGACGGATTCGACGTCATCCTGATCGTCGGCAAAGGCGAAGAACAATGGCTCAAGGTGGACGGCAAACACGCCCCCTACGAAGGCGATACTCATATCGTCACCAGGCTGTTCTCGTAAAGCGATGAAACCCGTGAAAACCAAGCACGAAAATCCGATATACCCAATCCGACGACATCCGTAAACGTAAACTTGAACATTAGTATGGTGGAAGCGAAACAATAAAGGAAAGCATGATCAGCTTAGAAAAAACCGAATATCCCCAGCTTGAGGCGGCCGCGCGCCAATCCGGCGTCACGCTGCCAATCGAGCAGACCGGCATCTGGGCGAAGTTCCAGGCGGACATCCCGGGGCGCACGCCGTGGGGAACATATCGAATCCTCGAGGACGGCAAAACCGTGGCGTTCATCGGGTTCACCGACATGGCCACGCACGGCTACCACTATCTGCGCGCTGTTCACGGACCGGTCTGGATCGCCAAGCCGAGCGAGGCGCTGGAACGTGAGTCCATCGATGCCATCGCGGCGCAAGTGCATCGTGTCGATAAGAAAATCGTGTTCCTGCGTATCGATACGTGGTACACCGCCGGCACGACGCCGGTGCTCTCCACCATCCCCTATAACCAGACCGTCATCATCGACGTCACCGGCGGAGATGACGCCATCCTCAGCCGCATGAAAAAGCGCGGCCGGCGCGACGTACGCAAGGCGCTGCGCGAATGCCCGGCCGATGTAGCCGACGAGACGAAAGAGGCCATCGCCGATTTCCGCGAATATTACGACGTGATGGTGGAGACGGGCAAACGCGACGGTTTCGCCCCGGCTCCGATCACCGATTATTCGGACATGATCGAAGCGCTGGGAGCCGACCACTGCCGCGTGTTCGCCGCGCGCATCGACGGACGCGTGGTGGCGTGGTCCATCGTCACCGTCAACGGCACGCACGCCGTGCGCTACTACGCCGCAATGCGCAACGACGTGATGCGCCTGCACGTCACCGACAAACTGCTTTACAGCGAATGCTGCATCCTCGGCTCTCAGGGCATCACCGCCTACGACCTGATGGGCATCGGCAGCGACTTCGCGCCAAGCCTCATGGGCTTGAACGAGTTCAAATGCAAGTTCACCGAAGACATCACCCCGGTGGCCGCGGCACGCGATGTGCCCATCAAAAAGACCTTCTACAAGGCGCTGAAGGCCGCGAAAAAGCTAAAAACCAAACTCTAAAACTGAAGAGGAATGATGGTAGATAGCAGAAATACCAACAGCAATGACGCCACAAGCGATGAGAACCGGCCTATGTTCCTACCGGTTCTCATCGGCACCGGAGCCAATGCGTACGGGCTGGCTTGCGGGTTCCACAAGGCTTATGGTGTCAAGTCGCTGGCCGTCGGCCCGGCCGCGCTCATCCAATGCCGCCATTCCTCAATCGTCGACATTCGTGTTATTAATGACCTCACCGAAGAAAAGCATTTCGTCCCTGAGCTGCACAAGCTGGCCACGGAGCTGAAAGCTCAGAGCCCCGACCGCCAGCTGCTCATCATCGCCTGCGGCGACACTTCCGCGGCCCTACTCGCCGAACACCGTGATGAAATCCGCAAGGACTACCTGACCTCCACCATCGACGGACCGACGCTTCAGCGCGCCGTCGACAAGGTCTCGTTCTGGAAGCTTTGCGAAACCACAAAGGTCAATACGCCCTTGACCGCGGTCTATTCGTTCGCGGATTTCCAATCGGGCCAGAAAGTCCCCCAGCCTGCCGCGTTCCCTCTGGAACTGAAGGCGGCAGACAGCGTTTCGTACCTGAGCATCGATTTCCCGGGACGTAAGAAGGCCTACACCATCGCCGACGCCACCGAGCTCAACCAAGTCGCCCACGACATCTATACCAACGGATACCGAGGCGAGCTCATCATCCAGGAGTTCATCCCCGGCGACGACACCGGCATGCGCACGCTCAACGCGTACGTCAACAGCGACGGCAGCGTGGCCATGATGTGCATGGGACGGCCGGTCATGGAGGAATACGCGCCCAACCGCATCGGCAACTACGCGGCCATCATCTCCGAGGGCGACAAGACCGTCTACGAACAATGCCAACGCCTCATCGACGAACTCGGCTACACCGGCTACGTGAATTTCGACATCAAACACGACCCGCGCGACGGCAGCTACCGCTTCTTCGAGATCAACCCAAGGCCGGGCGGCAGCAGCGACTACGTCACCCAGGCCGGCTTCAATCTGGCCCGTTGGATCGCCGAAGACCTCGTGATGCACCGCCATAGTGAGCCGTCATTGTGCTTCAGCGAGCATCTGTGGATGGGAATTCCCAAGCGAGTGCTGAAGAAGTACGCACCAGCCGGGCCGCTGAAGGACGACGCGCTGAGGCTCATCAGCGAGGGCAAATGGAGCCGTTCATGCTTCAACTCGGCCGACCGCAACCTGAAACGTACGTTGGGACTGTGGCGTTGGCAGCTGCATGTTTCGCGCGATTTCAAGCAGTACGCGCCAAAACGAAACAAGGCGTGAATCGCCGACATCGGTCGCGCAGTATGGAAGAAACGTAATGATTTGGGCTGTCTGCGAAGGCTGCGAACAGCAAACGACACGTGGAATACGCCCGTTCAGACACACAGAGGCAGGCAAACGCGGAAAACCTCTGACGCTGGTACTATAAGTCGGGAACATCCTTATATTCCGTTTCGGACGGATACCGTATTTGTTGGTTGGGAGAGCTATGAGACGACCGTTCTTCGCCGTTATCGGCGGCATGGGCACGTTGGCGACCGAATCGTACATCCGGCTCATCGACAAGATGAGCGACGCCACCACCGACCAGGATTTCCTCGACTATGTGGTCTTCAACGACGCTTCCGTGCCCGATCGCACCGACTTCATGCTGGGCGACAGCAACGACGACCCCTTCCCCGTCATCGCCGACGACATTGAAAAAGCCACGTCCATCGGGGCCAGTTTCATCACGATTCCCTGCAATACCGCGCATTTCATGCTGCCGCGCTTCCAAGAGCTCACCGACGTGCCGATTCTCAATATGCTCACCGGTGCCGTCGAACGTATGAAGGCGACCTTGCCTGTTTCGACGCACCCGCGCGTGGGATTCATGGGCACCGAAGGCTCCCGCCATTCCGGCCTCTACCAGCGCGAAATCGAAGCCGCCGGTTACACGTTCATCGAGCCTGACGACGAGCTGCAGAAGCGCATCGATTCGCTGATCTACGACGATGTGAAAAGCGGCGGACCGCTAAGCCTCGAACGCTACCGTTCCGTCATCGACACGTTCCTCGACAAGTCTGATTCGGCTCGCTATCGTTGCGATATCGTAGTCCTAGGCTGCACGGAGCTCTCCGTCCTCAACGAGGCCTTCCCGCTCCCCGACTTACCCATCATCGATGCCCAAACGATCCTCGCCGAGGATACCGTGGCACGGGCGAAAGCACTACGAAAGTAGCACACTGGCACTATCAATTGCGGCAGTGCTATCCGTTTGAAATCAAAAGTCCGGCAATAACGCTTTTATCAGACGGTGTCTCAATTGAAAGGACGTGGAATATTTCCACGATTTTGGCTCGGTACATTTAATGTTACCGAGCCAAAATCATATTCTTACTCATTCGTGCTCGAGCTTTTGGCTCACCACGGCGGTGACGCCATCGGAGCGCATCGTCACCCCGTAGAGCGCGTCGGCAATGGCCATGGTGCGCTGCTGGTGGGTGATGACGATGAGCTGAGCGTGCCGGCGCAGATCGTTGAACGCGTTGATCAGACGGGTCAGGTTGATGTCGTCAAGCGCGGCCTCGACCTCGTCCATCACATAGAACGGGCTGGGACGCGCGGTGAAGATGGCGAAAAGCAGCGCCAGAGCGGTGAGCGAGCGTTCGCCGCCGGAAAGTAGGCTCAGCTGCTTGACACGCTTGCCGGCGGGGCTGGCCTCGACGATGACGCCGGTGGTGAGCAGATCGTCGGGATTCTCCAAACGCAGTCGACCCTTGCCTCCCGGGAAGAGCGTCGCGAAGACCTTTTCGAATGCTGCGGCCGTATCGTCGAAGGCGTTCTTGAATACCTCGATCATCGTGCGGTCAAGATCCTTGATGAGCTTCAAGAGGTCATCGCGACTCTTGGCAACGTCGTTGCGCTGGTCATTCAAATACTGGTTGCGTGTCTCAAGCGCGTCGAACTCCTCGGCGGCCAGCGGGTTGACCTTGCCCAGCGCCTTCAGGTCGCGTTCGGCCTTGTGAAGCCGTTTCTCCTGCTCGGCGCGGACGTAGGGCACCATCTGATAATGATCGGCATCGATTGGTGCGTTCTCGTTTGAAGCATGCTGGGTTCCAGCCTTGGATGAAGTGCCGTTTGCATCGTCTTCGTTATCGACTTCAGATTCATCTTCATCTGAATTGTGGGAGACTTCGGTGTCGGAAGCATTCTCTGCACCAGTATCAGCAGTAACGCCATCGCCAACGTTGTCAAGCGGAATCGGACGGCCTTCGTCATCAAGCACCGGAACCAGCTTGTCCGGGCCGTATTCATCGACCAGTGCCTCAAGCCCCATGCCCAGCGTATCGGAGACCTTTTGCTCGATCTGCCCATATTGAGCGGCGAGACGTTCACGGTTCACGTCCAGCTCGTGTTCGCGCCGCTGCAAAGCGGCGACCTTCGGCTCGGCCTCGTCACGCTGCGCACGCAGTTGTTTCAGCTCAGCGTCATGGCTCGAGGCAGCTTTCGAAAGTTCGTCGCGTTTGGCGACCACGGTTTTCAGCACGGTGGCGATCAACGCGGCCATACCCCGCGCATCCGCCGCAATCTGCCGGTCATGCGCCTGCTGGCGTTCGCGCTTCTCGTTGAGCGCCTTCATCTTCGCCCGTCTCGCCACGGCTTCACTCGCCTGATCGTGCAAGAGTCCTGCCTGACGAACCAGCGAATCGGCCTTGCGGCTGGCATCATTCCAGGTAATCTTCGCGGAAACTTCTTGCTCACGCGCCTTGTCGAGCGTAGTTTCGAGTTCGTGGACGCGTTTGTCCAGATCGTCAAAATCCTCGTTTTCCGTGTCGGAATGCTCAGCGGTGTCAAGCGCCTGGCTCAAATCCTCGAGTTTGAGCTGATGGGCCTGCCGCTCGTCGTCGGTCTGCTTGATTTTCTCGTCAAGCCCCTTGAGCTGCCGTGTCAGTTGCTTGACCTGCTGTTCGACGTTTTGCAGATTCTTGCGAGCCTGATCGGCCTTCACCTTGGCCTGTATGCGCTGCTGCGACTGACGATCGACTTCAAGACGTGCGTTGTCGAGAGCTGTCTGTGCCGCTTCGATCTTCGGTTGTATAGCATCCGCCGCCTCGCCTTGAAGTTTTTTGGCTTCTGCTGCGGCTTTGTCACGCCGTGCGGCCAATGACAAATCGCTTTGCGAGCGCGAGGAGCCGCCGATGGCACCGACAGCGTTGACCACTTCGCCGGATTTGGTGACGGCCTGGCTGAACCGCTTCTCCTCCACAGCTTCCAGAGCAGTATCCATATCGGGCACGGCGGCAACATCGTCCAGCAAAAGCCGCACGGCACGAACAACACTGGCTGCAAAATCAGCATCTTTAGCGGAATCGTTGACACTTACCAGCGTCGAGGCGCAACGAATCGGATATTGATCGTCTTCCCTATTGCCATTTTCGGTTCCAGCGTCGTTAGCGTTTCCACCTTCAAGTGGATGCAATACCACTGCCTGCCCCAGCTTGTCGGCGCTCGCCCGGCGCAACGCCTCGACCATATTGGATTTAGCGGGCACCACGATGGCGCTGGCAAACTGGTCGAGCGCGTGGGCGATGGCCTCTTCCCAGCCGTCCTCGACGTGGATGAAGTCGGCAAGTCGACCCAGGGCGGCCACGGCATCATCCTGTTCCAGCTCACCAGAGGCATTGCGGCTTTCCAAAGTCTCGTTCAAGGCATCGGCCTTCGCCTTGAGTGCCGTCACCTTAGCGTTCACCGCCCGCAGTTGCTCCTGCAGGGCGTCAAGCTCTTCTTGTCTCTGTTGCATCGCGGTTCTTGCCGCTTCAAGCGCGGCCGCACTATTCTCAACACCGGTATTCTGGGTTTCTGCGTCAAGGGCATCACGTTGGGCCGTGGCCTCGTCGCGCTGTTTGACGATGGATTCACGCTGACCATTGAAATCCTTGGCACGGCTTTGCGCCAACTCGATGGCGGATTCCTCGCGGGTTTTGAGCTCACGCAGATTGGCGAGCTTCGAGGTGTGCTCCTGCGCGGCCTTGCGCAGTTGCGTCAACGTCTGACGTGCCGCAGCGAGTTGCTTTTCATTGCCGGCACGAGATTCAGTCGCTTTATCATACGCAATGCGCATGTCGGAAACGGCCTTTTTCTGAGATTCGGCCTGCCCGTCCAGTTCTTTGGCACGGGACTCGAGAATATCCGGGTCCTCACCGAAGTTCGTGATCATCTGGCCTGCCAGCGAACGCGCGCGCTCGTCGGCCAACGAAGCCAGCGAGCGGAACCGTTCCTCGATGCCGGAGAGCTCATGCCAGGTCTCGTTGACCCTAGCCATGGCCGGGCTGGACTCGGAGCTCAACGCCTCGACCTGCTCGATATGCACCTTGACTTTCGCCAGCTCGCGTTGCGCAGTTTCCAGCTGGCGTCGTACGTCACCAAGTTCATTGCGCAACTTGGCACGGCTTTTCATGGAATTCTGGGCGTCCTCGGCGAAAATCCTCGATTGTGCATCGCGCAAGGAAATCTGTATGCTCGCCGCACGACGCGAGATCTTGGCCTGACGTCCGAGCGGTCCCAGCTGCCGGCGAATCTCGTGCAGCAGATCATCGGTGCGGGCAAGGTTCGCCTCGGTGTTCTTGAGCTTGCGTATCGCGCGTTCCTTGCGCTTGCGGTGTTTCAGGATTCCAGCCGCCTCTTCGATGAAGGCGCGGTGACCTGCGGGGTCGGCCTTCAAGATTTCGTCAAGCCTGCCCTGCCCGACGATGACATGCATTTGCTGGCCCAAGCCGGTGTCGCTCAAGAGCTCCTGAATATCGAGCAGTCGGCAGGGCGAGCCGTTGATGGCGTATTCGCTGCCACCGTTGCGGTAGATGGTGCGGCTGATGATGACTTCCGTGTAGTCGATATCGAGTGTGCCGTCGGTGTTGTCGATGGTCAGGCTCACCTGCGCGCGCCCCAGCGGCGGACGTGAGGAAGTGCCGGCGAAAATCACGTCTTCCATCGAGGTGCCGCGCAGATTTTTGGCGCCCTGCTCCCCCATGACCCATGTCAGCGCATCGACGATGTTGGACTTGCCGCTGCCGTTGGGGCCGACCACGGCCGTGATGCCGGGTTCAAAGCGCAGCGTGGTCGCAGAGGCGAAGGACTTGAATCCCTTGAGCGTCAGTTCCTTCAGATACATGGATTATTGACTTCCTCTGCTCTTCCCGCTTACCGGCCTACTTGATCTCGGGCACGTCCTGTTATCACTTGCTATCATACCGGCCAGCACACCTAATGATCTTGATAACTTCGACAAATTCAAGCAATATGACGAAATACAAAACTTTTGCCACAAAGCACGAAAACCAGTGAGGAAAACAGCAAAACAGTACCCGGATGGCACTTTTCCCTATGGCCTCATACTTACTGCGACGGAAAGCATCATTTGGGCTGATTTTCGTGCTTTTCGTCGCAGTTGGTTGATTGGTAAGCGTAAAAGCACTACTCGAACCTAAGAAAGCGCTTCTCTCACTGGTTATGGTTACTTGTCGCCTTTGCTGCCAGTGCCGTTTCCATTGGCATGATGACGGAGCTGCTCGGCGGTGGTGCCGGGTTCGGACTCGCCTTCGAAGGGTACCTGCTTGACTCCGAAATCACCGAACGCATCGCCGAATACCTCGGAAACGATGTCCTCGTCCTCGTCTTTGGCATTGCCGGCATCGGCTTTGTCGTTCTTAAGCTTGCCCGCCACACGCTGCGCCTTGGGCAGAGCCAGTTCCGGATTCTTCTTCTCAGCCAGCAGCGTGCGGGCGTCGCCGGCAGTGACGAAACTGCCGCAGATGAGCACGCCGTGGCCGTAGCCGACGCCCAGTTCGTCATCGGCGTCGACCATGTTGACGGCCTCCTGGATGGCGTCGGGAAGGTTGTCGATGCGGGTGACGCGATCACGCCCGAACACACTGACCGCGATCTTCTCGAGTTCCTCGGCAGGCATTACCCGGTCTCGCCACGAGTTCTCGGTGACGACGATCTGGCTCATGATCGGCTCCAGCGTGCCAAGGTATTCCTCGACCTGCTTGTCCTTCATCATCGCGACCACGCCGACCAATTGCTCGAAGTTGTAGTTCTCCTCAAGGGCGGCACGCAACGATTCGGCGGCGTTGACGTTGTGCCCGCCGTCGACGATGATGGTCGGCGAGGTACGCACCTGCTCGATGCGTCCGGGAATCTTGACCCCGCCCAACGCTTCGGCCACGACGTCCTGGGTGAGCTGGCCTGCGACGGGAATAACGGTTTCGGCCGCCGCGAGCGCCGCCAAGGCGTTGTGCGCCTGATGTTCGCCAAACTTGGCGACCGGAATATCCTCGTAAGTACCGTTCGGCGTGCGCAACGTGACCAGCTGGCCGCCTACCGCAGGCTGACGCGAGACGACCTCCATCTCCTCGCCGTCGCGGATAAGCGTGGCATGCTCCTTGACGGCCGCGGCCTCAACCACAGGCATGACCTCCGTTTCATGCGGCTGTGCGCCGATGATGGCGGTGGACTCGTGCTTGATGATGCCGGCCTTCTCCGTGGCGATCTTCGCGGGGGTGTCGCCCAGCCACTGCATGTGGTCCATGTCGACCGGACCGATGACCGCGGCGTCACCGTTCAACGCATTGGTGGCATCCCAACGTCCGCCCATGCCGACTTCGAAAATGGCCACGTCGACGGGCGCATCCGCGAACTTCCAGACCGCCATCGCCGTCAGGATCTCAAAATAGCTCATCGGCGCCTTGCCGTCAGCCTTCATTTTCGCGTCGACCAGGGCGACGAAATCCTTGATCTGCATCCACGTATCGATGAAATCGTCGTCGCTGAGCTGTTGGCCGTCCACGGCGATGCGCTCGTTGATTTTCTGCAGGTGCGGCGAGGTGTAGAGGCCGGTGCGCATACCGTAAGCGCGGCAGATAGCCTCGGCCATACGGGCGGTGGAGCCTTTGCCGTTGGTGCCGGTGATGTGGATGATGCGGAATGTGTCTTCCGGATGGCCCAGAAGGTCAAGCATCAGGTCCATGACCTCAAGGTCGTGTCCCAGTTCTTCGTGAGTGGTGCGCCGGGACATGATCTCGCGCTCGACCTCGCGAATGGTAACCCCGTTGGTTTTCGGATGCTCGAATGACATAAAACCTCGTTTTTGGCTTGAATCCCTTGAAAAATAGACACCACTATTGTATGAAACGGCCTCGAAAGCGCTACGCCGAACGGCGAATGGACGCTGACGGCAATGCGCGATCGGCGCACAAAGGGGAACACGGCAATACCAGACAGCGCCAATCATGCGAATATGAACCCGATAGGGGGTTGGCGCAAAGGTCCTGCTGCATCGTCGGCAGTCACAGAATGACGGCATATTCCATTGTTCAACATTCCCCGCCCTGCGGACCGCCCAGGTTATTAGAATGGCTGTGAAGAACCCGCCAATGAGGAGGACACGCATGAGCGAAGTCATCACGGCAAACGACAAGAAATACGAGGCACAGGAAATGGCACAGGCACCGGGAGCGGACCAACCGATGGAAGACAGGACCAACAACCGCACGCTGCGGCCGACCACGTCCAAGAAATTCGCGGAATTCATGAAGACCGGCTGGGACAACCAGGAGCCGGACATCGAGCCGCTGGAGTCCAGCAAGTTCATCGGCGCACGTCTCGAGGCTCTCGGCAAGCGCTTCCCAGGCGAGCGCATCGTCATCCCCGCAGGCACGCCGAAGGTGCGCAACAACGATGACGACTACGCCTTCCGCCCCAATACCGAGTTCTCCTATTACACCGGGCTCGGCCAGGACTACGAGGCCGGAGCCGTGCTCGTACTGAACCCCGTCGACCCTGAGTCACCTGAGGCCAAGGCCGGCAAGACGCATACGCCGGAGCTCTTCGTCGCTCCACGAGCCGACAACAGCACCGAAGCTTATTATGTCGACGCCCATTACGGCGAATATTGGGTCGGGCCCCGTGCCGGCCTGAAGGAACTCAATGCGATGACCGGCATCGCCACCCACGACATCGCCCAGCTGCCCGATGCACTGGGCAAGGATGTCGGTGCCGAAGCCGGTGCCGTGCGCATGCGCGTGGTGCGGCTTGCCGATCCGCAGATGACCGCGCAAGTCGAAGCCGTGCGCGAAGCCAACGGCTTCCCCGATCCGGACGCCAATGAAAAGGCCGATAACGAGCTGCAGGAGTTTGCCTCGACCGCACGTATGATCAAGGATTCCTACGAGGTCGGCGAGATTCGCAAGGCCGTCGCCGCTACGAAAGATGGTTTCGACCGGATCCTCACCCGTCTGCCGCAGGCCGTCGGCAAACCGCGCAGCGAGCGCATGCTGGAAGGTGAGTTCAACGCGGTTTCCCGCGAGGAAGGCAACACCGTCGGCTACGACACCATCATCGCCTCCGGTGAACACGCCCCCATCCTGCACTGGATGCGCAACACCGGCGTGGTCGGCCACGGCGAGATGCTCTTAATCGACGCAGGCATCGAGGTCGACAGCCTCTACACCGCCGACATCACCCGTACCTTCCCGGTGGACGGCAAGTTCACACCGCTGCAGAAGAAGATCTATCAGGCGGTGCTTGATTCGCAACAGGCCGGATTCGAGGCCGCCAAGCCGGGTGCCACCTACTCCGACATCCACCACGCCTGCATGCGCGTCATCGCACAGCGCCTGCACGAGTGGGGCATTTTGAAGGTCGACGTGGAGGAATCGCTTTCGCCTCAAGGCCAGCAGCACCGTCGTTGGCTCGCCTGCGGCGTGGCCCACCATCTGGGCCTCGACGTGCACGATTGCGCGCAGGCACGCTACGAGTCCTATCAGGGCGCGAAGATCACGCCGGGCATGGTCTTCACCATCGAACCGGGCCTCTACTTCGCCAAGAACGACCTGCTGATCCCCGCGGAGATGCGCGGCATCGGCGTACGCATCGAGGATGACGTCCTGATGACCGAAAACGGTCCGGAATGGATCTCCAAGGACATCCCCAAGCAGATCGACGATGTAGAAGAGTGGATGGCGCAGCGCGCGGCGGCAAGGAAATAATCCAGCTCAGCTGTTTCTTAGTTGGCGCTCTTCCTCAAGGTCGGCGGGATCGATGGGATGACCGTGGTTGTACGTGGTCATGTCCTGCTCGCCGACCTTGCGCAATACGCGGCAGGGGTTGCCCACCGCTACAACGTGATCGGGAATGTCTTTGGTGACCACGCTGCCGGCGCCGATGGTGGTGCCGGATCCGATGGTTACGCCCGGGCAAATCGTCACGCCGGCACCGATCCAGCAATCGTCACCGATCGAAACCGGCGAAGTGTACATGTACTCGCGTAAGTCGGGATTGATGGGGTGGCTCACGGTGGCGATGGTGACATTCGGCCCGCACATCAGCCCCTTGCCGATTTTCAGCCTGCCGTCGTCGATGAACGTGCAACCGACATTGATATAGGCACCTTTACCGATGGAAATATGGCTGCCGTAGGCGAAGCTGAACGGCGGTTCGATCCAGAATGTCGCGGCCTGGGCCTCGTCGATATGGAAAATCCTGGCCATTAGTTTCACACGGTTTTCGGTATCTGCCGGATCCGATGCGTTGAATTCACGCATCAGCCTCTTTGCCGCCAGGCGCTCTTCGGGAAGCCCCTCACACTCGTCGGTGAACAGCAGCCCCTCTTCCATTCGTTGATGCATCGTTCTCATAATGGATATCCCTTAATCTCACTTAATATTGTATTGCTTGTAAATTTGTATGCGTTATCTTATTTCTTCACCTTTAATGGTCACGTTTTTGAGCCAACGATAACGACGATAGTGGATGAACACCGCGGGAAGCTTGATGATCTCGTCGATATTGAGCAGCACATAGACCACCAGAACCGGCAGTTTGAAAACAAACGCGGCCAATGACCCCAGCGGAATGACAATCAGCCACATCACCACCGAATCGCACAGGAGACCAAACTTGGTATCGCCGCCGGCCGGGAAAATGCCGTTGATCGTGGTGACATTGATGGATTTGCCGATCACATAATACGAGCAGACAACCAACATGACGGAAAGATAGCCCGTCGCGCGGGGCGACAATCCAACAAAACGAAGCAGCAACGGGCGTAGCGCAAGAATCGCCAAACCGGTGACGACGCCAGCCAGTATGGCGAACTTCGTAAGCTCCCCGCCGGTGCGTTTGGCCCTCGCAAACTCGTTGCGGCCGAGCATATTGCCGACGATCACATTGCCGGCGTTGCCCAGACCGAGGCAACCGCATACCAGAAGATCCTTGACCATGTTGGCTATGGCGTTGGCCGCGACCGCGTCACCATCAAGATGGCCCATGATGACAGTGTACATGCTGAAACCGCCGCCCCAGACGATTTGATTGCCCAAAAGCGGCAGACAGTAACGCCAGAAATCGCGTTGCAGCTGCGGCTCGCGGCGCAGGATGTTTTTGAGCCCGAAATGTGCCCAGCCATGAACGCGAAGGAGAAGCATCAACCCCAGCCAAATCAACGCCTGCGATGTCAGATTCGAGACGGCCGCGCCCAGCACTCCCATCTTTGGGGCACCGAACCAGCCGTAAATCAACACTGCGTTCAGCGCAAGATGCACCAGCAAGCCGGCGAAACTGACCCAAGTGCCTTGAGCCACAAGTCCGACGTTCCTCATCAGGCAGAGCAGCACCTGGGAGGCAGCGAGGAAGAAATATGACGGCGCGGAAATCCGCAGATATTCGATACCTGCGGGAATCAAGGAAGGGTCATTGGTCATGAACCTCATCAACGAGCCCGGCGCCAAAACCAGCAGCAGGAAAAACACCAACGAGACAAGAAGAACATAGCGCATGACAAAGGCGGAGACTTTCGAAATCGTGTCTCTGTCTTTGATGCCCCAATACTGGGCAACCAACGTGCTCATGGCCACCGTCAGGGCGGTCAGAAACAGCGAAAAGATGAATTGGAATTGCGCGGCAAGCGAGACTCCCGCCAGCTCATTCTGGCCAACGCCTGCCATCATCAGCGAATCCGCGCAGGAGGAAAGAGCCACCATGAACTGCTGCGCCGCCATAGGCAAAGCAAGCGGCGCAATCAGTCGGAGGAACGACGAACGCAAGGAATCCTCAATGCCGTCGTCGGCTTGCCTGTCATGGCTGCTCACAGGAGAGGATTCCTCAGCATTTTTCGTCATGAGACAAGTCTATTAATACTATCTTCCGCAAGTAGAATAAAAAGTGCCATAATATACCTTAAAACTATAAATATATACCACAACCGTCAATGGCCGTAGACAACAGAACGGGAGCGATAAAGGAGAGCGACACCATGACCGGATTTCCCGTCTCCAATGACGAATTGCAGGCAAGGCCACAGCTCTACGCCGACGGATCGGAAGTCGTGCACTACCGTTACCCGACCGACTTCCTTTATGTGGATGAGGCACGACTCAGCGATTTCCCTCAAAACCAGGCGTTGTGCCATTGGCATGTCGACCTTGAATTCACCAGAATGCTCGAAGGCCACATGGACTACTTCATCGACGGCAAAGTCGTGCGGGTCAATGAAGGCGAAACCATATTCGTCAATTCCAAAAGATTGCATTACGGTTTTTCCGCCGACAACACGGATTCCAAATTCTATTGCATCCTCTTCAATCCCATCGAGGTCAACGCGCCGGACGAAATCACCAAACGTTTCATATTGCCAATTATGAAATCCGCAGCCATGCCTTATCTGGTACTGCACGACGAAGGCGGAGCAAAAGACCCCATCATCAAGCTGCTCGACACGCTTCACCGCCAAAGTAACAAGCCAACCCTGCCGTTGACCGGTTTGGGGACATTTTTCAACATCGCAAGAATACTGTACGAACGAATGAAAGCTCTGGACGAAAAAGGGACGACTCCCGCGATTCCCGAAAACGGCCAAATCGGCGCTTTGCGCAAGATGACCAGCTATATCCGCCGTCATTACAGCGAAAACCTCACCCTGCCCGCAATCGCCGCTTCGGGATCAGTGGGTCGAAGCACCTGCGACAACATTTTCCGAAAATTCCTGGCCCAGTCCCCCATTCAATACACCATCGGAGTGCGAATCGGAGCCGCCACGAACCTCCTACGGAACACGGAACTTTCGATCACCCAAATCGGTCGCCGTGTCGGCTTTCCCTCGCCCAGTTACTTTGCCGCCACTTTCAGGGAACTCATGGGATGCACGCCCAAGGAATATCGCGCGAAAAACACAAAAGCGATATAGCCGACGTATCCCAAAAGCTCTATTATCACTGGTAACGCTCAAAGCAAGCCAAAGACCGTTCAAGAGGAAGAAGAAAAAATCATGACCACACCTTCATTCATTATCGAACTGCGCAAGAAGATCGGGCACGAGTTGCTGTGGCTCAATGGGGTCACCGGACTTGTGGAGGACGGGCACGGGCGCATCCTGCTCGGGCAGCGCTCCGATACCGGGCAATGGGCGATGGTCTACGGCATCAACGAACCGGGCGAGCAGCCTGGGGACACCGTGGTGCGAGAGATCAAGGAGGAGACCGGCGTCGACGCCGAAGTCACCGATCTGGTGGCTGTCGTCTCTTCATCGGAAATCATCACCTATGCCAACGGCGACCGCACTCAATATATGGATCATTCGTTCCTGTGCCGCCTCAAACCCGGCGGCAACGCAGAACCGTTCGTCGGCGATGACGAAAGCCTCAAGGTCGGCTGGTTCTCGCGCGACGCGCTGCCCCAGCCGCTGGCCGAAAGCACCGTCGATCGCCTGAAAATCTTCGATGAATACCTGCGCGGCAAGGCCGCTGGAGACGCACATGCCCTGTTCATCCAAAACGGCCGGCTGCAATAAGGCAAACCGTATCGCGTCTCCAAGTGAAAACAGCCTGAGCCACAATGCGCGCTATTGGGACATTTGACTCCGAACAATCCAAAATAATATTGAATAATGATTTTAATCATATTTGGATTTGCGGTTTTGCGTTAACCTCGTTAATATATGAAGTCAGTTCATCAATGTGGAATTGTCATGGACGGCAGTTGCCGATGAGGGAATGACCCGAGGAGGTGTCAGATGCTCGAACACAGCGAATCCGCAGCGCCTCAGTCTTGTGCGCAACCCTTCTCGATCGACCATTTGGCACCGTCGATGCCGGACTTCCCCGAAGACCCAATCCGCACGCCAGCGCCTCAATCCGTTGTTTCCGAACGCAACCGCTCACGCACACTGTGGCATCTGTATCGCTACGGCATCTCCTCGCGGGCGCAGATCGCCAAGTCGCTGGGTCTGACACCCGCCGCCATCACCAAAATCACCGCACGTCTGATCGACGCCGGCATCGTGGCGGAAACCGGCGATATGAAAGGCAGCAAACGTCGCCGGTCCATCGGGCTGAACATCGATACCGCACGGTTCCATTTCATCGGTGTCAAATTCGCGCGCAGCCTGGTGCAGATCGGCGTTTTCGACCTCAAAGGCCGACGTCTGAGCCTCACCGATATGCCGCGGGTCAGCGACGGCACCATCGACGCAGCCATCGCCGCCACGCACAAAACCATCGATTCGCTGCTTCAAGCCGACCCCGATATCGTCGCCATCGGTATGGCGGTGCCCGGCCCGTATCTGCACGGCACCGGTTATGCGGCGCTGGTTTCCAGCATGCCGCACTGGCGCAACATCAATTTCCACAAGGAATTCGGGCAAGGCTGCCCCGTTCCCGTGTTCATCGAACAGGACGCCCGGGCCGGCGCTCTGGCACAGCGGCTGTTCGGCGGATTCGACGATGCCGGAAGCCTGGCCTATTTCCTGCTCGGCGAGGGTGTCGGCCTGGGTGTCATCGAAAACGGCAGGCTTATCTATGGCAGCCTCGGGGCGTCCACGGAACTCGGCCACGTCTCGATCGACGCGCTCGATGGCAAAAAGTGCGAATGCGGGAATGTGGGATGCCTGGAATGCTACTGCTCCGCGGGCGCGATCCACGAGCAGATCGACAGGCTCGGCATCATCAACGGCTCGCAGTCCATGGCCCACATCGAAGCATGCCACGCATTGTTCGCACTCGCCGACAAACGCAACGGGGACACCGAACAAGCCCGCGAAGCACGTCGTCTGGTCGCTGAAATCGGACGTTACGTCGGCTACGGATGCGTCATCATCTGCAACGCCTTCAACCCGCGCCGCATCGTTCTCGGCGATATCGGTGCGCTTGGCGGCCATCAATTGCTCGAGTCGGCTCAAAAGGTGGTCAACGAACGGGTCATTGCCGAGATCGCGCAATCGACCGAAATCACTTTTTCCGGCCTGCCCACCGACGCGGCCGTGCTCGGTGCCGCCGCCACGGCCATCACCCAGTTTTTGGACCGGCCCTCCCATTTCCGCACCATCCATCCTCCGGGAAACAGGAGTCGGCACGGAGCCGGATCACAGGGGTGAGGCCGAACGTGCATGGTTTCCAGCCGAAACGGATGACACAACCGGCAAGTCAACCGGCAAATCAGCATTTTCATAATTCAAGACCGATAAAAGATGTAAGAAAGGATCATATCATGATCAAGCCAATCGTCGTCTCTCTGGGAGAACTGCTCTGGGACATGCTTCCCACCGGCAAGCGCGCAGGAGGCGCCCCGGTCAATTTCGCCTACCACGCCGCGATGAACGGCGCGGAAGGTCACGCCATCAGCGCCGTGGGCGAGGATCCGCTGGGCGATGAACTTGTCGAAGCGATCAAGAAGTCCGGCGTCGAATCGATCGTGCAACGCAACGCCTGGCCGACCTCCACCGTCGAGGTCGCCCTGAAGAACGGCATCCCGGAATACACCATCATCAAAGGCGTCGCCTGGGACCATATTCTCTATACCCGCGAGCTGATCGCCATGGTCGAGAAGGCCGACGCGATCTGCTACGGCACGCTCGCCCTGCGCAGCCAGGAATCGCACGACACCATCGTGGAGCTCCTGAAACACGCCAAGCCGACCGCCATGAAGTTCTTCGACATCAACATCCGCGGCGACCACTATTCCAAGGAGCTTATCGAGGAACTGCTGGGTTACGCCACGGTCTTCAAGATCAACGACGCCGAACTGCTGCTGCTGCGCGACATGTTCGACATCCGAGGCACTTCCGATGAAGAGGCCTGCAACTGGTTCATGGAACAGTACAACCTCAACTACGTCATCCTGACCGGCGGCTCGACCTTCAGCACCATCATCGCCAAAGACGGCGAGTCCTCCACCCTCGACACCCCGCGCGTCGACGTGGTCGATACCGTCGGTGCCGGCGATTCCTTCTCCGGCACGTTCACCGCCAAGGTGCTCACCGGCTCGTCGCTGGTCGACGCCCATCGCGCCGCCGTCAACACCGCAGCCTACGTCTGCACGCAAAACGGCGCCTGGCCCCAGTATCCGGAGAACATTCCGGACTATCTGGCACAAGCCGAGAAATAAACCACTAAAAGCGAAGTAGATTTTCTATTCTATTGAATTTCAGCATGTCGGAGTGCGGACGTTATGTTGGCACTCCGACTTTTATTGCGTAAATCAGGCAAAGGAACCACGGCACTTGACGCGGAAAATTACGCCCAGAGACCGTCTTGTGATAACCGTCGTAACGGCAAGCTAAAATAAGGAGTTCCGGTGCAAACCGGGCTTGATATTTGATAATTCAAGAATGGGGATGATCGGTTTCGACGGTGACCTGTTCGTCGCAGGGAAGCGTGCCGAGAATGTGGAGTCCACTCGAGATGACCTCCACGAAACAACAAGTGCTAAATCTAACCGCACTGAGTTCGCACTCGCTGCCTGAGCCAAGCGCCAGGATTAACCAGTGAGCTGCTGCTCCGTCCACTCCTTCTCGTCTTCGGGAGGATGTTGGGCGTCATTAGAGGACTTGCTTGAGCCATTGAACCACAGGGTGACTCAGGGACTCTGACTGTAGATATGCTCGCCATCCATTGTCCGCGACACGGATGGGGGCAGAAAAACCGCCAAAAGGCCAGCGGACTACGCACGTAGAAGACTGAGGGTTCGGCCATCGGACCGGGGTTCAATTCCCCGCATCTCCACTAGTACAACGCCATCAAGGTTCGCCTTGGTGGCGTTTTTCGTTGTGGTTACGGCGTTTTAAGCCGTTTCCACAGGCTAGTACAAAAAGTAGTTTAAAGGTGTTTGACACGTATCTAAGTGTCTATATGGGTCGTTTAGTGGATCTTGTCGGTCGCTCGGTGAGTCTTTCATACATTATCGATGGCATTCTCGTTATCGATTTGTACATCAAGAGAGACTACACTTGGTAGCTATGAGAATCGTGTTGCAGAAAGTCAGCAAAGCCGATATCGATGTCGTCGATGAGGCGACCGGCGAAGTCGATGAATCGTTCGAACCGCAGCATATCGGCGTGGGTTTTGTGCTGTTGGTCGGTGTCAGCGACGGTGACGGGCAGGAACAGGTCGACTGGCTTGCCCATAAAATCAGCAGATTGCGCGTGTTCGAAGACGAAAACGGGAAGATGAACCTCTCGCTGGGCCAGGTCGGCGGCGAGATCCTGTCGGTTTCGCAGTTCACGCTTTTCGGCGACGTACGGCACGGCAATCGGCCAAGCTTCATCACGGCCGGCAAACCGGAACACGCCGAGCGCATCTGGCTTGATTTCAATGATGCGTTACGCGCCGAGGGCATCAGCGTAAAGGTCGGCCGCTTCGGCTCACATATGCGCGTGGCACTCACCAACGACGGCCCCGTGACCATCCTCTTCGACACCGACGAGCTCATGACCAAGCACTGACCCGACTACGCGACGGGGATGCGAGCAAAATCAGCGAAAACACGGCAAAACGCTGATTTTCATCGCATGTTCCAGTCATATGTCTACCGTGTGCTTCGTCTCGTTATTTGATAATCGGGCGCAACGGGGCCGAAACGTCGACCTGATGCTTGTCGCCGATTTTGCTCGGATCGTTGATGATCTTGTCGACCACGGCCTTTTTGAGCTTCATCTCGGAGGCGTCGCCCCAAATGATGACGCGCTGGCCGCCATTGAGCTCGGTGGTGATGGAATCCTGCGTCTGGGCCGTCACCTTGGTGATCGAGCCACGCATATTGCCGTCAAGACGGCCCAGCACCTTCAATGCCTGTTGGACGGAACGGTCACGAAGGCTTGCCTTGACGTCTCTGACTTCGACGACGGGGATGCCTTTGGTCGACACATGGCCGACCTTGTTGAGCACACGACTGTAGCTGTCAACGGCGGTCTCGCTGCCGTCAGGGGTCTTCAGCATCGCCGCCGGCTCCTGTGCGGTGATGGTCACCTTCATCGCCTGCGGGTATATTTTCTCAACCTTGGCCATCGAAACCCCGGGAATGTCTTTCAATTCCGCCTCGACGTCACCGGCGGAGACCAACAGCAACGATTTGCCGGCCTGCTTGTCGGCAATGGAGACCACACGGGCCTTGCCGACCCATTGGTTTTCGCCGGATACCGAAATCTGATGGGCATCAAGCAAAAAGACCGGCGAGAAGAAGAGCAGCCAGCCGAGCGACGCCAAAACAGCCGCGAACCACAAGGGCAATCAGGACTTTGGCCGCTGTCTTGAACACATGGACGCGCCGACGTTCCTTCAACCGAGCATTGAAATCGATGACCTTGGGACGGGCGGCGACCCCTAACGCGCCGGAAGTCTGGTTCAGCGTCTCGCCGATCAGATCCTCGTTTTTCAGCGCTCTGGCATCGACGAAGCCACCGGGGGCGCTTTTGGTGACGGCGCCGGCCGAGGACGCCGAACGCGGCGAACGGGCTGGCTGCGACGTGTCGTCAGTATCCGTCAACGGCTCGTCGATGCCATACTTCGGCCTTCCGGATTGGCGGCGATGGAAAAAGCCTACGGTTTTTTTGTTGCGAGATGGTTGCGCCGCAGCGGATTGAGTTGGTTTGCCACCCCTCAACGCCGTTTTCGAAGCGCCAGCCCTGAGTTTTGCACGGCGGGCATCCACCGTCGTATCGTCGCCGACGGGTGTGCCGGATGCCACCGAACGCGCCAGGCGCGGCGAATCCTCTTTTGTGCGGTTGCGTGGCGAATGCGATTTGTTTTGCGAGTTTTCGCCCATGCGGAAATCCGAATGTCCCGTTTTCCCACGTCTGCCTGTCCGCACGCCGAAATCATTGACCATCGGTTCGTCGTCAGACATCGATGAGAATCGGGACGAGGATGCGGCGCTCCGTCCGCGTCGCGTCGAACCGTTTTTGCCGCTGCTTGCGCTGGCTACACGACGGCCTGCCATCAGCGCGACTCCCCCGCACGCGCTTTGAGCATTTCAAGCATGACATCATCCATCGTGGTGACGTCGCCGGCACCGACGGTGATCAGTACATCGCCGGGATGCGAGTGACGGACCAGCGTTTCGGCACCATCCCGGAGATCATGCGAAGCGACGATCCATCCTTGGGACGGTTCATGATGCAAGCTGCCGGCGGCATCGACAATGACCTGCGAGGTGATGGTCGGAAAATCCTCCTGACGTTCACGCGCGGGATAAATCGGCACAACGACGACATCGTCCGCCTTGGACAGTGCGGCGGCGAACCGGTCGATGAAAAATTTTGTGCGGCTGAACAGATGCGGCTGGAAAAGCACACGAATCGCGGAATCGGGGTAACGACGGCGCGCGGCATCGAGCAAGGCCGCGATTTCGGTGGGATGGTGGGCATAGTCGTCTACGAGCGTCACCCCGTCTGCCACCCCGTTGACTTCGAAACGGCGAGAGGCCCCCCTAAACGTTGCGGCCGTGCGTGCTGCAAGCACCGGGTCCATCCCCAGCAGTGTGGTGACGATGATGGCCGCGGTCGCGTTGCGCGCGTTATGGATGCCCGGAATCCGCAAAGTTACCGGTACGCGGTGTTGTTCGGAGCATCCCGCCAAACCTGCCGGCAGCTCGATGGTAAAACGTTCGGTACCGTCACCTGCGCTTTCCTGTTCCGCAAGGATGCGCACCAGCTTGGGATGGGCACCCTCATCGGCCCCCATACCATGCAGACCTGCGATTTGCGCGACATCGCCACTCGGGTCGGTGGTATAGCAGATGGTCCTGGACGCCACTTCGGACGGAAGCCGGCGCACAATGGCCTGTGCCCCCTTGTCGTCAACGGACATGATGACGTAGCCCTTGGCGTGACCGGCATATTCGACAAACGCCTGCTGATAGTGCTCGGCGTCGCCGTAATGGTCGAGATGGTCGGCTTCGGCGTTGGTGATCAGCGCGAACTGCGGTCGGTATTTCTCGAAACTGCCATCGGACTCGTCGGCTTCGGCTACCAGTACGTCACCGCTGCCGGCATGCCCACCGTCGATGGCGGCACCGTCCGGGCCCTGGATGGATCCACCGATGGCGTAGCTCGGATCGGCGAGTCTGGCAGTTTGCTTTTCGGAGCGCGCCTGAGCATCGGCCTCGGCTCCGGCATTGACAAGGATATGGGAAATCAAAGAGCTGGTGGTTGTCTTGCCGTGCGCGCCGGCCACACTGACCGCGCATTTGCTGGCCATCAGCAACGCAAGGATGTCGCTGCGATGCACGATATGCGCCCCGGCCCGGGCTGCAGCGACGATTTCCGGATTGTCGGGTTTGATGGCGCTGGAATAGACAACGGTATGCGCACCGTTCACGTTTCCGCTGCGCTGGCCGAAATGAACCTTGATGCCAAGAGCGGTGAGCCGATCGGTTTTGGCGTTGGCCTCACGATCGGATCCGGAGACCGCGACGCCTTCTTCATTGAGCATCTCGGCGAGCACACTCATGCCTGCCCCGCCGATGCCGATGAAATGGGTGGGCCCGAGTGAGTCCAACGTGTCGGACGGGCCGAACGCGGCTTTCGTCGGGTCGAGCACAATGGGTTCAGAGCCGGTAGTTGACTGCACGATACGCTCCTTGGATGCTAGGTTTGACGGTGACAACATCACTGATGCCGTTATACACTCGTTGCGCGGCTTTGTGACGCCGAACCTGCAAACCCACGCAGACTGCTTGCAATTGGCATCTTACAAATCCGCGACCACTCAAAAACCTGACGAATTGCCGATTACCATCGACTTTGCCGTTGCGTAACCTCGTGCATCCTATAAAACTTTAATGGCAAAAGAACCGCGCGTAGACGCGATTCATCACTTGTCACATTACGCATCAATGACTGCGGCCGGCATAGTCCAGCACGATGCCGGCCATGGTCTCGGCGGCGTCACGGATGCCGTAATCGTAAGCCTTGCGACCCATGGCCTGCAACCGTTCGCGATCGGCAATCAAAGACGGTACATGCTCGCACACCCACGAAGAGGTGAAATCAGCATCGGCGACCATCAGCCCGCCTCCGGCATCGACCACCGGCTGTGCGTTGAAGCGCTGTTCGCCGTTGCCGATGGGCAGCGGCACGTAGACCGCGGGCATGCCGATGGCAGCCAGTTCGCTCACCGTTCCCGCACCGGCGCGGCAAATCACCAGATCCGCTGCGGCAAACGCCAAATCGATGCGTTCCAAGTATTCCGCCATATGATAGTCACCGAGACCTGCATGGGCCGGATCCAGATCGGTGAGCGCATGCTCGCCTACCCCGGCCTTCACCCGCCGACCCACTTCGGCGCTTTTCTTCCGCCCGGTTAAGTGGATGACCTGCGTGACCTTCAGCAATTGCGCGGCCGCACCACTGACGGCCTCATTGAGGCTCACCGCCCCCAGGGAACCTCCGGTAACGACCACCAGCGGGCGTTCGGGATCGATGCCGAGCTGGGCGGCGGCAAGTCTGCGTGCGGCTCGAGGGTCATGTTCCAGTTTCCGGCACAGATCCGCCATCACCGGCCGCAACGGAAGCCCCACACGACGGATTTCGGTGCTTCCCTTTGCTTTGAGCCCGGTGTTGCCGTAAGCGGTACCGATGAAATCGGCCCAGCGGGCACCCAGTTTGTTGGCCATGCCGGCGCGGGCGTTCTGCTCATGAATGACGATGGGAAGGCCCATGGAATGCGCGACCGTGTAGACAGGTGCCGAAACGTAGCCGCCGAAACCGACCACCACGTCGGCATGGCGAGCCTGAAGAATGGAACGGACCTTGTTGCGTTCCTGACGCCAACGACCGGGGAAACGCAGCGCCTGCATATTGGGACGGCGCGGGAAGGGAACCTTGGCAATGGGGTCGAGCTCGAAGCCGGCCTGCGGCACCAGATCCTTTTCAAGGCCGACGTCGGTGCCGATAACGCTGACGGAAGCCTGCGGGTCATCGTGTTTGATGGCAGCGGCGACGCTCAACAACGGGTTGACATGCCCCGCGGTGCCTCCTCCGGCCAATACGATATGCTTCATCTTCCCTTTTCCTTGGCTTGTATCCATTCCGTTTCCTCGTTATCCCTTATACTCAACGCTCATACCTGCGACGCGGCGATGCTGGCTTGGACCTGGGGTTGCATCCTCATCATACTGGTGGCCACGCCTGCGGCGAACAGACACATCACCAGGCTCGACCCGCCTGCCGAGACGAACGGCAAGGGGACGCCCATCACCGGTAACAGGCCGATGACGACCATGATATTGACCAACGCCTGGCCAACGATCCAGATGGCGATGCAGATCAGCACCCGTGAGGCGTATTTGTCCGGCGTCTGCAAGGCGATGACGAACATGCACCAACCGAGGATGGCGAAGAGTATGACCACGGCCGCGGCGCCGACAAACCCGGTTTCCTCGCCGATGATGGCGAAGATGAAGTCGTTGTGCGCTTCGGGCAGATAGTTCCATTTTTCGCGGGAATTGCCGATACCGACGCCGAAAAAGCCTCCGGAAGCCATCGCGTACTTGGCATGCATTGATTGGTAGCACTCCCCCTGCAACGCGGAAGCCGGGCACGGACGGTAAGCGGAGGTGATACGAAGCATGCGGTTCGGGCTGGTCACTACGAACAGCACGACCAGAACCGCCAGGACAAGACCGGCTCCGACCAGCCATTTCGCGGGGAACCCTCCGACCAACATCGCCGTGACCCCGATCACCACCAGAATCATCGCGGTTCCGAGATCGCCGCCCAGCATGACCGTGGCCAGACAGGCCAGAAAGATGAGCCCCACGGGCAGATAGGCCTTTCAGCCCATGACTCTTGTAGTGTTTTACGGCCGACGCTACCGCCCACGGCATCCATATGCACAGTGCAAGCTTCATGACCTCGGCCGGCTGCATGGTGAACTTGTTGGGAATGCCAATCCATCCGGTGTTGCCGTTGACCCTGACACCCAGCGGGGTTATCGTCAGCAACTGAAGGAAAATCGAGAAAATTACGAATCCAAACGAAATCTTGCGGTAGCGATCCGAATGCACATGCATCGCACCAACACAGACCAGCAGGCCGATCAGGCAGTAAAGCCCCTGGCTCAGCGCCTGTTTCCATGGCGAAAGGTTGGCGGCGATCATGGTGACCGAAGAGGCGGAAAAAACCATGACCACACCGAAACAGGTCAGCGCAATCACGGAAATACGGAACCCGTAGTAGCACCACAACGGGTTCAGCAAAGCGCGAATGCCGCTGTAATCGGTGACGTCGATGGTGTCTGAGGTATCCGTGGGAAGCGGGTTGTCAGATTGAGATAATCCTTTGGCTTTATGATACAAAACGCTGATACGCGATCGGGACTGTTCCTTGTCGCCATCGACTGACGTAGAATCCTGATTCCCGGTCCGTAAGATTTTGAATGCGGAATTTCGACTACCGCGGCCTTTCTTTTTGGCCGGGTTAGCCCGCTGCTTCTCATCCCGATTATGGACGCGTCTAGCCATGCTTTTGCACCCAGTCATGGGCGGCCTCGGCGAATTGCGAGCCGCGCTCGGCGTAGGAGACGAACTGGTCCATCGAGGCGCAGGCCGGTGCCATCAGCACCACGTCCCCGCTTTGCGCATAGCCACCCGCAGCCTCAACCGCACGGGCCATGACGCTGGGCTTGTCTTTGGGGTCGATCACCGTCAGGGGAATGTCGGGAGCGCTGGCGGCGAACGCGTCGAGCATCGGTTTCTGGTCGACGCCGATGATGACCGCGGCTTTGATGGTCTTGGCCTGATCGGCCACGAGTTCTTCGAAATGGCCGCCTTTCGCCAATCCTCCGGCAATCCATACCACGGACTTGGGCTTGTAGCTGGAAAGCGAGGCGTGGGCCGCATGGGCATTGGTGGCCTTGGAATCGTCGACGAAGCGCACGGTGCCGCCATCCTTCAGCCTGGCGGTGGCGACGGTCTGGATGCGGTGGCCGCCGGGGGCGAAGGCACGCAGGGCGTCGAGGCAACGGCCCGGATCGGCCCCCAAGCCCATCGCCAGGGCGAGAGCGGTGATGGCATCGGCGAGCAGATGCGGGTATACGGTGCCGTCCGGCTCGCACAGATGCGAGAACTCCGTGACTTGGGCCAGCGCGTTCATATCCCCCTGTGGCGCTCCGGCCAGGCCGCTGGCATCGACGATCCAGCCGTCAGCAACGCCGATCTGACCGGGCTTCGGAGTATGAAGGGTGAAACCGATTTTCTGGCATTCGGGGCCGGTCTGCGCCGCAAGCGCCAGAGCCGTGACGCGTTCGTCATCGGCGTTGAAGACCATCACACGTTGGGCGTTGTGGAAGACCTTCGACTTGTCGGCCGCATAATTGGCCATGCCTCCATGCCAGTCGAGATGGTCGGCGGCGATATTGGTGATGGCCGCGCAATCGAGCGCCAGGGAATCGGTGAAATGCATCTGGAAGCTCGACAGTTCCACGCACAGGGCATCGTGTTTCGGGTCGCTCGCAGCCAGGCTGACGGATTTGCCGATATTGCCCACCGCAGGGGCATTCATACCGCAATGGGTGAGCATGGCCGAGACCATCTGTGTGGTCGAGGTCTTGCCGTTGGTGCCGGTGATGCCGACCCAGGGTGCGGGTTCGTGCGCCGCGGAATGCTCGGCCGGAACCCGCAAGGCCCAGGCCAGTTCCACCTCGCTGATAACCGGTATGTTACGGCTCTGGGCCTCAAGAATAAACGGCGTGCGCGGATTGAAAACCGGAGAGGCGACCACGATGTCGACATTGTCCCAATCGATATCATCGAAGGAATTAAGGTCGGCTTCGGGCTTCTTCTCGTCTACGCTCACCACACGTCCCGCGCGGCCTTGCAAGGCCTCTACGGCACCGCGGCCGGAAACCCCGAGGCCCGCGACCAACACCGTTTTGCCGGTCATGTCCAGATACGACGACCCGTTCGCCGCGTCTGCCTGATGCACTGATGAAAAACCGGAATCCTCTGCTGCCTGCATCTCAATCTTCCTTCCCTTGGATCTTGCCCGCCGATGCCTTGTCCGTTGATCGGCGTCAGATCAGCAAGCCGGTACGTGACGCCCAATCGGTATAGAAAACCATGAGTCCGATGAGCACGAACATGAATTCGATCATCCAGAAGCGCACGACGACCTTCTGCTCGCTCCAACCCAGCAATTCGAAATGATGATGGATCGGCGCCATCTTGAAGACACGTTTGCGGGTGAGCTTGAAACAGCCGACCTGGATGACGTCGCTCATCGCCTCGATGACGTAAAGCCCGCCGATGATCACAGCGAGGAATTCGGTGTGCGTGGCGATGGAAAGCGCGGCGAAAAGCCCGCCCAACGCCAGAGAACCCGTATCGCCCATGAAGATGGTGGCGGGGTTCGAGTTGTACCAGAGGAAGCCGAAGCATGCCACGGCGGCGCAGGCCGCGATGATCGTCAGGTCAAGCGGATCGGAAACCGCGTAGGAGTAGCCGGGCTTTGGACCGCCTTTGACGTGATAGCTCTCCCAGAAGGCGATGATGGTGTAGCCGGCCAGGGAGATCATCGACGAGCCGGTGGCCAGACCGTCCAGCCCATCGGTCAGATTGACGGCGTTGGTCCATGCGATCATCAGGAAATTGACCCAGATCACAAAGATGACGATGGCGACGATCTTGCCGGCGAACTCGAAGCTGAAGAACGGATGCTCGATGAAGCTCATGCCCGCCTGTGCGGAGGGAAAGCCGGATTTGGTGGGAAGCAGAAGCGCGAGGACGGCATAGATGGTGGCGAAGACGAACTGGCCGAAGAATTTGCCGCCGACACTCAACCCGGTGTTCTGCTTTTTGCGCACTTTGGCGAAATCATCGATGAATCCCAGAGCGCCCATCGAAACCATGGCGAAAAGCACCAGAACCGCCGACCATGAAACGGCCTGACCACCGCTAAGCCCACGATAGAGCGCCGAAGCACCCCAACCGAGCAGGACGGCGAAGATGATGACCACGCCGCCCATCGTGGCGGTGCCGCGCTTCAGCAGATGCGATTGCGGTCCATCCTGACGGATGTATTGGCCATAGTGCAGCCGGTGCACCACTCTGATCATGACCGGCGTGCCGAGCATCGTGACTACGAGCGAGACCACGATGCCGATGATGAGGGAAATCAATGTTTCGGCTCCACTTCTGTACGTTTCTGCTGTTGCTCATGCGCCCAACGCTCGGCCAAGGCGGAAAGACCGGAAACATGCGATCCCTTGAGCAGCACGACGGTATTGCCGTGCCGGCGGGCAGCCTCGGCGACCAATCGATCGGCCTGCACTGAACTATGTACCCATTGCACCACGACGGGGGTACGCCCGTGCCTTTCCGCCGAGCCTGCGCCCTTTTCGTCCTGTTCGGCGCCCTGTGCCAACGCCTCGGCCAACCGGTCGAAATGCCGGTCGGTCTCGTTGCCCACGGCGATGATTTCATCGATATCGAGGCCGGCGGCATAGGCGCCGATCTGCCGATGCAGTTCGAGCTCGTCGTCGCCAAGCTCAAGCATGGCCCCCAGTACGGCGATGCGATAAGGTTCCGTGCCGGCGGCGTCTGCGTTTCCTGTCATCTGGCCCGCAGACGTCGCCGAGGCATCCCAGCGTGCAAGCCCGTCCAGACCGGCCCGCATGGAATCGGGGTTGGCGTTGAAGGAATCATCGATGAGCGTGAATGCGGCATCGCCGAGATCAACGGTGGAAACGGCCATGCGATGCGGGCTGATATGCTTCACGTCACCGAGACCAGTGGCAATATCGGCCAACGACATGCCGAAATGGCCGGCGACGGTCGCCGCCGCAAGCGCGTTGATCACATTGTGCGCGCCTCCGATACCGAGCTGGACCGACGCGCTGGACCCGTCGGGAGCCGTCAGAGTGAAGCTCGGACGGTCCAATGCGTCGACGGCGATGTCGGCAGCGCTCATTCGCGGGGCTTCCGGCTTTGCATTGCCGTCCAATCCGAAGAACAGCACCTTGCCCGGCGCGAATTTCGTCATGGCCGCCACACGTTGGTCATCGGCGTTCAAGACGGCGATGCCATCCGGGAGCAAGCCTTGCACGATCTCGCTTTTGGCCTGGGCGATGCGCTCAACGGAACCGAATTCCCCTAAGTGGGCCACACCCACTTTCAGGACGACGGCCAGGTCCGGAGGCACGATACGGGTCAGATTGGCGATTTCGCCGACATGGTTGGCCCCCATTTCGGCGATGAAAAAGCGGGTGTGCTCCCCCACCTTCAACGCCGTCAAGGGCAGGCCGATGTCGTTGTTGAAAGAACCGACCGGCGCCACCGTCTCGCCCAGCCGGGACAGCAGGGAATCAAGCAGGTCCTTTGTGGTGGTCTTGCCGACCGAGCCGGTGATGCCGATGACCGAAAAATCAGCATCAAGCTCACGCCGGCGCACGATATTATGATGCGCCAAAAGCCCCAGAGCCGCGACCGTATCGGCAACCACAATCTGTACGATGTCCTCGACACCGACCACAACGTGGTCGACCAACGCGGCCACCGCGCCAAGCGCCCCGACACCGGCAACGAAATCATGCCCGTCCACACGCTCACCGCGAATCGCGACAAAAACCGAGCCGGCCTTGACCTGCCTTGAATCGCTGAACACCGAAGTGGCGACGAGACCGTCGGCAGCGAGGTAACCGGACGCTTCAACGACACGGCCATTGACCGCCTGCGCGACCTCCTCGATCGTCATCGGCATCATTCCGGATTGGCTCTCCGAAATCCCCGTCATCTTAGCACTCACCGCAAGCCACCTTTTGTCTTGTCTTTTCCAATATTGTTGCCACGCATGCCACGATCGGCCAGTGCACGATACTCCACCTGCAACCGGCCGGCAAAGCCATCATTGCATTTCCTTCGAGACGCGAAGTGCGTTGCGGATGTTGCTGCGCCGCACGCCCGCGTCCAGGGCCATGGCAATGGCCAAGGAAAGCCTGCGTTGGCCTTGCAGGCCTCCGGACACCATGGTCTGCCCGACCAACCAGCCGGATTCCTCGGTGCAGGTGACCAGACGCTTGCGCTCGTCGATGCTGAAGCCATAACGGCTTCGAGACGTTTCCAGCATATCGTCCGACTGGGTTCTGTTCAACGTTTCGATGGATCCGAGCACATCGACATTGACGCCTTCCAGGGCTCCGGGACACAACGTCTCGCCGTCGGCGGAAATCACCATCGCCGCCGCCCCGTCTTCCGAGCAGACGGCCAACGCATGCTGAACGTCAAGGATTCCCAACGGGCAGGTCATCTCCAGCTCGCGCTCCAAAGAGCTGGAACCGGAGGCGCTTATGATGCCCACGGGGTTGCCGAGCATATGCAGGAAATTGGCCAGCCGCACCACATCGGCCTGAATCTCCTGGTCGTCATCGCCGCACACCACAAACACCGCCATGGTGTTGGCCGGCGTCCCCGCGATGTCGGAAGCCAAAGCTCCCATGGTCTCAGGATTTGGATCGGCGAGCAAAGCCGGAACCCCTGCGGATCGTGCCGCCGAGGCAAGCGCGGGCGGCACCATGACCGCGTACGCGCCGCGTGCCACAGCCAAGGAAAGCGACGATGGGTCATCCGCGCTTTTCAGTACGTAGAGAGCCCCCGGTCGCACCGAATCGGGACTGTCGGCGATCGAGGTGACCGTGACTCCGCCGCAAAACCCCGGCTCGAGTTCAAAACCATAATGACTGACGATATAGCCCAAGGTCACACGCCGCGAAATCGACTCGTTCACCACGCTCATGCTTCGACCTTTCCCGTTGAACACTTCGGATTGCCGACAACCACCGCCGCCCGGGGCGATGATAAACGATTGCCAGAGCCCGCTGTCATTCTCACCACGACACAGGAATAGCATTGTTGCGGGGCTGGGAGGTCGGGACCTCATACTTCTGCATAAGGAATTCACCGATCTGCTTGAAGAGCGTACCACTGGTGAGGCCACCGAACATGCCTTGCGGATTTTTCATCGCCACCGTCACCACGAAGCGCGGGTTGTCTGCAGGAAGGATGCCGGTGAAATCGCCGACGATGCTGTCGAGGGCGCCGCTCGGGCCCGCCACCTGCGCGGTTCCGGACTTGCCTGCGATGCGATATCCATCGATACCGGCCGTCCTGTGGTACTCCTCCGCCGCCGATTCCATGGCATTCATCAGCTGGGAGTCGGCGTTGGGATCGAGGATGCGGGTGCCTTCATCCTGCGGCGTTGCGGTGACATGGCCATCGGCGTCCTGCGTCGAGGCGACGATGGAAGGCTTGCGGTAGATGCCGCCGTCTGCGATCGAAGCAATGGCGTTGGTGATCTGCAGGATATTGGTGGCGTAGCCTTGTCCGAAGAGGATGGTGTCGCGGGTGCGCTTGTCCCACGCGTTGGGGTTGTTGAGCGTTCCGCGTGATTCGCCGGGAAGGTTCAAGCCAGTGGGCTGCCCGATGCCGAATTTGGTGAGCATATCGTATCGGTCCTGATCCTTGTAATTGTCGGAGGCCATCACCATGCCGACGTTGGAGGACTGCTGAAGAATGCCGGCAAGCGTCCAGTTTGAAGGCGCATGGGTGTCGGAATCGGTGAAGACCTGATTGTTCTTGTCCAAGCGGTCGGGGACCTGGAACTGGTCAGTCATCTGATGGACGCCGTGCTGCAGAAGGCCCGCCATCGAGAAGGTCTTGCCGATCGAACCGGGCTCGAAGGTTTCGGAAACCGCACGGGAGACGTTCAGTTTGGCCTGATCGCTGCCGGCCTGGATGTCGTCGGAATCGTCAAGGGCGATGATCTGATGCGTGCGCGTATCGATGACACAGGCTATCGCCCAATCCGCGTGATACTGGGCCTTGCCGTCGGTCAGTACCTTTTTGACGAACCAGTCCACATCCGAATCAATGGTCAGCTTGACATCGCTTCCATTACGAGCTGCTTTCGAATCGGTCACCGTACCGGGAATCTCGACGCCGTTGTTGCCTTGCTGATAGATCTTGTACCCGTCGGTGCCGTTCAGTGCCCTGTTCTGAACCTGCTCGATACCGGAAGCCCCGTTGGCTTTGGCGTCGACACCACCGAGGAAGGCGCCCATGAGCGTACCGTCGGAATAGACTCGATTCTGCGAAAGTTCACCGTAGACGATACCGCCGAGGTTGAGTTTGTCGAGCTTGCGCTTGGCGGCGGGCTCCACGTCCTTTTTCAGGACCACGTATCGGCCGGAACCGGCAAGCTTGCCTCCCAGCTCCATGGCATTGACGCCCAGTATCGGGGCGGCCATCCTCGCCACGCGCGCGGCACCGACCACGCCGATCGTCTTGCCGCCCTGTTTCTTGCTCTGCGTGCAGTTGTCGGTGATCTGCGTGCTGCAGATCGGGTCATATTCCTGCGCGGCCTTCGGGTCGCCGATGATGGTGTAGCGCTCCACGCTTTGTGCCAGAACCGCCCCGTTGACATCAAGTATCTTGCCACGCATACCGTGGACGGGCACCTTCAATGTGCGCCCTGCCGTGGCGGCCTCAGCCATCTCGCGGCCGTTGAGCAGCTGAAGATTGGCCAACTGCCCGAAGCAGACAACGAACACGAGCGCGAGCACCGTGGCGATGACGGTGCAACGCGACACGAATTGCTTGCTTTTGCTCTTATTGGCACGTGTTCGCATATCACTGACCCTTATCCTTGGGTTGGTAGCCTTGAAGATCTATTGACAACGGACCGGACTGGGGCACCATGCCCATCTTCTGGGCTCGGTCGGGAAGGCTCGCCTGCAAGCCGTCAAGCTGGGCCTGGTCGTCTTCGACGTCCTGATTGAGCTTGCTGATGTTGGACTGCACCTGTGCCGCTTCGAAGGAATCCTGCACCATTTGGGTGCGCAATGCCAAAGAGCCAAGCAGTGCGGCAAAAAGAAAGACCACGGAGATGATGACGTGAACCACCGAAACGGTTTTGATGCGGCCGAAAATCTCGGAAGCCACATTGTCGCTGTCTTTTTCTCCTTGCCGCCGGCAACCACCTGGAGATTGGGACGTGAGGATGCCGCACGGGTATCGTCGTCACGCCCGGCAGGGGCAATACGGGAACGAACCGATCTTGCTGTCGCTGTGCTCATCATCCCCTCCTTTTCTTTTGGTTGTCTCGTTTGTTTCGATTGTCATACAAAAACTCGCCGCGCGCATTGCCGCCAGCCGCCGGATTTTCCCGAGCATCCTGCGCAAACCGATTGCGCCAACGCTCCGGTATCTCCCGGCTCAGCTCCACCCCGCGCAACCTGACGGGGGCGGAACGCGGATTACGCTCGATTTCGGCCTCGTCGGCCTTCAACGCTCCTCGGGTCAATTCACTGAAGAACGGCTGTGCGTCTGCAGGAACCACGGGCAGATCGACCGGCGCATCGATGTTGAGCCCCTGGGCCATGAACGTCTTGACCGTACGATCCTCCAACGAATGGTAGGATTCGACAACCAGCCTGCCGCCGAGGTCCAGCCTGTTGGCTATCTGCGGCAGCGTGCGTTTGAGTTTGTCGAGTTCACCGTTGACCTCGATGCGCAGGGCCTGGAAGACGCGCTTGGCGGGGTTGCCCTTGGCACGGTGGGATTTGGGAACGACACGGTCGACCAGTTCATCAAGCTGGCGCGAGGTTGTCAGAGGTTCCTTGTCGCGTTGCCGGACGATGGCGCGGGCAATCGGTTTGGAGAAGCGTTCCTGCCCGTACTCACGGAAAATCCGGACAAGCTCGTCTTGCGAGTATTCGGCCAGAATCCGCGCGGCGTCGAGGCTTTGGCTGGTGTCCATGCGCATGTCCAGCGGGGCATCGTGAGAATAGGAGAACCCGCGGTCGGTCTCATCGATCTGAAGGCTGGAAAGTCCCAGATCCATAAAGGCGGCATCCACACGCCTCAATCCAAGATCTTCGAGTACGCTGTCGAATTCGTCGAACGCCGCATGAACCGGGGTGAACCGGGCTTCGAGCCCTTCTTCCTTCATGCGTTCGCGGGCCATTCCCAGCGCTTCGGAGTCACGGTCGATACCGATGAGCCGGGCGTTCGGGGCGGCCTTCAAAAACGCGGTCGCATGCCCTGCCAGACCAAGCGTGCAATCGACCACGACGGCTCCGGGCTTTTGTAGCGCAGGCGTGACAAGCCGGACGCATTCGTCGAGCAGAACTGGGGTATGGATGTTGGTCAAATCAGTCATCTCGCCCATCACCATTCCATCGCCGGCAATACGTCATCGGCTATGTCGGAATAGCCTTCCTCCTGATCGGCAAGATAGGCGTCCCAGGATTCCTTGTTCCAGATTTCGGCACGCGTGCCCACGCCGATCACCACGATGTCGTCACCCAGACCTGCGTAGCTGCGCAAGGTCTGCGGCACCAAAACGCGACCCTGCTTGTCTGGCTCACTTTCCACAGCGCCGGAAAGGAAGACGCGCAGGTAGCTTCTGGTCGCCTTGTTGCCCATCGAGGCACGCTGGATACGCGCTGTTATACGACGAAATTCGTTCTGCGGCAACAGATATACGCACTTTTCCTGACCGCGGGCCATCACCATGCCCGCACCGAGTTGCGCGCGCATCTTGGCAGGCAAGGCCATACGCCCTTTCCGGTCGATTTTCGGGGTGTACGTGCCGAGCAGGAGAGGTTCTGGCGCAGGAGATGCGGATACGACACCGTTGGCCCCTGCAGACGCTTGCATTGACGAAGTGGCGGGATTGGAGGGATTGGCGTTCATGGAAGAAAAGGCGGGAACGGAGGAATCAGGAAACGGTTCGCCGCTGATGGGATTTTTATTGCGCCCCGCCATTCCGCCTCCTCCTTTTGGATAATTGCCAACAATCCGTCAAGTCTTACAACTACTTCACCACTTTACCCCACTTGTCACCATTCTTCCCCACAAAACGCAAAAATCTCAATTTTTCTTCAAAAATCTTGTCTTATGGCAGTTTTTACGATTTCCGGACTCCAAAAAATTCAATCCTGCCATTTTGTGATACGCAAAACATCCTGCGAAAAGCGATTTTCATAAGACCGAGGATCAGATAGTCGCTTAATCGACACGTCTGCCCGAACGATGCCGAAATAACGAGAATTTCAATCCGCCGAAACGGCATTTCCCAACAGCACAATCGCCCCCACGGAAATAGGGAGCACAGACTAGAATCGTTAATTCGAGTTTTCAAGCAACCAACACAACCGGAACTGCCCGGATAAAGGGGAACCTATAGATGTCGAGCTACTCCTCGCAAATCGACGAAGAACAGCACGCGGTGGATCGTGCATATCAACGGTTGGATTCACTGCGCACCCAGACCCGTTCACGCCTCGATACGGTCCGTGCAGCCGGTGCACACGGTTCCCCGACCATGCGCACCGAACGGGACTCGTTCGCCACCATGTATGAAAACCGGCTCACCCAGTTGCGCGGCGTCGAAGACAGACTCGTTTTCGGCCGCATCGACAGCGACAAGGGCGAGAAACGCTATATCGGACGCATGGGACTTTCGAGCGCCAGTCACGAACCGATCCTGACCGATTGGAGGGCCGAGGCGGCCCGACCGTTCTATGAGGCGACGCCCTCCCATCACGGCGACATCGTCATGCGCCGGCATATCACATTGAATTTCCGCAAGGTGGTCGGCATCGAGGACGAAGTGCTTGACGTCAACTCCGGCCAGGTCGGTCAGGCCGAACAGGCCGGGACGCTGACGGGCGAAGGGGCATTGATCGCCTCACTCAATTCCAAGCGCACCGGCAAGATGACCGACATCGTGGCCACCATCCAAGGCGAGCAGGACCGCATCATCCGCGCACCTATGGATCGTGCCGTCGTGGTACAGGGCGGGCCTGGGACCGGAAAGACCGCCGTGGCGTTGCACCGTGCGGCCTACCTGCTCTATACCCATCGTCGCAGGCTCGAACGTTCCGGCGTGCTCGTCGTGGGGCCGAGTTCCGCTTTTCTGCGATATATCAATCAGGTGCTCCCATCGTTGGGCGAAACCGGCGTCGTGTCGCGCACCATCGGCGATCTGGTCCCGGGCTTCGTCGCCCAGAAATCGGACACCCCCCGTGCCGCCCAGCTGAAAGGCGAGGCCCGCATGGCCAATGCCGTCGCCAACGCCGTCGCCGCACGCGAAAGGGTGCCGAAGCATCTGCCGAACGTGCGAATCAACGGCATGAGCGTTCCCATGCGCAAATCCGACGTAATACGTGCGCTCGAGGACGCCAAACGCACCCGTTCGCCTCACAACAAAGCCCGGAAGACCTTTGTGCGCAGCGTCTTGAGCGCAATGCGCAACCGGTACGTCGAAAATCTCGATTACACACCGGAGCAATCGGAAATCTCCGATGTGGCAATGCAACTGAAAATGCATGACGAGATTCGCAAAACGCTGAATCTCGCCTGGTTGCCGATGAACGCGCCATGGCTGATCGATCAGATGTTCGCCAAACCAACGCAACTGCGACGATTCGCGCCGTGGCTCACCGACGCCGACATCGAAGCGCTGACCCGGCCGAAGCATTCGCCGCTCACCGTTTCCGACATCCCGCTTCTCGACGAAGCCATGGAACTGCTTGGCCCCGACCCGAAGGTCTCGGCACGCGAAGCCGCGGCTCAAGCCAAACGCGAGGAGGAGGAACGCTTCGCCCGCGATACGCTGGCTCAGGCCGGCATCGGCTCGGGCATCGTGACTTCCTCCATGCTGGTCGACAACATAAACGGACTGGACGCCGAGGCCGTGGCCCAGAAAGCCGGAGCCGACCGCGAATGGACTTACGGGCATATCGTCGTCGACGAAGCCCAGGAGCTTACGGCGATGGACTGGCGAATGCTCATGCGTCGCTGCCCCTCGCGCTCGTTCACCATCGTGGGCGATGTGGCACAGACCTCGGCTTTGGGCGGCACCCGGCGCTGGGAGAAGACCATGGACCGCCTGTTCGGTGCCGACGGCTGGGATCTCAAAGAGCTGACCATCAACTATCGAAACCCCCAGGAAGTCTCGCAACTGGCGACACGTTTCGCAGAACGCGAGGGACTGTATGTCTCCACCACCAAAGGCGTGCGTACGATGGCGGATTCGGTCAAACGAGCGAATATAGACGATGAAGGAGCTTCCGCGGCCCACCTTTTGCAGACCATCGGCGATGAAACGCTGGACTTGGTACGGCAGTTCATTTCCGATGATGGCACCGGACGCGTCGCAGTCATCGCTCCGGATTCGTTGAACACTGGAATCCGACGAGACCTTTACCGTCGTTTGACGGCCGTTAAAGGCGAGACAATCACCTCGAAACTGATGGGCATCGCCAAAAGCACGCAGAACGATGCAAACACCGGTTTTAAGGAATCTCCCAGCGACGCACCGTTGAGCGTCTGCGACACGCAGATGATCAAAGGCCTGGAATACGACGCAGTGATTCTTGTGCAACCGGGAACAATCGCCCAAGACGCGCCATCTCGCCTTTCGGGGGCCGCCGACCTCTATGTCGCCCTGACACGCCCGACCCAACGCCTCGTCATCGTCCAAACCGAAAACGACAGGAGCCTGCTCGATATATAAAACCTCAAAGGACAACCAGTATTGACATGAATGTGCTGTGACAGTTCGACAACAGAGCCAAACTGTCACAGCATAGCCGTGCTGCGCTAAAACTCACTTACTGCTCAGCCGGCCTAAAACAACAGAAAACCGTTGAAATCTTTTCATTCCAACATTTCAGAATATAGGATTTCAACGGTTGCTCACGTATGTTGCCCACGTATGGAGGAATCTTGTTGGTTGTAATATGCTATTTGCCGGAAGCGGCCTTGTCTTGTTTCAAATCATCAATAGCCTTCTGGAAATCAGACAGTCCGTTGAAATTCTGGTAGACACTGGCAAAACGCAGGTAGGCGACCTCGTCGAGTTCACGCAACGGCTTCAGAATCGCCTTGCCGATATCCTCGGATTTCACCTGCGCCAAACCCTGACTGCGCAAATCCTCCTCGACCTGCTGCCCCAACTGTTTCAGCGCATCTTCATCAATAGGCCTACCCTGACATGCCTTGCGCACCCCGTCGATGACCTTCTGGCGATCGAAGGGCTCCAAATTACCGGAACGCTTGGTGACCAGAAGCATCGTTGTCTCAACCGTGGTGAATCTACGGCCGCACTCAGGGCATTCGCGTCTGCGTCGGATAGAATGACCATCTTCGCTGATACGCGTATCGACTACTTTCGTGTCATTATTCTGGCAAAAAGGACAATGCATATTGTCACCTTATCCAGAGGTCGGGAGAACAGTGTGTCTGCATCGAGACGTATTCACACTTGATTACCCACTTGACGCCTAACGGAGCATCTTACGAAAACCCAGCCTGCCGAATATATACACCCGCATTGGATCCTTGCCCCGGCATCTGACGGAGCCAACGAGCAGAGCCGAGGATTCATGACTCCTCAGGAACCATAATCCTCTGGCCCGGTTGCAATTGAGCCGAATCCAACCGGTTCAGATCCATGATTTCGGCAACCGTGTCTCCTACATTCTTGTTTTCCGGGGTAATCTGCTGGGCATACGACCACAACGTGTCACCGGGACGAACCGTGTAGCTGACGACATCGGCGTCACCAGTTGCCGAATTGGCGACATGCGGGGCAACCGTCTGCCAGCCGAAGAATACGACGATGGACAACGCAAGCGCTGCAACAACTCTGTTGTGCATGATGCGACGACGGTTTACTGCATTCCTGGCTTTGCAACCACTGGCTTTCTCACTCATCCTCTGCACTCCTTCGAACATTTGTACCAACGAACGTTTGTTCTATATTGGCACACTTGTTCGAAAAAAGCAAGCCCGAATCGAACATCTGTTTGATTTATTGGGAAACATGAGTTATGCTATAAGTCAAATGCCGAAAGGAATTACCGTGAGCACCCTTCCACCTATCCATAATCCACATGGCGACTTCACCCAGGCCGCGCCGAACCAGCCGTTGACGGACAGGCAACGCAAAGTATTGGATGCAGTGCGCAATCATGTCTCCCGGTACGGCTTCGCCCCTTCCTTCCGCGAGATAGGCGAACAAGCGGGGCTGAGGAGCCCTTCTTCGGTCAAGCACCAGCTTGAGGTCCTTGAAGGCAAGGGCTATATCAGGATGAATGCCAACAAAGGCCGGGCCATCGAATTGGTGGAAAACGAAGCGAATATCCGTGAAACCATTCGCACCTCCACCGTCCTTCCGTTCGGCTCGCAAGATGAAACAGATGAAGCCATCGCCCAGTCGCACGATATTCCCTTGGTGGGTCGTATCGCGGCAGGCACCCCCATCACCGCGGAACAGCATGTCGACGACGTGATGAGATTGCCGGAACGGCTCACCGGCAACGGCAATCTCTTCATGCTCGAGGTCCACGGGGATTCGATGATAGACGCAGCCATCTGCGACGGCGACTTCGTGGTGGTGCGCGAACAGGAGACGGCGGAAAACGGCGATATCGTGGCCGCTTTGCTCGACGGCGAGGCCACGGTCAAGACCTTCCAGAAAGACCACGGCCACGTTTGGCTGATGCCGCACAACCCGTCCTACTCCCCCATCGACGGCACGTATGCCAAGGTGATGGGCAAGGTCGTCACGGTCCTGCGCAAGATCTGAACCACTATCGTTTCCGCCCGATATCGCTGCAGATTCAGCGATGGATTTCCTCGCTTTGGGAACGGCTGAAGCCCTGCGGCTCCAGCTGGAAGGTGGTGTGAGGAATCGAAACCGAAAAATGATCGGTCAGACAGGTGTGCAGATGGCGCAGAATGTCGGCACCCTGCTCCATCGTCAGACCCGGCTCCACCACGACGTGTGCGGTGAGAATCGGCATGCCGGTCGCTACGGTCGAAGCATGCACATCGTGGACGTCGATGACGTGGTCGACGCTTTTCATATGGTTGCGCACCTCGTCCAGATCAAGGCCTTCCGGCGTCTCCTCGAGCAGCACCTTGACGGCATTCTTCATCAGCACAAAAGCCCTTGGTACGATCAGCAAGGCTATAACCGCACCGGCGAGCGCATCGAAACCGTGCCAGCCGGTGGTCATGATGACGATGGCGGAGATCACGACGGTACATGAACCAAGCGCATCGTTCATGGTCTCCAGGAAAGCGGCGCGCATGTTCATGTTGTCCTTGTGCTGGCCGGAAAGCACAAGAACGGAAATCACGTTGAACACCAAACCCAGAATGCCGAATCCCAGCAGCATCCCCACGTTTTGGACCTCGTCACCGGAGACACCGGCCAGACGCAGAACCGCTTCGACCAAGGCGTAAACGCCTACGGCCATCAATATCAGCGCACCCAGACCCGCGGTGATCGGCTCCAGTCTGACCCAGCCCCAAGTACGCTCTTTGTCGGGTTTTCTGCGCATCAGCACGGCCGTGATGGTGGAGGCGGTAAGCACCGCGACATCCGTAAGCATATGGGCGCAATCGACCAGCAACGCCAGCGATCCGGTGATGGCCGCACCAATGACCTCGACGACGAAAATCGTCAAGGTCAGCCCCAGCGTGACCATCAATCGGGTCTGATGCTCCTTCGCCTTTCCTTGGCCGTCCACGGATTGGGCGTCCTTGGCTATCTGCGTTTCGGTTTCCTGGTGTTGCGAAGCCATATCTTCTTCCTGCCCGATCCATCACTTCAACGAAGCCAGAATCAAATTCCCCTCAGCTTTCGACGCTTGACATAGACACAATTTTCACGCGTCAAACATGTCTCGTTACTGGTGACACTATACGCATGAAAACCTAAACGGGAATTGGGTTTTGCGACTCAGAGCCGAAGAACAAGCAGGTCGCACAATATTGTCCGTTTCATTTTTCTTTGACACTAAAACCGACAATCTTTTTCATTGTCAGATATGCTCTGAATACCGTCGGCAAAAACGCCAGAAACCAACTCAAACCAACAATTTGCGCTACTGCAACAACAGCATCGCACAGCTTAGGGTGATAAACGAGAGCACCGTGCTCAGAAATTGCGTCGAAGCCATCTCCGATTCGTGAATGCCGTAATCGATGGCCAGATTCGTGGGCAGTGTGGCGGTGGGGATGGCCATGGTGATCACGACGATGCGCGTCAGCTCGCTGGGCATACCCGTGGCGACCATCAGCACCCAGATAATGGCAGGATAGACGATGTTCTTCAGGCCCACGGTCAACCAGACATGCGGATTGAAGGAAATCTTGCGGGTCACGAGCACGATGCCAGTGGCGAACATAGCAACACCGCCCGCCGTCTTGCCAAGCACCGTGAACGTGGGCTCGAGAACGCTGGGCATTGACCAGCCGCAAATGGAAAGAATGAAACCGAGGAACGCCGCAAGCACCAACGGTTTCGTAAGCCCTTTCACCAATCGTTTGCCCACGGAAATCTTTGGACCGTTCTCTTTGTTGACATCCGCAGCAAGCGCCTCGAAGACGAACGGGACCAGAATCACATTGATGATAAGGCTGGCGATGCCGATGTCGATGGCGCTGATACTCTCGTCAAAGAAAAGCGGAAGCACCGCGGAACCGATGAAGGGAATTGAGGGGTCGGCCACCGAAAGCGCACGGAGTGCAGAAAGCCCACTCTGGTTCTTGATGATTTTCCAATAGATGAAATAGAGCAGGAAATAAGACACGAGCATGGCACCCAGCATCCACAACGCCAGAGGGATATCCTCCACTATCAATTTGCGTTTGGTGGCCCAGATACCACCGAAAACGTGCATGGGCAGAGCATAATTCATGACGAATTTGATGAGCCTGCTGCTATCAGTACTATCGAAATCGCCACGTTTGGCGGCAAAAGCGCCAAGCAACATGGTGACAAGTATCGGCAACAACGCAAATATGACGGTTTTCAGCATAATCCACCTCCATCTCGCACACGCCTCCCTATAAACATCTAGACGTACATCATTGAACAGCTACATCGCACGTAGAGGTTCTGGCGTGAATTAGGGCTACTGTACACGACGCATATTTTCTTGAAGTTTCCGTCTCACCCAACGGACAAGAAAAGTTGTTGACCAAGCATCTATAGAAATCACGAATGCCGCCTGCTTTACAAGAAGCAGACGGCATTCCACGTGGTTATCGCTAAACGATCAACAGTCGAAAATCAGAACCCAAACTGTGCGACGGTTTCCTTCAGCGTTTCCGCCGAACTGCGCAGCAACGAGAGCTCATGGTCGGAAAGCGGGGTGTTGATATGGGAGTTGACGCCGGAACGGTTGACCAGGGTAGGCACCGACATGCAGATGTCCGAGATGCCGTGGAAGTCCTGCAGCAGCGAGGACACGGGCAGCACGCGGTTCGAGTCGGTCAGGACGGATTCGATGATGTCGACGCCCGACATGGCGATGGCGAAGTTCGTGGCACCCTTGCCGTTGATGATGCGGTAGGCGGCGTTCTTGACCTCCTGATGAATCTCCTCGCGCTTGGCGGCATCGAGCGGTTCATGACCGGGCAACGCCTTCCAATCGCACATGGAGACACCGCCGATGGTGGCCTCGGCCCAGAGCGGCACTTCGGAATCACCGTGCTCACCGGCGATGTAGGCGTGAACGTTCTTGACGTTGACGCCGGTCTGCTGACCGATCAGGAAACGCAGACGCGCGGTGTCGAGGTTGGTCCCCGAACCGAAGATCTGGTTGGCCGGCAGACCCGAAAGCTTGAGCATCACATGGGTGACGATATCGACCGGGTTGGTGATGAGCATGAAGATGGCGTTCGGGGCGACCTTGACCACGTTGGGCACGATGGACTTCATCATGCTGATGGTCGCGCCGGCGAGATCGAGCCTCGTCTGCCCGGGCTTCTGGCGAGCACCTGCGGTGATGACCACCATATCGGCATCGCGGCAGATCTCCACATCGTCCGATCCGTCGATGGAAACGGAAGGATAGAAGCTGGAACCGTGCTGCATATCGAGGACTTCCGCCTCGACACGCTCCTTGTTGATGTCTTCAAGCACGATATCACGGGCAACGCCGCGCTGGGCGGCGGCAAAGGCGAGCGTGGAACCGACGGCCCCTGCTCCGATGATGGCAAGCTTGGTTGGTTTAACGGAATTGGACATATGATTGAACCCCTTTCAAAATGAGTGTTCACAAGAAGACTACCGATGTGCCGAATCAATATCGACATATCGCGAACCTCCTTCACACAATCATGCGGGTATGCCACAACGCGCCATATCGGCAACGCCTTGCATCTCGTCATTGTGATTGCCACAAACCTTAATCGGCACAGTCTAAAAGCGGAGAATATCCGCTCCTGTACTGTCGGTAACCGTCCGCCGAATTCGAATCGAAGCCGAAACGGAACCTTTGTGGCTAAGGAAATTTTAGCATAAGGCATTCATAAATTTGAAATTCGTCACATCCATGGATTTGTCTTATTATGATTGGAAAAACCAAAATTGCCGACAACTCTTTATCGTTCTTAACGATGTTGCCTTAACGATGTTGCTTGACCACGACCGAGAAATTCGCGTGTCGACGAACATTGCTTCTCACAACTTCTCAAAAATAGAAATGCGAATCAGCCTATCGCCTGATCCATGACCTGTGCGGCCAGCCGTGAATCCACATCGGCCTGCAATAAGACGCCGTCGGCCCGATAATCCTCTTTCTCGACCTTTCCGTATTCACGTACACGGGACAGCAGCGAACCGGCCGCATCGGTATACGGCAGCAACGCCTCGACATGTACCGACGGAACGGGCAACGCCTTTTCGACGGTAGCTCGCAGATCGTCCAGACCACTGTCGTCGGCGGCGGAAACGATGAGCGCGTCGGGGCGGATATTGTGCAGACGCTCAAGCGTGCCACGGTCGACCTGATCGGCCTTGTTGAAGACGAGGATACGCGGGATGTCGGAAACGCCGTCGATGCCGGCGAGCACGTCGTTGACCGCGACGACCTGTGCGAACGGGTCGGTGGTGGAGGCGTCGACGACGTGCAGGATGACGTCGGCCTCGCCGATTTCCTCAAGCGTAGACTTGAACGCCTCGACCAATTGGGTAGGTAGACGGCGCACAAATCCGACCGTATCGACGTAGGCGTACAGGCGCCCGTCGGCGGCTTTGGCGCGACGAACCGCGGTGTCGAGGGTGGCAAAGAGAGCATTGCCGACCAGTTCGCCGGAATCGGTCAGGCGATTGACGAGCGAGGATTTGCCGGCGTTGGTATAACCGACCACGGCGACTGTGGGCAGGCCATAGCGGTGACGCGAGCCGCGCTTGACGGCACGGGCCGGGGCCATCGCGCGAATCTGCTTTTTAAGGCGGGCGATACGGGTGCGGATGACACGGCGGTCCATCTCGATCTGGGTCTCGCCCGGGCCACGCGAGCCGATGCCGCCGTTGACGCCTGCCGCCTGACCGCCGGCCTGACGGGAAAGCGAACCGCCCCAGCCACGAAGCCTCGGAAGCATGTACTCGAGCTGCGCCAGCTCTACCTGAGCCTTGCCTTCACGGCTGGTGGCATGTTGGGCGAAAATATCCAGGATGACGGCAGTGCGGTCGACCACCTTGACCTTGGTGGCGTCCTCAAGCGCACGACGCTGGCTTGGCGCGAGATCACCATCGACGATGATGGTGTCGGCCTCGCTTTGCGCCACGATTCCGGCAATTTCCTTGGCCTTGCCACGGCCCACGTAGGTCGCCGCGTCGGGCTTCAGACGATGCTGCAAGACGCCATCGCAGACCACGGCACCTGCGGTATGCGCGAGCGCCGCCAGTTCACGCAACGATTCCTCGGCCTGCTCGATGGTGGTCTCGACGTTCGACCACACCCCCACCAGCACGACGCGTTCAAGACGCACCTTACGGTATTCGACGTCGGTCTCGTCCTGCATCTCGCCCAAGCCGACGACATGCTTGAGCTGGTTGCGTGACTCACGCTCGCTCCATTCCTCGGCTCCGGGAGCACGACCGTCGCTGCTCTCCTGCAGAATGTCGGACTTACGTCCCAGCACCTCGTTCTGCCCGTCACGTTCACCATGTTCAACCTGAACGTCCTTACGCCCGTCGTTTGTTGCCAATAAATCAACCTTTCGATAGTTGAAAATCCATCTTTATCCAAGCATATTCGGTGAGGTGAACGCGTTTCACTGTTCCGGTATGCCACTAATATTGAAACCTATTATTGCGGCACAGCCGAAGGCTAAAGAAATCAAAATCTGACGGGGCATGATGAGCGAAACAGCAAGGAAACAACAGGAGCGAACGGATGCCGAACACCAATCGGCAGAACAGTATTTTACGGCGGAACCGGCCTCGCGCGACGTGCGGCGCAACCTGCACGTTTCATTGCGCGGCCACGAGGTGGACGTAGAGGTGTCCAACGGCGTGTTTTCAGCGCACCGCTTGGATTTGGGCACCTCCGTTTTGCTGCGGCATGCACCGGAGGCACCGGGAAAAGGGACGTTTCTCGACATCGGTTGCGGTTGGGGGCCCATTTCGCTGGCCCTTGGATTGGAATCGTCCAAAGCCGATATCTGGGCGCTTGACGTCAACGAGCGCGCGCTGGAACTGACGAAGACCAACGCCGAAAAACTAGGACTCGGCGGACGCATTCATACCGCCCTCGCCGCCGATATCCCCTCCGATCTCACCTTCGACCTGATCTGGTCGAATCCTCCCATCCGTGTCGGCAAACCGGAGCTGCACTCGTTGCTGATGGCTTGGCTCCCCAGACTCAAAGCGGGCGGGTGCGCCTATCTGGTCGTACAGAAAAACCTCGGCAGCGACTCGCTGATCAAGTGGCTGTCGGCGGAACTCGGCGACGGTTTTAGCGTCACGAAATACGCCAGTTCCAAAGGCTACCGCGTCATCGAAGTTCGACACTGAAAAATCCGCATGCCCAAAAGGGACCGTTGAAAACAAGAATCCCAGAATCCCAAGCCTCATTTTTCCAATAGCTTTTTGGGTGTGCGTACAATAGAGAAACACATGAAATACCATTATCCAACAGAGCTGCCGGTCAGTGCGGCACACGACGAAATTCAACGTGCCGTGCGTGATTCGCAGGTCGTCATCGTCTCCGGGCAGACCGGTTCGGGCAAGACCACCCAGATCCCCAAAATGCTTCTGGAAATGGGTCGCGGCACCCACGGCCATCAGATCGTGCACACGCAGCCGCGCCGACTGGCCGCCAGAACCGTGGCCGAGCGCATCTGCGACGAGATGGGTGTGAAACTCGGCGAGGAAATCGGCTATCAGGTCCGATTCACTGATGAAAGCTCACCGAAGACCCGTCTGCGCATCGTCACCGACGGCATTCTCCTGGCCCAGATTCAGCATGATCCGCGGCTTTCACGCTACGACACCATCATCATCGACGAGGCGCACGAACGCAGCCTCAACATCGACTTCCTGCTCGGCTACCTCACCGCGCTTCTGCCCAAGCGCCGCGATCTGAAACTCATCATCACCTCAGCCACCATCGACTCGGTGAAATTCAAGGAGCATTTCGAAGACGCGCTGCATACGAAGGTTCCCGTCATCGAAGTCTCCGGCCGCACCTACCCGGTGCAGATCGTCTACGAACCGCTGGGCGGCATGCCTGCATTGATGCGGCATGTGCCGGGCTTCGCCGACGGGTCGCTGCCCGACCAGAACGGCGAGATTCCGGGAACGGATAACGGTGGCGGCACAGGCCGCGGCTCCGGCTCCACCGGCAGCGAGGACATGCCACGCGCGGTGGCACGCGCCTGCGCCGAGTTGGTCATCCATTCCTCGCACGACCGCGGGCCGCGCGACATCCTGGTCTTCGCCTCCGGCGAGCGCGACATCCATGAATACGAAGACGCCATTCGCCATCATTTCGGGCCCCGAGCCGCCGATATGCGACGCCCGGACGCGCTGGAGATCGTGCCGCTCTACGCCCGGCTTTCCTCCAAGGAACAGCATCGCGTCTTCGAGCACCATGCCCACCAACGCATCGTCATCGCCACCAACGTGGCGGAGACCTCGCTGACGGTGCCGGGTATCCGCTACGTGGTCGACCCCGGCGAGGCCCGTATCTCGCGCTATTCCAAATCCGCCAAAGTGCAACGCCTGCCCATCGAGGCCATCAGCCAGGCCAGCGCCGACCAGAGAAGCGGCCGATGCGGACGTATCGCCGACGGCATCGCCATCCGCCTCTACTCCAAGGACGACTACGAGGCTCGTCCGCGCTTCACCGAGCCGGAAATCCTGCGCACCTCACTGGGCGCTGTAGTGCTGCACATGCTTTCGGTGGGCGTGGCACGCACGGCCGATGACGTGACCCATTTCGGTTTCATCGACCCGCCCGACACCCGTTCCGTCTCCGACGGCTTCAACGAGCTCACGGAACTCAAGGCCATCGCACGCAAGCACGGCGAGGTTCGCCTGACCCACATCGGCCGGCAGCTTTCGCGCATCCCCATCGATATCCGACTCGGTCGCATGATTCTCGAAGCCGCGCATTCCACCACGCCGAACACACTCGCCGCGGTCATCGTCATCGTCGCCTTTTTAAGCCTGCAGGACCCGCGCGAACGACCCGACGAAATCCGCGAGGAAGCCGACCGCGTCCACAACCGCTACGCCGACCAGACCAGCGACTTCCTGACCGCCTTGAACATGTGGGACCATATCTTCGGCCCTGACGAAGGCAACGACGGCAATCACACCGGCAACGCCAAACTGCGCAAGATCTGCAAGTCCGAATACTTCAGCTTCATCCGGCTCCGGCAATGGCGTGACTTGGTCTCCCAGTTGCGGCAGATGTGCCGGCAGATGCATTTCAAGGTCGGTACCCCCAAACCGATCTCGCGTCCGGCGCCCGAAATCCTCATGCTGCCGATCAACCAGCAGGCGGCGCACGCGCTGTGCTGCTCGTGGGACGCGCAAGGCATCCACTCCTCGATGCTGGCCGGTCTGCTGTCGATGATGGGCATGCAGGTGGTGCGCGAGCCTAAAGCCTCGGACTTCTCCGGTCTCAAGGGCGCCGCCAAGGCACGAGCCATGAAGCGTGCAGCGAAGCAGTCGAAGAACGAGTATCAGGGAGCGCGTGGCACCCGTTTCGCGCTTTTCCCCGCCTCGAGCGTGGCCAAGTCGACACCGCCGTGGGTGATGTCGACCGATCTGACGGAAACCTCGCGTCTCTGGGCGCGCTACTCGGCCGCCATCGACCCGGCATGGGCCGAGCCGCTGGCCGGAAGCCTCACCCGCGTCACCTATGCCGAGCCGCACTGGTCCGGCTCGCGTGGCAGCGCCATCGCCAGCTCGAAGGTGCTGCTCTACGGCCTGCCGATCGTGGCCGACCGTCCGGTGCAATGGGGACGTATCAACCCCGGCGAGGCCCGCGATTTCCTGATCCGTCAGGGCCTGGTTGAAGGTGATATCCAGCAGCGCTTCTCCTACGATGATTTCATCGTCGCCAACCGCGACATCCTGCAAGACGCCGTGGACGACACCAACCGCACCCGCCAGATTGCCGACAGCGTCAGCGACGAGGATCTTTTCGACTTCTACAACGCCGTCATTCCGGCCGACGTGACCAGCGTGGCCGACCTTGGCAAGTGGGTCAAGTCCATCCACGACTCTCAGCCGCATCTGCTTGATTTCGATCCGGAGAAGGTCGAGCGTCTGCAATCGCACGAATCCGTGGACCTGCGCGATTACCCCGATCAATGGCACACACTCGGCAGCGACGGCACCCCCATCGATTTGCGTCTGAGTTATATCTACAATCCCAGCGACCCGGCCGACGGCGTGACGGTGCATATACCAATCAAGGCCTTGTCTCGCTTGACTCCCGAGCAGTTCACTTGGAACGTGCCGGGGTTGTTAGACGAACTCATTCTTGGCTATATCAAATCGCTGCCGAAATCATTGCGCGTCCAGTTCGTCCCTGCTCCCGACACGGCCCGCACAATTCGCGCGGCCATCGACGAACGCTACCCGGACCTGCCCGGTTCCGGCTCGGAAGGCAAACCGAACCTGCCACCGGTAGACGAAGCGACCGGAACCGCGCGTTGGCCTGATTTCGCGCACGCCTTCACCTATGCCGCCATCACGAGCGTCAATGCCACCATCCACCCGGAGGATTTCAACAGCGACCAGCTGGGCAAGCTTTCGCCCTATCTGCGCGTCATGTTCAGTGTCGAGGAGCCACTGCCGCCGGCACCTGCCAAGGGAGGTCGCCCTGACAGCAAACATGACGGTAAAAGCAAACGCAATCACATTGATGCCAGCAATACAGCGAAACCCTACAATAAGTACGCAAACGGTTCCGATTCGGTTCACGGCAAAGATAACGGCAAGGCCGCCGCTCAATCGGGACGGGATAGCCGAAACAATTCAGGCAGCGCCAATAATCCGACCATCATCGATGACGCGACTTTCCGCGCCCAACGCCACGGCAAAGCACAACGCTACCGAGTGCTTGGCTGCGGCAAATCACTCGTTGAACTGCAACGCAAGTTCGCCCGTCAGGCCCAAGCCAGCGCACGAAAAACAGTGGAACGCCAAGCCAGCAAGGCCAAGTCGCGGGGCTTGGTGGTTGCACAGGCGAACCTTCTGAACAAGGCCGGCGCCACCACCATCTCCCGTGCCGAGATGCTGTGGCAGGCAGCATACGAGACACTCAAACTGCCCGAGGACCGCATCTCCTCACGTTGGCTTGGCGGCGAGGCACTGATGCTGGCGGGCGCACCCTACAAGTCCACCAAACTCCTGGTCGATGACCTTGAGTTGGCGGCCGTCAAGCGTCTGCTTCCCCAAATCGACAAGCTCCCCGATGACACCGCGCTGGCCGAGGCGGTAAGCGGCGTGACGCAGACCTTCGAAGACACGGTCTATGCCGTCGCCCACGATGTCATCGCCATCCTCAAACGCTACGCCGCCGTCGATTCTGCGGTAGGCGGCAAAGCGGACCTGGCGATGCTGGCCGTGCTGCAATCGGTGCGCGAGCATATCGCCACGCTTGTCTACCCCGGATTCATCGGCAAGACCCCTCCGCTTGCCCTGCCGAATATCGAGCGCTATCTGCACGCCGATCTGATGCGCCTTGACAAGGCCAAGGCCGACAAGAACCGCGACGTGCGCTGGGCGTGGGAGGCCGACGAAGCCAAAGATCTGGTCACCAAGGCACAGGAAAAGCTCAAGGCCGAACCCGCCGGTCCTCGCCGGGAGACGTTTGGCAAACAGGTGGAGCAGGCACGTTGGATGCTCGAGGAGTTCCACGTCTCGCTCTGGGCGCAGGAACTGGGCACCAAAACACCGGCCAGTCTCAAACGCATCCGCAAGCTGTTGGCCTAATCGCCTATAATCATCGTCGCTTGAACGGTGTTACTGCGATCCGTGCATCTTCTTGGACATACCAATCACCAGGGTCTAAAACTGTAGACGATTACCCTGATTCATTCGTTTCGTTCGGCCATTATGACTTCATAGCCGGCAGATCACATTGCATGATGAGAATTTCCGCAACCCGACTTTTCTATAGGAAAACTTTCAGGGGCGAACGGTAGCATTGGCCAAGTGACCTCATCTTCCAAGTCTCGTAGTTGTTCCCGTTCCCACGCCGCATTCCTCGCAACCTGCAAACGCAAGTGGCGCAAGGCCAGTGTTCCTGCGAAAGTAAGTGTCGTTCTCGGCGGCATCGTTGCGGTCATCTGCGTGATGGCCTTGGTGATGGGACTGATTCGTATGGTCCAATGGCATATCGAGGTCACGGATGCGCAGAAGCGACAGGAAGAGATGGTGCGGCAATACGATTTCGACCCCGGCAATATCATCTCCGACGCACAGTTCTTCAACGCCGATGCCATGAACCAGGCCGAAGTGCAGGCCTTCATTATCAAGCATGGACCGAACTGCACCTCGGCGAACTGCTTGCCCGTCAAGACCTTCGACACCACCGACATCGCCGCCAACAGTCTCTGCAATGCCTACAAAGGCGCCAAAGCCGAATCCGCGAGCGCCATCATCTACAAATCCTCGCAGGCCTGCGGCGTCAGCGAAAAGGTGCTCCTGACCGTGATGCAAAAGGAGCAGCATCTCATCGGTTCGGCCAACCCCACCGATTTCCAATACAAGGCCGCCATGGGCCTGAGCTGCCCGGACGACGCCGATTGCGACCCGCAATATGCCGGCTTCTTCAACCAGGTCTACGGCTCGGCCAAACGATTCAAGTACTATCAGGCCCACGAAAGCCAGTACGGCTACCATGTCGGCACGCTCAACTACGTGCAGTACCATCCGAACAAAAGCTGCGGCGGCTCACAGGTCTATATCCGCAACCAAGCCACCGCCCTGCTCTACGTCTACACGCCCTACCAGCCGAATACCGCTTCGCTGAAGGCCGGCTTTGGCGAGGGCGACTCCTGTTCCAGCTACGGCAACCGCAACTTCGCCCTGATCTACAACAACTGGTTCGGCGATCCACGCAAGTAGGTCGACACGACCCCGTCAGAAACCCATTTTCGGCATAATTGAGCCTCTGAGTGGCGCTCATCAGCTCAATTATGACGGGAAAACAAAAATACGCCATATTTAAGTCATTCCCGACGAGCAACGGCTTATTTATGGCGCAATTCGTATGGAGCCGCAGAAGAGGCGGCTCCTAGAGCTTGGGCAGGAACTTCTCCAGCTCGTAGCGGGTCACCTGACGACGATAATCGTTCCACTCCTGACGCTTGTTGCGCAGGAAATATTCGAAGACATGCTCGCCGAGGACTCCGGCGACGAAGTCGGATTTCTCCATCACTTTCAACGCCTCATCGAGGCTCTCCGGCAACGGCTCGATACCCATGGCCTTGCGTTCCGCGCCGGTCAGGTCCCAGACCGCGTCGCTGGTGGGTTCGGCTAACGTCATCTTCTGCTCGATGCCGTCAAGACCGCTGGCCAGCAGCACCGAAAATGCGAGGTACGGGTTCGCGACCGGGTCGAGCGCACGGTATTCCATACGCGCCGAATTGCCTTTACCGGGCTTGTACTGCGGGATGCGCAGCAGAGCGGAACGGTTGTTGTGGCCCCAGCACACGTAGCTCGGAGCCTCGTTGCCGCCCCACAGCCGCTTGTAGGAGTTGACGTACTGGTTGGTGATCGCGCTGATTTCGCGGGCATGGTAGAGGATGCCCGCGGCGAACTGGCGGGCGATCAGCGACATGTTGAACTCCTGGCCGGCTTCGTAGAAGGCGTTCGAATCCCCTTCGAAGAGGCTTAGGTGGGTGTGCATGCCGCTGCCGGGCTGGTCGGTCAGGGGCTTAGGCATGAAGCTGGCGTGGATGCCACGTTCCAGCGAAATCTCCTTGACCACCGTGCGGAAGGTCATGATGTTGTCGCTGGTCGCCATCGCATCGGCGTAGCGCAAATCGATCTCGTTCTGGCCGGGGCCGACCTCATGGTGCGAGTATTCGACGGAAATGCCCATCTGCTCGAGCATGTTGACGGCGGCGCGACGGAAGTCCATCCCAGGGCTACGCGGCACATGGTCGAAGTAGGTGCCGTAGTCGACGGGAGTTGGCGGCACCCCCCAGTCATCCTGTTGCTGGAAAAGATAGAACTCGATCTCGGGGTGGACGTAGAAGGTGAATCCCTTCTCCTTGGCCTTGTCCAGTTCCTGCTCCAGGACGTGGCGGGGGTCGCCGAGCGACGGTTCGCCGTCAGGGGTCAGGATGTTGCAGAACATGCGGGCGGTGCCTTGCGGCCCGTCGCGCCAAGGCAGCAGCTGGAAGGTCGACGGATCGGGCTTGACGATCATGTCGTCTTCCGAGACGCGGGTCATGCCCTCGATCGCGGAACCGTCGAATCCCAGACCTTCCTCGAACGCGTCCTCGAGCTCAGCAGGGGCGATGGCCACGGACTTCAGCGTCCCCAGCACGTCGGTGAACCACAAACGAATAAATCGCACATCGCGTTCCTCGACGGTACGCAAGGCGAATTCTTGCTGTTTATCCATAGTTACTATGGTCTCACCCTCACATTACATTCCAGTTAAACTTACGGGCTACTTCCGGTCGGAGTAAACCACAAGTCGGTAGATAGGTTTTTCAAATTGGCGGAATCACGCCGTTTCCAATTTGCTATTGCTGACTTGTGATTTCTCCGCGAACTTATCGACGTTCAAAGGCACTTTCGATATCGTCATACTTCAACGCAGCGGTATCTGGCACCAGCAACTCCGCATGGCCGAGCTCGTTTGGACTGCCGACGCCTACCGAAAACGCTCCGGCGGCATTGATGGCGGTGATTCCGGCGACGGAATCCTCCAGACCCACACAGTCTTCCGGCTTTTCGACGATTTCGGATGCCGCCTCCAGGAAGATGTCGGGAGCGGGCTTGCCTGCCGCCACTTTGCTCGGGTCGGCGATAGCGTCAAACGTATCCGAAAGTCCAAGTTTTTCAAGGATAAACGGCCCGTTCATACTCGCCGAGGCCAGCGAAAGCCTCACGCCGTGCTGTTTCATCTGCTCGATCAGTTCGGGGATGCCCGGCAGGATATCGGCCGAGGTGAGGCCAGCCAGAAGAGCGCGGTACGCCTCGTTCTTTTCTGTGGCCAGCGCGTCAAACTGCTCCTGCGGAACAGTGACGCCCAGATAGTCCAGAATCACCTTGAGCGAGTCGACACGGCTGACGCCCTTGGTCTTCTCCTCCAGCGCATCCGGCAGCTCGCGGCCGAAGTGGTCTCGCACCAGCTTGCGCCACGCCTGGAAATGGTAGACGGCGGTATCGGCGATCACGCCGTCCAAATCAAAAAGCGCACCTTTCATCGACTCCTTCTTTCTTTTACTCTTTTATGTTTATATTCAATAGAGAATAATACTCATTTCGCAATATTCGCATTATCGATTTGCGCTGAATTGCCATAGGGGCATTCCAGTCTGTTTCAATCCCGCAGCACAAACTCTATTACGAAGCAATATATCGAAACCGGCTTTCGACTTTGACCTACAAATCCGCCCGGTAAGCCTGTCTCAAGAGGCCAACGTTACTTCTGCCCTACAACCGCGAGCGCCTCTTTGAGGGTGAAAGCATGGGCGTAAAGGGACTTGCCGAGGATCGCGGCATCGACGCCGATATCCTCCAGCCCCGCGACCGCACGGATGTCATCAAGACTCGAGATGCCGCCGGAAGCGGTGACGCGGGCCGGCGTGCGTTCGGCGACCTCCCGTAGCAATGTCAGGTTCGGCCCGTCCATCATCCCGTCATGGGCGACGTCCGTGACCACGTAGCGCCGGCAGCCGGCCTTATCGAGCATGGCCATGGTGTCGAAGAGGTCGCCGCCAGAGCTCACCCAGCCGCGGCCGGCCAGGGTATGGCCTTTGACATCGAGGCTGATGGCCACTTTGTCTCCATATTTTTTAATGACTTCGGCGGTCCATTCGGGGTTTTCCAGCACGGCGGTGCCGATATTGACCCGTGCCGCCCCGGCCGCGAAGACGGCTTCGAGGCTGACGTCATCGCGAATGCCGCCACTCATTTCGATATGGACCTTGCCGCCCAGTTTTTCGCCGATCTCACGCAGGCGCGAACGGTTGTCGCCAGAGCCGAACGCGGCGTCGAGATCGACCAGATGAATCCAGTCCGCGCCCTCGTCAAACCATGTCCGCGCCGCCTCGTAAGGGCTGCCGTAATCGGTTTCGGAACCGGATTTGCCCTGCCGCAAACGCACGGCCCTGCCACCCCGGACATCAACGGCCGGAAGCAATGTCAGCATATTGTTCTCCTTGAATTGAAGTTTCATATTCCTTCTACCAACGCTCAGCATATAATGCACATTTGCAGGCTCCGCATTTTCCGAATCCCGCATTACCGCACCGCTGAATCACTGAGTCGCTGCGTTACAGCGTCGCGGCCCAGTTCTTGAGCAGCTGGGCACCCGCCTCCCCTGATTTTTCGGGGTGGAACTGTGTGGCCGAAAGAGGGCCACGCTCGTAGGACGCCACGAAATGACTACGTCCGTAATCACAGAAACCGACCTTTTGCGTATCGACATCATCAATAGAAGATTGTGCATGGCCATGATAGCCATCTATTCCCGAGACCATGAAACTCGTGCCCATGACAGGCTTCGCCGGAATGGAAGCACCCATTGCCGCATACGAATGCACGAAATAGAACCGCTCATGCTCAAGTCCGCGCAAAATCGCCGAATCGTCGGGAACGCTGATCGTATCCCAGCCCATATGCGGCACCACTTCCGCGTCAAGAAGGTCCACACTGCCGTCGATGACGCCAAGGCCCTTCGCAACCGTTCCGCCTTCGCTGCCTTGCGCGAACATGATCTGCAGGCCGACGCACACGCCCAGCACCGGCCGCCCCGCCTTGAGACGCTCGATAATGGTTCGGTCGCCGCCAACGGCTTTGAGACCGTCCATACATGCCGCGAACGCACCGACACCGGGCACTACAAGCCCATCGGCCTCAAGTGCCTGACGGTGATTGCTGGTCAGGGTCGGCTCAAGACCGATATGGGCCAGTGCGCGCATCATCGAGCGTACATTGCCGAAGCCGTAATCGAACACCACCACTGCGGTCATTGTCATTCCTCGTTTCCATGGACTTGTCCGGATATCTCAAGTATCGTCCAGATTCTTGCAGCACATCAGAATCATTCACCATGCGAAACGGATCGGCCGGGTTCGCTGCCGACATCTCCTGCGCGGCACACCGTTGGGTTATGCTTCGCCCAGCTCAAAGCCCTACTCGATATCGGGTTTGCCGCGCCCACGCGAACGCGTATGGTCGGCAATCACTCCCATGGCCTTCTTACGGTCGAAATCAGCAGTCATCACAATATGCTCGCCCTGCTCTTTGAGCCTAGAGACGTCGGTGATGCCCAGCATCAGGTCTTCGACGCATTTGGGCGTGGTGGCGAAAAGCACCGGGGGCGCGAACTGCTGGCCCGGCTCCCCTCCCATGTACAGGGTGGAGACAAGCTTGTCCGCACGGTTGACCGAGAGCACGGCCGGCATGCCGTTGACCACGCTCGTCAGATCCCTTGCGGCTCCTTCGGGCGCATCGCCGTCGAGATTGTGCAAAATGGCGACGGCACCGTTCTCATCGGCAATGCAATCGGCGGAGATATCGGCGATCTGGCAGAATGCGGCAAGCAGTTCCGCCGAAATCAGCCTGGTAATGAGCACGGCCACCTTGGCACGGTTGCCGAGAAGTCCTTCGAGCTCCTCGTCAAAGTCCATCTTCTCAAGCTCATCGGTAATCTTACGGTCGGATTGCCCGGAGGCGTCGCCCGCTCCATACGCACCGGCATTCGCAGCGCCGAACTGCATGTCGGAGCCGCTGCCTCGAGTATCGCCGGAATCGTCATCGTCAAGGTCTAAGCCGTCGGAATCCGTCCCGTCGTTGTTGTCAGCATCCTTGCCGTCAGGGTCATCCGCGAATTCCTTTTCGAAACCGGCCAGTGCCGCTTCAAGCTCCTCATCGCTGAACAACCCGCCGTTTTCGTCGTTGGAATTGTCGAAACCATCGAAATGGTTGTTTTGCTCGTTGTCATCGCTGCGTTCGTTCATCACAGCGCCCCTTTCGTGCTGGGAATGATGCCGGCGATGCGCGGATCGGGTTCGACCGCAAACCGCAGTGCGCGGGCCAGTGCTTTGAATTCGGCTTCGGCGATATGGTGCGGATCGCGGCCGGCAAGCACTTGCATATGCAGGCAGAGGTCGGCGTGGAAGGCAATGGATTCCATAACGTGACGCACCAACGAACCGGTGAAATGGCCGCCGATCATCGCGTATTCGAACCCTGCCGGTTCTCCGGTGCACACAGCGTAGGGACGCCCGGAGATGTCGACCACGGCACGGGCGAGCGCCTCGTCAAGCGGCACGGTGGCGTCGGCGAACCTGCGGATGCCCCGCTTGTCGCCCAGAGCTTGCTTCAGCGCTTCTCCGAAGACGATGGCCGTGTCCTCGACAGTGTGGTGCACGTCGATGTCGGTATCGCCGCTTGCACGAATCTTGAGGTCAATCAACGAATGCTTGCCGAGCGCGGTCATCATATGATTATAAAAAGGCACCGAGGTGTCGATGTCGGTTTTTCCGGTGCCATCAAGATTCAAGCTCAACTCCACCTTGGATTCGCTGGTTTCGCGTACTATCGTAGCCGCTCTCGCCATATCCACTCCTTTGTCGCTGTACACAACGCAACGCTCATACCATCATAATTCATTACAAAGTCAAGCGAAACTCACTTGAATCACAGCGGTTATGCGGAAAATGGATTCAACGTGACGGAATCACCAAACGAAACAACGATTATTCGTTTTCAAGCTGTGCCAGCACCTGCGTCAATGCCTCACGGAAGCGGGTCATCTCCTCGTCGGTGCCCATGCACACACGCAGCCAACCGGCAGGCCCGACCACGCGGATGAGGACGCCACGTTTCAACAGTTCGTCGAAAATACGTTCCCGGTCTTCAAACGCTCCGCCGAAGAGAACAAAGTTGGATTGCGAATCCGCCACCCGGATCGGCTTGCCATGCCAGGTCTGCGTTTTCAGCCATGCGGCGGTCGCTTCGCGTGTCTTACGAAGATGCTCAACCTGGCTCAACTGCTCGTCGGTGTGTTTCAACGCCGCGAGCGCCGTGGCCTGGGTGACGGCGGAAAGATGGTAGGGCATGCGCACGATGCGCACGCAATCGATGATGCCGGGTGCCGCGGCCAGATAGCCCACACGAGCGCCGGCGAAAGCGAAGGCCTTGCTCATGGTGCGGCTCACCGCAAGGTTCGGGTAACCAGCCAGCAGTTCAAGCGCACTCGGCGTGCCGGGAGTGCGGAATTCGATGTAGGCCTCGTCCACCACGACCACAGGGTGCACGCCGGCTGCAGCGCCATCCACCTTGGCGTTTTGTGCGGCCTTAAGCACCGCCTCAAGCTGATCGGGCGGCAGAATGGTGCCGGTCGGGTTGTTCGGGCTGGTCAGCAGTATGATCGACGGCTGTTCGCGTTCCATCGCCGCAAGCAAAGCCTCAAGATTGAGCGAGAAATCGGGATTGCGATCAACCGTGACCCAACGTGTGAACGTGTCGCGCGCATATTCGGGGTACATCGAATAGGTGGGGTCCGCGCCCAACGCCTTGCGACCCGGCCCGCCGAAGGCCTGGAAGAGCTGGAGCATGATCTCATTGCTGCCGTTGGCGCCCCACAGCTGCCCGACGCCGAGCTTCACACCCGACTCGCGTTCGAGATAATCTGCAAAGGCCTGACGCAGCGCGGTATGCTCGCGGTCGGGATAACGGTTTAAGCTCGGAGCGATCCTACGGACGTCCTCGGCGATTTCATCGACCACCGCCGGCGCGGGCTGGTACGGGTTTTCGTTGACGTTCAGGCACACCGGTACGTCGAGCTGCGGCGCACCATACGGCACCTCGCCGATCAGGTCATTTCGCAGCGGCAGATCCCGTGGAATCGAATTGGTCATGATGTTCCCCTTAACTTTTTATCCTCATCGGCCTTTACCGCAATCATATGGCAATCCTGCGTGAATCCTGTTTACTCTAAAAAGGCCGTCTTGCGATTGAGAACGCGTTGCTGATATGGTCAAAACCCAGTTTTGAATAGTATTCCATTGCACTTTGCGCGGCCAGTAACACCAACGAAACATCCGGTCCAAGCTGACGACGATGTCCGTCCACCAGTCCGGAGCCGATGCCCTGACGCTGATAATCCTTGTCGACCGCCAGATCCGAGAGATAGCAGGCGTAGCTGAAATCGGTCAGGGCGCGTGCCACACCGACAAGACGCCCACCGTCCCACGCCGTCCATAAGACATCGGCATGGTCGAGCATTTTCTGTAACCTGGCCAAATCCTTGGTCGGCCGATGGATTCCGGATCGATCGAATACAGCAGCAAGCTGCTCGGCAGTGATGCTCCGCTCATGCGTATAGGCGATCATATCCGGTTTCCTCCCGATAATTTCAATAGCCTCAGGTCAGCGGCTTCAGACCGCCGAACCCGAGGCCGAAAATGAAATGACCTACTTGCGCAGACCGGCCTTGCGTTCCTGTTCCTTCAAGGTGGCCTTGTCGTAAGGATCGTCGACGAAGCGGCTCAGCACGCACTCGCCGTGGGCGGGCAGGTCCTCGGAAACAGCGAAGGCGTTGATCAGCGATGCCAAAGGCTTCAGGCCCTGCTCGTCGTATTCGATGACCTCGACCGGCTTCATGAAGGTGTGCACCCCCAGACCGCAGGCAAAGCGGGCAGTGCCGCCAGTGGGCAACACGTGGTTGGAACCGGACATGTAATCACCCAGCGGGACCGGCGAATACGGACCGCGGAAGATGGCGCCGGCGTTCTTGATGCGCGGCACGACCTCATCGGGGTTGGCGGTCTGAATCTCCAAGTGCTCGGCGGCGTAGGCGTTGGCGGCATCCACCGACTGGTCAAGCCCATCGGTCAGGATGATGCCGGACTGACGTCCGGTCAGCGACGTGGCGACGCGTTCGTGCGACATGGTGCGCGGCACGCGGTAATCGAGACTTTCCTGCGTCTTCTTGGCGAGTTCCTCGCTGTCGGTGATCAACACTGAACCGGCCAGCTCGTCGTGCTCGGCCTGACCGATCAGGTCGGCGGCCACCCAGCTCGGATTGGCGGTCTTGTCCGCAAGGATCGCGATTTCGGTGGGTCCTGCCACCGCGTCGATACCGACGATGCCGGAGACCATCGATTTGGCCGTGGCCACGAAAATGTTGCCGGGACCGGTGATCTTGTCGACCGGTTCGCACAGCACTTCGCCGTCCTGCGGTTCGCTGCCGTTGGCGCCGTAGGCGAACATGGCAACGGCCTGTGCCCCGCCGACCGCGTAGACCTCGTCGACGCCGAGAATGGCGCAGGTGGCGAGGATGGTCTTGTTCGGCAGACCGTCGTTATCGGCTGCCGGAGGCGTGGCGATGGCGAGAGAGGAGACGCCCGCAACCTGGGCCGGCACAGCGTTCATGATCACGGAAGTAGGATAGACCGCCTTGCCGCCGGGCACGTAGAGACCAACGCGTTCGACGGGAATCCAGCGCTCAGCGACACGTGCGCCCTCGGCCAGATCGGTATAAAAATCTTTCGGCACCTGCGAGGCGCAAACCTTGCGGATACGACGCACCGATTCCTCGATGGCGGCGCGAACCTCCGGATCCAGCTCTTCCAGCGCGCTTTGCATCGCCTCGACGGGCACGCGCAGATGGTGCGGGCGAATATGATCGAACTTCTCCTCGAAATCACGCAAGGCCGCAGCTCCACGGGCCTTGACATCATCGAGAATAGGGCGCACAGCGCTGCTGGCTTCGTTCGTGCCCATTTCGGCACGAGGCATGGCCTCCAGCATTTGCGCGCGTGTGAGGCGCTTTCCGCGCAGATCGATAATTCGCATAGTTTGATTATCCATACCTGTAATCGTATTCGGCACAACGTCTCAGCATGAGACACAACTCACATTCTGAGACCGATTGCCCATTTGGTTCGTTGCATTACAGTAAATCGTGTATATTATGCCAGAAACCGCTACAAGAAAGCCTCTTGGCATGCCAAAAGGCCATCGAACGAGATGATTGGCATGCTCAATGAAGCACCGCCAACCATAGCGAAATCTACGACGCAGGTAGGCACCTGGGGCCGAAAAGAATCTTGATTTCGGCGAACAGCGATGTATCCCGTTTGACGCGGAACCGGTCACCGAACGTGAGTACCTGGGCATTGCCGTTGGAATCCATGATTGCCAGCTTCACCTCACAGACCCCTGGATGATTGGTGAGTATCTGCCCCAGATGCATGACATGCGAACGATTCAGCGCGGTCTGCGGCAAGGTAAGCACCAACGGGCGTTCGTCTTCGTCCACCAGGTTCGGCACTTCCATTTCGTTGGCCCGCAAGCTCACCGTCTCGTCGCGCAGCTCGATCTGCCCGCGGATCTGGACCACCTCGTCAACGGCCATCGATTCGGCGGCCGACGTATAGGCGCGTCCGAAGAACATGCACTGGATGGAGCTTTCCATGTCTTCGATGGTGACGATGGCCCAGGGATTGCCCTTCTTGGAGACACGCCTGTCAACGGAAGTGATGAGTCCGGCGATGGTGACCTGCTGCCGGTCGTCCATCTTCGGCGCACTGTTGATCAGCTGGGCGATGGACATGTCGCGCAGGCTGTTCAACACCGACGCCATGCCGGAAAGCGGGTGGTCGGAGACGTAGAGTCCGAGCATCTCGCGCTCGAAGTTGAGTTTGGTCTTCTTGTCCCATTCCTCGATATCGGGAACGCTGACCTGGGCGTCCCCCATCGCGTCCGCTCCAGCTCCGCCGTCATCGCCGTCGGAACCCAGATCGCTGAACAGATCGAACTGTCCTTCGGCCTGCTTGCGCTTGAGGCTCACCACCGAGTCGATGGCGGGTTCGTGAATCTGGAAGAGGGCGCGGCGGTTCGGGTCGATGGAGTCGAAGGCGCCGGCCTTGATCAGCGATTCGACAAGACGCTTGTTGAGCGCGGTCAGCGGCACGCGGCGGATGAAGTCCATGAAGTTGACGAACTTGCCGCGTTTGGTCTCGCGTTCGGCGATGATGTCCTGCACGGCCTTGTCGCCGACATTGCGGATGGCGCCCAGGCCAAAGCGGATGATGTCGCCGACAGGCGCGTATTCGAGCCGGGATTCGTTGACATCCGGCGGCAGCACCTTAATGCCCATGCGCCTCGCCTCGCCGAGGTAGAGCGCGGTCTTGTCCTTGTTGCTGCGTTCGTTCTGCAGCAGGGCGGCCATGAATTCAACCGGATAGTGGGTTTTGAGATAGGCGGTCCAGTAGGAGATCAGGCCGTAGGCGGCGGAATGGGCCTTGTTGAACGCGTAGCCGGCGAAGGGCACGAAGATGTCCCAGACGTCCTGTGCGGCCTTGCGCGAGTAGCCATGCTCCTTCATGCCTTCAAAGAACGGCACCTGCTCTTTGGCCAGCACCTCGGGCTTTTTCTTGCCCATCGCTCGCCTCAGCACATCTGCTCGGCCGAGCGAGTAACCGGCCAGTATTCGCGCCGCGGACTGCACCTGCTCCTGATAGACGATCAGGCCGTAGGTCTCGTCGAGGACGGGGGCGAGCGCCTCGGCCACCTCGTCGTTGATCGGGGTGATCGGCTGCAGGCCGTTCTTGCGCTTGGCGTAGTTGTTGTGGGAATCCACATCCATCGGGCCCGGGCGATAAAGGGCGATCAATGCCGAAATATCGTTGAAGTTATCGGGTTTGAGGCTTTTGAGCAGCGCGCGCATGCCGTCGCCATCGAGCTGGAAGACGCCGAGAGTGTCGCCTCGTGTTAAGAGGTCGTAGGTCGGCCTATCGTCCAACGGAATCTTGGTGTAGTCGATGGGTTTTTTGCCGTTGAGCTCGATGTTTTTCAGCGTATCGCGGATGACCGTCAAGTTGGACAGGCCGAGGAAGTCGTTCTTGACCAGCCCCAGCGTTTCGCAGGTGTGGTATTCGAAGGTCGTGGTCACCGTGCCGTCGGTGCGTTCCAGCAACGGCGAGGTATCGGTGATCGGCGTGGCCGACATGATGGTGGCGCAGGCGTGCACACCGGTCTGACGAATCAGGCCCTCGATGCCCTTGGCCTGTTCGGTGATGCGCTTGGCGTCCGGATCCGAATCGTAAAGCTCACGGAACTCGCGCGCCTCGGCATACTTCTTGCTGGTCGGGTCGAACATCTCCTTCAAGCTCGCGTCCTTGCCGTTCTTGCTCGGTGGCAACGCCTTGACGATGCGGTCGCCGACCGAGAACTCGTAGCCCATGATGCGCGCGGAATCCTTCAGGGCCTGCTTGGTCTTGATGGTGCCGTAGATGACGCACTGCGCCACCTTGTCATGACCGTATTTGTCGGCCACGTAATCGAGCACCTTCTGGCGGCCCTCGGGGTCGAAATCGATATCGATATCAGGCAGCGAGACACGCTCGGGGTTGAGGAAGCGTTCGAAAATCAGACCGTGCTTCAACGGGTCGAGTTCGGTGATGCCCATGGCGTAGGCCACCATCGAGCCTGCCGCCGATCCACGGCCGGGGCCGACCATCACGCCGTGGGTCTTGGCCCAGTTGATGTAGTCGGAGACGACAAGGAAGTAGCCGCAGAACTGCATCTGGCAGATCACGCCGCATTCGTAGTCGGCCTGGCGGCGCACGTCGTCGGGCACATTGCCGTCGTAGCGTTTCTCAAGACCGGCCTGCACGTCGTGAAGGAAAAGCGAGGTCTCGTCCCAGCCTTCCGGGCAGTCGAAGAGCGGCATGAACGCGCCGTCCTCGTGGTCGTCGAACATGACGTTGCAGCGTTCGGCCACTTCCAGCGTGTTGTCGCAGGCCTCGGGCAGGTCGCGGAACAGCTCGCGCATTTCCTCGGCCGACTTGATGTAGTAGCCGGAACCGTCGAATTTGAAGCGGTTCGGGTCATCCAGATGCGAACCGGAATTGATGCAGAGCATCGCATCCTGCGAACCGCGATCGGCCTCGTGGACGTAATGGGAATCGTTGGTGGCGATGATAGGGGCACCGAGATCTTTTGCGATCTTGAGCAGGTCGGTGGAAACACGTTTCTCGATCTCGAGATTGTGGTCCATCAGCTCGATATAGAAATTATCGCGCCCGAAGATATCCTGCAGCTGGTGCGCGGCGCGCAAGGCCTCTTTGTACTGCCCCAGGCGCAGGCGGGTCTGGATGATGCCGGAGGGGCAGCCGGAGGTGCCGATGACACCCTTGTGGTAGCGTTCCAGAACCTCGTAATCCATGCGGGGCCACTTGCCGACGCGGCCTTCCAGATTGGCCACGGACGAGGCCTTCATCAGGTTGACCAGCCCCTCGTCGTTTTCGGCCCAAAGGGTCATGTGGGTGATGAAGCCGCCACCGGAGACGTCATCGCTTCGTTGGGCTTCTGTCCCCCAGTGCACACGGGTCTTGTCGGTCCTCGACGTTTCGGGGGTGACGTAGGCTTCGATGCCGATGATCGGCTTGATACCGGCGCTTACGGCGTTGCTCCACATCTCGTAGGCACCGTGCATATTGCCGTGGTCGGTGATACCGATGGCCGGCATTTCAAGTTCTTTGGCACGGTTGATCAGGTCGGGAATCTTGGACGCACCGTCGAGCAACGAATAATGCGTGTGGTTATGCAACTGAACAAAATTTCCGGAATTGGCCATGGTCTCCACGATACCGAGCCGGCGAGACCCGGAAAGCCTTCAGCGAATCATTTTGAGGTTATACGCTTTTGCCGCATTTATTCTTTTTCGCGTTTGTCCTCACGCACGGCATTGAGGGCGTGCTGCAGATCGGCGGGATACCGAGACTGCACCACGGTGTGTAAGTGGGTACGAGGATGCCTGAACTCCAGACGCATCGCATGCAGCCACTGGCGGGTCAGCCCCAGACGTTGCGCGAATACGGGATTGGCCCCGTACATCGGGTCACCTACCAGCGGATGGCCGATGGACGAGAAATGCACGCGGATCTGGTGGGTACGGCCCGTCTCAAGGTTGACGCTCACCAGCGTCGCCTCGCTGAACCGTTCCAACACATCGAAATGCGTGATCGCCTTTTTGCCAAGCGGCGTGACGGTAAAACGAAAATCCGAGACCTTGGCACGTCCGATAGGGGCCTCGATGGTCGCCTTGTCGTGGGTCAAGTTGCCCTGAGCCAAGGCATGGTAGATTTTGGTCACTTCATGATTGGCGAATTGGCGGCGCATTTCACGATAGGCCAGATCGGATTTGCAAACCAGCATAAGCCCGCTGGTGCCGACATCCAGCCTGCTGACAATGCCCTGCCTGCCGGGAGCCCCCATAGAGGTGATATGCACTCCTCGGGCCAGCAGACTGCCCAACACCGTAGGGCCCGTCCAACCTGCGGAAGCGTGCGCGGCGACACCGACCGGCTTGTCGACCACAACGATATCGTCATCCTCATAGACGACGGCCATGCCTTCTGCCAGCGGTTCAGGTTCGGGATCAGGCTCGACGATATCGAATTCGACGGTATCGCCGCTGGCCAACGTTCCCGATTTCGAAATGCTCCTTTGCAATACGGACACTTCACCGGCTTCGATGAATTCGACGGCTTTGGAACGCGAGACACCAAGCATCTTGGCGACGGCAACATCGAATCGCTTGCCGATCAAAGCATCCGGGGCAGGTACCAGTCGGCTCATCGGCTGTCCGCTCCCCTGCTCTCGACGCTTCCGGCCGGTTCTTTTGCGGCATCCTGACTATCGTCGCTTTCTTGATCGCCAAATGGCACGTTCGCCAAGAGAAGAAGAACGATAAGCACCGCGGCGATTGCAAGCTCTATATCGGCCACATTGCCGACAGACCAGCCGTAGTTCAGGAAATCCACCACCGAACCGTTGAGGAACCCATGGGCGAAAACAACACGGTCGATGAGATTGCCGAACGCCCCGGCGAACGCCAACGTCAGCGCAGCCGTCCACCATAGTGAGGTCCTGGTCAATGACAGATAGGCCAACACTACGCAGGCCACGAACGCCAAGCAGGAAATCAGCCAAGTGACCGACGAGCCCATCCCCAGCGACGCCCCGGGATTGCGCAGCAACGTCAAACACAGAACCCTGGGGATGATGACGACAGTCCTGCCGTCGGCCAGTGCGGCCTGCGCCCACAGTTTGGTCAGCCGGTCGGCCAACAGCGCCAAGAGCGCAACGATAGCGAAAACGGCCACACGATTGCGCGGCCGTTGAGGAGATACCTTCTTCATATCGATGGCCGAATCAGTCCTTGGGTTCTTCCATCTTGTTGTATGTATTCGTATCGCTTACCTGGGAGACAAGCTGACCCAGGAACTCGGTCAGGCGGGTACGGTATTCGGTCTCGAACTGCTTGAGGCTCTGAATATTCGACTCGATGACCTTGGACTGGGATGCGAGGTTGTCGCGCACCTGCTGAGCATAGGTCTCGGCAGCGGCACGCGTCTTCTGGTCATATTCGCCGGCGCGACGCTGGACCTCGGCCTCATAGGTATCGGCAGAGGAATGCTTCTGGGTGGAATAATCGTCAGCGGCGGTGCGGGTCTTCTGCGCATACGTATCGGCATCAGCGCGGGTCTGCTTGGAATATTCCTCGGCCTTGCCGCGGGTCTGCTTGGCGTACTCGTCGGATTCGCTGCGGGTGCGGGTCGAATAATCGTTGGCCTTGCTGACCAGCTCCTGATACTTGCTCTGGCTGGCGTCGGTAATCTCCTTGGCCTTGGCCTTGCCCTTGTCCACGTACTGATCGTGCAGCTGCATGGCGAGCGTCAGCATAGCGGTCGCGCGCTCGGGCTCGCTGGAAGCCCCGGCAGCTGCCCCCGCGATCTTCTGGAGGCTGCCGGTCTCGGTGTTCGGCTCGATCTTGGAGACCTGGGCACGCAGCTGGTTCTCACGCTGCTTGGATTCCTCAAGCTGGCGGGAGAGATCCTGCAGCTGCTTGGTCTGCTGACTGGCGTTGGAGAGCTGCTTCTTGGCCTGCTCCAGCTCACGGGAAAGCTTTTCGTTGCCGTTGCGGAATTCATCGCGCTCGTGCTGGACCGCGGCGAGCTGGTTGCCGATGTCCTTCTTGCCCGCAGCCTGGGCCGCCTGGGCGGTGAGCTGATCGATCTGGGAGTTCAGGCGGTCAACCTGATCCTTCAGCTGCTTGTTCTGCTCGGCCAAGGCACGGTTGCTTTCCTCGGCCTCGGCGAGCTTGGAGGCATCCACACTTGCGCCGGGCTGATTGGCGGTGTTCTGCTGGCTTGCCGCCGTCTTCAGAGTCTGGTTCTCGCGGCTCAGGGTCTGTACCTGGCTGGTCAGGTCGGAAATCTTGGAATTGAGCTTGCTGACATCCGGTCCGAGCGACTGCGTCGACTGACCGTTGCCGTTCGCCATGGCCTGCTTGCCGAGAGCTTCTACGGTCTCGGTGACCTGATCGAGGAAGTCATCGACCTCTTCGACATCGTATCCTTCTTTAAAACGCACGGTTTGGAAGGCATGTTCCCTGATATCTTTCGGCGTTAACAGTGCCATAAACTTTTACACCTCACTTTGGGCATAATGCCTCTGATTTTTGGACTCTTATACAAATCCTACACTACGCAGTGTACCCGAAGGTCTCACAATCTCTCCAAGATACTTATTTTATGTTTATTGTTCCCATGAAACCTGTTGCGAGGATGAGAACCTGTCATTGCCTGGTGTGGCTTGCGAATCGGTCGAAGAAGAATATGACGAAGACGATGAGATGTCCGGTACGAAGCCCTGCGCGCCGGCCCCCATACCGGAGACCTGGCCAGCGGAAGAAGCACCCGCGCCAAGCTGGCCCTCAAGATACGAAATCCGCTGTTGCTGCGCGGTCAGGGTGTCGGCGACCTGATCGAGGAAATCATCGACTTCCCCGACATCATAGCCTTCCTTGAAACGCACTACCTGGAACGCCTTATTGCTTACTTGTTGTGCCGTCAGCAACGCCATAATATGGCCTTTCTCCATGAGGAAGTGGAATTCTCCCTCGAAAATCGAAAACTAGATGATGAATTCCACCACTGCCAAGATGAACCATAAAACCATCGGGGTGACGTCCAATCCACCGTTACCCATACGGATGACCGGGATGTAGCGGCGCAACCAGCGCAACGGCGGGTCGGTCAGCACATAGAAGACGTTGACGATCGACCCGATCACGCGACCCGGACGCCAACGTGGCATCAGCACGAACACCCAGTCGATAAGCACCCTGATAAAAAGCACTGTCTCATAAACGCCGATGAGCCACTTGATCAGATACAGGAGAATGGAAAGCATAACACCTCAGAACAGGTCGTCTTCGGATTCATCGGATGAGGACTGGTCCACCTTGATGTTGACCTGCGCGGGACTCAGCAGGAAGACCCTTGGAGTGACTCGTTCCAGCGACCCGCGGACACCGAAGACCACGCCTGCCGAAAAATCGACGATCCGGTAGGCGATGGCTTCCGAGACGCCGGTGAGATTCAAGACCACGGGAATGCCGTCTCGTATGGCGCGACCGACCTTCTGGGCTTCATCATAGGTCTTGGGATGAATCGTGGTGATACGGTTGATACGGCCTGTAGGGAAAGGCTTGGCGGTTCGCGTCGAGGACGCACTATCCTGGCTGCGGGCTGCCGGAGTCGTTTGCGGAGTGATAGGCGTGACCGTGGTGTCCGAATCGAAATCGGAGAGTGCGGTGTCTTCGGTTTCCTGCGTTTCGTCGTCATCGTCATCAACGACGTCAGCCATGCCGAGATATGACATCGCCTTTTTCATATATCCAGCCATAACAATCCTTTCGTCTACTTTTTAGCGCAGGAAATCGGGGATATCGAGATCGCCGGGATCGTCAGGTGAGGACGATTCATCTGAATCATCATACGGATTGGCTTCCGGGGTATGCGCGACGGTCGGGGTGTCCAAATCGGGCACGTGACGCACCAGCGGGGTCTGCGATTCGGTTTCAAAGCCGTGGCCTGCAGATTCCGTTGACGTTGAGACCGTATCCAGATTCTCGGCGTCCTTCTTGCCGTCGGTGTCGAAGCCGGCGGCGATGACGGTGACACGAACCTCGTCGCCATAGGCATCGTCCAGGGCAAGACCCCAGATAATCTGGGCTTCAGGGTGAATGGCCTTGCGCACCAGCTCGGTGGCGTCGCTGGCTTCCTGCAACTTCAGGTCGGTGGGACCGGCGATGTTGATCAGCGCACCGTGAGCGCCCTCGATGCTCTCTTCGAGCAACGGGGAGCTGATGGCGATCTCGGCGGCCTGGGTGGCGCGGTCCTCGCCGCGGGCCGAGCCGATGCCGAAGAGCGCCGTGCCTGCACCGCGCAGGATGGCGGTGACGTCGGAGAAATCGACGTGGATGTAGGAGTTCATCGTGATGAGATCGGTGATGCCCTGCACGCCGGCCAAAAGTGCGGTATCGGCCGTCTTGAAGGCATCGACGATGCCGATGGTCTTGTCGGAAAGCTCGAGGAGACGATCGTTGGGAATGACGATCAGCGCATCGACTTCCTTGCGCAGGTTTTCGATGCCGAGCTTTGCCGAAGCCGCACGCTGCGGGCCTTCGAAAGCGAACGGACGGGTGACCACCGCGATGGTCAAGGCGCCCTGCTGATGCGCCGCACGAGCGACGATGGGACTTGCACCGGTACCGGTGCCACCGCCTTCACCGCAGGTGACGAAGACCATATCGGCGCCCTTGAGCGCCTCTTCGATATCCGACTGATGATCCTGCGCGGCCTTGGCGCCCTTTTCCGGGTCGGCCCCAGCCCCGAGCCCACGGCTGGAATGGTCGCTCAAGGAAATCTTGACATCCGCGTCGCTGCGGAGCAGATCTTTCGCATCGGTATTAATCGCTACAAATTCAACATTCTGCAAGCCTTCGGCAATCATGCGATTGACGGCGTTACCACCGGCGCCACCAACCCCGACTACCTTGATACTCGTCTTATCGTTGAAATTGTCATTTTGGGCAATCTCGCTCACCATAGTCTCCTGTCACTTCACGGTTATGCCTATTACTCTATCGCAGAACACGCCTATATTAAGACTATTTCCCGGGGTGTACCGCATATTTTTTATTTTTTATGATTGTATTCGAAATCTCGATATGGATATACGACTGACGTGGCGGAGTGGAGATATGCGATGTTCGGGCGTAAGACACGGCCTGCAAAATCAGAGATTTTGCTTTCGCGCTCGATACGTCGCACTCACTTCGCCTACAGACAGCCCACAGGACTGTCTGCGAAACGGCTCAGCCCGGAGCGTCCCGAACATCGTATATCTCCACTCCGCCACTCAACCGCACTGATTGTTAACGGAATCCGAATCAGTAGCTGGCGTCCATCGGGTCATCGCCGAACAGCCGCTCGCGCTCTTCGTGGGTCGTGGTGCGCGAATCGAACCAACCGTATGGGACATGAACCTTTTTCGCGTAGCGAACACGTCCGCGGGGCTTATCGGTGACACGTTCCGGATATTCGACGGTGGGGTCGAGCCGGTCCATCACCGTTCTGACATCGTCCAAGGTCTCCGATTCCATGAATGCTCGACGGGTCGATCCGCCTACCGGGAATCCTTTGAGATACCAGGCGATATGCTTGCGCAGGTCGTGCACGGCCATCGTTTCGTCACCGTCATAGAAGAGCCGCAGCAACTGGCCGTGGGCCATGATGATTTTGAAGACCCCGCCCAGAGTCGGGCTGAACCGTTCGTCACTACCGGCGAACGCATGCTTGATGTCCGAGAAAATCCACGGACGGCCCTGGCAGCCACGACCGATGGCGACGCCGGCGCAACCGGTCTGGCGCACCATTTCCAGCGCATCTTCGGCTCCCCAGATGTCGCCGTTGCCGAACACGGGAACATCAACGGCTTGGACGAGCTCGGCGATACGGCTCCAATCGGAGTGACCACCATAATATTCGGCGGTGGTGCGGGCGTGCAGGGTCACTGCGGCGCAGCCCTCGTCCTCGGCGATGCGGGCGGCATCGAGGAACGTGGTATGGTCGGCGTCGATACCGACGCGAATCTTGGCGGTCACCGGTATATTGGCATCACGGCACACTTCGACCACACGGTGGATGAGCTCGCGGAACAGGTCGATTTTCCACGGCAGCGCCGACCCTCCCCCGCGCTTGGTGACCTTGGGCACCGGGCAGCCGAAGTTCAGGTCGACATGGTCGGCCAACTTGCCGTCGACGACCATGCGCGCGGCCTGCGCGGTGATGTTGGGATCGACTCCGTAGAGCTGCAAGGAACGAATCTTCTCAGTAGGGGCGAACCGGCAGAGGCGCAGCGCCTTGGGATTGCGGGCCACCAGCGCCCGCGCGGTAACCATTTCTGCGACATAGAGCCCGTCGGGCCCGTAGGCGCGGCAGATCGAGCGGAACGGCCAGTTGGTCACACCGGCCATCGGAGAGAGCACCACCGGCGTCTGAACGTGGATGGGTCCCAAGTCGACCGGAGCGATCTTCGGCAGCGGCTTGCCGTCGTCAGCGGCCTCGTATTCGCCGGCCTGGGCACTGGTGTCGTTCGGATCGAGCCCCGGCAGCGCCTTGAGCGCTTCGTCCCAGCCCTCATCAAAGTGCTGTCTAGCCTCCGAATAATCGACTTTCTTCAGCCATTCCTCAAAGTTCTTCACGTATCCCCTATTTACTTCAACTGACGTGTTGGAGGGCGGGATATACAATGTTCGGGACGCTCCTTGGCCGCTCGGCCGTGTCTTACGCCCGAACATCGCATATCCCGCCCTCCAACACTCAACGGGATTATTACTGCTTCAAATAAATATCAGTAGAGACCGCCAGCTTCTGCTACCTTGACCGGAGCAGACTCATCGACGCCAGACTCCTTGGCGAAGTCTACGGCGCCATCGGCTGCAGTAGTACCGACGATGGAGGCCGGGCCTTCGGGGTAGCGCACGCGCTTCTCACCGATGCGGTCGGCCACGTACTTGGCGACGTTGTCGAGATCCACGCGCTCCTGCTTCATGGAGTCGCGTTCGCGGATGGTCACCGCATGGTCGTCGGCCGTGTCGAAGTCGACGGTGATGCACAGTGGGGTGCCGATCTCGTCCTGACGACGGTAGCGGCGTCCGATGGCACCGGCCTCGTCGTAGTCGATCATCCAATCGTGCTGTCGCAGTTCGGCGGCCAGGTCGTGTGCGATGCCCTGCAGCGGCGCCTTCTTGCTCAACGGGAAGACGGCTGCCTTGACAGGGGCCAGACGCGGATCGAGACGCAGCACGGTGCGGCGGTCGACGCCGCCCTTGGTGTTCGGCGCCTCATCGATTGCATAGGCATCCACAAGGAAGGCCATCAACGAACGGGTCAGGCCCGCCGCCGGCTCAATGACGTAGGGGATGTACTTCTTGCCGCTGGCCTGGTCGAAGAAATTGAGGTCCTCGCCGGAGTGCTCCTGGTGCGCGGAAAGGTCGAAGTCGGTGCGGTTGGCCACGCCTTCGAGCTCACCCCAATCACTGCCCTTGAAGCCGAACTTGTATTCGATGTCGACGGTACGCTTGGAGTAGTGCGCCAGCTTCTCCTTGGGATGCTCGTAATGGCGCAGGTTCTCCGGGTTGATGCCCAGGTCGGTGTACCAGCGGGTGCGGGTGTCGATCCAGTACTGGTGCCACTCTTCGTCGGTACCGGGCTCGACGAAGAACTCCATCTCCATCTGTTCGAACTCACGGGTGCGGAAGATGAAGTTGCCGGGGGTGATCTCGTTGCGGAACGACTTGCCCATGTTGGCGATGCCGAACGGCGGCTTGCGACGGGCGGAGGTCATCACGTTCTTGAAGTCCACGAAGATGCCCTGAGCGGTCTCCGGACGCAGATAGTGCAGCGAGTTCTCGTCGTCCACCGGCCCCAGGTGGGTGCGCAGCATCATGTTGAAGTCACGCGGCTCGGTCCACTGGCCGCGGGTGCCGCAGTCGGGGCAGACGATGGACTTCAAGCCATCCTCAGGCATCTTGTCGCCGTGCTTCTCGGCGTAGGATTCCTGCAGCTTGTCGGCGCGCTGGCGCTTGTGGCAGTTGAGGCATTCGATCAACGGGTCGTTGAAGACCTTGACATGGCCTGAGGCCTCCCAAACTGCGGAAGGAAGGATGATGGAGGTGTCCACGCCCACGACGTCGCCACGGGTGACCACCATCGAACGCCACCATTCACGTTTGATATTGTCTTTCAGAGCGACGCCGAGCGGGCCATAATCCCATGCGGAACGCGTGCCGCCGTAGATCTCTCCGGCGGGAAACACGAAACCACGACGCTTGGCCAACGATACGACTTCATCAAGTTTGGATTGAGCCACGACACACCTTCCGATTATCGGCTTTAATCAGCCGTTCCATGACATTTGCCTGTGTGCCCACTGTATCGGCAGAGCGTGACACACCCGGCAGACGCAACGGCGGCAATGCGAAGCCTTGCAGGTAGCATGCAATCAACGATTCAAGGAGTGAAGATGAGTGAAAACATCGACCGCAACGCCGTCAAACAAACCGTCCCTACCGATCCGAAAACCGGCAAGCCCTATATCAACACGGTGGCCGCCGTGGCCATTGCCCCCAGCGGCACCGGATCGGAACTGAGCACTTATGTCGCGCAATCCATCGATGTGATTCGCAGGTCGGGATTGCCGAACGAGACGAACGCCATGTTCACCAACATCGAAGGCGATCTTGACGACGTGCTCAAGACCGTCCGAGACGCGACGATGGTGCTGGCCGCCCAGGGATACCGTACCGGCGTCACACTTAAACTCGATATACGTCCCGGTTTTTCCGGACAAATCAAAGAGAAACAACAACTTGTTGACGACATTTTAAGTCAAACGAAATAAACCGCCAATTTCCAATGAAACGAGCATTTATTTCAAATACAAGCCGTCAGGTTTTAGTTAGTCCGTAAATAGGTATAGATTAAAACACATGATGACAATGAAAGACGTCGCGGAGAAGGCCGGAGTTTCGATCTCCACTGTCTCCTTGGTACTCAACAACAGAGATGCCGGGCGCGTAAAAACGCAAATCGCTGCGAAGGTGCGAGAGATAGCCGACGAACTTGGTTATAAGCCCAATCCGATGGCACGCAGCCTACGTACCAGCAAAACCGGGATTCTGGGTTTCGTCGCCGATGAAATATACGACATCCCCTATACCGCGCAGACCCTGCAAGGCGCGCAGGACGCAGCAAGCCACTACGGCTATATCATCCTGTTCGTCGACACCGATGGTTCCGCAAGCCAGACGGATCAGATTTCGGTGCTGCAACGTTATGGGATGGACGGATTCCTCTATTCCAAGCCGTCGAGCCAGGTCACTGAGGTTCCCGAAGATCTCGTCCATTCCCCGTTGGTGCTGATTTCCACCAATACCGTCGACAACCGCTTCCCCATCGTCGAGCCGGACGAATTCGCCACCGGCTACGATGCCACCAAGAGGCTGATCGATTCCGGCGCCAAGAAAATCGCCTATATCGGCAATGCGGCTCCGACCATCGCCCAGGCCACCAGGCTTGAGGGCTATCGTCGGGCGCTCTATGAGGCGAAGATTCCCTTCAATCAGGAGATGGTCGTCAATGTTTCACAGGACGGCGACGCACTCGGCATGGTTTCCTCGCTATTCGATAACGTACATCCCGACGGGTTCTTCTGCTATGATGACGCACGCGCCTGGTACATCTACGAATGCGCGGCACGCCGTGGCCTGACCGTAGGCAAGGATCTGTCGGTTATCGGCGTGGGTAACGACAGTAACATCGTCGACACCTTCTCCCCCAAGCTGACTTCGGTCGCCGTGCCCTATTACGAGATGGGGTATTGGGCGGTCTGCAAGCTGGTATCGCTGATCGAAAAGCGTTCGCTGGGCGAAGACCCGTTCCCCAAGGAACTTATCGATCTGCCGCCGATCAATTCGGCCATTCCGGCCTGCATCCATTGCCAGATTATCGAAAACCAGTCGGTTATCGGCGCGGAATAAGTCGATGAGATGCTCGATTGTGCATCGATCATCTCGTTGAGTATATGCTGGCCGTATTTCGGTCTTTCACACGGTAGCGGTGCTTCCAAACCGTTTTGGAAGCACCGCTACTTGCATGTATCCCTACCGTCCATTCATCGGCTGAACAGCCATCACCTTGCTTTGGTCTTCACGCCGCCGAAACGACGGTCGCGGTGGACATAGTGGTCGATGGAACGCCAGAGCGCCTCGCGTCCGTAGTCCGGGAAAAGTTCAGGTGCGAAATCAAGTTCCGCATAGGCCGCCTCCCATGGCAGGAAGTTCGAGGTGCGTTGCTCGCCGGAAGTGCGGATGACCAGATCGCAATCGGGAATATCAGGATTGTACAGGTGGTCGGCAATCATCGATTCGGTGACACGGTCCCCGCTGATTTTGCCGTCACGCACTTCCTTGGCGATGGCCGCAGCGGCATCGGCGATTTCGGAACGGCCTCCGTAATTGATGCAGAACACCACGTCGATGGTCGAATTGTGCTTGGTCCGCTCCATGGCCACCTCAAGCTCGTCGATCACCGACTTCCAAAGCCTCGGTCGCCTGCCGGACCAGCGCACGCGCACGCCCCATTCGTCCATCTGAGCGACCCGACGATGGATGATGTCTCGGGAAAAACCCATCAGAAAACGCACTTCCTGGGGGCTTCGTTTCCAGTTTTCAGTGGAGAAGGTATACAGGCTCAGATAACGCACGCCGGCTTCAATGGCTCCGGCGATGGTGTCGAATACGACCGGTTCGGCGGCCTGATGCCCATGAGTGCGGGTCAGGCCGCGCTGCTGGGCCCAACGCCCGTTACCGTCCATGATGACGCCGACGTGACGGGGAACCTTGTTCTTGGGGAACGCCGGGATAATCGACGGATCGGAAAAGGGAGCCGCAGGAACGTCAAGCGAGGTGTAGTCCACATGTTCAAAAGCCATACTTACGAATCTAGCAACTTCAGCGAGCGAATGGGACGTTCGAGGTAATATTCACCCCATTCTTCAACAAATCGACGAATTTCGGCTTTCAACGGTGCGTAATCGAGTACATTCCAGTCGCCTTCGACAAGCGCCTCCATCTGTTCGCGGCCGTCCAGATCGATGCGTTTCGAATCCGGGGTGTGGTCGGTGGAGCACAGTATTCCGCCGGAAGCCACGGAAAAGTAATCAAGGTCATCGCGCTTGCCGCACACCGTGCAGGATGAAAGCCGCGGGGTCCAGCCTGCCTGTGCCAGAGCCCGCATGACGTAGGAATCGCTGATGGCCTCGGCCCGGTGTTTTGCGCGCGCCAATGCCGCCAACGCAGAAATCAACAGCATGTATTGGCGTTGGGCGGGTTCATGCTCATTGGAGACGAGCTTGTCGGTGATCTCGGCGATGACGTTGGCTGCGGTGTAGGCATCATAATCGACGCAAATACGGGCGGTGTACGAAGAGATCGAAGCGGCCTGCGAAATGACATCGAGCGATCGGCCTTCGGCTATCAGCAAGTCATCACGCATGAAAGGTTCCAGCCTGCCGCCGAACCGCGATTTCGTGCGACGCACACCTTTGGCCACGGCTCGCACCTTGCCGTGGGTTTTGGTCAGCAGCGTGATGATACGGTCGGCCTCGCCGAGTTTGACGGTCTTCAGAACCACGCCTTCATCGCGATACAGCGCCATCCGCATTCACCTCCCTCTTGCAACCACAGATACATACTACGGCCACCGTACCCGCCGTGCCTCGTACGGGAGTGCTGAAACGCCAGTTGCACTTGCAAGCACAACACCGTACATTCTCCACCAGTACCAACGCAAAGTACCATCTGGCCTGAAGCCTTACCGTCTCTAGAAGATGAACAGGCCCCAGAACGCAAAGAACAACAGGACGCTGAACATCGCCGCCGCTACCAGCCAGAAGAAGACACGGCCAAACCGTTTCGAAGCGAACACCGGCTCTCGGCCACTGACCACATCGCTGATAGCCCCTTTGCGGGGCGGGAACTGCGCCAGTCCGCGCAGCCGTGCGACTTCGATGCAACGGGCCAGAATTCGGGCCCATGCCCAGACAACCAAGGTCGAAACCACCTGGATGACCGGCCAACTCCAATACATCATGCCGGGGTTCTCCGTGGGCGCGCCACCCCAGCAGAGCCTGACCACAGCCATGATAACCTGCACCAGCCCTGCGACGAAGAGCACGAACGTCGCCAGCGTCGTGACGGTCACCGCCAACAGCTCACTGCCGAAACCTCGCATGAAACCGAACACCTTGCTGTGGTCGTGACGAATCATTCGCAGCACCTTGATCGCGCAACCGAGCAACGCCATCAGCAACGCCGCGACCAGCAGAACCACCATGCCGAGGTTGACGATAGCCCCGTAGACGGTCAGGTTTCGATCAGCCTGAAGTTCCACAGGCACCGCAATGGATTGCCGGATGGTGGCGCCTGCGACGAGCTCGCTGGTCTGTTTGAGTCCTGCTGCCGTGCCCACGGCCCATGAAATGACGTCGCTGATGTAATCGTCGACGAACGGGGTGCCGCTGTCCTCCTCGTCACCGAGCCGCAGGACGTGGTTCGCAACGGAATAGCTGCGTACCGTCACGTTCTGGTTGCCGGCACGATGTGCAGAGTAAAGGATATGTTCCAGTCCCTCGACCTGGGCGGTCAACACGTCTTTCGAACCATAGACGACCATGGTCGGCACCGCGTAGGCCTCCGGCAGATCCATCGGAAAATCGAAGTTATGAAGCCCGAACATGTCGGCATCGGCATGGAACAGTCTGCGGACGATGGATTGATAGCCGTCGTTCGCACCCACCAGCGAAAAATCCTGTCCGACGAAGAATCCCAAGGATTGCCGCGGACCATAGACCATCGGGCTCAAAAGAAGTTGGAAAGCGATGTGCTTGTCGTATTTGATGACATAAGGTGAGATCCACGTGCTTTCGGAAGTGGCGTACAGGCCAATCTTGCCCGGATCGACGTCGTGTTGCGTACGCAGACAGCGCACGACCTGATCGTAGGCCTTGGCACTGCCAGCATAGTCGCGGGTGATGTCGTTGGTCGACCATACGGGCTTGTCAGGCACTGCGGTGACGAATCCGGCTGATGAGAGATCGGCCGCGACGTCACCGAAACTGTTTTCGGCGGTCCCGTATCCGGCGCCGTGCATGAAAACGATCCCAGGGTGCTTTGCATTCACCCCTGCAGGGTCCTTAGGCGTCCTGATCAAGACATTGATATGCTGCACAGCACCCGTGGCCGGCCTTTTGACATCCAACGTGACCGTACGCGAAGAAACCTTGAAACTCTTACGATGCGCCAGTGGAAGACCTTGCGGATTATCGAACGTAACACCGGTATTCGGGGAAAGGGTGGATATCGACTGACCGGTGGGCTCTCTTTTCCACGGCACGCCGGTGAGGTTGGAAACCGTGACAAGAATGCCCAAAAGCACGATAAAAATAGGGACGGTCACCAAAAGACGACGGCCAAGCCCCCATGGTTCGTTGGGTTTGTTGCTCGAAAATCTATCGGCGTTTTGGCTTTGAGCTCCGAAAACTTCGGCTTTGTAGGACAATTCGTTGGACACAGTGCTCATGATAAGTGGCCCACGGCACAATGTACGCTGCTGATGGAAGTGTCACTCACCGGTCTTCTGATCATCACTTTTACCGGCGCTGGGATCGGGGAACAAAATGTTCGGAATCTCGGCATCGGAGCTGGCACTCGCAGCATCATTGCCAGCAATGTCCTGAGACGGGGTGCTGAGCGTTGGCATCTGAGGATTAAACGCTGCGGTTTCGGCATTCTTGGATGTATTTTCAGCGGTATGCGCCATACTGGCCAAAGCGGCCAATGAGGAATTTGCATCGGCCTCGGTGCCTTGGACCGGCTGAGGAACATTGTTGCCCGTTGCTCCGACGCCATCTGGCAAATTGGGAATTACCGGAGCAGGCGTATTGGGAACCGCGGTATTGAAATCAAATGTGGAGGAAGAAGCGGTACCGAAATCATTGGACACAGTTTGGTTGTCCGCCTGGAACGCGTCAAAAGAACCCGAAGAAACAGTAGTCTGCGCATTTTGTGCAGGCTCCGTAGGCTGCGCAGCCTGGTAAAGAGGAGCAGGCGATGGAGCTGATGGAATAGGCTGATCCGCGAATGGAACTGTGGCGTTGTCATCGATCAACGGGCTGACAGAGGCATTGCCAGACGCGGAAACTGGCTGCACCGGCGCAACAACAGGGACCGGAGTCGGGGCCGCAGACGGTTGGGCAGCCGCAGACGCGGTGGCGTTCTTTGCGTTGTAGTCGGTAATACGTGCATAGGATTCAACGCGGCTCAAAAGCTGGACGCAGGCATCAAGATAATAATCGACCTGACGCTCGTCGTACCCCCGGCTGCCTTTGCGCTGGGTGAAAATAACGTTGGCCACGGTGCTTGAATTGAGATCGGCCAAGTCCTTGGCTTCCTCGCTGCTCATCGACCTGACGTCCAAATCATCCGAGGATTTGGTGATGATCTGGTCGACCAGACGATCCACCTGCTTGACATCGTAGGAAGGACGCTTCTTCTCCCCGCGCATGAAACGATCCTTGTGACCGCGCTTGGCATGGGCGCTGATCATGTTGTAAAGCTGTTGGGTACGAGCCTGCCATGCAACGGCGCCATCACCTGTGATTTGCCGTGCCGTTTCCTTGTCCACCACCGCATGCTCAAGGCGCGCCAACGCAGCGTCGACCTCTGCGATGACATAACCACCCTTGGTGAAGGTGAACGCAGCGCTCTGGATATCCTGCTGGGTCAGTTCGCCATCATTTCTGTCATACATCTCGTGGGCACGCTCCAGGAACTCGTTGACCTGGTCGATGTCGTAACCCCACTTACGCTTTCCCGCATATTCTATTCCCGTCGAGCTTTGGTTGTTCTCCGATTCTTCAGCCATCAGTTCTGCCTCCTGGTGATCTATGCATCTTTGTTAGTATACGTGGCCGTTACGACGCAATATGATTGCCTTCATGCAAAAAGCGCAAACGTCTATAAGCGCACATTAATACCTCTTAACAAAATCGAACATCATAACTTTTGAGACGTTTTTGCGACAATTCGACTACAATCGTCTCAAACAATGCGACCGTACTGTACTCACACCATTTCCAAGACAACGACGAAACCTCACGATATGTCAGTTCGATATGTCAGTTGCTAACTGAAGCGAAGACCGTCAATGCCTCGGAACGGAACAGAACCATAACGGCAACATTATCTTTGGACGCGTCTGGGGCCATTTTCCAAGTCGTTCTACAACGACGAAAAAGCCATGCAAACCCGCACCATGCGAAACCCGTCAGAGACTGCCGGCACACAGCGAAAATCCTAGCGTTCAACCCGACTATTCGAGATGAAGCGATTCGTCGGCCACACTGAAATGCTCTCCACGCCCGATCTGCGCCTGATCGCCTTGATGAAGGACCCTGCCGCCCACAGTGGTTCCATTCGCCGAACCCAAATCAGAGACAATGAACCTGCCGCCGCCGAGGTCGGTAACGCAAGCATGTACCCGACTTACATTGGTGTTGCCGACAACCCTGGCAGCACAACGTTTAGAACGCCCGATCATCACCGTATTCACCGCCGCGCACAATCTGGAACCATCACGGTCACGTACCACCGCAAAAGATCGGGACGTGGCGGGTTGCGGGGAAAAGCCGGAACCCGCAGGGGCAGCTTGATCATTCATACCGTTCGAACCGACTGCGGCAGACGCTGCCATATGGTTTGTCGCTTGCACCCTACCTGCCGAATCCGCCCCGGCGAGACCAGGGTTTGAAGGCCTCAAAGCCCCGGACAGCGCACGGGTACCGGAATCCAAGGGGGTTTGGGGCTCTGCGGGACGATCGGCCATCATAACATCTGCTTTATTGTTTTCGGCATCGGTCTGATCGTGGGGTTGCGGTGATTGGACCTGCTCGGAAGACGGGCGTATAAGGCTCGGTCGGGTCTCCCCGTCGGCATCGTGGGAGGAATCCGCTTGGACGGAATTCCGATTTGTATGTATGTCGACGCCAATGGCGGTCTGAGCTGGAGAGTGAACCTGAGTCTGAGCCTGAGCTTGTGATGGACCCTGAGTTTGAGCTGGAACCTGAGCCTGGGATGGAGCCTGAGCTGAAGCCCGGGATGAATCTTGAGTTTGAGCTGGAGACTCAGCCTGAGCTGAAGCTTGAGTTTGAGCTTGGGCTGGAAGAGAAAACCCGGCAGATGGAGCCACGGACGCCTGCCTAGGGCCTGCGTAAGACCGCCCAGATGTAGGCTGCAAGACGTCGGGGCCACTTCCGCCGCCAGCCTGCTGCCCATTCGGGTAAGACTGCCGGAAAGGAGTCTGCCGACGAGCATCGTTCTGAGAACCACCGCCGGCCCGGCTCTGTTGAGCATCAGGGGAAAACGGATCGAACACGGCCTCCTGTGAACGCCCCCGAGCCGAGAAATCCTGCGACGCCGAAGACTGCACACCCGCCAGGCCCGAGACTCCACCGAAATTGTTTGCCAGGAACTCGTTGAAATCGAACGCCGAAAACACACGGGAGCGCCGAACAAAATCCATCGTGCGCGCGGTAAGCTCCCGGTCGGCGGGCAGTACAAATTTTACCTTGCCCGGATCAGCAAGAAGCGCCAACAGGGCGAGTACCGACATCTGCTGAACGACGGGAGTCATCGGCAGGCAGCAAAATACCATTCCTTCATTGGCGACATACACGTTTTCCGGCTCGAAACGCAATATCTCCATCGGCAGGTTCGCCTTCGAACACAGATCGCCAAGTCTGCCCAGTGAGTGCAGCAGCGAGACATACTGCGATCGAGAAATGCCCATGCCCAGATATTCCTTGAGCGTGGGCAGACCGGTAATGTCGTAATAGAAAAGATTGCTATGACCTTTCACTTCGTATTTGAACCTGAGCAGAACCGGAGAAGGCCATGTCGCCAGCCATTCAGCACGTTCATAATCCAGATTCTCACCACGAGCGGTACGGATGCTCAGCGTGTGTGCGCCCGTGTGAAGGTCCTTGAGTTTCTTTTCTTTCACGCTATCCCCTTCAACGCATGGGCAATCACCACGCCCGACACGCACCTGATATTGACACAATCGAACACATTATTTGAATACAATCATTCTAATTCATTCACAATAATTTCGATATCATACTGGCGAAAGAATACAGACATCGCCATCCACCGTTTCCTCACCCGCCTGCTCCAGACAATCCACACCTTTGCCAGAACGATACAATACCCACCAACGTTGGCGGGCCACCGGGCTCAGGGCCCCGACCACAGTATTGAAATCCATCAAAGCACCTCCGAAAAGTACAATTGGACCAAAGACAACCGGGATAAGTTTTATAGGTCTACACTCCAAAGGCTGCTAAATTTTTCCCGCACGAAAAAGGCCACAATCTTCTCCGCATCTGGATTATTTTCGGAGCCCAAAGCACAAATACGATTCCACACACATCGCAGGGCCCACGCAGCCTCCGCCATCGCAGATACCGCGTGGCGGTACACGGAATAGCCGTAAGCAGCACCGTCCGGAGCCAGAACCTCATGCCGGCCAGGGATATTACCGTACTCATAATAGCCATCCCCGCCATCCACGTACACCAGACGATACACCGGCAAGCCGTCGCGGCCCGCACCACCGCCGACCAGACACACCGCATGCCGTCTTAACGAACCGGAAGACCACCATCGCGAGTCCACGAGCTCACCAACTACCTCAGGGACCTCCCAAGGTGTCATCCCCTCTCGTTTCAGTTTGTAAAGATCCAAAGGCAACTCCGGCCACACTTGGCGGCAAGCCGCAAGTATCGATGGGTCATGAGTCTCATTGGGATCATCATGCTTCGCCAACACCAGATCGAACAACAGGCGCAGACCATCCAACGTATCCACTTTCAGGAACGAATCATGATAACGACCGCAGTACCTGGCATCGAACCCACCATCGGTGAGATACACACAGAACATATTCTCCACCTGCAACCCCAACGGGCTCAACGACACACCGGCAACACCCCCATCCAGCACATCCATATCCGCCTTCCATCCATACCGTCGCGCCACGGGATCCAATGCCTCAGCCACTTTTTTCGCATTCACTGCGATAACCTTCTGCACGACTGATAAATACTATCGACCTGGTCATGTGCCACCCTAAGACGCGACTGTTTCTCTTCAATATCACGATTCGAACTTTGAGCGGAAGCAATACATGACTGCGCATTCTCCCGTTGCCATTCCAACTGTCTTCTACTCTGACGCATAATTACCTCCTGGAACAATTCCTCATTGGTATCCCGTGTTTAGCTTTATTGCCACATTACTTTGTCACAAACCAAGCAATCAAACGGTTAAACTCGCCGTCACGGGCAATCCCGAAATCACACTTCCCAGCATTTTCAGTAACTCCGGTATCGTTGGCGGTCAGCTTGCCGCCATTTGTGCTTTATCGCGAAGAACTTTGCCTTCCGGCTCCTGTTGTCCGAAGCTTCACACTTCGCGACGCTTTTCACCAAGGAATCGACATCTTTTGCACTTACATTGAAGCTCATGACCCAACCTCCACGAAATCAAGAAAATGCAACACGGAATCGATGCACATCGCACCCACAAACAGCATCACAAAACACACCGCGATATACTCGCTGTCCGAACGCAGCACCACGTCCATCACCGCGACGAGAACCAACAGCACAAGCCCCACACGGCACGACCAGCGAACAACCTCGCGCCAAGCATGCGAACGCACACCCACGAACACCAAAGTCACCGTACCCGCCACTAGACATACCAGAGCCACCACGCCCAACGACGCCAACTCCACCATCTTGAACATAGACGGACCAGCAAGCACCGATACAGTCCCTAAGAAAACAGCCATGCATACATTCAGCACACCCATCGCTATCAGGCAGCCCTTGGCTCGTGACGGTGCCACCGGCACCACATTACGTTTCCGATACACCGAACGCCGACCATCACGACGCCCATCCCCTCGCTCTTCATGATTCTGATTGACCATTTCTATCTCCCTGCGAAGGAAGCGCTTATGGCTTCATCGCCATGCTGCAGCTGCCTTACCGCGGACTTCAAAACCTCGACGTCAGCCGCCAGCAAGGACTCATACTTCTTGCACATGTCGTTAACGTCCTTGGGCTGGCGTTTGAATTCGTTATAGCCATCGGCTGAACTGTCTCCTTCGAATGAAGTGAACTTATCAGGAAGCTTCACCACGACAGCATTCAACGAATTCTCAATATCCACCAAGCCAATCTCAGTAAATCCCATTATCTCACTTCCAAATCATTAATGTTGGCCATCACTGCAGGACTCAACATGCCACCAGCAAGCATTCCCCAACCCAATAAAATCTTCGGAAAATCACCACCAAGCGCCAAAAGAGCCACCCCGGCGGCCAGACATACCACAAATGACACCTTCGCGACCGACAACACATTCTTCTTCGCACCCACACTCATGCGCCAAGCCAGCAACAGGATGCTGACCGCCAACAGCAGCAACATGACCGGCCCAACAGCAAAGCACACGACCTGAGGAAACGTAAGAAGAGAGCTCTCTGGCGATACCAAAATACCCAACAGCCACCATTCCAAAGACATCGACCCCCAGCATCACCACACCGTAAAAGCCCACGTAGAAACGCAGATAGCCCTGATGACGGTGCGCCCATGTACCCTTTTCCGCCGGCTCACAATCCATCCCCGATCGAACGCGTGGCATCGTCAGCTCCCTGCCGTTTGTGTTCCTTGTTGAGGCGTTCGCCCTCGGCCAGCCACTCCAGCTCCGGACGCATCAACGCCAACGCCCGACGCCCGCACCCCGGACACACACGACCCAGACGCGCCAGCCACACCGCACGCCGATACCGCCGCGACCCCGCACGCACACGACGCCGCACCCCGCGACGCACCCGACGCGCACCGCCCAACGCGCCACCCAGCGCCTTCCTCGGCACGAACGCCCCCTCGCCGTTCCAATCCTTGCGAAACGCCCAGTTCACACCCACCGTGTTCCACAACGCCGACTCACGCGACACATCACGCAACCCCATGAACACAAACCGCCGCGTCAGCACCGGACGACGCCGCATGAACGCATACGGCGTACGCACCAGCGACCCGTCCGCCGCCACCTCCTCGGCACCCAACTCGCCCAACGACACCGAAAGCGACACCGACCAGCCATCCGGCACACCACCATCCGGCACCACCGCACCATGCACCGCGAAAAACCGGCCACACATAACCCCACGCGACAAAAACGGCAACGGCGGACACACCAACAACCACAAACCAAACAGCCACAGGCATATCATGATCAACGGGGCGAGGACATCCCCAAGGCCGTTCGGGACCTCTTTCCCGACGGCATAGTCGAAAAGCACATGAAGGGAAATACCTCCATAGGCGATACCCATCACCGATAAAAGCAATCCCAGCGTGCGCATGTACCGGTCGTTCTCCGCATGGTACAGCTCCACGAAATCGTCATAACCCACCCCGAAACAAAACGGGCCAAGCCACGGCCGCTTATCAGCTGCAGCAACGGAACGGCCTTCACTCGCCACCATTTTCGCTCCCCTCGAATAGCTCGTCGGTCTGCAAGCCGATTCACTTCTTGCCACCCTATATGCCAATACTGCTTATGCAACCCATCAACACTCCTGCCAATCGCAATACCGGCCGTGACATCCACTCGGGATGGAAACGCCCGGCCAAGCCCTCAGCCATCACCAATCTCTTTCCACTAGAAACCAAAAACCCGGAACAACCACGACAAACAGCGACACCGTCACCATCCACGGGTCCATGCCCTTCGACGGGCCGTCCAGAAACTCGTCGTCCCCATACAGCCAACGCCGGAAACGATACAACCACAACCGCCAGCCAGCCTCCGGCCGCGGGGACGCCCCAGCGATGCGATCCCGGCACCAGGCCACGAACCCCTCCACATCGGGCACCACCGACCGATCCACCAAAACACAGCAGTCCAAATCCGCAAGTTTCACATCCGCCACAGCCGGAATGATATCAATCGACGCCTTCCCACCAGCCGACGGCGACAACACCACCGCATGCTCCGTCAGCCGCACACAATCCAACTGCGACCAAGAAGCACGCACCACACGACGCCGTCCCGCCGATCCCTCACGAGCATGGGCGCCGCGCACCCAACGCTCCAACACCACACCATCCGCATCGACCGTCAGCCTGCACGGAGTATTCCAACGCGAATCGAACGAGCCATCGCTCCGCTGACCCAGAATCCGCCAGATGTCAGCCGTGCTCGTACTCGGCACCGCAAACCACTCCGACGCGAACGCCGCCAGCTTGTTCGCCACACCCCAACGCGCCAACGGACCACCACAACACAACAAAGCCAACACCGTCAGACCAACAAGAAAATACACCCACCATTCATCATTAGGAAAATACAAGGTCCCATTACTCAGGAAAACCACCAGCAACAGCACAACGACAAACACGGAGCCCGGCACATAGATATGACGCAACCCCCGCCCATAGGCGTTCGACGCCATAGCAAACTCCCACCACATCGGACCAGTCAACGTGAAATCAAACGACCAAGCAGCGGATGCAGACGAACTCGACGCACGGCCGCCCGACCCGACGGCATCTTGCGCGCCAGCCGGCAACCTCACATCGCCAGAACCATCCATCAGCACCCACTCCTTTCGGATAATACGGCATCCCGATCCGTCTGCCGCTTGTGTTGCTGGTTGAGGCGTTCGCCCTCGGCCAGCCACTCCAGCTCCGGACGCATCAACGCCAACGCCTCCGACACCGCCGACGGGTCACGCACCCCACGAGAGGCCAGACGCCTCGCACGCCGGTACCGCCCCGACGCCTCACGCACACGCCCATGCACCCGCCACCACACACGCCACACACCAGGCACACCCGAACACGGCAACGCCACACCCTCACCATCCCACTCAGGACGGAACGCCCAGTTCACCCCCACCATGTTCCACACCGCCGAATCACTGCGCCAATCCGCCACCGGCAGAAACACGAAACGACGCGTCACCACCGGCCACCGCCGCATGAACGCATACGGCGTACGCACCACCGTCCCGTCGGCAGCCACCTCCTCGCCGCCCAACGCGCACAACGACGTCGACACCGACACCGACAGCCCGCGCGGGTCCACACCCCCGGGCACACGCAACCCATGGAACCGGAAGAACGAACGCGCCTCACCCGAACGGAACACAAACAGAAACGGCGGACGCACCAGACACCACACAAAAAAACAACCAATCAAAAAAACACCGGTCACCGGCCAAAACTCATCCTTGCTGACTTCCGCAGAAGAAGGCAGCCCGAAAAACAGCGGAATATAATACGTGAAAACCGCGGCAACCGAAAACCACCCGGCACACACCGTCCCTATGAGCCCGATCTTGCGCATGTAGGCGCCGTTCTCCGCACGGAACAGCTGTTTGAACTCCCGGTAACCCAACACGAAACGGAACGGACCCAACCAATCCTCGCGATCCCCGGCAACACCGGAACGACCTTCACTCGCCACCACTTTTGCTCCCTTCGGACAGCTCGTCGGACTGCAAGCCGACCCGCTTCTTGCCACCCTTATACCAAGACCGCCTATGCACCCAATCAACACCCTTGCCAATCGCAATGACGGCCGTGACACCCACTACTGCACCGACCGGGCACCAATCAACGCGTACAGCTATTCCGGGCCGAAACTTCCGGCCAAACCCTCAGCTATCACCAACTCCTTCCACTAAAAACCACGATCGACCACAACACGGCACAACCCCCGTCACTTGTTCGCCGCCCACGCCGGCGGGCCGTCCAGATACTTACCGTCCGCATACAGCCACGACCACAACCCACGCCACCAACGACGCGGGCCGCGCAACCGGGTCTTCCGAATCGGCAGACCGTACGCCAGACCGCCGCAAGCACCTGTGTCACCTTCCACGCTTTCCGCCTTTCACCCGCTTGTTCCTGGGCCTCCCCACATTTTTTGAGACCCACCAAAGAAGCCTCACGCAGAATACCAATACCGCCAAAAAGCGGAGCGACAAACAACGCAAGGTAGACGCCCACATACCGCTCCCCATGGGCCACAACCGCCACAATCACGCACAGCACCACCATCATGGCGAACACCACCCTGTACCACACACTCAGACGCCTGTACCACACCGTCGTCGGGCAATGGGCGAACACCACCGCAACCACACCAAACACCAGTGAACACAACAACGACGTACACAACGACACATAAGCCGGGACCGAAAAACCATATCGAGATAGAAAGCAAAACATAACATACCAATCATCGAAATTCCATAAATAATCAGTAGCACGCCGGCCCCGAACACTCGGCCCTTGGCCCTTTGCGCAATCAACGCCTCGTCATCGGTACCCTCCCAGACGCTCCGACGCTCCCCGCGTCCCTCATTTTCCTTCATGACTTCCCCTTGGCATGCTGTGGCTCATGCTCGTGTAGCGCAGCCATATGCTGCCCATGAAGCAGCGCCGGTCAGTCGTCGACCACCCACGGCCTCGCCACCATCAGAAACAACAAGGGCACGAAACCGAACAGCCCACCGATGCACATCGCTTTCTCTTCGCCATGAGCCGCGAACACGGCACACAGCACCGACACCACCTGCACCAGCATTACCAAACCCATCCCAAGCAATACGAAAGGCCCAGATACATCAGACCTGCTGAACCAAAGGAACACCACACCCAGACCTGCCGCGAACACGGCACACCCCAGACCGGTATACCCCAGATGACGCAAAGCAAGACGGCAGGGCGTATATCTCGCTGCCCCCTCATAGGCGTTCCTGCCATCCCTGTCCTCGTCAACGAGCCTCGTCATCGCCCGATTCTTTTCTCATTTCGACGAATCCACGGAATCATCCACAATCCACTTTCTGACACTCATCCAGGAAAGCAACGGGAAGACAAGACCGAACAACCCAAACAAGCACATCTCCTTACTTCCGTCAGGAAACACCACAAACATCACCGCCATACACAATGCAGATGCAAACACCGACACAAGCACGGCCGCGAGCGCAGCATTCGCCCTGCCCGAGGAAAGCACATGTGACAGCCGCCAGAACATAACACCTACAGGAATCATGAAAACAGCCTGTACAAGACAAGACACACCAATATAAGGATCAAGCCCTGGATATTCCGCAGGCGTCAGGAACATCGCGCCCATACCCGCGAGGAACACCGCAAACCCAAAACACATGTAAGCAAACTGCCCGGTCCGTTTCCGATACGGCACATACCTGAACTGGCCATGGTACAACGACGAACCTGACGTGTCCTCATCGGCCCAACGCTGCACGCTTTCAGAATCAACACCAATCCTCATCAATCTACGTACCGCCTACACCAGCACGAGCGGGCTGCCATCGACCAGCACGCCACGAGCCACCAACGAACCCACCAGCTCGCCCGGCGGCAACAACTGGCCAGCCGGCGACCCGTCACGACGGGCCAGATCCGCTCCGCCCGCATATGAGAACACACCCGAGGCGCGCGACGCCACCAGACGCGCCGCCAAATCCGCCGCCGCGCCCACACGCAACCCGCACGGCAGACGCAACGAATACACCCGACCATCAGCCGGCAACAACACCTCCACCAACACCTTGCCATTCAACACACCAGACCCAGCCATCCAACACAACCCTTCTCAGACACAAAAGATCGATACACAACGAAACAGAAAACACCGAAGAAAGGCGAGGGGCGTACCAAACAGCACGCCCCCGTCATCGACAGCCTCACTCAGCCGAGTCAGTCCCCTTAGCCGAACCGGCACCACCCGCACCGCCGACGGCTTGTTCCTTCGCCTTGCGATACTCGGGTTCATTCTTCTTCAGGAACTGGAGATAGTCCAACCCCTCGGTAGACTGGTAGCCGATGAAATACACACCATCGATACCGTCCTTGTCGAACATCACATCCTGATCGGGCTTCATATTCCCTTCCGGGAAGGGATAACCCATATAATCCCATAACAGGCCTGTCTCCTGATCTACTTGCATTGTCCCTGCAATCATCAACAGACGGTTCGCATCCTTGACATGCACCACCGAACCAATCGGCAACCACTCATCAGTCGTAAACATATCAATATCTCCTTTAACATATTCAATTTAATTATTTTTATTATTTATAAACAATAACGTTTCCAAAAATCAGGTTAATTCTGCTGCATCAAGATCATGCTGTGCCTGATTTTCGGAAACCGAAAAATTGTAGCTCGTCACAGACTCTTCAGAAGCCCTCTGCTGAGCAGCGGAAAGCTGCGACTGCAATGAGGCTATATCCCTATTCAGACGGTCAATGATAGCATCACAATTGCCACGCACATTCGCCAATAAAGCAGAGTTACCGGAGTTAAGGTCCTTGACTCCAAAATCCGACGCGCTTTCATTCAACCCCGCTCCTACAGATGAAGCGACTCTTGACAAAGCATTAGTCAAGTCAGTATCTGCACTGTCAAGCCTGTCCACAAAACGGGACAGATAATCGTTGACAGCGGCGATTTTGGCATTCGCCACATTTATACTGTCGGACAACTGCCCAGCGAGACGGTTGGCGTCATCAGCTGCACGGGAGTGGGCGGCCGCCTGCTGTCGATAATAGTCGCGTTCCGTTTGAAGACTTCTTCTATTCATTGTTACCCTTCTTTCGTTAGTGCCGTGTTAAGTTCTCAGTAGTTCCCCGCAACGCCAAGAAGCCGCTCAAGCACACTGCCTGAAGCAACTAACTCGAACACGCCACGCGTCCGCCCGCCGTCACCCGGCTCCCAGACCGACTTGCCCGGATCGGAAGCGGGAACGGTCTGCCTGCCGAACATCGCGCCCATCGCCGGAATAATCTGAGTGACCGTCCTCGGCTCGGGCCCCACACGCATGTCACGTAGCTGCGAAGTTTCAGCTAGACGGGTGCAGCGGTAATCATGCGAAACCATCCAGCCCAAGCGCAGATGCCCCTTAGACAGAGTCCCTCGCCCTGCGGCCATCTGAACCAGTCTGTCGCCATTCGCACGGCCGGATGCCAGAGCACTGGCATCGGATGATTTCCCGTGCATCATACCGGCGCAGCGGTCAAAATCCTTTTGTGAGTCGCATTCGATACGCATCGGCTCCAGGGAATACTGCCATACCGAGCCAAGACGGGTCAATCGCATGAACGATTCCTCCCAACTTCCCGGACCTCCGAGATCGAGCAGGACGACACCGGGACCATCTGCAGCGAACGCATTGCACAGCAAGGTCGCCGAGCCCGTACCAAAGTATGCGCAAAACGTGCGCAAATCCTCGGCATCACGCGGATTCGTCTTCAAACGGCGATCAGGATCGTTGTCCGAAGGAATCACTCCATCCATCAAATCAAACCGACTAGAGCGTACCGGATCGAGCAAATACCCCAACGCGCTACACGGCACGCAATCGGCATCCACCAGGCCCAACGGTTGCAGGGCAGCGACCATATCCCGACGCATACCGGCAAGCACACGCTCATCGACTGAGCACCCCATCGACAAGCACGAAGGAGGCACCGCGAACCGGCCATAATCCGGCCCTCCCAGCAACAAATACAACTGCTGCCAAGTGAACACCACACCACCCACAGACTCCGGCGTCCAGCGAGGAGACGGCCCATAGATTGTATTCTCATTCATTATTGGACCGCTCCTTTCACCGTCTCCTGCAACCTGGCATTCTTGCTATGAGAACCTTCAATCCGGCCGCGACATTCTGCTACGAAAGCGTCCACATCAGGCACCGCGTCCAACCCGACCAACACCGAACAGCCAATACCGCCGGCACTTACATAAGACCAATAGGGGCCGCTAAAACTCACTTTCCCTCGGCCGAACGCCTTAGGACGCAAAACCACACACGAACGGGTTACCGACACCTTGTCAAACGCGGACCACGGCACATCCTCGACCACCATCCGGCCAGCAGGCATACGCATCAGACGAACACCACCATCCAGAAGCACAAAACGACACCTCGTCGATGCACCACTCTGCCTCAACATAGAAATCGCCGGAAGCCCTACACCACCGTAATCAAACCAGTCAAACAAGTCCACTTCCCGCTGCACACGAGCATCCACAGTAGTTGATTGCCGCAAGCGCGGAAAAATAAGAAGAGCAAGAAAATAAACGCACACCACCGCGAAGAAAATAAACGCAACCTTAAGCCAAAAACCCAGAGTCGAGTGAGCAAAAAGGGCAAAAACACAGAACGGAACAAAAAATAGGAGACAAAAAACTATCACGACAATATCCACTATACCTTTCCCGTAGGCCTCGAAAGCGAAATCCGAAAACATCGACGGGGTAAGGATGAAATCAAACTTGCGATAAAAATTCGACGGCTGCGGCTCATAAACGACCCTAGCATCAGGCTCTAGCCCCAGCCGCTCGCTCTCTTTAACATCTTCCAGAATCATAAACCCTCAATTCTTCCAGCCAAACATTTGTGAGAACTTGTCAGAGATCTTTCCGCCCAAATAGGCACCAGCAACACCGCAAGCCACAGCAGCAACCGGAGCAAAAGGAGCAAGAGGAGTAGCAGCCACCAGCGCAAAACCAATTGCTTCTCCTGCAGATTGCCCAACAGCACTTCCAGCAATGTTCATCGCCGTACTGGCAGTCCCTTTGGCAACTGCAGTACCGACTGCTTTACGACGTGCCTGCTCGCTGCCTGGCGTATGCTCATAAGCCTGATAACCGCTGTTCGCAATATCAGCTACGCTGAAAACGGCACTCAACCAGCCAACCGCCTTGCCTACGGCATGGAAGCCACCGGACACACTTTTAAGACGATCAGCCGCAGTGATGTCAGCGGCATGCCGACCAGGGCCCTTTATCGCACTTCCGATATCAGCCAAATCATCACCAAACTCAGTGTAATAAAAGTGGAGAGAACCTCCTTTCGCATGCTTGGCCACTTTCTGACCTGCATGAATCCAGAAATCACTACCAAAGAATTCCTTGAATCCGTCCTTCAAACTGTTTCCAAGAGTGCCATCCGCAATCTCTTCGAGTATCTTGTCCGGATCCCGGATAGCAGTGGTCAAATCGCCACCACCATTCAAAACTTTGCTCGCTAAATCAAGCAAATCAGCCATACCATCAGGCTTTTTGTTGAATTTGGCCGAATATGTCCCCTCAAAGTCAGATACAGCAGACTGATACGCCATCCAAGAACTTGATACGTGATCATTCTGAGTCTTTTGAGAATTCAGATTCCTCTTAAGCTGTTCAAGATTTTGGGATATACGGCCCCTCTCACCGCCACCATTATCGAGGCAGCCTAACCAAGCACAGGCTTGATCAACCAAACTCAGGCAATTTTGGAAAGCCGTATCCGCATCAATACAATCGGACACGACAGTCGAATCCTGATATTCCAGCACATTTTTGGAATAATTTCCAGGAGCTTTAGCGGCGTCCATGAGCTGTTCACGTTTCTTTTCCACATTATCGCTCAATTCACCATGGGCCTTATCCATATCTTTCTGAACCTCGTCAACGGAAGAAAGAAACGAATCAGCGGTCGCCTCTAATGAACTGAAAGCATCGCTTGAAGCAGAAATATATTCTCCTCCACCGGCAGAAACAAAATCATCGTTAGCTTGGGAAACCGTGGACAAAGTCTCAGCTGAATCATTGGAAAAACTTTTAAGCTGGCCAGCCGCTTTTTGCACATCTTCAATATTAACTTTGAACATCATTCGCCCACTTATTCCTCAAAATTCTTGGACTGTTTTTCATCGGTTGACTGCAACGTTTTCGCAGCATTATCGAGTTCATCGGCATAGTTACTTATACCTGCGACCAGCAAAACCCAGCTCGTCGACAGATTCTCACAAGCGGTTGTTGCTGCACTACCCGATTCTCCCTGCCATGAGCCGAGATCCGATTTGCAATCTGTAATATCATCATTAAAACCAGCAAGAGTTTTTGCTGCAGACTGAATAGTCGAGACAGAGCTTTCAGCTGTTTGAGGATCGAGTTTAATCTCATTGCTTTCACTCACGATGATTTCCTTTCTTCATGTTTTTCATTGTTCAAAGGATCTGATAGAGGACGAACTTTGGTAGATTCTCCCCGAGAGGCAAAAACGCCGTCCCTCTTGGTAAGCGTCGCACTGGCTGAAAGAGTCATCGAATAGGCATTTAAAAGAGACTGCTCCCTGAAACCAGCCCCCAGCCACAGACCGTCACTGTATGCCGTCATAGTTTTGAACCACGAATCATAGATACCTTTGGTCCTCCACGCCTCAGTACCCACCACGAAACCGGTGCGCTTCCTAGCCTCGTCCGAGGAGACGAGACGCGTGAACAAAGCCCCGGTGTCCGGCGAAAGACCGGAAACTAGCGTCATCACCGAAGGCACCAGCACCAGGTCGAAACCGCCCTGCTCGACGGCATGTAGGGCTTCAAGCACCCCGGCATCCTTCGAACGCACGTCGCCGCAACCATCAGGAACGATCCCATCGATATCCAGCGTCACAGCACGCACTCCCGAGTCGGAAAGCGAACGGGTCAGAGCGCGGAAATAAGAGCCAATCCGGTCCGCGTCGTTGCTGCCCACCAGCATCACCGGCGTACGCTGCGCATCGAAGCACACCGGCTCGATGCTTTCGACCGAAATGCCCACAGGCACGCACGAACGTCCCAAGGAAAGGTTGGCAAACGCTTCCGACGTCACGACCTTCGGCAGCACCGGAATCGCCGGTGCCGGCTGCCCCGTCCACTGCTTCGCATCCCAATCGGCGAAGCCACGAATCACATCGCCTTCTCCGGACGGGTCCTCGCACAGAGACGCCCCCTGGAACTCGTAGACCTTCTTGCCAGAGGCGACAAGCCCGCGGCGCAGGGCATGCGGCGGCACCATCTTGCGAGCCCCGCTGCCCAGCACCGTGCCGTAATCGTTCTCGTCGTTGAACGCGGTAACCACGTTCGCCCCCATGTTCGCCCGCAGACGCATACGCAACCCGTTCGCTGTAGGGGCCGTGACGACGAAACGCACCCCGTAACGAACGCAATCGCGCGTCATCGAGTTCAAGCGATCTTCCATGTCTTGGAACGCCTCATAGAATGCCGGTACACCCACCAAGAGCACCAACAGCTCCGGTTCCACGGCTCCGGCCTCAGCATGGCTGTTGTACCCGCCAATGGAACCGCCATACGGGGCGAACAGATCACGGCGACGCTCAATCTCACGCTCCAAGAGACGGAACAGGCTCTCCACCCGCTCCACGTCGCCGGAAAGCACCACACCACCGCAATGTGGATCGTGCGCGAACGCCGAAAACACGCCCGCACCGAAATCAAGCACGTAGAAACGCAGATGAGCGGGATCCATCCGGCCAGCAAGCTCAGTGAGCATCGCAGCCAGCCACCCCTCGGGGTCGGTGGACGCATCCCCATAGACACACAGGTTGCCGTCGCGTCCGATATCCATCGTCATCAACGCCTGCCGCTGCTGCTCCGGATCATCAAACTCGCCGCCGACCAGCACCAGATCAGAATCTCCTGGCCAGTCATTTGCATATTTCTCGCGCAGCCCGTCCAAGGTGACACGCGCAGGCAACGGGTCCAGCCACAACGCATCCGCCGACAGGCCCGACGCCGCCGCGACATCGCATATCTGCGCCAGCACCGCGTTCAACTCCGAGACCTTCGATTCCGAAGACCCACCCGACGCCGGACGAAGCCTCGCCAACGGCTCGCCGGCCAAGCCGACCAGCTCCACCGACATGTCGCGCTTCGGCTCGTACACGTCACGCTCCACATATGAACCGCCCGCATACGCCGCCTGCCCGCCCACGAACAGCTCGTCATAGCCGACCAACAGATAGAACTCGCCGGGACGGTCGAGTTCCGCCGCGTCCGGACGACGGATCATCTCACGGCTGTCCGCCGCATCCGCCACCTTCAACGACACACGGAAACGCGCGTTGCTTGCGATCTGGTCGGAGACCACACCCGTCGGCTTCTGCGTCGCCAACACCAAGTGCAGCCCCAGCGAACGCCCAATACGCGCAGCCGAAACCAGCTCGTCCATGAAATCCGGCTCCTGCTGCTTCAGCTCAGCAAACTCGTCCGCCACCACAAACAGATGCGGGCATGGCTCCTTCAATACTCCCTGGCGCCAGTACGAGATGTATTTGCCGATATCCATCGTCGCTTCGCCCGTGATATCGCAGGCCTTGTTGAACAACGCCTGACGACGTTTCAGCTCGCTCTGGATCGACACCATGCTTCGCGTCACCGCGGCACCGTCGAGATTGGTGATCGTACCGGCAAGGTGAGGCAGACGATACCGGTCGTTGTCGAACGCCCCGGCCAGGCCGCCGCCCTTATAATCAATGAGCACGAACGCGGCCTCGTCCGGCGAGAAATTCACGCACATCGAAAGGATCCATGTGATGATGAATTCCGATTTGCCTGAACCGGTGGTTCCTGCAATCAGGCCGTGTGGGCCATGGGCATCCTCATGCAGGTCGAGGTCAACCAGTTCGCCTTTGGCCCCCACACCCACCGGAGCCGCCAGAGAACGGGACGAATCATGCTTCTTCCAGCGATCGGCGACGTTGAGTTGCAGGACGCTGCCGGCCTTGAACATCTCCATAAAGCCCAACGACTCCGGCATCGCCCCCTCGATCTCCGATGCACCCAGATGCGCTCGTGAAAGCGCCAAGACGAACCCTTGCGCCCGACTTTCGGACAAAAGAATATCGGGACGGAAAACGCGTTCCGTACCCCCGACGTCGCTACGGTCAAACATTCTCGAGACTCCGGCGAGCACACCCGGAGTGCCCAAAGCGTAATCGCCACGCGCCAATTGGGCATCGTCGGGATTGGCGAGTTCAACGACCTGAGAGCATTCCCTCGGCAAATCCTTGAGCTCGTCGGCCAAGAATATGACACAAAAACCTTTATTCTCCCCGACTTGGGAAAGCTTCGCGACACTCAGCGAGCCTGAGGTCAAATCCTTGTTGGCGCAAAGCACCACATAGAAGGGCATGCTCGTGCGCGCGTTGGCTTCACGATTGTCCTCCCGGTCCGCCAGAACCTTGCCCAGCATCGAGTCCAATGCCAGCAATTCGGTGGAATCCCCGGCGAGATATCGCACTTTCCCGTCGCCGCTGCGCGCGTGCGGAGCGTCTTTGAGGAACCCCCATTCCCTTTCCTCCTGAGGATTAACAATGGCTGCTATCTTCACCTCGTTGTAGCTGTAGAACCCACATACCTGAGCCAAAAGCCCCCTGACAAAATCCCAGGTAACAGAACGCGCGCCCACCACACCCAACGTCTTGGTCGCTGCCAGATCCACGGCCATGGGGGCTTCCATCATCGTCGGCTTATCCGCAAGCGCCTCCGCCTGGTCAAGCAGAGCATCGTCATCCATCGTGAATCCGCGGTGCGGGGCTTCGATTTTGGCCTGAACATGTTGCTGGCCCATACCAACCCGCAGCTGCAAGAAGTCATCATGCGTCGCATTGCGGTCCATCAGATGCGGCGAAAGGTCATAGGCACGTTGCAGCACCTGCGCCAGCGGTGGCCGGTTCTCGTTCAAGATCGCGATCTGCCGGTCGCGTTCCTGCAAGAGTTTGGCGGTTATCGAATTGAGATAATCGGTATATTTGCTTTGCCGACGGCGCTCTTCCCGGGCTTCCGCCTTTTTGGTATACCGTTTGCTGATCATCGGCCATATTACGGTTCCCCCAATCATGGCCACCGCCATCGCAACGGAAGGCAACGCGGTCATGATGTTGCCGCCGTGCGAAATGTTGGATATCGCGGAAATGGCCATGAACACCGAACCGATGCCCATCAGGAAGGACGGCCCCAACTGCATCAACGCCGATTGGTCCTTCTGCTTCGGGGATTGCGGCGGCTCGTCGACATGGAAGGCCTTGACATGCACGGTGTGCATCAGCCTGGGAGCGGGATAAAAAGGTTCCGGTTCGTCGACGTCATCATTCGGTTCGGGAGAGGAGGCCGCGATATTCTGGTGCGAGACTTCACGCCAACTCTGCGAAGCCCTGAGAAACATGCCTTGGGGAGCGTTGACCGAGATAAAACGCAGACCGACGGTGAACACCAACTCCATGACCTGCACCAAATCACCTGGGTTCAGATGCATTGCCTGGCCTGCAGCCAATCTCATGCCGTTGACGAAAGTCCCGTTGACGCTCCCGTTGTCAACGATGGAAAACCCATCATCCCTATAGCGCAACGTGGCATGATGCTCCGAAACGAAAGGGATCGCATAGACAAGCGCATTGTCCTGCCCTCGCCCGATGGGCATATCGGAAGGTTGCGCGAATGCAACCTTGCGGAATTTTTGTCACCTTCGGATATCGGGTGAATGAAAAGCAACGCGACAGTGTCGTGGACTACCTGCCGCAACGTGACCACACAGCCTTGTGGGTTATGCATCACATCATAATGTTCGACCACCTTGCCGTCATCGCCGAACAAGCGACAGCCGGAATCGGCGGTCAACGTCATCCCGTTTTTATCGGAGCGCACCGTTGCGCTGGGAGTATTGAAGCTATGCTGGCTGAAGCCTATATGGCAGACACCGAACGAACCGCTTTCGACGGCAAAATTTTCAAGCTGCCGGGCATCGATCAACGTTACTGCATACGCATTGCTTGGCATAGCTGCCTCCTGGGGAAAACCACGAAAGATTGGTTTGACTGTCCACATTTTGCCGTTATTAACGGCGAATGCAAACTAATATGAACACACCGTATAATCCGGTGAGAGAGCAGCCTTTTACAGCCGTTCCCTCACCGGATACCACAACATGTCAGCCACGGAACTGAGAAGCGATGTTCTGATCCGTCTCTTCCAGGGACTGCGCAGTGTTACGCAGGCTGGTGGCGATATCGGTAATCAATTGCTGGGCTTGGGTGAAACTCGGACGAAGTTCGGCGAAGCGCGAAGCATACGCCTGGCTCGAGGCACCTTCCCATTCTTCCTGCAGCTCATTGAGCAAAGTATCCATTCTGCTGATCACATCGCCGACATTGCCGGCCTGCTGGTCATACTCACCAGCGCGGCTACGCATCTGTTCCGGCGTAATTCGAATCTGTCCTGCCATTTTAATTTCCTTTCCTTGTCTCCCCGGTTGGCCCGGAAGAGCTTGCGCCGGATTTCGACGCAAAATCTTTGATGGTTATCCTTCCCGGCCGCCATCACCCCAATGGCCAATGAAGGCAGGGTGAGGCAGCCGACGAAGGATGATGAGGCCTACCTGGAGTGACTGAAGACGTTCCTTCGGTAGGCGACGGACTTGCGACGGCGTACCGCTACGACAACGCCAATAACGCCAAGCGCCACCACGATGATGCCGCCGAAGACCAGTGGCAGCAGAAGCCCGCGAGCCATCATGTAGGCCCACCAGCTCGTGGCCACCACGATGCCGGAATAGACGGTCGTTGTGCTATTGCCTGCCATATCGGTGGATACGACCTCCACGACGTGCTCGTGCTGGTCGGCATCGAGGCGCTGGCTCATCGGGGAGAGCGTACTCTTGCCCTTCCACTGCCCCACGGTTCGCCCGTCGACCTTGAGTTTGACCGATTTGAGCGCCACATCGTCCTTGGCATCGACCACAAGGTTGCGCGAAGGCGCATAGACCACGGCGTTGCTCTTGAGCTCGTCCACCGAAGCCGTCGGCTTGTCGTGGTCCACCGCAAAGTTGATCTGGGCGTCACCGTTACGTGCCTCGTTCTTCTTGTTCATCGTGTTCTGCGAAAGGTTGCCCGCAGCATCGACTGAAGACAGACGCAGCCGGTAATAGCCGTCGTCATTGAAGAGGGTGGCCGGGAAATCGTAGGTGTCCTCCTGCCAGCCGCTGGTCTGATCGCTGACCAGATGGTAGTCCTGTGCCGCCGAAATCGATCTGACGTTCTGGTTGTGGACCAGTTCCGTATGCGACTTGTCGAAGCTCAGGCCGCTGACGTTGATTTCGGTGACGTGCACCTCCTGCGGAACCTTGATGTAGCGACCGAGAATGTTCTGCGTGGCCCCGTCGAGGATGTAGTTGGAACCGAAGCGATTCAAGCTGAACACGACTTTCTGCTCGCTCTCGTTGCCGGCCTTGTCCTTGACCTTCGCGTCGAGCGTGTAGACGTCGTCGTTGTCGACGGTGTGCTCCACATCCGGCAGGGCGACGGACTTTGACGTGCTGCTGTCCTGTTCCTGGCTTTCAAGGAAGACGTCGTTGTCGTTCGACTGTCCGCGCTTTGCGCTCTGGTCTTTCTTGCTTGGGTCGGGGTTCCTGGTGCGCGTCAGCGTGTAGTCGGCGAACATCGGGTCGAAGTTGGTGTCGCTGAAATCGATCTGCGGCGTCACCTTGCCCGCATAGGCGGTCTTGTCGGCGACCTGGCTGATCGCCAATTTTGGCTTGGTCATATCGATGACGAACTCAGGCTCTTCGACGGCCTCGGCGGTGTTGCCCGCCAGGTCGGTGGCCGTTACCTTGATCGAGTAATGCAGCTCGCCCGTGAACGGCACCGAAGTGGTGCGTTCGTAATCCTTGTTTGCTTCGGACCAGGGGGCCGCCGCCGGAGGGGTTACTGCAACCCCGTTGGCATCCTTCGCGCTTACGGTCACCGCGGTATCAGCAGGGCTGAAGTTGCGCTCCGTCTGTTTGATGCTTGCGGTACGCACAGCCTTGTAGTAGTTGCCGTTCTCGGCGTCGTTGTTGTCGAATTTCATCTCGAGTATCGGCTTTTGCGTGTCGATGGTGAATTCGTCATGGAACGGGGCGGCGACATGGCCGGCCGGATCGGTCAGCGAGACATCGAAGGCCCAGTCTGCATCATGGTCGCAAGGCACCTGCGCCACCCACGTCGAACCGTCCTTGCTCGGGTTGGCGAACTTGTCGGCATCAACCGTCATCTTCGAGCCGTCGGCCTTGGTGACGACGATATCGCGGTATTTGTCGTTGGCCTTGATGAAGTCGAAGTTCGATTCGTTGATGGTCACCGTCGCCGTGCGATTGGCTTTGTAATACTTACCGTTGCGTACGTCATTGTTGTCGTAGACAACACCGATCGTCGGGGTCTTGGTATCGATCGCGATACCCGTGGTGCCCTTCGGCAGGTTGGAAAGCAGTTTGGGTTTGTCCTTGTCCGCGACATAGCCGGAAGGCATCACCGTGTCACCCAAATCCAGCGAGCTGACGTTGCCTGCCCTGTCGCTGATGTGCAGGGTCGAGCCCTTGAGCGTCAACCGTTCGGAATCGTCGCCGAAACTCACCGACACATCTGTGGTATCACCGGCACTACCGCTCGTCTTCTGATAGGCAGGATGTTCCACGCCTGCCTGTTGGAAATTGCCGTTGAACGCGAACTGCGACTCGCCCGAGCAATTCGGGTCATTGACGTTGCACACCCCGGAAACCTCGTCCTTCGTCGTAGCCTTGAAGCTTTCCGGTCCGGGACCGGCAGCAAACACCCATCCCCATTGGGCCGGGCCGGTCTGGCTGAACCTGAGGTCCTTGAACTCCGGATCGGTGTAGTCAATGCCGAACGTCTGGTGTGCACTGGCCTGAGGATCCGAATCGGTCGCCAGTGTGCCGCCGACCGAACGATAGTTGAGCCCGAGAGCATACCTGCCCTCTACAGACCAGCCTGTATGGCTCCCCTTCTGGGCAGTTGGCATGGTGACCTCGGCGGTCCAAGTATCCGAATCCGCCTTCGAACGCTTGAAATCCCCGGTCGTCAGTTTGACGAACGAATCGTTGTCTTTGGCGTCACCGGCGATGTCGTGTGTGAACAAGTCGAGATCCCGCACATTCGCTGGATTATCAGGGTCACCGGGTTTGTTGAGGCTCTTGAGCTGCTGTACCACATCGAACCATTTGTCGGTTACCGACAGTGTCGCCGAAACCGAGCCCCGGTGCCATTGCAAGTGCGAAGTCGGCTCCACGTTGCCGGCACCCCGTGATTGGTCCTTGACATCATAGATCTTCATCGATTGCGTCGGCTGATTGTTCGGACCGACGAACGCAATCATATCGTACTTGGGTTTTTCGACCCCGTCGCCGCCCTTGTCAAGATTGATCTTGGAATGGTTTCCGGCCCCATCGCAGACCTGCACCTGCATATCCTTGACCAGGTAGACTCCATCCTGATTAAATTGGCTATCGGCCTTACCATCCGAACCAAACTCGACATCGATTGTGCCGTCTGCTCCAGCGACTGCACTCACAGAGGTCGTCTTCCCGGGCTTCGCTTCAGAAGAACCGGAAAGGGCATTCGCGGCGTCATCATAATTGTCATAACGCACAGCCGTGAACTTGAATTTACTTTGGTCGGCGCCCGAGACGGACAAATCGGCATTGGCTGCAATCGAACTTGCGTCACTTGGCAGATCCTGCTCGGAAAGGTTATAGGAAATCTGCGTGGGATGATTTGTGTCAGCCGTCGGATACGTCACTATGACCTTCGAGCCTTTCGTCGTCGTGAACGAATTGCGCCCAAGCCAACCCGAGTCCAGCTCCGTTTCTTTCAACGTCACCTTGGGAGCGGTGTAGTCGATACCAAACTTCACATGCGTATCGGTCTGATAGATTTTCGATCCGGCATTATCATTGACCGAACTCAAGCTCCCTGCTATCGGCTTATAAGAGAAATTCAATTCATAACTACCCTCAACCGATTTCCCGTTGCTGGTTTTGGGAATCAAAACCGGAATCGTTGTCGTGTCTTTATCATAAACAGCCTTCGCCTCATCAAGCTGTGGATGTTTGTCAGGAGTGGGTCCCGACGCTGCCCAAAGGGGATTGTTCGGATCCTTATTCTTTCCCAGCTCCCTAGCGATACCGAACCAATGATCTTGAACAGTCACGCTCGGAGCCACAGAGCAACGGAACCAGCCCGTGGCGGGACCGTTACCTTCGAAATCGGATTGCTCGCAGCTGCCACCAGTGTCCTCAACCTTCGCAAAAGTGACACGGGCAGTTTTCATTGCATTATTTTTTGGCACATCGGCCACGAGCAAATCAAAGTGGTAAACGCCAAGAGGTGTCTGGTCATCTGCCACACTTCCAGTAGTACCGCTTGGATCAGCAGGTTTTTTCGCTAATTTCACAACGGCGGTATTTCCTGCCTTATCGGTAGCGGTTACTTCCATCTCTGAAAGCAAATACGCACCGTCATCGATAAATGAGACCGAAAAACCGCTTGCTGTGGAAACAACTTTCACACCGTTTTTGGTGTTGGAATAGCCGCTTTTTGACGAGGCAGGAAGCAAGGCGGCAATATCCAGATCCCCTTTCTCAACGTCATCGGAATTCACCGGTCTGTTTTCCAGCCTGTTGTTAAGAGCGGCATAATTCTTATAACGCTTGAACTTGAATTCTATTTTAGCTGGCTTACCCTTTGGTGCCGCACTCCAATCAATACCTGAAGTTCCGTCTGCATCGTAATGATTCGGAGGAGAAGAAGAAACGGGGCACTTCCCTGATGACGTTCCAAGCAAATCGCAAACATTAATCTGCAGCTGCGCCGTTACTGCTTTGTCTTTGCCATTTGGATCGGTCGCCAGACCTTCGACTCCATCAAGCGTAAAATCATTCTTGGATTGAGCCGGATTGTTGATTATTCTCGACATGCTGATTGTCGGAGCGCTACCATCAACCAAGACATTGACCGTCGTCAACGGGATTGGAACAGTTTCACTCCCCAATTTAACTCCAATAACAAGGTGAAGAGATTTATATTCCCCTTCATTCAGGGGGAGAGAATCGATTTGCCCTACAAAAGTTTTGCAGTCAGAGTCAGAACATAACGCTATGGGCTGAGTCGGAAACTTAACAGTTTGATTATTGTGAATATATTCATATGACAAAGTAGGATCGGAAGATTCGCAAAAGTTTGAGTATCAAGCTGTTCATCGAATTTTACAGAGACTTTCGCTTTCTGCGTTTTTGCAATGATGCTATCTTTATCTTGCCCATTGGAGCATTTCCCTTCCCGGTTCAACTCACAATATGGCGGTGAATCTGGAGAGGACTCGTCGCCTACAGAAATAAATATTTTCTGCGATAATTCCGATCCATTCGGGATTTGGTACAGTTTCCAGTGCGTTATATTCATTGTGGAAAAAGGCGCAAGCTGACTTAAAGAAACTGAATCGCTTTTATTGCCTACACGGTCAATTGATGAAATTTTCAATTTGGAAAGATCAATGATGAGGGTTGGCCTTTTATCACCTGAGATTGTGGAAAAATGATATCCCATCTTCACGAACTCAGCCCCATTCAATTCAAACTGATAGCAGTCAGGGTCTTCTTTGATTTGGCATGAGACGGCTTGGATGGCCCCAGAAACATCATTGGAATTGGGAGGATAGGTCACTGAAAATTTGCAGAGCCAGAATCAGAACTGGTAGCATTATCAGGGGCATGAAGCCTAATCACTATACCGAAATTGCTCGATGACGGTACATCGTCTTTCAAATGAGATAAATCAACCGTAGCATCATTATCACCTGCATACACCAAACCATTCTGCTGAAGAATAGAAGGGGACTGAGGCTTTGCCGTATCCTGCTGAACCGGAATCACAACAATCTCGCCTGCATTGAATTCAAAGGATGACGACTCATTTACCTTGATAGATATAGGAGCACCAAGTTGAATGAAAACCGCGGAATTCTCAGGACTTATCGAAGTTTCACTTAAATCAGTAGATTGTGCTGGTTGCGACGAACTGCTTGGTTGAAAATCAGATGGATTATTGGACACCTTAAGAGAACCTGCAGTACAGTATTCCGGTACATCTCCTTTTTCACCTGAACCTTCAGCGTGTCATTTTGAGCCCGCCAGACCCGCAAGTGGCTCGAATCCTGCTCGTTTACCTTCCAATTACCTGACACATAGGCATCCTTGGCATCATCGCCCTGCCCGTTATGCGTCTGGATGCTGATGCACTTCCTCAAATCAGGCTGATCATTCAGACCCGTATTATATGGAGCCAGTTTGTATGTTCCAAGATCGATCGGCTGATCTCTATTCGATATGGAAGAACCACCCTGATTGTCATTACTTGTTGCTTGTTGTGCGCTCTTGGTTTCATGCTGAATATTGGCAGTTCCTGATTGATTCTGAGTGTCACTACTCGCTTGGTCGGCGTTCCCAACAGCTGACGCAACAGCTGGCATTGCCATGCCTAAAGCGGCAAAGACGACAGCAACGAGCAGCAGACGACGCTTACCTTTTGTACGCGTGTATTTTCTTTTCATCATCAATCCCCAGTTTTATTGGTTTTAAACAGATACAAATTCCAAGAGCTCTGATTGCGCCTTATTGTCAAAAGACGCAATCAGTTCACACCATCAGAAATGAAAGCCGACTCACACCCGACGACGAACCAGCAAGAGGCCAATACCGGCCGACAACAGCAACAGCGCAACACCGGACACGCCCAAAACGCCGGCACCCGTCTCGGCCAGAGCCACCGGAGCCTTCGCAGCCGCAGCCTGTGGCTTCTTAGAATCCGCAGGCTTTGCATTCACGGGAACCGGACTAGGCCCATTCACGGAACCTGGCTGCTGAGCAGAGGCAGGAGCCTGCGGAACGGCTGGGCCTGAAGTAGAGTACGTCCCCGAAGCAGAATAAAAATAAGCATGAATAGAAGGATCTGAGTAGGGATCATTAGGAAAATGATAGCCAGCTTCGATGCTGATTTCATCGCCTTCGTTAAGCCCAGACCAGCTCACCACACCGGTGACAGGATTGAATGTACCGGAACTAGGAGTAATTTCCTGAGGTTCGATATACTCGCCGTTAAACCCCTAGGAGCCTGAAGCCACGTCGCCGAAGGAGTGGAGGATGCAAACTGGCTGGCAAGAGGATTCGAGAGTCAGGACCAGTATCGGGATCATCCCAACTCAGTTGCGCCGCAACCCCCTTCAAAGGCCGAAGATCACTGATATGATTCTCCCAAGCATGTATAAACCGAAGCTTCGTCAAACCGGACAATGGCGTGATATCGGTGACATCATTACGGTCCAGACGCAGCGCCTCAAGATTGGTGAGCCCGCTAAGCGGAGTGAGATCAGAGATTCCACTATAGTCAAAGTCCAGCCTGCGCAATTGCGCCATGCCGGCCAGCGGAGATAAGTCAGTAATCGGAGAATGCTCAAAAGTAATTTTTGTCAAATGTCTGAGTCCCGACAAAGGAGACAGATCAGTAACACCGCTGCTCCTAGAATTAATAGTGGCCAGATTAGTAAGATACTGGGCACCTTCCAAAGAGCGATAAAAACCACCTATCTCAGTGACCGTGTCAACGATATGCTGGGTAAACACATCGCCAACCGCGACTCCACCCTTGGCAGCTACATCTTGTGCCAGCTGTGCGTCCGGGAAGCACTGGGCGATAGTGCTTGTGCCCACCACGCAATTGCCCCGCGTCTCCACGGCATTCGCCGAACCCGGCACCAACATCGCCACCGCAGCTACGCCCGCCGCACAGGCCGCCAACGACCTGCGCACGCCTTTCCTTGAAAACCTCATCTTCTTTTCCTTTCAATTAATCGGTCAGACCAAAACCACTCAGGCCCGCCCAAAACCAACAAATTGCAAAACCTAAAACTAAGCAGCCATCCGCCAAAGCAACCAGGCGAAAGCGCTACCCCACAAGTCCCCGTCATCGTCGACCGCCACCTTTCGGCTTGCTTCCACGAAGCAAGGTCGTTGAGGGCTCTTCATCGCCGCCATCTGCCGAATGCTTCGAAGCGCCACCAAGCAACGTTGTAGAAAACTCCTCATCATCGCCCTCCGAAGAACCGGAAGAGGCACCGCCAAGCAAGGTTGTCGAGGGTTCATCCTCATCCTCAATCTCAGCCGCCTTATGCGAGGCAACGGGCTTGCCCTTGCTCGAACCCTTCAACAGGGTGGTCGCGCCTTCTTCGTCGTCAACGCCGACCTGTCGGTCCCGACCAAGCAGGGTGGTTGAAAGCCCTTCTTCTCCATCCGCCTCGGCACCGTCGGCTTGCCGACTCTGACCCAGCAATGTGGTTCCCGCGTTTTCCTCATCCTCTGACCCAGCAGAAGACTGTGCAGATATCGAATCCCCAACGAAAGATGAACTGTCGCCCAACGGCTCCGAATCAGAACCGCCGTGTATCTGGATCTGGTCGGCACGCCAAGGCGTCTCCTTCTCCTGCACCTCAGAGCGCCTGGAATCTACCTTCCAACGACCGCTTTCGCGGCGAAGCTCGGCGATGCGGCGTTCTGCGGTCTTGCCGGTCAATGTGTCACGGATGGCTCTGATGTTCCAAGCGAAATACAAAATGACGGCCACGATGGCGCAGACCACGGCCAGCGAGAACAGCACAACAGCGGTAATCTTGAATCCCGAACTCATAGCCTGGTCTCCTTCCCGCCGTTATTGGCGGCACCGCCTGCATCATTGGTTCCTGCGATATCCACGAACGCCTCGGCCACCGCCTGCCTGGCAGGGGCGATGGAGCCGGTCGCCTGGTCCTTCGCCTGCCGCAACTTGGCCGTCGTAGGATCGACGCCTTGCGAAAGATTCTGCGCCACGTCGATGGCCTTGTTCAATTGGTCCTGGCTAACGCCGTCGGCACGGAATTTGCGCGGATAGGTACGCAACGCCTCAAGCACGGTGTTGACGGTCGAAAGCTTCATGACATCGTTGTTGCTCGTCTGCATCATGTGCATGAGCGAGTTCAGATTCTTGAAATACGGCGCATACTTTCCGGCGTCCGAACCCTCGTTGATCAACGGGACTATCGAGGTATTGAAATCGGCGATAGTGGCATAAAGCTTGGCCAGCTTCTGATCCCGGAAATTCGTGCTGCTCGCTACGTTCATCCAGTGTGAGGCAGCGGTGATACGCAGATACTGCGATTGAGCGGTGGAGTCGCTTCCCACGTCGGGACTCTTCGAAGGATCAACCGAATAGTAGTACCAATAGAGTTTGCCCACATCGAAGCAAAGACGCCCCCAATTCTCGCCCTGCTTCTGTAGAACGTCAGAATGATCGTCGAGCGATTGCTGCAACTGGTGTTCCTCGGAAGCGCTGAACACCCCGTCGGATTCATAACGCTTGATCAACCCCTCATACGGGTCTATCGCACTTGGTCTGATATTCGCGGCCGTGACGTAATGCGCATCGGCGTCATTATTGTCCGTCGACTGTGCGGCCAGGCTCATCTGCAGGTCATAATTCGAATTCGCATTGACCGCCCCAGCCGCCATCGTGGCACCGCCTGATACCAAAGCGACAACACTCGCCACACACAACACACAGAACGCACGCCATTTCATCTGCATGGTCTTGCGTCGTTTCGTGTCCCTATCGGAATAATGCTCAAGGTCGTAGGCGAATTGCGCGCAATCCTGATATCGCTGATCCGGATCGTGCTGCATGGCCTTGCTCAGCACACGTTCCAGGCCCACGGAAGCCGACGGCAGAACCTGACGTAACGGAGCCGCCTTGTAAGGTTCGTTTTCGATCGGCTTGCCGGTAAGCAAGACATAGAGCAACGCACCCAAGCCGTAGACATCGGTACGAGCATCGCAGCGGCCGAACTCGTCGTACTGCTCGGGAGCGGCGTAACCCGGCGTGCCCATTCTTGCTTCATAGTCTTTGGGCAGGTCACCACGTTTCGGCGGCATTTCGCAGGCGATGCCGAAATCGATGATGCGGACGGCACCTTCCGGGGTCACCATGACGTTCGAGGGTTTCATATCACGGTAAACGATTGGCGGGATGCGCTGGTGCAGATAATCGAGGGCGTCGCATAACTGGATGCCCCACGCGGTCACTCGCTCCTCGCTTTGCGCGCCTTCCTTGGCAACCAACGCGGAAAGCGTTTCGCCTTCGATATAGTCCATGACGATATAAAGACTGCCGTTTTCTTCGATCAGATCGACGATACGGGGAATGGCGGGATGGTCGAAGGTCTTGATGAGGTTAGCTTCGCTGATCAGGCCGTCGATGATGAACTTGCGCTGTTCCTTGTCCGGGATATGGCGAATCTCCTTGACGGCCCACTGCTTATGCAGCGTGGCATCAAGTGCCAAATACACGGTGGACATGCCACCGTGCCCGATTTCCGTCAGCAATTCATAATGCTTGCCGACCCATCTGTTGCCTTTATTCGCCACCAGCTTCTCCCTGTAAAAAGCTTTCGCCGGTCTTGACCACATCAACCGATTACACTTTATCTAAAATATCATGTCTGAATGACTTCTATTATAATATACAATCTTAAGCGTAATTACCATTATTCGCCGCCAACAGCACGGCACGCCAATCCGCCGACACCCCGCTGGGCAACGGTTGCGCTAAGCTAGACAAGGTTGACGGGCGATTAGCTCAGTTGGTTAGAGCGCCACCTTTACACGGTGGATGTCGGGGGTTCGAATCCCTCATCGCCCACTTTTCCTTCTCACCGTTTTATCGATAACGCATTCAGGCATTCCCGCATATAACGGATTATCAATTCTTGCAATACCGGGTTGTCCATAAAAAGGACAGACAGGGCATGTTCCCGCGCTTTTCTGGCATAATAATTTTTTGTGCAGCAATAAGACAAAATGCATTTGACTGCACAATCCGTAGAATCCATTCCTTTATTAAAGGACGGCGAAGCGGGACCAACCTGCCGCATTCCCGGCAGCCGACGAGTATGAAAAAGGAGTTCAAAATGGCTGAACCATATAAAGCCGACACATCCAACCCTGCAGTTGCGCAGAGTTCGTCGGACGCGTTCAATGCGCCCATCGCGATTGCGGACCCCGAAATCTCGTCGCTGATCAACGATGAGCTCAAGCGTCAGCAGAACGGCCTTGAGATGATCGCCTCCGAAAACTTCGTGCCCCGCGCCGTGCTCGACGCGCAGGGCTCCATTCTGACCAACAAGTACGCGGAAGGCTACCCCGGACGCCGTTACTACGGCGGCTGCGAGTTCGTCGACGGCATCGAGACGCTGGCCCGTAACCGTGCCAAGGAGCTGTTCGGAGCGGAGTTCGCCAACGTACAGCCTCATTCCGGCGCACAGGCCAACGCCGCCGTCTATCAGGCCCTCATCAAGCCAGGCGACACCGTGCTGGGCCTGGCACTCGACCATGGCGGCCACCTGACCCACGGCACCAAGATGAACTTCTCCGGCAAGTTCTACCACGCCGAATCCTACGGTGTGAACCCTGACACCTTCCTGATCGACCCCGAAATCATTCGCCAGCGCGCGCTCGAGGTCCACCCGCAGCTGATCATCGGCGGCTGGAGCGCCTACCCGCGCATCGAGGACTTCAAGGCGATGAAGGAAATCGCCGACGAGGTGGGCGCGAAATTCTGGGTCGATATGGCCCACTTCGCCGGCATGGTGGCCGCCGGGCTGCACCCAAGCCCTGTCCCCTACGCAGACGTCGTCTCCTCGACCGCGCACAAGACGCTGGGCGGGCCACGTTCCGGCTTCATTCTGGCCAAGAAGGAATACGGCAAGAAGATCAACTCCGCCGTTTTCCCGGGCCAGCAGGGCGGACCGTTGATGCACATCATCGCCGCCAAAGCCGTGGCCTTCAAGGTCGCCGGCACCGAGGCTTTCAAGCATCGCATGGAACGCACGCTCGAGGGCGCCAAGATCCTCGCCGACCGTCTGAACGCCGATGATGTCAAGGCTCAGGGCATCACTGTGCTGACCGGCGGCACCGACGTGCATCTGGTGATGGTCGATCTGCGTCATAGCGAGATGGACGGGCTGACCGGCGAAAACCTGCTCGCGCAATGCGGCATCACCGTCAACCGCAACACCGTGCCCTTCGACCCGCGTCCGGCTTCCGTGGCGTCCGGCCTGCGCATCGGAACCTCGGCTCTGGCAACCCGGGGATTCGCCGCCCCGCAGTATGAGGAGGTCGCCGATATCATCGGCACCGCCCTCGCCGCCGGCAAGGACGCAGACGTGGAGGCGCTGCACGCCCGTGTCACCAAGCTCACCGAAGATTTCCCGCTGTATCCGGGGCTCTAAGCCGCAGTTGAAACCCAATAATCCCCACTGGTTCGTCACTGGTGGGGATTTCACGTTAGTCATCATCTACGTTAGTCATCGTCTATCAATATGCAATACATGCGATAGCTCAAAATCAACTACGTACACAGAAAATGAAAGTCTTCACCAACGAGATGTCAGTGAAGACTTTCGAATATACTCAAATTTTATTTGATAAAACGCGATATATGCTAAACCGCTGTTCAGCGACCTTTGCCGAAGGCCCGCAGACGGATACCGTTCCAATCCTCGGAAACCGTCAAAGGCGTGGCCGCGTTCATGCCCGCGGTCTTGGCAGCGGACTGCACCGTATTGGAAGCGGGAGCGCCCGGACGACCCGGCTTGGGGGTGAGAATCCAAAGCGGTCCGTCTTCACCAATGACCCCATGTGCGTCCATGATGGTATCGGCCAAGGCGTCCTCGTCATCGCCGTCGCGCCACCAGACGATGACGCCGTCGACAGCAGAATCATAATCCTCGTCGACCAGATCCTGACCGGTCAAATCCATGATTTTCTCTCGAGTGGATTCACTCACGTCGTCATCCCACAGCCATTCCTGTACGATGTCTCCTTGGTGAAAACCGAACTCTTCAGCGTTTTTTGATGCCGTTTCATTCACCCTTCCAATATAGCAAACATATGGAACAGCGCACACGATGACGTCGCGTGTCATCCACATTGCGGAACTGCTATACATTTGCATCATTTCTATAGTATTTCATCGCTTCGCCGTGCAATGTGGCAGGCCATCGGCCTTGCCTTGCCCGATGGCGACCAAAGAGCGGTAAGCCTCGTCCAGCGTCGAGACCCTGACGTCGCGCAAGCCGTGCGGCACGTGGCCGACAACCTCATCGCAATTGCTGGCGGGGGCGAGGAAGTAGGTGGCACCGTCGCGTTTGGCGCCAAGCATTTTCAGCTGGATACCGCCGATTTTGCCGACTTTTCCCTGCTTGTCGATGGTGCCGGTGCCTGCAATCGTCTTGCCTCCGGTCTCATCGATGCTGGTGAGCTTGTCGATGACACCCAAGGCATACATCATGCCGGCCGAGGGACCTCCGATGTCGTCGACGTGCATTTCCACCTTGGCGTGCGAGGCCCCTGCGATCCCGTGTTGCTTCGCGAAGGCGAGCGCCGCCACGGTGGCGGAGTCCTGGGAGCCGGTCATCTGCTTGGCCGAGGTCTGTTCGTATTCCTGCGAACTCTGTCCAACGGGGAACACGGCTTCGCTGGGCATGACCTGCTGATGAGGGTCGATCCATGCGATCAGGGTCTGGATGCCGAGCGCCGGCGCGCCTGGAACGCCCTGGGCATTGACGGTCAGCAACAGCAGCTTGCCACGGCTTTTGTGCGTGGTCGCGCCGGTGATGGCAATCACCGCTTTGCCTGCCGATTCACCCAGCACATCCTGGGTCGGGCCCGGTGTTTCGATGACATAGGGGCTGGGCAGAAGCAGCACCAGAAAACACAATACCGCGCAAATCAACCCCGCGAAATACCGCAGCGAATGCCGCGAGCAATAACCGGTGAAACGCTGCCGGATTCCCAGGTGACCGCGCTGCGCGACGGCCATTTTCCCGTTCTCGGCACTTATATCAGAAAGAGGGTTTCCATCGACATCACCCGAACCTTCGGCCGTTGCCGCAGAACCATTGCCTGTGCCGTATGCGCTGATAATGCTGCTGAACTCATCACTTTCATGGGATGACGAATCCACCGTAGCCTCGCCGACCGGTGATATCGGCGTTTGCTCGCCCGAAAACCGCTGATCCTGATTCCTGCCTGCCATAACTCACCAGTATGCTGCCTTGCCCAGACGCAGTGCCTTGGGGAAAATGCCGCAAAGCAAAACGACGAAATGACGCCGGAACGCAACCTATTCCCGACTTTGCCGCAATCTCGTCGCCAGCGGAAGATTACGCCGATAAGACCATGGAAGACAATAATATGGAATCAGCATACGGACGTTATATTGCCGGGACTTCAAGATAAAGGACGATACCGATGGACGAAAACGCGATACACCAATGGTTGATCGACTGCTTCGGTCAGATACAGGGCGATATGGCCTTCCAGCAGCTGAGTGCTCTGCCCGACGCGGTCAAAGACCAGCTCCTCGGCCAGGATCCGACCAAGCTGCCCAAGCCCGCCGAGGTGAAGGCGCTGATGAACGCGTTCACCACCAGCGGCCTCAACACGGTCGGCGACATGCAGCAAAGCGCCGAGCAGGGACCCGTCAACGTGAAGCTGGCGACCTCCCTGGCCTTGGCCATCGCCAACGACGAAGGCAGCGAGCAAACCGTCACGGCAAGTGAGGGCGAAGCCGTGCGAAAGGCGATGAGCGAGGCGAACCTTTGGCTCGACACTGCCAGCGACATCGACCCGGCTCCGGGCGACCCACAGGTGTTCACCCGCGCCGATTGGGTCAACGCGACGGTCGATTCGTGGGCAAAATTCGCCAGCCCGGTCGAGCAATCCATGAGCGACGCGCTTTCCAGCGTCGTCTCGGAACGCTTCGGCGATGCCTTCGGCGACGGCGAGATAGCCGGTGTCTTCGCCGGACCGATTCCTGTTCCGATTCCCGACAACATGAAGGATCCGGCCAATCTCATCAAGATTCTCGGCAACACGGCTTTCTCCACGCAACTCGGGCACGCGGCAGGCCAGCTTTCGCATGAAGTGCGCGGCAGCTTCGATCAAGGCATCGCTCTGCAGAAGAACCCTGCCGGGGCACTGATCGCGCAGAACGCCATCGAATACGCCAAGACGCTGGAAATCGACCAGGCCGAAGTGCTGGCGTTCCTGGCGCTCGAGGAAGTGGCGCACGCCCGTCTCTTCGCCCATGTGCCGTGGCTCATGCCCCGCTTCGAGGCACTGATCGGCAAGTACGCCCGCGGCATCAGCATCGATCTGGACGCCATGGAAGAGCAGTTGCGCGACGCGACCTCGATGGATCCCGATTCGATTTCCGGGGCCGTGGATCTGACGAAGGTCGGCATCGCCGATACCCCAGAGCAGAAAGAGGCGCTCGAAAGCCTTGAAACGCTGCTGGCCCTGGTCGAAGGTTGGGTCGACGCGGTGACGTGGAAGGCCGGCGTGGCCCATATCCCGCATATCGACCAGTTGCGTGAGATGGTGCGCCGCGAACGTGCGGTCGGCGGACCGGCGGAACGCACCTTTGAAAGCCTGCTCGGCATGGAACTACGGCCCAAACGCATGCGTGAGGCGGCCGACATCTGGGAGAAAATCGGCGCTCAAGAGGGCGACAAGGCCCGTGACGAGAAATGGTCGCATCCCGATCTGTTGCCAAAGTTGCCCGATGTTGATGCAGGGAAGGCCGAAATCGCAGAAACCGCCGAAACCGAAACGTCGGAATCCGACAATACCACGAATCCCGACGCGAACATCAGCACGTTCGCCGCCAACGGCAGCGCTACCGCATCTTCCAAACCCGGCATTGACTGGGACGCCGAATTGGAAAAGCTGCTCAACGCCCAAGGCGACGACGATGAGACGAGCGCTGAAAATGCCGACGGCAGCAATGACGACGGCAAGGACGATGATTCATCGAAACCTGATGATTCGCAGAAACCGGATGACGGCAACGACACCACCGGAAATGCCGAGGACAACAAACCGGACGAAAGCGACAAACCGCAGGGCTGAGCGAATCGTCGCAACCTACCAGAAGCGGCTGGGGGTACGCGAGAAGGTCGAAGCACCGTCCTTGCTGCGCGCGTAGGAAAGGTGCAGCGAGTCCTCGGCACGGGTGACGGCCACATAGAAAAGCCGCCGCTCCTCCTCCAAAGCATCTCCCGGAGCGGACGAACCATACGGCAGCAGCCCCTCCGAACATCCGATGATGAACACATGCTTGAACTCCAAGCCCTTTGCCGCATGAATCGAAGAGATCATGACCCCCGGCTCACGTCTGCTGGCGAGAATCTCCATGGCCTCGCGTCGGCTTTCGTTATCGTCTTGAAGGACCGTGCCCGATACCCCGACGTCGTGACGGGTCCGGTAGGCGATTCCCCGCTCCTTCAGGGCCTTGCAGACCACCTGCTGCTGGGCGTTGAGCCGCGTGAGCACCGCGCATTGTGACGGTTTGGCGCTGGCAGCGATGAACTGCGCAATGCGGCCAGCCACACCCTGCGCCTCCTCGACGTCGCTTTCGTAGACGGTTTTGACCACACGCATGCCCTCGTCTTTGCCCCGAGCGGAAACCAGACGCAGATATTGGTCGCGGTCGGGCGCGGCGGAAAGGACACGATTGGCCATCGAGACCACCTGGGGCGTGGAACGGTAATCGGTATTGAGATTGATATCGGCGTTGAGCTCTCCGAATTCCCCCGCGAAATTGAGCAGGTCGTGGCTCGAGGCGCCGGCAAAGGAATAAATCGTCTGGGCAGGATCCCCGACCACGCACACGTTGCGGTTGCCTCCCAGCCACAGGTCCATCAGGCGGTGCTGCAGTGGCGAGACATCCTGGTATTCGTCGACGGTAAGCCAGCCGACAGATTGCCGAATCGACGCGGCCGGCTCCTCGAACGCCTCGAGGACATGGCAGGCCAGCAAAAGGATGTCGTTGAAGTCCATCTCGCCACGCGAGGTCTTTTCCTGCTCATAGGCCGTGTAGACATCGGCGAAACGTTGCGGGTCAAGTCCGGCGGGAGGCAACCTGTGCGTGGCTGCGCACACCCTCCCGTAATCCTCCGGAGCGATCAGCGAGACTTTGGCCCAGTTGATTTCGGCAAGCAGATTGCGTCTGGCTATGTCGTCGTATTGGTCGGATCCGGTGGCCCGTCTCAGCGCCCGTGCGATGATTTCCTGGGTGTCCTCAACGACGTGCGGGAAGGGGGCGGCACTTACGTCATACCAGACCTTACGCAGCTGGTGCAGAGCGGCGGAATGGAAGGTGGCCGCCCTGACCTTGCTCCCCACACCAAGCGATGCCAGTCGCTGCTTCATCTCATCGGCGGCCTTCACCGAAAACGTCACCGCGAGCGACCGGCTCGCGTCCCACTCGCCTTTGGCGCAGGCATAGGCGATGCGCCGGGTGACGGTGCGCGTCTTGCCTGCACCGGCGCCGGCGATGATACGCACCGGTCCGTCAAGGGCCGTGGCGGCCTCACGTTGGGCGTCGTCTAGCCCTTGAAGCAAGGTCCGTGCATCACTGGTGTTCATATCTGCCATTCTGCCAGCCATACCCGATAGCCTTGTAATTCCTTGAAAGCGAGCAGGCTCCAAGGACATAGGGGTGTATTAATCTGGTAGATGTGACTTTACGAAGCAAGTTTATGCTGGCGGCCCTCGCCTCAGCCGCCATGCCCGAGACATCCATGGCCGGGGTGTGCGAGCACAACCGCAGCGACAAGGCCGACAATGATGTCGGCATCGAGTACGCCGTGGTGCAGGACACCGCCGGGCGGCAATACGACGTGTTCGTCTCCAGCGAACCAAAAGGTAAAAGACTTCTTGCGGGACGCGCCAAAGCGGCTGGTGTGCTCGCCACATCCCATGAAATGAGCGGATTGGGCTTCACGCTGGATCGTGCGCTGGCGTTCTGTACTGCCGGGAAAGGCAGCAGGACCGGCAAAAACTCGGTGCTGGTCGCACCACACGTCGAGGGGGAGGCACGTCGACTTGATTTGCTGACCTGTCAGGACGCGGCAAGCGTCGGCACCGCCATCGGAGCCATCCACCGCCAACGCACCGATTTTCTCACCGAGGCGAAATACCCGGCGTTCACCACCGGACAGATTCGCACCCAGTTGACCGGTTGGATCAAACGACTGCAACAGGCCGGTCACGTGCCACCTGCCATCACCTCCAGCTGGGCCAGAATCATCGATACCGAAGGTCTCTGGTCGTTCTCCACCACCCTGACCCACGGAGGGTTTGCGGACGGTGACTTCCTCTTCTCCGATTCCACCATCACCGCAGTGAGCAACTGGCAAGACATGCAAGTCAACGATCCTGCACGAGACCTGGCTTGGATGTTCGCAAAATTGGATGAGGATCATCGCAATGCGTTAATGAACGCCTATGGCGCGATGATGGGCTCACGAATCGACGATCTCATTCTCCTTCGCGCCAACCTTTGGCTGCAGATGCAACAGGTCGGCGATTTCATCGCGGCGCTTTCCCGCGCGGACAATGCCAAGATCCTGCAGTTCAAGGCGCAGGTCGAGCATCTTGCGCATCAGCTGACCGTGGTCGCCAACAAGGCCAAAGGCGCCGCCACCGCAGCCTCGGCCGTAGTATCGCCGAAAAAGGATGCCCCATCATCCGCGGAGGAGCGCAAAAGCCCGCGTTCTTATGAGCAGGAAGACGATGAGAGCGACAAAACCGGTTCCGCAGAAGTCACCAAACTTGTGGAGGCCAACGACAGCACAGCCGACCGGCCGGTACATTTCAAGCCCGCACGCCCGCAGACATTTGACGACGAGGATGACGACCGCACCGACGACAAGAAGCCGGCAGCGCAATCCAAACCGCTTTATCCCAACATGCCGAACCCCTCGTCCTCCGCCACGATAATATTGACCGAAGCAGAAAAGAGCTCCGGTTCAAGCAACGATGAAGCCGAAAAGCCCGAAAGCGAAACCCATTCTGGACCGGAAGCGGAAGACCTCGAGGACGAAACCGGAGAGAAAAAGGTCTCATGGCACGTCCAGTACTCGCAAGAGGACGACGTCTACGGCGGCAAGGCAGAGACGGGCGAGGTCAATCATGACGCCCCAACGGCTCTGATCCCTCTGCTCGAACGGGAGCAGCAGGCCTTGCATGACGCTCAGATGGGACTTGAAGAAGCCGAGGAAAAGGCACAAAGGGAACGTTCCGCCTCAAAAACGAATATCAAGGCACAGGATAGCCGCAGCGAGCGGGAGATACCGGAATCCGACATCGCCAAAGAACTGGACGATGCAGTCGAACAGTCCGACACCGCCAGGAAGAACACAGCAAAGGATGATGACACCAAGGCTGGCAGCCCGTCGCCGTCCGGCGAACTACCGACCGATAACCACGATTCCAACGCCTCAGACGACTCAGACCATACCGAAAACCCCGATGCCACCAAAACCAACGGCCTTTCGGACTGAACCGAAACCGGCCCGTCTCACAATGGCAGGAAACCGAAGGCCCCCAAACCGTCGTTCCCCTGCCATTGGACAATCGGCGCAATCCTAGCCAGAAGCGTAATGACCAGCCTTCGGGCACAATAAAACCTGAGAACCATTCCTTAAAGAAAGAGGTAACCCATGGATGTCGAAATCGGAATCCAAAACGTGGCACGTCCGGTCAATTTTACGACCGACAAAAGCGCCGAAGAAGTAAGCGAAGCCATCTCGAACGCCGTATCGAAAGGCGAGCCGATCGATCTGGTCGACGATAAAGACCGCCATATCATGGTGCCTGCCGGCGCTTTGGGCTATGCCATCGTCGGATCGGAAACCAAGCACGCCGTCGGCTTCGGAGCCCTCTAGACACAACAGCCACAGGTGTATAATTATGCCTGTGGAATAATATATCCTCTAAAGCCCAGTTTTTGTTTTACATCTCACAAACTGGGCATTTTTTCTTTCAAGCCGTTTCGTGACTATGACACACCAATGAAATCGGGCCATGGCACGGAGGGGATGACACTCAGCGTCAAGTGGTCACTCAGGAGACCAGTGGGATGGCCCCACGCTCCACGATTTGGGCCACGACATCATCCGCCGTCAGGTTCTCCCCCAACTTGTTCGGTTTGCCATCCCCATGCCAATCCGAACCTCCGGTCACCAGCAGCCCAAGCTCACGGGCGAGCCCCAACAGACGTTCGCGCTCCTCGGTTCCGTTGCCGCGATGCCACACCTCAAGCCCTCCCAGCCCCGCATCGGCAAGTGCGCCGATCTGCTCGTTCGAAAGCAGGACCCTGTTGCGGCTGTAATCGCAAGGATGGGCGACAACGCTCACTCCCCCGGCCAGACGCACCACCTGCACGACCCGCAAGGCCGTGGGCGAAGGCGTCGGTATGTAATATTTGCTGGAGGACGAGATGGCTCCCGCAAACGCCTCGGAACGCGTGCGGTAGAACCCCGCCGCCACCAACGCATCGGCCATATGGGGCCTGCCCACCGTCGTGTTCTCGCCCTTTTTGGTTTGAGCCGTCACATCATCCCAGGTGATGGGAAAATCCTTTGACAAACGCGTGACCATGCGCCTGGCACGTTCTAAGCGCGCCTGACGCGTCGAGCGGAACAGCTCAACGATGCCTTCGTTCTCCGGATCGTATTGATAGGCCAGCATGTGAACGGAGACATGTCCGTCCTGCGCGGTGATCTCGCTGCCACGCAGCAAAGGGAAACCTTGACTTTCGGCGGCTTGTTGAGCCTCACGCCAACCCGCAGTGGTATCATGGTCAGTGATTGCGACACCGTGCAGCCCACTTGTGCATGCAAGGTCGATAAGTTCGGCAGGGGTCTTGGTACCATCGGAAAATACCGTGTGACAATGAAGGTCCCAGCCGGAAACCGGACCGCAATCGTTATATTCGTCGCTAGTCATAGACCTATCGTAGGCCTATGAGCCCGACAGCCGATGGAATGCTAGGGAACAGAAAGCAGGGATATGCATGTCGACTAAACACAGCGTAGCTGCCGTGAAGGATTTGGAAACAACATCGGGAGATTCCAACGGCCGGCTGCCCTCTGAATTCAGCGACAACCGCGAACCCATAGGGTTCTTCCACGGACCCATCTGGAACTACGGCGTGATGTGCCTGGGAGCGGGCATCGGCCTGTTCGCCTCGCTGATGCTGGCCGCGGATACCCTGAAGCTCGCCCGCAACCCGAACAAGGCGTTGGGCTGCGACGTGAACTCCGTGCTTTCCTGCTCCACCGTCGCAGAATCATGGCAGGCCGAAATCATCAAGTTCGGTGGCCTGAGCTTCCCGAATGCGTTCTTCGGCATCTGCTTCTATTCGGTGTTCGTCACCGTCGCCGTGGTCGGCGCCTGCAACGTCAAGCTCCCCTACTGGTTCTCGGCAGCTGCCTGGATCGGCGGGGTCACCGCGATTCTCTACGCATATTGGCTGATGACCCAGTCCATGTTCGTCATCAAGGCGCTCTGCCCTTGGTGCATGACCATGATGTTCGCCACGACAGTCATGTTCATAGGGTTGACCCACGCCACGGTAACCGTACAGAAAATACCACGGAAGCGCTGGCGTAAGGGACTGAACACCTACTATCGCATGCGTTATGACTGGATGGTCGACATCGTGTGGATCTTCGCCATCATCGCGCTTATCTTCGTCAAGGAAGGCGCGGCCATTTTCGCCTGACCGGCTTTTGACTCTGATAACAAGAAACCCGTACTACCGTCTTCCAGACGCTGGTACGGGTTTTTGTTGTGCGGTGGCTGCCTACACCTGCCTACGCCGCATCTTTCTTTCCCGAAATGGCCATGCCGCTTACAGCAGCTCCACTTTCGCCACGATTGCAGCGGCACCGGTAAGCAGCACATCGTCATCGCTGACGTCGACATGCACCAATCCTCCACGGATGGAAATGTCCCAATGGCTCACCCCGGTTTTCGCCCTCAACGTCACCGACGTGGCGCCAAGTCCCGTACCGCAGGAAAGCGTCTCTCCGCATCCGCGCTCATTGACACGCATCGTGGCACGACCCGTACCGGCAGCTTTGTCGCAGGCATCGATTCGTACGAATTCGACATTCTGGTCGGTCTTGATCGATGGAGTGACCGTCGGCTTGACGACGAAGGTTCAAATCCTCAACGGCAGGCAGCGTGGCCTTGCCGTCCTCCAGAACGGAGACAACGTGGGGATTGCCCATATCCACGAACGTGCCGAGGGCTTGGCCGGAAGTGCCTGGAATGGTGACCTCGTAAGTATCCAATGACCCGATTTTGCCGGCACCCAGACTCACTTGGAACACGTCATCGCCATAAGGTGCAAGCGTTCCCAGCGAGCGCAACGTTTTGGCCCCTGCCCGGGTGCCCAGCCTGAAAGGAGTCCCGCCTGGGGCCTCGGCAATGCCGGCACGCTGGGCAAGCAGCGTCGTCACCCGGGTGCCGTTGCCGCACATCTCCGCCAGCGTTCCGTCGGCATTGCGATAGTCCATGAACCATTGCGCACCGTCTTGGCGGCAAAGCGCTATCTGCTCGGACGAAAGGTCACTGACATATTCCGGCTTTGTCAGCCGTATCAGCCCATCTGCACCGATGCCGAAATGACGATCGCAGACATGGCGGACCTCCTCGTCGGTCGGCTCGAACCTGCCCTCGCGATCGAGGTAGATGACGAAATCGTTGCCGGTGCCGTGGCCTTTATAGACATATTGCGCAAGACTCATAACCGACAGTCTACCCGTTGCCGGCCTCATGGACATGCGCCAAACGCTTCAGGCGGATTGAGCGCAGCCGGCCTCATGCCATCGCCGCAAACGTTCCCACGATTCACCCGGTCGACTATCATGTGCATGTTCGTTCAAACCGGTAGGATACAAAAACGAAATCACTAAGCTTGCAATCAGACGGTTCAACATCGTGGCGAAAGAGGACAACATGGCATCAAACGCTCCGATAGGCGTGTTCGACTCGGGACTGGGCGGTATCTCGGTGGTACGGGAAATCCGCAGGGAAATGCCCAACGAACACATCATCTATTTCGGTGATTCGGCCAACGCCCCCTACGGCACCAAGACACCGGAAGAAGTGCGCAGGCTTTCCTTCGCCATCGTCGAACGATTCATCGCCATGGGCGTCAAGGCCATCGTCATCGCCTGCAACACCGCCACTTCGGCCGCCGTCGACGATCTGCGCGCGACCTACGACCTGCCTATCATCAGCATGGAGCCGGCGCTGAAAGTGGCCTGCGATCGCGGGCACGGATTGCCGCAACGCGTCATCGTCGCCGCCACCCCGTTGACACTTCGCGAAAAGAAATTCACCGCGCTGATGCACCGTTTCAGTGCCGACAACACCATCTACCGTCAGCCCTGCCCCGACCTCGTGGAAATCGTGGAGCACGATCAGCTGGAGGACCACGACCTGGTCATGGCCACCTTGCATCGCTATTTCGACGTCTATGACCTCGATACCATCGATTCCGTAGTACTCGGCTGCACGCATTTCGTCTTCTACCGCGACTATTTCCGCGAGCTGCTCCCCGCCCCCACCGCCATCATCGACGGCAACGAGGGCACCGTCCGCCACCTGCACGACCTGCTCGAAGCCTCCCATGAACTGGCCGCTTCCGACGCCCAAGGCGGCGTGACCCTGGAAAACTCGGACACCAGCGAGCGCATGGCCGTCCTGGCCGCCAAACGCCTCGATTCCTGATTGGTTGGTTTCCAAACCCGTCTTTCCGCCTCAAAGACCTTCCTGCAGCGATAATTCGTCACCATATCACCGTTTGCGCACTCTCCGGCCAAGGGCGAAACAATGTCCGTAAGGCGGACGTATGCTCGATTCACTCGACACAATGACTGAGTATTCAAGGAGGGTAAAGAAATGACGAAAACCGCTTTGATCGATGTCGGAGGAGGCTTCCGTTCCATTTACGGGGCAGGCGTGATGGATCGGCTTATGGACTTTAGGCTCACATTCGACAAATGCTACGGCGTATCCGCAGGCAGTGCGAACATGATCTCCTATATCTCCGGGCAACGCGGACGCACGTACACGTTCTATACGAAGTATGCCAGCCGCAAGGAATACGCGAGCGCGGACAACTTCATCAAGCTGCATAATTACGCCAACCTGGACTATATCTACGGCACCCTTTCCAACTCGGATGGTGAATATCCGGTCGATTACCCCGCCTTCGCCGCCTCACCCACGCAGTTCACCGTGGTGGCCTGCGACGCCCGCAACGGCTACGCTCGCTATTTCGACAAATCCGATGTGCATCAGGACGATTACGACATCATGAAAGCCTCCAGCGCGGTACCGGTGGCCTGCGAACCCTACGTCATCGACGGTATCCCCTATTACGACGGAGGCATCGCCGATCCGATTCCCGTTGAGCTGGCGATCAACGAGGGCTACGACCGTATCGTGCTCATCCTCACCCACCAGCGTGACTTCATACGCGAGGCGAAGAAGGACGCCGCGCCCGCAGCGCTTCTGAAACGCTCCTACCCTGCCGCTGCCGAACGGCTCAAGCACCGCTATCGCACCTATAACGAGGAGATGCAGGTCGCCGAAAAGCTAGCAGCAGAAGGCAAGGTACTGATCCTCGCTCCCGACGACCTATGCGGCTTGGATACTCTGAGCAAGAACTCGGAGGGGCTGGAAGCAATGTATCAGAAGGGACTTGACGCGGCCGAATCCGTGCCGGAATTCCTTGCAAACTGATTGCCGGTCTTTCGAATTTAATGCCGGCAAACAGGCTCTGTCTGCAACTGATATGAAGCCTGTCGGCGCCAGACCCGCCATTTACTCCATTGCTGCATGCAAACGGACTTTTGCAACAAGTTCCACGCGGTTTATCAGCAGTAGTGCACGAAACCATTGAAAATAATGTTGGGCGGATCCTCGGGTGAGTGAGGAATCCGCCCAGCTAATTGACACGTCTTTGTGTCGCGTCAAGCTGTTCGATTTTCCGGGCACCTTGACTGGTACTGCTCAGTATAGCGGATATCCGTTCCTCACTCACCGGGAAACGGCTTATCCGGGAATCGAACCGTCTTATTTCGTTTCGTTGGAGGTGACCATGGCCTTGGTGACCTCGTCGAAGAGCTGCTGGTAGCCGCCGGGCGTGGACGCCGGAAGCACAACGGTCTTGGCGTTGCCCGACTCGCTCAATGAGCGCATCACGTCGAGGTACTGGTTGAAGAGCACCACGTTGTTGACGTCGGCGATGTTCATGCCCACGGCCTGCAGGCTCTTAATCTGGTCGACGATGCCGTTGGCGATCTCACGGCGGTAATTGGCCTGGCCTTCACCCTGCAGACGGGTCTTTTCGGCGTCGGCGGTGGCCTGCGTCTCGATCTGGATGCGCTGGGCATCGGCACGCTGGCGGGTGGCTTCCTTCTCGCGCTGGGCGGCGTTGATGGAATCCATCGCGGTCTTGACCGCGGGGCTCGGGTCGATGGCGGTGATCAGCGTCTTGACGACGGTGAAACCGAACTTCGCCATCTCGCCGCCCACCGTCTTCTGCACGTCGGCGGCGACGTCGTCCTTCTTGGCGAACGCGTCATCGAGCGAGAGCGCGGGGATGGCGCTACGCAACGCATCCTCGACATAGCTGCGCAGCTGGCCCGCCGGATCGCGCAGCTCGTAGTAGGCGGTGGCCACGTTGTTGGGATCGACACGGAACTGCGTGGAGGCGACGACGGTGACGAAGACGTTGTCGAGCGTTTTGGTCTCGAGTTTGACGTTCAGCTGGTTGACGCGCATATTGGTCTTGGTAGCGATGCGGTCGACGAACGGAATCTTGAGATGAATACCGGCCAATTGCACCTTCAGGAACTTGCCGAAACGTTCGATGACGTAGGCCTGCTGCTGCGGCACCACGAAAATACCAGCGATAATCAGCCCAATGATGATAATCAGAACGACAATCAGGAAAATGAGTCCTGCCATATTTTTCCTTCTTACTCTTTTTTCTTATGTATCCCAACAAAAGCGATGCTCATCGGCATATGGTTTTGGGCCATATCTCGATGTCATCCTTTCATCAAATCGTAGCAGAACCTCTGGTAGCACTTTCTGCGGATAATCAACACTGACGAAAACAATCACCGTCCAGGCACACGAAAGGCATCGAATCATCGGATCCAAAAGCCAAACACGCCAAACGGAAACAGCAAAACCGGGCTGACAACGTCAAGTTTTGATAAGCAAGAGAAGCGCTAGACAAGCATGCCTAGCAACAGCAACGCAAGGGAGGCGACCATCATCCCTGCCGTATGGACGAAAGCCCAACCCGGTTTGCCGCCGAGCATCAGCTTCGCACCCTCCACACTGGCGGTGCTGAAGGTGGAATAACCGCCGAGAAACCCTGATGCCAGAAGGTATTGCAGCGCCGACGTGCCCGCGTGCGTCGCACACCAGCCGACTATCAGGCCCATTGCCAGGCAGGCGGTGAGGTTGACGACAATCGTGCCGCAAGAGAAAGGAGAATGGACACGGTTATTGACCCAGGCATCGACGCTGTATCGGATGAAGGCCCCCATACCGCCAATAAACGACGCGGCAATAAGCAAGCCGAAAGCGGCAACGTTTTGCCAGTAATGGCGGTTGGCCAGCAACGCAAGAAGAACGACGCAGGCGAAGAGAACGAACGCAACACCTACCAACGGGCCACGGTTGGGCTCAGCCGGTCCATCTGATTCAACAGCGTTGGCAGTACCGACGGATGCCACAGGGTTCCCTGAATCTACGGGAACAGAAGAAGCATTCGCACCGGACTGGCCCTTGCTCCCGTCAGCGACGTCACGATCATTCCGCTGGCTCCCGCCGGCGACAGGCACCAAAGCATTGAGCCTGACCCGACGCCTACCGACGACCTTTCCAATCGCCAGACCGAGCAACGCACACAACAGGCCGAAGATGACGCTGCCCAAAAGATACGAGAGGGCCACGCCCACGTGCCCGCCCCTGATGCGCTTGGCGACTTCGAGCATGAACGTGCTATACGTCGTGTACCCGCCGATCAGACCGGTGCCGAGCCCAAGTCTCGTCACCCTCCACAGGCCGATATCCGGCCCGAGCTGCGCCATATACGCCGTGATGAATCCAAGGAACACGGCCCCAGTGAGATTGATGGCCATGGTCATGAACGGCCAAGCGGCATCGGCCGGCTGCAACACGCTCAACGCCAGTCGCACCAATGACCCGCACGCACCGCCGGCAAACAGGCTTACAGCGACGCTCAGTGTGGAGACGGTAAACGAACTCTTCTTTTTCGCCATGATCGACCCCATTCTCATTGCCGGTATCCGTTTGCCTGGATATCATTCGGAAATCAAAATAATCCACAAATCTGACAAATAAACTTATATATACATCGATTATATAAATGTCGTAATATTCTCCGACGTTTTTTACTTTCAATAAAAGAGATTTGACATGTAAAAAGTCAAACAGCTTTTTTAAAAATCTGCTAAACTCTTAGATATCGTTGACTTTCGAGTCAAAATTTAAAAACAAAATAAAACTTAAAACGTTTTAATAAATCCACGTTTGCAAGGCATTCGTCGAGCCTTCTGACTATCATATTAGAAGAGCCAGTGTTTTTACCCCTTTGGAGTATAACATGGCATTGAGGAATTATCAGAGGGAGTTGTTATGACTACAGTCGCCGTCATTGGTTGCACACACGCCGGAACGTTTGCTGCCACTTCCATTCTTCGCAATCATCCAGATTGGACGGTGGACGTATTCGAGAAGAACGACAACATCTCCTTCCTTTCCTGCGGTATCGCCCTCTGGGCCGGAAACCATGTCAGCAGCACGGAGAAGATGTTTTACAGCTCACCGGAAGAGCTCGAAAAGGCCGGCGCGCACATGCACATGCGCCATGAAGTCAACGACATCAACGTCAAAGGCAAGAAACTCGACGCCACCGATCTCGACACCGGCAAATCCAAACAATACCGCTTCGATAAACTGGTCATCACCACCGGCTCCTCTCCTGCCACACCGTTTATCCAAGGCCTGCGCGAGGCGCTGGAGAGCGGACGGGCGATGCTGTGCAAGGATTACAACGACGGCAAGCGCATCGTCGAACGCACGAAGAGCATCAAATCGGTCGTAGTGGTCGGCGCAGGATATATCGGTTGCGAGCTCGCCGAACAGCTGAGCACCCGCGGCATCAAGGTCACGCTCGTCGATGCTCTGCCGCATGTGCTCGACAACAATTACGACGAAAACGTCACCGGCCAGGCCGAGGAAGCCTATCGGGACCATGGTGTCACACTGGCCATGAATCAGAAAGTCGTCGCATTCCGCCCCGAAACCAACCGTGACGGCGTTGAGAGTTCCGGCGTCACCGTCGTTACCGAGCTCGGGGAATACACCGCCGACCTGGCCGTCATGGGTGCCGGCTTCGTGCCGAACACCACCCTTGTCTCCTCGCAATTGCGCACGTTGGGCTATGGTGCCATCATCGTCGACAGATACATGCGTGCCGCCACGCCTGAAAACGACATTCTCGATGACGTATTTGCCGCCGGCGACTGCGCGACCGTGCATTTCAACCCGACCAACAGCGACGAATACCGCCCCTTGGCCACCAACGCCATTCGTGAAGCGTTGCTGATCGGCGAAAACATCGAAGAGCCCACCAAGCAATACGCCGGCACACAGGCCACCAGCGCCATCCAGCTCTATGACCTGTCGATGTCTTCCAGCGGAATGACCCTCGATCTGGCCAATCGTCGTCACATCGACGCGCAGGCCGCCACCATACGGGAAAATTATCGTCCGGAATTCATGCTTTCCACCACTCCCGTGACGGCGACCATCGTCTACGAACGCATCACCGGCCGTATTCTCGGCGCCCAGTTTGCGGCAAAGCACGACATTTCCATGGCCGCGAACCTCATCTCCGTAGCCATTCAGGCAGGATTCACCGTTGACCAGCTCGCCGGTACCGACATGCTCTTCCAGCCCAACTTCGACAAACCGGTCAACTTCGTCAGCTCCTTGGCCATGGCCGCTGCAGCCAAGCGCAGCAAGGAACTTAAAACTGCTGGAGAATAATCTTCGAGCATAGAGCTTTCATCAGTTTGGCCCGGTCTGCGTACGTCATTCATACGCAGACCGGGCCAAACTACTATTTTTTTCTCCGCACCTTTCAGCTTCGTAGCATGTGCAAGCAATCCGCTTCCTGCATCAAGCTGAAGCTGGAGATCAGGCTATTCCGTGCGCAGTGCTGTGGCCGGGTCCTGCTTGGCGGCCTTGCGCGACGGGATAAGACCGCCGATCAGCGTCAGGACCACCGACAGGACGATCAGCACGATCGCACCGGTCAGCGGCAAGGCGGCGTTGACCTGGTCGGTGCCCATGAAGTGATGCATCACCGCGTTGCCAGGCACGATCAAGATCAGCGTGACCACAATGCCGATTACCCCGGCACACAGGCCGATGATGCCCGTCTCGGCATTGAACACCGTGGAAACGTTGTGCTTGGAAGCGCCCATCGCACGCAGGATGCCGATCTCCTTGGTCCGCTCGAGCACGGAGATGTAGGTGATGATGCCGATCATGATCGAGGAGACCACCAGCGAGACCGCGACGAAGGCGATCAGCACGTAGGTGATGACGTTGATGATGGTGGTCACCGAGTTCATCATCAGGCCCGCATAGTCGGTGTAGACGATGCGGTCCTTCTTCTTGGCGCCGTCGTTATAGCGTTTGATGGCGTCCTCGATATCGTTCTTGGCATCGAAACTGTCGGCATAGATTTTGATGGAACTCGGAGCGTCGCGGCCGATGACGCCGAAATCGGCGAGATTGCCGGAGTAGGTGCCGGTGGACACGTATTGGTTGTAGATCGAGACCAGTACGTTCTCGGGCGCCGTGGCGAGATAGTTGCTGAAGGCCTGTGCCACCTGCTGCTCGCCCATGCCGGCAATCGCTTCTTGCGGGTTGCTGGCAACGGCGGCATTGCCTGCGGCGGCCGCGGCGGCAGCACGCTGTTTGGTGACGTCGGCGGACTGGTTGGCACTTGCCGCACCCATGCCGCCGGGAGCCTGGGTCATCAGCGTCTTGGCCATGTTCGCCTGGTCCGAGACGGGAAGCGAGGCGACGTAGGCCTTGGCGTTGGCGGCCTTCGTCGCGTCATCGGAGGGTGCGAAGGTCATGCCGTTCAGGATGTTGTGGGTGCGATCGGCTTGCTGCGCGGCGACGATCTCGCTGGATTTCGCGTGGTCAATCAGCTGGTTGGTGAGCATGCGCGTGTATCCGATTCCCGGTGCCAGCGGCGTGGTCTTGGCGTTCGCATCGGCCCGGATGACGCCCACGACCTTGAGTTTCACCGCGGACCCGGAATCCATGAGTTTGCCGATCTGGTCGGCATCGTTGCCCACATACTTGTAGCGTCCGTCGGAACCCTTGACGTACTGGTCGGCTGCGGGCAACAATGTCAGCGACTGGTTCATCGCTTTGGAATAATCGATGCGTTTGGTGTCGGTCTTGACCTTTTCACCGCTGTTGAGCCGGTTCATCATGTCGTTGTAATCGGCGGCAGGAAGCAGGCCGAGCTCGTAGACCTGGGTCAGCGGCATCTGGTTGTTCTTGTCAAGCACGAGGACGACCTGATCGCTCGCCTTGGGCCAGTGGCCTTTGACCATCCGGTAGTTGTCGCGGATCACCGAGCTGATGGGCTGCTTGTCGGCGTGCTCACCGGGCATGATCTCGGCAAACGCGTCAGGAGCCTTGTTGGCGTCGGTTTTGCCGGTCAACATCGCCATTTGTTTGGATTGCAGGCTCGAGATATCACCGGAGGATGAGTTGAGCCCGGCGATGGTGCTGGCCGCACTCTGCATGCCTTGCGGGCCGCCGACTTTCACACCATCAACGTCAACGAGCGTGTCCTTGGAATCGTGAGTGAACACCGAGAATTTGGGGGCGTAGGAATACTGGATGCCGACGTCGCCGACATACTTTCGCACGTCGTTGCCCGGTTTGTCGAGGAACTTCTTGAAGGGGCTCAGATTGTTGGTGGTGATGCCGGAGGTCATCGACGAGGCGCCTTTGATGCTGGAATCGTCGGGGTAAATGCCCGTACGGTGTTTGCCTGAGTCGTTCTTCCTAGCGTCTGCGCTGGCCTGGGCCGTGTCCATGATCTTGTTCATGTCGAAGGTCTGCTCGTTGATCTCGATGGGGTACGAGGTCAGCGTCTCCTTCTGAATGTCGGCAATATAGCGGTTCACACCGGTGGAGACGGAGAGAATCAGCGCGATACCGATGATGCCGATCGAGCCAGCGAAGGAAGTCAGAATCGTGCGGGCTTTCTTGCTTTTGAGGTTGTTGAAACTCAGGGCGACCGCAGTGGCGAAGGACATCGAGGCCTTGCCCATCGTGCGATGGACGGCAGGCTTTTCGTCGCCCGTTTCCTCGGCTTCGACGGGGCGTGAATCGCCGCGAATCACGCCGTCCTTGAGTTCGACGATACGGTTGGCGTATTGATGGGCAAGCTCGGGGTTGTGGGTGACCATGACCACCAGACGGTCCTGTGCCACTTCCTTCAACAAATCCATGATCTGCACACTCGTCTCGGAATCGAGCGCACCGGTTGGCTCATCGGCCAGGACGATGCTCGGATCGTTGACCAGCGCCCGGGCGATCGCCACACGCTGCATCTGGCCGCCGGAAAGCTGATTCGGTTTCTTGTTGATGTGCTCGCCCAGGCCGACTTTTTTCAGAGCCTCCACAGCACGTTGGCGGCGACTCTTGCGCGAGACGCCGGAAATCGTAAGCGCCAGCTCGACGTTGGAAAGGATGGTCTGATGGGGAATCAAATTGTAGCTCTGGAAGACGAAGCCGACCGTGTGGTTGCGATAGGAGTCCCAGTCACGGTCCTTGTATTTGCTGGTCGACGTGCCATTGATCACCAGATCGCCGTCATCGTAACGGTCAAGTCCGCCGATGATGTTGAGCAGTGTTGTCTTACCCGAGCCGGACGGCCCGAGAATCGCGACGAATTCGTTGTCGCGCAACGTAAGGCTCACATGGTCGAGCGCCTTCTGGACGAAATCGCCGGTCTTGTACTGCTTGCTGATGTCTTTGATCTGTAGCACGAATTTCCCGCCTGCCTAATCGTCGTGTCTTTTGTCGCACCAAACTCAGTTATGCTACTTTACCCCAACGCACACCCGTGCCAACCTATTATCAGACGCTTTCGCCAAACTTCGACAGTTGCACGCTGACAACCTCAATAGGCCACCTAATATTCAGCGAAAATATCCAAACAAGTTTAGTGAACACAGCTATTTATTGACGTATATTATCAACTATTTTCACCATTTAATTCGTCTTCTTACACCAAATCCCCCGTATCTCTAAGCGTTGAAAGTAACTCACGTCTTTCCACACCGTTCTTCGGTAGAGTGAAACCACAGTGTATGACGTGATTCCGGTTCATACGGAACCGTTGCATCTCTTCATATAGCTTTCAAAAGAAAAGAGCACATCATGACAAGCATCACCGTTTTCGGATCAGGACACATCGGGGCAGCCGTGGCAGGCATCGGCGTCGCGGCGGGCGCCGACGTACAGGTCATCGACCGCGACAAGGCCAAGGCCGCAGCCATTCCGGGCGTCACACCCTCCGTTTGGAGCGAGGAAATCACCGGCGACATCGTCATTCTGGCGCTGCCCTACCCCGCCGAAGCCAGCGTGGTCGACGAATATGGCGCGCAACTGGCCGGCAAAATCGTGGTCGACCCGAGCAACCCCGTCGATTTCAGCACGATGGACCTGGCTCTGCCGCAAGGCGTTCATTCAGCTGCCGAAGAACTCGCAGCGAAACTGCCGGATTCCAAGGTCATCAAGGCGTTCAACACCGATTTCGCCGCAACCTTGGTCAGCGGAACGAACGATGGCGCGCCAACCACGGTGATGGCCGCTTCCGACAGCGAGGATGCGAAAAAGCCTTGCAAGCCATCGTCGAGGGCGCAGACCTGCGCTTCGTGGATGCCGGACCGTTGAAGCGTGCATCGTACATGGAGGGCTTCGGCGCCCTGCAGATGGTGCTGGCTATGAACGGCGGCACCCAGTGGACCAGTGGTTTCAAGGTCGCCAAGTAAATCGGCATTTATTTACATTCATTCATTAGCTATAAAGGGGAACAAATCATGAGCAAGAAAATCGCAGTGGTCGCCGCCAATGGTAAAGCCGGACGCCTGATCGTCGAAGAAGCCGTCAACCGTGGCATGGACGTCACCGCCATCGTGAGAGGCGAGAACAAAACTAAGGCGCAACACGCCATTGTCAAGGATCTTTATGATCTTACCGCTGCCGACCTTGCAGGTTTCGACGCGGTGGTGAACGCTTTCGGTGTTTTTGATCCGGCAAAATTCGACGAATACAGCACCTCGCTGAAATATCTGGCCGATATTCTTTCCGGTACCGACACGCGGCTGCTGGTCGTCGGCGGTGCAGGAAGCCTCTACACCAACAAGGAACACACGGCCCAGCTTTCGGATTCGTTCCCCGACACCATCAAAGGCGTGCCGCTGGCAATGGGCAAGGCGCTCGACGCGCTACGCCGCCGCGACGACGTGCACTGGACCTATATCAGCCCTGCCGGCGACTTCCAGGCCGACGGCGAGCGCACCGGACATTACGTACTTGCGGGCGAGGACTACACCACCGACGCGGACGGCAAAAGCGCCATCAGCTACGCCGACTACGCCATCGCCATGGTCGACGAAATCGAAACCGAGCATCCGCATGACCGCGAGCGCATCTCCGTGCGCTGGTAATCACAGGTATATCAACATTCACAAGCCGTCACCTTCAGCCAATTACGGTAATGGAAGGCGACGGCTTTTTATTATCAGGAAGTATCAGAAAGCCTCAGGAAACCTCAATCGGACGCCGCAAAACAGACAAGCCTACAAAACCAGACAACGATAAACCGTCAGTTCAAGGAACACTCAAGATTTCGATGCCGCAATCTTCTTGGCCAACGAGGGGAAGAAAACGACGTTGATCCTCGGGATTCGATAGAGCAGCAGCACCATCACCGCAATCAGAACCGAGCGCGCCGCAAAATGACAAACGGCTCCGCTTGGTAGCCAACGAACGGCTGAAGCCTTTCGACGATGGTGCCCCAAGGCAGGTCATCCTCCTCCAGAAGATGCGCACAGAAAACCGGAAGCGTGTACCTGCCAATCATCGCCAAAGCCTTGTTCAGGTAAGGAATCCAGCGGTCAATGACCGCGGAGACGCCGACGATGCATAACGTGGCGCCTATCGACCCGACAATCGAAAGCAGCGGAGTCTGCCCATAAGAGTTCGTCGCCAAGCCGAATGCGGTGAATTTCCACATCGCCAAGCCCCAGACGAGCGCGCTGGGAAACCAAAGGACGGGCCAGCGGCGGAAAATCCCGACGATATCAAAGCGTTTTGCCAGGCATCCCAAATATACGAAAAGCGTTGCTGTCAAACCCGCTTGCACACTCAACGGCAACCAGACATAACGCGAAGACACATAGCCGCAAGCGAAAAAGACAAGAACCCACAACGGAGTGGCCGGAAGACGGTAAGCGACATGAACCAGCAGATGCGCCCAGAACAACGCCAGAAGAAACCATATGGCACCGATGTAGCGCGACATAGGGAAAAGGGTATTGGTCATATCGGAACCCGAACCGTACAACGCGGCCACCGTCCAACCACCGACGATGCCGGCAACGTCACGATGGGTCAGGAGCGCAACAACCAGGTGAAGAAGCACCACCATGGCTGCCGTGATGACGTAGGTAAGCAGCAATTCCCTTGATTCCTTGCGCCACACGAATCGGCGATCGGGATGCATGAAATACCCGGAAAGCAGGAAGAACAACGGCATATGGAACGAGAAAAAGAAGATGTAGAGCCAGTTCGAGACGGTGCCCATCGGGGAGACCAGAAGAATGCTATGGCCAAGGACAACGCCAATCATGGCAATTCCCTTGGCGATATCAAAATAACGCACTCTTGAACCCATCCCACACTCCCTGTCTCTATCAACAACAAACCCCAGAATATACCGTGGTGATATATCACAGAAACCGGCCATCCCGATGACTGGGAATCCATCTTGTCCAATGAAGGACATAGCGTCTTGAGCTGTAAGTGCAGGGGAACCTGCGAAGCCGCTGCGGCGGTCACGCAAGTTGAGACGGGCACAATGCTCGACCCTTGGAACCTGTTGGTTAATACCATCGTAGGGAGACGCGAATATGGTCAATGACGCATACTCATCAGCAAACAGCAATCTCAGTAATCTCAACGATTTGGCGGCGAACGACCCGTTGCGCGAGCTCATTCGCAAGGCCGCGCAGACGGTGCGCGACACCACGCCACTGGCCCAGTCCTTCACCAACTTCGTGACCATCAATCTGGTCGCCAACGCCCAGCTGGCAGCGGGCGGCACCGCGGCGATGAGCTTCCTGCCTGACGACATCGCGGGCGGAGAAGCGGCAAGCGGGGCCAGCTATATCAACGTGGGCACGTTGCTGCCGTTCTACAAGGACGCGTTGGCCCAGATCACGCAGAAATTCCACGCCGATCGCCATCGCTGGGTGTTGGATCCGGTGGCTGCGGGAATGGGCACCACACGCACCGCCATTTTGAAGTCGTTCAAGGCGGCCCCGCCGACCATCATCCGCGGCAACGCTTCCGAGATCATCAAACTGCGCGAGATGTGGGAGCTGCCGCTGGATGAGGATGCCGTGGATGGCAAAAAAGACGCTTCAAAGCAATCCAGCGGACCGGTGGGTGTGGAATCCGCCGATGACGTCGAGGCGGCCGAGGCCAGCGCCAAGGCACTTGCACGGTTCATCGCCAAGTCCGACGCACAAGGCCAAGGCGCGGTCGCTGTTTCCGGCGAAACCGACCTCGTCACCGACGGCGAGCACACCTATCGTCTGCCCGGCGGCAGCGCGATGATGACCAAGATCACCGGAGCCGGCTGTTCGCTTGGCGGTGTGACCGCAACCTATCTGGCCGTTGCCGATCCTCTGACCGCGGCACTGTCCGCGAGCGCCCTCTACAACCGTGCCAGCGAGACCGGCGAGTCCAATTCGCACGGCCCGGGTTCATTCCAGGTCGCCTTCCTCGACGGCCTGTGGTCGACCACACCCGAGCAAATCGCCGCCTCACCGATTCTCGGCTGAAGCCACCTTCTTTGATTGCCCTACATTCATATGGTCGGGGTAATTAAAAAATCCATACAGTCTATATTTTATTACCTATTACAGAATCGAATAAATTTTGACTACAAATAATTCAGTATTCCCTGCATCCATGCGCAAGAACTTCGACCTGAGTTCCTACCTCGTGCTCGGCCCGGCAGACACCAAATCGCGGCCTGTCCCCGACATCGTGCAACAGGCCTTGGCCGGTGGCATCACCTTCGTCCAGATTCGTGTCAAGCCCGGAGACGCCAGAGACATCACCGAAATCGCGCGGCAGAGCGCCGAAGTCATCGCGCAGGCCGGTGCCTCGCAATCCGTGCCGCTGGTCATCGACGACCGTGTGGATGCCGCCTGGCAGTGCCGGGATATGGGCATCAAAGTCGACGGCGTGCACATCGGACAGGACGATTTGAATCCGACTGAGGCACGCAAGCTGCTCGGACCGGACGCCATCATCGGCTTAAGCTGCAAGGTGCTGGACGAAGTGAAAGCCGCCAACGCTCTGCCCGCCGACACCATCGACTACATCGGCGCGGGCCCGTTGCATCCGAGCACCACCAAACCCGACTGCATCGTCATCGGTGCCGACCACCAGCGCCACACCCAGGACACCGAATCCATCAACGCGCTGTGCCGTGAATCGAACTACCCCATCGTCGTGGGCGGAGGCGTGAAGCTGGAGGACCTGCCGGACCTGGCCCAGACGCAGGCTGCCGGCTGGTTCGTGGTCTCGGCCATCGCCGGAGCAGACGATCCGGAAGCGACCACCAAGGCCATGGTGGATTCGTGGAACACCTCGCGCTCGAAACGTGGCTGAAATGCCACATAACCTATCTGTCGATGGCTCACCGATGGCGATGTCCACAGCCGCTCACCCCTACAAGCTCTCGGCAGTGCTGTCCATCGCAGGAAGTGACTCGTCGGGCGGAGCCGGAATACAGGCCGATCTCAAGACGTTCATGGCCTTCGGCGTGTACGGGATGAGCGCCATCACCTCGTTGACCGCGCAAAACACCACGGGGGTGCGGGCCAGCGCCGCCACCTCCCCTGAGCTTTTGGCCGCGCAGATCGACGCCGTATTCGAGGACATTCGGCCGGATGCCGTCAAAATCGGTATGGTGCCCAGTGCTGAGCTGATCGAGGTCATCGCCGAGCGACTCCGGCATTTTCACGCCACCAACATCGTGGTCGATCCGGTCATGATCGCTTCCAGCGGCGACCGACTGAGCAGCAAAAGTTCGATTGATGCGCTTTGCACGAAGTTGCTTCCGCTAGCCACTTTGGTGACGCCGAACATCCCTGAAACCGAAGTATTGGCAAATTTCGATATATCTCGTGACGCTGCCAATGACGCCAATCCCCAAGTCATGCCTGAAACCACGAATGTTGGCAACACCGTCGAAAACGCGTCTGGAACCATACATGATGAAGCGAGCACCATTGAAGCCGCACGACGTATGATGAAGCGAGCACCATTGAAGCCGCACGACGTATCACAAAGCATTGTGGCGGCTGTGCTGTGCTTGTCAAAGGCGGGCATTGTGGCGGCTGTGCTGTGCTTGTCAAAGGCGGGCATGGGCACGATGGCGCCAACGACCTGTTATTAGACAACGGGCGGATAACCTGGTTCCGTCACGAACGCATTGTCAACCCGAACACCCACGGAACTGGCTGCACGCTTTCCAGCGCCATCGCAGCGGGGCTCGCAAAGGGCCAATCACTGACCGAATCAATACAAAGCGGCAAAGACTACCTCACGGGTTGCATCGCTGCCGGCCTTGACCTCGGTGCCGGTTCGGGGCCAATGGACCACGCCTGGCAATGGCGCAATATTGAAAACTAGACAAGGAAAGATTGTGATAATGACCGATACAGCCGATTCCTTCGATTCCATTCAGAATTCTGGTATTTCTGAAGCCCTAGAAACCAAAAATACGACAGAAGCACTGAATGCTGGTTCTGCACAGGCCATTACCAAGCTGCTCGATATGCAGAAGCGCTACGACAACGATCTGGGCCGCGCCAAGCCCTCGCGCCTGCGCGTGCTTTCCATCGAAGGCTCCGACCCGATCGGCGGGGCCGGCACGATGGCGGATATGAAGGCGTTCACCGCACAAGGCGTCTTCGGCTACGCGGCGATGACCAGCATTCTGGCGCAGAACACGCAAGGCGTCACCGACATCGTCAACGTCGAGCCGTCGTTTCTGCTCGCACAACTCAAGGCGGTGAGCGACGACGCGGATATCGATGCCATGAAAATCGGCATGCTCGGCACACCGGAACTGGTCGACACCGTACGTCTTTGGCTGGTTGCACTGCTGGACGATTACAGGACTCGCGGCAAAGCCAAGCCAACCGTCGTGCTCGACCCGGTGATGTACGCAAAGTCCGGCGACAGCCTGCTTACCCCGGAGGCCGAGCGGGCGCTGGCGACGTTGGTCCCTATGGCCGATATCATCACACCGAATGCGATGGAACTGGCCGCACTTGACTCAATGGGCAAAAAGACAGAATTAGACAACGAAGTTTCGAGCAACAAAAGTGCTGGAAACAGGCCATCAGACGATGATAATGCTACACTTCACGCAGCCAAAACCAGTCACACCATTCCCCAAGCTCCACGTTCCTATGAGGAAATGGAACGGCTGACAAAATCCGTAGCTGTTCACTTTGGCGTTGTCGTTTACGCGAAAGGCGGCGCTTTGGCCCTCTGTGGCAACAAGGATTGCACCGATATCCTCGCAGTACCGAACTCGTACGGTGCAACTATCAGAACCAACAAATTAGACAACCCGACTTTAGGCAAATCAGCCAAACCGATCAATCCAGCCGATTCTGCAGATCGCCCTTTCAAACCTGAAACCTCAGTAGCCATCACCCGCATCGAAGGTACAGCAGTACCAACGCAAAACGTGCACGGCACCGGCGATACGCTTTCCAGCACGCTGGCGGCCTTGCGACCGCAGTGCGGCGATTGGGTCGAAACCGCGAAACGGGCCAAGGCGTGGATGACCGGTGCCATCGCAGCCGCCGACGGCCTGCATGTCGGACGCGGGCACGGGCCTGTCGATTTCACCTGGCAGCACTCCCCTACGGGTTTGAGCTTTACCGAGGATTATTGGCGTCGCTCTACCGAAATCCGCAAACGCATCGCCACGATGCCGTTCCTTGAACGCATGCTTGACGGAACGCTGCCGCTCGAGGATTTCTCGTTCTACCTGCATCAGGACGATATCTACTTGACCGACTACACCTCGCTGCTGGCGCTGGCGAGCAGCCGCGCCGCCGACCCGCACGAACGCGCGTTCTTCGCCGACGCCGCCTCGTACGGTCTTGAAGAAGGGCTGACATTCCACAGGCAATGGTATCGGGAGCATGGTTTCGGCGTCGAACGCGCGCCGATGAGCGAGACGACCGCCGCTTACCTCGGCCACGAACATCGCTTCACCGACACCGGTTCATACTCGGCACTGGTAGCCGTGGTCATGCCATGTTATTGGGTCTATTCCGTGGTCGGTCAGGAAATGGCGCGGCAGGTGCGCGAACGTCGGCTCGACCTCGACCATCACCCCTACGGCCTGTGGATCCGCATGTACGCCGACCCCGGTTTCGCCTCGCGCACGCTCGAGGAGTTGCGCATCTGCGACCGGCTCGCCGCCGACGCCACCATGGCCGATTACCGCCGGATGATGGACGCCGCCCTAGGCTCCACCGAGCACGAATACCGCTTCTTCAACCAAGCGCTGACCCGCCACCACATTTGACCTGTCATCTTGCGAGCAACCGGTCGATCCTGCGAGTTTTCGTATGTTTTTAAAGGCTAAAAACGTACGAAAACTCGCACAACACCGCTGTCTCGGTCTCAGTCCACGGACTTGAGGGCCTCGAGCATATCGAGGTGCTTGAGTTTGGTGTTGACGAAGAACCCCAGTGCGACGGTGATGAGGCCGACCACGACCAGCGGCACCACGAACGGCAACCAGCCGATTGACTGGTCGAACATGACGTCGTCCGGCGGGACGGCGGTGATGATGTAGCGGTGCAGCCAGATGCCGAATCCGTAGCCGACGACGATGCCGAGCAGCGAGAGCAGAATCGTTTCGCGGTAGATGTACATCGTGGTCTCGCCGTTGTAGAAGCCCAGCACCTTGACGGTGGAGAGCTCGCGGATGCGCTCGGAAACGTTGAGGTTGGTGAGATTATAGAGAATGACCACGCCGAGCATGGTCGCCACGATGATCAATACCCACATGATCTGGTTGAGGGCCTTGACGACGACATCGATCTCATGCATCAGCGTCGTGTTCTGCACCACGCCTTGTATGCCGCCGATGCGCATGAACGAAGCCGATGCCCGCTTGGTGTTGGCCATGCTGCCGTCGCGCAGGGTGACCATATAGGCGTTGGTCTGGTAACGCTGCCCGAAAACCGTGCGATAGGCTGCCGGGCTCATCACCATGAAATGGCCAAGATACATCTCGCAGATGCCGGTGACCTTGACACGGTAGGTCTTGCCGGACCCGTTCTGGAAGTCGATGGCGTCGCCCTTTTTGGCATGCACGAGGTTCGCAAAACGCTCGGAAATCACGGCACCGTTCGAATTCAGCGAAAGCGGATGGTGGCCACGGCGAGTGTTGAGCTTGATGTAATCGTTGAAAGTCGCGGTATCGCGCGGCACGAGCATGGTGACGGACTGCTTGTCGCCATTGCGCCCGGCGACCTTGCTCACGGACTCGTAGTGGACGGGCAGAGAGCGTTTGATGTCCGATTTCTGAAGGCGACGATCGATGGCCTTGGCTTGCTGGTCGGTGACATGCGCGTTCTGCGCGGCGATGAGATTATAATGCATCACACCGCCGAACTGGTGCTCGTTGATTCCGGAAATCGAACCCTGCACCGCAAATCCTGCCGTCAGCAGCGCCACCGAGCCGCACACACCGAAAATGGTCATGAACATGCGCTGCTTGTAACGGAAGATGTTGCGCGCGGTCACCTTGTGGGTGAAGTTCAGACGGTTCCAGATCAACGGGATGCGCTCCAGCAGAATCTTGGAACCGGCGCTCGGCGGTTTCGGCAGCATCAGCGCGGCAGGCCGTTCTTTGAGTTCACGCGCGGCGCTCCACACTGCAGGCACTACAGCGCTCAATAGAGCCAAGGCAAAGGCCAGCAACGTGACCTGCCAATGGAATCCCATATGAATCATCGGCACGTTGAAGCCGACCTTGTAGGCGTTGTAGACAATGATCGGCAAGAGCGTGTGGCCGGCAAAAATGCCGATGATCGCGCCAAGAATCGAAGCGACGAAACCGTAGATGACGAATTTCTTCATCACGTCACGGTCTGAATAGCCCAGCGCCTTCAACGTGCCAGCGTTGATGCGCTCCTCGTCGACGAAGCGCGTCATCGTGGTGAAGGTGACCAACGCGGCGACCAGATACATGAAATACGGGAAGATGCGCGAAAGCGAGTCAACGATCACGGAGATCGAATCATAGATCTTGTAACCGTCGCTGCCCGGGGTCTCACGCTTGGAATCCACGGAATAGACCGGATTGCCCACGGCATTGAGCATCGCGGTGGCATCTTTGAGCTTTTGTTCGGCATCCTTGATTTTCTGCTGCGCACCGGGCTCGGCCTGATCGAACTGCGCCTTGTTGGTGTTGTATTCGTTGGTCTTATCGGTGAGCTCGGTCTGCGCCGTGTCAATCTGGGCCTGGGCCTGCTGTTGCGTGGTGGCCAGCTGTTGCTGTGACTGCTGGACTTTGACGCGAGCCTGCGCAAGTTGCGTTGCCGCCTGATCGAGCTTGGTCTTGGCCGCTGCCAACTGCTGCTGCCTTTGCTGCAGCTGAGCATTGCCGGCATCAGCCTGGGTACGTTTCGCGTTGAGTTGTGCCTGTGCCGCTTGGATTTGGGCCATGCCCGGGTTATAGGTTCCGTTGATGAAAGCGTCACGGCCTTGTGTCGCCTCCGCTGACTTTTGCGCGACGACCTGAGCCTGGGCTTGAAGTTGTTGCAATTGCGTATTGAGTTGGGCAAGCTGGGCTTGCAATGTATCGTGTGCCGTTCCGGAAAGGGACGGAAGCTGAGCATTACCGGCAGCTATCTGTTGCTGCAAGGCCGCGATTCCTTGAGTGAGCGACTGCTGCGCGGCCGTAACCTGCGCCACCGCATCATCGGCCTGCTTCTTACCAGCCGCAAGTTTGGCCGAATTATCGTCGATCTGCGCCTGCCCGGATTTCAGCTGCGTATAGGCGTCGCCGACCTGCCCAGTCAGCCGTCGCAATCTGCGCGGCCCCAGAATCATACTGCGCCTTGTTGGCATCGTATTCCTTTTGTCCTTGCGCAATCTTGACCTGGGCAGCAGAGATCTGACGCTGTGCCGAAGCGACCTGCGTGGCCAGCTGCTGCTTGGAATCCGCCAGTTGCTGGTTGCCGTTGTCAAGCTGGATTTTCGCATCGGCCAGCTGCTGCCGTGCGCCCTCGAGCTGGGCCTTGGCGTCGTTGACCTGCGTTCGCCCGGAATCGATCTGCGACGTGACCTGTCGCTCTATGGCCTGCCGCCGTGCCTTGGGACGTCCGGCGAGAATCCTGTCCAGCGCCTTTTTATGTACCTGCAACGCGTCATTATACGCAGCGGAATAATGGTCCCGCATATGGTCAAGGTCGGTGTAGGTCAACCTCGCCATCATATAATCGTCGGATTGGAAAGCGTTCGGCGCCACCACCGCATACCCGTCCAACGAACCGGAGCCGGAAGTTGAAGGACCACTGTTCACGTGACTCAGGATCTCGGTGGAATCCACGACTCCCACGACGTTGAAACTATCGCGGCGCAGCGCCTTACGTCCCAGCGCATCCGCCTTTTCGCTCACATGCATTGTGGAACCGATGGGATATTGGCCTTGGTGTGACGAGTCGATGGCCACCTCACGCGACGTCTTCGGCATTCGTCCCGTCACCACATGGTAGGTCGAGACATCTTTGGGCGCGGAAAGTATGCGGATGCTCTCGTCACTATGCGCCACGACGACATCTTTCAAGTATCCGTATTCGATACGCGAGGCTCCGGGCGCCTTGTCGATCTGCCGGCAATCGTCCTTATCAAGCCCATAGCTCGAAATCACATTCAGATCGGCCAGATGGTGCTCGGCAAAGTAAGCGTTGCCGGTGTCACGCATATCAGGCCCGGATACCATGAGGCCGACCAGCGCGTAGGAGCCCAGCGCCACCAAGCAGACAATGGAGAAGAATCGACCTTTCGATTTCGAAAACGCCTGCCAGATGTCGCGCCACAGCATCCGTTTTGAACCACGGAATTGCGGTTCTTCCGGGCCGCTATGCGCGCCCTTCAGACTTACTGTATCGTCGCCCGCCATACCGTCACCATTCGATGTCGTCGATGTCGGCCGGCGTTGCATGCTCTTCGATGTTCTGCACCTGGGCGTCACGCATGTGAATGACGCGGTCGGCAATCGGCGCGATGGCGGCGTTGTGGGTGACGATGATGACGGTGGAACCGAACTTGCGCGACTGGTCCTGCAGAATGCGCAGCACCTGTTTGCCGGTGCTGTAGTCCAACGCTCCGGTCGGCTCATCACAAAGCAAGATCTTCGGCTTCTTGGCCACGGCACGGGCGATAGCAACGCGCTGCTGTTCACCGCCGGACAGCTGGGCCGGGAAGTTGTCAAGCCGGTCCTCAAGGCCGACGTCAATGAGTGTCTGGGCCGGGTCGGCCGCGTGCGGAACGATTTCAGCGGAAAGCTCGACGTTCTCACGCGCGGTCAGGTTGGAAACAAGGTTGTAGAACTGGAAGACGAAGCCGACATCGTAACGCCGGTAGGTTGTCAGCTCATGCGCGTTGTATTGCGCGATGTCTTGGCCGTCGATGATGACCTGCCCGGAATCGCAGGTATCCATGCCACCCAGAATGTTGAGCAACGTCGATTTACCGGCACCGGAAGCACCAAGATGATGACCACCAACTCACCGCGGTTGATGGAAAATGTCACGTCATGATTCGCATAGATAGTAGTTTCACCGGTTTTGTACCGCTTCGTCTCGCCTTGTACGTCGATATATGCCATCGCACGACCTCCCGTAACCCAAGCACCGTCGCGAGGCAAAAGCCACGCTCACCCCATGATATTAATGTCGTGCGAAATTATGCGCGGCGGAAGAAAAGATTATACAAAACCGTTTTACCGTCTAATTATCAAGCTGCAGCCCACTGTCGACGTGGGCAAAATCGGGGACTTTGTTCCAGTGAACGGTATAGCCGGCACCATGGGCGCAGAAGACGGAATCGGGCGTGTTTTCAAGATCAGTTTCCGGGTCATAGCCGGTTTGTTTGATGATTTCGTCGGCATTGTGGCACGGCTGATATCCGGCGAAAACGCAGGTGAGCGACCCGCGGCCGTGGGTATAGGCGTTGACGTCCATCGAATAGTCGCGCATCTGCGAGACCGGCGCCCGACCTTCCAACTCGGCGTAATCGCCGTCGGATTTCGGAGCGTCAAACGTTCCGCTCATCCGCTGGATATCGGCCATCGCACGACCCAGCATATCCTGCGGAACATCGAGACGGAAGCTGTAGAACGGTTCCAGAAGCCGGCATTCGTCCTTTTTTTTCAGTTCCATCAGCCCTTGTCGCACCGCACGGTAGGTGGCCTCTCGGAAATCGCCGCCTTCCGTATGCTTCTCGTGGCCGCGGCCGGCGATCAGCGTTATCGTCATGTCGGTAATCGGAGAACCGGTGAGGACACCGAGATGTTCCTTTTCGCGCAAGTGGGTGAGAATCGCGCGCTGCCAGTTGCGGTCGAGGTCGTCCAGGCTGCATTCCGATTCGAAACGCAACCCGCTGCCGGGTTCGCCGGGCTGAAGCAGCAGATGGACTTCAGCGTAATGGCGCAAGGGCTCGAAATGGCCGATGCCCTCCACCGGTGCAGTGATGGTCTCACGATAGAGGATGCCACCGGTGTCGAAATGGACGTCGAGCCCGAAACGGTCATGCATCATCTGGGTGATGATCTCGATTTGCACCGCCCCCATCAGCTGCACGTGAATCTCGCCGAGCCTCGCCACCCAGCGCACATGCAACGACGGGTCCTCATCCTCAAGCGTGCGCAAGGCCATCAGGATATGGTGCAGTTCCGGGGTGACCTCGGCGGGTTTGGCGACCGGCTCCGCCGACGAAGAATCCTTGCCTGGGGTCTCCTCGACGTTATCCTGCTTGCTTTCGCCAGCATCCGATTTGCCGGGCAACACCGTGTAGGTCAACACCGGCTGGAGTACGGATTGCCCGGCGTTGGCCTCAACGCCCAGCCCTTCGCCGGGGAACGTGCGCGTCAATCCCGTCACCGCGCACACCTCGCCGGCAGCTACTTCATCGGCCAGTTCGAACTTCGCTCCCGAATACCGCCGAATCTGGTCGACTTTCTCCTGCCAGACTTCTGTTTCGGAATCGGGCGAATCGGCTTCTTCGCGCCTATTGGTGAGCACTGCCTTGACCTTGAGCGTGCCACCGGTGACCTTGAGCCATGTAAGCCGGTTGCCCTGTCCGTCATGCGAGATCTTGTAGATGCGAGCGCCGAAATCGTCTGGATAATCCCGTTGCCGCGTATACCGTTCCAGCCCCTGCAGGAACTCGTCGATACCCTCGAGTTTCAGCGCGGAACCGGAATAACAAGGGAAAAGCTGCCGCTCGGCAACCATCGAACGCAGCGTATCGTCTGAGATATTGCCGCAGCCCAGCAATTCATCCATCGCGGTGCCGCTCTCATCGAGCAACGCGACTTCCTCCTGCTTCCCCGGCTCGGTATCCCCTTCGAAATCGATGCAACCCTCGGAAAAGCGCTGTTGCATCTGTGCGATGAGTCCCGCCTTGTCGGCTCCGGCGGCATCCATTTTGTTGATGAAGATGAAGGTCGGTACGTGGTAGCGGGCCAGCAGACGCCACAAGGTTTCGGTATAGCCCTGCAGCCCGTCGCCCACGCCGATGACGAGAATCGCATAATCGAGCACCGTGAGCGTGCGTTCCATCTCGGCCGAAAAATCAACATGGCCAGGGGTGTCGAGCAACGTGAATGCAAAATCGCCCTTACCCTCGCTGGTTTTTAATCTTCCACCTTCTTTTGCAGAGGTATTTTCAGTGTCGCCGGCACCAATATCCAGAATGGCCTGCTTCGAAAAAATGGTGATGCCGCGCCGCTTCTCCATGGCATCGGTGTCGAGAAAAGCATCGCCGTGGTCCACGCGCCCCAGCTTGCGAATCTCACCGGCACGATAAAGCATCGCCTCGCACAGCGTAGTCTTCCCCGCGTCCACATGCGCCGCGATCCCCACCACCGCTCGTTTCATTGTCGCTCCTCTAAAACGTATCGGTCATCCATTCCCGATTAATCATAAAACGAACCTTACATGAACAGCCAAATCCTGTTTATGCGAAGATGGAACTTCTTAAAAATCAGCGATTACAGAAAAAACAAGATCTCTGCCAATCTTGGAAAGCCAACAGGCAGAGGCAAAACGGCTATGGTGAAGCGAGCCAAAAGAATTGGGAAGAAAGAACAAGCGACGTCGCTTCACCACACTACCTGCGGATTCCGGTCCTCCAGTAAAACCGAGCATCCGTCATTACCAGCGAAAGATAAGAGACAAGGCCTTCATCGAATCACTGGTTTCAGTCTACACGCCTTTACGATATTTTGCGACACTTTAATAAAATTTCGTCTCGAAATACGAAAATATATCAAAACGAAATATCGCGGCCGTCGTTTAGGCGACGTCATTAAAGGTAGACCGTTTGACGAAAATTGCGGCCCCCTCCCTGCGGATTCATCAGGAAGCGGAATTCGCAGGGACATGGAGCCATAACCGTTTTTTCGGCACCACGAACGCCCGCGCGGAAAGCAATCACCGACATCGTCCAGCGAACGGTTTCGGCGTTCCTACACCTCCACACTAAAAACGTTTAAAAACGTTCACCGGCGGCCAAGATTAGGCCGGATAGGCAAAGGCAACGATACTATTGCCCGCAGGCCGCGTCCTCGAGCGCGGCGATGAGCAGCGGGTCGGCGTTCGGCAACGGAAGACGAATCAGCGTTCCACCAAGCTTTTCGACGTTTGCCTTGAGCTCGATGTCGATGTCGTAGAGCACTTCGACATTGTCGGCGATGAAACTCAGCGGGGCCACGACGAAAGTATCCGCCTCGCCGCGCTCGATGAAGTCGCGGACGGCGACCTCGATGTCCGGGGCCAGCCATTTGTCGGCCGAAGGGCCGCCGCATTGCCAGGCCACCGACCACTTGCCGTCTTGAAGTCCGGCACGTTCGGCCACGGCCTTGGCATTGTTGACCGCTTCGTCGCGATACGGGTCGCCGCCTTCAATCACAGTATTTTTGACGCTGTGTGAAACCAGCAGCACCTTGGTATTCGGCATGTCTACGGTTTCGCGGATTTCGGCAAGCCGGTCGGCCCAGAAGCGAACGAGATGCTCGTCGGACCACCAGCCGCGCACGGCGGTGTAGACCATGCGCGGATGCTTGGCGAACTGGGCCTCGGCCCGGCGATGGTAGCCTTCGTTGGTCGAGGTGGAATACTGCGGCGCAAGGGCAATGCCCCGCACATCGGTGATACCGTCGGCCGCGATCTGATCGGCGACGTCCTCGATGAAGGGCTCGATGTATTTGAAGCCGGTATAGACCTCGTAACGACCTGGGAAATCATGGTCAAGCCGACGCTGCAACGCGTTTGCCTGATCGTCGGTGACGTGGGCCAACGGCGAGATGCCACCCATGTTCAGCGCGTCATAATGCGATTTCACGCTTTCGTACACCTGCTCGCTCGGCTTATGCCCACCGAACATGCAAGTGCAGAAATCCATGATGTCGCTGGATTGATATGGCGTGCCGAAACCCATCAGCAGCACCGCCGTGACTTGTTGGCCCATCGTTGTTTCCTTGCGTCGGTTGTATTCGATTTTGCTATTGCTGTCGCTGCTCGTTACTCGGCACCCAGAACGGCGTCCTCCAGCGCAGCGATCAGAAGCGTGTCTGCGTTCGGCATCCGCAGACGCCGAAGCTTGCCGCCTACGGATTCGATCTCATTCTTCAGTTCGATGTCCACATCGTAGAGAATCTCGAGATTGTCGGCGATGAAGCCGAGCGAAGCCGAAACGACGGTGGAGATGCCGCCGTTTTGAATGAGGTCCTTGGCGGTTTCCTTAAAATCGGGTCCGATCCAGGGCTCGCCGGTGCGTCCGGCACTCTGCCAGGCGATGGTGAATTGCTTGCCGCGCAGGCCGGCGGCCTCGGCTACCGTCTTGGCATTGCCGGTAACCTCATCGAGATACGGGTCGCCACCGTCGATGATGCGCATCGGCAGGCTGTGGGCGCTGAAGATGACCTTGGTGTCGTCGCGATCGGTGAGCTCCTTCATGGCGACGAGCTGGTCGGCCCAGAACTTGATGAGGTTCTCGTCCTTCCACCAGCTGCGGATGGGATGGTAGGCGATTCCCGGATGCTTCTTCAACGCCTCCTGCGCGCGCTCGTGATAGTTTTCAACGGAATACTCGGAATACTGCGGGGCCAGCGGAAGACCGTAAACCTCGGTAATCCCGGCTTGCGCAAACTCGTCTACAGTGCCGGCGATATAAGGCTCAATGTATTTGAACCCTTTGCGAACAACATATTCGCCGGGATGATCGCGGTCGAGCGCGGCCTGAAGGCCTGCGACCTGACCGTCGGTGATCTTGGCGAGCGGTGAGGTGCCCCCGATGGCTTCGTAGCGGCCGGCGAGCTCGTCAAACAGACGTTGCGGCGGCTTGACGCCATGGCGGATATTGGTGTAATAGCCCATCAGGTCCTCGGTTTTGTACGGGGTGCCGTAGGCCATCAGAAGCACCGCCTTTTTCGGGGTAGCGGATGCGTTTTCGGAATGTTCACTTGTCATAATCGATGTTTCCTTTGTTGAAGGGGACGAATAGGGTCAGCACGATGCACACCACGGTGATCGCCAGCGCGACCAGGAACATGGCGCGGAAGGAGGTCAGCGTCGGGTTGCCGTTCACGCTGCCGACGAGCATGGCCGAGGCGAAGACGAGCGGGGCGATGGTCATGCCGATTTTCTTGCAGGCCGAGACACCGCCGATGGCCTGCATGCGTTGGTCAGGTGCGGCAAGCCGGCCGGCGATGACCTGCAGCGGCGAGGACATGAAGGCACCGAGGCCGAAGCCGAAGAGCGTCGAGAGCACAAAGAACGCCGGCAGGCTGTTGGAAGTCAGGAGCATGCCGATAACGGAAATGGCGTTGATGGCGCTCGAAACGATCAGGGCTTTCTTGTTGCCGAGCTTGTCGACGAAAATGCCGCCGACGTACGCACCGATCAGGCTGCCCAGCCCGGTGCCCATCATGGTCATGCCGGAAAGCGCCTTGGATAGGTGGAAGACGACGTGAACGTAAGTGGGAATATAGACGAACAGCGAGAAGAGGCTGCCGCCGACCATCGCGAGTACGAGGGTGAGCACGTAGGAGCGGTGACGGAACAGGCTGATCGGCAGGAACGGCATCGCGCCCTCGTCAAGCCTCTTTTCGCAGTACAGGAAAATCAGGAACGCGACCACGGCGACGACGAAGAGCAGAAGAACCACGACCCAGTACTGCTGGAAATGCTGGCTCAAGGTGATGGCGAGCATCAGCGTCAGCAGCGCCACCGAGAACGAGCACAGGCCCGCCAGATCGGTTTTCGAAGCGGTTGCCGCCAGCTGGTTATCCATCACGAACCAAGCCAGGACGAAAAGGATGAGCAGAACGGGAAGCATGCCGCAATAGAAGGCACGCCAGTCCTTGGCCATCCCGATCGCCATACCTGCGAGCGCCGGCCCGGCGATGGCGGAAAGCCCCGCGACCACACCGACGAGGGAGACCCTGCGCCCTTGGTGATTGCTGCGGGCGGCTTGCATCAGCTCGCTCATCGCGAGCACCATGATCCCGCTGTCGCCGATGGCCTGGATGAAGCGGCCGGCGAGCATCAGCGGATATACGGGCGCCAGCGCAATGATCAGGCAGCCGACGAACCAGAAGCCGAGCTCCCAGAGGAAGACCTTCTTGGTGCCGCGGGTGTCGGAAAGGTTCGCCATGATCGGCGTGCCGACCACGAGGCCCAGCGTGTAGATGCCGGCCACCCAGGAGGAGCCCAGCGTGGTCAGGCCGAAGGTCTTGGCGATCGAGGAAAGCAGGGTGCCCGCCGAGCCGCTGTCGAGCTGGGTGACGAAAACGACCAGAGCGTAGAACCAGATCGGGGGCTTGCGTACGGCTTGCCCCAAAGCCTTCGCCGCATCGGTTGTCCCAGCCGCCTTGGTTTGGGCTTGGGAGGCAGCATCACTCATGATGGCTGGCCCCGGCGGCTGACGCGGTTGAAGACGCAGAGGCGGAGGCGTCGGATGACGAAGAAACCGGCTCATCGGCCCCTGCGGGAATGATCTCGCCTTCCAGGGTGTGACGAGCACCCGGTTTCGGTTTGCTCACTTCCCAGCCATCGAGGAAGAAGTGGTCCAGGTCCTCGGCCGGCAGATACGTTCCGGTGATGAAGTACGGAAAGTCGCCGTAGACGGCGCTGGCTTCGGCGTAACGCATGGCTTCGATGATCTTCTTGAAGACCAGCGGATCGTCGGCCAGCAGCAGCACGCCCCATTCGTGGTCGTCTAGCCCCATCGCGCCGGTGATGAACGGCAGCACGCGTCCGCCGAACGAACGGCCGATCTTGCCGTGATCCTTCATATAGGCCTGACGCTGCTCGAACGGCAGGGTGTACCAGTTGGCGTCGGGGATGCGGGTTTTGGACATCGGATAGAAGCAGACATAAGGCTTCTTCGGCAGTTTCGGCTTGACCGCACGGCTGACATAGCCCCAGCCACGCTCGGTTTTCGGTTTGCCGGAGTAGGTGCCGGACTCCCCTATCGAGACGAACGAACCGGCTTTGGTCATGAACGCCGACAACGGCAGCTTTGCCAGACGGTTTTCGATTTCGTTGAGTTCATCCAATGTCTCGCGGTACAGGATCAGGCCGAGGTCACCTTTATGGCCGCTGACGTCGAAGAGATACCAGCTTCCTTTGCCTGCTTCCTCGTTGGTCTCGAACTGCGCAAGCATCTGCTTGAACTGGTCGACCTCACGACGCTGCGCCTCGGCATCCTGCTTCTGGAACGACGGCCAATCCATCTTCCACCACAGGTCAAGGCAATACCAACCATCCAATGTCGCTACTGGCTCTTGCATATCCCTCATCTCTCCTTTGATTGCGTACGGATATGCCCGCCGGCTTTCGGCACGGCGCTGCTGCACGTCATGGTCGACAAGGCCAGCAAGATACATCCGACCGGTTACGTCAAACCTTGCATGCCTTTCTAACAATTAAATGGGTTATCACTTTATAATAACTCGTATAGTTATCAAAATCAACACAAGAAACCTTTCCAACAACAACGAAATAGCCGTTCTTGCCGGATATCTCTAAAAAGCCATCACCACAGACAATGACATCAAAATTCTGTTACGATAACTGTTAGAAGGTTTGACTTCTCAAGTCACAAGAGACATGTTACTCGTCGAAAAGCGCTTTTGAGACATATTTACAATATTTAGTCTCAAAACAAGGTATTCCGCGGATTACCCGGCGTGTCGCGCTCTAGCGAGCGACATTGCGTCGCAATCGAGCGATTAAAATAAAGGACCCCCACACCAACATATGGCTACTGAAAAAGCCTGGCAATACGTATGGAATTTTCGGCAACCGTACCGATACGAGAGTCCGATACAAAAAGAGCCCGGCGTACGCCGGGCTCAAACCCCACAATCGTGAGGACCATCTTGGACTCCCACAATTCAACATGGTCAAATTGGGATCATCTCCATAGATGGAGAGCGCACTATCTGCCAGCGATTACATACAACATCATTACAAGCAGAAGCACGACCGAAACAAGGATAAGATCTCGAAGAATAATCAAAGCAGTTACCCTTCTCTGAGTCTTTCCCTGTTTTACCTTAGAAAGCTTAATGCTCGACGCAATACGAATCGAGGAGGTTTCAGCTTTCTCTTTAATGGATATTTTCATTCTCACCTCCTTTCATAATAAAAATTATTATAACCAATAGACATTGTTTACAATATAAGATTATTAAATTGTTATTTATTTATTGAACCTCTTGATTTTCCGATACTTGCTGGCATTGCTCCAGCCGTGTTTGGCGTGGCCGGACACGGAAGCATTCTCAGTGCCCTTGGGCCGCTTGACTAGTTCGAGACCATCACAATCGGTCGGAATCCAATCCGGACGATGCACTTTGAACGCCAAATGCTGTTCGTTGCGGGCGGAATAGACCATAATCGCGCGACCGTCTTTCACCAAGCCCGTGATTCTTTCCCACAGTTCTTCTCTAACTCGCGCCGAAACATGGCCAACGAACACCCCAGGCGAAATCTCAAGCAGCCAACGGGTCAAATCGCCTCGTAAACCCACAGGGCATGCGGTCAGTACCACAACTATCAATGTTCACCGCCTGTCATAAAAACAGAATCCTCATCGTCGGCCTCACCGCCATACGATTTGCCTGCATCGACTTCGCCAAGTTTTTCGTCCCAAAGACCGACGTGGTCCACATCGGAATCGTCACGGACATCCTCGGCATCCAAAAGATAGTGAATGTCCTTGACCATGCGAGACATAATCGACAAGTCATAAACGGCGTCACGCATATTGCGGCGCGTGACCGCGCCGATATCCTCAGGATGGGTGGCAGCCGTGTCGAATGCGACCGGAATAACAAGTTCGGCACGATACAAATCCGCAATGTCATAGACGAACGAACGTTCATGACCAACATGCACGAATCCTAGCCCTGGAGAACAACCAAGAGCCACAATCACCGCATGCGCGATACCATACATGCAGGTGCTCGCCGCCGAAAGCGCCTGGTTGATTTCGTTACCGGCCTCAAAATCGAGATGATCATAGGTTCGCTTGTCCCATTCGACTCCCGTTCGCTTCGAGTTCTGCCGATAGACCTTACGAACCCGCGCACCTTCCCTACCTCGGAGCTGTTGCATCGTCAACCGACTGACATCTTCGCCCGGGAATCGCATTCCGTACATTTTCCTAGCGACGGCCAGACGGGTCCGGGTATTCGAGACTAGAGCCGCCTGCTTCTGCAACAACGCAGCGGAATGCGTCAGCGGACGACCGAACGCGTACATTCTCACGCCACGTTCCCCGACCCAAATTACCGAAGCGCCATTCTCCCCAATGACCGTCATCGCTTGGTGGGTGACATTGCTGCCGGGACCAAGAAGCAGAACGCTCAACGAAGCTGCAGGAATATGGATGGTGCCGGTGTTGTCGGTAACCGTAATGGCATTGTCGTCACGCTTGACGATGCAATGCTCGAAATAAGCAAAGGAAATCCTGTCTTCCGCACGTACCAATTCGTCCAATTCCGGAGGAGGGGAGCCCGGAATCGAACTATTATGTTTTTCTTGGCCCGTGCCGAAGGCTCAGAATCATTTCCCATTATTCGCTCGATTCAGCAGAAAGATTGTCCTTAATCGGCGCCACTGTCAGCAGGCCGCAACCGAAGCCCTTGGCTCTGCCCACACCGAAACAAAGCGCATGCCTGAATTTTTCAGCATCCGCAACTTCCAACAGGCCATCAAAAAGCGCCGTGGAAATGGTCACTTCATCGCCTTTACGTTGAGTGCTCTGCCCGGTGCGTTGGAAGCGCTCTCTTTTTTGCGCTGCGAGACAACCAACTGATAGTCACCGTCATGTTGCAAGACGCTGAACCCATTCGACTCCGAGCGATCAATGAGCCACTGGGATTGCTGCTCTACCGTGACATGCCCCAGCCGTTTTCCATCCTGCGGCTTTCCCTTACCTGCGAACTTGTCATGCCCGACTTTATGAACGGGGTTGGCACGCAACCTGAAATTGAAACGAGCGCCGACATGGATACGACTCAAAACCGGGGCATAATCCTTCGATTGCCATTCCTGATACATTGGCCACCCAGCCTGTTCGACAATATGGGTGAAATCGGGTTTGGCCGGACTGACAACATAGAGCCACACCGAGTGGGCTTCCTCGTTGAAATCCAGCCGCCAGAGAATCCTTCCCTCTTCCGTTTGCCTTGCGACACCGGGAGGAAAGCACGCCTCGACCGCCGCATGCATCCGATACGGCGACGAGATAAGATGCTGCGCACCATACCTTCCTGCGTTCAAAGGGATTCTTGAGATAAACATTCCGGACTCCTCAGAAATTCATGGGATCGTGGTCATCGACGAACCGCATTCGGTCGGTATCGTCAGCGTCAGCAGCATCAACACCATCAGGATTGGGCACCGAAAAATGATAGACGGCCCTTCCTGCATATTGACGGTGTTCGATGCTGAAACTCAATGGCAGATCATCCTGGTTTTCGGCGTTCTCCCCGCATGGGCATCGCAGGCGACTTCGAGTTGCGAAGAGTTGTGCTTGCTTTTGTAGTAGTCGGAGGCCCGCCAAGGTTCTTGCGTGAGCGCCTGGCGCACGTCGTCATACTCGTCGTGCACGCCTAACGTAACCGGAAAATCAGCCGGGCATGCCCTCCTGCCCAGATACAACGGCCATTTCGGATTTCGTAAGGCGACATCCAAAGTCACAAGAAAATCGCGCTCACCACCCAATGCCACCAGAAACCTGGCATCGGCCAGATAATACCTGTTCGTCAACGGCATCGGCTTGCCTTCGGCCGGCCTTTCGGTCTGGAAATCGCGGATCACACGACCAGGTTGTTCGACACGAACACCGAACTCAAGCCCGGCCAAATCTTCTATCGGGTCTTCCCTGCTGCGGCCTTGTGCGGAAGCGAGCAATCCCAGAACGCCGCTTTTCGTAGGCTCGTTGTTCGTGTTGCGTCGCACGAAACGGGAAGAGTCGCCCCACGACTGCATGGGAGCCGAGAGACTGAGCAGCAGGACGCTCATGCTTCCTGCCCCGCCTTCAAAGAGTCAAGAACAGCGTTATGCAGGTCTTGCTTCAACTTTTCAAGCGTTGTGCCGGTTTCCGTGCCAATCGACCAGGACTGCTTTGCCCTGGCATCATACTCCGTCTCCACTTCCTCAATCTTCTTCGTCAGTAATTCGACAGCATTCTGGGATACGGAATGATCGGCATCGGCACGAACGGGTTTTTCAAAGGCGGAAACCATGTTGATTGGCTGTTCTTTACGCAGGGAGACGACGACGGCTTCGGGAAGCGTGTGGTTGGCGAATGAATTCTGCTTGCCCGACGGCATGGAGCGTACAAATGCCTCGACAAAAGCGACAACTGCATCGGCAACTGCTTCCCTGTCCTTAATCTGCTCGGCCAGTGAATCGACATTTACATTAGCGTAACGATACAGCGTCGAAGCATTGAACCCCGTGCTGTCGATCATGGCGGCTCCGGCGTTGTCATCGTTGGCAAGATCGTCCAAGGCCGTGAAATAGTCGGCTTCCTGACGAACCGTATCCACAGAAATCGCATGGGCTACCTGGGAAGCGGCATCCACATTGAGATCCGGGGCATCGGCCAGCATACGCCCAAACAAGGCGATATCGATGGCCTGCGTACCGTGGAAAATATTCTTGGCCGCCTTTTTCATTTCCGCGTCTGGCTTCTCCCAGTCAGCACCGTCGTGAGCCCATTGCACCGCAAGATCGGCAAGCTTATCAAGTTCGCGCTCGCTGATGAAGACCAGATATCCCGTCTCGTCGTTGCCTTGCTGGGAACCAGCCCTCGTCGACGACTGCGTTTTGATACCGATAACCTTCAACACAGATACGGCCAGCTCCTCGGAGGCATCCTTCAGTTCAGGGTCTTTTTGGCAAATTCGCTCAGCGACTTCGCCGGGAACAAGCTTGGTGCGCACACCGAGCTTCTCAACAGGCAAAACTTTCCTAAAACTGTCACGCATGGCCTTTTTCCAAGCTTGGCTGGAGACCCTGGCGCGCAACGAGCCGCCATAGTAAGCGGTTTTGGGGCTTCCGGTATCGTCACGGTTGATGTTGCTTGGCGGTACATTCTGGATTGCATAGATATCAACGAACATGAGTATGCCTTTCTTGATTATTGCTACGATTCATTGTTTTTTCGAAGATTTATCGCCATCATTGGCACTTGAGCGAGTCATGTAGTAATCTCTGCCCCATCTCATGATGACACCATCACGTTTCCCGTCGAACTGGAGCCGATAAAGGTCCTTCGCCAATTCCCGGTAATAGATGCGGCATGCCCTCGGATTGGCAGCGCTTCTCATCAGTTTGATGAGTTCGCGCATGATACGGACCGAATCCTCAAAACTGCTCGAAGTTTCAAGGCTACGCAGACGAGAGTGCACCCCATTGGCATGGTCCAAATCCGGCTGGATGCCGCGGCAGGCGCCACCGAACGAACCTGACCTTCTTTGCATGGCCTGTTTCTCGGGAGTATCTCCGTCAATCGCCAGATTCATGCCGATACTGCTTTCCGATTGCTGATGATAAGCGTATAGCTGCAAGGCGGCTTTGACGGCAAGAAGTTCCCTTGACTTGGGTTCCGGAACACCGAGTTCCTCGATCGGCCAATCTTCGAACAATTCATCGCCGACGGCCATCCAATCATTTCCGCCCTGTGTGTCCATCCTGCGCAGACGCGCCAGCTGTGCACGGGCCCAGGTCTTTTCTCGTGGATTGCCATAGACGTAGCAACGTTGCAGTCGCGAGACTTTGGCATTGACAAATTTGCCCAAGGCATCGGCTTTTGCCACGGCGTCATCTCAATCACCTTCTCTTTCCGGTTGATTCCTGTCGCGGGTCTGTTCCTGCTGCTCCGAAGCATTCAACGGACCAAGCAGATTCGACAACACATTGAAATAGATATTGCATGCCCTTGCCGCAGACATATGGGCTCCGTTTTTCGCTCTGCCGTCATCGAATTCACGGAAAACAGCACCTTGTGCGTCATCGGAGAAATAATCTTGGCCAATCCGGCGTAGAAGCCTGTGGGCGTCTTGCTCCCATTCCCTTTTATACAGCGGAATGTCGCAATCCGGGGCAAAATGTGAAATCCACTGCCTGCACATACCGTCGAGCTTGCCATACGCGAATTCTCTGACATCCGTCGACGCTCCTTTGCTCCGATCGCCGCCTGCGGCGCGGATACGAGAAACAAACCGCGCCAAGGCATCGACACATTGCTCAAGCGACTGGACGACTTCAACGATTGAATTGATGATTTCACCGGCTTCAGGAGCTTCCGGTTGCATCAAGGCGGCGTTGATATCCAAGCTGTCATCAATACCATCGGCATAGACCGAACTCTGCGTTCCGTAAGTCATCGATTGAGTATGAATGGTCACTTGCGGCAACGCTTCGCCAGCATCCTTGAATTGTGTATCCACGGCATCCATCCAAGCCAACACACCAGGTCGACGGCTGTCATCCTCTATCTTCAGCATCGGTTCAAGATTGCGCCATAGCGCCCTGCTGGAGTTCAACGTTCTCGGCATGAAAGGAGGCGAAGAAAGATCGAGCTTCTTTTGCTGCGGAACACTGGTACGCCACGCTGTCATCATCTCGTCGGTCTGTTTGTTGACGGCGATAAGGACATCACCATAACAGGAAATGACCCCTATAATCCTGTCTGCGTCCGCATCAGGCACTAGTCGGACCCGTCTGCTTTGCCAAGTCAACAAATCCACCACGCCTCGCGGCTCGTCACGTATTGCAATATCGGGACCAGCGGGTTCATATTCCCAAGGTGCGCTGTCCTGCTCGTTGCCAATCAATGGCTTGTCGTCTCGTTTTGAGTCTCCGACAAGACACCAATTGAGCATCAAGGTCTCGAAAAGGTTCCTTCCCTCAAGGAACGTTCCACCAATGGCCCCAAGCCAGCCAGTGCCGACATGCCCCTTGGGGGCATAGACCTTGCCTTTGTTGACATGGGTGTTGCCGACGACCGGCGTCTTGATACCTCCGACATCGTAGGCCTGCATAAAAACGAGCCATCGTGCGGCCTCAGCCAGAGAAACGTCTTTGATGGTACCTTTCGCACGCATCGAGAACAGAAACTTATCATGTTTAGGAATATCGGCGATGAGTTCAGCAACATCGTCGAACTCTTTGTCGCCCACATATCGTAAATCGGCCACCTGCATGAACGGCTCGGCGTCATCAATGAGATAGAACCTGTCATGAACAGAAGCAAGATATTCTTCAAGGGATTGAACGTCAAAAGCCCCTTGATCCCATATCACCTTCCATAAGTTCTCTTTTTGCTCGTCGGTACCGTCAAAATCATAGAGTGCGGTATAAGAACGATAAAGGATAGCCAGAATCAACCTCAGCAAGGGCAAGGTCTGCTGCGGTATATCCCCTGATATCTCACGAATCTGCGGTGCCTGTCGCAAAAGCGTCGTAATCGAAACATCACAGGCATGCCCATCGGTATAGACTACACTAATCCAAGGTTCATCCAGCAGATTGAATTTCGAATTCTTGGTCATTCCGCCTCCATCTGTTCAAGACCCATCAACGGCTCCATCGTTCTGCTGATCGTCTTTCTTATATTCTAGACCATCCTCTCGCGTATACCGCAACCGGTAGCCCAGAAGCGAGGCCTCATAACCGCCATCGGCGACCTCTTCAAGGAAAAGCACCAGCCTTCCGGCCAGCCAACGGGACTCCTGCCATTGCATGACGTAATCGGCACATCCGTCTTCCAATTGCTCAATCAGCCTATCGATTTTAGACGGCGCACAGAGCGCCAGGGAAGCCTCACCGCGCACTGCGCGACAAGTTGGGAAAGGGAATCATCCGGCATCTCGTCGGTAGGAAGCTCAGTACCTAAGGCAATACCGGACGATTCATCTCCGATCCATGGCAGAAGATTGATGCCTTTATCGTTTTTGGCCAGCAACAGCACCTCGACGCTTTCCTGCGTGTCACGAACCGCGCGCGGACCGATGTCGTCGTCCAGATGGAATTTACTGCCATCGACAAGCTCGTTGCTCTGTTTCACCTCGTCTAAAGCGGAAAACAGATCGACCAATGAGTTGCCTCTGCATTCCAGCACTTTCAGCGAATGCAGCAAATGACTCCCTGCCCGCTGCTTTTTGCGCGTATTCTCGGCTCTTCTTTTCTCTTGCGCCACCTGGTATCGTTCAGTCCAGCTTGACGGAACATAATCCTCAACCCTATCGGAATAAGCGGTGCGGACCAATGCCGGTATATCGTCGGGCAACGAGACACAAGCACTCGCACTTTCTTTGCCAAGCTCCGACACAGCCAAGGATTCCATCAACGAAGCAGCAGAATACACCCTGTCTATTCCCGGCGAAAACCTTGGGCAATCCGCCTGCCAAGATTCAATTCCGCGCACATAACACTTGGCCTGACGCAGCCGCTCCGGCCTGTCGGACTCCCCTTCTCCCCTATGATGGCGATGAACCCTGCCAAGCCGCTGCATCAGCAAATCGACGGGAGCGATGTCGGTGACCAGCAAATCGAAATCGATATCCAAGGATTGTTCCAAAACCTGCGTGCCAACCACAATCAATCGGTTGGGGCGCCGACCGTTGCTAGCCGTGACCTTTGGCCCCAAGACTTCACGCAGATACTGTTCGTTGGACATCCTGTCCAGGTCCATGAACCGCGAATGAGTCAGGAACACCTCGCCCTCGCCTTTGAAATGTTGCGAAAGAAGCTTTTTGACCGCTTGCGCACGGCCGACAGTATCGCAGATGACTCCGGCACACCCGCCATCGGCAAGCTTGTCTTTGAGAACCTTCACCAATGCCTCATCGCTGTCATCAATCAGGCTCATATCAACCGACGTATGTCGGCCCGAAGGCGCAGTCTGCACGGACTTGATTTCCTGACCGTCGGTATAGGTAATCAGCGGATATGAGGTATCGACTTCCTTCCTCTGGGAATCCTGACCAAGCGATACCGCTTTCGCTTCCTCGCAATCTACAGCTTTCTTGTGATTTTTGCGAGTCGGCAACGTCGCTTTAACATCCTGTTTTGATTTGGGAAGGCCTACACCTTGCCGATAAGCCTCAACCATATCTGCACGCTGACCTTCCGGCAAAGTGGCAGACAACAGAATCACCGGTGTACCGGCTGCACCCAGCCATTGCAGTACACGCAGCAAGTACTGCCTCATATAGGTATCGTAGGCATGGCATTCGTCGACGATGACGACCTTATTGACCATCGCAAGCTGACGCAGCGCCACATGTTTCATATCCAAAGCCGACATCAGCAACTGGTCGATGGTACACACCAAAAAATTGGCCAGGACACCCTTCTTCTTGCCCATCATCCATTCGGAGACCAAAGCCGATTCAGTGCCATCTTTGCCGCGCGCAATATCATCACTTACATCATCACCGACATCGCTGAAGCCCTGTTTGAATGATTCATCAATCAATCCTTGGAATTTCTCGTTGAGCTTTGCTTTACCGTGTGCCAGATAGACGCTTTTCTCACTTTGATTGCGTTCCTGCTTTGACGCGCTTTGACCACCGTCCGCCGACGATTCTTCGCCGTTGCCCTGCGGAAGCTTGTTGACCCATTCAAGCACCCTGCCGAACATCGCGTCAGTGGTCGCCATCGTCGGCAGCGCCACGCAGACCCCGCCACGACCGCTTTTCTCGGCGAAGACCTCCGACACTGCGAGCGCCGCTTCGGTCTTACCCTCACCCATCGGAGCCTCGATGACCATAATTCCGGGGGCCGAAACCTGCTTGGCAATGTCGACAACTTCTTTTTGCATAGGTCTTGCCTCAGCACCTTTTGGCAACGAGAAGCGACGCTCATACAACTCCTGCGTCGAGCAATCCAATGCATCCTCATCCACTGAATCATGCCATGCCGGAATCAACCCGGTTTTCAACCAGCCATCTTCAGCACGCGATTGCAAAGCCCTAAAATCGATTTTGCCATCGCGAATATAACGTTGTTTACCGCCCAGCATCGGTATGAGCGGAAATACCTCCTGGTTGCTCGCAATCCAATCGGCCATGATAACCAAACCGGTCAGAACCATGGAGGAAAGCGGTTGAAGCCTGAAACGCGACAGGAAATTAATAGAAGCATCATCCAAATTTACAAGGCCACGGACGAAATCAATCAGCTCGGCTTGCGCGGTTTTCCAAGTATTACCGTCGTCTGGGCGCCAACCCATCTGGGAACCCGATGAATTTTCTGCAATCGTAAGTTCTCCCCTTACTGGAGGTTTGCCATGATGACCACCGACTACGCAGAAATACGATTCGCACTGCTTCCTGCTCCAATGACATTTCTGTATGAAATATTGCGTCAGTATGACCTGACCGGCAATCGGATGTGTTGGTTTCGCCTTTTCTCCGATACCTGAACTATATATAAGGCCTACTTGATCAAGCAAAAACGAAAGATCTTCCCATTGCCCGTTTTCCGCCTTCCACTGCTTGCACTGGAACACAGGCACCGCCTTGCCGATATCATGCACCCCGGCAAGAAAACAATATAGTTTTCGCGCCATTTCGGAATTGCCGCCGACAGCCTGTTCCACGACACGACGGGTACCTTCCGGAACCCACTGGCTCCATAGCTTCTGCGCCACGAACGCCGAATCGGACATATGCATGAAAAGCGGAAGCCAATCTTCGCTCTCGTTTCTATCGGACTTACCCCATAAGGCTGATGCTTGGGAAGACAAGCACAAAGTTCTGCCAGCCGCATCCGCCGTATACGATCTAGCTGACATATCCGCTGTATATGATGCCATGACTCCGGTCCATTCCGCTTTGACTGATAACTTCAAAATACTCTTCCGATAGAATATAAAAATATCATTTTGCAATGCTTACGAATTAATTCGAAACAGCTGATGACTTTTAACAATTTCTTGGCTGGGAATTTGAAGATTTGCCAAATACATTTTAATAGTGCGTTCATAAGGTATAGGAAGAATCACCTGAGTTCTCTGCCCACAGAGATTTTATGATTAACACGTTAGGACGAGACTGCTGTACCCGAAAGAATTTCCGTATTTGCCGCGAACAACTTGTGAATATGGAGTTTCAAAGCATGTGAGAAAGATAATCCCCACGGTTGTGAGGAACACAAATCACCGTCGAAGGACTTGTCCATGACCGGAGGATCATCCCCACGCCTGCGGGGAGCACCAGATCTGGTCCCAGATGTTAAGGTCGCCGTCGGGATCATCCCCGCGCTTGCAGGGAGCACTAGGAATTGACGCAGTGGTACGTGAAAGTGAGGGATCATCCCCGCGCTTGCGGGGAGCACTCGACGGGCGAATCGTCGGGGCTGCCCCAGCCGGGATCATCCCCGCGCTTGCGGGGAGCACTCAGTATCATCCGTCCACATCGTTATTGGATCGGGGATCATCCCCGCGCTTGCGGGGAGCACGCCCGAGATCCGCTTCGACCCGCAGATCACCGGGGATCATCCCCGCGCTTGCGGGGAGCACTGGCTTTGTGGTTCTTCCGCGTGACTTACTTGGGGATCATCCCCGCGCTTGCGGGGAGCACTCGATATTGGATGATAACGGAATTCGTGTCATGGGATCATCCCCGCGCTTGCGGGGAGCACACCTCGCCATAATTGGCGTTGGTCTTCAACCCGGGATCATCCCCGCGCTTGCGGGGAGCACATTCAACGCCAACGTTCGCGCATTCGCACGCTGGGATCATCCCCGCGCTTGCGGGGAGCACAATTCAATTTCTGGAAGAATATCGTCATTGACGGGATCATCCCCGCGCTTGCGGGGAGCACTTGACGCCGTTTTGCACGCCGTTGACAATGTTGGGATCATCCCCGCGCTTGCGGGGAGCACTATCCGGTAGACGCCGCTCTTACCTTCCACCCGGGATCATCCCCGCGCTTGCGGGGAGCACTACGGAACCTACAAGGTCCCCGTAAAGTCCGCGGGATCATCCCCGCGCTTGCGGGGAGCACCGGACGTTTTATTTTCCACTATTTCCATTCCGGGGATCATCCCCGCGCTTGCGGGGAGCACTTACGTAAGGCATGCTTCAGAGGCGGTTTGACGGGATCATCCCCGCGCTTGCGGGGAGCACTTTTATTATCCGCTTCATCGGTATCGAGTTGAGGGATCATCCCCGCGCTTGCGGGGAGCACAATGAATATTGGGCGATCTTTGGGCGTAAGTCGGGATCATCCCCGCGCTTGCGGGGAGCACTCGGGGTTCGTTCCTCAAAATTCTCACTAGTGGGGATCATCCCCGCGCTTGTGGGGAGCACTCTGTGTTTGTTCTCGTCAGTTTGCCGAAGAGAGGATCATCCCCGCGCTTGCGGGGAGCACTGTCGAGCATCGGTATGAGGCAACCACGTAATGGGATCATCCCCGCGCTTGCGGGGAGCACTTCGGTCAGCATCTCGATGAGGTGCTCGCGCTGGGATCATCCCCGCGCTTGCGGGGAGCACCGCGAAATTCCGCAGCGACGTGTCAATGGACTGGGATCATCCCCGCGCTTGCGGGGAGCACAGGAAACATTGTATTGATCTGATCACAAGCTTGGGATCATCCCCGCGCTTGCGGGGAGCACATTTAGCGCTTTGAGCTTCCGTCATTGCATCAGGGATCATCCCCGCGCTTGCGGGGAGCACTTTGGACTGGAGAGGATACCCCCGTGAATCTTGGGATCATCCCCGCGCTTGCGGGGAGCACCTTCCTGTCCCAGCTCCACCGGGCTTTGGCTTGGGATCATCCCCGCGCTTGCGGGGAGCACAATTTGAAGACAGGGACGATGTCTCCGGTGTCGGGATCATCCCCGCGCTTGCGGGGAGCACGGTTCCGATGCAGGCAAACCTTCGGCACATCAGGGATCATCCCCGCGCTTGCGGGGAGCACCAACTGGCTGAGCACCACGACAGGCACTTCCAGGGATCATCCCCGCGCTTGCGGGGAGCACTCCATTGCGTTCTTTTGCAAATCCATGGGTGCGGGATCATCCCCGCGCTTGCGGGGAGCACGTTGCGCATTATCGACTGCGCGTTGCTACCAAGGGATCATCCCCGCGCTTGCGGGGAGCACGGCCTGTACGGTGATTTCCTAGTCACTTTCGGGGGATCATCCCCGCGCTTGCGGGGAGCACAGCTGTGTGCCGTTTTTGAAAAGCTTCTGCTGGGGATCATCCCCGCGCTTGCGGGGAGCACGCTTTGCGTGACACCGGCGATAAGCTGTGCACGGGATCATCCCCGCGCTTGCGGGGAGCACTTGATATGCAGGTTGGTGACAGGGTCTCGTTCGGGATCATCCCCGCGCTTGCGGGGAGCACAGATCTCGACAGTCGAAAATTCGGTTTCGACAGGGATCATCCCCGCGCTTGCGGGGAGCACAGTTGCAAAAAGCCATGATAGCAACCATCGAAAATCCTGCAATATGGATTTTCATTTACTTTATACTCTCTCTGCTACTTTTCAATTAAAAATTCAATCAAAAAAACAATAGAGATAAAACTATCAACAGCAAGTCACGCTACATACTTGGCCGGGTCGGCGGCGAAGCTCTTCACGCAGTTGTCGCTGCAGAAATAGTAGGTCTTGCCGTTGTAGTCCTGGCTGCCGGCGGCGGTCTTCGGGTCGATCATCATGCCGCAGACCGGGTCCTTGACGGTGTTGGCGTCGCTGTTCATGTTCATATCCATGGTTGTTCCTTCTTTCGCTTTCGCGGGTTGGTTGTTCTTGTTGTGCGGCGTATCCGAAGATGCGTCAACAGATTTCGTGGTCACCTTGCGACCGTCGAACGACAAGGCGGGGATGGAAGTGAGATTGGTCGAAACCGAGGGATCAGCCGAAGCTGACGAATGCAACGAAGCTTGGGGCGCGCCCTCAGGCTGTGAACCTGCAGAAGACCCGGCTTTTGAACTTCCATCATTATCGGTGGCATCCTTGAGCTCGACGTGACGAACGCGCAGCTTGAAGGTGAAGCGACGGGGCTTGAGTGTCTCCGGGTTGAAACCACGCAGACGATTGGCGTTCAAGACCACGGAAAGCGAGGAGAACGCCATCGCGGCCCCGGCGATCATAGGGTTGAGCATGATATGCCAGATCGGGTAGAGGATGCCTGCGGCGATCGGGATGCCGATGCCGTTGTAGCCGAAGGCGAAACCGAGGTTCTGCCTGATGTTGCGCATGGCCGCACGCGACAGGTCGATGGCCGTCACGAGTCCGGTGAGACTGCCGGAGACCAACGTGATGTCGGAGGACTCGATGGCCACGTCGGTCCCAGTGCCGATGGCGAATCCGACATCGGCGGCCGCGAGCGCCGGGGCGTCGTTGATGCCGTCGCCGACCATGCCTACCGTATGTCCCTCGTTTTGCAACCGCACGATTTCGGCGGCCTTGCGTTCCGGGCGGACACCGGCGATGACACGGTCCACGCCCACCTGATCGGCCATCGCTTGGGCGGTGGTCTTGTTGTCACCGGTCAGCATGACTACCTGCAGCCCTCGTTCGCGCAACGCAGCAATCGCCTTGGCCGAATCCGGCTTAACGGTGTCGGCCACCGCGAGAACGGCGACCAACTTGCCATCTACTGCGGCCAGAATCGGTGTCTTGCCTTTCTTGGCATAGTCCTTGAACATGGCTTCGACGTTGCGGGATATCGACGTATCGATGTTGCGATTTTTCATCAAATCAGCATTGCCGACGATGACATCATAACCGTTGACTTTAGCCGCTACCCCACTGCCGGGAACAGCTTCGAACGAATCGGCTTTCGGCACTTCCAGCTTGCGCTGCTCAGTGCCTTTAACGATGGCTTGAGCAAGCGGATGCTCGGAAACCTGTTCGGCTCCGGCAATCAGCTCAAGCACATTGTTTTGGGTTTCCTTGCTCGCTTTATCATCCACCCAACCGATATCGGTCAGTTCCGGCTTGCCGCGCGTTATCGTGCCGGTCTTGTCGAGCACAACGGTGTCGACGTCACGTGCGGTCTGCAGCGCCTCGGCGGAACGGATGAGCACACCGAAACGCGCGGCCTTGCCGGTGGAAATCGTCACGGAAAGCGGGGTGGCGATGCCCAAGGCGCATGGGCAGGCGATGACCAGAACAGCCACGGCGGACACCAAGCCGTACAGCCCTTGCGGAGCGGGGCCGAGCAGCCACCAGATCACGAAGGTCCAGATGGCGATGAGGATGATGCCCGGCACAAAATAGCCGGAAATCCTGTCGGCGAGCTTCTGAATCGGCGCCTTGGAGGTCTGGGCGGTGCGCACCAGTTTGATGATCTGCGCGAGCACCGTATCTCGCCCGACCTTGGTGGCGCGATATCGCAACGTTCCGTTGCCGTTGATCGTGGCACCGGTGACGATATCGCCTTCGCCCTTGGCAACCGGAATGGACTCACCGGTGATCATGGATTCGTCGACGGAAGTCCGGCCCGAAATAACCTTGCCGTCGACCGGCAGCTGCTCGCCCGGCTTGATAACGACGATATCGCCCACTTCGACCTTATCGGCGTTGATGTCAAACTCCTTGCCGTCGCGCACGACGTGGGCGGTTTTGGGCGTGAGACCGATCAGCGCACGAATCGACTCCCCGGTTCCCAGACGCGCGTGGGCTTCGAGCAGCTGGCCCAAGAGCATCAGCGTGATGATGGTGCCGACGGATTCGTAGTAGGGTTCGCGGGCGCTGGCAGGCAAGATTCCCGGCGCCACGGTGACTACGACGCTATACATATACGATGCGGCGGTTCCCAGCGCCACCAACGAATTCATTTCCGGGGCGCGATGCGCGAGCGCCAGCCAGCCGGTGCGGTGAATCGGCCAGCCGGAATAGAACATGACCGGGGTGATGAAAAGGAACTCGACCCACGGATTGGTGAAAAAGTCGATGACGCCCATGGGCACGAACGCTTTGAGCCACATACCGAACATGGCGAAGACGAACACCGGGATCGTCAGCACTGCGGCGACGACCAGCCTGCGTTCGAGCGCTTTGATCTCGGCCTTGCGCACCGCGTCTGGGTCATCTTCCTGGCCTTGCATCTGACTGGCGACAGGTTGTGCCACTGCCTGTTTGTCCACTTGACTCATCACTTACTCCACTCCACGTCCACGTTGTCCGTTGTCACTGATTCGCCGATATTTACGGGTATCACTTTGAACCCCGAATCTACAGGATTGAGTATCAGCCCTTGATTTTCGCACCCTTCGGCAGCACATGCACCATGCCGTGCAACATGTTCATCCCGCACGCATACGGCAGATCACCGGGCTTGTTCGGCGTGAACTCGACGTCGGTCGTCGTGAACGGAGGCAGGGTCTGGTCGATGCCGAGGTCGCTGAAGACGACATGAGAGGAGCATTCGCCATCCTCCTGACGGTCGAATTGCAGACGGACCGGCGAGCCGGCCTCCACGTCGATCTCGGCCGGCGTATAGCCGCCTTTCACCACAATATGCGCAGTCTGCAACGCACCTTCACGGCTAGCCTGCGCGGCCTTGCGGGGCGCGAAGAAGTACCAGACGATGGCCACGCTTACGATCAGGGCGACCAGGATCACTGCAATGTCGATAACCATATCCCCTCACAATCCGCCGCCGCAATACCCTCCGGCAGCCTCGTCGTATTCGCCGTAACTGATATTCAGCATACCCCCCTAGGGTATATGATGTCAATATATTCAGCTCAGCATCGCAATGGGCGATACACGAACAGACCGAAACGTTCGATGGAAGGAAGGCAACGATGGAACAAGCCGTACGACACGAAAGTGCACGCCCGAATAAAGTCTCAAGCAAATCCAGGCCGCCGGAATCGACAGAGTCCATGGGCGGTATCGAATCCGCAGGTTCCGGCCAATCGGCACACTCCTGCGTACATGGCGACAATATATCCCCCACACTAACCACGACACAGTCCGACACCGCTTCGAAACCATGTGCCCACGTCGGCTACGTCCACGACAAGAAGAAGCTGGTCACCCGCCTGCGCCGCATCGAAGGTCAGGTACGGGCGATCACCGCGATGGTCGAGAACGACACCTACTGCATCGACATCCTCACCCAGATCGCCGCGTCGAACAGCGCTCTGAAATCCGTGGCGCTGCTGTTGCTCGGCGACCATCTCGACAGCTGCGTGGCCACGGCCGCCGCCAAAGGCGGACCGGTCGCCGACGAGAAGATGGACGAGGCCATCGCCGCGATCACGCGATTGGTGAAATCGTAGTTTCAACAATATAAAAATGTCCCGATTCCTCCATCAGGTAAAGGAATCAGGACACGTTGTTATTTAAGCCAACCGGGGTCTGCCGGCTGGCTAGGCGGTTCCGTCGAAACGACACCCGCACTTACGCAGCAGCGAAACACTCACTTTTTGCTGTCTGCGCGGGAGTGGCTGTAGATCATCTTCATGGAGAAGATGAAGAGCAGCATGGCCACGAGGATGATCACGCCGCCGATGATGAACACGTTGGCGTACGAGGAAGCAGCGCCCGGAGCGGTACCCGCGATCGAGCCGCCGCCCATGGACTTGTTGGTCATCATCTGTCCGAAGAGCGCGACGCCGATGGAACCGGTGATCGCCTGGATCAGATCATTGAAGCCCAGTGCACGTCCGGACTCCTCCGCCTCCACGGTCAGCGTCGCGGTGTCGACGATCGGCTGATAGAAGAAGGAGGTGCCGAAGTAGTAGATGCAAGGAGCCACGGCGAGTGCCCAGATCTGGCCTGCGGGAATCAGGAACGCGATGGCGATCAGGCCACCGCCCATGCAGGCGAGCGCCAGGATGACCGAAGCCTTGCGACCGATCTTCTGGATGATCGGACCCGCGGCGAAGCCCATGATGGCGGCGAGGATGATGGACCAGACCAGAAGGTTGGAGACCTTCGAGGAATCGATGCCATAGACGTCCATACCGATGTTGTTGACGCCGGCGTTCAAGGTATAGCTGAAGAAGTAACCGATGAAGATGACGGTCATGGTCACGGCGAAAGCCGGATTGGCGAGCATCTTGGGGGTGATGAACGGGTTCTTGGCCTTGTTGATGTAGACCACGAAGGCGACGAGCGTGACGATGCACGCAATGCCCCAGGCCCAGTTCATATCGGTGAAGAACATCGTCACGGCACCGGCGAACAGGCCGATCAGGATGAAGCCGACACCGTCGATGTGAGCACCCTCGGCGTGCTGGTCGGGAAGGTTCTTGGCCAATGCCGGGATGCCGAAGACGGCGAGAATGCCGACGCCGAAGAGCCAACGCCAATCGACCAGGGTCATGTAGCCGGCCAGGAACACGCCCAGAGCCGCCGCCACGCGGAAGACCGCGACGAAGACGCCGTACCAGAGCACGCGCTTGCGCTTCTCGACGTACTTGGAGACCAGCACCAAGAAGATGGAACCGGTGACCTGCCAGCCGATGGACTGCAGCACGCGGGCGGCGATGACGATCCAGATGCTCAGCTGACCCAGGCAGCCGAGCGCGGAGCCGATGACGAAGACGATGGTACCATAGGTCACCATCTTTTTCAGCGATACGAAGTCACCCAGCGAACCGTAGATGACGCATACGATGCCCAGCACGATGCCGGGAATCGAGGTGATCAGCGGCGCCAGGCCGGGCTGGCCCAGCTGCTTGCCGATGTTCGCGTAAATCATGCCGAACGCCTGCTGCTGCAGCACGCCCAACGTGTAGATGGCCAGGATGATCGGGATGGCGACCTTGGTCATCTTGTTCATTTTCTCGAACTCCGGGGTCCCCTCCTCAGGAACCGGTATCCCGTTGCTCTGGTCCTTGACTGCTGTTTCAGCCATGTACTTTCCTTTCCCTTCGAAAAGTATGTTGGTTATTGTTGTTTGCGTTCAACGGATGCGATTCGCTGAACGAAACGTTTGCGGAACCGTTCGACGTCGACGTCCACACAGACGGAAACGTTGCGGTTGTTGCTGATGATGCCGTCGTAGTCGACCACGGTGGCACCGAGGGTCAGCGGGCTGGAGATCTCCACGTCCACAAAGGCGTCGCGCATGGTGAACATATCGGGCTCGACCATCGCCAGTGCGGCGGAGGGATCGTACATCTTGATGCCGTTCTCGATGTGGCCGCCGTCATAGGAGCGGAACAGCGCGCCGATCATGACGCCCACCTCGCCGGTCTCTTCCATGTCTTCCAGGTCTTCGACGACCAGATGAGCCTTGCGGCCGATGTCGAGACCGACCATGGTGATCGGCAGGCCGGAGCGGAAGACCATTTTCGCGGCTTCCGGGTCGACGGAGATGTTGAATTCGCCGTAGACGCCGATATTGCCGCGAGCGGTCGAGCCGCCCATCATCACGATGCGTTCGACGTGTTCCTTGACCTCCGGGAAGGTGGCGAACAGCAGGGCGATGTTGGTCAGCGGGCCCAAGGTGAGCAGGGTGACCGGCTCCTCGCTTTCCATCAGCACGCGACGCTCCTCGAGGACCGCGTTGTTGGCGGTCAGCAGAGTGGTGTCGGGCTCGGGGAAATCGAACATGCCCATGCCGCCCTTGCCGTGCGCTTCGGTGGCGAAGCGGTTGTCGCGCATCAACGGTGCCGCTGCGCCGCGGGCGACGGGAATCCTGCGGCCAAGGAAGGTCAGCAGCTTCAGGGCGTTGTTGGTGGTGTGCCCGATGCCGACATTGCCTGAAACCGAGGCGATGAGTTTGATATCGACGCTGGGCTCATCGACCAGGAGGGTGATGGCCGCGGCGTCGTCGATGCCAGGATCGGTATCGATGATCAGTGGTTTTGGTTTTTGGGTATTCATGCGTTATTCCTCCGTTGAAATAATCGGTGAAGATTGGAAGTTGTCGACCTCGTCGGCCAACGGTATTGAAGGAGCCGCACCCTTACGGGAAACCGCAATCGCTGCGGTCTTTGAGGCCCGATCAAGACTTGTGGCGATATCCTCGCCGGCCACCATATTGGCCAAGACATAGCCGGTGAAGGTGTCCCCCGCGGCGGTGGTATCGACCACGGGCACACGGTAGGCTCGCTGACGCACACGCTGCGTTCCCTTTGCGTAGCCCGAACCCCACGATCCTGGTGAGTGAGGATGGTGGCGGTGTTCGGGAACTTCTCGCACATCGCATCCAGCAAGATTTCCGGCGTACCGGACTCGCCGGTGATCGCCTCGGCCTCGCCGCCGTTGAGGATGAAGCAATCGACCAGACTCAGATCGACCTCATCCAGAAGCTCGTCGGCCGGCGACGGGTTCATGGCCACGTTCATACCGCGCCGATGCGCCTGTTCGACGATATAGCCCAGAAGATTGGTCTCGTTTTGGACGAGAAGCCAGTCCCCCTTGTCGAATTTGGAAAGCACTTCGTCGACGAAATCCTTCGTAAAGGCGCGATTGGCGCCGCTGTAAAGGACGATGCAGTTGTCGCCATCGTGGTTGCGCTGAATAATCGCGTTGCCGGTGCGCTCCTTCTTGCTGACCCTTACCTCGCTGGTGTCGCCCCCAGCCTGATCAAGCAGATCACGCAGGAACACGCCGTCCTCGCCGATCATGCCGGCATGGCTGATTGCGGCACCTGCCTTGCCTGCGGCGCGATGGACTGGTTGAGCCCTTTGCCGCCCGGATACTGGTTCAAGCCGCTTGAAGTGATCGTCTGTCCTTTGGTGACGAAATCGACGACATCATAGACAAAATCGATGTTCAATGAACCGAAATTCAGAATTTTCATTGAATTCATTCCCCTTGTTGTTTTCCTGGGTCATGGCCGATTGCCACCATGGCCGACTCTTTCATACTGGATATGGATATTGATTATTCAGATATTGTTGATTTCCAACGGTTTCAAGACCGGTTTTCGTTCCCCGAACGCACGTTCTCGATTGCTTCGACGAATTGCGGAACCGTAAAGACGGTTTCTTTCAGTCCGACGCCTTGGCCCACCCTGGTGATGGGCGGCGGAGCGACAAAGGACTGACGTAGCACATCGACCTGCGAGAACACCTCTTGCGGCGTGCCGTCAAGAAGCACCTCGCCGTGGCACATCACGACGACGCGATCGAAATTGGCGACCACGAATTTCATATCATGGCTGATGGCGATGCACATCTTGCCACGGTCTTTCAGCTCGGCGATCAGGTCGTGCAGACGGGCGTCGCCCGCGTAATCCTGTCCGCAGGTCGGCTCGTCGAACACGACGGCGTCCGGATCCATCATCACGACCGCCCCGATGCCGCAGAATTTCTTCTCCGTGAGGCTCAGATCGGCGGGATGCACGTCCAGCTTGCTTTCCAGGCCGGTCAATGCGGCGACCTCGGCAATGCGTTGCTCGATGACGGCCTCGTCCACGCCGATGTTGCGGGGTCCGAAGGCGAACTCCTCCCGTACGGTTTCAAGAAACAGCTGATCATCGGGATTCTGGAAGACATAGCCCACCCGCTTCGACCATTGCGCGGTCGTCCGCTCGCCGATCTCGGTTCCGTCGATGGTCAGCGTGCCCTGCGTGGGGCGCAGTATGCCGTTGAGCTGTTTGGCCAGCGTCGTTTTCCCCGCACCGTTCTGCCCGATGATGGCCACTGACTGGTCGCCTTCGAAGCACAGGTTGATATCGTCAAGCGCCTGATGGCCGGACTGATAGCTGTAGCCGACATTGCTTAATTCAATCTTCAATGCTCAAGCACCTCCTTGGTCATCGCCAGACTTTCGTCGTAGGTAATCGCCAGCTTTCCATCGCTTAGCCCTCGCCGAGCAAGGCCTTTCGACAATTTCACGTAATCGGGGACGTCGATGCCGTAACGCTCGATACCGGGAGTGGAAAATATCTCACGGGGACTGCCGGCAAGCCGCACCTGTCCGCGCTCCATCACCACGACGGAATCGGCGTAGCGCGCGACCCGTTCCATGTCGTGATCGACCATGATGACGGTGACCCCGGAAGCATTGAGCTGCTTGACGATATCGAAGATCTCGGAGGCGCCGAGCGGATCGAGCTGCGTGGTGCATTCGTCCAGCACGAGGATATTGGGCTCCATGATGAACGTGGAACCGAACGCGACGCGCTGCACCTGACCGCCGGAGAGCTCGAGCGGGTCACGATCGAGCAGATCTTCGATATGCACCAGCTGCGAGACCAGTTTCACCCGACGCCGCATCTCCTCGCGGTCGACGCCCCGGTTGCCGAGGCCGAAGGCCAGTTCCTCCGCCACGGTTCCCGAAGCATAGGTGAGCTGGTTGAACGGGTTCTGGAAGACCAGACCGATGTAGTTCGACAGGTCCGCCACGCTGGCATCGGCCGTGTCCACTCCGTTGATGCGCACACTGCCTTCGCTTGTGCCGTTGAAATAGTGGGGAACGAGACCGACCAACGCATGGCACAGCGTGGTTTTGCCTGCACCGTTGGCACCGATGATGCACAGGAACTCCCCCTGCCGCACCGTGAAGCTCACGTCGCTGATCGCCGGGGTGTGCGCATCCTGATAAGTGAATGAATAATGGTCGACTTCCACAACGTTGTTCATCGCGCACCTCCCCACGGATAGACCAACGAAAGCGTTCCGGTGTAATCAAGAAGAGAGAAGACGACAATCGCCACGAAGAAGACGGCCATCAGGCATAGGGCCATGGTGTCCTGCGCTCTCCAAGCCACCTTGACATAGTTGGTGCGTCGCACGCCTTTGATCCCGAAGCCCCGGGTCTCCAACGTCATGCCGCGCTCCTGGGCGTCGGTCAGCGACGACATGACCACCGGCCCCATCAGCGGCAGGAATGCCCTGAACCGTGAGATCAGGCTACCGCCCGTACCAAGACCGCGCGCGCTTTGCGCCTGGCGGATTACGGTGACCTTGCGCTGCATCTGCGGCACCACGTTCAAGGAAGCGAAAATCAGATAACCCAGCTTGGCGGGGCAGCCGATCTGCGTCAAGGCGGCCACCAGTGAGCCGATATAGGTCGTGGCGTTGGCGATATAGAAACTGCCCAGGAAGACCAGCACGGTGACCACGATCTTCGCGGCGTACAGCACACCCTGCAGGCCAAGCTGTGCGAAACCGAAATCGGCGATGACCGTGGTGTTCTTGGGGCTGTAGAGGCCTTGTATGAACATCAGCATGACGGCCATCGGCACGCCAAAACCGAACATCAGCCCGGAAAACGGCTTCAGGCAGCCGATACGCCACGCAAGCACGAACAGCAGAGCGACAAGAACGAGCCCCAGCGTGAAATCGGGCCAAATCAGCGCGGCAACGCCCAAAACCAGGACGCCAAGGAATTTGACCAACGGATTGGCTCTGCCCATCACTCCTGGCGAATCATGCACCTCGTCGGCTTTGCACAGGCGTTCATCCATCTGCGCGTCGCTCGGTAAGGCGTTTGCGCTTTCGCCCTGTCGCAGGCCGGCAAGGATGGATTCAAGATCGTAGCCGCACGGTGCCACATCGGCCTTGATCGCTTTGAAATCGGAGGTCTTGATATTGCCAGAGGCATACTGGCTCATGAAACGGCGCGGAATCTTGGACACCACGATGGTGACGATGAACAGCGTGATGCCTTTGTCGATCAGATTCTCCAGCATCGACGAGGAAAAGACCGAAATGAGGATGTTCTTCCACGCCACGGTGAGCGCCGCAGTGAGGATGGAGGTGCCATTGACGCCCGTCGCCCCGCCGTAGACGAAGACGGTGATCATGGAGGCGGTGACGGTATTGACCACGGAGCACGCCAGCCAGATCAGCAGGATGCCCCACAGCTTCTTGAGCAGTCCCGCCTTGACCATATAGCCGATCACCAGGCCGCACAGTACGCTCGACAACGCATAGGGCAGATAGACCGGATTGGCCACGATGGCCAGAAAGACATTGGTGAGCAGCCCGCACAACGCCGCGACCCAAGGCCCGCTCAGGCAGGCGATGACCATGGTGCCGATCATGTCCATGAACAACGGCAGCTTCAGTGTCGAGCACAGTGTTCCGCCGATGAGGTTGATCCCGACGGCGATGGGAATCAACACCAGAGATTTCGTGGAGAATTGAGAAGTAATACTATGCACCATCTTCGACCATAACGTTACTTTCATGCCCTCTTGACCAATCTTTCGTGACCGGCACAGCCTCATCCCCTACAGCCATACCTGCGAGAAACGATTTACTTGAATACTTTTTCTCTAAAACCGATAATTCCCAATAGTGTGTGTGCCGAGTAGACACTTGTATATACATCAGCCGGTAACGGCCAAAGGTAGATAGTAAATGAATAGTTAGAAGAACGCAACTTGTGTAATTATTATCACTAACAGCTGAGCCTCTTCAGTTATTCGCTATTTTCTGATAGCGACCGGTCGATAATCTGCAACATCCCTGACGCAAAATGCCCGTCACGGCCTTTCGGCTATGACGGGCATCGGAGTTTCGCAAGACCCTGTTCGGCTACTCCAGTTCGAGTTTGCCGGTATAGAGCTGGTAGTACTCGCCGTGCTGGGCGATGAGCTCATCGTGGGTGCCGCGCTCGATGATGCGGCCGTGGTCGAGCACCATGATGATGTCGGAGTTGCGCACCGTGGAGAGGCGATGGGCGATGACGAAGACGGTGCGCCCCTTCATCAGGTTATCCATGCCCTGTTCGACCACTTCCTCGGTGCGGGTGTCGATGGAGCTGGTCGCCTCGTCCAGGATCATGGCCGGCGGATCGGCCACGGCGGCGCGCGCGATGGAGATCAGCTGGCGCTGGCCCTGCGAAAGACCGGACCCATCGCCCTCAAGCACCGTGTTGTAACCTTGCGGCAGCATGCGGATGAAGCCGTCGGCGTTGGTGCGCTTGGCCGCGGCGATGCATTCCTCGTCGGTGGCGTCGAGCTTGCCGTAGCGGATGTTGTCGAGCACCGTGCCGGTGAAGAGGTTGACGTCCTGCAGCACGATTCCCAGCGAGCGACGCAGGTCGTCCTTCTTGATGTTCTTCACGTCGATGCCGTCGTAGAGGATCTGGCCTTCCTGAATGTCGTAGAACCGGTTGATGAGGTTGGTGATGGTGGTCTTGCCCGCACCGGTGGCGCCGACCAGGGCCATCTTCTGGCCGGGCTTGGCGAACCAAGTGATGTCGTGCAACACGGTCTTGTCGGGGTTGTAGCCGAAGGAGACGTTGGTGAAACGCACGTCGCCACGCAGCAGCGTCAAGCGGCCGTCCGGGGAGGTGATCGCCTTCTCATGCGCCTTCAGCGCGACCTCACGGGCCGACCCCTTGAGTTTCTTGGCGGCCTCGAGCGAACGGGTGCCGTCGTCGTCCGCGGCGCGTTTCCACGCCCAGTGGCCGGTCTCGTGATCGGTCTGTGTCATGGTACGGCCGTCCTCGCCCAGCTCGACATGCACCAAGCGTACGGTGCCGTCGTCGGATTCGGCGGGTTCGTCGATCAGGTTGAAGATACGTGCGGCACCGGCCAGGGCCATCATGATCATGTTGATCTGCGAGGAGATCTGGTTGATCGGGTTGATCAGCGCCTTGGAAAGCGTCAGGAACGAGACGATCGCGCCGAGCGTCAGCGTGCCAGTGCCGCCGATACCGAAATTGAACCAGCCGTTGATGCCGGCGATGCCGCCGACGATGGCCAGCAGCACGTAGAGCACGTTGCCCATGTTGCCGATGACCGGCATGGTGATATTGGCGTAGATGTTGGCCTGGGTGGAGGCGTGGAAGAGCTGCTCGTTCTTCTTGTCAAACCGGCTCTGCGTGGCGTCCTCGTGGTTGAAGACCTTGATGACCTTCTGGCCGTTGACCGACTCCTCGACGAAGGCGTTGACGTCGCCGATCGTCTCCTGCTGGGCCACGAAGTAGCGGCCGGAACGGCTGACGATCACGCGCGCCACCAACAGAATCAACGCCACAAAGACGACGGTGAAGATGGTGAACGGCACGGAAAGCCAGAGCATCGCAAAGAGGGCCACCACCACCGACGAGCCGGAGATCAAAAGCTGCGGCAGCGACTGGGAGACCATCTGACGCAAGGTATCGGTGTCGTTGGTGTAACGGCTCATCATGTCGCCGTGCTCATGGGTGTCGAAGTAGCGGATCGGCAGCTTCTGCTGATGGTCGAACATCTGGTCACGCACGGTCTTCAGAACGCCCTGCTCGATGTCGACGACCATGTAGTTCCACATGAACGAGCAGAGCATGCCCACCGCGTAGATGGCGCCGACGACGATGGTCATGTTGATCAGCGGCCGCCAGTCCGGGGTCTGCGCGTGGATGAAGGGCATGATGCAGTTGTCGATCAGCGGCTGCAGCACAAAGGAAGGCAGTGACTGGGTCACGGCGCACACCAGAATGCCGATGATGACCACGATGCAGCGCCAACGGTAATGGAAGATGTAGCCCATCAGTCGTTTCGCAGTGCCTTTCGGCGCTTTTTTCATCGGAGGAACGCCGCTTTTGGCCTTTTTCATGGCCTTCTTATCGGCTTTCCTTGTCTGTTCGTTCATTGCGGTTTTCGTCTCTTCGGTTTTCGTCAGGTTCTGCTCACTCATCGTCGTCATCTCCCTTGCCCTGGTTCTTCGTCTGGGATTCGTAGATCGACCGGTATTCGTCACAGGTCTTCAGGAGCTCTGCATGCGTGCCGTGGTCGAGGATGCGCCCCTCGTCCAGCACGACGATTTCGTCGGACTCCTGCACGCTGGCAAGACGCTGGGCGATGATGATCTTGGTGGTGTCCGGAATCTCGGTGGCGAAGGCGTTGCGGATCAGCTGGTCGGTTTTGGTGTCGACCGCGCTGGTGGAATCGTCCAGAATGAGGATCTTCGGCTTCTTCAACAAGGCCCTGGCGATGCACAGGCGCTGACGCTGACCGCCGGAGACGTTGGAGCCGCCCTCCTCGATATAGGTGTCATAGCCCTTCGGGAATTCGCGGATGAAGCCGTCGGCCTGGGCGAGCTTGCAGACGCGAACCACGTCCTCGTCGGTCGCATCCGGATTGCCCCAGCGGATGTTCTCGGCGATGGTGCCGGTGAACAGCACGTTCTTCTGCAAGACCATGGCCACCGCGTCACGCAGGGCGACGAGGTCGTAGTCACGCACGTCGTGGCCTCCCACGGAAAGCGTTCCGGAACTGACGTCGTAAAGTCGCGGGATAAGCTGTACCAGGCTTGACTTTGAGGAGCCGGTGCCGCCGACGATACCGATGGTCTTGCCCGAAGCGATATCGAGGTTGATGTCGTCGAGCACCGGTTTCTCGGAGCCGGCCGAGTAACGGAATGTCACGTCATTGAACGAGATGGAACCATCCGACACTTCGGTGATCGGATTGCTGTTGTCGCGCACGGTGCTCACTTCGTTCAACACCTGGCAGATACGCTCGGCGTCGGCACGGGAGATAACGACCATGACGATGATCATGGAGACCATGTTCAGCGCCATTAGAATCTGCATCGCATAGGTGACCAGCGCCGTGAGGTCGCCGGTGGTCAGGCCCAGCGCCGGGTTGTTGTGTGAGCCGACGATCTGCTTGGTGCCCATCCAGGAGATGATGAGCATGGCGCCGTAGATGCAGGTGTTCAGGATCGGCCAGTTGAAGGCGATGACGTGCTCGGCACGGCAGAAGTAGTCGTAGATGCGCTGCGAGACGGCGCCGAACTTGCGGCTTTCGTGTTCCTCGCGGTTGTAGGACTTCACCACGCGGATGCCCTGCAGGTTCTCGTCGACGATGTTGTTCAAGTGGTCGTAGGTGTGGAAGACCTTCTCGAAGATCGGATGCACCGAGAGCGACAGCGCCGTGAGGCCCACGCCCAGAATCGGGATGATGATCAGGAAGACCATCGAGATCGAATGGCTGATCCTGAAGGAGAAAATCCAGGCAACGATGACCATCATCGGCGCGCGCACGGCCACGCGGATGATCATCTGGAAGGCGAACTGGACGTTGGTGACGTCGGTGGTGAGCCTGGTAATGATCGAGCCGGTCGAGAAGCGGTCGATGTTGGTGAAGCTGAATGACTGCACCTTCTCGAAGAGATCGTGACGCAGGTTCTTGGCGAAGCCGGAGGAGGCGATGGCGGCGTAACGACCGGACATGAACCCGGCAAACAGCGAGACGATCGCGCAACCCAAAAGGATGATGCCGAACTTCCAAATCGCCGGCATAGACCCGCCGGAGACGCCCTGGTCGATGAGCTGGGCCATGACGGTGGGGATGAGAATCTCCAAAATGCTCTCGACCATCACGAAAGCGGGCGTCAGCCATGTCTCACGTTTGTATTCCCTCAGACTGCGCAACAGCGTGCGAATCAAATGCTTCGGACGTTGCCCCGTCTGTGTCACCTGTGTACCTTGGGGGGCATCAAGTGCCTTGCTCATCCATTCCTCTTTCCTTGGCTTTATAAAAACCGCCGCTTCTCCCCCATGACTTTTGTCCCGTTTCTTGGCCGTACGACTTGAGAGATTCATGACGCATATCCGGCCAGAAGCGAGGGACTACTGAAGCTGACAGACTATATAACGCTATTACGAACCAGCTACAACGCGGCCTTGCGCAACGAACGTGAAGCAAGCGGAAATCCGCCGTTGCCGAACGTGATATTCGTTTCCTATTTTTCAGCTTGCAGAATATTTCCAACCGTGAACGCATTCCGTTTCCATTGGTTTCCATTACGTGAATATCGCATCGCGAGAAGTTTGCAGAACACCGCATTTCAATCACTGTTATTCTGATACAATACTTACCGACCGGACGGTAACCCTGTTGTTACCGCGAAATCAAGGAGGACATGCATGGCTGCAGAAATATTCGTGACACCACCGAATCTGGCACCCGACACCCAAAAACCACTGGAGCACAAGTTTCGCTTCGCCGCGGGCTTCGCTTTGGTCTCAATCCTGTGGGCCCTCCCCTTCACCATGGGTTCCGGCGTGCTTCTGCCGCAGGTGTTCTCGGGCATCAAGGGCATTTCCGCTGAAGGCGCACTGGGCACAATGAACGCCGTCAGCTCGATTTTCGCCCTGATCGCGAACATCGTCTTCGGCACCTTCTCCGACGTTTCCAAATTCAAGATCGGCAAGCGCACCCCTTGGATCGTCGCCGGCGGCATCATCGGCGCCGCAGGCTACTTCCTGACCGCCCACTCCACGTCGCTGCTGTGGATGGTCATCGGATGGTGCATCGTACAGGTCGGCATCAACTGCCTCATCGCCCCCGCCGTCGCCGTACTTTCCGACCGCATCCCCGAGGATGTGCGCGGCACCTTCTCCGCCCTTTACGGCGCCGGCCAGATCGTCGGCATGCAGGCCGGCAGCTTCATCGGCAGCTTCTTTTTGACCAAGCTCAACACCGGTCTGACCATCGGCACCTGCGTCTTCCTCTTCTCCGGCATCATCACCGTACTGATCTGGCCCCGTGAGCAATCCGCGGAGAACAACACCAAGGCCACCTCCGTGGCTGAAGTGCTCAAGTCGTTCATTCCGCCGACCAAGAACTGCCGCGACTTCTACCTCGCCCTCTTCGGCCGTCTCGCCTTCGTCATCGGCTCGTTCATGATCTCCGGCTACCAACTGCTGATCCTCGAACGTTACGTGCATCTGAGCATCAAGGACGCCGGCACCGCCATGCAGATCATGGCCGTCATCACGCTGGTGGCCACCATCCTCGCTTCCGTGGCTTCCGGCCCACTTTCCGACTATCTACACCGCCGTAAGTTCATCGTCGCCGTCGCCTGCGTCATCATCGCCATCGGCATGCTTGTAGCCTGGCTGATTCCCACGACCACCGGCGTCTACATCTACGCCACGCTCGCCGGCCTCGGCAACGGCTGCTACATGTCCGTCGACCAGGCGCTGAACGTCGACGTTCTGCCCAACCCGCAGGAAGCCGGCAAGGACCTCGGCATCCTGAACCTCGCCAACACCATCGGCCAGGCACTCGCCCCCGGCTTCACCACCTTGTTCATCAGTCTGACCGGTGGCTACAGAGGCGTCTTCCCGGTCGCCATCGTCTTCATGCTTGTCGGCACCATCTTCATCATGATGATTCGTCGAGTCAAGTAACGTCGAACCATTGCCAGCGATGCCGTGTCCTCGATTCCATCAGGGCACGGCATCGCTATATGCCGACCGCGAATATCATTTGCGTGCAAGAGATATACAACAAGCCACATTCGGTCTAGCTCTCAGAGGATAATAAAAACCGGTCATATATAAAAGAGGCCTTCCAACCATGCTGCATTTTTCCCACACCAAGAAACACGACAACGGCACCGATAGCCGCACGGCGATACTCAATGCCGCCGTCGTTTCGTTCGGACAACGCGGGTATTACGGCACTTCATTGCAGAAAATCGCCAACAGCGTGGGAATGACCAAGGCCGGAGTGCTCCATCACGTAGGCAGCAAAGAGGGGCTGCTCAATATTGTTCTCGACGAGATATACGACCCGGGCACCGAAGCCATCATGGATCATTTCAGAATGAACGACAGGCCGAACGTGGCGCGAATGTGGCGCGAGGTCGTGGCCATCAACGCCAAGCGGCCCGAACAGGTCCACATGTTCTCCACCCTGGACGCGGAAGCCATCGATTCAAAGCATCCGGCACATGAATACTTCAAAAAACGCGACCAAAACCTGCTGGCGGAGATGCTGCAGATTCCTTGGCATGTTCCCGAAAACACCAATATCGAACATCTGCTTCAGGCCGGATTCAGCATGATGGACGGCATCCAGCTGCGGTGGCTGCGCGCCCCCGAACGAGACTTGAACGAGATGTGGGCCGAGTGCGAAGCCGAATTGATGCCGATGCCGATGTGGGAAGGATATCGGTAGGCCGGTCTCATACTTTTCCGGACTCGTGGAAAAATATGGGTCTCACCGCTGAAACACCTCGGGATGAACCGGATCGCCGGGGATGTCGGCACGGGTGTCTTCAAGCCCGAGTGCGTCCTGCCATTCGTCCATAGACTTGCCGAAAGGCCGTGCCGCCATGCCGTGCGCCTGCAGATCGTCCTTCGCCAGCTCGACGTCGACGACGGAAAGCCCTTCGGCGAAAGACTTCCAGCGGGCAAAATTGGCATCGTCATAAAAGACGTTCTTCACGGCTTGCGTCAACAGTTCCGCGCGCTCGATCGGCAGCGAGTCCCAGTGCCGCAGCTCCACGAAATTCTTGAGCCTCACATCGTTGAAATGCGTCGAAAGGATATGGCCGACCTCGTATGCATTGAGCTCACGGTCGGGGTAGATATCGGCGGCATTGCGCCTGAAGGCGACGAATTCCTGCTCGTCTTCGCTTAAGTTCGCGGCTTCCGGCGTGTGCGTCAGGTCGGCGAACATCATCGGCGTGGCCAAGATGTCACGGGCGTAATCCTCCCAGCCGAAGCGCGGGTCGAAAAGCCCCGGCGTGATGCCGGCGCGTTGCGGGTCGGCCTTGTCCCAGATGCGTTGGCGCAGCAGCGGGAAGGGATTGCGCGCACCTTCAAAATACGGGGAATTGCGGAAGAACATGGAGATGATCGGCCCCAACGCCGTGCCGACACGCATTTTGGCGATGGCATCGGCCTCGTCACTGTAATCGATGCTCACCTGGGTGGAGGCCGAGCAGCGCATCATGCAGGGCCCGTACGAGCCGACATGGCCCAGATACTCGTTCATCGCCGCGTAGCGACGCTTGGGATTGATTGTGATGTCCGCAAAACTCGTGACCGGCTGATAGCCGTAATTGATCAGGCGAAATCCCAGATCGTCAAGGATGGGGTTGATTTCGGCGCGGAATCCTGCGTAGATATCAAGCAGTTCCTGCGGCGTATGCAACACGCCGATCGAGGTCTCGAATTGGCCGCCCGGCTCCAGCGACAAAGCGATGCCGGGTCGGGCAAGGCCCAGCAGATGGCCGTCCTCGACGAATTCCTTGTCGGGGTCATAATAAGGTCGAAGTCGCTCAAGCAGAGTTTCAATGCCGTCGGTTTGCGCGTAACTGACCGCACAATCGCTGCCGTTGCGTACGGGGAGATGCTCAATCTCGACCCCGTAGCCGTCGTTGCTTTCGGGTTTGGCGCCGGAAGCGAAGAAACGCAACAGACTGGCCACATGCTTGTCATTTACCTTCGCGCCCACATGCGCGTAACTCACCCGTGGAGTAATGTTCATATCTTTTCATCGTATTCGTTTCGGATTCGTTTATCGAGTAATTACGCGGGTTGCGCATCAAAATTCATTTGAGGCACAACGTTTGCCGGCCCGATTGGCGGCCCTGCAGATTCCTCGGATTTCCGCTTGTGTCGCCGCTTGCTCATGTTGTCGAGCCTGCCGCCATCCCCTACCCGGATGTTCCGCCACATTCAAGCCGCACAACCAACCCCAACGGCGCGAAAATGGCGAAACCCACCAATCCCGCCACAAACAAGCCACTTGCATCACCTCAGTGGCCCGAAAATGACGGGATTCGACAATCAAGTCGAGCGGACTCGCATACATTCCCGGGCAATCAGGCCCGGATCGTCACTCAACCGTGAATGTGGTGCGCTTCAGATCGCGACGACGGGAGGAATGGCCGACCAGCAGCTCGAATTCGCCCGGCTCGACGATGCGGTTGGCGTCGGCGTCGACGATGGAGCATGCCGAAACGGGGATGTCGAGCGTGACGCTCTTCGTCTCCCCCGGCTTCAACGTCACTCTGCGGAACGCCTTGAGCTCGCGGTCGGTCCAGCTGACCGAAGTGACCAGGTCGCCGATATAGGCCTGCACCACTTCGGTACCGGCACAGCTGCCGGTATTCGTCACATCTATCGAAACCTGCAAGGTGTCATCGACGGTAAACGGCGTATTCCCGTCCTCGATCTTCGGCTTGCGATAGGTGAAAGTGGTGTAGCCCAAGCCTTCACCGAACGCGAAGGCCGGGTCCTGGGTGAGGTCGGCGTAACGCCAGGCGTGCTGGCCGCGAATCTGGTTGTAATATACAGGCAGTTGGCCGGTATCGCGTGGGAAGGTAATCGGCAGACGGCCGCTCGGCGAAGTGACACCCATGATGATTTCGGCGATGGCACGTCCGCCTTCCATGCCGGGGCTCGGCGCCCAAAGCAGAGCATCGGCGTTCAGTGCACTGTCCGGCAACACCTGAGGCTTCGAACTCATCAGGACGACAACGAACGGCTTGTTCTGCGCCTTGGCGACATTGGAAAGCGCATCAAGCAACGCCACCTGACCGCCCTGCAGCCTGAGCGTCGCGGTGGAACGGCCTTCGCCAATCAGTGGGATGACATCGCCAACGACGGCGACCACGGCATCGGCGGTCTTGGCGGCGGCAACGGCTTCGTCGAGCTGAGAGTGGTCGACCGGGGCGGATTGCGCGACCTTCGGACGGGGCTGACCGTCCGCAAACGTCGGACCGGCAGGGTCATCGACGAGTTCCACCACCTCGGCTCCCTTGGCATAAGCGACTTCGAAACCGTTATCCTTGCCGATGGCGCGCAATCCGTCGACCACGGTTGTGATCATGCCCCGTGGCTGGCCCTTGGGCATCCAGGAGACCTGGCCGGAGTTGCCGGCCCAGTCGCCCAGCTGCGTCTGCGCGTCATCGGCAAGCGGGCCGACAACGGCGATGCGTCGAATGGCTTTGCCATCAAGCGGCAGTATCGGTTTGCCGGCTTTCGCAAGTCTATTGCCCCTGATACTCCATTGCCTTGTTCTGCCGACGTTTCCAGCGGCATCGAGACCACCCCAGGATTGCGAACCGTTGCGCAGCAGCACCACCGATTCGCGCGTCAGTTCAAGATTCGTCTGGCGATGTGCGTCATTGCCGATAACCGCGTCGATGCGCTGGCGATCAGGCAGACGAGGGTCCTCGAAAAGCCCCAGACGGAACTTCACGGCGAGAATTCTCGAGACCGCCTCGTCAATCGCGGACTCGTCGAGCAGCCCCGACCTGACCGCCTCGATCGCGCCTTCGTAGAATTGCGGTGTGGTCATCACCAGATCGTTGCCGGCCTTGACGGCATCGGCCGCGGCATGGACGAAATCGGGCTTGACCTTCTGCTCCCAGACCGAGCGGCCCACGTTATCCCAATCGGTGACCAGCATGCCCTTGTAGCCCCAGTCGCCGCGAAGCTTGTCGCTCAAGAGCCAGTGGTTGAAAGTCACCGGAACCCCTTCGATGGACTCGTAGCCGAGCATGAACGTGCCGACGCCTTCACGCGCGACCCGCTCGAACGGCGGCAGGAACCACGAGGCAAGTTTGCGATGCGACAAATCGGCTTCACTGGCGTCGCGCCCGCCCTGCGTTTCCGAATAACCGGCGAAATGCTTGGCACAGGCCAGGATGGCGTCGCGGGAGAGCGGTTCGCCCGCTTTGGCACCACCCTGATAGCCACGTACCATGGCCGAGGCGAACTCGCCGATCAGCGTCGGGTCTTCGCCGAAGGTCTCGCCCACACGACCCCATCGGGTATCGCGGGAAATGCAGAGCACCGGAGAGAAGGTCCAGTGCACGCCGGTCGCCGAGACCTCTTCAGCGGTGGCGCGTGCCATCTTCTCGACCTTCGCCGGATCCCAGGAGGAGGCCATGCCCAGCTGTTCGGGGTAGATCGTCGCGCCTTCCCAGAACGAATAACCGTGGATGCAATCATCGCCGATGACCAGCGGGATGCCGAGTCTGGTCTTCTTGCGTACCATCTCGGCGGCCTTGGGCAAATCGGACGGCCGGGTGTGCAGAATCGAACCGACATGACGCTCGACGATGAGATGCTTGAGGTTGCCGCCCCTGGCGTCGAGCTGCAGCATCTGGCCGACCTTCTCTTCGAGCGTCATGCGCCCGAGGAGGTCGCAGATGCGTTCGCCGTCGCTGAGGTTCGGGTTCTGGTACGGCAGCAGTTCATTTGTACTCATTTTTATCACCTTTGACTTTTTAGTTTGTTATCAAGACTATTGAATGTCAAGCCATGGCCTCGATCAGCCCGATGGACATCAATATCGACGCAATGTGCGCCTATCAATATCCGGACAGGCATCAGTACGACCCGTCTTCGCAGACAGCGACGACCAGATTCCAAGGACCAATACTCAATTCATCTCCGGCTTCGATCCTGGTTTTGGGCGTCGGAGCGGACGCGCGGTCCTCAAGCGCCGATCCGTCGGCAGCGACCTTGACACCGCCCACGATAACCTTGCCGGAAATCGGGGAGGCGAAAGACACCGAGGTGGCCGAGTAATTCAAGAAATAAACGACCTGTTCACCAAGCCGATCGACCCCGACCCGCACCGTAACGCGACCGGCAAGGTCGGCACCCAACGTCTTGACTCCCGCCGCTCCGGCGGCATCGTGAACTACGGCACGGGTCGCATCGGCATCAAGCACGGTGCCGACCCATTGCGCCCAACCAGAGCCGAAGGCATGACGCGTAGCCGCCGCGTAGGTTTTCCACGCCGGGTGTCGGTAACCGGCAAGAACCTGCGTATTGCCGTCATTCGGCTTGAGCAATTCAACCAACGCCCTCGCCTCGGCGTCGCCCCGGGTTCCTACTTTCGCAGGAACCTTCACGCCAACGGTTTCAGCGTTGCCACCTTCCGACGCAAAAGTGACGCCGACATCGTTCGGCCTCGTGAACTGGTTGTAGCTCATCCCGAACACATCGGTGAGGCCGTGCGGGGCCGGATCGTGCCAAACCGTGACATCGTCATTGGCGACGAACGAACGAAGCGAGGAAAGCAAATGGCCGCCCGCCTTGACATAGGCCCGCAACGTGTCGATGGTGTGCTGCGGGGCGCAATAGAGCGCCGGGGTCACCACGAGCCGGTACTGGCCCAGCGTTTCGACATCGGCATCCGTGGCCACGAAATCGGCTTCGATGTTCAGCTCGAACAATGCATCGTAATACATTCGGACGATGTCGTTATACCGCAGCCCGCCGCCGGCCGGGAAACCGGTTTCCAGCGTGAACCAATCGAGCGCCGTCAACGCCTCGTTGGAGACCATGATGGCGACCTGATTGCGTTTGTGCAAATGCTTGAGCCGGTCCTGCACTTCGGGCCTGGCGACCTCGCGCCCGAAGACGCCGGCTTCCTCGTAGGTCGGGTTCGGCTCGAGATCATGGCTCAGCAGGCCTTTCCAGTAGGTCTCGAAAGAGTTGTGGATGGAGTGCCAATGCCAGTACATCACGCTGTCGGCACCGCTGGCCAGATGGCTGTAGGCCTGAAGGCGAAGCTGGCCGGGATACGGCAACCAGCCGTGCTGACCTTGCGCCTCGGTTTCCAATACCAAATAGTTCTGCCCGCCTTTGATCGAACGGGCCATATCGCCGCCGAACGCGATTTCCTTGCCGGTCAGCCCGTCTTCGGTGGGGTGATAGATGTCGACGCCGGCGACGTCGAGCGCCTGGGCCGCCTTGAAATGGTCGACCGCCGGCTGCACGCCGAAGGAGTAGCCGCGCCATTCGTAGTCGAAATTATGGGTGATGAACTGGTCGCTCCGGGCGTATTGACGTACGATATCGGCCTGCCAAGCCAGGTATTGCGCCACTTGCGAGCGACGGAACTTGTCGAACTGCGCACGCAACGACTCGTTGATGGCACCGGTCACGTCGGGAAAATCCTCCCAGGCGTTGATGCGGTTCGACCAGTAGTCGAGCCCGAACGCGGCATTGAGATCGTCGAGATTGTCGTCGAAACGCTTGCGCAGATACTTCACGAAAAGCGCCTGCATATCCGGCGAGACGCAGTCATAGTATTTCGTCTCGTTGTCGACCTGATAGCCGATGACCGCGGGATTCTGGGCGACGTGGGCGATCAGCTTTCTGATGACCCGTTCGGCGTAATAACGGTACGAAGGATTGACGATATCCATAATCTGGCGGGCACCGTATTTGCCGGGACCATTGGCAGTCACGGCGAGCACGTCGGGATGCATGCGCACCAGCCAGGTCGGCACGGCATAGGTCGGCGTGCCCACGATAACCGAAATGCCGTGCTTCCGTGCGGCCTCGAGCACGCGATCGACATGCGAGAAATCGAAGATGCCGGGCTGCGGCTCACAGGTGCTCCACGTCGATTCGGCGATGCGAATGGTGTTGATGCCGATATGCCGCATCATCTCCATATCCGTCTCGACCCGGTCAAGGTCTTTCGGCATGTACTCGTCGTAATACGCCGCTCCGAAAAGAATCCTGTCCGGCAGCTTTGCCGTTGTGTTCGCTTCGATCATATTGGTTCATCCTTGCCTTACGTATCGTCTTCATTGAATACGCAATAAAAATAATAGGATGCAGGCACGGCCTCTGTCGACGAAAGGCAGCGACCGTACCCGCAAATTGCATCAGTGGTTATTGCACCTTGTTATCGTAACTTTCAGTCGATAACGAAGGTGTTGAACGAGCGCGGGGCCAGAGTCGCGGCCACCGCATGCGTTGCATCGCTCGGATCGGTGAAACTGAAATCGATCGGACGCTCGAGCGCGTTCTGTACCACCACGGCGATGGAGCCGTCGGGATTGCGGAAGGCGATGCCCATCGAATTGAAGCGTCCGCTCGTGCCGAGCCGTACGGCACCGGGCTTGACATACTTGGAGAAGTGGCGCATCACGTAGTATTCCGGATTGCGCGTCAAGCTGCCGGTTTTGGAGTCAATGCTGTAGAGCGAGTTCTGCTTCCATCCCCACGTGCTCAGGATCTCGGTCAAGACCATGTTCCAGTAGACGTAGGCGGTGGCGCCGGCACGGAAGTAGTGGTTCATCAGGTGGAACACGTATTCGGCGTAGTCCCAGGAGTTGTCGCCGGTGCCGCATTCGGATTCGGTCTGCTCAAGCTCGAGCTCCGGCCACGATTCGTGGGTGCGCGCGATGGCGTTCTGCCCGGCCCACTGGTAGCCGATGCCCTTGATATAGCCTCGCGCCTTGGCGTCGAAGAGGATGTCGTCGATGAAGCGGTTGTAGTTGTTGAGGCTCATGCCGTAACCGCCGCCTGTCCACGACATGTCCTCCGGCCCGTTCATCGTCCCGAGGAAGATGTCGGTGTCGATGCCCTCGCGTTCGAAGGCCGGTCCGAGGTAATCGCGGATGAAGACCTTGAGGTCGTGGCTCGACCACAAACAGCTTGGGAACTTCTGATCGGCGAAGACCTCGTTCTGCACATGCAGCTGGGTCACCTTGATGCCGCGCTTGGCGTATTCCTGGACGTAGCGCACGAAATACTTGGCGTAGGCGGTGAGGTTTTCGGGTGTCATCACGATGCGGCCGAAATTATAGGCCTTGGGGAATTTCATCCACGTCGGCGGGCTCCACGGGCTCGAGAAAAGCTGCATGTCCGGCTGGTATTTCTGCGCGCGTTGGATATAGGGAACCAACGTCTTGTCGTCGTGTTCGACGCTGAAATGACTCATGTCGTAGTCGCCGTCGGTTTCGTCGTAGCTGTACCATTCTTCGGCGAAATCGTTGGCCCCGATGGGTGCGCGGTTGAAACGGAAGTTCATTTCGTCTTGGCCGAAAAGCTCGTGGAACACCGTTTCGGCGGTGTCGGCGTCGGTATATTTGGTGAGCGCCTGCCAACCCAGCTCGTTGAAGCAGCCGCCGAAGCCGCGCACTTTCTGGAACGTCTCACCGGTGAGTGTCAAGCCGCCGGTATCGCTGCCGTTCGCCTCTTTCTGAGCTCCATCGCCGTGCGGGGAGCGTACCGTCGTCTCCACTAATTTCGCATCAGGCGTTGATGCAATCCATGTTGCAGTCATGATTCTGCCTTCCTTTGAAAACCTATTGATCCTACGATTCGTCAGCGCCCGGCGGATCCGAATCATCACGAATCCGTCAAGCACTGACGGCGATTCCGGCCGTCGCAACGACGACTTGTCGAATTTCTACTTCACGCCTTTGATCCACATGATGAAGACGCAGCCGATCAGCGCCAGCGCGATGGCCACCGGGAACGCCAGCGAATAGCCGGCGGCGACGACGATGCTCGACATGATCAGCGGCCCGCACATCTGCCCCAACGTCGTGGCGAGGTTCAGAATGCCGAGGTCCTTGCCCGCCTCTTCCTTGTTCGGCAGCACATCGACGAGCAATGCCTGGTCGACCGAGGAGTAGACGCCATACCCCAATCCGGCGATGGCGGCATAGAGGTACATGCCCGTCGTGGTCGGCAAAATCCATGGCATCGCGATACCGATGGCGAAGCACACCGAGGCCACAACGACCGGGACCTTGCGGCGGCCGATGAAATCGGAGAACGGACCGGCGACGATGGAGCCGACCAGAGAGACAACCATGGTGATCACCGAGATCACCGAAATCGTGGCCGCAGCCTGCTTGACCGACTGCCCGACATAGTTTTCGACAATATACATCTGGTAGACGCTGATCATCTGGTAGCTGACAAGCATGCACAGACGTCCGACGAACGCCTTGTAGAAATCGTGGCCCGTCGAGAACTTCGGCGGACGGAAGGACATGATCACGTCCTTGAAGCCCTTGTCGGCGGCAGGCAGATAGTCGGCCGATTCCTCACGAGGAATGAGCACGACCGCGACAATGCCGCCAAGGAACATCAGCACACCGGCCAACGCGAAGCCAGGGATCAGGTTGGTGACGAAAAACGCGCCGATAAGCGAGCCGATGGGCGAACCGATAGTGGACCCGGCCCCGTAGAACGCGGACATCGTGCCTCGGACCCCCGAAGGAATACGGTCCGAGATGGTCGCCGTCATCGGGGCGATCATGCAGTTCAAGCCAAACATGCACAGGCAGTAATAGACAGTGAGCAGCACTGCGTTGTTGGTGGTACCCGTCAGGAAGAGCATCACACCGCCGAGCACGCCACCAAGGAGAATAAAGGGAGTACGGCGACCGAAACGAGAACGGGAACGGTCGGAGAACGTGCCGAACACGAGATTGGCGACCAAAGAGGCCACGGCGGTGCAGGCATTGACGTAACCGATCAGAACATCAGGACGGATGCCGATCACCTGTTTGTAGTGTTCCGGCAACAGGACGATCGAGACGATGCCGAGTCCCGTCATCCAGAAAACGCCAAACATGAAGAATCCGGCACCGAATCGCACGAGTTTCTTCTTGGGAACCTTCTGACCGGTTTCGGGGCTTAAGGCTGGATCTTTTTCCGCCGCCTCTATCGCGGCATTATGCCTAGCAAGGCGATCGGCTTTGCTGGCGACTATGGAATCACTCATTGACCCACTTCTTTCACTATCACCAATGATCTACCCAATAACGATGGATTTCAATTTATCTATCGTTTATTAGATAAACGAAATAATAGTGAGCGGAATTTCTTTTGTCAAATCAGATAACTAATAACTTTATTCATTTTGGCTTCTATTTTTCCTCTTTTTATACAGTTATTCTCTAAAACAATGCAACAGTTCTTGCGATACATAATTGCAGAATGCTTATTTTCAACCGATCATCCACAAAATATGGAGTCTGTTATAACTTGTATCCATTCGATAAAATGTACTAAAACCTTTAAAATTCATTTTACCGACAATTTTTAACATATTTATCTAATATATATTTCACAGATTGCGCCAGCATCATCCGCACGCCATATCAATCCCACTGAATCACCGATAATGGTCCCACACCCCATCCGGGAAAATGACCTTTTCGAACGCCAGCCATTCGTCGTAAAGATCGATCGGAGGGTCACGCAGCCATCGCAGCTGGATGCCGTCCATGGCCTCGATACATCTGCGGACCACCGGTCGCATCTTATCGCCCCACGGACGAAATTCCGCAGGCAGGGCCCAATCGAATTGCGAATAATAGCCCCACACCGACTCGGGACGTTCGACGAAGTACTGGTGAAGAGGGTGCGAGGGATTGAACGATTCTGTTTCCAAAACCATATAAAGCTGCACCATCATTTTTCTGCCGGCATTGTGCCGTACCAAAAATCGCAGGTATGCAGGGAAAAACGGGCCTTCGGGGTCACTGCCCGGCAAGCCGGACTCCAGGAAATCATCCGGCGTGCCCGTCGTGTCATAGATATCGGTGATCAAGGGTGAGAGCAGACCGTCTTTGTTGCCAACGTAATGCAAAAGACCTGGCTGGCTCATGCCGACCTCATCGGCGACGTCCTTGAGCGAAATACCATTGAATCCGTTGGTGCTGATGAGCTTGGCAGCGGCTTGCGTGATTTCCTCTCTACGTTCTTCGGGAGACTTGCGAATTCGACGCTGTTTGGCTTTTGACATGGTTTCCAGTATAGGAGAAGCGCAAGTCACGCACGGAGAAGACGTTCCATACAGTCGACGATTATCGGTTATGAAAACAACCGTGCCGCGAATACGGCTATCGCACAGCAACGGCTCAATTGAAATCAGATTGCGGTGAGCCCAAAACGCTGCGGGACCGGCAACCACCTAGAATAAAGATATCTGAACCCTCGCAACCAAGGAGCCCGCCATGACCACAGACAACCGCAGCACCTTGTTTTCGCCGCTGACCCTTCCCACACCGGACGGGACGGGGTTTGCGCTGCGCAACCGCACCATCCTCTCCCCCATGTGCCAGTATGCCGTCGACCGTCAGGACGGGGTGGCCACCGACTGGCATCTGCAACATTACGGTGCCGTCGCCGCCGGCGGGTTCGGGCTGCTGACCATCGAATCGACAGGGGTCAATGCGGCCGGCCGGATTTCACCGCGAGACCTCGGAATGTACAACGAGACGCAGGAAGCCGCACACCGGCGTCTGGTCTCCTTCATCCACTCACAAGGCGCGGCTGCGGCGGTGCAGCTCAACCACGCAGGCGGACGCGCTTCCGGCAAACCTTGGCTTCCCGGCACGCACGGCGGTTCCGCACCTCTTGAAGACGGCGGATGGCAGACGGTCGGCATGACCGACCAGTCCATCGCCAAGGGCTATCGGCCAACGACGAAACTGAGCAAAGACGGCATCGAGCAGATCGTCTCGGATTTCGCGGCTGCCGCACGGCGTGCCGACGCCGCCGGCTACGACGTCATCCAAATCCATGCCGCACACGGCTATCTGCTGCATCAGTCGCTTTCGCCGTTGACCAATACCCGCGACGACAAATACGGCGGCACCGAGGAGAACCGGTTCCGGCTGACCCGCGAAGTCGTGGACGCGGTGCGTGCCGCATGGCCTGATTCCAAGCCGCTGGGCATCCGCATCTCCGCCACCGATTGGGTCGCCGGCGGGCTTGATGTCGACGTCACCTCGCGCCTGATGCGCGATCTGGTCAAGAACCACGGCATCAACTGGGTCGACGTGTCTTCCGGCGGTTTGGTCAGCACACCGCTGCAGCCTTCCGGCCCCGGATTCCATGCAGTGTTGGGCGCACAAATCAAACGCGCCTTGGCCGACACCGACGCCGTGGTCAGCGTGGTCGGCGGTATTTCCAGCCCTGAGCAGGCCGAGACGATGCTGCGCACCGGCCAGGTCGATGCCGTCTCGATCGGACGCGCCGCGATGCGCAATCCGCACTGGCCTGCGATGGCCGCCGCCCGACTTGGCGTCCCGTGCGAGGACAATCCTGCTGCACCGCAGTACTGGCGTGCCGAGTGGTGAGTGGTAACCGTACGAATCATGCGCTAGGCGCGATGCCCAACCATCCTCAGCAACGCGCCTAACGCAAACCCACACGCAACTGCGATAAACACGACACTCACCCACTTTAAGCGTCACCTTTATCGCAAAACGTTACAAAAATGCGCTATAGGCGACACTCTCGGATTCCAAGCGTCGCATATAGCGCATTTCCCTTATGCCAGAACCGTCAACGGCTGACAAGGGCTCAGGCTCAGTCGACCTTGGCCAGTTTCTGATCGGCCTTCTTGGCGGCGGCGATCATCAGCTTGATACGGTTCAGCTGGTTGGCCGCGGAGGCGCCCGGGTCGTAGTCGATGGAGACGATATTGGCTTCGGGATGCAACCTGCGAATCTTGCCGAACATGCCGCGTCCGGTGACGTGGTTGGGCAGGCAGGCGAACGGCTGGGCGCACACGACATTCGGGCAGCCGGACCTGATAAGCTCAAGAATCTCGCCGGTCAACAGCCAGCCCTCGCCGGCCTGCACGCCGATCGAGGTGACGGTGGAGGCGAGCTTCACCAATTCCGGCATCGGGGTGTCCTGGATGAACTTGCCGTGCGCAAGGTCGATGGCGCGGCGCACCGGGTTCAGGATGCGGTCGAGGCCCCAACGCATCAGCGCATAAACTTTCTTGTTGCCGCCCATGCCGGTGTTGTGTTCGTTCCAGTCGGTGATGTAGGGGCGGGTGGTCATGAACTCCATGATGCCGGGCACCACGGCCTCGCAGCCCTGTTCCTCGATCTGATCGACCAGGTGGTTGTTGGCATCGGGATGGTACTTCACCAAGATCTCGCCAACCACGCCGACACGCGGCTTGCGCGGGATATTGCGCAACGGCAGGGCGTCGAAGCTCTTGACAATCTCGTTCAAGAGCGTCTGATAGGGCAGATAGCCCTTGCCGATCTTCCGCTTCGCGGTCGCGGAATGGCCATGGTGTTCGATGGTCTCGCGCACGATCGTGTCCCACATCTCGTAGAGCTGGTTGGCGCTGCCTTTGACCTTTTCGTATGGGCGCACGCGGTAATGGCACTTCATTAAGAGGTCGCCGATGACCAACGCCTTGATCGCCCGCCACAGCAGCGTCGGGGTCGCCTTGAAACCGGGATTGTCCTCGATACCTTGGGTGGACAGTGCGATAACCGGCACCTGCGGATAACCCGCATCGACCAAGGCCTTGCGAATCAGGCCGTAGTAGTTGGTGGCGCGGCACATGCCGCCGGTCTGGGTGATCGCCAGGCAGACCTTGTTCGGATCGTACTTGCCCTTGATGATCGAATCGACCAATTGCCCCACGACCATGATGGCCGGGTAACAGGCGTCGTTGTTGACGTATTTGAGACCGGTCTCCACATCCTGCTGATCGGCCATCTTGAGCACGTCGAATTTGTAGCCGCCGGAACGGATCACCGCCTCGACCAGGCTCATATGCACCGGGCTCATCTGCGGGGCGACGATGGTGTAGTCGCGTCGCATGTCCTTCTGGAAACGCACCTTGTGGGCGTATGCGGACAGCGTGCCCTTGCTGCGCTTCTTTTTCTTGCCGTTGGCGGATTTGCCGGAGGTCGCAGTGGCGTTCACGCTGCCGGTTTTCGCGCCACCGTCGGCAACGCTCTTGCCATTGGCGCGGCGCGAAGCCTCTTTCATCGATTCGGTGAGCTTCGGATTCGCCTTCATCACGCTGTCGAGCAAGACCTGACGACCCGGGGTCGGAGCCTTGGAACCGGTTTTGCGGAATTCGCCCTGACGAGCGGCAGGGACTTCCATATTATCGGAATCCTCGGGGCCCTCGGCGGAATCGGCAGAAACAGACGAATCCTCTGCTATCGTCGCTTCGACGTTCTGCTTGGCGGTCTCGGCCTTGTTCGCCGCCGCATCGACGGCAGCCTGGGCCGCGGCCAATTGCGCCTTGGCCTTTTCAAGCTTGCTCTCGGCATCCTTCAGTTCGGCCTCGCGCTTGGCGGCGGCAGCTTCGCGAGCCTTCGCTTCGGCAGCTTGTTTGGCCGTTTCTTCGTCGGTCTTGCCGTCGGCCTTCGTTTCGAGCTCAGGCTTGGACGGGGCCTTGGCGAGCTTGGCCTTGTTGGCCTCGCGCTCCTCGATGGCCGCCTTGAGCGAGCGCAGACGAATCTTCGCCGCGCCCAAGTTGCTGACCTCGTCAATCTTGAGCAACGTGTAGACGTCGGCCTTGTCGGCCAAAATCTCGCTGACCTGGTCGGTGGTGATGGCGTCGATGCCGCAACCGAAGGAGTTGAGCTGCACGAGTTCGAGCCCCGGGTAGGACGCGACGAAATTCGCCGCCGCATACAGCCTGGAATGATAGGCCCACTGGTTGGCCACACGCAACGGCATGTTGATGACCTTGCGGTCGCCGACTTCGCGGAACCCGCCTTCGTCCTTGGCGCGCGGGTCTTTCTCGCCTTCGCTCAAGAACTCACTCAAGTGCAGGTTCTGGCCCGGCTGCAGCTCGCAGATGGAATCCTCCGAAAGCACCACCATGCCCAGCGAGCAGATGGTCTCGGGGATGCCATGGTTGATTTCGGGGTCGATATGGTAAGGGCGTCCGGCGAGCACGATGCCGCGGCAGTTGTGTTCCTTCATATAGGCGAGCGCGCGCAGGCCTTCCTGCTGCACGTCGTGCTTGAAGATCTTGTCTTCGGCATATGCGGCCTTGACGGCCTTCTCGGCCTCTTCGCGGGTGACATTGGTCCACGCGAATTCCTCGACGATGCGGTCGACCATCAACTCATGGTCGGCGAGGTTGAAGTACGGGCGCATATAGCGGATGCCGGGCTCGCGCAGCTCGGTCATGTTGGCTTCGATGACGACCGGGTAGTTGGCGACGATCGGGCAGTTGTAATGGTTGTCGGTGTCACCTTCGACCAGGTTCTCCTCGTAGGAGACGCACGGGTAGAAAATCGTCTTGACCCCGCGGTCCAGCAGCCACTTGATATGGCCGTGCACCATCTTGGCCGGGTAGCAGATGTTCTCCGAGGCGATGGATTCGATGCCGGACTGGAAGAGCTCGTGGCTGGAACGACCGGAAAGCCGGACCTTGAAGCCGAGGTTGGTCAGCAACGTGAACCAGAACGGGTAGTTCTCGTACATGTTGAGCGCACGAGGGATGCCGATTTCGCCGCGGTAGGCCTTCTTATCGGTGAGCCTGCGATAGGCGAAGACGCGCTTGTACTTGTAGTCGTAGAGGTTCGGGCGGTCGCTGCGCTCGGCCTTCGCGTCGGCACCGCGTTCGCAGCGGTTGCCGGTGACGTAGCGCGAGCCGTCCTGGAAGGTCGTGATGGTGAGCTTGCAACGGTTCTGGCAGCGCTTGCACACGTCACGCTCGGAGGTCATCGACAGATGATCGAGCTCGTCGCCCTCGACGATGGCCGACTTGGTATGCTCCGCACTCTCGTCAAGATCGTGGGCATCCTCATAGTGCATGCGGGCGGTCAGCGCCGCGCCGAACGCACCCATCAGGCCGGCGATATTGGGCCTCGTGACCTCTTTGCCGGTCAGCAGTTCGAAGGCGCGTAGCACCGCGTCGTTGAGGAACGTGCCGCCCTGCACCTCGATGGTGTCGCCGAGCTGGCCGGAATCACGCAGCTTGATGACCTTGTAGAGCGCATTGCGCACCACGGAATAGCACAGGCCCGCCGCGATGTTCTCGACGGTGGCGCCTTCCTTCTGCGCCTGCTTGACCGACGAGTTCATGAACACGGTGCAACGCGAGCCCAAGTCGACCGGGTGGTCGGAATTCAGCGCGGCCTGCGTGAATTCCTCGATGGTCAGACCCATGGAATACGCAAAGGTCTGCAGGAACGAACCGCAGCCGGACGAGCAGGCCTCGTTGACAGAGATCGAATCGATGACGCCGTCGGCGATGGCAAGGTACTTCATGTCCTGCCCGCCGATGTCGATGACGGCGGTGACACCGGGGCTCACCATTTCGGCGCCACGATAGTGCGCCATGGTCTCCACCACACCCTCGTCCAAGTGCAGACCAGTGGTGATCAGCCCTTCGCCATAGCCGGTGGCGCAACTGCGCGCGATCCACGCCTCGGCCGGCAGTTCGTTCTCAATCTTGCGTACGATTTCCACGGCCGCGTCGAGCGGGCTGCCGTCGTTGGTGCCGTAAGACGACCACACGATTTCACGGTCGTCGTTGATCAGCGTCGCCTTGATGGTGGTCGAACCGGCGTCGATACCAAGGAAATGCGGGCCTTTCGCGCCTTCAAGCGTGCCGACCTTGACCTGTTCGGCATGATGGCGTTCGTTGAATTTGCGACGGTCCTCTTCGGTCGGGAAGAGCGGCGGCATCGTGGCGGTGTCGACCGGCTTGTTCTTCAGCGCCTCGAGGTCGTCGATAATCTCTTGACAGCTGCGCGGCTCAAAGTGCTGCCCCACATCCAGTTCGTTGTCGTCGCCGCACATGAGCGCGGAACCGTAGGCGACATAGAGGTGGGCGTTTTCGGGGACGATGAACTTGTCGACCTTGCCTTCGAGCGCACGGGCAAAGGCCTCACGCAGCTCGGAAAGGAAGAACAGCGGCCCGCCGAGAAAGACGACATTGCCGTGAATCGGGCGGCCGGAAGCCAGCCCGGCGATGGTCTGCGTGGCCACTGCCGAGAAGATGGAAGCAGCAAGGTCTGGCTTGTCGGCACCGTCGTTGATCAGCGGCTGCAGGTCGGATTTGGCGAATACGCCGCAACGCGAAGCGATCGGGTACAAAATCTTGTAGTCCTTGGCCATATCGTTCAAGCCGCTGGCATCCGTGTCCAGCAGCGTCGCCATCTGATCGATGAACGCACCGGTGCCGCCCGCGCAGGAACCGTTCATACGCTGTTCAGGTGTCGGCTTCAGATACGTGATCTTCGCGTCCTCGCCGCCAAGCTCGATGATGACGTCGGCTTGCGGGTATACCTGGTCAATGGCCTTGGTTTCGGCGATGACCTCCTGGACGAATGGGACGTTCATATCGTCGGCCAGGCCCAGACCGCCGGAACCGGTGATCGCGAGGTTGATCAGCTGCGAGCCGCGTCCCTCTTCTTCGAGTTGTTTCTTGATGTCACGCAGCAACCCTGCCACCGTGGCGCGCACATTGGCGTTGTGACGCCGATAATCGGCAAACAGCACATCCTTCAAGTCGCTGCTTTTGTCGAGAACGACGGCCTTGACCGTAGTTGAACCGATATCGAGCCCGACCCGCAGGGGCGTAACCTCATGCTCCGTTGTCTTGGTTGTCATCACGTCAGCCATGCCTGAATCCTTACCATTTCCGTAAACTCACCGTGTTTTGCGTAATCTGACACTGTGAGTTTACACACACATACATTGCAAGATTAGTCGCCGCACAACCCATTGAACAGATACCTCATCACGATTCAGCTAAAAGAAGCAACTAGTGTGACCTACATCTCTTGACAACGGGAATGATTCATGCATACCCCCTTTGTCGCAATTAGCTGGCAGCACCTTCGCCGGCGGAGCGGTCCTTGCCGTAGACCTCGGGGATGAAGCGGTGCTGGTCATGCAGTTTCGGCCAGATAACGGGCGCCGTCGAACCGTTCTCATCGTGCGCACGCAGCGAAGCCGGCACGTCGATAATGCGCTGGTTGCTGGAACCACGGAACTGCAGGAGCGAATCGTGGTGATCCTTCATATATCGCCCGTCCACCAGAATATCGACATAATTCAGCAGCGCGAGTTTGTCGTCGCTTTCGCCGGATCGCATGAGCTCCTCCCACGTATAACCGGTCCAGCACCAGACATCCTTATCATGGCCGAATTCCTTGCGGATGCGTTTGGAGAGTTTCAGCAGCACGCCAGTATTGAGCAGTGGCTCGCCGCCGAGAAACGTGATGCCTTGGACGACGTCATTGCCCAGATCCTTGATGACCTTGTCCTCGAAGCCTTGCGTGTAGGGATGGCCGGCCTGAAAATCCCATATGGATTCGTTGAAGCATTCGACGCAGTGGAACGGGCAACCAGAAACGTATACAGAACAACGGATACCCTCGCCATCGGTCATCACCAGCGGCTTGTAGTCGGCGATCATATCGTGGCTCAGCTTCTCGCTCGTCCACTGCCCCGCCTTCGGATTATTGGCGTAGACCGTGGGAATCCACGGCCCGCGACCCGTTTCGTCCGCGGCGAAATCATGCAGCTTGCCGCCTGCCAGTTTTCCCATATTGTTCCTCTCTCAAATAGAACAATCCATCTCAAACCCAAGAGGTGGTTTTCTCTCTCATCAAAAAATCAATCATTACTTATACGAATCAATCATTACTTATACGAATCAATCATTACTTATACGGGCTATGACAGGGGTTATGACGATATTATTTTGGAATATCGCTACAAGCACCCCACCGCCGTTCAGTTGCATTGACGCACAATCCAACCATCATCCGGGACAATACCTCGGGTTAAGTTCAGCGCCGATCGCCGATTGTTTTAAGACAAAAGTAAAAGCGGCACACCAAACGATGAACCGCCTTTGCCTTTGTGCTTTTACCGAACTACCGAACTACTTGGCCTCTTCGTACCATTCGCGCTCGGTGCCGTCCTTCAGCACGACATGGCCGGTCTCGCCGCTCATGTGCTTGGCGCGGTGCGTGATCTCCTCGTGACGGCCGTGCACCATCGGGCGCTGCACCGGGTTGCCGAGGTAGCCGCAGGTACGCTTGGTGACGTTGCACTTGTCGGGGTCACAGTTGCCGCACTCAGGGCACTTGAAGCCCTCCTCGGTCGGCTCGAAGTCGCCCTCGAAACCGCAGACGTAGCAGTGGTCGATCGGGGTGTTGGTGCCGAGGTAGCCGATGCCGATGTTGTGGGCGTAATCCCACACGGCCTCGAGCGCCTTCGGGTTGGTCTGCAGAGTCGGGAACTCGCAGTAGTTGATGAACCCGCCCGAAGCATAGTACGGGAAGTCCTTCTCGTAGTCGAGCTTCTCCATCGGGGTTGGCGACAGCCAGACCGGATAGTGGAACGAATTGGTATAGAAGTCGTGGTCGGTCACGCCCGGCACACGGCCGAACTTCTCACGATCCATGCGGTTGAAGCGGTCGGTCAACGACTCGGCAGGCGTGGAATAGAGCGAATAGTGATAGCCCTCTTCCTTGGCCCACTTGGCGCACAGCGCGTTCATCTTCTTGACAATCGAAAGCGCGAATTCCTTGCCTTCCGCATCCCAGCTGTGATCCTGCATCCAGTCCTTGCCGTAGAAGACGCTGGTCGCCTCATAAAGGCCGATATAGCCCAGCGAGACGGTGGCGCGGTCGCGGTTGAAGAGCTGATCGACGTTGTCGTTGGCATTCAAACGGCCGAAAGCACCGTAACGATAGAGCGTCGGCGCGTTGATCGGCTTGGCCTGCTTGCAGCGCATGATACGGAACTGCAGAGCTTCGTGGGCGACATCCATACGTTCGTCGAAGATCTTCCAGAAGCGGTCCTTGTCGCCGCGCGATTCAAGCGCGATACGCGGAATGTTGACGGTGACCACACCGAGGTTCAGACGGCCTTCCTCCTCGTCCTTGCCGGTGTCGGGATTGGTCCACCTGGGCAGGAACGAACGGCAGCCCATCGGCGCCTTGAAGGAACCGGTGATCTTGACGAGGTTCTCATAGAAGAGGATGTCGGGGTACATGCGCTTGGTGGAGCACTCGAGCGCGAGCTGCTTCAGGTCGTAGTTCGGGTCGCTAGGCTCGGAGTTGATGCCATGCTTGACCGCGTAGGTGAGCTTCGGGAAGATCGCGGTGTGGTGGTCGCGGCCGAGGCCGAGGATGCGCACCAGGAAGATGCAGCGGGTGATCTCGCGGGAGAACCACGAAGTGCCGAGGCCGAAGCCGACGGTGACGAACGGGGTCTGGCCGTTGGAGACGCGGTTGGAGTTGATCTGGTATTCCATGGTCTGCATGGCGTCGTAGATGGCCTTACGGGTCATGATCTTGGCGTAGATCTCGCGGATTTGCTCGAGCTTCGGCGCATCGGCGTGGAAGGGAGTGTCCTGTGGGATCGGCTTGCGATCGGCGTCGAAGTGCAGGGTCTTGGGCTCGTTGGCCTTCAGCCCGTCGACGATCTGCTGGGCCACATCCTCCGGCATGGAATCCGGAATCATGGTGTGCGCCTGATCGAGGAACTTCTTGTAATCCTTGCGAGCGTACTCGTCGAGCATCTCGTCGGCGCGATTGACGGTCTGGCCGCCGTACTGGTCGCCCGCGATGTCCTTGATGATCTGCGTGATCTGCGTGGCCGCGGTGCCGATGGACTTCGGGGTGTCCATCATCGCGTTGCCCAGCTCGAAACCGTTGTGCAGCATATCGGCGAAGTTCGGCAGCGAGCAGTTGGTCTCGGCGGTGAACGGCGAGTAATCGGCGTCGTGGAAGTGGATGTCGCCCTTCATATGTGCGTTGGAGACGCGCTTGGGAAGCATGGAGAAAGCCGAGGCCTTGGAGACGGCGCCGGCCAGCAGATCACGCTGCGTGGCGTAGACGTTGGAATCCTTGTTGGCGTTCTCGCGCACCAGCGTCTCGTCCTTGTTGACCAGACGATCGACGGCGGCGTTGATATCGGTGGCCTTGGCGCGGTCGATGTCCCTGTTGAGACGATAGTTCGTATAGTTACGAGCAACATCATACAAATGATTTTCAACAAGTCCGTGCTCCACAAGATTCTGGATATCCTCAATCTTGGCCGGGCCGCTGTAACGCTCCTTGACTTCGCCTTCAATACCATTGGCGAGATCACGAATCATCTGTTCTTCTTCAGGACCAACCTCTTTGTTGAGATCCTTAAAGGCCGACTTCACAGCGGCGATGATGTTCACCGTGTCAAAATCGACAATTCGCCCGTCACGCTTTTCGACCAACACGGCCTTTGTCGCCGTGGTTGACTTTGTGGGCGCATCCAGAACCTGAGCCTGCATCAACTTACCCTTCCTTTACATCTGACAAAACTCCGATACAGAATCGCACAAATCACATGGATGAAATCACACGCGTGTAACTTTCTGTGTCTTCCATCACTATAGGACGCCCCAAATACTATATCTAGGGATTCAATCGGCGTTTCTCCCCCAGATTTAGTAATAACGGCGGAATAGTGCGGAAATTCATAGTTCAAAATTTTCACATTTATTTTTTTATCAGGATGTCTGGCGAAAGCCTCGAAAATTTGTCCACCCTTGAATCAAGAACCTTGAAATTCATCTCAAGATGGCCATCCTTGTCCTTCATCAAGAGGATTGTGGAATCATGGCATTCAATACGAGATATGGGTACACGGCACCCAACCAAAATGCGGGTCCGGGCGCAGATCCGGGACTGACAACCCAGCAAGGGCTGAGACGTCCCGGCGAGCTGCCACGGCTGGCGCGCGACACCACGCCCGAGAACCCGTGGCCGGTCAGCGTGGTCAGCCAGAAATACCACGACGCCGTACACCGCTGGCCCGGTTCGTGGATCGAGGGACAAATCGTCGAGATCAACATGCGTCGCGCCAGCTCCGGCTACATCACCCTGCGCGACAATTTCGAGGACATCTCGATTTCGGTGATGGGCTTCCGCAACTTCGTGGCCATGGCCTCGGGCTTCCATCAAGGCGACCGCGTAGTCATCCACGGCAAGCCGGACGTGTGGGTCAAAGCCACCCGCCTGAGCTTCGTCGCCGACGACATCCGACGCATCGGCGCCGGCGACCTCAAGACGCAAATCGACGAGCTACGCAAAAAGCTCAAGGGCGAGGGGCTGTTCGATCAGGAAAACAAGGTCGAGCTGCCGGAATTCCCGAAATGCATCGGACTCATCTGCGCCCCGCAGGCCCGAGCCGAAGGCGACGTGATCACCAATGTCAACCTGCGCTGGCCGGCCGTGAAGTTCAAAGTCGTTCATTCGCACGTCCAGGGCGTGCAATGTCCGCCGGAAGTCATCGCAGCCATTCAGAAACTCGATGCGGATCCCGAGGTCGACGTCATCATCGTCGCCCGCGGCGGCGGCAGCTTCGAAGACCTCATCGGCTTCTCCGACGAAGGCGTGGTACGGGCCACCGCGGCCTGCGAGACCCCCATCATTTCGGCTGTCGGCCACGAAGACGATTGGACACTCATCGACCTGGCCAGCGATCTGCGAGCCTCGACTCCCACCGACGCCGCCAAGAAAGTGGTGCCTGACGTACGCGAACAGTGGCAGCTCATCGCCAACGCGCGTGCGCAGATGAACATGCGCGTCCGGTCCCGCATCGACAACGAAATCCGTGTCATCGAAGGCTATGCAAACCGTCCCAGCCTCACACATCCGCAAACGATGCTCGAACCGCACCAGCGCTTCCTCGACGAATCAAAGCAGCGGATGCAACTGGGCTTGACACGGCTCGTGGACGATGCAAGCCTCACGATCGAAAAGCTCCATGCCAGTTTGAGCGCCCTGAGCCCGCAATCGACGCTCGATCGCGGGTATGCGGTGGTGCAGGCGGCCAACGGGCATGTGCTCGACGATGCAACAATGGTCTCCCCGGCGATGTATTGACCTTGACCCTGAAGCACGGCGAGGTGGTAACCGAAGCCAAAACCGTCAACCCGGAATAGAAAACATGATAGCCGGCAATCTCATATCGATTACCGGCAACGGCATCCGACTTTTAGACACAACGACAATTGAATAACACCCATCGATAAGTAAAGGACTCATAATGGCAGCAACAACCAATGATGCACAGGACAACAAGACCAAAGACGACAAGGACGGCAAGACCGCCGCCCCCGCCTCAAGTCTCACCGACAAGGAACGAGACCAAATCGCCAAGATGCCGTACGAAGAGGCGCGCGACAACCTCATCAAAGCCGTGCAGGCGTTGGAGGCTGGCGGCCTTAATCTCGACCAATCGATGCACCAGTGGGAAATCGGTGAGGCGTTGGCCAAACGTGCGCAAAGCCTTCTGAACGACGTGCGAGCAAAGCTCGAGAGCGCCGAGGCCGAACAGCAGTCGACGGCGGCGACGGCTGGTACTCAGTCCAATTTGGAGTAATTCCAAATTGGACTGAGCCTTCGCACGCGTCGGCGCGCTCACATCGGCTGCGTAGAGCCCACAGGGCTCTACGCTTAACGCCTCTGCGGATCAGCAATCTAACCTTGAATAACAGAGCCGACAACAAATTCATCCATACGTTCAAAGGAGAACACAATGAGCATCGAATATCGCAAAAATATGAAGAAACGTGCAAAGAAAGGCGACGGTTTGCCGCATGGCATCACAAAAGCCATGATTGCCCGCGCCGAAAAGGCCGCAGCACGGAACAAGGCCCGTGTCGATGACGGACAAACTTTCAGAGCGCATCAACATACAGACCGCGGTGCGCCATCCTCCAAACGTGGCGGCCAATATTCCTAAAACCGATATGGATCATATCGAATTTTCTCGCATAATCGACCGTACGTAAAATATCCGATTTTGCTAACAATGCATAATTATTGACTATAATAAGAGATAAAAGAACCCAAAGATGGGATAGTCGCGGCAACATGGACGTTGCATAGCAATAATCGTGATGTATGAATGTCACAGTCCCAAAGAAAGGAGCAATCGTGATTATCGGAATACCCAAAGAGACATCACCGGGCGAAAGGCTGGTTGCGGCGACGCCGAAAACCGTCGGCCAGTTGAAAAAGCTCGGTTACGATGTCACTATAGAAAGCGGAGCGGGAGAAGAGGCAAACTTCTCCGACCATGAATACCAAGAGGCAGGCGCAACGATTGGCCAGACCGCGGATGTCTGGAAAGCCGACATCGTCGTCACCGTCGACACCCCTACGCCTGATGAGATCTCCGGGATGAAGTCAGGTGCCATGTTGGTTTCCCGTCTTGCGCCGCACAGCAACGCCAAGCTGCTCGACACCTTGGCGCATCGCAACATCACGGCCCTGGCACTTGATGCCGTGCCGCGAATCTCACGAGCGCAGTCGCTTGACGTGCTTTCCACTATGTCGAACGTCTCCGGCTATCGCGCGGTAATCGAGGCCGCACAATCCTACGGCGGCATGTTCGCCGGACAGGTCACCGCAGCGGGCAAAACGGCTCCAGCCAAGGTCTTCGTGATTGGCGGAGGCGTGGCAGGTCTCGCGGCCATCGGTGCGGCCGCTTCGATGGGGGCCGAGGTCCGCGCCTTCGACGTGCGCCCTGAAGCCGCCGAACAGATCGAGTCCCTTGGCGCCACTTTCGTGCGTGCCGAAGGCGCGCAGCAGGAGAAGTCCGACACCGGTTACGCCAAGGCGTTGAGCGACGATCAGGAGAAGGCGACGCTGGCCTTGTATACCAAGGAAGCCGCCAACGCCGATATCGTCATCACCACTGCGCTGGTGCGTGGCGCGGGTGTGCTGACCCTCACCAAAGATGCAGTCGCCGGGATGAAGCCCGGTTCGGTTATCGTCGACCTTGCGGCCAGCGGCGGCGGCGACTGCGAGCTGACGCAGCCCGGCAAGAAGATCACCACCGAGGGCGGCGTGACCATCATCGGCTACACCGACCTCGCCAGCCGTATGCCGCAGCAGACTTCGCAGCTTTACGGCACCAACGTGGTCAATCTGATGAAGCTCTTGACCCCCAAGAAGGACGGCACGCTCACGCTCGACCTTGACGACGAGGTGCAGCGCGGCATGACCGTGACCCGAGAAAGCGAGATCCTCTGGCCACCGCCAAAGGTCTCGGTCTCTGCGGCAGCCAAAGCTGATGATACAGCCAAGCAACTGACGCCCGAGGAAAAGAAGGCTCGACAACAGGAGGCAAAGGCCAAGGAAGAAGCCATCAAGGCGCAAAAGAGCAAGCGCAACACTGTGCTCATGGCCATTGCGGCCATTCTGCTCGCCATCGCGTTGGCCTTCGCCGACTCGAAGCTGTTGATGACGTTCTCTATTTTCATCCTCGCGATTTTCGTGGGTTATTACGTGGTTTCCAACGTCACGCACTCGCTGCACACGCCGCTGATGAGCCAGACGAATGCCATTTCCGGCATCATCCTCATCGGTTCGCTCTTACAGATCGGCTCGGCCAATACGCTGGTAACGGTGCTGGCCGTGATTTCGGCGGCCATCGCCTCGATCAACGTGTTCGGCGGGTTCCTGGTGACCTATCGAATGCTCAGCATGTTCAGGAAGGATGCGTGAAATCATGACACTCGAATCCATTGCCCAATCCGCCTACTTGCTGGCGGCAGTGCTCTTCATTCTCTCGTTGGCCGGACTTTCCAAGCAGGAGACCGCCCGCCGCGGCAACATCCTCGGCATGATCGGCATGGCAATCGCCATCGTTGCCACCATCGCCTTGGCCTTGGTCGATTCGGCCCGGCCCATCTGGGTGACGGCGTTGCTCATCGCTTTGGTCTTCATCGTCGGCGCGTCCTTCGGCATCTACAAGGCCCGCACCGTCGAAATGACGCAGATGCCGGAACTGATCGCGATGCTCCACAGCTTCGTGGGCATTTCCGCAGTTCTTATCGGCTACAACTCATGGCTCACGGAGAAGAATCCGAACGGCGCACACCTGGCCGAAACCTATATCGGCGTTCTGATCGGCGCCGTGACTTTCACCGGTTCCATCATCGCCTATCTGAAGCTCTCGGCCAAGATGAAGTCGAAGCCGCTGATCATCCCCGGCCATAACCTCATCAATCTGATCGTGCTGATCGTCATGATCGCGATGATCGCCTGGTTCATCCCCACCAACTCGATCTGGCCGCTGGCCATCATGACCGTGCTGGCACTGCTGCTCGGCCTGCACATGGTGGCGGCCATCGGCGGCGGTGACATGCCGGTGGTCATCTCCATGCTCAACTCCTACTCGGGCTGGGCCGCGGCCGCGTCGGGCTTCATGCTCGACAACAACCTGCTGATCATCACCGGCTCGCTGGTCGGCGCTTCCGGCGCCATCCTCTCCTACCTGATGTGCAAGGCCATGAACCGCAAGTTCGTCTCCGTCATCCTTGGCGGCTTCGGCGAAAAGCCGGCGAAGTCGGGCGACACCAAGGAAATCACCGGTGAGGTGCATGAAGCCAACGCCACCGACGTGGCGCAAATGCTTAAGGATGCGAAAACGGTCATCATCGCCCCCGGCTATGGCATGGCCGTGGCGAAAGCTCAGCAGGCCGTCGCAGGCTTGGTCGAGAAGCTGCGCGCCCAGGGCGTCGAGGTCCGTTTCGCGGTTCATCCGGTGGCCGGACGTCTGCCTGGCCATATGAACGTGCTGCTGGCCGAGGCCAAGGTGCCTTACGATATCGTCATGGAAATGGATGAGATCAACGACGACTTCGCCGATACCGACGTCGTCCTCGTCATCGGAGCCAACGACACGGTCAATCCTGCCGCTGCGCAAGATCCCGATTCCCCCATTGCCGGCATGCCTGTGCTGCGCGTTTGGGAGGCCAAGCAGGTCGTCGTCCTCAAGCGCTCAATGGGCACCGGCTACGCCGGCGTGCAGAATCCGCTGTTCTTCAACGACAACACGTCGATGCTCTTCGGCGACGCCAAGGCCAGCGTGGAGGCTATCTCCAACGCGGTCTGAACGCAAAATCAAGTAAAAAAAGTATTGGGGCCTGTCCGCTTGAGATTAGCGGACAGGCCCCAATACTAACGATCAGAATCCGGAACTCAGCCGAAGATGTCCTTCGCAGCCTTGGCCACGGAATCACCCATCAGTTCGCCCGTATCGTTCTCGGCACCAAAGAGGCGGTTCAGCGCCTTATCAGCCTGCTCCACGGTCAGCGGCTTTCCGATCTCCTTGGCGACCGCCTGCAAATCAGTGATGGTAGTAACCTTGGAAAGCTTATCTACCAATGTTTTCTCGTCCATGAGCACTCCTCATTGTAATCTCACTTGTACGTTCGGCATTCTCAGCCTGTAAACCATCTTAGTCACCCAGGTAGATGAATGTGTGCCGTGTCACAATAAATGTCGCAATATCGCGAATTCGGCCACGATACGTCTTACGTTCACCAGCATTAAAAACGATAATTGTCAGTGAAAAAGCACATCATTTCACGTCAATGGTCGCAAGCAATGCGGCATGATCCGATCCCGGCAACGCCACGGCGCCGACCTGTCCGGCGATTATGCCCCGATCAAGGACGATATGGTCGATACCGGCGAATTTGGGAATCCCCGGCCTGTTCGCAGGCCAGGTGAACACGAAACCGCTACCGGAACTTTGCGCGGCATCGTGGAACCGGGAACCCAGAATATTGCGGAACGGCGTGTGGTCGGTGGTCGCGTTGAAATCCCCCATCAGCACATATCTGGTGTTCGTATGCGTTCGCATCATCGCCACATCATCGAGCGAAGTGCGCCACGTGTTCCAATAACCCGGTTTCGGAGACGTGGTATGCACCGAAACGAAACGAACAGGAATCTTGCCGTCCGCAAACGAAACGGTGCCGCCCGGCATGAAGGAAGCGCTGGAATCGACGTCGTCATCCGCCGGCGAATCCAATGCCGTGGCCGAAAACAGGGCATTGCCGTATTTTCCGTCCGACGAGGAAACCTGCGAGTAAGGCAGGTAATCATCGATGCCTTCCGCCTTGAGCGCGCGGATAAACGGCTTCGTGGTCTCCTGCAGCGCCAGCACCTCGACACGCTGGTCGCGCACCGTCTCGACTACCGCCTTGGCCGAGGCACGGCCTTTGTAGACATTGGCCGTCATGACGCGCGCATAGGAATCATCAGTATTGGGGCGATTGCCACTCACCGCCGAAACCGCAGCAGCATCAAGATGAGTGGACGAAACGAAATAAGGGTATTGCCTCCACCCTTGCAATCCAAGACACGCCAATGCCAAAAGCGCGGCGAGCCACCTGCGCGAGGCCATAGCCAACACCAGCGCCGCCAACGCCAAGAGCGCGAACCAGGGGGCGAACGCCACCACCGCCGGCACATACGGCAGCGATTGCAACTCCTCAGGCAGCTCCCGGCTGACAGTACCAAGCAACGCGACCACTAGGCACAGCCAAGCCAGCAGCGCGAGGATTCCCCTTAGGAAACCGCCGCGCTTTTTGGCTTTTGACACCGGTCGTGACTTCGCAACGGCCTTCCCTTTCCGTTTGGCCGTAGCTTTTGACTTGGTTTTCGTCTTCACGTTGCCTTTCTTTGCCGACCTTGCGCGAACATCACCTTGTGGAGTTCTTGTCATTGCGTCATTCTTCGCTTACTCTCAAACGGCAAACCGATAATGCATCAATCCGATTTCTCGCCTTCAAACACATTCTCCGCGCCAATCATGCTAACAGAATATACGTCTTCACTGAGAGAAGCCAGAAACCCGCCACAACATATTGACGATGAATACAAGAATTGTTATTTTTAGTATTTATTATCTTAATAAGATGACATTATGCCAACCTTCACCTACGATGATTGCATCGGCTCAACGCCTGAAATTCGATACACGGAAAAGAGGAGAACATGCCCGAATCGGGTAACCATGCACGCATAGTAACCATCACCACTGAAGCGGAAGACGGTCTGACACTGTTGATCCACGGAGGGGCGGGATCACGCGGCAACCACAACGCCGAGGAAGTCGATCGCGACCTCAACCGCGCACTTGATGCCGGATACGCCAAACTCGAAGCAGGAGCAAGCGCCGAGGAAGCTGTCATCGCGGCCATCCATGTGATGGAGGATGCTCCCGAATTCAACGCCGGACATGGCGCGGCACTGACCAGCGATGGCATCGTGCAGATGGATGCCTGCCTGATGGACGGCGACGGCAGCGTCGGCGCCGCTACCGGACTCGGCACGGCACGTAACCCGATCGATGTGGCACAGGCCGTCAAAGACAAGACCAAGCACGTCCTCTTCGCCGAGCCGACCGACCAGGAACTGGCCGATTGGGGCATCGAAACCGAAGACAACGAGTATTTCATCACCGACGAGCGCCGCAGGCAACTGGTCAGCGCCCAGAACGACGGCGACGAATGGGAGAAGCACGGCACCATCGGAGCCGTCGCCCGCGACGGGCAAGGCCACCTCGCCGCCGCGACCTCCACCGGCGGCATCACCAACCAGATGCACGGCCGTGTCGGCGACACTCCCCTGCCCGGCTGCGGCACCTACGCCAACGACGAGACGGCGGCCATCTCCGGCACCGGCATCGGCGAAGCGTTCATCAAGGCCGTCGCCGCCAACCAAATCGCGTCCAGGGTGCGTTTTGCCGGCCAGGACGTGGAAGACGCGGCCAAGGCGACCCTTGACGAAATCGATGGCTATCACGGCGATGGCGGAGTGATCGTTCTGCCGGCCACCGGACACGGCGTCATCGCCTACAACAGCGAGACGATGAAATTCGGCTTCCGCTCACGCACGGAAAGCGAAGTACACAGCTGAACGGGTAATGGAGCTTACGAGACGACGAAAACCGCCACGTAGGAGACAAAACAGCAGGGGCGTTCCTCCATCATTATCGGAGGAACGCCCCTGCTTATATCCTGTTTCATTCCGGCCTATCGACGCAAATATATCGCCGATATTCTTACCGGACACTACTTGGCGGGAACCTGCCTATTTGGCGCCTACTTCGTGATGGTGTTGTAGGTCGGCAGATTCGTGTAGTCGAAGTTCACGTTCCTGAGCTTCGGCGAGGAAACCGCTGAAACGTTGTTGCACCACAACGGAATCGCCGGCAGGTCGTTCAGGAGAATCTCCTGAGCCTCATTGAAATCGGCGGTACGCTTGGCAGGATCGAGTTCCGACTTCGCTTTGAGCAGTGCGGCATCGAATTGGGGATTCTTGTAATCACCGTCGTTGGTACCGTGGCCATCGGCGGATTCCGAGGAGTAAAGCGGCGTCATGTAATCCTCGGCCGAAGGATAGTCCAGAGACCAGCCCGAGAAGAACGGGGTCTGGATGGTGCGCTGGGTCACGCGGTTGAGCAAATCGCTGAAGGTCGGATAGGCATCGCCCACGGCTTGGATTCCCAGAGTGTTCTTCAGCTGATTGCAAACCGCATCCACCCACGGCTTATGGCCGCCGTCGGAGGGATAGGCCAGGCTGAATTTTTGGTTGTATGGCGAGATGGCATCGGCCTGCTTCCAAAGCTCACGAGCCTTAGCCGCATTGTGACGAAGATTGGCGGTACCTTTGAGGTTCTTCTGGTGCTCAGGTACTCCCGGAGAAGTGAAATCGGTGGCGACGGACTTGGTGTTCGAAAAGACCTTGTCGACGATCTGGTTGCGGTCGATGGCCATGAAATCGCCTGACGACGCAGAATGCCTTCCTTGTTGAAGCCGAAATGCGGCGCCCATTCGGGGATGATGAAACCCTGATAGTAGCTGCCGGGCTGGCTGTAGGCATGGAGTGACGAATCCGAACGGAAGCTCTTGACTTCGGACTGGGGCACATCCATCAGCAGATCGAGGCTACCGGCCTCCACGTCGGAATACGCGGCGTCGGGGCTGGAATAGACGCGGTATTCGATGCCGCCGTTCTTGACCTTTCGGTAGCCCTTGTAATCCGGGTTCTTCACCACGATGATGTTTTTGTTGACCGTCCAGGACTTGAACTTATAGGGACCATTGCCAATCGGGTGCTTGCCGAACGCCTTCATGTCCTTGAACGCGACGGTCGGCAGCGGGAAGAAGGACTGATGGGCGAGCTGGATGGGAAACACCGAATCCGGACTCTTCAAGGTGACCACCAGCGTCAACGGATCCTTGACCTCAAGGCCGGAAAGCTTCGCGTCGGTGGGGGTGTTCGGGCTCTGCATCTCGTCGTAGCCCTTGATGATGGACATACGGCTGGACTGTTTTTGCGCATGCTTGACGTTCGCCGCGTAGCTCCACGCGTTGGCAAAGGACGAAGCGGTCACCTTCTCGCCGTTGCTGAATTTCCATCCATCGTTGAGCTTGATGGTGTATTGCGTGGCATCGGCATTGGGCGTAATGGATTTGGCGACCTCCAGATGCTGCTTGCCCTTGGCATCATAGCTGACCAGGCCTTCAAACAGGTAACGAATGATACGGCTTCCACCCATTTCGTTGGTATCGGCGGGAACCAGCGAACTTTGCGGTTCGGTGTTATTCACCGAAATCATGGCGTTGGAATCCGCTTTCGTCTCGCTCTTCGCGGAGCTCGAGCCGCAGGCGGCCATAGAAATCAGCGTCGCCGAAGCCAATAATGCGGCGGCGAGACGGGTACCTCGAGATTTGAATGTCATTTTCTCTTCCCTCTACTTACTTAAAACTCCATTAATGAGACATCTCACCTTATATCGACCTACGATACAAGTTTGGTACGTAAGATAACAGACCATAATAGACGCACACCACAAAATATTTGTTCAATATCTTACTATAAGAATCGTTAATTAAATCATACACAATAGGTAACGATAGCCAACAGCACACCATGACGGATGACAGCCAGATGCAAACCATCGAAATCATGATGTCACCGGAGGAAACGAAAGCCAACTCCATCGCCCATTGAGAGCATTGAAAAACAGGTTCTGCAACGGAAAGCAGCCCATGGCCCAAGAAAACCTGTCCAGTGAAATCTCAGCCGTCCTGATGGGAATATACGGTCAAAGCCAAGAAAATTTGTGCCCGGAATCAGATTCGAACTGACGACACCCGCTTTAGGAGAGCGGTGCTCTATCCCCTGAGCTACCCGGGCAACACATGGTTATTGTACACGTAAACCTGTCCCGTCTGCCATAGTGAGCAAGTTTCAAAGTTTGAGAGCAATTCGTCTTAGGCCACGTATCGCGGCCAGCGGCAAAAGATTCGGGAAACAACCCGCATGGTTTCTTTATTATTCTCTATTACGCTTAACAAAGAAGTCGGCCCTTGCCACAACGCACAATGCCCCACCGCCACAAAGGCGACGATGGGGGCATTAAGGAATTCCGATTGGCCGCCAGGCCGCGACCGGCCTATCGAGAGAAGAAAAATCAGAACAGATTGTAAGAGAAATCGCGAATCTTATGCAGGATGTCCTGGCTTTCCGGCAACCAGGTCATGCAGACCGGGTAGATATGGCCCAGCGTCTCACCTTTGCGTGCATGGCGGTCATGGACCTCGAAATCGCGACCGTGCGCGGCCAGTGCGGCGCCAAGCAGCAGAGACTCACCCTGCAGGAAATCGTCGTTGCTGGTGTTGAGGAACAGCGGCGGCAGATCGACGTTGGCGGCCATGTAGTCCAGGTCGATGAACGGCGAATTCGTAGCCTTCAAGGTGGCAAAGGTGCGGGTGGCCATCATGGTGATGACGTCCATCATCGAGCCGTTTATGTAGTCCTCAGTTTGCTCGACCAGCGGACGCAGGTTATGCATGCCCGAAACCAGGGTGCCGCCAAGGACGTTCAAACCGGCCTGTTTCAGCCCGAGGCTGTCGGCCATTGCCTTCGAATGCTCGATGGCCACGGCGTAAAGCGCCATCACTCCGCCCACGGAATCGCCGGTGATGAAGATCTTCTCGGGGTCGCACGGATAGTCGGCCAAGTGCTCCTTGACCCAAGCCATACCGGTCATGACGTCTTGCATTTGCCCCAAGTAATCGGCAGAAGGCGCGAGGCGGTAATTCAGAGAGAAGACCACGAAGCCGCGATCGGCCAAGTGGGTGCAGAAGTTGCGGTTGAGTTCCTTGTATTCGTGGACGAAACCACCACCGTGGATATCGATATACACCGGCGTCGTTTTGCCGCCACGCACCACAGCGTCGTGTGGGTAATAGACATCAAGCTTATGCGCGCGCAGTCCATCGCCGGCATAGTCCAGATCGGTGACGGCATCGACGCCTTCCGGGTTCTCCCAATACGGGCTGCAGGCGATGTTGCCGCGCCCGAAAGCGGTACGCATGGTCAGGATCTTATCGGCCAAATCAGGATCGATCTGGTCAAGATCGCCATCCACCTCGGTCCATTGCGCCAGAAGCTTGCGTTCTTCATCTGTTGGTTTCATACCCATTTTGATACACTCCCTAAGGATTTTAATCTTATGGTCATGCGGAAATGAAGCGCCATGCAGGTCGCGTCGTTGCCCCAAAAAAGCTTATCGTACTATGTACGAATATAACATTTCATATCCATCACAAAACAGTAAGCCCCATTCATTATCGACATGCGATAAAGAATTAGCATTATCAAATGACACAGAAAACGGCACTTTTGTAACTATTTTTCTTTACATACCACTGGAAATAAACCATATATATCGATATTTCGCCAAGCCCAGGCCAAGATCTTCATATGTGATGAAACTTACATCCCTAGCCTCTATCGACTTATTTCGACCCCTTTGAAAAACAAGACGGAATCCCGAATAATCGACAAGTGCCGTTAGTCTTAAAAGGGAATGTCTGACTGACAAATCAACGGAATGTCAATCCACATCAAGGAAAGGTCGCCGATGACTGCTGCACACCGCAAAACCATATCTGCCCTCACGCTGGGATTGCCCAATTCCTGCGCCATCCCGGAAGCGAAAAGCATGCTACGAAAAGAGATGTTTTATGTGAAGCCGCCAGTTTCTGTGCGGCTCAAACAGCGGTTCGTGAGCGACATCGAATCCATCACCATGCTCGCGTTGCTGCGGCCGAACACAATCAACGTGGCCGCAGGCAAGAAAACGCATGAAATCTTGGTGATGGGCATCGTGCAGAACTGCAAGGACGCGCCCGTGGAAGTCATGGAGCATATCGCGAAATTGCGTTCGGCTTCGAACATTCTCTTTGTCTGTGCGCGCGATGCGGGTTTGGACGAAAACGACGAAAACACGCAAGGCAGCGGCACCGGAACCGCCTCAGGTAATGCGGATCTTCAATGCGCCCTCGCGCTGCAACGCATTCTGCCGGTTCGAGCAGGGCATCAGGGCGAGGCACAAACGCAAACGTACGTCAGCGCCTGGCAGGACGGCACGAAAGCGAAGCTTGAAATGAACGGCGACACCTTGGACGATGTCTGGCAAAGCCTGTGCGCACAGGTCATTTTCCACGACAGCGACGGCAGCAATCTCGATACGCGCCTGGCCAAACAGGCGGCAATCGCCGAACTCACCGCCCAGATCACCAAGCTGGAGGGCGACCACGCCCGCGCAAAGGACTCCGGCAAACGCAACGAAATCTACGTCAAGTTGCACAAGGCCAAGAAACAGCTGGAGGAATTGCAAAGCTGATCGGCCGACCGACTGACCAGCTGGCCGTCTAAACGGCGAATCTCGTTTACTCATGCGGTTTATGCACGCGACTTCTTCACGCAGCACAGCAGGGAACGGAAACCATCAATGTAAACGCCTTCCCTGCTGCGCTAAACCCGAAATCACAGACTGCTCCACCATCAAATCGTTGAAATACCAGCACTCAAGAAAATCCCCGTCGCAGCCTGAGCAGCAGGGAACTTCAGCAACCGTAATGTATCGCTTCAGCGCTGCAAGCTACATATCAACTTCACTTGAACACTCATGATTCATCGGAAAACTCACCGAACTCATCCGCTCCTATGATCTGCCGATACAGCTGTTCCAGCGTCTCCTCGCGGCGCGCCTTCGTCAGCTCGCATTCCCAGACAACGAGAACTTTCCAGCCGGCCGCCTCAAGTTCGGCGCGCTGACGGATGTCGCGGTCGTGATTGCGCACCAACTTCGCCGTCCAGAACTCGACATTGGACTTCGGCATCGAGAATTTCGTGCAGCCGGAATGCATATGCCAGAAGCAGCCGTTGACGAAGACGATTGTATGCCACTTGGGCAGCACCACATCCGGATGACCCGGATAACGTTTGTCATTCTTGCGGAAACGCAACCCACGACGAAAGAGATAGGAACGGACCAGTACTTCGATTTTCGTGTTTTTGCCGCGGATATGCGACATCGTATAGCTGCGGGTGCCTCGCTCGTATTTTCGGGGGTCTTGGCCGATTTTCCGGATTTGGCTGATTTATCAGATTTGCCGGATTGAACCGACTTACCCGCGTTTACAGGCTTACGGGTTTTACCCACGTTCCCGGAACCGCCTTTGCCACATTTCCTCGCCGATTTTACAGATTTTCCCGATTTTGACGACTTTGCGGTTTTCTCTTCTTCAGACTTCTCTACTTCTACCGAGCCGTTCTGGCGATGTTTTTGGGGCTGCTTTTTATCTTGCTTGACGGCTGCAGAAGTGGGGACGACGACGTCACCCTTGATAGAGGAAACGTTGTTATCTGTCGTTATCGATTGCCGCGTCACATTTCCATTCCACTTTCAGTCTGCGACAAATCGCAGAAACGGACGTCACCACCGATTGTTGCAAGTGCCACATATATAGCAAACAGAACCCAACAATCGCGCAGAATATAGCCGGAAACGCCATCAACTTGCTGATATTACCGAATCAAGTGTCCACTATATGAAACATATTTTCTATTTTTGAGACAACTTACTCAATTCGCTCAACGTCTACCTAGCGTGGCACTCAACACCCAAATAAGAAAGAGGTTGAAAGAAGATGGAAAAGGTAAAAAAGGTAGCGGATTGGATCACCAAATGGTTCACGCTGATCGTCATTGTCTGGGCGGTGTTCAACTACTTCGTCCCGCAGACCAGCGAATGGGCCAAGCATGATACCAGCTGGCTCTTAGGCATCGTGCTGTTCGGCATGGGCCTGACGCTTTCGCTTGAGGATTTCGCACGAATTCTGAAGCAGCCGCTGATGGTCATCGTCGGCACCGTGGCCCATTACGTCATCATGCCGCTTATCGCCGTCGCCCTTTGCGCCATCTTCCACCTCGACGGCCCGCTCGCTGTCGGCGTCATCCTCGTGGGCTGCTGCCCGTCGGGAACCTCGTCGAACGTGATGAGTTTCCTGGCGCGAGGCGACGTGGCGCTCGACGTCTCCATCGGCCTGCTTTCCACCCTGCTCGCGCCGTTCATGATTCCGCTGCTGATGCAGCTGCTCGCCTCGAAGTATGTGGCGATTCCCTGGCAGTCGCTCTTCCTCACTGCCGTCAAAGTGGTGCTCATCCCCGTCGCCCTCGGCGTCATCTGCCACACCATCTTCAAGGACAAGATCTCCAAAGTCACCGACGTGCTGCCGATCATCTCGCAGACCGCGATCCTCTTGATCATCGGCATCGTCGTCGCCGCCAACCACGCCGGCCTCTTCAGCACGGCCACCGCGCTGGCCATTCCGGTGGTCATCCTGCACAACCTTTGCGGCTATGGGCTCGGCTTCGGCTTCTCCAAGGTCATGTACAAGATCTATCCGAAGGGCTTCGGCTACGCGCAGCAAAAGGCCATCACCTTCGAAGTCGGCATGCAGGACTCCGGCCTTGGCGCCACGCTGGCGCTGACCTCGTTCGCCACCGCCCCGATCACCGCGATTCCGTCGACGTTCTTCAGCGTCTGGCACAACATCTCCGGCTCGGTGCTCTCCTCCTGGTGGCGCCGTCACGATGAGAAGAAAGGTCTGGTCGCCGAGGATGGAAGCGAAGCTGGTGAAGCCTGACGATAGTGCATCCAAAGCCGCGGATCCCTCTGCAAAGGTTGCCATTTTTCTTGAAAGCCGCCGATGCCAAGGCTTTCGATACCTCCGCAAAATCCACAGATAGCTCCGCCATAGCTGCGAATTCTTCCGGTAAAACCGCAAAGGCAATTCAGAAGGAATGAAACTGAACTGAGGGTATCGGAAATAGCAGCGGAATGGAAAGCCACCATTCGATTCGCAGTACGGAACGTTTAAATCGAATTTTTCGACGTTCCCTGCTGCGAATTCTTTATATGCCAAATATCAAAAATGCCACCATTCCGGGGTTCTTACCATAGCTCTCTTCCCATAGCGAAGCACTGAACAGAAGAATCGCGAAATGCGATCTTCATTGCTACGTCTTCACGGCACTCTTACGACAAATAACACATATCGTCACTCCCTGCTTATTCGCCTGACCGGCAATGCGCACCTGACTTTAGAATGGAGACGTTGCATACATTTTCATGCAAGAAAGGGCTTTCATGAGCAGATTGAACGGTAACCGCGCCGAAGCGGAAGAAAAAGGACTCAAGGTCAACGTCGCGATTCTGGGAGCTGGCAGAATCGCACACTCCATGGCCGACACGCTGGTTCAGATGGCCGGCGACCCGCGCTACAGCACATTGGTCGAGCCTTACGCGGTCGCCGCGCGCGACGCGGACCGTGCCGCTGATTTCGCGCAAAAGTACGGGTTCGATGTTTCCTACGGTTCCTACGACGAGCTGCTGGCCGACCCGAAGGTCGACCTCGTCTATATCGCCACACCCCATGCGCTGCACGCCGAACAGGGCATCGCGTGCCTCAAGGCCGGTAAGAATATTCTGGTGGAAAAATCATTCACCGCCAATACAACACAGGCGCAGGAACTGCTTGAGACCGCCAAGGAGACCAGACTGCTCTGCACCGAGGCTATTTGGACTCGCTACATGCCTTCGCGCGCACTCGTGGCCGACATCATCAAGTCCGGCGAGATCGGCGAGGTCAAGGCCGCCACGGCCAACCTCTGCTACCCCACCACGCACAAGGCCCGCATGACCTACCCGGCCATGGCCGGCGGCGCGCTGCTCGACGTTGGCGTTTACCCGATCAATTTCTTCGACATGGCGCTAGGCGCGGACACCAGCGAGCGCACTGTTGCCGACATCGACACTTCCATGGTTGCTTACGAAACCGGCGTGGACGCCACCGATTCCATCGCCTTGCACTATGACGACGGGGTGATGGCCACGGCCACCGCCTCGATGATGTGCGCCTCCGATCGCTCAGGGGCCATCTGGGGTACGAAGGGCTACATGGTCTGCCAGAACATCAACAACATCGAGGGCATCGACCTCTACGACCTCGACCACAAGCCCACCCGCCACGTCGATGTGCCCGCCGAACTGACCGGCTACGAGTACGAGGTCGCGAGCGCCGCCAACGCCATCCTCGACGGCAAGAGCGAATGCGAGGAAATGCCGCACGCCGACACCCTGCGCATCATGAAGCTCATGGACCAGATTCGTAGCAAGTGGGGACTCAAGTACCCGTTCGAGTAAATCTATCTGATTCGTTACAGCACGGTAAGTTAAAAAAATACTTTTTAACTTACCGCATTTTCTTATCAAGTTGAAAAGTATTTTTTAACTTACATATTCGAGCCACAATAATCCGCGGATGCAGAACATCTTTAGTATCTACAGCGCTTCGGATACACTCACCCAAGCTTATCTCAACTGTATCCTCAAACAGAAATGCAAATACTATGACGAGATATGGGCCTGCACTGCATACTCGTTTCAGGAAACGTGCGCAACACCTGCAGAGTCCTGGAAACATGGTATCCCTTGAACTCAAATGTCGTGCCGGAACGGTCTACGTCAGGCAAGGCACAGGCGGCGAAATCGATTTCGTCACCAACAGAGCGAACGGCCTGTCCTGCTATCAGGTCGCTGAATCTGCCCGTGACTCCAAAACTTTGGAACGCGAGCTTTCGTCGTTCTGCAGTCTAGACGACAACTACCCCCCCAAAAAAAAGCTCAGCATCCTCGATGACGAGCTTTCCGCCAGCCACGGGCATAAAGGTTACGGAGCGTTCCCGGCGCCAAACCAAATCCAGAGAAAATCTACATGCTTATACCATATATATCCCGCAACTCATAGATCGGACGAACAGAAACAGGGCTTCAAATATCTGCACAAATAAAGTTGAAGACAACTAATAAAAATTCTGGGTACCTAATCCATGAACAAGGCACCCAGAACTGACATAAAATGACTTTACAAGATCCCGAATAAAGCCATCTTATAAGCATTTTCTGCCGTGCTGTAGCTCATGGCAGATTTGCCGACCTTCTGTGGATCATAACCACAGGGATCAAAAACTTCTTTATATTGAGAGACAATCTTTGGCAGGTTCTCTTTTAAGAAACTTTTAGGCTCATGCCGCCAAACCACTTTATTCGGCTCAACTTTAACCAAAGCAGTTAAACCATAAACTAGTGGGACTATAAATCCTAAGGGATTCGCAGTCTGAACAGGTTGTTTGCTAAATGGAGTGTATTTCTTTGTTGTGGCCGAAGTCGGATTAAGCCCCTTCACAGCAATAATATTTCCATAACTTCCATTTGCTCGGTTATAGAGATCAGGGAACTGAGCATAGATATAATCATAGAGTTCTGGGATTTGAACAGCCAACTGGAAAGCGCTGTACACAACAGGATTGTGCAATTCAGAAGTATAATCATTCGTTCCACCGGTCACATCAGAGGAACTCATAAATCGATTAAATGCTGACAAACAGCTACCCTTGCCACTGTAAAGTTGCTGAGGATGCGGTGCTTCAACCACTTTGCCTTCGGCATCTTTAAATGGAGGACAATCATCACTGTCTTGGAATTGTGGCAATTTGCGTAATACTATCCACGTCAATGCGATAATGTCTGCGACTTTTACATCACCACCATCATTTGTCTTCCATTCCACATGACTGTTTACTGTCGGATTTTCCTCTTTCAAAAGCTTGGCAAGATCCGCGAAATAACCTTTTTGATGCGCCTTAGCACTTGCAGTCAATTCGACGTTGTTGTTTCTTGCCTCACAGATCTCGAGTAGATTATGCCGAAAATCATCGACACAAATATCATTGTCTGGATCTGCAGGAACCAGAAGCTCAACAGGAACATAGAACGACAAATCCCCAATAACCTCAGGATTCGCACTACTTCCATCCTCATTCTTCCTAACAGCTTCTTGATATTTCTGGATATCATCACGATGCTCAGTCCAAAGAATCTTAAATTCACTCCAAGTTTTTTGGCCTCGTGGCAACTTTTTCCCTGCAAACTCAACAGCACGCTCTAGGATCAACAAACCAATTGCCAATGTGTTATGACCACCATCAAGTATGCCCTCAATATTCGCATTATCGAAGAAAACACGAATACGACCTCGATCAAGTTGCTCATAATCTGAAGCAGCAAGCAATATACCTTTAGTCTTAAATGGGAACAAAGACACATCGTCTTCGATAGACTCTTGAATTGCATTAGTCACACGACCTTCTTTTGAAGATCGCGGATTAGCCTGCAAATCAAGTTTATCGATAACAGGTATAAGGTATTTCGCCCGAACCATTCCTGTGAATTTGCTCGTTTCACCAATAGTTTGATGCACTGACTGCTCAAATCGAAGAACAATACCTTCATCATCATATTTTACTGACATAAATACTCCACTCTCGTAGTGGATAGTATGAAATCAATATAAACTAATACATTATTAATTCCAAAATCTATCCAGATTTTTTCCAGCTACCATCCGGTAGCTTCTTCTATATTAGAATATCAAATTCGATATGTCAACTTAACTATTTTCCATCCATATTCAACCTCTGAATAAGCCAGAAGCACTAGACTCTGCTATTGTCATCAAGACCACAGAATCCGTTTATTACAAAAAGTTCAGGTCAACTTCTTACTTACGTAAGAAGTTGACCTGAACTTAAGTCATCAGCTGTATCCAGACCTATCGATAAGACACAACTCAATGTGACGAGGCTAATACCACTTTCTCTAAATCAGAACTCGGTGATGACGGAGCGGATGACCTTGCCCTGCTTCAACTGGACGTAGGCCTCGTCGATCTGGCTGAGGTTGATGTGCTGGCTGACGATGTCGTGCATGTTCAGGCGGCCATCGACGGCAAGGTCGGCGTACATCGGGATGTCGTGCTTGATGTTGGTCGAGCCCATCCACACGCCCTTGAAACCGCGCTGGTGAACCAGCAGATCGGCCGGATTAATCTCGAGGTTAATGGTCGCGTCGGGCTTGGCCAGGCCGATGCAGTATGCGGTGCCGTCAACACCGAGCATATCCCAGCACTGCTTCATCGTCGACTCGAAGCCGATGGCCTCGAACGCCTCGTCAACACCGCCGTTGGTGAGCTCACGCACCTTGGCGACCGGATCCTCCTTGGAGGAGTTGACCACGTCGGTGGCGCCGAACTTCTTCGCAAACTCGAGCTTGTTGTCCAAGAGATCGATGGCGATGATCTTCTTCGCACCGCAAATGCGAGCGCCGGAGATGACGTTCAAACCAATGCCACCAGTGCCGACCACGGCAACCGTGTCGCCGGGACGGACATGTGCGGTGTTGATCGCGGCGCCGGCGCCTGTGATGGTAGCGCAGCCGATGCAGGCGGCCTCGTCCCACTTGACCTCGTTGTTGACCACGGCGAGCTGGTTCTCATGGATCAGCGCCTTCTCGGCGAAACCGCCGGTGCCGAAGGCCTGCGTGATCGGGCGACCGTCCGGGAAGGACAGGCGCGGCTTCTCGCCCGGCTTGCGTACGCACTCCTGCTGCTGCGAGCAAGACTGCGGATGGCCGTTCAGGCAGTTGGCGCAATGGCCGCACACCTGCTCGAGCGAGGCGACGACATGGTCGCCGACCTTGATACCCTGAACTTCAGGACCAACTGCCTCGACAACGCCCGCAACTTCATGGCCGATGACGGCCGGGAACGGGAAGAACTGATCATCGTCCTCAACCAGATGCAGGTCGGAATGGCACAGGCCGGAAGCCTGAACATCCACCAATACCTCGGCGCCGATCGGGTCGTCGATGATGATTTCTTCGGGCTGAGCAAATCCCTTGCCGACGCCGTACGCTATCGATGCCTTAATCTTCTGTGGCATGGTTACTCCTTTCACATCTAAAAATGTAACCTAGCTCACACTATAATATCGGAATTAAATTCAGACGCACTCTGAGAAACGTCGTCGCGTTTCCACAACATTTGCAAACATTCCGGATACGGAATAATCACATCATACGACCAAAAATCATACATAAATACAAAAAATCAACCAAAATGTATCAACAGCCGAAAGCTCTCACGCATAGGTAAAGGTCATCGGGTCGTGGCCGGCACGGGTAGGCCCATCCAACGCATCGATCTGCGCATGCTCGCCCTGAGTCAGAGCAAAGCCGAAGAGATCGAGGTTCTCGCGCTGACGATCGGCGTGAACCGACTTGGGAATGATGATGGTCCCGTTTTCGATATGCCAGCGCAGGATGACCTGGGCCGGCGAGACACCGTGGGCTGCGGCGATGCGGGCGATGGTCCCGTCTCCGGCATTGAGATCGGCTCCGCGGGCCATCGGTGAATACGCTTCGACGGCGATCCCATGCTCGCGACAGAACGCGACCACTTCACGCTGCTGCCAGGTCGGGTGCAGCTCAATCTGATCGACTGTCGGCCATTCCCCGGTTTCACGGTGCAGGCGCTCGAGGTGCTCGGGCAGGAAATTGCAGACGCCCAGCGTGCGTATACGCCCCTCGTCGCGCAGCTTCATCAGCGCCTTCCAGGTCTCACCGGAACGCCAGTTGAACGGGGTGGGCCAATGCAGCATATACATGTCGACGTAATCGAGGCGCAGATCGCCAAGCTGCCGGTCAAAAGCCCTGAGCGCGTTGTCGTAACCTTGCTCGGAGTCCTTGAGTTTTGTGGTGACCCACAGCGTTTTACGAGCCTGCCCGCTATTGAAGCCGGTTTGTGCGAGCGCACGGCCGACACCCGGTTCGTTGTTGTACCCTGCGGCGGCGTCGATATGGCGATATCCGGCAACAAGCCCGGACTTGACAACGTCGGTCACCTCATCATCGCCGATACGCAGCACGCCAAGCCCGACCTGCGGGATCCTGTTGCCGTCGCTTAACGTGATATCGGCAATGCCCTGCACTCCTCCAACGGTTTTTTCAGCACTCATCGCACTTGCTCCTTCTCTCATGAACCAACAACCACACTACTAGCCGACCCTGTCCAGCAAAACCACGACATACAGATCTATGGACAGCGAATGTTTCCCCCGCAACCCGAAACGCTCATGCAGAAAAAACGTTCACTGGCCAATACTCAATGAACGTTTCCCTGCATTCATCACCATCGATGCCGGAAACGGCCTCCAACAGCCGCTTTTGCGCTCGGCGAGCAGCGAGAGAAACCGCCGCAACCAAATGCTCAAATCTAAAGCGTGATGACGCGGTCGGCAATCTGCATGGTGGAAGCGCGATGGGAGACCAACACGATGGAGACCGGGCGCTCGTTGGCCAGCGTGTTGATGGAATGAAGAATCACCGACTCGTTCAAAGCGTCGACACGACTCGTAGGCTCGTCAAACAGCACCAGCGAGGCGCCGGTAAGGAAGATCCTCGCCAGGCTGATGCGCTGGCGTTCGCCTTCGGACAGCCTCGAACCAAGCTCACCTACCTGGGTGTTCAGACCGTCCGGCAACGACTCGATAAGGGTGTCGATCGAAGCGCGTTGAAGCGCCTGATGCATATCCGAATCCGTCGCACGCTGGTCGGCGATCAGAAGATTGTCGCGAATCGTGCCGTCGAAAAGATACGTGTCCTGATCCATCATCGTCTCCACACGGCGGCGATAATGCGCCTCGATATTCGGCAAAGGCTCCCCGGAGAAGTCGACGGCCCCGACCTGAGGGTCCCAATAGCGCATCATGAGTTTCAGAATCGTGGACTTGCCGTGTCCGGACTGACCTTGCACACCGAGTATTCCCGAATGCAGCGTCGTGAGGTTGAAGTCCTTCAACACCAGCGCGGAAGCAGGAACAGAAGTCGAGCTGGCCGAAGAAAGCGGGTAGCCGAAAGTGACGTCTTTCAAGCGAACGGTTTCGAATTTCGGCTTGTCGTTCCCCTTTTCTTCAACCGCAGGCACCTCATCGAACAAATCGAACATGCGCCTTGCGGCAGCCAACGGCTGGTTGAGGCTACCGGGCAAATCGCTCAGAGCCAGAGTCGGACCGAACGAACTGAAAATAAGCATCACCGCGACCACATACATGGCCATCGAAACGGGATCGGCCTGGACGATGCCGAACATGATCCTCACCGCGACAAACGTGGCGGCCACGACACAAACCGCACCCAGACCTGCGAACACGCCATTCTTGCGGCTCAGCCTGCTCTCGAAAAGCCAGAGGCTCTTGCCCTGTGCAATGATATCGGCCAGACGGCGGCGGCCCTGGTTGAATCTGATGATCTCGTCCATGCCGTGCATGTCATCGACAAGCCTGTCGCCGAGTTTGGCGGAATCGTTGCGGATCCTCGCGCCGATTCCGCGCACGTTGCCGGCGTAAAAGCGAGGCAGGACGACGCCTACAAACAGGTGGGCGACAATCAGCAGCAGGGCGAAGGACGGGTCGAGCGTGAACAGCGCCACGGCGAACACCACCGAGGTGGCCAGCGCGATGACCACCGGCGAAATGGCATGGGCGAAGAAGGTCTCAAGCAACTCGATGTCGGTTGTTGCCAACGTGGTCAATGCGCCTTTGCCCCGACCAGCGAGTCTTGCCGGGGCGAGACGGCGAAGAGCGGCGAAAGCCTTGGAACGGAACAACGAAACCACGCGGAAACTCATCTCATGGTTCATATACTCTTCGGCATAATGCATGAAACTTTTGAGGATGGCGCATACCGCGACGGCGATGAGGGCGAGGGAGACGTCCACACCCCAAACCGGATAGCCGAAGAACGCCATCAATGCCAGCACACCGAAAACAGGCATGAACGTCTCGGAAAGGCGCTCGATGGTCCCGCACAGGCTTGCGCCCACGATGAACGGGGTCAGGCGGCCGACGCAGCCAAGCAGTCTCAGCGTCAGATGGAAGGTCCCCATCTGCTTGTTTGACGTACGAGGGCGATTGGCGACATCAAGTATCGCATCCGTCTCATCGCGCCGCGTCACAGGTTCGTCCGAATGCGTTCCATTGGAAGGCTGACTACCCGACTTCGATGAAGCGGAATTGTGCAGACCGGAGGAGGCGAGCTCGGGTTTCTTCGGCGAAGTCTGTTGAGCTGCGGATTTGGGACGTTTCACGGAATCGACCACGGCTTTCGCGGAAGAGATGCGGGCTCGAAGCGCTTCCGTTTTCGCCGAATGACCGGCGGCGGCCTCAGCGGCCGACAAATGATGCCCCTGCTTAGCCTCCATTCCGTCTTGATCCGGGTCTCGACGTTCAGCTCGATTGCCGAAATCGTCAACATCGTCATGATCCTGGTAATCAAGCAACGAGAAATCAAACAGCCTGCGCACCTCGGTTTTGGCGGAACGAGGCTTGGCATAGGCACTCCCCCAGCTGTTACGATGCGCGACATGCTCGATCGACTCCTGAGTCTCAAACATCGTAGCGTAACGGCCTTGAGCGGCCATAAGCTCGTCGTGGGTGCCGCTTTCCACCACATGCCCGCCGTCCAGAACGACGATATTGCTGGCATCCCTGGCCTGAGTGAGGCGATGGGTGATGACGATGACCGTATGCGTATGGGCCAGATCGCGGATCGCCACATCGATCAGTTCCTCGCTTTCGGCGTCGACACTACTGGTGGCTTCGTCGAACACGTAAATCGGGCTGTCACGCAGCAATGCCCTGGCGATGGCGAGACGCTGGCGTTGCCCGCCTGAAAGATTGTCGGCATCCGGTTCGATACGCATGTCGAGACGCTGCGGCTGGGAATAGACGAAATCGTCGATGTGGGCGCCTTCGAGCGCGAGCCACATTTCGTTGGCCGTGGCATCGGGCTTGGCCATCAGAAGGTTTTCGCGCAAGGAACCGGTAAAGAGGTGACTGCGGGAATCGACGAGTGTGACCGCATCGCACAGCGAACGGTTTTTCAGGCTGTGCAATTCGCAGCTGCCCACGCTTCCCAACACGCGGTAACCCAGTCGGATCGAACCACGATAATCGTTGCGGGTGCCGGCGATCAGTGCGCCGATGGTGGATTTGCCTGAACCGCTCACCCCGACGATGGCGGTGAAACCGTTGGCACGGGCACTGAAACTGACGCCGTCCAAGGCTTTGTGACCGTTCGAATCGCTGTCGTTTCCATGTCCAGCCGCATGCTGCGCAGCAGTGCCATTCTTCGAAGAAGCGCCATTGCCGGATGCCTCCGCATCAACCGGAGGCTCGATGGGCTCGTAGGTGTAATCGACATTGCGGAAGGTGACGGAGCAATCCTCCACGCCTTGGGGCAACGCCGCCTGCCCATCCCCAGCCACCGGCGCATCCAGCATCCCATAGATACGTTTGATCGCCGCCAAGCCGTTCATGGCCGTATCGGAACAGGAGGCAAGCCGACGCAGCGGAACGAAGAAGCTCATCGAAAGCAGGATGGCCACCAACGCTGCGGGAAGTTTCAGATGGCCGCTCGCCACCTGCCAGACGACGATGGCAATGCCGCCGGCCGTTGCACCATAGGAGAGCAAATCCAAAGCAAGGCGTGAACGAAGTTCGAGATGAAGGACCTTCATGGAGGTTTTTCGGAAATCTTCCGATTTCTGATCCATACGCCGGGCGGCAGCCTCGTCGGCGTCGAAGGTCTTCAGCGTTTCCAATCCCTGAACGTTGTCGAGAAAGGCGGCACCCATATCCGTGTATGCGTCCCAATATTTGTCGAATGCGCGCGATGTGGCCACCGACACCCACCAGACGATGCCGACCACGATAGGGACACAGACCAGCAGCAGGCCTGCCGTCGGCGCGTTCAACGGCAGAATCGCCACGAACAGCGTCAAAGGCCCCAGAACGGCGAAAATCAACTGCGGCAGATACCTTTCAAAGAAACTCTGTATACGGTCGACGCCTTCGCCCAACGATTGCACGACATCAGCTGTTTTCACGTGCTCGGAATAGGTAGGGCCCAGATCGAGCATCTTGTTATACAGACGCTCCCGCAAAGAGATCTTGACGCGTTCCGAGGCTTCGGTACCGAAGAAATGCGAGGCGCGAATGGCCATGTATTTGATAATCGCGACAACCACCAGCGCGAAGATGAAAGCCGAATACCCTTGCGGCACCGCCTGAAAATCGTTCAGCAGCTTTTTGACAATGGACGGTTTGACATTCTCGTGGGCGATGGTGAGCACCGGAAAAAGATTGCCGAGCAGACCGACCGCGATGAACGCGAATCCGATATCCGCAAGCTGCGAGACCCAAAGGCTCAGCACTTTCGCAACGACAAATACGCCACTGCGGTCAACGAGGGTGAAAAGCCGACGGTCGAACATAAAAACACCTTTCCAGCGGCAATCCATGGGTATCTGCATCCATCTGAAAGGAAGAATGGTGCATCCCACGGGAACGCCTACTACACAATACTGTAGGCCGAATACGATGCCATCTTGAAGTGGGATTCATTACAAAAGCACTAAATTTATGAGGTTTGCGACACCATGGAGAGCGCCGCGCCTCATCAATATGAACCGGTATATCCATTAAAGCGTTTACGGGCGCGTGGTCTGCCGAACGATGATTTCGGACTTGACCTTCAGCAACTCCGGGGTCGTAATCGTCCCATTGATCCTACCGATGATTCGTTTTACGGCAGCCGGAGCAGTCCAATCGAGACAAGAGTCCATACTGGTCAACGGCGTATGCAGATACGCGGATTCCTCCATGTTATCGAAACCGATGACTTGCACTTGCCCGGGAACCCTGATGCCCTCGGCCGCCAGCGCCGAAAGCGCCCCGAAGGCCAGTTGGTCGTTCAACGCGATGACACCGTCGAACGGCACCCCGGTGTCAATCAACCGGCGCATGGCACGACCGCCGGCACCGATGGTCCAGTCTCCGGCAGTGATTCCGACAAGCGCCGGGTCAAGCTGACGATGATGCCGGCCGCATTCCTCGACGATCCCCTTCAAACGCAACTGGGCATTGCCTTCCGTGGCATTGCGCAGCTTTCCCGGGTCCAACGGTTCGCGTGCCCCGACAACCGCGAGCCGCGAACTTCCGTGTTCCAACATGTATTTGGTCGCCGTCTGCGCGGCATCGATATCATCGACGGTCACATGATCAGCACGCCGCCAGGTGGTGCGCGAACCGACGACCACGAGCGGATAATCGACATCGAAATCTTCGGGAGAGATATCCTCAAGCTCGCTCATGGAGAGAATGATCCCGTCGGAAACCGTGGGATTGAAGGAACGCAGCACCTCTCGCACGCCTTTTGCCGAACCTTGCGCGTATGTCGTGACATAAACCGAATAACCACATTTATGGGCCTCGTCGATCACGCAATTGGCCAATTGCGCAAGATACGGCGGGGTCAGCGACGGCACCGCAAGGGTGATAAATCCGGTGAGCCCACGGTTGAGATTGCGGGCAGCGACGTTGACCCGGTAGCCCAGGTCGTCGATGACGGCCTTGACCCTTTTCCTCGTCTCGTCGGTCATACGACCTGTGCCGTTGATGACGTTCGAAGCCGTTTTCAGCGATACCCCGGCAACCTCGGCGACACTGCGTAAAGTGACATGCCTATGCTTTTCGTTCATATCATTACGCACTTCGTTATACGACATTGCAGGAATCCTTTATTTCGTTTCAATCTACCATCATTCCTCTCGCCTTGTTATCAATATCCCATTTCGTTCAATAATATAGACGTTTTCATTGCATTTAACCGCGCTTTTTTCATTTCTTCCGAACCGCTCTGATTCGTCTTCGACATTGCGAACATGGCCGCGATAGAGGAACAGGATTTCGCCATCGACATGCCGAGGAACATTCAACAACGAATTGGGCGTCTCATGGAATTTCCATGAGACGCCCAACTGACATGCCAGGTTCCGTTCGCCGATCAGCGACAACTCAACTGCCGCGCTCTGTTATCTCGGACCGGCAACAACCTTCAGCAGTGATTGTCGAGACGGTGGTACATCTCGGAGATCTCAAGGTCGCGCTCGAACTGACGCGGCGTGGTGTTCTCGTCGATCGTCGCCAGCTCGACGCCTGCGATGCGGGCGAAGTCCTCCCAGCCTTCACGGCCGAAGGAGGTGGTCATGCAGGTGTGGTGCGAGCCGCCGGCGCGCAGCCAGCACTCGGCCGCGCTCTTGAGCGACGGGCGCGGCTGCCAGAGGCCGCGTGCGCACGGCAGGGCCTTCAAGGAACCTTCCGGCTCGACCACGTCGACCACGTCCATTAGCAGACGGAAGCGCTCACGCATGTCGGCCATGGAGATGACCGTGGCAGCCTTGTGCGGGGCGACGGTGAAGACCAAGCGCACCGGGTCGGACTTGTTGCCGATGCCGAGCGGGTGGATCTCCAGCTTCGGCTTGGCAATCGTGCCGACCGACGGCGAGACCTCGAGCATGTGCGAGCCCATGTCCATCTCGTGGCCCTCGACGAAGTTGTAGGAATAGTCTTCCATCAGGCTCGAGCCGCCCTCAAGGCCGTAGCCCATCACGCTGGCGATGCGCACCAGCACCGAGGTCTTCCAGTCGCCTTCGGCGGAGAAGCCATAGCCGTACTCGCTGGGCAGGCGCTGGGCGCCCACGCCCGGCAGCTGCGGCAGGGTGCCGAGGTCCTCGAAGTTGTCGACCGCGGCGGTGGCGCCGTTGTCCTTCATCATGTTGACCATCGCGGCCTCTTCGCGCGCCGCGATCGTGAGCTCGTCGTAACGCGAATCAAGCAGCTCGGGGGCCACGTCGTACTTGGCTTTGTAGTCCTCGATGATGGCCTTGACCTGATCGTCCTTCACCTTGTCGTAGTAGCCGCACAGCTCGTTGACGGCCCAGGTGTTGACCTGAGTGCCGAAGACGCGCTCGACCTCGGTCTTGTCGCCTTCGGTGACCGCGACGTTGCGCATGTTGTCGCCCCAGCGCATCACGCGCATGTTCTGGGCCTCGTTCCAGCCGGCGCAGGCGCGAACCCAGGTGGCGATGCGCTCGGCGACCTCGGGGTCGGTGTAATGGCCGACGACGATCTTGCGCGGGATGCCCAGACGCGTGAGGATGTAGCCGAACTCACGGTCACCGTGGGCGGACTGGTTCAAGTTCATGAAGTCCATGTCGATGGTGTCCCACGGGATCTCCTTGTGGAACTGGGTGTTGAGCTGCAGCAGCGGCTTGGTCAGCACCTGCAGACCACGGATCCACATCTTGGCCGGCGAGAACGTGTGCATCCAGGCGATCACGCCGATGCAGCTGGGGTCGGCGCTGGCCTCTGTCATGAATTCCTTGACACCGTCGGAGGACTTCAGCGTGGGCTTGAGGACCAGACGAACGGGGATCTTGCCGGTGGCGTTCAACGCATCGACGATCTTGGTGGACTGCTCGGCGACCTGACGCAGCGCTTCCTCGCCGTAGAGGTCCTGCGAACCGACGCCGAACCAGATGGTCTTGCCTTCGAATGGGTTTTCGAATGTCATCATTACTTCCTTTTGTTGGTGTTATAAATACACAGCTCGGGTTTCCGCCGTCAATAAGCCACTGTGCTTCCTAGCGGCCTGAATATGGCGGAAACCAAAACAACTAGCTTTCCAGGTCGATGGTCTCGATGGCCGTCTTTTCAATCGGCAGCGCGCGGGTGAACCTGGCGAAGAAGTCCTCGAAACCGGCGACGTCCTTCGGATCGGGCTCCTCGGTGGTCGATTGGACATCGGCGAACACACGCTCGTCGAGATACACATCCAGCGGGGTGTCCTTGTGCCACAGATAATCGGCGAGTACGGCCATGCCCCAGGCACCGCCTTCCGCCGCCGTCGACATCACCTTGATCGGCGTATCGAAAGCCGCGGCAAGAATCTTCTGCGCCACTTTGGGAGTGGTGAAGATGCCGCCATGACCAACCATCGAATCGACCTTGACATGCTCGTCCTTGGTCATCACGTCCATGCCGATCTTAACCGGCGAGAATGCACCGAAAAGCTGGGCGCGCATGAAGTTGGCGAGGTTCATCCGGCTTTCCGGGCCGCGTGCGAAGACAGGCCGCCCCTCTTCCAACCCTGCCAGGAACTCGCCGGAATAGAAGCAGTAATTGATGAGCCCGCCCGCATTGTCATCGGCATCTTCACCGATGGCCGCACGGAACAGCGTGCCATAAAGGGTTCCGGCATCAAGTGGCGTGCCGATGGCCTTGGCGAATTCGCTGAAGACCTTGATCCACGCATTCAAGTCGGAGGTGAAGTTGTTGGCGTGGCTCATGCCGCACGGGTCGCCGGCCGGGGTCGAGACCAGATCGACCTCAGGATGGAGGCGCTCAAGCGGATGGTCGAGCACGACGGAAGCGAAAATCGAGGTGCCGGCGGAAACGTTGCCCGTGCCGACGCGAACGGAATTCGTGGCGACCATGCCGGTGCCCGAATCGCCTTCCGGAGGGGCCAACGGCGTGCCGGACTGCAACGTACCGGTCGGATCAAGCAGTTTCGCGCCCTCGGCCGTGAGCGTTCCCGCGTCGCTTCCGGCCACCAGTGGCGTCGGCAGCAGATCCTCGATCTTCCACGGTTGTGCGGCCACCTCGGGCAGCGCCGAGAACTGTTCAAGCATGTGCTTGTTGAAGCCGTGGGTCTCCGGATCGATCGGGAACATTCCTGAGGCGTCATCGACGCCGAGAACCTTACGACCGGTCAGCTTCCAATGGACATAGCCGGCGAGCGTGGTGAAGAACGCAACGGAAGGAACATGGTCTTCTTTATTGAGGATGCACTGATAGAGATGGGCAATCGACCAACGCTCTGGAATGTTGTATTGGAAGAGTTCGGAGAGCTTTTCGTGTGCCTCGTGCGTGTTGGAATTGCGCCACGTACGGAACGGGACGAGCAGCTTGCCGTCCTTATCGAAGGCAAGATAACCGTGCATCATCGCCGAGAAGCCCATCGTACCGATCTTGGTGAGCTTCTCGCCGTAAGCGTTCTCCACGTCGTAGGCAAGCGCCGCATACGCCGCCTGCAGGCCCGACCACACCTCGTCAAGCGAATAGGTCCACAATCCGTTTTCAAGATGGTTTTCCCAGCCGTGGTCGCCGGCGGCGATGGTGGCATACGTATCGTCGATCAGCACGGCCTTGATACGGGTCGAGCCGAACTCGATACCCAGCGAAGTCTTGCCCGCGCGTATCTTCTCCGCTATCTGCGCTACGTGTTCTGTGGTGTTTTTCTCTACTGCCATCGCGATCTAAGCTCCTTTACTGTCATAGCGTTGTTATATTGGAGCGAAACTGGCCAGCACCACCGGCGAAGTCCGGACCTCACCGATTACAACCAGCCATATTCCGCCAGTTCTGTAAGCCTTACACCACCATTTTCCTAACTTGGTCTAAGGTAATGTGAGCGCTCACATTTTGCTAACCATCATTTTACACGCAGCCGTTACCAAGCACGTACCTTCACATACGATGCCTCAACCCATAAGTCGACATTGAAACGAGACATGGAGTCCCCGCCTATTCAAAATCCATATGGACAACACGAGCGAGATACGGCTGAGCTGTTGATAACTTGCGCGCGACACACCCGAAATGTGGATAACCCGTAGCATCCGACCACAGTGGTCGTTTTTGCCCCGGTAAACGTTGAAGATTCCCTAAGCTAGCAAGGACAGGGAAAGCAAGAAACAATATCGTTTTTGTCTAGTGAAGGATTGCGCTTTTAGTCTAGTGAGGGATTTACAATATGGTTCAACGAAAGCTGCTCGTCAAAGAGATACGCAAGGAAGCCAAAGCAAAAGGAGTGAAGTTCTATCACCGGCGCCAAGGAGGGAATCACGAAATTTTTTATCTCAACGATCGAGTAATCCCCATTCCTCGACATAAGGAAATAGCAAAACATCAGGCGGAAATGATTAAGAAAGAAGTCGCACTCGCTTTGAAAAGAAAGGATACAAAATGAGGCCCAAGAAACTCAAAGCAGGCTATGACGCATATGGCAATAAAACAGTTCATAAAGAAAGCTATCCGGTTATAGTCGAGGCCGATGAAAAATACTGGTTTCTTACCATTCCCGGAGTAGGGGCGACACAAGCTCGAACTTTGAGCGAAGTGGACACGATGGCACGCGACCTTATCGAGATTATGACCGGAGACAGGAATTTCGCCATCAAGCAGGAGATGAAGTTCCCCGAAGAAGTCGAAGCCCATCTAGAAGCCATGAAACGCTATCGGGAGCAGTCGAAAGAAGCGAACACTCTGGCAGCGCAAGAATCTCGCAAGGCAGCAAAAGGATTGCGACAAGTCGGATTGACGATGCGTCAAATCGGCCAGGCTCTAGGCATTTCCTACCAGCGCGCAAGGCGATTGGCTAACGGGTAAAACCTTGACTTGCACGATATTCGCAAAAGTCAAGTCAAGTGGCGGAAAATCAAGAAATCTTGAATTTTGCTCAATAATTATGATATCAGTAGTACTTTGTCTAATATTGAAATATGGGAAGCAATAAACGACCGCAAAGACGCGAACTGAGCATAGTCATCATCGAGGATGACCTATTGGCCTTGCGCTATGAAACAGAACTTCTGAATCGTCTGCAAAACTACGACGGATTCCATCTGCGGGTATGGGGCACCATCAAACTCGATGCTGGCTTGGAAAAGTGCGCGCACGACCCCCATCCGGCTGATGCTGTTTTTCTGGAGCTGTCTCTATTGGACAAGAGCAACCGCAATATTGCCAATGAAATAAGGCAATTGCGTCCCGACACCATCATCATCGGGATCACCTCCCACTTCGAGAACTACCCTCAATCGATGGCTAAATCGTTGCAGCTGCATTATATTGTGAGCAAAGTCAGCCTGAGCAGAAAACTGCCGAAAATCGTCGAAGCCATTTACCGCCGGAAAAGGCCTCGCCATCTATCCGCGGTACACGACGAGCAATCTAGCCCGCCTTCTAACGGCCAAAACAAAGAAACCCACAGCCAACTGCCCTATTCATATGAGAAACCGTATTGTCAAGGCGCAACAAAACGCTCAGACAAACCATTGCACGGATCCCGCATTCCAAGTAAAGAAAGGAATACAACGGCCTTTACGCCACACAGACAAAACGGCATTCCGACGTCTCGGAAAAGGAAACGTTCACAACGAAGTGAAATCTCGTTAAGCGACGCCAATCGGGCAAAACATAATAGGAACCTCGGCAGGTCGAAGCCCGTCAACCATGATTTAGCAGCAGACAGGCACCGAATGGAGGCCGTCAACCGAATCAGTCTTCCTGCAGTGCCTCTGACACCTATGGAATTGTGCGTCATCAGGTTCACGAGAAAGGGACTGAAGCCCAACCAAATCGCGAAGCAACTCGGCATTTCCGTCAATACGATTTATTCCCATCGCAGCCATATCATGGCCAAATGCCATGCGCAGACCTGGTCCAACGCAATGTTCATCTGCCAGCAAGCGAACGGAACGAAGTAGATCAACCGCGCTTCCGGCTTCGCTGGTCAGACGAACGGTTGATCCTTTCGTGATTTCAGACGAGTTTGAAGCCCAGCTCTTTGGCGGCAGCAGTGGGCACCGGATCTTCACACCAATAATCCTCGAGGTTCTCATCGGTGGCCAGGGAGCGAATCTCGGCCCGGTCGATATAGACCTCTCCACTCAGATGATCGGTTTCATGCTGGAAAATGCGTGCGGGCCAACCGTGCAGTCGTTCCTCGTGCTTGTTGCCGTTCTCATCCTGCCAACGAGCAATGATGTCGAGCCAACGCCGACGAACGGCTTGATAGCCCGAGAAGCTCAGGCAGCCTTCGTAGAAGCTGCGTTGCTGCGTACCGATGGGTTCGTATGTCGGATTGATAATGGCACGGAACGGGAATTCGGCGATTTCGCGCGGATCGTTCGTATCGTCGATGACGCTCTCATCGTCATTTTTCTGACCGTCTTCGCTGCCGACGTGGCCTTCAGGATTGTCATCGACTCCCCTGCCGCCGGCACGCACATGGTCTTCCACCACGGCAATACGCAGTCCAAGACCGATCTGCGGGGCTGCCAGTCCAACGCCGGGTGCCTCGAGCATCGTGACATGCATGGCCTCGATGAGCTTGGACAACGTACGTTTACTCAGCTGGCCGTCATACTCTGCGGCATTCTGGCGCAGCACCGGCTCCCCCATCTGCACGATGGGAAGAATCTTCTCCTTGCCGCCGGTTTTGATGAGCTGCTCGACGGCACGGTTGAGTTCGATATCGACTTTCGAATTATGGGAGAACATCAGATTGCCAACTCCTGTGCGACCACGGCGGCCAAACGCTGGCAGACCTCATCGGCCTGCTGCTGGGTTTCGGCCTCGACCATCACACGGACCAACGGCTCGGTGCCGCTGGGGCGCAGCAGCACGCGGCCGGTATTGCCAAGCAGTTTCTCCTCGCGCGCCACGGCGTCCTGCACCTTGGCGTTGGTGGGTGCGGCCTTCTTGTCGACCTTGGGAACGTTGATCAGCTGCTGCGGCAGCTGCGGGAAGTCGGCGGCGAGTTCCTTCAAGGACTTGCCGGACTTGACGACCTCGTTGCACAGGGTGAGCGCGGTCAGCGTGCCGTCGCCGGTGGTGGCGAACTCACGGTTGATCACATGGCCGGACTGCTCGCCGCCGATGGAATAATCGCCTTTGAGCATTTCCTCGAGCACATAGCGGTCACCGACGTTGGTCTGCACCGTCGAGATGCCCATGTCTTTCAGCGCCAGCTTGAGACCGAGGTTGCTCATCACCGTGACCACCAGCGTATTGTGGTTAAGCTTGCCTTCGCGCTTCTTGGCACGCGCGAGGATGCCCATTTCCTGATCGCCGTTGACCATGTTGCCGTCTTCGTCCACAGCCAGGCAGCGGTCCGCGTCACCGTCAAAGGCCACGCCCATCGCGGCGCCGGAGGCCTTGACCATCGCCTGCAGCTGCTCGGGGTGGGTGGAACCGGCCTTCTTGTTGATGTTGTAGCCGTCAGGTGAAGCGTTGATGACCAGCACCTCGGCGCCGGCGCGGCGCAACGCTTCAGGCGCGACCACGGAAGTGGCGCCATTGGCGCAATCGGCCACGATCTTCAGGCCCCTGAGCGGCTTGGGCTGGGTCTTGTCGGGCGCGATCGGGGCGATGGCCGAAACCAGATGGTCGATATACATATTGGTGGCGGTATTGATGTCGTGGCTTACGCGGCCTACGCCGGCACCGGTCGGACGATCCCAATCCTTGCCAAGCACCGCTTCGATTTCGTCTTCCTTCTTGTCCGGAAGCTTGAAGCCGCCGCGGGCGAAGAATTTGATGCCATTGTCCGGCATCGGGTTGTGCGAGGCGGAAATGACAGCACCCATTTCGACGTTGAGCTCGCTGGTCAGATAGGCCACGCCGGGAGTCGGGATAATGCCGGCATCGATGACGTCGAACCCGCCCGCGCTCATGCCCGCCGCGAGCGCAGAAGCAAGGAAATCGCCGGAAACACGGGTATCACGGCCGATCAACGCACGGCGACGACCCTCCTTGTGCTCCTCCTCGGTTCCGGACGAATCGCCAAGCACACGCACTGCCGCATCGCCCAAGTCGAGCGCCAGCCTTGCGGTCAAATCCCTGTTCGCCAGTCCGCGAACTCCATCGGTTCCAAACATATTAGGCATGCCGCCACATCCTCCGTTTGCACAAATGTTACTGAGCCTCATCTTACTCAAGAGATTTCACGTATGCCGCTCCAGACCCAACACTGCCCGATTTCGTCGCATTTCGTAATCACTGATTATTACTCGAATCGAGCACACAAAGGTTGACGAAGCTGTGAAAACGTCATGAACAGACAACGTCGCTTGCAGGAGCCGAAACAATCGGTTGCAAGCGACGCAGAAATCTAATGCCGGTTTGATCTCTCAGAACCCTTTGAAATCCCCGGAATCGTCAAGTTCGCCAAACTTATTTCAGGCTGGCGTTGTAGGCGCTTACCTTCAGGGCGCGGCGAGAGGATTCGACATTGCCGATGACGATGTTTCGCAGGGCGCGGGCGGCGTCCTTATGGGACTCCAACCATTCGTCGCCGAGGTTCACCAGCTCGGCCGGGTCGGCATAGGAGGGATACAGGTCCTCCAGCAGCGTTTCGGCCATGTGGAAGGTGCGGTTTTCCCAAATCCAGTCGACGGTTTCGTAATACTTTACGGTATATGGTTCGGCCAGTTTGCCGGTGAGGTTTGACGAGAAGCCAAGGGCTGCCGCGGCGAGCTGCGAATTGGTGAGGTTCAGGTCGTGAATCGAGGCATCCCAGGCCCATGCCTTGGCCTCGGCAGTCGGCACGGAAGCCTTGGCGCCGTAAGCAAACTCGCGGTTGTCGGTGGTGTCGCGCAGCTTCAGTTCCGCGTCAATTGCCTCGTTGTCCATCTCGCCCACGGCGGCGAGCGCCTTGGTGAGCGCCCAACGCATGTTGTTGTCAATCTCGAGGCCCTTGAGCTTCAGCGTTCCGGAAAGCAGGCCCTTGACGTTGGAAATGAACGGAGCATCGCCCTGCGCACCGTAGTCCAAGTAGGCGCTCACCAGCTGGAACTGTTCGTCGCTGCCGGCCTCGGCCACATTGGCCAGGTCCCACAGACCTTCGGCCACGTGCTGGCGGACGGCCTCGCGACGTGCCGGAGCGACATATTGCGTGGCAGTGACCTTCAGGCAGCGCAACGCATAACGGAAGGTGGTGGATTCATGCTCGGTGGAGAGCATCTTCAGGCTCAGGTCAAGGAAGCGTTCGGCCGGGAATTCGGCATCGCGGGTCATGTCCCAGAAAGCCAGCCACACCACGGCACGAGCCAGGGCATCGTCGAACTCGAAGAGATGTTCGGCGGCGAAGTCGCGGGATTTGGCGTCAAAACGCAGCTTGGTGTAGGTCAGGTCGTCGTCGTTGAGCATGATGAAGTCGGGGCGAGCCTTGCCTGCGGCCTCGGCGGCCACAGTGGTCTCGCCGGTGACATCGAGCTCGATACGGTCAGTGCGCACAATCTTGCCGGTCGCCGCGTCACGGTTGTAGAAGCCGATGGCCATGCGGTGCGCGCGCAGTACGGGATGCTCGGCTGGCGCGGTCTGCGTCAGCGTGAGCGACTTGATGGTGCCGTCGCCGTTCTCCTCGACGTCGGCCGCAATGGTGTTGATGCCGGATTCCTCGAGCCACTGCTTGCTCCAGGTCTTCAGATCACGTCCGGAAGCGGCCTCGAGCTCGACCAGCAGGTCCTTCAACGTGGCGTTGTCGTACTGGTGCTTGTTCAAGTAGCTGTTGATGCCCTTGAAGAACTTCTCCCGGCCCACGTAGGCCACCAGCTGCTTCAAGACGGAACCGCCCTTGGCGTAGGTGATACCGTCGAAGTTGACTTCGGTGTCGTGCAGGTCGTTGATCGGCGCGGTGATCGGGTGGGTGGTCGGCAGCTGGTCCTGGTTCAGGGCCCAGCTCTTCTCGCCGGAGGTGAACGTGGCCCACGAATCCGTCCAATCGGTGGCCTCGGCGGTCGAAAGACTCGACATGAACTCGGCGAAGGATTCGTTGAGCCACAGATCGTTCCACCACTTCATCGTCACCAGGTCGCCGAACCACATGTGCGCCAGCTCGTGCAGGACGGTGACCACGCGGCGCTCGGCCAGCGCGTCGGTGACCTTGGAGCCGAAGACGTAGGAATCGCGGATGGTGACCATGCCGATGTTCTCCATGGCGCCCGCGTTGTATTCCGGCACGTAGATCTGGTCGAACTTGGCGTACGGGTAGGGCACGCCCCAGGTCTTGGCATAGAAGGCGAAGCCCTTCTTGGTGATGTCGAAGAGGTAGTCGGCGTCACGAGCGAAATCGTCCTTGAGCGACTGGCGGCAGTACTGGGCCATCGGCACGGTGCGGCCGTCCTCGTTGGCGTAGGTCGTGTGCCACTCGGCATACGGGCCGGCGCAGATGGCCGTGAGGTAGGAGCTCATCTTCGGCGTGGTCTCGAACACCCAACGCTTGGTCGACTCGGCGGGGTGCGTTCCCAGAGTGCCCTCGGCGGTCATCGCGTCAAGATCGGTCGTGGATTTGACCGGCATGTTGGAGGTGACCAGCCAGGAAGCCGGGGCGGCTACCTCGAAATCGAAGGTTGCCTTGATGTCGGGCTGGTCGAAGACGGCGTAGACGCGACGGGCGTCCGGCACCTCGAACTGGGAATAGAGATAGACGTTGCCGTCAGCCGGGTCAACCGAGCGGTGCAGGCCCTCGCCCGTGGTGGAATACTGGCAGGAGGAAACGACCTTCAGGGTGTTGTGTTCCTTCAAAGCCGGAAGTTCGATACGATTATCGACGTAATACTTCGTCGGATCGAGCGTTTCGCCGTTGAGCTCGATAGTGCTGACCTCGTCGGCGATGAGATCGGCAAAACTGGACGATCCTGCCTTCGCATCAAACGTGATGACGGCAACCGACGGGAAGCTCTTCGACCCCTGCGTCAGATCGAGATCGACATGATAGCTAACCGGTCCGGTAATGACTGACTTACGTTCTTCGGCTTCGACGCGTGTGAGATTCGCTCCTGGCATTTCGCTCCTTTTGAGATACAACCTATGAATAGCCCTATGAAATATTACAATCCATAGTTAATTTCAAACTGTTAGGATAATTTTATTATGATGGATGACTTTCATGAGATAGTCAATAGGCAAATAGCTGGATCAAGATTCAGACAACATCCACTACTATAGGATAAACTTATGGTACATAACAAGTTTTCTAAGCTCCTCTTTAAGATTATATAGGCCGCTATGAAAATGGCACTCAGCACGAGTTGACAAATTACTGTTTTCAATAATGGAGAGTATATCCTCCACCTGCTGTCTGTTCGCCATAATGGGTTGGTAGTCATGGTTATGGTGGGAACCTCCCCTATCAGAGGAACGCTCTATATAGTAATGGTACAAAATGTCACCAGCCAGATTCGACTCTTCGGAAGGAGCATCGGCTATCAGCGTCTCAAAATAGTATTGAATATTCGCAGCATTCGGGAAAGCCCTCTCTGAACGGAATAACGCAAGCAAAATGTTTTTCAATTCATTTTCCTCTTCTTCCGATTTCTCTTCTTCTGATTTATTTTGTTCCTCTCCCAACTCATTCTCTTTTAAACGTCGGCGGCAATTATCAATAAAGTCAGCAACATTCTGAATTTCCATATCTTTCGAGCTAAGCTCAAGAGCTCTGCTCAGAGTCTCCCATGTTGCTCCAGTCCAAGCTATATCTGCCAATATTTGTGCCAATTCATTATCATCACCGGTACTCTCAAAGGCATCACGCTTATTAGAACTGATCCATTCCAAATACTTCTCAAAATTCTCTGGCTCTATCGTCAGTTCATAAATATCTTGAGGACGAGACCTATCGGTGTCATAGTCTTTTGCACAGAAAAGCTTCTTCATTTGTTGATGATAGTCAGAGTTATTGAAGAAGCCTTTCATCCTGTTCAAAGACGGCAACAAACCGCTTGAATCACTTGTTGCTATATAACGAAGATTCTTTTCATTATATTCATATAAATCATTGGCAATCAGCATATCCTGAACCGACTCAGAAAAAATCGAAAGATCCTCGACCGGCTTTAAAAGGTTATCCTCGCCCTGGAACCAAAGCGTGACCAATGCCCTCATACGATATTTATTGTCATGAGAAAGTCCGAAATCGGATTCGTTCTCAACGTCTGTAGCATCAAGGGTATCAAGATCAATCAAACCTCGTTCAGGTAAATCCTGTGTCAAAAATTCGAAATCGCCAAAATGCTCTTGAATATACTCACTGACATCGCTTATCTGATCTTCATCAATAAAGGTGTCATCATTCTCCAATACGCCAATGGCATCCAAATAATTATCTCCCAATTTGAGATTACTAAGAGCAGCATTCATATACTTGAGTCTCAGTTCCTCATTGTCTTTTTCCCGATCAAAAATATAAAAAAGAATGAAGCTATCTTCATAGGCAAGAGCTTGTAAAACCATTTCATGCTGGCTCTCGTTTTCCGGCTTTTCCGCTGCAAGATAGCCGTCCAAAAAGGCATAATCCTGCCAATCAAGCATTTTCGAAATTTGCTTGACCAGTTGACTAAAATAATGGAAATCGTCAGAAGTTTTCGATTCTGCCAGATAATTCAGAATATCATAGTTGAGCATTACCGGAGATTCGAAAAGCGCATCGGCGGAATAAGTCGAATCTTCCCCTATTCGCTCTACGATTTCTTCAGCAGACTCGTTGCCTAAAGACAAATCGTATGCAGGAATATTCCTATCAATATAATGATGAAAGAAATTCCTTACTGCGGAACCATCCAAATTATCAGGAACCATCGAATACAAGATATAGTCTTCTGCTAGCCATCCATTAGAAATTAATGCATATATGAGTCCGTCTGAGTTTCCACCAGAAACCTGGGTGACAATATCTCTCAGTGACACTTCTTGAGTATTATGGATTTCACCTTGTTGAGCATTCTTAATCGTTGTTTTGTATTCATCATGTTTGATCACATATTCAAAATCAGCAGTCAGCAAATCATGCCGCTTCTCCGACAATTCGCTTCTCCGTTTCTCCAAACGTTTGCATTCGTCCTGATTGAAATGAGATATATTTAAATTCAAATCCATGAGTTTGCCAAGCTGCTGACGGGTAAGCATAATCCCAATATTTGAAACACCCTTAACAGAAAAATTAAGTAGAGTGTCTGCCGACAGTTTATATAGCTCCTCCCAAAAATCAATTTCCTCAAGACCCGAATCACTAATAGATTTAGACTTTCCCTCTACACTGTATGAAACATCAAGCGAGATATTCGACTGTTTCGTTATTTTGGATATTACTTCTTTCATGTTTTTTGCAAGCCGATAAGCATAATCCTTTTGAGAAGAGTCCTGATAAGCACTGAGCTTTTCTTCAAGAAGCTTTATCTGGTTCTGTTGTTTTTGACAATTGTCCTTTACGATTTCCCGGTAAGCCGAGTACACACAATCCAATTTGCTCTTATGGGCTTGCAGGTCGTCGATATCAGAAAGAAAAATGTTCTTATATATCAGAAAGCCCAACAATCGAGAATATTTGAGACCAGTCTCATACTCGTTAAAACTAATATCGTCATTCTCTTTTGCTGAAGCAGTCAACTGTTCTCGGATTTCTTCTCTTTGCATATTCTGTCCGGAGTCATTCTTTGAGCTGGAAAGCATATTGCTATACGCATCTTGAAATACTCGAGCATAGAGAACATATTCGTTTCTTATATTAAGCAGAGTCCGATTATCGGGTATATATTTTGCGGTGGAACCAACGACCTTATCAATGAATTTAGGAAAACCTGTAAAAACTTTCAAAGCTATCTGACTGGCATTTTCAGGAGAAACAAACGGAACGACCGAAATAATGAGATCGAAAAATTTTGCAAGAGGGAAAGACCCTAACCTCTTATTATCGCGATAATCCTGGTCTGGGAACACGCTGTCCCTAATAGCATAAATAAAACGAATCGGCTCTTTTTTATTAATGTTTTTATTAAGAACCAGATTCAGCTCACGCAAATCATCAAAAATTTGCGGCTCATCGAATCTGTCAAGATCTTCAAATATAACTATGTATTTTTTTGGTCTCGTCGAAAAAGTAGACAATTTCATCAAGATATTTATCAAAGTAAGAATCATTCATATCATCGTCTACAAACGACGCAGAGGCTTCGCCAAAAGCAACCGAAGCCAGATGGAAACGCCCAGCATAATGTTCAATCAGCATTTTTATAACTACGCCGAAAAACGTGAAAAGACCTAACAAAACCGCAGAATTAACCGCCAACGAAGCATACCCGTCCTTGGGGGCAATCCAATCTTCAGGGAACAAATGCAGCAGCTTCTGATACCATCCGAATTCAATAAAAAGAAGTAGAATAGCAATACTGCCTAATCCACTATAGATCCAGCTCTTTTTATTTCTATTTACCGCGCTTGGCCTATGAAAACGAGATAATGGGATGTCTTCCGGATCCACGCTATAAATCAGCTGCTTGACAATTTCTTTTTGCAAAAGATTCGTTTTCAGACTTGTACGGCCATCGGATTCAGCACGTTCGCTATCTTCGGATTTTTTGTTAGCCTTGCCATCCTTCTTGTCAGAGTCCTCTCCAGATCCCTCCACATTCGGGCTGGCTGTTCCAGATGCTCCAGCAGCAAGGGAAGCGAGCGATATTTGCACTACATCGCCCTGATGCTTCTCGCTGAATTGCCCAAGCACGCTGCTTTTGCCGGAACCATAAGGGCCGGAAAGAGCAATGTTCCGTATTTCAGAATCACCAAGGGCGTCATCAAGTTGATCCACATAAATCTGATGACTGTCTTCGTCATATTTTGGATACAACGGATTCAATTTCAAAGCCGGAACAACTCTGTCAGTACTTTTCGTATCGTCATCTTTACCCATAAATCTAAGTCTAAGAGAACTAGAATACTTTCATACGAATAGGGCCATCGCACGCATCGCTGCCTCAATGGTACAGACTATTTTTAATGGTCAAGGATTGCCATATGCTGAAGGCATGGGGAGAACCAGAGAAGTTGGGTTGTGTAGACAATGAATGTTACGTATGAGCGTTCCGGGTGCAAGCAGTTTTTCAAGAAGCATCGCGACGACGAGAAAACCATCAAGTCCTGCATCGAAAAAGCGTTGGGACTACAGCTGGAAACCGGGATGTCGAAGGTCAAGCGCGCGGTGTCGGCGCGGGTCGGCGGGCAGTGCGTCTACGAATGCCGCATCAACCTCAAGCGCACCGGTTCCGCACGCGTCGCGTTCATTGTCAATGAAAACGATAACCATGGCAACAGCAATCATCCTTCCAATGAAGAGAACAGCACCTTTAACGAAACCAACTCCAAAGAGTGCGATAGTAAAAACTCAAGCAAGCAAGGAACCAGCGAGACAAGTAAGAACCTGAAAAACGACGGAAACGTCAACGTGCTGTTCATCTCCTCGGTGCTGCAGAAGGACGAATTCACCCATATGCTCGAACGCGACCTGAAGGAGGCCGGACTATGCGACTGATTCCCGTGAAACAAGCGCTGAGCATGATGGAGAACGCGACGCCGGCAAAATCGGAATATAAAAAACTCAGCTTCTGGACCGCGAAAAAAGACCGTTCGCTGTGCCTTGAACACGACGAAAACGGCCTGATCCTGCACGAACAGGGTTACCGCGAAGAAAGCACGGCCTTCACCTCGGACAAGCACGACGCCCACGAATGCAAGCACGCCATCAAACAGGCGTTCAAGCGCGAATTCCCCCGCAGCCACAAGGTCTACGTTTCCGCGGTGAAATAACAGTTAATATGAAAAAGGCGGCAGATTGTTCCGCCGCCAACCCGCCTCGCTACCCGCTGGAATAGCGAGGTACTGGCACTACTCTATCCTGCTGATTGCATACAGCAGACAAATCAACAGGATTGCCGCAGCCACAAGTGAACCAACCTTGCGCACGATCGTGAGCAACACCGTTGCCACGAGCCAGCAGAGCCCGGAGTTCCCAGGCTTGTTATTATTAACGGATGCCATAATTGGCCTCCTTCGATATAAACGTCAGCCGGCCTTATGGTCTCGACCGGTCGCACGCACGTTTCAGCTCTCCGGTTCGGGGATTACCTGCCGCGTACGTGCGGCATTACCAACGTGACACACAACAACTTGAATTGCAAATTAAAACGGCAATATGATTGAAAAATCAAGATTTCTTTATATCGGAATCAAGAAACCTTGAGAAAGGTTGTGGATTCAAGAGGACCGTGATACGCTCAAAATATCGGTTGAAGCCGGTTCGCTTCGAGGCATTTGCCCGGGTCACTAAAAGCTTCGCCTCGTTGGGCTTCACCGGTAGGGCGGTCTATTATTCCGTCCTATTGATATAAACGGATTTGTGCGGGTCGTTGGCTTCGGTTGGCGATCCGCATAAGTTTTAGAGCAAAACGGCAACCACCGAGATTTCGGTAGCTACTGCCCTCACTTATTACTTAACAATAGGATCACACGAGCTCGTATTCTTGCGGATAGCGCTGCGCAAGCTGCTTGAGCAGCAGATGATGGGCCAGCCAGAGCGCGAACATCGGCAGGGCGAAACCGACGGTGACGTCGGAGAGGAAATGGGCGCCCTGCATCATGCGGCTGAACATGACGATAAGCGCATAGGCCAGGGCGACGCCGTAGACCATACTCTCCCTGTTCTTCCAACGCGGGTTGACCAAAGCAAGCAGGCAAAGCGAAAGGGTCACACCGGCGAATTGCGAATGGCCGGAGGGGAAGGACTTGATATTGTCGCGCACCGTGACGGCGGAGAGGTAGTGCTTGCCGTTCGGATGATACCAAGGCGTGAACAGGTCGAGGTCGCCTTGCATCGCGCGGAAACGGACACGGCCCCAGATGACCTTGGCGACTTCCAGCACACCGATCGAGCACAGGAACACCACCACGATGGCGATACCGGCCCAACGATAGCGCTGCTTTAGCTCGTCGGGTATCTTGTAGACGATGCAGGCAATGAGCACAGCCACAATGACACCGTAAACTACACCGAATATGTGACAATATTTGTAGCACAACGCAAGCCCTACAAGCGTCACACCAAGGTAGACAAGACCGGAAAGTATCAGCTTTGTCAGATTTTCCCTGACGAACGCATAGGTCCAAAATAACAGGGCCGCACCGACCATCAGGACGGTCGCGCCGATGAGGGGTGCCAAACGTTCGAAGAAGGCCGAGAAACCGTTGCCGGGCATATAGAGCGTCTGATCGATACGCAAATCGGCGAACGTGCCAATAATCAGCAGCACCAATGCACCGATTGCGGTGGCTGGAAATATCTTTTTCATACGTTATTCCTCGTGGTTTTGGTGATTCCAGACGGCTGCCGCACGCACCTTTCACCGTTTGCGCTTCACGACGAATTTCAAGTTAATTTCAGCTTCAGCGATATGATGCCGGAGCTAAACCTCATACCAAATTCAACAGTCTATTCCTCACGAAGTCCCAAACGCTGAACGCATAGCAGAGGTTCGGGAAAAGTTCACATAGCCATATAACAATTTCCCCGGCAGGCGCGAAACCTACCGGGGAAATCCACAAGATTCATGGCTTTACGCCATGTAATCGGCACCGACCGAAATCACATCGCGCGATTTCATCGTGTCCAGCGCCTCTAAGTCCGACCTCACCTGCCAGACGGAGTGCCGTCGATGACGTCGTGGGCGACATCGGCGATGACCGGGACGATCATCGGCTTGCGATGAAGCTGACGGGAGACCCAGCCGCCGATGGTGCGGCGCATGATCTGCTGGAGCTTGTGGGTGTCGTGGGTGCCCTGCATCATCGCGTCCTCGAGCTGGCCGACGATCTGGCGACGCACCTTGTCGAGATCGCTCTCGTCATCGGGGATTGCGTTCATGTAGACCTTCGGGCCCGAGATGACGTTCTTGGCGTCGGTGTCGACCACGGCGAAGATGGAGACGAAGCCTTCGGTGCCGAGAATCTTGCGCTTCTCGAGCTCCTCGTCGGTCAGCTCGCCGACGGTGTCTCCATCGACGTAGACGTAGGCGCATGGCACGGATCCGACGACCGCGGCCTGGCCGTGATAGAGATCGACGACATCGCCGTCCTCGGCAAGCACGACGTTCTTCGGATCGACGCCGGTCTTGACGGCGACGAGGCCGTTGGCGACCAGGTGGCGGTTCTCGCCGTGGATCGGCATGACGCACTTGGGCTTCAAAATGTTGTAGAAGTAGGTGAGCTCGCCCTCGTTGGAATGGCCGGAGACGTGGATCTTCGCGTTGTCGCGGTTGACCACGCGCGCGCCTTTCTGCACGAGCTTGTTGATCATGCCATAGACCTCGTTCTCGTTGCCGGGAATCAGGGAGCTGGCCATCACCACGGTGTCGAACTCGTTGATGGTGATGTCACGGTGGGTGCCGTCGGCGATGCGGCCGAGCGCGGCCATCGGCTCGCCCTGCGAACCGGTGCACATATAGACAAGCTTGTTGTCCTGGATGTCCTTGGCCTGCTTCAGATCGACCACGGTGCCTTCGGGAATATGCAGATAGCCGAGATCGGCGGCGATGGACATGTTGCGTACCATCGAACGGCCGACGAAGACGACCTTGCGGCCAACCTTGTGCGCGGCGTCGACGACCTGCTGGACACGGTGGACATGGCTGGAGAAGGAGGCGACGATGATCTTGCGGGTGGCCTCGCTGAAGGCACGCTCGAGCTCGGGGCCGATGGTGCTTTCCGGGCGAACAAAGCCGGGTACCTCGGCGTTGGTGGAATCGACCATCACCAGGTCGACGCCCTTCTCGCCGAGCTTGCCGAATTCCACCAAGTCGGTGATGCGGTGGTCGATCGGCAGCTGGTCGAGCTTGAAGTCGCCGGTGTCGATGACGGTGCCGGCAGGCGTGCTGATGCACACAGCCAAGGCATCCGGAATGGAGTGGGTGACGGCGACGAATTCGAGGTTGAACGGGCCGACCTTGAGCTTGTCGCGGCCATCGACCTCGACGCAGCGCGGGTTCTGATGGTGTTCCTCGCACTTGGCCTTGACGAAGGCGAGCGTGAGCTTCGAGCCGATCAGCGGGATGTCCGGACGCAGATTCAGCAGGTAGGGCACACCGCCGATATGGTCTTCGTGGCCGTGGGTCAATACGAGCGCCTCGACGTCGTCGAGCCTGTCCTTGATATAGCTGAAATCAGGGAGGATGAGGTCGACGCCGGGCTGCGCCTCGTCGGGGAAGAGCACGCCGCAATCAACCAACAGCAGATGGCCGTTGTATTCGACCACGTTCATGTTGCGGCCGATTTCGCCCAAGCCTCCGAGCGGGACGATACGCATGGAGCCCTTGCGGTACTTCGGTGGAGCAATCAGCACGGCGTCCTGGTTGGGCGAGGTGCCGGGAGTGCGCGAAACAGAGCGCGGGTTGGAACGGCGGCTGCCCGAACGGCTTCCGCCACGGGTGTTCCGCGAAGAATTCGAGCCGCCCGAACGACGTCCACCCGAACGGGAGGAGCTACGGGATTCGCTACGCTTGCTGCTTGTGCGTTTCTCACCGCTCTTGGCACTCGTGCGCTTCTCGGAATTCTGGGCAACTTCTTCGCTTTTGCGAGCGCGTGCCTTGTTGGCGCTGCCACGGCGATGCGTGGCGGTAGTTTTTTCTTTTGTTTCTGTCATATTCTTTAACTGTTTTCTGTTTTCTTAGTGTCCGCACCTGTGTGTGGACGAGGTATAAAAACAGCGGACGAAAGCCCGCGAACGCTTACGCGCCGTCGACTCCCCCGCTGCAATGAGTGATGCTTTTGCCTTGCTGTATCGTCAAAACCTTCTTAAAACCTAGGCATCCAGGATACCGGCAGCGACCATACCCTGATGGGCGCGCTCAAATTCCGGCTGGCCCGGACCGACATTCGGCAGGCGCATCGTGGTCTCGTCAAGCCATCCACGCTCGTGCAGCGCGGCCTTGGCAAGCACACCCTGGAATCCGGTGCCGTTGATGGCGTCGACCAGCGGAGCCAGACGGACGGCAAGACGCTGTGCTTCGTGGATGTCACCACGATCGAAAGCATCGGCAAGCTGACGCATCGGGTTCGACGCGACATGCGCAATTACCGAAATAATACCGACGGCGCCGATGGAAAGGAACGGCAGGAAGAGCGCGTCATCACCGGAATACCAAGTCAGACCGGTTTCCATACGCTTGCGCACGGCTCCTGCGATGTCTCCCGTGGCATCCTTGACCGCCTTGATATGGTCAAGCCCGGCGAGACGACGATACGTTTCAAGCTCAAGATGCACACCGGTTCGTCCGGGGACGTCGTAAACGATGATCGGCTTGTCCGCCGACTCGTTGACCGCCTGATAATGGCGGAAAATACCCTCTTGCGAAGGACGGGAATAATAAGGAGCGACCACCAGCACCGCGTCGGCGCCGGCCTCCTGCGTCTGCTCGACCATACGTACCGTATGGGCGGTGTCGTTGGAACCTGCGCCGGAAATCACCGGCACGTCGACGGCTTCCTTGACCACTTCAACGAGCTTGACCTTCTCATCCATGTGGGTGACCGGGGATTCACCGGTCGTGCCATTGACCAACAGGCCATCGGCACCAGAGGCGACCAAATGCTTGGCCAATGTCGCGGAAGACTGAAAATCGATGGAACCATCATCGCGCATCGGCGTCACCATGGCGGGGATAACACGGCCAAACGGCGCCGGATCAAGTAGATGCATTGAAGACTCACTCATAGCTTTAACGCTACTTGGCGGGCGGGACGCTTAACGCCCCTACCTTAAAGGTCGAGGAACGCGTCGAGGCCGACGGTCAGGCCGGGATGGGAGCCGGAGGCGATATTGCGCACCGCCAGCAGGACGCCGGGCATGAAGGAGGCACGGTCGAAGCTGTCGGCGCGGATGACCAGCTGCTCTCCGGTGTTGCCCAGCAGCACTTCCTCGTGGGCATTGAGGCCCTGAAGACGCACCGCGTGGACGTGTACGCCGTCGATGACCTGGCCACGGGAAGCCGCCTCGCCCTGCGTGCCGTCGGGCATCGGGGCGCAACCAGCCTGCTGGCGGGCGTCGGCAATCGCTTGAGCGGTGTGGATGGCGGTGCCGGAAGGGGCGTCGACCTTGTCGGGGTGATGCAGTTCGATGACCTCGGCGGAAGTGAAGTATTTGGCGGCCTGCGCGGCGAACTTGTCGGCCAGGACCGCGGAAATGGCAAAGTTCGGGGCGATGAAGACGGCCTGATCGCGGCGCGGGGCTTTGGCGAGCGCGGTCTTGACCTGATCGAGCTTCTCATCGGTCCAACCGGTGGTGCCCACCACGACGTCGACGCCCTGGGCCACAAGTTTCAGGACATTGCCCAGCGAGGCGTTCGGCACGGTGAACTCCACCGCCACGTCCGTATTGTCCGGCGTGATGGCGGCGATATCGTCATGCTCGCCGATCTGATTGACGATTTGCAGATCATCTGCGAAGTTGACCGCCTCGACCACGCTGCCGCCCATGCGTCCCTGCGCACCGACCACTGAAACTCTGATCATCGCTAATCCCTGCCTTCATGTTTTGATGTCTTGAAATATCCTATGAATATCGTACCCCGAAACCGCATACCGGAAACTGGAATATTGCTCTTTCGGCCATATTCCGGGCGAACTTGATTCTATTACGTATGATTTCTATCGATTATGAATTATGCTTGCGTGCCAGGAACCAGCCCAATACAGCAAGAGGAACGGCAGCGAACGTGGTGGCAATCGGCAGGAGCAGACCGACATGCGGGCTGGAGACATCAAGCACCATGCCGGCCAGCGAGGAACCGAAGGACGTGCCGACGGTGCCGGCGGTGGTGACCCAGGAGAGCCCCTCGGTCAGGCTGGCGGGAGGAACGATGTCCTTGATGATGAGATTGCCGGTGGCGAAGAGCGGTGAGACACACAGGCCGGAAAGCACCGAAAAAACACCCAGCAGGATGAGGTTGTCCATAGAAAGACGGCACAGCACGTAGCCACAGGTGAGCAGTGCCAGATAGACTACCATATGCTTCCAGTTGGAGCCCTTGGGCTTGTGCGAACCGAAGATGAACGCGCCGATGCAGGAGCCGACAGCGAACATGGCCAGCTGCACGCCCAGGAACTGGCTGCGGCCGATGGCCTTCATCATCGCGGTGACCGAGACATCGAACTCGTTGAAGCTCATGTTGAAGACCACAAACACGACCAGCAGCGGGATGACACCGCCGTAGAGCAACACGCTCTTGGGTTTCGGGGCGTGGGTATGCAGCTGCTTGAGACTCACCCCATCCTCGTCGAGGCGCAGCCCGAGTTCGCCACCGTGGTTGGCCGAAGCCGCCTTGACATCGGCATCCGTCTCAGGCGCGGCGGCGACCGTCACGCTTTCGATGACGGGAGGCTGGGTGTCTTTCAACGAGAAGAAGACCGCTCCCCCGATCGCGCAGGCGATGGTAGGCACGAACAGCTGGGAAACCGGACTCACGGAAGTCGCCAGGCCTGCCGCAAGAATAGGCCCTAAAATAAACACCATTTCGTCGATGCCGGCCTCGAGCGCATAGGCGGTATCCAAAAGATCGGCATCTTTCGGATCGCGCAAGGCATATGCCCAGCGGGTACGCACCAAGGCGCCGAACGCGAACTGGGTCAGGCCCATCGCGATGGCCAACACGAACAGCACGGGAATCGAGACACGGGCCCAAGCGGCAAAGGCGAAAACCAGCATGAACAGCACGGAGACGACCAGCGCGGGCCAGCCCACCTTGCGTTGGCCGAACCGGTCGAAAAGCCTCGCATAGAACGGCGTGACCACGGCGACGGCGAGGATGTAGACCGCACTCATCGTGCCGGCGATCGTCCAGTTGTTGTACATGTGGTTCAGGGCAAGCACGATTCCCAGGCTCATCATCGAAATCGGAAGTCTGGCCACCGCCCCGGAAATACAGAACGCCTTGGCACCGGGAATGGCGAAAAGCCGTCCATACGGCGACCGGTGACGCTGGCTCGGAACGCTACGACCCATATTGCTCACTGCCCATCAACCCTTTCCAATATGTTTTTCGGCGACACTCACGGCATCGAAATCGCGGTTTTCGAGGCCGAAACGCCAAAATCATCAAGGCGGATGCCAACCACATAATTCGATACTTTTGATGTATATATCCAGTCTATCCACCCGGCTCGGACGCATTGCCTGCAGCGTAACCGAACCGGTCACCTTACTGTTCACACAAATAAAGAAGGACCCATCCAAACGATGGGTCCTTTTTCGTTCATGAACACATTGATTCATATCCGTGAACGGACTGATAAGGGAGAATCAGTTCAGGCCTGCCGACCTTCGCTGGCAGCGATCTGCTGAGCGATCTTGCCGCCGGGGCCAAGTTCCGGCATCGCGATGACGAACACCGCGGAGAGCAGGAAGATGCCGCTTTCGATGGCGAGGTTCAAGATCAGGTTCGCACCGCACAGCTTGGAGACGATGACCGGGATGAGGAAGGCGCAAAGCAGGCCGACGGCGGTGACCAGGCCACCGGCGCTGCCGGCGTACTTGCCACGGATCTCAGGAAGCGCATACGGCATGGCCTGCACAATCGGGCCGTTCATGGCGCCGAAGGTGCCGGAGATCATCATGATGATGAAGAGCACCGGGATGGCCGGCGCGGCCTTCATGCCCAGAACGACGGCCCAGAAGAAGACCATGAGCGCGGCGCCCACCACGATGGTGAACACGAGGTACCACTTCCAGGTGCGAAGCCTGGAGCTGATCTGCGGGCCGATGACGGAGCCGATAATCGAACCAAGTGCGGCTGCAGAAGCCACGAGGCCGGCGGTGGTCACGTCGAAGTGATCGATGGTACGCAGCGTCTGCGGAATGAAACCGGCGAACGCGGTGGAAGCAGCCATCGAGAAGCCGTAGCACAGACCGATGAGCCAGACGTTACGGGACTTGGCGGCCACACCGAAGTACTTTACCGGAGATTCACCGGTTGCCGGCGGGAGCTGAACCCCGTCAGGCACGTCCTTGATGAGCACAAGCCAGATGACCGTGAACACCGTCAGGATGATGGCGGCCGTGAGGTAGGAGACGAACACGCTCATACGCGGGGCGACCATCTGGGCCAAGATCACGCCGATGCCGGCGGAACCGAAGAAGAAGCCCATGCCGACCTGAGCCTTGTCGCCGAACCAGACGCTCAGGATCTTGATGAGGTTCGCGTTGAGCGCGGCGATGCCGGCGCCCAGCAGGAACATCGAGATGGCCTGCATCGGGAAGTTCAGGAAGACGGTACGCAGGAACGCGCCGATGACGGCGATGATCAGGCACCAGAAGACAACACGCTTCGGGCCGAGCTTGTCACCCAACGTGCCCATGGGGATGCTCAGGAACACCGCGGTGAGCATAGGCATCATCAGCAGCGTCGAGAAGCCGGCGGGGTCGATTTTCAGCAGCGGTGTCAGCGAAACGGCCATGGCCGAAATCTGATACTGCATGTAGTTGGACAGTACTCCGATCAGGCATACGACCACCAGGATGACCCAGCGGTATGCGGGAGATTGTTTCTTTTCCATGATTGTTCTTTTCTCTTACTTTTCGAGCAGGCACTCTTCGAATGCGGAGCGCAGCAGCTCGTCATTCTTGTCGTTGATGTTCTTCTTGCATTCCCACGAATTCTCATCCATGACCATGCTGTTGCGATTCTCGGCATCGTAAGGCTTCCAGACGGGAATCGACGGATTGCTCGGGTCGCCGGTGCGGGCGAAGGAAGCCCATGCGTCCTGCATGCGATCGGCGAGGCCTTGTGGCGGCACTTCGCCGGTCAGACCCTTGTTGACTCCCGGAACGTCACGGTTGTCGAAGACGAACGGAAGCTCGAGCGCATGGCAGGAATGCATGCCGGGAACCTTGGATTCGTATTTGAACAGATAGTGATAGACCTTGTTGTACTTGGCCTGGTATTGCGCGATGAGGTCGGTACCGACACGGAATCCGATCTGGTTGGTGTACTCAAGATAGCGCTCGCCCGGATCCTGGTCGGGATAGGCGTTGGCCCAGGCGGTCTCGTACTTGTCGTTGTCGAGCTTGCCGTCGAAGTGGATGACGGCCTGATGGTGCCAGAAGTCCGGCATCTGGGTGGCGAGGTCCCAATAGAGGCCCCAATAGGCGAACTCGTCGGCGTTGGTGCCGATCATCAGCTCGATGTCCTTGGCGGCACCATCCTTGAGCGCCTGCAGCGGCTTCTTCGGCAGCACCCGGCCATCGCAGGTCGGCGCGTAGAGCAGCGAAACATCATGCTCGTGGTTGTAGAAGAACTTGTTGCACACAATCTCTTGGACCATGCCCACCGGCACGGCGGCCAGTTCCTGGGCAGTCTTGCAACCGAGCAGTTCCATGACCTCCTTGGCGTACGGGGCGCTGGTTTCGGGCGTGTTGTAGAGCTGAATCGGGCCGGATTCGCAGATGGCCTTCTTGAACAGCCCTTTGGCACTGGGCGCCACACACAGCAGCAGCACCGAACCGCCTCCGCAGGATTCGCCGAACAGCGTCACGTTGCTCGGGTCCCCGCCGAAGGCCGCGATGTTCTCATGAACCCATTTCAGCGCCGCGATCTGATCCTGAATGCCGCAGGTGCTGGCATCCTGGAACTGTTCGCCGCCGGGCAGGGAACCCACGTTGAGGAAGCCGAACGCATTGAGACGGTAGTTCATATTGACCAGAATCACGCCGTCACGACGTGCGAACTGGGCGCCGTTGATCTCGGGGTCGGCGATGCCGCCTTCCATATAGGAGCCGCCGTGGATGAAGACCATCACGGGCAGGTCCTTCTTGCCTTCGGGATTCTTGACCCAGACGTTCAGATTGAGGCAGTCCTCGCTCATTTCCATCAGGGAGTCGACCATGACCGGATCGACCTTCTGCATCGGGACCTTGCCAAATTCGGTGCAGTCGATTTCCCTATCGCTCGGGTTCAGCGGCTGCGGCGATTGCCAACGCAATGGCCCCACTGCAGGCTTGGCATAGGGAACGCCCAGATAGGCGTCAACTCCACCTTCAAGCTCCTTACCGGTTAGCACGCCGGTTTTCGTAGTAACTTTCGGCATTATCGTTCCTTTCTCTAAGCAGGACATGTGCCGTGTACGCACGCGCGACGCACCGCGCTGTCCAAAATCGGCTTCAGGCTATACCCCCGTGTCATGCAGGAGTCAAAACGAAAAAATGTCAAAAAATACGACAAATATACCTATATATAACGATTAATCTATATAAATAAGCATCTATTTATGCAATAAAGGACTAAAATGACAACCAACAACCCTTGTGCTAGCCCAGAGATTTCAAAGGTGATATCGCTTATGCATGTCAAACATCTCATCAACGGCGGCAAGTCGATCAAAGAGACCGCCGAAACCTACGGTGTCAGCATCGACACCCTCTACTACTACGAAAAGCTTGGGCTCGTGGTGCCCAAAAGGAACCCTTACAATTCCTACAGGGTCTATGATTCAGCCGATTTCTTCAAGCTCAATGTCATCATGGAGCTGCGCGCGATGGGCGTGGATCTGGAGGATATACAGGAATACCTCAAACACCATGATTTCAAGTCGACTTTGGCTTTGCTGGACAACAAGCTCGGATCGTTGCAGGAGCAGATCGACAGGCTCACCCGGCAGCAACAGGACATCGTTCAGGAACTCAAATACGACCTGACCGCGATATCCGACGCCCAGACCTCCGTGATGACCATCGAGGCGCTTGATGCACGCCCCTGCGAACTGGTCTCCACCGACCTTCTGTTTTACGAGGACATCCCTTATGCCTTCGCCCAATACATGGCCGTCAACAAACACGAGCGGCTGAAAACGTTACGCAGCATACCGACCTATCTGGTGGACACCACGCAGAAAGTAAACGGCTGCTTCCCTCCAAGGCGATCATGCTTTACACCGGCGAGCAGAATCCCAAAATACCTTACATCCTCGCCAAGGGATTTTATGCCTGCCGAACGTTCAAAGGCCCATTCCTGGAATGCGCGAAAATCTACGACGAAATGAAACTGGAAATCGCCAAACGCGGCTATCGGATATGTGGCGATCCGATTGAGATGTGTCTGATCGGTTCGTATGAATCAGACCATTTCGAGGAACACGTCTCGCGGATCGAGATACCGGTGAAATCCGCAAAGACAGAGGACCAAGCAGCATAGCGACAGGCCGACCAAACTGCAGACGTCGTGAAACCGGCATCTTTGCGAGTCGGACGGCGCCCGCTTTCACTTCAGCGTTATTGGCAACCCGGCCCGCGCTTGACGTTCCGACCTAAAGCAAGACCTCCGAGATCAAACGCCCCTCATCGACATCTCCGAACCAGGACCACCGTCTTTAATGGCACGAAGCAATCACTTGTTGCCGCTCTTTATGAAACGGTCTGCTTGACCTTTGCGGGAACGCCGGCATAGATGAACATCTTGGTCGGGGCCATCCCGCGGTCGCGGCCATCATCGGGATGGCGTTGTTCCTCCCGTTCGGCGATGCGCTTCATCCCGTGACGATCGTAGAAGCTCACGTCGCAATCCGAATCGGTATGCAGGTAGAACATCGGCTCGTGCGAGCGCTCGAAATACTCCATGGTGCGGCTCCACAGCTGGCCGCCGACGCCTTGGCCTCGGGAGGCCGAGGACACCAGGAAAAGCTCGACTTCGGCGGGAGCCTTGTCGTTGATACCGGTCTGGCGTTCCATACGCCGCTCGATCTCGAAGCCCAGTTCCGTATCCATCAGCGCTTTACGCCCAGCCGGAATCGAGTTGAGCCGTTCGTCGATTTTCGCCATTTCCTGCGCAACGTTGCCGAACATCACCGGCTGGCCGGAGACCCGCGAAAGCACGACCCCCATGAATTGGCCGTTTTTGTGCGCGATTTCGCCTCGCGTCGCCGGCTCGATATAATGCAACACAAAATGGTAGGAAAGAAGCAGCGAAAGCTTTTGATTGTCACCCAGCAGCGCATAATGGCCCCAGGTCTCATCGAACTGCCGGGTGATGGCCTCTACATCACTCCAGATCATCGGGGAATAGACCACTCCGATTCCGGCATCGCCTTGCTCAACATGTTCCATACGTCCGTGTTCCTCCATAATCATCTATACTCCGTCACCTGCCGGCCCCTACCGACACAGAACCCGTATTCCGGGCAAAAGCCTCATTCAAGAGACAAATCAAAAATCAAAACCACTACATCATACCCATATTGTGTTACGCTACGAGCCATATCCGCCGTATTGACGAACGTAAACCCTACCGGCCATAAACAACGCACAATATATCACCAGGTGGCATACATCGTCGACATAAATGCCTAATCTTCGTCACTGGCCACCGGGATTCCGGCGTTCAGCTCCCTCAAAATCTCAAGCTTGGATTTTGGCTTGGCATGTTCCTCACGACGATCCTCGCGGGCCACGTCAAGATAATACAATGTGGCGTCGATGCTGTCCAACGGAATGTTCTTCATTTGCGAAAACATCAGCCGGTACATGTCGAGCTGCGCCAGTTTCCGGTCGATATCCTCCTGCGTCGTCGGCCTCTTACCGGTTTTCCAATCGACGATGGTGAACCGTTTCGTCGGGTCGTCGACATCAAGTCCGCCATAGAACACCGCGTCGAGCTTGCCGTTGACAATACGGTTGCCGAGTTCGGCAATCGCGACGACAATCTGCTCTTCGGCCGCATACGGACGCCGGGACGCCCAACGGCTTTCGACCAGTCGGCGCTGCCATGTCAGGATTTTGCGGTCGGCGGCGGTTCGGTTGGCCTCCGGGTTCCGCTCGGAATACTCGAGGCCGGCGATCAGGGAGGCGCGGGTCTCAGATTGGTTACCGCCGGCTACAGCTGATATGCCATCGTCTGCGGGTGTCTCGGCAACCTCATCGGCCCCGAACGCATCGACGAAGCGTTGCGCCCATGCGTGCAATCGCGTACCGGCTTCGGCGGCAGGCGACGCGACACGGGGAATCGGACGCACAAGAGCGCGCCAATAATTCCGGCTCTCCTTCTTGCTCATATTGCCTGCACTGGCCTGCAACGAGGTGACATTCTGCCGACGGCCGGCAAGAATACGCTCGCCGCGACGACGCACCTCGACATCCAGAGCATTCACGTTTTCGGCACGGGAACCCTCTTCGCTAGACCGCTCAACGGGATTGTCGAACTCGGCTTTACCGGAAACGCCTTTGGCGGGGTTACTGGCGATACGTTGGTTGGAGGTACCGGCATTGCGCTCTTGCACGATTTGCATCGATGGCATCAGATCGTTGTCGGCCAACAGCATACGCGTACGTTCGGCAAGTGATTGGCCTTCGGGCAGCTCAGCGGCTATGCGGTCAACCGCAAGCGCGACGGCATCGCCTCCGACCTGCGATTCGGGCTGGGATTCGTTGCCGTCCTTGGCCTCCTTCACAAGACGATCGTACATCTGCCGGGTCAGCGTGGCCGAACGACGCAACTGCCCCGCCATCTCCTCGCTCATCGAAGCCGGCCATGGCAACGGCTCGTCCTCCCGCATAAGATCCTGATCAAGAGGCGTCTGCCAAGCCTCTTCGACAATGGCCCGTTCGTATTGACCTGCCTGCGAACCGACGAAAAGACCGTCCGGTTTCGGCGCTCCCAAATCCGACAACGTCGGATGAACAGGCGGATTGGCTTCCGTAACGTTTTCGGTATCGGTATCGTTGCCTGACGCAACCGCAGAATGATCATTTTGCGACGTTTCTTCGCCATCCGCGGTTTTGACATCGAGCACATTGTCGCTGCCACCATCGCAAGGTTGTGTATCCTCTTCAAGTACGGCCACATCATCCCTATATGCCAAAGCGTCATGCACCTCGGTAAGGAAATTCGACGGTTTGGAATCGTGACCCGTGCCGGCCGCACCGGGATCTCGCGAGAGTTCGGCGTGACGGCTGTAGGTCATCAGCACCTCCTCGCGGGCACGCGTCAAGGCGACGTAGGCCAGCCGGCGTTCGTCGGCATGCAGCCGCCGGCCGTATTCCTCCTGTTGGGAAAGGTACGTTGCACCATCAACGGCAGCCGGAGACCCCCTCTCCCATCAAACACATTATCATCAGCGCTCTCGATGGCGTCGAAAGCACACATCAGCCCCTCGGACTCGTTGCCCATCGTCTCCACGCTGGAAAGCTCCTGCAGGGCCGCAAGTGGATCGTCGCCGACACCTGCATCGTGCGGGAATCGGGGAAGGATATTGGCATCGGCACGTACCGGCACAGGCACGGCCGCCGGGTCATCAAGCCAGGTATTGGCCGTCTCACGATATTGCGGGGCTTGCCAGACGCCGTCTTTCAGACCGCCGATATGATTCTCATCCAATTCGACCTTGAGCTTGTCGCCCTGATTGGACGGGAAACTCGTAGCCTTCATGCCGACAATGGCCACGGAATCCCATTCAAGGCCCTTGGATTGGTGGATGGTCATCAGCACCACGTCGACCGGGTCGCCCGGAACCGCCGCGGTTTCGTCGGGGATGGTCTTGAGCGAATCCACCCAGGAAACGAACCCGCGCAGCGTAGGCGTTGCCCCCTCCGTGATTTCCCGTGTATAGGTGTTGACCAAGTCCACCAGGGCGTTCATCGGCGAACGCGCCAAAGCGGGCTCGACCCGGCTCCCGGATTCCTCAAGCGCAAGCGCCACGACCGTGTCGATATCGAGATCGAGCGCTTCGACGGCGGTTTCGATGATTTCGACCAGACCGTGGTTGACAACGGCATTGACCTGCCGCAAAACTCCCGCCGCATGACGGATGGCGGCAAGTCCGGACGCGCTGAAAAGCGAGGCGACACGAGGCGAATCCAAGGTCGCCACAAGCTTGTCGTCGCTCAGAGTATCGGCAAGAAAGACCATGTTGGGCACCTGATCGCGATGCTCGGCGACCAGTTTCGCCCTCTGGTCCGGTTTGGCATCGGCCGGCACCAGCCCGGCCTGGGCCAGTGCACGGAACCGGTATTCGTCGTTGCGACGGCTGGCGAGCCTGGCCAAAGCGTTCAGGTCATGGCTGCCCAGCCCGAAGCGCGGCGTTGCCAAAAGACGCATCAGGGCACCTGAGTCCGTGTGATCGGCGATGACATGCAGCAAGGCCAGCACATCACGGATTTCGGGACGGTCCAGGAGCGCCGAATAGCCGACGGTCAGCGTCGTCAGTCCCGCTTTACGCAGCCCTTCGGCGAATTGCGGCATGGTGCTCTTGCCTCTAAACAGGACGGCCACATGCGGGCGGACGTCTTTGCGGCCCGGATCTTTGGGCGTGTGCCTGGCGATGGAGGTTTTGGCGAAACGCGCGACGGCGTCGATTTCCTGGCCAAGCGTATCGAAACCAAGCACACCCAGCGTGCCTTCCTTGGCCCCGTCAATGGTGGTCAGCGCCGGCACCGCCACCTCATGCATCGGCGAGCTCGACGGCATCGCCTGGGGCGTACGCAGCGGTTGGGTCAAGTCGTTGGCCGCCTCGAGAACCACTCTGGCATTGCGTCGGGTGACGCTCAACGAAAACGGCCTGGCGGCCTCATCCATGCCGAAATCACGTTGGAACATGCGGAACGCTCCGGGGCTTGCACCTCTCCAGGCATAGATGGACTGGAAGGGATCGCCGACGGCGTTGACCGCGGAACAGCCTGACCGCGATGCAGAACCATAAGGATGGAACAAGGCGGCAATCAGCGCAGCCTGGGTGGTGGACGTGTCCTGATATTCGTCAAGCAGGACATGGGTATAGCGATGACGCAGACGCTCGCCTATCGAGGGGAAACGGGTGATCAATGCATAGGCGGCGACGGTGAAATCGTTGAATTCCGCCATATTGAGCTGCTGTTTGCGCTCGTGGTAACGCTCGACCAAGGTCAACAGGATCTCACGTTTCTGCGCGACGGCACGTGCTCCGGCACTGCGGAAAACGGCCAGGGCATGGTAGGTGGCACGATATTCGGCGATACGTTCGGCGAATCGCTCGTCGCTGTCCTTTTTCCTGCGCTTCGGGGGTTTGCCGGGCTTCGGTCCGTCCTGCGGCACCACCTCATCGCCGATGGCGGTGTCCATTTGCGCGATGAACGCCTGGTCCCACGCACGTATACGGGCGATGGCATCGGGAACGCTCACGCAATGCTCGCCGATCATCGAACCGCTGATGGCGTTGGAAAGCCCCAGCACCTTGGTGACGATATCGGAAAAACCGCCGAAACCCTGCCCGCGCAGGATGTCCATGTTCTCATCGATGACGGTGACGGCAAGCTGATGGGCTCCGGCCTCGCTCAATGGCTGGGTGTTCTGGTCAAAGCCGACCAGAAGGCCGTATTGACGCACAATGGACTGGAAGAAGGCATCGTAGGTGGAGACCTGGGGTTTGAGGAACACGTTGGCACGGTGCGAAGCGCCGGCAGCGGCCGCCGCAGCCTCGCCCGTCCTGGCGTTTTCGGCCACGGCGCCCGAAACGCGGCCCAACAGCTCGGAGGCGGCCTTGCGTGTGAACGTGAGGCCGAGGATCTTCTCGGGCGGCACGCCGACCTCGATCAGGTTGATGATGCGGCGGGTCATGGTGTAGGTCTTGCCGGACCCGGCACCGGCGACCACGAGTACGTCGGCGTTCTGGGGCGCGTTGATGACCGCGGACTGCTCGGGACTGTCGGTATTGGTCGCGGCGACTGTGGGCCCATGGCCCGCATCGTCACGGTTATTGCCGTCGGACGGCTTCATCCCGACACGCACGCCGTCGATGTCGTTGAACCGGCTCAGGTTCTCCTCTTCCGTCATCTCAGCCCCTCCTGACTTCATAGACCGTATCCACCTCACCGGCACAGGCCGGGCACACCGTTTTCATATGGCACCAAGCCACGTGGTCGGGCTGAGGACGGGCGACCAACACACTCGAACGCGAGGCCGCCGCAGCATAGAAAATACGCGAGATCATGGTCAGCGCCCATACCGCCTGGGTGCCGCGCAACGAGAGGAACCCCTGCCAGGCGCGCCCACTCACGTTTTGCGGCGCATCAGCCGGCAAATCGGGAATATCCGCCAGTTTTTGCAAGTCGGAATAATGGCTGCGCGGTGTGAAACCCGTGCCGTTCAACGCTCCGCCATGGAAAAGCGGGGGTTGGAAAAGCGTTTCGGGGGTTCGATAGCTCAATGCCGGAGCCGTGGCCTCATCGACGTCGAACAAGGCGCTTTGGGTGATGTCGGGCATGGCCTTGAGCGCCTGCGTCCCATGCAAGCCCGTATTGGGCAGAGCCGTCGAAGTCGCGCCTTCCCCGTGGTTCTGCGAACGATTCGCCTCGGGGAACGCCAGGCCGAGCTGGTAGCAGACCAGCTGCAGATCGTTGAACATCTGCTTGGCCGTATGCTTGTGCCCGGTTTTCCAATCGATCAGGCGTATATGCTCTTTGCCGTCGCCCAGATCCCGCCATTCCATACGGTCGATGCGTCCGGTCAGGCGCACCTGCAGATCCAGGCTCATGGCCTCGGGCCAGCCGCCGTTGAGCACGCCCATGATGCCCGCCAGGTCATCAACGCCAATCGGCTCGATGCCCTCGATGGCGTTATAGGCCGCACAGATATCATCCAGCCCGAACTTTGCCGCGAACTCGTACTCGCTATCCGCCCGCTGCAGACGGCCAACAGTGAAGTTCTTGAGATTGGCGTAGGGATAATCCTTGTCGTTTGAAGTCACAAAGTAGGTCGCGATATCGGCAAGCGTCTGCCGCGCGCCCTCATCCTTGCTTTCCGCGCGATAGCGCTGCTCAGGGTCATCGATGGCACCCAGGTCGTCGGCAAGCTCACGATACATATCCATCAAGCGAGCCGTAATCGCCTCGATACGTTCGTTTTCGGGCTTTTGTGCCAAAAAATCGGGAGCGTCCAAGCCGGCTTCGCTGGCAAGTTGGGCGACCTTGTGGATCAGGGTGCCGAAACTCGTGGCCGCATTGGACGGCCGCGGGCCGGCGAACTGGCTTTCCAGCATCCAGCAGACCGGGCAGGCCCAGATGCGGTCGACCTGCGAGGGGGAAAGCGTCACCGTAGGAGCCAAAGACGATGGTTCCTTGCCGCCCGGGGCGTTCGATGAGGTCTGCGAAACTTTCGTTGAGACTAGTTTATTGAGATCATCACGATGTGACGATTCCACTGTGTTTGCATTTCGTGCGACTTTGGATTGTGCACTAACTTGGTCCTGCGTATCGAAGGTATACGGCCAACTATCGGGGTCGGCGGCTCCAAGTCCGGCATCGTCAAGCAGCGCCAACGATGCGGCGGCGTCACGGACGCGAGCGGAAGATGCGGTGTCAGGCGCGACAGCCGGTTGCGAGAAATCGGCCTTGACGCCCGCAACCCCAGCCGTGCCGGGATTCTTGTCAGCCTGACGGCCGGCGACGTCATCGGCGTGCCCGGAAGCACTTCCGGTGATAGCAGCCTGACGCATCAGCTCGATACGTGAGGCGGCCACGAGCCCACGCGGATCGGCGTCAAGGCCGGCGAAGCGTCCGGAATCCGCAAGCGGTGTGTAATCCCGGGTCGTCGGATCGGCGTCAAGCACGCGGTCAAAGCGTTCGGGCACATAGGTATACAGGAAATCGGAAGGCACGGTATCGTCGCTCAGCACCGCGCTCAACGTCACCCGTTCGCCCGCCCTCGTCAGCGCCACCAGGAAGCTTTTCTGCTCGGCCGAAAGCACCTGGGCGAGTTCGGGATCGCCCCCTGCCCTGCCCGGCTCATGCTCGTCTCGCATACCGCCGTGCAAGACGATGTCGGCAAGATTCTCGCCGCCGAACATGGTGTTGCGCGCGGCAAGGTTCGGCCAGACATCCTGCTGAATCGCCACGATGAACACGAAGCGCCAATGACTGCCCGCCGCACCGGCCGGCGTGGTGAGCGTGACCGCCTGATCGACGGGCGCGACCTTGGCCAACGAATCAGCCTCAATGCGCATCGAACGGACGCTGGAAATGAAATCCCCGACGCTTTGCTCCGCTCCCGTTCCGGACGCGTAGGCGAAAAGCCGCATCATCACGTCGAGCCGGTCGTTGGCGGCACGGCCATCGGCGTTGTTCGCGAGCGCCTGACACTGCCAAGCTTCGGCCACGTGGCAAGCCTCCCAAGCCAGCCCGAGCGCATACTGGGGCTCACTGCTGGGCAAGGCCCGCAACCCCTGCTCGACGGCAGCCACCAAATCCCAGACGTGGGCGAAGGCACGGGAATAGAGGTCACCGCCCACCTTGCCGATCAATTGAAACACAGCTTCGACATCATCAACAGAATCGGTTTCAGGTCCGGCAGAGCCGGTGTTAGCGTCAATGGAAATATCCGATTCCAGCTTGGCAGAGCCATCTGCAGAGTCGGCTTCCAACCCGGAACCATCGAATTCGAGCATGACATACATCGCATCCAAACCGAAGGGCATGTCTGCTTCATCCCGGTCAGAGGCACCTTCGACAAGGCTGTCATCTACTTCGACATCATCCACCGGACGCTGCGCGATAATCCGCTCACGTAGCTGCTTCCACGTGGCTTGCAAACGAGGCAGCTGCGCGGTGACATCCAAAGTATGCTCGTATTCGTCAGCACCTGTCGACGTGGCTTGGCCATTCATTTCGCCATCGACCACCTGTGCCAACGAGGCGACGGCCTTCATCACCGATTCCACCGGAGACAGACGCGCGGGAAGGGACGAGGTGTAAGCCGCCGAAGACGAACGGAGAGAGACCAACGGGCTTTCCAACAACGTCTGCACGCGACTGCGCACATATCTCGCCGTTTGCGTCAACGACATGCCGGAAGCGTCAATGCCGTCGTGGCGCAACCTCGCCAATTCCAGCAACGCGAACAAGCCCTGCACGCTCGGATCGTCCTTCAGCGGCCTGGTGACCGCCGAATAACGCACCGGCACCCCGTCGCCTCGCAGCCGCTCGCCGAACGCGCGTACCGTATCGTTGTCGTGGGCGATCACCGCGAAATCGTTCCACTGACAACCGGAAGAAAGATGGGCTTCCTTGATGCGCCAGACGACGTCGTCCAGCTCCTCACGCGGGTTGCGGTACAGCAGGGTTTCTACGCTGCCGTCCTCCGGCCTCGAATCGTTCGCCTCCAAGGTCTCGATGGGCAGACTTGCCGAGACACGCGGCAATTTCCCCGGCCGGTCGGGCAATGCCACGGAAGTATCCTCGTTTGCGGCGATGGAAAGCGAAACGCGCGAGGCAAGCAGATCGAGATAAGAAGAATGGCCAACATTACAAATCGGGCGCACAGGCAAGGTCAGCAATCCGGCCGAAAGCGGGGGCTGCTGCGCATGCATGAACAGATACTCAGGGTAGGAACCACGGAAGGTCTGTACGGCTTCGTCGGGATTGCCCACCAACAGCAGCCTCACGCCACGTCGTGCCAACGCCTCCAGGAACGACAGCCCGGCCAGCGTCAGATCCTGAAAGTCGTCAATCACCACAAATTCCGGCAGCACGGCATCAGGGACCTGTGCGGCCGCCTGCGCACCTTCAACCAACAGCCGGGAGGAATCAAGCCGGAACTGGCCCGGATAGCCGTCGACCACCGCCTGCACGTATTCACGACGCAAGGCGAACGCCAACCGCCACTGGACGCCAAGCCGCTCCACACGCAGACTGTAGCCATCGCCGGAATTCTGCGATTCCGCAAGCATCGCGAGGACCTCGTCCTCACGCGAGGCCCCCAGGCCCAGCTCGTCCATGCGGGCCAGCATATCACGCAATTGCATGACAAACGCATCGTTGACCCCGCGCGCGAACAGGACATCGCTGGAACCGGCACCTTGCGAAACCGAGCGAGGCTGGTCCACTTTCACCTCCGCCTTTGGCTTTTGACCGCCAGCCACAGAACCACGAGCCTTGCCGGCCGCCCCGCTTCCGTCATCGCCATAAACGGTATTGACCCAGTCGTCGGCAGCGAAATACTGCCGCATCAACTCGCAGGTATCGCACAATTCGCCGGAGCGGGCATGGCCGACGTGGACCGCGACCACCTGCCGCAACAGCGCATCCTGCTCAGCACCGTTCAGCAGTTTCGGCAGGGGCTCGCGCATGTTATCGCGAAGGATTGAAAGCAGACGGAAAGCGATGGCCGATAGCGTGGTCACTGGCCGGGCGGTGGAAGTGGAGCTGACGGTACGAATGATTCGGTCGGAAAGCCTGTCGGCCGCCTGTCTGCCTGAAACGGCCATGGAAACCTTGCCGTCACCGAATCGCAAGATACCTTCCAGCGTTGCCGCCAGCGCGAACCCGGTTTTCCCCGAGCACGGCGCGCCCGCCACCAGAAGCGTGCGGGCATGGGTTTCGGAGGCACCATCCAGCATCGTTTTCGCCGCATCCATTGCGACGTAACCACTGAAATCCAACGTATCGTTCCCGCTCATAACCATGGTTCAAAGTCTAAAGGCCGGTATGGTCGCATATTACGAATTCCTTGATAAACGAACCAAGATACCAACCGTTGAAATCGACACCGATTCGGCTGGCTCTAAAGACGAGAAAACCTTCACGCACCCGACAGAGGCCACTTACCCTTGCTGCATTCCTGCCCTGGGGGGATTGGGTGACATAACGCCACGTGAAGGCTTAACCAGTATACCCCATGCCGGGACCGGCTTGCCCGCGAATCACAAAACGGGGACCAATAGGGACATGCAAGCGATGCAGACTCTCCGAAATGCATGACATTATAGGAAAACATCAACAAACTGGGTACTATGGTTGAAGCAACACCGGAATAGTATCGTCCGCAGCGAAGTCCATTTGAGGCGTATTCCTCGCCGAACGGGAATGGAATCGCTTCGCTCCAGACGTAGGCTGACAGAACCACAGATAGGAACACAGATGGCACAGAACACGGACACGACGTTACCCGATCTGGTGGTCGTGGGGGCAGGGCTGTTCGGACTGACCGTGGCGCAGCAGGCGGCCGAGCACGGCCACAGCGTCGAAATCATCGACATCCGGCCACATATCGGCGGTAACGCTTACTCCTATATGGACAAGGAGACCGGCGCCGAAATCCACAAGTACGGCGCGCACCTCTTCCACACCTCCAACAAACGCGTGTGGGACTACGTCAACCGCTTCACGACCTTCACCGACTATCAGCACCGCGTCTACGCCACGCACGACGGCGAGGTCTACCCCATGCCGATCAACCTGGGGACGATCAACCAGTTCTTCCATGCGCATTACACGCCGGGTGAGGCCAAGGCGATCATCGAGAAGCAGGCGGGCGAGCTGGCCGGTACCGACCCGGAGAACCTCAACGACAAAGGCATCCAGCTTATCGGCCGCCCGCTCTACGAGGCGTTCATCAAGAACTACACCAGCAAGCAGTGGCAGACCGCGCCGGAGGATTTGCCGGCGAGCATCATCAAGCGCCTGCCTGTACGCTTCAATTACGACAACCACTATTTCAAAGACACCTGGGAGGGGCTGCCCACCGACGGCTACACCGCCTGGATGCAGCGCATGATCGACGACCCGAAGATCCATGTGACGCTCGGAGTTGACTTCTTCGATGAAAACCAGCCATTCAACAAGAAGGCGCTGGTCGGAAGCGTGCCCATCGTCTACACCGGCCCGGTCGACAAATACTTCGACTATGCGCTCGGCGACCTCAAGTGGCGCACCGTCGACTTCAAGGAGCAACGCTACGAGGAGGGCGACCACTTCGGCTGCCCGGTGATGAACTTCGTGGACGCCGACGTGCCCTACACCCGCGCCATCGAGTTCAAGAACTTCAACCCCGAGCGCAAGGAGAAGCAGAACCCTAACAAGACCGTGGTCTGGGAGGAATACAGCCGCGCCGCCGGACGCGACGACGAACCCTACTACCCCATCAACACCGCCGACGACCAGAAACTCTACCAGCAATACAAGGACTTGGCAGCCAAGGAGCCGCAAGTCATCTTCGGCGGCAGACTGGGCACTTACGCCTACTACGACATGCACCAGGTCATCAATTCAGCGCTCATCGCCTACGACAAGCAGGTCTCCCCGCTGCTAGGCAAGTAAGAGTAACTGCGATCCGTTACTGCGTCTTTCCGGCATTCCAACACCACAATGCCGGAAAGACGTTTTTTTATTCCTCGTATGCGTCTTTCTTTGCGCCAAAACGTAGGAACAGCAAAGAAGACGTATTTTGCATATCCCAAAAGCACCTTCTCAACACAAGCCTACTGGATCGCCAAGAAAGACAAGATGCACAATCGCGTTCATCCCATGGAATATCAGGACGAACGCGATTGCTTATATCAGTCGGTCACCGTAGCATCTGCTACGGGACGACATCGGGTGCTCAAAGACGCATCATATGACGACGCTTTGCGAACGACACCGCAACACCTCCGGCAAGCAATGTCACCGCAGCCAGCACTTCGAAGACAACCGACGAACCGGTTGTAGCCAAACCGCGAGATCCGCGAGACCTGCGAGAAGAGCGGGACGACAGCGACGCAGCCGAAGCAAGGCCGGGAGCAGCCGAGCCGATTCCTGGAGCCGCAGGCCCCACACCGGCGGAACCGCCTTCAAGCCTCTGCAATCCCTGCTGGGCCTGCTTGAGGGCGACGGTGGCAGCCACGACATCGTTCTTTGCGGCATTGGGATTCGCCAGAAGACTCTTGGCCTGAGCCAAAGCCGAAGCGAACGCGCGCCACGAGTCGGCCGTGTAGTCGGATTGATTGAGCCTGGAAGCGGCATCAACGGCTGCCTGCAGCACGTCACGATCGCTCTGTCCGGCCACCTGTTGCGCCAGGGCATGCTCGGCGTTCCTGAGCACTGTGGTCGCCGTATCGACATCGCTTTGTGTCGCGTCCTCGTCGGCCATTACCGCCCTTGCCGAAGCGAGAGCCGTCTGGAGCTGCGACCATGAAGCCGCTGTGTAATCGGCTTCGTTCAGACCGGCGGCCGCATCGATGGCGGCCTGCAGATCCGTCTTGCCTGCTCGCGATGCCACATCCATCGAGAAGGTCTGCGCATCGTTGTCAGGAACCTGACCCAATGTGTGGACCAGCAGGGTGGCCGGAATCCGCTCATCAGCACTACCGCCCTGAGCGGAAACCTGCGGGGCAGCCTGAGCCATGTGAACCGGAATGGTGGTTCCGTTCTGATCGGGGAATTCGAAATCGCCGTTACTGCCCAAGCCTGCATTGCCATACCACATGGCCGGCTTGATGGCATCGAACTTCGTATCGCTGAACGATCCGACCTCATCGACCGTCTGGTTTGTGCCCAAATAGGACGATTCGACCTTATAGGACATAGGTGCGCTCGTGCTGGCAGAAGTGACATCGGCCAGATCGCTCAACGGTACCGTGACTACAAGCTGGTTGGAATCATTGACAAACTCCGGGTCAATCTCGACCTGGTCGACAATCGTAGTGTTGCCGCCACTGACCTTTGCCACCAAGGCAATCGCTGTGTCCAGCTGGTTGCCCTGATATCTGAGCGACGGTTCGATGATGCGATCGATTTGTCCGTCGCCGTCCGTATCGATATCGATGTCGAAGTTGAACCCGTCAGCCAGATGGCTCCAGGATTTGTCGGTGACGATGCCGAAACTGACGGCGGCATTAGTGGGGTCGCTGACCTGAGGCGCGGTGCTGGAATAGCCGATGGCCCGAATGTCATAGGCTTGGGAACCACGCACCGGCCAGCCGGCCGCAACCTCATCGTCCTTCGCGGTCTCGGAATCGGTTGCCGAAAGCACCAGAGGAATCTGGCGAGAAACATACTTCTGGTTACCGATGCCCTGGGAAATGCCTTGCCCGCCGGTCACCAGGCTCTTGCTTCCGTCCGACGCCACCGCATAAGTGGTATTGGTGTTGGAAACCGGCTTGGGAGCCACGGCGACGGCCACACGCAACGGCGAAGCATTCGGCGCAGAATCGGTCGGGGTCAGTTCGATCACGCCGGTGGCATCGGTAACGATGGCGCTGGCGATGCCTTGCGCGCTGTCAGTCTGGGTGTCGCCCACGGTGTGACGCAACGCTGACTGATCGGGGACGCTCAGGTTGATGTCGAAGTTCGCGCTTCCGTTCGCGGGAACGGTGACGTTGCTCGTGCTCAACGTGTAATTGACGCCGGGCGTCTGTGTACGGGGCAGGTAGGCCACCGAGAAGTTGCGGGCAACGCTGGAAGTGTTACTGACCGTAATGGTCTTCTTGGCGCTGTATCCGTTCTGGCCTACCTGGACCACGCCGAAACCGGCCGTGACCGCGGAAGGATCGTCAGAGGAGACCTGGACCGGGTTGTTGACCGCGGCAAGGGCATCGACGCGACCGGTACCCACGCGCATCGGGCCATAAGTCTTGGCGTTGGGGGTGTGATCGGTTTTGATGTCATGGGTGGCGGTGTTGATCATCTGTTCCTTGACCTGCGATGCACTCCAATCGGGGTGCGCGCCACGCACAAGAGCGGTCACGCCGGAAACCAGCGGGGTCGCCATCGAGGTGCCCTGCATGACTTCCATGCCATTGCCGCTTCCGGCCGAAGCCGAACCGATGCCGACGCCGGGAGCCGCCACATCGGGCTTGATGGTGCCGTTATAGGAGCCATGGATTCCGCGTGAGCTGAAGTCGGCGATCGTATCGGCAATTTCACCGGAGTAATCGTTCTCCTGGGTCTGCTTCAACGCGTCACCGAGCTGCACGCTCACCCCACCGGCCTCAATGAGGGAGTCAAGGGAGATATCGTCGGAATCCTGTTTGATAATCTGGAAGCCGGGGATGGTCGAGTTACCGGCGATTCCGGCCGCCGGCACATTCTGCTGGGAATCGAAGATGATACCTACGGCCCCTGCGTGCTCGGCATTGTTGAACCGGGCCCTCGAACCGCACGAGACGTTGCTGTCGTCCCAGTGCACATAAGCGATCTTGCCATTTACCGCAGCCGCATCGGCAGCAGAATATGCCTTGCAACCTTCGGCGTTGTCGTTGGGGTCATCCGTCGAACCCTTGATGGCGACAACCGGAGCGGTGACGTTGAAGCTGCCAGTGAAACCGGACGAATACTGTCCGGCAAGGTACCTGCCATTGATGACGGAAGGACCTGCGGTAACCTTGATGGCATCCTGCAGGATCATGCCGGTTTCGCTGGCGGCGACGGTCAATGCACTGCGTGCGGATCCCGGAGAACCCAGAATGTCGGTGTAGTCGCCGTCATTGCCGGCGGCGATCACCGAGACCACGCCGTCCTTGGAAAGATTGTCGACCGCTGCCGCATCAGGTTCGTCCCCTTGCGAGAAGGAGGAGCCCAACGACATGGAAACAATGCTGATCTTATCGGCGGGAGCGCAACTCAGGTTGTGCCTGGAGACCCAATCGAGGGCTTCGAGCGTCAGTCCGGTGCTGCCACCGTTGTCGCCGAAAACCTTCAACGAATACAGGCCGGCCTTGGGCGCAGATCCCGGACCGATCTTCATGCCTTGCACATCGCTGTTGTTCAGCGAGGTGTAGTTGCCCGAGAATCGGCTTCCACCTGCGGTAATGCCATAACCTGCCACGGTACCGGCCACATGGGTGCCGTGGTGGCCTCCCTCGCCATCAATCGGGTTGGCGTCCGGAGTGGGGGTATCGATCATATTGCCGCTGGCGTCATCCGAACCATAGACCGGGCCTGCGAAATCGTAGCCGCCCTTGAATTTGCCGGAGTCGAGCAGCGTTTTCAGCGTCGGGTCCGTCAACGGATCGGCGGTGGAGGAAAGAGCGGTCTGGTAGGCGGAAGGAGTGCCTACGCCACCGAAATCGGCATGGGTATAATCCAGGCCGGTATCCACCACGGCCACATTGACGCCTTCACCCGTCTTACCCGTCTGATTCCAAGTATTGACGGCATTGATGAACTGATCGCTGTGCTTGTTGTATGGAACCTCACCGGCATCCTGCGCTTCAGGCTGGGCGCTCGATTGCGTTTGCGCCGACCCTTGAGTAGCACTCGGAGCCTCGGACTGAACGCCAGCCTTGGGGGTTTCATCGGATTTCGGATCAGCGGCTTTGCTGCTATCGCCGGCGTTGCCGGTAGGAGCGGGAGTCGTATCGTTGCCGTTTGCCGTGGCCTTCGTTTCCCCATCGGCAGCCCGGGCTTTCGCCGTCCCGGCCTGACCCGAAGTGGACGGATCATCGGCCACGGTCATCTTCGGCAAAGACGAAACACGCAAAACGTTTTTGGAGCGTTTGACCAAATCGCGCAACGCGGACGCATCGGCACGAACCGCCACACCAGTTGTGGAATACGAGGTCACAAAGGTCATTTGCGCGCTGGGGTCGATTTTCTTCAGCTCGGCGAATACGCGGTTTGCCGTCGCACCGGCCTTGCTGGCCGACTGCCGTCCCTCGCTGTTCGCCTGCTGCTCACGCTGCGACGGCGAACCGCTACGAAGCAGGTCAAGACGATCGAGGACCTGCGTCTTTTTCTCCACTCCAGCGGTACCCGTCGTGGAAATGAAGGCATCAATCTTGCCGGACGCTCCAGCGACCGAAGGCGCGACCTTCCCCTTCTCGCCCTTGAGGACCCGCTGATTCAACGTCAGTGCGCCACCGTTGTCGACTTCCGCGGCATTCGCCGTGGTCATCGCGCCTGCAAAGCCGGCGAACATCGAGACTGTTACGGCTAATGCCGTCAGCCCAGACCATCTTTTCCGTTTCATTTGACTTCTTGCTTCTTTCTTTTCTGTTTTTCATGACAGATGGAATAATTATACGATGATGACTAATGCTTGTTTACATCGATTCCAAAAAACAGGTAAATCCATGAATGAACGACAATATCAAATCGATGTCGAACGATGTCCGTATCGAAGAAAAAGCAGGAAAATCAAGGGGTCGGAGCGCATTGAACCGATCGGAAAGACCATACGGCCGCATGACGGAATTTTTGAAGGCATCTGATGCGAAAATCGCCACTTGCGTAATGCAAGTGGCGACCAGATATTGATGAATATCATACACGCTTTACTCAGGCGTGCCAGACGTCCTTGCCGTTGTCTTTGGCCGACTTCACATCGGCATCGAGTCCGGCTTCGTCCTTCTCGACTTCGCCGGCGATGTACTTCTCCACCAGCGCACGCGCCTCGTTGTCCTCATGCTGGACGGCCGGGGACTTCATGAAGTAGGAGCTCGGAGCGAGAACGGGGCCGGAAAGGTGACGGTCGAGCGCGATCTTGGCGGCGCGCACGGCGTCGATGACGATGCCTGCGGAGTTCGGGGAATCCCAAACCTCAAGACGATATTCCAGATTCAGCGGCACGTCACCGAAGGTGGTGCCTTCCAAACGCACGAACGCCAGCTTGCGGTCGTCGAGCCACGCCACGTAGTCGGACGGGCCGATGTGCACGTTACGCGACTCCATCTCGTGAGGCACGATCGAGGTGACGGCGCGGGTCTTGGAGACCTTCTTGGACTCCAGGCGCGAACGCTGCAGCATGTTCATGAAGTCCATGTTGCCGCCGACGTTCAACTGATAGGTGCGGTCGAGGCGCACGCCGCGGTCCTCGAAGAGGCGGGCCATCACGCGGTGGGTGATGGTGGCGCCGACCTGGCTCTTGATGTCGTCGCCGATAATCGGCACGCCGGCATCGCGGAACTTCTGCGCCCACTCCGGGTCGCTGGCGATGAAGACGGGCAGGCAGTTGACGAAGGCGCAACCGGCATCCATCGCGGCCTGGGCATAGGCCTTGTCGGCCTGCTCGCTACCGACGGGCATGTAGCTGACCAGTACGTCGACCTTCTTGTCGCGCAGTACCTGGGCCACATCGACCGGTTCGGCGTCGGACTCGGTGATCATCTTCTTGTAGTATTCGCCCAAACCGTCAAGGGTCGGCCCGCGCAGCACTTCGACGCCCTTGTTCGGCACGTCGCAGAACTTGTAGGTGTTGTTCTGCGAGGCACCGATGGCCTCGCTGATATCCTTGCCCACCTTCAAGGCGTCAACGTCGAACGCCGTTACAAACTCAATGTCGCGGACCCGGTAGCCGCCGAAATTGTTGTGCATGAGACCGGGGATCTTCTCATCATCCTTCGCATCCTTGTAATACTCAACACCTTGAATCAGAGACGAGGCACAATTGCCAATGCCTGCCACTGCCACGCGAATACTCATATTGACTCCTTTATTTCACGTGCAAAATTCCATTTACGAGTCTAGCTCTTCATGAAGAAAAGAACACAGGCGTGTACTGTATACACACAACCAATGTAACAAAAAATTGCCAAAACCGATACCCGCCAACTCCATGAAAGAACCGAGGAAAACGTTAGGCGCCACTGGCCAAGCGGTCGTGAATTGAGCCATTCTTCCGTTTTCCGTCACCAAAACCGCACATTCAAACCGCTTCTGCCCGCAAATCCCAGCTGTTTTTCAAGGGCAACCGTTACGGTAGTTGGCATGGTCACAGAGTTTCGCACAGTTTCGGCGCGTGCCGCAAATCCCGGCAGAGCCAAACCCAAACGCAGCTACAGAAACACCAAAACACCGCGCGCCCAATACTCGCGCAGCAACGCTGACACGGCCCGCAAACGTCCGAACAGACGCGGGCCGCAACGCAAGGCACCTAAAAAACACAGGCATCGCATCCTCAAATGGACGCTGGGCATCATTGCGCTGCTCATCGTCGGCGGAGCAGGCACGTTCGCCTATCTTTACGCCACCACCGAAATTCCACTCCCGGAAAAAATCGCGATGGCCGAAAAGACCAAGATCTATTACGCCGACGGCACTACTCCGGTCGGCGATTTCGCCACGCAGAACCGCGAGATCATCAGCTGCGACGCCCTGCCCAAATACATCGGGCAATCCATGGTGGCCAGCGAGAACCAGTCATTCTACAAAGACACCGGCGTCGATTTCAAAGGCATCGCACGAGCCCTGCTCAATAACGTCAGCGGAGGCGCGCGTCAGGGCGCCTCCACCATCACCCAGCAGTACGCGGAACGCTACTATATGGGCGACACCCACACGTATGCCGGCAAGGTGCGCGAAGCGATTCTGGCGATGAAAATCACCAAGTCGCAGGACAAGGACAAGGTCCTGTGCAACTACATGAACACGATTTACCTAGGCCGCGGGGCCTACGGCATCGAAGCGGCGTCGAAGGCCTACTTCAACAAGGACGCCAAGGATATGACCATGCCCGAATCCGCGCTGCTGGCCGGCATCATCCCAGCCCCTTCGACCTGGGACCCGGCGGTGAACCCCAAGCGCGCACAGCAGCGCTATACGCGCGTCATCGGCATCATGGAGAAACAGGGCTATATCAGCCCGAAGGACGCCGCGGCCAACCAGCAGATGCCGCCGACGGTAGCCCCGCAAGGCCAGCAAAGCTCGTATAAGGGAACGAACGGCTACATCCTGCAGATGGTGCGCGACGAACTGACCGGCAGCGGGGCGTTCACCCGCGACGACCTCGACACCGGCGGCTATACCATTGTCACCACCATCGACAAGGCCAAGCAGGATCTGATGTTCAACACCGCAAGCCCGTCAAGCGCGGAGAACCAGAAGATTCTCAACCAGGGCATGCAGACCGGGGCAATGAGCGTCAACCCGAAGGACGGATCGATCATCTCCTTCTACGCCGGCGACGACTACCTGAAAAAGCAGCTCAACAACGCCACACAGTCCACCTATGAGCTCGGCTCGACCATGAAGCCGTTCGCGCTTATGGCGGCCATCCAGGAAGGCGTCAGCCTCGACACGACCTTCAACGGCAACTCGCCGCGCACCTACGCCGGCATCACCGAGCCGGTCAGAAACTTCAGCAACGAGCAGTATGGCTATACGAACCTGTACCGCGCAACGGCGAATTCGGTCAACACGGTCTACATGGACCTGCAGGAGCATCTGGGGACCAAGAAGGTGGCGCAGACCGCGCAGGCGGCGGGAATGAGCCCGAGGCTCGTACCCGGCGACAACGCGTTCACCGTGCTCGGCAACAACGCCGTGCGCGTCTCCGACGTCGCGCAGGCCTACGCCACCATCGCCAATCAGGGCAACAAACCGACGCTGCATATCGTGGCAAGCGTCAAGGATTCGGCCGGCAAGGACATGTATCGCGCGCCCACCAATACCGAGCGCGTCTTCAGCGCCAACGACGCGGCGCTGGTGGCCAAGGCGATGACCGGAACCGTGCAGTACGGTACAGCCACAGAAGTGAGGAAAGTAGGCAAGACCATCGCCGGAAAAACCGGCACCGCAAACGATTCGACGGCCGGCAGCTTCATCGGCTTCACCCCCAGCGTGGTCACCGTCTTCGCGATGTGGAAGCCCGCGGCCGATGGCATCACGCCGGAGGAAATCCAACCGTTGCATGGCGGCTACGGTTCCGGCGGCCTCTACCCCGCCCACCTGTTCACCGAGTACATGAAGCAGGTACTTGCCGACCAACCGAACGAAACCTTCCCCGTCGCCCATGACGAAGGCAAGATCGGCGGCCCGGACGGCACATGGGGCAGCGGCGCCAGATCAAGTTATTCGAGCGGATCCTACAAACGCAGGAGCTACGGGAACAGCGACTCGAACAAATCGTCTGGCGGCACTTCAGACGGCTCGACCTCAACGGACTCCGGAGCTGGAAGCACAACCGGTTCTGGCGGAGCAGGAGCTGGAAATGGAACCGGCGAAACCCCGAGCCAAGGGCAGAACGAATCCAATGGCAGCACCGGCGGGGCCAGTGGCGGCGAAAGCGGACAACAGCAAAGCCCACAGACCCAGCAGCAATAAGCGATAAACAACAACATAAAGATATGGGCTTGCATCCTCGGTGAAACAAGCCCATATCTTTATGGTTTTAGGTTTTTCGCATCCTCTTTCGCCCCGGCTTTGGCAACCGGAAACAGCAGGGAATACGAGATGACCCTATCAACGCAGCGAGCGATTGATCGCGGAGATGATCGCCTTCAAGGAGCTGGTGGTGATCGACGAATCGATGCCGACGCCCCAGATGATCTTCGCGTTGGCCTCACCGCCGATCTGGCATTCGACGTAGGAGGCGGCCATCGCGTCGGTGCCGGCGGTCATGGCGTGTTCGGCGTAATCCATGACGCTGACGGTAATGGCAATCGAGGAAAGCGCGTTGAGGAAGGCGTCCAGCGGACCGTTGCCTGCGCCGCTGACCTCGCGCTCGATCGGGTCGGCGCCCGGTTCGGCACCGCGGTCCAGGAGCTTGGCCTTCAGGACGGTGTCGGAACCGTCCGAGCCGGAAGTCACCGAAACGTTCAAGAGCTTCAGGCGGCCCCACGACTGCAGATCGTCGTCGCCCTCGTCTCCCACGGCCTCGCCGATCGCGAACGAGCCGTTCTCCTCGACAGGGAGGTACTCGTCCTTGAAAAGCCTCCAGATATCGTCGTCCTTGACCTCTTTATCGGTCTTGTCGGCGTAGTTCTGCACAACCTTCTCGAACTCGATCTGCAGGCGCTTGGGAAGGTCGAGGTTGTGATTGGTCTTGAGCAAGTAGGCCATGCCGCCCTTGCCGGACTGCGAGTTGACGCGAATGATGGCCTTGTAGCTGCGACCGATGTCCTTGGGATCGATGGGCAGGTAGGGCACGAGCCAGACGAAATCGTCGAGGTTCGCCCCGCGCTCTTCGGCCGCGGCCTGGCGAGCCTCGAGCCCCTTCTTGATGGCGTCCTGATGGGAGCCGGAGAAAGCGGTGAACACGAAGCTTCCGGCGTAGGGATGACGCTCGGAGATGGTGAGCTGATTGCAGTATTCGACGGTTTTGCGAATCTTCGGCACGTCGGAATAATCGATCTGCGGATCGACGCCCTGCGTGAGCATATTGAGGCCCAGCGTGACCAGGTCGACGTTGCCGGTGCGTTCGCCGTTGCCCAGCAGGCACCCTTCGACGCGATCGGCCCCGGCGAGCACGGCCAGTTCCGCGGCGGCCACGCCCATGCCCTCATCGTTGTGCGGATGGAGCGAAAGAACGATGGAATCGCGGTCTTTGAGGTTGCGGGAAACGTACTCGACCTCGTCGGCGAAGACGTTCGGCGTCGTCATCTCAACGGTGGCCGGCAGGTTGATGATCATCTTGTGATCCGGGGTCGGCTTGATGACGTCGATGACGGCGTTGCATACCTCGACGGCGTAATCCGGCTCGGTGCCGGTGAACGATTCCGGCGAATACTCGTAATACAGGTCGGTGTCGCCGGCCGCACCCTCAAGGTCCTTGCACAGTTCGGCGGCGTCGGTGGCCAGCTTCTTGATGCCCTCTTTGTCCTTGCGGAAGACGACCTCGCGCTGAAGGACGGAAACGGAATTGTAGAAATGCACGACCGCACGCTTGGCACCGCGCAGGCATTCGTAGGTCTTGCGAATCAGATGTTCGCGGGCCTGGGTCAGCACGACGATGGTGACGTCGTCGGGGATGAGCTCGCGTTCGATCAGCAGACGCACGAAATCGTAATCCGTGTCAGAAGCCGAGGGGAAACCGACTTCGATTTCCTTGAAGCCCATCGAAATCAGGAGGTTCCAGAAACGCAGCTTGCGCTCGGAATCCATCGGGTTGACCAGCGCCTGATTGCCGTCACGCAGATCGACCGAGCACCAACGCGGAGCACGGCGCAGTTTCTTCTCCGGCCAAGTGCGCTCGGGGTAATCGAACGGAACCTGCCTGTCGTACGCAACATACTTCGTATACGGCATTTTGCTGGGCTTTTGTGGGTCTCCTACGAAACGCCGGGGAGGCAGCAGCAGGTCATTGTTACCTCCATTGGATTGTGCGGCGACTGCCGCGAGATCAAATACCGATGATGCTTGATCCTGACCCATCACTCCTCCTTTTCTTTTTTGTTGCGTACCGCACGTTGCGACGCGCTGTAACTAAATATCGTATGTTTTGATAGGCTTAATTACCTTTCAGAAACATATAAATGCTAATGATAGACGGGCCGAAGCGATAAAACCGCCCATATTCCAAGATTTGATGAGGAAAATAAAATCGCGTTCACACCAACCTATGGTTACCAGAAAATACTGTACGTATTTCCACGGTTTCCTTTGGTAACTGCGATTTAATGTGAACCATTTTCGCGACAGCTAAGTCCGAAAACTGTAAACGATGCCGGATTCATGATGAAAAACGAAAATCAGCACACTGCAGTCAACAGGCAATTTTCGTAAATTATTTAGCGGAACAGGGAGATGCCTCGCCTGGCCTGGCAGTATGCATTGCCGAGCCACGTGTGACGAGAGGTGGGCCAGACCGAGCCCAGACGCGGGGCGTTCTGACTCATCCAGATGCTCGGCACGCGACCGTCGGCGCTGCGGGAACCGAGCAGGTTGAAGCCGTTCTTACGCACCAGCCAATCCGGATGCTGGGTGGCGATGGCCAGCCCTTCCTCGAGGGTCAACGGCATACGCTCGTCGGAATCGATGAGCTTGCGGGCCACATCCGGCTCACGGTTGACGTAGGCGGTGCCGGTGTGCGGATCGATGACCAGATAAAACGGGCCCTCCGGCGGCTCGAACCCCGTTTGCGGCAGAAAACTGGCGACATCGCGCGGGGGCATGGTGGTGAAGCCGGCCATCCGGTTGATACTGGTTCGGGCAATCAGCGACTCAGGGCTGACCAGCTCGTGGGTGGGTACCAGAAGGATGTTCTCGCCCAAGTCGCTGTCTTTCAGGGCATCGATCAGGGGACGTGCGAGCGCACGGAACGCCGCCGCGCTCATATCGGCAACGTCGGGATAACCCAATGCCACGATGCGATCGAGTTGTTTTTGTGCTTCTTTAGATGCCTTCGACATACTTCCAGTATGCCACGTGCTCATGAGAAGCGCGGAGAAGTTGGGCCAATGGCGACGGCACGCCGACAACCTCATGTGCCTAGGCTCATAGCTCCAGCTATTCTCTTGCTTTCTATGCAAATGCGAGGAAAATCAGGATTCCAGACCATTTTCCCTGATTTTCATCGCAGCTAGACCATGGTTACGCGCCGAAATGCTTACGGGCCACGATTTCGGCGAGTTCGACAGCATTCAGGGCGGCGCCCTTGCGCAGGTTGTCGTTGGCGATGAAGAACGCCAGTCCCTTCTTGCCGTCGACGGCCTGGTCCTGGCGGATGCGCCCGACATAGCTCGGGTCGCGGCCCGCAGCCAGTTGCGGGGTCGGGATATCGGCCAGTTCGACGCCCGGCGCGTCCTTCAGAACCTCGCGAGCCATGTCAGGGGTGACGTCGCGCTCGAATTCGGCGTTGACGGACATGCCGTGAGCGGTGAACACGCCGACTCGCACGCAGGTGCAGGAGGCGGCAAGGTTCGGCAGATGCAGAATCTTACGGCTTTCATTACGCAACTTCTGTTCCTCGTCGGTCTCCTCGCTACCGTCATCGACGATGGCACCGATGAACGGCACGGCGTTGAAGGCGATGGTGCGCACGACCTTGGTGGGCTTGGGGAAATCGATGGCGGAACCGTCGAAGACCAGCTTGTCGGCACCTTGGTCAACGGCGGCCTTGGCTTCGTTCATCAACTGCTCGACACCGGCGCGTCCGGCTCCCGAAACCGCCTGATAGGAACTGACGATCAGGCGCTTGAGGCCGAAGTGGGTATCGAGCGCCTTCAAAACGGGGATGCAGGCCATGGTGGTGCAGTTGGGATTGGCGACGATGCGGCGCGGGATGTCGTCGAGATCGTCGGGATTGGCCTCGGCCACGACCAGCGGCACGTCATCGTGCATGCGCCATTGTGAGGAGTTATCGATGACATAGGCCCCGGCCTCGGCGAATTTCGGTGCCCAGACCTTCGAAGTGCCGCCACCGGCGGAGAAAATCGCGATGTCGATGCCGCTCAGATCGGCCTTGGCCACGTCCTCGACCACAATGTCGCGGTCGCGCCATTTGAGCACGGTACCTGCGGAATGCGAGGAAGCCAGGAAACGCAAATTGTCAATGGGGAAATTCCGTTCGTCGAGCACGCGCCGCATGACCATGCCGACCTGGCCGGTGGCTCCCAGCACCGCGACATTGACCTTGCGCTGTTGGTTTTCGTTTGATTCGGCCATCTGTTTCCTCCCGTTTGGCGACCGTTCACTCATGGCTCGCACCGCCGCAATCTCTGATTATTGTCTGCACAAACAAAGCGCAGGCGACTATATGTGCCATATCATAGCGCGAGGTACTTCGCGCCCATTGCTTGCGTACGACTATATGAGATATGTGCATGTATGTACACGAGATATGACGGCCACGAGAACGGGCCAATGCAGATAAGCAACGGCATGGCGACACAATGGAACGGTCATCGTTACTTCAACGACAATCAAATTACGATAGATTTAATCATTATCGAATAAATCTTACGTTCTTACAGGCTGCTAATCCAAGAATCCGATACGAACATCGACACACGGCGAACCCCGCACAATACCGCAATATCGAATCGCAAACCGTCCTGGCGCAACGTTTAGCGACCGGTACCCCCGTACACCACGGCTTCCACCTGATCGGCGTCAAGGCCGTAAGCGGTGTGCAGAGCCCGCACGGCGTCATCGAGCTGATCAAGCGGAACGAGGGCCGCGATGCGAATCTCGGAAGTCGAAATCATCATCACGTTGATGTGCTTGTCGCTCAACGCCTCGAAGAACTTGGCGGCCAACCCGGAATGGGTTTTCATGCCCACCCCCACCACCGCGACCTTGCCAACCTCGGAATTGACGAAATAGGAGCCATAGCCCAGTTCGGCCTTTTTGTCGTCAAGCGCCTTCTCCACCGTTTTCACCGTAGCGTCCGGCACGGTGAAGGAGATGTCCGCCTTGCCGGTCGAGGCTCCGGCCTGCACGATCATGTCGACGTTGATACCGCTTTTGGCGAGCTCGGTGAACACGCGGGCCGCCATGCCGGGAACGTCGGGAACGCCGCGCACCGTGACCAGGGATTCGGTACGATCGTGCGCGACGCCGGAAATCACAGGGGTCTCGGGGCCGAGATCCGGGAAGATGTCGCCCATCGACTTATTGTCGCTTGCGCCCGTTGCGTTTTGATCGCTGCGAAGTAGGTCATCGTCTTTCGTGTTGTCGCTGCTCATTGTGTTTCCTTTGTTCTCTTGGCGTTGAAGTCTATGAAGATATGTTCTGTTCTCATTATCCATGCAAACAGGCTCGTTGCCAGCCTGTCAATTCAGGTTCGGCAACGTTCGCGCATCGACGCCCTCCGGCACCACCAACGTGCCCATCCGGTGCGAGAACGAGCTGCGCACATGCAACGGCATATTGAAACGCTGGGCGTATTCGACGCAACGCAGGGCGAGGACCTTCGAACCGCAGGAGGCCATTTCGAGGATGGCGTCATAGCCGATGGACGGGATGCGACGAGCGCTGGGTACGATACGCGGATCGGCGGTGAAAATACCGTCCACGTCGGTGTAGATCTCGCAGATATCGGCACCCATTGCCACTGCGAGCGCCACCGCCGAAGTATCGGAACCGCCGCGGCCCAACGTGGTGTAATCACCATCGGCGTTGATACCCTGGAATCCGGCGACAATGGCGATCTTGCCGTCGTGCACGACATGGGCCACACGCTCGGGCTTCACGGCTTTGATGTGCGCCGCGCCGAATTGGGCGTCGGTCATGAAACCTGCCTGGGAACCGGTAAACGAGTAGGCGCGTTCGCCGTCGGCGTGGATGGCCATCGCCAAAAGACTCATCGAGATACGCTCCCCTGCCGTCATCAGCATGTCCATTTCGCGGGCGGGAGGATTGGAATCGATGCTCATCGCCTGATCGATCAGGTCGTCGGTGGTGTCCCCCATCGCCGAAACGACGACGGCGACATTGTTGCCCTTACGTTTTGTCTCTACAATCCGCCTGGCGACGCGCTTGATGGACTCGGCGTCGGCCACAGAGGAACCGCCGTATTTCTGCACGATGAGCGCCACGATTTCACTTATCTCCCCCGGCAGATACATCGTAAAAGATGTATGCCGCCAAATCTCAGCCGGGCCACAGACGAAACGACGCAAAAAGCGCAGCATAACCCGTTCTTGCGGTCGACTTTTGACAGTAATGATTGCATTATATGCCAGTCTCCCGCCCGATTGGGCCACCTACCACCATGCGGGCATACGCTATTGAACGTTCAGGCTTCCTGCCGGCCTTCCAAAGCCCTTCCCAGCGTGATTTCATCCGCATATTCCAAGTCACTGCCCACCGGCAGGCCGCTGGCAAGCCGCGTGACCCTGAGACCGAGCGGGGACAGCAGCCTGCTTAGGTAGGTGACGGTCGCCTCACCTTCGATGTTGGGATCAAGCGCCAGAATGATCTCCTTGACCTCATCGGTTTTGAGCCTGTCGAGCAGTTTGGGAATGGCCAGATCGCCGGGACCGACGTTGGCCATCGGGTTGATGGCGCCTCCCAGCACATGGTAGACGCCATGGAACTCACGGGTACGCTCGATGCTCATCACGTCTTTCGGCTCCTCGACCACACAGATGATGGAGTGGTCACGGCGCGGATCCGAGCAGACCGGGCACGGACTCGTCTCGCATACATTGCCGCAGATCTCGCAGAAACGCACCTTCTCCTTGACCTCGCGAATGGCGTCGGCGAGATCCTGCGCTTCCTCGTCACTGGCCGAAAGCAAATAGAACGCTATACGCTGGGCACCTTTGGGACCGATGCCCGGCAGGCGCGCGAAACCGTCGATAAGACGCTGTATCGCGCCATCATAAGCCAATGCCATCTTATCGCCTCTCCTCTTCGGGATGATTGTTGACCGGTTTGATGTTCTTGGGGTTCTTCGGATCGTCGGCCTTGAAACTCTCGACCTTTTTGACCTCGAAGAGCTTGGAGAGCTCATCCAAGCCCACCGCCGTGACATCGCCCAACGACTGGTCGTTCAGGGAATAATCATCATCCTCGGCCGCCACCCGTGGACGTTGTTCGGCATCATCGGCCAAATCGGCGTCCTGGAAACGTGCGGCCACGTCTCCCCTGTCATCGAGATTGCCCGAAGGATTGACGTTCGCAGCGGCGGATTTGCTTTGATTGTCGGATTCCGGGGAAGCTGGGGCCCCGGCACCGTTTTTGCCGTTCGTTGAAGCATAGGGGCCATTGACGGGAGAATCCGGCGGTCTGGTCTGCCAATTATCGGAATTGCTTGTAGACACCGAGTCGTGGGTACCGTTGCCGTTTGCCGGCTGCCGAGCAGCCGAACCGCCATCAGCAGCGGTTACGCCAGGGTTGGAATCGTCAGCCTCCTGCCCGTGCGCGGGGTGGCCCAAGGGTCAATGCCGTCACTGATGTCGGGCACGGCGATATGTTTCTTATGATGTTCGGCAGGTCGGTTTTCCGATTCATCGGCGGATGACGGGAGGCCGGCTCCATGGCCATCGAAATCTTGCGAGGCAGCGGCACCGGGAACCCGCCCTGTTTTCCGGTCAGTCGGATTGGAATCCGTTGCATTCCGGGAACCTGGCGTGGGCAATGGGTTCATCCATGGATCGTAATCGGCATCCATAGGGTTTTGCGACCCCGGGCCCATCGTTGATGGGTTCGAGGAACTTCCGCCATTGTGCGGCAGCACTGAAGCAAACGCGTTCGTAGCGGTATCGACACGCTGAGATGAAACGTTTTCTGTTTGCGCATCACCACTACCGGTTTTACTTATGCGGTCGTCGCCTTTGTCACTCTCATTTTCCGGGTGAGCAGCTCGATGAGAAGAATCATCGGATTCATCGGCGGCATCGGCGTCGGACTTCTTCTGTTCTTTGGGTGCCGAGGCGCTGTGGCCACTTTGCACGCCGACCATGCCCAATCCGCCGGTCGCGGAGACTTTGGCAACCGCGATATCGCGCTTGACCTTGGCAAGCTCTTCAGGCTTCATACGCTTGGTGGAAATGACCCTTTCACCGTTTGCGGCCACACCAGTGGGAGCGATCATGGTGTGAGGCCCGAATACGGAGCGCACCCCATCCAACACCACATTGGCGGCCTTCTGGCCATTGTGCTCGGCATCGGAGGCAAGCGCCAAAGCAAAGGCATGCTGGCTCAGCGCACAGTCGAAAGTCATCGACAGACGAGATCTGCCGGCGTTGTTGGTCGCCAACGAAACCGTAGGCACCTTGTCGTGCGCGACGTATTCACGCACGTCCTCCGGCAATACCTTGAGTACGATGTCCCATTTTTGTTCGACAGTGGCATTCGGGTCGACGTTCACCTTTGGGCGGCGCAACAGTTTGGCCGTTCTGCTGTGCATGTGCGCTCACGTCAGCACCGGCGGTTGCGTCGCCACGGGCGGAAGACTGCGAACTTTGTCCGTTCCCACCTTGCATGTTGCCTTGCCATCCGCTCGGTTCATCATTGGCATTCGGCGTATGAGTGCCATTGCCGGCAGCATTCTGTCCGTTGACATTATTGCTGGCCTGCTGAGTTTGGACCGTGGTATTCGGCGCAAAACCTTGAGATACGGATACCGGCTGGGTTTGAGCCTGACGATTGCCTTGCTGGTGATTCGCGGCATTTCTGCTCGAACCGATGAAACCGCCTCGGCCTTGTGGCGGATTGGCATTCTGAGGGACTCCGTTATTGTTGGCTGGAGAGCCAGCAACATTTGAGGAGACGACGGAACTGGCCTGAGCAGCGCCCGGTGCAAAACCGTTCTCGCGGCCGGCCAGCAGTTTCGCGGCCAAAAGCTCCAGACGCATACGAGGCGAGATCGCACCTGTCATACTGCCCAAGGTGTCGTTGATGGTCTCGGCCATCGCCGTAAGCGTCGCAAGTCCCAACGCTTTGGATTGTCGGTGCAGATCGCTCATATCCTCGACCGCGGAGTCGTCGCTCAACACGTTTTCCGCCTTCTCGCCACCAAGGGTGAGTACAAGAAGATCGCGGACACGGGCAAGCAGATCCTCCACGAACCGTCTGGGTTCGAAGCCGCCTACCACGACTTTCTCGACCACGGCGTAAAGCTTCTCGCCGTCCTTGTCGATGACAGCGTCAATCGACTCGCCGATAAGCTCGTCGGGGGTAAAGCCGAGCAGCGCTACTGCGGAATCGTATGACACCTCGTTGTCGACGGCACCGGCCATCAACTGGTCGAGCACGGAAAGCGTGTCGCGCACCGATCCACCGCCGGCACGCATGGTAAGCTTCAGCACGCCCGGTTCCAGATCGATATGCTCCTTGTCGCATACCTCTTCAAGATACGGCCCCATGACCTCAGGCGGCACCAGACGGAACGGATAATGGTGGGTACGCGAACGAATCGTCGAGATGACCTTGTCGGGCTCGGTGGTGGCGAAGATGAACATGACATGTTCCGGCGGCTCTTCCACGATCTTCAACAGGGCGTTGAACCCCTGCTGGGTGACCATATGGGCTTCGTCAAGGATGAAAATCTTATACCTGTCACGGGCCGGGGCGAATGCGGCACGCTCCCGCAGCTCACGGGCATCCTCGACGCCGTTGTGGCTGGCGGCATCGATCTCGACCACGTCGATCGAACCGGGACCGCCGGTGGCCAAGTCCTTGCAGCTTTCGCATTCACCGCATGGGTGCGAGGTCGGACCTTTGGCGCAATTGATGCACCGGGCCAATATGCGCGCGGAACTGGTCTTGCCGCAGCCCCTCGGCCCGCTGAAGAGGTAGGCATGGGTGAGCCTGCCTTCGTCCAACGCCCGGGAAAGAGGGACGGTGACCTGATCCTGCCCTATGATGCCATCAAATGTGTCTGGCCGATACCGTCGATACAATGCAAGTGCCATATCTCTAACCTACCTTCACCCGACTATCTTTGAGGAATATTTCGCAAGCGGATTCGCTCTCTTTCGGTCTTCCAAGCGCGTCGGGTCAGCGGTGACCGTCGCGTTCACGGCCTTCAAACTCGCCGACTGAAGAGCATACGTCAGAGCCATTGAGAGAAAACTCTGAATCCTACCGGCTGCGAGGATCGCAGCCGTCCCGTTGCGTCGCGCCAACAACAACGTTGACATCCATCGGAATTCCTATGAACACTCTACCGGCCCTGCCCGGGCCATGCGGGAGACCGTGGGGACGAACGGGACCGCGGTTTTCACGGCGACGTTGACGGTGACATCTTCTTCATCCACCGTGCAAGTGATCAGTGCCGCCTTGTTGAGTGTTGAGGCCAGGCGGGATTTGATGCATGGGTCGAAATCACCGTCACGCGCCGACGACGCTCCCGCGATGGCAGCCTGATCGGCGGCCGAGCGAGCTTGCGAGATACAGGCCAGTAGATTGCCGCCCAAGGCAATGGCCGATAGCAGCACCGCGGCAACAGCGATCAGCATGACCCCGTTGATGGTTCCGGAACCCTCGTCACATATGCCATTGTTTCGCAGCCCGTGATGCGCAATCGTTGAAGCCGATGCCGACTTGCCGAACACGGGCAAAGCGAAGAATCGCTTCACCCGATTCGACACTTCAAATCGAAAATCGTGCAAAAGCGAACAGTCATGACACTTTCTTTCGCTTTTGGCGGCCCTCATCATCTCGATGCCTTTCAGCTCTTTTCCAGCACCGAAGCGCTTGTGCCGCCGGCCCATCATTGAATTACCCCCGTCGCTTTGCCGACCACGGCCATGGGCAAGACATGCATGGGATCAGGCACCACGCGACAGCTCACTGTCACCTTGACCTGCTTGAAACCTCTCGATATGGAGACGCTGGCATCGCCTCCGGCGGCATCTTGCGCGGCAAGACGGGCCTCGTAGTCGCTTTTGGACACCACGGCCACACGCGCGGCTGCAGAGGCGGCGTCCTGGCAGTTCATCTCCACCGTGACCGCCCTGGCCAGCATCATCAGCAGCACGGCCATCGCCATCACGGCCGGAAGCACCACAGCGAACTCGGCGGTGACGGCACCTTCGTCGCTGCGTGCCCGTTGGCGCGGACCGAAGCCGCCAAAACGCCGATGCCGGCCGCCGGTCACATGGCTGCGAAGCCGCTGATACAAGCGACGCGCCCATGTCATCAGCGAGGTGACCATACTATCTGACATGCCGACAGCCATCACGATGAGGCGCCTGTGCGAATAACGTTGCGTCACTGCTTGCGACTGCGCCATTTGAAATGACATCATTCACCGCATCCTCTCTGCAATCCACATCGTCCGTTCCCATCCCAGACCGGAAAACGCGAGATCAGACCACCTTGAGCGCCTTCTTGACCAACGCCATCAGCAGGGCCTTTACGGCGCCGGATTTGAGCAAAGCCACCAGCACCGCCGCGAATCCTGTTGCGGCGACAAGAACCACCGCGTATTCCGCCGTCGCCGCGCCTTCGTCAGGCTGCGCCATAACAGTGCGGAAACGGGCATCGAGCAGGCACAGCTGTCCTTTGACCTGCCTTGAGCGCTCGGAGAGACGGGAGGCAAAACCTGTGACGGCACCAGTGTTGTTTTGGTTGATAGTCATCAATTCTTTAGCCATGATTGCTCCTTTGATTTTTCGGAAATTTGTCATCGCAGCCGTTGCGGTTGCGATATCCTCAGTCTGACAGAAATGTCTCGTTTACCGTGAGGATTTCGGGTACTGTGGTCGGATGATAGCGGTTATGCACATTCCGGGCGTGTCGCACTTTTCATCCACAGCAATTGTTGACGGCGATGTGGAATATCGAAAAGTTATCAACATCGCAAAGCCCGCCTATGGATAGGCAACCGGCAGATTCTAGTGACCGATGAACGAGCCTATGGCGGGGATGATGCCGATGAGCATGAAAGAGGGAAGAAAACAGAGTCCCGTGGGCAAAAGAAGTTTGACCGAAAGCCTCTGAGCTGATTGCTCGATCGTTGCACGGGCTCTGGCATCAAGCTGCTCGACCGCGCTTTCCAATGGGCCGACCGGCGAAACACCGCGGGTCCAGGTGCTTTTCAGAGCATCGTCAATGATGCCTAATGCATCAAGCGTGAAAGCGACATCAGCCGAAGATGAATCGTCGTCATCATTCCGATATTTTCCGCGATGCCCGGCATCCGGCTCGGGCCTCTGCCCGTCGTACCGGCCGGTCTTCTGGCAGGACAGGGAAGCGGCGAACCATGCATCCTCCCAGCTGAACCCAAGCATCAATGAGCGCGAAGCCCGGCAGAGCCCGTCTCCCAGCGTCCCGCCGACAATCGAGCCGATGACCTCGAGGGCGTGGGGAATCGACGAGCCTTCGCGCATGGCCACCGCCATCATCTCCAAAATAACCCCAAGCGACGGACCAGCCGCAAAGGTCTTGTCCAAAGCACCCAACTGCCGCGAAAGCATCTGTGCAGGCGGATGCCAGAGCATCCACGCAACAGCGGCAAGACATCCTGAAATTAATGCGTCCATATTCATCGCCCCCGACTGATGTAATACATGTCAAAGAGTGTCATCACCGTTTTTCCTTGTCGTGCCTTCAGCCGCATCCACACCATCCATCAACGCTTTCATCCACAGCATTCCCAATCCATAGGTACCTGCCCCCAGCAATAAGCAAACCCGACCGGCGCCATTGCCGAAGAGAAAGGCCAGAGGCGAGGCACCCATCAGCTGCGCCAAAACGAGGGTGGCCAGCCAGCGGCAATAAGGAAAGAAGCTTCACCGTTGATTTCGGCACGGTGAAGGCATTGTCTTTCAAAGTCTTCATCATCCGGTTGCGTTTGTAGGACGAAGCAACGGCATCCAGACAATGCGAGGCCTCGCACCCGAGGGTTTTGCTGAGTTTGCATGCCAGATCCAGCTCTATGGCCGCCTGATTCGCCTGATCCACCGTCTCCTTCTTGCCCAATTGGGCATACAGAATGTCCTGCAATTGCGCCAAATCAGGCATGGTGGCGGTTTCACTGAGGGGCTCACCCTGCATCTGTTCACCAAAAGCTTCTTCAAGCGACCCACCTGCCTTGACCAAAGCCCTCAGCGCATCGATACACGAGAGGATACCCGCCTTATGCATGTCCTGAGATGTGGCGGCAGTTGGAGCGAGCGCCTCGTGTTTGCCCGTTTCGTTCGGCCAACCAAGACAAAGAACCGCGCCGACAAGCAAAAGCGCGGCCGCCAACGCATAGCAATCCATGCCATCACCCCGCCCAACGACTGACGAAACTGTCCCATCCCGGTCCGGGCACCGGCATCCCGATGCCGTCCCAAGTTGCTATCGGCTCGCCGACGAAATGCTCGTAATCCTTCGAAAGTCTGCCAATTTGAGCGATTCGCCGCCTGCCGTTGCAACGTTCAAGATGCAGGACGACATCAAAAGCCCCGGCGGCAAGCATCGTCAGAGCCGGCTGGCTGAGCCCGGCCAAAAGACCCAATGACACCAACCGGGAGGGCACACGGTCGACGCTGTCGGCGTGCAAGGTGACCATGCCTCCATGATGTCCCGAATTGAAGGCTCGCAGAAGATCGGCGATCTCCTCGCCTCGACATTCCCCCAGAATGATGCGGTCCGGACGCATGCGCAACGTGGCCTTCACCAATTCCGGCAAACCTATCGCACCCGCGCCTTCCACATTGGCCTCGCGGGCAACCAAGGAAACGTGATTGCCTCGGCCGAGCGTACCCAATTCGCGGACTTCCTCGACGCTGACCACGCGCTCGGCAGGATCGGCTTGGGCGAGCAGGGCTTTCAGCAATGTGGTCTTGCCAGCTCCCGTCCCTCCGGTGATCAGTATCGTCGCGCGTTTGCTGACCAGACCGCAAAGCAGAGGAAACCACGAAGAAGGAAACAAGCCCCGTGCCCCGAGACCGCTTAGTTGCGGAACCGTTCGGCTCGGGAAGCGTATCGAGATACTCGCACCCACCGGCACAATCGGCGCGATGACGGCATGGATACGAATGCCCTCGACGCTGGAAGCGTCGGCGATCGGGCAGGCATCGTCAAGCCGTTTACCCAGTTGGGCGCAGAGCTGGGTCGCGTATTCGCGAACGACCTGGGGCGAACGAAACGGCACCGCAGGGTGATACTCGCTCATGCCACCCCGGTCGACCCACACCCGGCCCTCACAGGTCACGGCGATATCGGTCAGCGCGCGTTCATGCGACAATTCCTCAAGAGGCCCAAACATCAATGTCGCTCACCTCCGTCAACCGCGTCGCTGACGGCATGGGCCAACTCGGCCATCACTGTCCGGTCGGCTTTCGCGATCTTGAGCCCCAGACCCTCCAAGGCATCGCTGGTTCTCGCGTTGCCGGGACATATCGGCCCGAGGATCTGATGCCCCAGATACTCACTCGCCTCATTGATGTCCACCACACCGCGCCGACGCGAAGTGCCCCTAGGCTCGATGCCCACAATCGCCGCCAGACGCGTGGTTCCATAGTCTTCAAAGTATTCGCCCTCGCCATCTGCGGCAAGGCCATCTCCACAAGATTGCGAACACGACTGAACCGAGTATTCATGCGAATCCATACCATCGTCTGCAGAACAATCGTCGCGTCGGCCGATCGAATTGAAATGGCCCGAAACAACCTTTCCCAGCAAGGCCTTGGCACGGGCCAAGCCAAGCACCGAAAGCTCAATCACGACCACTACCGGCGCGAGGCGCAGTTCAGGAACCATATCGACGACCCGGCCATCAGCACCATCGATGAGCACCGCGTCGACGCTGCGTTCCAAAGCCGACATTGCAGCCTCGACCTCCCACCATTCCGGGATTTCGCTATTCCACGAATCGTAAGCCAGAACGGGAATGCCCTCCCAATGCGGAAGCCGCCTGCTCAGCACGTCGCCATCGATCTTGCCCAACGGCGCATTCAGGGTGCCGAATCGCAGGCCTTTATCGTTCTCAAGGCCCAGCAGAATATCGAGACCGCCTGCGCCAAAATCCGCATCCACCAATGCGGCGCTTCTGCCTCTGTCCTTGAACTGCAATGCAGTCAACGAGCAGAGCGCGCTCAGCCCCACTCCCCCGCTCGCCGAAAGGAAAACCACCGTCCGCTTAGCGAATGCATGGGTGACGATACTTTTGTTTTTCGGTGAATCATCAGGTGAGGCGCAACCGTTCTCGTCTCGACCTTTCTTTTCCGTCCGCGAGACTTCTCCCAATCTTTGTGTTTGCGGCATTGGAGGCTCGGTTAATGTCAATGCCGCTACCCCAGCGGCTTGAGGCTGGAGAACCGCAATCTTCTGCGTTGCAGTGGGCCGAAGCATCAGAGCGGTCGCGTTCAACGACAAATCGGGTACATTCAGCACTTGAGGAGAACGCGGCAATTCACGCATCGACAAAGGGCTCTGCGGCCGATACGGCTGAGGTTTCATGGATTCCGGCAACCTCGCCGGCGATGGAATCGCGGAAATTGTGGAAGGCGACCTTTGCGGCCGCAGCCTTTTGACCCGCCTGCCTTTTACCTCGGCAGGCAACAGTATTCTTTTGTGCCTCGCAAACGGCGTGTCCGCGCGATGCGGTCTTGAAATCGTAAGTGCATTTTCCATATACCTATTCAATCCACTTGCAGGCCGGTAATGCAAGCTGAAACGGGTACTGTGGTCGAATGATAGGGGTTATCCACATTTGAGGCGTGTCGCGGGATGAACCGTCCAACAGTGCACATTCATCCACACCAAACAAATCAAATCATCATAAAACATTGAAAATAGAGATGAAACGATAATAAAATGACCTGTTTCCAGCACGAACCCAGCAAGATGCTGGAAACAGGTCACTGAGAGACCTTAAACGACCCGTTTCTAGCACAAAGCCGGTCGAATGCTAGAAAACGGTCAGTGAGGATTCTAAATGAGCAGTAGGCATCAGCAGATATACAAACTGGTCTGCAACCAAACCAAGCAGGTTGCAGACCAGTTATCCGTTATCTAACGATACGATTGAACGACTATCCGGCCAATCAATCGTTCAATCAGTCATCGAACGGATCGAAATCACGGCGGACACGGCGGCGCGGACGCTCGCTGCGTTCTTCGCGGTCCTCACGATACTCGTCATAATGATCGTCGGTCGCATACCGAGGGTTGCGATCGTTGCGGCGAGCGCCACCACGGTGCCCCTCACGACGATTGGATCGACGGTAATCATCACGGTCCTCACGCTCAGAACGACGACGACGCGGACGATCATCGAAATCAACATCGTCATCACGCACATCACGATCGTCGCGATCATGGCCGCGACGGTCATCACGATCGGAACGACGACGGTCGTCACGGTCCTCACGCTCAGAACGACGACGACGCGGACGATCATCGAAATCAACATCGTCGCGATCCTCACGGTCCTCACGGCCACGGCCGGAACGACGGTCCCTTCGATCGTCACGATCATCATGATGGCGACGCTCCTCGCGGTCCTCATGGTCGCGGTCATGGTCACGATGGCCGCGATAGCCGCGTCCGCCGCGATCGTCATGGTCACGACGCGAGCCACGGCCACCGCCGCGCGGTGAGGATTCCTGATCTTCGAAACCGGGGATGGCCAACGAGATCTTGCCGCGGTCGTCAACGCCCTGGACGGTCACCTCAACGGTGTCGCCTTCCTTCAGCACGTCTTCGACGGCGTCGATGCGCTCGCCGTTGGTCAAGTTGCGGATCTGTGAGATGTGCAGCAGACCGTCGGTGCCGGGCGTGAGGTTGACAAACGCGCCGAAGCTCGTGGTCTTGACGACCTTGCCGTTGAAGTTCTCGCCGACGGCGGGAACATGCGGATGCGCGATGGCGTCGATGGTCGCCTTGGCCTTCTCGGCCCCGTCGCCACCCTCGGAGGCGATGTAGATGGTGCCGTCGTCCTCAACAGAGACGTCAGCGCCGGTCTCTTCCTGAATCTGGTTGATCATCTTGCCCTTGGGCCCGATGATCTCGCCGATCTTGTCGACCGGGACGGTGGTGGTGATGATGCGCGGGGCGTACGGGCTCATCTCGGCCGGGGCGTCGATGCACTCGTTGATGACCTCGAGGATCGTGGTGCGGGCTTCCTTCGCCTGCTGCAGTGCGGCCGCCAGAACGTCGGCGGGGATGCCGTCGAGCTTGGTGTCGAGCTGGAGCGCGGTGATGAATTCGGAGGTGCCGGCGACCTTGAAGTCCATGTCGCCGAACGCGTCCTCGGCACCCAGGATGTCGGTCAGGGTCTTGTAGATGTGCTTGCCGTCGACATCACCGGAGATGAGGCCCATCGCGATGCCCGCGACAGGAGCCTTCAGCGGAACACCCGCGTCGAGCAGCGAAAGCGTGGAGGCACAGACGGAACCCATGGAGGTCGAGCCGTTGGAGCCGATGGCCTCGGAGACCTGACGGATGGCGTACGGGAAGTCTTCCTTGCTGGGCAGCACCGGCACGAGCGCCTTTTCGGCGAGCGCACCATGGCCGACCTCGCGGCGCTTCGGGGAGCCCACGCGGCCGGTCTCACCGGTCGAATACGGCGGCATCTCGTAATTGTGCATGTAACGCTTGGTGGACGGTCCGGAGATGGCATCGAGCGTCTGCTCCATCTTCAGCATGTTCAGCGTGGTGACGCCCAGGATCTGGGTCTCGCCGCGCTGGAAGAGCGCGGAACCGTGCACGCGCGGCACGATGCCGACCTCGGCGGAAAGCGTGCGGATGTCGCGCAGACCGCGACCGTCGATGCGGAAGTCCTCCGTCAGAACGCGACGACGCACGATCTGGCGCTGCAGTTCCTTGAAGGCGTTGCCGAGTTCCTTTTCCTTCTCGGCGTCGTCCATATCGGTGAATTCGTCGGCAAGCTTAGCGCGAACGTCTTCCTTGATCTCGTGAATACGCTCCTGGCGCGGCAGCTTGGCCGCGATGGACAGGGCATCGTTGAGGTCGGCATGGGCGATTTCATCGATGCGCTTGTACAGTTCGTCCGTATATTCCGGGAAGAGCTGGAATTCCTTGTCGTTCTGCTTACCGGCCTTCTCCTTGAGCTCGTTCTGAGCCTCGCAGATGACCTTGATGAACGGCTTGGCGGCCTCAAGGCCACCGGCCACGACTTCCTCATCCGGCTTGATCTGGCCCTCGTCATAGATGAGGTTCCAGGCGTTCTTGCCGGCGCCGGCCTCGATCATGGCGATGGCGACGTCGCCGTTTTCAACGACACGGCCGGCCACGACGATCTCGAAGACCGCACGCTCACGCTCGCTCCAACGCGGGAAGGCGACCCACTGGCCGTCGACCAACGCCAGACGCACACCGGAAACCGGGCCCTCGAAGGGCAGGCCGGAGATCATGGTGGATGCGGATGCGGCGTTCAAAGCGATCATGTCGTAGGCATCGTCCGGGTTGCAGGCAAGCACGGTCTCGACGACCTGTACCTCGTTGCGCAGCGTGTGCGGGAAGAGCGGACGCAGCGGACGGTCGATGATACGGCAGGCCAGGATGGCGTCGTTCGACGGGCGGCCTTCACGACGGAAGAACGAGCCCGGGATCTTGCCGGCGGCGTACATCTTCTCTTCCACATCGACGGTCAGCGGGAAGAAATCGTAGTTTTCCTTCGGGCTGCTTCCGGCGGTGGTGGTCGAAAGGACCATCGAATCATCATCGAGGTAGGCGGCTACGGCGCCGTCCGCCTGCTGGGCCAGACGGCCCGTTTCGAAGCGCAAGGTGCGCTTGCCAAATGTTCCATTGTCAATAACGGCCTCTACGGCCTTGATTTCGGGACCCTCCAAGGGTTCCTCCTTTGTTTAATTTCTACTATCCAACATACTGCAAAATGCTTTTGTCAACATCCGACCCCTGTCTTTTTGTGTAAGGCTTACCTGGCCTCTACCAACGTTGGCGACGGCACATTGACTTTCACTTCTCAGTCTGAAGCAGCATTGCCGGCAATCATGCCGGAACACATATCCAGTTCTTTCAATTATCGACCCTCACCTTAGGGCCGTCGGTTTTCAACACCAGCGAACATCATGAGACGGGCTGCCCCGTCCTGTCCAATCAGACCTCTGAAAAAGCCCGAGCACGGGGCCCGGGCATACAACAGCTATCGACGAAGACCAAGACGCTCGACCAAGGAGCGATAGCGATTGATATCGACCTTCTTCAGATAGTTGAGAAGACGACGACGATCGCCGACCATCAACAGCAGGCCACGACGAGAGTGGTTATCGTGCTGGTGGGTCTTCAGGTGCTCGGTCAGATCGGAGATACGCTTGCTCAGCAGCGCAACCTGAACCTCGGGAGACCCCGTGTCGCCTTCGTGCGTCGCATACTTGGTTACGATCTCATGCTTTTCTTCAGCCGTAAGTGCCACGGCATCCTCCTTATAGTTGCTGCGCGGTGCCATCGGCGTTATGCCGAAGCGCTCTCTATCCGCGGGCGAGTACACGCCAAGTTTCCAGTATAGGAATAGGTAGGGATGAACGCAATCCCCATTTCCCAAACCATGGCCTGATCGTCGTCGACCTACCTCTTGATTCATGGATGCGAGGAAAATCAGCGTTTTCGACCCCAAACCCTGATTTTTATCGCATGTTCAATCGGACACGCGAGAAAAATCAAGATTCGAGGACGTTTCGGCTGATTTTCCTCGCATCTTCATGATCATGGCGCGGCGAACGGCACCGCACAGCGACGGTCAATGCCACACAATGGCAGCAGAGTCACACGGCAGCGAGCAAGCCGCTGAAGAGGACGATCAAGAGGGCGATGCCTTCGATGACAAAGTACAGGAGGAACGAAGCCCAGCTGCGCGTCAGAACGTTCAGCGGCGAATCCTTCTTGATGCAGACCAGCAGGCCCACGAAAAGAATCGCATAGACGCCCGCCGCAACCAACGCCGCGATGATGCCGAGGTTCGCCGCGTTCGGCAGCGTGGCCGAGGAACCGTACATGACGTAGGTGGAGTACCAGAATTGGAATTTCAAAAGCGAGACACCTGCAATCAGCTGCTCGAAAGCCAGCAGAAGCAGGAAAAGAACACGCCACAGCCAGGAATGTGCCTCGACAAACGAAAGCGCAAACGTGGCGAGGGCGAAGACGGTGACCGCCCACGAGACCAGCGCGACGCCCTGCGGCGCGAACGGGCTCAGAAGCCCGACTACCTGGGCGGTGTGACGCACCGCGAGCGCACGCCCGAACCAATACGGAGCAATGAGAGCGACCAGCAGAATAACCAGATAGACCACCCAACGCATGGGATGGAACTGGCTGCGTTTGATGTCGGCCAAGGAGAGGTCGGTCTGCGGTATGGAGGCTTCGGGATGTTTGGAAACGCTGACCTTCTCGACCTTGCCTCCGACAATTTCGACAGCCTCGTTGTCAGGGAGGCTTCCATCAGCCAAGGAAACCGAAGCCTTCTCCCCTGTGCCTTGGCCGTCCAAATCCGATGGCCTGTTATCTTCGGCCATGCGATTTTGCTGTTCCGTTTCGTCTGCCATCAACCATGCCTCACTATTTCCTAAGACGCATCCAAGCACGTCCTATCCAGTCAAACCAGATACCAAGACTACCAATACTACCTCTGCGATAAGAAATGGGGACTACATAAGCGGAAATCGCATAAGCCGGGACAATACAGCGGATGCTCAAACCGAAATATATCGGTTTGAGCATCCGTTCCATCCGTTGAGCTCCGCCACTAGTCTCTACAACGACACGCGAGGATCAACGACACGCCAGCCAGCAGGAGCGTGAGACCGAACATCGCAATGGCAATGACATCATCGCCAGTCTTGGCCAATGATTTTCCTGCCGGGTCGGGACGGTATTCGTTGTGAAACACCGCCGCGTCCACCGGCAAACCGCCGCGGGCCAACGAGATGGAAGCAGCCAGCCCATGCGAGGCCGCTTCCTCCGTGACCCTAACCGTGACACCGTACGACGTACGGTCGTAGGTGACACCGTGTTCCATACCGGCCACTTCGGTCAGCACATAGCGCCACACACCCGTATGCGAGAACCTCATGGAAAACTTGGACTGCCCCTTGCTCTGAAGATTCACCGGGGAGACGAGCGACTGCGACATCAACGAGCCTACAGGCTGCGAGGAAACCGGAGAGCCGGAGCTTGAGGGGGCAGCCGCACTGACACGATTGATCGGAGCGGTCAAAGCACCCGTACCGCCGTGCTCCGGATTGCCATTGCTCGGCGTGAGTAGGACTCTGAATTCGCCGTCCTTCAACGCCCGCCCATTAAGCACCTTGCCGACGGAAAGTTCAGCATCGACATAAGCCGGCGTGTAAACGTTCTCGAAAAGCACATCGGAAACATTCTTGTCCATCGAAGCAGCCAGCATGCCCGACACGTCGTTCACCGTAACCGTCACCACGTACGAGCGACCGTCATAGCTGATGGTCGAATCATGGCCCGCAATCTCAACGATCCGGTAACGATATGTACCGGGATGAGCGTACGTAATCGAACCGAACGTAAATGCCGGACCAACGTTCTTCACCGTAGACTTGCCATTGGCAGAACCAGACGGCATTGGCACCTTGTCGGCCGCAACCGTACCCGACGCATCGGTGCTGTCCAAAGCCGTTAGTGCAAACTCGAACTCGCCATCGGCAGGCATGCGATGAGTACCGGCGTCGGCATTGCGCACCGACTTCACGCCACCCAGCGAGGCCGCCACATGCTTCGGATCGTACGCATTGGTGAACACCGCGGAATCGACAGACGAAGGAGCCGGAAGTATCGAGCTTGTTCAGGGTCTTACTACTGATGACCAAATGGCCCTGCAGGTCATCGGTGACACGATAGGTAACCGAGTACACCGTCGGATCACGAGTGATGCCCGGCACCACAGTGGAATCCTCGGAAAGCGTGAACGCATAGTCACCGGTCTTGTCCATCGACACCGCCGGCAGAACGATACGTCCGTCAGCCGCATTGGAGGCGCTCACATCAGCCTGGGCATTCGCGCCGGCAGGTGCGGACACACGGTGCAGGGTGAAGGCGAAATCGCCCGCCTTGAGCTGATACGCGTTGCCATCGCTCGACTTGACCTTCTTGACCGCGTCCACCACATCGCTCACCGGAGCAGGAGTGTACGCATTGTGCAGCGTTACCGTGGTTTCGGCAATGCCGTCGTGGGACAGCGTGACCTGTGCCACGAGCTTGTGGCTCGTCGCATCCTCCGTGACATGGACCAGCACGTTGTGAACCGTGTTGTCGTAGGCTACGCCGCCAAGCGCGCCCGGCTTCTCGGTGATCGTGTAGTTCCAGTCACCAACGCGGCTGAACCTGAGCGAATCGAACGACACCGAACCTTCAGAGTCCGTGACCTTCGAAATGGTCTTTTCCTGCGAACCGTTCGAAGGCGCACCATCAACCGGGTTGCCGGCTACGGGAGCCAGCAGCGCCGAGAACTCGCCGTCGATCAGCGGACGACCGGACATGGTCTTCTTCGCATCCAAGGAGACATCGACCGGGGCCGGTGTGTACTTGTTGTCGAAGGCAGCCGTGTTACCGACAGCCGGTGAACCGTCCAGCGAAACCGCAGCGACAGCAGTCAGAGTTCCGGCGACATCGGTCACCGTTACCGCTACATCGTAGACACGCGTGTCATAGTTGAGGGTCGGGTCCTGAGCCGAGCCCGAAGGCACAATCTCGAAGACCTTGTAGTTGAACACGCCTGGATAGGCATACTGCATGCCGCCAAACGCGACCGAACCATTGGCCTGATTCGTCATCTCGATCGCGCTACCGGACGCAGCAGCAGGCATCGGCACATCGGCCTTGGCCACGGAAGCGCCGTTAACAGCACGCGTGCCGTCCACCGCTTCCAGCTTGAACCGGAACTCGCCGGCAGCCGGAGCGCGATGCGTCGCAGGGTCGATGTTGTCCATCGACTTCGACGCCGTGATCTCGAACACGGACTTCGACGGATCGTAGACGTTGGTGAACTTGGCCGTCGAGGAACCGGACGGATCCGAAGTCACCACAGGAGCAGAGGCCACCAGCTGAGCATTGGCCTGATCATCCGTCACCGTGTACGTCAACGTGTACACCGTCGCGTCACGCGAGATGTGAACGTCGGACACAGCGTCTTCAGTCATCTGGAACTTGTAGGTACCCGCCTTGTCGAAGGTCATCGACGGGAACGTGATGCTGCCGTCAGCCGCATTGGTCGCGTGCTGGCCGGCAATCGCCGTGGAACCTGCAGGACTCGACACTTCAGACAACGAGAAGCCGAATTCGCCGGCCGCCAACGGAGCGTGGCTGTTGCCCGGAGTGGAGACCAACACCTTCGAACCGGTAGGCGTCACCGAAACAGGAGCCGCCTTGTACAGGTTCGTGAACGTTGCCGTATCGCTCGACACATCCGCGTTGTGATCGTCCTTCATCGAAGTCGTCACCGTACGGGTCATCGTCGCCATGTCGTCAGCCACCGTCACCGTCACCAGGTATGACTGGGAAGTCGACGCGTCAGGGGTCACACCAGCTTGGCTGCTGGCATGCTCGGTGACCTTATATACATAGGTACCGGGAAGATCGAACTTCGTGCCATCAACAGGCACGGTCTTGACCGAATCATCCGTCACCGTCACACTCGACGGAACCGGGCCATTGGCCCCCGCTGCGGGCGCGGAGCCCTGGGCCTCGATATCAAAGGTGTACTGCTCGCCGGAAAGCCATGCGCCGGTACGGCCATTGAGCACCTTCTGCACCTTGAACCCATTCGCCATGATCGATTGAGCCACCGGAAGCTTGCCGGTAATGCCGACATTCTCATAGGTGTCATCGTATGCTGCAGAATGCATCGCACTCACCGCAGGGAAATCAGCCAAGGCAATGGATGCGGAACGCAACGGGTCGCCCGAGGTCTGCGCCTGATCCGCATCGGCGCAAGACCGCTCCGACATCTGGGCCTCAGGTTTGTCTTTGGCTGTAACCTTCAACGGCTTCCAACCATCCGTAGAGGCAGGCTTGAACACCACCTTGTAACCGGAACCGGCCGGCACGTTGTCCATTCTGTAGCTGCCGTCCTCGGCGGTGGTGGCCGTGAGCGGCGTGGTGCCGTCGGCAAGCGACTTCACCGGGTTGCCGCTGGCGTCCACCAACGCCACCTTGACACCGGCAAGAGTCTTGTCTTCAGGCCCGCGAATGCCGTCACCGTTGTAGTCATACCAAGCGATACCGCTTACGGAACGCCGCACCACCACAGAGCGGGCGATCACCATGTTGGTGTCGTTCATCCACTCATCGGTGTACAGATCGCTTGCCTGGTTGCCGGTAGGCTTGATGTCTATATCGAAGTCGTAGCGGGCATTGCTCGGCAGGACATCGGACATGAACGCCCACGCCACCGGAGCATCATAGCCGGCGGGAATCCTCACTTCACCAGTGGTATTGTCAACAATCCCCTCATGCCAGACACTGGGATTCGCAAGAATCTCAGCACGCGAGATGGAGCTGGGCGCCCTGCTACGCAACGACGTATCCGTCGAGAAGAACACCCTCGGGTGCACACCGGCGCCCACCGAAGCGCCTGCGGAGCCCTTGATCTTGATGCCAGTGAGCTTATAGGTACCGTGGAAATCCGAAACCGGAGTGCCGCCATCGAACGGCATGATATTCACCGCATACGGATCATCCTTCTGGGAGGGTGCCATGTTGCCCAACATCATCTTGAAGCCTAGTTGCTGGGAGACATCGGCAGTCAGAGGATCTGCAAGAATCGCGATGGACGAGGCATGCATGCGCGAGACTTTGATGCTCGCATTGACCAACGTGCCCTTGGCGCCATCCGGCTTGGCCATGTCGCGCTTCGACTGGATGCCGACCGTGTTGGCATACGATTCACCGTTCTGCGCGTCAGTGTTCGGATCAGAGGCATCACCGATGGTCGACTGGTAATGGATCACGAACTTCGAGCCGTCCACCGGCACATCCGAAACGGTCCACTTGAGCGTCGTCGTGCCATCGGCATTCGAGGTGACTGCAGGCGCCAAAGCCGTGCCTCCGGTTACCGTGCCTCCTTGGGCACCGCCGTCCTGGTAGGTGCCGCCAAGCTTCGCCGAATCATAGACATAATGCAAGCCCTTGGGCAACGTATCAGTGATATAGGCTTCGGTCTTCAAACCAGACGCACCAGCCCCGCTGACGCTTCCAGTCACTGCCCAATCAACAGTGCGCTGATCCTTGTCGAGATCATAGATGGACTTGGTGCCACCACTCTCGGATTTCTGCTCCACCGTCTTGTCGGCTCTCGGCTGTTCACCGGAAACATACAAGGAATCACCATACTTGATTCCGCCGGTGTCGTTGCCCAGATAACCTTGATGGTTGTCGTAACGAGCCTTCTCATAAGAAGAGCCTGCCTCAGGAGACGAAAACTTGGGAGCCAGTGTCGAACGCAACGCCATCGGATCCATTTCATTGGCCAGCTGCTCCCACTGCGCATCAGAGGAAGTCATCGGGTCGAGATGAGTGCCGTCTTTCAGCACAGCCTTGCCCGCATCAGCCAGCTGGCTACGAGTGAACGCGTATGCCCTCTGGGTCACCTGCGCGACCGAACCAATCGGGGCGCTCGGTTTGATCTGGGCCTTGAAGGAACCGACATTATATACGGAGTAATGGCCGGCTTTGCTGGTACCAGCTGCAGAATAGCCGACGAACAGCATGGCCACGATTGTGCCATGCGACTGCGCTTCGGCCTTGGTGTCATAGAAGCTCAGATCGTTGATATCAGCGGCATACTGCTCGCTAGCATTGGTCCACGAAGAGCCGTCCTTCTTGATCGCATAGAGGATTCCGGCGCCTTTATTGCCGAATGTAGGCGTGGATTCCCAGTCGTACCAATACGCGGTGCCCTGCGGCTTGCTCGCGTCGGCGACATGCAGGTCGAGATCGTTCTTCTCGGGCACCTCAAGTACCGTCGGATCAATCTTGACAAGGTTGAGCTCGCCCACCGGCAAATCGCGTATACCGGTGTTGAAATTGGAACCCGAGAAAATTCTCGCCGTGGTTCCCGCCATGGCGGCATCCGTGCCATGTTCCCAATCTGACGCTTCCCAAGTGCCGCAATCAGTACCGTCTTCCTTTGCGGTATTGCTTGAAGGGCATGAGTAATAGAAATAATTGGAGAACTGTCCCGCCGGTTCCAGCAAGGTGGAAGTGGACCACGAATCATCATCGCCCGCAGCCTGGTTGGAAACATCGTTTTCGTCGGCAGGCTGAGGGGGAGCTTGTCGCCATGAGTCACCGAATTAGCCGAGAGACCTCCGTCCGAAATCTTGCTTTGCAGGCTCATCGCCGCGCCACCGTAGAGGTCGACCACATTCTTCTGGCCATTGGACGAGCTGGAATCCGGGACCGACGACGGGAAGAACACAAAGAGATAGCCGGTCGAAATCTCACCGACCTGCTGCGTCACGCAGCCTTCCGACATCAGCACATTGCTGCAGGCATCGACGTTATGGGCGTCGCCATAATAGGGGAACGTACCGTTGATGTCCTGACCGCTCAACGTGAACTGGAAAACGGTCTTATCGGACTGACGATCCTGGGCGATGTTGTAGTCGCCGTTCTGATACACGCTGTCGGAGGCGTCTCCACGTGCCGACCTGGCGTAATGATAGTTGTCCAGTCGCGGATACCATCCTTGGCTTCTTGTATCACGCCCGGAATCGTGGAACGGGTTGCCTTGAGTGACCGGCCCATAGTCCCAGTAATAAGGTTGCAGATCCGCTCGAGCCGGCTCCGGCCCGGACGCCCCGTTCTTTTTCCATTGCGAGGAAGCCGAGATACTGAAAGTGACATCGCCCTGGGGCTTTTCCAAACCACGCAGCCCCTTGCTCTGGTCGTGCCAACGCATATCAACCGCCCAATTGACCATTGCCATCATGCCTGTGCGTTTGCCCAAGCCATAGTTGAGGAAGCCGGAATCAGCTTTGTTGAAATCAAACGACATTTCCGGAGAAATCTCATTCTGCACGCCGGTAATACGCAGGTTCATATTGAGCTTGGCGGAGACAGTCACCGCAGTGGGAGTGTTGCTCATCGAACGGTGCTGCGCATCGTTCGGTGCAGCCCATGCCGTCACCTTCGGCTGGATGACATCACCCTGCACAGCCGCCTTCACATTGACGCCCAAAGTAATTCCGGCAGCGCCCGGAACCGTGGTTGGGGAAGTCGAGGTCGGGGTCATCAAGCGATAAACCGTCAGTACCTGCGTCGGCACGCCGTCGATGGACTCGGTCGTGGACTGCGGTTGATAGCCGGGGGTCTGGTCTACCCAATTCATCGCGTCGAGATCGAATGAGGCCTTGTCGGCGGAAATTGGCAGTTCGAAACGGAAACCGACACGGGCGCTCTTGTAATAAGCCATCGGATTGTCAGAACTGACCGCGAAATCATAGTTATACGTAACCTTATCGAACGAACGTACAATCCGATTGCTGGACGAACTGTCATCGCCAGGATTGTTGTCACTATCGAAGGGAGCCGTACCTGTCACAATGCCGGAATCGTCGTTGAGCTTCAGCTGCGTGACGCTGGCCGCGTCACTATCCAGCATATCGTTGATTTGAGGTTCCTGTCTGCCGCCACCACGCGTCGACGGATTCTGCTGACCTGCAGACGAATCCTGCTGCTCCGGTGTCAGAGAGGCTTGACTGGCTAAGGAAGACGCAGCAGACAAATCAGCTTGTTTCAATGGCAGCACAGACGAATTCGACGAGGAAGATATAAGGAAGCCTGGGCGGAAGTAGTCGAACGAGCTGCAATCAATCGGAACCTAGACGATGACGACGGCGACGAAGCCGTCTGCTGCCTTCCATCATTCGGTCGAGCAACAGAAACTTGCGACATACTCTGCGAAGACTCGCCTGTGGAATCCACACTGGCGCTCGGCGTCACACTTCTCGACATCTCCTGCTGTGTGGAAGGCGATGTAGTGCCATCCATCGCATTGGCACTGATAGGCAGCAACATTCCGCATGCAACTACAACAGCCGTTACCGCTTTTACAATCTTCTTCATATCGCCGTTCCCAACCCCATCAATGAATCGCACATCCAAATAATGCGTAAAATCGTTTTATACAAATGCAATACGATAGATACATTATGCGATAAAGTCAAATCATTTGTAATGTATCGAAATGTATATTAACCTGAAAAGTCAGCACAAAATCAAACTGACACAACTTGCCGTTCGCAGCCAAAGAGCGTTTGACCATGCGCAACATTCAATATTCATATAATTCGCGCGGCCAACAAATTCCGGAAAAGTGAAAAAGTTTACAAAATGGAGCGGATGACGGGAATCGAACCCGCGTAATCAGTTTGGAAGACTGAGGCTCTACCATTGAGCTACATCCGCGTGCCGTTGACACGAGACCCGGAGTCTCGCAAAACAACGACTTTCAGTATACACGAGGCATGGAATTGGCGACACGTCCATCGACTTGTGCGATCGATGAAGCGACAATATTCCTCAATCACAGCCAGACAGCACCAAACGATGAATTCGATGCCAATTGATGTTCCGTGCTGCGCCAATGCCGAGGTCTGATTCCAGAAATGTCGGAATCAAGCCTTTCTTCTTTTTCGATAAGCGAAAAAGAAAGCACGGAAGCGCTGATGATGTACCAACGCTTCCGTGCTGCACGTTCGTCCAGACTACCCAACGATCAACGATGGCCGGGCAGATTGAATGTTGTCACTTGCTGACCTTGGCATATTCCGCCAGGAGATTCTTGGTAAGCTCCTCGGCCACATCGGCACCGAGCAGCATCGACATGCCGCCGACCGGTGAGCTGTCGAGGAACATCACGATCAGCTGGCTGTCGGGGATGATGGCGTGGCCGAACTGCTGGCTGAGCTTCTCCACGACACGATCGACAATGGGGCCTCCGACCGGGTCTTCCTTCCATTCCTTGAACGTGGACCACTCGGTGAGCTGGGCGGTCTTGCCATCATCGTCAAGGTCGACGGACACGGTGTCGGCGATGTCGCGCGAGGAGGTGGCGACCTCGATCCCGTATTCGCCCTCCTCGACCTTCCAGTCGCTGAAACGCTCGGACCAGTAGGCGAACGCGCGCGAATCCAAATCCACACTGACCTCGGCGGACTCGCCGGGCTTCAGATAGACCTTCTTGAAGCCCTTGAGTTCGTGGACCGGGCGTGCGACGGACTCGGCGGGCGGGACGACGTAGAACTGCACGACCTCGGCACCGGCCATCGAGCCCGTGTTCTTCACCGTGGCGGTGACGCGAGCGGACTGCGGGCCGGTCTTCTCCGCCGTGGCGTGCGAGACCTCGAACGTGGTGTAGCTCAGGCCGTAGCCGAACGGATAGGCGACCGGCTTGTGGAAGGTGTCGTAGTAACGGTAGCCGACGAAAACGCCTTCGCCGTAGTCGACATGGCCTTCCTCGCCCGGCCAGTTCATCATGGTCGGATCGTCGTCCAGATCGTTGATGATGGTCTGGGCGAGCTTGCCGGACGGGTTCGCGTCGCCGAAGACGATGTCGGCGGTGGCGGCGCCACCGGCCTGGCCCAGCAGCCATGCCTCGAGAATGGACTTGGCATCATCGGCCCACGGCATGGAGACCGAGGATCCGTTGGAAAGGATGACCACGACGTTCTTGTTCGCCGCGGCAACGGCCTTCAGCAGCTCGACCTGCTTGGCAGGAATATCGAGCGAGGTGCGGTCGAAGCCCTCGGATTCGTAGGAGGCGGGAAGCCCGAGGAAGAGCAGCACGGTGTCGGCACCCTTGGCAGCATTGACGGCCTCATCGGTCAACGCCGGGTCCTGCTCATCGTCATCGAGCGTGAAGCCGGGCGCGAAGGCCGCGTCGACGCCGCGATCCTTCAATGCGTCGAGGAAACTGGTGAGCTTGTTCGGGTTGATCAGCGACGAACCGGCACCCTGATAACGCGGGGTGCGGGCGAACTCGCCGACCACCGCCAGCTTGGTGCCGGGGGCTACCGGCAGCAGGCCATCCTCGTTCTTCAACAGGACCATGACCTCGCGGGCGGCGCGACGGGCGACATCATCATGCGCGTCGACATCGTAGCGATAGCCGGCCTTGCCCTTCTCCATAGCGGGACGGGTCTTCGAGACCAGATCGATCATGCCTTGGGCCATGGCCTCGAGCTGCTCGGGCTTGATCTCACCGTCGCGCACCGCATGCACGATCTGCTCGTCGGTGCCGGTCGGCGGCATCTCGAGGTTCAGACCGGCGTTGAGTGCGGCCACACGGTCGTGGTCGGCGCCCCAATCGGACATCACAATGCCTTTGAAGCCCCACTCCCCGCGCAGCAAATCGGTCAAGAGCCAGTGGTTCTCGGAGGAATAGACGTTGTTGATCTTGTTGTAGGAGCACATCACCGTCCACGGCTGGGCGGTTTTGATGATGTGCTCGAACGCCGGCAGGTAAATCTCTCGCAGCGTGCGGTCCGACATGTTCGCGCTCACACGCAGGCGGTCGGTCTCCTGGTTGTTGGCCGCGAAGTGCTTGAGCGACGTGCCGATACCCTTGGACTGGATGCCTTCGACCTCGCCTACGGCCTCGTGGCCTGCCAGGTACGGGTCTTCGCTCCAGAACTCGAAGCAACGGCCGCCCAAAGGGTTGCGCTTGATATTGATGCCGGGTCCAAGGATGACGGCGACCTGCTCCTGAATGCACTCCTCGCCCATGGCTTCTCCGGTTTCGCGCACCAGGTCCGGGTTCCAGCTCGACGACATGCCCGCTGCAGGCGGGAAGCAGGTCGCGGGGACGGCCTTGTCGACATCCATGCCCTCGAGGTTCTGCGCCTTGCGCAGTCCGTGAGGACCGTCGGTGATCGTGTAGTTGGGCAGTCCCTTCTCGGGCACCGAACCGATGCTCCACGGGTTGGTGCCACTGGTCAGCGCCGCCTGCTCTTCTACGCTCAAGTCCCCGGCACTCGTTACCGGTGTTGTCTGATTGGTCATTGCGCAACCTTTCTTTATCGTCGCTTGTCTCATCACTGAGGCAAGGACCACGCCTATGTTCTTTCAGTTATCGCCGATCGGCCATTCCTGAGTTTCAGGACAACCGCTGAGTTACCGACCGGTAGGTAGCTATATAGTAGCATAACCTATCACCTTTGATAACATACAAATCACCGAAAACTGAACAGCGAAACGATGCCCGGCCACATCACCCGACCAACAGAACCACTGCGGATGCAATCGGCCCATCGTGGCTTAAGGACACATGCCAACGCAACGAATCCCCCATCCCCAACGACTCCTGCAACTGCGCGTCGCACGCGGGAGCCAAGACGACATGCGGCCGCGAACGCGAATCATCGAGAATCTCGATCAATCCCCACGGAAAATCGTCAAGCGTGTATGGATTCGGCCGGCCACCCAGAGCCTCGCACCAGGCCTTGAGCACGGCTTCCTTGCCTGCCCAGCGAACGGCCAGATGCGCGGCCTCGCCATCGTGTTTGACCTTGGCGCGTAAGGCGGACTGCCTTAGCTCGCGCGCGGAGAACAGCCGCCTGCCTTGCGATCCCGGCTGGTCCAACTGCTCGGCGAACGCCGCAATATCGACAACATCGTGCCCCATCCCGAGCACCAGAGAGCCGTGCGGCTCCGCTTCAGCGCTTTCCCTAACGTCAATCACAGTTTCATGCTACCTTCCCAGCATGAACTCGCGAGCGATCGGGCGAAAACCCGACGGCGACAAGGAAATGGCAGATAGCATATGCAATACCGTCCGCCGATTTCCCCTGCTATCGTCGGATGCAGTTACTCCGGTTCCAATCGCCATTGCAAAAGCAGCAACAAGGCCGATTACCGCCTTGTTCCAAGATTTCATTTTCCTTTTTATAAGGTCTCAAGGCAACCTTGATTTACAGGTACCGGCTTAAAAAAGCCGGTATCCGCAAATCTCCCCATATAGATTTCCCCTTCGGGATGAACTGTAACATAATCGGAGTAAATATATTAGACGGCGTTTCTTGATTTATCGATAATAAATGACAAATTAAATACATTTATACAAAAATAGGGAATCAATGAAACTCGGGACAACGAATTCCGATAAATTATTCGTCAAGCCCGTCAAACTTTTGCGCTGGACATCAAATTACCCATTTGCGCTACGTTCTATATGACAAACTGGATTGGAATAGAAAAGCGCATAAACGAACTGGCAAATCAGCGATTTCCCACAATCGAATATCCTGGCTCCATATTTGCGGCAACAGAGCAAGAACCGGCTGCTATCCGATTTGACCATACCCGCCCTGAGGGCAAATCAAGCCATCCGGGGTTAAACGATATTAGAGGAAAGGACTGAATTCGAAATAAACGAAGGATGTACATTAATTCAAGCATATTATGTATTATTGTATGAAACTGCTTATAAGGTGATCGGCCTCGATAATATGCCCACTTTCATAAACAATTCGATTCTCGTGATAGAAGTGGAAAGGACCAGGTGAAACATATGAGCATTACGTTCCGCGAGAATCCCGAATTGCCGAAAGGCGATGTCAATATCATTGTCGAGGCGAGCGAGGCAACCGAGGAAACCGTCAAACTGATGCAGGCGATCAAGGCACTGCAACGACGCAACATGAACACCATCGCCATCGAAGCCAACGGCGGCTTCGAAATCATAGCGGCCTCATCCATCGTCGCAGTAGAGATCGATGGGGAAATGCTCAACATCTATGCCCTTGCCGGCAAAGAGAACGCCGGGAGAAAAACCCCTCCGATCACCACGTTCACCACCCGTGACACACTCACTCATTTCCTGACGCGGCTGCCTTCGGACTTCGTTCGAATATCGCGACAGGCGCTTATCAACGTACGGCACCTACGCTCACTGAAACTCAGCTATTCGGGGAACATGAGCGCAAGCCTTGACGGCGGCAAGGAAGAAACAGTCGGACGGCGCTATGTGCCAAACCTGCGCAAAATGATCGGAGCGTAACCGGAACCGCACAGCCGTGCCGGCAGTGTCAATATCAGGCTGAGGATTTCGCTGTATTCGCCGGCGAGTACCGAGGAAATGCACTTCGGGCGGGCCGGCTGCTGCTGCAGCACGGGAGCCGGAGTCAGGTTAGCTACGCCCATCCATACGATTGAAAAATAAACCCGATGGCCAGACAGCAAGAAGCCCACCGTTGGATTGCTTACCAGCGGCGGGCCATTGCTTCATCCATCACTCAAAGGCGATGACGAAACCTCTCTTGTCGGTTACGCGAAATAGCCGTCGGCACCGAGACGGGCGTCGGGGTTCAGAAGCATCGCCTTCTCGATCTCATGGGAATCGTAGGTCTTGGAATCCTGATGGAAACGACGGTTGTCGATTTCCTCGTAGAGCGGGGCCTGCCCCATCATGCCGAGCAGACGGCGACGCTCGCCACGGGCCAGACGCTCGTTGGCGCGCTTGCGCCACTTCTCTAGCGCATCCTCGCCGTACTCATTGGCGACCGCGGCCTCGAAGGCACCGGGGTGCACCAAGGCGACGAAGCCGGAGACGTGTCCGAAGCCGAGCGAGGTGGCCAGGCCGGCCTTGATGGAGCCGATCTTCAAGGGCTTGCGCAGCCAGACCATGTGGTCGTCCTTGCGCATCTTCGGATCAACGCAATCGAGCGCAACGTTCGCCGGGATGACGCCGGAGCGGAAGAGCTGGGTCAGCCCGTCGATCTGGAAGATCGCGGCACCGCCCATCGCGTGCCCGGTCAGCGTCTTCTGCGAGATGGCGAAGAGCGGGTTGCCGTCGGCGCGGCCGATGGCGTGCGCCACGGAGTTGTGCAGCTCGGACTCGTTGGAGTCGTTGGCGTTGGTGGAGGTGTCGTGCTTGGAGACCACCGCGATGTCGTCGGGGGTGACGCCGAGCTTGGCGAGCTGGCGAACCAGCTGGGAGTCCTTGCCACCTTGGGCCGCGGCGAGGGCGCCAAGGCCCGGAGCCGGGATCGAGGTGTGCGCACCGTCGGCGAAGCTGTGGACGTAGCCGACCACGGCCGCCACCGGCAGACCCATCTTCAAGGCGATGTCACCACGGGTGACGAGCATCGTGCCGCCGCCTTCGCTCTCGACGAAGCCGTCACGACGACGGTCGTTCGCCCGCGAGAAGAAGCGGTCGGAGATGCCCTTGCCGTACATCACATTGGCGTCGGCGGTCGCACCCATGCTGCCGAAGCCAATCACCGAGTCCACGCCGATGTCGTCGATGGCGCCGGTGACCACGAAGTCCGCCTTGCCAAGGGCGATTTTGTCGACGCCCTCCTCCAGCGAGACCGCGGCGGTGGCGCAGGCCGAAACCGGCTGGATCATGTTGCCATAACCGCCGATGTAGGACTGCATGACGTGCGCGGCGACGACGTTCGGCAGGGCCTCCTGCAGGATGTCGGTCGGAATCTCATGGCCGAGGAAGCGGTCGAGATAGAGCTTGCGCATGCTGGCCATGCCACCGAAACCGGTGCCTTGCGTGCTGGCGACCATCGAAGGATGAATCGTCTGCAAGACCTCTGAGGGGGTGAAGCCTGCGGAAAGGTAGGCGTCGACCGTGGTGACGATGTTCCAGAGCGCGATCTGGTCGACCTCGCCTACCATGGAGGCAGGAATGCCCCAACGCACCGGGTCGAAGCCCTTCGGGAACTGGCCGCCGACGGTACGGGTCATCGCGAAACGCTTGGGCACGCGGATCATCGAACCGGGCTTGCGGGTGACGCTGAACTCGCCGGACTCCTCGTCACGGGCGATCGAGGTGTGCTCGGCGTCCATGATGACGTATTGTTGAGCGGCTTCCTCGTCGGGCACGGAGAAGGTGACCTCGTGGTCGAGGTAGATCTCCACCTCGCCGCTGGCCGTATCGTCCTTGTAGTCGCCGCCCATGCCGTTGTCGAACGGGCGCAGGCCGGAACGGGCCACGACCTCGTCGTGGTAACGCTCGGCGATGTCCGCCTCGGGCACAAGATTGCCGTCGGTGTCGTACCAACCGGCCTTCGGGCTGTCCTGCCAGGTCAGCAGACCCATGTTCCAAGCCAGTTCGAGCACCGCACCGGCAGACAGATCAACGCTGCCGTCGTGGTGGATTCCCAGCTCGGCCTCACTACGGGTACGGCCGGAGCCCCAGGGGCCCAGCTCGCCGATGGAGACGATGACGATCTGGTCTTCCGGCTTGGCGGTGACATTGCGCCAATCGGCGAGGTTCACCTTGGCCTGACGAGGAGGATCCGGGGTGGGCAGCGCCTTGATCAGCGTCGCCTTGCCATCGTTCTTTCTCGCTTCGGTATCGTCATCGGCGCTGGCCGTAGCGGAATTGGCCTGGTCGGCCTCGGCCTCGGCACGCAACGCCGTGATGTTGATGGGCTCATTGCCCAAGCCTCCGGTCAAGTCGGCGTGCAGCGGAGCCTCGACGGCCTTCGCACGCGCATCCGCGTCGGCGAGGTCAAGCAGCGAGGCTGCGACCTCGGCGGTGGAATAGGTGTGGATGCCGTGGCGTTCGACCACATCGACCAGCGGGTCGTTGCCGCCCATCAGGCCGGTACCGCGTACCCAGCCGATCAGCGGGTGGGCAAAGGTGACACGACCGGACCAATCCTTCTCGGCATGGGCGCGGGTGACGATGGCGTCGAACGAGGACTTGACCTCGCCGTACGCGCCGTCGCCGCCGAAGACGCCGCGGTTCGGCGAACCTGGCAACACGACGTGGAGCTTGTGCTGCACATCGGTGTCGCCACCGATGGCCGCGAAGCCGGTGATCGCGCGCTCGACGCCCCAGAGCATCAGGCGGGCCTGCGACTCGAAGAGCTGACCGGAATCGGCCATCGTGCCGTGGACCGGAGGTGCGGCGAATGGGAAGAAGAGGCTCGGCTCGTAGGCCGGCTTCAAGATCGTGGTGGTGGCGCCGGTGGTCTTCTTGGAGACGCCGCCGACCCAATGCACGAGCGCATCGACGTCACGATAGCTCGAGAGATTGGCCGGAACCAGCCAGAGCTTGGCGTCGCCCACCGCGTGTTCGCGGTAGATCTGCTCGGCCCATGCCTTCACCGACTGCTTGAAGCTGTGGGACGTGGCGATAACCGTCGCTCCCCCGGCCAGCAGGCCTTCGACGACCTGGCCGGCGATGGAGTTGGCGGCCACACCGGTGACCACGGCGATATCGCCCGCGAAGCGGGAGGCCTTCGGGTCGTTCTTGGCGCTGGAGCTGGCCTCGACCGCAATGCGGTTGAAGGTGGAGGCGAGAATGGTGTCGCCATCGCTCTCGGCCTTGGAAGCGAACCACTGAGCCTGTGCGGCGACCTCGGGGCCGGCGCCGATGAAGCTCAGCGACGAGACCTTCTGGTCGTGGTTGTAGTAGAGACGTGCGAGATCTTCACGCGCGGTGGCCCAACGGTCATCGAGCAGCAGGGCCTTGCGCTCGTCGAAGCGCGGGGCGACCTGCTCGGGCCAGTCGCTGCCCAGCTCGGCCTCGACGGCTTCGACCACAGCGGCGTCATCATCCTCATCGGCATCGGGCACCGGAGCCTTGACATCGAGTTCATCGAGCACGAAGCGCGCGGTCTTGGCGAGCACGCCATCGGCACCGGTGACCTTCTCCGCAAACGCATCGAGGGCCGCGGAATCGACCACGGAGCCACCGGCTCCACCGGCGCTCGGCAGGGCGACGGTCACATTGTGATCGGCGGCCACCTTCTGCACCGCGGCATCGATCAGGGCGTTGGCCGCAGTTGCGTTGGACGCCTGCTCGCAGGTCAGGCTGGCCAGATCGCCGCCACGCGACGAGGAGCCCTCACGGGTCTCGAGCACCAATGTGGCAAGCACCGCGTAGGCCCAACCCTGGCCGAGCTGCCAGGTGTCGGTGACGCGCTTCTCGACCTGCGCCAGCTTCACGCCAGCGGCGCCGAAGAGGCTCTTGATGCGATCGCGCACGATGTCGGAGAGCACCGGGCCGAAGGGCTTGTAGTGCGGGGCGACCTTGTTGACCAGAGCGAAGAGATCGGTGATCGAAGCCTCGGCGGCACCGTCCACGCTCGCCACGCCCAGCTCGGAGCTGATGTCCATTAAGAGCTGGTTACGACGCGAGGAGACACCGTTGGTCAGGGTGTCGGTGGTGTCGGTTTCGCCGATCTGGTCGGGACGCACCTTGGCCGCGTAGGCCAAAAGCATGCCGATGCCGTCGGAGGCGGCGAAGGGCAGGTCCGCGGGACGCTCGCCGGAACCAGCGGCCGGAGCCGGAGCAGCGGCAACTGGTGCGGATGCAACAGCAGCGGAAGCGACGGTAGCCGGAGACGACTCAGGTGCTGGCTGGGCTGCGGCGGGAGCAGCAGTTTCAGCAGACAAATCAGCATCGTCATTATCTTCTTCAGGGACAAGGCTGTCAGAATCCGTCATATACACGCGCTGCTCGTCGCGGCCGAGATTGTAGACCGAGACCTCGGCGCCCGAGAAGTCGGGCAGACGCAGGGTCTTGGTAGCAAGATTGGCCAGGGTCGGCTGGTTGCCGAGACCGACTTCGACGTAGTTCTCCACGCCGAGGCCGCCCTGGGCCGGGTCGCCGAACATGATCGCCTGCGTCTCGATCCAGCGCACCGGGGAGGCGAACTGCCAAGCCAGCAGCTCGGTGAAGAGCAGGCGGCCGAGCTTCTGCTCGTCGGCGGCGTAGGAGTCCCACACCTTCGGGTCGTCAAGCGCTTCCTGAATACGGGTGGACGGCACCACGTCGACGATCTTCTTAGCGAATTCCTTCGTCATCTCAAACGGCGTCGCCACGAGGTTCGGGATGTAACGGCCGACCAGGCGCGAGTAGTCGATATGCGCCGGCAGCAGGGTGTCGAGCTTGTTGCGGAAGTCAGGCACACCCTTGCGCAGCAGCATGGAGTGGAACGGCACGTCGATGCCGGGCACGTACATGAGCGCGGGCTTGCCACCGTATTCCTTGACACGACGCAGTGAATCGGCCTTCAGGGCCTCGAGGCCCTTGAGCGTTCCGGCGATGACATACTGCTGGCCTGCGAGGTTGTAGTTGACAATCTGCAGGAACTCGCCGCTCGCCTCGCTCACCGACTTCACGTAATCGTCAACGCCGTCGTCGCCCACGCCGAACTGGTTCGGGCGCAGAGCGGCCATGCGGTAGTTGGAACGACCGTGCTCGTCACGATCGATGAGATTGTTCATCGCCGAACCGCGCTGGAAGACCAGCTCAAGCACCGTCTCGAAGGGGATGATGCCGGCGAAGGAGCTCAGCGCGTTGTACTCGCCCAGCGAATGGCCGGCGAAGTAAGCGGGCCAGACATCGCTGCCGGCCTCGCGCAGACGTGAGGTCTGGGCGTAGGCGACGGTGGCGAGCGCCACCTGGGTGAACTGCGTGAGGTTGAGCAGGCCGTCCGGGTGGTAGTAGGTCACGCCGTTGGCGGTCAGCGTCTTCGGGTTGTCACGCACGATGGCCAGGATCGAGAAGCCGAGCTTTTCGCGGGTGAGCTTGTCGGCCCGCTCCCAGGTCTCGCGCGCGGCGGCCGACTTGGCGCGCTCGTCCAAGACCATGCCCTGCTGCTGGATGCCCTGGCCCGGATAGACGTAGGCGGAGCGGCGGGCGCGGACGGCGGCGGTGCCACGGGAGACGATGTTGCCGTCGATGCGGCAGGTGACCTCAAGGGTCATGCCGCCGTGACGCAGCTTGCCGATGCGCTCGACCGAGATCTCGACCTTGTCGCCGAGCTGCACCATGCCGTACATGTTGTAGGTCCAACCGGCGATCTCGTAGTGCGCGCCCTTGTCGTCGCGCGCCTGCACGACGTGCTGGGCGGCGGCGGAAAGCCACATGCCGTGCACCAGCGGGGCCTTGAGGCCCGAGACGGCGGCGCCGCGATGCGAGGTGTGGATCGGGTTGAAGTCGCCGGAGGTGCGCGCGAAGGCGGTCATCTCGCTCGGCGCGGTCAGCGTGACGCGACGCAGCATGCGACGCGGGGTGGCCACGACCTGATCCAGGCCGCCGTCACTGTGCTCGTCGAAGGGCGTGCCTTCGCCGGTGTGGCGCTTGCGGTAGGTCAGATAGTCGCCGTAATCGGGTACGTCAGCCGGCAGTTCCTCGGAGTAGGAGCGTCCACGCACGGCGAAACGCTCGACCTCATGGGCCAGGACGGTGCCGTCGATGGCGGTATGGGTGACGTGGATGGTGACGATGCGCCCGGAGGCGGACTCGGCGTAGGCGTCGGCCCAGCTGGTCAGGTCGACTTTCTCGCCAACGTGGCCCAGCAGCTCGTCCTCGGTGACCTCAAGCTCCATCTGATGGTCGAGGTGGACCGCGTTCAGCAGGCCTTCGATAACCGGATAGCCGTGGACATAGACCGAGCCGAGCGCCGTGTAGATTGCGGGCCAGGCCGGGCCGACCAGAGCGTCGGGCGCAATGCGCGAGGCGTTCAAGGAGCCGGGCATGTTGCCGGCCGTGGCGGCCTCATGGTCGTAGCCCAAGTTGGCGGAGAAGGTGTAGCTGGAGTGCGCCCGCCCATAGGGGAAGGCCTTCTTGTCGCTCATCTCCTCGATTTCGGGCATCGCCGTGAGCTTGTCGCCGGTGATGGCGGTGTTGCCGATGCCGGCGGTGTCGGCGAGCATGGCGTAGACGTGCTTGGGCAGACGCTCACGGTCGACCACCGGGAAGAGACCGGATTCGGTGGGCTTGACATTGAGCGGGATGACGATGTCGCGCACGGCGTGCTTGGAGGTGCCGCCGTCGGGATCGTTGTCCCAGAAGGTGTCCAGATGGATGTCGAGGTCGTAGAGCTGGGTGCCGTCCTCGTCGCCCACCGGACGAATCTCATAGTATTTGTCGCCCATCGGCGTGCCGAAGGCGGGGTTGGCCATCAGATGGCCGACCCAGGAGATGTTCGGGGACTTGCGGATGAACTCCTCGGCGTCGCTTGCGGCGCTGAGCTCCGCGAAGGCCTGCTGGGGCTCGGCCCCACCGCTGATTTCACGGGTGCGCTCGAGCGCGGCGGCCTCGAAGCGGCCGAGGATGGAGCCGACGGGCTCGTCGACGGTGGTGATGCCGGCCACGGAAATCGGGCCAGGGATGGCACGCACGGAATCGGCGGAATAGCGCGGATCCTCGGACTGCCAAAGCTGGTCCTGACCCCACCAGCGCAGTAGGTCGTTGTCGATCTGCGGCACGAAGGGCATCGGCTTGTGGTACTCGTGGATCAGGGTCGGGAACCATGCCACGTCACTCGGGGTCACGGTGACCTCGGCGGCGCGCGGATAGGCGGCCTTCAACTTGTCGATGGCGGCCTGCGGATCGTCTTCGACATCAGCGCGGGAGTTGAACAGCGAGGCGAACTCGCCGCTCTCCTGATCGCAGGCACGAGCCTCGGCGCGCTGCAGCAGGTGCAGGAAGCGGTCGGCGTAGGTCGGGTCGGCCCACGGATAGGAAAGGTCGGCGAAACGCTGGGCCCATTCGACGTAGGTCATCTTGTCGAGGTCGCCGAAGTACGGGCGCGAGGTCTTGTTCAAAGCCTCGATGATCTCGTCACGGCGGCTTTCCAGCTCCTCCGGGTGCTTCATCACGCGCACCAGAAGACGGCCGCAACGGGCCGAGGCATTCTCAAGCTCGTAGATGTCGGCGTGCAGGTGGCTCAGGCCGCTGGCGACGCCGCCCTTCGCCACCTGTCCGGCGGCGACCCAGTTCTCGCCCAAAGGCGCGAAGGGATCGGAGTCATCGGGCTTCGGCGAGATGCCGGGCGTGGCGACGAGCATGCGCTTGACGTCAGGATTGGTGTGAGCTTCCTTGGCAGTCATCGCGGCGGTGCCGATCAGCACGCCGTCGACCGGCATATCAGGCTTGCCATAGGCGCGCGACCAGGTGCCGGAGATGTAGTCTGCGGCGCGGTCGGGGGTGCCGATGCCGCCGCCGGCGACCAACACGAGGTTGGAGCAGGCACGCACGTCGGCGTAGGTGTCCATCAAGAGCACATCGAGGGATTCCCAGGAATGGTGGCCGCCGGCGGCCCCGCCTTCGACCTCCATAATGATGGATACCGGGGCGACGGCCTTGGCGATACGCACGACCTGACGGATCTGGTCGACGGTGCCGGGCTTGAAGGCGACATACGGGAAGCCCTGTTCACGCAGGTTGGCCACCAGCTGCTTGGCCTCGTCGAGCTCCGGGATGCCGGCGGAGATGATCACGCCGTCGATCGGGGTGCCGGAGGCACGCTTCTTGGCGACGATGCCGGCGGGGCCGAACTGCAGGTTCCACAGGTAACGGTCCATGAACATCGCGTTGAACTCGATGGTGCGGCCCTCTTCGAGCTGACGACCAAGCGAGGCGACGTTGCGGTCGAAGACGGAGGCGGTGACCTGGCCACCGCCGGCCATCTCGCTCCAGTAGCCGGCGTTCGCGGCAGCAGCGACGATGTCGGCGTTGACGGTGGTCGGGGTCATGCCGGCCAGCAGCACCGGCGGCTTGCCGGTCAGATCGCTGAACTTGGTACGAATCTTGTCGCCCGCGGGAGTGGAAATGACACGCGGGGCGAACTTGCGCCAATCCTGCGTACGAACCGGATCGTCTTCCCTGGTGGAAAGCGCGGCACGGGCCTCTTCGCTGTCGGCCTCGACCACGCCGACGCCGGTGCCCTGCACCAAGGCGCCCACGAGCTTGCCGACGGTGTTGCCCGGGCCCATGTCCACGATCCACAACTTGGTGGGATCGGTGCTCTTCAAGAGCGCGTCGGTGCGCGCGGCCCAATCGACGTGGTTGATCAGCACCTCACTGGCCAGCGTACGGGCGCGATCGGCGTCCAGGCCGCAGGCCTTGGCCCAGTTGACGGTGGATTCGACGGCCTCGGCCATCAGCGGGGAATGGAAGGGAACGGTGACCTCGAGGTATTCGCAGATCGGGTCGAAGACCTCGCCGCCACGCACCTTGTCGGCGCGCAGCTTGGCCTGGCGGGCATGCTCTTTGCCGACCTCGACGACGAAGGCCGCAAGATCCTCAGGATGACCGGAAAGCACGTAATTGTCGGTCGCGTTGGTCACCGCGAACGCAATCGGCCCGCGCGGCTTGACCACCCGCGAAACCAGCACCTCGATCTGACGCTTGGTCGCGCCACGCACCGAAAGCATCGGGGTGGCCTCGCCGAAGCGGGTGGAGACGGGAAGCAGACGGGACTGGCGGGTGCCGGCTGCGCCGATCAGGCGTGCGATGGCGAGGATCTCGTCAATGGCGTCACCGGCCGCGTCAACGGACCCGGCTTCCTTGATGGCATCGACCATATGCTCGGCGATGATGCCCTGCGAATGGCCGAGAGCCGCCAACGGCTTGGCCTGGGCCACGCTGTAGCCCAGTCCCTCGGCGTCGATCAGCGCACCCAGCTGTGCCAAGGCGATACCGGGCACGCTGGCTGCGGCGTCGGCCGCGGGACCGAGCTTGGCGGGGTTCGCCTTGAAACCGAAGAGATCGACCATGCCGCCCATGGTGGCGAGCAGGTCCGGGGTGACCGCCGAAAGCAGGCGGGACGATGCATCGGCGTGCGCCTTGAGCTTCTCGGCGAGCGTCGGGTCGGTGCACTCATCGGCCAGGGAGGAGACCCAAGGCGTGGATTGACCGCCGAAGATGAGCGCGTGCGGCTCAGAGCTCAGACGATTCAAGAAGAAGGTGTTTTCAGTCATTATCTTCCTTATATATTGATGTTGTTATTCGTATTACCGCTATAAAAAACGTATGTGACAAATCTGGATGGTGACGTTGGGCGAACGCCGGGAACCGGCAGGGCCGTCGATCTCGCTTATGCGTCTATCGGCAGGATTCCCGCGCTCGCCCAGTGACGGTCAGGCTACATCGGCTGGTTGCCGTGATGCTTGGCGGTGCGGCGCGTGCGCTTCTTGCCACGCAGCAACCGCAGGGACTCGGCGATGGCCTCTCGTGTCTGCTCGGGGTCGATCATCGCGTCGATCTGGCCGGTCTCCAACGAAAGGTTGGCGTTCAGGGTCTCGCTCTCGTACTCGTCGATGTACTGCTTTCGCAGCGCCTCGACGTCCTGACCGCGCTCGGCGGCCTTGTGCAGGTCCTTGCGGTGGATGATGTTGACCGCACCCGCGGCGCCCAGCACCGCGATCTGGCTGGATGGCCAGGCGTAGTTGACATCCGCCCCGATCGCCTTGGAACCCATGACGATGTAGGCACCGCCGAAGGCCTTGCGCAGCACGACCGAGACCATCGGCACCTGGGCGTTGGCGTAGGCGTAGATGACCTTGGCGCCACGGCGGATGATGCCCGCGTGCTCCTGATCGCTGCCGGGCTTGTAGCCTGGGGTATCCACCAACGTGACCACCGGCAGGTTGAAGGCGTCGCACAGACGGACGAAACGGGCGATCTTCTCGCTGGAATTGACATCGAGGATGCCGGCCTGCTCGTTGGGCTGGTTGGCGACAACACCGACCGGATGGCCTTCGATGCAGGCGAAACCGACCACCGCGCACTTGGCATAGAGCTCCTGCACCTGAACGAATTCGCCGTAGTCGACGATGCAGCGGATGACCTCGCAGATGTCGTAAGGCTGACGGTCGTTGTCCGGGACTATGGCACTCAGACGTTCGGCCGTGGCACGGTCCGAACGGGTGGCCGCGTAAGCATACACCGGCGGTTTGTCCTCGGAACTTGAAGGCAGGTAAGCGAGCACCGTACGCGCGTAATCGATGGCATCGGCCTCGTCCTCGCCCAAATAGTGCGCGACACCGGAGACGGCGTTGTGCACCTTGCCGCCGCCGAGATCCTCCATGGAAATCGTCTCGCCGGTCACCGACTTGACCACGTCTGGGCCGGTGACGAACATGTTGGAATTCTGACGGGTCATGATGATGAAGTCGGTCAGGGCCGGGCAATAGACAGCGCCGCCCGCGCAGGGGCCGAGAATCAGGGAAAGCTGCGGGATGTAGCCGCTTGCCTCGCAGGTCTTGCGGAAGATGTGGCCGTACTGGGTCAGCGATTCGACACCTTCCTGGATACGTGCGCCGCCGGAATCGATCAGCGCGACGACCGGAATCTTCAAATCAAGCGCCATATCCATCAAGTGGCAGATCTTCTCGCCCTCGGCATGGCCAAGCGTGCCGCCGCGCACGGAGAAGTCCTGCGCGTAGACGGCGACCTTGCGGCCGTAGACATCGCCGAAGCCGGTGATGACGGCCGAGCCGGCGACGCCCTTGTTGATGTCGCCGCCCGAGAATCGGCCGATCTCCTGGAACGTACCGGTGTCGAAGAGCAGGTCGAGGCGCTCGCGGGCGGTGAACTTGCCTTTGGCGCTCTGGCGCTCGTGGGCGTGGTTCTCGGCGTCACGCGCCAGCTCGGCGGCGCGGGCGACGGCGGCGCGAATCGGCTGTTGCTCGATCGGCTTGTCGCTTTGAATGGCCTTTTCGACGGCCGATGTGGTCATGATGTCGGTCATCAGTTCTTCGCCTCCTCGCTCGAGGCTTTCTCATCGGTGGAGGCATCGTCAGACTTTTCAGCCTTGTCGCTTGCACCGGATTTCTCACGGTCGGCGGCTGCCGTCACGTCGAGCTTCATCAGCGTGGTGCCGGCGTCGACGGAATCGGACGGACCGACGAAGATCTTGTGCACGGTGCCGTTGACGGGCGCGTAGACGTAGTTCTCCATCTTCATGCTTTCGAGCACGGCCAGCAGATCGCCTTTGTTGACCTCTTGGCCTTCGGCGACGTTGACGCGGGTGACAATGGCCTGCATCGGAGAATCGATGACGCCGGACTTGCCGTCGTTGACCTTCGCGCGTTCTTCGACGGCACCTGATGAGGAGCCACGCAGCGGCTGGGTCGGGCGACGCGAGCCGCGTGCACGTGCCGAGCCGGTGAGATTGTCGACGATATCGCGCGGAACGGTGAGCTTGACGCGCTTGTTGTCGACCTCGATGACGAAGGAATCGGTCTCCTGCTTCTTGGGCTGCTCCTGCGAGCCGCTCATCGAAGCGGGCTGACCGGTACTTGCCGTATTGGGCTTGTGGTTGAGGTACTTGCGCTCAAGCCATTTGGTGGTGACCGTGAACCCGTGGTCTTCGGCGGTGAACTCCGGATCGTTGAAGATCGTTTCGAACAGCGACTTCGGCGTGGGCACGCCTTCCAGCCTGAACTCCTTCAAAGCGCGGCGCACGCGGGCGACGGCCGTGGGGCGGTCCTGGGCGGTGACGACGAGCTTGCCCATCATCGAATCGAACTTCGGGGAGACCACGTCGCCGACCTTCACGCCGGAATCGATGCGGATGCCGGGGCCGCTGGGCCAGTCAAGGCGGGTCAATGTGCCGCCGGAAGGAGTCAGGTTCTTGTCCGGATCCTCGCTGGTGATACGCAGCTCGAAGGCATGGCCGTGACTTTGCGGGGCGCGGGTGAGCTCGCCGCCGTTGGCGATGTTGATCTGCTCGCGCACCAGGTCAAGGCCGCTGACCTGCTCGGAGACGGTGTGCTCGACCTGCAGGCGCGGGTTGACCTCGAGGAAGTAGACCTTGTGCTGCGGGGTGACCATGAACTCGCAGGTGCCCAGGCCCACGTAGTCGACGGCGCTGAAGAGACTGCGGGAGTAACGTTCGAGCTGTTCCTGCTCGTCGTCGGTGAGGAAGGGGGCAGGTGCCTCCTCGATGAGCTTCTGGTTGCGGCGCTGCACGGAGCAGTCACGCGTGGAGTAGACGGTGAAGTTGCCGTGGGAATCGCGGCCGGACTGCGTCTCGACGTGGCGTGCCTTGTCGATGAACAGCTCGACGAAGTATTCATTGAGATCGCCGCCCTCGAGCGCGTCGTGGTTCATATAGAAGCTGCGCAGCTCGTCGTCGTTGTGCACGAGGGTGATGCCCTTGCCGCCACCGCCGTCGGTGCGCTTCATCATCACCGGATAGCCGTTGATCTGCGCGAAGGTCAGCAGCTCGCGCATGTTGCTCACCGGCTCGGAAAGGCCGGGCACCGGAGGAACGTGGGCACGCTTGGCCACGCGTCGGGCGGTGATCTTGTCGCCGAGATCGGTCAGGGCCGTCGGGCTCGGGCCGATCCATGTGGCACCCGCCTTGATGACTTTGTCGGCGAACGAGGCGATTTCGGAAAGATAGCCGTAGCCCGGGTGGACGGCGTCGGCGCCGGAACGGTGCAGTACGTCGATAATCAGATCCTCGTCCATATAGGAACGATAGGAATCCCCATGCAGCAGATAGGCTTCGTCGGCCATCTCTACATATTGTGCATCTCTGTCCTGCTCAGCGTAGATCGCTACGGTCGGTATCCCCATCTCATGAGCCGTTCGAATGACCCGCAAGGCGATTTCACCGCGGTTTGCTACCAGCAGTTTATTGACATTATTGACCATAGATTCCAACCTATCGCCTATCCCCCACCAGAAACACCTCACGAATCGACAAAATCGCCCGAGCGCTTTTGTAGGTTTGCACAAACTCAAGAAGACATGAAAATAATCCGAATATATTATAGAAAACTGCCCAAAAAGACATAAATACATCAATGCGATGTCTGATTCCTGATTATCATTCATCTCACAGTGAAACTCACTCGCCATCATAAAAAGACCGAAAGCCGGGTATTAAAGACAAAAGAAAGCACATAGCCAAAACCTGAACCGCCGATGCATTCAGGCCAGCACACCCACGTCGCCGGTTTTGACCACATGAAGGGTGCCGAGCGCGTCCTGTATCGTCAGAGAGGCATCGGCATTGAGCGCAATCGCCTTGCCGGTGAGCCTGGAGCCATCGGTGAATTTCGCCTCGACCTCGCGCCCCAGAGTCCAGCACTTGCCTCGGGTTTCTTCCAGCAATCGCGGAGATTCGGTTTCGGGATCGGCGGTCAAAACCGCAAGACGTCGTTTCAACGACTTCGCCAGCCGTGCCGCGACCATATCACGCATCGTGGCAGGATCGGGCAATGGAGCATAAAGCAGCTGCAGGGAGGTGGAAATCGGGGTCGGCAACTCTTCGGCAGGAAGATCAAGGTTCATGCCGATACCGAACATCACGCCAACGGCAGGCTCCCCGTCATCGTTTCGACGTTCGCGGCCATCCGACATGCCGGTTTCACTTGAGCTCGCGTTGCGCCACTGCGCACCCAGACGATTCATTCCTTCCGGCAATTGGACCAGTTCGGCCAGGATGCCACCAAGCTTGTGGCCATCATAGAAAATGTCGTTCGGCCATTTGAGCTCAAGGCCGTGCGTCGGGTCAAGCGGCTTGGCACCACACTGCGCGAGCGCATCGTTCAAAGCGTCAAGCGCCGCAAGCCCGGCAACAATCGTGAACCACCCGTTGTAATGCGAGTCGGTCACCAAACGTTGCGGCAATGCGGTGCAATACGTAACAAGGAACGAAGCCCCGCCGGCCTTGTCGCTCCACTGCCGGCCGAGACGTCCGTGCCCGGCACTCTGTGCATCGGCGCACATCGCGGCCATTCGGGGCAAGCCCTGCGCGTCAATGACGTTGAGGTCTCCATTCGCCATCATTTTCCGGGCCAGAATATTGGTGGAATCGAGCGTGGCGAGTGCCATCAGCACGTCCACCGCCCCGGCGGTTTGGGGCATCTGCGGCTTATGCGCCCCGATCTTTCGCGCGAAATGCGCATATTGCGCTTCGATCTGCTTTATCTGCTCGACAATCGAAGAATCGGTCTCATTGCTCATAGCACCACTGTATCCGAAGAGACGCGGAAATACTTTGTGATTCCATACAATTCAGGCAACAAGTAATATGGTCGAGGTTGATGTCAAACGATAGAATACCGGTTATGAGCAATCCGAGCCCCACAGGTACCGCCAGCCGTCACAGTGACGGCGAAGCCTACCCGCAGGGGCCCGAAGATGGCAAGAAGCATTTCGGCAGGCTTTTCAGCTTCCTGCGCTGGGCGCTGGCGGTGGCGGCAAGCCTGTGGATCGCGTTGTGCACCTCGCTCGGGCCGTTGTACCGGCAGTACGAGACCAATCCCGTCAACGCCACCATACGAGCCTTCTCGTGGGGCAACGCGGCCATTTTCGTGTGCGCTTTCGCCATCTGTATGGCCATCATCGCCGAACTTGTCCGTTTCGGCCGCGGACAGTTGCTGATTCCCTATGATTTCGGCCTTCGCGCCAAACTTGCCGCAAGACGCCAACGCCGGCAAACCCATCATTGCGCAAACGAGAAAACAAAAAAACCAGACACCGCTTCAATCGCCATGCCATACGGCCAGCCAGAAGCCAAACAGGACACGAAATTCGACAATAGAGTTTGGCTGCGGACCAGAATTCGGCAACGCATCCGCTGCTCGGCTTCGGCCATCCGCCGCAAAGCACACCGCTGCATGATGGCCACCACCGACAAATGGTGGAAAATCGCGCTTATCCTCATTATCGGCTGGCTCTGGATCCCCATCACGCTGGTGGCGGCGTTCGGCGCGGACATCCACAGCCAATTCCGCGAATTCAGCTGGGCCTGGAACCAATGGACGGGCTTGAAACAACCCTATATCGGCTTCTTCTCCTTTGTGCCGATGGACATCTACCCTACCGCCCACTATCTGTGGCCGGCCAAACCCACGTACCTGACCGACCAGCACAACATCGTGCTCACGCTGATATACGGCGGTGCGGGAACGATTTCACGCTATTTCACCGGCTCCAACGACTGGGGCATTGCACTCCTGGCCTCGGCCCAACTGCTGTTCGGCGCGTTCTGCCTGGCCGCAAGCGCGAACCGCTTCTTCAACCGCCCCTGGCTCCGGCCCCGTAGAAGGCTCGTCGAGTTGCTGTCGGCAACGCCAGCCAAAACCGACCAGCCTGACCTGGCCGCCGAACAAGCCGAGTCGTCAGAGCTCGTCGGTCCTCTACCCCGCTTCTTCATCCTTCTGTTCTTCCTGGCCTGCCCTCTGGTGCTGTTCTCGACAATCAGCCTGACCAAATCGCCGCTGTTCGCCTTCGCGTTCGTCTGGTGGTTCGGCGTGGGCTACGAAGTGCTGTGCACCGCGAAATTACGGCAACGCTCATCAGGCAAGCAATCGGCGGCGCCGTCAGATCGACGAAAATTAGACAGCGGCAACAGCGACGACATCTTGGCCTCTGAACCAAGCGAGGACATAGCTTCAGCTCGCGCCTGCGTCCCCTCCTACGACAGCATCGTCCTTCATCTGCGCAAACGCACCTTCATCGCACTTCTCCTTTCCACATTGGTCATGCTGATTTCGGCGAAATACGCGCCCTACATCATCCTTTTCGAGCTGGTGATAGCCCTGCTCGCAGACCACAAACGCTGGAAAACCTACATCATCGGCATGCTGCTGCCGGTCATCGTCTTTCAAAGCGCGCTCGGACTGGCCACACACAACGGCGCCATCATCAATGGCGATCCCATCGAGAGCCACGGCATCCAACTTCAGCAGATCGCACGCGTCGCGGTGATCAACCCCAACGGCATCCCGCAGGACGCCAGAAACAAACTGGCCCCGATCTTCAACCTCGACCAGATGGCCGAAGCCTACTCCCCGCAAGACGCCGACCCGGTGAAATCGTCGGGGATCGAAACAAAACGCGTCAGTTACCGCTGGCGTACCGTCGACAAAGTGGCTCTGAAAAATTTCAATTCCGCCTGGCTTGAGATAGTCAAGGCCAATCCAGGCATCGCTTTGGATGCGTTGATGGCCAAAAGCTACGGGTATTTCGACATCACGGATCCGCCGTATATCGGCATGGCCTATTACGTCGGCTACCCAAGCACCGCCAACTTCACCGACTGGATCGGAAGCTGGTGCGCAGGCTGGCGAAGGAGCGTCACCGGTTTCACGGAAAGCTGGAGCTCGAAACCCGTGCTCTCCTTGTTCGTCCACGGCAATACCTACGTCATTGTCACCTTGCTTTTGGGAGCTGCCGAAGTCATCCTGCGCCGTTGGAAAACGCTGGCCACCCACCTTCCGCTGCTGTTGCTGATGGGGGTCATGATCACTTCCCCGGCCAACAATTTCGAGCGTCACATGTTGCCGCTGGTTTTCGTCCTGGGCTTTGTACTCCTGACATTCTGGCAAGACTCGCGAGCGCAACGCACACAAGCCCGTCTGCAAGGGGCCGACGAAGCCGCCGGACTAGAATCGTAAGTATGAACATGCACGATAGCGACAACAAAGGCACGGAATCGGAAAACCCAGCCGATTTTCTGAGCCTCGCCCAAGGGTCACTCGATATCGCGCGCCGTGGGAAAACGGCCGGCGACAGGCTTTCCTTTAGCCAAAACCAGACATCGCAGATCACCGTCATCGCCGATAGCCATGACAACGAAAAAGAGGCCGCGCAAAGAAAGGCCTTCGAAAAACTAGGCAACCGCGAAAACCTGGAGACCATAGCCTTCGAGTGCCTGGCCAACGGTATTCATGACGAACGGGTCGTTTCCCTGCTGCATGTGCTGGGATGGCCGGAAACCTTCAGCTGCTTCACCGTTGCAGGTGTAGCCGCGATCACCTACGAAACCGCCAAATCCGTCATCGTCAACAGCGCCCACGACCTTGGAAGCCAATATTGCCTGGTCGGACGCAGCCACGGATTGACGATCGGACTGGTCGTGATTCAAAGCGCGGCCACCCCTGAAGTGACCTGCACGGCGATGATGAAAGCGTTCGACAAGCAACAGCCGGTATGTCTCGGGCCTACACGCCGCAACGTCGCCGGAGCCGCACGGTCATTGGGTGCCGTACTTTCCGCATTCCACATCATGCCGGCGATACATCCGCTGCCGAGACCGGCCAGGGCCTCCGACATGCTGCCGGAACGCGCACTCGTCGGCGATATCGACGCCGTCGACGAACTGTACCAGACCGTGTATCAAAGTCTCAAAAGCGAGAACGAAAACGATCCGACCCTGCCTACGGTATCGGCTTTCCTCTCCTCCGGCGGATCGCTCGAAGCCACGGGCAAGGCTTTGAACGTCCACCCGAACACCGTACGCTACCGCATCAAACGCGCCGCCGACGCCACCGGATGGGATGCCAACGACCCGCGCGACGCCTACGTGCTGCGCACCGCCATCACCATTGGCGCCATCCGCGATGCCGAAAGCGGAGTCAACGACTGACATCGAATCCGTCGAGCCATTGGCGAATCCATTTGGATTGCGAATCCGGCACGCAATCAATCGTCTTGAATTATCGTTGCCGCCGCAAGCCCCGATGTTTTTCGCTTTTCGCATGCGATAACCAGCCAACCATGCAAAAAGCGACCAATACGAAAGCGACCTGTGAACCGGATGTCTAATGCCGCGGCACCGGCCCCAGCGAGTGCCGCTGGATCATCTCGGCGGGGATGAGACCGACCCCGTGGGCGTTGGAGACGAACGTGGGTTCCCCGCCCTCGCCCAGCAGCCGCAGGGTCTCCCGCATCGCGGCCGTGCCAAGCGCGTCGAAATCGGAATGAACGGTGGTCAGCGGCGGCCACATATCGTTGACTCCAGTCATATCGTCAAAACCGATGACACTGATATCCTGCGGAATGCGCAAGCCGTGCTCGTGCAAGGCGCGGGTCACGCCAATCGCCTGTGCGTCGTTGGCGGTAACGATGACGGTGGGTTTCTCGGCACCGGCAGAACCAAGGTTCTCCAGCTCATGGTTCATCCGCGCGTAAGCCTCGGAGGAATCCCACGAATTGCACTGTATCTCACGCGATTCGATACGGAAATGAGCGGAGGCCTTGCGCCAGCCAAGCAACCGCGTCACCGCATCGCGCCATTGCACCGGGCCTGCGAAATAGAGCGCGGAACGGTGACCGAATCGGGCAACGAGACGCGCCACCTCGTGCATCGCCCCCCACTGATCGATACCGACCAAAGCCGTGCGGCCGCGCCCCTCGGCATCCATCAGACCGCCTGCCCGGCTCATCGAGATATTGCCGTGGGTTGAGGTGATCAGGACGCGCGGTTCGGAAAGCCTGGTGCTGCAAGCCGCAGAAAACATGATATCCGTAGGGGTCAGGAAGATGAACGCATCAACATTCTGCTCTTCGAAGGTACGGCACAGATTCTCGAATTCGCTTTGCGTGCAACGCGCCTCGTGCACCATGGAGACCATGAGAAAGAGGCCATGGCGACGCACGATGGTCTCGATAGCGGAAATCGCGGAAATCGGCCCGAGAAAACTGAGGCCTCCGGCAATGAGACCGATGGTGCGGGAACGGTGCGAAGCCAACGTTCGTGCGGAATTGCTGGGCCGGTAACCAAGCACGTCGATGGCATGCTGGACTTTGGTGCGGGTCGCGTCAGAGACCTCGGAGGAGTGATTGATGACGCGTGAAACCGTCTGATGGCTGACCCCCGCCATTTTGGCCACTTCGAACATCGACGGCCGCTTGCCCGGATTGCGTTGAACGCTCATCCTATCTCCCTTTTCCAGCAGATGTACGTCCCGGGACGCAGCTTTAAGTGAACGCTCACAAGTCTACTCGGTATTGCCTATCACTTTAGCTGCGCCGACCCTTTGCCCTGTGCCACCAAACCTGCAGCGTCACCAACTTTCCCAAGTGTCAGAGGAAAAGCCACACTGCTCTGCCGGCAAAGTGCAACAACGGCAGGCTTCACCTTCGCCAGAATCACGGGCGGAATTCCGATTGATCTGCCCTAACCGGCAGCGCCAATATAAAATCAAGGATGCGTTCAGAGCAAATGCCAGCTGACGCGATGCAACGGTGTCGGGCCGTACTCGGCGATCGCGGCGCGATGGGCGGCCGAACCGTAACCCTTGTTGTGCTGCCACTGGTAGGGCGCGTAGCTCGGATTGCCTTGCGCCAAGGCGACCATCAGCCGATCTCGCGTCACCTTGGCGACGACGGAAGCAGTGGAAACGAGCGCGCAACTTTGGTCGGCCTTCACTCTGGTGGTCACGCTAGGCAAAACCGGTACCGCAGGCGCGTCGAATGTCCCAGCGGCCTTGGAAATATAATCGTTCGGACCGTCTAAAATGGCCCCGACACCAAGCCGGCCCGAGTCAATGTTCAGTTCGCGCTCGACCTCATTGACCGCGCGCAGGGCCGCGATGCCCAAAGCGTAGGTTATCCCCCACTCGTCGATTTCCTTGTTGCTGGCCTGCCCGACCGCACTGGCCGCGCACCACGAACGCAGGTCTTCGAACATCGCCTCGCGCTTGTGCTCGCTCAGCAGTTTGGAATCGGCGACGCCGTCAGGCACGTCAAGGCCGCCTTTTACTAAATCGCGGGCCCATACCGCCGCCGCGCCGACCATCACCGGTCCGGCGAGCGCGCCTCGCCCCACTTCGTCGAAACCGACGATCAGGTCGAAACCGAGGCCGGCCAGTTCACGCTCCATATCCAGAGTCGGGGCAGCAACATGACGCACGGCGCGATTGGGCTCCTCAGCGGCCTGACCGTTGGATTGCAAGGTCATGATTTCGGCACACCCGGGACGGCGGCGAACACCTCACGATGCGACTTGATCACCTGGAAATGGCTGAATGGCCAGAAGGTCAGCATCGCCACCCCGCTGATATTGGCTATCGGCACCAGCCCGCCATTGCCATCGTCGGCATGGTAGCGCGAATCCGAGGAATTGCCGCGGTTGTCACCCATCACGAAAACATTGCCGGCGCTCACTTTGGTTTTGAATGAGAAATTGCTGGGTTCAGTGCCGGGCTTGATATAAGCGACCTCATCGATCGCCACGCCGTTGACCGTAATCGGGGCGCCGTGGCCCTTGCATGCCACCACGTCGCCGGGCATACCGATCAGCCGTTTGATCAAGTCGCTGGAGCCGTGATTGTCCGTGCCGGCGAGCCAATGCGCAGGATCCTTGAAAACGATGACGTCACCGCGCCTGAGCTTGTTCATCGGTCGTGCGAGACGATTGGTGACCAGCCGGTCGCCGACCTGAATGGTGTCTTCCATCGAGCCGGAGGGAATCTCGTAAACGCCGATGACGAATATCCGCAACAGCGCCAGAACCACCACGAACACGCCAAACGTCACCACGAAGCTCAGCAAATCGCTGAACGTATACCCGGCAGAATCCGGGTCGGCATGTTCCGGATTGCTGACAAGGTTGCGCGGCCTGGGCTCCGGGCTTATGCCATAATCCGCGACCTCGATGATATGCGAATCCGCCTCACGCCGCTCATCGCTGCGCGTATCATCCTCTGCCATCCGCGCCTCCCGCTGTATGCATTTTACACCTATACTGCCTCAAACCGCAGCCTAGAGATAACCGAAAGCCATCATAGTATACCGTACAGAGATGTCATACGTGACAACACGAAGCACGATCGTCATAAAGCAAAAACGGCGGCCGGAACATAGTGTCCGACTGCCGTTTGCACATAGCCATTCAGGCCTGCATTCACGCCTTGGCGCTGTTGTCCTGACGCTCGGTGATACGAGCGGCCTTGCCACGCAGGGCACGCAGGTAATAGAGCTTGGCGCGACGAACGCGTCCGTGACGCAGCACCTTGATGGAATCGATCACCGGGGAGTGCAGCGGGAAGCGACGCTCCACGCCGCAGCCGAAGCTGACCTTGCGGACGATGAACGTCTCGCGCAGGCCGGCGCCCGAACGTGCGATCACGATGCCGGTGAACGCCTGAAGACGGGAGTTATTACCTTCCTGAATCTTGACGTTGACCTCGACGGTATCGCCGGGACGGAACTGCGGAATCGAGTCCGAGGGCTTCATGTGCTTGGCATCAAATGCCTCAATAGCGTTAACCATTGTTTCACCTGTCGCTGCCGCATATCAGCGTACATGTCAGGGGCGGCGCCGCACTTTCGTGCCAAGCGGCTGATGGAGCCGAACGCGCCCACTATCGTATTCCGCCGGAACCCGACGGAATGTTGCCGATTCGCCGTTGCAGACACATCCGAACCGACGGATAGACCTGCAGGGCTGAACCCAAATGAAGAAGCGAACCCATGCGGCAGCCCGCCTCTTGGCATAACAAACTTTTATTTTAGCGAAATGCGGCGACACTTGCGCGATGCGTTCGGTGACGTCTTCTCCCCTATCCGAAATTACGCTAGACGCAACAGCGATATCCCCTCAGTAACCACTTTCTAGCACAGCCAACCCGAAAAGCAAGAAAACGGGCACTGTGGGAAAGTGCAAAACCCGAAACCCCGATGACCGAATCGATAAGAATAAGAAGGACACCTACGCGAAACAAACCAAGTTGACAAATGTGACGGATACCCTTATTTTGGTGGCGGTAATTGTTCCTGCGCCCTGCGCACCGAATCGAAGGAGGTGGGGATCATGACAAGCGATCTGCCTAATAGTATCAACGATCTGCATCATTTGTGCGGCCAAAGCACAACCCCATCTCGATACGACGGCCTGCGCCAGATGTAGGCTCCTCCGGTTTGTCCATCACGCTACGAGCGTAAGACAGCGAAACGATTCCTCCGGCACGCACACGATTCCGTCTTCGAGATTCCTTTCAAGTTCATTCAACGTATCTAACGTGCCGCAAAAATCTTCGGATATAAAAGGATAACGGCATCAAAGATATACGATTCGCAATTCATAGTCTGCACCTGACCGGCCAAAATCGAGGTCGGCATTGCAGGAATCGTATATTTCTGATGCCCGACTTGCTGTTGTCCGTAATACAAGCTCCACAACTCAGCATCAAGCAGAAGTCCAATAGCCAAGCCCGATCAACGCCACGACTGCAGCGAAACTTCCGCTGAAAATTCGCGAGCGCCACGATACGCCGTTCATGAGGAATCATCATGACCAATTTCTCCTTCAATTTCAACCGAGCCACGCCGGCCATTCCCGAAACCGGCCGGAGCACGACATTTACCAAGCGTGTGGTCTCGGACTGCGTGGTGGCCGCCGGCATCCTCGCACTCTTCGGGCTGATCGCGTGGATCCTACCCGCCCTCAACGCACCGGTGGGGCCGAACACCGTCTCGACCGACCCACGCAACCTACCGTATTATGCGCTGCGTTCCGTCTTCCGCATGGCCATCGCCCTGTTCTTCTCGCTGGCGTTCACCTTCGTCTACGGCCTGGCCGCGGCCCGCTCACGTCGACTCGGCAAGGTGCTCATTCCCCTGCTCGACATTTTGCAGTCCGTGCCGATTCTGGGCTTCCTTTCGGCTACGGTGACCATCTGGCTCGCCCTCTTCCCCGGCTCGATGATGGGCGTTGAAGCGGCATCGATTTTCGCCATCTTCACCTCGCAGGCCTGGAACATGACCTTCTCGTTCTACCGGTCGCTGAAAAGCGAGCCCAAGGAACTCGACGAGGCGGCGCGCAATCTGCAACTGCCCCGCTGGCAGCGCTTCTGGGTGCTCGACGTGCCCAACTCCATGATTCCGCTGCTCTGGAACATGATGATGAGCGTCGGCGGCGGCTGGTTCTTCCTCACTGCCTCGGAAATGATCTCGGTCAACAACCGCACCTACGCGCTACCGGGCATCGGCAGCTACGTCGAGGCCGCGGCCGCCGAGGAGAATCCCGGAAAGATCGGATGGGCGATTTTGACGATGGTCATCGTCGTGCTGCTGATCGATGTGCTCGTCTGGAAGCCGCTCACCGCCTGGGCCGAAAAGTTCCGCATCACGCAAAGCGAGTCGAGCGAGCCCAAGCGCAGCGCCGTTCTGACGCTTATCCGTCAGTCGCATATCGACGATTTTCTCGGTCGCTTTTTCCGCCCCGTTGGTGAATTGCTCAACTGGGTCACCCGTCCACTCGGGCGCACCGGTTCAAAGTGGGACGCCAAGCCCGGCCGACGCCGAGCTGGTGATATCGTCTTCGACCTCATCGTAGGCGTGCTGGTCATCGCCGGAGTCGCGGAGCTGATGGTCGCCATCGCCAAGACCACCGGCCTGGGTGAACTCGGACGAGCTTTCGGGCTCGGCGGTCTTACCTTCCTGCGCGTGGCGCTGTTGACTGTGGTCTGCTCAGTGATCTGGGTGCCGCTCGGGGTCATCATCGGCATGAACCCCAAAATCTCGCGGTTGGTACAGCCTCTGGTACAAGTGCTGGCGAGCTTCCCCGCCAACTTCATCTTCCCGTTCGCAGTAATGGTCTTCGTCGCGTTCGGCGTCGATATCAACTGGGGGTCAATCCTCTTGATGGCACTGGGCACTCAATGGTACATTCTCTTCAACGTTATCGCCGGTGCGTCAGCCATTCCCGACGACCTCATCGAGATGACCAGAAACTTCGGCATCACCGGATGGATGAAATGGAAGACGCTCATCCTGCCGGCGGTTTTCGGCTCATGGGTCACCGGCGGCATCACCGCGGCCGGCGGCGCATGGAACGCCTCAATCGTCTCGGAAATCGTCAGCTACGGACGCCACACGCTTGTCGCCCGCGGCCTCGGTTCCTACATCGCCGAGGCCACCGCGCACGCCGAGGGTATGAAAACACTGATCGGCGTGGCCGTCATGGCCATTTTCGTCGTCGCTGTCAACCGGCTGTTCTGGAACCCGCTGCAACGCCTCGCCGACCGTCGTTTTGTGGTCGGATGAGCACACTGCAATCCTTCAATATCAGAATATCGAATACTTAAATTAAAGGAAGTCACGATGAACTTCAACAAACTCTATAAGACCGTCGCCAGCGGCACGCAAACCGGCACCGCCACCCGCGGACGCCACAATCCGCAATACGCCGACCTCGACGCCAACGGCACCCACACCGTCATCGAGGCCAGCCATATCAACCAAAGCTTCACCTCCGAAAAAGGAGGCGAGACCACCGTCCTCGACGACATCTCCTTCAACCTGCACGAAGGCGAAATCGTCGCCATCCTCGGACGCAGCGGCGCCGGCAAATCGACCTTCCTGCGCATTCTGGCCGGACTCATCCGGCCGACCAGCGGGCAGGTCTCCTACCGTGGCAAGGCGCTTGACGGGCCAAATCCCGGGGTCGCACTCGTCTTCCAGACCTTCGCGCTCATGCCGTGGCTGACAGTGCAGGCCAACGTCGAACTCGGACTCGAGGCGCGCGGGGTGCCGCGCGAAGAACGCCATAAGCGTGCGCTGGCCGCCATCGACGCCATCGGCCTTGACGGCTTCGAATCTGCTTATCCGAAGGAACTTTCGGGCGGCATGAAACAGCGCATCGGCATCGCCCGTGCGCTCGTACTGCGTCCGGATGCCCTCTTCATGGACGAACCGTTCAGTGCGCTGGACGTGCTCACCGCCGAAAACCTGCGTCAGGAAGTGCTGAAGCTTTGGAACAACAACCAAAGCGGCATCAAGTCCATTTTGATTGTTACGCACAACATCGAGGAGGCGGTGCAGATGGCCGACCGTGTGGTGGTGCTGGGTTCGCATCCGGGCCACCTGATCGCGCAGGTCCCGGTCGATCTGCCGCGTCCGCGCGACAAGCACACCCCCGAGTTCGAGGCGATGGTCGACAAACTCTACACCATCCTGACCGGCCAGGAATCGCAAAGCAGCCGTGCCAACGCAGCGGCCGCAAACGGCGGAAACTCGGAGCAGCCGGCCACGGTGGGAACCGAGGAAACATCCTCGCCGAAAGGTTCCGACAACGGCACTGCCGATAGTGCCGGCAACGCCGCGCAGACCTCCGACAATGCGAATGCCCCAGGCAGCACGGCCGGCGAAAATGGTCCTGACGAGACTTCGGCACAGAACGGCGGCAAAGGCGATAACGCCGGCCAAGACCAGAGCCAAGGTATCGGTCTCGATGAGCACAGCAAGGCACAAACAGAAGCCAGCGAAAAACTCGCGGTGCATGAGAACGATACCAAGGTAAAGGAAGCCAACGCGCGGACCGAGCTGCTCCCGAACGCCACTCCCGGCGGTCTTGCCGGCCTGCTTGACGTGGTCTCGAACTACGAGGGCGGCGTGGATCTGGCAGACCTCGCGGCCGACCTTTCCTTCGAGGTGGATGACCTCTTCCCGCTCATCGACGCTGGCACGATGCTCGGCCTGCTGACCGTCAGCCGCGGCCATTGCACTGTCACCCGCGACGGTGATCGTTGGTGCCATGCCGACGTACTCGAGGCCAAGAAGCTCTTCGCCCAGCTGATCATGGACCACGCGCCGCTGGTACGCACCATCGACCGGGCGCTCAGGAACCATCCGGACAAGGGTCTGCGCGGCGAGCTCATCCTCGACCTGTTGCGCAGCCAGCACACCGATGAGGAAGCGCAGCGGCAATTCGACATTGCGGTGACCTGGGGGCGTTACGGCGAACTTTTCGACTACGATGCCGACGACGACCAGCTCACCCTCGACGACGCCAACAAGTAAGCCGCCTGTCGAGCCCGAGACAAATCAACGAATTGAGCCTGCGAGGAAAATCAGGATTTTCATACGATTTTCCTGATTTTCCTCGCAGGCTCAATTCGGCATGACAGATGCCTCTACATCGCTCCGAAACTGCCGCCGCCGGAACCGCCATCGGAACCGCCGAAGCTGCCGCCTCCGCCGAAGCCGCCACCGAAATCACCGCCGCCGAAGCTGCCGCCTGCAGAGCTGAAACCACTGCTCAGCTGACTGCCAAGGTCGCCGAAATCACCGAACCCTCCTACGTCGCCGAAGCTCATGTCCGAGGCGGAGTAACCCTGAATATCATGGCTGGACGGGTAGAACGACCAATACAGGAGGCTGCCGGAACCGTTGCTATCGAGCCAATCGCCGTTGGTAATTTGCGGCCACACCTTGACCATTCCGCGCGCGAGCTTGCCACTGATGCCGAAGGCGGTGGCGTAGATCAAGTACTGGTCCCAGAGCGCAAGATCTTCGGGCTCGCTTTCCCCGAAATCGCCGAAGTCCCGAAGATATTTGCGCAGACCCATAACCTGCCCGGCGAGCCGCCGGCCGTTGTCCGTCAAAACGGTGGTTTGTATCAGGAATATCTCAAGGATCAGCAGGAACGTGACCGGCATCGCCATCAGGAGCATGATGCCGATATGGCCGTGGAATGCGAACACCTGGCGGCCCAAAAATTCCGACACCTTGTACGGATCGCCGATGAAAAGCTTGTAAAGATACCAGTAGCCGGCCGCCCCCATCAAAAACAGCAACACCTTAGCAAACCCAAACGCCCTCGAGTCATGGGTAAGGTCCATATCATCGTATTCGGCGTGCACTTTCTTGTGGAAATCCAGCTCCAAGCTGGGACCATCCAGCCAAGCCGAAAGCCCGTCATGGATGTCCTGAAAATCAAAGACATCCGAATCGAATTCTTTGCCCATACCTTGCAGCAGTGCCAGAAGAGACGTTTCGATTTCGGTGAGCGAGCTCCCCTTTTGCCCTGAAACACCAGGCAAAAGCACGATGGTGCTCGTTTTCTTGCGTTTGCCAAGCCCCGTCTTCTTCTTGAGCGTGTCAGCCAAACCGCCTTTCTCGTCATGCAACCGGAGGATGAACGGCTCGCTGGCTTCTTTTTGTCGATCACCACGGTCGAATGGTCGAATTCGCCGGCAGCGCCACGCCGCATACGCTCGCCGATCTGCTCGTCGGTTACATGGGTCCAGTCGATGCCCGCATACCATTGCGATTGACCCGGATAGATGGCGATGGTCTTCTTTTCGACCAAAGAAAGCATCGTAGCCGCCAGTTGTCTGGACTCGAGTTTTGAATCGCCCGAGGGATTCTCAAGGTCGCACAAGAGTTGGGCCGCGGCCGTAGGGCTGATATCGGGAATATCGCGGTAGTACTCTACCGAATCGGGAGGGCTTGCCTGACGATGGCTTTTGACCACCAGTACGGCCCCGACAACGACGGCGACCAGTTCCGGGATCAGGAAAAGTAGACAAAGAACCACCCGCCCTACAACCTCGCCTCTTGCAGCACCCTGTGCATCCACCTGTTCCCTGCGCTCATCCTGGATGGCCAATTCTTTGTATTCACCCTTTGAGCGGTGCCTTACCTGCCCCATAGCCGAAGCTTTGAATATCGAGACCACGTCGACATAGTTTTCCGGCCCGACAGTCGGCGCCTGCGCATACAACGCGTTCCTGCCCTTCGGCCTGATCGAGCCATTTCCCTTGAAATGCATCCATTCCCTGGTATCGGTATGTTGCGTATCCACGCCGTCGGGCAAGGTAATCAGAGCGGTGAACTTGCGGATCGGGGTCGAGTTCTCCGTGCTGATTGGCTCCCACTTCAGGTAGGCCACGTCGTCGTAGAGCGTCACGACGTCCTTAAAGGTCATATCGACCTCGAATTTGAGCGAAGAAGCCGATACCATGGCCGGAATGTTCCAGCCGATTTCTATCTGGTCCTCGGGGCCTCCCATGGTGGGCGTATTGTCGGAAGAACCGGAAATCGGGTCCTTGTCGAGCGATTTCTTGAGATCCATGTCTAGGCCGCCGGCCGACGACAACGCCTGAGCGTACTGAGAATCATTCATCGCAGCTGGCAGATAGGGTGCGTGCCTGCTGCCATAGCCTTGACCGACATCCTCGGCATACCACTGACCGGCATGATTCGCGTCCCATCCGGGATCATCCATGTCGCCTCTGGCCCCTTGCACATATTGCTGCCCGGTGCTCACGTTTTTCACGGACACATCGGTGATGTCGCTCAAGGGATTGAGCGTACCGTCAGCGCGGCTTAAGGTAAAGCGCTGGAAAACGCGCCGCCATGGCTTGACTTTGCCGTTTTCGTCCGTACGTTTGCGAAATTGCATATCGATATGCTCGCGGATATGCAAATCCCCGTTGGGCAGGACCTTCACCTCGTCATTAAGCGAGCGGTACGAAAAATCGGCGTCCATCGCCTTTTCGTTGTTCTCATGAGGAGCATAGGTCCCCTGGTCGTAGCCACAAACCGCCACACAGACGCCCAGCAGCGCGGTAAGCACGAGCGTGGCGAGCAATACCTTGGCAATCCGCTTGGGATTCAGGCTTCTTGAACCCATGATGTGTCTTATCTCTTTCCCTCAACTTCGATATCTTAAATATAATGCCTCGCCAAACATCACCCAAGCGGACCAGCACTATCAACAGATGGGGCAAAAGCACAAACCGAGCCAGAACCTTACCAATCAGCGCCGTTCTCCCCCATAAAACGAGGACGCGCCTGCACTCTCACCAGCCTCCGAAGTCGCCGCCGCCAGCTCCGCCATCCGAACCGCCGAAACTGCCACCATCGCCGCCATCGCCACTACCGCCTGAAAAGCCGTCCAAAAGGCTGAAACCGGAACTCAACTGGTCACCGATATCGCCGAAGCCGCTGATACTGTCGAATAGAGGGTCGGCCGGAGAAACCCCACTCCACGCGCATGAGCAACAAGCGGTGTAGAGCACGGAACCAGCCGCATTCTCATCGAGCCATCTTGGATCGGCCAAATAGGGCTGTATTCGGGCCATCTGACGCACCAGCTGCCCGCTGATGCCCAATGCGGTGGCGTAGGTGAGATATTGACCCCACAAGGCCAGATCCTGCGGTCCTCGCTCGGAAAAATTGCTGAAATCCTCCATGTATTTGCGCAGACCAAGAATCTCGCCCGCTGCCTGATAACCGTTGCGGGTCAACGTCTCGGTAGGCCAAAGTTGAAGAATCACAAGGCCGATGAAAACAAGGACCGCGGCCGCAACGATGACCACAGCGGGCAGCCCCATCGTCCAAAGATGCCGCAAATAGAAGGATACAAACACCGCAACCGCCAAAATGGCCAACACGATTTTCCATGTTCCTTTGACGTTGCTGACAAGAGCGAAACCATCAAATTCGCAGGACAGCGACGTTTGAAAATCGCGATAAAGGTTTCTGCCTTTTACCCAATCCTTGCTTTGATCGCGCAGCTGCTCGAAATCGAAGACCGGCGAATCGTTACGCTGCGCAAATGCCATCAGAAAATCGAACAGAGCCTTTTCCGATTGTGTCAACGAGATGGGGCCATTCGCGTTTCCGCCGCATTGTGGCCATCGATCATTGACCTCAACACTGCTGGCTTGCTGATACGCGTACGGCATAACCACTATGGTGCTGATGGTTGCTTTGTCCGAAGACGAAGTGCCAGTAGAGGAAGTGCCGGAAGAGGGGTTATAGAAGCGGAAACGCTCGGCTATCTGCCCTGGGTTGACGTGCTGCAGGTCAAGCCCCGCATACCACTCGGCTTCACCCGGGTAAATGGCTATCAATTTCTTGTCGGCCAAGGAAAGCAACGTGGCTGCCATCTGTTGGGAAACCAACTGCTTCTCGTTTTTACCATGACCTGGCCCATCAGTTTGCCGTCAGGGAGCCCATCCACAGTCTGCAACAATCTGGCACCGGCCACGGGCGACACCACGGGAATGTCGCGATAATACTCAATCCTGCCACGGTAGGAAGCCTTGCCGGTATTGGTAACAATCCGCCAGACGGCATAGATGATGACGATGAACAACGCCAGCAAAGTGGTTAATAACCAAGCAATCTGTATACCTTGGACAAAGGCGGCACCCACACGCTCGCCATTTTCCTCAACCACGATGCTTCTCGCATGATTCCCTGATTTTCGATGAGCCACCGTTCCCATCGGCGCGGCATCGGAAATCGACACCAGATCGACATACTGATGTGGTCTGATGTTCGACGCGGTGAAATCAAGCGTATGACCGTCGAGCTCTTTGACGTATCCTTTGCCCGCGTAATGCAACCACTGACGAGGAAGCCGTATCGGCGATGGCGAACCGGATTTGGAAGCGCCTTTGGGCAAGGAGACGCGCGCATGCAAATTATCGATCGGCACGGTGTTGTTTTCGCCCACCGGCTCCCACTTGAAATACGCGACGTCGTCGTAGAGTGTGACCACGTCCTTGAACGTCATGGCAATATCGAACTTCATGCTTTCGGCGGTATCAACGGCCGGAATATTCCAGCCGATCTCGATGGTATCGCCTGATTGTCCCCCACCACTGGCACAGCTATCCCAGTCCTCGTCATCGTCCTCGTCGTCATCAACAGAACGGACTTGGGATTTCGACGGTCCCCCGTCATTTTCCTTATCGGTTATGTTCCCGTCTTTGCTGCCCTTGCCCTGCAAGGCATCGTCGGAAATTGCTTTCTTGCCGGCAGGCAAGTAATCCGTATTGTAGTCGCACGAAATGTTTTGCGCGTACCAGGTACGGGCGAACTCGCGGTTCCACTCGGCTTCGGACGAATATTCAAGGTCTAGCTCACCCGGAGCCTTACCTTTCGAGTAACGTTGCCCGGTATCGACGTTTTTCACTGAAACATCGGTGATGGCGCTCAGCTGCTCGAAATCCAAGTGATAGCGCTGGTAGAAGTGATGCCAAAAAGTCTTGCCGTTTTCACCGTCCGGATGCTTGCCCAATTTCAGATCCAGATGCTGCACCACGCGCAAATCACCGTTCGGCTGCACCGTCATATCATAATCGAGCGAATGATAGCGCATATTCCCGCCGGTGGGGTTTGAGGAATATCCCATGCAGAGAATCGCGGCAACAATCACCGCAACCACCAATGCGGAAATCAACGCTGTTACGACGGTTTTCCTGCGGACGTTCGACACCGTCTGTTTTCTCATCCCCTACAGCCCTCTCCGGCTTTTCACATCACGAAAGCCTTGTGTCGCGGCTCCTCTAGAACTTGACCTGCGGCACCGACTTGTCGGACTCGGCGACTTGGAAATACTGGGCCTGGCTGAAGTGGAACATGCCGGCGATCACGTTGGAGGGGAACGTCTGGACGGCCGTGTTGAGCTTCTGCACCACATCGTTGTAGAACTGGCGGGCGTAGGCGATCTTCTGTTCAAGGTCGCTGAGTTGGTCCTGCAACTGCAGGAAATTCTGGTTGGCCTTGAGGTCGGGGTACGCCTCGGCGGTGGCCTGCAAGGCCATCAATGCGTTGCTCAAAGCCGACTCGGCCTGGGCACGGTCGGCGGTGGTCGACCCATTGCTGCTGGCCGCCTTGACCGCTTCGGCGCGGGCCTCGGTCACCTTCTGGAAAACCTGCGATTCGTGGGTCGCATACCCCTTGACGGTCTCGACCAGATTCGGCACCAGATCGGTGCGCCGCTTGAGCTGCACGTCGATCTGTGAGAACCCGTTCTGCACCCGGTTGCGCAGCGCGACCAGATGATTATAGGCCACGATACCCCACACCAGAATGATGATGACGATGGCCAACACGACCAGCAATACGATGGTGCTTACACTCATAATATTCCTCTTCTTCCTTTAAGACCATTCTCAAATTGCGGCTTCCAGGACCCACCTTGTCGCAATCGCCTCATTCGGTCGGTCAGACAATATTATTCCACACTCACACGATACTAAGGTTTGACATCTCATGTCAGCAAGCACCGCCGCCGTTCCGGCCAGTGACAGTTGGCATGAAACCAGTCAGGCCGATACCGCGAGAACTCACCGACCGCCGAAACTGCCGCCGCCGGAACCACCGCCAGAGCCTCCGAAGCTGCCACCGCCGCCCCCGCCGGACCCGATGCTGATACCGCCGCCGGAACCGTCACCGTTGTTCGAGGAGCTCGAGATTCTGGAACATGTAGCCTGAATATCCGAAAAACCGGAAGCGAATTGCGAGCCCAAATCACCAAGCCCACTGCCATATGCCGTATTCGCCGCATCGCTGGGACCGATAGCGTAGCGATACGTGAGCGAATCATTCGAATCGTCGCTGAACTGAACGTTTTGGGGCACTTGTGCGAAGGCTTTCGACAGCTCTTTGACCAATCGCTTGCTGATGCCGAACGCGGTCGCGTAGACCAGGTACCTGTCCCACAACACCAAGTCGGGAATGTCGCGATTCACGAAATTGCTGAAATCCTCCAGATATTTCCTGAATCCGAGAATCCATGCCGCGGCCTCTTGGCCGGAACCGATGAGCTTCTGATTCTGCATCAGCGAAATCGCGAAAACAAAGAAGAACATGAGTGGGATGCCAAACACCACCATCCATGCGATACCACCATAGGCCACCAAAGCGAGGCTGCCGATGAAAGCAGCGACGAGCAGAGCCACCGTGATGGCAGTGAAGAGAAGATATTGCCATTGGAAACCGGTCACTTGCATCTGGTCGAACTCGGAGTCGGCGACGTCGTCAAAGCGCTGCTTCGCGGCGATGCCGCCACTCCACTCTTTGATGCACTCGTTGAGCTGCGACAAATCGAAGACCTTCGCGCCAAGTTGGGCAGAAGCACTGGTCAGGAAATCAAGCAACGCACGTTCGGAATCGGCCAATTCGGGCTGAGCCGAGATGTCCGCATACGCCAACGGAAGAATCTTGACAACGCCTGTGGCCTTGCCGGAACGAGGACGATTTTCGTCTTTGGCCGCCGCATCGATCTGTTGAACGCTGGCCGCGTCCATATCGATGCCGTCATACCACTGCATCCGACCGGGGTAAAGGGCGATGATTTTCTTGCTGGCCAGCGAAAGCAGGGTCGCCGACATGCGACGCGAACGCATGGCTCGACTGCCCAGTGGTTCAAGCACACCCATCAATTTGGCGGCCGCGGCAGGACTGATCGGCGGTATATCGCGGAAATAGGTCACCGCTGACCGACAACGAATCTTCCGGTTGTTGTATATCACCATGGCAACGACCGCCACCATGGCCATCAGCGTAAGCCCCACCACATCTTTGAGCTCATCGTCCCTTTTGCGCAGCTCACGTTGGTAGTTCTCCGCTTCCACCCGCTCATCGTACAAAACCATATTTTTCATATCAATTTTGTCGGGCAGTTTCACCGAAGGCTGCTTCATTCCCTGCACGCCGAACATCGACACCAGATCCACATGCCGATGAGCCTTGACGTATTTTGCGGAAAAATCGACACCGTGGTCGGCGCTTTTATGCACATTGCCATCACCATCGTAATGCAACCATTGCCAAGTCTGACTCTTCGTGGTGCTTTTGGGAAGCGAAACGTGGCCTTGCAGGGAATCGATGGGAATCTCGTTGTCATCGCCCACGGGCTCCCATTTCATATAAGAGACGTCGTTATAGACCGACACCACACCCTTGAAGGTCATGGAAACATCGAATCGCAGACTGTCTGTACTTCCGGTAGCAGGGATATTCCAACCTATTTCGACAGTATGCCCATTGTCGTTATCCCGGGTTTCACCGTCATTGGCATCAGGGCTATCGGTGTCGGTGTCGCCCTGGGCTGCCGGGGCATAGTCATGGTCATGATCGGAAGTATCCATGGCATACCATGTGCCCGCGTAATCGTCATTCCAACGGGCGTCATCCACCGTCTTCGTCGATTTGGCGCTACCCAGCTGGTAGGTCTTGCCATGACTCACGTCTTTGACGGACACATCGGTGATTGCCGTAAGTTTGCCATCATCAATCTTATATTGCTGGAACAGCTGCTTCCAAGGCTTGCCATTTGGCCGCTGATTGAGCTTCATGTCAATGTGCTCGGTGAATCGCAAATCCCCGTTTGCAGCTACCGACGCATCATATTTCAAAGAACGATACGAGATATCCTGCCGGAACGTGCCGCTTTGTGCCGCCGACCCTATGACGGTCAGGGCCAGCACCAGCGTAACCGCCAAGGATACGGCAACGGCTCTTGCCACTCTTCTCAAACTCAGCATCGTCCAACCAATCCGTCTCGAAGGCGCATTCTCCGCTGCCCGAAAACTATTAGCCTATGATGAAAATCATCGCTATAAAATCATACCCGCCGAACGGCATATTCGCCGAAAGGCCAATCGCATGTTCAGACGATCCAGGATTTCCATTGCGGATTGCCATGTCACCGAAACCTCATCTACCGCTTCGACCTAAAACAGCAGACGCTCGGCGCCCGCCAAATGAGCCTCCACCGGAACCTCCGCCCGATCCGCCGAAGCTGCCACCACCGCCGGAACCACCGTCAGCGCCGGAGGACATGCTGAACGTGGATTCCATGGTGTCGATGCCGTTACTGACTCCGGCGCCGAAATCACTGAATTGCGCAGCCAGCGACGAGTCCGCGCCAGTCCCCGAGCCCGAATCGGTCGAATAACGATACCAATAACACAACGAATCGTTGCCGTTGCGTTCATGGTCATCATCAAGCGACGAGAACAACCCGCCAAAACGTTGCATCTGTTTGTCAGAGACCCCGAACGCAGTGGCATAAATATAATACTTATCGAAATTGTCCGGCGACAAGGGAGGAGCAGAAGACGAATGAAGTGACGCAGCCGCAGCCGAATCCGATAGCGAACCCGACGTCGCAACCGACTTGGCCGCAGCCGACTGATTTCCCGCGTCGCCGCCATGACACAGATACGCCTCCAAGCCCAGCATCGGCTTGACCAACCGTCTCCCTTTTCGCGTCAAACCACGATACCGCAGCAGTTTAAAGAGGAAAATGAGCAGGAAAATCACCGGGACACCCAGCAACAGCAGAATCCCCCACTGCCCGTGCAGCTGGTCGGAAACATGGCCGTAATCGTCGGTACCCGAACCGACCACATTGAAGGCAAGGCCGTCGACATACAGCGACCCCATCACGCCAGCAGCCACAATCGCAGCGGCCGCCCCAAAACCGAACAGCAACGGCTTGACCACATGCAGCTTCAGATATTCGAAATTCGCGGTCCAATTGAAGACGCTTTGCAGCCATTCGGCCCTCCACCAGCCTTCCAACTTGTGGCCAACGGTGCGGAAATCGAAAACCGGCGTATCAAGTTTCAACGATATCGCCTGCAGCAAGCTGAGCAATGCCCGTTCACACAGTGTGAGTTCATGCGTTTCGCCGACATTCTTTGCAAATGCACCCGGCAACATCACCACCGTCGAAGTCGGCTTGGAGGAGGCTTTAGGACCCTCCGCTTCTTCGGAGATGACTTCCCGCACCGCCTCCATGCCCTTGGTGAACCCCTGAGCCCTGGCCTGCCTGATATATTCCTCATCCCGGGCTTGTCTGTCGGCTGCCTGCGACCTTTCATCCATTGTTCCAGCAGAGGCTTCAGCCGATTGTGCGTCCTCTTTTTGCATTTCGCTGACATCACGGAGCCGTTGCGAAATCTCATCGTCGCTGGCACGCGAAAGATCGATCCCCCTGAACCACTTGGAGCGACCAGGATAGATCGCGATGATGCCTTTGCTCACCAGCGAAAGCAGCGTAGAGCTCATCTGCCGAGCCTTGAAATCGTCTGAATACTCCCCGAAATCAAGAAAATCAATGAATTTCGCGGCGCATGCCGGCGTCATATCAGGAATGGCCTGCGAATACGGTGTCTGCTCCGGTTCGTTTACCGGTTTCTTTTGCCTGGTTTTCTTCTTCCGCTTCGAACCCGCGGCAGCATGGTGAGGACACTCCTGCGGATAGTATGCCTGCCAATTCGTAATCAGCACGGCAAGCAACGCAAACAGGAGTACCGCGCCTTCCCATCCCAAGTATCCAAGAATCACGTTGCGACGCATGGTGACATCGCCTTCGGCTTTGCGCATTTCGGCGGTCTCGCGGTCAAGCACCAGCTTTTTGCCGTCCTTGGCAATGCGATACCTCACATCCGCGTTCATCGGCGATGCGGAAAACATCGAAACCAAGTCGATATGCCGATTCGCGGCGACGTTGTGCGCAGCGACGTCGATCTGCCGACTTCCGGTCTGGCTGATCGAGCCCTTGCCGGAGTAATGCATCCATTGCTGCACATCCGTGTTTTTCACACCTTTTGGCAAAGTGACCTCAGCGCGGAAATCGCCGATCGGCACACCGCCGGTATCGCTGATTGGCTCCCACTTGAAGTAAGCGACGTCGTTATAGACCTTCACGACGTCCTTGAACGTCATGGAGATGTCGAATTTGAGGCTTTTCGCGGATTTCGTCGCGGGAATATTCCATCCGATCTCCACCGTGTCACCGGACTTGCCCATGCTTGCCGACGCACCGTTTTCGTCGCGCAAGTCGTCGGGTTTGCCATCCGTTTTATTGCCAGGCGCAGCGGTTTCGCCATTGGGCGCGGCAGGTCCATGAGCGGCCGATCCGGCGGTTTTGTCATCGGACCCCACGGTTTTCTTCCGATATTGCCCGTCGTCCATGGCAGCCGGAAGATATTCGTCGCCTTCGCGGCTAAAAGCATTGGCGAAATCAGCCGCATACCATTGCCCCGCGTATTTGCCGTCCCAGTCGAAATTATCAAGATCACGCGAGGAACCGGCGCTGCCGTGCCGGTATTTTTGCCCCGTCGAAACATTAGTGACCGACACATCGGTGATGGCGCTCAGCACACCGTCGCTTTTCACATTGTTACGAAGCGTATAGCGCTGGTACAACTGCCGCCACGGTTCGCCGCCCTTGCGCTTGTTGAGTTTCATATCGACATGCTCGGTGATGCGCAAATCCCCGTCAGGCCGCACCGTCGCATCGTAGTTCAGAGAATTGTAGGTCAAATCGTTATGGTGAAAGCCGAGGTCGCCGGATTGGAAACTGCAGAAGGCGAAGAACACGACCACGACGATGGTGCCGATCGCCGCCGATTTCAGCGCCGCGCCTATTCGTCCAAGACTCAGCCCCTGCCGTATCTGCATCTTCTCTCACTTTGCAAAAGCGGATGCAGCCACACTGCATCATCTGCAAACCCTCCTCGTGACATCAATACTATCAATCCGCAAGTACCCTTGGTAAAAAGGTTTGCTCCATCGGTTGGCAGAATAGTGGGATATAGTAATCCCGTATTCAATTGCATGAAGAGGAATTAAAGAAGAGAGTTTGAAGTGCATCGTTTTGGCAATAAGTCCGAAGCAAATGGGCAGATACCAGTATCCGGCGATGACATCAGTTACGACGACGTATCAACGCCAGACACCTCGCCAGACACCTCAACGTCTTTCGATTCCGCCGACTATACCCAAATGCCCGTCGGGGGCAGCCGTGCCGGCAAAAACGCCGGCGGAAGCAGCAACAAGCCACGGATGAAACACGGCGATCCCGACGCCATCGACGACCAATACGGCAACAAACCGGTCCTGTCGACAGCCAACTTCGTCATTGCCCTCATTGCCGTGGTTGCCGTCATCATTGCAGCATTCGTCTATTTCCGCGGCAGCGATACCGATAGCGGCAGCAACCGCACAAGAGATAGTTATTATTCCGATTCGTCAAAAGCATCGCGAAAACTCAAAGATCAGCAGAAAAAGCAGGCCATCGTCGAGGAAGCAAGCAACGCCTATCGGGCGATTTCCGACCAAGATCTCAAAGTGACCGATGCCCTGAACACCCTCACCCTGAATTCGGGAAACAGCGGCGCGAGCACGGAAGTGACCCAGGAGCAAGTCGACGAGCTCAAGTCGGAGATAGCGAAAATGTCCACGCCGATTGACGCGTTCAAGAAAACCCAGTCGTATCGTAAACATTCGGATGTACGCAAAGCCTATAAAGAGTACACGGACAAAGAAAAAGATTACACCAACGCGCTTAATAATTTCGCCGACTCTGTCATTGCTTACGTCAAGGCAGAGAAAAGTTGCAACGAGGCCAATGATTGGTCCACTATGAACTCGGATGCGGCCACCTACGCGAACGGCAAACAAAAGACCATCACCACTTGCAGGACAGCGGCGCAAGGCGTTGCGGACTCAAAGGACGGCCCGATCAAACAGTATGCCGCAACGACCCTCAAACGCATGGATGACGCGCAAAAGCAGCTCGACGGCATCAAAGGTCTTGGCTCAGCGGACGAGATCTTCGGCGACGAGACGAAGTTCCAGAGCTTCGAGGATAAGTCCCGCAAACTCAGCGATGACCTCAACCCGACCAAACAGTTCGGCAATCAGAATCCCATCTATAAGGAACTGACCGACGCAAGGCCAAGCAAGGCGATACTCAAATTAAACTCGGCAATCTTCGACGCCGACAAATAAATATGCGATGAAAATCAGGATTCTTGGTCAGTTTTCCTGATTTTCATCGCATATTCGAACAATTCAGCGGTTCAACAGTGTGGCGCAACTAGCTGAGCCACAGCCACGCGACTACTTGCGATGCGCGCGATAGAAGCGGATGAGGCTTTGCGTGGAGGCGTCCTGAGCCGCCAGCGCGTCGTCATCCTGCGAGATCGCCGGGGTGATCTGCAGAGCAAGCTGCTTGCCGAGCTCGACGCCCCACTGATCGAAGGAGTCGATGCCCCAGACCGTGCCCTCGGTGAAGGTGATGTGCTCGTAGAGCGCGATCAGCTCGCCCAGCGAGAACGGGGTCAGCGCGTCGCCGAAGATCGAGGTGGTCGGGCGGTTGCCGCTGAAAACGCGGGCCGGCACGATGGACTCGGGTGTACCCTCGGCGCGAACCTCGTCGGCGGTCTTGCCGAACGCGAGCGCCTTGGTCTGCGCCAGGTAGTTGCCCAGGAAGAGCTCGTGCACGTCCTGGTCGCCGTCCTTGGCCGGGTTCGGGGTGTTGGCGAAGGCGATGAAGTCGGCGGGGATCAGCTGCGTGCCCTGGTGGATCAGCTGGTAGAAGGCGTGCTGGCCGTTGGTGCCGGGCTCGCCCCAGAAGACCTCGCCGGTGTCGCAGGTCACCGGGGTGCCGTCCCAGCGCACGGACTTGCCGTTGGATTCCATGGTGAGCTGCTGCAGATAGGCCGGGAAACGGTGCAGATACTGATCATACGGCAGCACGGCATGGGTGGCCGCGTGGAAGAAGTTGCGGTACCAGACGTTGAGCATGCCCATCAGCGCGATGACGTTCTTCTCGATCGGGGTGTTGGCGAAGTACTCGTCCATCTCGTGGAAGCCGGCGAGGAACTGCTCGAAGCGCTTCGGCCCGCAGACGATGGCGATGGAGGTGCCGACCGCGGAATCCACGGAATAGCGGCCGCCGACCCAGTTCCAGAAGCCGAAGGCGTTGGTCGGGTCGATGCCGAATTCCTCCACGCCCTTCAGGTTGGTGGAGACGGCGATGAAGTGCTTGCGGATAGCTTCGGCGCGCTTGGCGTCCGATCCGTCGATGGCACCGGAGGCCTTGAGTCCGTTTAAGAGCCAGGTGCGGGCCTCGCGGGCGTTGGTCAGCGTCTCGAGGGTGGTGAAGGTCTTGGAGACGACGATGAACATCGTGGTCTCGGGGTCGAGGTCCTTCGTCTTCTCGGTAATGTCGTTGGGGTCGATGTTGGAGACGTAGCGGGCGGAAATGCCGGCGTCCGCGTAGGGCTTCAGCGCTTCGTAGACCATGACCGGGCCCAGGTCGGAGCCGCCGATGCCGATGTTGACGACGGTCGTGATCTTCTTGCCGGTCACGCCGCGCCATTCGCCCCCACGAACCTTGTCGGCGAACGCGTAGATCTTGTCGAGCACCTCGTGCACGTCCTTGACGACATCCTGGCCGTCGACGATGTACTTGCCCTCGTCGCTTGCCGGACGACGCAGCGCGGTGTGCAGCACGGCGCGGTCCTCGGTGTTGTTGATATGCACGCCGGAGTACATGGCCTTACGGCGGTCCTCAAGGTGCACGGCCTTGGCGAGATCCGCAAAGAGCTGCAGGGTCTCGGGCTTGATGAGGTCCTTGGAGAGGTCGAAGTGCAGGTCGCCGGCCTCGAAGCTCAGCGCCTCCACGCGGTTGGGTTCTTCGGCGAACCACTTCTTGAGGTCAATGCCTTCGCTATTCAGTTCGTCAAAATGCTTTTGCAGCGCCGCCCATTCCGGTGTCTTGGTGGCGTCGATAGGAGGATTGATGGCCATAATTATTTAGGTCCTTTCATCATGTGCCGCGGGGTTTCGTGGTTTTGTCAGTCATATCCGAAAATGCCGTTCCCCACCGCTTGCTACAATCACCAATTTACTCACAAAAGCGGACACAACAGCACAAAAAGCGTCGTCGTTCGTACGTTGCAGCCGTGGCCTCAGCAAGCCCCATAAGTTGCTCTGTTTTAAACTATCCGGAAATTCCGAATAGTTGCAAATTCCTATCTATTAATTTCATCTATGCCAACTTAATCAAGCGCAAGAGGGGCTGACGAACGAAACGGTCGATGAGGCAGACCAGAAGCACGAAAGCAAGGGAGAACACGAGCTCGACCAGGAACCAGTCGACTAGCCATCCTGCGCAAGCCGACATGCCGCCGGTTGCAAAGGCACTGGCGACGTGCAAGGCGACGGGATCGGCGAAATGACTCTGCACGGCAATCCAGGAATAATAGGTGAGCGCCTGCACGACGTAGAATCCCAGAATGCCGGAAGCGAGCGCTTCGACCGCACGACGACAGAAGATTTTCACGCTTTTCCTCAATGGCTTCTTTGAACTATTGCCATTACTTTGCCAGGCTTCGTCTGATTCCGTAACACTGACCAGCAATGGCCTCTCTGTACCGCCACCACGAATCTGCAAGACCCTGATCGATTCTGCGGCGTTACCCAACGAAGGCTCCACGCCACCCTGCGCAGCAAGAGACTCAGATTTTTGGGCTCGTGCACTGGGGCATGCGGCACACATCAGCGAACAGACCGCAAGCAGGAACGAAATGGCAGAAGTAGATTTGAATGAAAGAACCATCAGCAGCCCATAGTGACCGCCGAACGCAGCAAAAGCAACGATGCAACCAGCCACTGCGACAAGAACCACTAACGCCATCGCCCAAAAGCGACGAGTCAACCAAAATGGCACAGAAGCATGCACAGAGGCATCTTTCCCATACCAACGTTGCCAAGCACAACCCAAAGCCCCGGCACAAAGATAGGAGGCGAAATAGGTGACGGCACTCATCTGCTTGCGCCAGTCCAGAACGCTCAGGGAATCGAAGAAGTTGCGACCGCTGATTGCGACATAGACGTTGAGCCCGTAAATCACGACAAGAGCAACCACCCACAAGGCCACGCACCATTGGCTCCGGCAGCGTTCGATGCACCAGCCGATGAACGGTGCGAGCAATATAAATAGGGCATAAAGCCACACGAATTCAAGGCTGAATATCACTTCACGCACACCACCGACCATCTGAATCGGCACCACCCAGCGGTCGATCACGGCCAGCACCGCTACATAGAACACGACCGCGGCAAGCACTTTCGCGATACGAAGCACAGACGGTTTCCACTCATCGCGCACGAATCCCCGGTGCGAACGCTCGGCCATGCGCGGGACCAGAAAGAACGCCGAAATCATGAAAAAGATGTGATTGCCCCAAGCGCCTAAGAACATGAGCATCGAAATCAGCCAAACCGCCAGCGGCGTTGACGAAATGATGACGATGAATGTCGGGGCCGTGCCAGCCTGTATAGCGGCAGAAAGCGCGTGCGGCCCGCTGATCGCAATCTGTTCGAACGTGAGCAGAAACGTATGAAACACCGCAATGCCGACGATGGCCAGCAAACGCAACAGCTCGACGGCAAAAATACGCGAATGACGATGTATCGGACGCCATGGCACAGATGCGGAAATGCTAGAGGATATCATCACGGCCTTCGCGGTCGAGGTAGGCGACCAGATCCTTGACCTCCTGGCTGCGGGCGCGCGGCGCGACGAGCAGCGCATCGGGGGTGTCGGCGACGACCATGTCGTTGACGCCGAGCAGCGCGATGGTGCGTTCGGTCAGCGGCATCACCACATCGCCGGCGCTGTCGAGGCTGACGACCTTGTCGCTGTCGCCCAGGATCTTGATGTTGCGGGTTCCGGTGCTGGGCAGGAGCGCTGCCACGGAATTGAAGTCGCCGATATCGTCCCAGCCGAAATCGCCGGGAACCATCGCCACGCCTCCGGCCACGCTCAACGGCTCGGCCACCGCGTAATCGAACGCGATCTTCTCGATGCCCGGCCAGTAGGTCGCCATCGCCTCATCGATCGCCTCGTTGTCCGGATCAGCTTGATTGTTGACATCGGCATCGTTATCAGCATCATCGTCAATGCCGGCATCGGATCGGGAATCTTCATTGATGCTGTTATCATTCTTTGCATTGTCGGGGTTTTCCGCGATACCGATATTGTCATTTTGCCGGGAAGATCCCGAAGCATCCAAAGCTTCCTGTCCAACATATTGTGCAGCGGCAATCTCCGCGTTCCCGGCGGTATCGGCACCATCATGATTGTCCACGGCCATATAAGCATCGGCGATATGCGAAATCGCATCATACATGTCTGGCTTGTATTCGCGCAGATGGTCGAGCAACACGTCGGCGCGCATCACGAACATGCCGGCGTTCCAACGGTATTCACCGGTGGAAAGGTAGGCCTGGGCCGTGGCTGAATCGGGTTTTTCAACGAAACGCTCCACCAGACGCGCGCTTGGCGCATCCGGGATTTCGGCAGCCAACGAACGGCCTTGATGGATATAGCCGAAAGCCGTGGACGGCCGCGAGGCGGCAATGCCGATCGTGGTCACGTATCCGGCACGCGCCGCCGCCACCGCCTGACGCACCGCCTCGGCGAAAGACTCATCGCCTCGAATAACGTGATCCGCTGCGAACGATCCCACGACGATATGCTCGCCGTATCGTCGCGCCAAAATCGCCGTGGCCAACGCAATGGCCGCCGTCGAGTCGCGCGGCACAGGCTCGGCGAAAATGTTGGATTCCTTGAGCTCCGGCAGTTGCGCCTCGACCGCAGCGACATGCCGCCAACCTGTGCTGACCACGATGCGTTCGGAGCCGGCGAGCCGCGCAAGCCGATTGAACGTGGACTGGATCAGCGTGCGTCCGCTGCCCATCAAATCGTACAGGAACTTAGGCTTCGCCCCGCGACTGAGCGGCCAGAGCCTTGAGCCGGTGCCACCGGCGGGAATGATGGCATAAAAGTCCTCGAAACCCCTGCTTGGCATGTCCGACATTGTTTTTTCCAAATTGCCATCCCCTTTCGCGCGTTTCCAGCCTGACTGTTCCTTACATCTCTTGGTCTATTGTCGCGCGGCCCGTTGTCATTGCAAGCGTCGCCCCACGAGACACGGCCGAACGCGACGCTTGTGGACAAAATACACAGTACCCGGTATTATTATTGTTTTGTGCGCGAGTGGTGCATACCGCTCGGGCAATTGCCGCTTTAGCTCAGTTGGTAGAGCGTCTCACTCGTAATGAGAAGGTCGACAGTTCGATTCTGTCAAGCGGCTCTTTCATTTTTCAATGGTTCCAATATGATTAACAGCAAAATTCAATTGACGGAACTCTCTATTTCTGCCTAATCCACGTTTGCATAATTTATTCCACTTCGCCGTAGACGCGGTATTGCAGGCGGATGGGCTCCGTGCTGATCTTACGCACCTTGCGCTGTTCGGTCAGATACGACGGCAGCAGCGCAATGCCCTTGCCCTGCTCCACCATCGTGACGATGGTCTCGAGCGAGTCGACCTCCATCAGACGGCGTGAATTGCGCGTGGCCATGTGGTCGCGCAACGAACGTCTGCGGAAGGCGCATTCCTTGTCGTGATTGATCAGCAGCGGAATGCCGACGGGAAAACCCTTCGTTCCATCTTCCGCTGCAAGATAGGAAGCTTCCAACATCCCAGCACTTATCACTTGATAGTTGTCGAGTTCATCCAATCCGACGAACGCCACCACGGACTTGTACTGATGCCGCCGAGCCTCGGGAACGATATTGCTTTGGCGGCGGACAACGATGGTGCCGTAACTTTCCGGATGGAATGACCGCACGGTAGTCATCATGTAATGCATCAAGGCTTCGGTAATCAGCAAATCGCCCGGCGCGCCCGAAGCCTCGCGTCTCACGTCGTCCAGCTCTGCGGTAATGCGCAGCGACGCGCGGTAGAGTCGTTTGCCTATCCTCGTAGGCTCCACACCTTTGGCACTGCGTTCCACGAGCGTGGTACGGAACTCATGCTCAAGCGACTTGAGCCGGGCACTGATATTCGATTGCGCGTAACCGAGAGCCTTTGCGGCTTTGTTGAGCGAACCGGTTTCGATAATGGCTTCGAAAATCTCCAAATCGTTGAGATTCATCGTATTTCCTCCGTTTGTAACGGCGATGACCATAGCACCGTTGCCGCTGTGGATGAACATCGGTCAAATCATCTACGATAACCAACTTATAGTATCTGCTGTATTGATATGCTACCAGCAAATATCGAATGATATTTCAAGCAAATATAACGGTTTTACCGTACTCATAATTTCTGATACCTATCATAATCAGTGATATGTATATCTATTTCAGATACTATGCAGACCGACGGCGAAGTCGTATCTTGAAGCTGTTACAAAACAACGATAACGGCAAGGAGCCATCATGACAGTGAAGATTGGTATCAACGGATTCGGACGCATTGGCCGGCTTACGTTCCGCAGGCTTTTTGAGCTCAACAGCGACGAGGTCGAGGTGGTCGCCATCAACGACCTGACCGACCCGGCCATGCTCGCCTACCTCCTGCAGCACGACAGCGTGCAGGGTCGATTCCCTGCCGAAGTCTCCAGCGACGAAACCGGCATCATCGTCGACGGCAGACACTACACCGTCTACGCCGAGCGCGACGCCGCGAATATCCCGTGGGCCAAGGCCGATGGGGTCGAGCTTGTGGTGGAATCCACCGGTTTCTATACCAGCACCGAGAAATCCTCGGCGCACCTGAAGGCGGGCGTCAAGAAAGTGCTCGTCTCCGCACCGGCAGGCGACATGCCGACCGTGGTATACGGCGTCAATCAGGACATTCTGACCGCCAACGACCGCATCATTTCGCCCGGATCTTGCACTACGCAGTCGGTCGCGCTTCTGGCCAAACCGATGAACGATCGTTACGGCATCCGCGCCGGTTCGCTGACCACGATCCACGCCTACACCGCCTCACAAAGCCTCACCGACGGGCCCAAAAGCAAGAACGCGCGCAACAACCGCGCCGCCGCAGAAAACGTCATTCCGCATTCCACCGGTGCCGCCAAAGCCATCGGCTTGGTCATTCCCGAACTTGACGGCAAACTCAAGGGCCAGGCACGTCGCGTTCCGGTACGTTCCGGCTCGTTGACCGAGCTGTCGCTGGTGCTCGAACAGGCACCGACGGCCGATGAAATCAACGCGATGTTCCGCGAGATCACCCGCGGCAATGATTCCTTCGGCTACGACGACACCGGCCTGGTCTCCTCCGATATGATCGGTGACACCCACGGCGCGATCTTCGACCCGACCCTAACCGAGGTGGTGAACTTGGGCGAAGGTGAGGGCGAACTGGTGAAGGTCAGCGCCTGGTACGACAACGAATACGGCTTCACCTGTAACATGGTGCGAATCCTGCTGCACTTCGTGAGGCTGTAAAGCTACCAGTCACCGACACCTAAGTATTGGGATGGATTATCAGCATATTCATCAATGAAACTGCCAGTAGCTAACGGTCAAACGTCAACATGAATCCTGCTGCATTTTGCCGCCTAAATCCAAACTGAAACTTACCTAATCTCACATCCAAAAAATCGGTGCCACGACTCAATCTGCCGTGACACCGATTTTTATATCAAATGAGTTAATCGGAAACGAACTTTTAGATTCAAACGTTACTTTTCAGCTGTCTCGTCATCGGCCCAGACCTGCTTGGCGCGGTTGAAAGCGGACCAGGCCTTTGGCCAGCCGACGTAGAAGGCCAGATGCGTAATTTCGGCGGCTATTTCGTCGGCGGTGATGCCGTTGGCCTTGCCCATGTTCAGATGCGCGTCGAGCTGTTCGGTCGCGCCCATCGCGATGATCGCCGCTATCGTGATCATCGAGCGGTCGTGCGCCGACAGGCTCTGCTCGTCGGCCCATACCTCGCTGAAGAGCACATCGTCGTTGAAATGCGCGAATTGCGGGGCGAAGTCGCCCAACTGGTCGTGCCCTGCCGTCTGTTTCTTAGCCATGACTGGTTCCTTTCACGTATTATCCGTTACGACATCATCGTCAAAACCAAATCCTAAAGACTTCAAGCACTTGAAATCAAAATAAGTAATCTGCAAAACCAATAAGGCGACAGCGGAAACAAAATGTTAAGACACCAAGCCACAATATTGAAAACTTGTGTGGGCTACAGGCTGAAGCCGATAGCCCACACAAATCAGCTAAAACAAGGACGAGATAATATAAGCGCCCTATCGATGAAATCCAACGAGGTCAAGCTTTAAAGTCCCGGACAACACCTCGATGCGAACCGATTCCAATCGATAACTTGAGGATATCATGCAGCAGCGGAAAAGCACAGGTCATATCAAGAAACCTTGAATTTTCGTCAATATCAACGTTTTAAATTGACATTCACTTTTAGATATGAGACGTTGGCAAAGCCGCACACACGCGGCACGGCAATCCCCGAACCGGAAACCAGAAACGTGTGGGCGACCGGCCGGGACCATAAGGCCGGCTGAAGCTGAAACAATGGGAGGCCAGAAATGGCACCTAACGATAATAACAAGCCCGGGAACGCCGGGCTCTGCTGGCTCGTGACAACGGTGTTGCTCACGATCGCACCTAAAGTAAGTCCGCCTTAGGCCACGGCAATCCTCATAGGATGCCTACTGTTGGCATTCTGGAAGATGAAGTAGCGCCAGCACCTCGCCGTTAGTGGTGACTATAAGCTGCAAAACGGCAAGGCAGGAAGCCCGACGACAGGCCAAACTATCGCCGGACTTTTTAATATGTTTCACCTTATTTACTTACTTTCGGCGGCAATGGCCTGGTGCTCCGCTGCGGCGTTTGGCAGGAAGAACGAGGCGACGAGACCGATAACGGCGAAAACGACCATGAGGATGAAGCCCCAGTGGTAGCCGATGGCTTGTGCCGCGGCCTTACCGGCAGAGGCCTGGGAGGTGGCGGCAAGCGAGATGACCAGCATCGCAAGCGCCGTACCCAACGAGCCGCCGACCTGGCGAACTGTGGACGAAGCGGCGTTGGCATGGGCGGTAAGGCGGGCGGCACTCAAGTTGATACCGGCGGTGAACGTGGTCATCATCGTGAAGGATATGCCGACCATGCGCAGCGCGTAGCATAGGCCGATGAGCCACAGGCTGGTTTTCGCGCTGAACCAGAGCATCGGCACCGAACCAAGTAAGAGCATCAGGAAGCCGAAGAACGAGAGCTTTTTGATGCCGAGCTTGTCGTAAAGCGTGCCGGAAATCGGGTTGCAGACCACCATCACCAAGGCGCCGGGCATCATCACCAAGCCGCTGGCCAGCGCCGATTCGCCGCGTGTGGTCTGCAGGTAGAGCGGCAGCACCAGTTCGATGCCGACCATGGCGATGTTCGCAATGGTGCTCAACAATGTGCACAGGTTGAAGCGGGCGTTGCCGAAAACGTGAAGGTCAAGCAACGGCTTGGAAAGCTTGAACTGGCGAACGCAGAACAGTGCCATGATGACCACGCCGATGACGAACAGCACCGCAAGCAGCAACGTGATGCGCCCGGTGTTGCCGACCTCGGACAGCGCATAAAGGATGAGGCCAAAGCCGAAGATGGACTCGGCGAAGGAAATGACATCGGTGGTGCAGGGACGCGGCGAGGTGATGTTACGTACCAGCGGGACGGCGAGAATCGCGGTGACGGCGCTGGCGAGCGCGAGGATGATGAACAGCGTCTTGAAACCCGAGACCTTGAGGATCAGGCCAGAAATGGTGGGGCCGACCGCCGGGCCGAAACCGATGACCAAGCCGGTGATGCCCATGGCCATACCGCGCTTTTCGGGCGGGAACATCATCAGGATGACGTTCTGGATGAACGGCATGAGTCCGCCGGCAGCGATCGCCTCGACGATACGGCCCGCGAGCAGCACCCAGAAATTCGGCGCGAAAATGCAGACGATCGAGCCGACAAGGAAAACGGCCATCAAGGTCACGAACGTGGTGCGCAGATTGAAGGACTCGAACACCCACGCCGACATCGGAATCATCAGCCCGACCACCAGCAGGTAGGCTGTGGTGAGCCATTGCGCCGTAGCCTGACTGACCGAAAACGCCCCCATGATCGTCGGCAGCGCGTTGTTCAGAAACGTTTCGGCCATCAGCGCCGTGAACGACCCCAGCAGCAGCACCGCCATCATCAGCCCGCGCTGACGTGAGGTGATGGGTGAAGTAAAACCACCTTCCTGCCCGGATTCATGCTTCGAGGTCGCAGCGTTCTGCTCCCCGCCTTGCTGCTTTACCGATTGCTGACCTACCATTGATAACCTCTCCTAATTTATAGCAAGCTACAGTTTGAATAAAAAATAAATCGCCTCGTACCGGCGCAGAACCACACATCAGTTACCGACAACCGAGGAATCGCAGCAGCGAAGCTGCACAACTATGCCCATCAGTAACTTCCCTGCCGCAAAAGTGCTCAATGTACAAATCTTCTTTTCGTCAAAACCCCGGAATTTCAACGTTTTCAAAATTCGGGTCACAGTCAGCAGTAGCACTGAAGTGTCAATCAACCGCACATATGCATTCCATGCTGCACAAACATCGTCGATCATTGCTTTCACTGCACCGACCCGTCCGAAAAGTTGGCAACGATTCGTTTGAGTGCGGCAACCAATCTCGTCTGCTCCGCACTTGTCAGGCCATCGGTAATTTTCCCGTTGATTTGCTTCATCACGGCATGGATATCATCGGCACGCCGGTCCATCAGCTGCTGCCCCGTGTCGGTGAGCTCGAGCAGAATCTGCCGCCGGTCGCTTTCCAGCTGCGAAGTCTTGATAAGACCGGCGCTTTCGAGCCGCTTGACAATGCCCCGAATCGTGGGATGGCTCAACACGAACCGGTCGGCGATCTCGCGCTGGGTGACGGCGTGCCCGTGAGCGTCGTGCAGATAGACCATCAGCGTGATCTGCGGCCCGGTGAGGCTGTACCCCTCGAACATCGAAGCGACGCGGTTGTTGAGTTCCTTTTCGATCAAGGTATTCGCCACCTTGATCAGCGGCCCCAAACTATCAGCTCCGGCCGCGTTGAACTTCGCCTCGTCCATATCCATAGCTTGCTACACTAATTCCCGCGCCCGACTTATTGCAAACAAAAGGTATCGTTCAATCTGCTGTTTTGGCTTCTAATGCTTGAAGCCAATAGCGTGAGGGCATGAACACCCAGACTTGGCATTCCATCGGCGAAGCGGCGCTCTACTGCGGCCTGCCCGAAAGCACCTTGCGCTACTACGAGGACGTCGGCATCATCGCCCCCATCGCCCGCGACCCAGATACCGGCCATCGCGCGTACAGCGACGATGATCTGCAGGCGCTGCTCATCATCTCCTGCCTGTCGGCGACCGGCATGCCGCTGGCGAAGATGAAGGAATACATGGCCAACCGAAAGCGCGGGCAGGAAGGTGCGCCGACCGAAATCGAACTGCTGCGAGACCAGAAACGTCGGCTGACCGAGGAACGCAACTTTCTGAAGGCCCGCGAGGAATACGTCAATCTCAAAATCCAGTATTGGCAAGCAGTTTCGGATGGCGATGATGCAAAGGCCACGAGCCTTGGAGCCCGTGCCGAGCAGAAAGTCAAGGAACTCAGCCACTGGCACGACAATCAAAATACCGAAACGGAAGTCACCACCAAACTGACGGATACCGCGCCAACGACAAACAAGACAAAGCGGAAAACAACGGTCAGCTGATCCACTCGGGTCGAGCGCAAAATACTAAAGCCCGAAACAACAGCACGTTGAAGGACTTCGTCTCCACTAACTGCAGCTTTGCAACCCGCCAATCGAAAAGCCGGAACAGGACCTATCACAATTCCGCAGTCATAAAACTCGATAATCATCCATCCAATAAGCCATGTCAATGGCGACAATACCGAAAAATACCGTGAGTAATCACCAAACAACAGAAAGTAGCACAACATGAAACGCATCGCTTTAGGGGATTCGGGAGTCAAGTTTCGCCGATGTTCATCGGAGGCATGTCCTTCGGTGAACCCGACCCGGCCCAACACGTCTGGACGCTCGACCAAGAGAAAACGCAGGCGGTCATCGCCCGCGCCCTCGAACTCGGCGTCAACGCCATCGACACGGCCAACTGCTACGCGCGCGGCACCAGCGAGGAATACATCGGCCGGGCGCTTCGAAACCTCAACGTTCCGCGCGAGAAGGTGGTACTGGCCAGCAAAGTGTATTTCAACGAAGGGCACTCGTCCGCCGCCGCAATCAAACGCGAGGTCGAAGGCAGCCTGAGGCGCCTTGATACCGACTATCTCGACCTTTATATCCTGCACCGCTTCGATTACGACACACCCATCGAAGAAACCATGGAGGCAATCGACAGCCTCGTACGCGAAGGCAAGGTACGCGCGCTCGGCGCCAGCGAGATGTACGGCTACCAGTACCACAACCTTGAGGCCGTGGCCGAACGCAACGACTGGACGAAGCTCTCCACGGTGCAGTGCCATTACAATCTCATTTACCGCGAGGACGAGCGCGAGCTCATTCCCGTCGCCCGGCAGTACGGAGCCATTCCCACCGCTTACAGCCCGCTGGCTTCCGGCCATCTCGCGCGCAAGAGCTGGGATTCGGACTCGTTGCGCGGCAGAACCGACAGGGTCGAGCACAGCAAATACGACCAAGACCGCGCGGCTGACCAGCCGATTGTCGACCGTGTCGCCGAACTCGCGGAACGTCATGGCGTGAGTATGGCCCAGATCGCTCTGGCATGGCAGTGGGCGCACGGACCGGCCGCACCCATCGTCGGCTGCAACTCTCCCGAACGCGTCGATCAGGCCGTCGCCGCCCTCGACGTCAAGTTGAGCGAGCGCGACATCGCCTATCTCGAAGAACCCTACACCGCCCACGAGCTGGTCGGCCCGCTCGCCAGGCCAGGCGAAAAGCCGCTCGCCGGCACCACCGTTCCCCGGAAACCAAGTAATTTCAAAGCCGACCGAAGCGTAAAAGCCTCGCCACAAATATTCCCATTTATGGCAAAGCTTTTACGCTTCGACATAACCAGATCGCCGCCGATCAATACCCGATGAAAACAACGGCGAGCACCACGTCAAGATCCTTGTCCAGCTTTAAACAGCCAAAAGAACTTCACAGTTTGCGCCAGAGGTCACATCGCCAACAAAAATAGGCCGTTACCTTCCGGTAGCGGCCCGTTTCATATTCGATTACAAATCAAGTTCCTTGACCCACTGGTCCAAGTCCTCAACACTTACATCCGCAGCGAAGCGACGACCGGTCTTCCATGTCGCCTTGGGCGCGCAACCATGCAGATGCTCTCCGTTTGCACCGTCAAGACTTCCGCCGGAAGTGGCGAACGTGATGACGGTCTTGCCCGAGAAATCCTGGCTTTCCAGGAACGTGCGCACAATCTGCGGCGCGACACCATACCAGATCGGATAACCGACGAACACCACGTCATAGCCGCTGACATCGATGGAAGCAGCCATCTTGGGGCGGGCATCGACGGCATGCTCGACGCTCGCCCGGCTTTTGTCGTCATCCGCGTTGAGGTCGGAGGCGATATAGGGCATCGACGGCCGGATCTCCTCAATATCGGCCTTGGCGACCTTCGCCAACTTCTGCGCCACAGCGCGCGTGTTTCCCGAAACAGAACAATACGTTACCAATACTTTGTCGGCCATGAAGCTCCCTTTCTCCCGATAATCATTGAGGATCCGAACTCAATGACACCAAAACACAGTGTAAACCGAATCAGGTAAAGAACGTAATCAAAATCACATATTATCAAACCACGATAATGGGGAATTCCGGTAATCAATAATTGAGTTCATGCTGAGTTATTTTTGAGTTCACAATGCCCTTATTTAGGGCAATTTAGCATGATTCGCAACGAAATCGACAACGATACCATATACCTTGAAACGTCAATCGGCAGTAAACCTGAACCTTTTTGACAACTCACCTTGAAAATACCTCAAAAGTGCGCGCAAAGGGACTCGAACCCTCACGAACAAAGTCACAGGAACCTAAATCCTGCGCGTCTACCAATTCCGCCATGCGCGCGTAACACCATTCAATTTACCAGACGTCCCGCACAATGCAGCTCTTGAAACACGAAAAAGCTGATTATGCTCGCATGTTCAATCGAACATGCGATGAAAATCAAGAAAATAGGGTCAAAAGCCTGATTTTGCTCGCATCTTCATGTACTGCTGTGTGAACTTGGAGTGCCGTCACAAATCGCGTGCCATCAGGTAGTCGGTCTGCTTGTCATCTCCCTGCCAGAACGCATGCTGGCCGACGCGCACAAAACCTTTGCCGGAGTAGAAGCGTTTCGCGGGCTCGTTGTGCTCCCACACGCCAAGCCACACCTTGTGCAGGTCGCGTTCGCGGGCCGTTTTCAACGCCAGATTCATCAGCCGGGTGCCAAACCCATGCCCTTTGAACCGTTTACTAATATATAGGCGCTGAATCTCCATCGTTCCTGCCCCCATATCCTCGACCTGCGCCTTGCCGAAATTCAGCTTCATATAGCCCGAAGGAATCTCGTCGGTCTTGGTCGAGTTGGAAGAATCTGAATCCGCGTGTTCCTCAGAGTCGCTATCAGGCTGTACCGAAATCAAGAGGAACACGGAATCCGGATTGCTCAGTTCGCCGTGCAAGACCGGCTCGGAATAGGACTCCTCGAGAAACTTGTTCATGTCTTCTTCGGAACTGGTGCCCGCGAACGTGTCGACATACGTCTCGACGCTCATACGATGCAGCAATGCAACATCTTCAGGGCCGCAGATCCTGATCGCGCCGTTCTCTCGTCGTTCATCCCTGCCATTCAAACTCATCACGCCTCTGCCCTCAAACGTTCGGTCAAGTCCTCATAAAATGCGGCATTCCTATCGAAGCCAAAGCCCAGCATACGCCATTGAACTCGCCCTGATGGGGCGTTCACGCATGGATGACACCTTCCAACAAGCCAAAGAAGATGGTTAGGATGAGCAAATCCGCACAGCCTCCCAAGCTCAGATTGCGCTCGACGCAGGCGTTGTTGAGCTCCAGCAGAAATTCCATCCCTTCGGCACTGCCTGCACCTCCCAGCTCGAAATACCGATTACACTGCGAGCGCATCCATTCCAAGACGTCGCGAGTTCCCGCGCGCTTGACGAGATTGGTGTCTTCAACATGGCCGGCCAAAGTCATCAACGTATCCAGCAATCGCACATTCAGCGGCCCCTCTGCATTGCGCAAAAACGGCAACGCAACTTCCATCACCGAAGGAAACCCCTGTTCGGCTTCGCCTCTGGCGCCCGTCGAACGGAAACGGAGATACTGACGTTCGCCGGCTGTCAGCTCGGCTTCGGCGCCTTCGGCTTCCACACGTCCCATATCGTGCTTCGTCAGCCCAGTCAGCATGCGCTTGACCAACCTACGAACGCCATCGGTGTCGTAATCGCGGGTCTTGCACCAATGCGCGGTGGCACCGACAGCGATGCCCAAGGAGAAAATGGCCCCCTTATGGGTGTTCACCCCATGCGTTGCGGCGAACATCGTCTGCTCCGCCTTGCGTCCGGCAGCACGAAGCTGGTTGAAGAGCCGGGGCATGTCGGTTCCCGCAAAATTCATGCCTAGACGGCTGGCCTCTTGGAGATACGGCTTCAGCGAGATAGCACTGTTGACAAAGGTAAAGGCATTCATGTCATGATGCGGACCGGAGTCGACCGGATCGACGAGTCCGGGCTTGGGCTGCACCATCACCTCATAGAGCAAAGCGGCTTGGGCCATGTCGGCCAACTGTTCCGGGTTATAACGCATCGCTGATTCCTACCAGATTAAAAGAATTTATATATTTAGAGGGCTTTTCACGGCTCATCAGTCTCTGTTTGCCGAATGCAGGTTGCCCGCAAAGACAAGAAGCAAAACGATCTCCTACTTGCATCTCACGATTTGCCGTCGTCATCAGATGCCTGCAGTATGCCCGCCATTGCCTGCAGAAGAGCAATACGCAAGATATTGACGTTCCACCGCCTCGGCCAATTCACGGGCTGTGTGAGTCTGGCTGCGAGCGCACTCCTTGGCCGGCTTTTCGCAGACCATGCAACGCCGGGCGGGCATTCCCAAATCGGTGCGCGAAAGCTGATGAGCACTATGTCGTCGCATGACATCAATGTCGAAAAGCCTTCCGAGCGTGAAATCGTCCTCAAAAGCTATGGCTACACGCTTGATCGACGTCCAGTCGCTTTTTTCGAAGGCCGCGAAAGCCTCGGGGCCTGTTGGTCTGTTCACATAGTAATGGAATTCCGCCGCGCACAGGCATTCGTCTTGCATACGCCGCCCAAGTTCAATCAATCCGACCCTGAAAATGGCCTGCAACGTGATATTGTTCTTGATGGCACCAGGTACATTGAGCTTTGCGGCGACGATGCAGCCATTCGCAAATGAATCCATCAACGTTTCCTGCAGATGTGCGCGCCATTCCCGGTTGTCAAGTATGGCGTCGAGTGGCTGCCGTTGACCATGATCCAATATCATCATCCCTGACCTTTCATACGCATTGACACGTATTCGTTTCACAACAGAAGGTATTACAACTTGGCATGGCGAATACATCCTGACTAAAACGAAATGGCCCCGTTCGTTTCCCGGTACATAAATACCAGAAAACGAGCGGGACGGTGGGCCGGCGAAGCCCCCAATTCTTCGCCGGCCCGCCATGGATTTTCCGACCGCTCAGTCCTGGACCTCACGGATCTGGTCGATGATCGTACCGTCGCGATACTCGACCAGCGCTACGGTACGGTCGGTGAACTTCAGCGGTTCAGGCGTGCCGAGCAGCTTTTGCGCACGCTCTTGAAGCTCCTGAATCGTATAGACCGGCAGTCCCGGGATGTCACTCAGCGACTCGACGAGATCCTTGCGCTTCGGATTAATGGCGATACCCACCTCGGTAACCAGTACGTCGACCGAATCGCCAGGCGTGACCACCGTCGTCACCTTAGGCACCACGGTGGCGATGCGACCGCGCACCAGCGGGGCCGAGATGATGGTGAGCTTGGCGGTTGCGGCATCCTGGTGTCCGCCGACCGCGCCACGAATCACGCCGTCGGAACCAGTCATGACATTGACGTTGAAATCGGTGTCGATTTCAAGCGCCGAAAGGATGGCGACATCAAGCTTGTCGACCATGGCACCCTTGTTGGCCGGGTCGGCGTACCAAGACGCGTCAATCTCCTGCTGGTTCTTGTTCAGGCGCATCGACGAGGCGGCTCCCTTGTCGAAGTCCTGCACGTCCATGATCTTGCCGACCAATCCCTCTTCAAGCAGATCGACGGTTGGCTTGGTGATGCCTCCCAAGGCGAACGAAGCCTTGATCTCGTTGTCGATCATCGACTGGCGAAGGAAGCGCGTAACCGCGAGCGCCGCACCGCCGGAACCGGTCTGGAAGGAGAATCCGTCCTTGAAGTAAGGAGAATTGACGATGACGTCATTGACGCTCTTCGCAATCTTCAGTTCCTTGGGGTCCTTGGTGAACCTGGTGGCGCCCGAACCGATCTTGTCCGGATCTCCAACCTCGTCGACCTTGACCACATAATCGACCTGGGTCTGCTTGATCGAGGCTGGGGTGTTCGGGTAGGGCTGGATATCATCGGTGACCAGCACGACGGTATCGGCATAAGCGGCATCCACAAGTGCATAGCCGAGGGAACCGAACGCCGACTTGCCTTCCATACCGTTGGCGTTGCCCATCACGTCTGAATTGGGCACACCCAGGAACGCGACGTCGATGTTGATGTCACCGTCTTCGATGGCGCGCGCACGGCCGCCATGCGAGCGGAAAATCACCGGGTTCTTCAGCAAACCGTGCGATACGGCATCTCCCAAGGAGCCGCGCATTCCCGAAGAGGTGATGTTGGTGACGACCCCTTTTTCGATGGCCTCGACCACGGTATCGTTCATGACACCGGTCAACGAGGAAGGCGCCAGCGTAAGGTCACGGTATCCCGCGTCGATGATGACACGCATGACCTTGTTAAACACATAATCGCCGCCGCGGAAATGATGGTGGAAGGAGATGGTCATGCCATCGCGCACCGTCTTCTTGACGACGTCCTCAAGCGAGTCCACCACTTTGCCCTTACCGGTGGAAGCGCGAACCTTGGGGGCCTTGCGCTGGATCACGGGATTGCCGAAATCCGTGGTTTCGAAAGGCTTGAAACCAAGCTCGTTCATAATATCGTCAGGCAACTGACGTCCTACTTTACTTTCCAAGATAATTCCCCTCCTCATCGATGACGTGGGCGGCCTTCGCCAGTTTCATGACATGTTCGGCCCTCAGCGCGACCGGCCTATCGACCATCTTGCCGTTCATGGAGATGACACCAGAGCCTTGCTCGCGAGCCTTCTTGATGGCGGCCATGACGCCTTGCGCGTTGACGATCTCCTTCTGCGTCGGAGTGAAGACCTCGTTGACCATCTCGATCTGGCGTGGGTTGATAAGCGACTTGCCGTCGAAACCAAGCTCATGGATCAAGCGCGTTTCACGGTAGAAGCCCTCGGGGTCGTTCATATTGGAGAACACCGTGTCGAACGCGGCGATTTTGGCTGCACGAGCAGCATGGACGACCATGTTGCGAGCGAAGAACAGCTCTTTGCCATCTGGATAACGATGGGTCTTCATATCGGTGGTGTAATCCTCGGCGGAAAGGGCGATGCCGATCATGCGGTCGGATGCCTTCGCGATTTCCTCAGCATGCAGCACGCCTTCCGCCGATTCGACGGCCGCCATCAGATTGGTGGAGCCGACGGGACGCCCGAACTCGCGCTCGGCCTCCTCGACCTTTTGTTCGAGACGCTGCATCATGGCCGCGGATTCGACCTTGGGCAGACGGATGACCTCGACGCCGGCCTTGACCATCGCCTTGATGTCGTTGTCATAGAACGGGGTATCGTCGCCATTGATCCGGACGACCATTTCGGTGTCGCCGTAGTCGATGTTCGTCAACGCCTCATACACCAAGTAGCGCGCCGCGTCCTTCTGGTCGAGCGAGACGCCGTCTTCCAGATCGAACATGATCGAGTCGGCGCCGTAGATGCCGGCGTCCTTGATCATGGCCGGATTGTTGCCGGGGACGAACATCATCGTCCGGCGTAGTCTTTCGGAATCTACTGCCATTTCAGAGTACCTCCCATTTGGGCTGATCGACAATATCGAGCGCCCGTTGCACGGCGGCCACGGTGCGTGCCTTGATGACGATATCGAGCGCTCCTTTGTCAACGGCCTTGACCTTGGCCGAAGTGATGCCGTAGTTGTTAAGAACTTGGGTGATCGAAGCCTTGATCTGATCGCCGAATTGCTTGATGACGTCGGAGGTCAGATCGATGTCGATTCCGTCACCTCCTGGCGCGAGCGTCACCTGGATGTCCGAGGACTCCAAGGTTCCCGCAGTCGCGGTATGTGTGATATCCATAAACTGCTGTTCCTTTCTAGATTCTCATCTGCAATTGAGCCAGATGATCTTGTATGAAAATTTTTGTGGTCGGAGGCACCAGGTCCTCGAGCCCGTCAACGTCCCCTTGGGCGATAAGCCTGCGGACACGTGAGGCGGATATAGGCTCCTGCCCGACCTGCCTACGTTCGATAACCGTGACTTTCGTACGTGGTTCCAACACATCCTTGAGCGCTTGGTTGTAGGCCTGCGTAGTGGACGAATATGGTTCCTGCCCCACGTACCGATGGGTGATGCCGAGGGCAGGAACGAACCAATCACGGAACAATGTCGCGTCCAATCTGGTCTGATAATCAATGACATCTTTGGACGAAGGAATGAAATAGGCAGGAAAAGCGGCGAACCCGATCAGGTAGTCGCCCCCGTCCACGACCGTGACGTTCTTCAAATCCGCCACCCCTTCGCGCACCAATCGCAAACGCTCATCGGTGGCGAACAAGGACCGGTTTTCGTGGACGACGAACACATAGACGTGCTCATTGTCATGCGCGGCTACCTCCACCAGTCTCCGATGCCCTAGGGTAAAGGGATTGGCGTTCATGACGATGGCCGCCGACGCCTGCCAGCCGCCCAAGTCACGAACATGTTCAAGGTAGGTGTCGATGCCGGGCATGCCGCTTTCCAGCAACCCGCCCCGCTCGACACGGGCGAGACAGGTAAAGCCGACATGCTCGAAACTGGCGATGTAACGAGGCTTGGTAAAAACGAAATAATGAGCGACTCCGCGATCGGCCAGCCTAGCGACGAGCTCACCGACGATGCGGTTGAACAACGCGCTGTGCTCGCTGTCATAATGCCGAACGGCAATGTATTTGAGGATCGGCCCTGCCAACGAGCCAGTGGCGACCAGTCGGTCGTCCTCGTCGAAGAGCCCTATGGTCTCTTCCAGAGGCTCGACCTCACTGGACCGGAATTCCTGGATTCCTTGCGATTCGAGGAATTCCTTCCACTGACGCATTGTCATCGGGTCTGATAAATACATGTCCCGCATCGTTGTCATCATCCGTCGTTCTCCAAACTCAGGCCAGATTCAGACCACGAGCCCCATGATGAAGATGGCGACCGTCACCGTCATCGCGCCGCCGAGACGGACCGCGACCTGGGCAAAGGGCATGAGTTCCATCCTGTCGCCGGCAGCGAGAATGGCCAGTGCACCAGTACCGCCCTGACCGGAGCAGCAAGACACCGCGATGGCGGTATCGACCGGATACAGACCAAGGACCTTCGCCGAAATGAAAGCCGTCGCCACAATGGCGAGCACGGTGACCAGGATGACAACCATGGAAGCCGGGGATTTGAACACCTCGATGAGCTTGTTCCAGTCCGTCTGAGCGACGCCTACGCCAAACAGCAACGGGGGCGTGATGCCCTTGACCACAAAAGTGTTGAGTGCGGCGCCGCCTTCGGCGATGTCCTTGGGGATATAGCCCAGCATCTTGGCGGCCATGAGCACGATCAGCACGATGATCGGGGACGGCAAGTTGAAGTGCAGGTAGGTCTTGATCACGTAGTTGAGCCACACCGCGAGGAAATAGAAGGCGATAGCCATGACCATGGCCATGAGCATCTTCTCGATGCTCACTTCGCCGCCCTTGGTCTTGAGGCTCTCGAGCTTGTCGCTTTCGTCGTCGATGAGCTTGCCGTTGCCGGTCAGTTCCGGCTTCTTCTCGCCAAGCTTGCGCATCGCGCCTGCACAGACGACCGCCACGAGGCTGCCGAGCATGACCGCGGGAAGAATCTGGCCGAAGATGTCGCCAGAGGTGGTGCCGCTCAGAATAGCGGCATAACCCATAGCCATGGGCATAGCGCCTTCGCCTACGCCGCCTGCCATAATCGGGGCGACGATGAAGAAGTACGCCTTGTAGGCCGAAAGCCCCAGCGCCATACCGACTCCGGTGCCCACCAAGGAACCGATGACGTCGCAGAGCAGCAGCACCACGATGATGCGGCTAGTGGCTTTCAAGAGCGTCTTGCGGTTCATGGAGGCGATCGAGCCGACAACCAGCAACGTGATGAAGAACATCAGGAAATTGTTGTTGTTCATGAAATCGGAGACCGTCTTGACGGTGCTGTCCGGAAGCCAATGCTTGAACACCAGGAAGGAGGGCAGGAAGGTGACTACTAGGACCTTGCCGCCCAGAGACTTGAGAATCGGGATGTTGTTGCCGATCTCCTCGAGCAGATAGGAGAAGACGACCATGACACCCAGGGAAATGAGCATATCATTCTTGGGCATGACGTTGGTGATGGCGAGCAGCACATAGCCCACGGCAAGCACCAGCCAGAGGCCGACAGGCATGAAGCCTATCTTGAGAGATTTGATCTTGGACCACAGACCGGAGCCCTTCGACGACTTGTTGTCGGACTCAGCGGATTTCTGCGCATCCTTGCTCGGATTGACGGAAGTTGGCGAATCTGTCATGTTCACTTCTCCTTGAACTCGGCGACGGCGCCTTCGACCGCCTTGACCACGCCTTCATCGAAAACGCCCGGAACCACCCTATCGGCGGTTGGATGATCGATAAGGGCTGCAAGCCGTTGCGCCACACGCAGCTGCAACGGCACGCTCACTTCATTGACCCCGTATTCGAGCAACCCCTTGAACAGACCGGGGAAAACGAGGATGTTATTGACCTGGTTGGCCCACTGGGACGAGCCCGTGGCCACGACCTTTGCGCCCGCTGCAAACGCCTCGTCGGGATCGATTTCGGGAACCGGATTCGCCAAGGCGAAAATAATCGGCGAATCGGCCATCTTTTGCACTTCAGCACCGTCGAGGACATGGTCGACGGAAACGCCGATGAACGCATCCGCACCGGCAATGACATCATTGAGGGTCTCGCCGGGCACCATATCCACATGGGAGGCCAGATCTCGCTGGTAACGGTTGTAAGAGGTGTCTCCGGGCGTGACCTCACCATGAATGTCGACAAGAGTCTGATGATGGATGCCCGCCGCCAGCAACAGCTTCGAAGTCGCTACACCTGCGGCGCCGACACCGTTGATGACCACACGAAGAGCCTGCAATGGCTTGCCTACGACCTTGGCCGCATTGATAAGTCCGGCCAGCACCACAATCGCCGTGCCTGTTTGATCGTCATGGTAAACGGGGATATCAAGCCTTTCGCGCAGCTTCTCCTCGATCTCGAAGACCTTCGGAGCGGCGATGTCCTCCAAATGGATACCGGCGAACGACTGCGAGAAATTGACGACGGTCTCCACGAACTCATCGGCGGAAACCTGTTCCAGCGTCATCGGGATGGCATCGACACCGGCAAGCTGCTTATAGAGCAGGGACTTGCCTTCAACGATGGGCAACCCACCTGCCGAACCGATGTTTCCCAGTCCCAGGACCGCCGAACCATCCGTCACAACCGCTACCAGCTTGCCGCTGACGGTATAGCGCTTCTTCGCTGAAGGATCCTTTTCGATGAGCTTTGCCAAACCTGCTACACCGGGGGTGTAGGCTTCGGACAGCTGGGCGCGACTGGTGACCGGCAATTCGCCGCACACCCCCAGCACACCGGTATGCCGTTCATGCAGCTCGAGCACACGCTTCTGATCTACCAATTTTCCGCTCCTCCCCGGCCATGTGGATCAGTTCTTTCTGACCGTCCGCATTGACCATTTCCGATGATTCTCATCGTCGAGTAAATAACGGTTTTAGGGTAACAAAAACTTAAAATTCAGCAAAACCATATTGGCGTTTTTTAAAAAATTAAAAAAATTATTTTACTTCTATTAACAGATGTAAACTGTATTTAAAATTTTTAAATCTGGAATGATTAATCAGTATCGACTTATGAATTGGAGACAGGGATGGTCACACAAGAATTACTCGCCAATCTGGCACAGGACTACTACCAGGCCAATATGAACCTTGCCGAGCTCTCTTCCAAATACCATCTCAGCCGATACCTGGTCAACAAATACCTCGATGAGGCGCGAGAAGACGGAATCGTAACGTTCACCATCCAGTCCCCCGATGTACGCAACCAGCAGCTCGAACGACAACTCGGCGAATATTTCGGCATCAAAAATCTCTATATCCTCAAGAACAGCGCCGACCCCAAACAGAACCTCGACAACATCAACCGGTTCGCCGCACGCAAGGTGGAGAGCTATATTCTGCAAAGCCATGTCATCGGCACTACGTGGGGATCGGTAATCTACAACATCATCAACGAATTCCACGGAGGCGTGCTCGAGAACTCGGTCTTCACGCAATTCATCGGCGAAAACATGAAATACCATTCAGAGGCGGGATCGATGCGCATGGTCGAACGCATCGCCGATCGGTTCTCCAGCGAATACATGACGCTCGCCGGCCCGCTTTACATCGTCAACGACGACACCCGCAAGGGCATGATGGAAGAAATCGCCGCCACCGCAACCCTCAAGATGGCGGCACGCATGGAGCTGATTTTCACCAGTCTGGGCACGCTGGACTCGATCAAATCAATCCCCACCTGGTCGAAAAACGTCGACAAGATCTTCCCGCAAGTCAATCTCGAACAAGTCGCAGGACTCGCCTACGGCCGCCCCTATGACATCTATGGCAACTTCCTCAACCAACACCATGACACCACATTCGGCCTCGACTTGAACACCATCCTGCAGACGCCTATCCGCTTCGTTGTGGTCAAAAGCACGTTCAAGACCAAGGCGCTGCTGGGCGCGTTGCGCGGCCATCTGTTCACCGATGTGGTCACCAATGAGATGGTGGCTCAACGCATTATCTTCGAACTGAGAAAAGGCAACTAGGGAAAACGGTCCGGTATCCAACACACGCCAATATTTTCAAGAAGGCAATCAACAGCTGATATGAAGGCACAAAACACATCCGACAAACACGAGCACTCATCTGACATCCGCACTGCTGACCTCTATCCGTCCGATGGCGACCGACGGTCTATGATATAAGCCAGAGGAAGGTAACCGTCTGGCAAGATCGCCACGTACAAAGAAGGAGAAGACGGATTCATGTCAGCACTCATTCAACCGGCGACACTGTTGCTCATCATCGCGCTTGGATACCTCTTCAAACGAAGCGGCATCTTAGGGGCGAAAGACTATCGCGTGGTGCAGGTGCTCGAATTCGATATCGTTCTGCCAGGTGTCATCATCTACTCCTTTGCCACCAATCCGCACAAACTCAACCTTCTGCTGCTTTCCGGCTTCTCGTTTTGTGCCGCGACGATTCCACCACTACTGATTTTCCTCACCACCCGCCACCGTCCGGTGTCCGACCGCGCGTTTCTGATGCTCAACGGCGGCGGATTCAACGTCGGCTGCTTCTGCTTCCCGATGGTTCAGGCGTTTCTTGGCCCGGGCGCGCTGATACCCGCCGCGATGTTCGACATCGGCAATGACATCATGGTCGCCGCCGGCACGAACGTGATGACGCAGAACCTGCTGCACATCGCCCCCGGCAAGACGCTGGCCGAACAGAACGCCGGCGACGCACCCGTACTGCCGCGCATCAAAGCCACCGACCGCGATGCCCGCAGATTGCAGCGCCGTGCGCTGATTCGCAACGTCATCAAAGGTTTCGTCTCCTCTCCGGCGTTCGACACCTATATTCTGATGCTGATCCTGATGCTTTTCGACTTCCATTTCCCGACGTGGATCGCCCAGGTTTCGCAACCGTTTTCAGCGGCCAACGCGTTCTGTTCGATGGTGATGGTCGGTATGCTCACCGATCTGCCCGCCTCGAAGCGCGACCTCAAATCCGTCGGCGAGGTCATGGCCTGGCGCCTGCCGTGTGCCATTATTTTCGCGTTGCTGGCCTGGTATATCCTGCCGTTCAGCCCGCTGATCCGCGAGACCGCCGCCATGTGCTGCCTCGCACCGACGGCCATTTTCTCGACGATGTTCACCGACAAGGTACTCGGCAACGCCAAGCTCGCCGGCTTCATCCTCTGCCTGACCGCAGTGGTCGGCACGATCATGATGAGCGTGGCACACCTGCTGATTCACATGTAAGTCGCGCCACTGCACAGCAGCCCGATTCAGTGAGAAAAGCACCAAAATTGGCCCACAAGAGTGCTTTTCGCCTCAGTAAGACCTCAATTCAGTGAGAAAAGCAACGACATAAGACCAAAATAGCGCTTTTTCACTGGTTTCATTTTGCCCAGCTCGACAATATCGCTCAGCCGATGAGTTCCTTGATTTCAGGGGCCAAGGCGACGAAAGCCTTGTGGCGATGGGAAATCGCGTTCTTCTCTTCGGCGGTCATCTCGGCACTAGTCAGTTTTTCGCCGTTGGCGTTGCGGCGGCCGGGCTGATTGTCCGGCACAAAAATCGGATCGTAGCCGAAACCGTTTTCACCGCGCGGTTCACGGATCACCACGCCGCGCATCTCGCCGAGCTTGACGGTTTCCTCGGCTTTCGGTGTCGTGCCGTTCGCCCGTTCCTCGCCACAATGCTTCGGTACTACCAACGCCGCCGCGCAATTGAACCGCGCGCCACGCTTGTCGTCTGGAATGTCGGCGATCTGCGCGAGCAACAAATCGATGTTGGCCTCGTCATCGCCGTGCACGCCCGACCAGCGCGCCGAAAGAATGCCTGGGGCCGCGCCAAGCACATCGACGATCAGCCCGCTGTCATCGGCGAGCGCCGGCAATCCGGTCCGCCTGGCCACGTCCCTCGCCTTGAGCAGCGCATTCTGCTCAAAGGTCACACCCGTTTCAACGGGGTCCGGCAGATTCATCGAACCAGCGGACACCAGCTCGATATGTTGCGCGGCCTGGCCCAACTCAGCTTCAATGATATTGCGAATCTCCGGCAGCTTGCCTTCATTATGCGTGGCGACGACGATTTTCATAGCGTTTCCTTTGTATTGTCTTATTTCCTGATTGCCATAGTAGCGTCAGGCACACATGCAAACCATAAGCAAGAAGGGGCGGTGCCAAAATCATTAAGCGACACCACACCTTCAAACGATTATTTCTTTAAGACGACTTCGTCAAACAGGAATTCAGTCCTTGGAGAGCGCCTCGTTCTGCGCGCGTTGGAGCTCCTTGTTGCCCTTTTCAGCCAGCTCGAGCAGCACATTGAGCTCGTTACGGGTAAAGGGGCGATGCTCTGCGGTGCCCTGAATCTCGATGAACTTGCCGGAACCGGTCATAGCAACGTTCATGTCGGTCATGGCCTGGCTATCCTCGATATACGGCAGATCAAGCATCGGAGTGCCGTTGATGATGCCCACCGAAACGGCGGAAATCTGGTCCTTGATCGCCTTCTGCGCCGAACGGATGCGCTTGTGCTGTTCGGCCCAGTGCAACGCATCGACCAGCGCGACATAAGCACCGGTCACCGAAGCCGTGCGGGTGCCTCCGTCGGCCTGCAGCACATCGCAATCCAGCTGCACCTGGTTCTCGCCCAGCGCCTTCATATCGATGACACCGCGCAGGCAGCGACCGACCAAACGGCTGATTTCCTGTGTGCGTCCGCCGACTTTGCCCTTGACCGATTCTCGCGGTGTGCGTTCGGAAGTGGCACGCGGCAGCATCGCATACTCCGCAGTAACCCAACCAAGCCCGGAATCCTTGCGCCAACGCGGAACCCCCGGCGTGAACGTCGCGGTGCACATCACACGGGTGTTGCCACATTCGATGAGCACAGAGCCTTCCGGGGCATCGGTGAAATGACGCGTGATTTTGACGGGCCTCAGCTCGTCGACGGCACGTCCGTCGGGGCGCACCACAGTACTTTTATCCAGTAAATCTTTGATTTCAGCCATACCGCCAACCTACCATCAGCCGGTCACGTCAGATTACAGAGCCTGCTGCTTCAGCGAATCCCACACCGCGCGCAATATCATCCGTCTGCTTTCAGGCAGAGCCGCACTCCCCCAATATGACATACCCTCAAACACCAAATGCGCCTTTCCTAGCATCAAACCGTAGGACTGCTAGAAAAGGCGCATTCTTTACCGTGCCGTCATATCGCTCAGTTGCGTACGCTGCCAATCAACGGTTTCTTCGGCAGCACTTTGTCGATCAGGAAAATGACCAGCCCCATGATGGCAAAGGCGACGATGCACATCGCGATATTGATCCACATCTGGTTCCAGCCGATTGCGTTGACATCGATGAAACCGTACGGATACGGATTGCCGCCGGCCTCAGGCCCGGAATGCGGCCAAAGTTGCGCACGAATCAGGACGAAGGCCAGATAGAACGGGAAATAGATGAGCCAAGTAAGCGTGTAGTGCCATTTGAAGCGGCGGTGGGCATCGAAAAGAATGAAATCGATGACCGCCATGATCGGCGCTACCCTGTGCAGGATGACATTGGTCATGACGCCGAACACGTATTTCGCGGTGGCGGGATTGGCCGGCGGCAGCAGCGTGGCCGCCACGACGCCGGTAATCACGATATACAGCGTCAGGATGCCCTTGAGCCATGCGGGCGGCTGCTTGCCGTCGATGAGGCATGCGACACCGGCCCAGAGCATCACCAGACCCAAAAGAAAATTGGTTTCGTACGTAAAGTAGACCCAATAGCTGGGCTCGCCCCAGGCCACGCTCGTCCAGGCCAGGCAGAGAAACGCGATGACGAGACGATATATTCCGACAAAATATTTCATGCAAGCCAGTTTATGGACAGCGCGAGAAAACAATCGGATTCACTGGTATCCTTGCGTAGATCAACGCCGAAATGTCTACTTATAGTCATAATTACCATTAATCGCTGTATCGGGTTAGAATCAAGATGAAAAAAACACCGCGGCCGGGCGCAACCGACAACGCAAATCCCATGTCCGAGCCGGCCACATCGACGACACCAAGGGCACGGAGCACAACCTTAAGGGAGCATGTGATGCTGGATTATTCACCGGCTTTAATGACCGATATGTACGAATACACGATGCTGGACGCAGCGCTCAGGGACGGAACCGCAAACCGCAAATGCGTTTTCGAGGTGTTCACCCGTCACCTGCCCGAAGGCCGCCGCTACGGTGTCGTCGCCGGCACGGGGCGCATCCTCGACGCACTCGAGCGTTTCCACTTGAACGACGACGACCTCAAGTTCCTCTCCGACCGCAAAATCGTGAGCCCCGAGACCATCGAATGGCTCCGCAACTTCAAATTCACCGGCTCGATCAAGGGCTACCGCGAAGGCGAGATGTACTTCCCGGACTCCCCCATCCTCGAGGTCGAAGGCACATTCGGCGAATGCACCCTGCTCGAGACGCTGCTGCTTTCAATTCTGAATTATGATTCCGCCGTGGCCGCCGCCGCCTCGCGCATGTCAAGCGCAGCGGGCAAGCGCCCTTGCATGGACATGGGCGGGCGCCGCGCCAACGAATGGGCCGCCGTAGCCGCCGCTCGCGCCGCCGTAGTTGGCGGGTTCCAAGGCACCGCCAACCTGCTGGCCGCCCAACTTTACGGCCTGAAGGCCATCGGCACCTCGGCCCACTGCTTCACCCTCGTCCATGATTCCGAACGCGATGCCTTTACTTCACAGATCAACGCCATGGGCGCCAACACGACCCTTCTGGTCGACACTTTCGACATCAAACAAGCCATCAAGACCGCCGTCGAGGTGGCCGGCCCCGAGTTGGGATGCGTACGCATCGATTCAGGCGATCTCGCCGCGCTGGCCCAGCAGACCCGCAACCAGCTCGACGCCCTGGGCGCGAAGAACACGAAGATCACCGTGACCAACGACCTCGACGAATATGCGCTGGCCGCCCTGCAGTCCGCGCCTGTCGATTCCTACGGGGTGGGCACGATGCTGGTGACCGGTTCCGGCGCGCCCACCTGCGCGATGGTCTACAAACTCACCGAACGCGAAGGCGACAATGGCGAGATGGTGCCCGTCGCCAAGAAATCCGAACACAAGGCCACAGTGCCGGGCCGCAAGCTGGCCTTCCGCTCCTACGAATATGGGCTTGCCAACGGCGAGCACGTCATCTCCGGGTCCGAGGAGAAACTCGCCAAATTCCAGCCCGAAGACGGCTGGAAGGACCTCATGGTCACCTACATGGACCACGGAGAGGCCAACAAGCAGTATCAGGGCCACGACGCCATCACCACCGCGCACGACTACCATGCAAAGGCCCTGGCCGAACTGCCGATCACCGCGCAGTCGTTGATGAAGGGCGATCCGTCAATCCCGACACAAATTGATGTGCTGTAGAAAATAGAGCAGCAAAGAGAACATAAACGCTAAAGGCCGGTCCGCGGTTCCAATCTGGCGCCAGTCGTCAAAAGAAATCGCAGGCCGGTCTTTCTGCATTTCAAGCGAAATACTCAAATGCACCATGGAAAAGGCTGCATATACCGCTTATCACTTGGTATATGCAGCCTTTTGAAAGTGGCAGTCAATACTTCCTGCCACCAAAAGCAACTACTTAGCTTTACTCGCCATCATTTCCTCGTAGATACGCTTGCAATCGGGGCAAACCGGATACCTTGAAGGATCATGCTTCGGCACCCAGATCTTGCCGCACAACGCCACCACGGGCCGCCCGGTAAGCTGCGACTCACGCATACGGTCGCGCGAAACGTAATGCGCAAAACGATCCGCATCACCGTTGTCGTCAAGTTTATTTTCCTCTTTGGTTTCCGGTCGCTCCAGAACCGCCGTTCCCGCACCGGAATCCGGATCTTGGTTGGGGTTCTCGAATCCGGCTTCATCGCGCCAACCGCTCGATCGCCGAGCGGCTCTGTTCGTCCATTCGAAAAAGTCAGTCATGCCGTCTCCTATCAGGTATCCTGCCATCCATCTATACGCCACACATCGAAATGCTGGATATATCATAACGTCGAGCATTTACCACAAGTAACGATTCACCCGCCATTCATCTCTAGGCATTACGCCCCACCCAAAGTCAATCGCCAAACTGGCCCTGAGACCACTGGTGACCGTTGGGATCGAGGCCATCGTAATCGTCAACCTGCTTACCTGTATGACAATTATACATGGTCACATGCATCTTAAACGTCCCGGGTTCGAGCTTGAAATAATGCAGAATCTCACTATTTTATCGTACCTTATTTTTTACTATCACATTGTGCACGCCTCACGTCGATACAGCGGAAATCAGTGTCAGGCGTTATTGTTGGTGATATGACTATTGCAGTGTGCCCAGGCTCATATGATCCAGTCACGGCAGGGCATTTGGACGTTATCGAACGCAGCGCGCGCATCTTCGAGACGGTACACGTCGTGGTGGCTGTCAACTCCGCGAAAACCCCGATGTTCTCCGAAAACACTCGTGTGGACGTCATCAAGCGGGCGCTGGTCAAAGACGGCTATCCTCACGTAATAGTCGCTTCGACCGACGGGCTGATCACCGACTATTGCACCAAGGTCGGGGCGTCGGTCATCGTCAAGGGGTTGCGGCAGAACGGCGATTACGAGGCCGAACTCGGGATGGCGCTGGTCAACCGCAAGCTTTCCGGCGTCGAGACCATGTTCCTGCCCGCAAACCCGATACTCGAGCATATTTCCAGCACCATCGTCAAGGATGTGGCGCGCCACGGCGGCGATGTCACCGGCATGGTGCCCGATTGCGTGGTCGGCATGCTCGCCGAACAACTTCAGAGAGAAAAGAGTCAATGATGGCGAACGAAGCAAACCTCAACGACGAGGATGACGACACCCTTTCCAAGGTCATTCCGATTGACGACCTTTCGCCGAACCACAACCGGGAGGCCAGCGCCACCAGAGATTCCGCTGACGATAGCGATAACGAGGCCTACGACAACGCAGCAGAAAGCGACGATTCGGATGCTTTGCAAACCGCCAGGCCGCTTTTCGCCTCACCGAACGACCTTCCCGATTTGAGGGAACGTCATGACGACACACCTGCAGGCGTCACCGCCCCCGATACCGAAGACAGCATTAACGCCGAAAGCAAAAGCCGCGACGAGTTCACCACGGTTTATGACATCATCGATCAGATGAGTTCCTCTATCGAGGAGACCAAGTCGAGCATTTTCGCGCCCGGCATGGTGCGCCTCGACCGCGACGAGTTCCTCGACCAGCTTGGCCAGCTCAAATCCATGCTGCCCGTGCAGCTTGAACGCGCGTCCTCGCTCATGCGTGAAGCCGAGCGACGCTTGCAGAACGCGCAATCCGAAGCACAGGCCATCGTGGCCAAGGCACAGAGCCAAGCCGCGCAGATCAAGCAGAACGCCGAGGAACAGGCGCAGATTCTCGCCGGCCAGGAGCGCGTCGTGGATTTGGCGCAACGCAAGGCGCGCATGATCGTCGATGACGCCCGGACCAGGTCGACCAAGCTGGTGCAGGGTGCCAACGCCTATTGCGCCGATGTGATGAAAGCCTTGAAAGAGCAGGTCTCCACCTACGACCGCGACATTCGCAACGGCATCGATGTCATCGACAAACGCCAACACGAGGCCGCGCAACAGCTGGAGGCCACCGAAGCCGATGCACTCGCCCAAAGCCAAGCAACGGCTACGAAAACCGAATAACGAAAACAAACAAGACACCAATATCCGAAAGAACGATAAGCATATATGAGCAGACCTGAAGATTCGCAATGGGCCGTCTCCGTGGGGCAGATCGTCTCGCGTCCCGGCCAGAGCAAAACCGTTGTCGCCGATTTCCCGGCTCCGAGCGGCATTGGCGACAACATCATCGGAGTCAAGGAAGGGGCACCGGTAAAGGTATCCGGCTCCTTTGATTCCATCGTCGATGGGCTGATTTTCAACGGCCACTTCGACGCACCGGTTCACGCCGAATGTGTCCGTTGCCTGACGCCGATCAAGCGTAGCTGGAGCATGGCCGTCACCGCGTTCTTCCCTTATGATTCCGCCAAAGCGAGCGTCAACGCCGATAGCGGGCGTGGCAAGCACGACGAAGATATCGATATCATCGCCGGCGAGGACGAGTCGGAGGACACTTACCCGCTGAGCCCGGATTGCAATTTCGCCGATCTCGAGACCCTGCTGCGCGACACGCTGGTCGAGCAGCTGCCTTTGCAGCCCCTGTGCAGGCCGGATTGCAAAGGTCTGTGCTCACAGTGCGGCATCAACCTGAACGACAATCCCGATCACCATCACGACGTGGTCGACAACCGTTTTTCCGCTTTGGCCAGCCTCAAGGCCAAGTTGGAGAAGGAAGAGAAGCAAGGCAAGTAGAGCTTGTACTGAGATGGCGTTACACTTATCTATGCTTAAGCTCAATTTGTTCGAACGAAATAGAGGAATACCATGGCACTGCCAAAGTACAAGACTTCGCGAGCCAACACGCATTCGCGCCGCTCCAACTGGAAGGCCAGCGCGGCCAAGACCGTCGCCTGCCCCAATTGTGGTGCGCCGACCCTGCCGCATATGGCTTGCCCGAGCTGCGGATCATTCCGCGGCCGCGTCTATCGTGAGGCTATCAGCAAGTCGCTGAGCAAGTGAAACGCTAGCAGATAAAAGCCCTGCCATCGACGGGTGGCGGGGCTTTTGCATCTCTGCTCAACGTTTTCTATTTATCGACAATAATTTCAGTTATTATCACACATTGCCACGCAGATGTGTTGCAGGAACCAATTCAGTTCGGTTTCGTTGTGTCGGAACATCGTTTCACGCCCCGGCATTCGTCATCAAACGGCTTGGTGCCCGCAATATGTTCGTCGGGGTCATATCCATGTAAAAGGACCATCATGACCGATTCACACAACACCGAAAACACCATTCCCGATTCGGGCTTGCACCAAACTACAGCAGCCTTGCACACCGGTGCAGCCAAACCTACAACTATCGCCGCAAACCAAAAACCCACTGCAGCTTCGCACACCGGTGCAGCCGAATCCGCAACCTCCGCTTCCAGCAAAGAACCCGCTGGAGCGCCCCAAACCGAAACCGCCAGACCCGGCTCCCCGCAGCAGGAGCTGCTCAAACGGCTGGGGACCACGCTTTCACCGGATATGCTGGTGATGGCACTCACCCACCGCTCTTTCTCGCACGAGCACGAGGGCGCGCCGAATTACGAACGCTTGGAATTCCTGGGTGACGCGGTACTCGAATTCGTCTCGACAGAGACGCTCTATCGTGTCCATCCGGACATGAACGAAGGCCAGCTCGCCAAAATGCGGGCCATGGCCGTCTCGGAAAAAGCACTTTCGCAGATCGCGCGCGAGAAGCTTCAGGTGGGGCCATACATCCTGCTCGGCCACGGCGAGGCAGAATCCGGAGGCGCCGAGAAAAGCTCGATCCTCTGCGACATCGTCGAATCGCTGATCGGCGCGACATTTGTGGAGCACGGCATTGACGAGGCACGCAAAGTCGTGCACCATCTTGTCGATGACGAGCTCAAAAAAGTGGCCACGGAAGGGCCTGCGCTCGATTGGAAGACCTCGCTGACCGTCAAGGCGCACGGTATGGGACTCGAGGATCCGCGCTACCGCATGGCCGTCAGCGGGCCGGAATACGCGCAAGTTTTCAACGCACGCGCCGTGGTCGGCGAGGATAACGAAGTGCTCGGCGTTGGCACCGGTTCCAGCAAACGCAAGGCCCAGCTTGCCGCGGCAAAAGCCGCGTGGACGGAGTTGGACACGAATCCAAGCAAACACCAGGCCAAAAAGCACCATCACCACGCTGAAAAATCACAACGACAGTAGGCGAATTCTCACAATTGCCGAATGCCCGCACGCTTGCGACATCCCGTCAATATTTGGGCAATAAGTGTTTCCCATGCACGCAAGGCGCTATGATATTGAGCACATCGGCATAGCGTCACAGCCTGCCACAAACGGGCGGAGCGAACACCGAACGTCATTACCATGCAGACGTACACCATACGCAGCAGGTCAGAAGACAATTCCTACAAACCCGAAGAGATAAGAGGAATGATGGTGTCACCAACGCCTTTACAGGCATTCAGCGGGGTGCAGAAAGCACCAACGAAGACAAGCAAACAGACTCTCGTCGACGGCGAGAAGATGACCGGTGCACAGGCGCTGATCCGCACGCTGGAAGATCTGGGCGTGCAGGACGTTTTCGGTATTCCTGGCGGCGCCATCCTGCCGGTGTATCACCAGATTCACGACGATACCAAATTCCGCTTCGTGCTGATGCGCCATGAACAGGGCGCAGGGCATGCGGCCGAAGGATACGCCGTCGCCACCGGGCGCGTAGGCGTGTGCATCGTCACCTCAGGACCGGGGGCCACGAATATGGTCACCCCGATCGCCGACGCGAATATGGATTCGGTGCCGCTCGTCGTCATTTCTGGGCAGGTCGGCGTGGACTCCATCGGAACCGACGCCTTCCAGGAGGCCGACACCGTGGGCATCACCTATCCGGTGGTCAAGCATTCCTATCTCGTCACCGACGCGCAGGACATTCCTCGTGTGCTCGCCGAAGCGCACTATATCGCACGTTCCGGTCGCCCCGGCCCCGTTGTCGTGGACGTTTCGAAAACCGCGCAGGTCGGCGAGATGTATTATTCCTGGCCGCAGAAAATGATACTTCCCGGCTACAATCCCACGACCAAACCGCATGGCCACGTCCTGCGCGAAGCGGTGAAACTCGTTGAGCAGTCCTATCGTCCGGTGCTCTACGTCGGCGGCGGGGCGATGCGTTCCAACGCCAGCGCGCAAGTCAAGGAATTGGCCGATCTGACCGACGCCCCTATCGTCACCACGCTTCCCGCACGCGGCATCGTGCCGGATTCCGATCCGAAGATGCTCGGCATGCTCGGTATGCACGGCACGTTGGCCGCAACAGCCGCAACGCAGAAATGCGACTTGCTGGTGGCCATCGGCGCACGCTTCGATGACCGCGTAACCGGCAAGATGGAGGCTTTCGCCCCTGCCGCACGCGTCATCCACATCGACATCGACCCGGCCGAAATCGGCAAACGCCGCCAGCCGGATGTACCCATCGTCGGCGATGTCACGGAAGTGCTCAACGCGCTCAACGCCGAAATCAAGCGTGGGCAGGCCATACACGGCAAGCCGAATCTGGAACCGTGGTGGAAACTCATCAACGCCTGGCGCCAAAAGTACCCGATGGAATATGACGAAAAGACCCCCGACGGCACCCTCTCACCGCAGTGGGTCGTCGAGGAGCTCTCCCGTCAGGCCGCGCTTTCCACCATCTGGGTCTCCGGTGTGGGTCAACACCAGATGTGGGCTTCGCAGCTCGTCGATTTCGAGAATCCTCATTCCTGGATTTCCTCGGGCGGTTTGGGAACGATGGGCTTCGGCCTGCCCGCGGCCATTGGTGCACGCGTCGGTTCGTCCCGTGATTTCGGCGGTAAGAAGCCGGTCTGGCTGATCGACGGCGACGGCAGCTTCCAGATGACCAGCGAAGAGCTCGCGGCCGCGTTCATCGACAATGCGCCAGTGAAAATCGCGATTCTGAACAATTCCGTCTACGGCATGGTCCGCCAATGGCAGACGCTTTTCTACGACAAGCATTATTCACAGACCAGCATCCGCGACGGCGAAAACACCGAAGACATCATCAACGTCCCCGATTTTGTCAAACTTGCCGAGGCATATAGCTGCGTCGGCATCCGCGCAACGACACAAGACGAGGCAAAGGCCGCTATCAAACGCGCCAATGAAATCAACGACAGACCGGTATTGATCGACTTCCGCGTCTACAAGGACGCCATGGTCTGGCCGATGGTGGCCGCCGGGCAATCCAACGACACCGTGACCTACAAGCCGGGCGTGCAACCGCTGCTGCACCACGACACCACGGATTCGTCCGCCAACGGATCTCAGGACGATACCGCCAGCACTCCTGTAGCCAGCGACACTGCGGCCACAGGAAAATCAGAAGAATAAGGGCAAGGCGAAAGGAATATCATGGCAATCTATCCCGCATCCACTCCGCATAGCGAGCGTCACACCCTGTCCGTCCTGGTCGAGAACCGCCCCGGCGTGCTGGCGCGTATCGCAGGCCTCTTCGCCCGCCGCGCCTTCAACATCAACTCGCTTTCCGTCTCCCCCACCGAACGTCCCGACATCTCACGCGTCACCGTGACCGCCGACGTCGAGCAGGTGCCGCTGGAACAGATCATCAAACAGCTCAACAAACTGCTGCACGTCCTGAAAATCGTCGACCTTGACAACACGGACGCCGTCGAGCGCGAACTGGTGCTGATCAAAGTCGCTGCCGACGAGACGAACCGTTCCGACGTGCTGGAAATCGTGCGCCTCTTCCGCGTGCGCGTGGTCGACGTGCACCCCGAGTCCCTGACCATCGAGGCCACCGGCGCCGAAGGCAAGATCGACGCGCTGCTCGGTCTTTTGAAGAACTATGGCGTCATCGAACTGGTGCGTTCCGGCGCCGTCGCCGTGACCCGCGGCCCGCATGCCTTGAGCGAAAAGGTGGTCGGCAGCGAAATCACCGGAAGGTGACGAAGTAACTTAGCGGCACCAAATTTCTAAGGTGGATATGGGTTAAAACCATATCCACTTTTTGTTTTCTTTCCTCTGGGATTCTGGGGTTATTATTCAACCTGCTCGGAGAGATCCATCCACTCGGCTTCCAGAGCGTCTTTTTCGTCGGAATTGGCGGTAAGCTGCTCGTTGAGTTTGCCCAGTCCCACGTAATCGGCAGGGTCGTGAGCGGCCATCTGCTGCTCGATTTTCGCCTTTTCGCCCTCCAGCTTGGCCAGTTTGCGTTCGATGGCCGACAGACGGCGGGTGGCATCGTGGAAGGCCTTGCCGGTCAGCTTTGCCTCGCCGGATTGCGAATCGGCATTCCCGTCGCCACCGGCGTCGTTTCCATTGCCGTTCGACGAGCGGGATCCAGATACTTCACCATGCGAAGAGGAGCCTTTGCCTGTTGATTTCCCACCACGCTTGTCGCCGACAATCTCATCAAGCGTTGCACCGTTCTCCAGTTTGTGCACCATCTCAAGGTAATCGTCCACACCGCCGGGGAGATGGCGGACCTTGCCGCCGATCAGCGCGAACTGCTCGTCGGTGACGCGTTCCAAAAGATATCGATCGTGGGAAACCACGATCAACGTGCCCGGCCAGGAATCAAGCAGATCCTCCATCACGGCCAGCATATCGGTATCAAGATCGTTGCCCGGCTCGTCAAGGATGAGCACGTTAGGCTCGTCCAGCAGAATCAGCAGCAGCTGCATACGACGTTTCTGGCCACCGGAAAGGTCGGCTATCGGTGTCATCAGCTGTGCGGCCGAAAACCCAAGACGCTCCATCAATTGGCTGGTCGAAACCTCTTTGCCGTCGACCTCATAGGTGGGCTTGTAGCGGCTCAGCACTTCCTTGATCTTGTATTTGCCAAGCTTTTCAAGCTCATCAAGCCGCTGCGAAAGCACCGCGAACTTCACGGTTTTGCCGATTTTCACATGCCCTTTGGTCGGCGTCAACGTGCCGTCGATAATCTTCAGCAAGGTCGACTTGCCGGCACCGTTCGCTCCCACGATGCCGAACCGGTCGCCAGGACCGATCAGCCAAGTCACGTCATCGAGAATCTTACGGCCGTTGACCGTCACCCGTCGAGCCGACGAAGTGACCGCAGGCACGGCTTCAGCGTCCGGCTCCTCGTCCGATTTCCCGGCATCGACTGTTCCGCTTTCCCGCTCGGCAGGTACCCCGATTTCGTTCGTTTCCTCGGAACTCTGGGCTTCCTTACCTGCATCATTCGCCGCCTTGGCATCCACCAACCGGTCATCGTCCAAGTCGTCAACGGCCAACTCAACGGAACCCATGATTTTCGGCTCCTCGTACAACGCCGGAACGATATCGACGCGGGAAGCGGAGTCACCGCCGGCAACGTCGCTCGAGTCGGTAGGTGATTCGCCTTGGGGATGCTCGAAAATCTGAGTGACATCATTCAGGTCGACAACCTGTTTGCCGAGCCTTGATGTGGCCATCTGCTTGAGCTGCAACGTATTGCGCAACGGCGGTACGTCGTCGATCAATTCATGCGCCTGCTTGACATGGAACTTCTGCTTGGTGGCACGGGCGCGAGCGCCGCGGGTAAGCCACGCGAGCTCCTTGCGCGCCAGATTGCGCCGGCGTTCCTCGCGGATGTCGGCCTGACGGTCACGTTCGACGCGCTGGAGCATGTAGGCGCTGTAACCGCCTTCGAAGGGGTCGATCACCCCGTCGTGGACTTCCCACATCGACTCGCACACCTCGTCCAGGAACCAACGGTCGTGGGTAACCAGCAGCAGTGCGCCTTGCCCGGATGCCCAACGGTTCTTCAGATGTTCGGCCAGCCAGTGAATCGTGACGATATCCAAATGATTCGTAGGCTCGTCGAGCGCGAGATTATCCCAATCCTTCAGCAAAAGCCGGGTCAGGTCGGCACGGCGACGCTGCCCGCCGGAAAGCGAACCGATTTTGGCGTCGAGGCTCAACCCCCCAAGCAACGCCTCCACGATTTCGCGTGAACGGGTGTCGGAAGCCCACTGATAATCCTCACGCCCCTCGAGCGCGGCCTGACGCAACGTGGCGTTGTCATCCAGGGGATCGCGCTGATCGAGCATGCCGAAAGTCAGGCCGTTGCGGGTAGTCACACGCCCGGAATCCGGTTGCCGCGTACCCGCCAACAGATGCAGAAGCGTGGATTTTCCATCGCCGTTCTTGCCGACGATGCCGATGCGGTCGCCTTCGAAGACACCGAGCGTCACATCGGTGAAAATAGTTTTGGTCGCAAAATCAAGCGAAACGTGTTCAAGTCCCAAGTCATAAGTCGGCATAGTGATTCGATGGTACCGCCGACCATCAACACCACGGAAACCAATCGTTGCAAAAGAAAAGCCGGACGTCCGATATAAATCGACCGCCCGGCTCAATCCTGTTCAAGACGGCCTACGCCGTCAACACGCCCAGATCAGCTGAACATCCTTATTGCCGAACGCAGCAACGTCGGTATGTCCTTGTCGTAACGCGGCACCTTGACCAGATGGCTCATCGGAACGCCCGCGAAATGATAGGCGGCGATCTCACCGGAGCGCACTGCGCTCTGTTCGGTGAACACCATCTGGAACGGCTGCTCGACGAACTCGCCGGTGAAAGCCAGATTCGTCGAATGCTCCGGAATGACCAGCGGACGGTCATTCTTTGCACGGTTGTTGAACAGAGCGGAAGCATAAGGCATGTAGACAGGAATGCAGTTGATGACCGAATCCATGATCTCCTGCTCATGCTCCTTGATGTTGATGGGGCCGGGATCGACCATCGACAGCTGGCCGATCAGCTCCTTGAGCATCTCCTCGCCGGTCATTTCGATATACGGCTTCTGCACGAACTCGCCGTAGCGGCGCGGATAGAGGAAGTAACCCCAGATCACGCTTTCGTTGGGCTTCTGCGTCGTGAAATGCGGCTGATGATGAACCACGATCGACATGTTGACATCCGGCTGCCCAAGCGCCGTTACCGGTGCCGTCGACAGGAAGCTGTTGAGGGCGTTGCCCGGAACCTGCGTGGTGATGCGAGTGATCTCGTTGAGCAGGACATGGTCTTTGGTGGTCAAGGTGAACGACGACCATTCGGAGGCATTGCGGTCACCGAAGAACTTGTCCGGGTTGCCGAGGTTGTAGAAACGCTGTGTGGCTTTCTTCCACAGATTCGCGGCAGGGCCATAGTCCATATCTTCGCGAGCGGGAGTGGTGTAATCGCCGATGGTCGTCGAATCGATGTTCGAACCATTGGTGAAAATAACGGCAGTGTCGTCATCCACCTCGACATGATCGACCTTACCGCTATCGATGTCAGTGACTTCCAGGCCGGTGACGGTAATCTCATCGGTCATGCGAGAATCCTTGAACTCCCAGTCCGAGACGATTTTGCCAAGTACGAAATTGACGCCCTGACCCTTCAGGTAGTTCTCCAAAGGAAGCATCAGGCTCTCATACTGGTTGTAGCGAGTGCGGTTGACGCCGACAAGATGCTCGATCTCCGTGAATTCGAAGAGCATCATGTGCATGTACCGACGCAGTTCCTGCACGGAGCTCTCGACACGGAACGCGAACGTGGTCTCCCACATATACCAGAAGTTGGTCGTGAACATGTGCGGATCGTCTTTGAAATAATCGGCAATCGTGACATTGTCGAGTTTTTCCTCGTCCTTTTCGGGCATCAGCACCAGTTTCGTCAGCATCAGCCGATCCAGGTTGTTCATTCCCAGCTTGTGCCCATCGACAATGCCCTCGCCACGACGCAGCAGACGCGCCTTATCGAATGTGGGGTGCTTGCTGTCGAAGTCCTTGGTGTCCTCGGCCGCGTTCATCCCCGGCTCGGTCGCCGAAGGAACTCGGCTCATGACATCCAGCAAATCAACATAGGTGCGATAGTTGAGCATCCTTCCACCACGGGCGAGGAAACCCTGCGTGTTCTCCAGAGGATGCTCCCTGTTCCAATAATCCGCCGCCTGTTCGGTGGCGGCGCTGCCATCATTGGCGCCATGGTCGTCCACGGCATAGAAGGTGATTGCCGACCCGTTCCATTTTCCCTCTTGAATCAGGTAAACGGCGGATGCCATATTCGCCAGACCGGCGCCGATCATTATCGCTTTGTGCTTAATCACAGTCAGTCCCTCCCTTCCGAGCCACGATGCGATTCAAACTGCAGAAAATCCTTGCTGTCATCATGGAAGTAATCGATGTATTTAAGCGTCAGCAATAACGCCGCCGCACTGATTGCAATGAGAAAACAAACTACATGAAACAGTTTTTTCATAGCGATCCCTTTCACGGGATGGTGGATATGTCATTCATACATTATCACATTTAGTTAATTTTAATCAATAATAGATGCAGAAAATCATTATTTGGCAAATACCATATACAAGCTTCATTCAAATGCGCACTACCCAAAATTCTTCAATCAGCCACTTCATTGTGCCAATATAATTGGGATTAACGCCACCACCATCCAGGCAACAAGAAAAGCCAAACGGATTTCGAGCCACGTTAGCCTGACGGCCTCACAGAGTTTCAGCACCGACAAATCACGGGATCAACACATGCCAGCCACAAGTACCGGCCCGTTTACAAACCTCTCCCTATTGCATGCGAAACGATGAATTACTCGCCCATCGCACGGGCACTGGCGGCACAACGCACGGCGAAGGCGGAAAAGACCTGCTCGGCCAAAGGCTGCAACTCGACATCGTAGCGTTTGAAATCCTCACGGATCTTCGAAATCTGGCTTTTCTTCATGCCCTCGATCATGCTCGGCTCGCTAAGCCATTCGTCCAGCAGCGTCGGCGTGACTTCAAGATGGAATTGCAGTCCGAGTGCGCTTTTGTAGCAGAACGCCTGGTTTTCGGTATATTTGGAAGATGCCAGGAGCTGTCCGCCGACGGGTACGGAAACGACATCGTTGTGCCAGTTGAGTACGTTGATCTCATCGGTCCACATGGGGAACCAATCGTTTTTGACGGCCCGTCTGATCGGCGCGAATCCGATTTCCGAACACTTGCCGCTTTGCAGCTTGGCACCGAGCGCTGTGGCGATGATCTGGTGGCCCAGGCAGATGCCCAATACCGGCTTGCCCGCCTTCACGGCCTTGCGTACCAGTTTCGCTTCGGCTTTAAGCCCCGGGTACTCCTTATAATCCTGCGCCCCCATCGGCCCGCCCATGACGACGAGTCCCGCGATCTCCTCGTTTTTGGGCACATCAGGATCGGACTGGCCGGCAATGCTCAATGTCTGACTGGCCATACCGAGGTCGTCGAGATTATCAAGAATCCTTCCCGGCTTTTCACAAGGAACATGTTGCAGAATAAACACTTTCGGCATAGTCATAATTCCATTGTGTCATTTCGTCCTCCCAAATCCGCAACGACTGATTTCGGGCGAACGGGGATTGTATATTTTGTCGGCAAAAGCCAATATTCTTGGTAAGTATGGAAAACGCCACAAAACCGCAGAATTCCAACCTTTTTGATTCTGAGCATCCGAAAGCCCTGTCGCAGGCCGCAGCCGACCTGAAACTGTATAACACGGCCACGCACGAAGTGTCCGCGTTCAGCGCGATTGTGCCCGGCAAGGTTGGCATCTACGTCTGTGGCGCGACGGTGCAAAGTTCGCCGCATATCGGTCACATCCGCGCAGCGGTCGCCTTCGACATCGTACGGCGTTGGCTTCAAAAACTTGGGTTTGAGGTCACATTCATCCGCAACGTCACCGATATCGACGACAAGATTTTGGACAAGGCTGCAGCGGCCGGCCAGCAATGGTGGGCAAGGGCCTATTATTACGAACGCGAATTCACCCGCGCCTACGACACGCTCGGCGTGTTGCCTCCGACTTACGAACCCCGCGCCACCGGCCATATCGGCGATATGGTCGACCTGATCCAACGTCTGATCGACCGCGGCCACGCCTACGTCATCACCGACGAGAGCGGTAAGCCGACCGGCAACGTGTTCTTCGACGTGGCCAGCTGGCCGCATTATGGCGAACTGACCCACCAAAAGCAGAGTGTCGGCGAAACCCACGATGCCGCAAGCGTTGTCAGCGACGACATGGGTCCCAGCGTCGACCGGTCCGGCGACGACAAATACAATCCCGTCGATCCGGCCGATTACGACCCAGCCAAACACGATCCCCGCGATTTTGCGCTGTGGAAAGCTTCAAAGGAAAGCGATCCGGAAACCGCACGCTGGAAGACACCGTTCGGCACCGGCCGCCCCGGCTGGCATATCGAATGCTCGGCGATGAGCCACCGCTACCTCGACGGGATGTTCGACATCCACGGCGGCGGCCTCGACCTGCGCTTCCCCCACCACGAAAACGAGATGGCGCAGACCCGCGCGGCGGGCTACGAATCCGCAAACGTCTGGATGCACTCGGCCTGGGTCACCGCCAAGGGCGAGAAAATGTCGAAGTCACTGGGCAACGGGCTTTCCGTGCCGAGCGTGTTGGCGCACAATTCGGCCTGGGTGGTGCGTTATGCTCTGGGCAACGTACAATACCGTTCGATGCTCGAATGGAGCGACCAGACACTTGCCGAAGCCAATGCCGCATATGAGCGCATCATGAACTTCATCGCTCGTGCCGGCCAAGTACTGGGCCCGAACGAGCAACCGAGCCGCGAGGAAATCGAAGCTGTCAGGGCCGACCAGTTGCCGTCCGATTTCGTGGAGGCGCTGAACGACGACATCAATGTTTCGGGTGCCACCGCTGCGATTTTCACCGCCATCCGTCATGGCAATTCGCTGATTGCCGAACTTGAAGCGGCGCAATCCAACGTCAGCGCCGTTTCTCTGAATGAAACCGATATGGCCGCCCTGACCGACGAGTACCGTAGGGTTCTCGACGAAACCAGCGACAAATATTCGGACGTGCCCGAAGAATACATCCAAAGTGACGCCAAGGCCATGTTCGCCCTCACGCACGGCAACATTCCATCCGAAATCATCGACATGCTTACCTCCCGAGTTGCCTTGCGCGAAACACTGCTTTCGGTGCGGGCCATGCTCGACACCTTGGGCCCTCGACCCGTTGGCGCAACCTTGGAATGCCGGGACTTCCGAGGGCAGCTCAAAGCGCGAAGGCGATATCAGCGCCAACAACGCCGAAGCCGAGCACAAGTTGCTTGACGAGATGATGCAGTACCAACTCGCCGCACGCAACGCCGCACGCAAGTCCAAAAACTTCGAAAAGGCCGACAAAATCCGCAATGCCCTCGCCTCCATGGGAGTGACTATCGAGGACAAGCCGACAGGATCCACTTGGAGTCTGAAATAGCATCCTGTAGAGCTTACGGAATTTCTTGACTGCAACAATCAGTATCCAATAAGCCATATTTTCTCTAGTTTTTACAACAATTTATTATAAAGCGATGAAAAAAATTGCTTTATATTTGCATTCACTGCTTCTTCGTCGTACAATTATTAAAGTTATCAAAAACCGATAATTTTTATGCTGAAAAACCAATATGGAAATTATTTGATGACAAGAAGAAACGAGAAGGCAATTATGCGACGCAAGATCGAAACGATGTTTGCAACGGCACTAGCGGCAGCGACTTTGCTGTCGCCTGCCGTGGCACAGGCGGCACAACCCCCGAAGCAACGCGGCAACCTCAACGAAACACGCCGAGCATCCAGGCGGCAGATTCCTCAAAGTCGACCGACCAGGCTCAACAGAGTCCAGCCTCAGCGGCACCTGCAACAAGCACGATGCCAACATCAAACGCACCGGCATCTACGCCGGCCACGTTGGCACCCACTCCTACGCTATCCACGCCAACGTCAACACCACGGCATGCTCTCCAGACCTCCTCAGCGAAAGCGCCGGGATCGATGTCAAGCGCTCAAGGCGAAGAGCCTTCGACAACACCTCTCACACGAGGAGGAACCTGCAGCGACACCGGCCCCATGACCCACGGCCATTGGACGCTGGCATCAAGCGCCGAATACGGCGGCGACTGCACACTGACCTTCACAGCGGACGATCCGCACCAGGAGAATGATTTCGAAGGTCTGGAAACCATGCCAGGCACCGCGACACCGTTCAGCCACATAAAAACTCTTCACAATTTCGCTTACGCCAAGCACATCGTCTTCAACGGTGTCAACAAAACGCAATTGCCGGAAAATTCCAGATTCATGTTTGGCGACTGGGACCCGACCCTGAATTATACCTATGTGAAGACCTTCAAGGGCAACGGTCTTGTAGACACGAGCCATGTAAAAACCATGGAAGGCATTTTCCAGGGAGACCGCGGGATGACCTCTTTGGATCTAAGCGGCTGGGACACCAGCCATGTCACCAGCATGCGATCCATGTTTGACGGCATTCAGCTAGCCAGCTTGGATATCGCCGACTTCGACACCCACAACGTCACCGATATGAACCACATGTTCTATTCCGCGTGCAACATCAATACCCTGGATCTGAGCAAATGGGATACCACCAAACTCGACTTTACCATCAAGCCCAATGGCACGAGCAATACCGACGATATGTTCTGCAGGGTCAACAGGCTGACCGTCGGTCCCAAGACGAGGTTGTCAAATCGAAGCTTCAGAGGCAACCCCGTGGCATCGGCAATCCATGCAAGGCCATCGACTCCAGGCAGGAGCTACACCGATAAATGGATTAAGGTCTCGCACCTGTCGAACGGCGCAACGGGCGCGACGGAACCGTTAACCAACGCCCAGGCTCAGAGCCAGGACGACTTTACCAGCACTCTGGCAACAGACCCCAACCGAGCCGGCACATACGTCTGGCAGACCGCGCCCTTGCATACGCTCAATCTCGAGTCCAATTTGGCAAGCCTGCCTTCCGGCTACACCGCAGCCGCAACGGCCCGCGGTTACACCGCCGACTCCAGAGGGAACCTGAGCGCTGCCTTCACCGACATGACTGTGGGCGATGTGCCCATGCCGGAATTCGGCACCGCCGGATATGTCACCGATGCTGGCACACCGAGGACAGTGACCACGCTCAATCCCGACGTGGCTCTGCCCGCCAGTAATCCATATACCCTGATCGCACCTTCTTCGACGACCAACACCTACACACTGTCCGGCTGGAGCACCACCCCGACGGGTGCCGTAGACCACAACCTGGGTGGCACAGCAAACGTAGCCGGCGGCGACGTGACCCTCTACGCCGTCTGGCAAGTCCACCACGCCCCGGCACCGAACCCATCGGCGCCTTCAGGAACCTCTCCATCGAGCCCGTCCGCCGCTTCCGGTTCGTCGTCAACTTCATCTGCCAGCGCAGGTACGGGCAGCACCAGCAGCGCGACCGTTCAGCCGGCTATGCAAACCCCGACCCCAGCCGGATTCGTCGCGGCGGCCACAACCCCTACCTTGTCCCCAGCCCCTACAGTCGGGCGGTCGGCACGCCTGCTGTCCGCACCACGAACCGGTGCCACCACGACCAAACCCGCACCTGGCAACGATGCCGGCAATGCAACCGCCCCCAATACTTCCGTCCCATTGCCGCAACGCAGGATCTGTAAAATCGCCTACTACAGCGAAGGCTCCGTGGCACCTGCAGCGGTCGTCTGCAAAAACGAGGACAAGAAAACCACTGTAAGCGCAGTTCCAACCCCCGTCAGCCGCACCGCAGTGGCTCCCGCATGGCCTTTCATGCTCGTGCTCGCCGTTTTGTCCTTCTTCGCCATATTCCTTTATCGGCGCCGCAACGAGTTCATCGCCGCGCATCACCGATCCCTCACCGTGATTGATCGATAGCCCATCGCGACTAAGCAAAAGAAGCTCCGACCAGTTTTGCGGTCGAAGCTTCTTTTTCCTCTTCCTACGAATCGCTAGAAGTGAGACATTACGGCAGCATCCTCTTCTTTGACAGACAGGCTCTTCAACGCGTTCAAGCATCTGAAGGGCAAAAGCAAACTTACCGACAAGGAGAATAACCCCGCCAGAAGTTGTTTCCTTTATCGGTATCAGCTGGCGCTTGCGAGAAGTAGCACTGCTCCCGTAAGTACCAGCCAGTTGCCGCAGTCAGATTTTCATGACGCGACGGCGACACATCACAATACCGGAAACCAACAGCCCTGCCGCAGAAACCATAATCGCAGAAAGCCACTCCCAGCTGTTTCCTCCGGTGATGGGCAAATTCGCTATGGTGACGTTCTTTACCAGATCATTGGTTTTAGTAACCGCCAAAGTATGCCCGGCAGCGCATCCGATGGTTACGGGAATTGTCGGAGAAAACACCGACGGCGTCCAGTGCCAGCCTTGCACAGCCGGCATGGCACCATTGTCTACGATGGACACTGTCGCGCCAACCGGCAAGTAAAGCTCGCCTCCTCCTGCGACTTGCGGGCCATGCGCAACAGAGGTGTCAATCTGCAGGCTACCCGAATTACCGGTGTAGTTCACCGTGTCATCGGTGGACGACGGCTCGGTTCCGCCCTGTGCAACCGAACCGTCGTTCACTGGAAACGCCAAAAAGGAGCCGTCTTTCTGCTTCATGCAGTATTGGTAGGTGCCGTTCGGATAGCTCCAATTCACCGTGTAGGTTTGCCCCACAGGCAACGTAGCCCCGCCTCCCGGGTCATTGATGATCTGCTTGACGTTGAAGGTGCCCATGCTATTGATAGGGAATGCCAACGAGCCGGTGCCGCTCACCGACTTCGCGGCCGTGGCCGTAGCCGTGGCCGTATTGGTGACTTCCCCGTTGCCGACGTCATCGGCTGCAGTGACGGTATGGGTGTTCGAGCACTCTGTGGCATAACCGACCGGCACTGTGGTCGCTCTACAGTTTGCCGAATTGCCCCACCCATCTTTTACGGATAGCCCGGTCATATCATCACTGCCAGGATTGGTGACAATGTATTTGTAAGGTATCTTGTCTCCTATCTTGTAGCGCGCCTTGGCTGGTACATTCTCCATCTCGGATCCATCCTGCATCAAAAGATTGAGATCGCCCAAAGGATTGATGCTGTTGGCCGACACCCCACGGATAAGATGCGCGCCAGGCGTGCCGTTCGAAGACGAGAACCCCATTTTCGCCGATCTCGGTAACGGTGGCACCGGCAAGTGGTTGATGACATGATTCGTCGTATTGTCGCGCGTAACCATCGTCACATCCAACGTCTGCCGTCCGTTGGCGTCAGCCGGCGAAAGAACGATGTCGACCTGCGTACCGACCTCAGCGCTGCTCGTGGGTATGCCAGTGCTTAAAAACGGCGATCTGTCAGGAACTCTTGTTCCGTTGCTTGGTAAAAGATCAGTCTGCGCAAGACGGCAATAGCCGTGCTCCGAGCTGTCGCGGACGCCTACCAGTGGATGGGGAATCGTGCCACGCAGATAAAATGAGCTCAGGCCTCTGGCCGGGTCTCGTTCGATGGAGTTGCGGGCATTGGCATCAGTGACCAGAGGATACCGGCTCGTATTGTTAGTGCTTTGCGGATCACATCTGACAGGTTTGTAGCCTGCCACCGACTTCGTAGGATCCTTCGCGTTATACGCCACGTCATCAGGAATGTCGTATGCGCCGAAATTGCCGAACTGGTCGAACCCGATACCCAATAAGGCATTGGGAATGCCGACATACCCCAGATGGCCGCCGTGCAACCCGGATTGCGTCAAGGTCTGGTCACTCTTTACGAGGAAGAACGAGATGCCGTCAGCGGTGCCGGTCATGTACATCTTGAAAGAGACGTGCAGGCCGTCGTAAATCGGCAAAGTCCTGTCATACAACGCTGAGCCGACGCCCGAGGTCTTCTTGTCATATTTTCTACTGTTCTCGTCGGTCAATTGCAGGAAACCTCTGCCGGCATTGCCCATCAATGCATAAGTGCCGTCAGCTTTGTGGCAGGTTCCCAGCAGTTTCTGATTGATGGTTTTCGTCTTCGATGGATCGTCCTTATCGACAACGGTGATCGGCGTGGTGTTGTCGCCGATATCCTTGCCGTTCGCATCAACCGAAATCTTCTTCTCCGCCTGCTTCTGAGTGGTCGGTGGCGATCCGCCGGTAAGACACGCGTCATCGAAAGCAAACCACCGTTTTTCGTCGAAGGGTTTAGTGCCTTTGAATTCCTCCTCTCCAAGGAAGGTATCGTCCCCACTTCTCGATAATCCTTCGCGTAATATCTGTTCGCGAGATTCCGGCTTTGCATCAGGTTGGCGAGGAGACGTTGTGCCCGATAAGGGGGCGGCCGTCGCAGCCGGCCCATCGTTCTTGGGCATATCAGGTTTTACCGTTGGTTCAGAAGCCTGAGGAGCGGTAGAGCTATTACTTTGAACCGGCAAAGGGGTGTTGGCTGCGTCCTTATCAGTCTCCGAACCATTCGAAGTGGACTGAGTCGTAGCCGCAGGTGTCAATGACACTTCCGCACCATTGGCCACATTTACCGGAAACAGCAATAGAGAGAGTCCTACCAACCAAGCTGTCGCCTGGCAACATCTCCGCATTGCCCGACACATGTTCAACTTTTCCCGTAAGTTCCTCATATCTCTTTCCCCCAAACCGCTACACTGCAAAGACCGACAACTTTGCCCGGTCGTAGGATTACTTTTCAGCATAAGTCGAATGTAAATAAGACATGCCAAATTCAGCTATTTTTTATATTATAACTAAATAATTAGTTTTTTAATTGATTTAATTCTATTATGTTATTTATTTTTTCATGGTAAATCTGCAAATACCTCTACATCAGACCCGCCTAAGGCTCAGCCTCAGACAGAACCAAATCAAGAAAACAGCCGGGCATTCCACAATGCATGGGCTGCAATATCTCCCAGCCATTCAATACGTTCCCAGCTGTTCAGTACGCCATTTTCCCTACGAACCGGTAGAATAGAACGCATTATGGCAGCATTCAGTTCTTTGACAGATAGGCTCTCGGGCGCGTTCAAACACCTGCGGAGCAAAGGCAAACTCACCGAAGCGGATATCGACGGCACCATCCGTGAGATTCGTCGCGCTCTCTTGGACGCCGATGTGGCACTTGACGTGGTGCGAACCTTCACCTCCCACATCCGCGAACGCGCGCTCGGCGAAGAGGTCTCGCAGGCGCTCAACCCGGCACAGCAGGTGGTGAAAATCGTCAACGAAGAGTTGACGCAGATTCTCGGTGCAGGCGTCGACCGCCCACTGAACTTCGCCAAGAACCCACCGACCATCATCATGCTCGCGGGCCTGCAGGGCGCCGGCAAAACCACGCTTGCAGGCAAGCTCGGCTACTGGCTCAAGGACTCGGGCCATACCCCGTTGCTGGTCGCGGCCGATCTGCAGCGTCCGAACGCAGTCACGCAGCTGCAAGTGGTCGGCCAGCGCGCCGACGTACCGGTTTATGCTCCCGAGAAGGGCGTGCAGTCCGACGGCGGCGAGGCCGTCGCCGCTCCCGGCCAGACCTCCGGAGACCCGGTAAATGTGGCCCGCGACTCAATTCAATACGCCAAAGACAAGCTTTACGACACGGTCATCATCGATACCGCAGGCCGTCTGGGCGTTGACGAGGAGCTGATGAAGCAGGCCCGCGACATCCGCGACGCCGTCAATCCCAACGAAATCCTCTTCGTCATCGACGCGATGATCGGCCAGGATGCGGTGCAGACCGCCGAGGCGTTCAACAAGGGCGTGGATTTCACGGGCGTGGTACTTTCCAAGCTCGATGGCGACGCACGAGGTGGCGCGGCACTTTCCGTCGCGAGCGTGACCGGCAAGCCGATCCTCTTCGTCTCCAACGGCGAAGGGCTCAAGGATTTCGAGGTCTTCCATCCCGACCGCATGGCCTCCCGCATCCTCGATATGGGCGATATCCTCACCCTCATAGAGCAGGCGCAGAAGGAGTTCGATGAGCAGGAAGCCATGGAATCCGCCAAGAAGATGGCGCAAGGCACCTATGGCCTGGATGATTTCATGGAACAACTCGAACAGGTGCGCAAGCTCGGTTCGATGAAAAGCCTGCTGGGGATGATTCCCGGCATGGCCGCACACCGCAAGGAACTCGAGGCCCTTGACGAACACGAAATCGATCGCACCGAAGCCATCATCCACTCGATGACCCCGGAAGAACGGCGCGACCCCTCCATCATCGACGGTTCCCGCCGTGCCCGCATCGCCTACGGCTCAGGCAACACGGTCTCCTCAGTCAACGGCCTGCTGCAACGCTTCGAACAGGCGGCCAAGATGATGAAGCGCATGACCAACAAGGTCGGCGGCGGCATCCCCGGCTTCGGCGGCCCCGCGATGGGCGGCGGTTACGGCGGCAAGAAGGGTAAGAAAGGCAAGAAGAAGGGCAAGTCCAAGTCTGGCAACCCGATGAAGCGCGAAGCCGAGGAAAAGGCGTTGCGTCAGAAGCTTGCCGGCAAGAAGCACTCCGGCGGTTCCGCTTTTGCCAAGAAACCGCAGAACCCCGCCCTTCCGGCAGGTTTGCAGGAAGCCATAAATGCCGCCGGCACCGACGAGAACGGCACCCCGAACCTTCCGCCGAACTTCGGCGGAGGCCTTGCCGGACTGCTCGGCTGAACCAGGCTTAAGAGCCAAGAAAGCAATCCATGGCAATCACGCTTTCGATATTGCTGGGTCTCGTCGCCCTATGGTGGGCGTTGCGTTTCCTGCCGGCGGGTGCTGACGGGCATGGCCCGATACCTTATCTCATCGCGTTCGTCCGATTTTTGTGGATGCCGTCAATGGTCATTGCGGCGGCGGCGCTTGTTTCCCGGCATTGGGTAATCGTCGTCTTCGCAACGATATTGACCCTACTCACCGGGGTATTCGCGTCACCTTGGTACAGAAGACACCATACTTCAGGCGAACCGAGCCGGCAAACAGCCGACAGGCAGAAAGCCCAAAATACCAATAATTCCTATACTGCAATGACGCTGAATTGCCGTTATGGTCTGGCCGATCCACAGGCCATCGTCGACGCCGTACGTGGCAATAGCGTATCCATATTGGCCTTGCAGGAACTCACGCAAAATCTCGTCTCCGCGCTCGACCAAGCGGGCATCACCAAGCTGCTCCCCTACCGCCAGCTCGGCAAGGCGCAGGAGAACGACAACGGCGGATTCAACGGCATCTTTTCGGCAATCCGGCCAGACGTGCACACCGAACGCACCATCGACGTCGCCGCAGCGGACGTGCCATATTGCGAAATCAACGGTGTGGCCGTATACAGCGCACATCCCAAATCCCCCATGCGCGGATGCAGGGAATGGTCCCACGGCATCATCAGCCTGGCGACCCTCGGCGGTCATGCTCCCGGCAATTCCGTACCGGCAGTAGAGACATTCCCGTCCGAAGCCATCATCATGGGCGACCTCAACTCCAATCTCGATCACCCCAGTTTCCGAAAACTGCTCGACGCAGGATTCGCAGATGCAGGGCTTGACACCTCGCACGCCGCTGCGGCAAGTTTCCCGCAGTGGCTCGTTTGGCCGCGTCTGGAACTCGACCATATCCTCGTGACCTCGGGTATCGCCGCCTCCAACGTACGCACCCTCGCCATCCCTGGCAGCGACCATCTCGCGTTGCTCGCCCAGTTGCGTCATCGGTGATTCTCGGCTCTGTCATATCCCGGCCAGTGTTGGTTGGCTCACAGCGAAATACAAAAATCGGCCAAGAACCATTTCGGTAATTTTCAAGCCATGAATTCCTTGTCCGAACCAAGCGATTCATGGCTTTTCCCTGCTTCACCGACACGCTCCGACACCCGCTTGAAACGCCTGAAACCAGACATAACGTATCTGCCTATTGACTTTCTGCAAGAGTGTCCATATGCTGTCCATTTGGTTGCTATGTAGTCGACTTGAACCGATACTAAAAGTATGAATTCAATGTCGAATGCAAAGAAGGATATATTATGAACGACACACAAAATGCAGACATTCAATTCAATATCACCCTCAGCAAAGACCAGCTCGCACTTATGAAACGAGCTGCAGCACTTGAGGAAAGGCCGGTTCAAGATTGGGCGGCCGAAAAGCTGATCGAAGCCGCGGGCGAAGGCGTGGAGCAGGAGGTGACGCTTCAGGAGGTCAACGAGGAATTCGACAAGATTCTCGCAACCTTCGACGCACCGGCAAGCGTCTGATATCGACGATTCCCTTAACTGGCTGATTTGCTTCGGTTGAATCAACCATTACCTTGCTTGAATGAAGGGTGACATCTTCCTTTTCGGATAGATGCCACCCTTTCGTATTTTTCCTGAGATTCCATACGCGAATCATTGCCGCGACTATACGGCCGCTTCAAATGAAAACCCGATCATAATAGCCGACTTATCGCCGATTCAATATCGGAACGGGGCGGGCATGTGGCCGGGCCCGAATGGCACGTCGACAACCCGGCAGCACAGTTGGCCAGCTCCAACGCATGAATAATGTCATTCGACTCGAGCAAAGCCGCACACAACACGCCCGCATGCGTATCTCCCGCCCCGTTCGTGTCCACAGCGGCGACTTCAAGGGCCGGGATATGCGTTACAGACTGTTCGTTGCCCTTCCTGTCTTGGCGCCCGTCACCATACCAAGCGCCCAAAGCGCCGACACGCACGATCACCGGATCGCCGAAATACCTTGCAAGCAGGCGGCATTGCTCCGCGTAATCCTCAGGTCCGGCGTCAAGCGCGAAACGCGAGCAAAGAATGGCGGTCTCGCGCTCGTTCATCGTCCATATCGGGTGCAGCGTCCGCAGGCTTTTGAGGCTTTCATCACCGATGTCGGCAATCATGGGGCTGGTGTCAACAACGACGTGGCCCTTGTTCCAGCCGGCATTTTTCGCGGCGAATCGGCGTATCGCCTCCGCATTCTTCTGGTGCGAAAACGAATAGCCGCAGATATAGACCACATCGCCGTCGACAAGCTCGATATTCTCGTAGGAATCCTCCGGCACTTGCGTTTCCGCGCCTCTGGTCGAGACGAACGTGCGCTCGCCGTCCGGTTCCGTCATCGCAATGCTGTAACCGGTATCGAGGTCAGGCAGGACGGCCCCTTCCATGGCGACGCCGATCGAGGACAAAGCCTTGCGGGCCACGTCGGCCATCGGGCCGGTGCCAATGGCACCCCGATATGTTGCGCGCGCCCCCATCTGACGCGCGGCGTAGAGGACGTTGAAACCGCCTCCGGCACTCATCGCCTGATTGCTGGCGAAGATATCCCCTCCACGATCGGGCAGGTGGTCGATCGAGAGCGTCAGATCAACACATACCTGAGCCAGATGAATCAATTCAGGTTCACGCATCGGCGGCTTCGCCCTCTTTCGCTTCCCTCTCGCGGATTTCGAGCAACGGTTCCACCGATTGCGAAAGGTTGAGATGAGAGACAACGGCGACCTTTGAGGTCAGTGCACCCGGAAACGCGTCCGCACCCGACGCCGCCCCCAACATCGCCCCACAAATCGCACCGATCGTATCGGTATCGCCACCGATATTGGCCGAGGCCAGCAACGCCTTCAACGGTTCATCGGCATATCGGTACGCCAATGCGAACGCCACGGGAACCGACTCGTTGGATTCGACCGAGGTGCCGAACGCCCGCCGCAACCGCTCGATGAACTCATTCTCATCGGCAGTGTCCTGCGCGGCTTTGACGGCCAAACCGACACGTGCGACGACGCTCGCCTTGGGGCTCCAGGAAGCCCTCTTATACGAAGTGTTTTCAGCCAGTTCCAGAGCCTGTTGCAGGGACGGACGCAGAGATTGCCCCGCAACGCCGAAGCTGACGGCGGCGGCAACCAGCAATGCGCTTTGAAAACCCGGAACGGTGTTATGGGTCACACGGCAGGATTCATAGACGTAATCGGCGAACGAAGCTTGAGACGCATCATGGGCGATGCCGACAGATGCCACGCGCATCGCCGATCCGTTCGTCGTTCCCGTACGCCCGGTCTTGGTGATATCGGCACCATTCCTGACCTGCTGAAGCGCAAGCTTGGTGGAAGGCCCGAGCAGATCGAGGGAACCGCGACGTTTCATATCGTCCTCCCAAGCCAACAGCTCAGAGGCCAGACGCCTTGGATCGATATGCCCGTCACCTTCATCGATGAGGCGAGCGACCAGCAGAGCCTGCTCGGTATCGTCGGTCACCGAGCCTGCGGGCATACCGGGCGCAATCGGCTGGTCGGCTGCCGCATCCACCAGTCCCGTCACTTTTCCGTAAGTCGACTCAATCCGCTCCTTGCTCATGCTCTGGGTCGGCATGCCGAGCGCGTCGCCCAAGGAAAGCCCTCGCAACGCACCCAGTGCATGATCTCGCCAGATATCCGAACCGATTTCCATGGCATCCTCTCCGATTTTCCTATAAGCGACACTATATTGAGTCGCATTGATTATATGCCGTCTTCTCTCAAGCCAAAGATCTCGTCCTCATCAAGGCAAGCACCGATCGTCTATCCAGCCGGCGAGCTATAGTTGATAAGTTATTCACGGGTGCGGGGCCCTCTCATTCCCGCAGGCCGTGAGGGACAACGCGGATTCGAGCAAGTATGCCCCACATACGGGCAAGAAACCGCAATGATACCTACAAGGAGAGCCACAATGGCTACCAAGATTCGTCTGAAGCGCATGGGTAAGAAGTTCCATGCCGTCTACCGCATCGTCATCATGGATTCGCGCAAAAAGCGCGATGGCAAGTCGATCGAGGAGATTGGACAGTACGATCCGAACCAGCAGCCTTCGCTGATCAAGATCGATTCCGAGCGCGCTCAGTATTGGCTCGGCGTCGGCGCACAGCCGAGCGAACCGGTGCTGAACCTCTTGAAGATCACCGGCGACTGGCAGAAGTTCAAGGGTCTGCCTGGTGCTGAAGGCACGCTGAAGACCGCCGAAGCCGGCCCGGATGCCGCCGCTCGCGTCGAGGCCGCTGAGGCCGACGCTCAGAAGCGCAAGGCCAAGCAGTCCGAAGCCAAGGCGAAGGCCGAGGCCGAGAAGGCAGCGGAAGCCGCCAAGGCCGACGAAGCAAAGGCTGACGAAGCCGGCGCTGAAGAAGCCAAGGCCGAAGAGACCGAGAAGGCTGAGTAATCATGCTCGCGCAAGCTGTGGAACACCTCATTTCCAATATCGTCGACTTCCCCGATGATGTGTCGGTGAAGTCCCACGAGAACGCCCGCGGCGAATTGTTGCGGGTGCGTGTGAACCCTGAAGACATCGGGCGCGTGATCGGCCGCTCCGGCCGCACCGCCAATGCCATCCGTACCGTGGTGCAGGCCTTGTCCGACCACAAGGTGCGCGTCGACATCATGGATGTTCGCAAGTGAATCGCGACGAAACCATTTCGCAGCAGGCAGACCCTCAGCAGCGTGAACTGTTGAGGGTCTGCCGTATCGGCCGTGCCCAAGGGCTCAAAGGCGAAGTCAATGTCCGCGCATTCACCGACGAACCGGAACGCCGGTTTGCCACCGGTTCGGTGCTGTATACCAAAGATGGCGAGCACACCTACTCCATCGCGCATTCCCGCACGTTCAAGGATCGTTGGATTCTTCATCTCGAGGGTATCGATGATCGTGACGCCTCCGAGACCTTGAACGGCCTGGAACTCTATGTCGAAGCCGACGACCCCGAAGAAATGGCCGAAGAGGATGCTTGGTATCCCAAGGATCTTATCGGACTCGAGGCACGCGTCACGGACAATCCGACCAACGGAATCAGTGCGGCAAAGGCCGGACAGATTATCGGCAAGGTCGTGGACGTCATCGATGGCCCTGCGCAATCGCTGCTGAAAATACGCTTGACGAACCCCGTCATCGAGCAGAAAGACGGAAACTTTATTCCGGCGCCTTCTGACGGAAACAACGAGAACAACGACGCTAAAATCATCAAAACAGCGTTAGTTCCATTCGTTGATGAATTGGTACCCGACATCGACCTGGATGAGCAGTACCTCACGCTCGACCCTCCGGTTGGTCTGATTCCCGGTTTGTAAATCTATCTCGCCAAACTTCGTATAAAGTGTAGATATCAGAGACAATTCATCTGACACCTACACTTTTTTGTTCGGTGATATTCTGATTACCGAACCAGCTTTATACCTTGGAGACCGTTTATTGGGCACGCTTCTCACCCAATTGGGAGTCTCACCTATCCAGATGGGTGGGGTCACGATATGGTTGAAGACATGAAAATCGATATCGTGTCCGTGTTTCCCGAATATTTCGAAGCCCTCAACGTCGGCCTGTTTGGCAAAGCCATCGAGCGCGGACTACTTGACGTGAAGACGCACGATCTGCGCGACTGGACCCACGATGTGCACCATTCCGTCGATGACACCCCGGTCGGCGGCGGCGCCGGCATGGTGATGAAGCCAGAGGTCTGGGCCGAATGCCTGGATGATCTGCTTGGGATGGAACCCCTCGAAATTAATGACGACGACAATACCCAAGAATCTTTGGCAAGTATCAACGACTCTCAATTATCTTTCCAAACACACGATGGCACTTCCGACGACGCACAGAACGATTCGGATGACAAAACGACCACTTCCATGGCAACTGGCCAAACCACTGCCAAGCCTGTTCTTATTTTCCCGAATCCCTCGGCGCCGCTGTTCACACAGCGCGACGCGACCGAGCTTTCGCGGGCCGGGCACCTGCTCTTCGGTTGCGGACGCTACGAAGGTTATGACGCACGAATCCCCCGCTATTACCGAGCCCAGGGCATTGACGTACGAGAGTATTCCATCGGCGATTACGTCCTGAATGGAGGGGAAGTGGCCGTCTCGGTGATGCTTGAAGCCATCACCCGCCTGATGCCCGGCTTCATGGGCAACCCCGACTCCATAGTGGAAGAATCCTACACCGGGCAGAACGCGCTGCTGGAGCACTACCAGTACACCAAACCGGCTGTCTGGCGCGGCATGGGAGTGCCCGAGGTGCTGACCAGCGGCGATCACGGCAAGGTCGACCGATTCCGCCGCGACGAGGCCATCGCCCACACCGACCAACTGCGCCCCGACCTCATCGAGCAGCTCGACTGCAAAGCCCTAGACAAAGCCGACCGCAAGACGCTGATGGCACTGGGCTGGGAAGTCTCCGGCAGTCATCCGCGCAAGTTGCATGCATAGACTTCGAAACAAAGCGCTTTCTTCTACACCATTACCTAGCAACCCCAATTAGTCATGCTTTGCCTTTACACAAACGGCCCTTACACTTTTTCAATAATCGAAAAGAATGATTTCCATTACATCCAATAAGAAAATGTTATTTATAAATAACATAGCCCTCGATTTACCCCTCAATGTTATTTATAAACAACATCATTACCCTCGGCCGTTTTGTACGAGACACCCCTCGCAAAAGAGATCGATTCACACCTATTATGGAACAGACATATCCATAAAGCTAAGGAGCTGATCATGGGCAGAGTTTCCGGGAAAATAGCCATCGTCACGGGAGCGGCCGGCGGCATGGGGGCTGCCGACGCCAAACGTCTGGTTGAAGAGGGCGCGCAGGTCGTGCTCACCGACATGAACGAGGCTGGGCAACATGTGGCGGACGAGCTGGGTGAAAACGCCCGGTTTATGCGCCAGGACGTCACGAAACCGGAGGATTGGCAGAAGGTCGTGGACTATGCCGAAACCGAATTTGGCCATGTGAACGTGCTGGTCAACAACGCGGGCATCGCCATTCCCGGCGGCAAGACGCTGAGCCTCGAAAACACCGACTTCGAGGGATACAAGAAAATCGTGGAGGTTAACCAATTCGGCACGTTCCTTGGCATGAAGGCCGTGGAACCGTCGATGCGCAAGGCGGATATCGGCTCAATCATCAATATCTCTTCGGTCGGAGGGCTGCGGGGAATGTGGGGACATTACGCCTACAATTCTTCGAAATTCGCGGTACGCGGGCTTACCAAAGCCGCCGCAGTCGAACTCGGAGACTACAACATCCGCGCCAACTCGGTGCATCCCGGCATGATCGAAACGGACATGATCAAGCAGTCCATTGCACAGAATCCGGATATCTGGAACCCGCAGATCAAGGGCATTCCGCTCAAACGAATCGGCAAGCCTGAGGAAGTGGCGAATCTGGTGCTCTTCCTCGCCTCCGACGAATCGAGTTATTGCACCGGCGCCGAGTTCGTTATCGACGGCGGCAAGACCTCGCAGGATAAGTAACTTTTCAGAAACCTCCGGTGATGTTTCCGCTGACTTACAAGTGACGTTCTCAACGACTTCCCGGAGGACTTTTTACGGATTTCCCGTACTCAGCCGACAAAATCAAGCATAATCGACTATTCGTGGTCGATGTAATAGACCTCGGTTTCGCCGTAGTGACGTTGGTCGCTGACCTGCCAGTTTTCGGGCATCGTCAGCGGGTCGGAACGGGTTGAACGCTCGAAAATTATTACTGTTTGCCTGTCGGCAGCAGGGGACGCGACCAAGTCGGCGATGAGCTGGTTGCACTCCTCCGTGGTGAGCGCGTAAGGCGGATCGGCAAAAATCACGTCGAAAACGGGGCCGTCATAACCGGAGGCAATACGTTCGGCGCGTTTGCGCATCACACGGGCCTTCATCGTACGGGCATCCCACGAACGGTTGCGTTTCAGACCAACCAGTTCCTTGTCAATCAGAGCGGAAGCCGGACCAGCCGATTCGACGGCGACCAGCTCATCGGCGCCGCGCGACAACGCCTCGATGCCCAGCGCACCGGTTCCCGCGAACAGATCGAGCACGCGGGCCTCATCCAACATGCCCCATGCCTCAAGCTTGGAAAAAATGGCCTCTTTGGTCCGGTCCGTCGTCGGTCTGGTGCCCGGCTTGGCCTTCGCTAGCTCGAATCCCTTGAATCGTCCCGCAATCACACGCATAATTACACCTTATAGCTGTATAAAGAACTCAGTTGCTCAGAATTTCGGACTCGCCACCACGCGTGAAGTCGAGGACGGCACCGGCAAGTTGAGGTTGGTCGCCCAGCGTCGGGTCACGCTTGAGCAGCACTTCGGCAGCCTCACGGGCATCGGCGATGATCTTGGCGTCTTTGACCACGCGCAGGAGCTTCAGGCCGGACTTGCCGCCGGACTGGGCGTCGCCCAATACGTCGCCGGCGCCGCGCAGTTCGAGGTCGGCCTGCGCGATTTCGGCCCCGTCGAGCGAGCCTTCGATGACCTTCAGACGCTGCTCGGCGATACCGCCCGGCTCGGCGCGCGAAACGAGGAACGCCCAGGAATCGGTACCGCCGCGGCCGACACGGCCACGTAGCTGGTGCAGCTGGGAAAGCCCATAACGATCGGCGTCGAATATCGTAATACAACTTGCCTGCGGTACATCGACCCCGACCTCGATAACCGTGGTCGCCACCAAAATCGGCGTCTTGCCAGATTCGAAATCGGCCATCACCGCTCGCTTGGTTTCGTCGTCATCCCGACCGGTCAACGTAGCGAATTCGATACCGGCGAACTGCGGCAACGACGAAAGCCTTTGCGCAATCTCATCGACGGCGTGCAGCGGCGGCTTAGGTTCGCGAGGCGTACCGTCCGCGTTCTCATCGCCGTAATCGTCAATCTCAACGAAATCGTCGTTGTCGTTTTCTTCTCCCGCGCGACCAGACTTTGCTCGCTTCGCAGGACCATCCATCGCTGCCTCGCTCGGCCTCATCGGCATCAATACGCGGGCAGACCACGTACGCCCGCTCCCCCGCATCGATGCGTCGGCGGATGTGGACGAACATCTGCGCCATCATATTGCCGTCGGCTTCGGGCACGATGAACGTACGGATCGGCTTGCGCCCGCCGGGCAATTCGGTGAGCCAGGAAATATCAAGGTCGCCGAACCACGTCATCGCAGCAGTGCGCGGAATCGGAGTCGCGGTCATGACCAGCAAGTGCGGCGTCTTCTCGCCTTTTTCGCGCAGAATCTCGCGCTGTTCGACGCCGAAGCGATGCTGCTCGTCGATGACCACCAGTGCCAGGTTCGGCGCCTGGAACACCTTGGAAAACGCCGCGTGCGTGGCGATGATGATGCCGGGTTCTCCGCTGGCCGCCGTCGCGAGCGCCTTTCGCCGGGCCGCAAGCTTCATGCCGCCGGTCAGCAGCGTCACCGGAATGCTCGAAGACTTGCTTTCGGAAACCTTGCCAACCATACGGCTGATGGTCTCGAAATGCTGCTCGGCCAGCACCTGCGTCGGTGCCACCAAAACGGCCTGATTTCCGGAACCTACGGCCTGCAGCATGGCCGCGAGCGCCACTACCGTCTTGCCGGAGCCGACCTCGCCCTGCAGCAGACGTTGCATCGGATAGCTTTGCCCCATGTCCTCGCAGATAGTATCAATGACGTCCTGTTGGCCTTTGGTCAGCGTAAACGGCAGTGAGACGACAAACGCATCCCGCAACCTGGAATCCTTGCATTCAAAGGTCTTGGCCTTACGCGCGTCCTCCCGTTCCTGCAACACGGAAATCTGCGAAACGAATGCCTCCTCATATCGCAACGTGGCCAAAGCAGCATGAAACGCCTTGGTCGATTGCGGATCATGAATGGCGGCAAAGGCATCTGCACGGTGCATAAGATGCTTGGAATCAATCACCTCTTGTGGCAGCACGTCGTCAATCGCAGCGCGCAAGGCAAGCTCGTCTACTTTATTATCTATGGGATTATTGCCGTCGCCATCGTTTACAGCATTATTGGAAACATAGCTAGCATTATTGTCTTTGCTATCACTTTCCGATAATCCGTCATTTTGCCTATCAGGATCGTTACCGGTGCCGTCATTTTTTTGAGCGCTGCTTCCCCGCTTGCACGCAACGCATCGAGCATCGCGACGATGGATTCGTGGATGTGTTCGGTGGAGATGCGCGAATTGGCGTGGTAGACCGGCCGCGGCCGACAGACATGCTGCAGCGCCTCGTAGGCGGTTGACGCGTCGAATTTCAGGGCATTGAGGGCTTGAGCTTGCTGGGAATGCGAAGCGGGAACACCGGCAGCAGCCGATGCGCCACTTTGCGTTGGAGGCTGTGCATCGGCCCCGTTGGAAATGTCATCAAAAGAAAGTTCGCCGGCACTTGCGGAACCGGACGCTGCGACCGGGTCAACGAAAACGTTCGCGCCTTGCGGCATCACCGTGAGCACTTCGGGGTGGGTGAACTGCAGCTGGCCGTTGAACTCGGTGGGCGTGCCGGCAAGCACGACGTCCGCGCCCGAACGCAGGCGTCCGCCCATCCAGTCCATATATTGCTTTTTGTGCGAGAAAAAGACCAGCCTGCAACTGGAACCGGCCACCTGCCGACTTGCGGCGAACGCACCGTCGTCAACGACGGCCTCAAGGCGAAAACCACGACGGCCGCCCATGGGAATAATCCGAGAAAAGCGCACCACCGCCGCGAACGCCATCGGCATGCCGACCCTCGCTTCGCGGATGGGACGCAGCGGCACCGGCTCGGTGACACGGAACGGATAATAGGTCAGGGCGTCGCCGACGCTCACCACGCCAAGTCCTTTGAGCGCGCTGACCCGCCGTTTGTTGGCGATCAGCGAGGAAATCGGAGTGGTGAGGGTGACGGTATTGCTCATATCTTCATTCTATTGAAGACCGACGAACGGCCAGAAAACTTTGACATGCCAAACCTCTATTCACAACACAGAAATATAAAAGTAATACTTTATTTATTGACGAAGCTTTGCTGATTTATCTGCATCGTAAGATGGCCGAAATCACTTTCCGATATGAAAATTCCGCACAAGTTAACAAATACATTTTCTCAAAATGACTGTATTCAGCCAATTTGCAAAACCTATTTGTCAACTTGTGCGGAATTAATCGGATAAAGTCGTTTGGGCAACGACTTCCCAACCAACGTTCACAGACCCATCAGCGCTTGGAGGCGTCATCCGACTTGGTTTGCTTGGCCATGCCGAAGGAGATGACGAACGCGACGATGGCCAGCGCCAGCGCGAAGGCGAAGCCCCAGCGCGAGCCGGTAACGAAGGCCATCGCCTTGCCGCCGGTGTGCGAGGAGGCCTGGCCGGCAGCCAGCAGAATGGTGGCCACGGCGGTGATGACCGCGCCCAAGACCTGCTGCATGGTGTTCAAGATGGTGGAGCCATCGGTCGACAGGTGCTGCGGCAGCGAGGCGAGCGCCGAGGACTGGGCCGGGTTCATCGCCATCGGGACGCCGATCATCAGGATGACATGCGCGAAGATGATGTATGCCACAGGAGCGGTCGGGCCTGCCAGCATCAGCAGGACAACGCCGATCATGGAGAGCACCAGGCCACCACGCACAAGCCACTTCGGGCCGACGATGTCGAAGAGGCGGCCGGAGAGCATGGAGACCAGCGCGTTGACCACACCGCCGGGCAGCATCACCAGGCCAGTCATGGCCACGGCCACGCCCATGCCGTTCTGCAGTTCCTGCGGCATCAGATACATGGTGGCCAAGGTGATGCCGAAGTTCATCATCACGATCAGGGCGCAGGTGGTGAACTGGCGGATGCCGAAGGCACGAAGATTGATGATGGGGTTCGCCATATGCATCTGGCGGTAGCTGTAGAAGGCGACCGCAGCGATGCCGATGACGAGAATCAGGATGACCTGCCAGGTGAAGCCGATATCGCTGATCAGGCTTACGCCGAACACCAGGCCGCCGAAGCCGAGAATCGAGGCGATGCAGGAGATGATGTCGATCTTCGGACGGGTCAGCTTATAGGCGTTGACCATCCAGATGCAGGCGCAGACGAAAGCGACGGCTGCAATCACCGCGAAGAAGAAGAAAATCGCACGCCACGAGAACGCACCGATCAACGCACCGGAAAGGGTGGGGCCGATGGCCGGGGCGAACATGACCACGAGACCGGCCATGCCCATCGCCGCGCCGATCTTGTTCAGGGGGAAGACCTCAAGGATCACGGAGAACATCATCGGCAGAGCCAAGCCGGTCGAGATGCCTTGAATCATACGACCTGCCAGCAGCACGCCGAACATAGACGTCGGCGCGAGGCCCGAGATCAACGAGCCGATGAAGAACATGGCCAGCGCGAAAAGCAGCAGCGGCTTGGAGGGCACCCACTTCAACAGCAGGCTGGTGAACGGCAGCACGATGCCGATGACGAGCATGTAGCCCACCACCATCCACTGCGCGGTACCCTGGCCGATGCCGAAACTCTTGCTCAGGGCCGGCAATGCGATGTTCATCGCGGTTTCGCTGAGCATGCCCAGAAAAGCCCCGAGATAAAGGCCGAGCATCGTCAGGTTCGGATGCTTGACGTCCACGCGTGCCTTCATCGGCGTGTGAGGTGCCGATACGGATTCATTTTTGACTGCAGATTGTGCCGCTGCATCTTCTGCCGATAGCGTCTCATTTTCAGGCGCAGTTGACCTAGACATGGTAGAACCCATGTTTGTTCTTCTCCATTTCATACCCGCGTCTTATCACCGTTTACGGTTGCACGGGCCATTCGTGTATCACGCCTTGAAGCGCGCTTCCATTTACAAGGGTGACGCAAACCGCGTCCACTTTATATTGGCAGGAACCCCTCAATTCCAAAAGCAAACTTTGATTATTAGCGTGCCGGTGGACAACCGTATCAGCAACGCCTGTAATCAGTGCATCATCGCACTATCCAATCCCGCCACTTCCTACTTTTACTTACGAGAACGGGCCGTGCATAGAAAAACCTCCGACGCCGAACGACGTACGGAGGTTTTCAAATTACTATTGATTACTTGCTATTTGCTATTTGCTACTCGCGATTGACGCAGTTAAGCCTATACTGCAGCTTTGGCCGTTGCGATTACGTCAGCGGCGATACCCACTTCGGAATTCGCAGAGGTTTCACCTTCGGCCTGTGAGTTTTCTTCGAGCATCTCACGGTCTTCCTCGGAGCGAACCTCGTCATTTTCATCGTCCAAGTTGTCCACAGGGAACTTGAACACGAGCGTCAGCAGGAAGGCGACCACCATGGCGACCACGCAGGAGATAACGTAGGTCACAAAACCGTGGCCGAAGAAAACGGGCAACGTGGCGATGCTGGGAAGCGCGAAAGCATGGGCTTGGACTCCGGAATATCCGGCAATGGCACCGCCCACACCGCCACCGATGCACACAGCGGCAAGAGGCATCTTACGAGGGAGGTTCACGCCGAACATGGCCGGTTCCGTGATGCCGAACAAAGCCGAGATACTGGCGGAAATACAGGTCGTCTTGAACGGCGCGTCATGGCTTTTGAGCATAACGGCCAGCGCGGCCCCTGCCTGCGCAAAGACGGGAGGTCCCATCAGAGCGAGTACCGTATCGTGCCCGGAAACCGCCAGATTGTTCATGCCGATAAGGATCAGGCTCCAGTGGAAACCGAAAATGACCATCGGTTGCACGGCAGCGCCCAACAGCAGCCCGGCGACAATCGGCGAAAGCGCATATACCCATTCGTATCCGGCGGCGAGTCCGTCACCGACCACTTTGCCGAACGGCCCAAAGAGCAGCAACGTCACCGAGCCGACGAACAAGACGCAGATCAGCGGCGTGAGGAATCCGCGAATCACCTCCGGCAGGACCTTGTCAAGCCACTGCTGCACGAAGCGCAGCAAACCAATCGCCAGAATGATGGGCAGCACGCTTGAAGCATATTTGACACCCAACATCGGTATGTCAAAGAAGGACAGAGTGGTGCCCTTTTCCTGCACTTTCACCAGCGCCGGATACAGCATCAGACAGGCGATGACAACCGCGATATACGGATTGGTCTTGAATTGCTTGGCGGACGTATACGCAAGCATGACGGGCAGGAAGGTGAACACACACGATGCCATCGCGTCAAGCACTAGATACGTATTGCCGGACGCATCCAGCACCTTGCAGCTGGTCAGGATGATCAGCACACCCTTCATGATGCCCGCCGCGGAAAGCAGGTTCACAATCGGCAGGAAAATCCCGGAAATACCATCGATGACGACGTTCAGCAAACTCTTTTTCTTGGCCATGTCATTCACTCACTTTGAAAGTTGTTGACCAGCACCTTGCCTTCAGGTACCTTTTCCTCTTCACCGTCGGACTGTTGTTTCGACTTTTCGATCGATCCGTCCACATCCTCCTTGTTGACGAAGTATTCACGTTCGTCGACGCCACGCAGGTAACATTGCAAAGCACCCACCAAGTTGGCGTCATTCCGGAATTTGCAGCTGACCACATCTGCCTGGGAGACAAAGTACGGGCAAGTCGCGTACAGCTTCTGCAGATTGGCGCGTATGGCTTCGATGAACGCAGGCTGAGCCGAGATGCCGCCACCGATGGCAAACCGTTCCGGATCGACGATGTTCTGAATATTGAATATCTGCACCGCGATGTCGTGGGCATAATGATCCAGGCAATCCAACGCCTCGGGCTCCCCCGCGTTCACCGCTTCAAAGAATTTCACACCATTGATGGAATCCGGATCCACGCCCTTGATGTTCGCATAATTCGCGCACAGGGCAGGCGTTCCACATTGGTTGCCCCAAACCCCTTCACGGGTCGGCCCTTCATCGTGCGAAGTGATGATGTAGCTCACTTCGCCGGCCGAGAAGTGCGGGCCGCGATGAAGCACATGGTTCTTGATGATGCCGCCGCCGATCATGGTTCCGAACAGCAGGACAAAGCCATCGCTCACATCCTTCAGCGCACCGACGGTCGCCTCCGCGGTGGCCGCGCACTTCGCGTCGTTGTCCATCACGATACGCACCGGGCAATGACTGAACAGCTCATGACGAAGATAAAAATCGTCGTTGTAGCGCAACGCTCCGCCCATCGCGCAATATCCCTCGTCCGAATCAATGATGCCCGGCATCGAGATGGCAATGCCCTGCACCCCGGGCTCCTGCTTGAAAAGCTGAGTCAACGCCGCAATCAATTCATCACGACCTTCCTGCGGGGTGGGAATCGACCCACGGGAGGTAATCGAGCTGTTCTCCAACATATACGCATATTTGATATTGGTTCCGCCGATATCAATGGCCAGAATTTTCATGATGCATCCTTGCGTTATTTATATTGGAGCTTCAAGGTATAGTTCGACCTAGAAATCCATTGGAAAATCGAAATTTTTATCAGAATTCATGGAAGCGACATAGCTTCCACGTTTAAATTATGATTAACAAATCATCGTATTTTTTTATTTGTTATTGAGGTTCTCACCAGTAGGCTCCAATATCACGAAACTCTGAAACCCACTGGCAAAACCTGACGGTTCAATGACCACGATGACACAGATAAATACTGAAAATCACCGAACCGCTTTGACCGGACCTACAAAACCGATGAGCCTACAGAGTGGCCATAGTCTTTCCGGAGCCGACAAGACCTTCGAAATCGGCCACGAAATCATCTACTGCCGCATCGATTGCAGCGTTCTTGGTCAGCGAGTCGATGACCGAAGACGCTATCGTCGCAGCGCCCACACCATGAACTGCCAGGTCAAGCACCTGCTGCGAGTTCTTGAAGCTCGCCGCGAGGACTTCGCAATGCAGGTTGTTGGCCTTGAAGATGTCATGAATCTTGCACGCGACGCCGACTCCGTCGTAACCCATATTGTCGATGCGGTTGATGTACGGGGCGGCATACACTGCTCCTGCCTTCGCCGCTATGAACGCCTGCAAAGGCGTATAGATCGCGGTCGCAGTCACGTTGATGCCTTCGCCCGACAACTGCTTGATGGCCTTGAACCCTTCCGGAACGCTCGGAACCTTGGGAAACGTGTTGTCTCCCAGCTCCTTGACGATCCGATGGGCATCGGCGACCATGCCTTTGGCGTCTCTGGCGACCACCTGCGCGTGCAGCTCGCGATCCGGCCCGATAATCGAGCGAATCTCGTGCAGCACCTCGAAAGGCGGGCGTCCGGCCTTCGCCAGAATCGAGGGGTTGGTGGTCACACCATCGATCGGATAATACTCGACCAAGCGTTTGATGGCCTCGGTATCCGCATCATCAATGATGAGTTTCATGGTTATTTCCTTTCATTGCCAACAGTTCAGCGACCAATCGCGGATCGCGGATTACAGCGTCTGTTCCGTCCGCTCGATGATGTCGTCCTGGGTCGCCTTGGACAGCACCACGAAGAACGCGCTGTAACCGGCGACGCGAACGATCAGATCACGATGCTTTTCAGGATGGACCTGCGCATCAAGCAACGTTTCACGGGAGACGACGTTGTATTGCACGTGGTAGCCGTGAAGCTTGTCGAAGAACGCACGGGTCAGCAAAGCGAGTTTCTGCCTGTTCTCCATCTTCGAAAGCACCTGCGGAGTCATCTTCTGGTTGAGCAGCACGCCTCCGGTGATGTCATCGGTGGGTAGCTTGGAGACCGACTTGAACACGGCGGTCGGGCCGTGCTGATCGGCGGAATGCGAAGGGCTGCAACCTTCGGCGAGGGGCTCACCTGCGGCACGGCCGTCGGGAGTGGCCAGTGTCCCGGCGCCCTGGGGAACATTCGCCGAAATCGAGCTGGTACCGGCATAGTAGATGCCACCGATCGGGCCGCGACCATACCTGGTGTTGTGGTACTTCTTCATTTCGTCGATATAGATGTCATAGGCCTGACGAATCAGCGAATCAACATAATCATCGTCGTTGCCGTACTTCGGCGCGGCCTTCATCAGCTCACGGATATGTTCGTTCTTTTCGCCCTGCCAATTGTCCTGCATGGCGTCCCAGAGCTCTTCAGGCGTCACCTTCTTCTCTTCGAAGACCACTTTCTTCATGGCCGCTAGAGAATCGGCGAGATTGGCGATGCCCACCTGCAGATCGGAGATGAAGTCGTAGACGGCTCCGCCTTCCTTCATGTTCAGGCCGCGTTCGATGCAATCGTCGGTCAGGCAGGAGCAGAGGATATCCGCCGTGTCGTGTTCAAGTACCATATCGCAGGTCGCGTCGATGATGACACACTGCCGGCACATCTCACGAATGACCTTATCCCAGCACTGCATGACCTGATCGAAACTTGTGAAGTCCTTGAAATGCCCAGTGCCTTCAACGAGCTTCTTGCCGCTTTGAGGGTCGACGCCGTTGTTCATGGCAATCAGCAACGCCTTCGGGAAATTGAGGAAGCTCATGCCGGTGCAACGATAGCCCCATTTGCCCGGCACTGCCGTTTCCACGCAGCCGATGGCGGAATAATTGTAGGCGTCCTCGCGGGCCACACCTTTTTCGATGAAGCTGGGAATGATGACCTCGTCGTCATTGAAGGCGGGCATGCCGAAACCGCAACGGACGACTTCGATGCACTCGTTCATGAAATCGTCCGGAAGGTTCTCATGATAACGGACGGTGAGGTTCGGCTGGGTGAGATGGCACTGGGCCACAGACTTCAAAATCAGCCAGCTCATGGGGTTGGTGGCGTCGCGCGCTTCGCCGTCCACCAGCTTCTGGCCACCCACGGTGACATTCTGGTAGAGCGGTGAACCTGCGGAGAACTGGGTGTGGCTCCACGGGCGGACCTTGTTGATGGTGAAGGTCTTGAGCCACAGATTGCACATCAGCTCATCGGCCTCGTCCGCCGTGATCCGACCGGTCTTCAGATCGTTTTCATAGTACGGCCACAGATATTGGTCCATGCGGCCGTAGGAAAGTGAATGGCCGTTGGACTCGAGCTGCAGCGTGAGGTGAATCAGCCAGACCGATTGCACCGCTTCGCGCAAGGTATGTGCCGGCTCATACGGCACATGATCCAGTGCCTCGGCCATCCCACACAGTTCCGAAGCACGACGTTCGTCGCCCCTCTGCGAGCATTCCGTGGCTTGCTGGCGAGCCAACGAGGCATATCGACCGGCGAATTCCTTGACGGCATCGACCACGATGAGAATGGCCCGATAGAAGTAGCTCTTATGAATGTTGCGGTAATCCGTCAGATCGAGAGCGTCAAGCTTTTCCTGGGCGCGACGCGCATAATCCTTCAGTCCCAGCTTCAGCAATCCCTCATAATTGACGGCGCAATGGGCGTCGCCCGAGGTGATGTTGCCTTCGGACTTGATGATGCCGAGGTCGTAGAACAGCTTGGAATGGGGAGGGAAGGCCGCCAATCCGCGGTCCTGAAGCGTGTTGTGCTTCCAGAACGGATAGATGGAACGCAGCTTTTCCTTGTTTTCCTCCGTGATGGTGAACACATCGCCATCGCGCTTTTCAAACTGGTCGAGTTCATCGATCACCCAGTCCATCGCATATTCCGGGAAAATCGGCGCCGACCTGTTCTTCGAAGCCTGGTTGCCGGCGATAACCGTCTCGGGCTCAATGAAAATCGGCATCTGCTCAAGAATCTCCTTGAGCATAATGGCACGTTTGATGGCCAAAGGCTGATCCTGCTGCTCCTGATAGACCTTGGTCGTGATCATCGCCCGATCGACATCGATCTGCGGCACTGCATCCAACAGCTGATCGCGGAAAGAGTTCATCCTGTCAGTGAGCTTTCCAAAATGTGAATCACTCATCGTACTTTCCTTTCATAAATGTAAGCTACATCACTTACGTAGCTTCAGAATAACGAAAGAAAGTTTTTTTGTCAATTTCGTAAGCGATTTATCTTTTGTTCGTAAATAAAAAACTTTCGATTAGATCTCTTCGAGAAATATTTTGCCTATTCCTCAATGCCGAAATCAAAGAGAAAGCATGGAGGCAACGCTTACTAAAGCTTTAAAAATAAAAGATTATCTATTACTCCGCCATCAGAAATTGCAGATAACCATCCGCAGCGCAAATCCGAGATAAGGCAGACAAAGAACACATATGGGCAGAAAAGCTCAATCAGAATAAAATATTTCCCCTACAGCGAAATATCAGACCGTGACGATGTCGACACCGTGCCGGTCCAGCATGTCCCTGGCTGCATCCGAAAGTCCGGCATCGGTGAATGTGGCGACATCTTTGTCTCCGAATTCAAGAGGCACGGTACCCCGTCTCGAGAACTTGCTGCTTTCGGTGACCACAACCACACGGCCTGCATGTTGCGCCATATCGCACACGGTCTCGGCCCGCAGGGAATCACGGTTTGCAAATCCTGTCTCCTCGCTGTAACCGTCGGTGCCGGCGAACAGAATATCGACGTACATGCCCTTCAGACAACGCTCAACCATCGGTCCGACCATGACCTGCGCCGTCTGCTGGTATATTCCACCCAAAAGGATGATTTGGCTTTGGGATTTGCCACGCACATATCCGGCGACAAACGCGCTGTTGGTGATGATGGTGAGATCGTTTTTGGTCGAAACCAGTTCAGCGGCCAGCAAAGCACAGGTGCTGCCGTTCTCGATCATCACCGTATCGCCATCATGGACACACTGCGCTGCACGCTTGGCGATTTTCAGCTTTTCTTCGTAATGGTAGGCAAGCCGACTCTCCATGTTGTCAGCGCTTTTCAGCACGGCGAATCCGTGCTCACGATCGATGATGCCGCGCTTTTCGAGTCCACTCAGATCCTTGCGCATGGTGACTTCGGAAACCCCGAGTTCTTCGGCAAGCGCGGCGACCTCGATACGTTTGTGCTCGGTGAGCAGCTCGAGAATCCGGTTCGTCCTCGTTTCCATTGACCCGCCTTCCGTAATCAGGTTCACGCTTCGTCTACCCTGCCAGCCTAACACCCAATACCAAGGAATAACAAACAGATCGACTTTCGAACAAAAGCTTTTTGCTTACTCAGCCAAAGCCACTATTTTCGTTGACCCTATCAAAACAGTAATCACGAAACTGCTGGAAGAAAGTATTCGAAAGAAGAAACCTACAAGAAAGCCTCCACGCCCTCATCAAGATACACTTGCCTGAAATCCTCGATATCTTCGGGATGCGTGTTGGGTACACCCTTGAACGCGTAGTCTTCGCGACCCAGCAACTCGTACTTTGATTCGCCGAAATTATGGAACGGCAGCAGCTGCACTTTATCGACGCCTATTGCCTTGAGTTTACGAGCCATGCCCCTTGCATCCTCAAGCGAGTCATTGAAACCGGGAATGACGGGAGTACGAATCAAAAGGTCTTTGCCCGTTGACGCCGCATAGGCCATGTTCCTAAGAATCAGCTCGTTGCCGACACCGGTGCCCCGCTTGTGAAGGTCCGTGTCATATTGCTTCATATCCATGAAAATATGATCGAGATGCCCGATTGCTGCCCTGAAAACCTTTTCGGGCACATGACCGGTCGTCTCGATACTGGTGTCGACGCCACGAGCGTTGAGCTTATCGAGCAGCTCGACACAGAAATGTCCCCAAACCAACGGCTCACCGCCGGAAAGCGTGACACCTCCCCCACCTTCCTCGTAAAACGGCTCATCCTGCAGACATTCCTCAAGCACGTCATCACTCGTGCGCCTCACTCCGACAACAGAGAGACCGGGGCAATCCTTCAATGCTTCATCGACCTGCACGTCGCCTATTTGCAGGCGAGTCACGTCCGGCCCTCGCCGCGCACCGGTTTTAATGAAACCGACTTTACGGGCGAGAGCATCGGAAGCGTCACAGCCATCGCAAGAACGCTCATCCCACTCAATCTCAGGAGTCTTCTTCTGACTCTCCGGATTGGAGCACCAGCCGCACCGCAATGGGCAGCCTTTGAGAAAGACCACGGTTCGTATGCCCGGTCCGTCGTTAAGACTGAATTTCTGAACATTGAAAACAATCGCTGATTCCAACATTGCCTCTTTCGAACGATGTGAAGTAGCGTAATTCATATCTAAAATTACGTTCAAAACTAATATAACTTACGTTCGTAATTAAAGCAACTATCGAAATCGTTGCGAAAACGGCGGGGCGTTCATCTTCATCCCCGGATCCGAATCAGGCATGAAAAAACCTCCGACGCCGAATGACATCAGAGGTTTTCAAAATTGCTTTCCGCGTTTTCACGCAACCACGCGCTGAACCTTGCCTGCCTTGAGGCACTTGGCGCACACGCGAACGCGGACGTTCTGTCCGTCGATAGTGGTGTGAACCGACTGAAGGTTCGGGTTGAAGGTGCGCTTATTGCGGATATGTGAATGCGAAACGCTGTAACCGGTCTGCGGTCCCTTGCCGCACACTGCGCAACGAGCTGCCATAATGGACTCCCTATACTGTTTTGACTTGCAAGTCTTGATGCCGTTATCCTGCGTTTTGGCGCACAACAGCGACACACAACTTACCAAGTATACAACCGGGGCCGACCAAGGGCAGCATAGCAGCTGACGGTCAACCCCATCCGCAGCCCAAACACGAGCGATCGAGCGGCCCTTTTGACTCACCCGAACACATGATTAACACAAGACACCTTATATATACCCACACTTATTTCCATGCTCTTGACAGCCCCGAGTCGGGATGAGCGGCGCCAAAGTATCAGTCCATCCGATGAAGTTCAATCACATATTGCAATTCAAGCGTAAAATGGCGCCGGCAATGACGCAAATCACCACCTCCTACAGGTCATGCCAGCCCCAGTCATGGTGCAGAGTCGATCAACGCCATCTAGGCGGCTGAAGAATAAATCCATCAGATAAACCGTCCGAACCAACCTAGGATTAAGCTTCAAGCATAGAATACAAATACATTTTTGAGGATTTTTTTATACAGTTAAAGCGATTTTGCACTTATAATATACAATAATTGACTGTATTTTATGGTCGAATATGCAATTGGCCCTCAAACGCCCGTCTCACGATATTCCGACCTGAACTTTTACCGGAATAACAACGAACAGCGGGGATGTCGGGAGCGTTAAGCACGTTTCACGGGAATTTCCGGTCAAAACAGCAAGGTTTCTGAATTCACCCCTCTTTTTTAGCCGCTCTACCCCCAGTATCAACCGTTCACATCTTTTTTAACGTTCAACATTACGTCAACGACAAAAATGTGCTCACGTCAACAGAAAAAAGAAACGTTGAAAGTTCGTTTGACATATTTTATTATTTTATATTTTAAATCGATAATTTAAGCAAACATACTTTCAACGTAAACAGATAAAAGGGCACCGACAACATGCACGTGCCCTCATCTGTCCAATGATCTTTCCAAAGCTGTCGCAGTGACGCAAAGAACGCTTTAGATGCCGGCCAGGGGCAGCACGACCGTCGGCGATCCGGCAGGACAATCACCGATATGCACGGGCTCACCGTCGGCGGCCGAGCGGAAAAGACTCAGATTGTCGCTGACCTCGTTGGCCACGACAAGCATGTCGCCGACGGCCAGGATGTGCCGAGGACGCTTGCCGCCACTCGAGACGCCGCGACCCTTCCAGCTCGGATCGCCCTCTTCGGCCAGACGGCCCAACCTGTCGCCGTCCCAATACAACGTCACGATACGGTCGGAGCCCCGCAGCCCGACATAGACGAAACCACGGGAGAAAGGCGGCACTTCGGTGTCCTGATCCTCATCCTCGGAGGAATCGGTGATGCGAAGGGCATCCGGCACAAAAGCCAAGGAAGCTGCCTGATCGGGGTGTTCCCCTCCATCGCCACCAAGACCCACTGTCTGGGCCACCCAGAACTCCTCGGACTGCTTCTCGTCCTTGCCATCCTGTCCGACAGCCGAACCTACGCCATTGCGATCGACAGGCTCAAGGATGGTCACCGTACAACCCCATTCGTCCACAACCGCGATACGCCAGTCGCCGGACGGCCCCGGCAAAACGTGCATGTCCCGCGGACCGGTGCCGGGGGCAAGACAGACGAATCCCGTACGAACCAGACGCGAACCGGCCCAGTGATGAATATGAATACGGTCGGCACCCAAATCAGTAGTGAGCACACGCCCGTCAGGCAGGGGAAGAATCCAATGCGCATGCGGCCCCTCTTGCGCCGGCAACGGCCCATGACGATCAGGGCCGCCATGCAGCACCTGCGCCACCGGCCCCAGCACATCGCCCTCGCCGATAGGCAGAACGCAGACCGTGCCGTCCACATAATCGGCGGTAATCAGGTGACGGCCAAGTTGGGGATCAACGGCAATAGCCGCATGGGTAGGGCCGGACTTGGCAGGCAATTTCACCCGTGAAATCTCTTCGAGCGTCACTTCTCCGCTTTTTGCCGGGCTATCATTCGAATGGTCATCCTTATATATGATTCGCAACGAAGCCACTTCATCAGTATCCTCGAGAACCGCGAAAACGGTATCGCCCTCACGCAAAAGCCACGACGGAGAAGGCACATCAGAGGCGACGCCTGCGGGTCTGATTGAAGGCAATTGCAACGATCTATCATCATCGATTAATTTTTTCATCACTTTTGACACTTTTTGCTTGACGTAAAGTTGCTTTTGCGTCAAACGTTTTATTGTCTATTGAATTAGGCAACAACAACACATAGGACTCGACACCTTTACTCTGTTCGTGATGAATGGCACCGAACCCACCGACCATTAACCGATAAGTATGAATATCCATACTGTCAATCTATCGCGCTTTGAATGTTCGTTGTATATTTAAAAGCGATTTTTTAATTAATGTGATTTACATCACATTTTAATTTATAAAATTTCGACATTGTGTATAAAAAACTGGATTAAAATACGTAATTAATCTAATTTAATATACACAATTTTATGTATAATGAAGCGTCGAAAAGTTTTCTCTACGCGACAATCATCGTTTAACAAAAATCGTCAACCATTATCCTTTAGAATCAATACAGAAATTCTTCACATAGAATTTTCTCAATCATCAGGAGGCTCAGAATGTCTAGACCCCGACAAGACTCAAATCAATTGCCGGCTACGACACGTATGGAGAATGCGTTCTGGAAGTTGCTTGAGGAGCGCGATTATCCGAAAATCACCGTCACCGACATCGTCAATATGGCAGGCGTCAACCGTAACTCTTTCTACTATCACTATTGCAAACTCAACAATCTCGCCGAAACCGCCGTTCAGCACGCGGTCGAGGGCGTGAGACGAGCAATACCCGAATTCACCGATGACCCGTCCAAGGCGTGGAACGGCGTCGTTATGCAACTCATCGGCGTGCAGGCCAACCGTATCTATCTCGACCGTATTGCGTTGACCGTAGGCAGTCACACCTCCCCGTTCCTGCTGTTCACCGTGCACGACGCGATTCGCGACAGTTTCATCGAATGGCAGCATCTCGACCGGGATATGACGATCAACCAAGACGTCCTGCTGGAATTCTCGGTGGGCGGCCTGCTCTCGATATCCGCGATGTGGTCCAAGCTCGCCAAGGAGACGACCGTCGAACAGTGGAGCAACCTTGACGCAGCCGTGGTCGCGCGAACGCTCTATTTGGCCATCTCCGGCAACAGCATGCCCGGATTCTGGGTGCAGATGTTCCGCAGCGCGTTGGAGAAGGGCGACGGCTCCCTGCTGAAGTCCATCGCCGAAACCGAAAGCAAAGACAAGGATTTCAAGCGCGAGGTCGATGCCCTGCTTGAGGACCTTCAAAACATGCAGCATCAACATGCCGACGGTTTCAGGCCAAGCGCCACACTCATGGGCGGCATCAACCACACCGCCTGATCGACGTTTTCGCCAATCCAACAGACTTGAGCTCGACAAGGTAAGCTAAAGCGTTATGGAACAATTGCTGGGCTGGCTTAAGATGCACGATAGCCGCATCGTATTTTTGGTTATTGTCTTTGTTGTGGCCTTCGTAGCCGCAAAGGTGGTTTCCCGCTGGCTTAAGAAACTGCTCAATCATTCCGGCATCCCGAACGCGTCGATTTTCGTCAATCTCGCACTGGTGTCGATCTGGATCATTGCCGTGGCCATGGTGCTGCAGCCGGTTTTCGGTATCAACCCGACCACCATCGTCACCGCACTCGGCATTGGAGGCCTGGCCATCTCGCTGGGCTTGAAAGACACCATCGCCAACATCATCTCCGGTTTCGGGCTGATGATCGGTCATGTCATCCATCCCGGCGATCAGGTGCGCATCCAGGGCATCACGGGAACCGTCGAGGACATCACCTGGCGGCAGACCATGGTGCGCGAACGCAACGGCAACCAGCTCATCATCCCCAATTCGGTGCTCAACACCTCGTCGCTTGAACGGCTGACGCCCGAAGGCGAAGCTTGCGTAAGCGTCGATTTCACCGTGAAGCCCGGCACCGATATCAAAACGGCGTCCAAACGCATCGCCAATGTTCTGCGGAGCGCAACGGCGGACATCACCAATCGCAACAATCCGCCGCAAATCAACTTCACTGGTTTCAGCGTCGACGGGGTGCAGGGCAAGGCCTTGCTGTTCGCCAATGCCGGGATCAATCAGGAACGGGTTCGCGATTGCGCCGTTCGGGCGTTGGCCAAGGAAGATTTCATCATCTGAATCAGGCTCTAGCGTCCATTCCTTGCTTCTGACTTATACCTGCGACGAAAAACACGTTTTCAGGCTCATTTTCGTGCTTTTCATCGCAGTTACGTTGATGGCGGCACTCGTCACACATTGAACAGTGCGGCAATCATCAGGAGGGCACATAGGACGATGAAAATGATGACTCCGGGATTGCCCAGTACCGTCTTGGCCCGAGTGCCCGCAGGCAACTCCTCCGGCGCACGATAGAATACCAGCTTCTTGCGCTCGACAATGGCGACCACAATGCCGGTGATGAACATCACGGCGCGGAATACCAGAAATATGAGGAGCGGCATGACTTGTGCGCCATGACCTGTGGCAAACGCATTTGCGATTCCGGCGCTCGCGTTACGGTTGACCGCGTTCAGCGTGGATTTGTCCATCGCCAGGAAGGTCATCTGCGGCAGGAACCCGCCGAAGAAATTGAACGTCATATGCATGGCGATGGTATAGCGCAACTTGCCGGTGCGCACGTAGGCGTAGGCCAGCAACAGACCGAAACCGAAAGCGTAGAAGAACTGGAAAAGGTTGCCGTGGAACAGGCCGAAGGCGAAGGCGGAGACCAGAATCGCGGTTTTCTCGCCATATTGCTGCATGCGGTCGATCAACAGTCTGCGGAACAGCCATTCCTCGAAAATCGGGCCGATGATCACGGTGAACAGCAGAAGACTTATCGGGTCGAGGCCTTCGAGGAGCTCGCTGATACTGCTTTGCGCCTGATCGTTGGAAAGCAGACCCGAAAGGATGTTGCCGATGATATTGCCGATATCCGCCAGCGGGAACGAAATCGCCATCAACGCGAGGAACATCCCCACGCCCATATTGCTCGTTTTGCGCTTTACCTTGGGTATCGTGCGGAAAACCAGCAGGGAAAGCGGAATCGCGATCGCATACAGCGGGCCGTTGCTCAGCAGGAACTCGGCCCACATGGGCAGCTTTGCAGGGTCGACGAACTGCCTCGTCACCTCCCCGATGACCGACACCAATGCGTACCACACCAGAACAACCAGATCCAGGGCATATCCGATGTTCGAGAACCGCTTGCGTACTTCGCCAAGCCATCCATACATCGCCGCCTGCCATGTCGGATTGGGCTGATGGAAGTAGCTTGTGAAAGCCGGACGAGCGAATTGCGAGAACGGCTGCGCTCTATAGCGAGGCTGGGATTGGGACTGATATTGAGGCTGGGGTTGAGCTCCAGATAGCTGCAGCGGATAGGACGGATATTGGTATGCCTGATATTGCGGCTGCTGATACGGCTGCGACGGATACTGGCCGGTCTGCTGGTATTGGGGCTGCTGATACTGGGCTTGATACGGACGATACTGGGACTGCTGGTAACCAACCTGAGACTGATAGGGCTGATACGTTTGCATTTGCGGCTGCTGGTACGACTGACCCTGAGGACTGTACGGCTGGCCTTGATACTGCTGGGATACCGGGAGCTGAGTTTGATACTGCTGCACAGGCTGGGCCCAGGATTGCTCCCCATACGGCTGAGGATAGGTCTGGGACTGAGGCGGCTGCGTAGAAGATTGCTGTTGCGGCTGGACTAGCGATTTCAACGACCGATAAGCTGACTCCGGTTCATATTGAGATCCGGATTCCGCTTGACTTGGTTGGTTTGGCTGGCTTGAAGCTTGAGCCTGATCCTGGGATTCAGAGGAATAATCCACTTGGCCGAGTCGCCGAGTTTCTTGAGTTTCCAGAGGTTCCTGCTTCGGTTGCGCCTTGGCGTGCAACGCATGATAGGGCGATTGTGGCTGCTGCGATTGCTGCAGCGAGCCGGATTCTTCCTGCGAAAGCGAATGTGAAGCCTGTTCTTCAGGACGGTTATCGTCGTTCATGTTGCGGCACATATCCTCTCGGATCATCGATAAATCGAATATATCAATTCATTATATAAATTTGAATACAATATGAATCAATAAACGATGTTTATCCATCTCGATTTGATTTTGCTAAAGTATAATATCTAGCTTACCTTAACACACCCTCAATAAGCTTGGTAACCAGCTCCGTATAGCTCATACCAGTGGCCCCCCAGGCTTTCGGATACATCGAAATCGGGGTAAAGCCGGGCATGGTGTTGATTTCGTTGACCATCACTTCACCGCGTTCGGTGACGAACGTATCCACACGCGAAAGCCCTGCACCGTCGACGGCCTTGAACGCACGGACCGCAATCTCCTGCGCACGTTGCAACGTAGTCTCCGGCAGGCTCGCCGGAACCTCGACGTGTGAAGCCGCGGAATCGGTGTATTTGCTATCGAAATCATAGAATTGGTCGTCGCCGGCAGCACGATGGTCGAGCACGATTTCGCCGGGCAATGCCGACTTCGGCTCCTGACCCGCCACCGGTGCGAGCACGGCGCACTCGATTTCGCGTCCATCGATGCCCTGCTCCACCAATACCTTCCAGTCGTGGTGCGACGCCTCGAAAAGCGCGGCGGCGAGTTCCTCCTCATCGCCCTTGTGTTCCAGCTTGGTCACGCCGAAACTCGAACCGGCCCGCGACGGCTTGACGAACAACGGGTAACGCAGTCTGGCCGACTTGATGCTTTTCATCGCCTCGGCGGCATCGCTGCTGAATCGGTCGGACGCATCGAAAGCACGGGTATCGAAGGTCACCCCCGGAGCGACGGGGATGCCGGCTTCGCTAAGAATAATCTTCGTGAATGCCTTGTCCATGCAGGCGGCCGAAGCGAAGACGCCGCAGCCGACGTAGGGCACGCCCATCATCTCGAGCAGGCCCTGCACGGTGCCGTCCTCGCCGTACGGGCCGTGCAGGACGGGAAACACCGCATCCACATAGCCCAACGAGGTCAGGGCGCCATTCTGTTCACGAACGTAGAAACCGTTGTTGCCGCGGGACATATCGAGAACCACCGGTTTGACGGTTGCATTGACATCGGCCTCATCGACGGTGGGCATCGCACCATCGGAACAATCGAAATCACGGGGATCGGTGCCGCCCATCACCCATTCCCCGGCCTTGGTGATGCCGATGGGTATGGGCTCGAAACGCTCGGTATCCATGGCCTTCAGGACCCCGGAAGCGGAAATGCAGGAAATCGAATGCTCGTCCGCCCTGCCACCATACAAAACCACCACGCGCTGCTTACGCATGTTCCCTCGCTTTTCTTAAGGAATCGAATCTGAATCCCAAGCCTACACGGCAAAGGGCAGGAGGCAAAGGGAATGATTCCCTCATTCACAAAGCCGATGCAGACCACGCCGACCCAAGCACGTTGAGCCAACTCTTCAAATTTCAAGACGAATTTCTCGCCATACCTTCACGTATTACATAATGTGGCGCAACGGTTGGGCTATTCCTCCGTAATATTTCCTTTGAGGAGCTCATGCAGCATCTGCTCGCAGGATATGCCACGATTGAGCACATCGTTCATCGCACTGGCAAGCGGCGTCGGCACGCCAAGCTGTTCGCCCATGCGCACCACGGCCTGCGTCGTGGGCACACCTTCGGCCACACCGTTGCTGACCTTCGTAGCCTCCTCGACGCTCATGCCGCGGCCGAGGTTCGCCCCGAATGTATAGTTACGGCTCAACGGCGAACCGCAAGTGGCAACGAGGTCCCCCACGCCGGCAAGGCCCAGGAACGTCTTGTCTTCGGCGTGCGAAGCCCTGCCAAGCGCCGCGAGTTCAGCAAGCCCGCGCGTCTCGATCATCGCGGCCGTGTTCTCGCCGTATCCTGCGCCGCGGGCCATACCCACCGCGAGCGCCACGACGTTCTTGAGCGATCCGCACATTTCCACACCGATGACGTCCGTGGTGACGAACGCCTTGAAATAGGGGGTCTGGCAGGCCTGCGCCACGATCTTGGCATTGTCGATGCTCTCGCACGCCACCACTGTGGCACCGGGCTCGCGGTCGGCAACCTCTTTGCTCAGGTTCGGCCCGGAAATCGCGACGAAACGCTCAGCCGGCAGGTCGCCCAACGCCTCACGCACCACTTCATCCATACGCTTGCCGGTGGTTCGCTCGATCCCCTTCATCAGTGAAACCACGATGGCCTTGGAGTCGATGAGCGGCGCGAAAAGCTCCAGTGCCTCACGCGCGTGCTGGGCCGCGATGGCGACCACCACAATCTGGGCGCCCTTCACTGCTTCCGCCCGATCGCCGGTGGCGGTCATGCTATCTGGAAGTCGCTTGACGCTGGGAAGGCGCATTTCGTTGCAGTGGTTGTCGCGTATGCCTTTCACGATTTCCGGCTCACGCGCCCACATCATCACGTCATTGCCCGCATCCGCGAGCACCTGGCCGAACGCCGTCCCCCAAGCGCCTGCCCCAAGTACTGTCGTCTTCATAATCTGCTCCTTCGCATCGCTAGCTTCTTCCATAATAGTGCCAAATATCGCATTCTGTTATGTTCGCCAAACACATGCCCTGACGTCAAGAACTCAACTATTGTGCCGCAATATCCGCTATTCCGCCAATCAGCGACGTGGTTTGCGGCTCATCGTCCGGAAATCCCAATAGCCCTCGGCGGGAGGCTCCTCGCCGCGAATCTCGGCCATGATGGTCTCCATCCGTTCACGGATACGTGTCGTCAGTTCCGTAACCAGCTCCATCGGCGGCTCGACACCCCAGGAATCGCTGTCTTTGAGCAGGTCACCGTAGTCGAGCACGTCGTCGTAGCACATCACCACGTTCTTGCGCGGCCACGGCCACCAATGGTTGATGCTCGCCGCCCCCCACGTCACCGCGCAATAGAGCGGCACCTGGAAGCCAAGCCGACGCGAGGACTCGAGCGCGATGATGCCGACACCATCCTTGAGACTCATCGGCCATTTGAGCGGGTCGCGCGAAAGCGTGCCTTCCGGCCATACAGTCAGCGGACGGCCGGAAGTGATGATATCGATGGATTCCTTTTCGATTTCCAAGGCTTTACCGCTACGCCGCGGCACCGGTTGCATGCCCACCAGCTGGAACCACTTACCGATAATCGGCCAATGCGCCATCTCCGCCTTCGCCATGTAACGCGGACGACGGCCCATGTGGAACAATGCATCCATGGGAACAAAAACGTCATACATCGTCACATGCGTGGCGGCAGTGATGAACGTCCCGGTTTCGGGCACGCGCTCGAGCCCCCACGCGTAGACCTTGCTGTGCGCGCGCAACACTGCGGAGACGGCGTCGAGCAAGCGCTTGGTACCCTTGGGATTCTGCGCCTCGATCTCGGCGGTGTTCGCTTTGCGCGGGCCGGTCGGGAAATACTGCGTCGGATCGACCAAGTGATGGCGACGCCCCAGAAGTTCTACTTGCGCATCGCTCAACGGTTTGACACTCGAACGCGGGGAAGGTTTTCCTTTGGAAGTCATGTCTCCATTGTGCCTCGGGGCGGCGAACTCGGGATGCGATCCGTTACCTCCAAGATAGGGTTCCACTTCATATCCACTTTTGATTGACGCTGACAGCATTGACATTAGTCAGGAAATGAAGAAGCGGCCTTGCAATATATAGAAAACTATTTAATAAGAACGACACGCCTACCTCATACCGACCGTTGGTATGTATAATGATGGCAACAGGATTTAATTGGTTTCGAACGAAAACGCAATAGATTCGCTTACCACTTACTGTCGTATCGGATATCACGAATCCGACAACACTTTGCAAAGGAGGCACCGCATGGCACGCAACGCACATCCGGAAGTGACCAGACGCCGCATACTGGATGCGGCACAAAAACTGTTCGCCGCCAAAGGCTACGAAAACACCTCGGTCCAAGACATCATCGACGAACTCGGAGACCTCTCAAAAGGCGCGATATACCACCATTTCAAGTCCAAACTGGACATCCTCGAAGCCGTCAGCGAGGAAGACAATAAGAAATCCTACGCACAATACGACGCCTTCCTAGAACGCGAAGACCTGAATGGTCTGCAGAAAATTCGCGAACTTTACCTCAGCACCATGAACGACCCGGAACACATCGAACGCCTGAAAGGCACACTCTCCACAGCCGATGACCCGCAGAATCTTGCCGAAAGCATTGGCATGTGGACACACACCCTACCTGGCGACATGCGCACGCTCATCGATTGCGGCATTGAGGACGGCTCGATCATCACGGATTACCCGCAGGAGGCCGCCGAACTCATCACCTTGCTGATGAATCTATGGTTCCTGCCGAATTTCTACCCCGGTACCCGCAGCGTTTTACGGCACCGCTCGCAATGCCTGGCCACCATCTGTGTTTCGCTCGGTGTGCCGGTAATCACCCGTGACATGACCGAGCAGTTCGCCGATTTCTATGCGCAGATTCAAAGCTCCGGCGCTGAAGACAATACCGAAACGGTAAAATTGAAACCTGAAAGTCAGGAATAAAAAAGCTCGGAGATAACGCTTCTTAACCACAGGTTCATAAATTCATGCAACTCACCGCAGATGATATGGAAAAACATTATCTAATTTACATACCGTCGGTCGGTATTAATTTTTAAGAAATCAGGAAGAACATGGGCGATCAAATCTACAAACCGACAACTTCGCCGCTGCGCTCCGGCAACTTCGTCCTGCTCATCGCCGGACAGGGGCTCTCGCTGTTCGGCAACACCATGCTGCGCTTCGCGATGTCGATGTGGGTGCTCGACGAAACCGGCTCAGCCACCGTTTTTGCGACGTTGCTTTCCATCTCCATTATTCCGACCATTGCCTTGATGCCGTTCGGCGGCGTCATCGCCGACCGCGTCAACCGCCGCACCATGATGGTCGTGCTCGACGCCGTCAGCGGCTGCGTGGTGCTCGCCGCAACCCTTGCGTTCGGCTTCATGCAAGTCCACACCATCGTCTCGATCGCGGTGCTGCTCATCACGCTTTCCGTCCTCGATGCGCTCGAATCCCCCACCGTCAGCGCCGCCATCCCCCAGATGCTCGGCAGAAGCAACGCCGTGCTGTTGCGTCGCGCCCAAGCGATTTCCAGCCAGGTCAACGCCATCATGCAGATCATCCCGACCTTCGCCGGCGGTGCGCTGTACGCGCTGATCGGCATCCGCACCATGATGGCCGCGACCACCATCTGCTTCTTTCTGACCGCCGGCCTGGAATGTTTCATCAAGCTCGACAACGTACGCCATCATCATGAAGTAACGAAAGCAAGTAAAACTAAACCCTCATCTGATAAACAGGACATGCTCAAGGTTTTCCTCACCGATATCCGCGACGCCGCCGTGTTTCTCAAGGCCAACCCGACCCTGCTGGAACTCTGCGCCGTCATCGCCGCCCTGAATTTCTTCTTGAGCGGCGTCTCCTCCGTCGGCTCACCGTATATCATCCGCACCGCGCTGCGTTTCGGCGCGGACGTCTACGGTTATTGCGACGGGATCATGAGCATCGTCTCGCTGCTCGACACCCTGCTGACCACAGCACTGGCCGCCAAGCTTCTGATGCGACACATGCCAGCGACCATCGCCGCCTCCGCCCTCTGTTTCGTGCCTATCGCCGTGGTCTTCACGCTGCCGATAGGGAGGCCCGCAAAACTGGTCACGTTCATCGCTTCATTCTGTCTGCTCACCCTGGCCATCGACTTCACCAACATCATTGTCAGCCCGACCCTGATAACGCTGATTCCCGACGAACTGATGGGCAAGATCGGCGCGTTCATTTCGACCATCAGCCTTTGCGCGACACCGCTGGGACAAATGGTTTACGGCCTGTTTTTCGACCGCATGGCGGTTGCGCCGATTATGGCCGGCACCGGCATCTGTCTTGCGATTGGTGCGTTAGTTCTTACGCCGATGTGCAGAAAGTTCGGAGACGAAGGTACCGGAAAGCCATAACCAAACCGGCAGAATCCTTTGCCTTCCCAACATGATGACAGATAAATGCTGCTTTTTATCTGCTTGCTTAACCTACCTAAATAAAAAGCAACATTTAGACGCTATTTTGTGTCCTTTTACCTACTAGGCTTACGCAAGCAAGTAAAAAGACACAAATGGGGATGGACCGGGACGAGGGTCGCGAGCCAGCCGATTTCCATTCCTACGAAACGCAGAAGGCACCATCCATGGATTGGCACGGATGGCATACCTACACTGCTTACTTCTGCGGCGGAGCGGGAGGCGCACCGACTAGGCCGAGCCGGGTCAGCGGGGAGGCGGTCAGCTGGCGAATGGCGAGCGTAAGGCCGAACATCAGGCAACCCACGCCGAGAATGGCGGCCATGGTCAGCGCGCATGCACCGTTCTTGGCCCACATCGCCATCATGTCGAGCCCCGGATAGATCTGCCAAAGCATGTAGCCGGCATAAGCGCAGGAAACAAGGCCGAAAGTGATCATGATACTGCCGACAATCTGGATGCTGGCCGACGACATGCGGCTGCCGGGGCTGTCCATCCCGGATTTGCGCGTGAACGCGAGTGCCAGCATCATCAGCCCACCACCGATCAACAGCGACATCAGCACGTCGGAGGGGCGGTGCCAGCGACCGACGATCAGCGACGCGGCGACAATGACGCCGTATGCTCCACCAAGCAACGCGACCAGCGCACGCCAGACGCGAGGAACCGCGACGAGCAGCACCAGCACCGCCCCCACGGCAAGCAGCGTATGCCCCGATGGAGCGCTGTTTTCATGAGTGGAAAGAACGCGGATGATCATCGGCCGCGGCAACAGCCGTTTGAGCCACGCGGCACCATACGCGACTACACCAAACACGGCCATCTGGCCGATCAGCCACCAGCGCTTGCGAACCGCCGCGACGATGAACGCGAGCACGGCAATGGCCAGGCTGATTACCACGATCACCACGCTACGGTTGAGCACATGCGCCGTCGCGATAATCCAGCCGGGAGCACTCGTATTGAAACTTTGCCATACGATTTCGTCAAAACTCTGGCCTTCCATGGTGTGCACGCCGAACCAATAGATCGCGGCCGCAGAGGCGAAGCAGAGCAGGGCAAGCACCACGGCGAGTACGCAGCTGGACACACGCGGGTGGACGGTCAACGGATCGATCCGGGCGAGCCCCTTTTCGATCTCATCCTCTTCTTTGGCGGCATCCTTGTTCGAGATTTTGCCGGCGAAGTCGATATCAGGCTTCCCGGAATAGGCGTCGGCAATGAAGGCGCTACTTGCCGAGACGTCGCTATCGCCCTCGAATACCGTATTTTGTTCACCAAAAGCCACAAAATTTACCGGTTCGGGCTCCTTCGGGTTCGAACTTGCTTCTTGCGACGTGGCAAACGGTTCATTGACCGACTGGGCTTTGTTCAAAGCACCATTAAACGGTTCATCGACGGCACTGACACGCGGGGTGCCGCCCGATTGTTCCCGCGCAGATGGTTCCGGCTGAGGTGCTGCAGGCGTCTGGCTAGCATTCTGGGAAGGCAAGGGGGTCTCGGCCTGAGCCCGTGGAGGCACGGGAATCTCGATTTTGGCCTGATTGCGCGATGCAGGCTCTTGAGAATCGTCGGCCGGTACTTTCTGCCCAATGGAATCGTCAGTCATGGTTTTCAGTGTAGATGGCGCAGACTACGAGCATGCTCGTGTTCGCAACTCAGGTCGGAATATCTACAAGTCACCCAAATATCCTGGGGCGCAAAACGCGACTCCTGCATATAACGACGCGGAAACGCTACTTAGAGGCGCCGCATGTGCAATGGTGCCGAACGTAAAAGGAGACCCGCCGAAACGGGTCTCCTGCAAGTCCAATCCGAACAGCAGATAACTTCACAACTCCATCGTCGTAACGGTAAGCTTTATCATCGGCCCGTTCAACGTAATAGTCATCGAGACCTTGTCTTTTTGTGGATCTGCCCTGTTCAGTTGTACTTGTAGTTCATATTATGTACCATCAGCCCGTCGAGTACAAACCAAAACCAGAGTTTGTGCACTATTGGTCAATGTCGTTTCTTTCCATCCTGTAATGCACATAAAATGTCGCGATTTGTTCTGTTCAACGAATCGGTTGTGCACTTCTGTCGTTTCATTATCCCTGCAGCGTAACCGTTGGGAATATGGAAGGAAAATGCCGAAATAAAACGTTCGATTCATACAGATTCAGCAAGAATCATGATGTGTTAAAAATTGGTTATCCACATATGGTGAATTTTGCGGTTCCAGGCTTCCATAGCTCTACGGTAATGCTTAGAGTAAGGATATGGCACAGATTTTTGACGCACCTTCGAAGGCATTGCTCCGCAGCCAGATTGCCGAGCACATCGCCGAAACCGAGAAGTCCGACAAGCGCAAGGCGCTGCCGGAAGAACAGCCCCTGCCGCCGGACCGTTATTTCGACCGCGAGCTGAGCTGGCTCAAATTCAACAAGCGCGTCCTCGAGATGGCGGAGGACCCCGAAGTCCCGCTCCTGGAACGCGCCAACTTTGCCGGCATTTTCGCCTCGAACCTCGACGAGTACTTCATGGTGCGCGTCGCCGGACTCAAACGCCGCATCGATACCGGCATCGCCGTGACGAGCGCCTCGGGCCTGAGCCCGCGCCAGCAGTTGCGCTCCATCAGCGAAACCGCACACGAGCTGCAGACCGAGCACGCCAACGAGGCCATCAAGCACATCCTGCCTGAACTGGCCCGCGAACACATCGTTCTGCTCAGTTGGGACCGGCTCACCAGCGCCGAGCAGGAACGGCTTTCACGCTATTACCGCCAGCAGGTCTTCCCGGTCCTGACACCGCTCGCCTTCGACCCCGCGCATCCGTTCCCCTACATTTCCGGCGGATCGCTGAACCTCGCCGTATTGGTGGAGAACCCGAACAGCGGCAAGACGCATTTCGCGCGCGTCAAGGTGCCCGACAACCTGAACCGTCTGGTGCCCGTCGACGACCTGACCGACGAGGAGAGCCGCGAGGAACGCTATGGCTTCATCACCATGGAGAACCTCATCATCGCCCACCTCGAATCGCTCTTCCCCGGCATGATCATCAAGGAGGCGCGTTCCTTCCGCGTCACCCGCAACGAGGATATCGACGTGGAGGAGGATGACGCCGAAAACCTCCTGAACGCCATGGAGAAGGAACTGCTTCGCCGCCGCTTCGGGCCGCCGATCCGCCTCGAGATCAGCGACGCCACCAGCCCGTTCCTCTCCCAGCTTCTGGCACGCCGTCTGCGCGTCAACGAGGAGGAGATCTTCCGTCTTCCCGCGCCGTTGGACATGAAGCTCATGTTCGAGCTGCAGGACATCGACCGGCCGGACCTCAAGAACAAGCCGTTCATCCCCACCACCAACCGTCAGATCGCCACCGTCGAGTCGAGCCGTGCGCAGGATATCTTCGCCGCCATTCGCGAGCGCGACATCCTTCTGCACCACCCTTATGATTCGTTCTCCACTTCGGTGCAGGCCTTCCTGGCCCAGGCCGCGGCCGATCCGAGGGTGCTGGCCATCAAGCAGACGCTCTACCGGACTTCCAGCAATTCGCCGATCATCGACGCACTGGTCGATGCCGCGCAGGCCGGCAAACAGGTCCTGGCACTGGTCGAGATCAAGGCACGCTTCGATGAAGACGCGAACATCGCGTGGGCCCGCAAGCTCGAACGCGCCGGCGTCCACGTCGTCTATGGCATCGTGGGTCTGAAGACCCACTGCAAGCTTTCGCTGGTCGTGCGTCAGGAAGCGGACGGCCTGCGTCGCTACTGCCACGTCGGCACGGGCAACTACAACCCGAAAACCGCCCGCCAGTATACCGATCTCGGCCTGCTGACCTGCGATCCAGTGGTCGGGCAGGACTTGACCCGCCTGTTCAACCAGCTTTCCGGTTACGCACCGCGCTCCAGCTTCCATCGCCTGCTGGTCGCCCCGCGCACGTGCCGCAGCGGCCTCATCCAGCGTATCCGGCGCGAGGAGGACGCGGCACGGGCCGGCCATGAAGCCTGGATCAAGATCAAGGTCAACTCCATCGTCGACGAAAAGACCATCGATGCGCTCTATCGTGCCAGCCAGGCCGGGGTAAAGATCGACATCGTCGTACGCGGCATCTGCGCGCTCAAACCGGGAGCCCCGGGCCTGAGCGAGAACATCCGGGTGCATTCCATCCTCGGTCGTTTCCTCGAGCACAGCCGTATCTACGCCTTCGCCAATTCCGCGGGTCCGCAGATCGGCGAGGGACCGACGGCCGGTCCGGAAGTCTGGATCGGTTCGGCCGACCTGATGCACCGCAACCTTGACCGCCGCGTGGAGGCCTTGGTGCGCATCACCGACCCCGAGGAGGTGGCCTCGCTCATCGACTATGTCGACCTGCAGATGGCCGATACCACCTCGTCATGGCACATGCAACCGGACGGCACCTATATCCGCCATTCGCACGATTTGGACGGCAAGCCTCTGGTCGATTGCCAGGAGCTGCTGATCAAGACCCATCAACGTGGCCGCAAGTAAGATCAAGAAGTAGGCGGTAAATGACCTCCGAGCTCAAACCATCGCACGTCGTTGAATCGGCGGGGGGCATACCCTACCGTTGGGTTGCCGCCGGCAAGGCCAGAAACCTCGACGAACGAGCCGAAAAAGCAGGCGAATTCGCCGAGGCCCGTGCCTCCCGCAGCACCAGCAAACGCAAGCGGCAAAGGCGCAAGCCGCCTCTGAGCGAAGCGGAAATCCACTTTCGTGCCATCATCACGCAACTGGAAGTCTGCCTGGTGCATCGTCCGAAATACGACGATTGGAGCTGGCCGAAAGGCAAACTCGAAGAGCATGAATCCAGCCGCCACGCGGCGATACGCGAGATGGAAGAGGAAACCGGCGTGCCGGTGGCCTTGGGGCCGAGCATCGGAGAAGTCGAGTATCCGCTCAATGCCGAGGGCAAAAAATCAAAGCACGCCAAAACCGGATCCAAGACCGGAGCGATCTATACCAAACATGTCGTCTATTGGATGGCCCATCCGATTGCGCCGGAAACCGCGAAAAGCCGGCAACGGGCCGTCGGTACCATCAAGCATGCGAAAACCAGCGAAATCGACGAGGTGAGATGGCTGGCCATCCCTCAGGCCCGAAAGCTGCTCTCACACCCGCTTGACCGTGATATCCTCGACCAATTCGTCGACCGCATCCAGGAAGGCGCGCTCAAAGCGCAGAAACTGATTATCGTGCGTCACAGCAAGGCCGTGGCCCGAAAGAAGTGGAACGGCACCGACGCCGACCGACCCATCATCCCCCGCGGTGCCGCCGCAAGTTTTGCGCTCGACCAGGAGCTGGGCTGTTACGCTCCGCAAAAACTCGCTTCGTCCCCCTGGCTGCGTTGCATGGAAACGTTGGAACCATATGCATGGCATACGGGACTTGAAATCACGCCGCTTCCGGCACTGACCGAAGATGCCTTCGCGGCCGACCCCGACGCGGCGTGGCAATGTGTTGCTGACGTCATTGACGATTTGTCCACCGACACCGATGCCACAGCCGCAGCCAATCGCGCCGTACGAGCCGGCACCAAAGCCGTGGTCAGGATCAGCGATAACGCCGATCCTGCCGGTAAGCCAGATGACAACGCTAAAGGAAATAAGCATAGCGAGAATTCAGATACGATCAATAAGGGAGATGCCGTCAACGGCCAGACTCCAAACGAAGCCGAAACAACGACTTCCGAAGATGAAAGCACGCCCAAGCAATATAGCCGTACGACCGCGATCTGCATGCATCGACCCGTCATCGGCGGTATTTTCGAGCACTTGCGCCTCATGTGCGCCTCGAAATCGCTGGGCAAACAGCTTATCGCCAAATCGCCTTACATGCCGACAGGCAATGCGGTAGCATTGTTCATCGTGAAAGACGCGGAAGGCCCGCGTATCATCGATATCCAAAGAATGGCTCCAGTTGTCTACTAACCCAGTGCATTACAGTTCCGGTTCCGTCAATTCCGCACATCCAGGCTTTGCGCCCGCCCGTACCGGATCGTCGCGTCCGGCCCGCCCCGCCCAGCTCGACCCGGCGTTGACCGAGAAGATGGCCGGCGGCATGGACCCTGAGGAAATCAATGAGATGAGCCACGCTTCGGCGCAGGCCATGCTCGATCGCGTGCACCATACCCAGGACCCACAAATCGTGCAGCGCGTGTTGACCTTGGTCGACCGCGAGGGCGTCGACATCATCGCGGAACTCTGGAGCAGGTCTGAGCCGGATTCGCTGCCTGGCATCCTTTGGCGGCTATACCTGCTGCGCACCTGGATGCGCAGGAACCAACGATCGCTTGCAAGCCTCTACCGTATCGCCGAACCCGAGGACACCGCGGCCTCGGCCATCGCCGGTGTCGACACGCCACCCAGCGCCGAAGACATCGTGCACACCGCGGATTCCATTCTTTCCGGGGCGTTCACCGGTGATTTTTCGGTCGCACTTCAGCGTGCTTCAGCCTTTATCGACGTCATCGCCAAAGGTCTTGCGATCCGCGCGAAAATGCTGACCGGCCGAGCACGGAAGATGGAGGCCGAGCAAACGGCCCGCCGCGAGGCACATATGCGTGAGCTGCAGCGCGAGGTCGAGACCGCAGAAGCTGCTGAGGCGGCGCAACAGGTTGCCGACGAGGCCTCGGATCATACAGATACACAAAACGCCAACGATAACGACAACCGCGACACGGCTTACGGCGACACCGACCGCAACGGTCCCGCCGCCAATCGTTATAATTCCGCTTTGCACGATGCGGACGACCGTTATCGAGAAGGCAAGGGCCCCGCGAGCTCGGCCGGCCCGGCCTCCAACGACCCGCGCACCGTCGCCGCGCGTCTCTTGCACACCGGCAGCAATCTGATGACGACTTCCGCGGATTTCCGCCACGGAGCCAGCCTCTGGCGTCAAGGAAAACTCGAGTAAGCCAGCGCGAAGCGCATCGGGCCAAATCAAAGTAATCCAGTGATTCTATGCGGAAGTTGGAGTAGCCCAGCGCCATGGAGCCCGGCCAAAACCATACTTTACGCGCTCGGCGTGTAAACGTAGGTTGACCCGTTATACTTGGAGACGCGCTGGACCGTGCTTAAGCCCCGGGCTTCATTTTTTGCCGCTGCGAGCGGCGTTCGCGCCGACAGGCGCTTTCGCGGTTCAGCGTTTTACTTTTTCTGTTAACCATCAAATTATTCCGTTATGGATAATATTCAGTTTTCGATTTTAAAAAAGACACGGCTAGGCATATCCTTGGAAGTATGCAAGTACATGTTTTGGATCACCCGCTAGTCGAGCATAAACTCACCGTTCTGCGGGATAAGAACACACCCTCCAACATCTTCCGCGAGCTCATCAGCGAACTGGTGACGCTCGAAGCCTACGAAGCCACGCGCGACCTTGACGTGGTCGACCGCGATATCGAGACGCCGATCGCCAAGATGACCGGCAAGCATCTCGCCAGCCCGCGCCCCATGGTCGTCCCGATTCTGCGCGCCGGCCTGGGAATGCTCGATGGCATGACCCGTCTGCTGCCCACCGCCGAAGTCGGATTCCTCGGGATGAAGCGCGACGAAGAGACGCTCGACATCATCACCTATGCCAACCGCCTGCCCGACGACCTCACCGGCCGCCAGTGCTTCCTCCTGGACCCGATGCTCGCCACCGGCGGCACCACCGTCGCGGCCACGCACTATCTGGCCGAGCGCGGCGCCAAGGACATCACCTCGATCAACATCCTCGCGGCCACCCCTGGCTTGAAGCACGTCGAAGAGACACTCGACCCGTCCATCGACTTCAAGGTCGTGGTGTGCGGCGTCGACAAGAAGCTCAACGAGCACGGCTACATCGTCCCTGGCCTCGGTGACGCCGGCGACCGTCTCTATGGCCTGATCGACTGAGCGGAATTCATATATATCAAAAAGCCTTTCCGAACAATCTTCCGGAAAGGCTTTCTTTTTATTTCAAGTTTATCTCAAGCGCAATCAGATGCGACCCATTAATTTACCTGATTCATACAGAGAAAAATATTCTCGCACTACTTGTTTTTGGCGGCTTTCTTCGCTTTGCGGCCTTTGAAATAGATGTCGAAAACGATCCAGGCACCAAGGATGAACGCGACGACATAACCCATGAAGCCGACCACGGGGATGCCGAAAACGATGGGTTTCATACCGGCGTAATAGACGATGGACGAACCGACGAACAGACCAACCACGATCAGCGCCATCGTAAGCCTGTTGACCATGTCGGAAATCTGCTTCAGCGGCTCCTCGCTGCCGATGACCTCCATATTCATCCGCAACTGGCCACGGGTGAGCATACGCATGGCGACCTTGCTCTCCGCAAGCGCATCGAGCGAGCCGTGCAGCGCCTTGTTGCCTTCGATGCCAAGCGACTTGATCTCGCCGGCGGCGACCTCGTCCAGGCGTTTGCTGGTAGTGGCATGGTCGGTGATGATCTGAATCATGTTGACGTCGGGAATGAATTCGTCAAGCAGTCCTTCGAGCGTGACCAGCGCACGGCTCATCGTAGTGACGGTCGAAGGGACCTCGATGCCGTGGCGCTGCGCAAGATTGGTCAGCGCCATCGCAAACTGCGCGATATTGAGGTCGGCAAGGTCGACTTTCCCGTATTCCTCCACAATCACATCGAGGTCACGGAGAAGCTGTGGATAGTCCTCCGAATCAGGCTCGGCATCCGCGAACCGCAGCAGGCCATCGGCGAGCGCCGGCGAATCCTGCTTGCCCACGGCGAATATCATCTGCCGCAGCAGCCGCCGTGTCTTGCGGTCGAGACGACCGACCATACCCAAATCAATCAGCACGATCTTGCCGCCGGAAATGATGACGTTGCCCGGGTGCGGATCGGCATGGAAGAAACCGTTGTCGAGAATCTGCGCCGCATAGTTGTCGACCAGCTTGGTCCCGATTTCCTTGAGGTCGTAGCCTTCCTCGATAAGCCTGCCGGTATGGTTGAGCGAAATGCCGTCGATATAATCCATCACCACAACGTGCTGGGTGCACAGGTCCATATACGGCTTCGGGCAATCCATATAGCGGTATGGTTTGCAAAAACGCTTGAATTCGGCCAGATGCCGGGCTTCTATCAAGAAGTCCGTTTCATCCTCGAAGGTGTCCCAAAGTTCCTCGACCACGCCTGAAAGGTCGATCACCTGCACAGTGGAGCCCATGAATTTCGTGGCTGCCTTGGCCACCGAACGCATGATGGAGACGTCCTGCGCCATCGTCTGTCGCACGCCCGGCCGCTGCACCTTCACCGCGACATCTTCGCCGGTGACCAAGGTGGCGCGGTGAACCTGGGCCAGAGAGGCGGAACCCAGCGGCTTGGGATCGATATCCGCGAAGATTTCGTCCACCGGGCACCCATATTCCCGCTCCAGCGTCTCCACGACGGTCTGATAGGGCATCGGATCGGCATCGGCGCGCAGCTTCGCCAACTCATCGCAATATTGCTGCGGCAGAATCTCCGAACGCATCGAAAGCATCTGACCGACCTTGACGAAGGTGGGACCGAGCGCTTCCAGCATCAGCCGCAACTTGCGAGGCGTCAACCCCTTGGTGATGTCGAACTGCCCCATGATCTTGACGATCTGGCCGAGACGTTTGGCCTTGCCGCGACGGGTCAGGTGGTAGCGTTGCGTAAACGACTCACGGCGCCCGAAAAGGCCGAATTCACCGGTTTCCTCGAAGACACCACCGGCGTTGTTTGTGTTCTCGCCGTCTTGAGCATTCTCGTCTTCAATATTTCCGTTTTCAGCATTTTCGACGTTTAAAGCGTTTTCGTCTTCGGAAACGACGTCAACCGTATCTGTCGCTGAGCTGGTATCCGTTCCGCAGGCAGCGTCTATCTTGTGAACCGCGTTCGTCTCCTTGGTTGCATCGGATAACTTAGTCTTGCCCGATGCTTTCGGTTCCGAAACGGTTCCATCGGCCTTTGGCTTCGCGGATTCGTTTTCTGATTTCAGCGTATCGTTATCGACGTTTTCCGTCTCATTTTGGGCATAGTCGCCCTTCAGCGCGGCATTGGAAACCTTGTTGTCCATCGTCACCTGAAATCAAAGTCAACAGCTATAGAGCTTTACTCGGCTTTTTCGTCGCTTTCAGCGGACTTGTCGGCAGCCGAAGTGCTGCCCTTATCCTCGGCGTTCTCGGCTTTCATATCGTCTTTGACTTCCTGCGCCTTGTGCTTGAGCTCGGTGTTCAGGGCTTTGCCCTGCTCGACCGTCAGCTCGCCCTTCTTGACCAGCGCGTCGACGATTTCCTGCCCCTTTTCAGCAGTGGTCGCCATTGCCCCGATGCCTGCAAGAACTATGGTGCGCAGCCCATCACCCAGTTTGTAATCAGCCATGATTCCTCTTTCACTAGTAGTGACACCCGTACTACTAATCTAGCCTATGAAACGGTCAGAATGACAATTCTTGATACAAAAGACCACGCGATTATGCCATCGGGAAACATGGAAAGCCTGCAATAAAACCGGCATTCACGGTTTACTGACGCACAGGACCCGTCGTTTTACGCAGCATAAGCATCGGGTTGAGCTTGGAATGAGGTTGTTCCAACGTTTCTCCACGCATCAACGCAAGTACCTTGTGCGCCGCAAGCCGCGACATCTCCACAGGACTCTGATGAATCGTCGTCATATTGACGGCGGCGGCGACATCGGTGTCGTCAAAGCCGATTACCGACATGTCCTGCGGAACGCGAACCCCGAATTTTTCCAATTCCGCCATCAACGGCACGGCAAATCCATCCGTTTCCACGCAAATCGCCGTGGGACGCGGATCCGAAGCGAGCAATTGCGCAGCCGCCGCGGAAAGCGCATCGGCAGGAGAACGGTAATCGCTCATTTTCCCCAGATCGATGCGATTGACCAGCCTATCCTCGAATCCCAAACGCTTTGCGGCCCTCATAAAAGCGTCGCCACGCAGCATCGTGCTGAATTGAAAATCCCCGGGAACCGGCCAGCCGACGAACGCGATGCACCGATGCCCTAGATTCTTCAACAGACCTACCGCTTCCATCATCGCCTTGTCGTCGTCAAGCAGGACCGAGGCATCAAAACCGTCAATCGTGCGCGAATCCAAGCCGACCACCGGAATGGTGAGCTTTTTGAGGATGCCGGATTGCTCGGAATTCAAGTTGATTGAGCAGACGATGACGCCATCGACATTGTCGTCGAAAGGAAGCCGTTCAAGGAAGGAATCAAGCTCGGAATGCGTGCTCACCGTACTGGGGATGATGTCGTATCCCTCAGGAGACAAAACCCCATAAGCCCCTTGCAGCACCGAGGAATCGAACCAAGTGTTCAGCGCGTCCGAAAACAGCAACGCCAGTCTCATCGTCTTACCGCTGGCAAGCGAAGAAGCGTTACGGGAGAATGAAAAACGCAGCTTCTTTGCGGCGTTCTTGACTTTGATACGCGTCCCCTCGTCGACCTTGTCAAGCCCACGAAGCGCCCTGAAACCGTCGAGTCGGAGACACCCGCCTCCAAAGCGACGTCATGAAGTGTAATCCTCGCCATGTGAACCTTCCCGTTGCCGAGCCGATTCAATTCTATCGGTAAGCGTGGCCGGAAACGGCAAAATCGTTGAGGTTTCCGCTTAAGTTAAGCCGGGTTCATCGACGAAGGCCATCGTTCGAGACGCAACCTTCCGTAGACCTCCATCTATGTTTACCTATCTTGTTATGACTTTAAATAACAGCGCTTGCATTACTTCATCAAGATGAAGATCCCTGATTTTTCGCCGATTACGACAAATATTTTTGTAATTTTGTTATCTATCTCGGATTTATTCCTTGGCTTGACAATTTTAATGCAAGCGCTATTATTACTTCTGTTGTTTATAATTTCATCACGATAATGAGATTATTGCTGGTATTCAGCGAGAATAACTCAGAAACTATAAAGGAGTAGTAATGGCGGAAACAAGTAATCTCACTAAAAATGACAGCGCTTTTACAAACGCAGACCTTTGGTGGAAACAGGCGGTGGTTTACCAGATTTATCCCAGAAGTTTCAAGGATTCGACCGGTTCCGGCCTGGGCGATCTCAAGGGTATCACCGGCAAGATGGACTATCTCAAGGCCCTCGGCATCGATGCGGTGTGGCTCTCTCCCTTCTATCCTTCCGAACTGGCCGACGGCGGCTACGACGTGCAGGATTACCGCAATGTAGACCCACGCTTGGGCACGATGGATGATTTCGACGCGATGGTCGACGCAGCGCACAAGGCCGGCATCAAGGTGGTCGTCGATATCGTACCGAACCATTCCTCCCGCCTGCACCCGTGGTTCCAGGAGGCGCTGAATTCCGAACCCGGTTCCGCGGCCCGCAACCGCTACATCTTCCGTGACGGCAAAGGCCCGAACGGCGACGAGCCGCCGACCAAGTGGATCGCCAACTTCGGCGGTTCCGCCTGGACGCGTGTGCCCGACGGCCAGTGGTATCTGCATCTGTTCGCCAAGGAACAGCCCGACTTCAACTGGGACAACCGCGAAGTGCGCGACGACTTCCTCAAAACTCTGAAATTCTGGTGCGACCATGGCACCGACGGCTTCCGCGTGGATGTGGCCGAAGGCCTGGCCAAGGACCTCGACCGTGATGACCTCGACAACTACGACGTCGATGCCATGCACATCACCGTCGAGGACGGCAGCCACCCGGTCTACGACCGTGACGAAGTGCACGAGATCTTCCGCGAATGGCGCAGCGAGGTTTTCGACAAGTACACGCCCGCCCGCTTCGCCGTGGCCGAGGCCTGGGTGCCGGCTTCGCGCCAGTACCTCTACGCCCGTCCGGATGAGCTCGGTCAGGTCTTCAACTTCAAGTTCGCCGAATGCAACTGGCTGCGTGACGAGATGCACGAGGCCATCGAAGACGGCATCGCCTCCGCCGAACGCACTAACGGCTCCACCTCCACATGGGTGATGGGCAACCACGACGTGCCGCGCAGCGCCTCGCGTTACGCGCTGCCGCAAATCAAGACCGACAATGGTCTCTACCATGCTGTGGCCAACGACTGGCTGCTGCGTAACGGCTCCACCTACCACGAAAACCGTGAGCTGGGCACCAAGCGCGCCCGCGCCGCCGTCATGCTGGAAATGGCGCTGCCAGGCTCGGCCTACGTCTATCAGGGCGAGGAACTCGGGCTTTTCGAAGTTGCCGACATCCCGTGGGACGAGCTCGAGGATCCATGGGCCTTCGGCACCCGTCGGGACCTCACCAAGAAGGGCCGCGACGGTTGCCGTGTGCCGCTTCCGTGGCAGGCCGAAGCAAGCACATTCGGCTTCTCCCCGCCAAGCAGGCCGATGGTAGCAATACCGAAAAACCGCATCTGCCGCAGCCTGCGTGGTTCTCAGACTACGCAGTGGACAGCGAAGAGGCCAACGACGATTCCATGCTCTCGCATTATCGCCGCGTGCTGAAACTGCGCCACGAGCTGCAGACGCCCGACACCAGCCTGACCTGGCTCGACGACTACGACCACCAGACCGACGCCCACGACGGCGCCGACGGCAATCTCGGCGGTTCCATCGCCTACCAGCGTGCCAACGGCTGGACGAACATCACCAACTTCAGCGCGACCCCGATGGCTCTGCCCGAAGGAGAAGTGCTGCTAAGCTCCAGCCCGCTTACCGCAGACGGCAAGCTGCCGCAGGACACTTCAGTGTGGATGAAACTGTAAGTAAAGGACGAAACAATTATCATGACTACAGCTACAAATCAGGCCGCCACGACGTCGAATCCGGAAAACGGGCAGAAAGATGCACGCCCTCGCTTTGAATCGGCACGTTATATCATCGGCATGTTCGTCTATAACACGCTGCTTTATGTCGGTTTCACCATGGTCGGCAGCACTCTTATGCCGCAACGCCTCAAAGACATCGGCGTCGCCAACCCGAGCGCCACGCTCGGCGTAATCAACGGCGTTGGCGCAGTGATCTCCATGTTCATCAACGTCTTTATCGGCAGCATGTCCGACCGCACCCGTTCGCGCTTCGGCCGTCGTACGCCATGGATTGTTTCCGGTGCCGTCATCTGCGGCATCTGCTTCTACATGACCGGCCTGCCGACCATCGGCATCGGCGTGGGCATCGCCTACTGCATCTCGCTGATCGGGCTGAACATGATGATCGCACCCATCACCGCAATCCTTTCCGATCGCGTTCCTGAGAAGGACCGCGGCACGGCCTCCGCGGCATTCGGCGGCGGCGCTGTCATCGGCCAGGGTCTTGGCAACCTGCTGGCGGCTCAGTTCGTGGCCAGCACTCGGCTCGGCTTCGTCATCTCCGGCGTCATGCTGCTCGCCGCAGGCTGGATCTCTATGGCTATCCTTCCCCGCGAGCATTCGAACCTCGATACCCCAAAGAACAACGAACCGGTCTGGAAGGTCATCGTCCACGCCTTCACCCCGCCGATCAAGGGCGCCTCTGATTTCTGGAAGGCTTTCATCTGCCGTACCGGTCTGCTCATCGCCTATCAGATGATCACCGCCTACCAGCTTTACATTCTCGAGGACCGTATCGGCCAGACCAAGACGCAGGCCGGAGCCGTCATCGCCACGATGTCCATCATCACCATGATCGTCTCGCTGATTGCGACCTTCCTCTCCGGCCCGATCTCAGACATCATCAAGCGCCGCAAGCCGCCGATCATCTTCGCCTGCGCGCTCTATGCCATCGGCATCGCGCTGGCCTGGCTCATCCCCACCCCTACCGGTATGTTGCTCTTCGCGGGTGTCGCCGGATTCGGTTACGGCATGTATTCCGCCATCGACCAGGCGCTGAACGTCGACGTTCTGCCCAACCCGCAGGAAGCCGGCAAGGACCTCGGCTTCATCAACATCGCCACCTGCGCCGGCCAGGCCATCGGCTCGGTCTTTACCTCGACCATCGTCGCCGTCAGCGGCGGCTACACCATGGTGTTCCCAGTCGCAATTGCGATGACCGTCATTTCGGCCGTCGCCGCCATCCTCATCAAGAGGGTGAAGTAAGGGAACCACAAGATTGAAGGCGCGCCTGTCAACCGAAAATGTGAGTTGGCAGGCGCGCCTTAATAATAATTATTGTCATACTTTTTGCTTTATAACCCTGTTTCTCAACGCACCGCACGCAACCAATGACGGACGATGACGAAGCCTTCGTTACCTTTTCGCTTGCTTCAAACGGATTCTGCTTGGGAAAACCAAAAATCATCCCTGCGTATAGCCTTGAGGTAGCAGGCAACAAAGGAAGCAAAGAACAATGAAACCGACAATCATCTATCTGGCCCGACATACCGAAACCACTTCGAACACCATGGGGCTCATGCAGGGATGGTCGGATTTCCCGGTGACCCGGCACGGACGCGACATCATCAAGTGCTTCGGACTGGGCCTCAAAGGTATCGTTTTCGACGCAGCCTATTCCGGTTCGCTGCCACGCCACTACAAGACCGCTCAAGGCGCGCTTGACTACTCTGGCAATGGAACCGTCGAACTCATACGTGACCCGGATCTGCGCGAGGACAATTTTGGCAGCTTTGAGGGACGTTCCGGCAAAGAAACGAATCTGGCGGGAGCCAATTATCTCGGCTATCCGACACTGGAGGCCGGCCTAGCCGATCGCGGCACCATAATCAATCTGGACATTCAGGACGCCTGGCACGATCTGGACGCAAAGAATGTGCTCAATACCGACCTTGACGCCAGTGTCCGTGCGGAAACTTCAGATGACGTACGCAAGCGCATGAAGCGTGCGATGACCAAGATCGGCGAGGCGGAAGCAAAGCACGGCGGTGGCAACGTATTGGTCGTCAGCTCCGGCCTGAGTATCCGCCAATTCCTCTTCCTCATTGATCAGACGCTTGATTTCACCGGCCCGAAAAACACGGCGACCACCAAACTGCGCTATGAAAACGGCACTTTCAGTATCCTCGGCCAGCCATATTCGATGGAATATTACGAACGAGGCAAAGCCAGCCTGTCAGATTGATTGATTCGATATCCCAGCAATTGTATACAACGATATTGATTATCGTTAAATATATAAAATATCAATTCAGATAACCATATGGACAGAAACCGAATATGGGTAAATTAGTTAATATCTTCGATAACGCCGCAACCATGGAGATACCGGACGATTTCAAGTGCGATTCACCACAAAAAACACCAGTCCGGCGAAGAGGTGACATTGGCGAAATCAAAGACAAACCTCAGATATGGCACAGGCTGTTTCACATAACATACAACGATTCTCCGCGTATTTACTTTTATAATCCAAGCAAACCCGATACACGCATCGTTTGCTCGGATTCAACCAGTGCACCATGGTCTTCTGATTTAGCCCGAACAGCCAAAATCTTGGAAAACGCCGTATACACAACCTATAAAAACCCATCTAGCGTCAAAGCCATCATCCACCACGACAAAAACGGCGAGCCGCTGGTGGCCATGACATATAGCCTGACGGTTAAGACAGGAATATGGTATGTCTTGACGATTAGCTTACCGATTCGCGGGCACATGGACGGCATAACGATGAAATGCACAACTGAAGATGCTGGAATCAGGTGGAAGCAGTTCATGACCGCTGCCGATTCCATCACGATTCTCGAACCCTGATACTGCCTTGCTGCCGTGGCTTTGCTATCCGGTTACTACCGCGGCCTTGATGAAGCGACATGACGGGCGCTGGCAGCCAGGGCGTCGATATGAGCGAGTTCGGCTTGCTGCTCCTGCTCTGCTGCGGCTGGAATTGGCCGTAGCGATGTGTCGCGGCGGCGCGGATGAGGAAGTCGGAAACCTTGGGGTTCTTGGGCAACAACGGGCCGTGCATATAGGTGCCGATGACGTTATGGACACGGGCGCCTTCACTATGATCCTCACCATTGTTGCCGCAACCCTCGTGGTCGACATGGCCGAACGGTGTCACACCGTCACGCAGGAACGTCTGGCCGGAATGGTTCTCGTAGCCGATGACATCGCCGAACCGGTCGGAATGCTCCAGCAGATTGCCGATCATACGCTTCTCGCGGCCTTCGGTATAGACCCCGAAGATGCCGATGCCATCGAGTCTGGTGCCGTCGATGGTCTCGAAATACTCACCGAACAGCTGATACATGCCGCAGATCATCAGCATCGGCACGTCATTTTGCACCAAGGCACGCAAGGTGTCCGCCCGTTTGAAGAAGTCATCGGAAATCTTTTCCTGCCCGCTATCCTGCCCGCCGCCGCCAAGGATCATGTCGACATGCTCCGGCCACGGGTCGCCTTGGTTGTAGGCGTGGATGACCGGCTCGTAGCCATACAGCGCAAGCCGGCGCTTGATGGTGAGCACATTGCCCCAGTCGCCGTAGATATTCATATCCTTGGGATAGATGGACATCACGTCGATCGGACGGGCAGCCTGCGGCTCTTGCGAATTTTCGTTCTGTGTTTCGGTCATCGCTCTCACTTCCCCACCCCGGCGTCGGCGACTTCGGCGTATTTGCCGAGCTCCGAGCGCACCTTGAGCATCGCGGTATACGTGCAATAGATATGTTTCGGCGTGCCAGGATCGGCCGTGACGAATTTGCGCACGGCCTCCTCGACGTTCGTATCGGTCTGCCCGACCGTGACACCTTCATATTCCAGCCGCAACGCCATATCCCACGCGCGAACGCCCGAGACCATCTTCACGCCGGTGCCGCGCAGCGAAGTGAAATCGACATCCCACAGCCAGCTCATGTCACGACCGTCGGCATATTCGTCATTGATGACGATCATCGTGTCGTGGCCGTCAGGAGCAAAACTGGAAAGCGACATCCTGAAGCCCATCGGATTCTTGACCAGCAGTAGCTCGACCGGGGCGCCATCGACCTTGATGACCTCTCCGCGACCGAAGGCCGGGGTGACGCGTGAAAGGGCGCGCATCAGGCGTTCGTCGCGCGCCCTGGGCAAAGTGGTGTCCGCGTTCTTGATCTGCTCGGTGACCGCGCGCACCACCGCGAGCGCCGCAGCCGCATTGAAGAGGTTGTAGACGCCCTCGAGCTGGACCGTGGTCTCGAACTCGGCGTCGTCCATCACGAATTCCGCCTCGTGGTCGCCCACACGGCTGAGCACCACGTCCGCAAGACGCTGAGAAGCCAGCGAATCAGCCAAAGCCGAGGAAGCGGAAACCGTCTCCCGCGCGTCGAGCTTGGGGATGATTCTGTTGCCTGACGAATCGAATATGTCATGCGACTTTACAGCGCCGGTTTGGCTATCGGCTGCTTTTGCTGCCATCGACGTAGAAGTTGTGTCCGGGCCCTGCAAATCGGCCGCGCTATCAGAGGTTTTCTTACCGGTGTCGCCGCCCGAGCGGAAGGCTGCTATAGGCGCGACGGCACTGGCCAACGCCGTATTGACGCCCTCCACCTTTGCTGCGGCTTTTTCGGCGGCGGACAAATCCCCGGCATGCATGTCATCGTCGGAGGGGAACAGTTTGCGCAGCTCGTCGGAAAGCCCGAAATAACGGACCTGCGTGCCCTGTGGCACCACGTGGGCGAGCGCCGCGATCCGTCGGTCCTCACGGTTCAAGACCACGGTTCCGGTCGTGTTGGCAGCGACGTGGCTCAGCAACCGCGCCGTATTGTCGATCTCGCCGAAGCGGTCGAGCTGATCGCGCATGACATTCAGAAGCAAGGAATACCGCGGCTTGACTTGGTGCACGAAATGTACCGCATACGCCTCATCGAGCTCCAGCACCGCGATGTCGGCATCAAGCTTGCCCCCAGCCGAAACTTCGGTCAAGAGCGCCGAAACGACGCCACGGGTGAAGTTGGAGCCGGTGGGGTTGGTGAACACCTTGAGATTGAGGTCCTTCAAGATCGAGGCGATCATGCGGGTGGTCGTGGTCTTGCCGTTGGTTCCCGAAACCAGAACAACGCCGTAAGGCAACTGGCCAAGCGTACGCTCCAAAAACGTCGGGTCGATTTTCTCCACGACCTCGCCAGGCAACGCGCTGCCGCCATGGTGCAGCAGGCGCGAAAGCCCACGAACAGCCTTGCCGATGGCAGGCGTGGCGAACGCGTTGAACGGCTTGCGCGATGTCGAGGTTTTGTTCTGCATGTCGTCGTGTTCCTTATCGCCGGCAGAAATGTCTGCATTATTGTCACGAATATTCATGATTCATCGACCTTCTATAAGCGTAACCGCTGAACCGACGATTGGCCGAAGGGCTTTGTGTGGTATAGCGACCATCAGATCCCCTGGTTGAAATCCTGCGGCATATCGTGGAAGCGGGAGTATTCGCCTTGGAAGGCGAGCGGGAACGTGCCGGTTTTGCCGTTACGGTGCTTGGCCAGGATGATGTCAGCCTCGCCAGGCCTATCTTCCTCGTTGTAGAAGTCGGGACGATGGACCAGGAAGACCACGTCGGCGTCCTGCTCGATGGAGCCGGACTCACGCAGATCGGCGAGCTGCGGCTTCTTGTCGTTACGCATCTCGGGGCCGCGGTTGAGCTGAGAAAGCGCGACCACCGGCACCTCAAGCTCCTTGGCGAGCAGCTTCAGCGCACGCGAGAAGCCGGAGACCTCCTGCTGGCGGCTCTCCTCCTGCTTGCCCGAGCTCATCAGCTGCAGGTAATCGATGACCACGAGTTTCAAGTCGTTGGTCTGCTTCAGGCGGCGGCATTTCGCGCGAATCTCCATCAGGCTCATGTTCGGGCTGTCATCGAGGAACAGCGGCGCGTTCTGCATCGCGGTCCAGAAATCGTTCAGCGTGTTCCAGCGCTCCGGGGTCAGGCTGTCGTTGTCCGCACGGCGCAGAGCGACCAGCGGGATGCCGGTTTCGGCGGAGATGATACGCTGGGCCAGCTCGGTTTTGCTCATCTCGAGCGAGAAGATGACGGTGGTCAGGTTATTGTGCAGCGCGGCCGAACGCGCGAAGTCCACGCCCAGCGTCGACTTGCCCATTGCCGGGCGGCCGGCGACCACGATCATCTGGCCGGGCTGTAGGCCCTGTGTCTCGTCGTCGATGCCCTTGAAGCCGGTGGGTACGCCCTTCTCGATGGTGCCGTTCTGCAGGGCGTCGAGTTGGTCGAGCGCGTCGTGGACCACCGGGCCGATGGCCTCGTAATCCTGCCGCACCTTGCCGACGCTCATCTCGTAGACCTCGGACTGCGCGAGGTTGACCACATCCTCGGCCTGCGAACCTTCCGCGGAATAGCCGAGCTGGGCGATTTTCGTGCCGGCGGCGATGACATTGCGCAGGATGGCGCGTTGGTGGACGATTTCGGCGTAATACGTAGCATTGGCCGCGGTCGGTACGGCGGCCACCAGGCTGTGCAGGTAATCGGCGCCGCCCACCTTTTCGAGATTGCCGTCTTTTAAGAGCGTGTTGGCGACCAGCACCGCGTCGACGGGCTCGGAGGCAGAAAACAGCGTGATGATTGCTTCGTAGATGGTCTGGTGCTTGGGCTGGTAGAAATCGGTGACGTCGATCATCTGCGAGACTTCGCCGATGGCGTCCTTGCTCATCAGCATCCCGCCCAACACGGCCATTTCCGCGTCGTCATCATGCGGCGGGATACGGTCGAACAGCGTCGCGTTGTTTGCGGAAGTGTCGCCGTTAAAGCTATCTTTACGTGTGTTGAAGTCGCGGTTCGAGCGCGTCGAATCCCAGGATTTTCCGTCAGCCATGCCGTCAAGCATAACCAGTCTGCCATAAAAAATCAGCGTTTCGAGCGCCCTTCCTCCGAAAGCTCTACAACACCACAGCGAAAATGTTCATTTCACTTTCGACCTCACACGATGACACGCACGGACTTTTCCATGTGGACAAGAAAAAAGAGTTATCCACATTTTGGGCGTGTCACTGGGGATAATGCACAAAGTTATCCACACCATGGGGATAACTCTGTGTACAACGTGGGGATAGAGAACCCTCCTACGATCTGCGATTTGCATTATGTCTTATCTTGTGATAGGCAATCCGTCTTTTGAAGCGATGACCACCGAACATATCCGCATAACGATTTTCGAGACGAAATTACTTAATTTTGCTTCGAAAACAGTATCGGAACACTAAAAAATCTCCCCGCCAGATTATCTGACGAGGAGATTTCCAACAGCCGGTAAAAGTGCGAAGCCTCAGTCGAAATCAGCACCGAGCGCAGCGAGTTTGCCGCGGAAATCCGCATAACCACGATCGATAAGGCTGATGCCCTGCACGTTCGACGGCCCCTTGGCTGCAAGCGCCGCGATGAGGTGGCTGAAGCCGCCGCGCAGGTCCGGCACATCGATGTCGCGTCCCTCAAGCGGCGTGGGTCCGAAGATAACGGCGGAATGCTTGTAGTTGCGCTGCTGGAAGCGGCACGGCAGGCTGCCCAAGCACTCACGGTAGAGCTGTATAGTCGCCCCCATCTTGACCAACGGCTTGGTGAAACCGAAACGGTTCTCGTAGACGGTTTCATGCACAATCGACAGACCCTTGGCCTGCGTGAGCGCGACAACAAGCGGCTGTTGCCAGTCGGTCATGAAGCCGGGATGCACATCCGTCTCGATGGCCACGGGCTTCAAGTCGCCGCCCGGATGCCAAAAACGGATGCCTTCGTCAGTGACGTCGAACTCGCCGCCGATCTTGCGGTAGACGTTGAGGAAGGTCATCATCTCGGGCTGCGTGGCGCCCTTGACGAAAATATCGCCGTGGGTCGCAAGCGCGGCGGAGGCCCAAGACGCGGCTTCGATACGGTCGGTCAGCGCGGTATGAGTGAAGCCTTTGAGGGTCTTCACGCCTTCGATACGGAACGTGCGATCGACATCGACGGAGATGATGGCACCCATCTTCTGCAGAACGGCGACCAGATCCATGATCTCGGGCTCGGTGGCGGCACCGGAAAGCTCGGTCTTGCCTTCGGCCTGGACTGCGGCGAGCAGCGTCTGCTCGGTGGCGCCCACGGACGGGTACGGCAGATGGATCTTCGCGCCGTGCAGGCCGTCGGGCGCGGTGATGTGGATGCCGTCGGAGTGTTCCTTGTCGACGTTGGCGCCAAGCCTGCGCAGGGTCTCCAAGTGGAAGTCAATGGGGCGGCCGCCGATATTGCATCCGCCAAGCTGCGGAATGAACGCCTCACCCAGGCGATGCAGCAGCGGGCCGGAGAAGAGGATCGGGATGCGCGAGGAACCGGAGAGCGTATCCACATCTGCCACGTCGGCAAGACGGACGTTGGTCGCGTCGATCTTCAACGTGCCCTTGGCGTCATCCCAGTCAACGGTCGCGCCGTGCAGACGCAACAGGTCAGAGACGACATGGACGTCGCGGATCTCGGGAACGTTTTTGAGCATGGATACCCCGGGCGCAAGCAGGGCGGCCACCATCGCCTTGCTCACGAAATTCTTGGCACCGCGCACCTTAATGGTGCCGCTCAGCGGTTTGCCGCCTTCGACGTGCAGGACATCCTCAGTAGTATCTGCCACAATCAGCCTCTTTCGTCGACCCTTTATTAGCGAGTTTACTACACATAGTGTGCCACAGCGGTTGTGGCGGATCAGTGAAGCAGGGGCGAAAATGCGCCCGGGGCCGAACGGACTTGTCTGATTTGCATAGTTTTAACTTGCAAAACGGCGTTAAACCGCCATTTAGAGCCAATATTCAGACATTATTATTACTGTCTCGTTTTTTACGATACGTTTCACGACAAATAAAAACTAAGACGGAAATTTTGCAGGCTTTGGCATTGCCGGATAAATATAAGCGGGACAAGGGTTCGGGAATTCTGAAACATGATTCGCCGATTCCATTATTTCTGCGCCATGGATCGTCTGCCTCTTCATGCTTAGGGTCAGAGATACGGGATACGATAATGTATCAATCTGTAACAATCAAAGAGTGGATACAGACCAATATAAGGCGGAAATGAGCCCCGGCAGCGATCAGGCCGGGCCGAGGTCAACGAAAGGACATCACATGAAAGGCATCGTCTATACACAATTCGGAGTGCCTAAGGACGCGCTCGAGGTCGAGGAAATCGACAAGCCCGCGATCACAGACAACCAGGTGCTGGTGCGCGTCAAGGCTTCGTCCCTGAACCTCGCGGATTACATGCGTTTCATCGAGCCGGTGATGGGCAAGGAAATGAGCCCGATGATGCGCAATATGGACGAGAATGTCATCCATGCGCTGGGCAAGGTGCTGGGCGTCGATGTCGCCGGAGTGGTCGAGGAAGTCGGCAGCAAGGTCGCTGATGTGAAGCCGGGTGACGAAGTGTTCGGTGCCACTCCGATGCTTATCGGCGCGTGGTCGGAATATGCGGCACTCAACGACGGCGATCTCTACCTGAAGCCTACAAACCTGAGCTTTGAGGAAGCGGCCACACTGCCCGCCGCCGCGCAGGTCGCGCTGGGCGAAGTACGTCTGGCTGACGTCAAACCTGGTCAAAGCGTGCTGATCAACGGTGCCACCGGCGGGGTTGGGCTATTCACGCTACAGGTCGCGAAAGCATTCGGTGCGAAAGTGACTGCGGTGTGCAGCACCCACAACGTCGATCTCGTGCGATCGTTCGGCGCGGACAAAGTCATCGATTACACCAAAGAGGATTTCACCAAGTCCACGGACCGCTATGACTGCATCCTCGCCGTCAACGGCTACGCAACGCTTGAGCAGTACCGTGACCTGCTCAAGGACGGTGGCGTCCACATCCCCGTCGGCGGCATGCAGCAGACCGGTGAGGCTCACCAACGCGGCAAGGAATGTTTCGAAGGCACCGGCAAATCGTTGCGCAGCGCCGGGTTCGGGCAAATGAAAAAGGAGTATCCCTACATCAAGGAGCTCGCCGAGAGCAAGGCCATCACGCCAGTCATTGACAAGACCTTCGCCATCACTGACATCGCCGAGGCCATCGAATTCGCGGTCAACCACCATCCGCAGGGCAAGATTGCACTGAGCTATAACTTCTAAGGCATATTGAGATATATCCGAAAATAGTTTGAGCCTCTACCTTGAGTACAAATAAGATAGAGGCTCAAACTTTATACCTAAATCGGAAATTCATCTATGCGGTTAGCGACCCAGATCCTGCAATTATTTGTCCGTTCCTTCACAGAAACGGGCTCAATACCTTGTGGCTCCGCTCGAGAATCGCGAGACCACGCAGGACCTGCACGCAGCCCACAGGGCTACGCGCCTAACGGTCCTGCCCAATTAGAATCATCCACGGGACGAGCGGATTTGACCGGCTGCTCCGGATCATGGCGCGCGGGCAATGTCTTGGGCTTGAAGGGGAAGCGCTGGGCGCGCATCTTCTCGTAGTCGGCGATGGCGTCCTCGTGCTGCAAGGTGAGGTCGATGTCATCGTAGCCGTTCATCAGGCGCCAGCGCGTGTAATCGTTGACATCAAACGGCAAGGTGACGTCGCCGCAAGTCACGGTGCGCTCCCCCAGATCGACGGTCATCTCACGGCCGGGATCCTCCTCCAGCAACTTCCAAAGCAGCTCGACGTTCTCCTGCGGCATAATGGCCGCGAGCACGCCGTTCTTGGCCGTATTGCCATAGAAGATATCCGCGAACCGCGGGCTGATGATGACACGGAACCCGTAGTCGCGCAGTGCCCACACGGCGTGCTCACGTGACGAGCCGATGCCGAAATCAGGGCCGGCAACCAGAATCTTGCCCTTGTTGCGGTATTCCGGCTTGTTCAAAATGAATTCCGGATCACGACGCCACGCATAAAACAGTGCATCCTCGAAGCCCGTCTTGGTGACACGCTTCAAAAAGACCGCCGGGATGATCTGGTCAGTGTCGACGTTCGAGCGCCGAAGCGGGACGCCGACGCCGGTGACCTGTGTAAGTTTCTCCATGATCGATAAACCTTCTGAAATTTAAAATCCGATAATTAATATAAAGGACGAACGAATCGTCGAGGACCTTACAGGTCGGCGGGGCTCGAGATCGTGCCGCGGATGGCGGTGGCGGCGGCGACCAACGGCGAAGCCAAGTGCGTGCGCCCACCCTTGCCCTGACGGCCTTCGAAGTTGCGGTTCGAGGTCGAAATCGAGCGTTCGCCGGGCACGAGCTTGTCCGGGTTCATCCCCAGGCACATCGAGCAGCCGGCGTTGCGCCATTCCGCACCGAAGTCCTTGAAGATCTTGTCAAGTCCTTCGTCCTCGGCCTGCAGGCGGGCACGCGACGAGGCCGGCACGACCAACACACGATGGATGGAATCGGCCTTGTGATGACCTTTCATCACCGACGCGGCGGCGCGCAGGTCCTCGATGCGGCCGTTGGTGCAGGAACCGATGAAGACGGTATCCACCGGAATCGACTTGATCGGCGTTCCGGGCTTCAAGCCCATATATTCCAGCGCGGATTGCGTGGCTTGACGTTGATCGGCATCGGCAATCGCGGCCGGATCCGGTACGTCGGCGGTAATCGGCGCACCCTGGCCGGGGTTGGTGCCCCAAGTGACGTAAGGCGCGAGGTCGGAAGCGTTGATGGTGACTTCCTTATCGAAGGTTGCGTCATCATCCGTGCGCAGCGTCTTCCAATAGGCCACGGCCTTGTCCCACATCTCGCCGGTCGGAGCGTACGGGCGGCCTTTCAGGTATTCGAAGGTGGTCTCATCGGGGGCGATCATGCCCGCACGCGCACCTGCTTCGATGGACATGTTGCAGATGGTCATGCGTGCTTCCATGGAAAGCGAACGGATGGCCTCGCCGCGGTATTCGATAACATGGCCCTGCCCGCCGCCGATGCCGATCTTGGCGATGATGGCAAGGATGATGTCTTTGGCGGTGACGCCCTTGGGCAGCGTGCCTTCGACGTTGACAGCCATGGTCTTGAACGGCTTCAACGACAAAGTCTGCGTGGCCATGACATGCTCGACCTCCGAGGTGCCGATGCCGAAGGCGAGCGCCCCGAACGCGCCGTGCGTGGAGGTGTGCGAATCGCCGCAAACGATAGTCATGCCCGGCTGGGTGAGCCCCAGATTGGGTGCGAACGCGTGGACGATGCCTTGGTCGGCGTCGCCCAACGGATGCAGCAACACGCCGAATTCCTTGCAGTTGCGTTCCAGCGTCGTCAGCTGCTTGGCGGAGGTCTCGTCGGGATTGGGCTTGTCGATGTCGACCGTGGGCGTGTTGTGGTCTTCGGTGGCGATCAGCAGGTCGGTGTGACGCGGCTTGCGCCCGGCCAGTCGCAGGCCCTCGAATGCTTGCGGACTGGTGACCTCGTGCATGAGCATGAGGTCGATGTAGAGCAGGTCCGGGGCACCGTCTTTGCCCTGGTACACCAGGTGATCAGCCCAGACTTTTTGTGCCAATGTGCTTGCCATACGACCTCCTATCGTCGCTTTTGGGGCCGCGACCCCGTCGATACTTCCGCCGCGCGGATTTTTGCGGCTGTATGTAATTCCGAGTATCGGCGTTTGTCAACAATATGGACATTGTTGTTTCATATTTTGAGATGGATAAAGTGATAGACCCCACTGTATAATATTCATGTATGGACTCATTATCACAGGATCCCCAAGAGGCGCGGACCATACGCGCGCCCAAACCAACCGGCAATGCCGCCCAAAACTCGAATCATGCTTCGATTCATGACGAGATTCATTCCGGGGTCGGGGTCCTCGATAAGACGGTCAAAATTCTTGAAGCCCTGGAAAGCGGGCCTTCCACATTAGGACAACTCGTTGCCGCGACCGGACTTGCGAGGCCTACCGCGCATCGTCTGGCGATTGCGCTGGAACGCCATCGCTTTGTGTTACGAGACCAGCACGGACGTTTCATCCTTGGTTCGCGCTTTGCCGAACTGGCCACCGCCGCAGGCGAAGACCGCCTGCTGACGGCTGCCGGGCCAATCCTTCAAACGCTTCTGGACCGCACCGGCGAATCCGCGCAGATCTACCGTCGCCAAGGCGATCAGCGCGTGTGCATCGCCGCCGTCGAACGGGCGAGCGGGCTGCACGATTCCATCCCCGTGGGCGCCATGCTTTCGATGCAGGCCGGTAGCGCCGCTCAGATCCTTGTCGCCTGGGAGGATTCCGAGCGGCTGCATCAGGGCCTGCGCCACGCCAAATTCACGACTTCCACGTTGGCGACCGTACGCCGTCGCGGCTGGGCCGATTCGGTCAACGAGCGCGAAGAGGGCGTCTGCTCGGTTTCCGCGCCAATCCGCAATTCCTCCGGCCAGGTCATCGCGGCCATTTCCATTTCCGGTCCCTCCGGCCGCATGGGCCCCTCGCCGGGCCGCCGCTACGCCCCATACGTCATGGCCGGCGGCAAATACCTGACCAATGCACTGATGAAGGCCAGCGCCGGCAGGTAAAAGAACAAAACGAATAATGGCGGTCCTCCTCGAAATCGTATTCGAGGAGGACCGCCATTATCGATTAGAGGATCAGGTGTCACCTGCTGGTCCTTCGACCAGCGGCGGCAGACAGATCAGTAACGCTGAGCGTGCTGCGATGAAGTCTCCACCTTTTCTCGCGAATGTTCGCTGCGATAATACTGGTAAGCAAGTATGGCAGTGGCAGCAATGAACACCAACGCCACGATAATCCACCAGTTGAACTGCGTCTTGGGTGCGCTGGAAGTTTCAGGCGCGGATTGACGCACCGAGCAGCGCGGCAAACCAGACATGGAAGCAGGTTCGATCCAACCGCTCAGAGTGACGTAATTGCCCGTATCCGTCTTGCAGATATACTTGCCCGAATCCTTCTTCTTGGGTTCTTTGACTTTGTCGTTACCGGCAGCCCCGGAATCGGCACCCGAACCATTCTGGCTGCCGCTCGGAGCGCCGACCACAGGCGCAGCAGCAATTGCGGGACGCTGGATTACAATCCGTTTCACCGTCGTCTGAGGCTGCGCAGCAGGTCGCGCGACAGGCTGAGATGCAGGAGCCGCAGATGCGGGCTTGCCATTGTTGCTGTTACCGTTGCCATTACTCTGAGCCTGGTGATTCGACGAGCTCGTATTGCCTTGCTGGCTGCTCTGACCGGATTGGCCAGCCTGACCGCTTTCGCTGGGCTTGACGACGACCTTTGCGGGCTTGTCGAGGCCGGTGAACGCATCGAGCAGTTTGCCTTGAGCGTCGTTGACGTTCTGCTGTGTGGCATTCACATCATCCATCACGGTTTTGGCGTCACTCAGCGACTGGGTGAAGGGCGTCCAGGAAGCCGCCGTGTAATCGGATTCGTGCGCGGCCGCGGACTTGGAGATCAAGACACTCAAGCTGCTCTTGTCGGCCTTCCGCACCAGAGCGTCGATGGCGTTCTTCAACGCGGTCTGCGCCGTGCTGACGTCATGACGGGTCGCGTTGACATCTGCGTTCACCGTGTTCGCGTTGGCCATCGCATCGGCCAAAGCGGTCCATGTGGAAGGACGGTAATCGGCCTGATGCTTGGCATTGGCCATATCCAGCAATGTCGTCAAGCCCAGCTTGTCTGGCACAATCTCAAGACCGGTCTGGGCGGAACGCAAAGCATTCAAGGCGTTGTCGACCACGCTCTGGTTGCCGCTGCCATCGAGTACGGCCTTCGCCGCGTCCAGCGCCTTCTTGAAGACGGACCAGGTCGCCGGCGTGTAGTCCGCCTGGACCAACTTGGAATCCTGAACAATCTCGTCGTTCAATGCACTCGCGTCGCGAATCAAAGTCCACTGAGGAACAACGGTCGTAGCCGGGTCGGCGGGAATGACGGAATCACCTGCGGCATACGTCGTATTGGTGGCGGCATCCTTCCAGCCCGCAAACGTATAGTCGTGTGAGGCATGGCCGCCATTGGCATAGCGGAGATTGGTGGGTCCGGTGGGCAGTGCCATTGGCGCGAAACGCTGCACGAGTTTGAAGGTGTCGTCACCCTGCGGGACATTGACCGAATATCCATGGCTACGCAAAACCGCATTGCTGCCGTCGACCTTGTACTTACCGCCTGGAGCCGTTACATTCGTGTTCACGTCGCGGTAACGCTCCCAAACGTAGGTCACCGCCGGAATCGGGGTATGCGGAAAGATATTGATGGCCCTCACCAAATCGGCGGAGGAATCATATTCATTGCTCTTCAACACTTCGTTGCTGGCAATCGGCTCATCAACGACCTTGACCCACTTGCCGGTATAACCATTTCCTTCGCGGCCGTTGTTTGCTTCGGGAAGACCGTTGACCTGAAGGGACTTGTACTCGCCGGGATAGGCACTAGGCGTGCCCCTCACCCCAAGCGTCAGTTTCTGGATCGAGGACGGCAGAGCCACTCCTTGCTGTCCTTGCACGTTGACGGTATCCCAACCGGACAGGTCCAAAGAGGCGAATCCAGTTGCGGTGAAGATCTGGTCCATATTCGTCACACTGCTGGTATTGAGCTTTTCCAAGCCTTTGACGGAATTGAGCAGGCCAGAGCCGGTGAACATGTGATCCATGGTGGTGACCTTCGAGGTGTCGAAACTTGAAAGATCCAGCGATTGCACAGCGATGCCGTAGAACGTATAGGACAGATCGGTCAGAGCCGTGGTCCTGAAATGGTCCAAGCCAACGATGGAAGTCAGACGCGGATTGATCAGGAACATGGCATGCATCGTAGTGACCTTCGAGGTGTCGAAGCTGGAGACATCCAAGTGGGTGTATTTCGAGGCATAGAACATCGTGGACATGTTAGTGACATTCTGGGTATGGAAATCGGTCAGGCCATGAATGGTGTCCAGCTTCTGAGTGGAGGAGAACATGGAGTTCATCGTCGTCACATTCGAGGTGTCAAAACCGGAAACATCCAACGATGTCAGGGCAAAATCGGATGAGAACATGCTGGTCATATCGGTCACAGCGGACGTATCGACGAAACCATTGGAAGCAAAGGTCTTGAACCCGCCATCGTTGTTATATCCGTGGAAATACTGCGCCGAGGTGTTGTTCAGTTTGGTCTTGTTCGGACCCTGGAAGACGATATGATCCACCGTCGCGTCAACCCTGCCGCCAGAAATGATATTGGCATCATTGGGCATGGCATTGTTACCGGAAGCGTCCGCGGCGATGGTCAGCGTGCATTCGCCGCTGGCGTCAATGGACTTCGTCCAACCCGCGAATCCGCCTTGTGCTGGAGCCGAACCAAGGCAACCGCCACGGGTGAACAGGCCCGAAGGCGCGGAAACAAGGCCTGACGCCGGATTCGGCGTCGCGCTTTGTGCAGAAGGACGAAGGCCCCTGGCACCTGCTGCGCTGCCCGGCACGGAAGATGAACCGCCTTGGACAGCCGAGCCCGTTCCAGGATTGCCTGCGGCGGAAGCGGCCACCTTACCCGTTTCCGCTCCGGCATTGGGCTTTGAGGCATCCGAGCTCGTGGTATTAGCGCTCAGTTCGGTTTGTTTGGCCTGTTTGCTATCGGCAACATTCGCGCCGCCGAGTGACATGTTTTCACTTTCCGCTGGGGCGGAATCCGTAACACCGATTTCATCGGCAGAAGCGGCAACTGGAGCCGCCAACAACGCTGCGGCAACGATTAAACCGATTGCCGTATTTTTTTTCTTCACCATAATCTCTTTCGCGATTCTCCCTAATTTAGTCAGCTACACTAAAACATTTAAGACAAGACGTAATGCTAATTAATTTAGGCAGATATTTCAAGTTAACCGATTTTTATCTAATTAAACTGTCTAAAAAATTAAACAATTAAATTATAAAATTATTCATCAAAATGGCTGATTTACAAAAAAGAAATTAGTATATTACAAAGATACAGCCATAATATTCTGCATAATATGCAATACTTGATTATTTAAAATTTCGCTGTAAGCGATATGTATATCGTTTAATGCCATGGTCTAAAACAAGAAAAATAAATGCTATTTTGTCCCAAAATCTCAGAAAACGGATACTAGAAGCCCCACCGAGTACCCCGAAACGGGTTCCGGCTTATCTGGCCTGGATGGCACGTGGAACGTATAAATTTATATATATAAAACGTTTCACGACCACGCGGTTCACTTTTTCAGATGCATTTTGCGCAGAATCTGAGCCAAGAGGCGAGGACGACGCAGAAGGTTCGTGCCTTCTTTCGCGGCGTCGGGAGTGCCGTTGAGTGCGTACGTATAGGCCTTGCCGGAACTCGCTTTGCCGACCAGATCGCCGAACTCAAGCAGTTGGGTGCGCGGCTCGTACGGGTGACGGATATCGAATTCGAGAAGACGCGCGGCACGCTGGGCCGGGGCCGGACCGTAGGAGCCGAAGCCGCAGGTCGGTGTAGCCACAAGCGTCAGGCCGCCGATGGAACCGACAAAACGGTTGCGGTGGTCATGACCGGCCAGCAGCGCGAAATAGCCGCCGGTCGACTTGAGGATATCGAATTCGCCGGTATCGACGTCCGGGCAACTGATGCCCTCCCCCAAGAAACTGCCGGGCAGCGTCTTGGTCTCGTCAATGACGTAATTGTGGCCGGCAAATGTACGGTAGCCTTCTACGGCGTGCGCGGCGGTGGCCGGAACTTCTTTGAGCAAATCGTAATACTGCGGTACCGGGATGTGCTGGAAAACTATCGATTTGGCTCCCACAAGCCCCGGTGCGACCTTGAGAAAATCAAGCGCCCGCTGGCTCGGTGCACCATAGCCGCCGAGTTTGCCGTAATCGCCTGAATTGAACATCACCAGACCAAGCACGTTGTCACTTTTGTGGTCCTCGCTGACCGGCAGAACGAACGTGCCCGGCTCACAAGGATAGATATACTGCTCAGGCAAGCCGCTGCCGGGCTGCTTGCGAGGGCGATCCGAACGCTTGATGGGAGGTTCCGGGTTCAGGCACCCGGGAAATTCACGATAAATCTCATCAAGTTCGGCATTGGAAAGCCCGCACTGAAAATCGTGGTTGCCGTAAGTGACGGCCCACGGAACGTGACGCTCGATCAGAGGGGAAAGGAACTGAGAAATCTCCTGTCGCACCAGCTCACGGGTATGCTCAAGTTCGGTGTCGCGCAGGTTGGTCGCCGCCGTGCCCATCGACCATTTCTGCGGTGTCCATGTGCGCTTGCGGAACGTTTTCGCATAGGCCTGGTCATAACCGGCAATTTGGTTGCCGGAAAAAATAACGATATCTGGACGAGAGTTGTCGAGTGCGGCCTTGATGAGCTTGATGGTGTCTTTGTTCACCTTCGGCCCGTCCTGGATATCCGCCAACACCAAAACGCGGAATTTGCCGGAATCGTGAAACTGCAGGCGACCAAGGCGCACCGAAACCGAAACAGGCCGGGTGTCACCCTCCTGAACCGGCTGAATTCTCGGCTTTGACGAAAGATCATGCGTTCCGTGTGTCTGATCAGTCATGATTCCACCTTCGTGTCGTTGACAATCCCACCACTATCACCAGTATCATTACCGGAATTACTATCTTACAATAGTAAAAAGCCCCGCAACTTAAAAGCTGCGAGGCTTTTGCATCTTTGCTGGGGTACCTGGACTCGAACCAAGAACAACTGAACCAGAATCAGCCGTGTTGCCAATTACACCATACCCCAATTGGCTTGGTGCTGTAGCCGATTAGCAACTATAGCACTTCGTACCTCCAACCGGATTTGAACCGGTGTTGGCGCCGTGAGAGGGCGTAGTCCTAGACCGCTAGACGATGGAGGCTAACTTATTCGCTGCCCTTCCCAAGGCAACAAATTAGTAGTTTATAGGAAAGCGTGAATAATCGCAACCCGGCGTGTTGTACGGTATCACATCAGTTACAGGTGCAATTCTGACGCCAGACAGGTGCCTTCAGCGTCCTGTTTATCGTATTTGCCAACCGAGATGCGCTAAACAGGACGCTCAACTCCCATTAGCGACCCATTTAGCGCATCTGTGAACCCCGGGACATAAACACGTCGCTAAACATATTTAGCGCATAAGCACGAAGAACGAACCGATTAGAGGTGCTCCCTGAGGCCCTTAAGACGGGCAAGGGTCAGCGGCTTGCCGACGATCTCCATGGATTCGAAGAGCGGCGGAGAGACGCGGCGACCGGACATGGCCACGCGCACCGGGCCGAACGCCAGACGCGGCTTGAAACCACCGTCCTCAACCAGCGCCTTGTTGAGCGTCTCGTGGAGATTATCGGTCTTCCAATCGGCGTCGGCAACCTCGGCGAGCGCGGCGATGGCCTTGTCGAGCACCTCGGGCGCGGAGTCCTTGAGCGTCTTGCGGGCGTCATCGGCAGGCTCGATGTATTCGGCTTCGCTCAGGAGGCTTCCGGCCATACCGGCGACCTCGCCGAGCAAGCGCACGCGCGGCTGGACCAGCGGTGCAGAAGCGGTCAAGATCGTACGTTCGCGATCGGTCAGTTTATCCCACGAATCAGCGGAAACCACGCCGTCGCGGTGCAGGTACGGCACGGAACGGTTGAGGAAGTCCTGCGGTTCAAGCATACGAATATGCTCGGCGTTGATGGAGATGGCCTTGTCGATGTCGAAATGGGCCGGGTTGGCCTTGACGTCGCGGATGTCGAACTTCTCGACCATCTCGTCCATGCTGAACACGTCGCGGTCGGGCGCGATCGACCAGCCGAGCAGCGCGAGATAATTGAGCAGCCCTTCGGGGATGAAGCCGTTGTCGCGGTGCAGGAAGAGGTTGGATTCCGGGTCGCGCTTGGAGAGCTTCTTCTTGCCCTTGCCCATGACGTAGGGCATATGGCCGAACAGCGGCATTTCCTTGGCCACGCCGATCTTCATCAGGTAGCGATAGAGCACGACCTGACGCGGGGTGGAGCTCAGGAGGTCCTCACCACGCAGCACCACGTTGATGCGCATCAGCGCGTCGTCAACCGGGTTGGTCAGCGTGTAAAGCGGATCGCCGTTGGGGCGCACGATGACGTAATCGGGCACAGAGCCGGCCTTGAACTCGATGTGGCCGCGAATCAGATCGTCGAAGGCGATGTCCTCGTCGGGCATCTTCACGCGCAGCGCGGGCTTGCGGCCCTCGGCACGGAAAGCGGCCTTTTGCTCGTCGGTCAAGTTGCGGTCGTAGCCGTCGTAACCGAACGCCTTCGGGCGGCCTGCGGCGACGTTGCGCGCCTCGATCTCTTCGGAAGTGGAGTAGGACTCGTAGGCGAATCCGGCGTCGAGCAGCTTCTGAGCGACGTCCTTATAGATGTCGCCACGTTCGGACTGGCGGTACGGGCCGTCGGGGCCACCGACGTTGATGCCCTCGTCCCAGTCGATGTTCAGCCAGTTCAGAGCCTCAATGATTTGGTTGTAGCTTTCCTCGGAATCGCGCTCGTTGTCCGTATCCTCAATGCGGAAGACGAAGGTGCCGTGCGTATGCCGCGCCTCGGCCCAGTTGAAGAGGGCGGTGCGCACCATGCCGACATGCGGGGTGCCGGTGGGCGACGGGCAGAAGCGGACACGGACATCTTTGGGCAGTTCAGGTCGTGAATCAGTTGAGTTTTCAGTCATATCTCCATTATGCCGCGCGTGATTGACGGGAATAGCCTGTACGTAGCCATAAAAATAGGCGCGCCTTGCCGTCTGGTCAGGAAAAGTAAGTTCACGCATATAAAACAATAAAAAAAGGCAGCCGGGAATATCTCCCGACTGCCAAAAATACGCACAACTACCGTATATGAATCGCCGTCCACGAAACCGGCGGCAACGCAATCTTCACGCTACCGGATTGCAGGTCAAGCGCAGCGGTTTCATTGGTATGAGGAGTTACACGATTTTGCTGCTCAAGGGTGTTCTTCGCGAACATGTCGTCATCATGCAGCGTCTTGGCATCCAGTTTCAGCTCGGAGCCGCCACGAAGCTCGGCGGGCAGCTTGATTTCGAATTCGGCGTCGGCTTCCAGGGAACGATTCACCGCAAAAACAGACACCGAGCCATCGGCACCGCGCACCGCCACCGCGTTGACACCATCAACATCGCCATATTGCGGTGTGGAAATCTTTGAGGAGTCCAACTTCGGCTCCAGCACAGTGCCGCCCTTGGCGAGACCGGCGGTGATGGAGAACGGATAGAACGTGGTCTGGCGCCATGCCGGGCCACCGGGCTCTGTCATGATCGGCGCGATGACATTGACCAGCTGGGCCAAGCTCGCCGCGTGCACATGGTCCGCGTTCTTCAGCAGCGTGATCATCAAATCGCCAAAGACCACAGCATCTGCCAAGGAATAGATATCTTCAAGCAGATGCGGGGCGACCGGCCAGTTGCCGATGCCCTCAGGGTTCTTGCTCGGTTCGGCATCCTGATACCAAACATTCCATTCATCGAAGGAAATGAACACGTCGTGCTTGCTCTTGAGCCTCGCCTTGGTGGCATCGATGGCGGCGACGACGTCATGAATGAAGCCGTCCATATCAACACCGGAAGCCAGGAAACTGGCCATATCGCCATTATGGGGCTGGTAATAGGCGTGGCAGGAAACGAAGTTGACCAGGTCATAGCACTTGGAAAGCACCGTTTCTTCCCAAGCCCCGAACGTAGGCATGCTATGCGACGAAGATCCGCAGACCACCAGCTCGACGTCCGGATCCATCTGCCGCATACCGCGAGCCACCGAAGCGGCCAATGTACCGTAGTCCTCGGCCGACTTGTGGCCGAGCTGCCACGAGCCGTCCATCTCGTTGCCCAAGCACCACATACGAATATCGAACGGCTTGTCGGCACCGTTGGCGCGACGTTCCTCCGAAAGCTTCGTGCCGCCAGGGATGTTGGCGTATTCCAGCAAATCCATCGCGTCCTCAAGACCGCGGGTGCCGAGGTTCACCGCCTCCATCAGCTCGTTGCCGCCGGCCTTTTCAAGCCACTTCGCCATCTCATGCAGGCCGAACTGGTTGGTCTCGGTGGAGTGCCAAGCCATATCCAATCGGCGCGGACGCTGATCTTTCGGGCCGACGCCATCCTCCCAGCGATAGCCGGAGACGAAGTTGCCACCCGGGTAACGGATGGTGGTCGCTCCAAGCTCGCGCACGAGGTCAATCACATCTTGCCGGAATCCATCGGCATCGGCTGTGGGGTGCCCGGGCTCGTAGATACCTGTGTATACGCAGCGACCAAGATGCTCGACGAACGAACCGAACAGTCTGTCGCTGACCTTCTCCACCTCGAAATCATTATCGATAACGAACTGAGCTTGAAGTTTCGATGAATTATTATGCATTATTCCCCAATATATATGCTTGCCGTTGAAGCATGTTTTCATATTTCAACGTATAGCAGTTCTTTTTTGCTTGACTATTGTGCGTTGCTGATGGCGGTGGCGATGGAGACCGCCGGGTCGAGGAACGGCACCAGCGTGGACTGGAAGGCGTGGTAGACGTCCGACTTGCCGGGCCAGACCGTGCCGATGACCTTGTTGTCTTGGTCGAGCTGGTGGAACCAGCTGCCCTTGTCGTGATCGATGAGGTGTTCGTCGACATATTGCGCGAAGGTGGTGTACCAGTCGCGGTACTCGCTCTTGCCGGTCACCTTGAAGAGGGTGGCGGAGGTGTTGAGCGACTCGGCCAGCGTCCAGTGCATGCGGTCGGTGACCACCGGATTGCCGTCCCAATCGACGGTGTAGGCCATGCCCACGGTACCGTTGCGGTTCCAGCCGTCGGCGACCGCCTGATTGAAGAGGTGCTCGGCGGCGTCGATGTACGGTTGCGCGCCTGAGCGGTTGGCGAACGAGCTCAGCGCCCATTGGGTGATCAGGCGGGCCCACTCGATGCCGTGGCCGGGGGTGGCGCCGTAGGGCTTGAACTGGTCGTCCTTCTTGTCGGCGTTGTATTCGAGGTCGATCGACCAATCCGGACCGAAATGCTCCGGGATGCGCCAGCCGTTGTTCTTTGCCCAGCCCACGACGTGGTCGACGATGCGGCCGGCGCGCACGCGGTACCTGTTGTCGCCGGTGGCGTCGGCGACGGCGAGGAAGGCCTCGGTGGTGTGCATGTTGGCGTTGATGCCGCGGTAGTCGTCAAGCGTGGAGAACGTCGAATCCCAGGTGTCGACGGCCAGCCCGTTCTTCTCGTCCCAGAAGTACTGGTCGTAGGTGGCGAGCACCTCGTCCAGCAGTTCTTTGGCGCCGGGGCGCCCGGCCAGCAGGGCCGAGGAGGCGGAAAGCATCACGAAGGCGTGCGGATAGCAGGTCTTGCCGGGCTCTGGAGTGCCGTCGGCCTGAATCGAGGGATACCAGCCGCCGTTCTTGTCGTCGTGCAGGATGCCGGTCAGTCCTTTGAGCCCGGCGTCCACGAGTTTGTCGGCGCCCGGCCAGCCCAGCATGGCGGCGATGGCATAGACGTGGGTCATGCGACCGGTGATCCAGGTCTGCACGCCGTGCGAGGGGTCGATGCGGCCCTCGTCGTCAAGCCAGCCCGACCCGCCTTGCGGCAGCGCGAAACCCTTGCCGAAGTCCAGCAGTTCGTAGGTCTCGTTGGCCATGAACGTGCGGTTAGCCACAGTACCCAACTCATACTTCGGATTCATCTGCGGCTTCTCAACGTCTTGTTTGCTTGTATCCGTATCTTTCATTGTCATCTTTCCTTATTAGGCACAACTATATTTATTGATATTGAAATCCCGGCAATGTTCAGCGCTGCCAAGCGGCTTTCATGGCGGCGAATATCTCGTCATCTGTCTTGTATTTCTCCATCGTCGCAATCACAAACACGGTTTTCTCGCCTTCGGGGTACATGAAGTCACGCTTCCATTGGTAGAAGTGCGGACCGTCACCCATCACACGGGCATAAGACATCAGCTTGCCGCAGATATAGGCGCTCTGACTGACGTCGGCCAGGCAGTCATTATCCCAGAAACCGGCCCATTTGCCGTGTTCACGCGCCTGCATGGCGGCGTTGCCCGCAGCGAACTCTTCGCGGGCAACGCCGGCGTAATAGAACGCGTGGCGCCAATGCCCCTGATCCGCCTGAAGCAGGCTCTGGCACACATAACAGGCACCGGCCACGCAATGGCTGTAGATATTGGCCATCAAACCGATGCTGTCACGAACCAGCTCGGCCTCGGCAGCGTCACCGTTCAATTCGATTTGCGCGGCGACGGATTCAACCTGCAGCAGGAAATCACGGTAACGCTTTACGGCGGGGGCCACCTGGTCACGGTAGTGAATTATCTGGGTATTGAGGTCCGGGCCGTCGCACATCCACTTGAGATCCAGGGAAGGCTGGGTGCGGTTGCGCAGATACTGGGTAATGAGCATGCGCGGGACATGATTGAAGTACTGCTCGCCCGCGCAATCGTCCCAGTTCGGCCCGTAATGGACGGCGATATTCCAATACTGCTCGAACAGGGCAAACACGGCCTCGACGTTGCGCTCGCCATAGTAATCGGCAATATACGATTTGGCCGTCTGCTCGAAATCGATCGTCCCCTCACGCCACAGCGCCGCAATCATATTGAGCATGTACACATGAGGCTTGATATTCGAGGAATTGATGATCCATACATCGTCGCCGCCGTTGCGGATCACCGCTTCAAGCTCCCGCTGAATGAGCCTGGGATCGCAGCACAACTGCGTGATATGGTTGGCCGCCTGCAGATCGTAGAAGCTGGCATGGTAATAGATACCGTTGCCCCCGTCGCCTTCAGGCATCGCCGGAACCCGCGGATTCCAGTTCTCCTGTCGCCGGGAAACCATTCTGCCGAAACCGTTGTCGGACCAGATCTTGATCAGCGCCTCAGGATATTTCAGCAACCCCTTGCGGTAGAGATCCATCATCTCGCCATACAGATAAATACAGCAGGGCGCACCGGGATATGCGCGCTGTACCATTTTATATTGCAAATCAATGACTTCGCTGAGCACTTTGCCCCGCGCCTCGTCGGTATCGTAACGTGCGTCCACGTTCCAGAACGGCTGGTCGCCCTGGCCACGAAAACCGAGCGTCCATATCGTGCGCTGATTCTTCTGCTCGTCGATGGCCTTTTGCCACAAGGCTTGGAACCGGTCTTTCTGCTCGGGCCAAAGCGGCTTGACGCCGGGATAGGCCGTTGCAAACATCGGTGCGCCCAACGGCGTGACGTGATGCTGATTGATATAGAACCCCATATCGCGGGCCAGTTTCAGATGCGGCTCCCCGCGTTGGCCGGAACCCGGGATGACCAGATTGCCGCCCAAACGATAGATCGTCTCGAAGGCCAGACGCCCAGGTTTGGCTTTATCGTTGTCGACCTGCCAATTCTCCAACAGCACCTCGTCGTTGACGAAGAAACCGCGGTAGGTGACAGCGGCGGGTTTGCTGACGATACGAAGATCATCTGCGACCTCGATGCGCTGCCGGGGCTCAAAACGCTGGTCGTCCCAGAACCAGAAATCCTTGACGCCGAGGATTTGGCGGCTGAAAGCGTACAGACCGAAGATGAAACCGAAATCGTCACCGGCATGAATCTCGACATTGCCGCCGGTAGTATCAATCTCATAGGCTTCCGAATCATGCGGTCCAGTGACCAACACGATATCTGCACCTTTGCCACCTGCCGGCAGCAACACCTTGCCGATGTCGCGCAGCACGTCCTCGACGGCAAACGACACCGCTTTCGATGGCTTGTCGCCGACTACCCGTGTTTGCGAAGTGATAAAACTTGACATGGTCTTTTCAACTCCCGTTAGAGATATACCGCAAGATTGCCTGGCCGCTTTCAGACGCGCTCTACGCCGGAACGATGCAGACGCAGAGTCGCCAGCTGGTAAGGCCCCATCCGTAGTTGCGCTCCCTCGGCAGGAATCGGCGCACCGGCTCGAGACTCCACCAAAGCGGTCGCCAAGGAGCCCTGCACAGGATTTTCCTCGAGCAGATCCGTTTCGCGAACCGTCGCCTGGGCCATAAGAACGTTTGTGCGCAACTTCGCCGACGCCTGGCCTCCCACGGCCTCATAGAGACGCACGACAATGTCGCCGGACCCGTCGTCAGCCTCCTTGAGCCAATCGAGAACAATATGGCCGCGCTCGCAATCGAGGGACACCAGAGGATCCACTACAGGCAGGTTGCTGAGCACCGGAGCATTCAATTCACTGGCCTCGTCGACCACTTGCGGAAGGTTCGCCCCGACGCACACCGACCAGGCAAAGCTGTGTACACGCCCGGCATCGGTATGCGGATCGGGATACGTCGGGGATTCAAGCAACGACATCCCCAGCTGGGTGCCGCACACCCGTTCGTCGCCGTCGAGTTCACGGACGCTCGCGCCATACGTCGAAGCGTTCGCGACGCCGACACCGTAGTTCGATTCGGCGAGATAAACGAACCGATGGGTGCAGCTTTCGAAATGCGCCTCGTCGCTTTCGGTGTTCTTGCATACCGGACGCTGCACGGTGCCGTACTGGCATTCGTAGGTCGCGTTATCCGTCACCAACGCCAGAGGGAACATCACCTTAAGGAAACGATCCTTTTCGTTCCAGTCCACCTCGGAGGTGAAATCAAGCTTTTTCGCGCCGGCTTTGAGACTTACCGTCATCGAGACGCGGGAAGCCCGACCGAGGTTGCCGCTGATGCGCAGCATTGCTTGATCATTGTCATCCTGCTTTTCGATAGTGACATCGCGCAGCCCCTTGGCCACAGGGCCAAGGAACGCATCACGGTCGATCTCCCAGGCATCGCGTTCCGAGGGCTTGTCCGTCAGCAACGCATACTGGGCCAGATGCTCGCCCGAAGCGACCAATTCACGGCTCTCGGCCAAATCGACCAACGAATCAACCGTTCCCTCTGGCGAGACCGAGACACGCAGTATTCCGTTGTCGAGGACATAGCCATCATGTTCACGTTCGCAGGTCACGGGGATATCACCACGTTGCCCGGTTGACAGGTCGTGCCCTCTCCAATCAGTCTGTGATATCTTGCCTTGCGCAAGTACCTGCTCGCCGGGCATGGCTTTCGCAATCGCGTCGCAGGCCTGTCGGGTCAGTTCCTTGAGCAGCGCCTCATCCCGCTGGTAATCCTCACGAGCCAAGCGGTGGGCCCAAGAGATGGCGGAACCCGGCAAAATATCGTGGAACTGGTTCAAAAGCAAGGTCTTCCAGATGCCGTTGATCTGCTCGCGCGGCACCTTATAATGCTGGTCGGCGAGCGCCGCGACACAGCTCAGGTATTCGAGAGCACGCAATTGCGACTCTTCGATGCGGCAGCCATTTTTCATATCCTGTTGCGAGGTCAGTGTGGCTCGGTGCAGCTCAAGATAGAGCTCACCACGCCAATGGGGACGTTCGGCGCCGGCATCATCCATCTGCCGGGCCAGCTTGTCGAAGAATTCATCCGGTGCGGTCGACTGGCAGGTTGCAAGCCCCTCAAGGCTGCGCATCCGATGCATGCGCCCCACCATCTCGCGCGTCGGGCCGCCGCCGCCGTCACCGTAGCCGTAAAGCATCAGCGACTGGTCGATGAGCTCCTTGTCCTGCGCGTTCGATTCGGCATAGTGAAGCTCTTCAGGCTGCATTTCGGAGGCGTAGGTGTCGGCCGGAGGGAAGTGGGTAAGGATGCCCGTGCCGTCGATGCCCTGCCAGATAAAGGAATGATGCGGGAACTTGGTGGTGTCGTTCCACGAGATCTTCTGCGTCAAGAACCACTCGAAGCCGGCACGACGCGCGATCTGCGGCCAGGAGCCGGTGTAGCCGAAGCTGTCGGGCAGCCATACGCCTCGCGGCTCGACGCCCAGAACGTCCTTGAAATAACGACGGCCGAACGTGATCTGGCGGACCAGGGATTCTCCGGCGGGCATCACCGCGTCTGCTTCGACCCACATGCCGCCCACCGGTATGAAACGCCCCTCCTTCACCCGTTGCAACATGCGCTTGAAGATGTCCGGATGCTCCTGCTGAAGCCACTCATACTGCTGCGCGGAACTCATGGCGTATCGGAAATCGGGGTCATAATCCATCAAGGCCAAGGCGTTGGAAACGGTTCTGGCGACCTTGCGGTGGGTCTCGCGCTTGGGCCACATATACGCGGAATCGATATGCGAATGCCCGATGGCGTTTTCATGCAGCACGTCTTTCGGCGCTTCGCTTGACAGCACGTCCTCAAGGCATGCGCGAGCAGCACCCAATGTGCCTTCGATATCGTCATCGTCGTAAGCATTCAACGAACGCTGCAGGGCTTTGACGGCTTTCCAATAGCGGACGGTCGAGGAATCCAGCGACTTAATCAGGCCACGCACCACTTCGAGGTCACGCGCGTAATTCCATAGCTCTTCATCAAAAACGGCGATATCGATGCGCTTGAGCAGATACGGCAGATCTCGCTTGCCGGTCGGGCCTTCGCCCAGATCCGTGCTGCGCGCCGGCCAACCGACGAGATAAGGATTGTTAGCCGCCTCGATATAGAGCCTGAACGAGCCATCGGCATTGATCAGGTCGGGCAGGCTTGCGCTGCCGGTCAGCCTGATCCAGCTGTTCAACGGGTGCAGTCCCTTGATGGCGGTGCCGTCGGCGCGGTATACCAAGCCTTCGGCCTGGCCGCCGACCTTGTCGGGCTCCCAACCGAGATCCACCACGAGTTCAAGGGTCTGCCCGCCGGCAAGGCTTTCCTGGGGAACGGTGCCTTCGACGCGGAACCATGTGGTTCCCCATGTCGTACCCCACTTCTCGCCGAAACGTGCGGGCGAAAACGCCACTTGACCACGCTCCGCACGCTCTATGAACGCGCCCGCCGGCTCGGGCTCTCCGGGATTCTCGACCATCGCCACATCGCACGAAACGACGGTGCGCTCGATATGGGGCTCGATCCGGTCGTGTAGGAACCGACCGCATTTGGCCAATTCACGATCAACTTTAATCTTCATCTTTTCCCCTATCACATTTCCGCATATAACGGAAATTGCTGGTTCGGTTTGATTTGATATTGAATTAACGGCTGGCTTGAGGAAGCAACATGATCTTGAAAGCAAAATCCTGCTCATCCAAGCGATAACGCGAAGCAAGCTGCGGGCCGCAGCTGTTCGAACCCATACCACTTTGGACATAGTCGAGGCACAGCACGTTCGATGCGCAAGGCTCAAGCTCGTAACGATGCTTCTTTTCGGTCATTTCCTCCTGCGTATACGGCAGGAACTGGAACGAGAACGGTACTTCCGAGACTGCGGTCAACGTTACGTCATCGCTGGCGTCTTCAAGCCTGACATAGTCGCAACCGTAGTGGGAGCCGTTTTCCTGAGGCTTGATATACGGCTCGTAGAAATCTTCCGGCGAACCGGCGAAAACCCCGTAATAGCTTGACCTCCGTTTGTCGATATAGCTCTCGTTGGGTCCGTAGCCGCAATATTCCGCATGGTTCATGGCCTTCGGCACGAAGAGACGGAGCCCGAAACGCGGCAGAAACGGCATCGTCTGCCCACGCCTGACTTCAATGGCCAGCTCAACGGCACCGTCATCGTGGATCGTCCACGTTGCGTCGGCGCAAAGCACCGGCTGTACGGCCGCGGCCGCAAGCGTAAGCCGAGCGGTGATGAAAACGTCGCCGGACTTGGCATCACGCCTCACTGCCACGTCATCCGCCCTGGTCTCCACACGGTCGTAGCCGGCGGCCTCCCACTCCTTTTTGACGAACATATCGTTGTCGGTGGGAGCGCGCCAGATATTGATTTCCATCGGTCGGTCGATAATCTTGCAGTTGCCGAAAACCATCGAAGAGAACAAGCCGGTTCTTTGATCGCATATATACTGCCATCGCGCTGCGCTCATGCGAATCTGCCGCGAATCCTGCTCAATCTCGACATCGCCTGACCTGCCGTGATCCTCCTGAAGCAGATGCGTGGCGTACTGATTGCGCGCGTCGACGTTTTCAAGCGGCACCTCATCGAATCCCAAGACAAAACCAGCAGGGAGCACCACCCCAGCTTGAGCCGTGGCATAGGAAACCAGTAACGTGGCCTTGCCGCGATCGGGAATCGAAATACCGGCCAGTTTCACCGTTCCTTCTTGGTGGGCAGCGATATGCGAATCCCCACTTTGAGTATCAAATATTCCCTGATCAGTGACTTTGCCATCCACCAGCAACTGCCACGAAATTGTGAACGTCGAGGAATCCTCAAAATCCATATAGTTATGCAGGGTCAGCAGTTGCTGTTGCCGGTCGAATCCGACAACGCGCAACGGTCTGAAGACGTTCTTGAATTCCTTGAGCCCGGTGTGCGGCGTCCGGTCGGGATAGACCAATCCGTCCATGCAGAAATTGCCGTCATTCGGGTATTCGTGGTGGTCGCCGCCGTAGGCGTATATGGTTTTCCCGTCTATGGTACGGCCCTTGTCGATGGCGTGATCACACCATTCCCAGATGAAGCCGCCGGCCATACCCGGATACTTCTGGAAGACATGGAAATAGTCTTCAAGATCGCCCGGGCCGTTGCCCATGGAATGGCAGTATTCGCACAGGACGTATGGACGCAGGGTGTGCGTGTCCCCGGCACCGTAGGCACCCCTTCCCTTTTTGGCCTGCTCGAAATATCCTTCGATGTCTTCGATGGAGGGATACATACGGCTGTAAACGTCGAGATCGGAATAATCGAATTCGCGGTCGTCCGCCGGATGAATCGCGCTCTCATAGTGTGTGGGACGCGAAGGATCGAATGATTTCGTCCATGCCAGCGCTTTTTCGATCGCGCGTCCATAACCGCTTTCGTTGCCCATCGACCACATCACCACGCAGGGACGATTCTTATCGCGCAGCACGCAATGCTGGACCCTGTCCAGAATCGCCGGGAACCATTGCGGGTTGTCATTGATCGTGCCATGCCATGCAAGTTTTTGTGTCGCACAAGTGGGCTGATAATACAGGCTCTCCACGCCGTGGCTTTCGATATCGGACTCATCGATGACGTAGAAGCCCATCTGGTCGCACAATTCGTAGAATTCCGGCGAATTGGGATAATGGCTCGTACGTATCGCGTTGACGTTGTGTTCCTTCATCAAACGCAGATCGCGTATCATGTCGTCGCGGTCCACGGCAAAGCCCTTGACCGGGTCGGAATCGTGGCGGTTCACGCCGTGTAGTTTCACCGGTCTTCCATTGATTTCGAGCACTCCGTCGTTGATTTCGACCTTGCGGATGCCGACTCGGGTGACGATCATTTCGCCGTCGCCCGGCAGCCCTGTGGAAATCACCAACGTATAGAGATAAGGATCTTCGGCGTTCCAAAGATGAGGGTGGGCAATGGTGAATGTCACCGTCGCCTCAGCGGTGAAGCCGGAGCTGGCACTATTACCCTGTGCGGCCTGGGTGTGCGCGGTATCAAGCAGCTGACCTGATGCATCCAACAACGATAGCGAAACATCGGTGGCTTGCGAGCCCAGGAAGCTGAAATCGACGCCCAACGTTGCCGTGTCAAGACCGTCGGCGAGATCGACATGGACGAAAAAATCACGAACGGCATCTTGCGGACGCTGCATCAGATAGACCCGCCGGAAAATACCGCTCATGCGGAACTTGTCCTGGTCTTCGAGATAGCTTCCGTCGCACCATTTCAGCACCAGCACGGCGATGCGGTTGCGGCCCTCGTGAAGTGTCTGCGTCACGTCGAATTCGCTGGTCGAATGCGAAATCTGGCTATAGCCCACCAACTTGCCGTTCAACCAAACATAAAAACATGAATCCACACCTTCGAAATCAAGGAAGACGCGGGGCGCGGCACTATTTTGGTGATATTCGAAGTCCCGTAGATACACACTCCGCAGGGATCATCCTTGGGAACATGCGGCGGATCGAAGGGGTACGGGTAGCGCATGTTGGTATATTGCGGTTTGTCGTAACCGTTGCACTGCCAGACAGATGGCACCTCAAGCGAATCGAAGGCGCCTAAAACGCCATCGCCGGATATACCGCAGGATTCGTCGAAAAACTTGAGACCTGTAGATGCTATTTGCGCATCCAGGTCATAGATGCTCGCGTAATAACGGAACTTCCACGTCCCGTCAAGCATGACGCATCGATCGGATTGCTCCAGACCCGTTGAAGCAAGTATGTTCCGCTTCGGCACGTCTTCACATACACTCTTCTCAGCAGGCAGGGAACATGGAACAAAATATGACCTGTTGGGTTCTGTCCCGCTATGAAGAAGCGAAAGATCCTCATAATATTCAGGAACAAACATGTGTATACAACCACCTAATCTCATTGGATTGTGTATCCGCACCGCCGGACCGCAAACGCGGCCTCAACAGCCACGTACAGATATCATGAGAGCAACACATCACTACACATGTGTTGCTCTCATATCATCAATTGCACTTCTTTAAACAGCTGTGGAGTACTTACTTGCCAGTGACCTTATAGCCCTGCTGGTTGCCGTAAGTGACCAAAGCCTTCTGGTACTCCTTCAGCGCCTTCTCGAAAGTGGTCTGGCCCTGATAGGCCTTGCCGACCGTGTCCATGGTGATGGAGTTGGCATAGGCCTGATACGGGAGGAACTGCCAACCGCTCACGACGTTCTTGCCGCTCTCAAGGAAGACCTTGTTGATCTGCTGGCCACCGAAGTAGTCGGACTTCTCGCTAAGGAACTCTTGCGAAGACAGTTCCTTCTTGGTGGAGACATAGCCGCCGCTCTGCTTGAACAGATCGATGGATTCCTGGGAGGTGTTGAGCCAACGAAGGAAAGCAGCCGCCAAAGCGGGGTTGGCCGACTTCTTCAGCACGACTTCGGAAGAACCACCGTAGTTTGCGGAAGCGGGCTTGCCATCATAGGAAGGCATCGGGGCGACGCGCCACTGGCCGGCGGTCTCCTTGACGGAGGACTTGAAGGCACCGGCCATCCAGGAGCCGGAGACCACAGAGGCGATCTTGCCCTTGTTGGCGGCCTGATACCATTCAGTGCCCTGGTTGGTCAGCGAGGAGATGTAGTGGTTCTTGAACAGGTAGTCCCAGTTCTTGGCCCAACGCATGGCACCCGGATCGTTCAGATTGATCTCGACGTTGGTGCCATTGACCTTGTAGGCATGGCTTCCGGCCTGCCACAGCATGGAGGTGATGAAGTTACCCTGGCCGGAATCGTTGGTAATGTAGACGCTGGAATCCTTCTCATGGAGAATCTTCGCATCCTGCATGTACTCGTCCCAGGTCTTCGGAGGATTGGTGATGCCTGCGGCATCGAAGACCTGCTTGTTGTAGAACATGACCATCGGGCCGGTGTCCTGGGGCAGACCATAGATGCTGCTGCCACTGGTCACGCCTTCCCAAGCGGACTTGACGAACTGGTTCTTATACTTGGCAAAGCCGTACTGCGAAAGATCCAGCAGGTTGCCCGGGACAGAGAACTGCGGGATGGCCTGATACTCGATCTGGGAGATGTCAGGAATGCCGGAGCTGGCCTTCAAAACGTTCTGCAGCTTGGTGTAGACGGTCATGCCCGTGCCAGGGTTGACGACCTTGATATGAACTTTCGGATATTTCTTCTCGAACGCCGCCGCTTGTGCCTTGGCGCTGTCGGTCCAAGTCCAGTAGGTGATCGTGCCGCCCTTCTGCAGGGCCGCGTCCAAATCACCTTCCTTTCCGCCGGTCGAGCCGCCGGCGCTGTTTGACGAGCCGCCGCAACCCGCAAGGCCTGCAGCAGCCATAGCGATGGCTGCGACTCCTGCCACGAAGCGAACTACCTTTGTACGTTTCATTGAAGGTACCTTTCTTTCTTTCTAATTTACTAAAATCTGAACAGTTTGATTACCGATATCACTGCTTCACGCTGCCGGCGCTCAGACCGGACTCCCAGTAACGCTGGAGCATGAGGAAGATGATGATAATCGGGATGACGGTGACAAGCGCACCCATGATGACCAGGTTGTAGATCGGCTTTGGAGTGGCCGAGCCGGTCGCCTGCGCGTTCCATTCCGCCAGGCCGACTGTCAACGGATACCACTTCGGATCGTTGAGCATGATCAACGGAAGGAAGTAGTTGTTCCATGTAGACACGATGGCGAACAGCAGCACAGTGACGATGCAGGGCATCAGCAGAGGAAGGACGATCTGGAAGAAGATTCGAACCTCTCCGGCGCCATCCACACGGGCCGATTCAACGATTTCCCTTGGCACACCCGACTGCACATAACTGATGACCAGATAGAACCCGAATGGACTGATGAGCGAGGGAAGTATCACCGCCAGCGGGGTATTGGTGAGGCCCAACTTCGCGAACAGCAGGAAGGTGGGGACGACCAAGGCGTTGCCGGGAATGGCGATGGCGCCGATGATGATCGCCATAACGATTTGCTTGCCGGCAAAGTCGAACATGGCCATGCCATATCCTGCCAGCGCCGCCAGCAAAGTGGCGCCGCCCGCACCGATGACCACGTACATCACCGTGTTGCCCAGCCACCTCAGGAACGATCCGTCCTCATAGGTGAACGTCGCCTTGAGATTTTCGACGATGTTGAGCTTGTGTCCGAAACCGAGGCCGAAGGTCGAGAGAATGTCGGCCTGGCTCTTGGTTGCATTCAGCAGCAGCCACAGCAGCGGGATAACCGAATAGAGCGCCAATACCAGCATGAATATGAACAGTACGGGGGAATGACGGCGTGAATAGCCATTCTTCCTGACACCGGATCCGGTGGAGACCGCTACGGTCGCAGCGTTTTTCGTATTCTTACGAGACATCTTTTTCTCCTTGCGATCTCAGTCGATATTCTTTGAACCGTGGTTCTGCGTCACGAACGCAAGCACACCGGTGATCAGGCCCATGATGATGGCCAACGCCGCCGCCAGGTTGTACTGGCTGCCGTTCAGCGAGAGGTTGTATGCCCAGAGGTTCGGGGTATAGCTACTCGAAATCGCATTCGGCGCCGGAGTCTGCAACAGCTGCGGTTCGCTGAAGAGCTGGAATGTACCGATGATCGAGAACATGAAGGAAATCAGAAGCTGGCCCTTGATCGCAGGGACCTTGATGTGCCAAGCAACCTGCCATTCGCTTGCTCCGTCAAGCCTTGCCGCCTCATAAAGCTCGGTCGGAATGGTTTTCAGACCGGAGTAAAGGATGAGCATGTTGTAGCCCGTGAACGACCATGTCATAATGTTGCCGATGGACCAGAGGATCACGTTCTTGGCCAGTGGCTGCAGTGAGAGACCGAACAGGGCATTGATATTGGCTGTCAGACCGAACTGATTGCCATACAGGAATTCCCAAATAAGCACGGCGACCACTCCAGGAACCGCATAAGGCAGGAATAGAAGGATTCGGAAGGCCGAGCGGCCAACCAGCCTCGCACTGTCGATGGCCAACGCAGCAAGAAGAGCGAGACCCAACATGATCGGCACCTGGATCAGGAAAACGCGGATAACGCGCCAGAGTCCATCCCAGAACAAGCCATTCGTCAGAATCGCAGCATAATTGCTTAAGCCGGTGAAAACCCTGCCGCCAATCAATTTATCAGTGAACACACTGAGATACAGCGCATAGATAATCGGCATGATAATCGCTATGACAAAGAAAATAAGGAAAGGCGTGATGAAGGCCCACCCAATTAAGCCATTGCGACGATGCTTATGAGCTTTCTGGATGTTTTTCGGCCGAGAACCCTTTCCAAATTTTCGCGACGATTGTACAGCTTCTGTATTCGCGTCCATTCTTCCTCCTTATGGCTTTACAGCTTTGCAAAGCCTCATATTGGCAACCCGACATCCGTGTGGGAGGTCAATCTTTTTTAACCATATCCAAATCCGTTTTTGAATATTCAAAGTTGCCATAGTTTGCTTTGAAATCATATTTCGACATTGAATAACCTAACGTACTATTTATATCAATACGACAAATATACAATTACCGAAGCTAAAAAACGCCAAAAGCAATGGCGGGAAGCCTATTATCAGGCCTCATGCCATCGCCAAGAGAAGAAAATGCTGTTCCCGTCCAAACGGATGCTCTATCAGCCTCTCCCGCACCCGGCCGACAAGGAAAGATTATTAGAGTGCCGGATCGGTACCAATGCGTTGCTACGGCGCAACCTTGCCCGAACGGCCCCGAATCTTTTACTTTTTATTCGCTTACAAAAAGCACCATTAGTCAGAGTGTCGGGGATGGGATATGTGTTGTTCTGGCGTAACCTTGCCCGAACGGACTCGAGTGTCCAGAACAACACATATCCCACCCCGACACGTCAGTCACTAAGAAAAATCACCACTCGTGCATGGTGCCGTCAAGCAGCCTGTCAACCGGCAGCGGAGCCGGCTGGTAGGGGTACTTGGCAGCGAGCTTCTCGTCGAAGTCGACGCCCAGGCCCGGCTTGTTGCCCGGGTGCAGATAGCCATCCTTGAAGGTGTAGGAGGTGTGGAAGACCTCGAGAGTCTCGTCGCTGTGCTTCATGTACTCCTGGATGCCGAAGTTCGGGATCGCCAGATCCAGGTGCAGGTTCGCGGCCATGCCCACCGGTGAGACGTCGGTCGGGCCATGGAAACCGGATTTGACGCCGAAGAGCTCGGCGAAGGCCATGAGCTTCTTCATGTGAGTCAGTCCGCCGGTGTGGGTGACGGCCGAACGCACGTAGTCGATCAACTGTTCCTCGATCAGGGTGATGTAATCGGTCCAGGAGTTGATGATCTCGCCGATGGCGATCGGGGTGGTGGTGTGCTCACGCACGATGCGCAGGAACTGCTGGTTCTCCTCGGCCGGCGTGGTGTCTTCCATCCAGAAGAGGTCGTAGGGCTCGAGGAGCTTGCCGAAGCGGGCGGCCTCGATCGGGCGCAGACGGTGGTGCGAATCGTGCAGCAGGATCAGGTCCTTGCCGTACTTGTTGCGCACGGCCTCGAAAACGCCGGGAATGGTGTTGAGGTACGTGCGGGCATCCCACACCTCTTCGACCGGAACGCTGGTGCGGCGGGCGGGCTCGTAGTCGTAACGCACGCCCTTCTCGCCTTCACCGGCCTGGGCGTTGGCCGAAGCCGCGACGCCGTAGGTCGAGGGGATGCCGGGCAGCGCGTACTGAATACGCGTGGCCTTGAAGCCCATATCGCGGTACATGTCGATGGAGTCGTAGAGGCTCGGCAGGTCGGTGCCGGAGGCGTGCGCATAGGTGAGGATGCCCTTGCGCGAAGCACCGCCCAACAGGTCGTAGACCGGGACGCCGAGCTTCTTGCCCTTGATGTCCCACAGTGCCACGTCGACGGCGGAGATGGCGGCCATGGTCACCGGTCCGCGCTTCCAATAGGCACCCTTGTAAAGGTACTGCCACATGTCCTCGATGTTGTCCTCGTTCTTGCCAATCAGGGCAGGAGCGATGGTCTTCAGGTACTCCGCGGCAACGAGTTCGCGCCCGTTGAGCGTCGCATCGCCGAGACCTACAATTCCGTCGGTCGTGGTGAGTTTGAGGACGACGAAATTACGTCCCGGGCTCGTCACGAATACCTCGGCCTTTTCAATAGCCATATCGATTCCTTTCTGTTGTACAGATTTTTATTCACAGATGCTTACTGTTTGACGGCATCCGTTTTATTCAATTTTCATTCACGTCTTTCATGACAATCACGCCGCCAACCCTGATACAAAGCGCGACAATGCCAATCATGATGCGCGACGAGCCTCGGCAGCCTTGCCCACTTCGTCGATCTGACGGACGACCTCGTCGACAAACAACGACGAAGACGCAAGTCCTTGATCAAGATAAGCGATGACATGCCTGACCGCTTCGCCGTCGATGCTTCTCTCTGAGGCGAGACAGGGTTTGGCGAGCGAAACGACCTTGCTTTTATTGACATCGGCCAACCGGTCGCTGAAACGCGTGAGGAACAATATCCACGCCGCAATGGCGCGGGCGGCGGGAACGATGGGCGCCCCGTCTTTCAGCGCTTTTCGTGCGGCGGGAACGATGCGAACCGGCAGCTTTTCGCTTCCATCGGAGGCGATCTGCATCAGCAAATGGCGAATATTCGGGTTTTCGAAACGTTCAAGCAGCTGCTTGCGGTATTCGTCGGTGGGAACGCTGATGTAACGTCCGGCCAAATCCCACCATTCATTGACCCACCGGCGCAAGGTCGGATCGGCGACGGCATCGGCAACGGTCTCATAGCCAAAGAGCGAGCCGCAATAGGCCAAGGTCGAGTGGGATCCGTTAAGCATCCACAACTTGCGTTCCTCGTACGGCGTGACGTCGCCGGTGATGACGGCGCCCGCCTCGTCCCAGGCAGGGCGTCCGGCCGGGAAGTCCCCGGCAATCACCCATTCGCGGAACGGCTCGGTACGTACCGGTGACGCATCATGCCAGCCCTTCACACGTTCAACCTGCTCGATATCACCCGGCGTGGTGGCAGGAGTGATGCGGTCGACCATCGAGGTCGCCCATGAGACGTTCAAACGCGTCCAGTCAAGCAATGACGGATCGACCTCCGCGATGGCCTGCTCGACGACTTTGCGGAACGCGGCACCATTGCCGGCCAGGTTATCGCAAGGCAACACCGTGATCGGGCCGGCCGCCGCACACCTGCGAGCCAGGAAGCCTGCGACCATGCGCACCGGCACGGTTTTGAGCCCGTCTGCCAGCGGGTCGGCTTTCAACGCCCGCAGATCCGCCGCGACATCGGGATCCGCGATATCCAGATCGCCAGTGTGGGTACGTTTATACCCCGCCTCGGTGACCGTGGAAGTGACGATGGCAATATCCGGATCGGTGAACCGGGCGCGCAACGCCGCCGTGTCCGAGCCGCTGTGCATGGAGGAAATCGAGGAGATGACCTCGAATTGGTCGCCTTGCCTTCCGGAAGTAATCAAGGTGTATACGCACTCCTGCGCCTCAAGCAAGTCGGACATCCGCGGCCCGCGACCGGTGAAACCGGCGATGCCCCATTTCGCGGCATCGGGTGCGTGCTCGGTGTACCAGGCTTGGTGAGCACGAGTGAAATTGCCGATTCCCAGATGGATGATCTTTTCCGGCGCGGTCGGACGACCGTCCTGTTCACGGCTGATTTGAGGAATGGAAACGCTATCTGCTTTCATTGCTGCCCCTTTTCTTGATGCGCAGTCACGCATTACGCTGTTTGGTGTTGCTCGACTTACTGCTCAGCTCCCGATCTTGAACACTCGCTTTGGCTGGGTGGATACTTGATCGTGCATGATCGCAAGTCCTTCGTCCATGGAGATGCGGCGGTCGCAGACCAGGGAGGAAACAAAACTTGCGGTGACCCTGCGGTTCATGTCGTGGCGAGAAGGAATCGAGCAGATCGCGCGGGTGTCGTCGATGAACCCGGAAAGCTTCGTAAATCCGGCATACGGAACGACGGCGTGGAAATAGCGCGAAATCGAATCCGGCGCGTCGATGAACCACCACGGCGCCCCGATATAGAACGACGGGTAGAAGCCTGCAAGCGGCGCCAATTCACGGGAATAGACAGTCTCGTCATCGGTGAAGGCGACGAAATGGAAATCGGCATTGTTGCCGTACTCGTTCAACAGCGGGCGCAACGCTTCGACGAACTCGGCCCGCGCCGGGATGTCACCGCCGACGTCCGCGCCGTAACTGGCGAAAGCCTTGGCATCGTAGTTGCGGGCGATGGAGGGATGCACGGTCATCACCAAGCCGTCCTCTTGGGCGAGCATGGCCTGATCGTTGAATAGATGCGAGCGCAGACGATCGGCATCATGTGAATCGATTCGTCCGGCGTACGCTTCCCGGAACAGACGGCCCGCCTCGGCATCCGTGAGTCTTTCGGAATTGATGCTGATATGGGAATGGTCACTCAATACCGCGCCGTGCTCTTTGAAGTACCGGCGCCGGCGACGCATGGCTTGCGTGAAACCTTCGTAACTGGAAGCATCCACGTCGGCGGCCGAGCCGAGGTCGCGAACCAATTGCGGCCAATCGCAACGCGACGGCTCAAGGTACTTGTCCGGACGGAACGCAGGCGAGACAAACGGCTTGAAATCGGGGTCGGCGTTGACCTTATCATGAAGCCCCAAATCTCTCACCGGGTCATCGGTGGTGGAAACAAAGTCCATATTGAAACGATTGGCGAGCGAGCGCGTGCTGAATTCCGGGGCCTTGAGCATTTCGTCAAGCTCGTCGTAAATCGCCCCGGCGGTCTCGCTGCCGAACTTCTTATCGATGCCGAACACCCTCGCCAACGAATCCTCGAACCAATAGCGCATAGGGGTGCCGGCAAAAGCAAACCAGTGCTGGCCAAACAGCAGGAAAGCGTCACGGGCCTGCTGCTCGGTGAAATGAGGCTGGTTGACCCCCAGCGCACTCAGCGCGACGCCCTGGGCATGCAGCACACGGGTGACATAGTGATCGGGCGTGATGAACAAATCGGTGGGGTTGGCAAAATGCTTGTCCTGCGCAAACCATTCAACGGGGATGTGCCCGTGAGGGGAAATAATGGGAAGATCCTTGACCGAGGCATACAGTTCGCGTGCGGCTTGCAATGTTTTTTCCTCGGCAGGAAATAGCCTGTCTGGAGATAAAGGCGTTCCTGATTTGTCAGCCATAAAATCCTCCTAGCAGAAGCGCAACAGACAATCCCTGGTGATTGCCCGAAAGTCCTAAATCGTGCCTCAGTTTACGCGCAGCAGCATTTGGCCGTATGCTGTTGCCATTACTTGCCAACGTATGCTTATACTAAAGAGCAAAGGACGGCAAAAGAGTGCACAATGACGAAATAACGGATGACGGCCAAGCCGAGAATCTTCAAAGCCTATCGAAAGATTTTCGAGACAATCCGCAAGAGCCCCCTGCCGCCCTAGAGGATGCCAAGAAACCCGTCACCATCAGAGACGTGGCCCAGGCTGCCGGTGTTGTGCCATCTACCGTTTCCCGAGCGTTTGCAAGGCCCGGCCGTGTCAGCGCCGCAACCGCCGAAAAAATCTACGAGGTCGCCGATCGGCTCGGTTATCGTTCGCATACGATCAACGCACATACCAACGATGATCATCTCAACGGAATGCTGGGCATCGTGGTGGCCGATCTCAGCAACCCGGTTTTCGCAGAATACACGCGAGCGGCCCAACACGAATGCCTTTCCAACGGCTTTGGGCTTTTGGTGCTGGATTCCGAGGAAAACGCGGTCATCGAGCGCACTTCCATCCATACCGCCATCCAACATATCGACGGGCTGATCCTCGCCTCGTCCCGCCTCTCCGACGCCGGCATACGCAAACTCGCCCAGACCAAACCGCTGGTGACGCTGAACCGCTCCATCCGCGGCATCCAATCGGTGATCGGCGACGTGCAGACCGGACTGGGGCAAGCCGTCGAGCACCTCGCAACCCTGGGCCACCGCAATTTCACGTACCTGAGCGGTCCGGAATCCTCATGGCAGGACGGAGTACGTTGGCGCACGCTTTCGTCGATCTGCTCACGCCACCATCTGAAACTGCGCCGCATCCCTTCGAACGCGCCGACTTTCAGCGGCGGATTCCGCACGGGAGAAGTGTTTTTGAACAACCCGACCGACACCGTCATCGCCTATAACGACATCATGGCCATCGGATTCATCGCGGCCCTGCATTCGCGCAACATCGACGTTCCCGGCCAAGTTTCGGTGGTCGGCATCGACGACGTGCAATTCAGCTCGCTGGTCTCCCCCGCGCTTTCGACAGTCCGTCTGCCTCGAAAGGCCTTGGGAGTCAAAGCCGTGACCGAGACGATCGGCCTGATCCGCCATACCAAACCGCTGAACGAGCGAAAGCCCATTATGCTGGAATCGTCTTATATCGTGCGTGCCAGTACGGGCAGGGTCAATCCCTCTGCACTGGCTGACAGGAATTTGTGAACATCGACGGGAGCACCTTGCCCAAACGCCGGTGTGCCGAATTTTTGCCTTCGAACGTGCGCTGTTTTATTTCCCTTAGCGTTGCGCCATGTTATGCGTTTGCCATATTCCCGCTAATCGGCTTACCTGAGAGGTTATTTAAGCGGTTTATTTAAGAACTTTTATTTGAGCGCCCTGCCTGCCGAACCAAGCTCAACGCAAGCCTCGACCACGCGCTTGGCCATCGCGCCCTCGGCCGTGCGACCCCACGAACGCGGGTCGTAGTAACGTTTCTCGCCCACCTCGCCGTCGACCTTGAGCACGGAATCATAGTGCTCGAATATGTGACCGGCGACCGCGCGGGTGAAGGCGTACTGCGTGTCGGTGTCGATGTTCATCTTCACCACACCGTAATGGACCGCAGCCGTGATGTCGCCCTTCGATGAGCCGGAGCCGCCATGGAAGACGAGCATGAACGGCTTATTGTCATGCAAATCGGCATCGGTATAGGCCCACCTGCGAGACGTCGAGTCGACGGACGCATCCGCCGACGAGCGAGCCGAGACTTCCCCTGCTTCGCCATCGGCTCCCAGCCTGCCGTCCTTCGCAGCCAACGCGACCTCACGCTGGATCTCGCCGAGCAGTTCCGGGCGCAGCTTCACCACGCCCGGCTTGTAGGCGCCATGGACGTTGCCGAACGTGAACGCCGCCATATACGTGCCGCGCTCCCCCAGCCCGAGCCGGCGGGCCACCTCGATACCTTCGGCAGGTGTGGAATAGAGCTTTTCGTCGATATCCGCACGATGACCGTCCTCTTCGCCGCCGACCGCACCGATTTCGATTTCCAAAACCGTGTGCGCTTTAGCCGACAGATCCAGCAGGTCTTCGGCGACGTCAAGATTTTCGGCCAACGGTACCGTCGAACCGTCCCACATATGGGACTGGAACATCGGCTCATGGCCGTGCGCCACCTCGTCTGCTTCGCGGGCGAGCAATGGCCGCACCCAACCGTCGAGATACGGCTTGGCGCAATGATCGGTGTGCAAGGCGATGGAAATATCCGGGTACTTTGCGGCCACCTCACGCGCGAAAGCCGCAAAAGCAAGCGAGCCGGTGACACGATCGTTCACGCTTTGCCCGGAAAAATAGGACGCTCCGCCCACCGAAACCTGGATGATGCCGTCGGATTGCGCCTCGGCGAACCCCTGCAACGCGGCGTTCAGGGTCTGGGTGCTGGTCACGTTGATCGCCGGATAGGCATAGCCGTTATGCCGCGCGGATTCCAGCATTTCACGATATCGTTCCGGGGTTGCCATGGTCATGATTCCATTATTGCCGCGAGCCTCGCCATCGACTTCGACGGAGGTCATCCCACATGCAAAATCTTCAGAAAATAGGAACCGGAACGAACGCAAAACCTCTGGACCGGCCCAAACGGCCGAAGCCGCCGACATGGAATTGTCAATCGAAAATATGTGATATACTTTACAAGTCATTGTGGTTATCTTTTGATAGCCCAGTGAATTGGGGGATTAACTCAATGGTAGAGCCCGCCGCAAGGCGGAGATGCACGGTTCGATTCCTGCCTCCTCCACTTTATTTTTCTATCGGCAATTCGCATTGATTCTTCCTTTGTTTTGAGAACCGCATTATTGCCCATCAACCGTTCATCGAATAGCAGCAAGTCCTGAAGATAGCTCATCGGAGCGGAATAATCATTTGGGGAATAGCCGGTTTTACGTCATTTGAAAACTTCGGGCAAATGACGGCTCCACATGATTTTTATCTTCAACGAGATATCGTGAATATGAAAGAGCGGATGACGGGAGTCGAACCCGCCTCTGAAGCTTGGGAAGCTTCCATTCTACCGATGAACTACATCCGCAACGGTGCATGCACACTGACGCGCACATACAAGAAATGAGTCTAGCACAGAGCCGCGAAACCTGTACCGAGACGGGAAAATCTGCAAATTACGACATGACCGTCTGATGTCATGTCAAAGATATCCGAGCAAAAAGGAATCACTCCATGCTCAATTCTGTGCAGTGCAATTGATATATTGCAATGATTTTACGACACTTACATCAATCATTTGATATACGTCAGATATCTCAAATCTAAGGTATATAATCAAAACATTATACTGGATTGTCCAATAAAAGTAACCGAAATCTCGGAAAGAAAGGCGGCATCACGGAACACCAAAGGACGCTTCTCGGCGAAATCGTTCTCTACGCAGTAGACGGGATCGGTGCCGGCTCATTTTTCTTCCTGTTGGTCAGTGCCGTCGTACCTGGATGGATACCCATCAATCCGCTGAGCATTGCGACACTCTTTATGATGAGCATGCTGATCGGCGAACTGACGTTCTTGCTCAATAACGGAAAACTTGTTGGCTATATCGCCCACTGCGTGCTGACGTTCGCACTCACCATCGCTTGGCTTCTGGCTAATGGCTGGGGTTTCAAAGAGATTCCCGGCGGCCTGGTGAGCGTTGTAGCCGCATTCGTCATTATCTATGCGTTGGTTTGGATTATCGTCATCACATCCAAGAGGATGAATATCAACAAAATCAACAAGAAACTCAGCGAAAATCGTTGACCATATGGAACCCGGCTTCTACACCGATTCATATTCCATAATCCCAGACGAATAAATTTCATTCGTTAACGATAACCTCTTATTGGGATTATCCCTACAAGCATGTCAATTCGGGCGGAAAGATGCCAGCCCGTTTTCGCAACGAAGCGCCGAAATCACCGTTCAGTACGCGACCTGAGCCGATTCATCGGAACCCAATCGATCGAAATGCGACCCTCTATTCGGGCCGGTAGCGACACCCTGCATCTCCTGTGCCATCCGCATCAGCCTATTGATGCGTTCCCGGGTCGGCGGATGCGTGGAGAAAAGGCGGCTGAAACCCTCATCAGAGAAGGGGTTGGCGATCATCATCGCAGCTGCGGACTGGGTACCGGCGGTCTGCGGCATCGGGTTGATGGCCGCGCCGGATGTAATTTTGCTGAGTGCTGAGGCGAGCGCCGCCGGGTCACCGGTGAGTTTGCTGCCATCCTCGTCTGCATCGTATTCGCGAGTTCGGGAAATAGCCAGCTGGATCAGCGAGGCGCCGATCGGTGCAAGAATCGAGCTCAAGGCCACGCCGAGCAGGCCGAAAATCCCGGAATCGCGGTCATCGTTGTCCCGTCCGCCGCCGAAGAACATCAGCATATATCCAAGATAGGTGATCACCGTAGCCATCGCGCTGGCCACTGCCGAGGTGAGGATGTCATGGTTATAGACATGCATCAGCTCATGGCCGAGCACGCCGCGCAACTCGCGCTCGTTCAGAATCTGCAGGATGCCCTGCGTGCAGCATACGGCGGCATGGCGCTCATTGCGGCCGGTGGCGAACGCGTTCGGACTCATGGTCGGAGCGATATAGATGCGCGGCATCGGCTTGCCAGCGCGTGCGGAAAGTTCGCGCACGATGCGGTAAAGCTCGGGCGCCTTCTGCTCCGAGACCTGCTGTGCGCCCATCGAAGCGATGGATATGCGGTCGGAAAACCAGTAAGAAATGAAAGTCGAGGCCAGGCCGATGAAAATATAGTAGACAAGCGTGTCACGGCTGGCTCCGGTAAGCCACCAAATCAGCATGATGATGGCCCACATCAGCCCGAAGAGGAGTGTGGTTTTGAGGCCGTTAAGATGGCCATGCACTTTGATCTTGCCGTCCATATTCAGTAGCCTAACGAATCAGTCTGTAATTTTGCTGAACGCTAGCTGTGACTATGACTGAACACTAGCCATGAGATGCAAGTATCTTGGTCGCGGCAGACCTCTATCCATCTTCCCGCATCGAACTTGCGAGCAAAATCAGGGAAACGGGACTGAAATTCTGATTATCATCGCATGTTCAATTGAACATGCGTGCAAAATCAAGAAAATGCCGGCAAAACACTGATTTTCATCGCATCTTCGAGATGAGTACGCAAACGGCGCCAAGTTCCGAAATGGAAACCTGACGCCATCATGTCAAGCTAATACGTCAGCACCCTCAGCCCAAAGCGAGCGCACGTAGCTGGTCGGGGTCGATGACCTTCTTATGCTCGCGACCTTCCTTCGCACCCTCGGCACGCTCGTAAGCGTCGACCTTCTTCCAGCCGACGAAATCGATGGGTTTGACCCCGCGGGAGGCGAGCAGGCGGTCGATGGACTCGGGATCGCGGTCGGTGGCGATGCAACCCTTGCCGTTCCCGTCGGCATTCTCATCCTTGGCAAGATCTTCGAGCATATTGCCGACGATCAGCAGCGCGTCGGACTTGGTGGAACCGATCAAGCCCACCGGTCCGCGCTTGGCCCAACCCGTGGCGTAGAGACGCGGGCGAACGGTGCTCTTGCCGGTTTCGGCGGTGAACGCAGGCTCGGCGAGAATGCGTCCGTCTTCGTTGGCCAGCACGCTACGCTGCTCGTCGTAGGCCACGCCCGGCACGCTCGCCGGCTTGTAACCGATGGCATGGTAGACGGCCTCGACCGGATAATCGGTGAATTCACCGGTGTGGCGCATCACGCCGTCCGCGCCGGTCTCGGTGCGCTCGACGTGCAGGCCAGTGACCTTGCCACCCTCGCCCAAAACCTCGGTAGGCGCGGAATTAAAGTGAATATAATACTTCTTGGTGGCAGGATTACCTTCAAAATCGACACCGCCACCGTCTTCCATATCCTCGGCCATATCGCGGACAGCGTAAAGCTCCTCGACCATCTGACGAGTGAGCTTGTCTTTGCCCGCCTGCTCGATGGTCTCGTCGTCAAGGTCGAAATCGTCCTCATTGATGACGATCTGAACGCCCGGCAACTTCTCGAGCTCGCGCAGCTCCTGCACACTGAACTTGGCCTGGGCCACGCCACGGCGGATGAACAGGTGCAGCTCGCGGGCCTTATTGCCCTCAATGCCCTCGTAGACATTGTCTGGGATGTCGGTGCGCGCCTTCAAATCGTCGGCATTGCGCATCAGCTCGCGTGAGACGTCCATCGCCACGTTACCGCCGCCGATGACGGCCACCTTCTCGGCACCCAGCGGCCAGGTGCGGGCACCGGTGGGATAGCCGTCGTACCATTCCACGAACCGTGCGGCACCGTGCACACCGTCAAGATCGGCTCCGGGAATGGTCAGCGGACGATCGGCCACTGCGCCGGTGGCGAAAAGCACCGCGTCGTAACGCGGCATCAAATCGTCCAGAGTCAAATCGCGGCCAAATTCCACGTCACAATAGAGGTGGATATCGGGGTTGTCGAGCGTCTTCTCCAACGCGTCGGCGATGTATTTAATAGCCGGGTGATCGGGAGCTACGCCGTAGCGCACCAGGCCGAACGGCACCGGCAGCTTCTCGAACAGATCGATACGCGCATGGTCGGGCAGCCCCAGGTCGGCGGCCTTCTTCTTCAGCTCCCGCAGGAAGATATCGGATGAATAGACTCCCGCAGGGCCGGCGCCGACGACGGCGATGCGAAGTTCGTTGCTGTTGTTTTCACTCATACCTCTAGATTATCGCAACCGGGCATACCATGGAAGACAAATGAAAAGAAAAGTCGATTCGGCACCGAATGCCAATACGCAAAAGCGATACCTCAACATTTCTCGAGCGGTTTCACACCGACAATGTAGCAAATATCACAATACGTCATATAAAATTCGAATCGATACGATGTCTTCGTGCAGCATTGAACGTGAAAAACGGCCCGCAAAGCACTCTTTGCTTCGATAAGCATGCTTTCCAATCACCAAACCGCTGAATATCAACATTCCTTATTTTGCGTCAATGAATTCCACAGCACGGAAGCAACAATCGACTCCAATTAGCCGTTGAGTGCTACAGCGCGTTCGTCGATGACTATATTGGTAAGGGCCGAAGCCTATACTTTAAAGCTGTTCGCGCGGTTGGTGGCAGCAGCTGCGCCAAGATAATTGAGCAAACGCAACAAGCTTGGAACACAGATTCTGCGGCGTTATGGCTGAAAACCCAACCATAACCGCAACTGGTCGGCATAAACCGATTGGTACAGATCGTTTCCTGAGTTTGAAGCACCGGCTTGATTCGTCGCGCGGACTCCTCACCTTTCCGCATGCGTCGCCTCAGCCCGCAAAACAAGGCAAGGTGATTCACAGTGAGCATCAAAACCGATTTTCTGAGGATTTTTAGGGGTAGCAGGCGATTTAGCCGTTCTCGCAATGACGCCAAAAGCAATTTCAATGATTATCGCAAAATAATGCGCAAGGCCACGGCAGTCGTCGGCGTGGCGGCACTTGGTCTTTCGCTTGCCGCCTGCGGCAATAGTTCGGAAAGCAATAACACCACCGGAGCCGACGGCAAATCCACCCTGACCTTCATGCTCGACTGGACGCCGAACACCAATCATGTCGGTCTCTACGTCGCTCAGCAGCTCGGCTATTTTGCGGATGCGGGAGTCAATGTGAAGATCCTGCCGACCGCACAGGCCGGCGCGGAGACCAGCGTGCAGAACGGCGTGGCCGACATCGGCTTCTCCAAACTGACCGATCTGGCCAATGCCGACGCGCATGGCGCCGACCTGAAGCTCGTCTTCGACCTCACGCAGAAGCCAATCGCCCGTTGGTGCAGCCTAAAGAGCCGAACCGACATCAAGACCCCCAAGGACTTCGCAGGCAAGACTTTTGTCACCTTCGGCTCGGCCGAACAAAGCGCCTCGGTACGTCAGATGATCCGATACGCCGGCGGCTCCGGTGATTTCAAAACCGCGACGGCCGGCACCAATACCTTCCGCACGCTCACCAGCGGCAAGGGCGATTTCGCCGGCTTCTACGCCAACTGGGAGGAAGTGGAATCGCAGCTCAACGGCCCGGCCCTGAACTGCTTTGCTGCCGATAAGTGGGGTGTGCCCGGCAATCCCGACCAGCTCGGCTTTGCGGTGAAGAACTCCTGGCTTAAAAATTCGCAGAACGTCGCCAACCTGAAGAAGTTCCTCAAGGCCGCGCGACGCGGATACGACTATGCACTGGCCAATCCCGACAAGGCCGCCGACATTCTGGTCAGCCAAACCAAGACCTCGCATCTCGACCCGAAACTGGCCCGCGCCTCGATGGAAAAAGTGGTGCGTGAAGGCTACTGGAGCGGCAACGGCATGAACGACGAGACCACCAACGGCGAGCCCGGCCAGAAGCTCACCGCAACCGTCAACACCGAGGACGGCCAGAAATACCTCGACTTCCAATACAACGCTGGCACCTACACCGATTCTCATAAGAAGAAGCTGCCCCATGCCCCTCAGGCCACCGAACTTTCGACCAATGAATATGTGGAATAATCACCAATGAGCGCGAATGAGAGCGTGCCGAAAATATTGGAATGCAGATGACCGCAAGGGTTTCCCTAAACTTTCGACACTCCGCCTAGATTGATTTCTGACTAAAGCTATTGGAAATGATCTCTCAGATTTGAATTCATTTTTGTATTTATACCAATGAGGCAATTGATGCACAACGATACGAAAACGCGAAACAAACACCGGAACTGGTGGCGCAAGGCATTGCCGCCGGCCATCACCATCGGCGCGGTGCTTCTCGTCTGGCAGGTGGCGGCGAGCGCACATCTCGTTTCCGAGACCACGCTGGCCTCCCCGCTGCCATCGTCTCGTCGATGATCGCCACATGGCCCGATCTGATGGCAGCAACGGCCGTAACCACCGCAGAGGCCTTGGCAGGGTTCATCATCGCGGTCATCGTCGGCATTGCCGTCGGCATCGGCCTCTATGCTTCGAAAACCGCCAATCGCGCCTTCTACCCACTGCTCGTGGCGGCACAGACCATCCCCATCATCACCATCGCGCCGCTGTTCATGATCTGGTTCGGCTTCAACCCGGCCGGCAAAATCACGCTTGTGGCCGTCTTCGGTCTTTTCTCCGTCGCGGTCGACACTTCAAGAGGCCTCGTCGCCGTGCCCAAGTTCTATCAGGATGTGGCGCTGACCTGCGGGGCGACGAAACTCTGGACAATGTTCCACGTGAAACTGCGCGTCGCCGCCCGCCAGATTTTCTCCGGTATCCGCATCAGCGCCGCCTATGTTTTCGGCACGGCCGTTACCGCCGAATACCTCGGGGCGACCAACGGCCTCGGTGTATGGCTGCAAGGCGCGTTCAACTCGTTCCAGACGGCAATGATCTTCTCAGCCGCCATCGTCGTCGTGGCGATGACCGGCATTCTGCTCGGCCTGGTCTCGCTTGTCGAGCGCGTACTGCTGGGCCCGACAGGCGAGGATGACGCGATATCGCTGGATGACAGCGAACTCTGACAATTCGGACATAAACGTTGCAAAGCGTTGCAACTATTACAAAATCATTCGAACAATAACCTATCCACAGTTGCAGGCTTTCAACATTATCCGTTAAACTGAAAGCAAGATGCGGGCTCGTATCTTCATGCTGTGTCCGGACGATGTGGATATTCGACGATTATCGCAATATGCATATAACGAGGAGCAGTTCAACGAAAGGAAATCGATGAACGACACCAACCCTCAACCAAACGAGGATTACAACAATCCGGAGGACAGCCCGTACACAGCCGGAGGCGCTTCCGGAACCCCAGCCAATCCCGTTGACACGTCGTCATCGAGTGCGCCGCAAAACTTTGTTATTCCGGATATTCCACCGCTCCCCGGATCGGCATCGCAACACCAAGCCCCGCAGGCAACGCCCCAGTACGAAGCACCGGAGCAAACATCACAGTCCACAGCTGCGCAAGCGACACCGCAATACGAGGTACCGCAACAAACGCCCCAGTACGAAGCCCAGCAGCCTGCGCCCCAATATGATGCACCGCAGGCAGCCCCGCAATACAGCGCTTCCCAGCAGGCTCCGCAGTATGACAGCGCTCAGCAAGACTCAAACAACGTTCCTCCTCAATATGCCGCAAACCAATCGATGGATTTTCAAGGCGGGACACCTGCATTCCCGAATGGCGCGCCCAGCCAGCCTTACGGCAATCTGAATCCCAACAATTCCGCCCCTGCGGCAGCCGTCCCGCTGAACAGGCCTTACTATGGGTGCCCGCCAATCGAAGCCGTCAAGCGCTTCTTCCTCAATTACGTCAGGTTCTCTGGCCGCGCCAGCCGCAGCGAGTTCTGGTGGGTGCAACTGTTCCTTTTGATCTTTTACTTCGTTCTCCTCTTCCTTGACGTGCTTCTGTTCAGAAAAGCTGCCGGTTTCATCGATATTATCGTAGGACTTGCGCTTTTCATCCCAAACCTTTCCATCACAATCCGACGCCTGCATGATTCCAACAAGTCAGGCTGGTGGTGGCTGCTGCCTTATGGCCTGGATATCGCGGGCGGAATGATCATGGTGCTATCGATGGTCGTAGGCATCGGTGGAATGGCCATCTCCGGCCCATCCAAATCGTCCTTCGAGACTGCCGGTGCCGGCATGGTCATAGCGATGCTCATAGCTTTCCTTTGCATGCTGGCCGGCTTTGTCTTGGAAATCGTGCTGATGGTGCTTGGCCCCAACCCGGAAGGCGCTCGTTTCGATGAGTCCCTGCCTCCGGAGAGCCTTGTCAACGGCCAATACATGCCGCCGATGAATCAGGGAAATCCGCCAGCCAATCAGTACGGCCAGTATGCCCAGCCGATGCAGCAGCAACAGCAGAACCCACTCGGCGAGCAATATCCGCAGACGACAAGTCAACAGGCTTCCGCGAACTATCCATATGCGCAGCCGGCAAATCCGCAAAACATCGCCGACAACCAATACGGCCAGCCTGCAAGCCAGGAAGGCTTCGGAACCGACCAATATGGGCAGGGCGAAAGCTCGCAAACTTTCTCGTCCATTGAGACGCAGTACCAGTCCCAGCACGAAGCCCACGCCGAAGAGACGGGCCAAAGCCAAAATCCCTTCGGCCAGCAGGACCAGCAAACGCAACAAGGCCAGCAGCCCAATAACGGATTGGGCGCAGAAGACGGCCTTGGAAACAACGTCGATGACCCCGCGAAATAAGCGCTAACCGGCACAACCAAAGGCCCTCCGAATACGTCCATCGGACGAGTTCGGAGGGCCTTTGGTTTGCATCCAAGCCACTATCATCAGTCATGCGCATCAATCCATGCCCATACCGTTTCCAGCCACTTGTCTGCCGGCAATCGGCAATCGTCGGATTACAAAAATTCAATAAATAGAAATAATTTGTACATTTTCCGCGATATCCATAGATGAAGTCATATAATGAGACATCGTCGGCAGAAATGTACGCCCGGCACTTTTAAGCCATCCGGCGCACCGTGACGTGCGTGTCCGACCAGAAGGGAAGATCGTGATGAGCACAACAGATTCAGCCAGGAATCCCGAGGACACCAATCTGAAAGAACCTCCATTTGACGCCAATACACGGCCTGGCGGCGGCCATGATGGCAAGACGAAACTGCCAGGTTCCGGCGGGGAGCCGGCACAGGGATATATGGGACCCACCGATATGAAGTCCGCCAAAACGGATTTCATTGACGCCCAGAACTGAGCCAGAACATCTACAGTGATATATACGGAAATGTGCGCTACCAGCAATATTGCGATAGCGCACATTTCCGTATATATCGGATATCAGAGCAGACCGGCTGAAGGCGACGGCACCAAAGAACGGCAACCCACCAGGCCAAACCCACCGCCTTCGTTAACGGCTACCGGGCCCGAACTTACAGCTCCACCGGTGGCTTGTTCTTGTCTTCCGGAATATCCTTGAATTTTTCGGCCAGCTTGGCCTTCTTGATTTTCTCTTCCTTTTCCTTTTCGGCCTTGGCCACCGCTACGGGATCGTAAACGACGTCATTGTGGTGCTTCTCCCATTCGGCTTTGGCCAGCGGGGAGACGAACCCGGCCACGGCATCGATAGCATTTTCGCCGTCGCCGGAGCCCACCGTCTCAAGATACTTGCCCACCAGGTCCTTGAACTGCCGGCTTGTCAAGTACATGCGTGGAATCGACATGCGCTCGCACAACTCGTTGATATAGAGCATAATCGGCGTCGCATTGCGGGCCGCGGCGTCAACGTCATTGGCGGCATCCACGTCGTTTTCGACCAAACCAAGCAACCCCTCAATCGCGGCCAGTACCACCGCAAAACGCTGGGCCACAGACTCGACGTCAGGACCGTGCGGGGTGGAATCGTCTTCCCGATCGTCGCCCTGCCCGTCTTCGCCCGATACAGCGCTGGCACCGGCGGCCTGCTCGATCTCCTCAAGCGCGGTGGCCACGGCCTTCACCGTTTTCTCATCCCAACCGACATTGAGCTCGCCGGCACCGGCCATCACCAACGAAGTGTCGCCAGACCGGGAATAGTCCTCCATCTGCTCATACGCATCATTGACGTCAATCAACGCGTCGACCATCGACTGAGGGCGTCCCGGTATACTCACCGCACCTTCATAAACGAATTCTGCGTCCGCCATGGGGATTTCCTCGCCGGTAATGACCTCGGCGACGGCCCGGCAGACCAAAACCTGCAGGTCTTCGGCATATTTCGCGTCATTGCTCAATTTCTGCGCCGTATCCAACGGCCAAAGCGCAATGAGATCGACGCCTGCCTGCGCCGCATCCCGCACACCGGGCATCAAAGCCAAACGAGCCAATTCCCCATCCTTGATGATGCCACCCTCAATGTCAACCGCCATATTCGCTCCTTTGCCTCTACTGCCAATTGCCGGTTCTTGTTCTCACTCTATCGTAATCCATCCGCGGCTATGACAACGCCGACGTGCCCACACTCGAATGCGAACCTTCGTGGCGTTGTTTTTTTGGCGCGTATTGTGATTTCACGTCCTTGGCCGGGTTGGCATAGTCGATATGCAACATCTCGCCGGTTTCGCTGTCGTAGGTGATCGAAGTGATCGAGGCGAGCGCGGTGTGCCGCAACAGCATGTTGTGCTCGGGATGACCAGTTTCCAGCATATGCCGATAGCTCCAGATCGGCGACTCATGGCTGACGATGATGACCTGCTGCCCGGGGTGGTTGTGCACGGCCTCTTGCGCGAAATCGCTGACGCGAGCTGCAATATGCTGGTAGCTTTCACCCCAGCTCGGCCGCCACAGGTTGCGCAGCAGCTTGAGGCTTCGCGGCCGCCACAACGCGGCTTTGCCGTAACCGATACGCAGGCCACGGAATTCGTTGCCCGCTTCGATAAGCCGTGGATCGGTTTCAATGGAAAGTTCCTCTTGCCCGCGCGAGAGGCGCACGGGGTTGAGTTCGGCCAGAATCGCCTGCGCGGTTTCACGGGTGCGATCCAAGGGCGAGGAATAGAGCGCCACCGCTTGGTTCATTTGGGCGTTGGCCGCGATATACCGTCCGCTGGCCTGGGCCATGCGCAACCCCAACGCCGAAAGATGGAAGTCAGGAAGACGCTCGTAGAGCAGGTGACCGGGGTTCTCGACCTTGCCGTGGCGGACGAAATGCAACGTGGTCTGCAACGCAATTGACGACATGAACGGCCTTTCCCGGTAACGAATGACTTGTGCCGGACATCGCCAATCACGATGCCCTTTACCCAATAACAGGGTACCAGCGGCTGAGCACGTAAGACACTTTTGATGCAACGGAAGGCTTTTAAACAACCCGACAGATACGTTCGCAAAAGATTTACGTTTTATTCTTCGTTTACCGCGCAATTCACCGCGTGTCGTAGTACATGACCGGTAAAGTATCGAGCCTGAAAGCAGAGAAAAAGGTTATTTTTTATCCGTCTGAGCCACAACTGGTTCCTGCGAAAATCCGCACGAACCGCGCACGACCGGTTTGGATTTCTCCGCTGCCACCAACCGCAAGACTTCCCAACGCATTTTGAAAGGAATTCCTAAAGCCATGCGCTTTATACCCGTCTCTGGCCTCAAAGACGCCTCCCACCGCCTATTTGGAGGCTATGCCGAACTATTGCGCATGCCGCACACCGCACGCTTCGCCATCGGTTCGGTCATCGCGTGCATGCCTTTCCCGATGGTCGGCATGACCATCACCATTTCGGTACAGCATTATTACGGCAACTACACGCTCGCCGGGGCACTGAGCGCCGTCCAGGCCATCGCGTTGGCAATTATGAGCCCCGTACTCGGTAAGCTGGTCGACAAATTCGGGCAGCGTCAGGTTTCCATTCCCACCATCATCGTCTGGATTGTGGCAGCGACGGCGATGGTTTCGTGCATCACCGCTCGCGTGCCCTCTTGGATACTGTTCGTCATCGTGCCGTTCATGTCGGCCATACCGCCGTGGGGCGCAATGTCGCGCAAGCGTTGGACGACACTGCTGCACGGAGACCGTGTGCGCACCGACCGGGCGCTATCACTTTCCGGCGTCTTCGACGAGGCGATGTGGGTCATCGGCAATCCTCTGGCCTCGACCTTGGCCGTGATTTCCGGTGTGCTCGCTTTCTCCGTGACCGGCATGTGCGTCATCGTCGGCGCGCTGATGTTCCTGACAGAACTTTCCACGGAACCGCCATCGCAGACCGATCTCGCCCGCAAAGCCGGCATCTCACGAAAGGAATACCGTCGGCGTGAGGCGCTGAAAGCCGCCAAGTTGCGTGGACGTGCGGAAGCCGCGGAGGAGAAGGCCGGCCTGCTGAAATCCGGACAATCCATCTGGGGGCCGGGCCTCATCGCGATGTGCGTCACCTGGTTCGGCATCGGCGCCTTCCAGTCGGCCGCCGGTATCTCCATCGTCGCCATGGCCACCGAGCAGAACATGCGCCAATGGGTGGGCTTCGTTTCCGCCTGCTTCTCATTCTCCTCGATGATCGGCGCGATCTTCTACGGTGCGAAGAACTGGACGATTCCGCTGTGGAAACGCTTCTACTTCTGCCTGATTGTGGTGGACCTCGGAACCTGCCTGTTCATGTTCGCGGGCAAACTATGGATTATCATGGTCATCTATTTGATCATCGGCGTGTGCCAGTCGCCCACGTGGATCAACGGCAACCAGCTCATGCTCCACTTGGTGCCGCCCACCCGCTTCACCGAAGGTATGGCGTGGACTGGCGCGATGAATTCCATCGGCGGCTCGGCGGGTTCAGCCATCGCAGGCATCTTCATCGACCACATGGGCTCGCACGGCGGATTCCTGGTCGTCACCGCCCTTGCACTGGCCTCGCTTGTCCTGTCTTTCACCGGCTTCAGGCAGATCAAGCAAAGCACAGAAACCCCGATGCTCACACAGGTCGAGGTGTAACGAATTCGATATCTATAGATAAAACGGTCCCGCCTCCCAGTCAAAAGGAGACGAGACCGTTATTTTTAGGATTTACCGCGTTTACACGAACGCTTCTATTGCCAGCCCTTCGGCGTGTGAATTATCGACCACTCGCCGAGCTTCTGGGCGAAGGTCTTGCGCTTGGGCTTGTCTGTAGAAGCCGGGGATGCCGACTTGCCGGCTTCGCCGTTCTGCCCAGAACGGTCGTCGAGCAGCCACTTGCGGATGATGAAGTTCCAGACGGCGACCACCACAGTGGCGACAATCTTGCCGATATTGGTACGCAGAATATACATTGCATGCTGTGCGACAGCCGCGTTGGCAACCATTCCCAATGTGCTCATCCAAATAATCAGGTCGTTGATACCGAGCCCGACCACCGCTGCAGCAAGAAAAATCGAGCCTTCCATCCAGCGGGCCATGTCAGCGCGACGTTTGAACACGTATTTCATACTTGCCCAGTAATTGAACGCCAGCGAAACAAGGAACGAAATCGTACTCGCGATTACGTTGTTCATGTGGAAAGCGGCCACCAAAAGATTCAGCACACCGAAATCAATTACGGCGGCAATGACGCCGACCAAACCGAATTTCACCAGTTGTTCAATAAGCTTTTTCACAAGCAACCATTTAACTACCCGCGCCTGCCAAGTGTCGGCAGGAATGCATAATTACCACTGATTCATCGCATGAAATTATCAACCCGCACGCCGGCACCCGGCCGATGGACCGCAATCTCGCAGCCGGGCAGACGGTTGCGCAGCTCGTCAGCAACACGTTCAGCGTCGCGGCCGTCGGCAAGCACCTTGACGTTCGGACCGGCATCCATCGTCGACCATGCGCCCAAGCCGTCATCAGCGCGAATCGAGGCAACAGCCTTCAGCGCGGCGACAGTCTGCGGCAACCAATAGAACACGGCGGGCCGGCTTGCCATCATCGCCGCGTGCATACCAAGCGCGTTGGCTTCAGTGATCTCGCCCAAACGCTGCACATCGCCCGAACGAATCGCCGCCAGCGCGTCATCCATATCCGTGCCACATGAATCGATCCACGCGTCGTAAAGCGGCGAGGTGGCGATGGTGCGCCGCATGGCCTCACGGCTGGAAATCGGCTTCTTGGCACTGGTTATCAGCACGACGATAATGGCCAGATCCATATCACCGGCATCAACCGGTTCGGCATACGAGCTTTCGTCATCGTGTCCCGCATTCCATTTCACCAATCCGCCGAAAACCGAACGACAGGCCGATCCCGAACCGCGGCGGGCCAAGCGGGACAGGTCGCGCGGGCTCAGCTCAAGCCCGGCAGCCTTCGAAGCTGCCGCTGCGAGCGCCGCAAACGCCGACGCCGAGCTGGCCAACCCGGCTCCGAACGGGACGGTATTTGACGAAGTCACGCAAGCGGGCAATGCAATACCGGCTTTGTCGCGCACGATATCAAGGAATTTCGAGACACGGGCCAGCGATGAGCCTTGCTGCGTTTTGCCATCGATGGTCAAGGAATCGGTAGTCGCTTGAGCACCCGAGCTATCCGCGGTATACGGTTCCACAAATTCGACCGTGGTCCGCGTGGACAGGCCTTCAAGGGTCAGCGAAAGACTCGAGGCACGGGGAATAATCAGACGTTCGTCGGCCTTACCCCAATATTTGATCAGCGCGATATTGGCGTTGGCTACGGCAGTGGCCTTTTTCGACGCATTTTGCTCCGTCGATTTCTCATGCGAAACAGCACACGATTGCCCTTGCGACTCTCGCGTTTCCGCCATATCCGATACACTGACCTTCACAATTGAAGAGTTTATTCCGCTTGCGCAGGCAAGACTATACAAATGCGGCACTATCTACCAAACCCGCAGAATTCAATTACTCATTATCGTCAAATCTTGTTATTTGAGAAATCTTCTACTGCGCAAACCCTGCCTACCCCGCGCTTTATCACGCGGCCACGAAAGACCTGCTGTCGTAACGATTCTCGACTTCATCGCCCGCAAGAGACTTTTCATTTGCGTCTTGATCAAATAGGGGATGAATCCAAACCTCGTGAGCGCCTTCATGCAGCAATGTCCGCTTGACGTTCTTGGCACTTTGCTCGTCAGCGGCCAAAGCGATCAGGCAACCGCCGAGACCTCCGCCGGTCATTTTCGCGCCGCTGGCCCCAGCCGTGCGGGCCGCGTCGACCAGGTGATTGACCAGAGGATGGCTGACGTTGAGCTCATTGAGCAATCCGTGCGCACGGTTCATGCGCTCGCCGAGCATCGCCACCGTCCCCAGTTCGAGGTCGGTTTCCGAAGCGCGGGCCAGCTCGCCGAGTTCGTCCATGACGGACTTGATATGCGCATGATCCCGCTCGTCCTCTTGATGAACGTTGCCCACGGCCTCACGCGTACTCCCGGCGATACCTGAATCCGCAATCACCAGGTAAGCCGGCATGTCGACGTGCATTTTCTCGATATCCCCGGATTCGAAGGCGACCAGATCACGCGAGCAGGTCGTCGCGGCGTCGAGCCCGGACGGGTTGCCGTGCGTGATGATTTCAGCCTCGTTGGTCAGCTTCAGAATCTGCTGCTCGCTCGTCTTGACATCGCAGGCGTCAAGGATCGCGCGAATCACAGCTCCAGCGCTGGCGGCCGAAGAACCCATGCCACGGCCTGCAGGGAACGAACTATCGGTGACCACATCGAAAGCGAGACCAGGATAACCGGCGAATTCCGTAGCGACCTTAACCGCACGTTCAAGACCTCCGAAACGGCTTCCGGCATCAGAAAGCGAACCCTGATAATTCAAGGCTTTGAGGGTGCCACAAGGCTTTTGCGAAGAATCTGCGGAATGACGAAAATCGCTGATGACCGTGCGCGAAGACCGCGAGCCTGCGGCATAGCGATTCGGAGTTTTCAAAGTATCGTAAATACTCTCAGCATTGTTTTGCATCGACGCCACCGGCGTGACCCAGGCCCGCATCTTCAGCGAAAGCAGCGGCGCGGCAACAGCCGGATAGCCGTACACCACGGAATGCTCGCCCATGAGAATGACCTTCGCCCAGGTCTCGCCATACCCCATGTGCACCATCTTGAGCCATCACCTTTCACACATACCAAAACCAAAACGGCCATCAATACTTCAACACTTCCGACAACGATAAATCGCGATTCCAAGCCCGAAGCGGACTTGGCGATCGAGGAGCAGACGTGTTACGTGTCTACGCATTGCGTATCAATCACTCATCACGGTTTTTCCGTCACCGGTATCGGCATTGATTGCCTACCGGTTTCCGAGTCTAGAAATCGATTTGTGAACTGTGCGCGAACGAACGTGAAGATAATGAGAAGGCGATAGAAAGATTATGAAGATAACTTATTTACACGAAGTTATAATAACTTCATTGCCAAAGTCAGTCATCAACATCGTCTTTAACGTCTTCACCAAAATCGATATCGACATCAGCAGCCTGATATACATCAATCATTCTCTTCATATCAAGTTCCGTAAAGTCCCAACCGCTTGCTTGGCAAAGCTGCTTGAATACATCAATACGATTTTCGCCTCTCATTTCACGGAGCGTAACGACTACACTAAAATGGAGTCCTCGCCCTTTTTGCGCATCACTCCGTTCAATCTTACGAATCTTGAAACCCCAAAAACGTTGACCGAAAGTGCTTCTAGGAACAAATATACTTTTCGGAATATCGGATAGATGCTTGACGTTATCCCACTTTCGATTCAGCTTTCGGGCGTCACCCTCGTACGTAAATGCTTCCTCTGAATCTTGTTCATTTTTCTCAAGCGAGCGTACTCCCTTGCCGTCCATTCGCCCGAAGTAGAAATCCAACTCCGTATCCGTATAATCAACTCCCTGTGAACGTTTGCATTCTGGGAAATAACACAAAGTTGCCCGCGCAGTGTATTGATATTTATTTTTATTCGTCGGGACAGGAATCCGATAATTGTATGTCTCAAAATTATCGACAGCGCCTCGGAACACGAAACGGATTTCATCATCAGGAGTCCTGAGGATATCCTCAATCTTCTGGGGTACAATCCCGTAGCCAATTTTTTTGCCATCCTTGTCGTTTGACTGCCACCCAGCAGCTGCGTCAATGAGCAGAGCTTTTGCCGTTTCTCTTGTCAACCCCATTATTCCAATCAGATATGCCAGCTTCCGAGCAATCCATGGAGCAGCAAACGAGGTGCCACCTTCAGGCGTAATCCCATTAGGGCCGTAGACCCACATCGGCTCCTCATCGTCTCCTCCAAAATAAGCGATATCGGGCTTTCTGAAGAATGAGAGTACAGGCCCTACACGGGTATAAGACGCCGGCTGACCAAGCCTGGTAACCGCATTCACAACAACTGAATTGATAGAATCTGCGGGAGAGCCTATGGGTTTTATTATCTCTTTTTCATTATTTTTTTGTTTGTACCGGCAACGACGAATATTACATCATATTTGTGTTGCAATTCGTCAAGTAATGAAGCTACAGAAGAAATGGCATTGGAAAAAATAGGATCTTCTGAACCTAAACTAAGATTCCACACCTTGATATTTTGATTGTTTTCAACGATTGACCGAATCTTCCGATACATGGTAAAAATGCTGTTTTCTCCATCTACCGCCACAGCAAAATGGCACACTCGGAATCGTCCGCAGCCATCATCCAATTCAGGATTCAGGGAGGGTCCATCCACAATAAGAGATGTCACTTCAGTGCCATGGGCATAATCTTCGATTGACTTGTGACCCGCACGAATCTCTGGATCCACCTCGTCGCGGTAATCCACCCAGTCAGAGAAATAGACGCTGGAATCAAAACCAAAATCTATGACACCAATGATTGGCTCATTGCCAGGACGAGGAATACGCCGTGTGTCCCTGCTGCCTTCCCCGTGCGGCTCATAAATAAGTTGTGACATATCCGGCATCTTCATAGCAACCAAATATGGCGCTTCATTCATGAGCTGACGATATTGAGCATCATTCAACCGTACGGTAAGACGATCAATCGCCTCAGCCCTTAATACATCAATACCTAACTGACCTAAAAGGTCTCGAGCATCCTGCTTGATGTCGTAAAAAGTTATCAGCCGCGAGCTTTTGCCCTCTTTCTCGTCCATGTATTGAATGTTGTCCTCACGCCCCTTCTGAGGCACAGAAAAACAACGAACATAATGCACGTCACGTAAGATTTGTGCAAATACTGTTTTCCCTAAATTAAATTTTTGCCCAAGTGGAAAAGCTTTTTTAGGTTTAACGATTTGCTTTAGCCCATCGCTATCAATTGAGCCACCCATTCCATCCAGAATCTGAGCACACTGTAACAACTCATTGCTGGTTTTCTGCAAAGTTGCACGAGAGACGTAATGAGTAATTACATGTTTGGGACACTGCGTATTTGCATCTTCAAACCTTGCCCCAACAATGGTATTACTGGCATCATCCCCATTTTCTGCCAAAAGTCTACGAATTCTATTGCTTTTCGCAATTACAGTGTTGTAGTGAACTTCGACCAAGGCATTAATTGCCACCTGCTTCTCAGCTTTCCAAAATTCTATGACCTTATTCAAATCATTTCGAAGTGCAGCTACTTCCTGCTTGGTAACTTTGGATCCTGCAGGTAACGTCACAGACCCCCTATTCTTAGGAGCCGCTTTCGACTGAAGCTCACCTTTGAGCTGAAGCACATTATTCACGAGACTTTCCTTTCAGTTCACGAGAGGCCGTGCTCTTCGAAACACCACTAAGAACCTCAATCTCCCTTAAGGTAAAACCTTGGGCATCAAGCAATGACACGTCCTTGATTTTACGTTCACCATCTGGTATCGCAGCAACATAGAGTCTTCGAAGGTAATCGTTTCCATCTCCTGGTGAGCTAAAAGCGATAGAGGAACGAATCATGTTCTTGAGCTCCCCGGATACGGGATTTTCTCCATAATTCCGATAATCTTATTGAATAAACGCATATCCCTGTTCACGAACGAAAATTGTTCCGCATATCCGTTCATCAATGAACTTGCTACTTCCGCCAAGTCTTTTTGGGAGTATTTCCCAAAATTAACCATGGCGTCAAAGCGTCTTACCAAGGCTTTATCGAACCGGTCAAAAAGGTTCGTCGTGGCGAATAGGACCAATCTGCCGTCTGATAATGAATCCAAACCTTTTAATAAAGCTGAGGTGGCGCGACCCATTTCTCGCACATCATGCGAATCCACACGATCCATAGCGAGAGCATCGATTTCATCGAATAACACCACCACCTGTTCAGGATGGGTGAAACTGTTCATCTCCGCAAACAGATTTGCAATGTTCTTGGATGTCTGCCCCAACTTACTATCGATCAACACACTAAAATCAACCGTATAGAGCTCACGCCGCAATATCGTCGAAAGTTGTTTGACACTTTCCGTTTTACCCGTACCAGCAGGACCGTAAAAAAGAAACCTGTTGACACCGGCATTGTGGCCTATGGCATTCAACACTCCCTGAAGATCCTTCATGATCCGTTCAGGCAAAGGCAAAGAAGGTTGAGAGACCAGTTCTTTATGCAAGAATTCAGAATGCACAGCTTGCGATGATTGTGGAACAAAAGTGTTGTTGTCGGAGAGCAAAGCGAGCACATATTCAGCCAACTCCGTGTCTCCAGAACGATCAAAATCTTTTGCTATATCGTAAGCCTCATTACGGAACGCAGCATCGTTGTGCTCGGTATAATATCGTATAAGATTCAATACATCGCGCTTTTTCATGGCACCCGTCCTCAAATTAACCAATAAAAACAAGTTACCTTGGAGCAATGACATTTTCGAAAAATAATTTTCAATTTTGTCTTTTCTGTCCCAAGATGTATAGTGATGAATATCGACAAGCTACTGCAATGCAGCGAAGCCGTCTAGAGCAGTTTTCACAATGCTCTCTAATTATTCAACAAAAAATAAATCAGAAGTATTTTTATTTCTTAAAAGGAGAAATATTATGAGCAACAATTTATACAAACCAGGACAAGATAATCTGCCCAAAGGCCCTTATATAGAAGTGGGGCCGAGAGGTGGAAATATCCCTAACCCTCGAATCGTTCATATTGATCCAGGCGATAGACTTCCCCCTACTCAAGAGCAGGGGCACCGTTGGGAACATCGATAATCTTTATCCTTGGACCGACTGTCTGTGGCTCAGTTCCATTAATAAGATTGAGCCACAGCCTTTATTTTTGAATAGCCCCCAGAGACAATTCCGAATCTTCTTGACTGATTTCTGTTCTCAAACTTACTTTTATACTGAGATGTAAATCGTTAAGTCACTTGCCACTATTGGGATTCCGCAATTCTTCACATATGCAGCATCTTTCTTTGTCACAACGCTGTCGCTGTAAAACCATAAAAGAAGACATATTCTCTACAATCCCAAGCAGAACATTGTTATCCTCCATTCTTTTGGTTTTCATCATTAATCACTCTTACGAAGAAAAAATCACACGCCAGAAATCGGGGCTCGACAAATCGGCGGAACGATAGGAATCTGCAAGCGTATCCCACCGCCGCACCAGCGATCTGGCGATTCGATAACATTCACGCAGATTCCTGCGGTACAGCTTGCTGTCGCGTTTCAGCCACGCCGCACCGTTGCCATCGGAAGTAGTGACCAAAGCCGAGCTCACCCCATCGAACGACGGCCAGACCGCGTCTTTGGACTTCATCGCAACTTGAGGCGCGGCATCGTGAGTCCCGTCCTGCCGCGAAAACACCGCTTTCACCACTTCCTTTGCTGCGGCTTTGGCGAGCTCATCACCAGATAATGTCGGACGTAGGTTCTCGAACACTGCCACAGGAGCAGGGAACGCCTCGAGATCTTGAGAAACCTTGCTATCATCAAATCCTTCTCGTGTCTCACGAACATCAGGCAACTTGGTCAAAAGCGTATCAACGAGATTGTCTGGCCCGCGCATCACGTCGCGCAGCGCCATATGGTGCAGCTTCATGCCCGAATACATCAGCTTGACGCCGAGATGGGCATCCTCGTACATCATGCGGAACACGTAGCGTTTCCCGGCGTTCGGGAAGTGGAGCAGTGCGCAAATCCAACGGTTGCGCTGGGCATAGTATTCCTCCCACGTGCGCGAAATGTCCTTGTCGTGCCAGCCTTGATGCCAGACGGCGACCCCGGGAAGACCGACCGTCGGATAACCGTGTTCGCGAGCACGCAGGCCGTATTCCACATCGTCATATTTGATGAACAGAGGAAGCGACAGGCCGATCTCGCGAATGACCGAATTGGGGATGAGGCACATCCACCAACCGCTGTAATCGCAATCGAAACGCGCATGCAGTTCCAGCGAATCGCGAAGCGGCGAAACGGCGAAATCGTGATTATAACTGGCTCCGGCCGGCGGACACGGTTTCAGGCTGCCGCGGTCGAAACGTTCGCCCTGCACGTGCAGCATCGTCCGGTCGTCGAGATGGAACATACCGCCGCCCACCAAAACGGGATGTTTGGCATAATCTTCGAACTGAATCGAGCGCAGCAACGATTCCGGCTCCATGATGGCGTCGTCGTCCAGCAAAATTGTGTAGGCACTTCGGCCCGCGTCGATCGACTCGAGCATACCGCGGGAGAATCCACCGGAACCGCCAATATTGGCCTGCTGGATATAAGTAAGTTGACTGCCCAAGTCCGCAGAGACCTCGTCGAATCCGTCCTGTTCACAGACCTTGTCGCTGCCTTGGTCAATGCAGTAGACCGTGTCGAGCCTTTTGCGCAGCTCACCCTCGCCGGCGATGGCTTTCAGCTGACGCAGACAGTAAGGAGTGCGGTTGAAAGTCGTAATCGCGATGGAACAGGAGGGATGCGTCGCTTCATAGGCAAACACAGCACTCGCGCTATATCGGCCATCACGATGGCTGCTCTCGTCATCCTCTGTGACTTGCGCAAAGTCGGAATCGGCGCCTTGAGCATCCGGACCATCTTGCCCCTTTTGCTCGCAGCGCGGCAGATCAGCCATCGGCACCTGCCAACCCGCGTTACGAATCGTCAAAGCCGGGAACCCAGCCCTACCGCTGCCCATAATGGGACGGCAATACGCGTCAAACCAGAAATACCCGCCGTCCAACAGACCCGAAAGCGGGATTTCAAGAGCTATCTGCTTCCAACCGTTTCCGAGATCGGCCATAACCCCTGCTTGCGAATCGACAATCCGCAAAGCATCATGACCCGAATGACCGGTATACGGATTATCCGATTGCGACTGATCGGCTTGCAGGCCATCAACCGTATTATCATCATCGTCACTATGGAGCTCAAGCGTCTTGACCGTCGAAAACAGACCTCGCGCGGTCGACTTGAACACATTGATTTCGCCTTCGCCACACACCTGCATGACAAGCCTGACTGAACGGACATTCGTCCAGCGCTGCCAATACGACGCCGGAAATGCGTTGAAATACGTGCAGAAAGATATATGGGCACCAGGCTTAAGGAGAGCTGAACCGCGCGAAAGCACCGTGAAATCCGAAAGTTCGTCGCGCGCGGCCCCTGCATCGGCGGTAGCTTCACGCATCGTCTTATCGAAACCGACGGGATTCAATGAGGCCACATCGGCACGTTGCAACTGCGAAACGCTGTCGAACACCGATTCCGGGACATGAGGCCTCGTCCATCGCACCGCATAGAGCGGCATGACGGACTCTCGATCGTCAATCGGGAACACCACCCGGTTGACCGTGTCCCATTGCTTTTGTGCAGAACTTGCTTGAGCCATAGCTTTCAGTATAACTTCGCTGGGGCAGAATATGCGATAACTGCGTAAACCTTATGCAAAACTGCTCGTTTTCCCAGCATAATCCCATAGTCGTTGCTAAACTAAGACCTTTGTGAAGACATTAGTGAAAAAACTCGAGAATAGATACCACTATTCGTGGGTCGTTCTCAAAGAGCTGGTCAAGACCGATTTCAAACTGCGATACCAAGGTTCCTTCCTCGGCATCGCCTGGTCGGTCATCAAGCCGCTCATGCTGTTCGGCATCATGTATATGGTCTTCGTACGCTTCCTGCACTTCACCGACGGCACCCCGCAATACCCTGTCGTGCTGCTGATGGGCAACTGCCTGTGGCAGTTCTTCTCCGAAGCGACCAGCACCGGCCTGCGCTCCATCGTCGATCGCGGCGACATCCTGCGCAAGATTCATTTCCCCAACTACATCATCGTCGTCTCCGCAACCTGTGGCGCCCTGATCAGCTTGGGCATCAACCTGGTTGTCATTCTGATCTTCGCAGTCGTCAACGGCGCGCATTTCACCTGGCGTGTGGTGCTCCTGCCGCTGAACCTCATCGAGCTTTATATCTTCGCGCTTGGTTGCGCCCTGCTGCTTGCCACGATGTACGTCCACTTCCGCGACATCCAGCATATCTGGGAAGTCGTCAGCCAGGTCGTCTTCTACGCCACGCCTATCATCTACCCGCTTTCCATGGTCGAGCACAATTATCCGATTATCGCCAAGCTGATGCTGATGAGCCCGATAGCCCAGACCTTCCAGGACGCGCGGCACAACCTCATCGACCCGCAAAACGTGCAGATCATCTGGAGCGAGATCCACAACCCGCTGGTGTGCCTGATCCCCTATATCCTTTCGTTCGCGTTCCTGGCTCTCGGCGTGTATGTCTTCCGTAAGTACAGCCGCAAATTCGCGGAAATCATGTAGTGAGCGAGGCATGATGACTTCTTCAAAATCAATGGTTTCCAAAACCGATTCATCCAATTCCGTCAAGGACTCCTCCCTTATCGATTCTTTGGGCAAGCCCAAGGAAAACAGCGAGGTCGTACTTTCGGTCGACCACGTCGGCAAATACTTCAAGCTGCCCACCGAACAGGCGACGGGCCTCAAACAGGCGTTCATCAACTGGACGAAGGGCATCAAAGGCTACAAGAAGCAGCAGGTGCTCAACGACATCACCTTCGACGTCCATAAAGGTGACTTTTTCGGCATTGTCGGCCGCAACGGATCCGGAAAATCGACACTGCTCAAAATCATCTCCGGCATCTACGTACCCGATGGCGGCACGGTAAAAGTCAAGGGCAAACTGGTGCCGTTCATCGAGCTCGGCGTCGGTTTCAACCCCGAACTGACCGGCCGCGAAAACGTCTTCCTCAACGGCGCCCTGCTCGGCTTCACCCGCGAAGAAATCGAAGGAATGTATGACGATATCGTCGATTTCGCGGAACTCGGCGACTTCATGGACCAGAAACTCAAGAACTACTCCAGCGGCATGCAGGTGCGTCTGGCGTTCTCCGTGGCCATCAAGGCCCAGGGCGATATCCTGGTGCTCGACGAAGTGCTCGCCGTCGGCGACGAGGCGTTCCAGCAGAAATGCGACGACTACTTCACCGAAGTGAAAAAGGACCCGAACAAGACGGTCATCTTGGTCACCCATTCCATGGATTCGGTCAAAAAGTATTGCAACAAGGCCATCCTCATCAAAGACGGTGACATCATCGTCAACGGCAACAAAGAGGAAGCCGCCAACCAGTACACGCTCGAGAATCTTCAGGCCGAAAAGAAGGAAATCGAACAGAAGAACGGCCAATACGCCGACGGTCTCAACAGCCGCTGCCCCGTGCTCAAGGTGAAGCCGCTTTCCCATCAGATCTGCAAGAGTTCCGACACGTTCCGTTTCGAGGTGGAATACGATTTCAACGAGCCCGAGGACTTCTACCTCGCCATCGCGCTGCACGACCTGCGTCGCGGCGGCGTCGCGTTCGATACCGGTTCGAAAACACTGAAATATTCAGCACACGGACATCATATCGTCGAATTCAAGATGCCTCTCAACCTGTTCAACAACGGCGATTTCAGACTGGTCGCTTCACTGCGCACACTTTCAAAAAAGAACCCCGACACCACGGATATGGTGGCATTCACCAATGATGCCAATTCCTGCGCGTTCGCTATCCGAGATTCAAAGAATAGCGATTATGCACTAATCAATAACCGCGTTATGCAGATTACTCAGGTGGGTTCGCCGAGGTAACGCAACGGAACGACCGTCAGATCCTTGAATCAGACGGTCACGGCCGGATAAGGTTGATCACGATTAATTACGACCTGATATAAAGAATGGTTCTGAAATGCTTGAAGATTTCAGAACCATTCTTTTTCGATGCCGGTGCCCCTGTCATCGAATTTTCAGGGGGCATGCCAATGTCAGCATTGCAACAAATGCGTTTACCGTTTCGCCGGGACCTGCGGATAGTCAATCTCCGGATTGAAGCCCCACGCCTCGCGAAGCTTCTTATAGATCCGCTTACGCAGAGGCTTGGCCACATGACCGCGATGCATGTTGTTCCTCACCATCGCGGCAAAGCGCGCATACTGATAAACGCCTTCGTGGTGAAGGTGGAACGAGCCCTCGTTGCGAGCGCCATACTCAAATTTCCAGATGTTCTTGTCGTCGATCATCGAATAGTTGACGCCCTTGTTGGAGCCCATATCATGCAGCACGACGCTGTCCATCACCTGGATGCCAGGGCAGGCCTTGGTGATGCGCATGGTGTATTCCGCGTCGTCGAACCAGATGAAGTATTCCTTGTACGGCAAGCCGTAATCCTCCATGACCCAGCGCGGGATAAGCACGGAAACGAACGAGCAACGGCTGACGAGAGCAATGTTGAGTCCTTGGGCCATAAGCCTGCCCCAGTCCCATGTGGTGACCGGATTGTTCATCTCGGAAATCGTGCCGTCGATGAACTTGACCAGCGAACATGCGAAGGGAATATCAGTGCCCATCTTCTTGGAGGCTGCGTCGTAGCCGTCAACCAGCTTTTCCAACGCATCGGGCTGCGGGTAGCCGTCGTCGTCGAAAATCCAGGCGAAATCGGCGCCAAGCTCATAGGAACGGCGCATACCGGCCGAGAAACCGCCCGCGCCGCCGACATTTTCCGGCAAGGTGACGATATCGAGCTGGGTCTTGTCGCTAAGTTTGAAATCCGCCCGATACTCTTCCAGATATTTGTCGGTGCCATCGGTCGCCGCGTTGTTGACGATGATGAGCTGGTCGGGCAGACGGGTCTGCGTCTCCAGGCAGTGAAGCACGGTCCTGAGTTTGTCAAGACGATTGAAGGTCACCACGACCGCAGCTATTTTTCGTTTGTCTTCAGTCATTTTACTTGTTCCATCCCTTGAGCATTCGTGCGAACAGAGCATCCGCCGATTCGAGCTGCGAGAACTTCTCCAGCCTGTTCTCCTCAGCCGTCCACAGCCGTTTTCGCTCATCTTCGCTGTTTGCCAGATGCGCCAACGCGGATTTGGCGTCGTGCACCATCTTTGACGTCATACGCCGCAGAAGCCCCTGCTTGGGGACCAGCGTGGACTGCGAGCCGACATCGGCGGAAATCACCGGAATACCGGCGGAAAGCGCCTCGATCGTCGTCAACGTGATGCCTTCGTTGATCGAGGAGACCAGCAACACGTCGGCGTCCTCATAGGTTTTCGCCACGGGGACCTTCATGGAGCGCCGTTCGAGGACCTTGCCCAGATTGTAGCGCTTGATCAGGGTATCGGCGAAAATATCCATGTCGCCATTGCCTTGCATGATGAACCGGAACTTGCCGGGATAAGCCCGTTGCAACGCATGAGCGGTAAGAATGAACGCCTCAGGACGCTTCTGGCGCACCATACGGCCGACGAACGCGACAGTCAATGGCTTGCCGGTATCGCGAGGCTTGAATTTCGCTTTCTCGCTGTCCACAGTCAATCCGACCAGAGGCGCCACGATGACCTTCTTGGCATCGAGATGGTGGATATCGACCAGCCAATGCCGCAACTGCGGGGAAATGACATGGTGAAGATCGATCCATTGGTCACGGATCGCCGATTCGTGTGGATAGCCGCCACGGAAGAAATACTCCACGATGTGGAGGGAATCGACAATCTTCGTGCGCGGGAAGTACTTCTTGACCCACCACGCCCTGTCATACATCCACTGGCAATGGTGAATCAGGATCCCTTTGATGTCGAAATGCTCGAAAAGCGCACGCAACAACGGGGCGTCGCCGGGACGCTCCTGCAAAGGCGCGGTAAGTGGCAGCAGCAACGCGTCATCGAACTCAGGCCGCGTGATCCAAGGCTGGTGGCCATCCCTGTCGGTGATGACAATCGGGTAGAGACCGGCTTGCTTGACCAGCTTCACCGTCTCCAAGGCCCAACGTTCCGCGCCACCGGCCTGGAACCAGTGCATCGCGATGATGACCGCCTTCTTCGCACCGGCGGGAGCCTTGCCTGGTTTGATCTCCACAACCGGATGATGGTGCCCAGACCAAGCGTTTTCCCTTTCCACGGTCCGGGGAATCCACGGTTTGACGGGCTTTCTGCCGAGATATTCGCGGATGCTGCGCTTGGTGTCACGGAAAACGTCGAACTGTGTGGGGAACGACAACTCAAGGGCGTTATAAAGCTTGGCTCTGGGGCCATCGTTGGGATGCTTGCTTTCCACATCCTTGTCCGTCGCGCCATCCGGAGTCAGCAACAAATAACGGACGCCTGTATCGACGACCTGTTGGTCCTGATCAAAATATTGGGGAGGGTATGCGGACCCGGGCTCGACGGTTGAGGTCATGGACAATTCCTCAAAAGGCTCAAGACCCTCTTTAGAGGTGAGCAAGCCGTTAAGCGTGGTCAGATCCGTCAGCCTCGGGTACTGCCACTTCTGCCCCATATACAGCTTGAAGACGAGCGTCCTGCCGGGTTGAATCAGCGCGTTGTAATTCATCGCCCCCACAACAAGGCGCCGCAACCGTTCACTGAGCGAGTCGAGTTTGCCTTGATCGCCTGCGGAAATCCTAAAAAAATCACACATAATGACCAATGATACTCGAAGGCGTTTAAAAACGTGCATTCGTCGGATATAGATACCAATACTCCGCACTATCCAAATGTAAAACGACAAACCGCGAATTTTGCGCTATGTTGAAAACAATGAGCGAGCGAGGAGTGGAAACATCTAATCTGCCGGGCTCGAACCCATTGGCCCCACAGCTCGAGGCGGCGCTCGACGCGCAATTGGAAAATCTCGATCAGACGTGCGACATCCTCCCGAGCCAAGAGGGAGCCACATGCCTGGTCGAAGGCCGGAAAACATCGACGACGCACACCCCTCCGGACCTTACCCGATCGAAGAATGGCTGCCCGTCGATCATCTTCGCTTCCGAAATCTTGAAGTTCCCGTGCCGAACGCATGGAAGCAATATCTTTCGAGACTTTACGGTGACTATATGGCCATCCCGAAAGACACCAATTCCCACGAGCACGTTGCCGACGACTATATTGAGTCGGAACAGAGCGTAAATGCCATGAAACGATTCATGAACTCTTCCAAAAAGGCAAATGCGGTTGACTGACGTGCGCAAAGCTCGAATGAAAGCATGTCAAGTACTCGAAGTCAGAACACATCATCAATTCCCGATAAAGTCAACTTTTTAATAGAATCGACAATCCGTTAAAGTCAATTTATAATATATTCTGCGGGAAACTTGACGATTCTTAGGAGACCAAAGAAAAATGGCATCAACCTCCACCAAAAAGCAGCGTGACCATGCTTTGGATACCATACGAATCATCGCGATTTTAGATATCGTCATTTGTCATATTGCTGCCGGATCATTCCCGGCTGGCATCATCCAGCAAATCCTTGTAGCACTCGGGTCATTGGGCGTGCCGCTGTTCGTCATGCTTACCGGATATCTCATGCTTGACCGCACTTACGACGCGACATACATTCGCCGTTTTCTCAAACGGAATCTACTGCCGCTATTCGTCAGCCTTGAGGCTTGGAACGTCATCTGGTTCTTCCTCAGCCATTTCATCGGCAACACGCCCATGCGGGTGAGCACACTGCTCAAAGTCGCCACGTTCACCGGGGACTCGGGCACAGGATTCTGGTTCCTGCCCATGATTTTCGCCCTGTATCTCGGCATCCCGATCGTCTCTTCCGCCCTGCATTATTTCATCTCCCAACAATCCCGAGCCTATCTGTATATCCTTATCTTCTGCGCTGTTTTCTTCGGCACGGTCATTCCCACCTGCACGGAGCTTTTGGCTTGGGTCCCCGGTCATCATGAGATCACAAGCGTGTTGCAAATGAACATCTTCGGCACCGACATCTGGGGGCGTCGGTGTGGATACTGTATCTGCTACTCGGCTTTGTGTTCAAGCACTTCAGCTCAACCATCGAGCGCATACCCACGTGGGTACTCACCGTCATCTTCATCGTCTTTTTCGCGCTCAAGGCCTTGCTGCACATCTGCTCCTGGAAGAGCAATTTCGCCGGCGACCCTTACTACGCCAATCTCGCCTTGGTCGTTTCCTCTGCGGCTCTCTTCCCGCTCTTGCATAGAATTTTCAAGTTCTCGTCCGGTTTTTCGCAAAAACTCCTCCCGCTCAATGCACAATTTTCCAAACTTTCTTTTGGCGTCTACATGATTCATGTCTGGCTCTATGATCTGAGCATGTCATTGCTCGCGAAACCACCAATTAACATGACAAACCAATACATGGTTTTCCTTATCTGCCTGCTTGTCAGCTATTTCGGATCGGTTCTTATCGCCAAGCTGCTTTCTCTGGTGCCAATTGTCAGGAAATGGCTCCTGCTTATGAAGTGAACAGATATGAGCAGTTTCCACTTTGAAAGCATCTTTTATGCAACAAAGTAGCAGGCATTCGTGTATTCTGTTATCGTCTGGAAACTTTAAGCAATAGCATCGAGGAACAGTGCCAAATACAAGGAAAACGCGGAACCTGAACGTCGAAGTACTTCGCATAGTTGCGATGTTTCTTATCGTTGCATGCCACGGGATTCTGCATATCCATTGGATGCTGAATGTCGATCAGGGATTTACGTTCAAACCCGGCTGGCGGTATGCCCTGTCATATCTCGTAGTGCAATATGGTCAAGTAGGAGTCACCATATTCTTTATTATTTCGGGATATTTTCTGGTAACCAAAAAATTCAATTGGACACGAATCTTCAAGACATGGTTCCAAATGTTCTGCTACAGCCTGTTGATACTCGCTGTCATCGCTTTGGTGGCAGCTTTTGCAAAACCGGGAGGCATCGTCCCTCTTTTCCAAGGCGATAATCTCGTGACCACGCTGGTTTGGAATTTCTTCCCGTTCCTCTATGACAGCTATTGGTTCATCACCGCGTATATCGCGATGCTGTTGCTTTTGCCGTTCCTCAACTGCCTGTTTGACAATCTCCAAGAAAAATACATCAACGCGCTTATTATGCTGCTTGCGCTGTTCTCGATCTGGATTCTCTTCTTTGGACGGGTGTCGCCTTGGGACAACGTGACATATGCCATTCTGGGCTATCTTATCGGCGGCTGGATTCGCAACTATTCAAAAAACCATCCCCGCATGCTGCAGACCAAGTATCTTATTGTGGCGATACTGCTTTCAACTGCAGGCATGGCCGCTTTCAATTACATCTCGGCAAACGGATCCCACCTAGTCGGGCTTTTGGGCTGGCAGTCCCAAACCAAACAGGGGATTCAGATATTGCCGATGATTGTCGCGGCCGCGGTATTCATACTTGTAGACCGAATCAACATGTCAGGAATGCCGAAAATCCTGCGAAATTTCGTACTGAAACTCGCGGCATCCACATTTGGTGTCTATCTTTTGCATGAGAACATGTTTTTGTATAGGTTGATATGGCCAGCGATGACATCTCTGTTCCCGACACCGACTTCCATTGTCTCGACAGTGCTGATTTTCATTGCCATCATAGTAATCGTGTATCTGGCGATGTCGTTGATTGCGTTCCTGCTTGACACCTGCATAGTGCACCCGTTGGAGAATGTGATTTTGCGGAAAGAAGCCACACACAAAAATCCGAAATCAGTGGAAACCGCCTGATTTATTGATCGGCTTGTAAAACCAGCCAGTCTGGATTCGTCCAAGAATCCTGTCTGGCTGGTTTTACAAACTCCGTGACATACTTAGTCAGAACTGTTCTTCGATATAGAAACGCGGACGATGCTTGGACTCCAAGTAAATCTTGCCCACGTAATTGCCGACGATACCGAGGCAGACCATCAGCAAACCGCCGATAAGCCAGATCGAGCACATCAACGAACCCCAGCCGGCCACGGACTTGCCGCCGAATATCGAGACGAGTACATACACGAAGATGCAGATACCGACCAGAATAGCTGCCACCCCACAAGCGGTCACAAAGGGAGAGCGGCTTGGTCGAAAACGACGTAATGCCCTGAATCGCAAAGGAAATCATCTTCTTAAGCGGATATTTCGACTCGCCGGCCTCGCGTTCACCGCGTTCGTAATAGACTTTCGCCGTTTTGAATCCGAGTGTCGGTACGATACCCCTCAAAAATAGGTTGACTTCATGGTACTCAGACAGTGCCTGCAACGAAGCGCGGCCCATCAAGCGATAATCCGCATGGTTGTAGACGGTTTCTGCACCCATCCAATTGAAAACCTTGTAAAAAGCTTCGGCGCTGGTCCGCTTGAACCAAGTGTCTTTGGCGCGTTTCGACCTGACCCCATACACAATCTCATTGCCGTCTTGATATTCGCTGATGAAATCATCCACGACATCGACATCATCCTGCAGGTCGGCATCCATGGAAATCGCAGCATCACATCCGCTGCGCAAAGCGACCATCAAACCGGCATACAGCGCGTTCTGGTGTCCACGGTTATGAGCCAGCTTGACACCGCCAAAAATCGATTCATCCGACTTATGCAAATCGGCAATGATGGACCACGTCTTATCGTGAGAACCGTCATCGACAAAGAGAATCCTGCTCTTGGGACTAATGGATTCCATCGCAACAAGATGCCGATATTTTTAAGCAGGACTTCGGCGGTATGCCGCAAGCCCGCCTCCTCTTCATAACAAGGGAGCACGAAAAAGACGACCGGCTTCTTGCGGTTTTCTGAATCAGGAATCACGGTCTCTTGTTGATCCAACGTCCAAGCCTCCACTCAGCGACAGCCACTTGGAATCATCCAATGGCAGCCGTTTTATTCTTATCCATCGCATGCAGATATTCATCAAACCTGTCCTTAAAGAGTTTATTACTACCCGGATAGATTCTCGTGAAATACTGCTGCAACCGAACGACGTCATCCTTCTCAATCGGGGAAATCTTTTCGTACACCGTAACGGTCGTTTTCTTGCTGAATTGGAAAGAACGGTCTTGCTTATAGTGCCGGCCCAGATAACTCGACTTATCGCGAACCAAAGCATTCAACTCGCACACCACACGCTCGTTCTTCTTGGTCATATGCACCGAAACAGGACTCGAAGTGACCACGTATTTTGAATCGAAGAATTGCGTGTTGAAGCCATCGCGTGAATCGACATCGGCAGAGGCAACCGGGAACGGCTGGATATAAGCATAAGGCAGGAAATACGTTTGCGGAAGCGTGGAATTGAGATCAGAGCTTGCCGCCGCGAAATACACCATATCGGTTCCCTGCGTTTTTTGTTTCAAATACTCGACAAAAGCGCTTTTTTGCTCGACATCCGATTGGACAAAAGGAGTCTGAATCGGAGCGTTCATGACCTTTCCCAATATTCCTGGAGCCGACACTGCAGAAAGACCTGTCGCGCAATTGGCAATCGAAAGGACAACTGCGATTGTGCCGGTTATCGCACGTCTCGACACCAACACGGGAATCGAGAAAGCCAGAAGCAGAGGCAGCAGAACGGCAATCCACAGGCCAGGTATGACAATATACCAATGCTGGGGGCTGAAGTCCTGAATACGCCAGAAGACCAGCAATGACGCAAGAACACCGACGTAGGAAGAAATCACGAGCATTGCCAGACCCGCAAAATCAAGGCCCTCAGCCACTTGAGACTTTTTGAGATACATCCATGCTATGACGGCTATTGAAATCAACGACAGCGCAAACCAGAGCCAACCAAACTCTTCAAAAAGATTAGCGAATTTCGCACTATAAGAATTGAATAGTGTCCAAGAATGATAGGACTGGGAATAATCACCGCCGAAGGATCGATTCAGGAATCCCTGGAAAAACAGCAGAACAGGAGCAAAAAGAGCCACAGCAATGGTAATGGCCCGTAACACGAGTTTTTTGAATAACAAGAGACGGTCCTGAGCCTTGGACCGAATAATCTGGCAGACCCAATAAATGACTACTGAGACAGCCAGTCCTATAACACCGAAGACGAACCAACGGCGAATCAAGAAAACGCAGCACAAGCCCAGCCCTATAGCGATAGCGCCAAAACGACGGTTGGGCAAATCGCTATCAAAAAGGCTCACAAATAAGGCGACAAAGAGGAGGAAGCCCATTCCATCCAGATAGCCGCTGAATACGGGCCGTAGCGCAACCGGAGTCAGCAGAACCAGCAGATAAAAAACCCACATCGGCAACGGCTTTTTATTGGGACCAAGAAAAACATCTACTTTATCCCACAAAAACGCTGCCATTAGTAACGAAGCAGGAATAACAGCCAATATCAATTCAGTGAAGAAAGTCCCTGTCCAGTTAGGAAAAAGATGAACAGGGAACGACATCACCCAACAAAGAAGCTGATTGTAGTCCGATTTATTAACGGAATCGAACATCTGCACAATGGTGTCGTGGGGGATGCTGAATAATGTGTTATTAAAACTGAGAGTCGCCATCCAATAGAAAGCATTATCCCAAATCGGAATGAAGTGATAACGGGTAAAATACCACCCTCCGAATACCAGGAATACTGCAGAAACCAAGATAAGTGAGATCTTGTCGATGGAAGAGGTTGACTTCAAAACCTGCCAAGTGGAAGTTCGAGACACGATAAACGCAATCAGCGCATAAAAAATAATCAAACCGGATAGGCTGATTGCAGTAGTCCGGGTTAAAGGAACCACCAATAGAACAGCCAATAGGACGGCCCCCGCAGCCAAAAACATATGATTGCGTAGCCAGGATTCCATTCGATGCATAGCTGTTTCTTTCATGAAATGAATAAGTTGCATGGCGAAAAACCATACAACTTAAGACTATATCAAATAAATATGTTGTTCTCTTCTAAAGACGTTCGAGGCTGAATTGTTGGTTGGGGCCGCCGTCGGCAGACCACACGTCAATCTGCCCCAGCGGGTTCGGGTTCAGACCATGAATCTGCAGCACCTTGTTATGCGAGCCGCCATACACCGACTCGATCAGCATCCGCCCCTGCCCGTTACGGTAGAAACGCCAACGCTGGTTGCCACCGCCGTTGCCGCGGTACTGAGCGACCACCGTCCCGTTGACGAACGACGGGCCCGAAGCATCCACCATAAGACCGGAATGCGTCGGAGAAATCGTATACGACCCGTCGCCCACCGGACGGATATGGAACACCTGGTTCGCCCCGCCGTTGAGGATACACGTGATCAGACGAGCGCCCTCAGAACGCGACGCCCCGTTCACATCCAGATACAAACCGCTGTACGCCGAAGCGATGCGATAATCACCCTCACGGATATCCCTCACCTGCGTGCCCAACGACGACAACGGAGTCCCATCAAAATCTACGAGTTCGAGGCTGAATTGTTGGTTGGGGCCGCCGTCGGCAGACCACACGTCAATCTGCCCCAGCGGGTTCGGGTTCAGACCATGAATCTGCAGCACCTTGTTATGCGAGCCGCCATACACCGACTCGATCAGCATCCGCCCCTGCCCGTTACGGTAGAAACGCCAACGCTGGTTGCCACCGCCGTTGCCGCGGTACTGAGCGACCACCGTCCCGTTGACGAACGACGGGCCCGAAGCATCCACCATAAGACCGGAATGCGTCGGAGAAATCGTATACGACCCGTCGCCCACCGGACGGATATGGAACACCTGGTTCGCCCCGCCGTTGAGGATACACGTGATCAGACGAGCGCCCTCAGAACGCGACGCCCCGTTCACATCCAGATACAAACCGCTGTACGCCGAAGCGATGCGATAATCACCCTCACGGATATCCCTCACCTGCGTGCCCAACGACGACAACGGAGTCCCATCAAATTCGATTGCTGCAGGTTGGCCCATGCCGCTTGTTGAATAGTAATAATTGCCGAAAGCGTTGTGATCAACGTTGCCGATACCATTGACCCACCCGTTATCGGAGTATTGCCAGCCACGATCGTTAGTAGAGAAACCGAAGCCTGTGCGCGCTCCATAACTGGCAACCCAACGTGTGCTGCTACGAATGTTGTATGAATTGAGCGGACCATTGAGATACGAGGTATAGGAGTATACAGACAGGTTGTTGTAGCCACTCTGCTGCATGCGGCTCCACCATTTGTTGACGATGTCGTCATAAACTCCGGGATTAGTAGGCGGGGTATGACCGGTCCAGGTCCAGTTCTCAAGATCATAAAAGACCGGATAGCTTAAATCTCCTGGACTCACGCCAGCATAGTAAAGCTTTTTGGCGGTATCATCACCTTCGCCCCATGCACAATTGCTGTCATATGCATAGGAATAGATATAGACGCCAAACGGGATACCCAAACGCTTGCATTCGCTAATATTGCGTAAAGCCTGATAATCGTACCGGTTGTACCAACCATATGAAAGGCGAATAATGGCACCCTCAACACCTGCATTTTTGGCGGCTTGCCAATCGATGGTGCCGTTGTGCTCGGAGACATCGACCACGCCTTTCGCCTGCTGGGCGAAAAGATTGCCGCCCCGCTCGAAGAACGCCTGAGTGCCGTTATAGCTGCCCCAGTAAGCTCCGTATTGGTTGTTTTCCAACGCAACATTGTGAACACTCCCAGAGACTGCTTTCTTTCCGGTTTCGATGTCTGCGGCACCGCTCACTTTGGAAGACGGCGAAGAGGCATTGCTGCCATTGGTACTGTCATCGCTATCCGTTGCATTGGCGTCACCGCCGTTCTTTTGCACGGACCGCTTTACTTCACTGGCTTCTACCGGAATAAATTTCTTGCCATCCGTTTTGGCCAACGGGTCAGGCGGAGTATCTTGTGTACCGACCAACTTCGGGTCGGTGACGGGTTTGCCGGTTTCTAGATTCTTGATCTGGCCGTCCTTGGTCACGGCCAGATCCTTGGAAACCACCGTCGCGTCGTCTGGCACGGCCGCGCTGACCTTGTCCGGCAGCTTCTGGCTTGGATTATCGGGCATGGCATCGTTCGACGTATCGGCCGCCGGCGACACCTTCTGGTTGCCGATGGTCTTGGTGCCGAATCCGCTCTGCTGCCCACCGTTGGATGCACTAGATGTAGCGGAGCCGAAACCGGCCTGGTCGAAACCGCTCAGGTTCGTGTCGCTCGCCGCCAGCGCCGGAACCGCAGTCAGTGCCAATCCCAGCGCCGGAACCGCCAACACAGCCACAAGTTTGGTAACCGGGCCCACTAGCTTGTTCTTCATCTTCTTGCCCTTCACGTTCATATAAGTCGACGTCAATCGAGAATCCGGCTTGCCCGTATCCGTCCTATACACATCCCGCAATGGCTCCCGACTCGACATGTTTAGCACCTTTTTGCTTTCATTTCATTCTTTTAGCCGACAAAACGGACGTTGCCCCTTCGATAAGGGCAAATCTGTCCAATCTAATGCAATGGTAATGCCGTTGATAAAAAAGGCGGGTAAACGGCAGAAATATTAGCGAAATCATAACAGTTAATCGCAGTTGAGCAGGAATCATCCTCTTATATTTCGTCTTAGACTCTGCCGGACGCGTTTGATTAGTGGCAATCCCAGCATGCTGTCCAACTTCGGTAAATCCAAAAACAGAACATTCTAAATGTTATTTTCAACACATTTTCCAAGCCCTAAACCACCAATTGATTATATTTTGTCGGAATTATGGCAAATAAGTACCACCTCGGCAAATTCCACAAAACACAGAATCTCACGCCAATTGTCATGTGCTACACTGAATGAGTCGGCACGTCAAAGTGTCGGAAAAAATGAATGAGTTATTCGCATAAAAACGGTGTTCACTATAACATCCGTCAAACACAATAACTTGTGTCTATTGACAATTAAGTCGATAGGAAAGGAATGCATCATGGCAGATGACAAAACCATCGTCGTCGATCCGGGGCTGTACGGCCAAACAGCAGCCGAGAAAACCGCAGAAGCCAACAAGGTAGCCCGCAAATTCGGCATCGGGGACGACGCCCTTGCCAAAGTCGAAGATTTCAAGAAGGAACTGACCGACCATAACGCTTGGGATTTGCCGTTTATGGGCTATATCGACGAGGACGGCTACGGCTATGCTTACGTCCCCGACAAGGCCATCGCGCCGCCGAACTGGGACGCGCACGCGGCTTTCAAGTCCCTGCCTTACGACGCCCAGACCGCGTTTGCGATCCGTATGCTCTTCACCCACCGCGATGTCGACCGTTACGGCGCCACGATGTTCCTGCACTATGAGCGCAACTTCGACATCAAGTTCAAGGAAGACTGAAAGTAAGTAATTTTCAATCTCATTTAATATCTGTAATAGCGACGGCACGTTTCGAGCTGATTTTCGGTTCCGGAACGTGCCGTTGTTCGTTCATAACGGTTTGGCAGCCGGGCAGGCAATTTTTGCGAATCGACAATGTCCGTTACTTTGCAGACAAAACCTTCGCTTTTATTCTCAACGCACTTCAACGTCTCGCTATCTCACGATATTTACGTTCAACGCAACCGGCCAAACCTCCAACCGCCACGCCGACACCAAAATTGCTTGCAAACCTCGCGGGCTCATGGTATTTTAGTTAAGTTGTGTGTTATGGAGTCTGCTTGCAGGCTTGGTAATATGCATGCTGGAGAATTCGCCTAGTGGTCTATGGCGCACGCTTGGAAAGCGTGTTGGTGTAACAGCCTCACGAGTTCGAATCTCGTATTCTCCGCCAGTAACCCGGAAGCCTTGAATATCAAGGTTTCCGGGATTTTTTTATGCCACAAAACGGTGTAGTCATCTTTCTTAGGTTATGCCAAAAACGGTCGTAAATGTGGGCTCGACGCCGATGATTCTGGCCTGCATCTTCATTAGCTTGATCCCATCAGAACAGCACTGATTGGTCACTTCGTTAGAGATATGTTCGCAACTGATGAAACCTTCCCGCCCATAATCAATAAAGAATATCCTCCGGATCGATTGCAGACTTGTTGTGCTTTTTCATTTTCCGGAAGAAGGGATTCACACGACGATGATGAGCCGGAATGAGGCTGCGACGCGACAGTTTTATGACGATTAGGCCTACGACGAGGACGGCCAGGGCAACGAGGATGGCGATGAGCATGGGATCTCCCTTGGCGTTGTTGGGGTCGGGAATCGGGTCCGGGATGGGTTGGCGGGTGCCGGTGATGACGAGACGCTGGGTGTTGACGCCGTAGGGCGTGCAGGTCATCAGCGTCACCAAATCGCGGCCGGGAACCACACGGTAAAAGCGAGTATCTTGCGGGTCGATGACGTGGATGCCGGTGACGCGATAGCCCATCGTGCGGCCCAGCGTCTGGACATAGAAGATGTCACCTCGCTTGAGTTCGTCGAGGCGGGTGAATAGCAAAGCGCTGCTCAGGCCGCGATGGCCGCTTAACACAGCATTCGTTGATTTGCCGCCGACCGGCAGGCTCGTGCCGTAAAGATGGCCCGCGCCATGGAGCAGCACTTCATCGGAGGTGCCATGGTAGATCGGCATCTTCACCGAAATCTTGGGAATGCGCACATTGCCCATCACTCCGTCGCCGACGTTCAGGAGACTCTGGTATTCACCATCATCATCACTTTGCGTTTTCGGCTTGGCTGAGGACGAACCCGAAAATTCATCATTCGCAAACGGATCGGCAAACTCCCCCAACGTCTTCTGGCCGGAAGCTGCTATATGCCGGTTATAGGCTTGCGCGCGATGATATTCGCCGACGGCCTTGCCCTGCGGCCAGCGCTCGACGCGACTGACGGAATCGTCGACAAGTCTGCTCTGCCGATACGTCTGAATCGTCCAAACCGTCGGGAACCACGCGATGGCAACGACCAGCGAAACGGCACAGCACACCAGCAGCACGTCGACGATACGCATGGCAATCTTGCGGGAGCGGCTTGTCTGAGTAGTTTCTCCGCGCAGAATCGCACCGAAATCGCTAAATTGCAAGTTCGGCCTCCAATACCTGACTGCTTGGTGGATGAATATAAAGTAATCGGTTTGAAAAATCGAGAATTTGGCACTGAAACTCAGCATTCAACGCATATCGCTGGCATTTTCATATTCCGTGCTATGAACAGGGAATCTGTAAATTTGAGAAACGTTGGAATTTTAACAATTCTCGGCTATCTGAAAATTATGAGAATCTAAAATGCAGCATTGAAGCAACATTCGTGATTCATTCGCAGTTCCGTGCTTTTGAATTCCCGAAATATTCGCCAAATCGCAGCACAAAGATAACTTTTCAATCGATTTTTCGTTCCGTGCTGCCTTTTACGACAATACTTCACGAAAACCGAGCACTGAAGCAACATCCTGGTCAATCTGAACTTCCATGCTATCGCCTGCGATATTACTCATTCGAGACTCATTGGAGTTCCAACGAGTCGATTTTCCGAATTGGCAGATACAACGAGTACGCAGCACGGAAGCCCCAATTTGTTCAATTATGCAGTTCCGCGCTGCGCTCTTAACGTTTATGCCGATATCACGAGCCAGGAATCATCGGAATACGATGACTTCGGCTCTCCGTCGAGTTTTACTCCTCGCGCAAGCGACGGCGGACGAAGACCAGCATGGCAGTTGCCACCATCAATAGCACGATGACGAGCAGCGCGAGGACAATACCCGCGCCACCGGTCAGCGGGAGCTGCGAGATCGAAGTGATGGCCAAAACAACAATCGGCTTTTCGCTCGAAACCGTCGTGGCATGTGCTTCGACCAAATGCCAGGTGTCGCTTTCGTTGGTATACGAGGACTTCGCGGCATCGGCCGCGTCAGCCTTGACATGCACCTTGAACGTAGGCATGAAGGTGTCGGAGTAGCCGGCCGGACGGGTGACCTCCTTGACAGAGTAATCACCTTCGCCCAAGCCGTCGAAGGTGAGTATGCCGTCGGAACCGACTTCAAGATCCTTGACGAAGGTCGTGTTGCCGGCGTTCTGAGCCGCAACCTTTTTATAATGCCCGTCGCCCAACTTGATGAACTTGAGCGCACCATCAGAGGCAGACGCTTCACCGGACTTGGCCTGAGAAGCCGAGGCAGCGGCAGATAGCTCGTACTTCACACCCTTCAACCCGGCGATGGCGTCCTGCTCCTTTTCGTCCTTGGCCGCGTCCCACGCCACTTTGGGCTTGGTGATCACCGAGAACTTGCGGAAACTTGCGAGGGAGGCAGGGTTCTGCGGGCTGGTGGCGTTGGAGGAGACGGAACCGTTGCCGGCGCCTCCAGCCACATTACCGGTGGAAGGGTCGATGGTGGCCGCGGTGGATCCGTTCGAATCCGTGGTGGTGGGCTGATTGTTGATATCGTTCGAATAGCTCAGCTTCACACCGTTGCCGAGCGGGCCGCCGTCGGCATCGTCCGTAATCGACATCGTGTAGGTGATGACTATCGAGTCGCGATAATGGAACTTCATGATGCTCGGCGAAAGGTCGAAGACCACGTAATCGGTGGAGTCGTCGCCATCAATGTTCTGGAACTGGCCGTTGGCTGCGGCGTGCGGGGTGACCTTGTAATCGCCTTTACCGGCATTAAGCTGGGTGGTGCCGACCATCACTTTCTCGGAATTTGCGACATAATGCAGGCCAAGCCCGGAAGGACGATCGACCATGGTGTAGATGTAATGGCGGAAACCGGTGGTCAGCGGGACACTGCCGGTGAGTTTGTAGTGCAGTTCGCCGCCGATGGAAGCGTTGTTGTGCTGGGAGGCGTCAAGCTCCTTGCTGACCGTCGGTGCGTCGTTCTTCATATCGACCAAGCCGAGCGTCTCGCCCGCGGAGCCAATCTTGTTGTAGGTCACGCCGCCAGAAGTGATGCCGGTGCCCACGAGCATCGGGATGGAGTTGCCGACAGTCGTCGGGTCGGTTGAACCGGCTTTGCCGGTCACGTCCGCCTCGCCGGTGACGTCATCGACCATATAGATACCCGGTAACAGGCCGGAAATGGTCATGGTCATCTTGTTGCCAGAATCGGAAGGGGCAGCGGACTTTGCCTCAGCCGCACCCAGCAGACTCGTGAACTTCGCGCTGTAAAAGACGTTGCTGACGAACTGGCGCAACTTGCCGTCCCAGGCCTGGCCAGCGCTGCCATTGTTGGAAGTCGTGTCCTCGTTGGCGGTATCGCCGTTCGCCTGGCCCGCGAAGCCGAGCCACTTGGCTGCGACCTCGCCAACGGGATTGCCCTGATAATGCACGTCCGTATCGCCGCCTTTGACGGCTTTCAACGCGGTTTCGGTTTCGGCTCCGATTTGCGGGTCGGTGCCGACGGACACGGCGTTCAGCACGCCCGTGTTGCCATCCTCGTTCACAGTGCCTTTGGCGTTCACATACGTACCGATACGCACGACCTTGAACTTGTGGTTGGCAATCATGGATTTGTCACCTTGAATGGTGATGTTCTCGCCCGTATACGATCCCGCAACGGCGGCCGGCACGGAAATCGCCCCGTCCCCTGCTGCGTTTGCGGCACCCAACGGTGCCAAAGCCAGCAACGTGGCAGCGGCGAGCGCAGCCCCGGCAAGCTTGTGCATGGTGGTTTTGAAACTCATATACCTTGTCTTTCTTTCCTCATTTGGTACGGATATTGGTTATCGGCCCTTGTCGCCTTTGTTCTCAAAGGTTTCGTCAGGTCAAATCTTTAAATACCGATGACGAGAACTCATCGCTTGGCGTGCGCCCCGACCTTCTTTTTGAATCGGGTCAGGTAGACGTATCCCGCCGCGCTGGCAAGCGCTACCACGGCCGCGACGACCAGCAGCCACCAACGCCGCCAACCGGTGAACGGCAACGCGGAAACAGGTTCCGGCTCGCTCAACTCGGCGGTTATCGCATCCGACTGATTGCCTGGCTCGTTGCCGGAGATCTCAGCGAGCGTATTGATGTTGTAGACGAAGTCCAGCATCCCGGCGCGATCCATCGAGGTGATAGTCAACTCCCCTGGCGGCATGAACGTCGGAACATCGACATGCCATTTCGCGTCCTTGTCCGTGGTAATGCTGGTTTCGCTGCCATCCGGCCAGCTCACGGTGACGTGGTTGCCCTCCATCCCCGTGAGCTTGCTGACCGGTGTCGGATCGAGGCCGGTGTGAGCCGTATCGGTCACGATGCCGTCGATGCCATCTTCACGACTGATGGATGTGACTTGGACCGCGGTTGGATACATGTCGATCAGTTGGTTGCGCACCTGACCGAAGGACAATACGCCCGTGCCCGAGTTCTTGAGCACCGCGACGACCGTATAGAGAATCTTGCCGGCGTTATTGCCCGTCATAAAGGTCGACACGAGCCCCTGCCAGCTCCAATCGGTGAACCAGTGCTCCCCGCGCTGCTGCTGCGTCAGGTGCGCGGAGTCGAGTGGACCGAAATCCTTCAACAGATACGCATCGGCAGGCGGCTGTGGATTGTTCGGGTCGTCGTAGGGCTGGCCGGTGGCGGTGTCGTGGTGAATCGGGCCGGACTGGGCCACCGCGTACAGCTTGAGCGAATCATTGGCGTGCAGCGATTCCACAGACCCCTTGATGCTCACCTTCGCGTCCGCCGGCATCTCGCTTTTACCGGCCTTGTTGCGCACCGTGTGCGGCACCTTGAGCTGCTTGATTTCGGGGTTCTTGTTCGTTTCCAGCAGGAAATTGCCCTGGACGACATCTGAGAAGAGCGAAGATATCTTGAAATCGTTGCTGTCGGTTTGCCAGGCATGGTAGCGGATGGAGTGCTGCAGGTTGGTATCGATTTCGCGATTGTCTTGGATGGACCACTCGCCTTTGTCGTTCACCGGTACGGAACCGATTCTGATACCGCGGGTCGCAGGATCGTTGGGTTTGTTGAGGTTGATGATATGCGACTGATCTTCGGCGAAAACCGTGACTGTGTCGCCGGGAATGCCCGTGCCCGTAATGGTACGCGAGCTGGTCGGCACATAGCCGTTGAACGGATTGATCGTCGGGCGGTCCGGACGCGGAATGCTGTAGTTGGCGAATGCGGTGTCGATGGTCCAGCCGACGTCGACCAGCTTGTTGATCTCTTCCTGCGTTGAACTGGAGTCGATGCTCAGCGGCTTGGTCGGATCGGCGTTGTTGTAGAGCGGATTGTAAGCGTCATGGACGCTTCTCGTCTGTCCGCCGGTCGGCGTGTTCTGCACGGTGCAGTTTTCGTAGGCTGCGGCGCTGTTCTGATCCTTGACGCCCGGGTTGGTGGAAATCGGCCAGGTCACGAGCTTGAAATAGCCGTCGAGGCCTTCTTTCTTCTGTATCGCGCCGAAATCGATGTTGCCTTTGGCGTCCTGCAGCTTGTCCGGATCCTTGCCAGCGCCGATGACCATCAAGTGGTTCGGATTGCCATTGTTGCCTGCGTTATCAGGACTGTTGAATGCCGAATAACTTTGGTTACCACCGTAATTGGAGTAAGGCGGCTGTCCGTCAACACGTTGCGCAGTCGGGGTCAGCGACTGCACCGGCACCCAGTCCTTGCCGCCTTTCAACGCGAGCCATTGGTAATAAAACGAGGTAATCTGCGAGCAGGGAAAGTAGTTATAGCCGATGTTGTACCAGTAGACGAAGAACGAGTTGGCTGGGGCGACGCCCGCGCCGGTTTTCTGGCTGGGAAAGCCATAATCGGTCACCAACCCCCAGTTGGCCTGCCCGCCGCTCCACAACGCAGGGTGCGCGTCGAAGCCAACGTGGGCGGTCGGGCCATTGCACTGTTGCACCCTTTGCGCCGCCGTTCCCGACGGCCAATTGCAGCTGCTGGTGTACATATACGAAGGCACGCCTTCGCTGATATTGGTGACGTAGCGCGGATCGAGCTTGGAATAGGAATACACTCCACCCCAGGGGCTGCTGTCCGGTATTTTCCCGTTCATTTGTCTGCCCGGCGCCGCTACGGCGTAGATGTATTGGTCGTGCTCGGTACCACCGACGTTGCCCGAAGCCAAGTCCTTGCCGGTGTAGTAGATGTTGCCCACGATGGAGATAGTGAGGTAATCATAGTCGCCGGAAACCAGAACATTGTGGATGGTGTAGCGCTCTTCCGCGTTCTGCGCCCATTTGAGGGCGGCTTGTTGCGCATTCGTGTCTATAGCACGGTCGCTGTCGCCGCCGTAGGTATTGAGATACGGGAAACTCGTCAGCTGAGTGCCGGGATCGGTACCAGGCGCGCCGGAGAGCGAAACCAGCATCTGCATGCCGCAGTCGATTCTCGGATTCTCTCCGTTGGCGTACTTTTTCTTGTAGTCGCCGTTGCCGCCAATATCGGAAATAGCTGATACAGCCACGCAGTTGGGGTTCACCATACCGTGCGGCATGCGCAGCACGAAATCCATGCGCAACTCGTCGTCGACATTGTCGCCCTGCATCTTGTCATTGTTGGCAAGGAACTTGTAAAGCTTGGGCTTGCAATCGACGCGTTTGTCCGCAGGAACCGAGCTGGTGGTGTCCTGGACGCACAGGGCAGGGTAATCGTCAATCGTCACATCGTTGCCGGCATCAGGAGCCTCGTTGTTGCCGGAAGCAAGGTTCGTCACTCCGTCCTGTGTCTCAGCGACGTTTTGGGTCGCCGTTACGTCCTGCGCCGCGACGTTTTGCGCGAACGTATTGATATTGCCGGAAACCGCAGCAGCGATATCCGGGCTCAACGCACAACTTCCCAGCAACAGCGACACTGCGATGGCCACTGCCAAAAGAAAATGGCCAAAATGCGAGACTGCGGCCGGCTTTTCAGATATTTGTTTATTTATAAAATCGTTCGACTTCATCGCAATCACCTCCCCAACATCGGATGACATCGAAATTTAAAGTTTTATATTTATTCGCACATGCGTATAAATGTCATTCTTTTCAAGTTCAATCCATCAAATTGTCGTTCCAGGCAATACGCGCGTTTACCGGTTAAACATTGCGCAAGGAAATAAACGCATACCAGTCTGCGGGTTCCATAAGACATGCAAATTCAGGAAAAATTAGACATATTTAAACATTAGTATGATATTTGTCTCATTTAAAGAGCATAGTTGACGACGCCTTTATTTATATAAAACTATTTATTTTGTTGGTATTTCCAAATATTTCATGATGCATATTTATACTGTATAAACACATCAATTGAACATAAAATGTTCTGTTTTGTGTTATTTAAATGTGATATTGCTAATAAAACATCAAACGTTTTATTACTGCAAGCGAATTTTTCTATACCAGCAACACAAAAGGCACCGATCAACTGACCGATGCCTTGGTAACCTTTAATTTTCAAGCAACGAAACCAATGCTTTCAGCAACTTGCTCCGAGCTCATCTCTCCTATATCGCGTCGACGTCTGTTTCGCCGGTGCGCACGCGGACGACCGAATCGAGCGGCACGACCCATACCTTGCCATCGCCGATGGTACCCGTCCGAGCGGCACGCACGATGATGTTGACCAACGTATCGGCATCAGCGTCGCGCACCGCCACCTCCACACGGATCTTGGGGATGAGGTTGACCGAATAACTCGCACCGCGATAGACCTCGGTGTAGCCGTGCTGCTCGCCGCAACCGTTGACCTCGCTGACCGTCATGCCCTCGACGCCCGCAGCCGCGAGAGCGTCCCGGACTTCCTCGAACTTCGCCGGCTGAATAATCGCTGTTATCAGTTTCATCGTTCCATCTCCTTGAGGAGAGCCGTGGCCTTACCTACAAAATCGTACGCGCTCTCGCCTTGGTCGGCAAGGTCGACCCCGGCCAGCTCCTGATTCTCGCCTACCCTCCAGCCGATGGTCTTTTCAAGCGCAAAAGCGATGACGAACGTGACCACGGCGGAATAGACGACTGCGGCGAGCGCCACCACTACCTGCACCGCAAGCTGACGCCAGTTGCCTCCGGCGAACAACCCTGCGCCCTGAGCGAAGAAACCGACGAGGATGGTGCCGGCAAGCCCGCCGACGCCGTGCACGCCGACCACATCCAGTGAATCGTCGTAACCGAAACGGAATTTAAGACCGCATGCCAGGCAGGTAAGCACGCCGACGATCGCACCAATGACCATGGCCCAAAGCGGAGAGACCACGTCGGCCGCCGGGGTGATGCCGACCAAGCCGGCCACCATGCCGGAAGCCGCGCCGACCGCCGTGTAGTGGCCTGTGCGAATCTTTTCGGTGAACCCCCAGCTCAGCATCGCCGTTGCAGCGCAAAGCGAGGTGCTCACCCACGCGTAGCCGGCGGCACCGTTGGCCGCGAACGCCGAGCCCGAGTTGAAGCCGAACCAGCCGAACCAAAGCAGGAACGCGCCGAGCATGACGAAGGGAACGTTGTGCGGGCGGATCGGGGCTTTGCCGAAGTCGCGCCGCTTGCCGATTAAGAGGACAATGACCAGCGCCGCCACGGCCGCATTGATATGAACGACGGTGCCGCCGGCAAAATCATGGACGGGCGCGCCGATGAATCTGGAGATCGGGCCGTGCGCCGAAAGCAGGCCGCCGTTGAAGACCATGTGGGCCATGGGTGCGTAATCGAGCGTGACCCAGATGGCGACGAAAATCATCCATGTGCTGTATTTGATACGTTCCGCGAGCGCCCCGGAAATGAGGGCGACGGTGATCATCGCGAACGCCAGCTGGAAGGCGACATCGATGCTCACCGGATATTTGTTGCCGTTGGGGGTCAGGCCGGTGGCGGTGAAAACGCCGTCCTTGCCGGCCTTCATCGTGTCGCCAAGCAGGAAACCGGTGGACGGTTCGCCGAAGATGCCGCCGATATCCTTGCCTCCCCAGGAAATCGACCAGCCCCACAAGGCCCAGACTATGGTGCTCACCGCGAGCGCACCGGCCGAGAGCATCAGCATGTTCAGCACGGCCTTGCGGCGCACCATCCCTCCGTAGAAGAACGCCACCGCGGGCGTCATCAGAAAGACGAGCGACGCCGCGATCAGCATCCATGCGGCATTTCCTGTATCCATGTCGCGTTTCCTCTCCTCCGGCCTGTTGTGCGCGCCGGGGCTCGACGCGCCTTGAACCGTATGTGGCTATGAAACACGGGGAACGTAAGGAGAAGTTTGACGCGAGATTACAGCGATGTAAAACTCGTGGTGTTATCGAAACATAATGGTTACTTGCACTCGATGCGGTTGACGCTTGCATCCGGCACGTCCGTGGCACATACTGTGGATTCGAACCTGCGATGAAAATCAGCGGAATCGGCCCTAAACCCTGAGTTGCATCGCATGTTCAATCGAACATGCGAGCAAAATCAAGGAAACGGGACTAAAACGCTGATTTCTCTCGCATGCTCGACTTTGGGCTGGCCTGCTGCTCAGCAGAACGCAACAGCCGCACGCAACCCGCTTGGGATGGCATGCGGCTGCTGTGTTAGCGCACGTTTACGATTCTTGCGGCTCAGGCGAGAATGCCGTCGACGAAGCCTTCCGGGTCGAAGGGGGCGAGATCGTCGGGGCCTTCGCCGAGACCGACGAGCTTGACCGGTACCTTGAGCTCCTGCTGCACGGAGATGACGATGCCGCCCTTGGCCGAGCCGTCGAGCTTGGAGAGCACCACGCCGGTGATGCCGATGGCCTGCGCGAAGACCTTGGCCTGCTCCATGCCGTTCTGGCCGGTAACTGCGTCGAGCACGAGCAGCACTTCGCTCACCGGCAGGTTCTTTTCGGTCACACGGCGAATCTTGCCGAGCTCGTCCATCAGGTTGGCCTTGTTCTGCAGGCGGCCGGCGGTATCGATGATCAGCACGTCGGTGCCGTTCTCCTTGGCCTGCTTGGAGGCGTCGAAAGCGACCGAGGCCGGATCCCCGCCCTCTTTGGCGCTGCGGACGACGGGCACGCCGACCTTCTGCCCCCAGGTCTCAAGCTGGTCGGCGGCGGCGGCGCGGAAGGTGTCGGCTGCGGCGAGCATGACGGATTTGCCTTCCGAGACGAACAGGCGCGCGAGCTTACCGGCGGTCGTGGTCTTGCCGGTGCCGTTGACGCCGACCATGATGATGACACTCGGCTTCTTGGCGTCGGGCTTGTCGGCCTCGAGCGCGCGGTCGGGTTGGGAATCGACCAGGTCGATCAGCTTGGAACGCAAGGCCTCACGCACGGCCTTCGTCTCTGAGGTGCCGGTGATACGGGCGTCGTTGCGCAGCTCGTCCACCAACTTTTCGCTGGCAACGCTGCCAACATCGGCCAGCAACAACGTGTCTTCGACGTCCTCCCAGTCGGATTCGGAAAGCTGGTCCTTGGCAAGAATGTTGAAGAGCGCACGGCCGAACGGATTCGATGACTTGCTGAGCCTCTCCTTGAGCCGAACAACGCGCGAGGCCTTGGGCTCCGGCGTTTCGACATCCGACTTGACAGAAGTTTCTTCATCAGAAGAACTTTGCACAGACGAATCGGGCTCCGCCGTCTTCTTGCCCTCGGATTCCTGCGCACTTTCTCGCATTTCGCCGGCTTTTGCCTTGCCTGGCTTGTCGGTATTTTTCCCAGCACTTTTTGCGGTTTCAGACGATTCCTCATCCTTAGTGCCACTCGATGTACCGGTTTCAGCGATTTTTGCGTCCTCGGAAACATTGGTAGTTTGCGCGTTCGCGTTATTTTTCTTATGCGAATGTGACACCAGCACCGCCACGGCAATGAGCACAACGGCGACGACAACCAGCGCCGCGACGATAAGCATCGGATTGATAGTAAGACTCATGCTTTAAGATTATTGGCGAGACCCGACGCATTCCCATCCACGAGAGAATTTTTGCAACTTTTCGAATCTCCAGACAATGACGATATTCGGCAGTGTCATTTGTAATGGTTCCGTAATCATCAATAAGAATTTGTAGCACTAAGTCCTTTTAACCTGGATTTCTCGGTTCCCTGCTACGAATCAGAAATATCCAAATGATAAATCCTTGTAATATCAACGTTCTAAAATTCACTTCATCATTTCCTACAGCACAGAAGCTCAAACCCGTCAATAATGCATTCAATGCTATTGAAAACGCCTCATCGCCGATTCAGGAACGCATATTCCCGCGAGCGCTTTCGAAATACGCTTGTTTATCCGCAAATCCCAAAACCGATGGCATTGTGAACCGGACACTTTACAATGTAACTATGTCGAATGCTTCCAGAATGACCTCGTACCAGCGACGCGAGCAGCTCATCACCATCGGTCGCGGGCTTTTCGCCGCCAAAGGCTACGAAGCGGTGAGCGTCGAGGAAATCGCGGCCGCAGCGAAGGTCTCGAAACCCATTGTCTACGAGCACTTCGGAGGCAAGGAAGGCCTTTATGCCGTCATCGTGGACCGCGAGATGCAGAAACTCACCAGCACGCTGATCGACGCGCTTTCCGCCGGCGACATCCATCCGCGCCAGATCGTGGAGCGCACGGCCCTGGCTCTGCTCACCTATATCGAGGAAAACTCGGAGGGTTTCAACGTGCTCGTGCGCGACTCCCCCACCACCGACCCGGCCGGCTCGTTCAGCTCGCTGTTGGGCGACGTGAGCCTGCGCGTCGAGGAAATCCTCACAAAGGCATTCAAACAGCACAAATTGCCAGCCAAAGGTGTGCCGTATTATGCGCAGATGCTGGTGGGCATGACCGTCTTCACCGGCCAGTATTGGGCCGCGAACCAGAAGAAGATCGACAAGGAACAGCTCGCCGCGCATATCGTCAACCTTGCCTGGTACGGCCTTTCACGCCTCGAGGCCAAACCGAAACTGCGGTTCGAGAGCGATCTGGAACATGAGGGTGACAGCAACGAGACACAGCCAGACGCCGGCGACCGAACCGGCACCTCTACACAGGCAAATACCGACAATGAAGACGCCGAAAGTTCTGATGGCGCTGAAAATATGAAAAAATAAACAGCAACATTTATTTTCAACTAACGATATTTTCATGCGCCGTAATCGTCAGAGTGTCGTAAATCACGCACAACCATCTGCCATTCTCGGGTTTGCATGCTAAATTGGCTTTTGTTCGTAGCACCAACGCCGCGAATACCCAAAACGAGGAAACATGCCACATCCAAACCCAAAAACGCTCACCTTCGTGGTGCCCGCCTTCAATATGGACACCTACCTTGAGCGTTGTGTTTCATCGTTAACCGCAAACCCCGACAGCGATGACATCGAGGTGCTGATCGTCGATGACGGCTCGTCCGATGGCACGCCGGAACTCGCGGATCGCCTCGCCGCAGCAAAACCCGGAATCATCCACGTCATCCACCAGAAAAACAAAGGTCATGGCGGCGCGGTCAACACCGGCATCGCCAACGCCGAAGGCATGTATTTGAAGGTCGTCGACGCCGACGATTGGGTGGGTGCAGCCTCGCTTGGCCGGCTGATGGACGTCATGCGCCGGCAACGCAACGCCAGCGAACCGATCGACCTGTTCGTCACCGATTATGTCTACGACAAAGTCGGCAAGAAGCGCAAGCACATCGTCAAATTCGACAACGTGATGGACGCGGACAAGCGTTTGGGCTGGGACGATCTCAAGCATTTTGGTATCACACAATACATGATCATGCACGCACTCATCTTCCGCTCCGATGTCCTGCGCAAGGCCCAGACCCAGCTGCCCGAGCACACGTTCTATGTCGATTTCATCTACGCCTACCAGCCGTTCCCGTGGGTCAAATCGCTGATGTACATCAGCACGCCGTTCTACCACTATTTCATCGGACGCGACGGGCAGAGCGTGCAGACCGACGTGATGATCCGGCGCGTGGACCAGCTGGTGCGCGTCAACCGCGCTATGGTCGCCGCAACCCCCGAACGCAAGAACGTCTCCGACGGCCTCTACCGCTATATGATCCACTTTCTCTCCATCGAGAGTGTCGTCGCGAGCGTGTTTCTCATCCTCTCCCGCAACCCCGCGAACTACCAGATCAAGCGAGAACTCTGGGAGAACCTGCGTGCCGTTTCGCCGCAAATCTCGCGCGACGTTCGCCGCCAGCTGCCTGCACGCGCCATCAATCTGCCCGGTTCACTCGGTCGTTGGATCATCCGCAAGGGTTATCATATTGCGGAAAACATTATCGGATTCAACTAAACTACAGCTGGCTTCTGCTCTATCTAAACTTCTGTTGCAGTTGCGAGGCAGACGAAAAAAAGGCACCGCCGAACGACGGTACCTTGCACGTGCCCCCGTGGGACTCGAACCCACAACCCACGACTTAAAAGGACGCTGCTCTAACCATTGAGCCAGAGGGGCAACAGAACACTATTATACAGCCACTTCTCGATTTGCGTGTCAAGTTTTGCGTGTCGCAATAATAAGGGCATTGAGCTTTCGTATCTGGCCGCTGTCAGTGAACGATTTCTAGCGTCATGCGGCCAATATGTTAAAACGGCCATTCAGAGAACGTCAGCGAGCCTTTTCCAGCACAGCAAAGCCCGCGATGCCAGAAAACGGTCGCTCCGGCGGTCGAAAATCATCGCATAGCATCGATTATTTGGCCGCCGACTTCTTTCCGCGGTGCTTACCACGCGCGAGCCAGAGCCCGAGCGCGAAAACCGCGACGCCGAAAAGCAACGGCATCCAAAGCGTCTGCAGCGGCGAAGCACCGTGGAGGCGGTGGACGAACGCGACCTCGCACATACCGATAAGCCCAATTGCCGCAACGATTTTGACGATGGCCATTGGCCAGTTCGCGCGCCAGGCGTGAGGAATCGTGGGGATTGCACTTACAATCAAAACGATATAGCAGACGCGAGCCACGCCGGCCCAAACTTCGACCATATTTTGCGGCCCGAGCACGCCGATAATCATCGCGGCCATCGCCACCACGGCCGAAATAATATGCAGCCAACGCCAAACACGCATGTCTTTTCTCCCGTTCCTCCGGCAACTGACAACCGCTCCGTAGCGATCCCTCGGTCAGTTTATACAGGAAAACATGCCATTATGATGATTTTTGAATGGATTTTCACCAAATCCGTCGCAAAACTTCATATGAAACATATGCAATAGGAACGAAAAAGGCGAAGCGCCAATCAGTGACGTTTCGCCTCTAAGAAATTTATTCGGCTCTTTCTTTCGGAAATCCTGCCTTACTTCAGCATGACGAGCGGGAAACCGTGGGAGACGATGAGGCCGACCACCGTAACGACGACTACCAGCACAATCGGTACCCAGATGGCCACAGCCGATGCCGTATCCTTGCTTTTCTTCGCAAACCCGATTTCCGCCAGCGCGATCAACGCGAGCGCAAGCACGATCTTCACCACCAGCAGCACGCTGATATGCGGCCAGGCGTGAACAATCAGCACGACGCCGCTCAAAATAATGAGGATATAGCAGACTCGGGCAATCATCGCCCAGATCTTCGTCATTTTCGCCGGCCCCAGCAGCCCCACGGCCACCGCGATGATCAGCACCACGCCGACAACCAGATGCATCCATGCCCAAAGCATACCAATTCCCCACTTTCACAAACAACTCAATACCAATACTTCAAATCATAGAGCGCCTGACCGCCACTATCAACATCGCTCGTTGCAAGCGTAGCAATTCCGACACCACACAAGTGCTGAAAAACAACGAATGGCGAGACACCCGCTTGGGGCATCCCGCCATTCGTTCAATCAAATCCAGTCAGGACCGATTAACTCACAATATTTGCTTTCGCTGCCACTCACTCACCCATGTGAGGCACCACGACGGCGCGCTTGGAGAGCTTACCGTCGACCAGCTTGTGGTAGGCATCGAGCGCGTTGTCCATCGAATAGGTCTCGATTTCGGGGGTGATCAGGCCCTCGCGATAGAGCGCGGCGACCTCGTGCAGCTCAGGCATGGAGCCCCAGTAGACGCTGGTGAGCTCCTGCTGCCACGGGTTGCTGTACCAGTCGTACTCAGCCTTGCCACCGGCGATGCCCACGATGGTCACGCGGGAATCGATGGCGGAAGCGGCCTGCGCGGCAGCGATGGTCGGCGCGATGCCCACGAAATCGAAGGCGGCGTCAACGCCGTGGCCTCCGGTGATCTTGCGGATGTTCTCGACCTCGTGCTCATCGCCCTTGACGGTGATGGCGCCCTTTTCCTCGGCCTTGGCCATGGCTTCCGGCTTCATATCGGTGGCGATGATGGTGGCGCCGGTGATGGCTTTCAAAATCTGGATGGCAATCTGGCCCAGGCCGCCCAGACCGATGACCAGAGCGTACTTGCCGCCACCCTGCAGGTGAGGCAGCGCAGCCTTGATCGCATGATACGGAGTCAGCGCAGCATCGGCGAGCGGGGCCGCGGCGATCGGGTCGGCGTCGCCCAGCGGCACGAGGTTGCGTGCGGGGACGACCATGTACTCGGCCATGCCGCCGTCGCGTCCGAGGCCGATGGCCAGCGACTTGTTGGTGGCCATGTTCTCGCAGTAGTTCTCTTCACCCGCGACACAGCGCTTGCAGTGGCCGCAGCCGGTGGGGCCGTAGACCAGGTAGGCATCGCCCTTGTTGAAACCGGTGACGCCGGTGCCGACCTCTTCGATCCAGCCGGAGGTCTCATGGCCGAGGATGAACGACGGCTTGGTCTGCGCGCCGGTGACCTCGTCATAGTCGCGGAACACCGAAACATCGGAATGGCAGCAGCCTGCGCCGGCGACCTTCAGCAGCACCTCGCCCGGCCCTGGGGTCGGCTTGTCCACTTCTTCAAGTGAGGGGAACGTCTTATACGCTTTAAATACAACGGCTTTCATAGCTGTCCTTTCATATCGGTGAGATGGCGTAGGCATAAGCAATCAATTACTTACAAAAGCATTGAAATGGAATGCTCAAACATCGCTATCTTATCGTTTCTGCCCCAACACTGGGGCTGAATTAACGTAAGAAATTATACAGTTATGATACTTGTTTAGCAAACGCTGAAAACGTTGAAATATCAACGTTTTTAAGAGATGTATATAATCTCACATAAAGGATCGGCAATATAATACCTATATATAAATGCACTATTTGCGTAATTTTGCTTTAAAACCTTTTACGTCTTTATGTTTTTATTTAAACGGACCGTTATCGACCGGCACCGTCTGCGTCGGGCACGAAGCGAGCACGCGTTGCATCGCGGCTTTCTCCGCCTTGGTAACCCACAGGCCATACTTGTGTTTCACGCCGATCTGGCGTGAAACATAGGAGCAACGGTAAGACTTCTTCTTCGGCAGCCAAGTCGCGGCGTCACCGTCGCTTTTCTGCTGGTTGCTCGGCCCGTCGACGGCCAGCAGATTATACGGGTCGTTGGCCATCTGCTTGCGCTGGCCAGCGCTGATCTGCTGCGCCCCGGTCTGCCAGGCGTTGGAGAGCGCAACGACATGGTCGATCTGCACCTTGGACGAGGTCTTTTTGCCCTGCTTGAACCGAATCGTCTTGCCGGTATACGGGTCCTGCAACGTACCCGACATCACCTTGCAATTCTTGGTCCTGGCCTTGAACTTCTTGTCTTTGAGGTCGCGCCCCAAAATGTCGTTGCGGGTGTCGCAACCGTTGCGATCCACATCGGCCCAGGCCTTACCGAATTGGGCTCGCTTATAGCCCGTTTTGGGCGCGCGTCCCTTGAGCGGCAACGATTCCAGCACAGTTGTGGCCAGTTGCCCATCCCCTGCCGCGGTATCCGCGAGCGCCCGATCGGGAGCGACGCTAACGGCAAGCGCCAAGGTGAACAACGCCACCATCACAACGCCCAAAACAGCCCTCAACGATTTCTTAGTTTTCTGCACTTGCGTCGCGTCTTTCATTTCCACCAATTAATTACCATCATTCTATAACTTTGATATTCCCTAACGAACACGGACGAGACTAACAGCCAACGCCAAGTTTCGTCAATGATGTTCAGCAACACCTCAGTCCTGCCGCATCACGGGTGAACGTTATTATACAAACCATGACCACGATCAAAGAGGTAGCCAAAGAGGCGGGAGCATCGGTGACCGCTGTCTCAATGGCGCTGAACCACCGGGAGAACGGGCACGTCAAGAAAGAACTTGCCAAGCATATCCGCAAAATCGCCAAGGAAATGGGATATCGCCCCAACCCCCTCGCCCGCTCCCTGCGCACCAGCCACACGCGCACCATCGGCTTCATCAGCGAGGAAATCGCCACCACCCCGTACGCCGGAGAGATGATTTTGGGCGCTCAGGACGCCACGAGCGAGCTGGGATACATGATGCTTTTGGTCAACGCGGACGACGAAGGCGACGAAGCCGGCGAGATCGACGCGCTCAGACGATACGGCGTGGACGGCTATCTTTACGCCAAAATGTACGACAGAATATCGAGCATCCCCAAGCCTCTTTCCCACGAAAAAACCGTCCTCATCGACGCGACGTCATCGGACGAAAGCGTGCCGTACATTGTCCCCGACGAAGTCGCCATGGGCTACGACGCCACCACATACCTCATCGAATCAGGCGCCAGGCGCATCGCCTACATCGGCTGCTGCGAAAATCTCCTTGCCGAACCGCTGCGCCTGAGAGGCTACCGAAAGGCCCTCAGAGAAGCGGGACTGCCCTTCGACCCGGAACTCATCGCGAGCGTGGCCAACAACGGCGTCGCGCTCAAGGCCGTCTCCGAGCTGTTCGATCGCGCGCACCCCGACGCCTTCTTCTGCTTCAACGATGCCCGCACTTGGTACGTCTACCAGTGCGCCGCGCAACGCGGGCTTGAGATTGGCCGCGACATCTCCGTGGTCGGCATCGACAACAACCGCATCATCAAGGAGACCTTCGAGCCGCGACCGACCACCATCGCGCTGCCCCATTACGAAATGGGTTATTGGGGCGCACGCAAGCTGATCTCGATGATCGAAGACCGCGATCTGCGCCCGACCGACAACAAGAAAACCGTCGCCGCAATCCCGGCACTCGACGCACCGAATCCAGTACGCATCCGCTGTACGTTGCTCGAACGCGGGTCCGTGGCCAATCGCGGAACCCGGGGAACTGCTGTCGACCATGTTTCTTCGCCCGAAATACGATAAAGGCGACGCTCACAACACACCAGAGCCCCATTTATCACCATCCACTCCGCGTTATGCGCAGAACACGACGATGACGACACGCAAGCGTCGCCCTTAGCGCACGCCCGATTACATATGCGCTAAACGTGACAATGAAGGTTCCTACGCGGCAGCCAATCAACCGACCAACCCCACCACCCAACCGCCTGACTGTCAGTAGCAGTCACACGATGATCATAATTAGACAAGTAATTATAGATAATCCAAATATATGGTTCCTCTTTATCCGAAAACGCCGGAAACGATTTACAATTTGACGTAAATCGTTTCTCGCCGTATATTTTTACCAGTTTCTTGCCCAGGGCAATGCCGCAGAATTCGGCAAGGACGACAGTAAAAAGGCATCGCGTGGCAGCAATGCCGAAAAGAAAGGTGATGAAATGGCAATTAAAGGCGCCAAGACGTACCGAAACCCCTCGTATCTTCAGAGCTCCACCGGTATCTTCATGTTCTTCTGCTCGTGGGGCATCTGGTGGTCCTTCTTCTCGATCTGGCTGACCAGCCCGGCTCCCAAAGGCATGGGCATGACCGCCGCCCAGCAAGGCGACATCTACTCCGTTAACTCACTGGTGACACTGTTCATCATGTTCTTCTATGGCATCATCCAAGACAACCTCGGCATCAAGCGCCGCCTGGTGATCGTCGTCTCGTGCATCGCCGCATGCGTCGGCCCCTTCGCGCAGTTCGTCTACAAGCCCCTGCTCTTGGCTGGCGGCACCACCAAGTTCATCGGCGTTCTGCTCGGCTCGATCGTCCTCTCCGCCGGCTTCATGGCCGGTTGCTCGCTGATCGAGGCCATCACCGAACGCTACAGCCGTCACTTCGGCTTCGAATACGGCCAGTCCCGCGCTTGGGGCTCCTTCGGCTACGCCATCGTGGCGCTCATCGCCGGCCCGCTTTTCAACATCGACATGAAGTGGAACTTCTGGCTGGGCTCGCTCTTCGGCGTAGGCATGCTGTGCGTCTACCTGTTCTGGCGCCCGGCCGAGCAGCAGGAGGAGCTGAAGAAGGAAGCCGACCCGAACGCCCCGCGCACCAACCCGACGGCCAAGGAAATGATCTCCGTGCTCGGCATGGGCTCGCTGTGGGCACTGATCATCTTCATGCTTTTCACCAACACCTTCTACACGGTTTTCGACCAGCAGATGTTCCCGAGCTACTACAAGAGCCTCTTCGCCACCCCGGCCCAGGGCGCGGAATGGTACTCGATCCTGAACGCCGCCGAAGTGTTCTGCGAATCCGCAATGATGGGCGTCGTCCCGGTGATCATGGACCATATCGGCGTGCGCAACTCGCTGCTGCTCGGCGCGGTGACGATGTTCCTGCGCATCGGCCTGTGCGGCGTCTTCCACGACCCGGTGATGATTTCCGTGGTCAAGATGTTCCACGCCATCGAAACCCCGCTCTTCTGCCTGCCGGCCTTCCGTTACTTCACCTTGCATTACGATACGAAACTTTCGGCGACGCTCTACATGGTCGGCTTCCAGATCGCTTCCCAGGTCGGGCAGGTCATCATGTCGCACCCGCTTGGCTCGCTGCGTGACGCCCTCGGCCCGCAGAAGACCTTCTTCACCATCTCCGGCATCGTCCTGCTCGCTTTGATCTACGGGTTCTTCGTGATCAAGAGGGACGATCAGCAGGTGGGCGGCGACCCGTTCATTCGTGTGCGCGACCGCAAAAAGGCCGAGGCTCAGGGCGAGGCCATCCAGGCCGAAGCCGCCAGCGACCAGCTCCCTGCCTGATTATCAAATCGGCGCCGTGCCCAATTACCTCCGCATGGCGCTTCCCGCAAAATTCCATAGCGTCACAAGGCCTCCGCACCCATCAATTCAGGCGTGGGGGCCTTGTGGCGAATAAAGAGCAATCACCATATGATAGTTATGAGAAAGGCATCAAAGATGACTACCGAATATCCTGTTTACACCCCGATTCGCGACCATGACGAGGAACTCGCCAAAGCCGAAGCCGGCGTCGAGACGCTCGCCCTCGAACGCGAGGATCGTTGGTATCCCAAGTTCCACATCGCTTCCAACGGCGGCTGGATCAACGACCCGAACGGTCTGTGCTACTACAAGGGCCGCTGGCACGTCTATTACCAGCTGCACCCCTACGGCACCCAGTGGGGCCCGATGCACTGGGGCCACGTCTCCAGCGTCGACATGGTCTCTTGGCGCCGCGAGCCCATCGCCATGGCCCCCAGCCTCGAGCAGGAAAAGGACGGCGTCTTCTCCGGCTCGGCTGTGATCGATGACAACGGCAAACTCAAGTTCTATTACACCGGCCACCGCTGGACCAACGGCAAGGACGATACCGACGGCCAGTGGCAGGTCCAGATGCTCGCCGAGGCCGAGGATGACGAGGCCACCAAGCTCAACAAACTAGGCATGGTCATCGACTGTCCGCGCGAGCGCGTCGATTCCCACTTCCGCGACCCGAAGGTCTTCAAGCTCGATGGCGTCTGGCACCTGATCCACGGCGTCTCCACCGCCGACCACCGCGGCCAAATCTGGGCCTACACCAGCGACGATATGATCAACTGGAAATTCCAGAACGTGCTCTACGATGACCCGGACCCGGACGTCTTCATGCTCGAGTGCCCCGACTTCTTCCCCTTGAAGGACAAGGACGGCAATACCAAGTGGGTCATCGTCTTCTCCGCCATGGGCTCGAAAGCCAAGGGCTACATGAACCGCAACGAAAACAACGCCGGCTACATGATCGGCACCTGGAAGCCGGGTGAGGCCTTCAAGCCTGAGACCGAATTCCGCCTGCTCGATTGCGGCGCCAATTACTACGCGCCCCAGTCCTTCGAGGCCGACGGCCGCCGCATCATGTACGGCTGGATGAGCCCGTTCAGCGAAAGCGCGCCCATGCAGTCCGACGGTTGGTGCGGCCAGATGACCCTGCCGCGCGAATGCTATCTCGGCGAGGACGGCGACCTGCACACCGTGCCTGTCACGGAAATCGACAAGCTGCGCATCAACACCTTCGACCACGTCGCCCGCCCCATCGAGGCCAATGAGGAAATGCTGATCGACGAGGATGCCGAGGCGGTGGAGATCGAACTGGACATCAACCTGAAAGACACCACCGCCGAGCGCGCGGGCCTCAAGGTCCACGCCACCTCTGATGGCTCCTATACATATGTCGCCTACGACGCACAGGCCGGTACCGTGGTCGTCGACCGTCAGGCCGCGGCCCGTGGCGATCGAGGCTACCGCGCCGCCAAGCTGACCGACGCCGAACTGGCCGCCGACGAGCTCAAGCTGCGCGTCTACGTTGACCGCGGATCCGTCGAGGTCTATGTCAACGACGGCCGCCACGTGCTGAGCTCCTACAGCTACCCGTCCGAAGGCAAGCGCGCGGTCAAGCTTTCCGCCGAATCCGGCGTCCTCGCCGTCGACCGGCTCACCGTCCACGACCTCAAGAGCATCGGACTGGAGTAAGCCGATCTTAAGCAGGTTTGCGACATAAATAAGCCACTGGTTCAACCCAAGGGGCCCGAATATGGCGGGAAATATTAATCCGCTACATTCGGGCCCTTTAGCATCTCTCGGTGGCTTGATTATGGCGCAGCACAACCATTTCCGCCACATTCAAGCCACTCAGCATCCTGCAGCGGCCCATTTATGGAGGAATAATTATTCCTTGCCATATTTAAGCCGCTCATTATCTCCCAGTGGCCTGTCTTGCAACTGATGATGCAAATCAACAGCCAAAAAGGCGGGCCGCCAACCACTCAAGGTCGACGACCCGCCTAAAGAGACTCAGCAGCCTGTTTACCAGCCGATCTTGCCGGCATCCTCGGGCAGGCTCAACTTGCCCGCAGCCAGCTCGGCCAACGCTTGGTCAAAGGCCTTGAAGGCTTGCTGCAGCTGGTCTTCGGTGATAACCAGCGGCGGCTGGAAGCGCAGGATGTAACCACGAAGGCTGATGATGATGACACCCAATTGGTACATGCGATAGATCAGCTTGGTGGTGGCCTCTTCATCACCCTTCCCGGTTTCGGGGTCGATGATGTCGATGCCGCCGTCGAGACCGTAGAAGCGGATGTCGCCGATGAAATCGTATTGCTCGCGTTTCTTCTCGAAGTAGGCCTTGACCTGGGGGCCCAACTTCGCCGAACGCTCGACCAAGTGCTCCTGCTCCATAACGTCCAACGTGGCGTTCGCCGCCGCCGTGGTGACCGGGTTGCCCGCCGTGGTATAGGTGACGGCCGGGGAGCCCAAGGCGTCCATGATTTCAGCGCGGCCAATGATGGCGCTCAACGGCAGCCCGGAGGCGATGGACTTGCCGACGGTCATCAGGTCGGGCTCGAGGCCGAAGTTCTGGATGGACCACCATTTGCCGGTGCGGCCCATGCCCTGGTTGACCTCGTCGATCGCGATCACAATGCCGTGTTCGTGGGCGAATTGCCAGAGGAAGTCCATATACTTTTGCGGCGCCTTGACGATGCCACCGTCGCCCTGAATCGGCTCGATGACGATCGCAGCCACTTCCTCGGCCGGCAGATAAGTCTCGAAAGGCAGCTTGAAGGCGGCGATCATACGCTCGACGAACTCGTCCTCGCTCTCGTGCGGCAGGCGCTCATGGATGTCGGGATACGGCACCTTCACCACCCCCGGCAGCATCGGGGCCATCTTGCGGCTCATGTTGAGGCTGACCGACGAGATGGACATCGAACCGTAAGTGGAACCATGGTAGGCGCCCGTGAAGCTGACGATGTACTGACGGCCGGTATAGGCACGCGAATACTTGATGATCGCGTCGTTGGCGTCCGAACCGGAATTGCCCCAAGCAACCTTCACCGGCCCGCTCATCGGCGCCAGCTTGGCGAGGCGCTGGGCCAATTCAATCTCGGGCCCGCTGGCGAAATAGGCCGGCGTGTATTGGATCAGATTGGCGGCCTGCTTCTGGATCGCTTCCACGACGTGGGGGTGGCAATGGCCGGTATTGGTCGCCGACGCGCTGGCCAGCAGATCAATGTATTCACGACCATCGGCATCTCTCAGCAGCGCACCCTTGGCCTTTTGGATGACGATATCGAAATATTGGATACGCACCGCAGGAGACAGGACCTCATTTTCCTGAGCCAGTAACTGTTGATTGTTGTCCAACTTCTCTCCTCCTTTACTTCTTGTTGTTCAAAGCGGAATGTCTCATTCCGTAGCAGAAATACAGAATCAGGCCGAAGATGAACCAGCCCAAGGCATAGATCTTCGCGTCGTTGCTCAGCCCGATGAATACGATCAAGGAACCGATGAAAGCCAGAGCGGGCATCACCGGATAGAACGGCATCTTGAAGCCGGGTTCGGCGATATCCTTGCCTTCGCGCTTGCGCAGGCCGTAGATGCCAAGCGAGACGAACATGAAGGCGATCAGAGTGCCGGCCGAGATCAGCTGGCTTAGGAATGCGAACGGGAAGATGGAGCCGATGATCACGGCGAAGACCGTGAGTGCGAGCAAAGCGTTGTTCGGCAGATGATTCTCGTTGATCTTGCCCAGCCAACGCGGGAGCAGGCCATCGCGCCCGAAGGAATAGAGTAGGCGGGAACCGGCCATCATCATGCCGATCAACGCTGCGAACATACCCAGGCAGGCCACTGCCTGCACGATCGTGGCAATGATCACATGGCCGCTCTTGCGCAAAGCCCAGCCCACCGGTTCGGCGTTGTTGGCATAGAGCGGATAGTGGAACATACCGACCAGAACCAGCGAGACGGCCGCGAACAATACGACGCCGATCAGCAGGGAACCCATGATTCCTTTCGGCATTGTCTTGGCAGGGTCCTTGGCTTCAGCGGAATTGGCGGCGATGGAATCGAAGCCGATATATGCCAGGAAGATCATCGAAACACCGGCATAGATTCCCTGCCAGCCACCGAAGGCCGACCCATCAGGATTGGGATGATATTTGGGAATGAACGGTACGTAGTTTTGCGGCTTGATAGCCGTGCAGCCTACCACGATGAACAGCAGAATGACGATTACCTTCAAAACCACCAGAACATTTTCGACACGGCTGGTTTGGTTGGCTCCTCGGGAAATCAGGAGTGCCACGGCGAGAATCGCGACCACGGAGACCAGATCGATGATTCCGCCATCGGTGCCGAAGGGGTTGGCCAGCATCTTCGGCAACGTCAAGCCCAAAGGCTCGATCAGGCCGCGGAAATTGGCCGACAAGCCCGAACCGACGAAAGCCACGGCGATGAAATACTCCGCCAAGAGGGCCCAGCCGGCAATCCAGCCGAAGAATTCACCGAAAACGACGTTGATCCAGGAATACGCCGAACCGGCGAACGGCATCGCCGAAGCCATTTCCGCATAGGCGAACGCCACCAAACCGGCGACCACACCGGCGGCTATGAAGGAAAGCACCACCGCCGGGCCCGCATGCTGGGCCGCCACCGTTCCGGGCAGCGTGAAGATAGCCGTGGATAAAACGGTCCCCAGGCCCAGGGCCAAAAAGTCTCGCACCCGCAGGGTCCGCTTCAGATGGGCATCCTTCTGCTCATAGACGCTGGGGTCCTCTTTTCGGAAAATACGTTCCTTGATACTCGCCATTACTCACCCTCATTTTTGATTATTATCAACGAAACATGTCAAATCGTATTTAATAGCGCCAGCTTTGCTGTGCACTTTCGATTCTCTGCTCTGCACAAATCAAGGTACTTCATCCCATCTGTATGACGTATTATCAGTTCGCATAGTGATATATGTCTCGGCGGCATTCACACCGTTTCAGCCAGGTGCGGAGTACTCGCCGCCAGGCTCCTTGTACGATTGCCACATCGCATTCCGTGTTAGCTACATCACAGCGATATCCCGCGTGCCGTCCTGCGAAGCCACGTCCCACCGACTACTATATTTAGCGGTATCGCATTGCCCAATCACTAGATGTAGTGTTGCCGGTGTTGGAAACCAATCGCTCTATGTCAATGGAATACGGGAGAATGAAACGTCTCAAACGTATTCGCGAGCAGCTTGCCCAAGCGCAACGCGGGTACCGGAAAACTTGAATACAGAACGGCATAAAAGTAAGGAACACTCATGACAAACGAGGTCAAACTCGCCGATGACAAGATGATGGCCGATTCGCTGACACCTCCGCAGTGGTCGACGGCCTTCGCCAAGGGCGCGGATCCGAACTCCATGCGCATCCGCCCGGTCAACTGGAACAACATCCAGGACGACAAGGACCTCGAGGTGTGGAACCGCCTCATCGCCAACTTCTGGCTGCCCGAAAAGGTGCCGCTCTCGAACGACATCCCGACCTGGCGCTCCATGACCGAGCACGAACGCACCACCACGGTCCGCGTCTTCGCGGGTCTGACCACGCTCGACACCGAGCAGGCCACCGTCGGCGAACTCGTCCAGATCCCCGACGCGCTGACCGAGCACGAGCAGGCCATCTACACCAACATCGCCTTCATGCAGTCGGTGCACGCCCGCTCCTACTCCTCCATCTTCTCCACGCTGTGCTCCTCCGAGCAGATTGACGAAGCCTACCGCTGGGCCGTGGGCAACGACCTCGTGCAGGAGCGCGTGCGCATCGTTATGGAGCAGTACCAGTCCACCGACCCGCTGAAGCGCAAGGTCGCGGCGGTTATGCTCTCCTCGCTGCTGCTGTACGCGGGCTTCTACCTGCCGCTCTACTTCTCCAGCCGCGCCAAGCTGATGAACACCGCGGACATGATCCGCCTGATCCTGCGCGACAAGGCCATCCACGGCTACTATTCCGGCTACAAGTACCAGCGCCACCTCGAGCACCGCACCGCGGCCGACCAGGAAATGCTCAAGAAGTACACCGACGATCTGCTGAACCAGCTTTACGACCTCGAGGTCAAGTACTCCGACCAGGTCTACGAAGGCTTCGACTTCATCGACGACGTGCAGGCGTTCGTGCGCTACAACGCCAACAAGACGCTGATGAACCTCGGTTACGAGGCCAAGTTCAGCGCCGCCGAGACCAAGGTAAGCCCCGAGATCATCGCCGCGCTCTCGCCGTCCGCCGACGAGAACCACGACTTCTTCTCCGGCTCCGGCTCCTCCTACGTCATCGGCAACGCTGAGGCCACTGACGATGAGGACTGGGACTTCTAAACCTCAGTCCTTCAAAAATTCCCGAAATTGCCCGACCATGTGTTTCAACATGTGGTCGGGCAATTTGCATTTACAACTGCCAACCCGGGCTACGTTTTACCTGACGCAACAACGAAAACCATCTATCTACGGTCAGTCCGTCGTAAATTTTCAACAGAACCACGAAACAGCGGTTTTAGAAGAAAAATTGATTCATCAAATAAATAACCCAGGGTAATAATTAGTAATCTTTTATGTTATGCTGACCAATAGGCATGCTCAACAACGCGCATTTCACGCTTGCAAGCGTGCTGAATAAACGACCAAGAATGTAAGAAGATAAGGAGAAAGCAGTGAATAGAGACACATCATCGTTACGGCACTCTCAAACAGCTCCGAGAGGGGGCAAACTCCTGACCTTAGCTGCGGCAGCCTTGGCATCCTTGGCAATGCTGGTGCCATCGAACGCACAGGCCATCGAACCACGCACTTGCACCCCCGACACCAGCAGCATCAGCAGTTGCTTCCCGGATGCAAACCTCGCGAGCACCGTAGCTCAAAAAGTCGGCAAAAACGTCACAGATACATTCACCACCGCCGATCAAAACGCGATTACCAGCCTGACCCACAACTCGCTGGCCGACGCATCGACGAAAATCACCAGTCTTGAAGGAATTCAGCATCTGCCCCATTTGCAGATTCTCGACGTAACCGGCAACCGAATCGACACCATCAGCCAGCTAAGCGGTCTGACCGAACTGACTTCACTGACCTTGGATGAAAACACGATTTCCGACCTCACACCACTTTCCGGGCTGAACAACTTGGTATCCCTGAGCCTGCGCCACAACACCGCTGACACCCTGACACCGCTCAGCGGACTTACGATGCTTAGCGATCTCAACATCGACCAGAATCACATCATGGATCTCACGCCGCTGGCCGGACTGAGAAACCTCACCAACCTCTCGGTCAAAAACGAGCAGGTGTACATACCGACCCCACTGCCCACGACCGCGACCACAGGAAGTCTGAGCGTCGCCAAGGGCGTCGACGGCAGCTGGATCATGCCGATCGATTACGAGCCAGATACTTCTCATACATTCGACAGCTCTACCGGCAAGGTCACTTGGACCGGCCTGACCCCGCACACCACAGGCATTTCCTTGATCCTCAACCAATCCTTCACCCTCAACGGCAGGAGCTTCATCTATACCGGGACCATTAATCAGCCCAAGGAAACCGACAACTGGAACGTGATATTTGACGGCAACGGCGGCACCTTCAATATCGGAGGCGGCCAATTCAACACTTCGAACCAGGAAGTCCAGGATCATCACACGGCCGTTGAGCCCAGTCCGCTGCCGACCCGCCCCGGATTCACGTTCATAGGCTGGGCTACAGACGCCAATGGCACTACCGATTTCAACCTGAACACGCCCATCACCCACGATACGACCGTCTACGCCAAATGGCGCGCCGACCAGTATACGGTGCATTTCGACTCCAACGGCGGCACCCCCGTGCCCGACCAGACGGGTCTGACCTATGGCAACCATGCCACGAAGCCGAACGATCCGACCAAACCGGGTTACGACTTCGACGGATGGCAGATCGATGACGGCAACGGCAACCTCGTCGACTTCGATTTCAATACCCCGATCACCGGCAACATCACGTTGCACGCCAAGTGGAAAGTGCATGAGGATACCGTGCACTTCGACTCCAACGGCGGCACCCCCGTGCCCGACCAGACTGTGACGCCGGGCGGCACCATCAACGATGACACCCATCCGACCAAGCCGGGCTACGACTTTGGCGGTTGGCAGATCGATGATGGCAACGGCAACCTCGTCGACTTCGATCCCGCCACCCCGATCAACAGCGACATCACCCTGCACGCCAAGTGGAACCCGGTAGGGGCTGCCGGCACCGCACCGGGCGCGAACGGCAACAACGGAGCCAGGGGGAACAACAGCGCCAAAGCGAACAACGGCAACGGCGCGAATGGAAATAAAGACGCCAAGGGTGGCCCGGCACGGCTGGGCCAGACCGGCAGTGCCGTCCTCGGCGTCGCCGCCATCGCCCTGATTGCAGCTGCCGGCGCTTCAGTCATCATTCTGCGTCGCCGCAAGAAGCAGTTCTGACAACAGTTGATTGGGGCTCCTGATTCAAGAATCTGACACAAGACGACAGAATCGATGAAGCCCCTTTCGACAAAGATTCGGATTTCTAATCCGGCAACGCAAAAGACCGAGAGACAAGACGGAATTTGAAAATGTTCCTTATCCTTTGTTTCTCGGCCTTTTCTTGTCTGTTAGACACCCTTTTTACTTATCCGAACTTCCGAATCATGCTCTCAATCATTATATCAAATATTTGTTAACGCTAACAATTTATTGTCTATACTAAATAACATTTTTTCTATAATAAATATTGTGACGAAGGCAACAAAGCCTTCGTAAAGAAAAAGGAATGACTATGAAAGCTGTTCGTATTTATGGCAAAGAAGACGTACGCGTCGAAGACATCGACATCGCCGATCCGAAGCCGAACCAAGTGCAAATCAAGGTGAAGGACTGCGGCATCTGCGGTTCCGACCTTCACGCCTATTCGGTGGCCTGGGGCCTGCCCACGCAGCCGCACCCGCTGACCGGCAAGACCGTACCGATCACGCTGGGACATGAGTTCTCCGGCGAGGTCGTCAAGGTCGGCAGCGCGGTTACCGATTTCAAGGTCGGCGACGGCATCGCCGTAGAGCCGCTGATCGCATGCGGCAAATGCGCCAACTGCCGCTCGGGCAACTACAACTTCTGCGACAAGGTCGTGGCAGAAGACGGCGCCGGCAACTTCCTCGGCTTCTCCGAAGACGGCGGCATGGCGGAATATGCCAATATCGATGACGTTTTCGCACATCACTTGCCCGAAGGCCTGGATTATGAGCTGGGCGCGATTTGCGAGCCCACCTCCGTCTCCTTCGAAGGCATCAAGCGCTCCGGACTGCGCGTCGGCCAGACCGTCGCAGTGCTCGGCGCAGGCCCGATCGGCCTGACCACCGCTATCCTGGCCCGCATCGCCGGTGCACCCCGCGTCTACATCTCCGACGTCTCCGACGTGCGTCTGGATATGGCCCGCAAGCTCGGCTTCACCGACGTGCTGAACCCGACCAAGGACGACGTCAACGCCGTCATCCGCAAGGATTGCCCCGACGGAGTGGACGTTTCCTTCGAGTGCGGCGGCGTGCAGGCCACGTTCGACACCGCTTTGCAGGTCACCCGCCGCAACGGCACCGTGCAGCTCGTCGCGCTCGGCAAGCCGTTGAACGTCAACTTCACCGATGACGTGATCATGCAGGGCTTCACCATCACCACGACGCTTGCCTACGAGAACTGCTTCGACACGGTACTCGGCATCATCGCCGCCAACAAGGAGCAGTTCAAGCCGCTCATCACCAAGAAGCTCGGCCTCGATGACGCCATCGAAGGCATCAAGGCCCTGGCCACCGACAAGAGCCAGGTCAAGGTGATGATCGACCCGGCGCTCTGAAGTTTCATCTGTTGGCTTGGCTTTCGGGCCTTGCGCGGCAAGCCGCCTGTTCGCCCAGCCAACTTTCAAAACGCCTTCGGCACCAGCGCAACCGCAATCTCTTGCAGCACAGATTCGGGACGCTGGTGCCGGAGGCATTTTTGTATCCCTAAAGCCAGCCTGAGCTGACCTTGCTATATACGACGCCGGCTATAGCTCCGAGTGCAGCGACCACCATGCTCGCAAAAAGAGAATCCGGGATTAATACTGAGTTCGTTTAAAGCTTTTGCATTTTTGCATTCGGCCACGTTCGCCGACAATAGAGATGAATAATATTCTCAACTTCTGTATCAAAAATATATTAAAATTACTTCATTTTACAATCTCAAAAAGCCATAAACGCATTTCTGACACATTTTGTAACTAGATTGAGATATTATTAATTACATTATGTTATTTTCGCGGCGATGTAGCGCGAATTTGCATCAGTCGAACAGAGAGAACGACGCGAGGAAAACTATGAGTACAGGGAAACAAGCATTTCGTCAAAAGGCTCGTAAAGCAATCGTCGCAAGCGTAGCCGCACTCACAGGTATGGCAATGCTGATACCAACCGCTTCGAGCCAGGCTGCTCAACGCAGCACCGAAGTCCTACACCGAGAAGGTCAATAAACCCTAAAACAAGCACAATCAAAAAGTTCGATTCTGGCTTGCGGCACGCAGCTATCAGGTCGCAGGCCAGAATCAAGCCTCTCATCAATCGCGCATGACCAAACAAATAACAAAAATATGTATTATCATATTTAGTTAAAAGTAATTAAATGTGAAACAGATTTGAATGGCGAATTGTTTACATCTGTCAGCTCATCAGAAGAATAGAGAGAAGAACCAATGAAGAAAACAACTGGCCCACACGGCCTTCGTAAAACCATCATTGCAGGTTGCGCGGCAATCATCAGTATGGCGATGCTGATACCCAGCGCATCGGCTGCAGACCAACCGGCCATGCTCCGCTCCGGCCAGTCTTCAGAGCAAGCCGCGAGCGTCTCGGCGACGCCGCCATCGGAGCAAACGACACCATTGCCATCAACCACAAAGACACAGGCAAACTCCCCGTTGCCCCAATCGCCTTCTTCTCCCATGTCCTCATCGACAACGGAGCCGACCCCAACAACCACGGACGGCGATCAAACCACCCCTTCAACGAGTACAACGCCGAAACCGGCGCAAAGTAAGCAAACGACACCATTGTCAACGTCGCAGCAAACCGCCCAGTCAACGCCACAAGAGCAAAGCAACTCTCAGCAAGCACCTGCACCCGCGGCCCCCTCACCCTCCGGCAATTGCACCGTCGGCCAAAGCACCATCGCGCAATGCTTCCCCGACCAGAACCTTGCCAAGGCAGTGGCCGAACAGGAAAAGGTCAAGACCACGTCCACTTTCACCCAGCAGATGATCGACCAGACCACCAAGCTCGACCTGGGCAACAAATCGATAAGCTCAATCGAAGGCCTGCAGCTGTTCACCAATCTCGGGCATGGCGACAAACCGGACGTAAAATCCATGCTGCGCACATCCACGCAAGGCAATTCCGCAGGAAACCTCGACCCCGAGGCCACCGAGCTTGACCTCAGCGGCAACAGACTGACGGATATCAGCACACTCTCAACACTGACCAACCTTCAGACACTTAATCTGAGCAACAACCAAATCAGCGATATCACACCGCTCGCCGGACTCACCAATCTCAGACTTCTGGGTCTCAGCCGCAACAAGATCATCGACCACCAATACAACGATAGCAACAATTCGGCAAACGGACTCGACCCGCTGGCTCATCTCAACATGTTGGACAGCCTGGATCTGAGCTTCAACAAGTTAAATGGCTTCCCGCTCTTCGATAAAAACAATAATTTCATCAGCTCCTTTGCTCCACTGAGTCGTCTTCCTCTCAGACAGCTGAACCTCAGCCACAACCGCATCATGGAACTGGGCACAGATTCTCTCGACAACGCCAACGCCAACCCCTTCTCGACCATGAGAAATCTGAGATACCTTGACCTCAGCTTCAACCAGATCGGAAACATTCAATTCCTGAATGCGCTCAATCCTTCAGAAGACGGTCTCGCTTATCTCAACCTTAATCAGAACCGTCTGCAAGACGAATCAGGCAGTACCTGGCAGAAACCTGTACTCGCCCCGATTGCCCATCTCACTCATCTGTATTCGTTGGGACTGGGTTTCAACCACGTGAACGACCTCAAGCCACTCAACGGATTGACCAATCTGTTTGAACTCAACCTTACCGGAACGCAATCTGTCGATCTTACCCCGCTCTCCAAGCTCACAAACCTTCAACAGCTTTACATCGGTGTTGGAAGCAGGAACTATACAGACAAACCCTATCCTGACCCAAACAATCCGGGCGGATTCCGCTTCGAACAAATCTACACCGATGGATCATGGGACAATAACGACCAGTGCGGAAACGACCAAGGCTGCATTATAGACCAGCCACTCAGCGACATCACACCGCTAAAAAACCTCAACAAGCTGGAAACGCTCTACCTAAACAACAGCGCCATCACCGACCTGACACCACTGGCAACCATGACTTCCCTCAGCAAACTCGATCTCAGCAGCGAACCTCAGAATGGAGATCGGGTCGGAAAAATCTCGGATGTCACACCACTTGGCGAACTCAACAATCTTAGCGAACTCTATCTGAGAGGCAATCGAATCAGCGACATCACCGCATTGACACGCTTCGACCGTATAAGGCAAATCGATGTATCCGGAAACATCATTCACTCCCTGCCTTCGCTTGAGGAACTCCACTGCATTGAGTCGTTCATCGCCGAGGACAACCAGATCGAGCGCATTGTCGAGCCTTCGACCACCACTAAGTTCAACGGCTCGTTGGATTTGAAGAACAACCGAATCCAAGATCTGATGCCGCTCGCCAAATATGACTGCATCAACGAATTGCGACTGGACAACAATCAAATCAGCGACATTTCACCCATCGCGCACAACAATGTCGGCGGTCTATTCCTCACCAATAACCGTATCAGCGACATTTCAACACTGGCCGGTAATCGTGAAATAGTTAACCTCTTCCTTAGCAACAACAAGGTCAAAGACATCACAGCACTGCGTACCATGGCCAGTCTCGCCGCCGTCGACCTTTGCTCCAATCAGGTCGCCGACATCACACCGATCGCTTCGCTTCAGCAGCTAAAATACCTCTATCTGTCTGGCAACGGAATCGACGACATTACACCGTTGAAAAATCTGATTAATCTGCGGTACCTATGGCTTGAAAACAATCACATCAGCGATGCCACACCACTTGCCGGACTCACCAAGTTAAGCAGCTTAACGATTGGAAAACAGAACATCTCACTGCCAAGTGCAGCAATTACACCGACCATGACCGTCGAGTCAGCAAGAGGACTCGACGGCACACACTTGCAGCCCATGACAATAACACCCGACTCGGGAATCTACGACAAGACCACCGGATTGGTGAGTTGGAAACAGCTCAACGGAATCGACCACATTGGGCTGAGCTTTAATCAGAACATACAAGTAGGCACGGCAAACGCCATTTTCAGTGGGACCATCTCACAGGAAATCACCAGCTCCGGATCCGGGACGACACCGACTCCGGCCACGCACACCGTCACGTTCAATTCGACCGGCGGAAGTGCTGTGAACTCGGAAATCATCAACACCGGCGATAAGGCCATCGAACCGAACCCGCCAACACGCGAAGGGTTCGTCTTCAATCGCTGGCAGATCAAGGACAACAACGGCAAACTCGTCGACTACGACTTCGGCAAGGTCCTGACCAGTGACATCACGCTTTACGCCACATGGACACACCTACACCGTCACCTTCGACACAGATGGCGGCACACCCGTAAAGTCGCAGACCATCGTCTCTGGGAAAACTGCTACCGCACCTGCAGATCCGAGCCGCAACGGGTATCTGTTCCAGAAGTGGCAGACCAATCAAGGCGGCAGGCTTACTGACTACGATTTCGGCACACCCGTAACCGGCGACATCACCCTGCATGCGGCATGGCTTGAGTTGTCTGGCTGCGTAGTCGACCACACCAGCATTGCCGCATGCTTCCCCGACCGACAGCTGGCAAAAGCCGTTGCAAAGGCTCAGAGTGACGACACGGTTTCCGTTTCCTCCACGTTTACACAGGTGATGGTCGACCATACAACACGCCTCAGCTCTTTCGGGAATTCCAGCACCAATGAAACAATCAAGGATCTGACCGGCTTGGATCAGCTTGTCAACCTGACCTACCTTGACCTCTCCGACAACGAGATCACCGATATCACTCCCGTCGGCAACCTCAGCAAGCTTACATGGCTGAACCTCTCGCACAACCGCATCAGCGATATCTCCCCACTTGCCGGACTTGGCGACGGAAAGGCTGCCGTAAGAGCGCTTGCAGGCCAGACAACGACTTTGCCTAGGACTCGGTCGCTGGCCTCGTCGCCGTCTGCGCTCATCGGCACCCAAAGCGACGAGCCGGCGGCGCTGCACGACCTCAATCTGGCCGGCAACAGCATCACCGACACGTCCGCGCTTTCGGGCCTGACCTCGCTGACCGACTTGGATATCTCCGGCAATCAGATCGACAACGTCGCCCCGCTCAGCGATTTGCAAAATCTGACCGAGCTGAATATCGCCGATAACAAGGTCGCCGACATCAGCCCCTTGTCCGGTCTGAAAAAGCTCACCTCGCTCAACCTCGACAACAACCAGGTCGGGGACGTCAAACCGCTCGCCGGTCTGGCCGGACTGACCGACTTGAGCCTTGACGGCAACCACATCAGCGACACTGCTCCGCTGACCGGACTGAGTGGCCTCACCACGTTCAATCTCAAGGACCAGAACTCGAGCGTCACGGTGAGATCCCTTTCGCCGGCGACCATCGAGCTTCCGGCGATGAACCGGGTCGACTACGCCGAAGCGACCTGCGCGCCCAGCGGCTGCTCGGCCTCCGTCATCGCCCCGCAGAGTCTCAGCGGCTACAGCGTGAAGGTGAGCTACCCGGAGGGCACGAAGGAAGGAACACTCAACTTCAGCGAAACCGGCGCGTTGGGAAGCGCAAGCGGCATCGTCAGCGGCGTCATCACGCTTAAGCTCTCGGCGCCAGAATCCGGTTCCGGATCTTCTTCCGCTCCCGCGCAACCAGGCACGGCGCAGCCCGGCCAGCAGCCGATTCAGAAGCCGGCGCAGGGGCCAGCCTCAACCCAGAAGCACATCGGCCGCGCTCCCTCGCCGCAAGCCCACGGGCGTACCGGCCAAAGGATCGCCTCCACAGGAGCTGCGATAGCCGCTGTAGCCGTGCTGGCCTTACTGCTGATTGCTGCGGGCCTGACGATTATCATCATGCGACGGCTTTCAGCTTCATCACAAAAGAATGAAGCCGATCAGCAATCGAATAGCCAGTTCAGTTGAAATCAGGTAGCAAATAGCAGATAGTAAGAAACGGGAAACGGCAATCGGGACACGACGAAATAATCGCCATCCTCTTTACCGTTTCCCGTTTTTCCATTGCCCCGTGACGCACCATCTTCCGTTTAGCGCAAATCCATACTCCAGGATGCAAGATTTCACTCTGAAGCAAAGCCAATCAATATTGGTTATTACTATAACGTGATAGTAATCATTTATTTGGAATCATAAATTGGGGATTCGAACCATGAGCAATCCAACAAACGACATTTCAAAACTGTCCCATACCGTCAGGCAAGTCTGCACCATCGGCGTTGCGGCATTGGTCGGCATCGCGACGCTGACACCGCTTTCGGCCGAAGCGGACGAAACCGCGCAGGGCTGTGTGACCGGGCAAAGCACCATCGCCCAATGCTTCCCCGACAAAAGCCTGGCAGAAGCCGTCGCAAGATCCGCGAGTGCCACGACAGGCATCAACATCGCCACCAATTCGACATTCACCCAAAAAGTCATCGACAACACCACCACCGTCAACGACGGCGGCTACGACCACCCAGACTCGCCCACAGCAAGCCTTGACGGCCTTCAATACCTCACCAACCTCGGCCAGCTGAACCTGGCCAGCAACAACATCACCGACATCAGCCAGCTGACCGGACTCACCAAGTTGGCGGTCGTCGACCTGAGCAACAACAAGATCGAGGACATCACCCCGCTGCGCAACCACCAAGAGCTGACCAGCCTGAACCTGGGCCGGAACGCGATCACCGACGTCAGCGCGCTGTCCGGACTCACCAAGCTCAATGAACTTGAAATCAACGACAACCAGATCACTGCGTTTTCCGGCCTCGAGACGCTGCCCACCATGGAAATCCTTGACGCCAGCGACAACAAAGTCACCAGCACCAAACCCCTTGCCGGACTCACCAGCCTCACCGATGTCAAACTGAACGGCAACCAGATCGACGACCTTTCGGGACTTGCCAGCCTGAAGGCAATCACCACGCTTGAAGCCAACAGCAACAAGATAACCGACACCTCAGCACTCGGAAACCTGACCAGCCTAACCTACCTCGATCTCAGCGGCAACAGCATCAAAGACCTCTCAGGACTCAGCAGGCTTTCGGCACTTAACGAGCTCCAGCTGCAAGACAACCAGATTTCCGTCGTGACCCCACTGGAAGAACTCACCAATCTGACCGGTCTCGATCTCGATTCCAACGCGATCTCATCGACGGACGGATTGGAGAAGATGACCAAGCTGACGAATCTGAACCTTGCCGGCAACAAGATTTCCGACATTTCCGCACTGTCCGGACTCACCGACCTCACCTACCTCAATCTGGGAGACATCAGCCAAGGCAATCTTGTCAGCGACCTCAAGCCATTGAGCCAGCTCAAAAAGCTCGACTCGCTGAACGCTGCGCACAATCGCATCGCCGATCTTTCGGGTATTGAAGGGCTTACCGGCCTGACCTACCTGGATCTCAGCAGCAACATGATCGTTGACACCAGGCCGCTGTCCAAATTGCCGAACCTTTCCACAGGAAGCTTGGAGAACCAATCCAGGAATTTAAACGAATCGAATTCGGCCGGCACTCCATCCGCCAATCCAGCGAGCATCCAAACCGCCGTGGCCCCCGACGGCTCACCGATCAGTCCCACGAACCTGAAGCCCGCGTCGGGCAACTATAGCCCGAAAACCGGCACCGTCACCTGGACGCAACTCGCTGCAGGCAATCACGCCAACCTGTCACTGGATTTCTCGGACTATATCCGCATTGCCGGAGGCAGCATCCACTTCAGCGGCACCATCACGCGCGATTACCTTGCCCCGGAAGCGAGGTCGCACACCGTCACCTTCAACTCCAACGAAGGCAGCGCCGTGGCCAGCCAGACCGTCGCCGACGGCAAGACCGCCACCCAACCCGCCAATCCAAAACGCGACGGCTACACGTTCCTCGGTTGGCAGGTTGCCGTCGAGTCCGGGCAGAACGGCGCTTCAGGAACCGCTTCGAACAATAAGACGGAATACAAAGACTACAACTTCAATACGCCGGTGACAGATGACATCACCCTCTATGCCAACTGGCACAATGACCAGACCGCCTACCCGGCCACGGGATCCGCCCCGCAGCACAAACTGTCTCTGATCGACCAAGTTGTTAATATCGCCGAGGGAGTCGTCGACATTGTCGGCGATGCTGCCACAGCGGTTGTCAACGGCGCCAAAAATATAGTCAAGAACACAGTGAGCGCCATCGCGAATACAGCAAAGAACGCGGCTCAAAAGATCGGCCATTTCTTCCACCTCGGCGGATGATCAAGGCTACGAAACAAGCTGCTTCGCTTCCTCTAAAGCCGTCAGAACCAACGTTCTGGCGGTTTTGTAGTTCATCAATCGACAAACGCGCTACATTTATGGTCATTCATAGCAAAAGCACAGAGACCGAACTTTACGAAACACACGTTACGACGACGTAACTGTGATTAGGGCGACAAAGGTGACCATGGCACTGGTTTTACGCTGACTGATACGGGACTTGCCACTACACTAGGCGTTATGAGTGAACAACAAACTTGGGTGAACCCTCTGCGTGACCCGCGAGACCTGCGGTTGCCACGCATTGCCGGACCCTGTAGCCTAGTGATTTTCGGCGTCACCGGTGATTTGTCGAAGAAAAAACTGCTGCCGGCCATCTACGATCTGGCCAACCGCGGACTGCTGCCGCCGAGCTTCGGGCTGATCGGATTCGGACGCCGCGAATGGAGCAACGAAGAGTTCGCCAACTTCGTGGAAGGCTGCGTCAAAGAGCGTTGCCGCACACCGTTCCGCGAATCGACCTGGGCCAACCTCGCCAAAGGCATGCGCTTCGTCACCGGCACCTTCGATGACAAAGCCGCTTTCGAGCGCCTGAGCCAGACGGTCAAGGAGCTCGACCGCGACCGCGGCACCCGCGGCAACCACGCCTTCTACATGTCCGTGCCGCCGAGCGCTTTCCCCATCGTCTCCCAGCAACTGGCCGATTCCGGGCTCGCGCGCTCCAACGACGACGCATGGCGCAGGGTCATCATCGAGAAGCCGTTCGGCCACGACCTTGAAAGCGCGAAGGAGCTCGACCGCGTGGTCTCCGAGGTCTTCGACCCGAGCTCGGTCTTCCGTATCGACCACTACCTCGGTAAGGAAACCGTGCAGAACATGCTGGCGCTGCGTTTCGCCAACTCCATGTTCGAACCAATCTGGAACTCCAATTACGTCGACCACGTGCAGATCACCATGGCCGAGGATATCGGCATCGGTGGCCGCGCCGGATACTACGACGGCATCGGCGCCGCGCGTGACGTCATCCAGAACCACCTGCTGCAGCTGATGGCTTTGACCGCGATGGAGGAACCGGTGAGCTTCGCCGCCAGCGACCTCACCGCCGAAAAGACGAAGGTGCTTTCCGCCGTTCGCCTGCCAAGTGACCTCGGCGCGTACACCGCCCGCGGCCAGTATTCCGCCGGATGGCAGGGTTCGCAGGAGGTCTGCGGCTACCTCGACGAAAAGGGCATCGACAAGTCCAGCACCACCGAGACCTACGCCGCCATCACCCTCGACGTCGACACGCGCCGCTGGGCCGGAGTGCCGTTCTACCTGCGCACCGGCAAGCGCCTGGGCAAGCGCGTCACCGAAATCGCCGTGGTCTTCAAGCGCGCCCCGCATCTGCCCTTCGAGCAGACCGCCGTGCGCGAGCTCGGCAACAACGCCATCGTCATCCGCGTACAGCCCAACGAAGGCGTCACCATGCGTTTCGGCGCGAAGGTGCCGGGAGCCACCGCCATGGAGGTGCGCGACGTATCGATGGACTTCAGCTACGGGCGTTCGTTCACCGAGAATTCGCCGGAAGCTTACGAGCGCTTGATTTTGGACGTGCTGCTCGGAGACCCGCCGCTCTTCCCGACCACCGCCGAGGTCGACCTGAGTTGGAAGATCCTCGATCCGATCGAAGAATATTGGTCCACGCTCGGCCAGCCGCAGCCTTATCGCGCTGGCACCTGGGGCCCGCAAGAAGCTGACGAAATGCTCGCACGCGATGGACGCCATTGGAGGATGCCATGATCATCAAAATGCCGAATACCCAGACCAACGCCGTTGCGCGCAAAATCGAGGAGCTTCATCAAGAGCGCGGCGAGGCCGGCAACGACCGTGTGCTGACGCTGATCATTTCAACCGATGAGGGCGAGCTTGAGAACGCGCTGAAAATCGCCAATTCCGCGGGGCGTGAGCACCCCTGCCGCGTCATCGCCATCGTGCCGAACAGCAAAGAACTGCCGTTCTGCGACGTCGACAAGGAGCCGGACTGCTATGTCACCGATTCCGGCGACGTCGAGACCGACCTTGATGCGCAGGTTCGCTTCGGTGCGGACGCCGGTGCAGGCGAAGTCATTATCCTGCGTCCGCGCGGCGGGCTGTGCCAGCATACCGATACGTTGGTCATGCCGCTGCTGGTGCCCGATACACCGGTCGTCACCTGGTGGCCAACCAATCCGCCGGCGAACCCTTCTAAGGACCCGCTCGGCGCGATGGCCGGAAGCCGCATCACCGACGCCTTGCGTTCGGACGATCCCGACAAGACCTTTGACACGCTCCGCGCCAACTGGGAGCCCAAGGACGTCGACTTCTCCTGGACGCGCCTGACCGTCTGGCGCGCGATGCTGGCCACCACCATCGACCAGCCGCCGCATCTGCCGATCGAGTCCGTCAAGGTCACTGGCCAGCCCGACTACCTGCCGTTGAAACTGCTCGCCGCGTGGCTTGCGCTGAAGCTCAACGTGCCGGTCGAGCTCGGTTACGTCACTGGTGCCGAAGCCATTACCGGCGTCTATCTGAACCGTTCCGACGGCACGATTGCGTTGGAACGCCCGGATTCGCGCGAGGCCGTCATCAGCCAGCCGGGGCAGACGCCGCAACGTGTCGCCATGCCGCTGCGTTCGCTCGAGGACTGCCTGAGTGAGGAACTGCGCCGCATCGACCCGGACGAGGTCTACGCCGACGTCATCACCAAGGGCTGGGACATGATTCAGGACTGAGACAGCGCACAAGTCGGCAGATAGGTTTTTGACATTGGCGAAAAACGGCCATTCCAGAATATCTATCTACCGACTTGTGCGTAATAATGAGGAGTATTATGGCTGATCGGAAACTGGAAGTATATAAGGACCCGGAAACCGTGGCGCAGGCCGCCGCGCAACGCACGTTGCTCGCCATTCTGGACGCGCTGAACGAATGCGACGAATCCGGCAAACCGCTTCGCAGCCGCTACGATGTGGCGCTGACCGGCGGATCCGACATCTTGCGGGCGCTGAGCTATATGGCTTCAAATCCGCTGGTCGAAGCCATCGATTGGGCACGCGTGCACTTCTGGTGGGGTGATGACCGCTTCGTGGCGGCGACCGACGAGGACCGCAGCTCCTGGCAGGCACGGCAACGCTTCCTCGGCAAACTGGTCGCCGACGGTCTGCTCCCCGAATCCAACATCCACGAGATGGCCACGGACACCCGTACGCCCGAGCAATCGCGGCCGCCAGCGACGAGGAAAACAAAGCTCTGGTCGACAAAGCCGCAGCGGATTACGAAGCCGAACTCAAACGCGAACTCGGCGATGAGCCGACAATTGATCTGCTGATTCTCGGCATGGGGCCAGACGGCCACTTCGCTTCACTTTTCCCGAACCACGACAGCATCAAGATAACCGATCCGTCGCGCTTGGTCGTGGGAGACTCGCATTCCCCCAAGATGCCACCGCTGCGCGTCTCGATGACCGCACCAATGCTCGCCCGCAGCCGCCGCACCTGGATGCTCACATGCGGGGCCGGCAAGGCCGATGCCACCGCCGCCGTCTTCGCGCAGCCCAACAACCCCGACTACCCGGCCAGCTTCGCCACCGGCACTGAGGAGTTTGCTTGGTTTACTACATCTGATGCGGTGACGAAGTTGTAAAAACGACATCAAAAACATTGGACGATGAAAAAAACTACGCGTCAATGACGAAAAATTACATCGTAATTATTGATTGCAATACATCATGAAATGAATTTACCCTCGATACGATTTGTGCCTCCGCTCCCCAAAAGGAACGGAGGCACAAACATTACCGGCCAACTAAACCAACCAGCTGATTAATCAGCCAGCCAAGCCGGTCGAAGAGTCCGAGTCCGCAATCAGTCGCTCATCTTTTCTTCCGGGCGACCAGGCTCGGCCCACAGGGTGTGGAAGACGCCGGGCTCATCGACGCGGCCGTAGGTGTGCGCGCCGAAGAGATCACGCTGGGCCTGGATGATGGTGGCGGGCAGACGCTTGGAGCGCAGGCCGTCATAGTAGGAAAGCGAGGTCGAGAAGACCGGTGCGGGGATGCCGCAGCTCGCGGCCTTGCCGACGACGCGACGCCAGGAAGCCTGTGCCTTCTCGATGGCGTTCTTGAAGTACGGAGCGAAGAGCAGCGAGACATTGGCCTCGCCGGACTCGAACGCGTCGGAAACGACATTGAGGAACTGGGCACGAATGATGCAGCCGCCGCGCCAGATGCGAGCAACCGCGGCCAGATCAATCTTCCAGTCGTACTGCTTGGCTCCGTCGCTGATCTCCTGGAAGCCCTGGGCGTAGGAGACGATCTTGGAGGCGTAGAGCGCTTGACGGATGTCTTCAATGAAGGCCTTGCGCTCGTCGTCGTTTGCGAACGTAATCTTGCCGTCAGGGCCGGTCAGGTTCTGCTTGGCGGCGCCTTCACGCAGTTCGGTCTGGTCGGAAAGGCCGCGAGCGAACACGCCTTCCGCAATCGCGGTGACCGGGGTGCCGATCTCGAGGGCGGTCTGGACCGTCCAGGTGCCGGTGCCCTTCATACCGGCCTGGTCGACGATGATGTCAACCAGCGGCTTGCCGGTCTTCTTGTCCTTCTCGTGCAGCAAATCGGCAGTAATCTCGATGAGGTAGGAATTGAGCTCGGTCTTGTCCCAAGACTCGAACACGTCGCCGATCTCGTCGGGAGTCATGCCCATGCCGCGACGCATCAGGTCGTAGCTTTCGGCGATGAGCTGCATGTCGGCGTACTCGATGCCATTGTGCACCATCTTGACGAAGTGGCCGGCGCCGTTCTCGCCGATGTGGGTGACGCAGGGCTCGCCTTCCGCCTTGGCCGCGATGGACTTGAGGATCGGGCCGAGGGTCTTCCAGGATTCATCAGTGCCGCCGGGCATCATGGACGGGCCGTTCAGCGCGCCTTCCTCGCCACCGGAAACGCCGCAGCCGACGAAGTGCAGACCGCGGGCGCGGATTTCCTTCTCACGGCGGATGGTGTCTTTGAAGTAGGCGTTGCCGCCGTCGACGATGATGTCGCCCGGATCCATGGCATCGGCGAGCGCCTCGATCATCGCGTCGGTCGGCGCGCCGGCCTTGACCAGGATGATGGCCGTACGCGGCTTGGTCAGGGAGGCCACGAACTCGTCAATGGTCTTAGCGGGAACGAACTTGCCTTCGTCGCCATGATCCTTCATAAGCTTTTCGGTACGCTCATAATGGCGGTTGTAAAGCGCCACGGTGTTGCCATGATGCGCGAGATTCCTTGCGAGGTTCGAACCCATTGCCGCCAGACCGACGACTCCGATATTTGCTACAGCTTCCGTCATTGTTAGCCTTTCAACTTGACTTTTCTTCAGCGGAAAAGGCAACCGATTTATCTTTCCGATTCTCCCTCATTCCGCCTAAGCACTTAGCGTCCAGGACTTCGCTGGAGTCCAAACGCATACCTTCTAAGTCTATATCCACCTGCGCCTTCTTGCGCTCAGAAAACGTGGAATGCCCCACATTGCTGGAATCCACGGTTTGCAAATTCCGGCAACATGACGATAAATCCATTACCTAGAGCACAAACAGGGCGCGCAAACCGGCCACTTCGTCCGCGCTCATGCCGTTTTGCAGGCAATATTGCTCCACGTCTCCGTATTCGCTCTTAATGCCGACGAGCACGCCACGCATCAGCTCCGGCGGCGAGGCGAGCATCGCGGTCTGAGCCGCCGTGATCTGGCCGACGCCCTTTTCATCGCTGGTCAGGCCACTCAGCACGGCTTTCTTGAATGCGTCGCCGAGATTCGCGCCGGACTGGGCATAGCAGGAGACCACCATGTCGTCGCTCACGCCGAGCAAACTCATCAGGATGCCCGCGGTGATGCCGGTGCGGTCCTTGCCAGCGGTGCAATGGATGAGCATCGGATGACCGTCATCCTTCAGTAGCTTGCGCAGGATAAGCACAATCTGCTCGGCCGAGCCGAAGACGATATCGTGGTACATCTCGGCCATATCGATGCCTTTGGCCACGTTCTTCATGCCGCCGTTCTCGGTCATGGTGGTCTTCAGCAGCGGAACGCGGTCAACGTGGATGTCATCGGGAAGCGTATACGGCCATTGCTCAATTTCAAGCGGATCGCGCAAATCCACCACTTCCTTGACATTCAGCCGGTGCAAATCAGCGATACCGTGCTCACCCAAAAAATTGAGGCCAGCGGTCCGGAAGAACAGCCCGCCGCGCAACTTGTGCCCGTCCGCCGTCGGGTAGCCGCCGATGCCACGAGAGTTCGGAACGCCATCGATCTCGACGCCGGCTCCGTCGCCGACAGGCCGGTAGCCGAGGTAATCTTCCCCGGTAATGCCGCTAATGTCCCCTGGCGTATCAGCGCCAGCGCCCTGGGAAACCGAACCGCGATCGGATGTTGCTTGCGTTTGCGAGCTTGTCATAAAATCCTTCTTTCGCCGCTGTTATCTGCCTGAATGCGTGCCTTTTCGCGCCTCAATCACTTCTCAGGCGATAATGAGACAAGTCTATCCGCAAACCTTAAATCCTTCTGATAGCCTCCATAATATGGGCCAGAAGGTGAATGTTATAAAATACTAAAAACTACTAGAATAAAGCAGCAACCACGCGATGGCACGCACCATGCCCGTATCTTTGCACTGCCCAATCCATGTTCTGCGGGCATCCACAACTTTCGGCCGGTTTTTACATCATCGCACATGGACCCGTCGCAGAAGGCTTAACGGAGGTTGCGCATGCCGCAAAAACTGCTCACCGCAGCTCAAGGTCTGCTCGTAACAGCATAATGATCAATTAGACAGATCATATTCCAACGATGCGTAACACCGGTTGAACCACAACACCATCAAGAAGGCTGGAAACAATGCAGTATATCAACAAAACCATCGACGGCATTGACGGCAGCAAAGCCGAGCTCACCGTCTATTCCATCGACAACAGCGAGGAAATGAATCCGCAACGTCGGCGCCCCACCGTGCTCGTCATCCCCGGCGGAGGATACGTGTTTACCAGCGAGCGCGAAGCCGAGCCCATTGCGCTCAAGGTTCTAGCTGCCGGCTACAACGCGGCCATCCTGCGCTATTCCTGCGCCCCATCCGTCTATCCCACCGCACTGCTCGAAGCCGCAGAAGCCATGAAACTGCTGCGGAGCAACGCCGAAGCCTGGCATATCAAGCCCGACGCCATCATCGTCGCCGGATTCTCCGCTGGCGGGCATCTCGCCGGCAATCTCGCCACCACCGCAGGCGACGAGACCATGCGCGCGCACGGCTATGACCCGGACGAGGTGCGGCCGAACGGGCTGATGCTCGGCTATGCCGTGACCACTTCCGGCAAGTACGCCCACCGCGACAGCTTCGACAAACTGCTTGGAGCCGATCGCAAGAACGATCCGGCGCTGCTTGAGGAGGTCTCGATCGACAAGCATATCGACGCCAAGACCCCGCCGACTTTCATCTGGCACACCGTGCCCGACGAACTGGTGCCCGTTGAGGGTGCGGAAATGACGTTCGCCGCCTGCGTACACGCCGGAACAGACGTCGAGGCCCACTTCTTCCCCACCGGTCACCACGGCCTCTCGCTGGCGAACGCCGACGTGGCAGGGGCCGGCGATCCGACTGGTGTCGACGAGGGCGTGCAACAGTGGTTGCCGCTGTTTATCAACTGGCTCAAGCGCAATTTCGGCGACCCTGCGGCAAGGGCTTGAAATAGGTGGGCGCCGAGGAAAATTCCCGCAGCGCCCATCCATCTTGGCTAATTTGCTTATATCAGTAGGATCAGATCAGCTCTTTGCGCCGGCAGCGGCCTTATATTCGGTCGCCCACTTGTCGACAAAGGCTGTCTTGACCTTATCCCAGTTTCCGGTGCCTTGAGCATACTCAAGGATGGCGTCGGAGAGGTTGTTCTTCCACTGATCGCTGGGGTTGTAGACGAAGTCCCAAGCCACGTTCTTCTTGCCGGCCTTCCTATAGGCTTCCGAAGATTGCATGATGGGGTTGTCGCTGGCATACTTGCCGGTGAAAGTCTTGAACTGCGTAGTGAAGCCCATCGTCTTCGACCAGGTCTTGCGGCCGGTATCCGAAGTGATCAGCCACTTCAGGAAGTCCTTCGTGGCCTTCTGAGCCTTCGGGCTCGCCTTCTTGTTGATGCACCAGAAAGTCTCAGAACCGGTAGACATGCCGTGCTCGCTCTCGCCCTCGATACCCGTGTAGATCGGGATCGCGCCGATCTGGTCGGCCTTCATGCCACCCTGCACCAGATCGGGCCAAGCCCATGAACCGTTCTGGAAGAAGACGGCCTGCCCGGAAGTGAGATCATCGGTTGCGTCGTTCATGTTCTTGCCGCTCAATTCGCTGGCAGGAGTCGTGGAATCCTTCAGATACAGATCGGTGATCTGCTTGAACTGCGGCAGATAGGTGCCCTTGACCGTCGCAGTCTGGGAAGTGATATGGTCCTTCTCAAACTCGTAGGCAAGCGGGATGTTCATAAGATGCGTGTTCCAACGCCAAGAGGTAGACGGATCGAAGCCCATCGAGGTAAACGCTCCCTTGACTCCGAGCTTGTTCTTGTTGGCCTGAATCTCATCGGCCACCGTCTTCAGGGACTTGTAGTCCTTGATGTCCTTGACGCTCTTGATGCTTGCACCCGGCATATCGAAGTACTTCTTCAAAAGATCCTTGCGATAAATCAAGCCATAGGTCTCCGTGACGACGGGGACGGAAAGCACCTGGCTGCCGTCTGAGGACTTCAGCGCGGCGGTTTGATCCTTAAGCTGCTTGTAGACTTCGGTGTCGCTCATATTACCGGCGTAGTTCTTCCAGCGATTGAGCATGACGGGGCCCTCAACCATGAACAATGTGGGCGGCGCGCTCTTGGCCAGCTCGGACTTGAGCGTCTGCGCGTAGGTGCCGGAAGCCGCGGTCTGCACCGTGAACGGAACACCGGTCTGCTTGGTGTATTCCTCGCCGAGTTCCTTCATGCTGCTAGCGATTTCAGGCTTGTTGTTCAGATAGTAGACACCGTCAGCAGCGGCGGTATCACTGCTCTTCGAGCTCGATCCGCAGGCCCCCATACTTGCGCACATAGCCAGCGCAAGCCCGGCAGCCAAAATCGAATAACCCCTTTTCATACTTTCCTCCTTGAAATACTTTCATAGCGACAATCCGTCACTGCGAAAAGGTAATTTCAAGAAATTGTAAACGCATTCAAAAAAATTGTCAACTAACAATAAAATCCATTGCTATATATCAAATACGACTCTGTTATTAAATTTTTACATTTAACCGGATAAATATATTATTATTAACATAATATTGCGAAGAACTCTTGAAATATCAACGATTTAAAAGGGTATATACCCATCCGGCAATCTTCATTTTCCTGACAATCAGGAACGCGCCCCTGCGGTATCGAAGACGGGTCGGGAATTAACGATCTTAGACTGAAATCGTTTCCATATAATGCACTGAATTCTAAACGAATTTACTTTCGAACCCTTCGAGAAAACCGGTATCCCTCCTCGATTTTATTTCAAGCGCGAAATCCCGTACCACTTACCTGCCGCACGATCCGCAATTCCTTCAGACAAAAGGCGCCGGCAGATATATGGATCTGCCGGTGCCTTTGAGAATTATCGGTCAGCTGCTTCATTGCTTCGAAGCAGCAGCCTTGTATTCCTTGGCCCAATTGTCGACGAAGGCCGACTTGACCTTATCCCACGAACCGGTGCCCTGGGAATACTCAAGCAACGCATTGGACATATCGGTCTTCCATTCCTCGCTGGGAATGTAGACGAAGTCCCAAGCCACGTTCTTCTTGCCAGCCTTCCTATAGGCGTCGGAGGCCTTCATGATCGGGTTTCCGCTGTCGTACTTGCCGGTGAAGGTCTTGAACTGCGTGGTGAAGCCCATCGTCTTCGACCAGGTCTTACGGCCAGTGTCCGAGGTAATCAGCCACTTCAGGAAGTCCTTCGTGGCCTTCTGGGCCTTCGGGCTCGCCTTCTTGTTGATGCTCCAGAACGTCTCCGAACCAGTGGCCATGCCGTGCTCGCTCTCGCCATCGGCGCCAATGTAAATCGGAATCGCACCCACCTGGTCGGCCTTCAGGCCACCCTGCACCAAGTCGGGCCAAGCCCACGAACCATTCTGGAAGAACACTGCATCGCCGGCGGTCAGGTCATCGACGGCGTCATTCATGGTCTTGCCGCTCAGCTCGCTGGTGGCCGCCGTGGAATCCTTCAGATACAGATCGGCGATCTGCTTGAGCTGCGGCAGATAGGTGCCCTTGATTGCTTCAGGCTGCTTGGTGATGTTGTCCTTCTCGAACTCATAAGCAAGCGGGATATTGGAAAGGTGAATGTTCCAACGCCAGTTGGTCGAGCTGTCGAAGCCCATGGAAGTGAACGCGCCCTTGACGCCAATCTTGTCCTTGTTGGCCTGAATCTCATCGGCCACCGTCTTCAAGCTCTTGAAGTCCTTGATGTCCTTGACACTCTTGATGCTCGCACCCGGCATATCGAAGTACTTCTTCAAAAGATCCTTGCGATAAATCAAGCCATAGGTCTCCGTGACCACCGGCACCGCAAGCACCTGCTTGCCATCCTGCGAGCGCAGGACCGAGGACTGGTCCTTCAACTGCTTGTAGATCTCGGTGTCGCTCATCTCTGCGGCATAATCCTTCCATGTATTGAGGACGACCGGTCCTTCAACCTGGAAGAGGGTGGGCGGCGCGCTCTTGGCCAATTCGGACTTCAACGCCTGCTGATAGGTGCCGGAAGCCGCGGTCTGCACCGTAAAGGGAACTCCGGTTTCCTTCGTGTACGCCTTTGCCAGATCCTTCATGCTGTTGGCGATTTCAGGCTTGTTGTTCAGATAGTAGACACCGTCAGCAGCCGCGGTATCTTTGCCTTTCGAGCTCGATCCGCAAGCCGCCATACTCGCGCACATAGCCAGCGCAAGCCCTGCGGCCAGAATCGAATAACCCTTTTTCATACTTTCCTCCTTGAAACCCATTTCCTCGCAATGGCTTCTTTACCATTGACGTTCAAAAATTGTAAACGCATTCAAAAAATTTGTCAACCGGTAATACAACCAGCAAGAAAAATCCATTCGGAATTCCACTGATTTTCGTCTTCCTTTTTCGCTTTTCCATTTGGTTATGGCGAAAACAGGAAAGGAAATAAACGATTCGGTAGTTTTAAGAGGATTTTGAGTGTACTCTGATAGGTATCTTGCTCATTTACACAATGGAGGCCTGATGCAAACTAATATTGAAGATGTAGCCAAGCTTGCCGGCGTTTCCATTGCAACCGTTTCCAGAACGTTCAAGCACCCCGATCTCGTAGCCGAAAAGACAAAAAACAAAGTTACCGCCGCCGCGAAAGAGCTGGATTTCTCAATCTCAAGATCGGCTTCCGTTTTCCAGACCGGGCAGACCTACCGGATAGCCATGCTCAATAACGACCGGTCCTCAACCTGGTTCAATGCGCAGGTCTACGAAGGCCTGAACAGCGTATTCCAACCTGCGGGCTACGATATCGCCTTCTATCAGATCCTCTCAAGCGACGAGCGGCATGCATTCTTCGAAAACCTCCCCATCCGTCGCAATGTCGACGCCGTCATCGTCACTTCCTTCGACATCAACCGTGACGAGGCACCTCGACTGCACAGCATGAACGTGCCCATCACCGGCATCAACGCAATACCCGAAGACGCGTTTTCCGCCTCGATTTCCGTCGATGACCTGGGAGCGATGCAGCTCATCACGAAGCATCTGATTTCGATAGGTCATAAGGATATCGTGTTCATCACCTTCCCCTTCTTCCCCAAAATCTCGGGAATGTTGCGTTTCAGCGCGATGCTTCGACAGGAAGGGTTCAAAAACGCATGCAAGGAAGCCGGAATCAACCCGGTGGTCATCGACATCCCCAACGACGAGCATATTGTCGACAGCGCTTTGGCAAAACTGTTTGCGCTTGACCACATGCCGACGGCCATATGCTGCCAACAGGACTCTCTTGCGGTGCCGCTGATGGCACGCTTACGGCAGTTCGGTTATCGGGTCCCAGAAGATATCTCCATCGTGGGATTCGACGACATCGATTACGCTTCCCAGGTCGGCCTGACCACCGTGCATCAAAATCCCAAGGAAATGGGAGCCACCATCGCACAATCCACCCTTCAACTCCTCAACGGCGAAAAAACCTCAATCAAACACGAAACATTGGACCCGCAAATCGTGTTCCGCACCTCCACCGCCCCACCGCGCAAGGAGTAACGGAAGATACCTAGGCGTTCGATACGAACGCACGTATTCACCGAAATCCCGAATCACAGAAGTCCGCGTATCCCTGTTCTGTGCCGAATTCTCAAGTTTCTGTGCCCGCGCTGCCGTCTAGTCACTCTTCGTGTTTGTCTTGAAAACAAAACGTGGGTAGGACATTCATGCCGTAAGGCACAATATCCTACCCACATAAAAGAGGCATTTCGTTAAGCGGCGGCGAAAACAATCCGATACCAACGGATCAAATCCGCCACCGCTTGAATGCCGTCACTTCTTGTGGTTGACCGTCTTGTACTCAGTCGCCCAACCGTTGACGAACGCGGTCTTGACCTTATCCCACTTGCTGGTGCCCTGAGCGTACTCAAGCAGAGCGTCGGACATGCCGTTCTTCCACTGCTGGGTAGGCAGCGGGTAGATCACGGTCTCGTAGTCGCCGGCCTTGGCATAAGCGTCGTTGGCACGGTGAATCGGGTTCTTGCTCTTGAATCCGGCCTTGGCATAGGACTTGAACGGGGTTTCGAAGCCCATCTCGTCGGTGACGATCTTGCGGGCCGAGTTGTTCTTCAGGATGTAGTCCAGGAACTGCTTGGTGGCCTTCTGGTCGGCCTCGGAGGAGTTCTTGTTCATGGCGAAGTACATGAAGCTGACCGTCAGGCCCTGCTTCTCCTCGCCGGGAACACCGATGTAGATCGGCAGCACACCCATGTCCTTGTCAGCGACCTTCTGGCCCTTGAGCTGGGGGTACGACCAGGTACCGTTCTGAATAAAGGCGGCCTCACCGAGTGCGAACTCCGAGTTGGAATCGTCCATCGTCGCTCCGGAAAGCTGCGAAGGAGCCACCGTGGAATCCTTGATGTAGAGATCGAAAATGTTCTGCATACCCGGCAGATACTTGCCGGTCACAGTCGGGGGCTCGACGGTGGTGTTCTGATCCTTGTATTCGTAATACACCGGGATGTGCGCCAGCTGATCGCCGAAACGGCCGCTCGAGCTGGAATCGAAACCGGCGGAGGAGAACGCACCCTTCACGCCCAGATCGTCCTTGTGCTTCTGAATCTCATCTGCCACCGTCTTCAGCGCCTTGAAGTTGTTGACCTTGTCGATGGACTTGATGGTTGACCAATCGGCGTCGAAGTACTTCTTGAGGATCGCCTTGTTGTAGATGATGCCGTAGCGTTCCATGACGTAGGGAACCGCGCCGATCTTGTCGCCGTTCTTCATGGCATAATCGGACTTCTCGAGATCCTTGTACATGGACGTGCCGGACATGTCGGCATAATAGTCTTTCCAGTTGTCGAAATCGTTGTTGTCGACATCGAACATGGTGGGCGCCTGGGACTTCGCCAGCTCGCTCTTCAGCGTCTGGTCGGCGGACCCGGAGGAAGCCACGGAGACATCGACGGGGATGCCGGTTTCCTTGGTGAAGTTCTTTGCAATTTCCTTGAACTGGTCCTGCTGCTCAGGCTTGGCACTCAAATAGTACACATGGCCCTTGCTCGAGCTGGAACTCGAGCTCCCGCAGGCTCCCAGCACTCCCAGCGACATCGCCGCAGCGCTGGCCAGGGCGATCACTTTCGTGATTCGTTTCATCATTACCTCCAATGACTCTTACTTCTTTGTAACTAATATCCGCTGGTTCGGATCGACACGCGATCCGAACTAGCGAATGAAAATTAAGCGCTTAAGCAGATAAGAAAAATCTTATCCACTTAAATGTTGTTTGTCTATGAGCAATCGCCGTAGAGGGGTACTACACCGGCCGCGGTCGCCCAAAGGCAATCATCACTCCTTGATTCCACGCGCTACAGACGCATTGGTGATTTTCAGAGAACCATCGGTGACGAACATGGTCAGATCATCACCAGGCTTCTGGTACATCCGGGCGTTCAGCGCGACTCCATCGACATAGATTGTGGCGATGGTGTCGTCGACGACAACCTGGACATGGTAGGTCTTGCCGGCCTCGAGCTGGATCGGACGCTCCACGCCGATGTTCATATTGGTGAACCACGGCATGTTCGGGCTGCCCTCGAAGAGGTAGCGGTTCTCGCCCACCTTGAAGATGAACTGGTAGGACTTGCCGTCCTCCTCATTCTTGCGCAGCCGCAAGCCGAACGAACGGGTGCCTTCGCCGAACGTCACGTCGGCTTCGAAGGAATACAGATCCCCGGCATTGTGCACGAGGGTCGTTTCCTTGCGCTCGTAGGGGGAATCGATGGTGACATCAGTGATGGGTTCGCGCTCGTTGAACGCATCCCAGAGCGTATCGACCGGACGGCAGCCCAACGTGCCATCGGCGCGCTGATAGACCTCGTGGGGCACGAACGTGCCGCCCCACTCGTAGTTCTTGGTATCGTCGTTGTCTTCCTTGGTGCCGACCCAGCCGAAAAGCACGCGCTTGCCATTGAGCTCGAACGTGCGTCCGGCGTAATAGGTGCTGCCGTCGAAAGCGTCATCGACAGGCGCGATCCACGGGCCCTCAAGGCTTTTGGCCATGCGGTAGACCATGCCGTGCTTGTCGCTGTACTCGGTGACTATGTGATACCACCAATCGCCCATCTTGAACAGGTCGGGCATCTCATGCATGGTGAACAGGCCAGGAGCCCAGAAATCACCTTCGAACTTCCAGTTTTTGAGGTCCTTGGAAGTGAACTTGACGGTGCGGCCGGTCTGCTGGGTTTTGGGGCCGATCTTACGGGCACCGAGAATCAGCAGGTACTGGTCATGCTCATCATCGCGGATCACCCACGGGTCGCGCCAGTCGTCGGGGTCATAGCCCGGCTGCGGCGTGAAGGTGAGCTTGTCTTCGGTTTTCGTCCAGTGATAGAGATCATCACTTACGGCATGCATCAATACCTGAGACGCCTTGCCCTGCGCTTCATAATCACGGTTATAGCCGGTATAGAAAGCGTGGTACTGGCCTTCGCCGTCAAAGACGCTGCCCGCATAGATGAACTGGTCCTGGGCATCGTCCGCTCCACGCGGAATCGCCGTACCACAGTCCTTGTAGTGGACAAAATCCTTGGTCGTGGCCAACGACCAGCCAAAAGGTTCGCCGAACGGGCCAGGATTACGGTTATCCCGCTGATGGAAGAGGAAGAAATCATCCCCCTTGCCGAACGGCATACAGTCGCCAAACCATGTGCCCGGGAATTGATAATACAGCTTCATTTCAACCTTTCTTTGATGCCGTCATCGGCATCGGCTCGGGCGCACAAGACTTTGCACGGCCAAAATCCCATACGACAACAACCATTCCTATGCTTATGTTTAATCGCTTAAGCAATAAACATTAATTGAATAATAGCACACTGTTTGATGGTGTCAAGCGCTCGCAATCGAGTGACGCAGCACCGGCGGGCATTCGACCAGCAAGGGACCGTCCGGCTGCCCGCCATCACTGCCCTCATCGACCAGGTCGATCAGGGCACGAACCCCCAACACACCGAGCTCGTATTGCGGCAGACCCACAGTGCTCAGCGCCGGATGAAGATGGGCCGAAACCACTTCCTGGTTGTCGAAGCCCACCAATGAAATATCCTCGGGCACCTTGAGACCCCGCTCGCGCAACGCATCATAAAGGCCCATCGCCAAACGATCGTTGTGGCAAAAAGCGGCGGTGGCATGCGTGTCCAACAGCTTGTCGACGCTACCGTAGCCGCCTTCCTGGTCGGCCTGAGCGTTGATGACGAGAGAGGGGTCGAAGACGATTCCCGCCCTTTCAAGAGCATCGCGATAGCCCTCGAGACGCCCCGAAGAGGCCGGCGAAGGATTGGGATCGTTCAGAAAAGCGATTCGTTTATGCCCGTGATCAAGCAGCAGCTGCGTGGCGGCACGTCCGCCCTGGCGTTCATCGGGGACCACGGCCTGGAAATCATGGTTCTTGTCGAAGCAATTCACCAAAACGCTTTTCGAAGGACGAAGCTCGGAAGGAGGGACGATCACGCGGTGGGTCCATGTGGAATAGATGATTCCCTCGACCTGGTGCTCGAGCATGAATTCGAAAGCCGAATGCTCGATCGACGCCTTTCCGCCGGTATCGACAATCAGCAGAATCCTGCCGTTACGCCATGCCTCATCTTGGGCCCCGCGAATGACCTGACCAGCGAACGGGGTGGTCGCCACGCCGTCGCTGATGAACCCAATCAGCGAAGACTCTCCGCGCGCCAACCCCTTTGCGAGCGCATTGGGGTGATAGCCCAACTCGCGCGCGACCTTACGAACTTTCTTACGCGTGACTTCGGGAATACGAACCTTTTGATTATCGTTTACAGCCCAGGAAACCGTCGCCGTTGAAACTCCGGCTGCCTTTGCCACATCTTGAAGCGTCACTCGTCCCATAGGCAACCACTGTACTCATCCACCGGGAGCTGTCTAAAACCGATTGCCGCCAACAGGACTGCAAGAGACTACAGATAACGCTTGAAAACATGCTCCAATACCGGGATATGAATCATGATCATCGAACCATAACCGAAAACGAAAAGAAGGAACTCGCCTTGCGGCATATAGAACCACGAGGCGACTATAAGACTGACGAAAATGACGTCTACAACAACCAAAGCGAGAGTGGTGCCGAAGTAGGAGACACCGAACACAAAAGCGTTTTTCAACGTGCCGCCGATGGAGTTCTTGAACCTGGCCTGAAGCCCCCAAATCCATTCAAAACCTATCAGCCAAACGATCGTGAACGCGAATTTCGGGATCAGTAGCGGTGTGATCTGCAAAAACACCCAACTGCAGGCAATCGCCGCGCCGGTGGTGCCGAAGAGCAACCAGAGTATGGTCGAGGCCTTGAAATTTGATTTGAAGGCCTTGAAATAGTTCGAGGTGACGTGCCCTTCCCCGATAAGCGAGCGCCTCGACGCGTCATGGCCGGCGGTCAGGGCCGCACCGATGGTGATGATGGGAATGGAGGTAACCAGCATCAGGATGTTGATCCAAACGGCATCGGTAAGATCCGACAGCCCCCGCATGAACCCTGAATCAGGTGAAAGCCACTTCATATTCCGCCTTTAATCTTTAAGTATCAAATGTGATCGATCATGAACTCCATACAACAGCATACGCCATCATGCGCAATGAAAACATTTTCTATTGTTTGCGTTCCTTTAGCAGACATGCCCAGATATCTTGTTTCACTCCTGGGATTATGATAGATTTGATAACGTTGTCATGGTACTTATGAATAAGGTAGTACTGCACTCTCCAAGGAGGGAATCCAATGACCGCCAACAACACACGCGCCGACTGGTGGAAGCAGGCCGTCGTCTATCAGGTCTATCCGCGTAGCTTCAAGGATGTCAACGGCGACGGATTGGGCGACATCGCAGGCATCACCGAGAAAATGGGTTATCTGAAAGCGCTGGGCGTCGACGCGATCTGGCTTTCGCCGTTCTACCCCTCCGAGCTTGCCGACGGCGGCTATGACGTCATCGATTACCGCAACGTCGACCCGCGTCTGGGCACCATGAGCGATTTCGACAACATGGTCGCCACGGCGCACAAGGCCGGTATCAAAGTCATCGTCGACATCGTGCCGAACCACACCTCCGACAAGCACCGCTTCTTCAAGGAGGCGCTCAAGGCCGGACGCGGCAGCGCCGCACGCGACCGCTACATCTTCCGCGAAGGCCGCGGCAAGAACGGCGAATTGCCGCCGAACGACTGGCAGTCGCTCTTCGGAGGCCCGTCCTGGCAGCAGGTCGACGACGGCCAGTGGTACTTCCACATCTTCGCCGCCGAGCAGCCCGACGTCAACTGGAAGAACCCGGACATCCACGAGGAATTCAAGCAGACCTTCCGTTTCTGGAGCGACCACGGCGTCGACGGATTCCGCATCGACGTGGCACACGGGCTGGCCAAGGACTTCGACAGCAAATCGCTGGAAGAGCTCGGCCGCGAATACAGCGTGGAAAACAACGTCAACCACGACGGCAAGAACCCCATGTGGGACAGGCCGGAAGTCCATGAGATCTACAAGGAATGGCGCCAGGTCTTCAACGAGTACAACCCGCCGCGTTTCGCCGTCGGCGAGGCCTGGGTCGTCCCCGAGCACCAGCATCTCTACGCCTCCCCCGACGAGCTCGGCCAGGTCTTCAACTTCGAGTTCGCCAAGGCCAACTGGGACGTCGACGAGATGCGCACCGCCATCACCGAAGGCCTCGAATCCGCGTCCCAGAGCGGCGGATCCACTTCGACGTGGGTGATGAGCAACCACGACATCCCGCGCAACGTCTCCCGCTATGGCCTGCCGCAAGTCAAGGCCAACGGCCAGCACCAGATCGCCACCGATTGGCTGCTGCGCGACGGCAAGACCTACATCGAGGACCGCGAGCTCGGCACCCGCCGCGCACGCGCCGCCGCGATGATGGAGTTCGGCCTACCCGGATCCGTCTACATCTACCAAGGCGAGGAACTCGGCCTCTTCGAGGTGCCGAACATCCCATGGGACCGCCTCGAGGACCCGACGCCGTTCCGCACCGCGCGCAACTTCAGCGACAAGGGCCGCGACGGCTGCCGCGTCCCGCTGCCATGGATTGCCGGCGACGAGCCGAAGCCCGCCAGCTGGAGCGAGAACGGGGCTTTCGGTGAGGGCGCCTCGTTCGGCTTCTCCCCGGCCAAAAAGGCCGACGGCAGCGCGAGCGCCGAGCCGCACCTGCCGCAACCGCTTTGGTTCAAGGATTTCGCCGCCGACAAGGAAGCGGCCGACCCGCAGAGCATGCTGAACTTCTACCGCGAGATCCTCAAGGACCGCGCGCAGCTGCTCACCGCCACCGGCGACCACGATGCCATCACGATGCTGGACATGGGCCACGACGTCATCGCTTACTCTCGTCCTGCCGCGGATGCCGACGGACACAGCTTCGTCAACATCACGAATTTCGGGGCAGCGCCTGTCGCGTTGCCCGCTAATGCGACACAGCTGATGGCCTCGGCCGATCTGGATGCCGACGGCAAGCTTCCTCAGGACGCCTCCGTCTGGCTGCTGACAACCAAGTAAACGACTCAGAACCTATCGGAAAGGCCACCTGCCGACCAACTACAGGCGGCCTTTCCGATGACGTTGGTGCTGATTGCTCATATTTCGCCAACCAGAAAAGAATACGGGCAAGATGCATACGGATTCAGTTCGCCCGTGCTTTTGCCGAGCCGTTTCCGCACATCCGTTTTGGGTTGCGCATCATGCGGATTCAGACGCTCCGGCGTCCTCCCCGTTTGAATCTGCGTCCAGTTCCTTGAGGTAGTTATAGACGGTAAACCTTGAAACACCGAGCTTCTTTTGGGCCATGGTATCGGCGGCATCCCGGAGCAGAAAAACACCGCCGTTCTTGGCGTCCTGAACGACTTTCATCTTGTGCTCTTTTTGCATGAGCTCGACCGGGATTCCCTGCTTGGCAATCGCCCCATCGATAATCAGGTTGCCGAGCTCGTCGACACTTTTCGCGAAATTCTCTTCGGCCGGCCGCTCCCCTTTGACCGTCTGGCCAAGCATCAGACTGGAGATATTCGAGAGCTTTTGCCAGATATAGACGTCACTGTTGATGCAAAGGGCTGCAAAAGTCTTCATATTGCGGTCTTTAATCGCGATGGTGGTGGATTGCAAGTCACGCCCATCCGGCAAGGTCGTGCGATAGGAGACCTTTGTGTGCACGTCGCCCTGCGCGGCTTCAGCGAGCAGGAGATCCGTTGCCGGGTCGCCCACTCCCCTACCGGTCAGAGAATTCGCTATGGCGACGATGGTGTTCGGCATCTTGCGCAAATCATGAAGCACGACTTCGGAATCAGGAAGAATACGGGAGAGCGGATCGACCAATTGCATCAATGCGGCAAGTATCATTTCATGCTCATCGTCATTGGTCTCTTGGCCATTGCTTTGAGCCTGCTGATCTTTTTCTCTCGACATCGGGCCCTCCCTTGGAATGTGGAAAAGTACAGTCGTAGAACAATTAGCTTACAGTCTAACCATGCCCATGACTTGCAATCACACGCCTTGAGGGCATTGCCGGCTATGATCAAACCGGAAATCAAAGGAAAATTACTAAAATAGTCACATGAATTTACTAATAGTGCTATATTTAATTTAGAAGCTTCAACTTTTTGTTGAGACTTTTCTTGGACCACAGATCGTGCTCCATGACTCACCGAAGAGGAGTTTGCACAGCAGCAAATAAGGCAAACGAGATAATCACTATCCCAAGTTGCATTTCGACTATGCATAATCGAAGAAACAGAAGGAGGAAATCATTATGAATTTCTCAAAAAAGGCAACAGTCACAGTATTGAGCGTTGCCCTTATCGCCACCGGCTTGGCCGGCTGCGGCGGGAAATCCAAAACTGATTCGAGCAAAGGCCACGTTTACTTCCTGAACGGCAAAACCGAAGTCGCCGACCAGTTCAAGGCTCTTGCCAAGAAATACACCGAAAAGACAGGCGTCGAAGTACAAATCAGCACGTCTTCCGCAGAGGAAATGGACGAGACGATGGCTTCCGAGCTGGCAAAATCGGAACCGCCGACCATGTTCAGCATCAGCGGCTACGACGATTTCACCAAATACAAGAGCCACATGGCACCTTTGCAAGACACCGAAGTCTTCTCACTGCTCAATGACGCCGGAAAGACCAACGCCTATCGCGACGGCAAAAACGCCTACACGCTGCCGTATGCAGCCGAATGGTACGGCATCATCTACAACAAGAAGATCATCAAGGACTATTGCTCGAAGCCTTATGCCGTGATCAAGAGCGATGCCGATATCAAGAATTGGGACGTCTTCACGAAGGTCGTCAAGGACATCCAGTCTCATAAGGGCGATTTGGGCATCAAGGGAGCGTTCGCGACCCCGGGCCTGGACGCTTCGGCGCAATACCGCTTCACCGCACATCTTTCGAGAATCCCGCTGTTCTTCGAGTACAAGGACTCGAACACCACGTTCAAGCCAGAACTCAAAGGCACCTATCTCGACAACTACAAGAACATGATCGACCTGCAGGTGCAGAATAGCCCGACTCCGGCAACGATGCTGAGCTCCAAAACGTCCGATGACATCGCCGGCGAATTCGCACTCGGCGAGGTAGCCTTCTACACCAACGGCGTCTGGTCCTACACCAACATCCGCAAGAACAAGGTGGCGGACAGTGACATCGGCATGCTGCCCTCCTACTTCACCGGTATCAAGGGCGAAGAAGCATACGCACCGCCGTCCATCTATGATGCCGCTTGGGCCGTCAACAAGAACATCAGCGCAGCCGACCGGAAAGCGACGCTGGACTTCATCAGTGGATGGTCAACAGCGATCAGGGCAAGTCGGTCCTCTCCAAGGAAATGGGCTTCTCCGCCCCCTTCAAGGGCTTCGACAATGCCAAGTATCAGCCAGACAACCCGATCACTACCGCAGCCCGCCAATGGGAGACCAAGGGCAAGAAGCCACTACGCAGCTTCGCGATTCCCGGCATGCAGTGGGAAGACGGCATCGGTAACGCCTTGGTGGAATACACCCAGGGCACCAAGGGCTGGGACAACGTCAAGAGTACATACTTGAACGTTTGGAAGAGCGAATGGGCCGATAACCAGAAGGCCACCGGCATGCTGCCCAAGGCCACAAAGTTCGAGGATTAACATCAATCCAGAATGCTGAAAGAACAGCCTTTAAGCCTTCATTTCGAGAGCTTACGGGCTGTTCTTTTTGCCGTTTGAAACAGCGAAAGAGATTAGGGCCCTTGACTAAACTTAATACGACAAGAGTTCAAGAAATTGCACCACAAAGGAGAACAAAGATGCCATCCTTCCCCAGATTGACCACTCGACCAGCGCTGGACCCAGCGACTACTATCGCCGGCGACAATTGGCGCATCGGGGTCATTACGGAATCACTGATCCGTCTCGAATGGCAGGATGACGGCTTTTTCGAAGACCATGCCACGCAGACGGTAACGTGCCGGAATTGGGATGCAAAACCGGAATTCACCAAGAGGATCAAAGACGATGAACTGATTGTCGAAACTCCCCACTTGAGGCTGACTTACGACATGCAACCGTTCAGCAAAGAGGGACTGAGCGTGGTGGTCAAAGGATTGCGGGACAGCCAAAGGAACACTTGGAACTTCGGCGCCGAACCTGTCGGGAACCTCAGGGGAACCGCCCGAACCCTCGACAAGGCCGACGGTGAGATACCGCTGGGCCAAGGCATCATCTCCAGAAACGGATGGGCACTCCTCGACGATTCCTCGTCGAACGAATTGGTGGAGACCGACTCGGTGCAAGGGCAGGCCAACCCCTTCGGCATGTGGGTCGAACCCAGAAATCACAAGGGCATCGACCTTTACATCTTCGCATACGGACACCGCTATATCGAAGCGATCCAGGACTTTTATCGCCTTACCGGGCAGACACCGTTGCTTCCCCGTTTCGCGTTCGGCAACTGGTGGAGCCGGTACCACAAATACAGCAGCGATGAATATCTGAACCTCATGCAGCGCTTCGAAAAGGAGGGGATACCGTTCAACACCGCGGTCATCGACATGGATTGGCACCGCGTCGACGACATCGATCCCAAATACGGTTCCGGTTGGACCGGCTATACATGGAACCACAAACTCTTCCCTAATCCGGGAAAATTCATGGACGAATTGCACCAAAACGGGATGAAAGTGACGCTGAACATCCATCCGCGCGACGGCATCAGGGCCTTCGAAGACTGCTACCCCGAAGTGGCCGAGGAGATGGGCGTCGACCCCAAAAGCGAGGAGCCGATCGTCTTCGATCCTTCCAGCCCGAAATTCATGCAGACCTATTTCAACCTTCACCATCACCTTGAAGACGAAGGCGTCAGCTTCTGGTGGATCGATTGGCAACAGGGAGGCGTGACCCGGCAAAAGGGGCTCGACCCCCTGTGGATCCTTAACCACCTGCACTATCTTGATTCCGGACGTGACGGCCGTTGGCCGATCACCTTCTCAAGGTATGCAGGCCCTGGTTCGCACCGCTACCCCGTCGGGTTCTCCGGCGATACCGTCGTCTCCTGGAAATCCCTGCAATTCCAACCATATTTCACCGCCACCGCAAGCAACATCGGCTACGGCTGGTGGAGCCACGACATCGGCGGGCACATGTTCGGCTACCGAGACGAAGAACTGGAAGCGCGCTGGTACCAGCTCGGCACCTTCAGCCCGATCAACCGCCTGCACTCCACCGATTCCCCGTTCAACGGCAAGGAACCCTGGAACTTCCATACGGAGACCCGACTTGCGATGACCGAAGCGCTTCGTTTGCGCCAACAACTCATCCCCTATCTCTATAGCATGAATTGGCGGGCGCACGTTGACGGCAGGCCTCTCGTCGAGCCGATGTATTGGCAGAGCCCTGAAATCGATGACGCTTACCGCGTCCCCGATGAGTTCAGGTTCGGCTCGCAACTGGTGGTGGCCCCCATCGTCACCCCTCAGGTACGTGAAGTACAGAAGGGCTCTGCCAGAGCATGGCTCCCGCAAGGACAATGGTTCGACTTCTTCACCGGCAAACGTTACGATGCGCCCGCATCGGCTGGAAGAAACTTCGAACTCTGGCGCGATCTTGCCGATATTCCTGTCTTTGCAAAGGCCGGGGCCATCGTGCCGATGCAGACTTTGGACGAAGCCAACGGACCGGTCAACAATGTAAAGAATCCGAAGCACTTGGAGATTGTGGTCTTTCCAGGTGACGATGGTCGATTTGATCTGATCGAAGACGACGGCGCACACGCTGACGACAGTGCACGCACGACCACCACCCTGCTGCTCAACGTCGGAAACGGCAATGGGGACAACGCCCGCTTCACCATCGGTCGGCCACAAGGTAATACAGCTTGCTTGCCGGCGACAAGAGACTGGACCGTTGTTTTCCGCGGAGTCGCCAAAGATGACGTGGCACCGACCGTATCGGTAGACGGTAAAAAATACCAGACTGCAGAATGCAGGTATGATGACGAGAGCCAAAGCCTTTCCGTTGCGCTACGGGGCATCGCGCGGGATTCGGACGTAAGCATCGACTTCGATTCGCCGCTTCGCCCTTGCGCGGAAAACACGGTCGATGATGCGATGAAAGTGCTTTATGATGCGCAGATCAACTATCTGGCCAAAGAAAAGGCCTACGACGCCATTCGTCAATACGGCAAGGACGGCCTGACCGCTTTGCACGCATTGCAAGAAGCCCCCGGCGACTTGCAGCTGCCAGACACCGTGGCTCGCGCGGTATCGGAGCAATTGCTGCGAACCGTATAAAGCAAACAACACAAGAAGGGCCACCCGCTATATGTAGGTGGCCCTTCTTTTATATTTTTAAAAACCTGATCGGCCCTTCTTGCTGTCTCGCCTCTGGCGTTGCAATTACAGAAGAACCCACAAGACTGCTAATTGCGAAAGGCTTCCAACTCTCACCGCCCCACCTTTGGCCTTGCAGTTACAGAAAATCCATCCTTACGGATGGAAATTGACTTAATACAGTCTTCGCTCGGCCTTGCGGCCTCTCATCAGCCGGAGCCGGACAATAACCACAGGACTTGCTAGCGGTTAACAACTCCGCCCCTTACCGCCCCGCCTCCGGCCCTGCAATTACGGAGAAACCCGCCCTTGCGGATGGAGTTTCGACTCAATACCGCCTTCGGCCCGGCCTTACGGCCTTTCACTAGGCTGGAAGACAACAACCACACGACTGTCACCCGTCAACAACTCCGCCCTTCACCGCTCCGCCTCCGGCCCTGCAATTACGGAGAAACCCGCCCTTGCGGGCGGGTTTCGCTCAATACTACCTTCGCTTGGCCTTTCGGCCTCGCTCAGGCTGGAGCTAAACAACAGCCCACTGGGCTGTTGTTTGTGAAGGGCGTTAGCCCTTCACCGCTCCAGCCATTACACCTTTAATAATGTACTTCTGGCAGAAGAGGTAGAAGATGATGATCGGGATGATGGCCAGCACCAGGCAGCCCATCATCGCACCCATATCAACCGAACCATAGCCACCCTTGAGGTACTGAATGGCGATCGACATGGTCTTGTACTTGCGCATATCCAGTGTCAGATACGGAAGCAGGAAGTCGTTCCAAATCCACATGGCCTCAAGAATCGCAACCGAAATGATCGAGGGGCGCATAATGGGCACCACGATACGGAAGAAGATTCCAGGAACCGAAGCACCATCGATCATGGCGGACTCTTCAAGCTCTTGCGGGATTCCCTTGATGACGCCGGTAAACATGAACACTGCCAAGCCCGCGCCGAAGCCAAGGTAAATAATCCACAGGCCCCAAGGAGTGTTGAGATCCAACATATCGGCCAACTTGGAAAGCGTAAACATGACCATCTGGAAAGGCACGATCATGTTGAACAGGAAGAGCGCATACAGCGCCTTCGCCGCCCAGTTGTTGACTCGCACAATCCACCATGCGCACATCGAAGTGCACACCAGAATCAGCAGAACCGAACCGACAGTAACAACGACGGTCCACCCGAAGCTCGCGAACAAATCAGTCTGTTCAACGCCCCTCCGGTAGTTTTCCAGACCTACGAACTCGCTACCGCGAGGAATCGAGAACGCATTACGCGAAATATACGCCTTCTGCTTGAAGGAGTTGATAACAACGAGCACGATCGGGAAGATCCAGATCAAGCTCACTATCGTGAAGAACAGCGTCCACAGACCAGAATGCTTTACCTTGTCGCTCATGCCTCTACCTCCTTGCTCGTGGTCAACTTGTTCTGGATAATCGCCAGAATCGCGACGATGATGAAGAACACCACCGCCTTGGCCTGGCCGACGCCTTCAAACCCTGCACGTCCGTAGAACGTACGGTAGATGTTGAGCGCCAGCATTTCAGATGTATTCGAAGGTGCGCCATTGGTCAATGCCAAGTTCTGATCGAACATCTTGAAGCCGTTGGTCATCGTCAGGAATGTGCAGACGGTGATCGAAGGCATCATCAGCGGAATCGTCACCCGGAACAGCGTCTGCCGGGAATTTGCCCCGTCGACCGCCGCCGCTTCGATGACGTCACCAGGCAGGGACTGCAGACCGGAGATGTAGATAATCATCATGTAGCCTATCTGCTGCCAGCAGTACAAGGCAACCATGCCCCAGAAACCATATGTTCCTGAATAGGTGATCGACTTGCTCCAATGAGCCAGGATGCCGTTCAAAAGCAGCAGCCAGATATAGCCCAGGATAATGCCGCCGATGAGGTTCGGCATGAAGAATACCGAACGGAAAATCGTCGAGCCCTTGATCGCCTTGGTCAGCATATACGCCACTGCGAAAGCGCGCAGATGTTGATAATCAGCACCGTTACGATGGTGAACGCCACGGTATACCACAGCGCGTGCCAGAATTCGGGGTCTTTGATTGCCGCCGAATAATTCGCCATACCGATGAATTGCGAATCGGTCACCGTACTGAACTTGCAGAAGCTCAAATAGATGCCCATCACGAACGGAATCACAAAGCCAATAACAAAAGCCGCAAACGTAGGCAATGCGAATAACGCCCACCACCTGCGAATCGTCTTTCCAGCCATTGAAATCATTTCACGCCCACTTTCTCCTCCTCGAGTGCGCATGCAAAATTGCAAACGGATTCAATTTTTGATATTGCTGCATCCAATATGTGCGTCCGTGATAACATATCAAACCAGTAAACGCTTACATTAGCATATTTCAGCTATCAAGTCAAGCTCATTTTGAAATCAGAATGTCGAGATTAGGAAAATCCTGAAAATAGCGAAACATAGGGCATAGAACCGATATGTTAAAAAAGAAACAGAAAATGAAAACGTTCTCTCATAACTGTTACATTCGATTACAAGCGCCCAAAATCAAAAATTACGTCTCGAGACATTTCATTATGTGATGCGAGGTGGTTAAAACCGCAAACACCATTTCAAACACCTCGCATCATCCCATCACCAAATCATTTACTTGGAGTGGGCCGCCTGATACTCCTTGGCCCAACCGTCAACGAAATTGGTCTTGACCTGATCCCACTTTCCGGTGCCCTGGGCATATTCGAGCAATGCGTTGCCCAAATCGTTCTTCCACTGCTCGGAAGGCATCATGGTGTAGTCCCAATCCACCTGCTTCTTTCCTTCCTTGCGGTTTTCGGTTGCAGCCTCGATAAGCGGGTTATCGGCCTTGACGTCGCTGAAGGACTTGAACGGGGTGTTGAAGCCCATTGTCTTGCTGATGCCCTGCTTGCCGTCCTTCGAGGTAATCACCCATTTCAGGAACGCTTCGGTAGCCTTTTGATCAGCCGAAGAAGCCTTGGCATTGACGCACCAATAATTCTCCGAACCTGTGGTCAGGCCCTGATCCTTTTCACCAGGGGCGCCGATATAAATCGGCAGCATGCCGAGCTGGTCGGGCTTGACTCCGGCCTTCTGCAAATCAGACCAGGCCCAGGTGCCGTTCTGGTAGAGAGGAGCCTCACCAAGCGCAAACTCGGAATTGGCGTCATCACCGGTCTTCGAGCTCAGCTGCGACGGTTCGGTCGTGGAATCCTTCAGATACAGATCGAAGATATCCTTGAACTGCGGCAGATACGTGCCCTTCACCGTCTTGGGCTGCTTGGTGATATGATCCTTCTGGAATTCATAATACAGAGGGACATTGGCGAGCTGGGTCTTGAAACGCCAGTCGGAGCTGGAATCGAAACCGGCGGAGGTGAAGGCGCCCTTGATGCCTAAATCGGACTTGTGCGCTTGGAGATCATCGCTGAGGGTCTTCAACGAAGCGAAAGAATTGACATCCTTGATGGATTTGATCTTCGCGCCACTCATGGCGAAATACTTGTCGAGAATGTTCTTGTTGTAGATGATGCCATAGCTTTCGGTGACGTACGGCACGGCGGCAACCTTCGAACCATCCTTGATCGCCATACTCGGATCCTGAAGCTGCTTATAGACCTCAGTATCCTTCAGATCGGCGGTATAGTCCTTCCATACATCGTAGCCCACCGGCCCGTTGATCTGGAAAAGCGTGGGCGCTTCGCTCTTTGACATCTCGCTCTTGAGCTGCTGATCGTAAGTATCCGAAGCCGCGGTCTCAACCGTGACCTGCACGCCGGTCTGCTTGGTGTACTCGGAAGCCAACGCCTTCCACTCTTTCGCCACTTCGGGCTTGAAATTGAGATAATAGACTTTGCCTTTGCCATTGTCGTCGGACGACTTCGAGCTTCCGCAGCCCGCAAGCATTCCGACAGATACAGCGGCCGCGATAAACGACACTGCTATCGACTTGATTTTACGGTTCATCTTTGTACCTTCTCTCGTTCATCGAGATTACTGAATTGTCGCTGAACCATATTCAGCGTTACCACACGGATATCCAGCGGACTTCGGCGACGGTCCTTATGAATGTAATCCATAGGGACAAGCCGCATTGGATCTCACCGGATAGTCCTCCCTTTGCTTGAAACCCTTTGTAGCTCACACTCCTTTCTACAATTCTTATTCGTATGTCCTATTTTTGCGTACGAATAGCGAAAACCCAAACAGGAAACGACACGAGCACCGAACAATCACAACCGCTTCAACAGTCCCCAATCCTTTCCTGCCTTTGCAAACACCGGCAAAGAATCAAGGGGAGCCGGCGAATCGATGGTGGAACCGCCCGGATACGCCCGCCCGTCACGCAAGTCGGTCCAAGAAACCGAAGCATCGCCGGGCAGATAGACCTCACGCGACCTCGCCTTTAGCGTGGTCACCGGGGCCACCAGCAAATCAGGACCGAACATGTACTCGTCGGCAATGTCGGCCGCCGCCTCGTCGTCCGGGAACTCGTAGAACAACCCTCTGATGATGGGCTGGCCATCCTCGTGGGCCGTCTCGAACAGCGTGCGCGTATACGGACGCAGCACTTCCCGGAGCTTGATGAACTTGACGACTATATCCTCAACCTGTTCGCCCATGCTCCAAGGCTCGTTGCCGACTCCGGAAAGCGAGCGCGGGCTTCCGTCGGCGCTTCTGACCTGTTCCTTCATGGAACCGTCGGGTTGCAGGCCCGAACGACTTCCATGGTTGCGCATAATCGGGCTGAAACAGGAAAACTGCGCCCAGCGAAGGAAGAGCTCACGGAAATAGTCCGAGTCGATATCGCCGTCGTGGAACCCGCCCATATCGGTGGTGAACCAGGGTATGCCCGCCATGCCCATGTGGACCGCGCATGTGATCTGGCACTGCAGGTCTTCGAAGGTGGAACCGACATCGCCGGACCATACCAAAGCACCGTACTTCTGCGAACCCGCCCAGGCGCAACGAGTCAGATTGACCACGTCGTTTTGCCGGCCCTGCGCGACCTGACCTTCATAGAAACACCTGTTGTAATCGACCGGATAGATGTTGCCGACCTGCTGGCCCGGACCAGCGTAATAACGGTAGTTCTTGACATCGTACGTACCGTATTCCGGCTCGGCTTCATCGAGCCAAAAAGCGTCAATGCCATAATCGGTATAGTTGCGTTTGCACGTATCCCATACGAAATCACGTGCGGCAGGGTTGGTGGAATCGAAGAACTGGCTAGGGCCTTCGAACATCATGCCGATATCTTCGCCGGTATCCGTACCGACCAAAAGATTCTCGGCCTTCATCTGCAGATAGTTTTCGGAGTTCAAAGCCACTTGCGGCCATACCGAAACCATGACCTTGATACCCATGCTGTGCAACTCGTCGCACATCGCCTTGGGGTCGGGCCAGAACTCGGTTTCGAAGCGGAAATCCCCCATGTGGGGCCAATGGAAGAAATCGATGACAATCAGGTCGAGCGGAATGCCTTTACGCTTGAATTCATGGGCGACATCCAGCACCTGCTGCTGATTCCAATAGCGCAGTTTCGACTGCCAGAATCCCAGACCCCACTCCGGCATGACCGGGGCGTGACCGGTGGCATCGGCATACTGCCGCTCTATCTGCGCAGGGTGCCGCCGGCAGTCACCCAATAATCCAGCTGCTTCGCAGACTGCGCACGCCAGACCGTCTCGTTCTTGCTGAACGTCGCCGTGCCGATGGAAGGGTTATTCCATAAAAACCCATAGCCTTGTGAAGAGACGACGAACGGAATCGATGCCTGCGAATTACGATGCGTCAGCTCGAACGTCGAGCCTTTCAGGTCAAGGACGTTCTGCTGATACTCGCCCATTCCATAGAGATGCTCGTCAACAGGTGCCACGAAGGAAGCCGTCACGGAGAAATCCCCTCCGCAGATGCCTTCAAAATCACGGGCCTTGAGATTCAGGCTTCCGCCAATCGGTTTCTCTTCGAATAAAAGCTTGCCGTCGGCATTATAAAAACTCAGCTCGCAATGGAACTGCTCATAACCGGCACCTTCATAAACGTTATGGTGAGACTTTGCGCGAACGCTGATATCGCCGTTGACCAACGTCGCCACACAACCGTCGTCGTCAATCGTGACGGTAGCCGGCTCACCCTCATGCACGGGCAGAAGCGCCCAGTCCAGGTTTTCGATCGGCTCATGCATTTGGCGGGAACGGACCCGCACACTGTTAGGGCCCCACGCGTCAATGCGCAGATATTCGCCCCCGCCCGTCCAGAACAGGGAATGTCCGTCGGAACTCATTGAAAATTGATTCACGTGCAATTCAGACCCCTTTGTTCCGTCACTTCTAAGTCAAAGTAAACCAGCTATTTAATCGGTTCAATAACCATCATATACCATGCTTTTCAAAAATTCAATTCATTGAATAAAGTGCCGCTAAGGGACTGGAACCGGCCCATAAGCGGAAGTCCGCTTCAACGTTCACACCCATCGCGGTTACACACAATCGCCTGGTCTTGGCTGGATTGATCCATTCGATTTGGCCGCGCTGTCAAGCTGGCTCGAACTGTCGGCCTATGCAAAACGAACCGACACGGGATCTTTTATCGCGATATGCGTTTTACGGAATCGGCCAGCAGGAGATGCTGACCGACCAGCACACGCCTGGCCGGGCCATCCGGTGACTCTATCCGATGCACAAGCGTGCCCACGGTGCGCTTGACGATCGCGTTGATGTCGAGACTCATGGCGGTGAAAGGAATCTGCATGCCAACGCCCACTTTGTCGGGGATGACGGCGACAACGGAGAAATCCTCGGGAATCTTGATATTGAGGCTCAAAAAAGCTTGGGACACCTCGATAACGGCTGCATCGTTATGAATCAGTATGGCGGTCGCATCGCCGTATTCCTCCACCGCACGCTTCAATCGCCGCAACAGATCGGCCATGCTGTTTTCAGGGTAGATGCAATGAATCTTCATGCCCAACGCCGCGCGCCTGTTCGACCATCGCTGACCTAAAACGAATTGCGTAGCTCAGCCGCCTTTCATAGGTCATCTTCGGCCAACCGATGAAAATCAAATCCCTATGGCCATACCGGTACAGGTGATTGACCAGAGTAGTGCTGATTTCCTCAAAATCCGCGTCCACCGAATCAAGGCCCATCGAATCCTCCGGATCACCGAGCAAGACTGTGGGCAACCCGGATTGGACGGCTGCGCGAATCCGCGAATCGCCGTTGCGAACGTCGAGGATGATGGCGCCGTCTATGCGCTTGGTGAGCGCCGCGGATTTCAAAGCACTTGCGCCATCAGCACCCGCAAGAAGCATGGTGTCGTAGCCCATATCGCCCGCGGCACGAGCGATGCCATACAAATAGGCGCTTAGGGAAAGGGAGAATGACGCGTTTTGCTCGGCCGAAGACAACACCCCGATCGCCCCGGTCTTCGAGGTCGAAAGCACACGCGCGGCATGATTAATGGAGTACCCGAGCTTTTCCATTTCCGCACGTACCCTGCTTGCAGTTTTCTCGGAAATCAAAGGGCTGCCTGATACCACATACGAAACCGTCGCCTTTGAGACCCCTGCCGCATCCGCCACATCCTGCATGGTGACCATTGCTTATCTTCTCCTCATACCCGACAGGTTTTGTGCAGACAACGCCGGTGCACGATCTTCCGTAAAAATGCTGTTCTTCATCCTATCAGCACTCAACCATAAATGCTACGGAATAGCATGAGGCGGCATCATGGTGAAGTCTCAGTTCACCTGCTGCTTATTCGTCTTCTGATCGGCAACAGCGGCGACGACAAGAGGATCGTGGTTCTTTGCAGTCACCTTTCAGACGTTCCAGCGGATGATGACGGGGTCGTCTTTGTAGTATCCGAGCACTGAGTGATGGGCGGTGTCAAGACGCAGGAAACGGCCTGAATGTGGGTCGGCACGCAGCCATTGTGTGGTGACGATACGCAGAATATGGGCGTGCGCCACAAGCAGGACATTGTGGCCAGCAAGCATCAACGGCGTCACTTTTTCGATGACTCGTCGAGCGCGGGCGGCCGCCTCGTCCACCGTTTCGCCAGTACCACTGTGAACATTGACTGCTTCCTTGCTTGGCAGGCTGCAGACCCAATCACCCTGCAATTGCGCAGGCAACGTTTCGGGCCCCTCTTCCCACACGCACCAATCGTGTCCGATCGCCGAGCCGACTTCCTCACGCCGACGTCCCTCTGCGGGGCCATAATCCCACTCTTCGAGATCGTCAAGCGTCTCGAAATCCGAATAACCCGCCAATTGTGCGGTCTCGCTTGCACGATGCAACGGACTCGAAAAAATATGCCCACGCCCGAAACCGTCCGGGAAAGCCTCGCGCAATCGTTTTCCGCCGGCCATTGCCTGCCGCCGCCCCTCTGCGTTCAACGGCACGTCCGTGCGCCCTGTATATTGCCCGCTGACACTCCATGCGGTCTGACCGTGACGCAGCAACACCAAGTAACCAGGTTTCGAGGCATCCTCGCCTGAAGTAAGATAATCACTCATAGTGCAACTCTAACGCAGGCCGTCAAGACGCGCAAAATCAACCAGGCATAATCCGCTAATCATCCCACCCATAATTTGTAATGCATATTTTCGTTGACACCACCGCACCCACGCCACCGCCCCGTCACCGGCATTTACCTACTACCCGGCGGAACCGGCAAAATCCTCAACCCATTGAGTGCGTTGAGAGCATCAGGGACAGTGCCGCGTCTATTATGGAAAGATGCACGCAAGACACAGCAAAACCGCAGTAAAGGAAGCCACGAAGGTTCCAAGCACACCCGCATGGGATTCTTTTATGCCTTCCGTATCTCCCGAAGCCGGTTCCACGGGTCATGAACCGTCGGCTTCCGGACCCTCGGCACCGAAGTCGGCGTTGCAACCGTCTGCGTCCCCCATCTCAGTTTCGGCATCATCCTCATCGTCAATGCCGCAAACATCTGCACTGTCACCTTTGCCCTCAGCGCCGCAAGCACCCACACCGTCACCTTCGTCGCCTACGCCTTCACCCTCATCGTCCCCCTCCTCAGCCGACCACATCGTTGAAAGCCTCCATCGCGTCGACAAGAAAGTAGAAACCATGCGCCAACATCGTCTGCAAGACCCCGACACCTTGGGCGACAAGATTTTCAAAATGATTTTCCCGTTCACCGTCGGAACCGTAGCCGGCCAACTTTTCAAGAGTCTTTGGGAAGATCGTTCGTCCGGTAAGCGCACGGCGGGAACCGCTGCGGCAGAGGAAGACGCCCAACAGCAAGGTCTTGTCGGCAGCATCATTTTTGCCGCACTTTCGGCGGCGCTGGGAGCGGTAATCTCCGAACTCAGCGTTCGTGGATCGAATGCGCTGGTCACGCGCCGGCACAATCGGCGCAGCGGGAAATAACCGCTAAAACACGGGGCGGTAAGTCGCAAGAAAAATGCGCCGGCAAATGGCCGCGGAACTGTCCGTTGCATACATCTTTAAACATGTCGGAAACCGCCCGTTTACAGCCGATTGGCGAACGACTTTCCATATCGCCAACAACTTACAGAAGAAATCGCTCATCGAGATATCGCTTGATTCAGATAGATACCAATCTCACATTTGTCGCGTTACTCAGAGCGAAAAATTGCCGGATCACTTCGTCTCCGTTTGAAAGAATATGTTTATGACCGAAACACACAACAATCTACATAGAAACGAAACCATCACAACGCTGCTCAACCGCCGTTCCATCCGCAAGTTCAAGTCGGATGCCATCGACGAGCAAACCGTTGCGACGCTGGAAATCGTGGCGCAGCACGCGGCATCAAGCCAGTATCTGCAGGATTGGTCGGCCATCCGCGTTGAGGATCAGGCCATCAAGGACGCCATCGCCGAGATCTGCCACCAGACCTACGTGGCCGAAGCCCCGTTGCTCTACCTCTTTGTCGCCGACGAGCATCGCAACGCCGCCATCGCCGAGCGCAAGGGCGTCGACGTCCATTCCGATGAATTCACTCTGAACTCCAGCTACCGCTTCTCCCAGGCGCAGAACGACGCGGTTCTCGCGCTGCACGCCATGGAGACGGCCGCCTATTCGCTGGACCTGGGCTGCGTGATCCTCGGCTCCGTCCTGAACAACCCGCGCAAGCTCATCGAGCTGCTGCACCTGCCGGAATTCACCTACCCGGTGCTCGGCCTCGCTATCGGCAAGCCCGACCAGTCGCCTGCGCTGAAGCCACGCATGGAGCGTGACGACCAGTTCTTCGTCGACCGCTACCCTGCCGATGACGCGCAACTGCTCCACGGGCTCGATGCCTTCGACAACACCGTCCACGAGTATTACGATTTGCGCAACACCGACCGCCCCGTCGACGCCTTCAGCGACCAAATCGCCAACAACTCGGTCGACCGCGGCGTCTTCAGCCGCTCGGTAGTTCCAGTAGCCGAAGACCAGCACTTCCGCTTCGACCGCTGAAATTATCGATAACCGACATAATAAAATCCGTATCGAAATCTGCAAATCTGCAAATTTTTGATACGGATTTTTCTGCTCTACCGTCGCCGCGGCTTGAAACCACGCTTGCGCGAATGAGGCTTCGCACGTCGCGCGGCAGCTTGCGCGCTGACACCACGCAAGAACTGTTCCTCTTTGGGATCGTGATGAGTCAAGTGCCAGCCACCGCAGAACTCGCATCGATACACCCACAGCTCGGCATCACGCTCGATAAAAGCCTGACGAGCTGCGCGCTCGGCCTGGGCCTTGTCGTGGTAGATGATCTTGCGCGAGCTGGCGCAACGTTTCGGCGTGAAGTAGTGCACGTATCCACCCTAGCAATGCGGGATTACAGCGCACTGACCGTTTTCTTGCATCTACGCACGCATATGCGCGAGAAAACGGTCACTGAACGACGGTAACTGAACACCTCTCGGGCATATATGTCCTATCCGCAAAAATGCAAGAAACCGCTCACTACGCAGAGGCAGATGAACGGTTTTGCAAGCTGGCAGTTGTCCACTTGACAGTTGATTGCTTTACGGCAGGTCGTTACCGGCTGCGACGTAGAGGTCGTACCACTCCTGCGCGCTCAGCTCGACATCGGCCCCGGCCACCATCTCAGTCAGACGGCTCGGCGTCATCGAACCGAGCAACACCTGCATATGCGCTGGGTGGCGCAGAATCCACGCCACGGCAATCGCATTCTTGGTCACGCCGTGTGCATCGGCCACGCGCTGCATCACCTCGTTGAGTTCCGGGAACTTCGGATTGTCGATGAAGACGCCCTCGAAGAAGCCGAACTGGAAGGGGCTCCACGCCTGGATGGTCATGTGGCGCAAACGCGAGTAGCTGATAAGCCCGCCGTCATGGTCGACGCTCGGCGCATCGGTCATGTTGACGTGCATCTCCTGACGCACCATGCCGGTGTGGCCCAAACCGAACTGCAGCTGGTTGACCTCGAGCTTCTGATCGAGGCCGCTCTGCAGCATCTCGACCTGCATCGGGCTGAAATTGCTGACGCCGAAATGACGCACCTTGCCGGAGTTCTGCAACTCGTCGAACGCCTCGGCAATCTGCTCCGGTTCCATCAGCTGGTCCGGACGGTGCAGCAGCACCGAATCGACGTAATCGGTCTGCAGATTCTTCAGCTCGCTGTCGAGCGCGGCGAGAAGATGGTCTTTCGAGAAGTTGTAACGGGTGATGTCGTCGCTCTTCGGATCGCGGTAAATGCCGAACTTCGTCTGGACATAGATCGAGCCGCGGTCCACGCCCACGTCCTTAAGCGCCTGTCCAAGCCGACGGCTGCTCTCTCCGGCGGTATAGCAATCCGCCGTATCGAAGAAGTTCACGCCGCCATCCAGCACTGTACCCACGATTTCACGCGCTTCATCGGCACTCTTGGAATTCATTCGCATCGCGCCGAGGGCCACGCGCGAGGCCTTCACGCCCGACGTTCCAAGTTCGCTATATTTCATTATTTGCACCTTCCTTGGCATTTCGTCAATAACCCCAGTCTAAGGTGTGACCGCGAAATGCCCATCGCGATGTATTTTCATACACTTTTCCGACCGAAGAAACGTCACGATAGAATATGAACATACGAAAACGGAGGAATGATGAGCACAGACAAGGTGACCGAAAATGACAATGACGCCAAGGCGATAGACGCTGAAGACGTGCGTCAGTATAGCGAAAGTTACAACACGGGCAGCGCGGCGCGAGCGAACCATGTCGCTGCGAATGCAGCAGTCAAGAACGGGGTCATCAAAGCGGCGACAAGTTACGCCGGCACACGCGAACTTGCGCACGATTTCTCGATCGAGCTGAAACAGGGCACCATCACCAACCAGCGCCAAAGCGGCCGCTGCTGGATGTTCGCGGCGCTCAACACCCTGCGTTACGAGCTGATGCACCGCTTCAAGCTGGAAAACTTCGAGTTCTCCGAGACCTATCTGTTCTTCTGGGACAAGTTCGAGAAGTCGAACACCTATCTGGAAAACGTGCTGGCCACACTCGATGAGCCGACCGACAGCCGCACCTTCGAGGCAATCAACAGCTATCCGGCCGATGACGGCGGCTGGTGGCAGATGTTCGTCAATCTGGTCGACAAGTACGGGCTGGTACCGAAATCCGCCTATCCGGAATCCGCGAATTCCAAGAATTCCGACGCTTTTACGCAATACCTGACCACCAAGCTGCGCCAGTTTGCCATCGAACTGCGCAACCATCACGAGCAGGGCGCCAGCATCGACGAGCTGCGTGCGTTCAAGAAGAAATACATGGAGGACATCTATCGTATCTGCGCGATTGCGCTCGGCGAGCCGCCTGCCACGTTCGATTGGCGAGCGCGCGTCAAGGACGGCGACGACGATAAGGATTCGGCCGATAAAAAGAAAGCCAATAGCAAGGCCGCTGCCAACATCGGCACCGATTCCAAATCGAGCGAAGACAAATCCGCAACTACGCTCGCAGCCAAAGACGCCAAGGGCGAATCCGGCATCGACGAGCGCAAACAGATCGTGGAAATCGGCATCACACCGCTCGAGTTCTACCGCAAGTACGTCCCGGTCGATGTCGACGATTTTGTGACGGTGTGCAACAACCCGATGCCGAGCCGCCCGTTCTATACGCATTTCCAGCTCAAATATTCGACCAACGTCGCCGAAACCGGCAATCTCGACTTCACCAACGTCCCCATCGATGTGCTGCGCAAGGCGGCCGTCGACCAGGTGAAGGCCGGGCATCCGATCTGGTTCGCTTGCGACTGCATGCAATACAGTTTGCGCGACAGCGGATATTTCAGCAAAGACGCGGTGCGGGTCGACGAGCTGTTCGGAACCGATTTCAGCATCGACAAGGCACACGGCCTCGAATACGGCGATTATCCGAGCAATCACGCCATGACCATCACCGGGGTCAATCTCGACAAAGACGGCCAGCCCAATCGCTGGAAGATCGAGAACAGCTGGGGCAAAGACAACGGGGATGACGGCTACTACGTGGCCGACGGCAAATGGTTCGACCAGTTCGTCACCGAGGTCATCATCCGCAAGGAGTTCTTGGACGAGAACACACTTAAGGCAACGGCCAGCGAACCTACCATCCTTGAACCGTGGCAGGTGCTCAGCGCTCGTTGCGACTGAGACGGCAACCGCAGAAAAGCACCTTTTTAAGGGTAATCCGGCGCTTTTCTTCCTGGTCACGGCCCCACTGCGCTGAAAACACTGACGGTACCCGACAAACCAACAAAGAAAGCGTGTAAAAAAGAGATGCCCGGCGGAGAGAAGGCCGCCGGGCGAGAGAAGAGAGAAGAAGGTTCAATTATGGGATTCAGAGAAGAATCTCGCCAGCGGTTGAACCGCTGACACCTCTAATATAGCAGCATCTTCCTTGGGAAAATGATGTCCGGAACTCAAAGAAGCCTGTGAAAATTGTAACAATTATGCAACGATATGTCGAAATATGTGACCGCGGACACCTTTATATGCCTTTAACCGAATAAATCAAGCCCAACTCATCGACATACGGAAAGCAACTGTCGCTTTACCGACGAAAACCGTAATCGCAAAAGCTCAGCTCAAAGCACAAACCCCGCCAACGACACATGTCGCGGACGGGGTTGCCATCTAGCATCATGAGGCTCTAAGCCCCTACCGAGCTATCAGCCGTCAAGAAACCGTTACTTGTCGTTCTTTTCATCGGCAAGCTTTGCCTTGGCCTCCTTGAGACGTTCGGCTTCGGCCTCCTTGCGGGCGGCAAGATCGGCTTCAAAACGCGCCAGTTCTTCGTCGACGGCCTCTTTCGGAATCTTCTGGAAGATAGGCGAGGGCTTCGGAATCGCGGTACCTACGATCAACGGCTCGCTGCGCCACGGATGAACCGTGCGTCCAAGCTCATAGTCTCCGGTGATGATCGGATAGGTGAAGCCGGGCTTGTCGAGATCCTCGACCTCCTCGATATGCGGCAACGGCGAGAACGTGCCCACGCCGCCGAGCGCCTCCCAGACCTTCTGCGCGGCCTGCGGCAGGAACGGGGCAAGCAGGTGGTTCGCATCCGAGACCGCCTGCGCACACGTATGCAGCACGGTGCCGAGACGCTTCGGGTCGTCTTTGATCTTCCAAGGCTCGACCGCGGAGATGTACTTGTTGATGTCGCCGACGACTTTCATCGCCTCGTTCAGGGCGTTCTTCTGGTGGTGATGCTCGATGAGCCCGCCGACCGTGTCGAAAGCGGTGGCCGTCTCTTCGAGCAGCGCACGATCCTCGGCGGTCATGGAATCCTCGTCAAGCACCGGAATCTCGCCGAAGTTCTTGTACATAAGGTTGGCGACGCGGTTGACCAAGTTGCCCCAGCTGGCGGCAAGCTCCTCGTTGTTGTGACGCACGAACTCCGACCAGGTGAAATCGGCGTCGGAGGTCTCCGGGCCGGCCACGGAAATGTAGTAGCGAACGGCGTCAACCGGGTACCGCGCCAAAATATCCTTGACATAGATGACGATGCCGCGCGAAGAGCTGAACTTCTTGCCCTCCATGGTCATGAACTCGCTGGCCACGACCTGCTCGGGCATGTTGAGTTTGCCGAACTCGCCCGGCTCGCCGCCCTTGGAACCCTCGCCGTTGTAGGCGAGCATCTCGGAAGGCCAAATCTGGGAATGGAAGGTGATGTTGTCTTTGCCCATGAAGTAATAGGCCGGAGACTTCGGATCGTTCCACCATTTCTTCCATGCGTCAGGCTCACCCTTGCGGCGGGCCCATTCGATGGAGGCGGACAAGTAGCCGATGACCGCGTCGAACCAGACGTAGAGCTTCTTGTTGGGGTTGTCGATCCAGCCGTCGACCGGCACGGGGATGCCCCAGTCGATATCGCGGGTGATGGCACGCGGCTTGACTTCCTTGAAGAGGCCCAGCGAGAAGTTGATGACGTTGGTACGCCAGCCCTTGCGGGTCTTGAGCCACGCCAAGTTCGCCTCGGCGAGCGCCGGCAGGTCGAGGAAGAAGTGCTCGGTCTCCTTGAATTCCGGCTTTTCGCCGTTGATCTTGGAGACGGGGTTGATCAGTTCGTCCGGGTCAAGTTCGTTGCCGCAGTTGTCGCACTGGTCGCCGCGAGCGCCGTCCGCCCCGCAGATCGGGCAGGTGCCCTCGATGTAGCGGTCGGGCAGGGTACGGCCGGTGGAAGGCGAGATAGCGACCTTCTGCGTACCTTTATATATATAGCCGTTCTTCAGGCACTGCTTGAACAGCTCCTGGACGACGTGCTCGTGGTTGCCCGTCGTAGTGCGGGTAAAGAGGTCGTAGCTTAAGCCCAGATCGCAGAGATCCTTGGCGATGACGCGGTTGTAGCGGTTGGCCAGCTCCTGCGGGCTCACGCCTTCCTTGTCCGCCTCGACCAGAATCGGGGTTCCGTGCTCGTCGGTGCCGGAAACCATCAGGACATCATTGCCCTTCATACGTTCGTAACGCGCGTATACGTCGGAAGGCACGCCGAAACCGGCAACGTGGCCGATATGGCGTGGACCGTTCGCATACGGCCATGCAACGTTCACCAAAATATGAGTCATAACTACTGATTATTGGGCCCAGCGGGGACAGCGAGGGGCTTTTGCCTTCAAGCCAGCCAACAGATTCGAGGCGATAAGCGGAACTGAAGCACTTGTTGACCGTGTCATCCACAATTGCGCCAATGCGACAGCCAGCTGTCCACATGTCCACCTTTTGCATTTTCCGATTTGGCGATACCGGTCGACCTATCTATATTGCACAACATGAACACTACAACCATAACCACACAGCACATCAACCATTCCACTGCCAGCGGGGCCGCAAAACGCAGCGAGAACTTCGGCACCGGCCGGCCGCCGCCAAGCGCGGCGAGACCGTCCATGTATCAAATCAAAAGCAACGGCCGCCCCGGCATTCTTGGGCGCAGACAACGCAATCGCAAACCGGACCGCAAAGACGCAGCCCTCGAAGGAAAGCGTTTCGAGCAAAATCTCCCGACCACCCGCAAACCGAACATAGGCGTCACCAACGTCAGCACGGTCATGACGCCGACACCCGTAAACCGCAGCACGCCCATGCTCATGAGCAATCGCGATCTGCCGGGCCCGTTAAGCATGAACCGGCTTGACGATTTCGGCGCCCTGCACCGTCTCGATGACATCAGCGCTTATCTCGCCGAATACTCGGACACGCTTTTCGGCAGAGGGATCATCATGACCAAAGTCGTGCCGAGCCACGCCATCGCCTGCGGCCGCAGTGCCCTGTGGGTATGGATGGGCGACGGTTTCCCCGATGTCATCGACATCATCTCCGGATCGCACTTCCGCTCGATGGCCTATGGCCGTCCGATCAAAACATACGATCGCTGCGTCCCCGAAGGGCACATGAGCACCATCGCGGGCCTGAAAGTGACCTCGCCGACCAGAACGGCATGCGACATCGCGCTGATGAGCGGCGCCACCATACCGGGCAAGCGTCGCTCGGAACTGATCTGCGCGATTATGCGGGAATACCATATCTCTCCAGCCGCTTGCCTCACGATCCTCGAAAAGAACCATTTCTGGCCGAATGTGCCGCAAGCCCGTCGGTTCTTCAAAGCCGTCCAATACTGTTTTTAGAATCCGCTCGTCGTCAATAGACAGATTGACGATTAAGCCCTACAAGAGAATAAAAAAGGTGAAGAGCTATCATGGTGTAATCGGCGTTCACGCTCACAGGCGATTTGAAACGCGCATCGAGAGGACAGATTTGCCATGTCATCACCGAATAAGCAGAACCGGAACCGCAGTGCGGCGAATGCGGAACGTGCCTCACACGGGGTCCATCCGATACAAAGCGTCAAACAGGTGATGCACATAGGAGCAGGCTCGCCGCAAGGCAAAACCGACAAGCCAACGATGCAGAAGGTCCATGTTCGCCGTCGCTTCCTGCGTGCCAAAGACATCACCGTCGTTGAGGAAAAGACGCTGAAACAGGCCATCGCCGGCACCGTGGTCGGCAACTTCATGGAATGGTATGATTTCGGCATCTACGGCTACCTGGCGGTAACGATGGCCAGCGTCTTCACCAGCGGGCTGCCGAAAAGCATGAGCCTGATCGTGATGCTGCTCGGCTTCGCGGTCAGCTTCCTCGTCCGGCCGCTCGGCGGCATTATTCTCGGCCCGCTCGGCGACCGCGTGGGCCGGCAGAAGGTATTGTTCCTGACCATGGGCATGATGGTGGTCTCCACCGCGCTTATCGGCATCCTGCCTACCAGCCATCAAATCGGCACCTGGGCCATTGTGCCGCTCTATGCGCTGCAGATGGTGCAAGGCTTCTCGACCGGCGGCGAATACTCCGGGGCGACCACCTACATCTCCGAATTCTCACCCGATCGCAAGCGTGGCTTCTACAGCGCCTGGCTCGACATGGGCTCCTACATCGGCTCGGCGTTCGGCGCGGCCATGGTGGCCATCACCACCATCGTGGCCGAACACGGCTGGGGCGCGGACGCCATGGTCAACGGCGGCTGGCGCATCCCCTACTTACTGACCATCCCGCTGGGCATTCTAGCCATGGCATTGCGTACCCATATCCCCGAAACCCCGCAGTTCGCGGCGCATCAGGAACGCCAGGAAGAGGAACAGGCCGAACTCTCGCACGAGGCCCGCGAAGCCGCGTGGAGGCAGGAATCACCTTGGGACCGCCCCGGCACCATGCTTTACGTCATCAAGCGCCACTGGCGCCGTTTGCTCATCGCCGTCGCCATCGTCGCAGCCACCAACACCGCCGGTTACGTGCTCACCAGCTACATGCCGACCTACCTGCGTGAAGAAGTCGGCACCACGCCCACCATGGCCGCCGCTGCGACCGTGCCGGTACTCATCATCATGGCCCTGTGCCTGCCGCTGATCGGCCACCTTTCCGACATCATCGGCCGCAAACCCATCTATGCCATCGCCGTGATCTCAACGTTCGTCCTGATCTACCCGGCTTTCCAGCTGCTGCATCACGGCACGTTCTGGGCCATCCAGGGAGCTTTGGCGATGATCGCCATCCCCGTGGCCTTCTACGCCGGAGTCTCGGCGAGTACGCTGCCGGCGCTGTTCCCGACCGAATCGCGCTTCTCCGGCATGGGACTTTCCTATAACTTCGCGGTCTCGCTTTTCGGCGGCACCACGCCGCTGGTCTCTCAGGCGTTGATCACTTTGACCGGCAATCACGACATGCCTGGTTTCTATATCATGTTCTTCGCCATTTTCAGCGGCATCGCCTGCATCGTGATGCGCGAATCCTCGGCTTCGCCGCTGCCCGGATCCATGCCGACGGTAGGTAGCGAAGAAGAGGCACGCGAGTTGGTGCTGACCCAGGAGCAGAACCCGAAGATCGACACTTCGACCATGCCGATGCCTATGATCACTGTGGAGATTCCGGTCGGTCAGACCCTCCCCCAGCGCCCGGAAAACATTAAACCGGTCATCCACAAGGACCATGATTCGGAATCTGAATCAGAAGATAATTCGGAAAACGAAAAGACGGAAAATCGGAGAAATAAAACCGATAAAACCGATAAATAATTAAATCCGATAATCAAATAATAAAGTAATCGCAGTCTCGAATACTTAACTACAGAATCTCAGCGGGACATCAGTTCAAAGCGAGACCGCCAACCGACGAACTGGAGTAAATCCCGCCGGCCTTCCCCACCGGAAAATCCCGCTGCTCCGCATACCATGCAGGGAGTTCGCCAGCCTTTCGTACCCCAAAAAGACTCTACAAAAGACTGTACTAATCCTCGTGTCGAGGCAACTTCTTTTGCGACATACGCTGGGAAAGCCACCACAACCATGTATATGGCGGCCGCATCGCGCTTTCGGAGTGCTGAATCAGCCACGGCTTACGGTGCAGCGAACGTACCGCCGCAAGCCCCAGAACCAACCCGGCGAGCGCTACGAGTACACCGAACACCACCGGATCGCCCTTGGCATTGTCCGGCTCAGGAATCGGTTCAGGAATCGGCTGCCTGGTTCCGGTGACGATCAGACGCTCCGTGTTGACCCCATAAGGCGTGCAGGTCATCAACGTGACCAGATCGCGGCCCGGAACCACCTTGTAAAGATGGGTGTCGCTCGGCTTGATGACATGGATGCCGACCACGCGGTAGCCCATGGTACGGTTCAAGGTCTGCACGTAGAAGACGTCACCTTGCTTCAGCTCGTCCAAGCGGGTAAAGAGCAGTGCGCTCGACAAGCCGGTGTGCCCGCTCAGCACGGCGTTGGTCGAAGGGCCTCCCACCGGCAGGCTCGTGCCGTAAAGATGGCCCGCGCCATGGAGCAGCACTTCATCGGAGGTGCCATGGTAGATCGGCATCTTCACCGAAATCTTGGGAATGCGGATGACACCCATCACCCCGGTGCCGTCATTTAACAGCGACTGGTATTCCTGGTCTTTCTCAGATTTTGGCTTGGCGTTGGGGTTACCGGTATCGAACGGATCGGTGAACTCGCCGAGCAGCGGCTGGCCTGAAGAAGCAATACGGGCGTTATAGGCCTGCGCGCGGTGGTATTCGTCGGCAATCTTGCCTTGCGGCCATTGGGCGACACGGCTGATGGAATCTTGGACCTGGGTGCTTTCCTTATACATATTGAACATCCAGCGGGCCGGGAACCATGCCGCGGCGACGAGGAGCGCTATCAGGCAGATGACAATCATGACATCAACGATGATGATGATAATCCTGCGTGTTTTGTTAATCTTCCCCACGCCCGCCGAAACAATGTCGTCAAACGAAGGCGCAACAGCCGTTTGAGGCTTGACCTCTTCCTGTGTTGACGTCATCTGTCGCTCCTTGACTATGAATTATTTATCATCGGCATAAAAATTAATTATTATGTACCGATCAAGAATGAAAAGATTATTGGTTATCTGCTATCAGGCATCAATAATCAATGTCGAATAATCATGAATTATCGACTTATATGGATTATTATTACAAAATTTATTCACGGATAGACCGCGGATGGGGTATGACCTGCGGTTACACAGGACATACCCCATCAACTTTTACCGAGTCGGAAAGCAGACCACACCAAACCGACCGGCTAGGGAGTCCGGGGCATCGAACCTTCAGTCAGACCGAACGAACAATGCCCTCAACTCATATATGTCTTACGGTCACACGCTCACGCGGCAACGGCGACATTCGCGTTTCCGTTGTCATTGGCACCAAGACGACGGCGCACAACAATCAGCGTTGCAGTCAGGGCACCGAGTGCCACGACCACGAGCAGCGCCAGCACCACACCAGCACCACCAGTCAACGGCAGCTGAGAGACCGAGTTCACGTTCTTGACCTTGGCGAAACCGTCGGTGAAGTTTACCGAGTGGGCAGTGGCAGTGGCGTCAACAAGACCCCAGGTATCAGCGGTATTGGTGAACGTGTTCACGTCCATATGAGAGGAATCATGTCCAAGGGTCACAGAGAAGCTGGGCTTGAAGGTGGCGGAATAGCCGCTAGGAGCGGTGACTTCTTCGACCTTGTAAGTGCCTTCGGCAAGACCGTCGACCTTCAGCTGGCCCTTGACCGAAGGAGCGTCAGTAGCAGGATCAGCAGCAACGCTACTCGAGTCATCGAACACACTAAGTTCGGTGTAGATACCGGTCCCGGCAGCCTGCGTCATAGACTTCTTATAGGAGCCATTGCCGACCTGCTTGAAGTAAATCGGGTTGTCATGGGAGTCAAGAACCTTGAACGTCGCACCGGTCAGACCAGTCCCGCTGAGCTTGGCGACCTTCTGCAGATCGAAGTCACGGAAGTAGGCCGAGGACGCGGAGTTGTCCTGACCGCTGATGACCTCGTTGCTGATGGTGCCGTTGGTGCAGCTGGAAGAAGAAACGACGCAGTTCGTATCAGTACCGTCAGGGTTCGGCGTCGGAGCAGCGTCGGTATCGGGCTGATGGTTGGTGTCATTCGAGGTATTGAGCACAGCGCCGTTCAGGAGCGCGCCGCCCTTGGCCTCGTCATTGACCTGCATCGCGAACTTGATAACAATCGCATCCTTGTAAGTCTTGGAGCGAATGGACTTGGTGAAATCGAAGACAAGCAGCTTGGTGCTGGTGGACGGAGCATCATACTTGACTTCTTTAATCTCATAATCCGTGGCAGGTACTTCGGTACCGCCAATGGTCACGGTTACGTCGCCGGTTCCGGTATAGGTCAGGCCGGCCTGCGAGGTAGCATCAGTCATGTTGAAGATGTAGTGCTTATAACCGGTGGTCAGCGGAACAGTGCTGTCGAGCTCATAATGAAGCTTGCCGCCGATCGAGGGATCATTGGTCGCGGAAGTATCAAGCTTCTTGGTAATCGACGATTCATCGGCCTTCATGTTGATCTTGCCAAGCTCGGTGGTGCCCAGCGTGTTGAGAACGTAACTGGGCGTAGAGGTGGAAGGATCAGCCTTAGTCGTGATGCCAGTGCTGACCAACATCGGGATCGAGTTCTTCTGAGCGGTGGTGGTCGCCGAGAAGTCAGAAGTGATGTCCTCTACCAGATAGATGCCAGGAGTGCCCACGGTAATCGTAGCCTCAGTAGTAGCAGGATCGGTTGAAGCCACAGGTCCGGTGGTAAGACTCGACCCAGTGAACTTCGCGTTCCAGCCGGAGGTATCGGTCAGATTGGTGACGAACTTACGAAGATTGCCGTTCCAGGCTTTAGCTTCGGTATTCGAAGCCGTATCTTCGCCACTACTGCCGTAGCCAAGCCACTTGTTGGCAACTTCACCTACTGGGTTGCCAGCAAAGCCAGCATCCTCATCCGTTGAAACACCCAAATCGCTTTTAGTGGTAACCAATGCGGCTGCCGCGTCGGTTTCCACACCCGCAACAGTGCCGACCGACACAGAAGTCAGTTTGTTTGTGCTCAGATCGGCGGTCGCGTTGTCGTAAGTGCCAATCTGGACCGCGGCAAACTTGTGTCCGGTTATGCTGTGGCCGTTGCCATTGATGGTAATCGTGCTCTTGGTGTTGTCTACCTGAGTACCCATGTCGATGTTGGTCTCGGCAGCGTTTGCGACGCCGAGAGGTGCCAGTGCGAGAAGGGTGGCGGCGGATACCGCTGCACCTACAAACGCACGAAGACTGACTTTCCTATTCATGGAATGCCTTCCTTTTCCTTTATTTCCTTTTTGCATTCGATTGCTCGAATAAAATTGTTCTTTTTCGTATGTGCCACGCGATGGTTCGACGAGGCATAAGTTCATTACTTACCCAGTGTCAAGTCGTTTACCTCCTTGCATGGGATCGGAATTCACATACGTCACTTCGCGTGCACCCCCTTATGGACCAAACGGGAATGCGCCTTTCGGAAGACGACATAAGCTGTGACTGCGATGACCACGGCCGCCAGTGCCAGCAGTAGCGTCCATCGCGAGAACCCACCGGTGAACGGCAGCTTGCTGAGAGCCGGCTCCGGATTCATGCTGAGGTCTTCCTCAACGGATTGGTTAGTGGAGCTATCGGTGACCTTGACCTTGACAATACCTTTGCGCATACCTTCAGGCAAAGAAATCTGCCAATAACCTTTGGGTTTGCCACTGGAGGAGTTGTCAATCGTCGTAGTTGACGTTGTATTGTCGGGCCAAGTGACGGTGACCGTCGCACCTTCTTCATTGACGCCTCCGGTCACGGCATTGGAGTCCGCGGGGACGGCAGTGCCGATCACACCCCGCCAATCGGCTGAAATCATACCCGGTTTCGGCGCAAAAACATTGACTTCTGAGGCCTGGGTGGCAGCGGCGGATTCGGTACCATCTGAAGTCTTCGAAATCGCGCTGAACGTCCACTGGTCACCTTCGGTGCCCACGTTGTCGGCGAACCAGCTCGGGTCGATGACGCACTGCCAAGTAGTGCTTCCCTGCGGAAGATTATTGATGCTGTAGCTGCTCGAAGTGTTGCCGATCGAACACGAAACCTTCGAATTACCCGTCAGCTCCGTGCCGTTTGGGCTACTGCTCGATGGTTTCACCTTGCCTTTGGCATAGATATGCAACGCAGATCCGCCGTCCGTCGAGGAAACGGTGCCGGAAATCTTTACCTTGGAGCCCGTGGGCAAAGCCGCCGTATTAGTCGAAGTGTTTAGTACCGTATGTGGCACATCGGAGTTGAGATGGGTACCATCCGGCTTCGATATGATTGCATTGAACGTCGGAGCGGCGTCGGGACCTGAATAGAAATCGACTATCGAAATGTCCGACACATGCGAAGAGACTTGCATCTGGTCAGTGGGATCTACTTCATAGGCATGATAACGGCGCACTCGTTCGCCCTTTTTGGTATTATCAACCTGGGTAGTGTCCTGTATCGCCCAAGTTCCATCCGCCGCGACTGTCGCCGTGCCTACTTCGGTACCAAGGTTATCATATTGGTCACCGTTATCGTTAGAACCACTCTCATTCTTCTTCATGATTCTATTGGTAAGGGTCCCGCTTGAATCGGTACGATTGGGAACGTCATAATAAAGGTGCACAATGTCACCGGCCACGGCGTTATCACCACGAATCGTCGGCTCGCTGGCATGCGACCATGCTTTGTTATCTCCCAATGAAAGTTGTGGATCTGTAGAATCGCTAGGGAAATCTACAAAGTTCTGGCGCTGGGCCGTTGTATCTTCGTTATCATCCGAGACCTGAAGAATCGTAGGTGCTTTAGGACGAGCGACGTCGAACTTGTAGAATGCAGTGCCGACAGTCCAACCTGTATCAATCTGCTGTTGAACAGCTGTTTGATTATTGACGGCCATCGTGTCATCGATGCCGTGGGCTTCAAGGTTAGGATTAGCCAAAGGATCGGTCGCAGTGCAGCTGGAATCGACAACAGGCCAAGTGACCAGTTTGAAATAACCGTCGAGCTTCTGATCGTCCTTGGCTTTTTTAAAGTCAATGCTGCCATCAGATTTCATCGCGGAATTCGCGTTGCCGGCATCATCTACCATCAGGGTGTTGCCATTACTGTTAGGAGAATTCAATGCAGTCAGTCCAGTAAAAGTAGGCTGATCCCCGATATGCTTCCGAGTACCATTGTTATAAGCATCTATGGTAAATTCCGTACCACTCGTTGGATAGTAACCAACCAATGGCACATTATTGACTTCCTTAGCAGTAGGTGTGAGGTCTTTGACCGGAACCCAATTTTTCCCGTCCTGCAAACCTATCCACTGGTATTTGAAACCACTGACCTTCGAACATGGATCGTTTGCGTTTTTTCCGTTGAGCGCTGAATCATACCAACGGACAAAGAAAGATTTTGGCGGAGCAATTCCTGGTCCGGTAGAGACACCGGCACGCGATTCCGAGAATCCGTTATCGGTAGTAAGTCCCCAGTTCGACTGCCCACCACCCTGGCCGCCGACATCACTCCAAAGCATGGGCCATTCATCGAACCCAACCCACGATTGAGGAATATTGCAACCATGATTGTATGAACCATTGTAACAAATGCCCGGGTATGCAGTCTGATCAGCATCCGTAGCTACATTCGAAGCAAACGGCGCTCCGTCACCTGAAGTGAGGTAAGTATTAATCGCAGAAGCCTTCTGGCCGCTCCAACTGCCACTAAGACTGCTGCTGACATACGCGTTGAGCCAATTATATGCGCTAGATCCCGAACTATCAGGACTCCTGTCCACCGGGCCTACAAGAGCCCAAACGTGCTGTTTCCATACGGCTCCATGAGCATTGGCCCGGTTCCAATAGGTGCTCTGCTCATCGGGAATGTTCATATCCCCTTCAATGGAAACCGTGACGAAATCATAAGGACCCGAGCTCTGCACGGAAAGAATAGTATAATATTCTTGGTTATTTTCAGCCCATTTCGTCGCTCCGGCTTTTTTGTCGCCTCCTAAAAATGGTATTTAGATACCTGACCTTATGAGCATAGTTCGGATAAAGATCTCCGTTACTGCTGACACCACCATCGCCGTAATCGTATATTATTCTCAGACCAGTATCGCCGCTGGTCGCAACTGTGGGATCGACTTCGCCATGTGCAACACGGACCACGAAATCCATACGCATTTCATCACGCAACGTATCGATCTTATTGTTATTAGCCAGAAGCTTATACAACACAGGCTTGCGGGACGCACCGTTGTGCATCGGGTCTACGGACTGCCACTTCCAATCGTTGTTGGCTTGCGGCCCGACCCCGCCGCCTCGGACACTCATGCCACTTTGGCTGCTCACCCCAAGGTTATCAGCTGATACGGGTACTTTCGCTGCGACTATCGCAACTGTAACCGTCAGTACGACGGCAGCTACGAGCCCTATCAGTCGTGTAAGGAGCCTCTGACGCTTCATTCAATCAACTTCCCTAAATATTCTTTTCATCACAAAGTTGCCGACTTTGTTGAAGTCCGTTACCTTGTCATTGCCTATTTACTAGTGCAATTCTCGAGTTTCTCAATGCCAAAAGAAAACCTTTGACATCTTTCTTTTCCTGTAATTCGTTTTTAATAATAGCACTCATAATACAAATCAATTTAGCAATGAATACAACAAAAACCCTTTATTTTTCAACAAAAATAAACAGACAAATTTAAAATGTACATTATCTTAATATAATTAAAATTATTCGACATGAAAATTAGCTACAAAAACCAAGGGTCTTACGTCAAAGGGTTTAAATGAAATGCGACAAAAAAAATTTGTGAAGATTCTGATAAGTTCACATTTTTCGCTTAAGACGAAATACATCAGTTTGCGGGCTATAGGCCAGGCTATGTGGTTCACAATTCAAGTTTGACCTTGTGGGAGCAAACATTTCGCTATGGTATTTTCCGGCGGATTTTAACGAGCTTTTCCGGTAGTCCTGAACCGTGTGAGGACGAGATCGAAGAAAAGGAAACGATGGCCGGCGGTAAGTATGAGGTGGAACAGGCTCCGGCCGCAGAAAAGGGGCTCGGGCCTTTTACAGCAGCGGAGGAGCCGCTCATGCGCCCACCACCGCTTCCTTCCAGCCGCATACGCCGAATCGCCCTTCGCCATGGTGCACTTCATTGACGGTTCCCTTCCACCGCTCGTACTACGCATTGAGGCCTTCGTCCAATCTCGCCGCCTTTTCGGTCACATGCACCCTGAACAGCCGGGATTACAGCTTCCGCAATTCCTTGGCAGCCTGGATCCTGGGCTGGTGGGTAAGGTTGAGATTCGTGTAGCTGTGAGCGCCCTAGGCAGCGCCACAACCTAGTTCCCAGCCACCCCGCTGCGGGCATGGGGATCACCATTCCGACCCGCCGTCATCACCGGCGGCCGTGCCGGAACGATCACCCTGCTCGGCAAAGATATGACCGCCGAGCAGCCACGTGAGGACACATCCAGCTCGCGACGCAGCGTTGCATGGCCCTTGTAGTTGAGGGGTACCCGGCTGGTCGAGCATTCCAGGCAGCACCAGCGCTGCCGAACCTCCGAGGTCCCGCCGCCATGCCTCGACCTCGCCCTCACACCGTTCGGACCTACTGGGAAAGCTCGCTTAGAATCCGCCGAGAAATAACACAGCGAAACGCTACTCCCACAAGGTCAAACCCGAATCATAAACCAAATATTCTGACCCATAACTTCAATTTGTGAACATTCCGACCAAACTGAAACAAATCTACACGCGCGGAAGGCCCATTCACTGCGTCCTACGCAGTGAATGGGCCTTTAAGATGGGACTTAACTCCGCTACCTTTTACTGTTGCAAAACCCCTGAATTTATCGACGAATCTTACTCGACCAACTCGGAGAACTGGCTGTTGTAGAGGTCGGCGTAGAAACCGCCGGCAGCCAACAACTCGCCGTGGGTACCGCGCTCGACGATGTCGCCGTGGTTCATCACCAGGATCATGTCCGCGTCCTTGATGGTCGAGAGGCGGTGCGCAATCACGAAGCTCGTGCGGCCCACCGTCAGCGCGTCCATCGCCTGCTGAATCAGCTCCTCGGTGCGGGTGTCGACCGACGAGGTGGCCTCGTCCAAGATCAGGATTGGCGCGTCCTGCACCATCGCGCGGGCGATGGTCAGCAACTGGCGCTGGCCGGCCGAAAGCGAGGTGTTGTCGTCGAGGACGGTGTCGTAGCCCTGCGGCAGCGAGCGCACGTAATGATCGAGCCCGACGGCCTTGCACGCCTGCTCGATCTGCTCATCGGTGACGCCTTTCTTGGCGTAGGCGACATTTTCGCGCACGGTGCCATGGAAGACCCACGTGTCCTGCAACACCATCGAGAACTGCTCGTGTACGTTGGCTCGCGGCACGGTGGAGGTGTCGATGCCGTCGATGGTCATGGAGCCGCCGTCGATGTCGTAGAAGCGCATCAGCAGATTGACCATGGTGGATTTGCCGGCCCCGGTCGGGCCGACGATGGCGACTTTCTGGCCCGCCTTCACCGACGCAGAGAAGTCGTGAATAATCGTCTTGCCGGGCTCGTAGCCGAAGTTGACATCCTTGAATTCGACGTCGCCGCGCACACGCGCGGGCTTGCCGGTCTTCGGGTCGCGGCCGAGCAACGCGGGCTTCTTGCTCTCGTCGCTCATCTCGGGCTCCTCGAGGAAGCCGAAGACGCGCTCGGATGCGGCGGCGCAACGCTGCAGGTTCTGGAAGGCCTGTGCGAACTGCGAAAGCGGCTGGGTGAAGAGACGGACGTACATCATGAAGGCCACGATGACGCCGAACTCGATCTTGCCGTCGATGGCGAGCGCCCCGCCCACAATGCAGACCGCGACGAAGCTCAGGTTGCCGATCATGTTCATCATCGGGCCCATCAGGCCGGAGAGGAACTGGCTCTTCCACGCGGAATCGTAGAGGTCGTTGTTGTACTTCTCGAAGCGGCGGATGGAGTCGGCCTCACCGTTGTAGGCCTTGACGACGGTGTGGCCGGCGTACATCTCCTCGACATGGCCGTTAACCTCGCCGAGCGCGAGTTGCTGCTGGGCGAAGTACTTCTGCGAGTATTTCATGATGAGCATCATCACCACGATGCCCAGAATCGAGACCACGATGGCGCAGACGGTCATGATGACGTTGTTGTAGAACATCATCGCCAGCGAGCCGACGAAAAGCGTGACCGAGGTGATCAGCATGCCCAGCGACTGGCCCAGGGTCTGGCCGATGGCGTCGACGTCGTTGGTGATGCGCGAGAGCACGTCGCCATAGCTGGTCTTGTCGAAATACTTGAGCGGCAGCTTGTTGATCTTGTCACTAATCGAGCGGCGCAGGCTCTGGCCGACGCGCTGGGTGACCGTGGCCATCATCCACTGCTGGACGTAGCCCAGCACCGCGTACCCCGCGTACAGACCGACCAGCAGCCACGCGATGCGCGTGACCTCGCCCATGTCGACCGCGCCCATCACCGGCTTGCCGTGCACCATGGCGGGCAGCCCCTTGGCGATGGCGTTGGTCATGTTCTTCAGCTGGTCAGGCCCGATGATCTGGCAGATAGTGCCGGCGGCGCCCAGCACAAGCGCGACGACGATAGCGGGCACGTACTTCTTGCAGTACCGCACCAGCTTGGCCATCACTCCGCCGAAATCGGCCGGCTTCTCGACCGGTCCCCTCATTCTTGGCATTTTGGCTACTTTCCTATAAATCTAACGTTTTGTTTGTTTTCATAATCGGTTTGGCTGACGATGGGAGGGCGGAAGGCGAACGCTTCATTCCGATATTTATTGGCATATCGTAATTTCGCAACATTTCTGCCGTCCCTTAATCATTACGCAGCCAGCTCGTCGGGACTCAGCTGGGACTCGGCGATCTGCTGGTAGACCTCGCAGGTGGCGAGCAGCTCCTTGTGCGTGCCGAGGCCGACGACCTTGCCATCATCGAGCACGACGATCTGGTCGGCGTCCATGATGGTGCCGACGCGCTGGGCAACGATGAGCTTGGTCGCGTCGGCCGCGTGCTCCTTCAGGGCGTCGCGCACCGCACGGTCGGTCTTGAAATCGAGCGCGCTGAACGAGTCATCGAAGACCATGATCTCGGGGTGGCGGTAGACGGCGCGGGCGATGGAAAGCCGCTGCTTCTGGCCGCCGGAGACGTTGGAGCCGCCTTGCGCAATCGGCGCATCGTAGCCGCCTTCCATGCGGTCGACGAACTCGCCGGCCTGCGCCACCTCACTGGCGGCGCGGACATCGGCTTTTTGCTCGGCGCTCAGCTCGTCGCGCTGGCTTTCACCGGCAATCAACTCCAATTCGCGCTTGCGCCCAGCCGCGGTTGAGGTGTCGGCCACCTCGACGGTTTCGGCATCTCCGGGCTGGTCGCCGTAGCTGACGTTGGACGCCACAGTGCCCTTGAACATCACCGATTGCTGTGGCACGTAACCGATCTTGTCGCGCAGCGCCTTGATGTCGTAATCACGGACGTTGACGCCGTCGATCAACACCTCGCCCTCGGTGGTGTCATAGAAGCGCGGCACGAGATTGACCAGCGTGGATTTGCCCGAACCGGTGGAGCCGATGAAGGCAACGGTCTGGCCACGGCGGGCGGTGAAGCTGACGCCGCGCAGCATCTCGTCGCGGGTGTCCGGGTAGGCGAAGCCGACGTTGCGGAACTCGACGGTGCCGGTCTCGCCGGGTTTGCCCTCGCGCACGGAACCAGACTTGACGGAAGGCTCGGTGTCCAACACCTCCATGACGCGCTGGGCGGAGACGTCGGCGCGCGGCCACAGTACGAAGACCATGCTTAGGAGCAGGAACGCCATGATGACCTGCATCGCGTAGCTGGAAAAGACGACCATATTCGAAAAATCGGTAAGCTTGTCGGCCGGCAGCGCGGCGTCCTTGATGAGGTAGGCGCCGATCCAGTAAATCGCCAGGCCCAGCCCGTTCATCACGCTGGACATGACCGGAATCATCGCGGCCATCGCGCGGGTGGTGAACAGTTGCGTGCGGGTCAGGTCGTCATTGACGCGGGCGAACTTGGCCTCCTGATAGTCCTCGGCGTTATAGGCGCGGACGACGCGCAGGCCGGTCAGGTTCTCGCGGGCGACGGCGTTGATATTGTCGGTCAGGCGCTGCATCGAGCGGAACTTCGGCATGACCAGAGTCATGATGATGACGACGAACACCAGCATCGCGACGGTGGCGATCCCTGTGGCGAGCGTCCATTGGAAGCCCTTACCTGCGATCTTGCACACCGCCCAGACCGCCATGATCGGAGCGCGGAAGACCAGCAGGACGCCCATAGTGATGAACATCTGGATCTGCGTGATGTCGTTGGTGGAACGGGTGATGAGCGAGGCCGTGGAGAATCTGCTCATCTCGGCCGGCCCGAAGGACTCGACCTTACGGAACTCGAGCGAACGCAGGCGTTGGCTGAACGAGGCGCCGACGCGGGCCATGAAGTAGCCGACGGCGATGGCGCAGACCACCGAGCCCAGCGAGACGAGCAGCATCTTGCCGCCCTCTTTGAAGATGTCAGCCATCTTACTGCCCGGCGTCTCGACCAGCGCCGTGACCTGCGACATGTAGTCCGGCAACTTCAGATCGAAAAAGACCTGGCCGGCGATGAAGGCAAGGCTGAGCAGCATCTGACCGATCTCCGTTTTGGAGAGGTATTTGCTGATACGAAGCATGGATCCCCTTTCATATTTGTTGTGGCCTCGGAGTCGTAATTACCGAGCACCCATAATGATTAACGATGTTAAATATTTTGTTGACTGAACGTACAATACTCGCGGCCGCTGGATTGTGTCTGCTTTTCACCCAACGCGTAGGAACGCGCGGAACCAAACGCCGTTTATAGCATTTAGCACGAATTCCGCTAGAAAACGGTCACCGACAATCTCCAAGCGACCGATTCATAGCATTTGCTTCGTTATGCCAGTAAGTGGCCGCCGAAAATCGCCAAGCGGACGACTTTCAGCGCTCCTATTCAATTATGCGAAAAATCGCCCATTACCCGTCGGCCTGTGAAGAAGAGGCCTCGGCCTTCCGCTTTTCGCTTTGCTCACGCTTGGCGGCGAACGCTGCGGTGACTTCTTCCGCGCTAGGCCTGGGAGCGCCAGGCTTGCACACTGACATATAGGTCATGAACTCCTGGGAGAGCTCGACGAACTCGCGCGTGCGGCGCTCCCCCATCTGCGAGAATATCCAGCGGACGACCGAATCGATGTCATCGCGGTCGCGTTCGGCCTGCTCGGTGCCTTTCGGCGTCAGCGAGACCAAGATATTGCGTCGGTCATGATCATCGATCTTCCGGGTGATATAGCCCTTTTTCTCCATGGAACCCAGCAACGCCGAGATCCTGCCGGAGCTTGCATGTAACGCTTCGGCCAGACGCGAGGGGGTTTGGGTGCCATGCTTGAGCAGATGACGCAGCACAAAGGGCTCGCCCTTGCCTGCGCCCTCGACCTGATGCCACATGGCCGATTTGCTGCCATGCACCGTATCACGCAGCGATTGAAGCGCTTCCTGTTCGAATCCCATGACCGTTCCGTTTCTGACAATTAATGCTGACGATTAATGCATACGTAATGCTAACACCATTGAATAGCTAACACTATTAATATTCTACTAATTGTGAAAAACATCATATTCTGGATACAATATCCGATCGTTCCGGTATCGCTATTGCTCCATGCTGAAAACGGTCGTGCCATATGAATACTGAACAAACCTTGGCCCGGCATTTAGAGGAAAAGAACCGACCCGCCTGTAGGCAATAAAAAACCACCCGTCGTATAAGCGACGAGTGGCAGGCGCCTACGTTTTCAGGCGCAGACACAGAATCTTATAAAACCTGAATCCGAGCTCAGGCCTTTGCAACCGGACGAAGATCAGCATGATGACGCTTGAGATACTCACCGACCGCCTCACGAATGAGTACAGAAGGACGAACCTCTTCATCCGCCGCTCCCGAAAGAACCCAATCAGCGAGCTCCGACGTCGCACGAACGCACCAAGTACGCTCTTGAAGCTGACGAACCCCATGCTGTGCCTTAACCGCCTTAGCCATTTCCTACCTCCATTATTATTCGCGAAAATCTGCTTTACAGATAAAAATATTGTATCACTTTGGCGTCTGACGAAACAGATTCGAGGCCGATTGCAAGCCAACTATTGCCGCACAAACGACATTGATGTAAGTTTTTTCTCGACGTTTTTATATTTCAAAGTAATACAATATTCAGATTTGGCAGCCCGATTTCCAAATTCTCACAACGGTTTTCGCAATCACGTTCCGATAAAAAATATCACTAATGTAAAATTATTTGCAATACTTTTGGGAGGTAAAACCTTTTTAAAAAAAAAAAAATCATGCTCTCAGCATAATCAGCCTGAGACAGGACGGAGGCGCCCTCATCAAACGTTCCAACTGAACATATTCGAGGGCGCAGGCAGTTTTTCAGACTAAAAGCTCGGCCTTTTTCCCTCGATACCGAATCAGGCTGTAACCGCCGAAAAGCACCAGCCAGACCAGCCCGGCTATAGCCGAACCACGGGTGTCGGGAGCCAAGAACAACGTAGCGTAGATGAACACGAAGAAGAAGATCGTCAGCGTATTCGTGAGCTTGTAGGCCGGCATCACGAAACCGTCGGCCTCGAAATCGGCGGAACGGCGATAGCACTGGTGCGCCACCATCGTCAGAATGTAGATGAAGATGATCGCGGCGCTGGAGGCCGAGGCGAAGAGCACGAACGCGCTGGAAATCTGCGGAATCGCGTTAATGACCGGCGAAAGCAGGATGAAGCAGGCGGAGACCACGATGGCGCGGGCCGGAACCCTGTTCTTCGAGACGACGCCAAGCTTCTTGAGCGTGGGCGAGGTGGAGACCTCGGCGAGCTGGAAGAGGTGGCGACCGGCGGAATAGAGCAGCGAGTTCAACGCGGAGGACGCAGCGGTGATGACCACGAAGAAGACCAGCGCCGAGGCCCACTTGAGGCCCGCGTACTGGAAGACCATGATGAACGGGGAGGCGAAGGAGCCGTCCTTGTTCGGCTTGAACGACTGCCACGGCACAATCAGCATGATGGCGATCAGCGCGCCGACATAGAAGATCAGGATGCGCATGATGATCTCGTTGATGGCTTTCGGCAGCACCTTGCGCGGGTTTTTGGTCTCGCTGACGGTGACGCCGACGAATTCGATCATCTCGTAGGAGAAGAAGACCATCTGGAAAGCCATGAGGAAGGCGACCCAGCCGTTGGGCGCCAAGGTCAGGCCGTTGAAGATGTTGTCTAGGCCCGCATGGCCGGCCGGGCTGATATGGTCGACGCCGTGGACCTGCACGGCGGGATAGTGGAAGTTGACGATGACCATAACCACGGCGGTGACGATCAGGCCGACTATCAGGGTGATCTTGATCATCGAGAACCAGAATTCGGTCTCGCCGAACGCTTTGACCGCAATGAGATTGATGATCGCGAGCAATGCGAGGAAGCAGACCTCGATCAGCGGCTGCCACGCGCGCAGATCGAAGCCGAATGTGTCGAAGAAGGTGACGAAATACGTGCCGACCGCGGTTATTTCGCTCAAGCCCATAAGGATAAGGACGATCCAGTAGGTCCAGCCTGCGAAATGCCCCCAGCCGGAGCCGAGGTAACGGCCGATGAAATTGATGAAGGTATGCTGGTCCGGATCGTGATACATCAGCTCGCCGATGGCCCGCATCAGGAGGAACATCATCAGGCCGACGAGGATGTAGACCAGGATGATGCTGGGGCCGGTGAAGGCGATCGACTTGCCGGAGCCCAGGAACAGGCCGGTGCCGATGGTGCCGCCGATGGCGATGAACTGGACGTGGCGATTGCTCAGGCCACGCTCGAGCTGGTTGGTGGTTTCGCCGACGCTACCGCCGCCGACATTGCCCGAGGTGTCGTTCGCCGCGTTCGCCGACGAACCGTTTGCAGCTTTGGCGTTGATATCGGCATTGGCTGCAGCATTCCTGCTTTCATCCATTTGTGTCATCATCCTTCCTTCGCTACTTGCCGCTTATGCGCGCAATAGAGAATAGAGTACGCCGCGAGAGATGACATCAAGGTTTCACGGCACTGCCCGAAGGGATTTATTACCCACAAAATGGCAATATGTGATAAAAAATAGTGAAAATAATTCGACATTCCCCCTTAGACAATGCGACATTTCAGTATTTATCACTCACTTTCAGACTAAATGCAAAGGTTTTGGGCTCCGTCTCATAACGTGGACCATTCCACAACATAAATGAGAATTTATATTCCAAATAAACCAAAACAGCTCGAGCGGAACGGGACAAGTAAACGAGTCTACTTGCTGGAGCGCGAGAATGCTCTCGCCAAATCCCGAACCAACCAACGCAAATATCCCCTTACGGCCTTAGACTTTCGAAATGTTGGGGAAATTTTCAAACGAGCCGCACACGCCAGCCGCCAATCACGGTCGAACGACCCGCGTGGTCTATTTCCGTCAAAGCGCCGCGCCGAAACGCGCGACACGTAATACACGAGCAGGGAATCCCGTGAAAGAGGAGCGCCACATGACTGGTCAGTCGGGCACAATAATAGGTAACGCCACAAAAGGTGGGAACGGCACAGGGGAAACCGGCAAACCGCAAAAGCATGGCGGAGGCAACCACGTCCTGCGCAAGCTCAAGACCCGACAAATCTCGATGATCGCACTCGGCGGGTGCATCGGCACCGGCCTTTTCATGACCTCCGGCGGCACCATCGCCGAAGCCGGGCCTGGCGGCGGACTCGTGGCCTACGCGGCCATGGGCGTGATGATCTACTTCTTGATGACCAGCCTCGGCGAGCTCGCCACCAACATGCCCGTCTCCGGATCGTTCGCCGTCTACAGTTCCAAATACGTCGACCCGGCGCTCGGCTTCGCGATGGGCTGGGACTACTGGCTCAACTGGGCCATCGCCGGCGCCACCGATATCTCGACCGCCGCGCTTTTGATGCAGTACTGGTTCCCGAAGTCCCCGGGCTGGGTGTGGAGCCTGACGATGCTCGTTATCATCTTCTGCCTCAACGCCTTCGTGGTCTCCGCGTTCGGCGAGACGGAATTCTGGCTGGCGCTGATCAAGGTCGTCACCATCATCATCTTCATCGTCGTGGGGCTGCTGATGATCTGCGGCATCATGTTCCAGCCGGCCGTCGGTTTCAAGAACTTCACCTATAAAGGCGGGCCGTTCATCGGCGGTTTGCCCGCAATCATGGGCGTCTTCCTCATCGCCGGCTACTCGTTCCAAGGCACCGAGGTCGTGGGCGTGACCGCGGGCGAATCCGAGAATCCGACGCAGGCGGTGCCGAAGGCCATCAACAACGTCTTCTGGCGCATCATCCTCTTCTATCTGCTTTCGATCTTCGTGATCGCGGCCATCATCCCCTACACCGACCCGAACCTGCTCGGCGCTTCCGACAGCAACATCGCGATGTCGCCGTTTACCATCGTCTTCGAGAAGGCCGGGCTGGCGGGCGCGGCAAGCATCATGAACGCCGTCGTGCTCACCTCGATTTTGTCGGCCGTCAATACGGGCGCCTACGCCTCCAGCCGCATGCTCTACGGCATGGCGAAAGACGGCTATGCACCGAAGTTCCTGGGAACCACCACCAAGCGCGGGGTGCCGCTGGCGGCCCTGATCACCACGCTGTGCATCGAGGCGCTGGCGTTCTCGAGCAGTATTTTTGGCCCGAAATTCTATATGTGGCTGGTCACCGCGACCGGCCTGACCGGCTTCATCTCCTGGATCGGCATCGCGCTGAGCCACTTCCGCTTCCGTCGCGCGTTCAAGCTGCAAGGCCACAAGCTCTCTGAGCTCAAGTACCGCGCCAAGCTCTTCCCGTTCGGGCCTCTCCTGGCCATCGTGCTCTGCTTGCTGGTGATCTGCGGACAGGACCTGCCAGGCTTTGCCTCCGGTAACTGGGGCGAGCTGCTGGCCACCTATTTCAGCGTCATCCTCGTCGCCATCCTCTACTTCGGCTTCAAATTCACGCGCCACACCCACATCGTGAAACTCGCGGACATGGACGTCTCCTCGGCCCGCCCCGAAGTGCTGAAAGATCGCGAAAAGGATACGGCGAGCGCAACAAGTGCAGAAACCAGGGCTTCGTCAACCCAGCGCTGAAACAGAAACCAGAATCGATAAGGTAATCAAAGAACATGAACCTACAAAAAAATCTGTTCTCTCGAATCGTTTCTTAGGCGGTTCGAGAGAACAGATTTTCCCCAAAAATCACGATTTGCTATTACAAACCGTGAATTTATTACTTGATGTTGATTCTTTGTATAATATATGTCGTATCGTCGAGATCAGTGCCTGATTCAATCGTCACATCCACTGGTGTTGAGCCATCAACAAGCTCATAGGCAACCGTGACCTCCAAACTATCGTTGGGCGCTACGTCAGTAATATCGGATTGTCCGTCATACCCCTTATATCCGCCATCCTTGTGCGGCAGATAGTCCTCTGAAAGACTTACGCCATTCTGGGAAACCGAGTCATCGACAGCTCGCAGAAAAGAAAGCTTCTCCTTGCTGGTGTTTTTATAATCATAGGTGATGATTAATGTCGCATGTCCTTCAGTATCTTTCGGCCCTCTCTCGGCGGAGGCGATTTTCACATCAGCGCCCTTAAGACTCCCGCTGCCTTTCAGTATCTTCAGTTTCGGGTTCTTGTAATCCTGCTCTTCCTTCTTCTCGTCTTTGTTACCCTGAGGAGGGGCGTAGATGGCCGAGGAATCCAAAGGATCTCCTTTACTGCCGTTGAGCCTTGCCATTGTGGTACTGAACGAGCCGATGAACACGATGACGGACAGGATGGCGGCAATGATGCCGGTGACCAAGCCGCCGATCGACATACCTTTGCCGCGAAGCCTTTCGGCGTTGATCTTACGCATGGAGATGAGGCCGGTAACGATGGCGGCAACGCCACAGCCGATACCTACGATGGGAATCCAGAACATGACTATGGCAACAATGCCCAAAATCAGCGCGACAACGGCCATCCCAGGACGCTTCGCCCCAGGTCCGAACGGATGCTCGGGCTCCATACCCATCGGGGCTGCGATGCCATACCCATCGGCGGCTGGGACGTCGGCCCTACCGGCTGCTGCGGCATCTGGCCTGCTTGCTGCTGTTGTGGCATCTGGTTGAAATGAGGCTGGAATGCCGGGTCAACCGGCTGCTGGGGCATCTGGCCCATCGGCGGCTGCGAAGCCACCTGGCCACCATATGGCACATTGGGCTGGGACATAGCGCCATCATTGTATGGATTGTCATTGTATGGATTGTCATTGTATGGATTGTCATTGTACGGATTGTCATTTTCCTGCATAGTTGTCGTCCTTCTCGCAATCTTCCCAGCAACGGGCCATCCATTTATTTTATCAATAAAAATGAATATTGGTCACAATATAACTGTTCTCAGGCTCCAAGATACTTGTTTCAGCCAACAGAACGACAGGAAGATATCGGATTATAAAGTTTTGTCGGCAGACTGGCAGGACTTTCGACTCCCTTTTCATGCTGTAATTGACCGACAATTTGAAGCAGGAGCATAACGGCATCCCCTTCAACACCGTCCGCGAGTACATAGCTGCGTTGCGCGAGACCTGCCCACTTTCCAGTATGTCGCCCGAATATGCAGAAAACCGGTCACTGGAGAAGTCCTAAGTGACCGGTTTTCGGTATCGGCATTGCAACGTGGCGCTGATTCAATCTTGCCTGGCGTCAGCACCGACGCTTATTGGCGATTGGCGCCAAGCCGCAACGCTGGTGGCTGCAGGCCGTTACTGCAAGTTGAATGTTTGCGTAATCTTCGTCTGATCGTTGAAATCAACGCTCGAGCGGAGTTCCACATCGATCGGCGAGGTCTCGTCGCTCAACGCGTATGCGACGGTGACATTCAAACTGCCGTCGGGCTGCACGGTGGTGTCTCTGGATTCCATGTCATATCCCTGAACGTCTTCCGAGTAGAACGTAGATTTCAAAGCAACACCTTTTTGGAATACCTTGTCTTGGACACCTTCCATAAAAGAACGGTTTTCGTTATCGGTATTTTTGTACTGGTAGGTGATGACCACCGTGGGATGTCCCTCGGCATCGTTCGGGCCTTTTTGGGCGGAGACGATCTTGACATCGGCACCTCCAAAGCTGCCGCTGCCCTTCAACTCCTTGCCTTTCGTCTTGTTATAAGTATCAAGCCCCTTCTGCGCATCGTCCTTGGCTTTCGACGATTCGGAAGTAGTGGCGGAACTCGAAGGATTCGTGACTTTATTAATCATGTTCATCCCAATAGAGAACGAGGCAATGAACATGACGAGGGAAAGGACGATGCCGATAATACCGGTGACGAGGCCGGCGACGGACATGCCTTTGCCGGGAAGCCTGTTGGCCTTGATTTTACGCATGGACATGATGCCGGTGACGAGGGCGGCGATGCCACAGACGATGCCTACGATGGGAATCCAGAACATGACTATGGCGACGATGCCCAAAATCAGAGCGGCCAGGGCCATACCCGGGCGCTTTGGCATCTGTCCCATGGGCTGCTGCTGGGGCATGCCCATTGGCGGTTGCGATGTTGGATTCGCGGGCTGCTGCGGTGGCATACCACCCATCGACGGCTGCTGCTGCGCTGAATCCGACGTCTGCTGCTGCGCTGAATCCGACGTCTGCTGCTGCGGCATCTGATTCATCGACTTCTGCGGTGCCGAGTCAACCGGCTGCTGCACCGGGTCCGCAGGTTGCTGCGAAGCGTAAGGCATCTGGCCGTTGTACTGCGCATTGGGTTGGGGCATTGAGCCACCACCATACGGGTTATTATCTTCCTGCATTGTCATGTCCTTCCGACAATCTTCTTGGCAGCGGACTACCCACTTCCTTCATTAATAATAAGCAGCTTTCACTATATAACGATATTTGGTCTTAATTGTGATATGGTCTCATCCGCATCACCGGACAAAAACAAAACCTGCCAGCAGACTGACAGGTTTTAGGTAACGAAAATCAATCCGGAAAGCCGGAGCAGGGTTTCGCGGGATGCCAATAATTCTCAGCAAAACCGTAGCATCATGCTTCCCTACTCGGCTATGCAAGCGACGTATCCGCAGGAACCAGGGCCACGAAAACCGGGGCCACGGTCTCGTTGTCGCCGGTCTGCTTTTGCTCATAGGTAGCGGAGACCGTCTGGGGATTTTCCGTCACTATGGTTTCGGTGTTCAGCGCCTTGTACGCCGCGAAGCAACCGACCGCGATCCAGATGAAGATGACTGCCATGAAGAGGACACGCTTCCAGGAACCGAAACGGTCCAGAATGCCCTGCTTGCCCACAGCATCGGCCTTTCCCTTGGCGAAGTTACGCTGTTTGCCTGCGATGCTCCCTTTTTGGTTCCCAAAGTAACGCTGCGCGTTCCCGAAGTTGCTTTTCCCGCTTGTGAGGTTGGACTGTTTCCCTTCGAAGTTTGCACGCTGGCCGTGTTCACCCGCGAAAGTATCGCGCTCACCGGCAAAATTAAAATCGTCAAGGGAACCCATAAGGTTCTCCTTCTGCTTTGCGTTATTGCGGTTGGGCAATTCGTTACGTGCGGTCATGTCTGCCATCCTTAAATCGATTGCGCGTTGCCTCTTGTTGACGCTTTCGGCGCCCTTCTTGCGCTTGAAACAAATCTTTTTCTTTTTTGTAATGCCTAAAAAGCGTATCGCAATATCGCCTTTGCATTTTGCCTAATATTGCGCGAGATGACGCCTATTTTCACGCAGAAGGTTTGATGTAAATCTGCTCGATTCTTCCTTTTGCCATACAGCAGAGCACTTAAGCATTACATTAATAAAGTTATTACGTTTTAACTCTTTTTATTAGTTGTGAAGTACGTCACACCTTCGTGACGCCATACAATGCAACACAAGCTTCACCCAGCGAAACCGTATAGTTATTCGGCAACCATTCAGAAAGCATCCGGGAGAGCATCCGACGGTTATTCAGCGGATATTCACGATTTTAAGCGGGCTATCCGCACGCTCTTACGGCCGGTCCATTCCGGAGTTCCCCAGCAGCAACACACGATAACAAAAAATTGCCACCGGGCCGAAACCCGATGGCAACCTTTACATTCTTGAAGCTAACTGACAAGAACCTTCAGCAAGCTCACTTCTGCACCTGCGTACGGGCGATGGAGCCGTTGAAGGACTCGTTCTCATCGGCGTCCGCAGCCTTGCCCTTGAGCCAGGAGAACATCGAACGGAGCTTCGGGCCGACAGTCTCGATCTTTTCGTGGCTGTACTTCTCCTGCAGTTCCTTGAAGTGCGGGGCGCCAGCGGCCTGATCGTCCATGAATTCCTTGGCGAACGAACCGTCCTGAATGCGCTGCAGCTGATGCTCCATGTTGTGGCGGGTATGCTCGTCGATCACAGTGGAAGTGAAATCGCCGTACTGTGCGGTGTCGGAGCAGGACCAACGCGCCTTGTTCAGGCCGCCCTCGTTCATCAGGTCGACGAGCATCTTCAGCTCGTGGCAGACCTCGAAGTAGGCGATCTCCGGCTGATAGCCGGCGTCGGTGAGGACCTCGAAACCGGTCTCGACCAAGTGGTTGACGCCGCCCATGAGCACGTCCTGCTCACCGAAGAGGTCGGTTTCGGTCTCTTCCTTGAAGGTGGTCTTGATGGCACCGGCGCGCAGGGCGCCAAGAGCCTTGGCATAGGCGAGGGTGATGGCCCAGCCGTCGCCCTTGTCGTCGTTCTCGCAGGCGACAACCACCGGCACACCACGGCCGGCGACGTACTCGCGGCGAACGATGTGGCCCGGGCCCTTCGGAGCGACCATGAAGGTCATGTGGCCCTTGCCCGGCTTGATGTAGCCGTAACGAATGTTGAAGCCGTGCGCGAAGGCGAGCGCCGCATCGGGCTTCATGTTGGGCTCGACCTCTTCCTTATAGATCGTGCCCTGATACTGATCAGGAGCCAGGAACATAATGATGTCCGCAACCTTCGCCATATCAGCGACGGACATGACCTCAAGTCCCTGCTCCTTGGCGTACTCAACGGACTTGGAGGTAGGCCGCAGACCGACGACGACGTCCACACCGGAGTCGCGCAGGTTCAGCGCGTGGGCGTGACCTTGCGAGCCGTAACCGATGATACCGACCTTCTTGCCGTCGAGAACGGAAAGATCAGCGTCGTCTTCGTACCAGATTTGTGCTGCCATAATATGCACTCCTTGCATAATTTATTATTATTTGCCCCGGATCAGGCACCTTGCCTGCCGAAGCCTAGAAACTGGCTCTTGATCAAAAGGGATTTTGTCCCGTTAACTGCTCATTGTAACGCCGGTCACAGCGCAAACCACGCCGCCGTCCAATTATCGAACAGTTATTTTTCGCAGATTGAGACGGAACGAATCCCGAATCGTAAACCATTTTCAAATCTTGTTATTGCTTTTTAATTATAAATATTTAGTTATAAAGATACCTTCAATGAACGGCGACAGGTCGCATAATCGTCCATATATATAAGGGCTGTCACCGAAAGTCCGATGGAACCAAGCCGCTCGGTGACAGCCCAGCGCAATCACGCGGTGAAGTCGGTGTCCTTGGTTTCCTTGCAGGTGAGTAGGGAGACCAAGCAGCACAACGCCATCACGGCCATATAGAGGCCGACCGAACGCACGCCCCAGTGGGACGAGAGCCAGGTGGCGACGGTCGGGACGAAGGCCGCACCGACGATGGCGGCGAGGTTGTAGCCCAGACCGGAGCCGGAGTAACGGATGTTGGCGCTGAAGAGCTCGGGCAGAATCGCGCCAACCGGACCGAAGGCGATGCCCATCAGCGCGAAGCCGACGCACAGGAAGACCATGATTTCCGCGAAGTTGCGGTGGCCCATCAGCAGGTAGGGGAAGACGAACGAGAAGACGACCAGAGCGACCGCGGAGAACATCAGCACGCGGCGACGGCCGAGCCTGTCGGCGTAGACGCACGAGAGCACGATGAATGCGGCGAAGACGCAGACGGCGACCATGAGCATCAACAGGTACTCGCGGTTGGTGAAGCCGAGACCACCGCCGCCCTCGCCCTTGGGCTTGGTGCCCCAGGCCAGCGACCAAGTAGCCAGCGTGTAGAAGAGGGTGTAGGTGACCGCGACGATGAACGTGGCCTGCAAGACCTGACGCCAGCTGGTGCGGAAGACTTCCTTCAGCGGCGATTTGACGGTCTTCTTCTGCTCTTGGGCGAGGCGGAAAATCGGGGTTTCCTCCATGTGGACGCGCACGACCAGGCCGATCACGACCAGCACGATGGAAAGCAGGAACGGCACGCGCCAGCCCCACGCGAGCATCTGCTGCTCGTTGCAGAACGATTCGAGCAGGAAGTAGGTGCCGTTGGAGAGGAAGAACCCGATCGGAGCGCCGAGTTCAGGGAACGAGCCATAGAGCGCACGCTTGTTGGCCGGGGCGTTTTCGGTGGCGACCAGCGCCGCGCCGGACCATTCGCCGCCAAGCCCGATGCCTTGGATGAAGCGGCAAAGGCAGAGCACGACGACGGCGAGCAGGCCCCACTGGCTGTAGGTCGGCAGGCAGCCGATGAGGAACGTGGCCAGGCCCATGGTCATCAGGCTGACGACCAAGGTGGTCTTGCGGCCCATGCGGTCGCCGAAGTGGCCGAAAATCAGGGAGCCCAACGGACGGGCGACGAAGGCGATGCCGAAGGTCAGGAGGCTGACCAGAAGCGCCACGGTCGGGTTGGTCTTGTCCGAGAAGAAAATCTTCGGAAAATAGTTGGCCGAGGCGGTGCCGTAAGCATAGAAATCGTAGAATTCAATGGCCGTGCCGACCATCGAGGCGGCGATGACGGTGCCGACCGAATCGTGGGCCATCGCCTGAAGTTTCGCCGTGCTTGCGGCCGTTGCCGCATTGCCGTTGCCGCTGCTACTGCCGTTCCCAGCCGCTGTGTCGACTGATGTCATAATGTTCTCCTCCGATACGCCATGTACCGATTACTGCTTCATTCGTTCTCTCGTCGCTCTCGCCGCCCGCAGCCTGCAGCTTGCAGCCCGCACCCGCAGCCCGCGTTGTGCTTGCTGTGCGGACAGTTGGTTTGGGAATCCTCCAATATCGCCTGAATTCCGTCTGCATTGTCGGTTTGAGTCTTGCGTTGTTGAGTTTTATTGTTCGTATACGTTCTTGCGGCACTACCACGGTGACCTTTTGGGGCGTAATAACAAATGAACCCTGCCGTTGGATGCAGGGTTCAGAAAGCTATATGCTTCGATATCTTTGATATCGCCATTCGTTCGACCGAACGATTTGCTTGCTTGCCCTGCCTTCATTGGCGGGGCTCAAGCTGAATGCGAAAATCAGGCCGCCAACGAAGACGGGCTAATAATTCGTGCTGATTGTGCGCTGAAACTCATCAATCCGTTCCTCATGGCGTCCTCCCTTCACGTTTACCGAGTTCTTTCGGGCTCTTGACCCGTTTAGTTAGAACCATAGGCGCGATTCTAAACCGGCACCCGCAGGCATCTCACTATTCGAACTTATTGAGAAATAATATTATTTGCTATTCCATACATACCGCCCGGAAAGTTGAAGGCCGGATACGTTTGACGTATCCGGCCTTCAACTTCAATCGGCTACCAAATTACATTCCGTGATTCGGCTCGCCGGAATCCGTTGACGGAGAATTATCCGAACCATTGGGCTTGCCGGACTCAACCGAATCGCCGGAGTCATCCAAAGCGGTATCGCTCTCATCGCCGCCCGTCGAACGACGGCGCATGTAGAGGATTATCACACCACCCGCAAGCAGAATGATAATCAGCACGACGATACCGGCAACCGCCGCACCTGTCCTGGCCATCGAAGAGCGAGCGTTGGCCGCGGAACCGTTGACCCTGGAACCGTTGGACGTAGAGCCATTGCCCACGAGAAGGCCACCGACAGGACCAGCGATGGGACCTGCAACGGGAGCGCTGACGGGACCCGCGACAGGGCCGGCAAGCGGAGGCTTGTTGCGGAAGACATCGGTGATGGTCACCGTGTTCCTGCCCGTGTCCTCGACCACCGTCTCGTCGCCGTTCACCGGGTCGATCGACGTGGAATCCGCGCCGGCCGAATCGGTCTGCACGACCGAGCAATGCGCACCCAGCAGAATGTCGTTAAGCGTTGTGCTGTAACCATTCGATCCGGTCAGAACAAACGTGCCGTCGCCGCCCAAACCAATCGAGACAGGGTTCCCGTCACGCTGGTAGGTGCAGGTCGCCTTAATCTTGAACGGACCGTTGCCGCGAGACTGCACAGCGCTTTCGTCGCCGGTGCGCTTCAGGACAATCGGTACCTGGCCCACGTCATACCGGTCGGTTTCGGCGACGGTGACACTGCTCAGGTCGTTGACCAGCGTGGGGGTTCCGGGAACGGAGCCTGGAACGCTGGAACTGGCAACAGCAGCGGCATCGGCGGTACTGGCCTGCGCCACGGTGGCAATGGTCACTTGACCGTTGGCAGGCAGGAACGTATGGTTCGTCGCGCCCGAATCAGCCACCTGCGTGATGGTGCACTGCGTGCCCGCAGGGAAAACGCCAAAGCTCTTGGTAGCCGAGCCGGCGAGGTCGAACCTCTCGTCGAGCAACTGCTGGCCGCGGTAATCGCAGACCGCCTTGAAGGTGACGGGAACACTGCCGTAACGGGAAGCCCCGGCCCCGGAAACCGCGCGGTTGACGGTAAGCGTGCCGGCATCGTAATGGTTGGCCACCGTGGTGACCGCCAGATGGGCGATGTCGCCCGCGCTGCCATCGCCGACGCGGACGCTCGCGCTGCCGTTGGTATTGTCGGTGACATTGTCGCCAGTGAACACCGTCTTGTCGGCTGCCGAGGTATCGGTTTCGGTGATGGTGCAAGTGGAGTTGGCCGGAACCGTATCGGCCGGCGCATTCCAAGTCTGGCCGTCACTCAGCGTGAATGAAGCACTGTCGTCACGACCGCCATTGAACTTGACCGTCTGGCCGTCGCTCGTTTTGCAGACCGCCTTGAAGTTGAACGAACCGAAGCTGCCCTTGTCGGCCTTGGTGTCGACCTTCTTGGTGACGCTCAAGCCGGAGTAGCGGTAGGTGTTGGTGATCTTCGCGGATTGGGCGGCGACCACCGCGTTGGTCGGGTTGTTGGCTCCGTCGAGCGTGTCGCCAGCGGTAATATTCACCGTATCGGAATCACTGGTGTTGTTGTCACCATTGACGCTCACGGTACGTGCGGCCTCACCGAACTGGCCGAGCGTGCCGTCTTCGGAAACCGTGCAGACGGTATTGCCGGAGCCGCTGACATCGACACTCAACGGAATGCCCGTAAGCCTGCCGGCCGCGTAACTGCCGTCAATCTGCTTGTTCAGCGTGATCAGACCGTGGCTCTGACCGCCGAAGAGTATGGAATTATCATCGGCGTCCTTGCAAGTAACCGAGGCGCGAACCTGCTGCGGGGTATACGCGCTCGCGGCGGCACCTTCCACGGCCTTGTCGACCTTGAGGGAACCGATTTCGATGCGCGTGCCGAAGCGTTCCGGCGCAGCAGGATGCATGGTGTCGTCGGCCGAAGTATAAAGGATACCGAACTGGCCCCAAGCCTCCTGCGCACCGGCCGCCTGATCGAGCGAAACGGGAACCGACGGGTCGGAATCATCCGCGAGCGAACCCGGGGACGTTGCCGGAACGTTCTTGGACGTATAGGTGACGTCCGCGCCTTTGCCGGGTACGAGCCCATGATCGGCGGAAGTCGTGAAGTCAAGGGTTATACGCAGGCCGGTGACCTTCGACCAATCCGTGACACTGGCGCTCGGAACCCAAGTCGAGGCCGAGCAGGACGTGTTCGCAGGGCTGCTGGAAATACCCGGCAACGTGCTCCACGTACCTACGCAAGGCGAGGTATCGGTGGAAGCCTCAATGGTCGCCGTCGTGCCCACAGGCGCTCCTACAATGCTCGGGGCTCCGGTGAGCTCTGGACGATAGGTCGAACCACGGTAATCGCTGCTGGCCACCACGCTCTTGTCGTGCTTGGCCGGAAGCTGCTCGAAGAACTGGACCTTCTTCTCCGTGGTGGTACCGGCGTTGACCATGTGCAGTACCCAATCATCCTTGCCGCCGAGCGCGGTATTGGCGCGGCACGGCGCGCGGTAATAGCTATGGCCGTCAAGCGCGGTGAGAGTCGGGGTGCAGGTTTGTGTGGAGTCGAGCGTATTGACTGCGCCCGCTTTGCTACCTTTCACACCACCGACGATATAAACGTTTTCGCCGCTGGATGGGGTGACGAAAGCCGTCACCTTGCCGCCAATACTGAGAGGGCTGACGCCATCCGTAACGGGCGTAACCGTTTGGGGATGACCGTCGACGTACCACAAACGCGTCAAATGCTTCTTGCTGGTAACCGCGACAGGCAGGTTGACGTTCGCACCAGCCATTGCACCCGGCTCCACTTCCAGCCAGATGGTCATTTTCACCACTTCGCCCGGCAACATGCGGCTCTTGCCCGCCGGCCAGCTGAACACAAGCTTGCTGGGGTTGCTGGAATCGAGCGTCGGCGCGGTATTAAGCTGTCCGGAATTGGGCACGCCGCCGACAGCACCAGGCGTAAAGACAATCGGATGGGCCGGATCGCCGGGGCTTCCTGGCCGGTATAGCGCAGTTCGGCGGGCAGGTCGGCACTCACCTTGTCAATATCGAGGTACCCGGTGCCGATGTTGGAGAAGTAGACATCCCACGGCACCATCTGCCCGACCTCGACCGAAGGAGTACCGTTGTTGGCCACCTCGCTGACGCCGAGACCGGCTATGCCGGAGCCCCAGATCATGGGGGTACTGGTATCGGCAGAGGTGGATTGATCGGGGTTGATGCCATCGTGCAGAATGCTTTCCGCCTCGGAGGAGACCGCGTTGGGCTCGCTGCCCGGGTAGGTGACGTTCTGCGTATCGTTGCCGCGCTCGGTTGTGCGCTGGACCACCCGATACTGGATCTGCGAGTTCCAAGAGACGTTGCTGGAATCCGTGAATAACTTTGGATTGCCAAGAGCGTCCGGGTTGGTGAAAACGAAACGCAACCCTTGGATATCGTTGTATTGTGCCGACGTTACCGGCAAATCATAAGCCACGCTTCCACCGGGAAGCTGCGCCTGCTCGGCTCCGTCTTTCCATCCCATTGCGCCGCCGGGCCCGAACGGCCCGTAGACACCAATCTTCACCTTCGTGGCGCCTGCAGGGAACGTGAGCTGCGTGAGGCCGGTGAAGTTGAAGTTCTTCCAGAAGTGACCGGTTTTGGTAGAGCTGCCACTCTTGCCTTGGCCGTCGGGCCAACTCGTCAACGTCACCTTGGTGGGCGAAAGTGTGGAATCCACGCTCGCGCCGTTGGTGCTGTTCGCGTTCATCGTGACGGTCTGCGGCACTTGTGGGTTGACCTCGACCAGATTGTTGGGAGCGATGGTCTCGCCGATGGAGGTCAGCAGGCTTCCGGTGCGGTAATTGACGTTCGTTTTGATGAACTTGGTGGGCTTATCTGCCGCATCGCTGTCGGTGATCGGCGCGTAGATCTGCGCGGTGGCACGGTTGACATAGGCATTATTGCCCTCGGCGGCGCTTGGCACAAACGGCTGGTTCGTAGCACGTAACGTGTCACGCACGCGTGCCGTCAGCTTCACATGCACGTAGTTGCCCTTAGTCAGGGTCGGGCCAACCGTTGCCGGGTCGGAGGAACCTTGGAAAGTGACCGCAACAGCGACGACGTTGGCAAGGTCGGCTTCCGTCATGGCATTGGCCTGCGCGGCGGTCGTGATCGACGGATCAACGGCGAAAGTACCGGTGCCGGTCGCGTAATTGGTCGGCGTATAGCGAAGAATATAGACACGCGAATCGGCAAGCGATATCTGGCTTGGGTCGTCAGCGCCGATATCGATATGGGTCAGCGTCTGACGGTTGAACATGTTGGGCATGTCGAGGTGGAATCGAGCTTGCCTGTGCCGATATCGGGAACCTGCGCTGCGGTGAATGGATTCTGTGTGGCCGCGAACGGGGTATTGGCGGTATAGCAGCTGGTCTGGCTGCCGGTATCGCATTCCGAAGGAGTAACGATACGCAGGTACGAGGCACGGTTCGCAGAATCGTTGGTCGCAGAGATGTCATACGTTTGCGTCGGATAGGAACCGACCGGGACGGAAACACCGTGCGGCGGCACCAGAAGGTTATACGTCCCTCCGTCGCCTTCCTTGATGGCCGCTTTGTAATCAGTGATGTCGAGCTTCGCGCCATTCTTCGCCACATAATACAACATGTTCGGATAGGCGGGATCCGCGGCCGTCGCCCTTTCGGCATCCAACCTGTCATTCTGCGGCTGATGATGGCTTGTGTCGCCCGTATGCAGCACGCTGCCGGTGACGAACGTGCCTGTCCCACGTTTCTTGTCGCGAATCTGCCAAGTGGCTGAGAAATCACGCGTTGGGGCAGAAGCCACCACACCCGTTCCCGGATGGGGCACGTAGGTCTTACCTGCCGCGATGTCGGCACTACGGGCGGCATCGTCGGGCGCCAGGTTCACCTCGAGGCCGGTGACACCCTCAATGTCGCCACTCGGCACCGTATAACCCTTGAAGGAACGGTCGGCGTTCTGCCACGTTCCGTCCGGCGCCGGAACCGTGACCCAAGCGCCAGCGGAAGCGCTGAAGACCCGCACCTCGGTGATCTTGTCATACTTCAAATACCAACCGTTGGTATACGGGGTGTCCGAAACGGCAATGGGATCGATGGAAATCAGATTGAAAACGTCATGCCACTGATCGTTGTGCGCACCCGCATCCGGATAATCCGCCACATCTCCGGACTGCTTGACCGACACGGAAACCATGTCCGAGTTGACACCCCAGTTGAGATGCGAGGTGACTTTCTTGCCGGACAGCGAGGCCACGGCACTGATTGGAGCCCCGGAAGCGTCGGGATCCGGTGAACGTCGTGCTGATCCAGTCATTGACGCCGTAGAAATCATGGCCGATATGGGGATCCGGATTATTGAACGTGAAGATACCGACCTTCTTCTGGTTGGTCGCGTCTGCGTCGAGAGCGTTGCTGTGGACGACATGGCCATCATCCGTTACACCGGAAGTGGCGAGACTGGTGGTGTTGCCGTAATCGTATTTCGTCGGCCGCTGCGGGCCGGGATTGTCAAGGACGTCGGTCGGACCGGATCCGTCGCGCTTCTGGTCACGGGCGACGAAACTGACATACTGCGAAATCGAGGTGCTGCCGGCGAAGGCGTTGTTGGAGCCTTGGGCTTCGAGCTTGAAGCGTATGCCGGTGACCTGGTCCGGGGTCGCGCCGGAATGGGCGGCGCCCAGTTTGGTCTTGAGATCCGCTGCGCCAAGGCTATACATATAACTTGCGTTCTGCTCGGCTTTGCTGTCGAGATCGACCCAGCCCACGCCCGGAAGGTTGACGCTGACGGTCAGCTTGGTATGGGCGGGAATCGGCGTGGATTCGATGGCATTCAAATCGAAGACGTTCCAGAAATTATTGGGATCGGAGGAGGTGCCTTCGTGGATCGTGCCGCTGCCGTCGATGGTCTTGTTGACCCAGGAATCTTCAACAGTAATGACCTTGGGCTGCAGATAATCGGTGTTGGCACTGGTCGACTCGGAAAAACCAACCACCGCCTGATGCTCGACTGGGACGGCATCGCTCGGGCTTACCGTCTTGTTCACACTCACCAGTATCTGCGGCTTGACCAGCGTCATGGTCGCGGCCGGAGCCGTGGCGGACGCCGTTGCCGTGTTGTACGCAGTGACCTTGGCGGTGGTGTTGGCATCGGTGATATCCTGCGTGGTCTGGCCTGCTGGGAAGCTGTGCGCGCTTGAGGACTTCACCGTGAACCTGATGGAAGCGTTTGCGCCGGAACCTATTGGATCAGCGACGCCTCCGGCAGGAGTCGATCCGAATTTGACGGTGAACGAAGAGATGTCACCGGTGGGCAGCGCCGGAACCGCGCCGTTAGCGAATGTCACGCTCTGGTCAGGGCCGCCACCAAGCATGTGGTAGACAACCGTTCCGCTGTCGGCACCCGCCGTATATGTAATACCTTCTTTGAAACCGTCGAACTGGATATCGGAGCTGAAGAAGCCGCTGCCAACCTTGGCTTCCATCTTTGCCACCGCCGAGTTGCCATTAGTGATCACAACCGTTCCGACCGCCTTGTTGCCGGCCGGGTGACGGGCCGGGTCGAAGGACTCGCTCACCGTGACGTTCAATTGGTTCGGCGAAAGCGTTACCGTCGCCGGGGCCGAAGCCGTCGGCACGCCGGTTTGTGATCCCTTCGCGGCGTTGGCTTCAACGATGGGGCTGACAGAAGACGACGTACTCAATCCGGCAAGCGGACTGTTGCTTGCATCGTTGCGATCGGTCGAACGCTGTTTGAGATTGAGGATAATCGGGCTGGCGGTCGCAACATTCGGCGCCATCGTTCCGCCGGAGAAGGTGAAGCGGAGTCCGGCCACACCGCTGGCGCTCACACCGGTGGGCAAGGCGAACGCGGACGCGGCAACGCCGTTGACCCAGTTCCATTTGCCGGTGCCGTCTTTGACATAGGCATCCGTCTGTACCTGCGTGGCGCCGGCCGGCATCACCGTGGCGCCAAAACTATCAAAATCGAAGAAACGGAACGGGTTGTTGGTGTCAAGCGAAGTGGCATTCGCGCCGGCTTGGGCATCCTGCGGAATCTGGACGATAACCTTGTCGGCGTCGATGTTCGAGGTGTTCGTGACGTTGAGTTTGAGGACCTGTGCCGCACCGGCCACGTACTGGGTATTGGCAGGATCAAACGAAGCCGTGCCTTTGGCCTCAAGTTTCTGGTCGATGCTCACCTTCGCCGTGGCCGATGAAGTCACCGACTTGGAATTAGAAGCGGAAAGCGTCGCGGAATTGACGAAATTGGTTTTGTTGCGCGGATCGCTTGCCGAAAAGTTTGCAGGAACCTGCAACGTGAGACCGACCGAGCCGTTCATACCTACAACCAAACCGGTCTTGTTGGTTCCGTCCGAAACGAATTGCTGGCCCGGAGTCAGCGTGAACGAGGTGCCAGCGCCAACGGTTGCAGGCCTCGAAGGCTGGTTCACCCCGCCTTCCTTCCATTGGACGTTTGCCTGCAGGGTCGAGCTGACGGTGAAATCGATGATGGCAAAGCCTTGCAGGGCCGCGGGTAGCTGATCGGCGAGGCTCGCATCTTCGCAGTTGGTCTCGGAGCAGCCGAGATTGAATTGATAGGTGAATTTGTCGCCGGGCTTGAGGGCCGTCGGGTTCGCACCATCAACACCGTAAACGGATTGCGAGAAATTGAGGAATTGGTACTCCGGATCCCCCTGAGTGCCCACCTTATTATTACGCTGCGCAGATTGAGAGGAGCTGCCGGAAGAACTTGGGTCGCTGGGGTTGGCCGAGGCGATCACTCCGCCGCTCAGCAACGTTGCCACCGCAGCCACCATGGCCACGAGCCACTTCAGCTGTTTCTTGGTCCGCCCACCCGCATTCTGCGTTGTACCGGCTGCGTGCTTCATTGTTCGACGCCTGTCAAACCACTTCATATCTCTAACTCCCCTGGCCTTTGGATCAGAGCCTCGCGGCATATGCATTATCACGAGGGAACACTTTCCCCATTCCCCTGTCAATGCCGTTCTGCATAAATCCTTTGCCTATAACCAAAAGCACATTAACTAAAAATATTTACCATCATCCTATCAGTGCATCGCAATTCGGAAATAAACATTTCAGGTATAGTTGTATAAGGCGTTAAAAATAAGGGATGTTGCCCAGTATTCATCGATGAGTTCAAGCTTTAGTCAGATGAAAAATCTTAATTTATTTTACGTAAAACCTCATAAGTTATAATCGATTTATCTATTTCATTAAACCGAATATATAAAAACATCCAGTTATTACAATGTAATATATTGCACGTTTTCAGGGTGCATCGCAAACCCGGTATTTTCAAATTACGCTTCAAGAGATGAGACCCCAAGGCGCCGCCGAGACCGGGGCTTTGGAACAATCTCCGGCTTCGTGCTAGTTTTCGCCGAGCAGGAAGCGACAGACTTTGCCTGTGCTCGTGCGCGGCAGGGAATCAACACGATAAAAACGCTGCGGTACTTTGTAATGCGCCAGATTGTTCCGGCCGAACTCGCCACCGCGCGTCTAAGGAGGCCGAAACCTCTGCGCGGGTTTGCTTCGTCTTGCTCCGCCGATCGCCCTCAACCGATTCATCGGTTTCCCTGCCGCCAACCCGCGATATCGGTTCTCCGGCAGCAATTGCCCCGCCACTGATATCAGGCATATTTTTTGAGGCGGATCCGTCGGCGTCCGATTCGCCAGGAACGGAAGCGGCTACGCTGGCTTGCCTGTTTTCCACAAGCCTGTCATAACCCTCTTTGCACACCACGTAGGCGACCGGCACCTCGCCCCACTTCTCGTCCGGCTCGGAAGCGACGGCAATCTCGTCGATGCCCGGGCAGTCGGCGTAGACCCGCTCGACCTCTTCGGGGAAGACATGCTCGCCGCCGGAGATGATCATGTTGTCGAGCCTGCCGTCGATATAAAGATAGCCGTCGACGTCAAAATGACCGACATCGCCCGTCTTATACCAGCCGTCAGCGGTTTTCTTGGCTTCCATAGCACCGGGCCGATTCAGGTATCCGGGAGTCAGCGCTCCTGTTTTAATGAGAATCTCGCCGGTCGCGCTGGCCAGCTTCATCGAAGTGGTGAAGTATGGCTTGCCGCTGGAAAGCAGCTTTCGAGCGCCGTCGCCCGTGCTTGTGCCGACAATCTGCGAGCAGGTTTCGGTCATGCCGTATGAACGCACGACCACCATACCGAGCTTATGGCAACGCTTCAGCAATGCAAGGTCAGACTTCTCTCCGCCCAGAATAAAACCTTTGAACGTCGACGAATAACCGAAATGAGAAGGCAACAGCTGCGTCGAATCGGCTTCATCTGCCGAATGGTCCGCTTGCTTTCCGTCTGCCGACGCAAGCGCCGCATCCGACGTAGCATGTCGTTCCGCGCCAAACGGGTCCGAAACCGCGCCCGGCATCATGGTTGCCGTCACGTCCAGTGCGCCGTCAGATCCTCCTCCGACCAACACACGCTGCTCATGTACCGGCACCAGCTGTTTGAGCATCGTGGGCACTACCGAAACCCAAGTCACTGGCTCTTCGGCCAAGATCCGTTCCATCTCTTCAGCGTCGAAATGGTTCATCAGCCGCACGGCGACGCCGAAAATCAGGCCACGCAGAATAATGGAATATCCACTGATATGGAAAATCGGCACGGCGCACAGCCATTCGTCGGACGGTTCGGTGCCGAGATTGAGCGCCACGCTCGTCGCCGAGGTGAAGTGGTTGCGCACGGTCTGCTGAATGCCTTTCGGCGCACCCGTCGACCCGGAGGTGAACATGATGCTGACCACCTGATCGTCGGCGAATTCCCTCGGAATCGGGGAAATTCGCAGGGAAGCAGCGGAGCTATCACCAAGTTTGAAATTGTCAGCCTTCGCGAATATCTCGTCGAAACCAACAACGTGGACGTTGCCATCGGCTGAAGCTCCATCCAGCAAATCGGCGGGCAGGCTGTCGTCCTTGAGGCAGCAGGCGACTCCGGCGTCGCGCATCTGGCCGATGAGCTCGTCATTGGTCAGGCGCTTGTTGAGCCACACGACGGTCTTGCCATATAGCAGCAGCGCGACGGCCAGCAGGTAGCCGCGGACGTTGTTGTTGGAGACCATCGCCACGTTCTGTATTTTGAATGCACCGAACTTGCTGAGCACGCCGCCCAGCCGTTGGGCCTCGTCGAACACGTCGCCGAATGTATAGCGCGTCTCGCCGTCGTAAACCGCCGTGCGTTCCGGTGTGAGCATCGCGCGTTTCAGCACCCAATTATCCATAACAGACTCCCCCAATCCGCGTTATCGAGACCTCTTGGCGCGCCAAGTCGCCTGAAAATGGAACTTTCATACCCTATCCTTCATTTTTTGGACCTCTTGACACGCCAAGTGGCCCTAAAAACGAAGAATCAAGCATCATTCATGCGATTTTGACCTTCTTGGTGGGCCAAGAAGCATGAATACTGCTGACTGAGGATCACGGGAATTTCGGGAACTGGTCGAAATTGGGCGTGCGCTTCTGGTTGAACGCGTCGCGGCCTTCCTTGGCCTCGTCGGTGGTGTAGAAGAGCATGGTCGCGTCGCCGCCCAGCTGCTGCAGCCCGGCGAGCCCGTCGGTCGCGGCGTTCATGGAGGCCTTGATGAAGCGCAGAGCCATCGGCGACTTGGTCAATAGCTCGCGGCACCACTTGATGGTCTCGTCCTCGATGTCGGCCAGCGGAACGACCTTGTTGATCCAGCCCATCTGCAGCGCCTCCTCGGCGGTGTAGAAGTGGCCGAGGAACCAGACTTCCTTCGCGCGCTTCTGGCCGATGACGTCGGCGAGCAGGCCAGAACCGTAGCCCGCGTCGAAGCTGCCGACCTTGGGCCCGGTCTGGCCGAACTTCGCGTTGTCGGCCGCGATCGTCAGGTCGCAGACCAGTTGCAGCACATTGCCGCCGCCCACGGACCAGCCGCGCACCATCGCGATGACGGGTTTGGGGATGATGCGGATAAGGTGTTGCAGGTCGAGCACGTTCAAGCGCGCGACGTGATCGGAACCGACGTAGCCGCCGTTGCCGCGCACGCCCTGGTCGCCGCCCGACGAGAACGCGAGATCGCCCGCGCCGGTGAAGATGATGACACCGACCGTCGCATCATCACGGCAAATCGTGAAGGCGTCGATCAGCTCCTCGATGGTCTTCGGCGTGAAAGCGTTGCGCCTCTCGGGCCGATTGATGGTGATTTTGGCTATATGGTCGAGCCGCTCGAAGAGTATTTCGTCATACTCCTTGACGGTCTCGAAATCGTGACTTGTCGCCATGTTGCTCCTTAGCGTCATGTCCCCTATTGCGAATACGAGGTTCGATAGTATGTCACTTGCGAATTATCTGGGCATCAAACAACAGGAAATCTCGCGGTCAAAGGTCATCTTAACATTGCCGGTTACAGAAAACGTTCTACAACCCTTCGGGATTCTGCACGGCGGAGTGAATGCGGTTTTGGCTGAGGAGGCCGCAAGTTTGGGCGCGATGGCGCGGCTTGATGCCTCTCACGTTGCAGTCGGAGTGGACATCAACACGCATCACTTCCGCCCTGTGACGTCTGGCACATTGACCGCCACCGCAACTCCCGAAAATGTCGGTAAAACGTTGCAAACATGGCGCGTAGAGATACGTATGGGCAGCAAGCTCACCAGCATTTCAACAGTCACATTAGCTGTCCGCGAACGCCGCTGATTCCCAACGGATTATATTGGGCATTCCCCGGAATCTAGAGCAGATTTTCAAAATCCGCTGAATATCAATCAGACACTCACGTTTCGCAAATATCTCCAAAAAAGTGTAGAAATTTACATTTTTTTGGAGATAAAAATGGATTAATTGACATTTTTTCGGAGATAACTTCGGTAATCGGGTATGATGGATAGGCAAGAAACAGGTAAATCGGGCTTATAACAGCAGGGGGCAAAACATGTACCGCAACGCCACGAAGCAGCTTCTTGCATGGAAGCAGAACTGCGAGCGCAAGCCTCTTCTCATCTATGGCGCCAGACAGACCGGCAAAAGCTACCTTATCCGGCATTTCGGCCACGACGAATTCAATGACATGGCCTACTTCGATCTCGAAGCCAATGCTGCCGCCCGCAGCGCGTTCGACGGCGACATTGAGCCGAAAACCATCCTGCGCAAACTCGGCCAGATTCAAGGCAAACCGATCGATCCGGGCAAAACGCTCGTGGTCCTTGACGAAATCCAAGCCTCGAACCGCGCACTGGCCAGCCTCAAATATTTCAACGAAACCCTGCCGGGCTCGTTCGTCATCGCTGCCGGAAGCCTACTCGGCGTCACCATCAAACGCGAAGGGTTTTCGGCGCCCGTCGGCAAGGTCGAAACCATGACGCTGCGGCCGATGAGCTTCGACGAATTCCTGCTCGCGCTCGGCGACGAAACCATGCGCGACGACATACGAGCGCAATACAAATTATCTGAGCAATACGTACGCCACGACGACGCGCTCGACCGCTACTGGTCCTACTTGCTCTGCGGCGGCATGCCTGAAGCCGTGGCCACCTACGTTGCCGACAACCACGATTTTGGCGCAATTCGCACCATACAGCGCAACATTCTCGACCTTTACGTTGCCGACATGGCCAAATACGCCTCACCCACCGAAACCGCACGCATACGCGAGGCATTCAACAGCATTCCCGCACAATTGGCCAAAGAAAACCATAAATTCCAGTACAAGATCGTTCACAGTGGGGGCGAGCGAGCCAGTATGCCTTCGCCCTCGACTGGCTAGAAACTGCAGGACTAGTGAGCCGTTGCGTGCAAATCACTTCCGGCCAGCTTCCACTCGCACTGCACGAAAACCGTTCGGCATTCAAAATCTATATGGCCGATACCGGCCTGCTCGGCGCGATGAGCGAACTACCCGTCGAAACCCTGCTCAACCCGCAGCTGCGCGGCTCGCTTGACCTTGGCGCGTTCACCGAAAACTATGTGGCGCAAACACTCACAGCAAGCGATCACACCCTGCGCTACTGGACCAGTAACAGCGACGCGGAAGTGGATTTCATTGCAGCTCTCGGCGACCCGACAACGCTACGCACCGCCACACCGATCGAGGTGAAATCCTCCGACAACGTCCGCTCGCGCAGCCTCAACGTCTACAAGTCCAAGTACCAGCCGCAACGATCCATCCGGCTTTCCACCAAGAACTTCGGCCAAGAAAACGGCATCGAAAGCGTTCCGCTCTATGCCGCTTTCTGCCTGTGATTTGCAATGAGCTCAAGGTAGATAACCAGGTCGGTCGATAGCAAAATAGAATTTGCTCTATCAATCTATTTTTTAAAATCTGGCAACCGACCTTTTGTTGATTGCTGTATTTCATTGTCAGCGAAGACGAAATCGGGGATTTTTGCTAGTTTCTTTAACGAATAACACGACAATTGTCGGAGGGAATTTTTGTTTCTCCGACACTATATGAATAAATGGCAGGTTCTCAAAAATCCGTTAGGCAGAATACCCCAAGCCATCCAGTGCAATACAAAATCCGACCATGTACGGTAGGCATAACCGTGGGTTTCGTGCGCTTCATAGCGTGCGTGGAAAGTAGCGGAAACCTTTTAAAAAGAGAATGAAAAGCCGTGATTCGAAAGGACCGTGAGCAGCCATTATGTCTTCGGTACTCACCAAGAAGAAGATTCCCCTAGCCCTCTTCCTCCTTTGCTGCATCGGCCTCATATTCATGTGGTTCACGCCCGCTCCGGCGCATGTGCAGACCGCCGGCTGGCATAGCTTCGCCATCGTGCTCTTCTTCCTGGCCGGCTGCGTGCTCAACGTCGCGCCGCTGTCGATCCTCTCACTGACGATGATGTCGCTGCTGGGTCTGACCTTCACCATGCCGGCTGGTACGCTCATCTCGTTCTTCGGGTCCGGGCCGGTGTGGCTCGTGCTTTTCGCGTTCTTCATGGCCATCGGCTTCCGCAAGACCAATCTCGGCGCGCGCATGGCCTACTGGCTCATCGCGCATTTCGGCCGCAGCCCGCTGGCACTGGCCTACGTCATGGCCATCTGCGACCTGATTCTGGCGCCGGTCATCCCCAACACCAACGCGCGCGGCGCCGGCATCCTCTTCCCCATCAACCAGTCGCTGGTCGAGGCACTCGACGAGCCGAAAGACCCGAGCAAACGTTCGGTCAGTTCGTTCCTCACCTTGGCCACGTTCCACCTGAACCTCATCATCGGCGGGCTCTTCCTCACCTCGATGGCCACGAATCCGCTGGTGGCAAGTATGGCCGCCAGCACCTTCCATATCACAATCTCATGGTTCCAATGGTTCACCTACGCCAGCGTGCCCACGCTGCTCGCGGCCGTGATAGTGCCGATTGTCATCCTCGCCATCCATCACCCGGAAAGCCAGAGTGCCGACCTCTCCGTCGTTCACAAAACCGCCCAGAATGCGTTGAAGAAGATGCCGAAGATGGCGGTCAACGAGTATCTGATGATCGCCGCGTTCGTTCTGGTCGTCATCCTTTGGGGCACCTCGTCGGTCACCAAGCTCGACAACACCATCATCGCACTGCTCGGCCTGACCGTCCTGCTCGTCCTGCGTATCATCGACCTCGATGACGTCTTCGCCGAAAAGCAGGGCTGGAACATCCTGCTGTGGCTCGCGCCGCTCATCGGCGTCACCGGTTATCTCAACGAGACCGGCGTGGTCGGCTGGATCAAGAAGGTCCTCACCTCAAGCGTGGCGGGCATCCCGGCATGGCTGGCTATCGTGGTCATCGTGCTGCTCTACCTTTATGTGCACTACCTGCTTACCAGCGTGCTCGTCCACGTACAGACGTTCTTTATTCCGTTCGCGCTCATCCTGGTCTCGATTGGGGTACCGCCGATTGTGGCGACCATGCTGCTCGGCCTGTTGACCTGCGTCTCCCCCGGCACGACCCACTACGGCACCGGCACTGCGTCGATCTACTTCTCGACCGGGTACGTCAGCCAAAAGGAATGGTGGAAGACCGGCTTTATCGTCAGTCTCGTCAACCTCGTCATCTACGCCGGCGTCGGCACCCTTTGGTGGAAACTGCTCGGCCTGTGGTAAATCGCCCACACGCATTACAATTCCCATTTCAAACCTCCGTCCGCAACAGTGGCTCGGAGGCTTTGCAGGCTTTCTATGCGTTGCCTCAAGCGCTTCGGAGAGGTGATTACCGATGAAAAAACGCTGGTACACAACCCCGCTGCGTCTCGTCGCGGCAGCGGTATGCGCAGTCATGACCTCCTGCGCGGTTTTTGCGAGCGCCGATAGCACCGCCTCACCGGTAAACGGTTCCGATATCCCGTCCGCGACGTCGTCAGCCGGCTCCGCCAACTCCGGAAGCAACAACGTGGTAAAGACCTCGAACCAAATCAAGCCACAAGACGAAACATCCGCTCCGCAGATAGGGCCCCAAGCCACTTGCAGAGCGACAAACTGGGCCAACTGGGGCACACCGTACGCCGGCGCTACAGGCGTGAGCGGTCAGGATCGCAGCATCGTCCGATGGCAAATCACCAGCGATTGTGTACTGCACCTCACTGGCGGAACCAGCCCGGATATCCAAAACAGGGCAAGCAGCATACCCTGGAATTCGCGGCGCGGCAGCATCGTCGGCATCAAGGTTGAAGGCAACCTCACCTTGTTCAAAAGCAATATCGACCTCAATCCCATGTTCACCGACATGTACAGCCTCACCAGCGTCGACACCACAGGCGGCTCTCTGCACCTGGCCGAATCCGCGGCGGCCGGACTGTTCGACAGCTGCACCTCGCTTTCCTCCATCAAAGGCATCACCGGCTGGGACACCAGTCAGGCCACAGGCATGGCCAGCATGTTCTACTTCTGCACGGGGTTGACGCAGCTGGACCTCTCCGGCTTCAACACCGCCAACGTGGAAGACATGAGCGATATGTTCAACGGCGCCAACGCCCTCACGTCGATCCGTTTCTCCGGCAATTTCACAACGGGCAACGTGACCAGCATGTCCAGCATGTTCAACGGCTGCTCGCTACTGGCCTCACTCGATTTATCCAAATTCGATACCCACTCCGTGAAAAGCATGGCCCGCATGTTCGCAGGCTGTTCCACACTCACCTCCCTCGATCTGTCCAAATTCAATACCGCCAGCGTCAACAACATGAACGCGATGTTCCAAAGCTGCAATGCCCTCACCTCCGTAAACCTCTCGAGTTTCAACACCTCCAAGGTGACCGACATGAGTTACATGTTCAATGACTGCTCGTCACTGACCTCGTGGATTCAGCCCAACTTCACCACTCCCCTCGTCACCACCACGGACTACATGTTCGACGGATGCACGAACCTTGCGACGCTCGATATCTCCGGCTTCGACACTAGCCAGACCACATCGATGACCAACCTGCTGCCCAGCGGAATGCGCCGTCTGAAGCTCGGCGCAAACACCAAACTGATCCGCACCGCATTATCGAATGTTGATAGCTCCATCAACTGGGAGGAAATGTCAAGCCTCAACGACAACGCCTCACACATCGGGCATATCGGCAATCTGGATGCGCTCGAAACGCGGGTAACTTCCAGCAACCCTGCCGGATCGTATTGGGACGCAAGACTGATGTCGACCAGTGTGCAGCTGAGCGTTGACGCCAACGGCGGCAACACCAGCTTTACCCCGGTCTCCTACGACACCACCACCGCAGCGGTGACCATTACCGTACCGCGTGGCAACGTGCTCACAGCAAACAAGCCCCAATACGTCTTCACCGGCTGGAACACCTGCGCGGGCGGCGGCACCACGGGAGGCTGCCAAGCCTACCAGCCGAACGACACCATCACCGTGGCCCAAGGCGATTCCAACCCCGTCAGAACCATCACGCTTTACGCCCAGTGGACCAAGGTACCGGCGCCCATAATCGACAACAACTCACCAATCGTCCACGCTCCCCTTGGCGCGAGCCCGACCGCAGACATCATCGTATCGAACACTGCGGCCGGAACCGACTCATTTGTAGCCAATGCTCTCGCCAACAGCACCACCACCATCACCACGCCCTTGGGCTATAACAAAGCCGAAACAGGCACCGGCACATGGACGGAAACAGGAATTCCCATAGCCAGCATCCAACCCGTGATGGGCCGAACCTACGCCATCAAAGCGCTGACCACCATGACCGACCCTCTCACCGGCAACACCGTAACGGCCGGACCTGTTTCGAAAAACGGCATGATGGCGTATTACAATATCACCTTCGATGCCAATGGCGGTACGGGCGCTCCGGCCGACATGTCCGGCTTCGCCGACGTGGACGACCATTACCTCACCACATCCCCCATTCCCGCGAACGTCATCCCCACCAAAGGCGAGCACGATATGTTCGCCGGCTGGGCCACCAGCCCGACGGCCACGCAACCGGATCCCGCTTATAACCCCGGAAACCACGCGCCGACCTTCTGGCAGTACGACAGCTCGCACCCAACAGCCAAAACCCTGACGCTCTATGCCGTGTGGCACGAGGCGAAGGCTCCCGTCATCAGCGAAGTGCACCGCGACCCGACAAACCACCATGTCATCGCGACCGGTACCGCCCAGCCCTGGAACGTCATCGGCCCTCCCACCGTTGGCGGCTCTTCGAGCAGGGGACTGAAAGTCGATGCGGCGACGCTCACTTCGGACGGAACACTTTCCATCGCCGGCACCGCTTCCGGCACCGGCACCTCATCCGGCGGGCAAGTGGTCACCGTGCGCATACGCGCCTGCTCCACCAACACCACCGGCCCCAACGGCACAGCGCCCCCGGCAAAACCGGCTGGAGCAACGATAACAACGACATTCCAGCAGGCTGCACACAGGTCTTTGGGATGCCGACCTCCTATATTCAAGTTCCCAGTTTCCCTTCCTGGCTTGGCGGTCTCAATAATGTATGGTCAGCCAATCTCAACGTCACCGGCAAACCATACATCTGGGTTTACACGCAATATCAATCCGGCGCCATCGACGGACCGCTCACGGTCACCCCGCTCACCCAAGGCAGCGATAATTCGGTCAAGACCTGCGTCAAACCAATGGGCGCTGCAGCCGGCAGCTACGTCTGCGGCACTGCGACCGTGGACAACACAGCGGCTTTCGACGGCACCACCGCCCACAATTGGAGCCTCGATCTGCCCGAGAGCATTACCTTCAACAACGCCGACAGCTATGACACCAGCTCGCACCTTTATATCGACGACGTCTGGCGCAACAACGCCTCAGGAGGCGGAGGCACCCAGCTCAGCGTCATCTCACCTGAGGCGTTCCTTGGCGGCGCCCCGACCAGCGTGACTTCGTTGCCCTTCACCGGCGGCCTTTTCCGGCGCATCGCAGTAGCGGTTGCTGCGCTAATCGGCGCCGCCGCCATTCTCCTCGCTGCGTTCGTTACGTTCCGCCGATACGTTCTATCTCTGCGAAACCGGTAACGACCTCCGCCACGCATCAACAATTAAAAACGCAAGCCGTAATTCCCGAGCGCACCATTCTGTTACCAGCGCCAGAAAGGCGTATCCGGGCACGTTAAAACGCACTATTCACGCCTCTAAAAAGTGCATCATTCTGACCTGACACCAGAAAATCACACTTTAAAAACCGTAAAACGCACTTTTCGACATCCTTGAGCACACATCCGAGGTCAGCCATGCCATAATGAAGCGCATACAGTGAACTCGTAACGGTGATGACGGCAACAGAATCGAAATCAATCCACTAATTATTCCATATCATCCAAACGGCGCCTGAACAATATCACCAAGCCAGCTATTGCAAGAAGGGCACCGGAAATCGCTGCAACCAAACTTACCGTGACTCCTGTGACCGCTAGGCCGGAAGTCGCATGAGATTGGTCACCGCCAGTACGAGAACGATTGCGAGAAGTCTGGGGAGCCCAAGGATTCGAAGAATTCGGGTCGCCGGAAGCAGACGGCGGAACAGACGGGGCACCAGCATGTTGTTGCCCATTACCGCTTGGGTTGCTTCCTTCCGAATTATTACCCGTTTCACTGCCATTTCCGGGAGTCAGCCCGCCAGCATTTCCGCCAGAAGCCGAGCTACCGCCACCAGCAGAAGGGTCACTATCCTTCTTTGTCCATTGCGCATACAACTGTAATCCCCCAGCGGGCAGATTCACATTGTCTCCTGACTGATAACTCTGACCGCTTCCATCGGAGACGGTGTTCCACCCAGCAAATGTGTACCCTGAACGAACGAATGTATTGGCAGCAATCGCGATTCTCTGATCTGTAACGCCAACAGAAGCCTGCATGGATCCACTACCGCCGTTAGCATCGTAACGGACATCAGCCGCATCAGCAGCCCATATACCCAACAGCGTAGCACCTCCGGCAGGAATTCGGTACGTAGATCCGCTCGGATAAATTGTCCGAGCGGCAATGTGCTTCACCGCTGTATCGCTCCATCCAACGAAATGGTACCCCGCACGGGTGCAGGAGCACTCAGGCAACGTCACCACTTCATCGGTCACACCTTGAATATCAAATACCTTGCCGCACTCGGTATCAAAATGAGCCGTCGCAGCCTCAGCCTTCCATATCGCATATAAAACAGAGCTGCCAGCCGGCAAACGATACGAGCTTTGCGCGGCATAACTCGTGCCTTTGCCATCGGCCTGCGTATTCCACCCAGCAAACGAATAGCCGTTACGGGCAAAACCGTTCTCTGCCAACTCCACGTCCTGCCCGGTTGCACCGGACGTCGCGGCGGTCACGCCCGTGCCACCATTGGCATCATACGTAATCTTTGCACTCTCCGCCTTCCACACCGCATAAAGAGTTACACCACTGGCAGGCATACGGTAAGTCGCATTGGCAGCGTAAGTATCACCCTTTCCGTCAGCTTGTGTGTTCCATCCGGCAAATGAATATCCCGGACGGGTGAACCCACTATTGGGAACGGTCACAGCCTGCCCGGTTACGCCTACAACCGCAGCCGTCGTCCCCGTACCACCATTAGCATCGAAGCGAAGTTCAGCGGGATCGGCCTTCCACACTGCATACAGTTTCACATCTTTCTCCGGCATGGTCAGCGTTGAAACGACTCCGGCACTTGATGGGTCAGCAGCAACAGCCACGGGATCCGTTTCCCTTTGGGACCAGCCCATAAACGACATACCTGACCGAGTAAGCATACTCGAATCCCAGCAGTCCGCGTCCTTTGCCGCAGTGGGCAGAGTCAGAGCATCACCCGGCATATGCAAGACGGCACACGCTCCTTGGCCACCCTCAATGTCCGTAGGCAACTTGCTCTCCGCCATTGGCATCATAGGTCAATGAACGCGTCTTAACGAACGTAATATCATCAACTTCATTACCGCTATCATAACTTGGAGAAGCCGTTGCCTGGAACATGAAACGGGTGGTTGTCTCGCCTTTTGGCACAACGTACTCACCCTCGTACGTCTCCCATTGCCCTTCATGATTGGCAGGGCTGGAATTAGTGACTTTAGTGGCGATTTCCGTCAATGGCCCGCCCACGGAATCATTGCCGTTGGAGACCGTCCTCATGACATTGTTTTGCACTTGCTCCTGCCCTGGAGCCCCAATTACCACTTGCATTTTGTCGACGAAGCCTCGTGTTTTACTGGTATGGCGCAACGACCATCGGTACGTGGCTCCGGGAACCGTCTTAATATCCTGATAAATGCTGGTATTCAACTGGGATTCAGTGATTTCGGCATACCGATTGTTCGATTCCGCATCACGTCTGACTTCGACGGCGCCAACAGGGCTCACCGTTTGCGTCGAATTCCACCCAAACCGTTCATAACTCCAATCAGAGACTGTTTGCCACGGAGAAGTAGGGCCTTGTTGGGGATCGACCCTTGCCCAGTCATCCCAACCAGCATTATTGAAGGAAAGGTCATAAGGATAGTCGAAACTCGAATTCACCAGACACGAGGCGAGTTTACCTACTTGCGGCACACAAGAATCCGTATTTTCCGACTGCTCCGACGACTGCGAAACGGCACCCGGTGCCCGCGTTTGGCGCCCGCCAGCTTTGCCGATATCATTACTTCGTGTATTCTGTGTCGACGATACTCCAGAGTTTTCAACGGAACCGGCAAACGCAGAGTCCCACGGAGCTATGCCGGCAACGACCAGTAAACCTGATACTGCAATGCCAATTATTCGCTTGAACATCGTGCTCTCTTCCTCAAAAACAACAGCAACATCACTGTCGCCCAACTCATCCGGTAGCGACCAAATAACATAGATGATTAGAATTTATCAGAATATGACGACAAGAAGCGAGGTTCAACCTATCAATCCGCGCTTTTCTGGCGTCAACGTCACAAAAGCATAAGCTTGGCGTCCATCGAACACACCACGACAACACTGTCACTAAAAATGCAGCCTACTGCTCCTTAAGCACACCGTTCTGAGGACGGTATAGAAAAAGTGCACTTTAGCAACACTAAAATGCACTTTTGCGCCAATATCAATAACACGCACTCAGCAATCAGCACTCAGTCGACGAGCGAGCGCACCTCGATGATGTGGTCGCGCTGCGGGCCGGTGCCGATGGCGGAGATACGGCAGTTGGAAATCTCCTCAAGCCGCTTGACATAAGCCTGGGTATTAGCCGGCAAATCCTCGAACTTGTGGACCTTCGAGATGTCCTCGGTCCAACCGGGCATGGTCTCGTAGACGGGCTTGGCCTTGGCGAACGCCTCCTGGTCGATAGGCATGTCATCGTAGCGGGTGTGGGTGCCGTCACCGTTGTCGACATCGTAGGCGACGCAGATCGGAATCTCGTTGAGGCCGGTCAGCACGTCGAGCTTGGTGAGCACGATGTCGGTCAGACCATTAACCTGCGTGGCGTAACGGGTGACGACGGCATCGAACCAGCCACAACGACGCGGACGGCCGGTGGTCACGCCGAACTCGTGGCCCTGCGCGCGCAGCCATTCGCCAGAATCGTCCAGCAGCTCGGTCGGGAACGGGCCCTCGCCCACGCGGGTGACGTACGCCTTGGCCACGCCGATGACGCGGTCGATCTTGGTGGGGCCGACGCCCGTGCCGGTGCAGGCGCCGCCGGCGGTCGGGTTGGAAGAGGTTACGAACGGATACGTGCCATGGTCAACGTCGAGCATCGTGGCCTGGCCGCCTTCGAAGAGCACGGTCTTGCCATCGGCAATTGCCTTGTTCAAGAGCAGCGAGGTGTTGGTGGCGTAAGGCTTCAAGCGCTGACCGAGCTTCAGCAGCTCGTCGGTGGTCTCGTCGACGTCAATCGGACGACGGTTGTAAAGCTTGACGAGCATCTGGTTCTTCTGGTGCAGGCTGGCCTCGACCTTGTCGTGCAAGCGGTCGGCGTCGAAGAGATCGTGCACGCGGATGCCCACACGGTTGATCTTGTCGGCGTAGGCCGGGCCGATGCCGCGGCCGGTGGTACCGATCTTGTGCTTGCCGAGGAAGCGTTCGGTCACCTTGTCGATAACGCGGTGGTACGGCGCAATGACCTGCGCGGATTCGCTGACGCGCAGTTTCGAGCAGTCCACGCCGCGGGCTTCAAGTCCATCAATCTCTTCAAAGAGCACTTCAGGATCAACCACGACGCCGTTGCCGATGACCGGCGTGACGTGCGGGTTCACCACACCGCTGGGCAGCAGGTGCAGCGCATAGGTCTCGTCGCCGACGACCACCGTATGGCCCGCATTGTTGCCACCGTTGAAGCGCGCGACATAGTCGACCTTCGTACCGATAAGGTCGGTCGCCTTGCCTTTGCCTTCATCTCCCCATTGAGCACCAATCAGAACAATTCCAGGCATACTAACCTCCCGAGATTCGCGTTATTTCGCCGTTACAAGCCTACCGTCACGCCTATACCAGCGTTTCGTTAATAGCCAGGAATCCTTCACCAATCACGGGATTCTGACTCACCTCAGCCCCATAGCCAAGATGTGCTTTACGATTCAGCGCCGATTAAATCCGAATACCCCTTGGAATAACCACCCACACTATCCTCCAAAGGCCCGGAACTGCCGTTTTTATTCAGCGTGACATATACATACAAGTCATTTCTGCGATTTACATAAAGCGTGAGATTGATGCCACCCATGAGATTACGTCGAACACTTTTGTCGTCAACTTGATATGTATGAATTTTCCCATTCTCAGTAAAGGCGTTCGGATCATCATATTTAAAAATGTTTCTATAAATCTTATCGGCTTCCTTGCTATACACAACGTCGTGCATCCACTGCTCTTGATCGTGATGATATTTGGCCGCAATCCCACCGATCACCACGGCAACGGCAAACACGCACGCCACAACAACCAATACGACCTTGCCGCCATGGCCTCTACGGCCGCGCGAATCCGCCATAATTCGGCTCATTCCGGGCGAACTTTCGCAGCCTCATCCTGCATTGTCTGCTTGGCCTGAGTCGCCCATGCACCTTGGGCGCTGCTGTCAACATTATCGGCATAACTGCTCCAATCATCAGCTACCGAGTGAAGAAATGCGTTCTTGTCGCGTTCGTTCCGGTTGACGTCAATCGAGGCAAGACTTGCATGCCAAGGAGCCACAACGTCTTTGATAATACCCGTTTCCGCTTGCTTGAGACATCCGTTGAGCATCGCCTGTGCATCCGCACCAGCCTGTTCGCAACCTTTTTTCATCCCATTCCAGAGCTGATCGGCCTCCGCCGTAGCCTGATCCCAGAAATTAGTCATTATTCCTTCTTGCCCGTTTGCTGTTGTCTTCTTCCCCGCGCTCAAAGGCCCGCTCACATTCGCGATGAGACTGCGCAAGCTGTTCACGAACGTCATCGATATAACGGAGTTTTTCGCGGATCACGGATTCACCGCTCTGACGATTCTGCTCAATCACCCTCAAGGCGTTGCCAATGGCGTCGCCGGAATCGCCATCTCCCTGCCTCAGCAGCGCAACAACCCGAGTACCCAAGTCCTGCAGCTGCTGATTGAAATCCCACTGGGCATGGCGAACCTCATCCTCGGCACCGTCCAGTTGCTTGCCTCGCTGCCGGTACTGTTCATATTCGCGATCCCTAGCGTCTCGTAGCGCAAACGCACGGCTGCGAATCTCCCGTTCCCGCTGTTCATCTTCCGATCCGCTCATTGCCCGATGGCTTTCAGCTGTGACGCAAGTTGCTGGTCGGTTGACACCTGAGTCTGTACCGCCTGGTTAATTTTCCCGGCAAGGTCGTCGAAGACGCTCACTTGCTGGACGAAACCGTTGAGTTCAGCCTGATACTGCGCCTGGGGATTACTGGCGATACGCTCTTCGGTCGCGCCACCCGCAGCCAAGGCATCCATTACCTCTCCAGCAGAAAGATTCTGCCCGACAATGGTGGCATCATGCAACGTCCCCTGCCATTCCTCACTGGCTTTGGCGCACACTCCATTGCACCATCCCTGCATCTCTTGTAATTCGTTTTGCGTCAGGGAATGAATACCGTTGACGATCGCACCAGCTTCCTGTTCGTCCAAATAAATCGTTTCCGCGCCAGTGAGCGTGCCGCCATTATTTTTCTCAAGCGCCTTGCGCTCATCGTCAACGGCGCCAAGCTCCTTGTCGGCCAGCTCCGAAGCTTCATCAAGAGCCTTATGGTCGCCCGTGACCTTGAGCCGACCATCCTTATCGAACTGATAGCCGCCCCAATCATGTTGCGCCAAAAACCAAGACCATATATATTTGCCGGCACCCACCAAGAAAACCGCGGGAACCTTGCTTTTCAATTCATCGTTCATTTCTCCGGGAGCCCACTTCGAATCGACAACAGTAAGGTCGCCGATATGCCCGTTGGCTCCATAGCCTATGGGCACAAGATCCTTGCGATCGATATAGTTGTGCACGATGCCACGGGCGCTGAGCTGATCGGCAACCCGCCGTTGATCGGCCGTTAGGAACGAATACATATTCGGCCCTTCATACAGCCACGCCCCATCGATTCTGTTGGCTTCTTCAGGACTCAAACTTGCCAAGGCATATTGGCCATCCATCGACCCCAATGAATGGCCATACACATCGACTTTTGCGTTCTTATACTTGGCCAACGTATTCTTGAGCGTATCTGCCGACGACGATAGTTGCGACGAGGGCGCATTACGACCCGGCACATCCAATACATCACCTGCGATGTCAGACAAACCATGGAGAGGATTAATTATTCCGCCGACGTCAAGAATCTGGCCGCCGTCGATAGCATCCTCTACATAGTCCCTCCCGTTCTGCGAACCCTGATACAGAACGGTGACCTGCTTTACATCACTCGGCTTATAGCCCTGGGCATTTGGATCCGCGTCCACAATCACATATGAATCCTCCCCGGTTGCGGAATTATGGTTCACGGCAGCAACATAACCAATATGAGTTTCATGATGTTCGCCAATCGTTACATTTTCCCCTAATGCATAATCGTTGTACTCATCAGCTGCAATTTCTTTACGCTGTTTATCGGTATAAGTCATCAACACGCCTCCTCAACTCTCATGCTTTCGAGAAGCTTCACGACTCAGCGCCAATTAAATCTGAATACCCGCGGGAATAGCCGCCCACACTATCCTCCAGAGGACCAGAACCCCCATTTTTATTCAGTGTGACATATACATACAGGTCGTCTTTATGATTCACATAAAGCGTAAGATTGATACCACCCATGGGATTATGCCGAACACTTTTGTCGTCAACTTGATATGTATGAATTTTCCCATTCTCAGTAAAGGCGTTCGGATCATCATATTTAAAAATGTTTCTATAAATCTTGTCGGCTTCTTTGCTATACACAACATCATGCATCCACTGCTCTTGATCGTTATGATACTTGGCCACGATTCCCCCAATCGCCACGGCAACAGCAAGCACGCACGCCACGACAATCAACGCGATCTTGCCGCCACGATTCCCCCGAACACGTTGCATACCAGCCGCCATATCTTCATTAATAAATAATAAGTTTTAAAAAACAATAACACCTATGGTTTGCCCCTCAATCGACTAATCGCCTAGCATAAAGCGCTTGAACATAAAGCGATATCTTTACTATCGATTCAGACATACGGCCAGCAAAGTCATACTCCGTCACCCACGCTCGCGCAAAGCAGTCACACCCAGAGAATCGAGACGACGTCGATGTCGTCTTGCATGAATATGCCGATGACCACGGAAATAAAGTTGAATGCGGCGACCCAAGCATTCATGCACGCTACCGCCCAAACGGATGCATACACAAAGCCGCGTCGCCGCACATCAGCTACTTTTACTTTTCAATCACTCGATTGTTCAGTTTCGCGCCCACTGCGCGCGCAGCTGAATATCGTGCGTCACTGGAGTACTGAAGTCATACGTTTTGTGATTGTATTGCCAACCAACAAACGTATAACCCCTACGCGTAGGAGCCTGCGGCTCAGAAGCGGTCTGACCGGCGGAAACCCACTGATCGAAGACACGGCTGCCACGCTCCGAGTCAAACTGCACTCGGTACGTACGGGTCACCGAGGGGTTGGAGTGGTTGCCCTGATGGTTCTGGTGATCCTGGTTCCCGTGGTTCTGGTTCCCGTGGTTCTGGTTCTGGTCCCCATGGTTCTGGTCCCCATGATTCTGGTCCCCATGGTTCTGGTTCTGGTCCCCATGATTCTGATTTTGGTTCTGGTTCTGGTGATCCTGGTTATTTTGATGCGAATCATTCGTCCCGGGCACAGCACGCTCGACACTACCGGAGAACGCTGCGTTGGCTCCGCCGACGCGCACATTCTGTTTGAATTGAAGCGAAACCTTGTGCGAATCATCCACGTGATCCCAATTCACAGTTCCGGTCGCCGGATCATAGACACCAGTCGCAGGAACCATGGCCGTAGGCGTTACGTGCGAGCCATCCGCCGCGACGGCGCTCTCAAGCGACACGTTATCGGGAGATGCCGCATCGGGACGATTAATGCCCTCCGGGCTAAACGACGCATTGCTCAGATTCGACAGACCCGACAGAGGACGCAAATCATCGACATGGTTGCGGTCCAAATTAAGACTCTGCAAACCGTGAAGGCCGGCAAGCGGCGAAACATCGTGCACATTGTTGCCGGTCATGTCGATGTTCTTGAGTCCGGCGTCGCTCGCCAACGGCGCTACGTTGTCGACATGGTTGTATCGCAAAGTGAGATCGCTTAGTTCGCTGAGCCCAGCAAGCGGCTGCAAATTATAGACATTGCCGAAACCGACCGTCAATGAACGCAGATGCGGCAAATTCTGCACACCCTCCAAGGTATTGACACAGCATTAGCCTTGACATTGGTGACGGAATCAGCCATCGCAGACGTGAAGACATCATTGATGCTGCTATGAGTCTGGCCGGCAACCGCCCAGGCAAGACTCCAATCATGGAAGCATTGCACGATGGAGCTTTGATCCGTCACACACCCCGAATTGGTCTGACTCGCCTGAGCCGTGCCTGGTGCCAGCATAGCGACACCAGCAACAAGCGCTGCAGCGGAAACCATTGCTTTCTTCAACGATTTTGTTGCTTTCTTTGCATTATTCATAGATTTCTATCCCAATCGACCCGCCATGTTTTGACGGAGCCAAAGTGAGACCATACCATCAAATTTCGCTTATTTCTGACCATATATGTTAGAAATAAGCGACTGATATCGTTTTTTGATCGCTATCTGCAATACGCTTCTCAGCCATCCATTTTCCCTTGAATATCGCGGCAAACTACAAATGCACGACCAGAACGTCGACGACATCAAAATCACAATAGTGAGATACATCACACATTTTTTCGTTCGGCGAACATTCGGCACACGATATTTCATCTTTACAACACCCCCGATCACATCAGAAGCCAGCAGCTGTCAGCACGAAAATCGCCGCTCCCCGTTAATCCCACTCACAGACGAGTCGGATCCCGGCTACCCAAGCATTCCACAACTCACGCTTTGCGATCGCGCAGGGCAGTCAGGGCCCAAAGGATCGAGACAACGTCGATGGCCTCCTGCGTGAACGCCCCGACCACTACCGGAATGAGGTTGAACGCGGCGGCGACCATGCAGACCAGCGCCAGCCCGAGGCCAGTGACCACGGCCTGCAGCATGGTGCGCTTGGTCTGGCGAGCGATGGCGACGGCGCGCGGCACGTCGGCGATATCGTCATTCATGATGACCACCTGGGCGGTTTGCGAGGCGGCAGTGGAGGTGCCGTCCGTCATCGCGATGCCGATATCGGCCGCGGCCAGCACCGGGGCATCGTTGACGCCGTCGCCGACCATCACCGAAATCGGGCGCGGCTTCGGTTGGCCGGAAAGCCGATCGAGAAGCGTCTCGATTTTCGAGGAGTGCGACAACGTTTCATGTGAAACAGCCTTGACTGCCGCTACCTTATCCTGCGGCAGCAGATCGGCGCGAACATCGTCAATGCCAACTTCCGAAGCAATTACGTCGGCTGAGCTGCGGGAGTCGCCGGTCAGCATGGTCACCGCACCCACACCCAAGGAGCGCAGACGCCGCAACGATTCGCGAGCATTATCGCGCGGCACGTCGCGCAGCACGATACGTGCGGCCAGAAGCCCATCAACCGAAACGTACGCCACCATTTCGTCGGCCGCACGCGGCTTGAACTGAGAACTAGGAAACGCCTCATTCACAAGTAATACAGAATTCGAAGTATCGGAAACGACGGAATTCTTCACCATTTCCTTCTGACACCGGGCATCATTTCGCGGTGCCTCACCATTCCGAGGCCGGCCATCAGTCTCATTGTCTTTGCGCACGTTCATCACGAAACTCAGCCGGCCGACGCGCACCATGTGGCCCTCGACCATGCCCCGCACACCGCTGCCAGCATCTTCGTGCACGTCCTTGACCACCGGGAAAGCAGTGCGACCGTTGTGCAACTTCTTCGACGCCGCGGCCCCGGCAGCGACGATGCCCTGCGCGAGGATATGCACCGAATAGGTCTCCACCACCGCGGCAAGCTCGACGATGATTTCCCTAATTTGCATTACATTAGAAGATTCGGAATGACCATTACGAGAATTTATCGAGGTCACACTTTCGTCGGTACCAACAATATCGTCATCTCTTTGCGAATCGGCAGAACCCTTTGCCAATCCCAAAACTTCAGGTAACCGCTTGCGTGCGGCCTCCGGCACGTCAACCCGCACAACCTGCGGCCTGGTGACCGTAAGCGTGCCAGTTTTATCGAAGAAAATATGCGAGACCTTGCCGAGATTTTCCAGAACCTCCTGCGTTTTCGTCAGGATTCCGGCCTTCGCGAGCCTTCCCGTTCCAGCCATATACGCCACAGGTGCGGCGATGAGCAATGGACAGGGCGTGGCCAGAACGAGCACCTGCGCAAACCGTTCCGGGGTGCCGGAAGCGATCCACGCGGCAACGCCGATCACCAGCGAAATAATGGTAAACGGCACCGCGAGCACATCGGCGGTCTTCACCACGGGCGCACGCGAGGCACGCGCGGAATCGACCAGCTGCATGGTCTGCTGATACTGCGAATCCTGCGCCAGCTGCGTGGCACGCATCACGATCATCGTCGAGCCGTTGATGGCTCCGCTCATCACGCGAGCGCCCGCAAACACGGTGCGTGGCAACGGTTCGCCATTGATGGCGCTCAAGTCGAGCGTCGCCGTGCCGCTCAAAAGCTTGCCATCCACCGGAATCGTCTCGCCGGGCAAGACCACCAGCACATCGCCGAGCGCCACCTGATCGACCGGCACGGTATGGAAATGAGCGTTCTGCGCGGCCTGCGATTCCAGTGCTTCTGCAGCTTGAGAACTTCTCGCCAACGACCCACCGATGAACGTGTGCCGCGCCAACGAGCCCGCGGGCTGCGCGCGCACTCGACGAGAATTCCTCGGCACATCTGCAGCGTTGTCTTTAGCAACGGAAGACAACTCACAGTTGCAATCATCCGCGTTAATCATGCATAGATTATCTTCCAGATCGCGCGCGTCACCGCGGGGCAAAGCCGTTGCCAAAGTCGCTCGGAAACCGTCTGTCAAACGCCTATCGGTATTGGAAAATAGCGCTGCAAGATGTTTTCCCGCAATATCCCCATTTGGCTTTGAAGTTTCACCATATACAGCAGAATCCTTGCTGTCTGTAGCCGTATGCACACCCGGCAAGTCGGAGATATGCGCCATCTGCGGGGCGGCGGCGACCAGGGCGCTCAGGTTGCTTTCGGCCTTGGTCTGCGCGAATTCTTCGATGGCTTCGCCCGACCAAATCATCAATACCACGGCCCAAGCCGCCCAATACTCCTGCACGCCAAGTGTGGAAAGCAGCGCAAGGATCGCGAGCACGTCGATGCCCACATGGCCGGCCTTCAAGGAAGCGATCATGCCGCAGATGGAATCGAAAACGGAATAGGCAACGAGCAGCACCACGATAAGCTGGCCGACGGAAGGGTTGAACGCGAACGGACCGACGTGCCACGCTCCGACAGCTGGCGGAGCCGCCACAAAATTACCGATTTTCAGTGCACCGAAGCCGCCCAGCCATGGACGATAATTCCAGAACAATGCCACAAAAACCGCAGCAACAATAGTGATGGGAAGCATTGGTACTTGCCGGCAGATACCAGCAGCCTTGCGAATAATCCGCATGATTCTCCTTGCGCGTGTGCTGCTAAAGCCACGAGTCACACAAGTTACGCGGCCAAAGCAAGTTGGTCACGCCTTGTTAACCCACCGGCGACGCGAAGCCACCGATACACGGCGTAAAGATTATGAAATCAAGTATAGCGGTATCACGTCGACAACCCGTCCCAAAACTGGGCGACAATCTTCCCCGAAAACTCGTGTGGGCCGCCAACCAAAGCCAGCGACCCACCAAATCACCATGCTTTATCGTCACATGTTGCTTCGTGACCTCTTGAACCAGGCGATCAGAATCCCCAAGACCGCAGTCAACAAGGCTATCAAGGCAATCACGAACGTCTCGGCTCCGGTCTTCGCCATCGTCGCCTTTGTGGGCTTCGGCGCAGCAGACGTGCCTTTTCCACGAACCGTATTCGGTGAAACCGGTCCGTTGACATTACCGAACGCCGATTTAGCTGGCACAGAACCGCTATCATTACCGTGCAACGGCACGGACGAAGCAGAGGTATCGCCACCATCAGGACCTGGCTTGGACGCACCAGACGTATCGTCATTACCGGTTCCTGATCCGGGCACGCTGTCGTTGCCGGTTCCCGGCCCGGATGTGCCGCCGCCACCGGACGGCTCAGGCGTACCACTGTTACCAGAACTCGACCCAGACGAGGCAGGCGTGTATTTGTTGGTGAAAGTCGCAGCATGGACGCTAGTGCCACTGGCGTCGTTCAGCGTCGCAGCCACATGGCGAGTGAAATCGCCGTAATCGTCGTAGACCACAATCGTCAGTATATACTCGTTGGAAGTGCCCGGAGTCGGAGCGACATCCGTATGATGGTCAGTACCGTCCTCCGTGATTTTGTATCTGAACGTGTAATGGTCCGTCGAAGTAAGCCTGAACTTGGAGGCATCAATCAGAACCGTCTTCTGCCCAGCAGCGCTGCCCACACCGCCCACACGGATGCTGGAAGGCACTGCCTGTCCCTCGCCTGCGGCCGGTGCTCCATCGATGGGGGCGATATTGAACCTATATTGCTCGCCCGGCAGCCAGTTACGACCTTGAAGCCTCTTGACAATGAGGAAACCGGCTTCTCCGGCATCCAAGGGGCCGACGAGCCCTTCGTTCTCATAGTCATCTTCGTAAGTTGGGCTGACCATTCTTGCCAACGCCGGTATGCCGGCGATGGCGATGGATCCATGCTCGTCAGCCTTGCTGTTGATGGTCCTGTCGCTGCCGACATGAGCGGTGGTGGGCGTCAGGCCCCTCGGACCGTTGACACGCACGCGATACCCTGACCCTGATGAGACATCGTCGAATCTATAGTTGCCATGACTGTCGGTCACGCCCTGCAGCGGATGACCACTCGTATCCGTGACGATATGGCCCGAACCATCGACCAACTTCACGGAGGCATCGGGAACGACGGGCTCGCCGGGATCGTCAAGCCCGTTTTGGTTGGAGTCGTACCACACCGTACCGCTGACGATGCGGTTGCAAGTCTGGGTCAGCGCGATGACGTTGTTGGCGCCATTGGCCCACTGCTGCTCGTAAAAATCCCCTGCATTGTTGTCTCGGGGCTTCAACGTGGTGTCGATGAGCAGACTGGAGCCAGCAGGCAGTGTCGGAAGCTCAAACGCCATGGCCGTGACGCCGCTGGAGGGCATGCTAAGGGACCTGCCGCTGGAATCGATACGGACCAAGTCGTCGGCGCCATCCGGGACGACATCAACCGTCTTCCAAATATCCGCATGCGTATCGATTTGTGTACGAGTGATGTCCGCCGGGCTCACGTCCGCTCCCTGCAGGCTCGTATCGGTGGAATAGCGCACCACCAAACCGCTCAGCGAGGCACTGCCCTGCGCCTTGATGCGTACACTCTGGATCTGGTAGCTGCCGTGGAAGGTAGATAGGCTGTCGTTACCGCCGTGGTGCGGCATGATCTCCAATGAGAATGGATTTGCTTTACCGGTTTGCGAATAATTGCCGAACATCGAGCGGTAGACAAACGGCTGTCCAATTTCGTTGATGAGTGTCTTCGCCCGTGTGGTGAGTCCAGCTTCCCGCAGCTTGGAGACGCCCATACTCGCCGAGCTCAAAGTTCCCTTCGCGGCGGTCGGTGAGACATGATAGCCATCAGAGGAGATGGACGCGCTGACCGTATAGCGGTCGTTGTTTTTCGCATCCTGGCTGGCATCATCCTCATTGCCGATCGTGGTGCTGAAATGGATGGTCCGGTCGCGGCTGTCCCGCGGAATATCGGGAACCTGCCAGACGAGAACGGCGGTGCCATTGGGGTTATGGGTGATGGTCGGCTCAAGGTCCATGCCACCGATCACGGTACCGGCATCAGGCGTATGTTCCGTATATATACCGTCGAGCTTGGATGAATTCACTATATAATGCAGGCCGACCGGCAAAGTAGCGGTGACGGTGGCCTTGCTGGTACCTCTCCCGGTTATGGCGCGGATTCTAGCTCCAATCGACCAATCCACGGTACGCTGCCGATTGTCGAGGTCGAACTGCGACTTGGGATTCCCGCCCGTTTCCTGCGCGACGGAGATGTCGACCGCCGGCTGCTCGCTCGCCACATAAAGCGCATCGCCCCACTGACGTTCGTGGGTGCCAGAGCCGACTTGATAGCCGGCGTCGGTGTATGACGGCTTTACGTATGGCTTCCGCTGGAACGTGTCGGTATCGATGGCACCCTGTAAATGGTCGTTGAAATACCAATCCATAGGATTTTGAGTCACGGTCCAATCGGCCCAATCAGAGTCCTGGCCTTCGACGGAAAGGGACAGGCCCTTCGCGGTCTTCATCTGTTGGCGCGTATACATGTAGTTGATGGCGCTGAGCTGGGCTACCGAGCCGTCCGGAGCGTCCCTGCGAACCGTCGCGCGGATATTGCCCATACTGAACTTCGTCTCGATGCCTGCGCTACGGCTGTATGCCAGCTGGTTGGAGGCGAGCAGGACGCCGACGATAGTGCCGTGACTCTGGGCCTCGGCCTTGGAATTGTAATACCTAAGGTCGCCGAGGACAGCAGTACGTTCCTCAGTGTCATCGGTCCATCCTGAACCATCCGGCTTGACTGCGTATTTGGCTTTGACCGGAGTGGCCCGGTTGGAGAAAGGATCGGGATCATTCCAACTGTGGAAGAACCCTGTTTTCCCTGCATACACTCACGAACCACCGGACCCTCCGGCGTCAAGATGGTTTTCGTCCGCCAGATCGATGACCTTTGGATCGATTTTGATGAGCATCATGTGGCCGACAGGCAGTTTCGCATCGGGTTGCTGGAAGACATATGCCGTTGAAATGCGGATGGGGTCGCCCGGCGTGGCCACATCGGTGTCTTTGCGGTTGTCGTCGCCCGTCCACCCCGCACAGTCGATACCGTTCTCTTCATAAGCGCGATCCGTGGCGCAGGCGTAGCCGTAGAACGGCGAAACGGAACCCGGGACGACGAGGTTGAACCTGTCCGGCCGCCAGTTGTCGTTATTGACCGTACTGCCGTCGGTATTGTGATCGTTGACCGCCTGATTGCTCCGATCGGAGCCAGAGGTATTGGAAGCCACGCCGCTGACATCGGTGTAGCTCATACCACCTTCGTCGGCGGTAAGGGTCACGGTGACTCCGGATCCATAGGCCGCCTGGAGTTGGCTGTCGGTTTTATCGACGGGGTGGAAAAGATAGAGATAACCGGTCGAAATTTCGCCGACATTTTGGACAGTGCAATTATTGCCCATGAACTCATCGCTGCATGACGCGCCAGCCTGTGGGGAACTCCCCTGCTTTGGCCAGAACGAACCGATGTCATAGCCGCTGAGCGTGAAATGATAGGCAGTATAGTCGGTGCCGATTTCCTGGGTGACTTGATAGTCGCCGTTGTCGTAGGTCCTGTTGTGGTCTCTGCCGTCGGTATGGGTGCGGAAGCCGCCGGCGATCTTGTAATTGTCCGAGCGCGGCACGTAGTTCTGTGTGTCGTTGTTGAGTTCCCTGCCCGGTGTCGACGGCGTCGCCTGCCGCGTTGCCGCGTCCGCATGGCTCATGGTCGGCGTCGTCACCGGTGCCAGCCCCCAGAATCTGGATTGTACGTCCGCTCCGGCGTCGGCGATGTCTCCATTGTCCTTGTTCCATTTGTCAGTGGTGCTCAGGTTGAAGGTGATTAGCCCTTGCGGGGCTTCCAGGCCTTTCATCCCCTTGCCACGGACGATATCGGCCTTGGGCCAGCGCAGATCGACGGCCCAAGGCATACCGGTGATATAGCCGCGCTTCTTGCCCAAGCCGTAGTTGATCTGGCCCGCTGCATCGGGCTTGTCGAAATCGAATTTCCTGATGGGTGAGGCTTGGGTGACGGTGGAATCACCGGCGAAATTGCCGATGCGGATATCGAGACTCGTCTTGGCACTGATGGTCAGTGCGCGTGGCGTATCGGTTTTGCCGACGGTGTCACCGGTGTATTCGGAACGCGCGTTGACGCTCGGCGCAAGCGTCTGCCCATTGAGCATGACGTTGATCTTGAGGACGATGGTCACCGAGGCGGTGCCCGGTGCGACGTAGGTGCCCGGCCGGGAGGCGGTGGTGTGGCGCCAGAAGACGTAGTCCTGCGAACCGTCGGGATTGTCCGTATGAGTGCTGGGATATTGCGGATTCTGGTCGATCCAGCTCATGTCGTTGGTGTCCAGCACCGCCTTGTTCTTGTCGACCGGGATGTGGACATCGAAACGCACACGAGCATCGCGATAATAGTCCGTCGGAGACTGCGGGGCGAGCGTGTAATCGTAATCGTAGGTGACTTTGTCGAAAGAACGAACAATGGCATTGCTGTCGCAGGAATCGTCGCCGGGGTTGTCATCGGCATCAAAGGGCGCCTGCCCTGTGCGCATACTGTCGAGGTTGAGTCCGCTGACTACAACGTTGTCGCTGGCGGTAGCAGCATCATGGGTGACGATGGTGCCGCCTCTGGTCAACGGCATACTTGCCTTGGAACCATCATCGTTTTGTTTGGGCTGAGAGCCGTTGTTGTGGATGGCGCCAGGATTTGCAGCCGACGAACCAGCGTCTTGCTGCGAATTCGGCTTCGAGGCCACCGACTTGTTGCGCAACGAACCATTTGTCGATTTGGCAGCGGCAGAACCCTGACCCTGCTGCCGATTCTTGGAATCGACGGCAATCCGATTTTCAGTCTGCGATGAACCCTGCTGCAACGGGACCTGCTGTGACACAGTCTGCGACGAGGACTGAGACGATTCGCCTCCGGCCAACGACTTGGCGGATGCCGACACCGATGCCGTTCCAGCATTATCCCCGACCATATTCGGAGCGCAGATTGCGGAAGGAGCGAACATTCCCAACGCAGCAACGCCGCTGATCGCACTGACTATAATATGCACAAGCTTAAAACGTGACAATATAATTCAGTCTTTCCTAGTTCCCCAATTTTGCAAAAGGTGCAATACCTTTAAACAATCAACTGAATTATATATAAAAAATAAGACGTATGAACTTTTAATATATTATTTATTCCTAAGCTAAATTCACTCCAAAATACTGCAAAATATGGCTATAAAGCACGAATGGTTCCGGGAGATTCCCAAAATAAGGAATAACCCGGAACCAATCATGCATTTCAATTTCTGCACCTCAGCCGATAGACCGAATGCAGATGTTGGCCGACAGCCTCGCTTTACCAGAGACCGAACGGATCAAAGAGGCCGCCGCCGTCTCCGTCGCTATTGCCGGAACCATCGCCATTCTGACTCTGGCCGTTCTGGCCTTGTCCATTCTGGCCGTTGCTGCCGTTCTGCTTCTGGGTTTCGGAACGGTTGCTGCCCTTGACGTCGCTTTCCTTCTGGTCGAGGGTGACTTCGACGTCCATGGTCTTGCCACCGCGGACGAGGGTGAGCTTCACCTTGTCACCGAGCGCCGAGGCGCGGACGTAACCGAGCAATGCGGAGCTCGAGCCGACCGCCTGGCCGTTGAAAGCGACGATGGTGTCATCGGCCTTGAGTCCGGCCTTGTCCGCCGGGCTGCCCTTGACAACCGCCGAGCCGCCGGTGGAAGGCGTGGTGATCTGAGCGCCGCCGCGGGTGATGCCGTCAGATTCGACATTGGCGGACTTGATGGTCACGCCGAGCATCGCGTGCTGGACGGAACCCTTCTCCACGATTTCATCGGCGACGCGCTTGACGAGGTTCGACGGAATCGCAAAGCCGATGCCGATGGATCCGGACTGGCCGGAAGACGAGGAAGCGGAGGCGATCGAGGAGTTGATGCCGATGACCTGGCCACCTGCGTCGAAGGTGGGGCCGCCCGAGTTGCCGGGGTTGATGGCCGCATCGATCTGCACGGCGTTGGTCACGATTTCGGAATTGTTGTCATCCATCACCGAAACCGGGCGGTTGAGCGCCGAAACGATGCCGGTGGTGGCGGTGTCGTCGTAGCCCAGAGGGTTGCCGACGGCCATGACGCTTTCACCGACCGCGAGTTTGCTGGAATCCGCGAACTCGACCGGCTTGAGGTCGCTTGGCGCATTCTGCAACTGCAGCACCGCGAGATCGGTGGTGCTGTCTGCGCCCACGACGCTCGCCTTATACATCTGACCGTTGGAAAGCGTGACCTGGATGTTCTGGCCACCGCTCACCACATGGTTGTTGGTGACGATGTGGCCCTTGGTATCGAGAATCGCGCCGGAGCCCTTGGCGATGCCCTGGCTGACCTGCGTGGTGATCGAAACCACGGAATTGGACACCTTCGATGAGACGCCGGCCCAGTCGGGAGCCTGCCCGCCCTTGACGTTGGCGGTGCCGGAACCGGATTTGTTGGAAGTGATGCCGGATATCGAGCTGGAAGTCGGAACGGTTACCCATCCTTTGGAAATGCCGAGGAAACCGATACCCAAGCACAGCGCCGCCGTAACGACCGCGGCGACGATGGCCGTGACGACGTTACTGTGCGACTTCGGCTGAGCGTATCCATAGCCATTGCCGCCGTTCGGCATGTTCGGCCCGTCGAAATTACCGCTGTTCGGGCCTTGCGGCTGGCCGGGACCGGCGTTGTACGGGCCGTAGGAAGTACCGAAATCGTTATTATTCTCGTTGCCGCCATTGTCATTCTGGCCGGCGTTCGGGTTTTGGCCGTTGCTGCCGAAGATACCATTCCATGGCATGGCCGGGGTGTTGGCAGGACCGTTGCTGCCCGCGGCATTGCCGGAACCGAACGGGGCATTGTTGTTGCCGTAGTTGTTGCCATAGCCGTTGCCGATGTGATCGGGCAGCGGGCCATACGCGCCATATTCGGGAGCCGGACGGTACGGGCCGGAAGTGGACGAAGCAGTGGAATTCGGCGTATTGGAAGTCTCATAAGGATTGTTCGAAGGGCTGGCACCGGAGACGTTGGCCGTCGAATTTGCGTCGTCAGGCCGGTATCCGGTTGTGAACACCTCCGTTGGCGTGCTGTTGGAAGAATCATTGGTTGCACCGTTGAAATTCCCCGTATCCGACGTTGTAACGGGCTGCGTGGCGATCGGCTGGGTGCTGCCTAAAGCGGCCGTATCGTTGCTGGTTGTTGTCGCACCGGCATAATCGGTATCCCTATTGTCGCTTTCCGACGCGCCATGAAGCTGATCATTACTGACAAAATCCGGTAAATCCGGCATCGCATTCATGTCTTCATTTGGACGTGCAGGCTGACCACTGCCCCACTCATCTTTGTTGTCTTCAGCCATTGCTGCTCCTTATATTTTCCCGGATGGCCGCGGCGTTAAGCAAATTCTGGCGTACCACCACTCGTGAACCACTAGTAATGAGTAAAGACAAGCGGTCTGAACGTTTCCTGAACGTTCATTGAAAGAAAGTTTCAAACCTCATACCAATCTGCTGATGTCCTCGCCAAATCCCAGTTCTTGGCTAATTTTATAGGTCCCCATGAACCTAATCGTCGCTGAACGAATTTGTGGTATGGCTCCGCCTAGAGTGAACGTAAAAGCCGATTTTCGTCGTATAACGTGGCTGACACGGACGAAATGATACGACAATGCGAACGGCACGGAATCGCAACAATGGAAACGGATATGGATATTTCAGGCATTTCAGCGGACAATGCAGCAGAACAGCTTAAGAACGAAGGCACGGCGAGTTCAAATATGACGAACGATAACAGTAATACAAAATTCACTTCCGCCGGAGACACCACGAGCAGCGCTCACTGCCACGCGCAAACCCACATTCCTGGTCACAAGGATGTCGCATCAGTGGCAACGTCATATGCACAGGCCCATTCCGGCAGCTCGGTCTCGCAGTTGGTGCCGAGCGCTTCGGGATTGTTGGAACGACCTTTGGGAGCGGCACCCGGCAAACCCGGCGAGCGCAGCAAGTTCTACTTCGAGCAGAAGACCCGTCTCTCGGATTCGGCAGACGGTCTGGGGCGCGGAGGTGCGCGTTACGGACGAACCGGCGTCATCCATACCCCGCACGGCGATATCAAGACCCCGGCCTTCGTGCCCGTCGCCACGCAGGCGGCGATGAAGGGCGTGCTGCCGGAGACCATGAAATCGCTCGGCGCGCAATGCCTGCTTTCCAACGCGTTCCACTTGTTTGAACGACCCGGCGAGAGCATCATCGACGAAGCCGGCGGGCTCGCGCGCTTCGAGAACTGGGACGGGCCGACCTTCACCGATTCCGGCGGGTTCCAAGTGCTTTCGCTAGGCGCCGGGTTCAAGAAGACGCTGGCAATGGACGTCACCGGAATGAAGTCCGACGACGTAATCGCCAAGGGCCGCGAGCGCAAGGCCTTCGTAGACGAGGACGGCGTGACGTTCAAATCGCCGCTTAACGGTTCGGAGCACCGGTTCAGCGCCGAGATCTCCATGGGTATCCAGCACAAAATCGGCGCAGACATCATGTTCGCCTTCGACGAGCTCACGACGCTGATGAACACGCGTGGCTATCAGGAGCATTCTGTCGAGCGAACGTTCCGGTGGGCTCGTCGTTGCGTTGCCGAACATCAACGGCTCACCGAGGCGCGGGTCGGCAAACCCTACCAGGCGCTTTACGGCGTCGTGCAGGGTGCGAACTACGAAGATCTGCGACGCAAGGCCGCTTCCGAGATCGCCTCGCTCGACTTCGACGGCGTGGGCATCGGCGGTGCGATCGAGAAGCGCGTCATCGGCAACACCTGCGCGTGGATCTGCGACGAAATGCCGGAGTCACGGCCCCGGCACGTTTTGGGCATCGCCGCGGTGGATGATATCTTCGCGTGCGTGGAGAACGGCGGCGACACCTTCGACTGCGTAGCCCCCGCCCGCTGCGCCCGCAACGGCGCGATCTACACGCGCGACGGCCGATACAACATCAAGCGCGCCGCCAACAAGCGCGACTTCGGGCCGCTCGAGGAGGGCTGCGACTGCTATACGTGCACGCACTACTCGCGCGCCTACGTCGATCATCTGCTGCGCGCCCACGAAATCAACGGCGCGACGCTGGCCACCATCCACAACGAGCGCTTCTTCATCAAGCTGCTCGATGACATCCGCGCCTCCATCGACGGCGGCTACTTCGAGGCCTTCCGCGACGAGACCCTCGCCCGCTACTACGCCCACGGCTCCAAGGGGTGAGACGCCGAATTCGACTCTTGCGATTTTCACCCATTCAGTGCTGGTAAACGGACTCTAACGGCCGCCAAAAGTCCGTTTACCAGCACCAAACCCATATTCCATCAATCAATGTTGGAAAACGGATTTTGACATCCCCTTATGTGCCGTTTACCAGCACCAGTTGCAGGCAGAGCACTTGAATGAAGCGCTTCTGTTTTCCTCCCAGCTACCGCAAAATGTGTCATTCGTCACTTTCTACGACGCACCGAACTCGCTAAGCCGCACCATACCAAGTCAATCGGTATGATGGAAATGTTCACCGATGACAGGCAGAGGGGCAAAATGGATCTGAACGAGGCGATGACGGAGCGCCATTCCGTACGTATGTATACCGACGAGCCTGTCAGCAAGGCCCTGCTTAGTGAAATCGCCTCGGAAATCGAGCGCTGCAACGCCAAGTCCGGCCTACATTTCCAGATGGCCGCCGGGCTCGACGACGCTTTCTGCGGTTACAAGACCCATTACGGGCGGTTTAGCGGTGTGCACAACGCCATCGCTCTAGTTGCGAAAATTGGTGTTCCTTACGATCTACATCCAGCGAAGAAGGCTCCGCAGACGGATGAGGAAGCCACTGATCCGATTCCGCATGAAGAAGCCGAAATCGAACAAAAGGTGGGTTATTACGGCGAGCAACTCGCGCTGAAACTTGTCCAACTCGGGCTCTCAACTTCGTGGGCCGTGCTCGACGACGCCGCAACAGGCTGGTGGAGACTCGAGCCCGGCGAGCGCGTGGTGTGGATTCTTGCCTTCGGCCACCCCGCACGGCCCGGTGCCAAGCACCACAGCAAACCGTTGGATTCATTGTGCTCGCTGCCCGCGAGCCTCGGCCCCAATGCGACGCTCGCGGATGCCCCCGATTGGTTCCAGCGCGGCGTCGAAGCCGCTTCGCTCGCCCCGACGTCACTGAGCCAGCAACCATTCCACTTCACGCTAGAAGATACCGACACCGCCGGCAGTCCAGTCAGCTCAGCCAGTTCCATCGCAACCAGCGAAAAGCTTTTACCCGCCGTCAGCGCCCGCATCACTCCCGGCCTCTTTGCCCACGTTGGTCTGGGCTGCGCGAAACGCAATTTCGAAATCGGCGCAGATGCCAGCAACTTCAAGTGGACACGGTGACGCTCCAATCTCCCCCCTCAGCCGTCCGCCGGACAGGTTACTACGACGAAAAGCACGTTTTTCGCCCATTTTTCATGCTTTTCGTCGCGTTAAGTGCTCTAACGTGCTTTTGGTCGCATCCATCACCTTGGGGATTCCGGCAACCAGTCCTCCCCGCCCAAGCCGACTGCCGAGCAACACGCGCCGCAACCGCCTCTTGCGTTCGTCGGCACTGCGCAGTAACCTTATTATTTGTCTGCGAGTATGGCGGAATGGTAGACGCGCTGTCTTCAGGTGGCAGTGAGCGTATGCTCGTGGGGGTTCAACTCCCCCTACTCGCACCATCAATTGAGGTTCTGGAAACATTGAATTGCACCGATTCCAGAACCTCAAGTTTTTGCATAAATCACGGAATATAACCCAAGTTTTCGTCCCTGGTTTACCTTCCCTTATGAGTTGCACAGGAACATCATATTTCCTTTGAAACTGTTAGCGTAGACTCATCGGTTTTATGGTTTCGGCGAGGCAACGAGGATGACACCCTGCCTACCGTTGATGCCGGTTAGGGCGCTCAGCGTGATGCAGAGCCCGTCGGATGCCGTCTTGGTCTGACCGAGCCGTAGCGTCATGCCTTTATCATCGTCTTCGTTCATAGGCAGGATGAGGTAATAGCCTTTGCGGTCATGGTCGAGGGCGTAGGGCAGGGCGATGGCGTGACCGCCCAGATTCACGGTGTCGCCGAGTGCGGCGGTCGCCGTGGTCCCGGCGCCGACGGGTGGTTGGACGGATTGTTCGACCGGCGGGTCAGGCTGGTAGAGTTCGAACAACACACTCACTGACTGGACCCCGTCCCAATCGTCGAACGAGGCCACTGTCACCGACACCCCCATCTGTCTCGAGCTCCATGTGTCGCCGACCCCAAGGTTGACGATACTGTATTCGCCGCCAAGATCGACGTGGCGTGGGAGTACGTCCACCTTGAGATTGATGGAGTACCCAGTGTTGCCGTGGTCAAGCTGGGAATCGACCACGACGGTAATGTTGCCGGTGCGGATAACACCTCCGATAGCTGTCTTGTACACCTGCCCCCTGTCGAGCCGTTCCTTCCTGATGTTCGCGGATTGGGTGATGATTGGCTCTTCCTTCCTACTATCCGTCTGCATGGTTCTTGTGCCTCCTTCAGGCGGCTTGAACGCCGCTACAATCCCTAGCACGACGATAGCCAGCATAACGACGACAGCCACCGCCCGCGCCAGCCACTTTCTCCACGGCATCCTGTGTACCGATTCACACGCCGCCGTGTGGTTCATTGCTCGGATACCGGCGTGACGAGCAGTGTGACACCCTGACGGCCATGGATGTCGGTGAGGGCCAGAAGCGACACCGTGTACTTCACGCCGTGCAGGTCGCCCGTCCTGCTCTGCCCCACGCTCATCGACAGGTCCTGGGCTTTTCGGCCCCGTTGCCCAGCAATATCGGCACCAGGTAGGTGCCGTCCTGCTGTTTCACGATGCCGTATCCCAGTGAGACCTTGACGTAGTTCTTGTTGATCTTTGGACTGCTTTCCCCCATGCGCACCTCGTAGGTCCTGCCGTCCCGGGACTGCGGGGGTTGCCGGCCTTCAGCCGGATGGAGGGGCCGTCCTGGCAGGTCTCGATGAGGAGTCTGACGGCCTGGGCGCCCTCATCATCGCCCAGGGTCAGCAGGGTCACCGCTATGCCGTCCCCCGGTCTGCGGATGGTCTCGCCGACCTTCGGGTCCACGTCCCCGCCGAGCTTGGCGAGGTGGTTCATGACGATGAGGCGTGCCCGCTTCTCCCCATGCTCGTCGGTCGGATGGTAAATCTGGATGTCGATATTGCCCATCCGTATGATGCCGCCGACGTCGCCGATCACGACCCAACCTTTGTCGATTCGCTCCTGGGGGATGTTGCGGGCCGTCGCCCTGATGATGTGCCGTCCTGTCATGGCGTCCATGATGAGTCCTTTCTCAAACACGCAGACGGCGACAAGAGCCACGGCAATCACTGCGGCCAGAATAGCCAACACGCGTCGCGGGCGGTGCCGTCTTGACGTTTCTGAGCGTTGGTTGTCTGTTTCGGATGTCTCTCCGTCCATGCTACTGCCTCGATTCCTCGTTGAACAGCTGGTTGAACTCCTGCTTGCTGACCCAGAACGCGTCGTCCTTGTCGCACGGAAGCCAAACCCCCGCTCCGGCACAGGGCATCCGGCGCAATGCGCCCGCCGCCGTGCTCTTCAGTGTATGGGCGCGGAGGTGGCGATCAGTGTGGCGCCCTGCCGGCCGTCGATATCGTTCAGGGCCAGCAGCGTCACCGTGTAGCTGAAGCTGTAGAGCCTGACCGTCCTGCTCTGGCCCACGGCCATCGACATGTCCTTGGACTCGTTCATTCCGCCGTTCAGCTGTATTGGCACCAGATAGGTGCCGTCCTCCTCCTTCGTGATGCAGTACCCCAGCGAGACCGTGTCATAGTCATCGCCTACCTTCATACTCTCGCCCTTGCGCAGCTCGTGCGGCTCGCCCTCACGGAGCCGTTCAGCCGGCACGTCGGCCTGCTGCCGGATGGACGGACCGTCCTGATAGGGCTCGAAGAGCAGATCGGCCGCCTGGGTTTCCTCGAAGCCCTTCAGCGCCACGAGTGTTATCGCCACGCCGAGCCGGGCGTCACTTCTCGTCTGCCCTACCTTCAGGTCCATGTCCCTGCCCGGGGTGAACGGTCTGGCAAAGACCGTCAACGGGATATGCCAGCCGTCGAGATCGTGCTGCAAAACGTGGATGCTTAAGTCCAGGCCGCCGACCCCTCCTCTTCCGCCTGGTTGCACGGTCTGGACCGTGCCCCGTTCGAGTCGTTCCTTTGGTATGTCGGCCTTCTCCCTGATGATCGGGTGCGGTAGCAGTGCCATGATGTGTCCCTCCGATCCCACGTACAACAGCCCAGCCACGACGGCCAGGGCCAGCAGGACAACCACGAACACTGGCCTGCGCCGCAGTTTCCGGGTTCCGCTGCTTGCACGTTCGGTTCTGCTCATTGCTGTGATTCTTCTCTGAATGCCCTGTTGAAGTCGTCCTTGCTGATCCAGAACAGCTCGCCGGCATCCTCGGTGGAATTCCCATCCTGATCGTACCAATAGTTTTTGCCCCACGGGTTGCGCAAGCAGACCATGTCGCCTTTGGTTTCGACGACCTCATAGGCATGCTTTTTGCGATGGCGATTCTGTAGCCGTTGCCCGGTAGTTTCGTTCCGTCGTTGGCGGATACCAACATCGCTCCGTCCTCGGTGTAATCGTTGTCCGTAGGCAGATGCGGGAAGAACGGCTTGGTGGCGGCTACGGAGATGGTGCCGTCGACGGACCCCTTGGAGTTGAGGGCCTCGTCACCCGGGTTGCCGTCCGTCTTAAGGGGTTTCCTGCCTGTGATGGCCTCCCACGCCCAGTCCGGCTCGCCGCCGTTGATTGAACCCCGGCCGAACTGTTTCCTGATGGCCGCCTCATACAGCGCGGCTATGCCCTGGGATCCGATTTTGTAGGTGTAGTGGACGTCGACCTTCACGCGCTTACCGTCGTCGTAGAGGGTGACGATGTAGTAGGTCTTGCCGTCCTTGTCCGTTTTCTTAGTAATGCCGTTCCTCAGGTCGTAGCCGGAGTCCGCGAGAGCCTGGAGGGTGGCGATCAGCCAACAGTCTCCCATGTACTTCCCCTGCTTGAAGTCACCGGCCTTTGGTTCTTTATTCAACAAATCAGGTTTCAGTTTATAGTTCTTGTCGCTGTCGTCTTCCAATCCACCTTCGTCTTGGAACAAGAACCCCAAGAATTGATGGCGGTGAAGTCCTGCGCCGACTTCATCGCTTTGGTAAAGTCCCCGGTGGCCTGGTCGAATTGGTGGAGGCGGTCAATCTTGTCTTGGAGCCATTGGCCGGTTCTTCGGTCCTGGGCAAGCAGGTCGTTGATTGCGGGGACGACCAAGTTGCGCGTGACGGGCGGGAGCAGATCACGGACGGCCTCGATGGCCCGGTCGACTTGGCGGAGCTTATCCAAAGCCTGAGTGACGGCGTCCTCGGCGATGAAGTCGTCGTCGATGTACTGGTCGAGGAGGGTGGCAAGCGTGCGGTGGTCGTCGAGAACGGCCTGGTTGTAGGCGAGAGCTTGGTTGATTTGCCAGCTGAGGGTATCGGCCTGTTGTTTGGCGGCCTGCCATGCCTGGCCGGTGAGCCGGTTCTCCCCGTTGAGGCCGTCACAGGCACTCAAGATCTGACGAAGCTGTTGGTTCTGGGCGTTGATGGTCTTGCAGGACTCATCTATAGCCCGGTGCAGCGCCCCCTTGTCGACAATCAGCCCCATGGTCGCTCCCCTCGCGTGTCCGTCGTGCCGCCGCGACGTGCGGCGAGCACCCGTCGTTGCCCCTGCAGGTCCTCGTCACATGTGCGGATACGGCGGCTTTCCGCGTCGCGGTCGTCGGCCTCCTGCTCGATACGGTTCATGAGACCGCCTGCGGAGGCGCGGAACTCGTCCTCGATCGCGCCGAACCGGGCGTACGCCTGGCTGCCGCGCAGCCCCTCGGACAGGCCCATCCATATATCGTGGTGGCGATTACAGGCCGACTGCATCTCATCCCAGGCTTTATCACAGGCCTGACGTTCGCGGCGCAGATCATCCAGCCTCTTGCCGTCCGCTTCCAGCTGTCGGTCCACCTCGTCGGCGGGCTCTTCCTCGTTCATTGAATACCCTCGACCGCCGCAGCCGACGCCTGATCGGCCTGGCCTAGCCCCTCGTCCGCGTCGATGGCCCCCGATGCCAGCGATCCCGCCGCACTCGCCAGGATACTGCCAATGCTGGCAACGCCCGCGCACGCGTCCGCCGCCAGGGCCATGGCACGGATGTTCGTGGCGCCGGCAGTGAAGCCGTAGCCGACCTCATCACCATCAGCGGCGCGCCGCAATGTGTCGGCATGCCCCTGTGCCACGTCCCCAATACTCCGAATCTCGCCCATAAGAACAGATTTTATCACAATATATTGCAATCGAACAATAGCAACACGATAATGAATATTGCCGCCCGTTAGGGCAATGGGGCTCGTCAAGAAACCCACTCTGCAATAAAGCTTCTATCCGGAATGGCCGCAGCCGCCAAGACCTCCATGACACCATTGCGACTCAAACCCCTACCGCCCAGCAACAGGCACTGGAAGCCGGAGCATTTACTTGCGCTCGGGGAAGGTGCGGATTTGCGGGGGCTGGTAGGTGGCGGCGAAACGGGTGATTTCGTCGACCGAATCGGTGACCAGCAGTTTCGTACGGTCAACAGCGGTCAGGAAACCCGCTGATACCATAGTGTCATACATTTGCGCCAACGGACGCCAATAATCGTCAAGATCAAACAGCACGCAAGGCTTGTCGTTCAGGCCGATGCGCGATGACGAAAATGCTTCCGCGATCTCCTCGAGCGTGCCGGGGCCGCCAGGAAAAGCGATCAAGATATCGCCCAGCTCCATCATGCGGCGCTTGCGCACGTCCATATCGTCGACGACCTCCATTGTCGTCAGGCCCGTCGCGCCGGCGTTGCGGTCGATGAGCATCTGCGGCATGATGCCGTGCACCTTGCCGCCGCCGCCGAGCACCGTCTGCGCGACCGTGCCCATCAGCCCGACACCGCCGCCGCCATAGACCAGCTCGCTCTCGTCAAGCCCCGCAATCCACTCGCCAAGCCGCTTCGCCGCCGCCGCATACTTCGGATCGTTGCCGCTCGACGCGCCGCAATACACCGTAATCTTCATGCCATTCTCCCTGATAACCGTTCATGACATACCAATAAACTTAAATCTCACTATATCGGCATATCCATAATTGCGATATCGAGCCCCTGATAACTAGACGTTATTACTTTATCTATTTATTCATCAATTAGTCTCAAAACCGCCGCGAAAACCGTCCACGATGCGGAATGAAGCTGAGAAACCCTACTGCCATCACGCATACTGCGAATAACCGGCAATGCCGCATGATGTTGTCCACAAGATTGTTGCGGCACTCGCCGCGAAACCCACAAGGGACAAACTAGAAGGGAAACATCATGAGATACGGCATCATCGGCGCAGGAGCCATGGGATTCAGATATGGCGTGCTGCTGCAGGAATTGGCACACCAGCCGGTGGATTACATTGAGATTTGGGAGCCGAATCTCAAGAAGGTCAAGGAGCAGGGCGGCGTCTACGTTTCCCGCGACCACGAAGGCCGTCATCTCGTCAAAGCCGATATCTATTCGCCGGAAGAGTACGCGGCGAAAGGCGGCGACCCCGACGTGTGGATCATCATGCTCAAGCAGATGCAGCTTGCCGACGCGCTCAAGCGTTGCGCCGATGCGGGTATCTTCAAGGACCATCAGGTCGTCTTCTCGGCGATGAACGGCTGGGGCCACTTCGACAAAATCCTCAACTACTTCCCCAAAGAACGCATCTACGGCGGCACCGCGATGGTCGCGTCCGTCTTCAACGGCCCCGGCGACGTCGATTTCATCGGCAAGCCCGGCGCTGGCACCATGCATATCTGCGCGATGACCGAGGAGATCACCGACATCGAGAAGGAGATGGTCGCCGACCTCGACAAGACCGGCTTCAACCCGCAGGTCACGCAGAACTTCCGCGGCACCTGCCTGGCGAAGGTCATCTTCAATTCCGTGATCAACTCGCTGTGCACGATGTACCAGATCACGATGGGGCAGTTCATCTCCTACCCCGGCGCGATGGACATGGCTCGCCAGCTGATCAACGAGGCGTACGACGCGCTCGAACGCGACGGTTTCAAGCCGATTCAGGACCGAGAGGCCGCCGTCAAGGAGGTCGATTACGTCAGCCGCGTCGCCAACCCGCTGCACTATCCGTCGATGTACCAGGACATGCACAACGGCCGCAAGACCGAGGTGGACTACATCAACGGCTACATCGCCGAAGTCGGGCGCCGGGTCGACAGCCCGTGCCGCACGCAGGAGTTCCTGCGCCATTGCCTCCACGTCGCCGAGCTCGCCTTCCAGATCCACAAAAAGGAAGCCGAGGAAAAAGCTGAAGCCGCCGCAGCCAAATAATCGGTTCCGCTAATCAGCGGTTAGTTTTCAATGATTTTGGCTGGCGCTTCGTCACGTTGAAAAGGCCAGCCAAAATCATTAAACATCGCTTTTGCACGCGGCTTTCACGTCGCCAAATCTTCATCCGCTCCAACCGCTCTAACTTATCTCAAAAAACGTTAGAATCTTGTCCGCTATTTGACCATTAAGTACTCGATTCCAAGCTTTCTGGTTTAGAGCTAAGTATCTAAGGAAAATCGCTTGTATATCCACAAGATTTAGCGACGCATCCTTGTACCCAAAAGGCGTAGAGACAACTGAATTCCAAGACGGAAAGAACGATTATGAAATACGGGATTATTGGTGCAGGATCTATGGGCTTCAGATTTGGAGTGCTGTTCCACAATCTGGTGGGCCGCGACGTCGATTACATCGATATCTGGGAGCCGAACCTGAAAGCAATCAAAGAGCAGGGCGGCGTCTACGTTTCCCGCGATTACGAAAACCGTCATCTGGAAAAAGTCAACGTCTATACGCCTGAAGAGTATGCGGCCAAGGGCGGCGACCCCGACGTGTGGATCATCATGCTCAAGCAGATGCAGCTTGCCGACGCGCTCAAGCGTTGCGCCGATGCGGGTATCTTCAAGGACCATCAGGTCGTCTTCTCGGCGATGAACGGCTGGGGCCACTTCGACAAAATCCTCAACTACTTCCCCAAAGAACGCATCTACGGCGGCACCGCGATGGTCGGAAGCTCCTTCCTCGGACCCGGCGAAGTCGATTTCCAAGGCAAGCTTGGCGGCGGAAGCATGCATATCTGCTCGATGAGCGGCGAGGTGACACCCGTGGAGCAAGAGCTGGTCGATGACTTCGAAAGGCTCATTTCAATCCGATAATTTCGCATGACCTGCAAGGCACCTGCCTGGCGAAGATCATCTTCAATTCCGTGGTCAACTCGCTGTGCACCATGTATCAGATCCGTATGGGTCAGTTCATTTCCTATCCAGGCGCGATGGACATGACCACACAACTGGTCAACGAGGCTTACGACGCGCTGGAACGCGGCGGAATCCAGCCCATCCAGACCCGTGCCGAGGCCATTCATGAGGTGGAGAATTCCAGCAAGGTCGTCATGCCGCTGCACTATCCGTCGATGTACCAGGACATGCACAACGGCCGCAAGACCGAGGTGGACTACATCAACGGCTACATCGCCCGGGTCGGCCGCGAAAACGACTGCCCGTGCCGTGTACACGAGTTCGTGACCAACGGCGTACACGTCGCCGAGCTCGCCTTCCAGATCCACAAAAAGGAAGCCGCCGAAAAGGCTGCTGCCGCTGGCAAGTAAATCAAGAAACTACTGCCTTTTTCGGTTTGCTTGATTTCGAAACTTTTACAGCCAAGCAAACCGAAGAAACCGAGATAACAACTCGTACGTTTCAACATAAAAACCGCTACCAAGCACATACTTGGTAGCGGTTTCTGATATCCAAACGAACAAATAATCAGTAGCCTCGCGCAGAACCTCAGTCGACGAAAACGTACTTCGACAGGCGATCCATCGCTTCCTGCACGCGGGAAAGCGGCAGGGCGACGTTCATACGGATGGCGCACGGAGCCTTGAACTGGCGACCGTCCTGTACGGCGACGCCGACATTCCACGCGCGCTTGAGCACCTCGTCAAGCGTGACGTTGTGCGCCTCGCACCAGCCGGTGCAATCGAGGAAGAGCATATAGGTGCCCTCGGGGTGCGCGAAGGTGACACCCGGGAAATGCTGGGCAAAGTAATCACAGACATAGTCGACGTTGCCGGTGAGCACCTGCCGCAGCTCGTCCAGCCACTCGTGGCCTTCAGGCTTGTAGGCACCGATCAGCGCATGCATCGACAGCACGTTCATCTCGTTGTAGACCGCCTTCGAGCTGTAGGCCGTCACGCGGTCACGCAGGTACTTGTTGTAGATGATGTGATACGAACCGATAAGGCCGGCGAGGTTGAAGGTCTTGCTCGGCGCGTAAAGCGCGACGGTGCGGTTGCGGGCATCGTCGCTGACCGACTGGGTCGGGACGTGCTTGTGGCCCTCGAGAATGATGTCGGACCAGATTTCGTCGGAGATGACCACGCAGTCATTGGCGCGGTAGACCTCCATTGCCTTCTCGATCTCCCAGCGCTCCCAGACGCGGCCGCATGGGTTGTGCGGGCTGCAGAAGACGGCGACGTGGATGTCGTTTTCCTTGATTTTCTTATCCATATCGTCGAAGTCCATGCGCCAAACGCCCTTGTCGTCACGCTTGAGCGCCGAGTGGACGATGTGGTAGCCGTTGGATTCGATGGCATTGGTGAAGCCCACGTAGGTCGGCTGATGCACGAGCACCGAGTCGCCGGGGGTCGCAAAGGAATGCAGCGTGGAGACCAGCCCGCCGAGCACGCCGTTTTCGTAGCCGATATCCTCCGGCTTGAGGTCGGTCACGCCGTTGCGCGTCTTTTGCCAGTCGATGATGGAATTGTAATACTCATCGCTCGGATTGAAATAGCCGAACGCCGGGTGCTTCGCACGCTCGATGATGGCATCCGGTGATTGTCGGAGCCGTGGGAAAATTCATGTCGGCGATCCACATCGGAATGACGTCGTAACCATCCTTCGGCGGTTCCGGAGTAAAGCCAGGCTCCGCACCCAGCCCGTCAACGGCGATGGCATCCTTGCCGTGCCGGTCCATAATCGACGTGAAATCGTACTTCATTCTTGCTCCTTTATTTATCGCGATACGTAGCAGCTTTGCACACTATCGCTGCATTTTATACGTCATTGCTTCCGTATCACTCCACTGTACAACCGATGATTCCTAGAAATGCTACGACCATATTTCGGGCAGGCCGGCAACAAGTCAAAACTCGCGTCGGCTCAGAGTTGCAATGTTCGCGGTATTCCTTTTATTACGTTTCGCAACGGATCAAACGAAACCCCGCTATTCCTCTTCGGCGACCATGTCATCCACGGATTCGCCGTAGAAGTCGATGATGCGGTCGACGTAGGGGCCGAGGATCGCGTTGGGCATGCTGAAAATCTCGTGGACCGCCGGCTCGACTCGTTCCAAAACCACGTCCCCGCTTTCGACGCGGACGCGCTCGACGAAACGGTTTTGCGCTCCATTGTGCACCCACGTATCGCGGCCGGCCTGGAAGAGCAGAATCGGCGTCTCGATACGCGAACAGGCCTCGCGCCGCAGAATCGCGCGCGACATCTTAAGCGCCTGATTGACCCAGCCGAACGTGGCGGCGTTGGTCTGGTAGTGCTTGTCTTTCACACGCCAGCTGAAATACCATTGCACGCGCGCTTGCTCGGCACCCTCGTATCCCTTGAGTTTCATGGTCGGCGAGAACTCGGTTTGCCCGGGTGCACGGCGGCGCGAAAGTCCGACTGCACTGGCGAGCGCAGTGGCGGGCCCGGCGATGGCATTGGACATTCCGGTGACCGGATCGATCATCGGCGAGGAAAGCACAGCGCGGTCGAAGAGCATCGGGAAGCTTTCGAGCGTCGCCGCCGCGATGCCGCCGCCCATCGAGTGCGAATACAAGTGCATCGGCTGATCGCCTGCGTACTGCCGTCCGACGGTCTGCGCGAATTTGGCGAGATCAGCGACATATCGCCGCCAATCGTCGATCCAGACCAGCGAGGGATTGCTGACGTCGCGCACGGAATAGCCGTGGCCGCGATGTTCCAAAATGCAGACGGAATAACCCGCGAGCAGGAAATACCAGGTCATTTCGGTGTGCTTGGCGGCGAATTCCGTAAAGCCGAACGAGAAGACGATCGAACCGCGGAATTTGGCGCTGGCACCGTCGATATTGAGGGCGTCGAACTTGTGCGCGTCGAAGCAAACATAATGCAATGCCCCGGGCGTCGGCGGTGCGGGCAACGACGAGATACCAAAGAGCTTGCTGTGCATCATTCGTTGCTCGTCCGCTTCGTCCGGACCGGTGTCGATGCCGCCGCCGCTGATTCCGATACCCGCATCCCCCATACCGATGTGGGTGGTGCCGCTGGCGTCGCCTGCGATATCGGAGGCAGCCGAACCCGCGGCTCGGGAATCGGCATCCGTACCATTCCCGCCATCGACAGTATCGGGATTACCGATATCACCCGAAACGCTTTGATACGCGCTACTTTGCACCGTGAGGTTAGCCGAATCGGTGTCAGATACCCCGGCAGGCGACATCCATCCTTCCTCGCGGCAATGAGCGAGCGCCGGCAACACGGTCTCGCGCATCACGTCGGCGTAATGGTTCTCGTCAATCAACGGCATATGCATACCGCTAGTCTATCCGCAACCGCTGGCACATTTCGCACCGGTTCCATACACATATGTTCGCAATTTAAAAGCGAAACGAAAGCGGGAAAACGACCTCGCTATGCAGCAACCTCGTTCAGCCCTCGATTCCCAGCGCATCGTAGAGGAAGTCGCGCTGGAGGGTCAGGAGGTTTTCGGCGACCTTCGGGTCATTGGTCATGTGGGTGATGCCCGTGAGCGGCAGGTAGGTGTGGGGACGGCCGGCCTCCATCAGCGCCTTGGAAAGCCGCAGCGAGTTGGCGATGCTGACGTTGTCGTCGGCGAAACCGTGGATGAGCATCAGCGGGCGGCGCAGCTTGGGCGCGTCGGCGACGATGGAGTTGCGCTCGTAGACCGCCGGGTCGAGGCCAAGATAACGTTCGGTGTAATGCGTATCGTACAGCGTCCATTCCGTTGGCGGCGCACCGGCGCAGGCCGCGCGGAAGACGTCGGGGGCATCGATGGCGACGAGTGCCGAAAGGAAGCCGCCGAACGACCACCCGATCATCGTCACGCGGTCGAGATCGGCTTCGGGCGCGACCTGCGGCAGCGCGTGCACGACCTCCACCTGATCGTCGAGCGAGACGAATTTCATGTCCTCGAACATCTCGCGGTCCCACTTCGGGCCGCGCCCGGTGGTGCCGCGGTTGTCGGCGGTGACCACGATGAAGCCCTGATCGGCCCACCACTGGGCCTCCCAATAGTTGGCCTGCGAGAAGGTGACCTGCTGGAATCCGGGGCCGCCGTATGGCTTCATCAGCACCGGCAGCTTGGCTGCGCCGGCAAATTTGCTGGAAGCGCTCGGGCGGGTGATAGCGGTGAACATGCGGTGCTCGCCGATGCGTACGAACACGGTATTCGGCGTGAAACCAGGGGTTTCGGCATGGCTGGCGACTGGGGCTTCCGTCACGTAGCCGGAGTCGTTTGTCAGTACGTTGTCGCTACGTTTATGATCTGATTTGCCAGCAAGCGCACACACCATTATCGCGCTGGAATGCGCCATATCATGGCCGAACACCGCGATGCCGTTACCTGCGCGGCTGGCCGTCCACACGCCTGGATGCGCGGTGATCGGCGTGATATTCCCGCCAAAACCGATGGTAACCACATCGTAGCTACGAGCGTCGTGGAGCGCTTCGTCGCCCTGCCAAGCGGCAGGGACTTTCGGCTTCAACACATCATTTTCATCAGGCGTACGCTGCACCACCGCAAGCACGTTCTCGTCGCCGACATCCAGCACTTCGCGCACCTGCCAGTCGACCGGCGTGAACGCCTTGCCGTCGACAGTCAGCCGGTTGGTGTCGGTATCCATATCGTTCAAGGCGCAGACCAACCGTCCATCCGGCGTGAAGGCCGGAGTACCAAGTACGAGGTCGATCCACTGGTCGTTGGCGTGCTCCTCCAGAACGCGGGTACGTCCGTCGGGTTGCACCTCCAGCACCTGGTCGCGCGTCTGCCGACGGTTCTGCACCAGCACCAGCGGCTCGTGGCCAGCCTTCCAGCTTACGGCCGCCACATATTCGTAAGCCTCGCGATCCCACGAAACGTTCTGCACATCGCAACCTGCATAGTGTTCGTCGCGCCCGTCATCGAACTCAAGATGAGCCAGCATCAGCCGCGTGATGGCGTTCTTGGTCAACGCCCTCGCGTAACGCCGCCCAGCCGCAGGCTTGTCAGGATGGGCCGGATCGCTGATATACCACATCGGTTCGGGCGAGCTATCATACATTTCGAAAAGCAGTCCACGCGAGTCCGGGGCCCACCAGAAGCCGTCGTAACGGTCCATTTCCTCACCGGCCACAAACTCGGCCAACCCGATTTTGAGCGTCCCGTTCGGATCGTTGCCAACGCTCCACACGGTGCTGAACCGGTCGCCGGAAGTGTTGGCATCGCTGACGTTTCCTGCCTCATAAGCCTCTTGCGCCTCAGCTGCGCAAGTGTGTGGATGCGCGTGATCATGAGACCGACGAGCTGCATCATCGAATCCGCTATCACCCCAATCGGCGATATCCACCATCACCAAACGCGCGCCGGTCGTATAGGCGATATGCCGTCCATCCGGCGAAATCCTAGGATTCAGCACCGGCAACCACTTGCCGCCATCATCCCCTTGGCCGCCAATCGCGATCTGCCGTGTACGAGCGCCGTCGCCATCCTCGTCAATCTCGCTGACGAACAGCTGGCCGTTAATGGTGAAGGCCACGCGACGCCCCATCGAATCCGCGGAATACGAAACGATGCCCTGTCCGCCTTCACGGGCACGCTCGCGCCGCGCCTTCTCCTCGGCCGGCACGTCCTCGTTGTCGGCATCGGCGAGCAGTTCACGCGGGTCGGCCAGCAGCACCTCACGATGCGACCCATCGCCGCCGCCAATCACGCTCATCCAGAGCGAGGTAACCAGATCCTCCGGCCCATCCGAACGCAGAAACAGCGCCCGCGACCCGTCTCCAATCACCGACGCGGACCGAGGCGCCCCGCCCGTGAACCGCAGTGAACGCGCCCTGCGTCCCGGAAACTGCGCAATCGCCTTGACTTGCGAACCCAAATCGTCGTTATTTTTACTTTTGTCTAAAGTCATATTCCAAGTATAAAGAACGAGCCTCACACCAACTCATGGTTGCCAAAAGTAACCGCTTGGAATCCGTACAGTATCTTTTGGCAACCATGGGTTCATATGAGCGTTCAATAATCATGCGACAGTTCGGCGCAGAATGTCGTACCATATAAATAAAGAGTTGTGGCAAGAGAAGCCGAGAAAAGGGAAAACGATGAAGTTTTGCAACAAATGCAGGCATTGACTCGACCCAGCTCACTCTTTCGCCCGCCTCCGAATATGTGACCGACGCCCGCAACGTCAAGCCCGGTTCGCCGTTTCTGGAATTCCGAGGTTCCAACAATGACTACCTCTGCCAAAACGGTACTAAGGGGTCGGCTTGCAAGAACAGCTACCAGACCACTCCCGAGGTGGAACGTTGGCCGGCGCATATCGTCTACGCCTTCAAAGGCGGGGACACTTCAAGCTGGTATAAGCCCGATGCCGCACTGTCCATTCAGGGATTCATGTCCGACAGCACGCAGACCGGCAGGAAGCCGGCTCCGACTGACAGAGCATACATCTATCCGGTCGGTTGGCACATGACTCTTGCGCCATACGAGGACACCGCATATTACTTCCAAGGCCGACGAGGACGAAAGGACTACCAATTGCTATTGTTGATGACGACTACCCGCACTTCAAAAGGGATGGCCGGAAATATGCGGTCCACCAGGGCTTCAAGGGATATGTTGGGGTTTCATCTTTTGTGATACATTACTTCGTCGCGCACCAAGGTGGCCAAGGCGTTGTTCGAATACACTGACTTCTCTATTAAAGAGATAGACCTGCTTTTAGGTTACGGCAATCCCTTGCATCTCTCCCGCCGTTCCGCAAAGAGACAGGCAAAATCCCAGGGGATACCGAGAAGAACCATTCGATGAAACTCCTGTTTCCAAAGGAGGAAAGCGGACTCATTGAGTCAACTTCCTTTTGTGCCTCATTTACTCAGCGAGATATGAAAAATAATATAATTATTTATATAAATAGCTAAAACCTATGTAATAAGTTTGGGATATATGTAATATATATATATAGAAGATTCGGGATGTTATCGCGGTCGCTCGATGTAATGCATAATGCGATCTTGTCAAGGTTGAAGAGGTTGGTTCTTATGGGTGTTATTCACAATCTGGTCGTATTGTTACTGTGCACGGCTCTGACGACTATCCCACTTCCCACGCAGATTCACCATATGCAAGATTCGGCTACGCCAAACGGTACAGCCCAATCCACCATATTCCGTAAACTCACCTCCCTGCTTCCCAAAGATGCCGTTGTCCATCGCGCATTCCAAAGCACCAAAAACCATAGCACTGCGCACGCCACGCCTACGCCAAAACCGGCAGCGCCAGCCCTCAGTTCGGCGTCACCCATCAAGCGCAATTCACGCCCACCCCGTCGCAGCCGACGAACCAAGATCATCAGGCAGGTTCCACACCCATGCCGGCAAATCCTGAATCCCTTCTGAGAGACCAGCCATCGGTAGGCACGCAGGCAGTATGCACGCCCCAAGACAGCACACCGAGCAACAAATGGGGCACGGCCTCCTGGAGCCTCAGCGGCGACTGCACCCTCACCATCGGAGCCGGCGACACCGGCAGCACCAACAGCCAGGCCACCTTCGGCAACAGCAGCGGGGCAAGTACGGTAGCCCACAACGCCACCAAGATAATCTTCAACGGCGATCTCGCTATCAACGTGAGCGGCGCATTCCAATCGTGGCCCGCATTGCAGAGCATCGACACCACATCCGGCGTAAACGTCACCCTTAACAGTTCCAGCGGTCAGAGCATGTTCCAAAACGACACCAAGCTCACTAGCCTCGATATCGCCGGCTGGAGGACCGACTCCCTGCTCTACACGTCCTACATGTTCCAGGGCGACACGGCCCTCACCAGCGCGGACCTGTCCGGCTGGAGGACCGCGACCCTCAACAACACCGAGAACATGTTCAACGGCTGCACCCAGCTGGCCAGCGTCGACCTGTCCGGCTGGAACTTCCACAACCTCGGCCCCACGGGCAACATGTTCAAGGACTGCGCCAAGCTCACCACGGTCACCGCCAAGAACTGGGCCGCCGACGGCGAACACAACAACATCACCAACGGCATCAACAACATCCTCGCCCAGATCACCAACCTGACCACCCTCGACGCCACCGGCTGGGACCTCTCCAAGACCGACACCTCCTCCTCCCCCTACGCCGTCGACACCATCGGCGCCTGGTTCTACAACCTCGCCAACCTGACCACCCTCAACGCCCGGGACTGGAAGTTCGCCGCCACCACCGGCACCGGCAAGGGCACCAGCGCCAAGAGCCTCCTGAGCAACACCAAGCTCGCCAGCGTCGACGTCACCGGCTGGAAGACCGCCAACGTCACCGACCTCAGCAACCTCTTCCACGCCGACCACACCTACAACCCCACCAACCTCACCGCCATCACCGGCCTCGACACCTGGGACACCGGCTCCGCCACCACCATGAGCGGCATGTTCCAGGACCAGGCCAAACTCACCACCCTCACCGTCACCGGCTGGCACGCCGGCAACGTCACCGACATGGCCAACATGTTCCAGGGCGACACCGGGCTCACCAGCATCGACCTCAACGGATGGGACGTCCGCAAGCTCACCAAAGCCCAGAACATGCTCTCCGGCTGCACGGGCCTGCGGTCGGCCAGCCTGGCCGACTGGAGGACCGACTCCCTGCTCTACACGTCCTACATGTTCCAGGGCGACACGGCCCTCACCAGCGCGGACCTGTCCGGCTGGAGGACCGCGACCCTCAACAACACCGAGAACATGTTCAACGGCTGCACCCAGCTGGCCAGCGTCGACCTGTCCGGCTGGAACTTCCACAACCTCGGCCCCACGGGCAACATGTTCAAGGACTGCGCCAAGCTCACCACGGTCACCGCCAAGAACTGGGCCGCCGACGGCGAACACAACAACATCACCAACGGCATCAACAACATCCTCGCCCAGATCACCAACCTGACCACCCTCGACGCCACCGGCTGGGACCTCTCCAAGACCGACACCTCCTCCTCCCCCTACGCCGTCGACACCATCGGCGCCTGGTTCTACAACCTCGCCAACCTGACCACCCTCAACGCCCGGGACTGGAAGTTCGCCGCCACCACCGGCACCGGCAAGGGCACCAGCGCCAAGAGCCTCCTGAGCAACACCAAGCTCGCCAGCGTCGACGTCACCGGCTGGAAGACCGCCAACGTCACCGACCTCAGCAACCTCTTCCACGCCGACCACACCTACAACCCCACCAACCTCACCGCCATCACCGGCCTCGACACCTGGGACACCGGCTCCGCCACCACCATGAGCGGCATGTTCCAGGACCAGGCCAAACTCACCACCCTCACCGTCACCGGCTGGCACGCCGGCAACGTCACCGACATGGCCAACATGTTCCAGGGCGACACCGGGCTCACCAGCATCGACCTCAACGGATGGGACGTCCGCAAGCTCACCAAAGCCCAGAACATGCTCTCCGGCTGCACGGGCCTGCGGTCGGCCAGCCTGGCCGACTGGAGGACCGACTCCCTGCTCTACACGTCCTACATGTTCCAGGGCGACACGGCCCTCACCAGCGCGGACCTGTCCGGCTGGAGGACCGCGACCCTCAACAACACCGAGAACATGTTCAACGGCTGCACCCAGCTGGCCAGCGTCGACCTGTCCGGCTGGAACTTCCACAACCTCGGCCCCACGGGCAACATGTTCAAGGACTGCGCCAAGCTCACCACGGTCACCGCCAAGAACTGGGCCGCCGACGGCGAACACAACAACATCACCAACGGCATCAACAACATCCTCGCCCAGATCACCAACCTGACCACCCTCGACGCCACCGGCTGGGACCTCTCCAAGACCGACACCTCCTCCTCCCCCTACGCCGTCGACACCATCGGCGCCTGGTTCTACAACCTCGCCAACCTGACCACCCTCAACGCCCGGGACTGGAAGTTCGCCGCCACCACCGGCACCGGCAAGGGCACCAGCGCCAAGAGCCTCCTGAGCAACACCAAGCTCGCCAGCGTCGACGTCACCGGCTGGAAGACCGCCAACGTCACCGACCTCAGCAACCTCTTCCACGCCGACCACACCTACAACCCCACCAACCTCACCGCCATCACCGGCCTCGACACCTGGGACACCGGCTCCGCCACCACCATGAGCGGCATGTTCCAGGACCAGGCCAAACTCACCACCCTCACCGTCACCGGCTGGCACGCCGGCAACGTCACCGACATGGCCAACATGTTCCAGGGCGACACCGGGCTCACCAGCATCGACCTCAACGGATGGGACGTCCGCAAGCTCACCAAAGCCCAGAACATGCTCTCCGGCTGCACGGGCCTGCGGTCGGCCAGCCTGGCCGACTGGAGGACCGACTCCCTGCTCTACACGTCCTACATGTTCCAGGGCGACACGGCCCTCACCAGCGCGGACCTGTCCGGCTGGAGGACCGCGACCCTCAACAACACCGAGAACATGTTCAACGGCTGCACCCAGCTGGCCAGCGTCGACCTGTCCGGCTGGAACTTCCACAACCTCGGCCCCACGGGCAACATGTTCAAGGACTGCGCCAAGCTCACCACGGTCACCGCCAAGAACTGGGCCGCCGACGGCGAACACAACAACATCACCAACGGCATCAACAACATCCTCGCCCAGATCACCAACCTGACCACCCTCGACGCCACCGGCTGGGACCTCTCCAAGACCGACACCTCCTCCTCCCCCTACGCCGTCGACACCATCGGCGCCTGGTTCTACAACCTCGCCAACCTGACCACCCTCAACGCCCGGGACTGGAAGTTCGCCGCCACCACCGGCACCGGCAAGGGCACCAGCGCCAAGAGCCTCCTGAGCAACACCAAGCTCGCCAGCGTCGACGTCACCGGCTGGAAGACCGCCAACGTCACCGACCTCAGCAACCTCTTCCACGCCGACCACACCTACAACCCCACCAACCTCACCGCCATCACCGGCCTCGACACCTGGGACACCGGCTCCGCCACCACCATGAGCGGCATGTTCCAGGACCAGGCCAAACTCACCACCCTCGACCTGCACACCTGGGACACCCACAGCCTGACCAACACCAACAGCATGTTCGCCGGCTGCACCGGCCTCACCAGCCTCGACCTGTTGGGCTGGGACACCAGAAGTGTCACCACCTACGACAGCATGACCAACATGATGCCAGAGGCGCTGCGCGTGCTCGTGTTGGGGCCGAACACCAAGCTCAAGAACGCCGACGCGTTCAATCTGGTGCGTGCCCCGTCATGGAAGCGGCTGAGCGGCTACGGCGTCAACGCCTCGGTGACCGATACCTTCCCGACCAAAGCCGCCCTGTCGACACGCGTGGCCGCGAACCCGCAGGGCGTGTACGTCGACGCCACCCTCTCCGGCCTGCAGATCGAGGTGGACGCCAACGGCGGCAACACCGACTTCCAACCTGCCCTGACCAACACGACCGACGGCCCCGGCGATGCAACGGTACCGATGGCCACTGTACTGACCAACAACAAAGCAGCCAGCCTGTTCAAAGGGTGGTACGACGATGAAGGCAACCCTGTTACCGAAGGCACCGTGATCCACCTCGCCCAAGGCCAATACACGCCATGCCGCATCATGGTCGTGCATGCGCAATGGAAGACCTCCAAGCCATTCATTGGCGACGCGGCCACACACGTGGCCGGCAATGGCGACGCGACATTCGATGTAACCGCCACGGGGGCAACAACCCTGACCAGTGGCACGGACAGTACCAACCCCACCCATAGTTGGACCTGCATGGACAACACCTGCACGGTGATCGGGAACCCGGTCGCATATCTGGAAGCCACGCCCGGCGCACAATATACGCTGACGGCAACGTCCCCGGGCTTTATCGACCCGATCACGCAAAACCCCGTGACTGGCGGCACCACCGTCAAGCACGGCTATCTGGAATACGCGAAGGCCACGTTCGACGGCAACGGCGCAGCCGTGGACGTGCCCGCCGCCATCAGCGCGTTCGCCGACTCCTCAACCCACCAGACCGTCGTGAAGATTCCAAGGGACACCATCCCCACCAAGGGCGACTACGACGTGTTCGCCGGTTGGTCCACCAGCATCAGCGCCACGCAGGCAGACGACACCTACAATCCTGGCAAGCCTCTGCTAGGCACCACCGAGGCCGACAAGAGCACCACCCTCTACGCCGTATGGCACACGCTCGCCAAGCCCACCATCACTGCCATCCGTGAGCCTGCCAAGGGCAACAAAGTCGCAGTGACTGCCACCAGTAAGCCATTGGCCGCCGGCGACACCATCCGCTACTGCGTCAGCCCCTCCGCTGTTGCTGGCGGCAGCTTCCCTGCTACTTGCTGGAATGACACGGTTCCCGCCGGTTCTTGGAACGGCACCACAGATTACAAATCCACCCATATGATTGACAAGGACGATATGCCATCTGCCGGCCACTATGATCTGACGGCCACTATCACGACCAGCGATACATGGAGACTGCCAGCCAACAGCACCATCAGCAACACCGGTAGCATCACGAATCTCTGGGTCATGGGACCCGGCTTCGTCGACCTGCCCTTGACAGGAAGCAGGTCGTGGCGGTTCGTCATACTACTGGTTGCCGCTCTTGTCACCGTCCTCACCCTTCTTGCAGCAGTCACCGATCTGCGCAACCGGAAGCGTCAGGCCGACCACCACAGATAGCCACACATGGGGCGGCAACGTTCAATAGACCATGCCGCCCCATGGTCCCAGCAGGCATTCCGGGTACGCATTCGGCATCAAGCAAATCCGCAAACCCCAATCGCAGCCGCATAAAACAGCACACACGTCAATCACCCCACAATGAAGAAATTGCACGGATTGGGTGGAAAATCATCACTCGTTTGCGGCCTCGCGTAAGATAGTATCTGATAAGAAAGGGGCTACGATGAGCGTTTTTGATCGTTTTGAGAAAAGCGTTGAGGGAGCCGTGAACGGTGTCTTCTCGAAATTCGGCTCGAAAGACCTTCAACCGGTTGACCTCTCCAGCGCTCTTGAACGCGAGATCGACGCGGAAGCGATGCCGGTCGGGCGCGATCGCACCGTTGCCCCGAACGAATACCGATTCAAGTTGAGCACACCCGATTTCGACCGCATCGAACAGTGGGGCAGCGAGACGCTTGCCAACGAGCTTGCAGACAATCTTACGCAGTACGCCAAAAGCCAGCACTACGCCTTCGTCGGCCCCGTCGTGGTCATCTTCGAGGAAGACCTTGACCTGAGCAAGGGCAACTTCAAACTCACCAGCGAATCTGTGCAAGGCAACGCCGTTCCGGTGACCACCGAGAACCAGTCGCAAGACAGCCCGATGCTCGAGATCAACGGCAACCAATACCTGCTGACCAAAGAGAAGACCATCGTCGGCCGCGGATCAGGCTGCGACATCGTCATCGACGATCCGGGAATCTCGCGCAACCACCTCGAAATCGACATCACTCCGAACGGCACCATCGCCCGCGATTTGGGTTCCACCAACGGAACCTACGTGGAAGGGCATCAAGTGCCGGCCGCGACCCTGCTCGACGGTAACACCATCACCATCGGCCACACCCGTATCCTCTATTGGGCTTCTCAGCAGGATCAGGAATAACGGCCAGACCCCAGGTACATCCCCTATGATCACAGAACTTACCTTTGCGATTCTCAAGTATGGGTTCCTCGCCCTGCTCTGGGTATTCGTATGGCTTGCCGTCCGTTCGCTGAAACGCGACGTCGAGACGCTGAGCCCGCACAAATCGTGGTCGCACCGCAAAAGTGCCCGCCGCGCGCGCAAGGCCGCCGAGTCCAACCCCATGCCGGCCAACGCCCCTGTGGCCACGTCGCACCGCGGGAACCCCGGCTTACAGATGGGCAATGCCGGCAGGTCCGGTGTCAATGCCAGGCCAACGCTTCTGACCATCATCGATGGGCCGCTCGCCGGTTCGTCCGTTCCGTTGAGCAACGGCACCATCACCCTCGGCCGTTCCAGCTCCAACACCGTGGTCCTGGACGACGAATTCGTTTCCTCCCAACATGCGCGCGTCTACGCAGACCCGGCCTCCGGTTCCTGGGCCATCGAAGACCTTGGCAGCACGAACGGCACCATCGTCAACCACCGCCGCATCACCTCGCCCGTGGTCCTGCCCGCGCGAGTGCCCGTGCGTATCGGCGCTACGACGTTCGAATTGAGGTGATTGCGAATGCCAGATACCTCGAACTTTTCAACTTCTTCGGCAGAAGGCCCTTCTATACAGCGCACTTCGATGCAGCCGCCTTCGCCAACGCAAAAGAATCATGCAGATTCCGCAATGCCGCCTTCAATCCCTGTAACCGAGAATCAGACCCACGACGCTAACGACGCAGGCGCGCCGCATACGCAACACATCGCCGTCGAACCGGCAGGGAAAACGGGAAAGATGCCCCAAGTGATTCCATCGGCCACCACTCATGCCGGCACTTCCAACAGCCAACAGCTTTTCCTCTATTCCACAACGGTTTCCGACGTCGGCACCGTACGTAGCAACAACCAGGATTCGTCATTCGCCGGCGAGCGCCTCATCGCCATCTGCGACGGCATGGGAGGGCACGCAGGCGGCGACACCGCCTCCACCATCGCCATCCGCTCCCTGGCGCACATCGAGCAGAGCGGCACCAAAAACGACGTGGCCTCCATCGCCTCGATGATGGAAACCAGCGTGATGGCGGCTCACGACGCCATCGTGGGCAAAGCCAAGCGCGAGCGCACCCTGGCAGGCATGGGCACCACGGTGACTGCCGTCGGCCTTGTTTCGGGCCATTGGGTCATCACCCATATCGGCGATTCACGCGCCTACCTGCTTCGTGACGGCAAGATCCGCCGCATGACGCAGGATCACAGCTACGTCCAGCACTTGATCGATACCGGTCGCATCAGCGAAGCCGAGGCCCGCAACCACCCGCAGCGCAATGTGGTCATGCGCGTGCTGGGCGATTTCGACATCGACCCGCACCCCGACATCGCGATCTTGACCGCAAAGCCCACCGATCGCTGGCTGCTGTGCTCCGACGGTCTTTCCGGCGTGCTGGAAGACGACACACTTGAGCACATGCTTGCCACGGTTTCCGACGAGGAGGAATGCGCCCAGCAGTTGGTCGCGATGGCGCTGAAGGCCGGAAGCACCGACAACGTCACGGCGGTCATCGCAGATGCGACCCTCGCGCTCGATGCCCGTTCCTTCGATCTGCCTCACCAGACCCCGATTGTCGGCGGCGCAGCGAGTTCCAATCTCGAGGCCATCGCCGACATCATCAAAGAGCCGGTCGCTTCCTCGCCTGCTCTGCGGCTTGGCAAGCAGTCCCCGGCACAGCGGGCCGCCGCTTTGACACACAGCGGATACGATGACACCGGCGACAATGACGGCGGCGCCGAAGGCGCTGAAGACCAATACCCTCCGAACGCTCAAAACTCGGTTTCCACCGATACCGACACTTCCCGCGGGACCGGCGACAAGCCTTCCGCCGCAGACGCTCAAGGTGACCAATCCGCTGAAAAGACTCACCATCATCATAAGAGCAGGCATCTCGACGATGCCTCTCTCGCCGGCGCCGAAGGCGATAACGGCAATATCGTCCACGTCGCCCAGCCTTCGGCCGTGCGTGACGAGAACGACAACAAGGCCAACATGGATACCGGCGAGATTCCGGTGGTCAAGAAAAAGGACGGCCGCGTCTCCGCCGATCCCAACGATCCGGAGGTCGCCCGCGCCATCCGCCGCGAACATTTGCGTGTACGCAGGGAAGAGCGTCGAAAGCACAATCGAGGCCGTATAGCGGTTATCATCGCTTTCATTATTGCGCTGGGCGCTTTGCTCGGCGTAGGATTCGGCGCATATCGATGGAGTCAAACGAAATATTACGTGGGAACGAGCGACGGCACCGTCGCCATTTACCAAGGCGTCAACACCAATCTGTTCAGCCTGCCTCTTTCGCACAAGGTCGAATCCACTGATATCAAGCTGACAAATCTGCCTCAATCCTGGAACGATGCGCTGGATGAAGGCATCGCCGTCGACACGCTCGCCGAGGCGAGAAGCCATGTCACCATGATCAGGAAAGAGGCCAAAACCCTCGACAAGTCCAAGAGCAAGGACACCCCTTTGCCTTGGTCAACCGAAGCTTCCGGTAGTTCTGCTGAATCAAGCAGTTCTGAATCAAGCGAATCCACATCCAGCAGCCCCGGTTCCGATGCAACGCCGGCAACGATAGAAGACACGCCTCAGAAGGCGGCGAGCGCATGATCGCCACCCGCTTCCGTCAGATTGGTCTGCTGCTGTTCGCCATCGCGATCAGCGGCATCGCCTTTTTTCAGCTTTTCGCGCGCGTCTACAGCGGCTTCCCCACCAACCTCGTCACGGCTCTGGTGGCGGTGGCCATACTGTTCATTGTGCTATGGGCGCTGCTGCTGAAATTCCAGCCCTACGCAAGCCAGCAAATCCTGCCGTGCGTGCTGCTGCTGACGGCTATCGGCACGATGATGATCGCCCGCATCGATTACACCAAAAACACCACCGTGGCCTACCGCCAGTTGATCTGGGTGTGCGTCGCACTGGTGCTGACCTGCATTTTCATCATCGCGCTGCGCGATTACCGCGTATTACGTCGCTTTTCGTATGTGAGCATGATCGTCGGCTTGGTGCTTCTGCTCTCCCCGATGATCCCGGGCCTCGGCAAGGAAATCGGCGGTGCGCGCATCTGGATCGGCTTCGGCTCGCACACCCTGCAACCCGGCGAATTCGCCAAATTGTTCCTCGCTTTCTTCTTTGCGGCCTACCTGTTCAACCACCGCGACCAGCTGGCCGTCGGCGGCAAGAAAGTGGTCGGCCTGCAGCTTCCCCGCGTACGCGACATGGGCCCGTTGATTCTGGTGTGGTTCGCCTCCATCGGTGTGTTGGTGGTCCAGCATGACCTTGGCACCTCGCTGATGTTCTTCGCCATGTTCGTCTCGATGCTTTACGTCGCCACCGGCCGCGGCAGCTGGCTGATCATCGGCGGCATCGCGTTCGTGGTCGCGGCGGTGTTCTCGGTCAAGTTCTTCGCCCACGTCGGCTATCGTGTCGACGGCTGGCTGCATCCTTTCGACGCCGCGGTTTATAACCGCAAGTACGGCAGCTCCTATCAGCTGGTCACCGGTATTTTCGGGCTCGCTTCCGGCGGGCTCCTGGGCACCGGCATAGGGCAAGGGCACCCCGGACTCACCCCGCTCGGCAACTCCGATTTCATCTATTCGTCCCTCGGCGAGGAACTTGGTCTGGCCGGCCTGATGGCGATTTTGATGCTTTACTTGATTATCATCACTTCCGGCTTGCTCACGGCTATGAAAATCAAGGACGGTTTCGGCAAACTTCTGGCTTCCGGCCTCGTGTTCACCATGGCCTTCCAGGTATTCACCGTGGTCGGCGGCCTCACCCTGGTCATTCCGATGACGGGCTTGACGCTGCCGTATATGGCTGCAGGCGGTTCGTCGCTGGTGGCGAACTATATCCTTGCGGCGCTGCTGATCGTGATTTCCAACGAGGCCAATAAGCCGGAGCCCGAAGGCGAACTTTCCAACACCATGCAGTACGAGGCGATGGCGGCGCTCAACGAACGCAGCGCACAGAAAAAGAACCGCGAAGCCAAGCATTCGCATTCCTCGCCGGCCACCCAGACTTCGACGTTCCCGCTCGCTTCCATCCGTGCAAACGAGGCGACAAAACAGTCGACAGATCAGCCCGCAGGGCAGCCAAGATCGGCTTCGTCATCGGCGGCATCGCAGCAATCCCCTCGGTCCAATGTCATATCGGCACCGACGGAAACCCATGATTCCGACATCGTCGAGCCTGCGAATCCCGGCGGTTTTGACAATGATCCGGGAATCCAAAACCTGAACTTTGATGACCTGCTGGGAGGCAAACGATGAACAAATACCTCCGTCAGCTTTTTACCGCCGTCATCATCCTCTTCGCGATTCTGGGACTTTCGAGCACCATGATCACGGCCATCCACGCCAACAAGCTCAACAATGACCCGCGCAACCAGCGAGGACTGTACCACGAATTCGACGCCCCTCGCGGCTCGATACTCGCTTCCGACGGTACGGTGATGGCCAAATCCGACCCGGTCAACGATCCGTTCGCCTACCAGCGCTCGTATGCCAACGGTCCGTTGTACGCGCCGGTGACCGGCTACTTCTCCATCAGCCAACGCGCTGACCGCGGTATCGAGGATTCTCGCAACAAACTGCTGACCGGCGAATCCAACCAACTGTTCTGGCAGCAGTTCAAGTCGCTGTTCACCGGTTCGGCCAACAAAGGCGCTTCCATCGAAACCTCCATCGACCCGAAGCTGCAGACCACGGCTTATGCGCAGATGGCCGGCAAAAGCGGTTCCGTGGTGGTCCTCGAGCCGAAGACCAGCCGCATTCTGGCGATGGTTTCGACGCCCAGCTATGACCCGAACGTACTTGCCAGCCACGATACAACGAAAGTCAATCAGGACTATTCACGTCTCACCGGCGACCAGGCGAACCCGATGCTCAATCGCGCGATTTCCGAGCTTTACCCGCCTGGATCCAGCTTCAAGACCGTCGTAGCCACGGCAGCGCTGGAAAGCGGCAAATACCAGTTGGATACACGCATTCCGGCCGGCGCAAGCTATACGCTGCCCAACACCAATACGAAACTCACGAACCAGGCAAGCGCCGCAAACGGTGGCGCCGACGGCCAGATCTCGTTCGAGGACGCGCTGGCCTATTCCTCCAACACCGCTTTCGCGCAGCTCGGCGTAACGCTGGGCGCACAGACCATTCAGGACACGGCCAAGAAGTTCGGTTTCGGTTCCTCGATCCGTATCGACGGCTCCAATTCGACCGGGGAGCCGATGCAGGCCATCGCTTCGAAATTCCCGGACAATCCTGCCCCGGACCGCCTCGCGCTGGCTTCCATCGGACAAGGCGACACCCAGGAGACGCCCTTGCAGAACGCGATGATCGCCTCGGCCATCGCCAACGGCGGAACGCTGATGCGTCCGACGCTGGTCGACCGTGTGCGTTCCAGCGATCTGACGGTCATCTCGAACACCAACCCGAGCGTGATGAGCCAGCCGATGAGCAAGGACACGGCCAATAAACTGACCGAAATGATGAAGGCCGTCATCACCAAGGAGAACCCGAATCTTGCGATTCCCGGCGTATCGATCGCAGCCAAAACCGGCACCGCGCAAATCGGTGTGGGCAACCAGAGCAACGATGGTTGGATCATGGGCTTCGCACCCGCAGACGACCCGAAAATCGCGGTCGCCGTGGTCGTTCATAATACAGATAGGGCAGGCAGTGATGCGGCCGGACCAATCATGAAGGCGATAATGAGGGAGGCACTGGGCAAATGAAGCTCGTTGAAGGTCAACTGATTCACAACCGGTACCGCCTTGATCACCGGCTCGCGCAAGGCGGGATGGGTGAGGTCTGGAAAGGCTATGACATCCAGCTCGGACGCGTGGTCGCCATCAAAGCGCTGCGTGGAGACCTGACCGACGTGGAGGCGAAGCGGCGCAGGTTGCGTATCGAAGCCCACAATTCCGCCGATCTGGCCCATCCGAATATCGCCGCATTGTTCGATTACTATGAGCACGACGGCATCGGCTTTTTGATCATGGAGTTCGTCGACAGCGAGTCGCTGGCCGACCTGTACCACGAAAAGGGCGCGATGGATCCGCTGGAATTGCTGCCGATTCTGGTGCAGGTCGCCCGTGGGCTCTACGTCGCGCACTCCCATGGCGTCATCCATCGTGATGTGAAACCCGCCAATATCATGGTCTCAAAGGACGGGCAGGTCAAGATCACCGATTTCGGCGTCTCCTATTCCACCAACCAGGCGCAAATCACGCAGGATGGCATGGTCGTCGGTACGGCGCAATACATTTCGCCTGAGCAGGCCCAGGGCAAGAAGGCCACCCCGCAGTCTGACATCTATTCGCTGGGAGTGGTGGCGTACGAAGGCTTGTGCGGGCAGCGCCCGTTCACCGGTGCCACGCCGGTGGATATCGCCGCCGCACATGTCAACGACGCCGTCCCGCCTCTGCCGGACACGGTAGACGTGCAACTGGGACAGTTCGTGATGTCGATGCTTGCCAAGGACCCACTCGACCGACCGAAGGACGCACTGGTGGTCTCCCGCACGCTTTCGCATATCGAGCGTCGGCTTTTCGATCAGGAAGCAACGCTGAACGAAACCACTATGGTCTCCCGTGACGGGCGTATCGCGCGACGCGTGGTCAGCGCCCCATATTCTTCCGACGGTTCGGTATCCGGCAGCCCTGCCGTCACGCCGAGGCACGACCCACCAGTCTCGGAAAAAGGCGGCAACGAAGGCCGGGGCGTTGAAAGCAAAGTCAACAGCGACATTGCCGACAACGACATAGATGACTCCACTTTGGGCAGCGAAACCCGCAATGCCATCATCAATGACGCCGCGAACGTTGAAGAAAACAGCAAAACCGGCAATCAGATTGAGACGCAGACCGACGATGTTAGCAAAGTCGACGAAAGCGATGTCTCCAATGGCACCGCTTCGAATGCCGCTTCCACAAGCGACGTCTCTGAGGCGACCAGCCAGAATTCATCCGACGAAACCGACAACGCTACCGAAACCGAAGCCAGCGAAGCCGACGATGATGTCAATGAAGAATTTTCACCGGCCGCACGGGCAGCAATACAGACAATGACGCAGACACTGCAAGCGATTACGAACTATCAGATTCCAGCCATAAAGACTGATGGCAGCGTACCTGTCGACGACAAGCCGCCTCAATCATCTCCGCGAACCGAAACTGCAAGCGCGCATACGCACGTAACCACAAGTGCGGATACAGACGCGAGCGCCAGCGGCAAACCGATTTCCTCATCTATAACTTCAGACACCAATAGAACGAATCCTGACCGCGAAACCGTGAAGAAACCCGCTGCCATCGATTCGTCAAACCCCTCTTCAGAAGCTGCCGAAACCAACATTCCGGTCACTCAAGTCAACGACCAGGCAGCGAATACTGAAAACCGGAAGGAGCAGCAATGAGCACCAATATGCCAACTTCACTGGCAAATGGCCGTTATCAGCTGGGACAATTAATCGGACGCGGCGGCATGGCCGAGGTCCATATCGCCCAAGACACCCGCCTGGGACGCGTCGTCGCAGTAAAAATCATGCGCTCCGACCTCGCCAACGATGATATCTTCCTGCGCCGCTTCGCCCGAGAGGCGCACTCCGTCGCCCAGATGAACAACGTCAACATCGTCAACATCTACGATTCCGGTGAAGAGGCCATCACCACCGAAGACGGCAACACCGAACGCGTGCCGTATATCGTCATGGAATATGTCAAGGGCCAGACCCTGCGCGACATCATCAAGGCGAACGGGCCGCTGAGCCAGCGCGACGCCGAGCAGGTGATGCTGGGAGTCCTCAACGCTCTTGACTATTCGCACCGGATGGGCATCATCCACCGCGATATCAAGCCCGGCAACATCATGATCAGCGAGCAGGGCATGGTCAAGGTCATGGACTTCGGCATTGCTCGCGCGCTCGACGATTCCGTGGCCACCATGACCCAGTCGCAGGGCGTGGTCGGCACCGCGCAGTACCTCTCTCCTGAGCAGGCACGCGGCGAGGCCGTCGACATGCGTTCCGACCTCTATTCCGCCGGTTGCGTGCTCTACGAAATGCTGACCGGACGTGCGCCTTTCACGGGCGATTCGGCCGTGGCCATCGCCTATCAGCACGTCTCGGAGGTCGCCACCCCGCCCAGCGCCATCGTGCCCGGCCTGCCCAAGATGTGGGATCAGATCTGCGCCAAGGCGATGGCCAAGGACCGGCAGAACCGCTACGCGACGGCCGCCGAGTTCCGCAACGATATTCTGACCTACATGAACGGCGGCATCCCGGTCGCCGCGGCGTTCAACCCGCTCACCGACCTCGCCAACATGAAGGAACGCAAGCAGGCCGAGCAGACCGCCGCCACCGAGGCGATGAACCCCGTTGAGACCACGGCCACGCAGGCTTTCGACCCGCTTACGGGCACGTACGGCAATCCTGCCGCCACACAGCTGGCGCCGAACACCGGCACCGCTCTCAAGTCGCGTGCCGAGAAAGCCGCGGAAGAGAAAGCGAAAAAGAAAAAGAAGATCATCATCGGCTCGGTCATCGGTGCCGTTGTCGCCATCCTCGCCATCGTGGGAATCGTCTACGGCGTCACCCACATGAAGAAGGCGGAAATGGTCACCGTCCCCACCTTCAATTCCACCACCACCCAGGCCCGGGCCGAAGAACAGCTCGACGAAGTGGGGCTGAAGATGAAGGTCGAGCAGGATACCGATTCGAGCGAGCCTAAAGGTACGTTTACCAAGCAGAATCCTGCGGGCAACGCCAAGGCTCCCAAGGGATCGACCGTCAAGGTCTGGTTCTCGACCGGCCCGCAGTCGGGTCAGGTACCCGACGTCAAGGGCAAATCGGTGGAAAGCGCCAGGGCCATACTCAAAAAGGCCGGTTTCAAAGTGTCTCCCGCCACCCAGACCGAAGACAGCTCGGACGTGGCCCAAGGCATGGTCACGCGCACCGACCCCGCCGCCGGCTCGGCCACCGACAAGGGCACGTCGTTGATGCTGTACATCTCCTCCGGCATGGCCAAGGTGCCTGACGTCACCGGCCAGCAGCAGGATCAGGCCCTGAACCAACTCAAGGCATTCACCGTCGTCGTTCAGCAGGAGACATCGGATAATGTGAACCAAGGTCTTGTTACCCGCACCGACCCAGCCGCCGGCTCCAGTCTTGCGCAGAGGGGCAATATCACCGTCTATGTTTCCTCCGGCAAGCCGAAGGTGACGGTGCCCAACGTCGATACCAGCGGCAAATCGACGGTCGCCCAGGTGAGAAGCGCTCTCATGGCTGCAGGTTTTAAGGTCAATCCCGAGACAGGCAACGACAACCTGATGGTAATCGGCATTTCCCCGACCGCAGGCTCGCAAGCCACCAAGGGCGACACCATCACCCTGAGCACGCAGGCACCGGCCCAGCAGCCCACCCCCAGCACCGGCAGCTCCTCCGGCACCGGCAATGCTGGCGGCAACGGCCAAACCGGAGGCGCCAGCAAGCAATAGTCAAGATCTGGGCATCGCCAGAAGACCAGCAACTTACGAGAGTGGGCTGACTATCGCTCTGAATTAATGTAATGGCCTTTCCTGAAACGTTATGATTTCAGGAAAGGCCATTCTTATGCTTACCGGTCTTAAAGTCTTAGCCGGCGTTCACCGGCGCTTACGTGCTTACAGGTGCTTTGTTAGCGCTTACCTGCGTTCACCACCTGTACTTACCCTGCGTTCACCCGACGTTTAGTCAACATTTACCGGTGTGTACCGGTGTTCATCGCTTTGGACCAGTCCGCGTCTGACTGATGTGCTTGGGATGAGCAGGCACTTCGCCCATAGGCGGCAGGCCACGACGATCCGGACGGTGAGGCAGCAGACGCCAACGAGGAATCGGCGTGCCATCATAGTGCCACGGCGGCGGCACCAGCAACCGATAGTTGCGGGTCAGGCAAATAGCTATGCCCAATATCAGCGTACCTGCGGCGGCAAATCCCGCCACCAATCGGGCGTCAGGTCGGTCGCTCAACTCCGGCACATCTTTGGGGATGTTGCCGCGTTCGGCGGTAATAACCAACCGCTGCGTATTAACGCCATAAGGTGTGCAAGTCATCAACGTGAGATAATCTTTGCCCGGTACGACCTTATAAAGATGGACATCATCAGGACTGACCACGTTGATATCGATGACTTTGTAGCCCATGGTTCGGTTCAATGTCTGAATGTAAATGCTGTCGCCCTTATTCAGCTCATCAAGCCTGGTAAACAAGGTTGCCTCGGGCAAACCACGGTGGCCGGTAAGGACCGAGTTGGTTGATTTGCCGCCGACTGGCAGGCTCGAGCCATGAAGATGCCCGACGCCGTCATTCAGCGTCTTGGCTGACGTTCCGTGATAAATGGGCAATCTCAATGAGATCGCAGGGATTCGAACGGTTCCCATTACTCCGTTGCTTGACTTCAGCATGGATTGATACTGCTTGTCCGAAGCCGAAGAAGTATCGTCATTGATATCGTTCTGGAACGGATCGACAAGCTCGCCTAATGTGAATTGCCCTGATTTATAAATCTCATCATTATAAATCTGAGCATCCTTGTACTCCTTGATGGTACGTCCACGAGGCCATTTCGCCATTTCCCTTGCTGCATTGATGGAGGCAATCGACTCTTGGCGTGCATGCACCGCACGATTGAGCGGCACCCACAGCACCAACGCAATAGTCAAAAGGACAAAGAAATCATGAATCACCTCAATGAGTATGCGGGTGAAAAGTTGCTTCCAATGATGAACAGGGCGTAATATTTCATCGAACTCAGGTGCGGAAAAACCTGTTTGAGGCGCACTCGACTTTTTAACGTCCAAGTCCTTGCTTTTATTTCCAGCACCCATGTCCCCAGTACCCATCAAATCATTCACAGTTATCAGTCAGCAACAACAAGTATTTCCGTCTAAGCATACAGAGAGCGAGAGGCCCTCTTGGAGCATTGCTTCAAGAGGGCCTCTCCCTCATCTACTCAAGTAGCCTCATCGATTCTTTCGATTCTCAGATGTTGCTTAAAGCAGAGACAGCACCTACTACTTTTGGATCCTCATCGCATTCTTGCGACGAAGTACCGACGTACCAGCTGCAATCGCACCGCACACCACAACCAAGGCGGCGATGAGAATGACGCCAGCGCCACCAGTCAACGGAAGCTGTGCCAAGGAATCAACGTTGGCCACAGTCAGCGGCGCAGTGTTGAAATCGGTACCGGTCGGTGTAATGAAACCAGCATACGTACCAGAAGCATCTGTAGTTGCGGTTACCAAGCCCCACAAACCAGCACTGGTAATCTTCGCCTTGACCTGCTTATCATGGCTGGTGTCGTAAACAGGGTTAGGACCACCAATACCAGTATCTCCAGCGTCGTATCGTGCGTTCGCAACGCTCAACGTGAAGCTCGGCTTTCCGGCCACCATGTGATGATCGGTTGCGTCACTCGTCTGCTCGATATCGTACGTTCCCTCGGGAACGTCCTTCAGCACCAACTTACCTACTGTAGGAGTGCCACCTGTAGTGACCGTACCGACTGTGACTGTGTCAGTCGCACCGCTTACACCTTGAGCCGCAACACCATAGGATCCATCGCCATCGCTGACGAAGTACAGCTTATCCGTTGTACCATGCTTGGTGACAGTGAAAGTCGCTCCGGCAAGCAAGGTGCCGCTGGAATCCCTCAGACGGTTCGACATGTCAATGGTGAACGACGTGGCGTAATGGTGGCCAGGATCGTTGCTGCCATGATCATGCCCAGTTTCTTCGTGGTCGCCACTGCTGCCGGGATCATTCGGATTGTTCGACCATTGCTCGTCGATATTGTTCGCAGCACCAGTGCCATTGACCTTCATGGTGTAGTTGACGACAATGTCATCGCCAATCGTGTAGTTCATGATATCGAGGAATTTGAGCGTGAAGTTTGGAGTCTGGTTCGGGCCGGTCGTGACAGGGGCCTGATACAGAATACCTGTGGTAGGAGCCGACGGAGCATCGACATCAGCGACCGTAGTCAGTGTCTTCGAAGCGCCACTAACAGTTACCGTCATATCCGCACCGCCAGCAGCGGCGTCAACAAGCTCCATGTTTGAAGGCTTATCAATGAGCTTGTACATATAAGAGCTGAAGCCCGTGTAGTTAGGTACCTTCGCCGTTACCTTGTAGGTAAGAATGGAGCCGATATGGATTCCGGAAGCGACTCCGTGGACTTCCGTACCGTCTACCTTCATCAATTCCTTGTCGACAGAAGGAATTTCAGCCTTTACTTCGACCGTGCCCAAATTTGTGTTTCCACCGGTGAACTTCTCGAGTTTGTTCGGCCCGACAGTGGAACCGACAATCATCGGAATGGACATGGCATTGGTGCCGCCTGTCACATCCTCAATAAGGTAGATACCTTCTTTAAGGCCTGTCAGCTTGTAAGTCTTGGCTGTTGCATCCCAATCGGCAGCTTGCAGCTCCGGAGCATCATTCACAAAAGCCGACTTCAACGTGGTATTGGTCTGCAACTTTGTCGCAAACTTACGCAGCAAACCGGTTTTATGCATATCCTTGGATTGGTCATCGTCGTTGGTTGCGCTCTCAGTGGTATCCGTCTTCGTATAGCCCAACCAATGCCGAGCAACATAGCCAATGGGGTTGGCCTTCTCGTCATCTGTCAGCTGATGCGAAGTTCCCGGGTTTGCTTCATCCAACACAGCCTGCACTTCAGTGGCCATAATAGGATTAATCTCTGTCGGAGTACCCGCTGCCACCGGGTTGCCAGAGTAAGGAGTGACCTTATCAGCCGTTCCCTTGACTTCCACGCCTTCGATGGTGGTTTCAGGGGCTGAGGTAGTCCTCGTGGCGGCCTTCCCGTAATCCCCAATACGCAAAGCGTAAAAAATGGACCCGCCACCTTCGTCGTAATATCCGCCATCACCCTTCTTGATGGTAATCTGGCCGTCGTCGCCACTTGTGGCAAGATCGGCAATGGTATCGTCAGCGTTCGCTGTACCGACTCCGGTTACACCGAGAGCCAGCAACGTAGCGGCCGAGAGTACTACTCCCACCGCCGAACGTATCTGTTTCCCTAATTTCATGTTCTCGCATCCTTACTCTTTTGAGCAGCACAACGGATTTGGCTAACGATTTCAGAAGCAGCACTTCATTGACCGCTGTACCAATTTCGTCCTTAATTACGCGCCATTGGAACCGATGAGGGAATCCGCTGTGACTCCAACAACTATTCCAGCATATTCTTCTCATCCGTTACAAACGGTACATATACAACAAGGAGTTGTCTTACTTATTGTACACTCTTCCAAGACTTTTGTGAAATACAATACATATTTTAAGAAAATTCTGGTTATCTCGACAGAAATATCTTATATACCTCGACATATCACAGCAAAATAGCAAAAGAATAGACAATAATAGTAATATTTGTCATATTACCCTGTAGACTGGTGTCAGTATAGTCATACACTTTAACAGTGGCTGATGGTGTGCCCACTCAAAGAAGAAAGGAACGCGTATCGTGAAGCTACGCAAAATTTTCACTGGCGGTGTGGCGTTACTGGCCTCACTCGCCATAGGTGCTGCCCCGCAGATGGCAAGCGCATTGCCACAGGTCAGCAGCCCAGTGCAATCGAAAGGTTCATCGTTGACCCGCGGTGGCCCACAAGTCGGGCCCCAAGATGTGCCGGCTTGCGTATCTCATGCAAAGAGCAAAATAATCCTGGGGGCCCTCGTACCCGTCCGTCAAAGGAATATCGCCTGGGAAGTAGCGGACGTCGGCGGACAATGTACCTTGAAGATCGAGCTTTTCAATTCGTCAAAGCCTAGCTGGAATAAATGGGCGCTAGCAACGCCTACCGTAGAAGATTCGAATCGTTATCCTTGGAAAAACGGTGTAAATCCAGATTCCATTCAGAAAGTCGTCATTGCGGATCCGATTGAAATGTCCGGCGATTTCAGCTATGTATTCCAATGGTTGCATAACGTCACGAGCATTGATTTTTCCAATGCCACCATAACCGGTCTGACTGGTACGAAATATATGTTCCGTGATGACTATTCATTGAAATCGATAGATCTCTCCGGGTTCGACACATCAGGTGTCACCAACATGGCGTCCATGTTCGAAGCCTGTAAAGACCTGCAAACCATCACGTTCGGCCCTGGATGGAGCACCGCGCGTGTCACGGACATGGACAACATGTTCAACAACACATATTCCCTGGTTACCCCTGACTTCAGCACCTGGGACACCAGCCAGGTAACAGACATGAGCGGAATGTTCGCCGGAAGCTGGGTCTCTTCCCTCGATCTTTCCAATTTCAACACGAGCCAGCATCCGAATATGCAGCAAATGTTCGACGGCTGCTCGAATCTGCAGAAACTCGATATCTCCGGTTTCGACACCACTGGAAGCAACATGATGTATATGTTCCGCGGATCCCCGATTCGTTTGCTGCGTCTAGGGCCAAATTCACAGGTATCGGCCAACAGCGGTTTGAAGCCCGGGCCTTTCAACATGGTCCACAAGGACGCAACCGGCGCCCCAGCACCTACACCAGAACACTGGGAGTGGGAAGAGGACCCTACGCCTGGAACATGGAACAAGGAAGGAGCCGTCACTCCCGGTTTTGATCCGAGTAACGGCATTGCTGCTCCCTCGGCACCGGCGTGGTACGGCAATCCGCCGAGCATGAGCGTGAAATTCGACAAAAATACGCCGGCAACCGTCACCGACATGCCCAGTGACCTGCCAACCCAAAGCAATTGCTGGCCGGACACGCCTTGCGGATTGTCAATTCCCCCTACAGCTCCACAACAAACTGGCTTTACCTTCGGCGGATGGACGGATGCCGAAAATCCGGGCAAAACCTATGAGCCAGGGGATTCCATCGATTTCAACTGGCATCGGTGGGACACATGGAATGAATGGGTTGATCCAACGCCTGGCAATCCGCCTAAATCTGATAACAACGCCCTTCTCAAGGCACATTGGCTACCGCGTGATGCCACCGAGCCAACTATCGACGGCATCACTGCCAGGCCGACAAGCGTTGATGGCAGCTACACGCCAGACGACACCATCACCGTTTCCGGCACAGCTCCCGGCGCCGACCTCGGCACCGGCATCTCCGATCCGAACAGGGACACCATCGAGGTCGGCCTGATGAAGACTGCCGGCAGCACATCCACCACAAGTGGCGATGCCGTAAATGCCACTTCCGTCACGCTCGATGCCAGCGGCAACTGGACCGCAACGTTCCATGCTTCCGATTTCACCGATCTCAAGCTGGATAAAGTCGGAACCGGCACCGTTTATTCGTTCCGCGCACGGCGTGTAAGCCATGATGGCACCAAGACGAATTACCAGTTCAAGCACAACAACAATCTTGATATTGTCGCTCCTGGCTTCGGCTCCGGCGCCGGCAAGCTGGATTACAAGACGCCTGCCGAACACGGCGGCACGGGCATCGTCTTCGGAACCGTATACACCTCCGGCGACGGCAGCGCCAACGCGCAGCCTGACCGCAACAAGCTTGCTTCGGAGGCCATCACTCTGAAATGGCTCGATTCCACTGGAGCGGCATTGTCCCTTCCCATCGACACCGCTACAACGGATGCGAACGGCAAGTTCACCATCAATTGGCCAGCCAGTGTTGTGGAGAATGACAAGGTCCAGGTGAGTATCCCTCCTGATGCCGCCGGCAACAGTTATTCCACGGTGCTGACGCTGAGCACCCGCGGCGCAGCGCCTCCAGAGGCACCTACCGGTGCCGCTGTGGTGACGCCTGTTCCGAAGATGACCGGTGTCAGCGGATCTAATCCGACCTTGACCAAGATCTCAAGGTGACGGCCACGGTCAAGCACCAGACGGGCGACAACTCGACTCCGATTATCGTCAACGGAAAGATCGGCAGTGGCACAGCTGTTTCAGCAAGCTCCATCGTTTGGGATCCACCTACACCTGGTAACGACGAAAAGACCGTAACAGCTACGTTCTCCGGTGCGCAGCTCCGGGCGCTTGCCAATCTAGACACCGTCGGCAACGGCGCAACCTACACGTTCACCATCACCCACGTGAACTCCGATAATGATACAGCCGACACAACCGTCAGCAAGGCCATTGATCTGGTCGCGCCTGGTTTCGATGGCGAACAGTGGAGCGCCTATGAGCCCGGAACCGCCGATGGCGGTGCCGACGGCGTAGTGAAGGGCACGGTGAAGACCGCGTTCAACAGCAACACCCGTACCTCCAGCATCGCTGAAGGTGACGTAACATACGCAATACAATGGTGTGGTGATACCGCATGCACTCCTAGTTCAAATGTGCATGCCGCCACCACCGGTACCTCCGAGACCGGCGCCAGTGCAGGCAAGTTCAACGAGTCGTGGCCTTCCGGCGTCAACGGCAGTAACCTCAAGGCAGTAAACGTGAAGGTTACCGATAGCGATGGCAACACCTTCAGCCACAAGCAGATACTGACACGTCAGACTCCGGATGCTCCGGCTGATCTGGCGCTTCAGACGCCGCTTGTGCATGTGACCAACGGCACCCTGAGCGGTGATATCGTGCTCAAGGGCACCGTTCCGCATCATGTCGCCAACGACGATGTCATCACCGCGACGGCGACCCGCGGCGGTGTGACCATCAACTCCTATGGCTCCACCGCCTGGAGCGGCAACAACTGGTCCGTCACGTTCCACGCAACCGACTTCGCTACCGGCACCGCCGATCCGATCGGCACGGGCAATGCATACACATTCACCGCTTCACGTACCGTTTCCAGCGGAACGGCAGCCACCAAGGACCTTACCAACCAATCGGTCGATGAAGTAGCTCCTGCCTTTGAGCCTACGGGGGCCTCGCAATCCCGCGGTCATCTGGTCGGCACCGTCTGGTCTTCGGGCGATAGCTCCATACAAACCAACCGTGCCAAGGAAACCGGCGTGACCCTTACGTTTACGTGGAAGGATGCTGCTGGTACTACGCTCGGTACTTCGACCACGCCAAGCGGTACAGATGGAGCGGTGGACTTCGCCTTCCCGAGCGATACCTGGGCCGGACGCATCAGCCAGGTTGACGTTCAGGCGAAGGACACCGACACCAACGAATCCGGCACGGTCAATGTGCAGTTCGACTCGCAGGCACCCGACATCACCGATGTCGTAGCGCCAAAGATGATCAACGGTGCTGCTGCTGTCGGCGATATCGTCGTGCACGGCACTTTCCCTGATTATGCCGTAGGTGACGATGTTCACGTCGAAGTCGTGAGCGGAGATACCAGCTTGGTCGCAGCACCAGTGAGCGGCACTGTGGCAACGTCAACTGCCGTCAACGGCTCCGCACGCACATGGACCGCCACCTTCCCGCAATCTGATTTCTCGGACACCGTGGGCAAGGGCAGCGACTTCACGTTCTATGCCTACCGCATTCGTTCCGGCCATGACTCGGCTTATGGCACGCCGAAGATGGAGCCCGTCGATATGATTGCGCCGACTCCTGGCGTCGCCACGCCGCAGCCGACCGGCAGCGTCACTGGTACGACGAGATCTGGCGGCTCCGCAGCTGTCGATGAAGGTGATGTCCTGCTGCACCTCACTTGGGAGAAGCACGATGGAACGCCACTTGGCACATCCACCACCGTGCGCAGCAATACGGCGGCGCCTGTCGGCAAGTTCACCGCGACACCTCCGAACTACGCAGCCGCGGCAACCAAGGTCTCGGTCTACGCCGAGGATGCTGCCGGCAATACGTCCGCCGCAACCGATGTCGATTTCACCCTCACCTATGCGCCTACGATTACGTCGGTCAAGGCTCCGAAGATGACCAATGGCGTGACTGTCACCAGCCGTGTCAAGGTCACCGGAACGCTGCCGGGTTATACGTATGTCGATGGAGATGCGATTGAAGCCATGGTGGTGTCGGGAGCGACTGCTGCCCCGGCGCCAATCAGCGGAAGAAGCGCTGTCAGCCAGACCATCGAACCAGATGGCACATGGAGCGCGGAATTCAATCCGTCGGATCTGCCCGACAATGTCGGTTGCGGCCAGAACTTCACGTTCTACGCCCGCTTGACCCGTGACACCACCGATTCCGCCTACGCTGCCCCCAAGGCTCAGAAGGTTGATATGGTGGCTCCTGGCGTTGATGTCTCCAGCCTGCAACTGACAGCCAGCCTCTCCGGCGTCGAAGAGACGACCATGTATCCTTCAACGCACACCGCGCATCATCCCGAAATCGGCGATACGATCGCGATTCAGTGGATGAAGGGTAGTCATGTGCTCGCGACGGACACTGCAACCAGTGGAGTCAATGGCACGTTCAGCGCCACCCCTCCCGCTGCTGCAGCGAGTGCCGATCAGGTAACCATGCAGTCCAAGGATGCCGCAGGCAACACCGCAAGCGTGCTCACCAAGTCCTTCGATCCCGATGCGCCCATCGTCGCTGACGTCGAAGCTCCAAAGATGATCAACGGCACAATGTCCGGCTCTGTCGTCACGGTAAAGGGCAGCATCCCAACGCCTCACGCCAATGATGAGGTCCAGGTCGTAGCTCTTCCTGCCGGCTCTTCCTCCGAAGTTCCGACTGAGGGAACCGCGGCGAGCAATGTGACCATCAACAGGGCCACCGGCGATTGGGAAGCGACATTCCCGATTTCCGACTTCCCGGATTCCATCGGCATTGGTCAGGACTTCGTCTTCCGTGCTCGTCGCAGCCTTGTGCAGCCCGGCACCACGAAGTATTCGGCCTTTGTCTTCACCGATACGCTGATTGATATGGTGGCTCCTCAAGCGCAATCACTCAGTTACGCAACAGTCGGCCAGAACGGCGAGAACGGCGGCACAGTAACCGGCAAGGTCGTCTCATCCGCGAGCGCGAGCGCACAGCCCAACCGCAAGGCCGAAGGTGGCGCCACGGTGCAGCTGACCTGGCTGAATGCGAACGGCAAACCGTTGCAGCACGCAGCCTCGTTGCTGAAGAGCTTCACGGGTACCTCTGCCACGACCAATGCCGATGGCACATTCACCGTCGCTTGGCCTGCGGACGTTCGTAGCGGCGATCAAGTTGAAATTCAGAGCCTTGATGTTGATGGTAATTCATCCAGCAAGCAGATTCTGAAGCTCGGCACCTTCGTCACCCCGAAGCCCAAGCCCCAGCCCGCTGCACAACCGGCACAGCCGAAGCCTGTCGCCAAGCCGCAAGGCGAACTGGCGAACAGCGGCGCTGATGTGGCGATGGTCGCACTTATTGCTGTGCTCCTGCTGGCCGTCGGTGGCGTAGGCTACCACTTCAGCCGCAAACACACGAACAATGAAGAATAAAGTCCTCCCTTGATTCCGGTGCAATAATCGGAACCTAAAATTGGGGTTCACCGATGTTTTGGTCGGTGAACCCCAATTTTTATATTCACCCACTTTTTATTCAAACTCCCGGCGACGCGCAGCAGATGCCTAGCCGGGGTTGCTCATACAGCTCTCCGACTCCGTTGAACCTATCTATGTTCGTCGGTCTACTAGGGATATCGCTCAATGTAGGTATCTGGGATGCCGTATCGGCCTCTTCGGCTCCATCGTCGATGTCGACCGGATAACCCGATAGACGCAAGAGCGACCAAGCCTAAGAACAATAAAAATAGAAATTACACCGCTGTAGTTTTCCACCGATGTGGAAAATCTTGTGGATAACTTGGGCGTTACCTGAGTAAAACTCTTATACTTATCCACGGCTATATTCAGAATCTTTTATTTTCCAACGATTATTCAATGTGGAATATGTGGATAACAGTTATGCACATGATCATAAACCACGGCAAGATACTGAATTCCATATTCAGTTATCCACACTTAGTCACCATACTTATCCACATTTGTGGGTAACTCTGCAGTTAACCATTTGGGTTTGCCCGCTTTAGATATTCAGCCGGTCAACGCGGTTTACCTCAGCAACCTCAGACCCACAAGCACAATCCTCTGCATACTCACGTCGTCAAAAACAGGACAAGCTAAAGAAACGCCGAGGGCAACAAAAAAAGCGTGTCTCCAACAATCAGGAGACACGCCTAACGATTTCGCACCGGCTTCAACGGCCAATCAATTTGCGAGCGGCAAAAACCAGATTCGTCTTAACGGCAAAGCGGGCGATTGGTTAACGCCACCACATGGTCATAATGAAGCCGACCATCACGATGCAGAAGGCAATGAGCAGATTCCATGCGCCGATGCCAGGAATCGGATACTTGCTGGTGAGGTAATAAACCACAGCCCATGCGAGCCCCAGAATCATGAGGAAGCAGAACAGCGGTACGAACCAGCCGGGATTCGCTTTGGTACCCTTGATAGTCTCTTCGACACGCTTGCTGTTTTCCGCCTGACGCTGAGCGACGCGACGCAACTGCGGGGTCATCGACTTCTTGTCGACATTCGTCGCACTCAGCAACGCATCGATCTTGTCCATTGGCAGGTCGAGGTCGTCATCGTCGATATCTTTCTGCTCGCTTTCCTTCGAGTCAGAAGAATCGTCACCATTCGCACCATCCGACTTACGGTCAGCGTCTTGTTCGTCAGCAACGTCATCAGCCTGCGTTCCAGGCTCGTCCCATGCCTTTTGCGCCTCATTATCCTGCGTAGCGGCGGCATCGGCGCCCTTGTCCAGCTCTTCGTCAGCCATAAGCGTAGTCTCCATTCAATAGCCTAAACGACATATTAGTGTACACTCGAAACAAGAGATTGAGTAAGTCAAGGAATTTGGAATAGCATGAAGGAAAATCCGGAGGGCAAGCACAAAGCGAAACGTTCGCGGCTTGGCGGGGTGGCTGTATTCCTTGTGGTCGCGCTTTCCGGATTCCTGTTGATGACCAACCTCCGTGTCAACAAAACCAGCGTGGTCAGCTCCGATACCGCACAATTGGTGGAGCAGCGCGTCTCCCAGGTCAACAAATTACAAAGCCAAGTGAAATCGCTGGGGTCGCAAATCAACACTCTCAACAAATACGCGGGCAAAGACAGCGCGAAAAGCAACAATTCCAGCGAAGACCCCGGGGCAGGGACCATGCTTTCGGCGGTCACCGGGCCGGGCATATCCGTCACACTCAACGATTCTCCGCTTTGGCAGCATATGGTTTCGGACTCAGGCACCGGAACGGCCACGAACATCAACGATTATGTCATCCACCAGCAGGACATCGAATCCGTGGTCAATGCCCTCTGGCGGGGCGGCGCCGAAGCGATGATGATCCAAGATCAGCGCGTCCTTTACAATTCAGCGATTATCTGCAAAGGCAATATCTTGATGCTTCAGGGCAAGCAGTATTCGCCTCCTTATACCATTTCCGCCATCGGCCCCAGCGACACCATGCGCGACGCGCTGGACGATTCGAAGGCAATCCAGACCTATCAGGAATATGTCAGCGCGTTCGGGCTGGGTTGGAAAGTCGAAGACAAAGACAACCTGCATTTCCCAGAGGCACCGGTGCTGCAGACACTCAAATATGCCACCGTGATGAAAACCGATAATAAGGACGGTGACGCCAAAACAACCGGCAGCGACAAATAAAGGCAACGAATAAAGGCTACGAGCGAAAAAGGGCTATACAAACAGATACAATTGACGCGTACTGGCTGATAGAGCGATAGGCGATTTTACGCCCTCAACTATTGCACGGCAATAACAGATCGATATGGAACGAGAGATGGATTTCATGGCTGATAACGACAAGTACGACTACGGCCGGCGTAAAGACGCCATCGAACCGACCGACTTGGATGAAGCCTTCGAAGATTTCGGCGTTCCCGACCCGCCTTCAGCCCCTCAGGCTCCGGCTTGGGCTTCGCAAGACACTCAGCCATCTTTCGCACAGCCTGGGGGCAATCCAGGGGTTGGCAATCAGGGTTTTGTTAACCAATCCGCAATGAACGGGCCCGCCGCCAACCAAGCTGCCGCCAACGCTGGGGATGCAAACGAGCAAACGCAGGTGTTCCAGCCCCTCCAGCCCTCCCAGCCAGGACAGAACACGGGACAACCCTGGCTCGCGGGGCAAAGCGATAATTCCGAGAGCGGAAAACATGGTCGGCACACCGGCAATGGCAACGGTACCGGTAACGGCGGCGACATCAAATCACGCTCGAAATCAAGGCGTTTGTGGACGGCACTCGGGATTTTCGCCGAACTGCTGTTCACCGTTGCCGCGATTTGCGCGCTGTACGTCGTCTGGCAGATGTGGTGGACCGGCGTGCAGTCCGAACACACACAATATAACCAGCGTCAATCCGTTTCATGGAGCGATCCGAGCAAGGCCTTAAGCTCTTCCAAGGGCGTCAAGATCGCAAAGGCTCAGGACGGCACTCCCCCGATCCAGCCTCAAAGCGCCAATCATGGCGATTTGGTGGCACAGATCTACATCCCACGTTTCGGCGACCAGTGGCAACGCAACATCGTGCAGGGCACTGATATGACCGCACTCAATCAGCACGGCATGGGACATTACACGGATTCCCAAATGCCCGGCCAAATCGGCAATTTCGCTGCCGCGGGGCATCGCAATGGATATGGCCAGCCTTTAGGAGACGTGGACAAGATGCAGGTCGGCGATCCAATCGTGCTGCGGACCAAGGATTACTGGTACGTTTATACCTACACGAGTTTCAAAATCGTGACGCCGGACCATGTTGAAGTGGTTGCTCCGAACCCGGAAAATCCGACGGAGGCGCCGACGGAACGCATGATCACGCTCACGACCTGTGAACCGAAATACTCCACGCCGACGCATCGTTGGATCACTTACGGAAAGCTCAAATATTGGGCGAAGGTCTCCGACGGCGTCCCGCAGGAACTCACCCATCTGGGGCAGAACGGCAAAGTCCAGTTCATCAATAATCAGAAGGAATCGCCTTTCGCCAAGCTTCCTTCGCTGATTCCTGTCATCCTCGCACTGCTCGTTATGTATCTGGTGCTGTTCATCGCCGCCGCCATCGCTTGGCGTTGGCCGCTTCGTCGCGCCATCAAGGCAGGCGATGTAAGGAAGCCGGACCCGAGCATTTACGGCGGATTGACCAGGCTGCAGCCGGGAATCAAGGGGATACGTATACTCCTGGTACTGCTGCTGCTTCTGGCCGCGGCGTTCGCCATCTTGCAGTGGGCCTGCCCGTGGGCGGCCAGCAACATCCCGATCCTGCATCAGATGTCGAACTATGTCGCTGTGACCAGTTGACGCACTTCTTGGACGGCAGCCAGGTGCCTGATGTGTTGTAATAAGCGACATTCACTTTACCTGTTTGTCGCTTTTGCATAGACCGGGCAAGCAAGCGCGTAAAAGGTGATAAAACGGGCATAGGACGACATTGAAGTTATTCGTCATTATCCCTAAGAGAATCTTAGCGTCCCTTTTAGGCCTTTTCTGAGTTCCTGTTTGGGTCTCTCCTGATGTCCTATTTACTTTCGCGGGTTTTTCTTTGCTGCCTTTTTGCATTTGCTGATACGTTGCTTGCGGCTCGTAGCACGATTTTCTGCCTTGGAATCAATGCCGGCTGCCGAAGGTTCCGATAAGCCTCACACAATGTTAAAGTGATTTCATGACTCAAGAGAATACACAGCAAATCAATTTTCTGCATATAACAGGAAAGAACACTGCAAACAGCACCCAAAACGATGCCCAGAATGGTGCTGAGAACAATCTGCGCGATGTCATTATCGTCGGCTCAGGCCCTGCAGGATACACAGCGGCCATTTATCTCGGTCGTGCGGGTTACAAACCGCTGGTCATCGCGGGCGCACTCACTCCCGGCGGGCAACTCGTCAACACCACCGAAGTCGAAAACTATCCTGGCTTCCCCGACGGCGTAATGGGTCCGGATCTTATGGACAGCATGCAGAAGCAGGCCGAAAAGTTCGGAGCTGAAATAGTCTTCGACGACGTGGTGTCGGTCGACTTCGGCGACGGCTCGGATCAAGGCGCAATGAAAAGCGTGACGTGCGATCAGGGCGACGTTTACCAGGCTCCAGCCATCGTGGTGACAACCGGCTCCAACGTGCGCAAGCTGGGCGTTCCGGGCGAGCAGGAATACTCCGGAAAGGGCGTCTCCTACTGCGCCACCTGCGACGGCTTCTTCTTCCGTGGCAAGCCGATTGTGGTGGTCGGCGGCGGCGACAGCGCCTTCACCGACGCGGAGTTTTTGACCCGCTTCGGTTCGTCTGTGACGCTGATTCATCGTCGTGACGAATTCCGGGCCGCAAAAATCATGGTCGATCGTGCCAAGGCAAACGACAAGATGTCGTTCATGGTCAATTCGGTCATCGACGAGATCAACGGCGAAAACGGAAGCGCCAAGTCCGTCACCGTGCGCAATGTCAAAACCGGCGAAACCACAGAGGTTCCAGCCGAAGGCGTTTTCGTAGCCATCGGCAACACCCCGGCCACCGAATTCATGCAGGGTGCCCTGAAACTTGACGACAAGGGCTATATCGAGGTCGACGGGGCTTCTACTCGCACTTCCCTGCCCGGTGTCTTCGCCGCCGGAGACGTGGTCGATAGCGTCTATCGTCAGGCCGTTTCAGCAGCAGGCATGGGCTGCCGTGCCGCCTTGGATGCCCAGGACTATCTGGATAGTCTCAAGTAATATGACGACCTTTATTCAGTAATTAGTCAATTATATTATTATTTGCTTAATTACTGATTTTACAGGTTGACCCTTGCATGCCGAATATTTTCGTTACGCTTGATGCCTGCGAGCTTTACGTTTTAAGTCAAGGTTTCGGCATGCATGGGTTTCACTGCTGAAATAACAGCCTGCCTTTGGCGCGATCCACAATACGGGGCAACTCACATTTCCGACAACTGAAGATAACAAGCACAGTCTGCATGGCATGATTACAATATCCAAGCAATTTCCTGTGCACATACTTAGGCCAATTCTGCTTGGTCAAATGCAATGAAGTCTATCATAATTTATCTAATAAGTGTCAAGTCCCTCTTCATATTGCACTTCAGATTCAAAACCTTGGCGTCTCTTCGTGTCTCTATATATTCTCGGCCCACGCCTTCTGCCATCTATACGCTGTTAGAATGACCCGAATAAAAAAATCCCGCCAAGCGACACTCATCGTTTTCACGATTGGTAACCTGGCAGGATTGACTATTGATAGGCTTTTATACCCACCCATTTTGCCCGTTGCTGTTTTGCGGCGGAACCAGCAACTTGACAATACGATCCATATCCTCGGGAGAAGAGAACACAATTTCGATACGGCCGTGTTCCTTATTGCCCTTGATGGCGACTTTCGTATCGAAACGGTTCTCCAACTTATGCTGAATCGGCGACTGAGCCCACAGATTATTCTGCTTCGCCTTTTGCTTCCTGGAGCTGCCTTTACCGTTCGTTTTCATCGCGACGATTTCTTCGGTGCTTCGCACAGAAAGCCCCTCGGCGATGATACGGTTGGCCAGCTTCTCCATGTCTTCCTCGCTGGGAAGACCGAGCAACGCCCTTGCATGTCCTGCTGAAAGAACACCAGCCGCAACTTTCTTCTGAACTGAAGGCGGAAGATTGAGCAGTCGCAGCGTATTGGCAATCTGGGAACGGGACTTGGAGACAGATTTGGAAAGCTGTTCCTGCGTAAGCCCAAATTCTTCCATCATCTGCTGATAAGCCGCCGACTCCTCCAACGGATTCAATGCCACTCGGTGCAAATTCTCAAGCAGAGCATCGCGAAGCATCTGATTATCAGAAGTCGTTTTCACAATAGCAGGAATCGATTTCAATCCCGCCAAATGAGCCGCACGCCAACGCCTCTCGCCCATGATTAGCTCATATTCGCTATCCATGTTCTTCTGCACATGTCTGCTGATTACACCATGGCTAGCGTCAGCCGAATCAGCGATTTTCTGATTTGCCGGACGCTTACGCACCACTACGGGCTGCAACACCCCGACTTCTTTCAACGATGCTGCAAGTTCTTTCAACTCGTCTTCGTCAAAAATCGTTCGCGGCTGATTTGCATTTGGACCTATGGCATCAAGGTCGAGTTCCACCAAATATCCACCAGCTACCGGCTTCAACTCTTTGGCTTCCAGCTGACTTGTATCATTGTTTTTGATAGGTTTCTTGGTTGAAGATCCGATTTCGCTACCGTTGTTCGCCGATTTGGCCAAGCTTTTTGTTCTCTTTTCAGAAGTCGCTTTATCTATAGTATCGATTTCCCCATCGCCAACGGTAGCACCGAAGAACAGGTCACTCGGATGAGCCATTCCTTCTTTCAGCGACGGCATGGACACACGTCTTCTGGTCGTGCTGACGGATGTTTCACGTGAAACATTCCTGCTTTTTGCCCCATCCTTTTTGACATTGTTGCTTTTTAAGGCCAAACCCTTTGATGAGGAAGGCACAGTCGACTTTGCACTTCCGGAGCTCTTTTTCTTGGATGTTTCACGTGAAACATTCTTCGTTTTGCCTTTACTTGAAGTCTTTGAAGGCTTGCTCGCGGTTTTGTTAGTTGCCAGTACTTTATTTTGAGCAGATGTTTCACGTGAAACATTATCAGCAGCATCGAGCTTTGAAGATCGCTGAGAAGCATCCGAAACTACGTCAGTCTCCTGACTCACTTTTTCCTGCTCCCCGGGCAGAGCTGGAAATAGTGCGCCAAGGCCTTTTCCTAAACGTGACTTCGCTGCCATATCAGTTTCTCCTCTGCTTTCTATCTTCCAACGCTTTCAATACTTGTGGCGACCTTCTGGCTATTTCCAATGCAGCCTCGCGATAGGACACCGCCCCGGTTCCCCTTGGATCATATTCGATGACTGTTTTACCAAAACTCGGCGCTTCGGATATCTTTACCGACCTGGGAATAGTGGTTCGCAAAACGATGTCTGGGTAATGATCTTTAACCTGGTCATACACCTCTTTGCTCAGCAACGTACGCTTATCGAACATGGTGACCAACATCGTCGACACCAGCAGCGAAGGATTGTAATGTTCCTGAACGAGACCAATCGTCTGAATGAGTTGCCCCAAACCTTCGAGCGCATAATACTCGGCCTGTATCGGAATCAGCACTTCATTGACTGCACACATAGCATTGATCACCAAAAGTCCGAGACTTGGAGGGCAGTCAATAATGACATAATCATATTTCTTTGTGGAAGAAGATAGGAATTTTTTCAATGCTTTTTTCAGCAAATCATTTCTATCAGTTAAATCCGCGACTTCTAGTTCAGCGCCACTCAAGTCAATGGACGAGCGAACTACATCCAATGTTTCAAAAGTGCCTGAAGTCTGTTTCACTTCATCAATGGTCAGCCTGCCTTCAAGCACGTCGTAGATAGACGGCTCCCCTGTGTTGTGTTTAACCCCAAGTGCTGTAGAAGCGTTGCCCTGCGGATCCATGTCGATAACCAAAACCTGCTGCTTCTGAAAAGCCAACGCAGCCGTAAGGTTAACAGTAGTCGTCGTTTTCCCTACGCCACCCTTTTGGTTGGCTACCGCAATAAGCCGAGTCGACTTTGGTTTCGGAAAACGAACCTTATTCAAGGCTTCATACCTTGATCGAATCTCGGCCATCTCAGAGCCGAGAGAATCACCTTTACTGCCGAAGATACGTCTGATTGTTTCCGAGGCAGATTCCATATCCATCAACTCCCTACGACTATCCGCCGCACATAACAGACTGTGGGATCAGCACAGTAATTACTTGTTCTAATTCTTCTAGTTTCGTCATTCGTATGGACAGATTCTGCATCTACACACTTATCCACACCGATGTGGATAAGTGTGCGTAACTTTTGTGCACAAATTCTTGTGTTCGAAAATTTGTTCGCTTAATCGTTGAAATTTCAATAATTACAGAACCTCCTTGAAATGCATTTAAAAATGTGGATAACTTTTTGAATTGTTGAAAATGTGGATAACTCCGTTCATAAGGGATTGTTTCACGTGAAACATTCAACATTACCAAATACGCTACCATTACTTCTTATCTATGATAACTACATGGGTTGGCTCAAAACCTTCGGCAACTGGAGCTTCGAGTACGTTAGGATTCCGGCCACCGTTCTTCTGAATCTCTTTTGCCGCTTTGCGAACTTCAGCTGGCGCGGAACGTCCTTTGAGGGCTATGAACTGTCCTCCGTGTTTGATCAGCGGCAACGTCCATCCACTCAGTTTGGTCATCGGTGCTACTGCTCGACAGGTGACGACTGCAAAAGGATGCAGGCTCTTATCATGCTTCAGCTCTTTGACATACTCTTCAGCCCGCGCACGAATGACGCGAACATTACCGAGTTCGAGTTGATCGACACACTCGTCGAGCCATTCTACCCTGCGCTCCATCGGCTCAATGAGCGTAACTTCATGGTCAGGCAGACACGCCGCCATGACGATGCCTGGGAATCCACCGCCGCTGCCGACGTCGGCTACGGTCTTGAACCGTTCACCTTCAGTTGAAGACTCGATAAACGGAACGACAGCTGCAGAATTCAAGATATGACGTTCCCATATAATATCGATATCTCGTGGGCCGATAATGCCGCGCTCCTCGCCTTCTTTCGCAAGTTTTTCCTTGAAGGTCGCCATTTTGTCGAAAACATCACCAAAGAGGTTTTCCAATAATCCGGACTTCTCCAGCTCTTCATCAGTGTGAATCTTAACGTCCATCTCATCCCCTATCTATCAAGATAACTATATAATTTACCAGAGGCTTTACACATGTTGAATGTGACGCCAACTTCTTTATTCGAAAGGACCGAAATCAGAACGAGGCCAAGACTGTATAAGCCGTGGCCTCGTTTTTCGTAAGAATGCAATCAATCAGAACTGCGTATGCTTGGAATCATCGCTGTTCATCAGTATCGTCATCATACGTATCTTCGGAATCACCGGAATCTTCGAAAGCATCTCGAGACTCACGATCATCCTCTGGATCCTGAATATCTTCATCGGATTCATCGTCATCAACGATTGTTTCACGTGAAACATTTTCGACAACAGTATCCTCAGGCTCCTCGTCATCGTCATCCAGCTCATCTTCCGCAGGACGTGGCTTTACATAAATGGTGACATAGCGATGAGGCTCCTCGCCATGCGAACGAGACTTCAGACCTTCTTCGCGTACCAGATCATGAACAACCTTACGTTCAAAGGAATTCATCGGGTCAAGGTTTGCGGGGTCCCCGGTCTCACGGACCTCGTCAATCACATCGAGCGCCAGATCGCGCAAATGCTGGCGGCGCTTCTTGAGGTAACCATCCACATCAAGAATCAGACGGGACCTATCGCCGGTCTTCTGCTGAACAGCCAAACGAGTCAATAATTGTAATGCATCAACGACTTCGCCCTTATGCCCGATAAGGTTTCTGATATCCTCGTCATCATCGGCGACAATCTGAACGGTGGGGCGCCCGTTACGCACTCCCATCTCAATATCACCTTCGTAATCCGCGATATCCAACAACCCCTCGAGATAGTCAGCAGCGATGTCAGCTTCGTCATTGAGCTGCTCGACCGTCTTTTCCTCATCACGAGACATATCCAACTCCTTTATCCGACGTATTGTCCTTAAGTCTAACCCAAACCCGACCCCGTATAGCATATGTATCACATACACCAACGAGGTCGGGCCCGAACTTACTTCTTCTTCTTACGTTTGCGTTTCGGCTGCTCACGCTGATAGCCATGCTCTTCGCGTATTTTCGCCGCTTCTTCGGCCTTCTGCAAGGCCTCTTCCTCCAGCGAGATCTGGCCTGCCTTCTCGCGACGCTTGTTCTCGTTGATGTGGTCGCGCTTTTTCTTCTCATCATCCGCGCGAGATCCCGGCGTCGGGAACTCACGGACCTGCCAAAGCGAACGCAGCATATTGCAGATGTTGTTAGTCAGCCAGTACACAAGAACTGCGAACGGCATGGAGACTGCGGAGAAGATGTACATCAGCGGGAAGACCCAGGTCATCATCTGCTGTATCTTGTACTGCTGCCCTTCCATCTGGGCAGGCGGCAGGTTCTTACGCATGTTGTTGAACTGCATGTACCACATCGCCAAGCACATCAGGACGGTAAAAATACCGATGACGATCTTGCCGGAAGCGTTGGCCATGCCAAACGTATTGGAGATCTTCAGACCGAAAAGATGGGTGTCGGCGAATTCCAAAGCGGTGGCCTTGTCGAAAGCACCGAGCGTTTCACGGGAACCGTGCGCGATGTAGGGGATGGCCGAAAGCAAGTAGAACATGCACATGAAGACGGGACCCTGAATGACCATAGGCAGGCAGGAACCTGCCGGGTTGTAATTGCTGTCCGAATACAGCTTTTGGGTCTCGCGAGCCATGGCCTCACGGCTTGCCGGATCCTTCTTGCCCTTGTACTTCTTCTGGATATGCATCAGTTTGGGCTGCAAGGCCTGCATTTTCATCATGCCGCGCATCTGCTTGATGTACATCGGCAGGATGATAGCGTGGACGACGAGCACAAGGAAGACGATGGCGAAAATCCACGATAGCCCTCTAGACGGCAGACCGATGAGGGTCATGAGCTTGTGGAACCAATACATGATCTCGCTCATCAGCCATTCGATGGGTGTCAGGATCTTGTATACCCAGCCAAACAGTCCTTGGTCGAGAAGGAAGTGGTTGTAATCGGGATTGGTGAACTGCATTAGGCCGTCTCCTTCACATCTGAGGCCAATGGTGTCAGTCGCGGCTCTTCGTGAGCCTTGGACCAGGAAAATCTATAAAAAATCGAATAATGCTGGGGCACGTCATCGATGCCGCCATTACTCCAAGGCCGGCAGCGCAACAACCTCAGCACGGCAAGCAATCCCCCGCGTGCGGCACCGTAACGGGTCACCGCTTGGATCGCATAGTTGGAACAAGACGGATAATACTTGCAGCAAGGTGGGTTTCCGGCGGAAATATGGATCTGATACCAGCGCACGGCGGCAAGCATTGCACGACAGACGGCGGAATGCGATTGGTCGCCGGGAGTTGCCGGCACTCTTGTACCCGCGACAACAAGCATGTTCCCCGCTTCCGTGACTTCCGAAACTTGCGGAACATTCGAAGAGGGGGCTTGGTCAGCATGGAAAGCCATCTGGCCCGTTTCACCCGTCTTTGCGGCCCGCACCGTTCGATCCGGCGTCTTTGAAGGAGTTCGGGCATCTGATGCCAGCCAGGTTTTCGATATACTCATCGCAGTCATGATCGGCCACCTTGGCGATTGGTAATCGGCTGTTCCTTATTCCGATCTTTGCGCAACTTGCCGTTTTGGCCAACCTTGCGGTTGACCGCATCAAACAGCTCACTGACCTGGGCATCCAAAGACGAGAAATCGGCACGTGCTGCACTTGGTTTAGCGCGCATGACAATATCGCAATGCTGCGGCAACGAGCCCTCGTAAGCTTTCGCCAACACTCGAAAACGCCGTTTGACGTGATTGCGCGCCACGGCGTTGCCGACGTTTTTTGACACGGCAAGCCCAAGGCGCCGCCCCGACTTGCCTTGCCGGACCGCGTCTAAGGCTATGGAACCTTTCATAGCTTCCATAGCCTTGCCAGCCAGTTGCGCGTGTGCTTCGACGGTATTGTGGCCATTGCCATAACCGCAACAAGAATCGTCGTACACCAAGAAATGCACGACGATATCCTTTTCAGTGACTTTTCTGCGACGCTTCAGCACCCGGACAAAATCACGATGGCTTTTCAGCCGATCCATGCCCTTGCCGCCGATTGATCAGACAGCCAGGTTCTTGCGGCCCTTGGCGCGACGACGGTTGAGTACCGCGCGGCCTGCACGGGTACGCATGCGAGCGCGGAATCCGTGCTTCATGTGGCGACGACGGTTATTCGGTTGGAATGTCCTCTTCATAATATGCTCCCGGTTGTTTTCAGCCATGCAAAAGCATGGCTCCTCATGAGTCAAGCTCTACCAAATTACTCTTACCCCTAGTCTCAAGTCAAACCAAACAGAATTTCACTAATTAAAATGTGGATAACTTTTCAAGTTTTTTCACAATTCACGGCAGCACCTCAACACAGATAAAAGGTTGGAGTTACGCGGTTTATCGTCCGAAAGTTATCCACAAATTACATTGATGTTATTCACAATTCAATGTTTTCAACACGCAAGGCGGTGGATAACTTTTCTATAGGTCGGAGTACATATAGAGTACTGCATCGCGGAAGTCAGCAGTGTGGTGCCACATTGAATCAAACTGGTGCGATGGACAAGGCATCGTTGCCGGGAATGTACGAAGAAACTAGGAAAGAGC